>CAWGKP010000009.1:0-112368 GCA_963823185.1 uncultured Acidobacteriota bacterium
GCTGCGCGAAAAACTTGCCGTACGTGCTCGAGAGCGTCTCGAGGTCGGCCTCGAGTCGCTTCGGTTTCTGAAATCCTTTCCAGAGCGTCATGGATTCTCCTCCCTTGCCGGGGTCGTTACTTCGAATACAGCTCGACGATCAGCTGCTCCTG
Organism: uncultured Acidobacteriota bacterium; assembly: GCA_963823185.1. Taxonomy (GTDB): domain Bacteria; phylum Acidobacteriota; class Thermoanaerobaculia; order UBA5066; family Gp7-AA6; genus DATBFU01. The sequence goes on from CAWGKP010000009.1 coordinate 153, forward strand.
GATGGGCAGCTTGATGTCTTCGCGCTTGGGCAACTCGACGACCGTTCCGGAGAACGTCTCCGGCGACAGATCCAGCCAGCCGGGCACGCCGCGGGCGCGCGCCGTCTCGACGGACGCCTTGATCTGCTCGTTCGCCCGGCTCTTCTCCTTGATGGCGACGACCTGGCCCTTCGAGACGCCGTAGGACGGGATCGTGACCTTCTTTCCGTTGATGGTCACGTGCCCGTGCCGCACGAGCTGCCGCGCCTGCGAACGCGAGGCCGCGAACCCCAGCGCGTAGACGACGTTGTCCAGCCGCCGCTCGAGGTTCTCGAGCAGGTTGGAGCCCGTGATGCCCTTGCGCCGCTCCGCGCGCTGGAAGGTCAGCCGGAACTGGCTCTCGAGGAGCCCGTAGATGCGCTTGACCTTCTGCTTCTCGCGAAGCTGGATCCCATAGCCGAGCAGCTTGCTCCGCCGGCGGCCGTGCTGGCCCGGCGGATAGTTGCGCCGCTCGATGGCGCACTTGTCCTTGAAACAGCGGTCCCCTTTCAGGAACAGCTTCATCCCTTCGCGCCGGCAGAGCCGGCAAACCGATTCGGTGTGACGAGCCATCGAAACCCTCCGCGGCTCCCGCGTTTCTTTTACGTCCTTCCTCCCGGCCGGGAACCGTGAGCCGGTTTACAGACGAGTCTTCAGTTTTCGGTTTTCAGTTTTCGGTTCCAGAACTGATCACTGATAACTGATAACCGATAACTACACTCTCCTCCGCTTCCTCGGCCGACACCCGTTGTGGGGGATCGGCGTCGTGTCCTTGATGGACTTGATGTCGAGGCCGTTGGCCTGGAGCGCCCGGATCGCCGACTCGCGGCCGGCGCCGGGGCCGGTCACGCGAACGTCCACCGAGCGCACGCCGTGCTCCTTGGCCTGCTCCGCGCAATTGGCCGCCGCGAGCTGCGCCGCGAACGGCGTGCCCTTGCGCGAGCCCTTGAAGCCGATGCGCCCCGCCGACGACCAGGCGAGCACGCCGCCCTCCTGATCCGCGATCGCGATGATCGTGTTGTTGAAGGACGCCTGCACGGTCGCGATCGCGTGCGGGATGCTCTTCTTTTCCTTCTTCGCGGCCCGGGGGCGTTTGCCCTTGGCGGGCTTGGCGCCCTTCTCGGGGACGGCGGAGGCGACGCTTGGTTCAGCCATGTTTCTCTCCCGCTGCGCGGCGAAGCGCTATTTCTTCGTCGCCTTCTTCTTGCCGGCGATCGTCTGCTTGCGCGGGCCCTTGCGGGTGCGCGCGTTCGTGTGCGTGCGCTGTCCGCGCACCGGAAGATTGCGCCGGTGCCGCATCCCCCGGTAGCAGCCGATGTCCATCAGCCGCTTGATGTCCATGGCGATGTCCTTGCGGAGATCGCCCTCCACCTTCACGTCGTCCGTGATGACCTTGCGGATCCGGACGACCTCCTCCTCGGAGAGGTCCTTGACGCGGGTGTCGGGCCGCACGTCCGCCTTCTCGAGGATGAAGTTCGCCTTCGATCGGCCGATGCCGAAGATGTAGGTCAGGCCGATTTCCGCCCTCTTGTTGAGCGGGAGGTCGACGCCAGCGATGCGTGCCATGTTCCTACCCCTGCCTCTGCTTGTGCTTCGGGATCGAGCAGATCACCCGCACGACGCCCTTGCGATGGACGATCTTGCACTTGACGCAAATTTTCTTGACCGACGCCCGGACTTTCATGGTGGTTCTCGGTTCTCAGTTTTCAGTTCTCAGTTTCCAGTCTTCGACCCTCGGTCTCCTGAACCGAGAACCGCCAACTGAAGACTGACGACTCGGCCTCACTTGTACCTGTAGATGATCCGGCCCCTCGAAAGGTCGTAGGGCGAGAGCTCCACGAGCACTTTGTCTCCCGGAAGGATCCGGATGAAGTTCTTCCGCATCTTGCCCGAGATGTGCGCCAGCACCTGGTGCTTGTTCTCGAGCTCCACCTTGAACATCGCATTCGGCAGCGGCTCCACGACCGTGGCCATGACCTCGATGGCCTCCTCTTTGCTCACCGCGCCACCCCGGCCTCGAGCGCCCGCGAGACCATCGTCCGCGGCGCCGATGCCAGCGCGCCCCGGCCGAGGACGATCGCGCCTTCCGGATGGATCGCCACCGTGTACTCGAAGTGCGCCGACGCGCTGCCGTCGCGCGTGCGCACCGTCCAGCCGTCCTTGTCGACGCTCACCTCGGCCCGGCCGAGGTTGAACATCGGCTCGATCGCGATGACCATTCCCGCCTGGAGGACCGCGCCGCGGCCCGCCGGCCCGTAGTTGGGGATCTGCGGCTCCTCGTGCAGCGCCGTGCCGACCCCGTGCCCGACGAAGTCCCGCACGACCCCGTAGCCGTGCGCGAGGGCGACGGCCTCGACCGCCGCGCCGATGTCCGAGACCCTTCCGCCCGGCCGCGCGGCCGCGATCCCGGCCTCGAGCCCCTCGCGCGTGACGCGCAGGAGCTCCTCCCGCTCGGCGTCCACCCGGCCGACCGGGAGCGTGCGCGCCGCATCTCCGTAGTAGCCCTCGACGATCGCGCCGCAGTCGATCCCGACGATGTCGCCGTCCTCGAGCGCCCGCCGCCCCGGGATGCCGTGGACCACCTCGTCGTTGATCGACGTGCAGAGGGTCTTCGGGTATCCCCGGTATCCGAGGAAGGCCGGCTTGGCGCCCCGGCGCCGGATCTCCGCTTCCGCGATCCGGTCGAGGTCGGCGGTCGTGACGCCGGGCGCCACGGCCTTCTCGACGATCTCGAGCGTTTCGAGCACGACGCGGGAGGCCTCCTCGAGCTTGCGCAGCTCTTCCGTTCCGCGGACGGTGATCACGCGGCCCCCTGCGAGCGCCTCGCGGCGAGCGCCCGGTCGATGCGATCGGAAATCTCGGAAATCTCCCCCACTCCCGGCACCTCGGCCAGAAGACCCCGGTCCCGGAAGAACTGCATCAGGGGCTCGGTCTTCTCGTGGTAGACGAGCAGGCGCTCGCGGACCGCTTCCGGTCGGTCGTCGGCGCGATGCTCCGCTCCCGAGCGCCCCCTCAGCCTCTCCTCCAGGATGGACTCCGGCACAAAGAGATTGACAACACCGGAGAGGCTCTTTCCATTTCCGGCCAGCATCTTCTCGAGAGCCAGAGCCTGCGCCACGGTCCGGGGGAAGCCATCCAGGATCCAGCCCGGCCGGGCGTCCGCATCGGCCAGGCGCTCCCGAACGAGCTCGATCATGGTCTCGTCGGAGACGAGGTCGCCGCGCTCCATGACGTCCTGGACCCGTTTCCCGAGCGGAGTTCCGCGGCGGACGGCGTCCCGCAGGATGTCTCCGGTGGAGATATCCGGCACGGCCAGCCTCTCGGCCAGCCGCCTGGCCTGGGTTCCCTTCCCGCTGCCGGGGGGCCCCAGAAACACGACGCGCATCAGCCGCGCCGCCCCCGGATCCGGCTCTTCTTGAGGAACCCGGTGTAGTGGTGCTCGACGAGCTTCGACTCGACCTGCTGCACGGTGTCCATGGCGACGCCGACGACGATCAGGAGCGACGTGCCGCCGAAGTAGAAGGGCACGTTGAAGCCCTGCGTGAAGAATTGCGGCAGGATCGTGTCGAGCCAGGGCCCGATCCAGGGCAGCGACTGCACCTTGAAACCGCTCGCGAGGAAGTCGGGCAGGAGCGCGACGAGGGTCAGATAGAGCGCGCCGATGATCGTCAGGCGCGACAGCACCGTGTCGATGTAGTCGGCGGTCTTCTTGCCGGGCCGGATCCCGGGGATGAAGCCGCCGTACTTGCGCATGTTGTCCGCGGTGTCGGCCGGGTTGAAGACGATCGACGTGTAGAAGTAGCAGAAGAAGAGGATCCCGAAGCCGTAGAGCAGGACGTAGAGCGGCTGGCCCTGGCCGAGCGAGCTCGCGACCTTCTTCATCCAGTCGGCGCCCGAGAGCTGCGCCACGTAGGCCGGCAGCTGGATGATCGAGATCGCGAAGATGATCGGGATGACGCCGCCCGTGTTGATGCGGAGCGGCAGATACGTGTTCTGCCCGCCGTACACCCGCCGCCCGACGACGCGCTTGGCGTACTGGACGGGGATTCGCCGCTGCGCCCGCTCGACGAAGACGATCGCCGCGATGATCGCCACCATGAAGACCAGAATCGCGAGAAGCGTCAGGAGCTTCAGGTTCCCGCTCCGCATCTGGTCGAAGAGGCCGAAGATCGCCGACGGCATCCGGACGACGATGCCCGCGAAGATGATGAGCGAGATGCCGTTGCCGATCCCGCGCTCGGTGATCTGCTCGCCGACCCACATGATGAAGATGGTTCCCGTCGTCAGCGTCAGCACCGTCATCATCCGGAAGCCCCAGCCCGGATGCGGCACGAGCCGCGCGCCGTTGGGGCTCTGCTTCTCGATCCAGAAGGCGATGCCCGTGGCCTGGATGACGGACAGCAGCACCGTGCCGTAGCGCGTGTACTGCGTGATCTTCTTGCGGCCGACCTCGCCCTCCTTCGAGAGCTTCTCGAGGTACGGCCAGACGACGGTGAGGAGCTGGAGGATGATCGACGCCGAGATGTACGGCATGATCCCGAGGGCGAACACGGAAAGCCGACGCAGCGCGCCGCCCGAGAAGATGTCGAGGAAACCGAGCGCCCCGCCGGCCGTGCCGCGGAAGAACTCGTGCAGCGCCCCCGGATCGATGCCCGGCGTCGGGATGTGCGCCCCCAGCCGGTAGACCGCGAGCAGGAGGAACGTGAAGATGATCCGCTTGCGCAGATCCGGGATGTTGAAGATGTTGAGGAAGCTCTGCAGGGCGTTCAACGCGGAATGACCTCGCAGCGGCCGCCCGCCTTCTCGATCTTGGCCTGGGCCCCCGCTGAAAACTTGTGCGCCGACACCGTCAGCGCCTTGCCGACCTGTCCGTCGCCCAGGATCTTGACGGGCCGGTTGCGCCGCGAGAGACGCGCCGCCGCCAGGGTCTCGGGGTTCACGGCCTGCCCGGCCTCGAACCGGTCGAGGTCGGACAGGTTCACGATGTCGTACTCGACGCGGAAGATGTTCGTGAAGCCGCGCTTCGGGACGCGGCGGTGGAGCGGCATCTGGCCGCCCTCGAAGCCGCGCTGGTGGCGATAGCCCGTCCGGGACTTCTGTCCCTTGTTCCCCTTGCCGGCCGTCTTGCCGTGGCCGGATCCCGGACCGCGACCCACGCGCTTGCGGTAGTGGGTCGAGCCCGGAGCGGGCGCCAGACCGTGGATCCCGAACGGCGCGGGCCGTGCGGGCGATGCCGCGACTTCCTTGCGGGCCGGCCGGGCGGGCTTCACTTTCTTGGGAGCGGCCGGCGGGGGCGCCGGGGCGGCAGCGGCCTTCTTCGGCGCGGCCTTGGCCGGCCTCTTGGCTTTGGCGGCCGGGGCGGCCTTCTTGGCGCCGCCGCCTTTGCGAGTCGTCTTCTTTTCGACCATGGCTCTAGCTCTTTTCGTTCTCGACTTCGACGAGGTGACGGACCTTGTGCACCATTCCGCGCACGGCCGGCGTGTCCGGCCGGACCACGCGCTGTCCGAGGCGCCGCAGGCCGAGGCCGCGAAGCGTCGCCTTCTGGTCCTTCGGCGTGCAGATGCCGCTCTTCACCAGGTGCAGCGTGATTCCCCTGGAAGCGCCCGCGGGCTTGCTGGCGGCCGCGGACTTCTTCGCCGCCGGCCGAGCGGCGCCCGCCGCCAGTTTCGCCAGCTCCTTCTCGGCGTCGATCACGAGCCGGCCTCCGGCTCCGGCGCGGCCGCGGCGAGCCCGCGACGGCGCCTGATCTCGTCCTCGTTCTTCAGACGGCGCAATCCGTCGAACGTCGCCTTGATGACGTTGTGCGGGTTCGTCGTCCGGAGCGACTTCGTCAGGATGTCGGCGATGCCCACGGACTCGAGCACCGCGCGCACCGGCCCGCCCGCGATGACGCCCGTTCCGGCGGCGGCCGGCTTCAGGAGCACGCGGCCCGCGCCGTACCGGCCGATGATGGCGTGCGGGATCGTCGTGCCCTTCAAGGACATCTTGCGCATGTTCTTCTTGGCCATCTCGATCCCCTTCTTGATGGCCATCGGAACTTCCTTCGCCTTGCCGGAGCCGTAGCCGACGCGGCCCTGTCCGTCGCCGACGACGACGAGCGCCGAGAACGAGAAATTCTTGCCGCCCTTGACGACCTTCGTCACGCGATTGATGTGCACGACCCGGTCGATCAGCTCCCGGCCCTGCGCGTCCCGTTCCTTCTCGCGTTCCCGGGGCGCTCTCGGGCCCCCACCGCGGTTGCTGCTCATCGAGACTCTCCCATCGTCAGAACTCCAGGCCGCCTTCGCGGGCGGCGTCCGCCAGCGCTTTCACCTTGCCGTGGTAGATGTAGCCGCCGCGGTCGAACACGACCTTGGCGACGCCCTTCTGCTTGGCGCGCTCGGCCACGAGCTGCCCGACGCGCTTGGCGCCGGCCAGGTTCGCGCCCGACTTCGCTCCCTGCCGGAGCCCGGCGTCGAGCGTCGACGCGTGCGCGAGCGTCGCGCCCGTCGCGTCGTCGATCACCTGCGCGTAAATGTGCTTGCCGCTCTTGAAGACGGCCAGGCGCGGCCGCTCGGCCGATCCCCGAACCGCCTGCCGGATCCGCACGCGGACCCGCTGCCGCGCCTCCACTCTCGCTTGCGTCTTCATCGCTTACTTCCCGCCCGCCTTGCCGACCTTCCGGCGGATGACTTCCTGCGCATACTTGATGCCCTTGGCCTTGTAGGGATCCGGGATCCGGAGCTTCCGGATCTCCGCGGCCGTCTGGCCGACCCGCTGCCGGTCCGGTCCGGACACCGTGAGCTTGCCCGCCTTCGCATCGAGCGCGATGGCGATCCCCTCGGGAATCGGGAACTCGATCGGGTGCGAGTATCCGAGCGAGAAGACGACAGCCTTCCCCTTGACCTCGGCCTTGTAGCCGACGCCCACGATCTCGAGGTCCTTCGAAAACCCCTTCGTCACGCCGGTGACGGCGTTCGCGAGGAGGCTCCGCAGGAGGCCGTGATAGGCGCGCTGCTGCGGCTCGTCGCCGGCGCGGCCGATCCGGAGCTCGTCCTTCTCGACGGTGACCTCGAGTCCCGGCGGGATCCGGTTGGTCAGGTCCCCTTTCGGGCCCTTGACCCGCACGGCCTGTCCCTCCGTCTTCACTTCGACCCCCTTCGGGATCGCGATCGGCATCCGTCCAATACGTGACACGTCGTCTCCTACCAGATGTTGCAGAGGATCTCGCCGCCCAGTCGCTCCTCGCGAGCCTGGCGGCCGGTGCGAATTCCCTTGGATGTCGAGACGATCGAGATGCCGAGGCCGCCCAGCACCTCCGGAATCTCCTTGGCCGCGGCGTACACGCGGCGGCCGGGGCGCGAGACGCGCTCGAGCCCGCCGACGATCGGATCCCCTCCGCGTCGTACTTCAGGGCGACGCGCAGAATCGGGCGGCCGTTCTCCTCGACGCGGCGATACGCGCCGACGTAGCCCTCTTCCGAGAGGACCTTCAGCAGATCCTCTTTCAGGCGCGAAGCGGGCAGGTCCGCGCGGTCGTGGCCGGCCCGCATCGCGTTGCGCAGGCGGTTCAAAAGGTCGCTGATGGGGTCGTTCACGTTCGGCATGGTGCTCCCACTTACCACGAAGCCTTCACGATGCCCGGCACGTAGCCGGCCGACGCGTTCTGTCGAAAACAGATCCGGCAAAGGCCGAACTTGCGCAGGACGCTGCGAGGCCGGCCGCACACGCGGCAGCGGCGCACGGTGCGCGTCATGAACTTCGGCTTCCGGGCCGCCTTGATACGCAATGCTCTGGTTGCCATCGATTGATTTCCTCTATTTGCCGAACGGCATTCCCATCTCGCGCAGGAGTGCGCGAGCCCGGTCGTCCTGGCCGGCCGTGGTCACGATCGTGACGTTCAAGCCCTTCGACTTGTCCGTCCTGGAGTAGTCGATTTCCTGAAAGATGAAGTGGTCGCGGATGCCGAGCGTGTAGTTGCCGCGGCCGTCGAAGGCCTTCGTCGGCACGCCCCGAAAGTCGCGGACGCGGGGCAGGGCGATGTTGATGAGGCGATCCAGGAACTCGTACATGCGGTCGCCTCGCAGCGTGACGCGGGCGCCGATCGGCATCCCCGCCCGGAGCTTGTACGTCGCGATCGCCTTCTTGGCCTTCGTCACCACCGCCCGCTGGCCCGCGATCGCCGAGAGCTCGTCGACCGCGCCGTCCATGATCTTCGGGTTGCCGACGGCCTCGCCGAGCCCCATGTTGAGAACGATCTTCTCGAGGCGGGGCACGGCCATGGCGTTGTCGATCCCGAGCTCCTTGCGGAGGGCCGGGGCCACTTCCTTCACGTACCGTTCTCTCAATCTCGGTGTCACGTTTCGACTCCTGGGTCTGGCCCTACGCGAGCGCGGCGCCGCTCTTCTTGGCGAAGCGCTCGAGGTGGCCCTCGTTGTCGCGGCGGCGGCCGATGCGGGTCGGGACGTTGCGGTCCGGGTCCACGAGCATGACGTTGGAGATCGCGATCGCGGCCTCTCTCTCGGAGATGCCGCCCGCGATGTTCTTGGCCGGATTGGGCCGCGTGTGCCGCTTGATCAGGTTGACGCGCTCGACGATGACCCGCCCCTTGGTCGGAATCACGCGCAGGACCTTCCCCTGCTTTCCGCGGTCCTTCCCGGCGATCACGACGACGAGGTCGTCGCGCTTCAGTCTCGTCTTCTTCATCACAGCACTTCCGGGGCGAGGGAAATGATCTTCATGAACTTCTTCTCGCGCAGCTCGCGCGCCACCGGGCCGAAGACGCGCGTCCCGACCGGCTCGCCCTCGTTGGAGACGAGGACGGCCGCGTTGTCGTCGAAGCGGATGTAGGAACCGTCGCGCCGGCGGTGGTTGCGCCGCGTGCGGACGATGACCGCGCGCACGACCCGCTTGCCGTGCTTCTCGACGAACGGCGAATCGGGCGCGGCCTCCTTGACCGACGCCGTAATGACGTCGCCCAGCCGCGCGTACCGGCCCGCGGACCCGCCGCGCATCCGAATGCAGGCGATCCGCCGGGCGCCCGAGTTGTCCGCGACCTCGAGGATCGTACCCATCTGAATCATGGTTTACGCCTCCGCCTTGGCGAGGACTTCCTGCAGGCGCCAACGCTTCGTCTTCGAGAGAGGGCGCGTCTCCTCGATCCGCACGCGGTCGCCGAGGTGCGCCTCGCCCTTCTCGTCGTGAGCGAGAAACCGGCTCGTGCGCCGAATCGTCCGCCGGTACTCGGCCTCCTGCACGCGCCGCTCGACCTCGACGACGATCGTCTTGACCATCTTGTCCGACACGACGCGACCCACCTTCGTGGCCCGCGGGCGGCGCTCTGTCGCTTTCTCTTCCATCACTTCTTCTCCGCGAGCTCGAGTTTGCGCTCGAACGTCTTGACGCGCGCGATGTCCCGCCGGGCCATCCGCAGCCGGGTCGGGTTCTCGAGCTGCCCCGTCGCCTTCTGCAGGCGCAGCTTCCAGCCGGCTTCCTTCAGCTGCCGCTCCTTCTCCTGGAGGTCCGCCAGGCCCAGGCCGGCCAGCGCCTCGCGCTCCTTCTTCTTCATCGGATCTCCATCTCGGATTCCCGGGTCACGAGCCGCGTCTTCAAACCGATCTTGTCGGCCGCGAGGCCCAGCGCCTCTTTTGCCGTCGGCAGGTCCACGCCCTCCATCTCGTAGAGGATCCGGCCGGGCTTCACGACCGCCACCCAGCCTTCCGGCGCGCCCTTGCCCTTGCCCATGCGGGTTTCCGCCGGCTTCTTGGTGTACGGCTTGTCCGGGAAGATGCGGACCCAGATCTTTCCGCCGCGCTTGGCGGCGCGGGTCATCGCGACGCGGGCGGCCTCGATCTGCCGTGCGGTGATCCAGCCGGGCTCGAGGATCTGCAGGCCGACGTCGCCGAAGGCGAGGCTCGAGCCGCGATACGCCTTGCCGCGCATGCGGCCGCGCTGCTGCTTCCGGTACTTGACCTTCGAAGGCATCATCATGGGAGTTACCTAAGCCGTCTTCCGGCGGTTCTTCGCCTTGTGCTGCTCGCCGCGGTAGATCCACGTCTTCACGCCGATCTTTCCGTACGTGGTGTTGGCCTCGGCGAAGCCGTAGTCGATGTCGGCCTTGAGCGTGTGGAGCGGCAGCCGGCCCTCCTGATACCACTCGGCCCGCGCGATCTCGGCGCCGTTCAGCCGCCCCGCGCAGCGGATCTTCACGCCCTGTGCGCCGAAGCGCAGCGCCGACTCGATGCCCTTTTTCATGGCGCGCCGGAACGCGACGCGCCGCTCGAGCTGCAGCGCGATCGATTCGGCGACGAGCTGGGCGTCCGTCTCGGGACGCTGGATCTCGATGATGTTGATGTGGACTTCGGACTTGGTGCGCTTCTGCAGCTCGTCGCGCAGCTTGTCGACCTCCGCGCCCCGCTTGCCGATGATGATCCCCGGCCGCGAGGTCTGGATGTTGACCTTGAGGCGGTTGGCGTACCGCTCGATGTCGATCTCGGACACGCCGGCGTGTGACAACCGGGCCTTGAGCTCCTTGCGCAGCTTCAGGTCGTCGTGCAGCAGGTTCGCGTATTCCTTCGTCGCGAACCAGCGCGAGTGCCAGGCGCGATTGAAGCCGAGCCGGAATCCGTACGGATGAACTTTCTGGCCCATTCTTACCTCTATGCCTCGTCCGAGATCTCGATCGTCACGTGACTCTTGCGGTGCAGCACGCGATAGGCCCGCCCCATCGGCGCCGGCCGCACCCTCTTCTCCTGAGGTCCCTTGTCCACCGTGATCTTCCGCACCACGAGGTCATCCACGTCGAGGTGTGCCTGCTTCTGCTCGGCGTTGGCCACGGCCGACTTGAGCGTCTTGAGCAGGGCCTTCGCGGCGACCTTGTGCGTGTTGTGCAGGATCGCGACCGCCTCGTTGACGGACTTGCCGCGCACGAGGTCGGCCACCAGGCGCACCTTCTGCGCCGAGCCCTTCATGTATCGAAGCGTCGCCGTGGCTTTCATGCCGTCAACCTCAACCCTTCGCCGGAGCCGGAGCGCCCGCCGGCGGCGCCGCGCCCGGAGCCCCCGGCGCTCGTCCGCCGGCCGCCGGAGCGACCGCCGCTCCCGCCTCGGCCGCCTTCCGCCCGCTGTGGCCCTTGAAAATCCGCGTCGGCGCGAACTCGCCCAGCTTGTGGCCGACCATGTTCTCGGCGACGTACACCGGGATGAACTTGCGGCCGTTGTGGACGGCGATCGTGTGCCCGACCATGTCGGGGATGATCGTCGAGCGGCGCGACCACGTCTTGATGACCTTTTTTTCGCGAGAGTCGTTCAGCGCCGCCACCTTCTTGGAGAGGTGCGCGTCCACGAACGCTCCCTTCTTGATCGAGCGCGACATGCGGCGTCCCTAACCCTTCGAGTTGCGCCGGCGGATGATGAATCCGTCGGTTCGTTTGTTGCTGCGTGTCTTCAGGCCCTTCGTCTTCCAGCCCCACGGCGACGTCGGGTGGCGGCCGCCCGAGGTCTTGCCTTCGCCGCCTCCCATCGGATGATCGACCGGGTTCATCGAGACGCCGCGATTGTGCGGCCGCCAGCCCATCCAGCGGTTGCGCCCGGCCTTGCCGATCGAGACGTTCTCGTGCTCGATGTTCCCGACCTGGCCGATCGTGGCGTAGCACTCGATGTGGACCTGCCGGACCTCGCCGGAGGGCAGCCGCACCTGCGCGTAGTCGCCTTCCTTGGCCATGAGCTGCGCCGCGGCGCCGGCCGACCGGACGAGCTGGCCGCCGCGGCCGCGCTTGAGCTCCAGGTTGTGGATCGTCGTGCCGAGCGGGATCCCCCGCAGCGGCAGGGCGTTGCCCGGCAGGATGTCGGCCGACGGCCCGGCGACGACCTTCGCGCCGACCTGCAGACCGTTCGGCGCGAGGATGTAGCGTTTCTCGCCGTCGGCGTAGTGCAGGAGCGCGATGCGCGCCGTGCGGTTCGGGTCGTACTCGATCGCCGCGACCTTGGCGGGGATGTCGGTCTTGTCCCGGCGGAAGTCGATGATCCGGTACAGGCGCTTGTGCCCGCCGCCCATGAAGCGCGACGTCTGGCGCCCCTGATTGTTGCGGCCGCCGGTCGAGCGCAGCCCGACCGTCAGCGACTTCTCGGGACGCGCCGAAGAGAGCTCCGAGAAATCGAGCGTCGTCTGGAACCGACGTCCGGCGGAGGTGGGTTTGAACTTCTTGACCGGCATTTTGGTGTCCTTACACGCCCTCGAAGAACTCGATGGGCTTCTCTCCCGGGGCGAGGCGAACGTAGGCCTTCTTCCAGGCCTTCCGACGGCCCACGAATCGGCCCATGCGCTTGAACTTTCCCTCGCGGTTGGCCACGCGCACCTGCGCGACCTTCACGCCGAAGAGCTTCTGGACGGCGCGCGCGATCTCGATCTTGTTGGCCGACGGCGAGACTTCGAAGCAGATCGTCTGGGACGACTCCTTCAGCCGCGTGGCCTTCTCGGTGATGATGGGGCGAACGATCAGCTTCTGCGGTTCCACGATCAGGCTCCCAGCGTCTCGACCACGCGCGTCAGCGCCGGCCGCGAGAGAACGACGGTTCCGTGCGCGAGCACGTCGTACGCGTTGACCCCCAGAGGATCCACGAGCTTCCAGTCCCGCACGTTGCGCGAGGCGAGCGCGAAGTTTTCGTTGTCCCGCGTGTCCACGAAGAGCGCCTTCCCCTCGATGCCGAGCCGGTTCACGGCGGCCTTCAGGTCTTTCGTCTTGTGCGTCGCGACCTCGAGGCCCTCGAGCACGACGATGCGCTCCTCGCGCAGACGCTGCGACAGGACGGCCTTCAGGGCGTTGCGCTTCTCCCCCGCCGAGACGCCCTGCGCGTACGACCGCGGCACGGGCCCATGCGCGGTGCCGCCGTGGCGGTGAATCGGCGGGCGGCTCGCCGCCCTGACGGGCGCGGCCGGTGCCCTTCTGCCGGAACGGCTTCTTGCCCGACCCGGAGACCTCCGAGCGGACTTTCGTCTTGTGCGTTCCGCGGCGCAGCCCCGCCCGGTAGGCCTTCACGACCTCCCAGACGAGGTGCTTGCGGTAGGGATACTCGAAGACCTCGGCCGGCAGGTCCACCTCGCCGACCCGCTCCCGCTTCCAGTTCCAGACTTCGACTTTCGCCATCGCTTGCCTACTTCCCGAAGCTCGTGCGAACGATCTTCACGATCGAGTTGCGCGCGCCGGGGACCGCGCCCCGGATGTAGAGCAGGTTCTTCTCCGCGTCCACGCGCACCACGACGAGATTCTTCGACGTGGCCTGGCGTCCGCCGAGGCGGCCCGAGGACCGGGTGCCCGGATAGACGCGGGACGGGAACGCGGACGGCCCGATCGAGCCGGGCGCGCGGTGAAACATCGAGCCGTGCGTGGCCCCGCCGCCGCTGAAGTGGTGGCGGCGCACGACGCCGGCGAACCCTTTGCCCTTCGACACGCCGATCACGTCCACGTGGTCGTCGGCCTTGAAAGTGTCGCAGAGGACCTTGTCGCCGGGCTTGAACTCGTCGCCCTTGTCCAGGCGGACCTCGGCGAGCGTCCGCATCGGCGCGAGCGACGCCTTCTCGAAGCGCCCCTTCGCCGCCTTGTTCGCGCGGCGGTCCGGCCGCGCCTCGACGAGGCCGATCTGGATCGCCTCGTAGCCGTCCTTGTCGGCGGTCTTCTTCTGCACGACGAGGCAGGGACCCGCCTGAACGACGGTGACGGGCACGACGGCGCCGTCAGCGGCGAAGAGCTGCGTCATCCCGACCTTCTTCCCGAGAATTCCGTGTGCGGCCATCGTTTCGACCCTACTTCCCGAACGCCTTGATCTCGACGTCCACGCCGACGGGCAGCTCGAGCTTCATCAGGGCGTCCACCGTCTGCGACGTCGGCTCCAGGATGTCGAGGAGGCGCTTGTGCGTCCGCATCTCGAACTGCTCCCGGGACTTCTTGTCGATGTGCGGCGAGCGGTTGACCGTGTACCGCGAGATCGCGGTCGGCAGGGGGATCGGACCGGCGATCTTCGCGCCCGTGCGTCTGGCCGTGTCCACGATCTCGGTCGCCGACTGGTCGAGGATCCGGTAGTCGAACGCCTTCAGCCGGATCCGGATCTTTTCGTTCTTGGTCATGGGTGCTCGCTCGTTTCATCGGGCGGGGACGAGCCCCGCCCCTACGTCCTAGCTCCTACTCCAGAATCTCGACGATGGTGCCCGCCCCGACCGTTCGGCCGCCTTCGCGGATGGCGAAGCGCAGCCCCTTCTCCATCGCGATCGGCGTGATCAGGGCGATCTCCAGGTTCACGTTGTCCCCCGGCATCACCATCTCCACGCCCTGCGGCAGCTGCGCCGTCCCCGTCACGTCCGTCGTCCGGAAGAAGAACTGCGGCCGATACCCGTTGAAAAACGGCGTATGCCGCCCCCCCTCCTCCTTGGTCAGGATGTACGCCTGCGCCTGGAACTTCATGTGCGGCGTGATCGAGCCCGGCTTGGCGCACACCTGCCCGCGCTCCACGTCCTTGCGCTCCGTGCCCCGCAGCAGCAGCCCCACGTTGTCTCCCGCCTGCCCCTGATCGAGCAGCTTGCGGAACATCTCCACGCCCGTCACGACCTTCTTCTGTGTGGGTCGAATCCCCACGATCTCGACCTCTTCCCCGACCTTCACGACGCCCCTCTCGACTCTCCCCGTCACCACCGTCCCGCGACCCGAAATCGAGAACACGTCCTCGATCGGCATCAGAAAGTCCTTGTCGATCGCCCGCTCCGGCACCGGTATGTACGCGTCCACCGCGTCCATCAGCTCCAGAATGCACTTGGCGTCGGCCGAGTTCGGATCCCCCGACTCGCCCGCCTTCAGCGCCGATCCCTTCACGATCGGTATCTTGTCCCCCGGAAATCCGTACGACGTCAGAAGCTCCCGCACCTCCAGCTCCACCAGCTCCGAGCAGCTCCGGGTCGTCCACCATGTCCGTCTTGTTCAGAAACACCACGATGTACGGCACCCCGACCTGACGCGCCAGCAGAATGTGCTCCCGCGTCTGCGGCATCGGCCCGTCCGCCGCCGACACCACCAGAATCGCTCCGTCCATCTGCGCCGCGCCCGTGATCATGTTCTTCACGTAGTCCGCGTGCCCCGGGCAGTCCACGTGCGCGTAGTGCCGCTTGGCCGTCGAATACTCCACGTGCGCCGTGTTGATCGTGATCCCTCGCGCCTTCTCTTCCGGCGCGTTGTCGATCTGGTCGTAGGCCTTGGCCGTCGCCAGCCCCTTCTTCGACAAAATCAACGTGATCGCCGCCGTCAGCGTCGTCTTCCCGTGATCCACGTGCCCAATCGTCCCGATGTTCACGTGCGGCTTGCTGCGGTCGAACTTCTCTTTAGCCATCGTCCTTCCTTAACTTAACGGCTCGCGACTTTCGCAATGATCTCGTCGCTGTCGGACTTTGGAACCTCTTCGTACGCCGAGAACTGCATCGTGTAGTTGCCGCGCCCCTGCGTCATCGAGCGCAGGTTCGTGGAGTAGCCGAACATCTCGGACAGCGGAACGCGGGCCGTGATGACCTGCACGCCACCCCGAGGCTCCATGTGCTTGATGTGCCCGCGGCGCGAAGAAAGGTCGCCGATCACGTCGCCCATGTAGTCCTCGGGAACGACGACCTCGACGTCCATGATGGGTTCCTTGATGACCGGCTTGGCCTTCTTGGCGGCGTCCTGGTAGGCCATCGAGCCCGCGATCTTGAAGGCCATCTCGGAGGAGTCGACGTCGTGGTACGAGCCGTCGTAGAGCTCGACATGGACACCCGTCGTCGGGTAGCCCGCGAGCACACCCGTTTCCATGGCTTCCTTGATGCCCTGCTCGATCGGCTTGATGAACTCCTTGGGGATCGCGCCGCCCTTGATCTCGTTCTCGAAGACGAAATCGTGCCCCGGTTCGGCCGGCTTGATCCGGATCTTGCACTCGCCGTACTGGCCGCGGCCGCCCGACTGTCGGATGAATCGACCGTGCCCCTTGGATTCCATCGTGATCGCTTCGCGGTACGCGACCTGGGGCTTGCCGATATTGGCCCCGACGTTGAACTCCCGGACCATGCGGTCCGTGATGATCTCCAGGTGGAGCTCGCCCATGCCGCGGATGATCGTCTGCCCGGTCTCCTTGTCCGTGTGGACCTTGAAGGTCGGGTCTTCCTGCATGAGCTTCGCGAGGGCCATGCCCATCTTCTCCTGGTCGGCCTTCGTCTTGGGCTCGATCGCGACCGCGATGACGGGTTCCGGGAAATTCATCGCCTCGAGGATGATGGGGTTGTCCTTGTCGCAGATCGTGTCGGCCGTCTGGACGTTCTTCATCCCCACGGCCGCGGCGATGTCGCCGGCCCAGACTTCCTTGATCTCCTCGCGCTTGTTGGCGTGCATCTTCAGCAGCCGCCCGATGCGCTCGTTGGTGTCCTTCGTCGAGTTGTAGACGGAGGAGCCGCCGTCGAGGTGACCCGAGTACACGCGGAAGAACGCGAGCTGGCCCACGAACGGGTCCGTCATGATCTTGAAGATGAGCGCCGAGAAGGGGGCGTCGTCCTTGGCCTCGCGCGTCAACTCGGCCCCCACGTCGTCGTGTCCGACGATCGGCGGCACGTCGAGAGGGGACGGCAGGTACGCGACGACCGCGTCGAGCAGCTGCTGGACGCCCTTGTTCTTGAAGGCCGAGCCGCAGACGACGGGCTGGACCTTGCCGGCGATCGTGGCGCGCCGCAGCGCGTCGCGGATCTCCTCAGGCTCCACCTTGCCGCCGTGCAGATACTTCTCGAGCAACGCGTCGTCGGTCTCCGCCACGGCCTCGACGAGCTGCTCCCGGGCCTTCTCGGCCTCGGCGCGCAGGTCCTCGGGGATTTCTACGACCTCGTATTTCGATCCGAGCGCGTCGTCCTGGAAGTCGATCGCCTTCATCGCGACGAGATCGATCACGCCGCGGTGCTCCGCCTCCGCGCCCCAGGGAATCTGGACGGGGGCGGGCTTCGAGGCGAGCTTCGTCTTCATCATCTCGACGCAGCGCGGGAAGTTCGCTCCGACGCGGTCCATCTTGTTGACGAACGCGATGCGCGGAACGCCGTAGCGGTCGGCCTGGCGCCAGACGGTCTCCGACTGCGGCTCGACCCCCGCCACGGCGTCGAAGACGGCAACGGCGCCGTCGAGGACGCGCAGCGAGCGCTCGACCTCCGCCGTGAAGTCCACGTGGCCCGGCGTGTCGATGATGTTGATGCGGACGAGGGGGCCCGGGGGAGCCGAAGGGTCCCCCGACAGATTCGCCTTCCAGAAGCACGTCGTCGCGGCGGACGTGATCGTGATGCCGCGCTCCTGCTCCTGGACCATCCAGTCCATCGTGGCCGTGCCCTCGTGCACTTCGCCGAGCTTGTAGTTGACACCCGTGTAGTAAAGGATCCGCTCGGTGGTGGTCGTCTTGCCGGCGTCGATGTGCGCCATGATCCCGATGTTGCGGGTGTCTTTGAGCGGGTGGGTGCGCGGCATGGCGTGAAGGTCGGGTTCGGAAGGTCGCGATTCGAGTTGCGGCTTACCAGCGATAATGGGCGAACGCCTTGTTCGCCTCGGCCATCTTGTGGGTGTCTTCCTTCTTCTTCACGGCCCCGCCGCGCAGGTTCGACGCATCGAGGAGCTCCGCGGCGAGCTTCTCCCGCATCGTCTTCTCGCCGCGCTCGCCGGCGTACTCGATGAGCCAGCGAATGGCGAGCGAGGTGCGACGGTTCGGCCGGACCTCCACCGGGACCTGATAGGTCGAGCCGCCGACGCGTCGGGACTTGACCTCGAGGGCCGGCTTGACGTTCTCGATGGCCTTCTTGAAGGTCTTCATCGGATCGTCCTGGGTCTTCTCGGCGACGCGATTGAGCGCCCCGTAGAGGATGCCCTCGGCGAGGGACTTCTTGCCCCGCTCCATCACCGTGTTGATGAACTTGGTGACGAGCTGCGAGTTGTAGAGCGGATCCGGGAGGATCTCGCGCTTGGCGACGACGCGGCGTCTCGGCATGGCTTCCTCAGGCCTTCGGGCGCTTGGCGCCGTACTTGGAGCGGCCCTGCTTGCGGTTGGCCACGCCGACCGCGTCGAGGGTGCCCCGGATGATGTGGTACCGGACTCCCGGCAGGTCCTTCACGCGGCCGCCGCGGATCATGACGATCGAGTGCTCCTGGAGGTTGTGCCCGACGCCGGGGATGTAGGTCGTGACCTCGATCCCGTTCGTCAGGCGGACGCGCGCGACCTTGCGGAGCGCCGAGTTGGGCTTCTTGGGCGTCGTCGTGTAGACGCGGGTGCAGACGCCCCGCTTCTGCGGCGAAGACTCGAGAGCCGGCGAGGCGGTCTTCTCCCGCACGCGCTCGCGGCCTTTCCGCACCAGTTGAGAAATCGTCGGCATCGACTCTCCTCACGTCACCCCGCGACCCCCCGGAGCCGAGAAGGGGCCCGAGATCGACCGAAAACCTGTTGACTCGGACCGGGCGAGACAGTCCCACCGACTCGCCGGAGCCGAGGAGAAAAACCCGCGAATCGTACGCGGGTCCAGACGGGCTGTCAAGAAGAAAAGGGCAACCCGGACGCCCCGGTCGGCCGGCGGGAGCCTAGCCGGGGCGCTGCGGGATCTACTCCTCGTCCGATGCGTCCACCTCGGCGTCGGCCTCCGCCAGGGCCAGCTCCTCCGCCGGATCGGTCAGGAAGTCCTCCAGGGCCGGCTCCTCGACCTGCGGGATCTCCTCCCGCTCCAGCATGATCGACCGGTAGTACTCCATGCCCGTGCCGGCCGGGATCAGGCGCCCGACGATGACGTTCTCCTTGAGCCCTCGCAGGTTGTCCACCTTGCCCGAGATCGAGGCCTCCGTCAGGACGCGCGTCGTCTCCTGGAAGGACGCGGCCGAGATGAAGGAGTCGGTCGAGAGCGAGGCCTTCGTGATGCCGAGGAGCATCGGCCGGCCGATCGAGGGCTGGCCGCCCGCGGTGATCACCCGGTCGTTCTCTTCCTCGAACCGGAAGCGGTCGACCTGCTCGTCGATCAGGAACTCGGTGTCCCCGACCTCCTCGATCTTCACGCTCCGCATCATCTGGCGGACGATGACCTCGATGTGCTTGTCGTTGATGGCGACGTTCTGGGAGCGATAGACCTCCTGGATCTTGTCCACCAGGTACCGCTGGAGCTCCTTCTCCCCCAGGATCGCCAGAATGTCGTGCGGATTGATCGGGCCGTCGATCAGCGGATCGCCGGCGCGCACCCGCTCGCTCTCCTGCACGTTGACGTGGGTGTAGCGCGGGATCAGGTACTCGCGCGTCTCCATGTCGTCTCCGGTGACGATGACCTTGCGCATGCCCTTGGTGATCGGGCCGTGGGAAACGACGCCGTCGATCTCCGTGATGACCGCGGCATCCTTGGGCCGCCGCGCCTCGAAGAGCTCGACGATGCGCGGGAGACCGCCGGTGATGTCCTTGGTCTTGGTCGTTTCGCGCGGGATCTTCGCGAGCACGTCGCCCGGCGACACGTCCTGGCCGTCGGCCACGAGGATGTGCGACCCGATCGGAAGAAGGTACTTGCGCTCGCCGCCCTTGCCCTGAACGAAGACCTGCGGCGACCGCTTCTCGGCTCCCGACGGTCTCGACGATGATCTTCTGCGCGAGACCCGTGACGCGGTCCGTCTCCTCGCGCAGGTTCTCGCCCTCGAGGATGTCCCGGTAGGCGATCTTGCCGCCGACCTCGGTCAGGATGGCCGACGTGTACGGATCCCACTCGACGAGCTCCTGCCCCGGCACGACCTCCTGGCCTTCCGAGACCTTGATCGTCGAGCCGTAGACGACCGAGTAGCGCTCCTTCTCGCGCCCCTTGTTGTCCACGATCGTGATCTTGCCGTTGCGGTTGACGACGACGAGGTTGCCGTCCTTGCGCTCGACGGTCGCGACGTTCAGGAACCGGACCGTGCCCGGATTCTTGGCCCCGTGCTTGGACTGCTCGGTGACGCGCGACGCCGTTCCGCCGTAGTGGAACGTCCGCATCGTCAGCTGCGTGCCGGGCTCGCCGATCGACTGGGCCGCGATGACGCCGACCGCCTCGCCGATCTCGACCATCTTTCCGGACGCCAGCATGCGGCCGTAGCAGAGGCGGCAGACGCCGCGCTTGGTCTCGCAGGTCAGAACCGAGCGGATCTTGACGCGCTCGATGCCCGCCTCCTGCACCGCGTTGGCGAGATCCTCGGTGATCTCCTCGCCGACGCCGACGAGCTTCTGCTCCGACAGAGGATCGAGAACGTCCTCCTGCGCGACGCGGCCGACGATGCGGTCGCGCAGCGGCTCGAGCGTGTCGCCGCCTTCCATGATCGCGGTGACCGTGATGCCGTCGGAGGTCCCGCAGTCCTCCTCGATGACGATGACGTCCTGCGCCACGTCCACGAGCCGGCGGGTCAGGTAGCCCGAGTCCGCCGTCTTCAACGCCGTGTCGGCGAGACCCTTGCGGGCGCCGTGCGTCGAGATGAAGTACTGCAGCACCGAGAGGCCCTCGCGGAAATTCGCCGTGATCGGCGTCTCGATGACCTCGCCCGAAGGCTTGGACATGAGGCCGCGCATCCCGGCGAGCTGGCGCACCTGCTCCTTGGAGCCGCGGGCGCCCGAGTCGGCCATGATGTAGATCGGGTTGAACTCGCTGCCCACCTGGTCCGAACGCTTCATCTCCTTGAACATCTCGTCGGAGATGGCCTCCGTCGTCCGATGCCAGATGTCGATGATCTTGTTGTGGCGCTCGCCGGCGGTGATGACGCCCGAGGAGCGCTGGTTCTCGACCTCGAGGACTTCCTTGCGCGCCGCCTGGAGATAGTCCTCCTTGCGGGCCGGGATCACCATGTCGTCCACGCCGATCGAGATGCCGGCGGTGGTCGCGGCCGTGAAGCCGAGGGCCTTCAGGTCGTCCAGCATCTGGACGGTCGACTCCTCGCCGAAGTTCAGGTACACGTAGCTGACGAAGTCCGTCAACCCGCGCTTCTTGAGGTTGCCGTTGAGGAACGGCATCTCCGTGGGCAGCGCGCGGTTGAAGAGCACGCGCCCGACCGTCGTGTCGACGAGCGTGCGCTCGACGTCCTGGATTTCGGCGTGGGTGATGTCCTGGTCGTTGTACTGCGTCGTCAGGTCGATGTACTTGCCCGAATAGCGCACGCGGATCGGCGTGTGCGTCGTGACGTCGCCGCCCTCGTACGCGAGAATGACCTCGTCGAAGTCGGCGAAGATGCGGCCCTCGCCCTTGGTGTTGGACCGCGACTTCGTCAGGTAGTAGATGCCGAGCACGAGGTCCTGCGACGGGACCGCGAGCGGCCGGCCCGAGGCGGGCGACAGGATGTTGTTGGACGAGAGCATGAGCAGCTCGGCCTCGACCTGCGCCTTCGGCGACAGCGGCACGTGCACGGCCATCTGGTCGCCGTCGAAGTCGGCGTTGAACGCCGGGCAGACGAGCGGGTGGATCTTGATCGCCTTGCCCTCGACGAGCACCGGCTGGAACGCCTGAATGCCGAGGCGGTGAAGCGTCGGCGCGCGGTTCAGCAGCACCGGGTGGTCGCGGATGACCTCCTCGAGCGCGTCCCAGACCTCCGTGACTCCGGACTCGACGAGCTCCTTGGCCGCCTTGATCGTCGGGGCGAGGCCCTTCTTCTCGAGGCGGTTGTAGATGAACGGCTTGAAGAGCTCGACGGCCATCTTCTTCGGCAGTCCCGCCTGGTGGAGCTTGAGCTCCGGTCCCACGACGACGACCGAGCGGCCCGAGTAGTCGACGCGCTTGCCGAGCAGGTTCTGCCGGAAGCGGCCCTGCTTGCCCTTGAGCGTGTCGGACAGCGACTTGAGGGGGCGGTTGTTCGAGCCCTTGAGCACGCGCCCGCGGCGGCCGTTGTCGAACAGGGCGTCCACGGCCTCCTGGAGCATGCGCTTCTCGTTGCGCACGATGACCTCGGGCGCGCGGAGCTCGAGGAGCTTCTTCAGACGGTTGTTCCGGTTGATGACGCGCCGGTACAGATCGTTCAGGTCCGACGTCGCGAACCGGCCGCCGTCGAGCGGCACGAGGGGCCGCAGCTCGGGCGGAATGACCGGGATGACGTCGAGGATCATCCAGTCCGGCCGGTGGCCCGAGCGGCGGAACGCGTCGCACACCTTCAGGCGCTTGGCCGCCTTCTGGCGTTTGATCTGCGACGTCTCCGTTTTCATGATCATGCGGAGCTCTTCCGCCAGCATGTCCACGTCGACGCGCTGGAGGAGCTCCTTGATCGCGCCGGCGCCCATGCGCGCGACGAACACGTCGCCGAGCTCGCCGCGCAGCGCGCGGTACTGCTCCTCGGAGAGCAGCTGCTTCTCCCGGAGCTCCGTCTCGCCCGGATCGATGACGACGTAGGACTCGAAGTAGAGGATCCGCTCGAGGTCGCGCAGCGAGATGTCGAGCAGGTGCCCGATGCGCGACGGCAGGCCCTTGAAGAACCAGACGTGCGAGACCGGCGACGCGAGCTCGATGTGGCCCATCCGCTCGCGGCGGACCTTGGACTTGGTGACCTCGACGCCGCACTTGTCGCAGACCACGCCGCGGTGCTTCATGCGCTTGTACTTGCCGCAGAGGCACTCCCAGTCGGTGATCGGCCCGAAGATCTTGGCGCAGAAGAGCCCGTCCCGCTCCGGCTTGAACGTCCGGTAGTTGATCGTCTCGGGCTTCGTGACCTCGCCGTAGGACCACGACCGGATCTTCTCCGGCGACGCCAGAGAGATCTTGATCGCGTTGAAGTCCTTCAGCGCCGTCGGCTTGTTGGCGAAAGCGAGCGTTTCCACTTAGGTGCTCCTTCTCAGTAGGCCGCTCATCGCGACCTAGCGAGGAAACATTTTGAGCGGTCGCTCGACGCGACCGGAGGGAGTAAGCGGCCGCTGGTCACCATCCCATGGCTTGAACTCAGCCGCCGCGTCGATTCGAGAACGAGAAGGTTCTTCACTTCTTCAGCAGCTCCACGTCGAGGCAGAGAGACTGCAGCTCGCGGACGAGGACGTTGAACGACTCGGGCAGGCCGGGCTCCGTCGGGACTTCTCCCTTCACGATCGCCTCGTAGACCTGCGAGCGGCCTTCGACGTCGTCGGACTTGACCGTGAGCAGCTCCTGCAGCGTGTAGGAGGCGCCGTAGGCCTCGAGGGCCCAGACCTCCATCTCGCCGAACCGCTGGCCGCCGAACTGGGCCTTGCCGCCGAGCGGCTGCTGCGTGATGAGCGAGTACGGCCCGATCGACCGCGCGTGGATCTTGTCGTCGACCAGGTGCGAGAGCTTGAGCATGTAGATGTACCCGACGGTCACCTGCTGCTCGAAGGCCTCGCCGGTCATCCCGTCGTAGAGCACCGTCTTGCCGGAAGACGGGAGGTTCGCCTCCTTGAGGAGCTTCTTGATCTCGGGCTCCGCCGCGCCGTCGAACACCGGCGTCGCGACCTTGATGCCGAGCACCCGCGCGGCCCACCCGAGGTGCGTCTCGAGGATCTGCCCGACGTTCATTCGCGAGGGAACGCCGAGCGGGTTCAGCACGATGTCGACCGGCGTGCCGTCCGGCAGGTACGGCATGTCGGCCTCCGCCAGGATGCGCGAGATGACGCCCTTGTTTCCGTGGCGGCCGGCCATCTTGTCGCCCACCGAGAGCTTGCGCTTCATGGCGACGTAGACCTTGACCATCTTGATGACGCCGGGCGGCAGCTCGTCGCCCTTCTGCAGCAGCTCGATCCGCTCCGCGTTGACGCGGTTCAGGACCTCGATCTGCGAGTCCTGGCGGCGGAGGACGATCGCGATCTCTTCGGCCGCCTCCTCGTCCTTGAGCTTCAGGCGCTTCAACTGCTGCGGCGTGAGGCGCGCCACCGACTCCTCGGTGAACTTGCCGGCCTTCTTGACGATCTCCTCGCCGTCCCGGTCGTGGACCTCGTCCTGGGAGATCTTCCCGACGAGCAGGTCCCGGATCTTCTTGTTGGCTTCCTCCCGGATGATCCGGATCTCGTCGCGCGAGTTCTTCTCGATCTTCGCGATCTGGTCCTGCTCGATCGAGAGCGCCCGCAGGTCCTTCTCGGTGCCCTTGCGCGAGAAGATCTTGACGTCGACGACGGTGCCCTCGATTCCCGGCGGGCACTTGAGCGAAGCGTCGCGCACGTCGCCGGCCTTCTCGCCGAAGATCGCGCGCAGGAGCTTCTCTTCCGGCGTCAGCTGGGTCTCGCCCTTCGGCGTGACCTTGCCGACGAGGATGTCGCCCGGCTTGACCGATGCGCCGATGCGGATGATCCCGGACTCGTCGAGGTCGCGCAGCGCCGTCTCCGAGACGTTCGGAATGTCGCGCGTGATCTCTTCGGGCCCGAGCTTCGTGTCCCGCGCCTCGATGTCGAACTCCTGGATGTGGATGGACGTGAAGAAGTCGTCCTTCACGAGCCGCTCGGACACGAGGATCGCGTCCTCGTAGTTGTAGCCGCGCCACGGCATGAACGCGACGAGGATGTTGCGGCCGAGGGCGAGCTCGCCGTTGTCCGTGCACGGGCCGTCGGCCAGGACCTGGCCGCGCTCGACGCGGACGCCCTCCTCGACGACCGGCTTCTGGTTGATGCAGGTGTTCTGGTTGGAGCGCCGGAACTTCGTCAGCGGATAGATGTCCGCGCCGAACTCCTTGCCGCCGGCCTCGGTGCCCTCGACGCGCACGATGATGCGCTCCGAGTCCACCTGGTCGACCACTCCCCCGCGCTTGGCGAGCACGACGGCGCCGGAGTCGCGGGCCACGGTGGCCTCGAGACCGGTGCCGACGAGCGGCGCCTTCACCTTCAGGAGAGGCACGGCCTGCCGTTGCATGTTCGAGCCCATGAGCGCCCGGTTGGCGTCGTCGTGCTCGAGGAACGGGATCAGCGCCGTCGCGACGGACACGAGCTGCTTGGGAGAGATGTCCTTGTAGTCCACCCGCTCCCGCTCGGCCGTGATGAACTCGCCGTTGAAGCGCGCGATGACGCGGTCATCCTTCAGGCGGCCCGAGGGATCGGACTCGGCGTTGGCCTGGGCGATGACGTAGTTCTCCTCCTCCCACGCCGAGAGGTAGAAGGCGTGCGGCAGCGCGTCGGCCGAGCGCTTGTGGTTGCGGCGGACCCGCTCGTTCTCGTCCTCGAGCTCCTTCTTTTCGACGATCTGGCCGAGCTTGAAGGAGGTGTCGCCGACCTGCGTGACCTGGAAGTGGTCGATGACCCGGCCCTTCTCGACGCGCTTGTAGGGCGTCTCGATGAAGCCGAAGTCGTTGATCCGCGCGTAGCACGAGAGCGACGAGATGAGGCCGATGTTCGGGCCTTCCGGCGTCTCGATCGGGCACACCCGGCCGTAGTGCGTCGGGTGCACGTCGCGGACCTCGAAACCCGCGCGCTCGCGCGAGAGACCGCCCGGCCCGAGGGCCGACAGCCGCCGCTTGTGCGTGACCTCGGAGAGCGGGTTCGTCTGGTCCATGAACTGCGAGAGCTGCGAGGACCCGAAGAACTCCTTGATGGAAGCGATGACCGGCTTGGAGTTGATCAGGTCGTGCGGCATCGCCGAGTCGATGTCCTGATGGACGGACATCTTCTCCTTGATCGCCCGCTCCATCCGGACGAGGCCGATGCGGAACTGGTTCTCGAGGAGCTCGCCCACGGACCGCACGCGGCGGTTTCCGAGGTTGTCGATGTCGTCCGTCCGGCCGACGTCGCGCTTCAGGCGCAGCAGGTACGCGACCACGCGGTAGATGTCCTGCGCCGTCAGCGTGCGCGTGTCTTCGGAGGAGTCCGCCTCGAGCTTGATGTTGAACTTGAAGCGGCCGACGCGCGAGAAGTCGTACTTCTTCGGGTCGAAGAACATCCCCTCGAACAGGTTCTTCGCCGACTCGTAGGTCGGCGGATCGCCCGGGCGCAGGCGGCGGTAGATCTCGAGGATCGCCTCGTTCTTGGTCTTGTGGGTGTCCTTGCGGATCGTGTTGACGAGCACGTCTCCGGTCAGATCCCAGTCGGGGAAGCAGAGGTCGACTTCCTTGATGTTGCGCTCCTTGAGCGCCTCGATCGCGTCCGGGCCGAGCTCCTGGCCGGCCTCGAAGAGCACCTCGCCCGTCGCCAGATCGACGACGTCGCCGAGGAAGCAGGCCTTCTCGACGGAGGCGTCGTCCACCCCCCGCTCGATCGAACCCTTCTTCGCGATCTCCTTCTGATCGTCGCCCGTCAGCTTGATGCCGGCGAAGACGACGCGCGTCTCGCGCTTGACCCGGGCGTAGCGCTCCTTGAGCTCCTCCTGCTTGAGAACGTCCTTGCTGACCGTCAGGTAGGCCCGCCCGCGCTCGAAGCGCGCCCGCACCGGGGCATAGAACTGTCGCAGGATCGACTCGTCGGTCTCGAGACCCAGGGCGCGCAGGAAGATCGTGGCCGGGAACTTGCGCTTGCGGTCGATGCGGACGAAGAGGATCCCCTTCTGGTCGTACTCGAACTCCACCCACGAGCCGCGATACGGAATGATCTTCGCGAGGAAACCGTGCGCCGACTCCTTCGTGAAGAAGACGCCGGGCGAACGGTGGAGCTGCGAAACGATGACGCGCTCGGTCCCGTTGATGACGAACGTGCCGTGCTCGGTCATGAGCGGGATGTCGCCGAAGAAGACCTCCTCTTCTTTGGCGTCCCGCATCGTCTTGACGCCCGTCTCCGGATCCTTGTCGTAGACGAAGAGCCGGAACGTCACCTTGAGCGGCACCGAGTACGTCATGCCGCGCTCCTGGCACTCCGCCACGGAGTACTTCATCTGCAGGTCCACGGGGTTGCCGCAGACGTCGCAGAGGGTGACGCGGTTGGCGTTCTGCATGCCGCAGTTCGGGCACGAGACGGTCTCCTCGTGCGGGTGAGCCGTGACGATGCGCTTGCCGCAGTGCCGGCACTCCATGCGCAGGTGCTCGAGGCCCTTCAGCCGGCCGCACTTGCACTCCCAGTTGCCGATCGAGTACCGGACGAACTGCAGCTCGCAGGCTCCCCGGAAGTCGGTGAACGGGAAGACGCTCGTGAAGACGGCCTGGAGGCCGGAGCCTTCGCGCTCCTCGGGCAGCAGGTTCATCTGCAGGAAGCGCTCGTAGGAGCGCCGCTGCACGTCGATCAGATTCGGAAGATCCATGAACGAGCGGATCTTCGAGAAATTCTTCCGCCCGTCGGACACAGCCACCTCAGTCATTCCAACTCCTCGCCGGATCGTCCGGCGTGAACAGGCCCCGGCCGGGCCGCCCGCCAGGGACGGTCACCGGTGAAAACAAAAGCGAATTCCCGAGAGGAAGGATCTACTTGATCTCCACCTTGGCGCCGACCTCCTCGAACTTCTTCTTGATGTTGGCGGCCTCGTCCTTGGAGACGCCTTCCTTCAAGACGCCCGGGGCGCCGTCCACGAGATCCTTGGCCTCCTTCAGGCCCAGGCTCGTCACCTCGCGCACGACCTTGATCGTCTTGATCTTGTCGCCGATGGCGGCCAGGTGGACCGTGAACTCGGTCTTCTCCTCTTCCGCCGGAGCCGCCGCGCCGCCGGCCGCCGCGCCCGCCGCCGCCACGGGCATCGCCATGGCCGCCGCCGAGACGCCGAACTTTTCCTCGAGCGCCTTCACCAGGCCGTTGAGCTCGAGGACCGTCATGCCCTCGATTTCCTTCACGAAATTTTCCGCGGTCATCGCCATTTCCGTCTCTCCTTAGTTCTTCTTCGGAACGAACTTCTTCGCAAACTCAGTTCACGGACGGGGCAGCGTCCCCGCCCGACTTCGACTTCTGCTCGGCGATCTGGTGGAGCGTTCCCGCCAGACCCCGGATGGGGCCGTTCAAAACGGTCACGAGCCGGCGCATCGGCGACTGGATGAGGAAGAGCAGCTTCGACACCAGCTCCTCGCGCGTCGGCAGGTCCGCGATCGCGGCGATCTCCTTGGCCGCGATGGCCTTTCCCTCGACCAGCGCGCCCTTGAACACGAGGTTCGGGTTCGCCTTGGCGAACGTCGTGAGCACTTTGGCGAGGGCGACGGCGTTCGAGGCGTTGTACGCCACGGCCGTCGGTCCCCGGAAATGTTCGGTCATCGGCTCGAGCGGCGTGCCCTTGACGGCCCGCCGGGCGAGCGTGTTCTTGACGACGAGGTACTTGGACTGCGTTCCCCGGACCTGCCGGCGCAGCTCCGTGACCTCGGTCACTTTCAGACCCGCGAAGCCGAAGAGGATCGCGGTCCCCGCTTTCGCGAGGCCCTGCTCCAGCCCTTCGACCGCCGCGGCTTTTTCGGTGCGGTTCATCGGTCGGTCTCCTACAGCGCCTCGGCCGACGCGGAATCGATCTCGATCCCGGGGCCCATGGTCGAAGAGAGGGATACGGTCCGGAAATACTTGCCTTTGGCCGAGGCCGGCTTGGCCCGGTGCACGGCCCGGATGAACGCGGCCGCGTTCTCCTCGAGCTTCTTCTCGTCGAATGAAGTCTTGCCGATCGAGGCGTGAATGATCGAGGTCTTGTCGACCCGGAACTCGACCTTGCCCGCCTTGATCTCGCGCACGGCCTTGGCCACGTCCATCGTGACGGTCCCGGCCTTCGGGTTCGGCATGAGCCCCTTCGGGCCCAGCACCTTTCCGAGCTTGCCGACGAGCCGCATCATGTCCGGGGTCGCGACGAGCGCCTCGAAATCCAGGAACCCGCCCTGGATCTTCTCGACGAGCGGCTCGGCGCCGACGTGATCCGCTCCGGCCTCCTCGGCCTCCTTGGCCTTGTCGCCGGCCGCGATGACGGCCACCCGCTTCGACTTGCCGGTGCCGTGCGGCAGAACGACCGTGCCGCGGACCATCTGGTCCGCGTGCTTGGGATTGACGCCGAGAAGCATGGCGATGTCCACGGACTCGTCGAACTTCGTGTACTTGACCTCGCGGACGAGCTTGACCGCTTCGGCCAGCCCGTACGGACGCGGCTCGACCTTCGCTTTGGCTGCCGCGAACTTCTTACCGGTACTCCCCATCGTCTCCTTTCGTCGTGCAAACGGCCTTGCTCGCGCGCGGCCTCCGACTTCGAGCTTTCCGCTCTCAGCTGAGAGCGACTCCTAGACCACGTCGATTCCCATGCTCCTCGCCGTCCCCTCCACGATCCGCACGGCCGCGGGCAGATCCGCGGCGTTCAGATCGGGCAGCTTCGTCTTCGCGATGTCCTCGACCTGCTTCTTCGTCACCTTGCCGACCTTCTCCTTGTTCGGCGTGCCCGAGCCCTTCGCGATGCCCGCGGC
Source organism: uncultured Acidobacteriota bacterium (assembly GCA_963823185.1). Classification (GTDB taxonomy): domain Bacteria; phylum Acidobacteriota; class Thermoanaerobaculia; order UBA5066; family Gp7-AA6; genus DATBFU01. The sequence goes on from CAWGKP010000009.1 coordinate 29,403, forward strand.
CTTGAGCAGCAGGATCGAGGCCGGCGGCGTTTTCGTGATGAAGGTGTAGGACCGGTCGGCGTAGACCGTGATCACCACCGGAATGATCAGGCCCTTCTGCGAGGCCGTCCTCGCGTTGAAGCTCTTGCAGAAGTCCATGATGTTGACGCCCTGCTGGCCGAGCGCGGGGCCGACCGGGGGCGCCGGCGTGGCCTCGCCCGCGGGGATCTGCAGCTTGACGTAGCCGGTGATCTTCTTGGCCATCTCTTATCGCTTCCCTTCCTTACAGCTTCTGGACCTGGAGGAACTCGAGCTCCACCGGGGTCGAGCGCCCGAAGATCGTGACCATGACCTTGAGCGTCGAGCGGTCGAGGTTGATGTCCTCGACGACGCCGGTGAAGTTCGTGAACGGGCCGTCCGTGATGCGGACGTGCTCGCCCTTGTCGAACGTGTGCTTGGGCTTCGGCTTCTCCTTGGTCGCGGTGACGCGGTGAAGGATCTGCTCGACCTCGTCCGCCGTCAGCGGCGTCGGCTCCTTCCCGGAGCCCACGAACCCGGTGACCTTCGGCGTGTTCTTGACGAGATGCCAGGCCTCGTCGGACATCTCCATCTCGATGATGATGTAGCCGGGGAAAAACTTGCGCTGGATCTCCCGGCGCTTCCCGCCCTTCATCTCGACGAGCGTCTCGGTCGGGATGCGGATCTCGCCGAACGCCTCCGCCATGCCCATCGCCTCGATGCGCTGCTTCAGGTTCTGCCGCACGCGCTCTTCGAAGCCCGAGTACGTGTGGACGATGTACCAGTTGCGGGTCTTGGCCTTCGTCTCGGTCGTCACGCGGACACCCCCGCCAGCTTGAAGATTCGGTCGATCAGCCACGAGAGACCGGCGTCCACCAGGAAGAGATAGAAACCGAACAGGAAGCACGCCACGATGACGACGACCGTCGTCCCGACCACTTCGGAGCGGCCGGGCCAGCTCGTCTTCTTCATTTCGACCCAGACGTCGCGGAAGAACTCCCGCGTCCGGGGCCACCACTCTTTGACCGGTACCATCGTTCCTTCGCTCACTCCCAATGGCAGGGGTGGAGGGATTCGAACCCCCAACCTACGGTTTTGGAGACCGCCGCTCTACCAATTAGAGCTACACCCCTGTTGATCTAGACCTTCCCTTCCTTGTGCGCCGTGTGCTTGCGGCAGAAAGGACAGTATTTCGAGAGCTCCAGCTTCTCGGTGTTGGTCTTCTTGTTCTTCGTCGTCGTGTAGTTGCGGCGCTTGCACTCCGCGCAGGCCAGGCTGATGTTCTCTTGCATGGATTTGCTCTCTTCGTCGGGCGGGGACGAGCCCCGCCCCTACGTCACTACTCCAGAATCTCCACGATGGTTCCGGCGCCGACCGTTCGGCCGCCTTCGCGGATGGCGAAGCGCAGCCCCTTCTCCATCGCGATCGGCGTGATCAGGGCGATCTCCAGGTTCACGTTGTCCCCCGGCATCACCATCTCCACACCCTGCGGCAGCTGCGCCGTCCCCGTCACGTCCGTCGTCCGGAAGAAGAACTGCGGCCGATACCCGTTGAAAAACGGCGTATGCCGCCCCCCCTCTTCCTTGGTCAGGATGTACGCCTGCGCCTGGAACTTCATGTGCGGCGTGATCGAGCCCGGCTTGGCGCACACCTGCCCGCGCTCCACGTCCTTGCGCTCCGTGCCCCGCAGCAGCAGCCCCACGTTGTCTCCCGCCTGCCCCTGATCGAGCAGCTTGCGGAACATCTCCACTCCCGTCACGACCTTCTTCTGCGTCGGTCGAATCCCCACGATCTCGACCTCTTCCCCGACCTTCACGACGCCCCTCTCGACTCTCCCCGTCACCACCGTCCCGCGCCCCGAAATCGAGAACACGTCCTCGATCGGCATCAGAAAGTCCTTGTCGATCGCCCGCTCCGGCACCGGTATGTACGCGTCCACCGCGTCCATCAGCTCCAGAATGCACTTGGCGTCGGCCGAGTTCGGATCCCCCGACTCGCCCGCCTTCAGCGCCGATCCCTTCACGATCGGTATCTTGTCCCCCGGAAATCCGTACGACGTCAGAAGCTCCCGCACCTCCAGCTCCACCAGCTCCAGCAGCTCCGGGTCGTCCACCATGTCCGTCTTGTTCAGAAACACCACGATGTACGGCACCCCCACCTGCCGCGCCAGCAGAATGTGCTCCCGCGTCTGCGGCATCGGCCCGTCCGCCGCCGACACCACCAGAATCGCTCCGTCCATCTGCGCCGCGCCCGTGATCATGTTCTTCACGTAGTCCGCGTGCCCCGGGCAGTCCACGTGCGCGTAGTGCCGCTTGGCCGTCGAATACTCCACGTGCGCCGTGTTGATCGTGATCCCTCGCGCCTTCTCTTCCGGCGCGTTGTCGATCTGGTCGTACGCCTTGGCCGTCGCCAGCCCCTTCTTCGACAAAATCAACGTGATCGCCGCCGTCAACGTCGTCTTCCCGTGATCCACGTGCCCAATCGTCCCGATGTTCACGTGCGGCTTCGATGCGATCAAACTTCTCTTTCGCCATGTTCTCCTCTTCCGATTCTCCCGGGCGCTATCTGGAGCCCACGACCAGGATTGAACTGGTGACCTCGTCCTTACCAAGGACGTGCTCTACCGACTGAGCTACGTGGGCGCTGGCGCCGCGAGGCGTCAGGCGAAAGGCGTTCGTCCGGTCCCCACACTTCGTCAAGATCTCGTCCCTCTCTCGCAAACCTTCGCCGACGCCTGTCGCCTCACGCCTTACGTGTGCTGGAGCGGGAGACGGGATTCGAACCCGCGACCAACAGCTTGGAAGGCTGTGACTCTACCCCTGAGTTACTCCCGCCTCGATTCGACGCTGCCTCTCTCACGCCATCCGCTTCGTCATTGGTGGGCAGGGAAGGATTCGAACCTCCGTAGCGCGAAGCGCGGCAGATTTACAGTCTGCTGCCATTAACCACTCGGCCACCTGCCCGAGCTCTCGAAGCGTGGAACCCACCCGATGAACCCCGCGTCCCGCCCTGACTCGTCCGCGCCGCCGCGTCTCTTGGAGCCGGCGGTGGGACTCGAACCCGCAACCTTCCGATTACAAATCGGATGCTCTACCCGTTGAGCTACGCCGGCGGAGACGGCAATTCAAAGAGCACACCCATCCCGACGGCGCGAACCGGGGAGTCTAGCAGCGCAAGTTCCGCCGATCAAGGGGGTTTCGGCAAGGATCTTTGCCGGACGGCTTCGTACGCGGCGACGGCCGAGGCCGCCGCGACGTTCAGGGAGCCCACGCGACCCCGCATGGGAAGCCGGGCCAGCCGGTCGCACCCTTCCCGGACGAGGCGGCGCATCCCCTTGCCTTCCGACCCCAGAACGAGCGCCAGATCCCCCGTCAGATCCAGGCGATAGAGGTCCTCCCCCTCCGGATCGAGGCCGATCACCTGAAACCCTTGAGCCTTAAGGGAATCGAGGAACCTCCGGAGGTTGCCGGCCCGGTAGATCGCGACGCGCTCGACGGCGCCGGCGGAGCTTCGGGACACGGCTTCCGAGAGCGGCGCCGACCCGCGCTCCGGCAGGACGACTCCGGCGCCCGCCCCCTCCGCCACCCGAAGGACCGCCCCCAGATTCTGAGGATCCTGGACCCCGTCCAGAACCAGGAGGAAGCGCTCCCCGGCAGCGCCCTCGAAGGCCTCCTCTTCCTCCCGGTAGGACCGCGCCGCCAGCCGCGCGGCGACGCCCTGGTGCCCCGGGCCGGCGGCCCGCTCGAGCGCCGCGCGGTCCCCGCGCCGCAGCGGCACGCCGTGGCGGCGGCAGAGCGCCTCGATCTCGCGGACGCGGCGATCGCGGCGCCCCGCGTCGACCAGCACCCACTCGATCTCGCGCGGCCGCGACGCGATCGCCTCCTCGACGGCGTGGAGGCGCGACAGGATCATTCGGGCCGGTTCAGGAGAACGACCGCCATCGCGGCCAGCCCCTCGCCCCTCCCCGAAAAACCGAGGTGGTTCGTGCTCGTGCCCCGCACGCTGACGGAGTCGACGTCGATGCCAAGGACCTCGGCGATCCTCTCGCGGATCTTCACCGCGTGGGGCGCGATGCGAGGCGCCTCGGCGATGACGACCGCATCGATGTTGCCAATGACGAATCCCCGGTCCCGGGCGAGATCCTGGGCGCGCTCGAGAAAGGTCGCGCTGTCGGCGCCCTTCCACTTCGGGTCGCGATCCGAGAAGAGCTCGCCGAGCGACGGCAGCGCCGCGGCGCCGAGGATCGCGTCCGCGATCGCGTGGAGGAGCGCATCGCCGTCGGAGTGGCCCCGAAGGCCGGGAGAGCCCGCGATCTCGAGGCCGCCCAGCCGGAGCGGACGCCCGGCGTCGAAGGGATGGGCGTCGAAGCCGAGGCCGACCCGCCCGCTCACGAGGCCACCCCGCGGCCGCGGCGTCGCAGGAGCGCCTCGACGAGCTCGAGGTCTTCGGGCGTCGTGATCTTGATGTTCCAGCGCGAGACCGGCACGGCCCGAACCGGCACGCCGAGAATCTCGAGGAGCCCCGCCTCGTCGGTCGCCTCGCGGCCGGTCTCGAAGGCGCGGGCGAGCAGATCCGCCCGGAAGGCCTGCGGCGTGCCGGCCGCGTAGAGCCCCTCGCGGTCGATCGTCGCGACGATGCGCTCGCTCTCCACGCGCTTGACCGTGTCCACGATCGGGGTGGCCGCGGTCGCCGCGCCGGTCTCGCGCGCCGCCTCGAGCACGCGGCCGATCTCCTCGGCGCCGATGAGCGGCCGCGCGGCGTCGTGGATGCAGACGACGTCCGCGCCTCGCGCGCCGAGCGCCTGGAAGGCCGCGCGGACCGAGGCGGATCGGGTCGCCCCACCGGCGACGAGGGCGGCGCGACCGTTCACCACGCGCTCGAAGTCGCGCATGCGGTCCGCGGGGGCGGCGATGACCGCACGGTCGAACGTCTGGCCGGCGAACGCCTCGAGCGTCCAGGAGAGGATCGAGTGTCCGAGGATCGGAACGAGGGCCTTGGGGCCGTTGTAGCGCAGGCGCGAGCCCGAGCCCGCGGCGGGAATCACGAGAAACGTCGCCATCGGGGGACGACTATACGGCGAGGATTTCCTGCTCCTTGGTCTTCAGCAGGTCGTCGACTTCCTTGATCTTGCGGTCCGTGAGCTTCTGCGACTCGTCGAGGCCGCGGCGCTCCTCGTCCTCCGAGATCTGCTTGTCCTTGAACATCTTCTTGATCCGGTCGTTCCCCTCGTGCCGGAAGCGCCGGATCTCGATGCGCACCTCCTCGGCCATGTGGTGCGCTTTCTTCGCGAGGTCCTTGCGGCGCTCCTCGGTCAGCGACGGGATCGGAATGCGGACGACCTTGCCGTCGGACTGCGGGTTGAGACCGAGATCCGACTTTCGGATCGCCTTCTCGATCTCCGCCGCCATCTTCGGGTCCCAGGGCGCCGCGACGATCAGCGTGGGGTCCGGCACCGAGAGGTTCGCCACCTGGTTGATCGGCACTTCCGCGCCGTAGGCCGTCACGCGGAGGCCGTCCAGGATCCCCAGGTTCGCGCGGCCCGTCCGCAGCGTCTTGAACTGCTCCTTGAGCGCCTCGACGGCGTCGGTCATCCGCTTCTCGATGTCCTTCAGTTCCTGTCTCATGCCGCCCCCTCCGCCGTGACGAGCGAACCGATGTCCTCGCCGCGCACGACGCGCTCGATGTTGCCCTTCACGCGCAGGTTGAAGACGCGGATCGGAACACCGTTCTCCATGCAGAGCGCGATGGCCGCCGCGTCCATCACCTGCAGTCCGGCGGCGAGCGCCTGCCGATAGGACAGGCTCTTGAGCATCCGCGCGCCGGGCACCTTGTCCGGGTTCGCGTCGTAGACGCCGTCCACCTTCGTCGCCTTGAGAAGCGCATCGGCGTGGATCTCGTTGGCGCGCAGTGCGGCCGCCGAGTCCGTGGTGAAGAAGGGATTTCCGGTGCCGCCGACGAAGAGGACGACGCGGCCCTTTTCGAGATGCCGGATCGCGCGCCGCCGGATGAAGGGCTCCGCGATCTGCCGCACTTCGACGGCCGACATCAGGCGCGTCACGACGTCGCGCTTCTCCAGGGCGTCCTGGAGCGCAAGCCCGTTGATCACGGTGGCGAGCAGGCCCATGTGGTCGCCGGCGACGCGGTCGATGCCCTGCGCGGCCGCCGCGACCCCGCGGATGATGTTGCCGCCGCCGAGAACGACCGCGGTCTGGACGCCCAGCCGGTGCACGTCGCGCACCTCGTCGGCCAGGCGGGCAACGACCTCCGGCTCGATCCCGAAACGCTGCTCCCCCATCAACGCCTCTCCCGAAAGCTTCAGGAGAATCCGGCGATAGATGGGGGCGCTACCCATTCGCGCGCCGGCGTTACGCGCTCGCCAGGGTCGCCGCTTCGCCCTGGACGGCCGTCCGGCCGAGGCTCTCTCCCAGCTTGAACCGCGCGAAGCGCAGGTCGAGCGCTCCCTTGCCCGCGCGCTCGACGAGCACCTGCCCGACGCTCTTCTCGGGGTCTTTCACGAAAGCCTGCTCGGTGAGCACGCTCTCCTGATAGAACTTCTCGACCTTCCCGTCGGCAATCCGCTCGACGACGTTGGCCGGCTTTCCGGCGGCGGCCGCCTGGGCGCGCGCGATCTCGCGCTCGGTGTCGAGAATCTCGGCCGTCACCTCGGCGCGCGTCGCGAAGCGCGGGTCGGAGGCCGCCACGTGCATTGCGACGTCGCGGCGGAGCTCGTCGTTGCCCGCGGCCACGCCCACGAGAACGCCGATGCGCCCGTTGCCGTGGATGTACTGCGCGAATCCTTCTCCCGCGCGCGGCACGAGGCGGACGAAGCGCCGGACCTGAATGTTCTCCTTGAGGGTCGCGACGAGCTGCGCGACGGCCACCGCGACCGTCGGCTCGGTCGGCCACGAGAGCGCGGCGACCTCGTTTCCGGTTCCGTTCCGCGTCTCGCCGAAAGCGTCATGCGTCGCGATCCGCTCGGCGAGCTTCTCGGCGAACTGCCGGAACGCCTCGGTCCGCGCGACGAAGTCGGTCTCGCAGTTGACCTCGACGAGCACGGCGGCCTTGGGCGCCACGTGCGCGACGACGAGGCCCTCGGTCGTGGCCCGCCCGGCCTTGCTCGCGGCGGCCGCGAGGCCCTTCTTGCGAAGGATCTTCTTGGCTTCCTCGAAATCGCCCCCGGCCTCGACCAGGGCCTTCTTGCACTCCATCATGCCGACGCCCGTCTCGGCGCGCAGGTCGGCCACCGCTTTGGATGAGATTTCCATGGCTCCTCGATATCGACGATGAGTCGTCAGTTGTCAGTCGTCAGCTCCGGAACCGAAAACTGAAGACTGAAAACTCTGAACTGTCCTACGAAGCGACGTCCGAGACGACGGCGGTCGTCGAAAGCTCGGGAGTCCGCGGGCGCGCCTCCGCGCGCGCGGCCGCTTCGGACTCCGCGCGACCCTCCTGCGTGTGCAGGCCCTCGAGAACCGCGTCGGCGATCCGCGCCGTGAAGAGCCGGATCGCCCGGATGGCATCGTCGTTGCCCGGGATGACGTGGTCGACGAGATCCGGATCGCAGTTGGTATCCACCACCGCGACGACCGGGATCCCGAGGATGTTCGCCTCCTTGACGGCGATGTACTCCTGCTTCGGGTCGACGACGAAGAGAGCGTCCGGAAGCTCGTCCATCTCCTTGATGCCCGCGAGATTCTTCTGGAGTTTCTCCTTCTCGCGCTCGAGACGCAGACGCTCCTTCTTGGTCAGGTTCTCGTTGTCTTCCTGCGCGAGGATCCCCTCGATCTCCTTCAGACGATGGATGGACTTGCGGATCGTCGTGAAGTTGGTCAGCGTTCCGCCGAGCCACCGCGTGTTCACGAAGAACATCCCGCAGCGGTTGGCCTCCTCGTAGATGGCGTCCTGCGCCTGGCGCTTCGTGCCGACGAAGAGAAGGTTCTTCCCCGACGCCGCGAGGTCGGTCACGAATTTCGAGGCTTCCTTGAACTGCTTGAGCGTCTTCTGCAGGTCGATGATGTAGATCCCATTGCGCTTCCCGAAGATGAACTTCTTCATCTTGGGGTTCCAGCGCTTGGTCTGATGACCGAAGTGGACGCCAGCCTCGAGCAGTTCCTTCATCGAAATAGATGCCAGATGACACCTCCCTTTCCGGCCGGTGACCGGCCCGGAGAATTACCGCTTGCTGAACTGGAACCGCGCGCGCGCTCCGCGCTGTCCGTACTTCTTCCGCTCCTTCATCCGGGGATCGCGCGAGAGGAATCCGTCCTTCTTGAGACGCTTCCGCAGCTCGGCGTTGTACTCCGTCAGCGCGCGGGAGATCCCGTGCCGGATCGCGCCGGCCTGTCCCGACGGGCCGCCGCCCGTGACGGCGACGTGGATGTCGAAGCGCTCCGCCGTCTCCGTCGAGAGGAGCGGCTGCTTGATGATCATCTTGAGGACGTTGTTGGGGAAGTACTCGTCGAGGGAGCGCCGATTGACCGTGATCGCCCCCGTTCCCGGAACCAACCGGACGCGCGCGACCGACGTCTTGCGCCGCCCGGTCGCTCGGTGCTGGATTTCGACCGCCAAGAGTCCTCCTTACTGCTTCGCCCGGGCCTGACGCGGGCGCTCGAGGGGTTTCGGACGCTGGGCCTCGTGCGGATGGGAGGCGCCGCGATAAACCTTCAGCTTCTTGAACTGCCGTCGGCCGAGCTTGGTCTTCGGCAGCATCCCGCGCACGGCCGCCTCGATGATTCGCTCGGGGTACTTGGCGCGCAGCTCCGGCGCGGCGACCGTCTTGAGGCCTCCCGGGTAACCGGTGTGGCGGTGGTAGACCTTCTCCTCGCCCTTGCGGCCGGTCAGCTTGACGCGCTCGGCGTGCGTCACCACGACGAAGTCGCCGGTGTCGAGGTGCGCGACCCAGTTGGGTCGATGCTTGCCGGAGAGAACCCGCGCGACGGCGCTCGCCAGGCGCCCGAGCACCTGGTCGGAGGCATCCACGACGTACCAATCGTGGCGGATGTCGGCGGCGCGAACCATCGGGGTGCCAGAACTCATTTCAAGACCTCGGACTTCGACAAAAAAAGCCGCTCCCGACCGGGGCAAACGCGCGAAGGGACGGCCCACCGGCGCGAAAGGGCGGGTAAGAATACGTAAGGCTGGCGGGGCTGTCAAGGCGACGGGGTTCGGGGCCGGAGGGCGCCGTTAGGCGTGCTTGCGCTCGGCGAAGGAGAGCAGGATCAGGTCGGACCGCCGCTTGACGCCGTGCTTCCCGAGAAGGTTCGAGACGTGGAACTTGACCGTCCTCTCGGACATGTGGAGCCGGCTCGCGATCTCCTTGTTCGAGAGGTTCTCCATGAGGAGCTGGTGCACCTCCCGCTCGCGGCGGCTCATGTGGGCCCCGGCGTGGACGAGCTTCGGGCGACGCAGCGACGACAGGGTCGAGTCGACGAACCGGGACAGAAGCGACCGGGGCACCCAGAATCCGCCCGAAACCACCTCCCGAACGGCCGACACGAAGTGCCGCGGCAGCTCGACGTACCGTACGAGACCCTTGGCTCCCACCTTCAGGAGCGGAAAGGCGTCGGCGTCGTCGAACCGCTCGGCGACGACGAGGAGCCGGGCATCCGGTCTTTTGGAGAGGATCTCTTCGACGATCGCCTTGGTCGCCCGATTCCGGGCGTTGGCTTCGACGACGTGAGCGGACGCCGGAAGAACCGGTAGCGCTTCGAGCTCCGAGAGGCGGGAGGGGTCCAGCCTGTGAGTTCGGGTCTGGCAGCCGCTGTCCTCGAGCAGCCGGCAAAGTTCCGCCAACACCAACGGATGGAATGAATAAAGGGAGACCCTCTGAGCCTTGGTTTCTTTAGCCAACGTCCCTCAGGTTAGCCCAGGTCCCCGAGCAGAGCAAGGATTCCGGCCCAAAAAGAGCCCAAAATGAGGCCCCGGAGAGGCCTTCGAGGCCCGAGAGCCGCCTCACGGCAGGTCGAAGGTCCTCACGAGGAAGACCGACATCTCCCCACGGCTCGCAACCTTCGCCGGACAGAAGGCGCCGCCGCCGCAGCCCGAGGTGACTCCTTCCTTGGCGAGCTCCTCGATCCAGGCCGCGTAGGTATCCGACTTCGGCACGTCCGAAAAGACGCCCGCTGCCGCGGGCGGCCGATACGCGCTGCCGTGGGCGGTCTTGAGCAGGAGGACCGCGAGGGACGCCCGGTTGAGCGTCTCGCCGGAACAGAAGTTGCCGTTCCCGCATCCGCTCGAAATGCCCTCCGCCCAGAGCTGCTCGATCCAGCCGGCAAAGGGGTCGGACTTCGGAACGTCCAGGAAGACCGTGCCCCGAGGCGGCGGCGGTACGTACGACGCCCCGTGCTCGCCGCGCAGCAGGAACTTCGCCGCCTGGGCGCGCGTCAGGGTGCCGTCCGGGCAGAAATAGCCGCCGCCGCATCCGGAGGTGATCCCGGCGCGGACGGCCTTCTCGACGGCCGGCTCGAAGATGTTCCCGACCGGGACGTCGAGAAAATCGCTGAACCAGGCTTCGAGGCCGCTGGGCGGACAGGCCGCCCGGGTTGGTCACGACCACGTCGTTCAACGTTCCCGGCGGAAGGGCCGGCAGCTTCGCGGAAATCTGAGTCGGGTTCACGGAGACGCCGCCGGCGGCCAGGCCCCCGACCCGAACGGTCGCGCCGGATTGGAAGTTCGCGCCCGAGATCGTCAGCGGCGATCCCGCCGCCGGCGGCCCGGAGTCCGGAGTCAGACCCTGGATCAAGGGCATCGCCGGCGTGGGCGTCGGCCCGTTAGGCGTCGGCGTCCGGGTGGGCGTCCGCGTCGCCGTCGGGCGGCACGGGCGTCAGAGTTTTCGTCGGCGTGCGCGTCGGCGTCGAGGTCCGCGTCGGCGTGCGCGTCGGAGGAATTGGCGTCGAGCTGTGTCGAGTCCGGGTCGCAGTCGCCGTCCGCGTCGCCGTCGGGGTAACGGGAGTCGCCGTGCGTGTGGGCGTCGCGGTCGGCGGAATCGGAGTGGAAGTCCGCGTCGGAGTCCGCGTCGCGGTCTGAGTCGGCGTGGAGCTCGGCGGCACCGGCGTCGAGGTCCGGGTCGGAGTTGTCGTCGGTGGCACGGCGGTCGAAGTCCGCGTCGCGGTTCGCGTCGGCGTCGCGCTCGGCGGCACAGACGTGGCGTCCTCGTCACGGTGCGCGTCGGCGTCGCGCTCGGCGGAATCGGCGTCGAGGTCCGGGTCGGAGTCGTCGTCGGAGGCACGGCGGTCGAAGTCCGCGTCGCGGTTCGAGTCGGCGTCGCGCTCGGCGGCACAGACGTGGTTGTCCTCGTCGCGGTGCGCGTCGGCGTCGCGCTCGGCGGAATCGGCGTCGAGGTCCGGGTCGGAGTCGCGCGTCGGCGGCATCGGCGTCGATGTCCTCGTCGCGCGTCGCGGGTCGGAACGGCGTCGGTGTCGGGTCGAGTCGTCGGCGAGTCGCCGTCTTGGTCGCCGTCCGCGTGAACGTCGCCGTCGGCGGTATCGGCGTCGACGTCTTGGTCGCCGTCCGCGTGAACGTCGCCGTCGGCGGTATCGGCGTCGATGTGCGCGTCGGGGTTCGGGTGGCGGTCCGCGTGGGAGTCGCCGTCGGCGGGATCGCCGTCGCAGTGCGCGTTGGCGTTCGCGTCGGCGTCGACGTCCGCGTGGGCGTTGCCGTCGGCGGAAGCGGCGTAGACGTCCGGGTCGGCGTGCGCGTCGGGGTCGGAGTCGCTCCCCCGACGAAGTTCTCTGTGTAAGTCGTGTCCGAGACCGGCGTCGAGATGTTGTGCGTAGCGGCGCCCGCGTCGGACCAGGACGCGAACGTGTAGGTCGTTCCGCTCTTCGTCTGCGGCGAGATCACGCCGAGCGTCCGCTGGATGCCCTCGACCCCGACGACGGTCGCCGGCGTCGCCAGCGGCTGCCCGTCGAGAGTGATCTGCAGCCCGGCCGGGTTCGTGGCGAAGGTCATGGTGGTCGTGCGCGGGACGACGTCCGTGTAGGTCGTCGACGTCAAGCCCGTCGAATCGGTCACGGTCAGGTGAATTCGGTACCAGACGTTGTCCGACGTCTCCCCCGTCGTCGGCACGACGAAGGAACCCGACTTGGCGCCCGTCCACGGCGCGATGAACGGATGCGTGTGCGTGTCGTGGTGGAACACGACCTCCCACTCGAAAGCGCTGGCCGGTAGCGTGCCGTCCTCGGGATCCGTGCCCGTTCCCGGAGTAATTGATCGTGTTGCCTCCCGCATAGGTGGCCCCGGCGGCAGGAGCAGTGATCGTCGCGACGGGCGGGAGGTTGGCGGTCACCGTCAGCGTGGCGCTCGCGCTCGTCGCATTGCCGTAGGCGTTGGTCACTTTGCAGCGATAGGTCGTGGCGTTGTCGGCGAGCTGCGCGGAGGCGATCGTGTAGGTGGCCGACGTCGCGCCGCTGATGTTCGCGCCGTTCTTCTGCCACTGATAGGAGAGGGGCGGCGTCCCGGAGGCGCTGACCTGAAGGTCGCAGAGTCGCCCGACGGAGACGAGCACGCCCGCCGGATCTTCGGTGATCGTCGGCGGGGTATTGAGCGTGTACTGGATGCGATAGACGCCGCCGGTGTTCGTGCCCGAGCCGCGCGCCAGGAAATAGAGAGCTCCCGTCGGGCGCGACGTCGAGGTCGACCGGCGACGCGAATGCCGCTCGCAAAATCGGAGGCGGCGTGTATAGCCGCTCGCGGCGTCCAGCGTTCGGATCCAGCCGGTGCAGTAGTCGGCGAAGAAGTAGTCGCCGACGTAGGAGCTCGGGAAACTGAACGCGTGGCCGGGTTGTAGAACGTTCCGCCGGTGATCGCGCAACCGTGAGTGCGAATCGGTGCCGTGGCCGTAGTAGAAGAAGGGCAGTGCTCGAAGCCGGGGATCGGTCGTCGCTCCTTCCGTCGTCGGCCAGCCGTAGTTCGCTCCGGCCATGCCGTCGTTGATTTCCTCCCAGGTCGCTTTCCCGACGTCGTCGATGAAGATCCGGCCCGTGCCCGGCTGAATGGCGAACGTGAAGGGATTTCGCAGGCCCATCGCCCAGATCGCGCGGTTCTTCCCCGTCGCGCGTCGAGTAGAAAGGATTGTCCGTCGGGATCGAACCATCGGGATTCAGGCGAAGCAGCTTGCCGAGGAGATTGCGCGAGCGTCTGCGCGTTCGCGCTGTTGGCGTTCTCGCCGACGCTGACGTAGAGCTTTCCGTCCGTCGCCGAAATGAAGCGCTCCCCCGTTGTGGTTCGTCGCGCTCGAGAGGTTGTCGAGATCGAGCAGCACGACTTCGCTTCCCGGGACGGCCGTGTCGCCCGTCGTTCCGTTCGCGGTGAATCGGCTCAGGCGGTTGTGCGTCGCCGGCGTCGTTGCCGTGTAGTAGACGTAGACGAAGCCGTTGACGCCGAACGCCGGGTCGAAGGCGACGCCGAGGAGCCCGCGCTCACCCGCCGAGTCGACCGTGAGCGTGACGAAAGGAGTCGACGAGCAGGGTGCCGTTCTTGATGATGCGCAGCTTCCCGGCTTGCTCGCAGACGAAGATTCGCCCGTCCGGCGCGATCGCCATGGCCGTCGGGCTCGCAGAGGGCGCCGCCGATCTGCGAATAGCGAGAACCCGGCGGGAGGGACGAGCGGCCGCAAAGGCCAAAGCGGCTCGTGAGCCAGAGCGCGATCCGAGGAGCGGAGCGTCTCGCGCCCGAAGCGCCGTGCGTCGCTCGCTGGTTCGAACGTCATGGCGAAGATGAGCGCCCGACCGAACGGACCCGAGGCGCAAGGCTTCCGGTCCGGCGATCAGACGCGCTTATCCGGTAGAACTCCTCTTTTTGAATTGCTCATCGGGCGACCCGCGTCCGCGGAAGGAATTCGCCCGAACCGCCCGCGATCGTACCAGCTCGAACGGGAAAGGCAAGGTGGGGACGTTCGGTTTCGACGATCACCTGGCTCGACTCGGCCGAGCTCCGACTGTCCGCCGTGACCGAGGTGCGCGGTGGTACCACCACGGACGTTTCCGACACGATGGTGCCATCCGTCCCGACCCAGCGGACCAAGGCGGCAAGCGGCGCCTCGTCCGGGATTGAAGACGGCGACTCGTCCCAGACTCGCCATCCGACGACGTCAGGGCGCTCGTCCTCGCGAACCTCCGCGCGTCGACGGGTGCCACCAGCGTGCGAAGCGTTCCCGGCTCCCCTTCCATGCGCGCCGTCTGGGTCCCGACGACGACGAGGGAACCGCGGGGGACATTGATCTCGAGAAGACCCGAAACCTCCACCGAGCCAAAGAGCGTTCCGACGACGTCGTCGACGCGGCGCGATTCCCAGGGACCGAGCGGAAGTGTCGCGGTCTCCGGCGACTCGGTTGTCCCGATCGTGCTCGAGGAACCGCAGGCGCACCGATACGGCCTTGTCGCTCGCGTTGAAGAGCGTCGCGTCCGTCGCGAGTGACGATCCCGCGCCCATCGCCGTGCGGCCGATCGCCGGCAGGTAAAGCCGGTCGGCCGCCCGCGCGGCTGGGATATCGATCCGACTGCCCGTTCTCAGGTCCGTCACGGCGGCGCGAAGGTCGGGGACCTGCGAGCCCTCCCCCGGCTCGATCTCGAGAGAAAGTCCTTCTCCCCAGACGTCCCCGAAGAGCTCGGACAGCGACCAGCGGACGTCGCCGCCCGCCGGAACCTCGACCTCCCGGACGCCGATGAGATTCCCATCGGCCGAACGCAAGCGCGCTGAGAAGGACTCCTCGGGCGTGCCAGCGCGCCGGCGCCGCCAGCCTCGAGCAGGACGTCGAAGGCGTCCGTCTGCGCCAGCCCGGCGAGGAGCAAGGAACCCGCCGGAGAACCATCGCGACCCGCCCCGTCCGTTTCGTAGGACCGAGCGCTCAGCGCGAAAGACGCCGCGGAGCCGTCCGCGGATTCGATGCGGAACGTTCCGTCCTCGGCGAACCCCGAGAGGACGTCGAGCAATCTCACGCGTCTCGAATGGTTCGAGGCGGAGCCGAAGAGGACGCGCCGTTCTCCCCGAGAACGACGTGAACGAGAGCACGGCGTCGACCGTCACGCGCCTCGAGATTCTCGACGGTGAGATCCGTCGAGCCGCCGGCCGTTCCGCCGGAGCCCTGCGACCGAACGCGGAGGCCGTGCGCACCGAGGTCGTGTGCACGCCGTCTGATGAACCGGCCGCGACGGGATGCGGATCGGGCGCCCATGCCGCATCGACAGCATGCCCCGCGCGGCCATCGGCGCGGCACTGACGACCGCGTGCTTCGGAGTCCGGGTGCGCGTGGGCGTCCCGTGCGACTTCGTCGGTGTCGGCGTCGGCGTTGGAGTCGCCGTCCCCGGCGTCGGGCTGCCGGCGTTCGGGCTGGAGGTCGGAGTGAGCGTCGGGGTCGGTGTCGGCGTGACCGTCGGCCCGGTCGAAGTCGGGCGTTTGAGTCGCGGTCGCGCTCGGGACGAGCGGCGTCGCCGTCCGCGTCGGGCTCGCCGTCGGCGGAGCGGGCGTCGCGGTCTTCGTCGGCGTGGCGGTCTGAGTGGCCGTGGGCGGAACGGCGGTCGGTGTCCGCGTGCCGGTCGGCGTCCGGCTGGGCGTGGCGGTCCGCGTCGCGGTCGGCGTGCGCGTCGCGGTCGCGGTCGACGTCGGAGGCACTGGCGTCCTGGTTCTCGTGGGGGTTCGGGTCGGTGGCGTTCGTCGGTGGGCGTCGACGTCGGAGGCACCGGCGTCGTCGTCCGCGTCGGCGTGCGCGTCGCCGTCGGCGGAACCGACGTCGCCGTGCGGGTCGGAGTGCGCGTCGCGGTCGGCGGAACGGACGGTCGCCGTGCGGGTCGGCGTGCGCGTCGCCGTCGGCGGAACGGACGTCGCCGTGCGGGTCGGAGTGCGCGTCGCGGTCGGCGGACACGGACGGTCGCGCGTGCGGGTGCGGCGTCGCGTCGCCGTCGGAGGAACCGACGTCGCCGTGCGGGTCGGAGTCGCGTGTGGCGGTCGGCGGAACGGACGTCGCCGTGCGGGTCGGCGTGCGCGTCGCCGTGGGTGTCGGCGTTGCCGTCGAGGCGGTGCCCTGCACCGTCACGCTCGCGCTGCCTCCGACGCCGGGGATCGCCGTGGGCCCGACGGCCGGCGGCCCGGGCTGGAAAGCGCTCACGAGGCTCGAGGCCGCCGCCGACAGCGCGGCGCTGCCCGACCCGATCGCGGTGAACGACAGCACGGCCACGCTCACGTTCCCGGTCGGGCTGCTCGACGAGGTCTGCGAAGCCACCACCGTGACCATCCCGTTGGCGTTCGCCGTCGCCGCGGACGTGTAGGTCGGCGCTCCCGTGTACCCGGCGACGATCCGCCCGACGCGGGACTGAACTGCAGGCGCGTCTTGTCGAAGGAGACCGCGATCTGGTAGCCGCCGAGAACCGCCGGCGTACTCGAGCCGCTCGGAGCGACGCCCGTCACGCCGGTCAGATCGACTCGAAGAGTAACCTGCACCGCCCCGCCCACGACCGGGGACGCGGGGCTCGGCGACAGCGTCAGGTCGGCCGACCCGGAGATGGGCGCGCCCTGGCCGAGAACGGGCCGCGCGATCAGAGCCAGAGCGACGATCGTCGCCGCCGCGGGAGCCCACCGGCGCACGGCGCGCGCGCTTCACTTCGGCAGGCAAGCGATATTTCCCGCGAGGTAGTTCTGAAGGATGACGAGGTCGACCGCGTCCACGGTGCCGGAGCGGTCAAGATCCGCCTTGGCGAGCGGCGCCGTGAAGGGCGCGGTGCCCTGGTCCATGTTGCCGACGAGATAGTGGCTGAGGATGACGAGATCGGTCGCGTCGACTCGGCCGTCCTGATTCAGATCGCCGTAGGTCGCGTCGCAGCCGCTCGCCGACCGTGACCTGGTAGAGAGCGGTCTCGCCGGCGGCGAGCGAGTCGGAGAAGAGGATGTTGGAGCCGGAGCGAGAGGCGGAGACCGCCGTATTTCCGACGAGCTCGGTGAGAGTGATCGCGCCGGAGCCCAGCATCGAGCGACGTGCCGTCGACGGTCATCTGGAAGGACTTGGTCGCCGTCGACGAGTTCTGAGCGGTCAGGTAGAACGTCCTCCGATCTGGTCATCGAATCGTTCGACGTGGATGGCCGGGTCCGAGGGCGTGGCGTAAGGGATCGGTCTCCAGCCCGCCGCGATGATCTTCTTGATCAGGGGCATGTACTGCTTGAACAGCGCGCGGTCGCGGTTGTACGCGGTCGAGTTCGCCCAGTAGGCGCCGTTGAAGCCCGGGTAGTATCCGAGCGCCAGCGCCTGCCGAAAGTAGGTCAGCACATCGGCCGCGGCGGGGGCCGAGTCGCCCGGGGCGGGCACCTGGAGGTTGGTCCAGTTCTTCCCGTAGGACAGGGCGCGTCTCATGTAGGAGTCCGAAGCGGCCTCGGCGCCGCGCACCTCTCCGCCCATGACGTCGAGCCCGGGTCCCAGCCAGATCATGTCCTGCGCGGTGGCGCTGCCCATCAGCCGCATGCCCTTGCTCGCCAGATAGCTGCGCAGCGGTCTGCAGAACTCCACCGCGCCGAACCCCGTAGTAGAGCATCACCTTGCGCGTCTTGTAGGAGAAGGACAGCGGATAGTCGCTGTAGGCCCAGAGAGCGCGCCGGTGGTTCTCGATGTTCGAGTGCGGGTAGGTCAGGTTGTCCAGGAAGATCCCGTCGATGTGTCGGCCCTGGCTCGTCCACATGTTGATGCGGCCGTCCACGCTGTACTTCTTGGTGCACGCTCCACATGCTCGGCGCCGGAACGTCCGGGTCCGGAGTCACGGAGTAGGACTGCAGGTCGCCGCTGTACCAGAAGTACGTAGCTACCGACCACGGTACTGGCCCGTGCGGGTCTGTAGGGCGACGAGTTGATCACCGCCTGCGCCATCTCTTTCGTCGGCGTCCCGTCGACCGTCGTCCGCGTGCCCGAGGCGGCGTCCGAGTTCAACGCCGCGATGATCGTGTCGTAGGGCGGCTGGACCGTGTAGTCGGGGAACTGGCGGAACCAGTTCATGGGGTAGATGTAGTGATAGATGAGGATGCCGTTCTGGTTGGCGAAGTCGATGTCGCCCAGCGGGTCGCCCTCCTCCACTCCCCAGCCGAAGTCCTGATATCCCGAAATCTGCGACAGAAGCTTGCCGCCCGGCGGCAGGGCCCAGGCTCCCGACAGCTTGACCGGCGTCGTGAAGCTCGCCGCGTCCAGCGCGTACAGCTTCTGCGCCGCCGCCCGCATGCCCCCACTGCGGCGTGCTGCGTGTAGATCCAGAACGTCCAGGTCGCCTTCGACTTGGTCTTGGTCGCCGCCGCCGACAACCCCAGATCCCACATCGACCTCAGACCCCACGCCGTGTCGTACGCGAACCGTTGCATCTGCGGCCCCATCGGCACCGCCAGCGAGAAACGCCGCCACCCCGTTGTGCACCGTCGCAAACGGATACAGCGATCGCCCTTGCGCCGCCGAAATCGTGTTGTTAGTTCTCGTACCGAACCCCGTCCTGGATCGCCATCGGCGTCACGAAATCCTGTCCCACGTCCATCCCGCCACGTCCAGCGGCAGCCGGTACGACACCTCGATCGGCCGGTCCTGCCCCGTCGTGTCCGTCAGCGTCGCATCCACCCGAATCGCCGTCCCCGACGCTGGTGTACCGCGCGCTCAGGCTCAACCCGCTCGCGCTGGCCGTCTGCGTCATCCCTCCCGAGTCGCTCGTCACCGTCCCGCCAAACGCCACCGGCACCCGGCCCCCAAACACGTCCACCATCTGCACGTCGTCCAGCCACGCCGTCCCATACCCGTTGTAAGATCTGAGCATCCCGAAGTAGGCCTTCACCGCAGTGGCGCCGCTGGTGAACTTCATGCTCTTGGTCGACCAGCCCGTCGTCCCCGTCGCGCTGGTCATGTTCGGCTCTCGATCGTTCCGTCGGACCCTGCTCGTACGAGATAGATGCATCAACGCGTAGCTCAGCCCCGACGTCTCATCTGGCAGCGTCACCGTGTACGCCGCGTTCGGCAACACCGAAAACACGTTCGACGTCAACGTCGGGCTGCGCTTGGCCGTCGTCCCCGGAATCGACGCCTTCACCGACCGCGCACCCGCTGTCGCCTGTCGTGTCCAAAGCCCACGTCCCCGCCGTCTTGCCGTCCAGACGTCCACGACGTCGGCAGACTCCCCTGTCACGCTCTCGAACGACCCGTTGGGCGACAGATGCTCGCGCCGCCGCCGGCAACTCCCGATACATGAACCCCGACACCAGCTCCCGACCCCGCGTACTCCACTCCGTTCTGCTGAAGGCTGCTGACCGACCCGACGACGCCGAGCGACAACCTCAACCCGTCGCTGGTCGTGAGAGAGCCTTGCGCGAAGCAGGGGGCCCGCGACTGATCAAGAAACAGGACAGACGTTCCGACGGGAAGCAGAGCGGACGGCGGCCGGAGACGGCTCCGAACGCACGCGGAGTGACCGGCTGCTCTCCCGATCTGTTCCATTCCGACGCCGCGGGAACGCGTTCTCCCGCCTTTTGATTCGGAATCAAGAGTTGAAACGATAGGGGACTCGGATGCGATCAAACCACTGGCCCCGCAGGCCAAAAGATCGGGCAGGCTCGCCTGTCCCGGCGGACCTGCCCGATCGGGCAGGCATCGGCTCTCCCGGGCCTCGAAAGCCCGACTACGACGACTGCGGTCACTTCACTGGAACGTCATCCACCCACACCGTGCCGTATCCCTTGTAGATGCTGGCGTACACGATACGCCCGTGGCGCAGCGTGGGTCCGTCATGAACGTCTCCGAATCCTGGAGTCCAACCCGTCGTACCCATCGCCCCACTGATCGCAGTGCTGGATGCTGCGCCCTGACGACGTCTCAAGGATGTTTCCCGCCGAATCCAGCTCCACGAGCCACACCATCGGCGGATAGGATCCCGCCGCGCTCGAGCTCTTCATCCAAGCCGAGAGGGTGTAGGTCTTGCCCGCCGACAGCGCGAAGGTCGAAGACAACGAGGCCGGGCTCTTCTGTCGACCGTTCCCGCGAACCGCGAGCTTGGCGCTCCGGGTTCCCGAGTGGGCCGTCGTTGCGATCCCACGACCAGGTTCCGTCCGTCACGCTCGTCCCGAGCGTCCAGTCCGTGGGCGAGCCCGACCCGCTCTCGAAGCTCCCGTTCGTCGGCAGGATCCACGGGCGTCGGCGTCGGCGTCGGCGGTCCGTCCGGACACGGTCATCTGGTAGAGGGCGGTTTCGCCGGCGGCGAGGGAGTCGGAGAAGAGGATGTTGGAGCCGGAGCGAGAGGCGGAGAGCGTCGTGTTGCCGACGAGCTCCTTCAGGGTGATGGTGCCGGAGTCGGCGTCGAGCGACGGCGCCGTCGACGGTCATCTGGAAGGACTTGGTCGCGGTGGAGGAGTTCTGAGCGGTCAGATAGAAGGTGTTGCCGACCTGATCATCGAATCGTTCGACGTGGATGGCCGGGTCCGAGGGCGTGGCGTAAGTGATCGGTCTCCAGCCCGCCGCGATGATCTTCTTGATCAGGGGCATGTACTGCTTGAACAGCGCGCGGTCGCGGTTGTAGACAGTCGAATTGGCCCAGTAGGACCCGTTGAAGCCCGGGTAGTAACCCGAGCAGCCAGCGCCTGCCGGAAGTAGGTCAGCACGTCGGCCGCGGTCGGGGGCCCGATCGCCGGGGCGGGCACCTGGAGGTTGCTCCAGTTCTTCCCGTAGGACAGGGTCCGTCTCAAGTAGGCCAGTCCGAAGGACTCGGCGCCGCTGCACCTCTCCGCCCATGACGTCGAGCCACGGGGCACACCCAGATCATGTCCTGCCGCCGTGGCGCTGCCCATCAGCCCCATCCCCTTGCTCGCCAGATAGCTGCGCAGGGACTGGCAGAACTCCGCGACCGCGAAGCCCGTCGTACTGCATCACCTTGCGCGTCTTGTAGGAGAACGTGCAGCGGAAAGTCGCTGTAGGCCCAGAGCGCGCGGCGGTGGTTCTCTTGGTTCGGTGAAGGGTAGGTCAGGTTGTCCAGGAAGATCCCGTCCAGGTGATTGCCGGTGTTCTGCCACATGCTGATCCGGCCGTCGACGCTGTACTTCTTCATCACGCTCCACATGCTCGGAGCCGGAATGTCCGGGTCCGGCTGCACGGGATAGATCTGCAGATCCCGTTGTACCAGAAGTAGTAGCTCGACCAGAACCAGGTACTGGCCCTGCAGGTTGTAGGGCGAGGAGTTGATGACCGCCTGCGCCATCTCCTTGACCGGCGTCCCGTCGACCGTCGTTCCCGTCCCGCTCGCGGCGTCGGCATTCAGCGCCGAAAGATGATGCTGTAGGACGGCTGACCGTCGTGTCGGGGAAATGGCGGAACCATCCGATCGGGATAGATGTAGTGGTAGAGAGGATGCCGTTCTCATTGTCGAAGGCGACGTCCGTTGGTCGCCTTCCTCGACTCCCCAGCCGAAATCCTGAAATCCCGAAATGTTCGACAGGGCTTGCCGCCGACGCAGGGCCCAGGCTCCCTGCAGCTTGACCGGAGACGTGAAGCTGGCCGCGTCCAGCGCGTAGAACTTCTGCGCCGCCGCCCGCATCCCCCACTTGCGCGGCTGCGTGTAGATCCAGAACGTCCAGGCCGCCTTCGACTTCGTCTTGGTCGCCGCCGCCGACAGCCCCAGATCCCACATCGACCTCAGCCCGTTGACCGTGTCGTAGCGAACCGCTGCATCTGCGGCCCCATCGGAACCGCCAGCGAAAAGCCCGCCACCCCGTTGTGCACCGTCGCAAACGGATACAGCGATCGCCCCTGCTTGCCGAAAACTGTAGTCCACGTTCTCGTACCGAACCCCATCCTGAATCGCCGTCGAGCGTCACGAAATGCTGTCCCACGTCCAACCCACCACGTCCAGCGGCAGCCGGTACGACACCTCGATCGGCCGGTCCTGCCCCGTCGTGTCCGTCAACGTCGCATCCACCCGAATCGCCGTCCCCGACGCTGGTGTACCGCGCGCTCAGGCTCAACCCGCTCGCGCTGGCCGTCTGCGTCATCCCTCCCGAGTCGCTCGTCACCGTCCCGCCAAACGCCACCGGCGCCCGGCCTCCAAACACGTCCACCATCTGCACGTCGTCCAGCCACGCCGTCCCATACCCGTTGTAAGATGAGCCTCCCGAAATAGGCCTTCACCGCCATGGGCCCGTCGTGAACTTCAGCTCTTGGTCGACCAACCCGTCGTCCCCGTCGCGCTGGTCATGTGCGGCTCACGATCACTCCGTCGGAGCCCTGCTCGTACAGATAGAGCGTCAACAGCTAGCTCAGCCCCGACGTCTCATCTGGCAGCGTCACCGTGTACGCCGCGTTCGGCAACACCGAAAACACGTTCGACTTCAACGTCGGGCTGCGTCTTGGCCGTCGTCCCCGAAATCGACACCTTCATCGACCGCGTACCCGCCGTCGCCTGCTCGTGTCCAAAGCCCACGTCCCCGCCGTCTTGCTCGTCCAGACGTCCACGACGTCGGCAGACTCCCCGTCCCGCTCTCGAACGACCCGTTGGGCGACGATGCTCGTCGCCGCCGCCGGCAACTCCCGATACATGAAACCCCGACACCACCCCCGACCCCGCGTACTCCACTCCGTTCTGCTGAAGGTCCGTCACCGAGCCGTTCGACGTCAGCGAAAACTTCATCCCGTCGCTGGTCGTGAGACTGCCCTGCGCCGAGACCTGCGCGGCGAAGCCCAGACAGAAGACACTTGAGACGACAGCTGCAGCCAACCCGCGCCCCGTCGGCCCGTTGAAACGGTGCATGGAATCCTCCCCGTTGATAGAGCTTTGTGGGAGGAGAACTGTTCGACAGAAACCGGATCGCTTCTGCGGAAGAGACCCCCTCCCGAATCGATTGCGAGTGTAGGGGTGCGAGCCGAGAAAAAAACTACTGACCGGACGTTGGGAAAAGGACAGGGCACGAGCGTTGGCCGAAAAACTGTACCAACGTACAGGTCGCCGATTCGGCCTCTCAGCGGCCCCTTGCTCGACGCCTCTTCTCGCGCTGAGGAAGCCGAGCCGCCGTCGCGAGGCCCGCGGCGCACGAGACGAGCCGCTCCGATGGTGCGATCCGGCGTGCGAACGAATCTCGCTTCGACGCGGCTCTGCGCCGGACGGGCACGGCGACGGCGACGAGACCCGTTCGGGGTGCCACTGGAATCTTCGGCGCTTCGCGGCCGTCGACACGCAGCTCGCCACGCCGGATAGTCGAAGAGCCGCAGGACCAGGGTGCCCGGCGCTCGAGGTCTCGGCACTGTCACGAAGGCGATCCTCCGCCGTCCATCGCTCGACCCGCACGACGCCCGACTGGCCGCCGGCGAGCGAAGCCTTCGGAAGATCTTGCGGGAGCGCGTCCGCCGAGCATCCCGCAGGGAGGTACTCGCGGCCGCCGCGAAACCAGCCGCGCTCCGTCCCGAAGGCCGGTCCAGACTTCTTGCAAGACGTCCGGCTTCCATATCGGCATCCGGAACGAGAAGGCTCCCGCGGCGGCCCAGCCGACCAAGACCGCCAGCCGCCACGCCGTCCTCGCCCGCCGCGGGTCCGCCGGCCGCCATCAGGTATGCCCCGGCGACGCCGAACATCGCGAGGAGGCGCCAGGAAACTGCACGAAGCGGAGATTCGGGAGCCACCTCCAGGCCAGAACGCTCGACGGGCGTCATGAAGAGCACGCAGGCGACGGCCAGCGCGAGGAGCGCCGGCGCGGATCGGCGGGCGCGGCTGCGGCGGCCGGCCCGCCAGAACGACCGCCAGAGCCGCCGCGCCGATCTGCGCCGACGGCGGCGAGCGACACGACGAGATTGAATCCCCCGCGGCGCAGGGGGCTCCGCGAAAAGAGAAAATTGTTCTCGGGCTGGAGCATCGGCGTGACGACTGGCTTCGATCGTGACCCAGCGCATCTCGCGCGCCGCGGGGATCACGTAGAAGGCCGCGAGCAGGAGGGCGAGGACGATCGCCGCGGCTCCGAGCCACAGGACGCGTACCCGCTCGCGCGCGCCACGCGAGGACCGTCAGGAAGAGCGCCAGCGCCGTAGGTCGCGAGGACCGCCGTCGGCGTGTTCGTCAGCCAGACGGCCGCGAGCGAGAGCGCGAGGGGAACGAGCGCGCCTCGATCCGACCCGCCGCGAGACGCGCCGCGTAGAGGACGAGCAGGCGGAAGAAAGACGCTCGCCAGGAGCTCGGCGAGCGAGCTCCGACCGTTGACCATGATCAGCGCGTAAGGACTGAGGGCGTAGAACACGCCGGCCCAGGCCGCGGCCTCCGGATCGAGAGTCTCCCGCGCCAGCCGGTACATCGAGAGCCCGGACGCGAGCGAGCACGAGGCAGACGAAGGCCTGCGGAACGAGCGGCCACGGCAGCAGCGATCCGAGCGCCGCCCCGAGCATCGGCGAGGCGGGCGGATAGAAGATGAAGCGCGGCTCGCCGAATCCCCAGTACGCCCACAGCGACCAGCGCGGAAAGCACGTTCCCGCACGCCACTGATCCGCCACTTCGAGCCAGGAAGAGAGATGAAACTTGAAATCGTAGCCTCGCGGCTCGTGAAGCCGCCATCCGGCGACCGCCTGCGCCGCCAAGAGCGCCAGGCCGAGGATCAGCGGAAGTCGCGCGCGGCGACGGGGCCGCTCTTCCGCCGCCGGCCAACCTACGGCTCGTTTCGCCCGTGGGCGAGCAGGATCAGGTCGGCGCGTCTTCGGACGCCGTGCTTGGCGAGAAGGTTCGAGACGTGAAACTTCGCCGTCCGCGAAGAGAAGTTGAGGCGGCTCGCGATCTCCTTGTTCGAGAAATTCTGAAGGAGGAGCTCCATCACTTCGGTCTCGCGGCGCGAGAGGCGGCGCGAGACCGGAAGCGACGCGCGGGCGCGGCGAAGCGGAGAGCGTGTGCTCGACGAACCGAGACAGGAGCGCGCGCGGTACCCAGAAGCCGGCGGCGGCGATGACGCGGAGCGCCCGATCGAGCTGCGAGTTCACCTCGGCGTAGGTCAACAGGCCCTTCGCTCCGAGGCGCAGCAGAGGGAACGCGTTTTCTTCCGTGAACTTCTCCCCCACGACAACGAGTCGGCCCATCGGATGCGCCGAGAGAACGGCGCCGGCGAGACCGGCCGTCGTCTCATCGCGCGGCTGGGCCTCGATGACGAAGACGGAGGCGCGCGGAATGGAGAGCCCCGAGAACTCCGGCGCGCCGATCCGGATCCGCCTTCCGGAAGAGCAGCCGAAACTCCTCGTCGGACAGGATCCGCCGAAGCTCCGTCACGAGAAGCGGGTGAAAGGACAGCAGGCAGACGGTAATCCGCTTCCGGGGACTCGACTTCGACATTTTCTGTGTACTCAGGGTAACCGATTCGAGGCCTCCCGGAAACCCCCGAGGCGGCCGCCGGCGGGCGGCCCCGCGATTTCCGGAGCCTCCACGCGCAGAAGCCGACGGCCGTCGGCGCCGGTGTCCGTCCGGTTCGTCCCACTTCGACGAGGCGCACGTCTGGGTCGAGCTGGAGCGCGGTCGCCGGCGAGAAGTGACGTAAGGTACTGCGCTCCGAGACGCCGCAGCGTACCGCACCGAGCGGCACGGAGGGCGGACCGTCATGCCCGTCGGATCGAGATCCCGATCACGCGGAACGCGCGCCGAGCATTGACGACGCGATTGGAATGCCGCGCTCCGAACAAGCCGAAATTCTCGGGACGCGGCGACGAGATTGGCGATCGTCGTCCCGGGTGGCAGCTGTGTCCACCGCGGCGGGATATCCGTAGTAGGCGTGGCGCGTCCACTCGCGGTGCCGCAGGAAACGCGCCCCGAACTCGACGGCCTCGCACGAAAGCAGGACGCCGAGCATGAAGACGATCGCGACCGCGGACACTCCGAAGAGCACGCGGCGCGCGCTGCCGCCGGCTCTGACGAGATGATCCACGCGGCCACGGGAACGGCGAAGACGAGAGCTCCCCATGGCGTATCGGGGCTGATGGTCGCCGAGCACCCACCAGCTCCCGAGGACGACGGCCGTCCCAGCGAGAAGCCCGACGAGGGAGCCGGCGTTACGGCCGCCTCGCGCGGATCGTCTGGAAGGCCGCCGACGAGGAGCGCGGGAACGACGATTCCGGCGAAGAACGGCCCGAGGCCCGAGCTGTGCTTGAAGTTCTCGCCGTGCTCGTGCCACTCGATCCACGGGTAGAGCGGCCATTCCGCCGGCGATCGGACCCATTCGAATTGAAACGCGCGACGCTGCAAGTAGTCCACGTCGGGCGCGCCCGGCCACCCGAGCGCTTTCGAGACACCGCCAACGTAGACCGGGTAGAGGGGATTGTGAAACTCCCGCTGGTTTCGAACGAGCCAAGGGCTCGCGAGGGCGAGCACGAGGGCAAGGAAGAGGCCCGCGGCGAACACGGCGTCTCGACTCCGCTCCCCCGCGGCGGCGTCCGCCTTCCATCGTCTCCAGAGGATCACAGCCGCCAGAAAAGCGATCGCGACCAGGTGCACGCTCTTGAAGCCAAACGCGAGACCGCCCGCTAGTCCCGCCAGCACGATGTCGGACCGGCGTCGGACGTCTCCGGCCAAGGCGAAATAGGCCGCGGCTCCGAGAAACGCGAGGCCGCCAACGTCGGCGCCGGTCTCGAGCGCCGAGAATGCCACGAGAGGAATCGAGGCCATGCCGCACGCGGCGACGAGACTCGCCGAGCGGTCCGCACCCGTCGTGCGCCCGAGGAGATAGGTGGCGAGAAGCAGCATGGCGAGGAAGGCGAGATCCGACGCGGAAACGAGCCGTTCGGGCAGGAAGACGAGGAGATCGCCGTAGTAGAGGCTCGCATTGGCCGGCAGCGTCTCCATGTACTCGCGATCCCAGACCTGGATGTCCTGCGTTCGGAACATCTGGACCGCAATCGGGAGGTGATACGAGCGCGGCTCGTATCCCCGCGGGAACCCGCAGCACAGGATGACGGCGGCAGCCAGGAACGTCCCGGCGACCGCGATCGCGAGAAGGCGACTTCCGCCGTTTGGAAGCCTGGGACCACGGATCGCCGGGCGAGAACTCGCCGATCTCGCGGTCTCCGCGCTGGGCCCGACAGTGGCGCGCCACACGGCGAACGTCAGGACCGCGGTCGTTCCGAGCGCGAGATCATGCCGAAGGAGCGGCACTCCCGTCAGCGTGGCGGCGAGCCCGAGAGCGAGAAAAACCCCGAGAAGGGCGCTGAAGAAGACGACGAACCACGCGAGCCACCGCGCGGCGGTCACTGCACCGGCCCGCCACCCCCACGCCCGCGCCGCGCGGGTCGCGATCGCCCCACAGAGCAGCGCCTGCAGGACGGAAACGACGATCGTCATCGTCTCGCTACGGAGCGGCCCTTTCCGCGGCACGAATCAGCCAGCGAAAATAGTTGGCGACGCCCTGGCTCGACAGAAAATAGAGAACGGTCGAAAGGAGGCAGAGCCACATCGCGAGCCGTCCCACGGCTGCTCCCGCACGGCTTTCCGCCGCGCCCGCTGTGCTAGACTCATGCAACTCGGACAACGGCCCGATTCTCCCATGGACGAAACGGCTCTACGGGCGGCGGTCGTGCGGCGCCCTCGGCGGAAACGTCGGCTCATGTGGGACTTGCGCCTGTCGCAAGCGCGGAGAAACAGATGACGGTGCCGGCAGACAACGCCCTGTCCGCTCCCGCGCGTCGCGCTGCGTGAGAGGCTCTTCCTGATGCGAATCCTGGTCACCGGCCACAAGGGGTACATCGGCAGCATCCTCGTCCCCTTCCTGCAGCGCACGGGGCACGAGGTGGCCGGCCTCGACAGCGATTTCTACGAGTCCTGCACGTTCGGCGGCTCTCTCCCGAAGGTCCGGGAGATCCGGAAGGACATCCGCGACGTCAGCCGCCGCGACCTCGAAGGATTCGACGCGGTCGTCCATCTCGCGGCCCTCTCGAACGACCCGCTCGGCGACCTGAATCCCGAACTGACCTACGACATCAACCACCGCGGCACCGTCCGCGTGGCCGCCGCGGCGAAGGACGCCGGCGTGCCGCGCTTCGTCTTCTCCTCGTCGTGCAGCAACTACGGCGCGGCCGGGGGCGGCATGGTGACCGAGGAGTCGCCGCTCCATCCGGTGACGCCCTACGGCGAGTCGAAGGTGCGCGCGGAGAAGGACGTCGCGGCGCTCGCCGAGCGAGGGATTCTCCCCCACGTTCCTCCGCCCCACGACCGCCTACGGCGTCTCGCCGCGCCTGCGGTTCGACATCGTGCTCAACAACCTCGTGGCGTGGGCGGTCACGACGGGCCGGATTCATCTGAAGAGCGACGGCACGCCCTGGCGTCCGATCGTCCACATCGAGGACATCTCGCGCGCCTTCCTCGCGGTCCTCGAGGCGCCGCGCGAGCTCGTCCACAACGAGGTCTTCAACGTCGGGCGGACGGACGAGAACTTCCAGATCCGCGACCTCGCCCGCATCGTGGCGGAGACGGTGCCGGGCTGCCGCCTCGAGTTCGCCGAAGGCGCGGGCCCCGACACGCGGTCGTATCGCGTGGACTTCGGGAAGATCGCGCGCGTTTTGCCCGCGTTCCAGCCGCAGTGGACGGCGCGCGCCGGCGCGCGCGAGCTGTACGACGCGTACCGCGGGAGCGGCCTGAAGCTCGAGGAGTTCGAGGGCCCCCGTTACCGAAGGATCGATCAGATCCGCCGGCTGCTCGAGAGCGGGCGCCTCGACGGGTCGCTGCGGTGGACCGCGCCGGCCGCCGCCGCGGGCGCGTGAGGGACGCGATGAGCATGAACTCGGTCTTCATCGACTCCCCCGTCTCCGACGACGCGCGACGCGAGCGTCTCTACGACGGCCAGCTCTTCGTCTACTCGCGTCGGCCCTCCGTCGCCGCCTTCGCCGAGTTTGCGCGGTCGCTGGTCGAGAAGGCCTTCGCGCCGCACGAGCCGCGCACGGCGCAGGATCATCTTCCGGTCGAGCAGTACGTTGCGATCCTCGCGAAGCTGAAGCCGGCGTTCATCCATCACCCGGAGTCCAAGGAGCACATTCGAGCGATCCTCCGCGACTTCGGCGCCGATCTCGAGAAGACGTATTTCGACGTGCCGCGCCTGCGGACCGCCTGCCACGGCGACTACCTCTCCGCCGGCCTGGCGTACGCCTTCCACCTGCACCGCGATACGTGGTACTCGGCGCCGCACTGCCAGCTCAACTGGTGGATGCCGGTCTACGACATCGCGCCCGACAACTGCATGGCCTTCCACCCGCGCTACTGGGCGCGCGCCGTGCGCAACGACTCGAGCCGGTACAACTACTACGAGTGGAACGCGACGAGCCGGAAGGCCGCGGCCGAGCAGATCCAGACCGACACGCGCGAGCAGCCCCACGCGCTCGATCCCCTCGATCCCGACCCGCAGATCCGCCTCGTTTGCAACCCCGGCGGCTTGATCCTCTTTTCCGGCGCTCAGATGCACTCGACCGTGCCCAACACCTCGAAGGAGACGCGGATCTCGATCGATTTCCGTACCGTGCACCTCGACGACGTGCGGGACCGGCGCGGCGCGCCGAACGCGGACTCGGCCTGCACGGGCACGACGATGCGCGACTACCTCCGCGCGACCGACCTGCAGAGGCTGCCCGAAGAGCTCGTCCGCCTGTACGACGACGGGACGCCGGCGAAAGGCGAGTTGATCTATCAGCCGCCGCCCGGCCTCCACGACCCCGCGCTCTGAGCGACGAACGACGGATGTCGACTGCGATCGCGCGCGTGCCCGCTCCGACGACGGCCGCGGCCTCCTGCCGCTTCTGCGGCCGACCCCTGACGCGCGTTTTCGTCGATCTCGGCATGTCGCCGCTCTGCGAGAGCTTCCTCGCGGCGGAAGAGCTCGACCGGATGGAGCCGTTCTACCCGCTTCTCGTCCGGGTCTGCGATGCCTGTTTCCTCGTCCAGCTCGCCGAATACGTCCGCCCGGCGGACATCTTCACGGACTACGCCTACTTCTCTTCCTATTCGACCTCCTGGCTCGACCACGCGCGGCGCTACGTGGACGCCATGACGGAGCGGTTCGCGCTCGGCCGCGGCTCGCGCGTCGTCGAGATCGCCTCGAACGACGGCTACCTCCTGCAGTACTTCGTCGCGAAGGGCATCCCCGTGCTCGGCGTCGAGCCGGCGGCCAACGTCGCACGCGCGGCGGAAGAGAAGGGCGTCCCGACCTGGGTCGGCTTCTTCGGAGCCGAGAGCGCGGCGCGTCTCGCGCGCGAGAGCGGGCACGCGGATCTCATGATCGGCAACAACGTGCTCGCCCAGGTTCCGGACCTCAACGACTTCGTCGAGGGATATCGGGTGCTCCTCGCGCCCGAGGGGGTGGCCACGCTCGAGTTCCCGCACCTCATGCGCCTGATGGAGCGCAATCAGTTCGACACCATCTACCACGAGCACTTCTCGTACTTCTCCTTCTTCACCGCCGAGGCGATCTTCGGCAAGCACGGGCTCGCGCTCTTCGACGTCGAGGAGCTCCCGACGCACGGTGGGTCGCTCCGGATCTATGCGGCCCACCGCGGAAGCCGCCGGGCGGCGGCGCCTTCGGCGCGCGTCGAGGCGATGCGCCGGATGGAGAAGGAGAACGGAGTCGACCGCATCGAGACCTATTCGGCCTTTCCCGAGCAGGTCCGCCGCGTCAAGCGCGATCTCCTGAAGTTTCTCATTGCGGCGCGGGAGCGCGGCGACTCCGTCGTCGGGTATGGCGCGCCCGGAAAGGGCAACACGCTGCTGAACTACTGCGGCATCCGAACGGACCTGCTCGAGTACACCGTGGACCGCAATCCGCACAAGCACGGCCGGTTCCTGCCGGGGACCCACATCCCGATCTTCGCGCCCGAGAAGATTCGGGAGACGCGTCCGCGCTACGTCTTCATCCTGCCGTGGAATCTGAAGGACGAGATCATGGAACAGCTCGGCTACGTGCGCGAATGGGGAGGACGATTCCTCGTACCGATCCCCGAGGTGCGGGAATACCGTTAGGCTCGGGTTCCGTCGGAGACACACGATGAAGTTCGAGCCGACTCCCCTGCCCGGGGCCTTCGTCATCACGCCGGAGCGCCTCCACGACGAGCGCGGCTGGTTCGCGCGCACCTTCTCCCGGAGCGACTTCGCGGAGCGCGGCCTGAACCCGGACGTCCTTCAGTGCAACCTCTCGTCGAGCTCGCGCCGCGGCACGCTCCGCGGCATGCACTACCAGCGCCCGCCGCACGCCGAGGCGAAGCTCGTCCGCTGCGCGCGCGGGGCAATCTACGACGTCATCGTGGACCTGCGGCCGTCCTCGCCGGCGTTTCGCCGGCACTTCGGCGTGCGCCTGGATCCGACCGACGACCGCATGCTCTACGTCCCCGAAGGGTTGCGCCCACGGCTTCCTGACGCTCGAGGACGACTCGGTCGTCTTCTACCAGATGTCGCACGTCTACGAGCCTTCCGCGGCGGCCGGCGTGCGCTGGAACGATCCGGCCTTCGGGATCGCGTGGCCGTTCGCGCCGACCGTGATGGCGGAGAGGGATCGGAACTATCCGGACTTCACGGGATGAGGCCCGTCCGCGCCGCATGAACGTCTCGGATCTTCGGTCGCTGCCCGGGCGCGACGAGCTGGTGCAGAAGATGCGCGCCCTCATGGAGGAGCTCCACCCGATCTGCCGCAGCATCACCGGCGACGGCCTTCGCGAGACGCTGCGTGCAATCGGTCGGCGAATACCGCTGTCGCTGTCCGAAGTGCCCTCGGGCACGCCGGTCCTCGACTGGACGGTTCCCGACGAATGGAACATTTCCGACGCCTTCGTCGCCGACTCGAGCGGACGGCGCGTCATCGACTTTCGCCGCTCGAACCTGCACGTCCTCAACTACAGCGAGCCCGTGCGCCGGTCCCTGCCGCTCGCCGAGCTCAAGGGCTCCC
This sequence comes from uncultured Acidobacteriota bacterium, assembly GCA_963823185.1. Lineage (GTDB taxonomy): Bacteria > Acidobacteriota > Thermoanaerobaculia > UBA5066 > Gp7-AA6 > DATBFU01. Next base: position 61,254 of record CAWGKP010000009.1, read on the forward strand.
TGTTCACCCTGCCCGAGCATCCGGACTGGATTCCCTACCGCACGTCCTACTACGAGCGGCGTTGGGGCTTCTGCCTCTCGCAGCGCGATCTCGACGCCCTGCCCGACGGCGAATACGAGGCCGTGATCGATTCGCGCCTTGCGCCGGGCGCGCTGACGTACGGCGAGCTGCTTCTCCCCGGCGACTCGGTAGAAGAGATCCTCCTCTCGACCCACTGCTGCCATCCGTCGCTCGCCAACGACAACCTCTCGGGTATCGCGCTCGCGACGGCGCTCGCGGAACTCCTCGGCACGGCGCGCCGGCGGTATTCGTACCGCTTCCTCTTCCTACCGGGGACGATCGGCTCCATCACCTGGCTCTCGCGCAACGCCGAGGCGATCGCGCGCATCCGCCACGGCCTCGTCGTGGCCTGCGTCGGCGACGCCGGCCCGATGCACTACAAGAAGAGCCGCCGCGGAGACGCGGAGATCGACCGGGCGGCGATGCACGCGCTCGCGCATTCCGGCCGCGAGCACCGCATCCTCGATTTCTCCCCGTACGGCTACGACGAGAGGCAGTACTGCTCGCCGGGCTACGACCTGCCCGTGGGAAGCCTCACGCGCACGCCGCACGGGCGGTTTCCCGAGTACCACACGTCGGCGGACGATCTCGCGTTCGTGCGCGACGACGCGCTCGCCGACTCACTTTCCGCCTACGTCGAGGTGCTCGCAATCCTCGAAGAGAATCGCCGCTGGATCAACACGAGCCCCAAGGGCGAACCGCAGCTCGGCAAGCGCGGCCTCTACCGCGCGATCGGCGGATTGCCCGACCCCGGGCGCCACTCCTTCGCGATGCTCTGGGTGCTGAACCTCTCCGACGGCCGGCACGATCTACTCGCGATCGCGGACCGCTCCGGTCTGCCGTTCGACGTCATCGCGGCCGCGGCCGCGCGGCTCGCGGAGGCCGGCCTTCTCGTGCCCGCCGCGCCCGGTCCGGAGCCGCCGGGTGCGGTAAAATGACGCAATTCCGGGAGAGAGAATGAAGGTCGTCCTGTTCTGCGGCGGGCTCGGCATGCGCCTGCGTGAGTACTCGGAGATCATTCCGAAGCCGATGGTGACGATCGGATACCGTCCGATTCTCTGGCACGTGATGAAGTACTACGCACATTACGGGCACAAAGAGTTCATCCTCTGCCTGGGGTACAAGGCCGACATCATCAAGAACTACTTCCTCAACTACAACGAGTACCTCTCCAACGACTTCGTCCTGACGAAGGGCGGCAAGGACCTCGCGCTTCTGCACAGCGACATCGACGACTGGAAGATCACGTTCGTCGACACGGGCCTGACGTCGAACATCGGCCAGCGTCTGCTCGCCGTCAAGCAGTACCTGGACGGCGACGACATGTTCCTCGCCAACTACACGGACGGCCTCTCCGACTGTCCGCTGCCGAACCTGATCGACACGCTGAAGTCGAGCGGCAAGACGGCCGTCTTTCTCTCGACACGTCCCGGGATCTCCTTTCACATGGTCTCGACCGGCGAAAACGGGATCGTCAAGGATTTCGTGGACGTAACGAAGTCGGAGGTCTGGATCAACAGCGGGTTCTTCGTCTTCCGCAAAGGGACTCTTCGACGTCCTGCGCCCCGGCGAGGAGCTCGTGCAGGAACCCTTTCGACGCTTGATCGCGCGGCAGGATCTGATCACCCACCGCTACGAAGGGTTCTTCATCGGCATGGACACGTTCAAGGAAAAGCAGCTCCTCGACGACATGTACTCGCGCGGCGAGACGCCCTGGGAGGTCTGGAAGACACCGGCTCCCGCAACGCGGTAGGAATCCCCTTGCCGAAGACTCCGAGCCCGACGCTCCACCGCTCCGACGCGTCCTCTCCGGCGCGCTTCCGCGAGCGCGTGCACGAGGTGATCCCCGGCGGAAGCCACACGTACGCGAAAGGCGACGACCAGTTCCCCTCCAACGCGCCGCCCTTCCTCGTGCGCGGGAAGGGCTGCCGTGTGTGGGACGGCGAGGGCAACGAGTTTCTCGAGTACGGCATGGGGCTGCGGACGGTCACGCTCGGGCACGGATTCGAGCCGGTGGTCGAGGCCGCCGCCCGGCAGATGCGCCTCGGCATCAACTTCACGCGGCCGTCGCCCCTCGAGCTCGAATGCGCCGAGGCGTTCCTCGAAATGCTCCCCGCCGCCGACATGATCAAGTTCGCGAAGAACGGCTCGGACGTCACGACGGCCGCGGTCAAGCTCGCCCGCGCGCACACGGGCCGCGATCTCGTGGCCGTGTGCAAGGACCAGCCGTTCTTCTCGACGGACGACTGGTTCATCGGCTCGACCGCGATGCCCGCCGGAATCCCCGAGGCCGATCCGGAACATGACGGTCGGGTTCCGCTACAACGACCTCGCGAGCGCCGAGGCGATGTTCTCGGCGAACCCGGGCCGCATCGCGTGCGTCATCCTGGAAGCCGAGACGATCGAGCCGCCGCGCGACAGATTCCTGCATCGCCTCCGGGACCTCTGCCACGCGCAAGGCGCCGTTTTCATCCTCGACGAGATGATCACCGGCTTTCGGTGGGACCTGCCGGGCGCACAGACCCTCTACGATCTCGCGCCCGATCTCTCGACGTTCGGCAAGGCCATCGCCAACGGCTTCTCCGTGTCGGCCCTCGCGGGCAAGCGGGAGCTCATGGAGCGCGGCGGCCTGCGGACCGACCAGGAGCGCGTGTTCCTCCTCTCGACGACCCACGGCGCGGAAACCTACGGGCTTGCCGCGGCCCTGGAGACCATTCGGGTCTACCGGACCGAGCGGGTCGTCGAGGTCCTCTGGCGGCGCGGCGAGCGACTGCGCCGCGGCATCGAAGACGTCGTCGGCGCCCTCGGCCTCGACGGCTACTTCGCGCTGCTCGGGAAGCCGTGCAATCTCGTCTTCTCGGCGCGCGACCGAGACAAGCGCCCGTCGCAGCCCTTCCGCACGCTCTTCATGCAGGAGCTCGTGCGGCGCGGGATCCTCGCGCCATCGTTCGTCGTGAGTTTCGCGCACACCGAGGCCGACATCGACCGCACGGTCGACGCGGTCCGGGACGCGCTCGACGTCTATCGGAAAGCGCTCGACGGGGGCGTCGAGAAATATCTCGTCGGGCCGCCGGTGGCGCCCGTCTTTCGTCCGAGGGTCTGAGCGCCGAAGATGCTGCGCCTGCAACTGCCCGCTTCCCGCGCGCCGCTGCGCCTTCTCTGTCTCGGCGCGCATTCCGACGACATCGAGATCGGCTGCGGCGGTACGATCCTGCGGCTCCTCTCCGAGCGGAAGTGCCGCGTCGACTGGGTGGTCTTCAGCGCCGACGGCGTGCGATCGCGAGAGGCCCGTCGCGCCGCGAAGCTCTTCCTCCGCGAGGCCGCGGCGTCGCGCGTGACGCTGCACCGTTTCCGCGACGGGTTCTTTCCCGCGCAGTTTGCGGCGATCAAGAGCGCGTTCGAGAAGATGAAGCGGCGGCCCGCTCCGGATCTGATCTTCTGTCCCTCGCGCCACGACGCGCACCAGGACCACCGCACCGTGGCCGAGCTCGTCTGGAACACGTTCCGCGACCACATGGTCCTCGAGTACGAGATTCCCAAGTACGACGGCGACCTGGGCGCCCCGGGCTTCTTCGTGCCGCTCTCCGAGGAGGTCTGCCGGCGCAAGATCCGGCATCTGAAGGAGGCTTTCCGGTCCCAGTCCGACCGCCAGTGGTTCCGCGACGACACCTTCTGGTCGATCCTTCGGCTGCGGGGCATCGAGGCCAACTCGCCGACGTCGTTCGCGGAGGCGTTCTCCTGCCGGAAGGCGATCCTCTAGGTCCCGCCGCCCCGCCATGCCGATCGCCGAGAGTCTGACGGTCGCGCTGCCCGCCTACAACGAGGAGGCGAACATCGCCGCCATGGTGGACGAGGTCGTCCGGACGGTGACTCCCCTGGTGAAGGACTGGGAGGTCGTCGTCGTCGACGACGGAAGCCGGGACGGAACGTCGGCGGCGGTTTCCGCGATCGAGTGCCGGGATCCGCGCGTTCGCCTCGTCCGTCACGAGAGGAACCGCGGCTACGGCGCCGCGGTGTGGACCGGGCTGACGAGCGCGAGGAAGGGCCTCGTCTTCTTCACCGACTCGGACCGCCAGTTCGACCTCGCGGAGATCCGCGGCCTCCTCGAGGCGCAGCCGGACGCCGACCTCGTCGTCGGGTACCGGTTGCCCCGGCGCGACCCCCTCCCGCGCCGGATCAATGGATGGGCCTGGTCTTCGCTCGTGAATCTCCTCTTCGGCTACACGGCGCGGGACATCGACTGCGCCTTCAAGGTCATGCGCCGAGAAGTCGTCGAGTCGTTGCGGGAACGGGTCCGGTCGCGCGGGGCCACGTTCAGCGCCGAGCTGCTCGTCCGAGCCAAGATGGCGGGATTCCGGATCCGGGAGCTTCCGATCCGAGGTCACCGGCCGCGGGTGGCCGGAAGCCCCACCGGCGCGCGACTTTCCGTCGTGCTCCGGGCGTTTCGGGAGCTCGCGGCCTTCCGTGTGAAGCTCTGGCGGGAGGGTCCTTCCCCCGGGGCGCGCCCGTCCGGGCCCACAAATTGATACAATACAAGGGCTTAAGCATCGACATGCGATCGAAGCCCCGAAACTCGCGCGCCGGCAAGCGCGCCCGCAAGGTCCAAGCACCGCGCGACGGCGTCCGAAAGTCGGACATCGCCGCCGGCGAAGGACCGCCGCTGCGGGTCGCGGTCGCGACGCGTCCGGCGCTCATCCGCGAGATCCTCTGCCGCGTCCTCTCGGCCGAGCCCGGCCTCGCGCTCGCCGGCCACGCCTCGGACGAGGCCGCGATCCGCGACCTCCTGCGAACCGAGAAGCCCCGCGTTCTGCTGTTCGACTTCGAGGCGCTCGGACCGAGCGGTGAGAGCCTCATTTCGCGCCTGCGCCGGGAATCCCCTTCGACGCGCTTCCTCGTCCTCGCCACGAGATCCGGCGCCGACACCGTCGAGCGCGTCCTGCGCGCCGGGGCGTCGGGCCTCGTCGGGAAGGAGCTCGATTTCGAGACGGTCGTGCGCGCGATCCGGACGGTCGCGGCCGGAGAGGTGTGGGCCAACCGCCTCGTGACGGCGCACGCGCTCGAGTACCTCGCCGGGCTCTCCGAACTCGGCGTGGCTCGCAACAGCGTGAACGGCCATCTGACGCAGCGAGAGGCCGAGATCGTCAACGAGGTCGGGCTGGGGCTTCGAAATCGCGAGATCGCGGGGAAGCTCCGGATCAGCGAAAAGACCGTCCACACCCATCTGAACAACATCTTCCGCAAGTTGCAGATGGGAAATCGTATCGCGCTGGCTCTTTTCGCGCGGGAGCTCGTCCAGCGGCCCTAGTTCTCCACCCTGGCACCTAGGGGGTAGAGAAATTCTGAGGAGGGCCTCGACCCTCCTTCTGATAGTCGTCCCGCCGCCCGGGCCTCGAGTTGCGCATTCCGGCGAAAGGGGTTCGCAACCACATGTCGAAGGGAAGAGTGTTTTCCGCCGAAGAGCGGCGCGGCGGTCGGATCTCGTGGCCGCGATGCTGCTCGGCTGGACGCGCCCTGCCGCAGACGCTGCCGCCGGGGTTCCGGGACAAGGTCATCTTCAGCGGCTCGGGCTCAGCCCACGGCCATCGCCTTTTCGCCCGACGGGCGGGTCTTCGTCGCGGAAAAGCGGGGCCTGATCCGTGTCTACGCGAGCATCACGGCCACGACGCCGACGATCTTCGCGGACCTACGGAGCCGCGTGTACAACTACTGGGACAGGGGACTCCTCGGTCTGGCGCTCCACCCGAATTTCCCCGCGACTCCCTACGTCTACGTCCTCTACTCGTACGACGGCGACATCGGCGGGGCGTACCCCAAATGGGGACCCGGTGACGGCAATTCCGACCCCTGCCCGACGCCGCCCGGCCCGACGTCCGACGGTTGCACCATCTCCGGAAGGCTCTCGCGCCTGACCGCGAATGGAAACGTGTGGGACGGCACCGAACAGGTGCTCATCCACGACTGGTTCCAGCAGTTCCCGAGTCACTCGATCGGCACGCTCTTCTTCGGCCCCGACGGCGCGCTCTACGCGAGCGGCGGAGACGGCGCGAGCTTCAATTGGGCGGACTACGGGCAGAGCAGGCATTCCGCTCAATCCCGGCGGAGATCCGCCGGTCGGCGTGGGCGGCACGCAGACGCCTCCCACCGCGGAAGGAGGCGCCCTTCGATCGCAGGACCTTCGGACGTCCGGCGATCCGGTCACCTCGACGGCTCGCGTCATCCGCATCGATCCCGACGACCGGCGCGGGAATGCCCGACAATCCTCTGGCCGGCGACCCCGATCCGAACGCGCGCCGCATCGTTGCCTACGGTTTGCGCAATCCGTTCCGCATCACGGCGCGGCCCGGCACGAACGAGATCTGGGTCGGAGACGTCGGATACAACACCTGGGAGGAGATCAATCGGATCAACTCCCCCCAGACGATTCAGAACTTCGGGTGGCCGTGCTACGAAGGCGTCGGCCAGCAATCGAGCTACGCGAACCTTCCGCTCAACATCTGCACGAATTTGTACGCGCAACCCGGCGCGGTGACGCCTCCCGTCTTCACCTACAACCACAGCGCGAAGATCGTCCCTGGCGAGACGTGCACGACGGGAAGCTCGTCGGTGACCGGTCTCGCCTTCTACACGGGCACGGTCGTATCCGACGGCGTACCAGAATGCCCTCTTCTTCGCCGACTACGCACGTCAGTGCATCTGGACCATGTTTCCCGACGCCAGCGGGAACCCGGATCCCGACGAACATTCAGAACTTCGTCAGCGGCGCCCCCAGCCCGGTTCAACTCGTCATCGGGCCCGGAGGCGACCTCTTCTACGTCGACATCAACGGGCAGAAGATTCACCGCATCCAGTACTTCGTGCCGAATGCCGTCATCTCGGCGACGCCTCGCCTCGGCTCGGCGCCCCTGAACGTCAACTTCGACGGTTCGGGCTCGACAGACCCCGATCCCGACGGACACGCTCTCGTACTCGTGGGACCTGAACGGCGACGGAACCTTCGGCGACGCCACGACCGCCCAGACCAGCTACACGTTTCCGGCGCCCGGGGTCTACACGGTCACCCTGAAGGTCACCGATACCCACGGGGGCACGGACACCGACCAAGTCGACGATCGAGGTCGACAATTCTCCCCCAGTCGTGACGATCGATTCCCCGGCTTCGACTCTGACCTGGAAGGTCGGCGACCCGATCAATTTCTCCGGCTCGGCGACCGATCCACAGGACGGTCCCCTGCCCGCGACCGCGCTCGAGTGGTCGATCCTGCTCCATCACTGTCCATCCGATTGTCACCTGCACACGATTCAGACGATCGACGGCGTCACGAGCGGAAGCTTCGCCGCGCCGGACCACGAGTATCCGTCGTACATCGAGCTGAAGCTCACGGCGACGGATTCGCTCGGGCTCCAGGGCTCGGCGAGTGTCCTCCTCTATCCACAGACCGTGCCGATTGCCCTCGCGACCAGCCCGTCTGGCCTCCAGCTCGCATGGGACTCGATCTCCGGCGCGTCGCCGCTCAACACCACGGTCATCATCGGCTCGATGAACACGGTGTCGGCCGTGTCGCCGCAGGTGATGAACGGGAGCGCCTACGAGTTTCTGTCCTGGTCCGATGGCGGCGCCGCGAGTCACAACGTCATCGCGCCGGCGTCGGCCCCGCCGCCTTATACGGCGACGTTCGTGCTCCAGCCGCCGCCGTCATCGTTGTCGGCCGCACCGGGCTCGGTGGTCGGCGGAACGGGCGCGACGGGGACCGTGACGCTTTCGGGCCCGGCCCCTCCGTCGGGCGCGACGATCGCCCTGTCGAGCGCCAACGCGCCGGTGGCGAGCGTTCCCTCGAGCGTCAGTGTCTTGCCGGGGGCGACGTCGGCCACTTTCGCCATCACGACGACGGCGGTCACGACCAGCACGCCGGTGGACCTTTCGGCCTTCTACGGCAACGGCAATGCGGTCACCACGATCACGGTCACACCTCCCGCCAACCTCCCCCGTCCGTCTCGATCTCGAGCCCGACGGGAGGGTCGACGTTCACAGCTCCGGCTTCGATCATCATTCAGGCTACGGCCTCGGACTCCGACGGAACCGTCGCGCGTGTGGACTTCTATCAGGGCACAACCCTTCTCGGATCCGCGACTCCTCCTGCCGCACTCTCCTATTCCTGGAGCGGCGTCGCCGCCGGGCAACTACAGCCTGACGGCCGTCGCCGACCGACAACCTCGGGGCCACGACCACATCGGCTCCCGTCGCCGTCACCGTCAACAACCCTTCGTCCGGGCTCCCCAGCCCGTGGCTCAATCAGGACGTCGGCGCCGTCGGCAAGGCGGGAAGCTCGACATTCGCGAACGGCGTGTTCACGGTCAAGGGCGCCGGGAGCGACATCTGGTACGCCGACGACCGGTTCCAATTCGCCTATCAGACGCTGATCGGGCGACGGGCAGATCGTGGCGCGCGTCATCAGCGTCCAGAACACGAATGACTGGTCGAAGGCGGGCGTCATGTTCCGCGAGTGCTCGACCAACAACGCCGCGAACGCGTTCATGGCGATCACTCCCGCCAACGGCGCGACGTTTCAGCGGCGGACGTCGGCCGGCGCGAATACCGTCGAACACGGCGAGCTACGGCGGACCGCGCCACCCTACTGGGTCAAGATCGTGCGGAGCGGCAACACGTTCACGGCATTCACGTCCCCGGATGGTGCGGCCTGGACTCTTCTCGACTCGGCGACGTTCTCCATGAGCTCCGTCGGCCTACGTCGGCCTCGCCGTGACGAGCCATTCGAACACCGTCCTGTGCAGCGCCGTCTTCGACAACGTCTCGGTGACCCCCGCGGGGGCGAACGTGCCGCCGACGGTATCGATTACGAGCCCGGCCAGCGGATCCGCATTCACGTCTCCGGCCTCGATCATCATCCAGGCGACGGCAGCCGATTCGGATGGAAGCGTCGTGCGCGTCGACTTCTACCAGGGCACGACGCTCCTCGGATCGGCGTTCCCGCCGTCGCCGCTCAGCTACAGCTGGAACGGTGTCGGCGCCGGCAACTACAGCCTCACGGCCGTCGCCGTGGACAACCTGCGGCTCGGCGACCACGTCCACGCCAGTGACCGTCTCGGTGAATCCGCCGTCGATTGCCCTCCCCTCTCCGTGGGTCGACCTCGACGTCGGCGCCGTGAACAAGGCGGGGAGCGCGACCTATGCCTCGGGCGTTTTCACGGTGAAGGGTTCCGGGACGGACATCTCGGGGACGTCCGATCAATTCCATTTCGTCTATCAGGCGCTGAACGGTGACGGTCAGATCATCGCGCGGGTGGCGAGCGTACAGAACACGAACACCTGGGCGAAGGCCGGGGTCATGATTCGCGAGTCCCTCGCGGCCAACTCCACGGAAGCCATGATGCTCGTCAATCCCACGGGGACTGCCTCCTTCCAACGTCGGACTTCGACCGGCGGGACGACGACCGCAACCAACGTGACGGGCGCCGCAACACCGTACTGGGTCAAGCTCGTGCGGACCGGCACCACGTTTACGGGCTTCACATCTCCGGACGGATCCACCTGGACCTTCGTCGGGTCGGCGTCGATCGTGATGGCCGCCAACGTCTCGGTCGGCCTCGCGGTGACGAGCCACAACACAACCACCCTCTGCTCGGCGAACTTCGACAACGTCTCGTTCGTAACGACGCCGCCGGACGCGCCGCCGTCGGTCACCATCACGAGCCCGACCACCGGCGCGATGTTCGGCGCCGGATCGACGATCGCCATCGCCGCTTCCGCCACGGACAGCGACGGCACCGTCGCGCGCGTCGACTTCTATGCCGGCTCGGTCCTGGTCGGGCTCGGCGACGTCGGCGCCTTACTCCTACAACTGGGCCAACCCCGCGACCGGCGTCTACAATTTGACGGCCGTCGCGACCGACAACCTCGGCGCCGTGATGACCTCATCGGCGGTTCCCATCAGCGTCAGCAATCTTCCGAGCCCCTGGACGGAGGCCGACGTCGGATCCCCGGGTCTCATGGGCAGCGCGCTCTACTCGCCCTCGGATGGCACCTACACGGTGAAGGGCTCGGGGGCCGACATTTCGGGCACTTCCGATCAGTTCCATTTCGTCTATCAGCCCTTGAACGGCGACGGAACGATCGTCGCCCGCGTCGCGAGCGTGCAGAACACGAATGCCTGGGCAAAGGCCGGGGTCATGATCCGCGAGACCCTCGCGGCCAACTCCACCGAGGCCATGATCCTCATCGCACCGTCGGGCAAGGCCTCGTTCCAGCGACGCACCGCGACCGGCGGCACGACCACGGCAACCAACCTGACCGGCCCGACGGCCCCCTACTGGGTGCGCCTCGTCCGAGCGGGAAACACGCTGACGGGATACGTCTCGCCCGACGGAATCTCCTGGACGCTCGTCGACACGACGACCATTGCGATGGCCTCGAACGTCTCGGTCGGTCTGGCGGTCACGAGCCACGCGAATGCAGTTCTCTGCACGAGCGTCTTCAGCAACGTCACGGTGACGCAGCCCTGACCCCTTCGCGGGCCGATGGCCACCCCTTCGACCGCGTCGTCGTCGGAGGCGGGATCGTCGGCCTGGCGGTGGCGCGCGAGCTCCTGAAGCGTCGAGCGGACCTGCGGCTCGCGGTCCTGGAGAAGGAAGCCGTGGTCGCGAGCCACCAGTCCGGCCACAACAGCGGCGTCATCCACTCCGGGGTCTACTACAAACCGGGCTCGCTCAAGGCCCGCCTCTGCCTCGAGGGCCGCCGGCGCCTCCTGCGCTTCTGCGACGCCCACGGCATCCCCTACCGAATCGACGGGAAGCTCATCGTGGCAGTCGCGGAGCGCGACCTGCGCCCCCTCGACACGCTCCTCGAGCGAGGGCGCGCCAACGGCGTCGCCGGGCTCGAGAAGGTGGGGCCGGAAGGGATTCGGGAGCGGGAGCCGCACGCGGCGGGCCTCGGGGCGATCTGGGTGCCCTCGACAGGGGTCGTGGACTACCGGCGGGTCGCCGCGGCTCTCGCCGAGGACGTACGGAAGCGGGGCGGCGAAGTCGTCCTCGGAGCGAGGGTCCAGGGCATTCGGACAGGCCTCGAACGAGACGATCCTCGAGACGGCCGCCGGAGAGTTCCGGAGCGGGCGCGTCATCGCCTGCGCGGGCCTACAGTCCGACCGGCTCGCCGCGGCGGCCGGCCGGCCGGACGAGCTGCGCATCATTCCCTTTCGGGGCGACTACTACGTCCTGCGGCCGGAGGCGCGGCATCTGACGCGGTCGATGATCAATCCAGTGCCCGACCCGCGCTTCCCCTTCCTCGGCGTCCATTTCACGCGGCGCATCGACGGCGAGGTTCTGGCGGGCCCCAACGCCGTCCTCGCCCTCGCCCGCGAAGGATACGGGCGATTCCGGGTGAATCTCGCCGACGACTGGAGGACGTTCTCCTGGCCCGGGTTCTGGCGGTTCTCGAGCCGGCATCTGGGAACCGGTCTCGCCGAGATGTGGCGCGACTACGTCAAGGCGGCGTACCTGCGCCGTCTCCAGGCGTTCGTGCCCGAGATCCGGTCGGAGGATCTCCTGCCGGGCCCGTGCGGCATCCGGGCCCAGGCCGTCGACCGCGAGGGGGGCCTCGTGGACGACTTCGCGATCCGCGCGGAAGGCGCGATCACGCACGTCGTGAACGCGCCCTCCCCGGCCGCCACGTCCTCCCTGGCGATCGCGCGGGAGATCGTGGATCGGGTCGAGGGTCCCCGCGCGGGGTCAGTCCCCGACGACGAGGTCTGAAGGAAGGCGCCAGAAGGAGGGGCGAGCCGCCGGCCCTTCGACGGCGAGCGCGCTCGCGTAGCCGTCGAGCGGCGGAAGGTCGAAGAAAATCCATCGCGCCGCTTCGCCGCGGCCGAGCTCCGAGCGCTTCAGGGCGGGCGCGGCGCCCCGCCCGAAGGAGACGGAGAAGCTCGCGAGCGGCAGCGCGAGGCCGTCGCCTCGGGCCTTGATGTAGGCCTCCTTCCGCGTCCAGCAGGAGAAGAACGCCGCGACACGCTCGGCCGGCGGGAGCGCGTCCAGCCGCGCGACCTCATCCGGCGCGAAGAAACGCCGGGCGACGTCCTCGCCGGACCGCGCATGGTCGATCTTCTCGACGTCGACTCCCACCGCGCGGCCCGGCGCGACGGCGAGCAGTCCCACGTCGCCGGAGTGCGCGAGGTTGAACTCGAGCGGCGGACGCTGTCCGCCCAGGAGGCGGGGCTTTCCGCGCCGGCCCCCGCCGAATCGGAGGCTCGCCGGCGGACGGCGGAGGTACCGGCCGAGGATGATGCGCGCGGCGGCGCGGCAGACTCCGAAGCGGTCGCGGTCGGCCGCGAATCGAAAGCGCGCGGCGCGCTCACGCTCGGCGCCGTCAAGGAGCGCCGGAAGGCGGTCGCGCAGGACCGGCGCGAGCTCCGGAATGTCGAGGAGCCAAACGTGCGCCTCCCCGGCGCCAGCGAGGGGACGCGCCGGCGGCTCGGTCCAGGCCGCGGAGCGCCACGCGCGCGTCAGGACGAGGTGCCGGGGGAAGCGCAGTCGCGGCTCTTCACGGGTCGCTCGCTCAAGACACTCGCCGCAGCTGCTCGGCGAGAACCGACGCCTGCGGCTCCTGGACGATCTCGCCGTGGTAGCCGGGGACCTCGTGGACCTCGACGCCTCCGCGCGCCAGGGCCTCCCATCCGAGCGTCGCGTCCAGGGCGTACTCGGCGGGCTGATGCTGTGCGCGGAAGAGTGTGACGGGGCCCTCGTAAGGCTCAGGACGGTAGTCGTCGGCCGCGTCTTCGATGGCGTCGCGCAGCTCCTGGAGCTTCGGGCGGGAGCGTCGAGGTTCGTCCGAGGAGAACACGAATGCGAATCTCGAGCTTCTCGCGGAGATACGCGAACTTGTCGGTCTCGTGCAGGCGCGTCAGGAATCGCCCGAGCTTCATGCGGTACTGGGCAAATCGCGTGCGCAGGTACTTCTCCGGGATGAGCTCTCCGTGCCCCGGCGCCCAGGTGTCGAAGAGCGCCACGAGACCGACGCGCTCGCCCCGGTCGCGCGAGCCGCCGCGCCATCTCGAAGGCGACGAGGCCTCCGGCGGAATGGCCGCCGATGTAGTACGGGCCTGCGGGCTGGAGTCCGCGGATCTCCGAGAGATAGGCCTCCGCCATGTCCTCCAGGCGCTCGGGAACTGCCCTCGTATCGTCCAGGCCGCGCGCCTGCAGGCCGTAGAACGGCTGATCCGGCCCGAGCCGCGTCGCCAGGGCGCGGTACGGCAAGAACGCTCCCGCCCGCCGCGTGGACGCAGTAGAACGGCGGCCGGCTGCCCCGCGGCTGAATCGGAACGAGCGACGACCACGGGGAGGACCATCCGCGCTCGCGCAGGATCTCGGCGAGCTGTCCCACGGTCGGCGCCTGGAAGAGGGTCGCGAGCGAGAGCTTCTTGCCGGTCGTCTTCTCGATCTCCGCGAAGAGACGGACGGCGAGGAGCGAGTGCCCGCCGAGGTCGAAGAAGTCGTCGTCGAGACCGATCGGCCCGGTCTGAAGAACCGCCTCCCAGATCCGCGCCAGGTGCAGCTCCAGGGCGTCCCGCGGCGGCTCGTAGTCCTTCTCGAGCTGGCGCCGCTGCCACTCGGGCGACGGCAGCGCGCGGCGGTCGACCTTTCCGTTCTTCGTCAGCGGCAGCGCGTCGAGCCGCACGAACGCGGACGGCACCATGTAGTCCGGCAGGCGGTCGGCGACGTGCCGGCGGATGACTTCGGCGCTCCAGGGCAGTCCGGGCTTCAGGACGACGTAGCCGACGAGGCGGCGGTCGCCCGCGATCTCCTCGCGCACCGCCGCCGCGGCATCCCGCACCGAGGAGTGTTCGCGAATCGCGGCCTCGACCTCCCCGAGCTCGATCCGGAAGCCGCGGACCTTGACCTGATCGTCCGTCCGGCCGAGGAACTCGAGGTTCCCGTCCGCGCGGTACCGGGCGAGATCTCCCGTGCGATAGAGGCGGCCGCCGTCGATGCCGGAGAAGGGATCCGGCAGGAACCGCTCGGCCGTCAGCTCGGGCCGCTTCCAGTAGCCGCGCGCCGACGCCGTCCCCGCCGACGTACAGCTCCCCCGTCGCGCCGATCGGCACGGGCTCGCGGTGGCGGTCGAGCACGTAGAGTCGCGTGTTCGCGATCGGGCGCCCGATGGGAACGGGACCCGACCGCGGATCCTCCGGGCGCACGCGATAGATCGAGCACCCGACCACCGTCTCGGTGGGGCCGTACTCGTTGAAGATCGCGGTCTCCGGCGCGAACTCGCGCCAGAGTGCAAGGCTCTCGTACCTCAGGGGCTCGCCGCCGATGACGAAGGCGCCAGTCCGTCCCGCCGCGTCCTGCGGCGCCGTCTCCTGAGCAAGCAGATCGAGGCGCGCCGGAGTGATCTTGATGACCGAGAAGCCCGAGCGTTCCGCGAGCGCGCGAGATAGCGCCTCGATCGCGAAACCTTCCGGAAGGAGCTTCACGCGCTTTCCGCAAAGCAGCGGCCCGAAGAGACCGGTGATCGTCAGATCGAAGGACAGCGAGGACTGCACGGGCGCTCCGGAGCCGCTCTCCATGTCGTAGGCCCCGACGCACCAGGACAGATAGTTGGTCAACCCCCGATGCGTCGACCATGACGCCCTTGGGCCGGCCGGTCGATCCGGACGTGTACATGACGTAAGCGAGGTGGTCGGCGCTCAGATCGGGATCGGTCGCTCGACCGCTCCGCGAAGAGATCGCCTGCCCGGTCGGCGTCGAGCCGCACGATGCGCCCCGCGAACGGCGGCACGGCGTCTCCGAGCGCCTCGAGGGTCAGGAGAACTTCGACCCCGGAGTCCTGGAGCATGAACGCGAGGCGGTCGGCGGGATACGTCGGATCGAGCGGCACGTAGGCCCCTCCCGCCTTCAGCACGCCGAGCAGTCCCACGACCATCTCCGGGCGACCGGGGCAGACACAGGCCGACGAGGACCTCGGGCCGGACGCCCAGGTCGCGCAGATGTTCCGCCAGCCGGCTCGACTGCGCGTCGAGCTCCGCGTACGTCAGCGTCTCGCCTTCGTACTCGACCGCCGGCGCCTCCGGCGTCCTCGCGGCGCGAATCTCGAACAGCCTCGGAAACGGGTCGGAAGGCGTCTCAACCGCCGTGCGGTTCCACTCGTGCAGGAGTCGACGCCGCTCGGGCTCCGAGACGAGGGGGAGGCGCGAGACCAGACGGTCGGGATCGGCGACGATGCCCTCGAGGAGAACCTCGAAATTGGCGGCCATCCGGGCGATCGTCGCCTCGTCGAAAAGGTCGGTCGCGTACTCGAAGACGAGGAGAAGACCCTCTTCCTCGTTGACGGCGAGCAGACGGAGATCGAATTTCGCGCCTCGCGTCGGCGAGCTCCACCGGCGTCACGCGCAGTCCCTCGAGCTCGAGTGATCGCGCCCGGCGCGTTGTCGAGCTCGAACATCACCTGGAAGATCGGCGAGTGAGAGAGGCTGCGCCCGGGCCGGAGCTCCTCGACGAGCTTCTCGAATGGCAGCTCCTGATGCGCGAAGGCCTCGAGCGCGTCTTCCCGGACGCTCCGGAGGAGTCCCCGGAACGGCGGGTCATCCGCCAGACTGGCGCGCATCACGAGCGTGTTCACGAAAAAGCCGACGAGACATTCGGTCTCCCGGCGCAGACGGCCGGCGATCGGCGTACCGACGAGCACATCCTCCTGGCCTGCGTAGCGCGAAAGCAGAACGTCGAAGGCGGCGAGGACGGTCATGAACAGCGTCGCGCCCTCGCGCCGCGAAAGACCCTCAAGCGCCGCGGTGAGCGCAGGACGGAGCCGGCGACGATGCTCGGCTCCCCCGTGCGAGGGAAGCGGCGGACGGGGCCGGTCGAATGGAAGGGAAAGCATTGGCAGGTCGCCCGACAGCTTCCCTCTCCAGTACGAGAGATCCCGCTCGAGTCTCGGCCCCTGGAGCGTCTGCCGCTGCCAGGCGGCTACGTCCGCGTACTGAACCGGAAGCGGCGGCAGGTCGTCCGGGCTCGGCTGACCGCCCGGGCGATACAGCTGCGAGAGCTCCGAGAAGAGCACTCCCATCGACCACTCGTCGCAGACGATGTGGTGCATCGTCAGCAGGAGCCAGTGAAGGTCAGGCTTGAGCCGCACCAGACGCACCCGCAGGAGGGGTGCCCGCCTGAGATCGAACGGCGTCTCGGCCTCCTCAGCCGCGATCGCCTGCGCCTCGCCTTCGAGCCGATCGCCGGGAATCGCCGTCAGGTCTGTGATCCTGAGGGGTATGGAAACGTCCTCGACGCGCGCCTTCGGCTCGCCGTTGTCGCCGCCGAAGGATGTTCTCAAGACCTCGTGCCGGGTGACGATTGAGGCGAGCGCCGATTCGAGCGCCGCGACGTCGAGAGGTCCTTCGATCTCCAACGCTTCAGGTACGTTGTAGAGCGCGGTCCCCGGGTCGAGCTGCTCGAGAAACCAGAGACGCTGCTGAGCGAACGAGAGGGGCGACTCGCGCTCGCCGCGCCGGACGATGGCGCCGGAGGAAATCCGGCCCGGCGTTTCGGCGAGCAGGCGCCGCTCGAGGAGCGCGCGTTTCTCGGGAGGAAGGCTAGCGATGCGCGAGGCGAGATCGTTCATTTGCCGGGAGCGGGGAGTCCGCCGGGGGCCGGAGGGGGCGTTTCCTTCTCGAGCTCTTCGAGAAGGCGGGCGAGATCGTCGGGTGCGGCCTGTTCGGCCTGTGCTTGCGCGATGGCCAGAGACAGCTCCTCGACCGTCGGCGATTCGAAGAGGGCCCGGAGGGGGATCTCGATCCCGAACGCGTCGCGCAAGCGCGAAACCACCTGAGTGGCGAGCAGCGAGTGCCCGCCGAGGTCGAAGAAGTTGTCCTTGGCGCCCACGCGATCGACGCGCAGGAGCTCCCCCCAGATCGCCGCGACGGTCTGCTCGATGGGCGTTCGCGGAGCGACGCGGTCCTCCGCATCCTCGCGCGGGCGCCCCGGCTCCGGCAGGCGGGCCCGGTCGACCTTGCCGCTTCCCGTTCGCGGCAAAGTCTCGAGCAGAACCAAGGCCGAGGGAATCATGTATCCCGGCAGCCGCTCCTTGAGGAACGTCTTCAGCTGGTCCGCGTCGACGCTGCCGGGAGCGGCCGGAACGAAGTAGGCGACCAGCCGCGCCGCAGCGCCTTCGTCCCGACCGACGACGGCGGCCTCCCGAATCCCCGGGTGTTGCTCGATCGCGGATTCGATCTCGCCGAGCTCGATCCGGAATCCGCGGATCTTGATCTGGCCGTCCAGCCGCCCGAGAAACTCGAGGTTCCCGTCCGTCAGATACCGGACCTGATCCCCGGTCCGGTACAAGCGGTCTCCAGGCGCTCCGAACGGATCGGGGATGAATTTCTCGGCCGTCTGCTCGGGATCGCCCCGGTAACCGCGCGCGAGACCGGCGCCTCCGATCCAGAGCTCTCCGGCCGCGCCGATAGGACAGAGCCGGCCGTGGGTGTCCACGACGTAGAGCTTCACGTTGGCGATGGGCCGGCCGATCGGAACCGACGCGAAGGGTAGGTCGCCGCCCGCCGGCTCGTAGAGGGTCGCCGTGATCGTCGCCTCCGTCGGACCGTAACCGTTCAACCAGAGCACACCTTCCCGTCGCGTGCCGGCGCCACCACTCGAGGCGCTCCGACAAGACCCGCTCGCTTCCGGCGACTACCAGCCGAAGCGACGGCGGCAAGGGTCGGCCGGAACGCTCGAGCTCGGCGACCCATTCGTGCCAGAAGCCCGAGGGCAGGTTGACGACGGTCGGCCGCTGCGCTTCGATCAAACGCTCCGAATTCCGCAGGCCCGATCACGTCGCCCGAGCGGAAGAGGACGGCGGCACCGGCCGCCCAGGTCGGGAAGATCTCTTCGGCGGCGACGTCGAAGGAGAGCGACGCGAACTGGAGCACGCGGTCCGAGGGTCCGAGGCGGAATCGACGTCGGATCGCGCAGGCATGGTTCACGACGGCGCGATGCGGGACCATGACGCCCTTGGGCCGGCCCGTCGAGCCGGACGTGTAAATGATGTAGGCGAGGTGGTCTGGCGTCACCCCGCTCGCCGGAGTCGGGCCGCCGCGGTCGTCGGCCGGCAGCGAATCGACGAGAACCGTCTTCCAGGCTCCCTCTCCCGCGAGATGGGCGAACCGTCGCTCCGTCACGAGCACCGGAGCGCCCGAGTCTTCCAGGAAGAACTTCAGACGCGCCGCCGGATAGGACGGATCGAGCGGGACGTAGGCGCCGCCGGCCTTGAGGACGCCGAGCAGAGCGACGGCCGCGGACAGCGACCGCTCGAGGCAGATCCCGACAGGCACATCGGGTCCGACGCCGAGCTCGCGCAGTCGCCGCGCGAGCGCGTTGGCGCGCGCCTCGAGCTGCCCGTAAGTGAGCCGGTCGCCGTTGGCCTCCGCAGCCACGGCGTCGGGCTGCCGCGCCGCCTGAGACTCGAACAGCTCGTGGAGGCAGCGGTCCGATGGGAAGTCGGCGGCCGTCGCATTCCAGGTCACGAGGAGCCGCTCGCGCTCGGACTCCGTCAGGATCGGGAGCTCCGACAGGCGGCGGTCCGGCGCCGCGGCGATGCCCTCCAGGAGGATCTCGAGGTTCGCGAGCCAGCGCCCGGCGGTCGACCGCTCGAAGAGGTCGGAGTTGTACTCGAGGGAGCCCGCCAGACCCATCTCGTTCAGGGCCATGTCGAGCGTCAGGTCGAAGTTCGAAACGATCGTGTCGAATTCGACGTTCTCGAGGCCGAGGCCGGGGAGCGTCGGATACCCGATCGGGTAGTTCTCGAACGCGAACATCACCTGGAAGAGCGGAGAGTGCGCCAGATCGCGCTCGGGCTGAAGTTCCTCGACGAGGCGCTCGAAGGGCAGGTCCTGATGCGCGTACGCTTCGAGCGACCGCTCCCGCACGCGGCCGAGGAGCTCCCGGAACGTCGGATCTCCCGTAAGGTCGATCCGCAGCACGAGCGTGTTGACGAAGAAGCCGATCAGATCTTCCGTTTCGACGCGGTTGCGCCCGGCCATCGGCGTGCCGATGAGGATGTCCTCTTGCCCCGAGAGGCGCGAGAGCAGGACCGCGAATCCCGCGAGCAGCGTCATGAACATCGTCGCGCCCGACTCCCGCGACAGCGTTTCGAGCTTGTCCGCCAGCGACCTCGTCATCGTGCGGCGCTCCTGCGCGCCGGAAAAGGTCTGCTGGACGGGACGCGGCCGATCCGTGGGCATCGCGAGCAGGGGCAGCTCGCCCGAGAGTCGCTGTCTCCAGTAGCCGATCTGCTTTTCTTCGACGCCGCCCTGAAGCCACTCGCGCTGCCAGACGGCGTAGTCGGCGTATTGAATGGGCAGGGGCGGCAGCGCCGCTTCGGCCCCCGAACGACCGGCGCGGTACAGCGCCGCCAGCTCCTCGAGGAGGATTCCGATGGACCAGCCGTCCGCGGCGATGTGGTGCATCATGAGAAGGAGCACCTGCGACCCGTCCGCCTCCCGGATCAGCGCCGCCCGGAGCATCCCGTCGCGGGAGAGGTCGAAGGGCCGCGCGAGCTCGTCGGCCATCAGCCGCCGAAGGGCCGGCCCCCGGTCGCCTTCGGGCAGAATCGAGAGGTCGCGTCGTTCGACGGCCACCCGAGGCGCCGCGCCGATCACCTGGTGCGGCTTCCCGTTGCGCGCGGCGAACGTCGTTCGCAGGGCTTCGTGGCGACGAACGATCGCGTCGAGGGCCCGCGAGAGCGCGGCGACGTCCAGCTCGCCGGTGAGGCGCAGCGCGAGGGGCAGGTTGTAGTGGGCCTGGCCGGGCTCGAGCTGGTCCAGGAACCAGAGCCGCTGCTGCGCGAAGGACAGGGGCGCCGGACCCGTGTCCGGGCGCTTCCCGATCGCCGGGACCGGGCTCGCCGCCGTGCGCTCCCGGAGAAGCCTCGCCTCGAGCAGCGCCCTCTTCTCGGGAGAAAGGCTCGCGATTCGCTGAGAGATATCGGTCATTTTGAATTCATCGGAACCGCGTCGCGGAAACCCGGCCCGAGCGCTCTCGAATCCGCGTCTGAAAGTCTCCCGTTCGCGCCGGATTGATCTGGCCGATCCCTGCTAGACGTGAGGCCGCGCCTTGTCCGGCGCCGCGACGCCTTCCGCTCGAGGCGACCGGTCGCGTGTCTCGCGCCGGACCGACAACTTCGCCTCCGGGAGGAAGGAATTCAGGAAGCGCCGCGTCTCGTCGTTGTTTCCATCGCGCGCGAATTCTCCGAGCCGCGCCAGTGCCTTCTCCACGTCCTCGGCGGAATAGGCGCCGAGCTTTCCGATGAAGATCTTGGGATGCCGCGTCTTCGCGATGTCCTCGCCGAAGAGCTCGAGCTCCTCGTAGAGCTTCTCGCCGGGGCGGAGGCCCGTGAATACGATGTCCATCTCCTCGAAGGGCTTCAGGCCCGTCAGCGTGATCATCGCGACCGCGAGATCGAGGATCCGTACCGGCTCGCCCATGTCGAGGATGAAGATTTCCCCGCCGTCTCCCATCGCTCCGGCCTGGAGCACGAGCTGCGCCGCCTCCGGGATCGTCATGAAGTAGCGGCGCATGTCCGGATGCGTCACGGTCACCGGACCGCCCCGCCGGATCTGTTCCCGGAAGATCGGCACGACGGAGCCGGCCGAGCCGATGACGTTCCCGAACCGCACCGCGACGTAACGCGTCGGATACCGGCGCCCCAGATCCTGCACGACGAGCTCGGCGACGCGCTTGGAGGCGCCCATGACCGACGTCGGCCGAACCGCCTTGTCGGTCGAGATCATCACGAAGGCCTCGACGCCGCTCTGCCCCGACAGCTCGCCGAGCGTCCGGGTCGCCAGGATGTTGTTCTTGATCGCCTCCGCGGGGTTCGCCTCCATCATCGGGACGTGCTTGTGCGCGGCCGCGTGCAGGACGACGTGGGGGCGGTAGGCGTCGAAGATGCGCCGGATCCGGGCTTCCTCGCCGACATCCGCGACGAGCGGCACGAGAGCCAGTTGCGGAAAAGACCGCCTCAGCTCCTGATCGATCTCGAACAGCGCGAACTCCGCCCGCTCGACGAGCAGGAGCTGCGCGGGCTTGAACCGGGCGACCTGGCGCGCGAGCTCGGAGCCGATGGATCCCCCGGCGCCCGTGACCATCACGACGCGACCGGCGAGGAATTGCCCCACTTGCTGTTCGTCGAGCTCGACCGGCTCCCGGCCGAGGAGGTCCTCGATCTGCACGTTGCGGATTCGCGAGACCTGCACCTTGCCCTGAATGATCTGGTAGAGGCCCGGGATGATCCGGAGCTTGACCGGGATCTTGTGGCAGATGTCGATGATCCTCAGGATGTCGCGGCGGGAAATACGCGCGATCGTGATGACCACCTGCGCGATTTCCATCTCCTTGACGAGCCGCGGCAGGTCGTCCGTCCGCCCGAGGACCGGAAAGCCGTGAATGACGCTGCCCTGCTTCGTCGCGTCGTCGTCCACGAAGCCCTTCACCTCCAGCGCGACGTCGCCCACGCCCACGATCTCCCGGGCCGCGAGCAAGCCCGCGCGTCCGGCCCCGACGAGGAGCGCCGGCTTGCGGTCCTCCGGCCCCTCGACGCCTCCCGCCCGCTCCTTCTTCTCCCGGTACTCGAAGAGCGCCCGGCGCGCGACGCGCAGCGCGAGGACCGATCCGAACGCGAGAATGGTGTCCATCACGATGATCGAGAGCGGCACGCGCCAGGCCTGAAGGCGGTCGGGAAGAGCGAGGCGAAGCACGAGCAACGGCAACGACGAGGCGGCCGCCGAGGCCACGAAGGTTCGAATCTCCGCCATGCCGACGTACCGCCAGATGAACCGGTAGACGCCGAAGGCGACGAGCGTCGACGATCTGAATGGCGACGGCGAGAAGGAGCTGAAGCCGGGCGTCGGGAAGTGAGGCGGCAGGAATTTGAAAGTCGAACCGCAGCAGATACGCGAGGCAGAAGGAAGCCGCCAGCGCTATCGGATCGAGAACGACTTGGACGGCTCGGACGGCGCGCCGGTCGACCGAAGAATCGCCGGTCGGCTGGAACCACCGGCCTCGGCCTTCCGATCAGCGCGGCAGACTCTCGCTCCACCTCGCCGAGATTGACGCGAGGACCATCCGCGGGTGACGAGACGCCTCGTCCTCAGCCAAGGGCCTTCCTTTCGAAAAGATACCGACTCTTCTTTTTCGGGTCCGGGGAGGAAACAAGGCCGCGCGAGCGAGACGGCGTTCTTTCCTCCCCGGACCTTCGAGGTCGGGGACATAACTCCTACCTTCTCAATGATATCCAATCCGTTGAAGGTTTGCAAAAAGATTCAGCGCGGCGGCATTGGCGAACCTCCGTGCGAACGCCCTGCCAGTCTTGGGATCAGGACGGCCAGCACGGTTCTGTACAGCACGGCGACATCCGACCACGCCGACCGCCGATCGAGATAAGCGGCATAGCTCCGGAGCTTCGCGGGCAGAAGCTCTTCCCGGTAGAACCGTTCCTTGTCCCCCGGCGCCGACGCCAGCAGCGCTTCCTCGTCGCGAAGCTCCAGCGTGACGGGGTCCGTGATGCCCGGCCGCACGGCCAGGACTCGCCGCCAGGCGGGATCCTCCCGCCGCACGTACCGACCCACCTCGGGACGCGGCCCCACGAGCGACATGTTTCCCTTCACCACGTTCCAGAGCTGCGGCAGCTCGTCGAGCTTCGACCGGCGCAGGAACCGGCCGAGCGGAGTGACCCGCGCGTCGCCGCGGGCCGTGACCTGGGGACCCTCTCCATCCCCGGAGGCCCGCATCGTCCGAAGCTTGTAGAGCGTGAACGGGCGGCCGCCGCGTCCAATCCGCTCCTGCCGGAAGAAGGCCGGACCGGAGGACGTCGCCCGCACGAGGAGTCCTGCCGCGGCAATGACCGGCGAGGCGAGGACCAGCCCGACGCCCGCGACGGCGGCCTCTACGGCGCGCGGTATTCCGCCGGACACGCGAAACTCCCGCCCGCGTCACCGCTTCGCCGCGTGCGCCACGGCTGGACTCTTCGCATGCCGGGCACAGAGGCTCTTGACGGATTCGACGACGTGCGCGACCTCCTCGGGCCGCATGCCCGGGAAGATCGGTAGGCTGACGAGGCGCTCCCAGACAGCCGTCGACGCGGCCAGGTCCGCGGGACGCCAACCGAACGTCTCTTCGTAGTACGGGTGGAGATGGAGCGGACGCCAGTGGACCGAGCAGCCGACGCCGGCATCCTTGAGCGCGTCGAGGAACGCGTTCCGGTCCACGGCCAGCCGGTCGAGACGCAGCCGGATCGGGAAGAGATGCCACGAGTGGATCCGATCCGGGCCGGAGAGAGGCAACTCGATCTCCTCGACGTCCGCGAGCTCCTCCAGGAACCGGGCGGCCACGGCCTCGCGCTCGACGCGCATCGCCTCGGCCCGCTCGAGCTGTCGGAGCCCGAGCGCCGCGGCGACATCCGTCAGGTTGTACTTGAACCCCGGCGCCACGATCCGATAGTCCCAGCTCCGCCCGCCGGAATACCGATCCCAGGCGTCCTGCGAGAGGCCGTGCAGCGACATCATCCGCATGCGTCGCGCGAGCCCCTCGTCCTCCGTGATCGCCATGCCGCCCTTCGCCGGTCGTGATCGTCTTGTTCGCATAGAAGGAGAAGCAGGAGACGGCGGACGTTTTCTCGCCGCACCGGCGCCACGGGGCGCCGGGCGCTCCGCGCGCCAGGCGGCCGGGAAGGCGTGCGCCGCATCCTCGACGACCCACAGCCCGTGCTTCGCCGCGAAGGCCGCGACGGCGTCCGTGTCCATCATCCAGCCGGCCACGTGGACCGGAATGACGCCCGACGACCCGCGTGCCGCGCGGGATCGACGACGGGAGCTTGCCCGCCGACAGCGCCGCGAGCTTCCGCTCCGCGTCCTCGAGATCCATGTTGAGCGTGATCGGGTCGCAGTCGACCAGGATCGGAATGGCGCCCAGATACCGCACGACCTCGGCGGAGGCCGCGAAGGTCATCGTCGGCACGAGCACGCCCTCCCCCGCCTTGAGACCGAGCGCCTCGATGGCGAGGTGCAGCGCGGCCGTGCACGAGTTGACCGCCACCGCGTGCGTCCCGCCGACCGCGGCCGCGAACTCCTGCTCGAACCGGCGGACCCGCGGCCCGGTCGTGAGCCAGCCGGACTTCAGCGCGGCGACGACCTCGTCGATCTCGGCGGCCGTGACGTCGGGACGGAAGAATGGAACAGGGAGCGACTTCATGATTTCTCCTCGAGAAGAGACGCTAGGCCGCGTACTCGGGGACATCCTCCGCCTGCGCGACGTCGCAGCCGCGGACGACCTCAAAGGATCTCAGAAGAGTTTCGAACTTCCTCCGGAAACCGCGACGCCCAAGGCCCTGATGCAGGCGTGTCGAGAGCGGGATAGGCAGGTGCAACTCTCGGAACTCGCGCGGGTCGAACTCGTAGGGATGGCAATACGCGACGAACAGGCCCTGGCGCTCGAGGGTCCTCGCGATCGCCCAGCGGATCGCGACGCTCGGGAGCAGTCGATGGTAGCCGCCGCCGCCCGCGGGCAGGCGCCGCCCCCGGATCGTCGCCGTCCCGATCGGCATCTCCAGAATCGACCGGCCGGAAGCGAGCCGGACGCGCCGGGGCTCCAAGGGCCAGTCCGGGATTCCATAGCGGCCGTGCCGGATCGGGAAGATGCTGGAATCGTACTCGTGGCCTGTCTCGGCCAGCGTCTCGAGAGCCCAGAGGGTCGTTCCGACGACCGAGAAGTCGGGAGCGCGGTACCCCACGACGCGGCTTCCCATGATCCCCTCGAGAATCCCCTTCGCACGCACGACATCCTCTCGAAATTCGGCGGGCGCCTGCTTGAAAATCTCCACGTGGCCGTAGCCGTGCGAGGCGACCTCGTGCCCCTGCGCGGCGATCGACCGCACGATCTCAGGGAATCGCTCGGCGAACTTTCCCAGGACGAACATCGTCACGCGCTTCCGATGCCGCGCGAGCAGCTCGAGCAGGTTCTCGGTGTTGCGGGCGGCGCGCGGACTGATCTCGAGGGACCGGTCCCAGGTGGACTGAGGCCAGTCCTCGACATCGACGGTCACGACGACGCGTCCCGACGGAGTCAGACCTTCGCCCATAGCACGTAGTCGAGGCCCGCCCCCTCGATCTTCTTCAAATCGTAGCTCCCGAATCCGGCGTCCCGCGCCAGGTCGCGAATTCGCTTCTCGGTATAGAAGTACACGGGGCAGTTCCGCAGGCGATAGCGAACCTTTCTCAGCGGCGTCCGGTACCAGTGGATGCTCGGAAAGGAGATCGCCGCGCCGCGGGTGACGATCGATCGCAGCGCTTTCAAGAAAGCCAGCGGATCGGCGATGTAGTCGAGCACGCCCATCACGATCGCGGAATCAAAGGGACCGCCGGGCGAGGTCTGCGGAAAGTAACCCTCGACGAGCCGCACCCGGTCGCTCGCGCCGAGCCGGGCCACGCGCTCCCGAGCCAGACTCAGCATCCCCGGCGCGGGATCGATCCCCGTCACCCGCGCCGCTCCGCGCTTCAACGCCAACTCGACGTAGGGGCCAGAGCCGCAACCGATGTCGACGACGCTCTTCCCCGTCAGGTCTCCCAGGTAATCGAACGTGAGCTCCATCCGGACGAACATGTCGCGTCGGAAGCGCTGGTCGACCCACTGCATGAACGGGCTCCGCTTGGAGTCATAGAACGTGTCGAAGGTGACCGCGAACTCGTCGAAGAAGGCGCCGGAATCTCCCTTCATCTCACCTCCCTGGTTTCGTCAGACTCGGTGTTCGAGAGCGTTTGTTTCGGGAACGGAGGACTCCCCCGCCGGGTCCGGCGGGGCCAGGAGGTCCGCCGCCCCGCGTCCGCAGTTGAAGAGGGCATCCACGATGCTGAGCCCGGGCAGGAACTCGCCGTGAATCTGCGGATACGCGACCGGCCGATACTCGCGCACCTCCAGCCGAATCCCGGCCTCGGCGAATCGGGAAGGGTCCTGATAGCCCTGCCCTCCTTTGCCGGACAGGTAGGTATCGGCCCCAACGGCGGCCGCGAGCGCGATGTGCCGATCGTCGCGCGTCCCTTCCACCTTGAGGTTGCCGGACCGCTCGAAGCGCCGCTCGAGGCCCAGGAACACCGCGAGGCTCCGGATGAGCCGGATGTTGAAGTCCGCCAGGAGCTCTCCCGGGGAGAGGAAGATCGGCTCCAGAAGCGCGAACACGTCTCCAAAATGAGGAGCCTTCCGATACAGCGCCTCGAGCTTGTGGAGGTGCTTGCGCGCCCACTTCACGTCGGCGAAGGTCACGTCCCGGATCGATTGATGGAGGCTCCGGTGCGTCGGCACCGAGAGCCACTCGGCGCCCTTCGGGCCGCGGACCTGGCTGCGATACACGTAGCTCTGTCCGGTCGAGATCTCCGCGTCGTCCAGGAACACGAAGACGTCGCAGGACCGGATCTTCGAGAAGTATCCGCACCAGGGGATGTAGTTGGGTTGATGGACGGCCAGACGCACGGATCCGATCTCTACTCCCGCCCCGTGAGGCGTTCGAACAGTCCCTGAAACGTCCCGACCGCGTAGGCGAGATGTCCCCCCACGAACAGGATCGGAAGCCAACGCAGCGACGCCCCCAGGCGCCGCTTCCAGGCGAAGCTGACTCCGAGGATCGCTCCGAAATAGACGGCGAGCAATCCGACGAGAAGCCATGCCGCGGGAGAGAGCCCCGCGGCGGCCGCGATGCCGAGGACGAGAATGGCGGTCCAGAAGAGCGCCGGCGCGACGTGCTTGACCTCGTATCCGTATGTTCGCCGGCCGACCCAGCGGCCGTTGCCCCACATCTGGCGGAGGTGCCGGGCGAACGAGTCCGGAGGCGAGTACAGGTACCGCATGCCGGGATCGCTCAGGAAGCGGAAACCCGCGTCGCGGGCTCGCGCCTGGAACTCATTGTCCTGATTTCGGATGAGCTTCTCGTCGAAGAGCCCCACCTTCTCGAATACTCGACGCCGCACCGTGGGGCAGTACGCGACGAAGGTCTTGGTCGGCGCGCTCAGCCGGCTGTAGCGGACCAGGCGCCGTCCGAGCCGGCTCTCCGCGTAGGCCCGAATGCCCGTCTCGAAGGCCGAGCGCGTCTCCGGATAGGCGTGAATCGAGCCGATCAGGTCCGCTTCGTCCGTGCGCAGGTGACCCGCGAGCACGCGAAGGAACCCCGGCTCGAGGGCGCTGTGGCCGCCCAGGAGCAGGATCGCCTCCGCGCCGGCGTCCAGGCAGTCGCGGATTCCGATGTTGAAGGCCACCGGCGTCACGCGCTTCGGGTTCTCGAGGAGGCGGAGCATCGGGAGCCGGCCGCTCCACGATCGGATGATCTCGCGCGAATCGTCCTCGGAGGCTCCGTCCACCGCCGAGATCCGGCAGAGCGATTCGAGTCCTTCCTGGCCGGCGATCGACGTCAGGAGTCTCGGAAGGAAACGCGACTCGTTGAGCACGGGAACCACGATTCCCACGGGAACGTCCGCCATGGTCAGGAGACGATCCGCCGGAGGATCTCGTCGACCGCCCCGGTCATCGGCGCCCAATCGCCATGCGAACCGGGATCCAGCCGAAACCCCAGCCGCTCGTAGAAGGCGATCGCGCGCACGTTGTCCCGGTGGACCTTGAGGGACACGTCGCGCGCCCCGACCGCGAGGGCCCCCGCGGTCACCCGCCGAAGCAGCTCGCGGCCGACGCCGCTCCCGCGCCACGCGGGTCCGACGATGAGGTGATGCAGGTGCACAGCGTCGGGCTTGCGAGAGGCGACGCCGTACCCGACCGGCCCTGCGCTGGAGACCGCCACGAAGCTCAGCTCCCATTTCGAAGGCAGGTCGATCAACAGGTTCTCGATCGTCCAGTTCTCCCACGCGAGATCTCGGCCGAGACCCACGAGGGCTGCCCCATCCCGGACCGCCCGGTCGCGCCAGAGCACTTCGTAGGTGATCTCGGTGCCGGGCACGGCGGATCCGGAGGCCGCAGCGTCCGGCATCAAAGGATCCAACGGACAACCTCAAAGGCCTCTGCGTAGCGCTGGCCGATCTGCACGCCGCGCGTCGTTGCGAGGCCCCGGACGAAGTCGGGCGACAGATAGTTCCGATGTTTTTGAGAAGCATAGCAATCGAGCGCTTCGATCTTTCGAGCCAGGTCCTCCTCGGACACCGCCGCGAAGCACTGTGTGGCGAAATTCAGGTTGTTCCACGGAAGCTCGTAGCAGAGGATCGACGTGCGCTTGAAGGCGCGAAGGCCCTCGGTGGCCACTGTCGTGTGGTCCTGGTGCAGGTCGTGGAGCGCCGGCATCAACACCAGGTCGGGCGCCACGTCGCGGTTCAATCGGACCAGATCTTCGAGGATCTCCTGCCGCTGGGCCGCGAAGTGCCGAACGCGATATCGGAAGAGCAGCAGGGACTCGCGCGCGATTCCGAGCTTGGCTGTCGCGGCCTTGACCTCCGTCTCCAGGATGTCGCGCGGAAACGGCGGCGGGACGGACTCCTCCGCAAGGGAGAACGCCGCGTAGGACACGGGAAGCCCGTGTGCCGCGAGTCGCGCGATGGTGGCGCCGCAGCCCAGCTCCCCGTCATCCGTATGAGGAGCGAGAACGAGCACTCTGGGTTTTCGGTCGATCGCGAGGCGGAACATTCGAACTCCTCAGTCCGGCTGCCGAAACCTTCTCAATCGGCGACCTTCGGATCGATGGCGGCCGCCGCCCGGCGCGGCGCGGCGGAAGCGCTCGCACCCCGAAGAGGGATGTCGCGGTATCCGGCCAGGCGCACACCGGACGAGCCGAGCGCCTCCTTCAGCGCCGGGCGGAGCAGGACCCGCAATTCCTCGGGCCGCTGGTCGATGTACGTCGACCACCGCCGGAGGTCGTCGTCGACGTACCCGGGGTGAACGACGAACTCGTTGAATCCCGCCGGAACGTGCCGCACCAGCGCGAGATATGCCTTCTCGTCGATCGTGTTCGGGCGAAATCCGCGCCCCGTGATCTCGATCCATCGATCCGGCATCGCCAGTCCCTGCCGCAACGCCCGGGCCCGGAGGAGGAGATTCCAGGCGTACTTGGGTGCCCGGGTCGGCCCGCCCAGGAGATGGAGGGCATGGCGCAGCCGCGGAAACCCGGTCTCGAAGCCCACGACGTAGCGGTGCGTCCGGATCCGTCCCGTGCCGCTTCGGCGCGCCACCTCCAGGAACGTCGGATAGAGCCGGGGAAGCCGGTGAAGTCCCATATGGAAGTCGACGTGGGAGAACGCGTCGCCGACCAGATCCCGGGTGCGGTCGACCTGCGCCAGAAGTTCGTCGCGGAGCTCCTCCAGCCGGATCTCGCCCCGCGAGACTTTCTTCGCGAAGGATCGGTAGTGAAAGAACCCCTCCCGATCCACCAGGCTCGGGACTTTTCCCGCGGGCAGAAGCGGCCTCCCCACGACGGGGTTGAGATGGCATCCCACGGAGAGCCTGCGGATGCCGGGCCACGAGCGGCCGCAGCCGCGACGCGTGCGGGAAGTTGACGTTGGCGGAGAGACTGCGTACGGTCCCGAAATCGACGCACTCCTCGATGGCGCGCGTGATTCCCTCCGTGAAGCCGTAGCCGTCGGCGTTGATGATCAGGTGGCGCATGGCCTCCGTCCGAGCAGCGCGAGATAGAAGGCCGCGATCTTGCGCGATTCGCCGTCCCAGTTCATGCGGGCGAGCGCGAACTCCCGGAGCCGGTCCCCCGGCGCCTGGCCGGACGCGATCGCTTCGACCAGGCGCAGGGCGGCGTCGGCATAGTCCTCCGGCTCCCCGCCCCGGATCCGGACGATTGCGTCATCGAGCCGCGCGCCGGCGAGAACCGTCTCGAGAACGGGCATCGACGACGCGACAACCGCGCACCGGCACGCCATGTACTCGCAGACCTTCACCGCCAGCGCGGGCAGCAGGTGCGGCGACAGCCACGGGTGCACGTCGATTCCCACCTTCGAGTCGCCGAGGAATGCCGCGACGCGGTCGAAGGGCACCCGGCCCACGACCTCGCAACCGGCCGGGAGCGGGACCGGAAGTCCCTGCAGAACCCTTTCGTCGGCGCCGAGAACGAGCGAACGGGCGGCGGGCCGGCGCGCGTGGAACGCCTGGAGGACGCGCGCAAGGAATGCCGCACGCCGGCGGTTGAGCGTGCCCAGATGCACCAGGTCGTACTTTCTGTTCGAAGGCTCCCGGGATTGGCGCGCTGCCTCGTCGAAGACGTCGGCGGTCGCGTAGTTGAAGGCGACGACGCGCGCCCCGTGCGGGAACTTCTCGGCCAGAGGCGGCGTCACGACGACGATGCCGTGGGCCAGCCGCGCGAGCGCCTTCTCGCAGAGGTTCACGAGCGATCTCACCAGAGGCTTCGCCGGACCCGGCAGCCAGTCGCGGACCAGCATGAGGTTCGCGAAATCCTCATGGACGTCGTAGACGAATCGGGCGCGATGCCAGAGGAGCCGGGCGACCGGGAGAATCGCCAGCATCTCGGCGTCGTGGAAGTGCACGATGTCCGGGCTCGACCGCCTCGCCGCCCAGAGACACCGCCAGGGCTGAACGAGAAATCGTGCGGGGCGAGACCCGGCCGGCCGAATGGCGACGACCGGCACGCGGCCGGGCGTTCCGCGGGTGAGCTTGCCGACGACGGTGACCTCGGCGCCGAGCGACTCCGCGCCGCAGGCCTCCCGGGCATACACGCGTCCGTCCAGAGCCTCGTGCCCCGAGGTCAGGACGAGGATCCGCACGCCCGCCAGGGGAGCGTCCTCCGGCGAGACCGTTCGTTCGGCCGCTCCCGTCACCGGCTCCCCATGGTCAGGACGCGTTCTCGCGCAGCAATCGTTCGTAGGACTCCCTCAGCGACTCCGATCGTTCCGGCAGACGCACGACGAGGCGCGTCTTGCCCGTGGGCGTCTTGGGGATCTCCGAAACCTCCACGACGTCGAGGTCGAACCGGCCGATGCGCTCGCGAATGTCATCTACCACGGGGCCCGCGTCCTTCGGGCGATAACCTTCCCCGGGACGGACCAGGAGAAACGCATGGCCCGGGCGGTCCTGAACGATCTGCGCGGAATGGATGCTCGGGCTCCGCTTCATCGCGGTGGACAGCCGCCCGATCCGGCGGCCGTCCGACGTCTCGAGGTAGTCGTCGACTCGGCCCTCGAGCGCCTGGAGAACCGGCTGCGGCTCTCCGCAGGGGCAGATCTCCGTCGACCAGGCCGCCCAGTCGCCCGTCCGATAGCGCAGCAGCGGCATCCCCTCGTTGACCAGGCCCGTCGCGACGATCTCTCCGACCTCCCCCGGATCGCACGGCGATCCATCCTCGCGAAGGATTTCGATCAAGCCGACCTCGGGAACGACGTGGAGCCGCCCCCGATCGCACTCCATGGCCATCGCGACACCCTCGACCTGTCCATAGCTGTCGAAGCACTTGCAGCGGAAGAATTCCTCGATGCTGCGACGCATTCCCGCCTGCAGCGTGTCGCCGCTGACCACGACGACCTGCATCGGCAGCGGCGCCTGCCCTGCCGCCTTCGCGGCCTCGGCGAGCGCCGCGATCGCGGAACCGTAGCCGGTCAGCCACCGGGATCCCGCCTCCCGGATCGCGCCGATGTAACCGGCCGCGGTCCGCTTCGAGACGTGATAGCTGGATAGATAGAGCTGGTCCCAGAAACGATTCCGGCGCCAGTAGGGCGGCGAAGACGCGTCGCCCCGCACGATCGGCCGACCCCCAGCATCGCGCGCGGGATGCGGCGCGAGACGCCGGCGGCCTCCCGAACGCGAACCTCCGCGACGGCTTGAAACCTCTGGAGCGACGGTCGGGGCAAGAAAATCGTCAGTGACGTCCCCGGTCGAGCCGCTCGTCTTGTCGCGAAAGAGGCGGCGACGATCGAGGTCTTCGCCGAGAAACCGGCCCTCGCTCTGGCGAAGCTCCTGCCGGCCGAGTCGCGGAAGACGCCGGAGGTCCTCCACGGACCTCAAGGGAAACGCGAGCTCGGGACGCAGGCTCC
The DNA here is from genome assembly GCA_963823185.1 of uncultured Acidobacteriota bacterium. Classification (GTDB taxonomy): domain Bacteria; phylum Acidobacteriota; class Thermoanaerobaculia; order UBA5066; family Gp7-AA6; genus DATBFU01. Next base: position 93,332 of record CAWGKP010000009.1, read on the forward strand.
GATAGTGCGGCACGCGCCGGACCGCGGACTCCACGGCCCGACTCGCCTGCTCGAGCTGCCAGGCGATCACCTGATCGGAGTCCTTCCAGCGATGCTGGCGAATCTGCCGGCACGCGCTCTCGAACTCGCCGCCGTAGTAGAGGCGATCGAGTCGCCGCGCGAACAGCGAGAGCGACGCCTCCTGCACCGGAACGGGCAGGCGCCAGTAGAGCTCCGTCTTCCAGTCGTGAATCAAGAGCTCAGGCCTCCACGAGCTCGAGAGAGCTCACGAGGCGCACTCCGAGCGATCGGGCCAGCTCCCGCAGCTCCGGCCGCCGCAGGATCTCGAGCTCCTGCGCCCGCGGGCGCGTGTAGCTCGCCCACCGCTCCAGGGTCTCGTCGGGATAAGCCGGGTGGCAGTAGATCTCGGAGACTCCCGAGGGCAGGTTCCGCAGGATCCGAACCCAGTTCTCCGCGACCGCCTTGTTCCCCATCGCCGCGTAGCCGACGGTGACGAGCCGGTCCGCCATCCGCAGCCCCGCCGCCGCCGCCCGGCGCATCTGGGCGCGCCGGTACAGGTGCGCCACGAAGACGTGCGGACGCCTCACGTAGGCGGCGACTCGAGCGAGCCGCGGGTTGCGCGCCTCCAGACAGATCGTCGAGGCGTTCGTGCGGATGAATGGGATTCGCCACTTCCTCGCCAGGCGCAGAAACAGATCGAAATAGGAAAGGTGAGAGTTCTGGTGCGAGTCGAGGTGCGTCAGCCGGTCCCCCGCCCACTCGCGGACCCGTACGATCTGAGCGTCGAACTCCGCCTCGAGCTCCGCGGGCGAGATTTCGCCTCGTTTCCATCTCTTCGAGAACTCGCTTCCGAGCAACTGGCCGTCTCTTCCCCGAGACTCGGGACCCGGTCGGGCGCGAGGCACGGCGAACCCACGACTGGATTGACGTGGACGCCCACGCTGATCGCCGGATGCGCGGCAACGAGCTCCCGTCCGCGCTCGGCGTCCGGAAAGTTGGCGTTGACGCTGACGCTCGTGATGATTCCTCCGTTCCCGATCGCTTCCAGAATCCCTTTCGTGGCCCCGGGCCCGAAGCCGAAGCCGTCCGCGTTGACGATCAGAGTTCGCTCGGCCATTCGAACGGCCTTCCGGGTGTCCTATGCGTCAACAACCGCCGCGGCGTCCGAGAAGAGTCTCTGCAGCGGCGTCAAACGTGCGTAATCTTCCGCGCGGATTCTCACGCCCCTCCAGCGGGCGTTCCGTTTCCACAATTTGTATCCGTGAAAGTCGATCCTCACGGCGGTTCTCGGCATATTGGACGATCCGCCGTGAGGCGGCCGACGGCCCCTTGTGAAACCCGTTGCCGTGGATGATGGCGACGCTTCCCCTCCGCACGCGCAGAACCGACCACGAGTCTCGGGGATAGTGCTTCTCGATTTCTTCGTCGCTGATCCTTCCGTCGTCTCCAAATTCCGAGGTCCCTCGCCAGACGCGGACGGCAGGAGCGGACGTCGTATCGATCGGTCCCAGGGACGTAGACGAGGGGGCCGCGCGTATCGTCGATGTCGACGAGATATACGAAGGCCTGAACCGAGTCCGCCTCGTCGTTGTCGCGGTGAAAGTTGCTCGATTCCCTCGGGCGGTCCGACGGAAAGTCGAGGACGATCAGGGGCTTGAACCAGGGCGCGATGTACCCGAGAAAGTTCGTCACGATCTTGAGAATGCCCTCGTGGAGCGCGAGGGGCAGGGCCTCGGGAACCGAGAGCAGCGGGTCCCTCACGGCGATCATCTTTTCGGTCGCCGCCAGCTCGTCGTAGGTGAGACCTTCCAGGGACGAGGCGCTTGCGGTTCTGGACCGTGTATGCATCCTTCGGGTCGACGTGGCCGCCCCGAAGAAGCCGGTCTGCCTTCTCGAAGATGGCGTCGACGAGAGCGGTCGGCACGAAGTCCGGCAAGACGGCGTAGCCCTGCTTTCGAAGATCCTCGACGGAACGCGCCTCTGCGGGCGTGATCGCGAAGAGATCCTGGCTTTCCCGAAACAGCGATCGCTCGCGGCGCCCCGCGATATGGCGCGAGTAGGCGCGACGGGCCCTGCAGATCGCGCTGTACACGTGAGGCTCCGACCGCATCACCCGGAGGGGAAACGGCGAGCGCTGTTCCGAAGTTCGTTTGGCGGGTTCCATGGTTCTCCTGTGGGGAAGCCGCTAGGCGCTGGAGACCGTCATGCGATCCGGTCGATGACCGGACGCCGCTCCGCCGGGACGGCGACCTGCTTCAGCGCGACGTAGTGGTCCTGGGAGGCGGAGACGACGAGCGGTCTCCAGAACGGCCACAGACTCAGGTAGACCGCGCACCGGGCGAGCCACCGCAGCCGAGACCCCTCGTCTCGAGGCACGCTTCTCCGATCGTCATGTGCCAGGATTCCCGGTCGAAGGCGCCGCGCAGGAGCGCCGCCAGCTCGCGGTAGCTACACTCGCGATGGTGGCCGAGATGCTCGGACGGCGGGACGCCCGGATTGGCTTGCATCATGTACGGCCGCCGAAACGTGAGGAATCGGACAAGATTTAGGGCGCGCCAGCGATTCGGGGTGCTCAGTAGTATCACTCCCGTCGGCGAGCAGCTCGCTTTCAAGACGTCGAAGTACTTCGGCAGCCGGGTCGTAGATGTGCTCGAACACCTGGTTCGAAATCACCAGATCGAATGGCTCTTCCGCGGAGTAGTCGAAAAGGTTGCACTTCCGAAAAAGGATCCCGTCGGATTCTCCTTCCGCGGCATTAAGATCGACGCCCACCGCGGTTTCCGCGCGCACCACCCTCGCGATCGTCCGAAAGATCTGCCCGTCGCTGCAGCCGATATCGAGGACGCGGCGAAAACGCAGCCGGCCGATCCTTCTCAGAGCGTGCGCCATCATCCGCGCGCGATAACCGGCGAGAAACTCGCTCTCGCTCATCGCGTCTCGAGCTCCCGGGAGCGGGCGTCCCCGACGAGCGTCGAAGGCCTCGCCGGTCCCCCGGCCTTCAACGCCGGCCGAAGGGCCTCCAGATGGTTCACCGCGAGGGGGACGTTCTTTCGCACCATGAAGCCGTCCTCGACCCGCGCGCGCCCGAGCGCTCCCATACGACGCTGCTCTGCGGGCGAGGAGGCGAGTTCGAGAATGGCGCGAGAGAATGCCATCACCTCGAAAGAAGGCACGATGCGAAGCGCTCCAGTCCCCGCCTCGATTTCCCGAACAGCGGGGATCCCGAAGGCCACGGCGGGAATGCCCATGGCCATCGCCTCGAGCAGGCTGTTGGGCATGCCCTCGTTGTGACTGGTGAAAGCGAACATGTCCGCCCCGCACATCGCTTCCCACACCTGATCCGGACCGCAGAACGGGAGCAGCTTGACCCTCGAAGCGATCTCCGGATCCGAGAGGACTCTCGAGCGCACGGTAGCGCTCTCGTCGAACACCGGACTAGAGCCGACGAGAACGCACGTCAATTTCGGGTTCTCCCGCGCGGCCTTCAAGAAGGCGTCCAGGAGCTCGAAGACGCCCTTCGCCCTCGTGATTCGGCCGAGGGAGAACACGACCACCTGCTCCGGCGACACACCCCACTCGGCTCGGGTGCGCGCTCGACACGCGTCGCGATCGATCGCGGCGGCTTCGGAATGCCGTGGGGCAAGACCACATGCCGGTCGGCGGGCAGCTCCTCCGGCCTCTTCCGCAGGAGACCGGCCGCCACCGCTTTCAACTCCTCGCTCTGATAGAAAACGAGGTCCAGGCGCCGCAGCGTTTCGGAAACGACGCCGGCCAGGCGCGAGCCGACGGGCGCGCGCACGTCGCCGCCGAGAGACCAACCGGCGACCGGGATGCCCAGCGAACGGCCGATTCTCCACGCCAGCCCGCCCGCGCCGACGAGATCGAACGCGAGGACCGCGTCGAACGGCGACCGCCGATGCATCCGGCGGGCGGCGCCGCGCGAGGCGAGGAACCGCCCCCGGTCGACCCAGGAACCCCCGACAAATGCCGGAATCTGAAGGTAAGGAGGCCGGTGGACTCCGAGGCCCGGTTGCCATCCCACGGACGTCATCTGACTGTAGACCCGCCACCGCGGATTCAGACCCGCGAGGAACCGCGGCACGTAAGGCCTGGGGACGAGGACCTCGATGGCACTGCAGACCTCTCTCAGGACCTCCACGCACCGCTGGTTAAAGATGCCGGTGAAGCTCCGGGCTGCATACGGATAGCTCCCCGCTACAACGAGGAGGCGAATGCGGCTTCCGGGCAGCACCCCGAACGGACTCACGCCGTCCGGCGCGAGCGAGACGACTCGGCTCACCTCGCGACCCCGATCGCGGGGAAGGGGCCGTAGTTCGCGAGCCCGCTTGAGCGACGGCCGCGCCACGCTGCGCGCCGGCGGCGAGAGCGAACGCCATGGCCACCCAGAACGTCTTACTCTGGAGCCACGTGACGCTCATGTTAGTCAGGAGAGCCGACGTCATCATCGCGAGCGGCACGACCCCCCAGTGGCCGCGACGTGCTCGCCAAGCTCCCGCGAGCGCCATGGCAATCACCCCGAAGAATGGAATCGCGCCCACGAGGCCAACCTGCGTGAGGACCCAGAGCACTAGATTATGCGTGTCCCTTCGGCGAGCTCCCAGTCGGGCGCCCAGCTCGAAGTAGTGGTTCACCGGGCCCCAGCCGACAATTGGTCGCTCCAAAATCATCCGGGCGGCTTCGGGAAAATGCGTTCGCGACCCGCCATCGTGCCGCCCTCGAACGTCCTTTGCCAGCGCTTGATGTACGTCTCTGAAGTCAGACTTATCAGCACGAGGGCCGCACAGCCGGCCACGACCAAGACGACGTTTCGGATCCGGGTCTCGAGGGATCCCTTCTTGAGAACGAGAACCGTCCATCCACCGCCGAGCGCGACGAACGCTCCGCGGGAGCCGGTCAAGCGCTACGTTGTACGCGATCAGCGCGAAGATCGCCCAGACGAGCTATGCGTCATTCCTCGACTCCGCTCTCGGCCATAGGAGAGCCCGATGAGGGTCACGGCCCCGAGTGCCAGTGTCGCGCCGAAGATGTTTGCATCCGCTCCGAAGGCCGTGACCCTCGTGTCCTCGCCTTGCACATCGACCCGGGTGACACCGGTCATTTGCAAGAGGGACAGGCCGATGCAGGCACAGACGAATGCGCGCAAAACGATGGGGACCATGCGCTCGTACGACAGCAGGCTGTGGCTCATCCAGAACAGGATCAGGAGCCGAACGAGCTGAACGAACTCGGAAAGTATGCGACGCCGGATTTCCTCGTCCCCGAAGAGAAAAGTTCCTCGGACGAAGAACACGATGATGTATGCGAGGAACCACCAGAACGCTCTCGGCGGCCGGCGGAAGCACACACCGGGCTGCACGACCGCGATCAGCAGAAAGAGATAGCCGAACAGCTTCGCGAGCGAGCCCTCTCCGACCGCGAAGTTTTCGAACGGAATCGAGGCGACGAACAGCACGAAGAGCCATCGAACAAGGCGCCGCGGACCGATGCGAGACTCCGGCGTCCCCGGAGGCCCTTCCCTGACCGGCCCCACGATCCGCCGCACCGGCGCGCCCGAAGGCCGGGGCGCATTGACCCAGGGAGCCGTAGGAGCTCGCCTGTTCATGCGTGACTCTCGACCAGAGACTCGGGGTTCGCGCCCTCGGCCGGCGAGAGCGCCTTCCCGATGCGCAAGGCTTCGCGGAGCGCGTCGTCCAGCCTCGCCCCGATGCTCGGCCAATCGAACTCCGGCGTCTCGGCGCTCCGAGGCCCGCCCTCCCGCATGAGTCCCACCAGAAACTCCTCCATCTCCGGGACGGCGGAGGCCGTAAACCTCCTGCCCCGGCCCGTGAGCGTCAGAATGGCCTCGAGGTCGCTCCCCTCGGGCGCCACGGCCAGAACCGGCGTGCGGAGGCCCATGGCTTCGAAGACCTTTCCGGTGACCACTCCCCGATCCTGCTCGTCGCCCTGCTCGGCAACCGAAGTGATCACCAGAGCGACGCCCGCTCCGGCGACCGCCGACAGCGCCTCCCGATGGGAGACGTCTCCGTGAAGGACGACTCGGTCCTCGACCCGAAGGCCTGCGCCGCGTCGAGCACGTGCCGGTCCTGGCCGCCGTAGTAGTGCAACGCCCAATTCCCGCCGACCTTGCGTTCTTTCATCCGCTGGAGCACGGCCATGAAGGGATCTACCTTCGACTTCGGCGGATAGAACTGGCCCGCGTAGACGATCGCGAAGTGATCGAACTTCGTCGGCACCACGCGGGAGAGCTCATCCCCATCGAATCCGTTGGTCACCACATGGATCTTCGTCTCGACATCGAAACGTCGGGCGAGAAACCGCCCGATGCCGGGAGAAACCACCGTCACCGCGGCGCAGGATTGCAGCAGGGACTCCTCCTCGGCGAACGACGAGGCGCGCGGCCTTCGAGACGAGTACGGGTTGTTCGTCCACAGGTCGCGATAATCCAGGATGAATGGACGCTCCAGCCTGCGCGCCACCTGCCGGGCGAGCGAGAACGATCCGAAAGGAGGTCCAGACGCGAGCACGGCGTCGACATCGCTGGGAAGGAGGCCCAAACATGCTCGCGCCGCATCCTCGAGCCACCCGGTCTCCCTCTCGATCCGGGCGAGCCGTGAGGCCTTGCGCAGGACGCCGCCGGACAAGTATCGCCAGCGACCCTCGCCCGACTTTCAGGTGGTCCGGCGACAGCGAGGGCCATCGATGGTCGGTGCGGATGCATCGAATCCCCCGCCGTGCGAGCGTGTCCTGGACTTCCTGTACGGATTCCGGCTTTCGCCAAACCGACTTGCGCGGGGTGACGACCGTCACCTCCCACCCCTGACGCGTCAACGACTTCGCGACGTTGAATGTGCGGACGCAACCGATCGTATTGGCCGGCGGAAAGTAGTAAGCGAAGAAGAGAAGACGCGGCCTTTGCGTAGTCAACGGCGACGGCGTGACCGCGAGACTCACCGACGGATCCGCTTCAGGCCCGGGCATGGACGATGGCCTCATACACGTCGTGGAGATCGCGACCCACGACCGCAGGCGAATAGCGTTCTGCCATTCTCTGGATGCTTCGCCGATCGACCGTCCGGGCCTCGGTGATCGAGCGATCGAGAGCGGAAGCCAGCGCTTCCGCATCGCCCGGAGGAACCAGCCTTCCGGCCTTCTCGCCGACGATCTCGGGCACGCCGCCGACTCGACTCGCGACGACCGGGAGACCCGAGGCCTGCGCTTCGATCAGGACGCACGGGAGGTTCTCCCACAGGCTCGGCAGCACAAGCACGTCCGCCGCGCGCATTTCCTCGGCGACCTCCGCCTTCGTCTTGCGCCCGGCAAACTCGACCCGATCCCCGAGGCCGCGGGCGTGCGCGAGGGCTTCGTACTCTCCCCGAAGCGGGCCGTCCCCGACGATTCGCAGGCCCCAGTCGCTCCGCCTGTCTCCGAGCCGCGACGCGGCGTCCAGAAGATGCGGGACGCCCTTGATCGCGGAATTCAGAAGGCCGACGAACAGGATTCGGGCTCGTCCATCGACGCGGCGCTCGCGCGCCGGATGGAAGAGGTCGATGTCCACGACGTTGGGAATGACCTCGAAATTCGCATCCACGTGCAGGGCTTCGATCGCCTTCTGGAGGGCGCGCGAAACGGGCAGGACCGCGCTCGCGGACTGAAAGCTCCAGCGGGCCGCGCGGCGCGCCATGGGAGAGAGCAGGCCTCGGGGGAATGCGGAGGAGTGCTCCGAGATGACGAGAGGAATCCTGCCGAGCTTCGCCATGCAGACGGCCGGAGGCCCCGACGTGTGGACGTGTGCGTGAATGACGTCCGCCGAGACGCCCTGCGGCGGCGAGCTTTCGCCAGGCCGCGACGGCTCCCCAGAGGAAGAACGGGTAGGTCGTTCCCGGCACGGGTGACCGGCGCCAGCGCACACGGTACGTCGGAATTCCTTCCGTCAGCGCGGCGTCCCGCTCCTCGTCGAGGCGCCAGATTCCCGGGAGAGTCGGATCGTCGCCTGCCAGGTGCAGAACGACAACGTCGTCGTAGCGGGAGACGGCTTTCGCGTGCTCGCGAACGAAGACTCCTTCGATCGGGCTCCCCTTCGACGGATACCACGACGTGACGAAAAGGATCTTCAGCCGGCGCGGTTCGACCACGGCTTCGGCGGCCATCATGCGGACGCCTCGGTCAGGCATCGCGAGATCCTGAGACTCGCGTCTCCCGCGCCGAAAGCCTCGGTGGGATTCGAAACGCGAAGGTCGTCGAAGCCGTTTGACGTCAGAGCTCCGAACCACTCGCCCGCCAGGCGGCTCGCCCCCGACTCGACGAGCTCGGGCCACTCCGTCTCGCCGCGCAAGATGACGCTCGGTACGGAAAGGAAGTAGGCCTCCCGCTGGACCCCGCCGGAATCGGTCAGAATAACCCGAGCTTGCGACTCGAGCTCTAGCATGTCGAGATAGCCGACCGGAGGCACGACCTTCACTCGCGAAGGGAGCTCCCGCAGGATGTCCAGCGCCTCCATGCGGAGACGCGTGCGCGGGTGGACGGGGAAAATGACCGGAAGGTCCAATCGGCCGACTGCTTGGAAGAGCGCCCGCAGACGCTCGTCCGAATCGACTGTCTCCGCCCGATGCGCGTCAGGAGTGCGTAGCCGCGCGGCTCGAGCCCCATCTCGGCGAGCACGCGCGACCGGCGCCGAGCGATGGGAAGAAACTGGAGCAGCGCGTCGAACATCACGTCGCCGACGCGGTGCACCCCGCGGACGATCCCCTCCTTTCGGAGGTTGTCGACCGCCGTCTCCGTCGGGCACAGCAGGAGGTCGGAGACGTGGTCGGTCAGAACGCGGTTGGTCTCCTCCGGCATGACGCGGTTGTAGCTGCGCATCCCCGCCTCGACGTGCGCCACGCGCATGTGCAGCTTGCTCGCCGCGAGGGCGCCGGCGAGCGTCGAGTTCGTGTCGCCGTACACGAGGACCCAATCGGGCCGCTCCCGCTCGAGGATCGGTTCGATCTGAATGAGCATCTGCCCCGTCTGATAGCCGTGGCCTCCGGAACCGACGCCGAGGTTGACCGCGGGCTCGGGAATCTCGAGCTCGCGGAAGAAGACGTCGTTCATCGCGTCGTCGTAGTGCTGGCCCGTGTGGACGAGGAATTCCTCGTGCCCGGCCTCGCGCAGCGCCTTTCCGACCGGCGCCGCCTTGATGAACTGCGGCCGCGCGCCGACGACGGTGACGATCTTCATCGGCTAGCCGCGGAGGAAATCCGAGATCGTTGCGATCACTTCGTCCTGCTGCCCGCGCGTGAGCTCCGGAAAGATCGGAATGCTCAGGCACTCGGCCGAAAGCCGCTCCGCCGACGGCAGGGCGCTCGCGGGACGAGGGAACGTCCGCGAAACACTCCTGCTTGTGCATCGGCACCGGGTAGTAGATCTCCGTCCCGATCTTGCGTTCGGTCAGGAGGGTCTTGAGGGCGTCCCGCCGTCCGCTCCCGATCACGCGCAGCGTGTACTGATTCCAGATGTGGCCGTTCCCGGCGTACGGCGCCGGCAGGACGATCTTCGCCGGAGCGGGCCCCCGCGTCGCCGACGCGTCCGTGTGGCACCGCGAGTCGGCGAGGCTCGCTTTCGCGACGCCCGGCAGCGCCGCGAGCTTCTGCGTGTAGTAGGCGGCGTTGCCGCGCCGCTTCTCCGTGTACTCGGCGTAGTGCGGGAGCTTGACGGACAGGAGCGCGGCCTGCAGCGGGTCGAGCCGAAAATTACCGCCGACGTACTTGTGGAAGTACTTCGGCTTCGCGCCGTGCGCGCGGAGCATCCGCGCGCGGCCCGCGAGATCGTCGTCGTTCGTGACGAGAATGCCGCCGTCGCCGAACCCGCCCAGATTCTTCGACGGGAAGAGGCTGAACATTCCGAACGTCCCCATGCCGCCGACCTGCCGTCCCTTGTACGTCGCGCCCATGGACTGCGCCGCGTCCTCGATGACCGGAATCCCGCGATCGCGCGCGAGGGCCATCACGGCGTCCATGTCGGCCGCCTGCCCGAAGAGATGCACGGGCATGATCGCCTTCGTCCGTGGCGAGACCTTGCGGGCGGCGTCCTCGACGTCCATGTTGAAGCAGTAGAGGCAGGAGTCGGTGAAGACCGGCGTCGCGCCCGCGCGCGAGACGCAGCCGGCCGTGGCGAAGAAGGTGAAGCTCGGGCAGATCACCTCGTCGCCCGGCCCGATCCCCAGGGCCATCAGCGCGAGGAGGATCCCGTCGGTGCCCGACGAGACGCCGATCGCGTGCTTGACGCCCGCGAGCTCGGCGATCTTCGTTTCGAAGTTCTGGACTTCCGCGCCGAGGATGAACTGCCCGGAGCGCAGCACGCGCTCGAAGGCGCCCTTGAGCTCTCCCTCGAGAGCCAGGTTCTGGATGTTCAGGTCGAGCAGGGGAACGGCCATCGCTTTCTGTCTCCCTTTCGTCGCGCCTAGGCGCGCTTGAACTCGTCGTATGTCGTCTTGCCGACCGTCATTTCCGCCGGCAGAGGCGACTCCTCGTCGAGATCGAGGCATCGCAGGACGCCCGGCTCGACCTCCCGATAGCGCATGCCCGACTCGGGGCAGCGCATCACGCCGTCCGCCCCGGGCTTCAGGACGTGACCGTGGCGGCTCATCCAGCCCTTCTGGCGGGCGGGCACGCCGACCATGAGCGCGTAGTCCGGCACGTCCTTGGCGACGACGGCGCCGGCCGAGATGAAGCAGTAGCGGCCGAGCGTGATGCCGCAGACGATCGTCGCGTTGGCGCCGACGGTCGCGCCGCGCCGGATCCGGGTGTTCTCGTACAGCGAATGCCGATTCACTTGCGAGCGCGGATTGGTCACGTTCGTCAGAACGCACGAGGGCCCGAGGAACACGTCGTCTTCGATCGTCGTCCCCGTGTAGATCGCGACGTTGTTCTGCACTTTGACGTTGTCGCCGATGACGACGCCGTCGGCCACCATCGTGTTCTGCCCGAAGATGCACCGCCGCCCGATCCGGGCGCCGGACAGGATGTGCGCGAAGTGCCAGATCTTCGTGCCTTCGCCGATGGTGACGGGCTGATCGACCACGGCCGTCGGATGCGAGAAATAGCTCAAACGTTCACTCCTTCGTGTTGGGACGTGCGAATCCGGGAACTAGAGCTCGCCGAGGGTCACCGGCCGCCCGTTGAGCTGGAGGGACGTCTGGCAAGCCTGCAGGACTCTCAAGACTCCGAGGCCGCTCGTGGCGTCGCTCAACGGCGCCCGCCGGGTCGCCACGCAATCGAGGAAGTGCTCGCACTCGCGGCGCAGCGGCTCGTCGGCCGGAAGGGCGATCGCCTGCGTCTCCCCCTTCTGAAGGACCGGCTGGCGGTTGTCCAGGTCGACCCGCTGGTCGTAGAGCACGAGCTTCTCGGCGAGGCTCGCCATGTCGTTGAAGACAGCCATGCGCCGGTCGCCGACGACGACGAGCTTCTGCTCCTTGAAAGGATTCAGCCAGCTCACGAAGATGTGCGCCCGCAGGCCGGTGGAGAACTGGAGGCACGAGATGGTGACGTCGGCGAGATTGGGCGTGATGTAGCTGCCGCCGCTGCAGGTCACCTGGAGGGGGGCCTCCCCGACGAGACGCAGGATGACCGCGATGTCGTGGGGCGCGAAGCTCCAGAGCGCGTTCTCTTCCGTGCGGATCTTGCCGAAGTTCAGGCGGTTCGAGTAGATGTAGTTGACGCGCCCGAGCGCCCCCTCGGCGACGAGCTCGCGCAGGCGCAGCACCGCCGGGTGGTATTCGAGGAGATGGCCGACCATCAGGATCCGGCCGCGCCGCTGCGCCTCGTCCCGCATCTCGATGCCCTGCTCGTAGGTCAGGGCGAGCGGCTTCTCGACGAAGACGTCCTTGCCGGCGGCGAGCGCGCGCATGGTCAGGGGATGGTGCGTTTCGGCCGGCGTCGCGATGACGACGGCGTCGACGGCGCCGTCGAAGGCGGCCTCGAAGGAGTCGCGCGTCTCGACGCCGGGCGCGATCGTCGCGGCGCGCGCGCGGGCCGCCTCGGCCGGGTCGCAGACGAGGCGCAGCGCGCCGAGCGCGGCGAAATTGCGCACCAGGTTCTGGCCCCAGTAGCCGCAGCCGAGGACGGCGACCGGCTACGGCGGCCTCACGTAGCCTCCGATCGTCGCAGTCGATCTTCTACAGCGTCTCGGGATGCGGGTCGTCGGAGCCAGCGAGAAGGCCGCGCGGACCGAGCAGAGAAAGGCCCGAGGTAGAGGTAGTTTCTTGAGCTTCGACGGCGCAGATCCGGATCGCCCGAAAGAAAGCCGCTCGCGCCTCTGCCGTTCCCCGACGTAGCAGTGAAGCGAGCCGAGAATCGAGATAGCGGCGGCTCAGGTCGCTCGGATAGGCGCGAAGAACGAGTCCGTACTTGGCGACCAGACGCTCGAGCCGCTGATCATCGTGTCGTAGTTCGTCGAAAGGCGCGTGGCGTGCACGCTGTATCGCACGCAGCGGCTCGGGAAGGAAATGCGAAGTCGAAAGCGTGCGCCACGCGAATCCACATGTCGTATTCCTCGCCGAAGTCGATCGTCTCGTCGAAGAGGCCGACTTCGTCGAAGCACTCGCGCCGGAGGATGACCGTCGAAGCCGTCCCGACGCAGTTGTCGCCGGCAGAGCTCGTGCAGGATGTGTCCCCGCTTGCTCGGGCGAATCGGTCGTGACGAGGCTTCCCCGGACGTCCGGTCGATCATCGTGAAAGCCCGTGTACACGACGCCGGTCACGCGGCGCGAATCGATCGAAGATTTCGAGCTGCCTTTCCAGCTTCTCCGGCAGCCACTCGTCATCGTCATCGAGAAACGCGATGAAGTCTCCGATCGAATTGAGCACGCCCGTATTTCGGGCCGCGCCGACGCGCCAGTTCGTCTGGTGAGCGATGTACCGAATCCGGGGGTCCTCGAAGGCTCGGACGACGCTCCTCGGTGTTGTCGCCCGAATTGTCGTCCACGACGACGATCTCGAAGTCCTGGAACGTCTGGTCGAGGACGCTCTGAATGGCAGCGCCGAGCAGCGTGCGGCCGCCGATAGGTGGGAATGATGACGCTGACGCGCGGGACGTCGCAGGGCTTCGAGGCCGTCGGCCGGGACGCTCCGTGCCACGGTCGTCGCCCGCGCCGCTCGCGGCGCTCGCAGTCGCCTTGAAGCTCCGTCTTCCAGCGCAGCAGGGGTCGGACGACGCCCTCGATGTGCCATCCGACGTCGCCCCGGGCCGAGTCTCCGTCCATAGTGTCCACGACCTGAAAGGCCACGACATCCTCTTCGTAAAACTGCCGCATGTGCTCGGTGAAGAGGCCGACCGAGACGATCATCGTGCCTTCGGAGAGAAGGTTCCCCGGAATCCGCCCCGTGCTCACGTAGCGTCCGGCAGGCCGCGGCACGCGCCGCCACTCCGGGTCCGACTCGTAGCTCCGAGAAAACCGTGATTCCGTCCTCGTTGTCGAGAAGGAAGTAGGGCGTCAGGACGTAGCCCGGCTTCCAGACCTCGTACTCCATCTCGACGTCGATCGCGCCGACGGATGTCGAGTACGTCGGTGACTTCCCCTGCTCGTCCGCAGCCGCACGGCACGCAGGCCCGCGACCTCGGCCAGGCCGTGTACAGGACGGTTTCTCGAACTCCCGCGACCCCGTCGTTCCGAGACCCTGCGTCAGATAGGCGCTCACGACTTGCGCGGCCGGGACCGTCCTGCAGACACCGCCTCGGTCGAGCAGGATGACGCGCTGGCATAGTCGCGCGACGGCCGGCATGTTGTGCGAGACGAAGAGGACGGTGCGTCCGCCGTGGCCGACGTCCTCCATCTTGTTGAGGCACTTCTTCTGGAAGTTCGCGTCGCCGACGGCGAGCACCTCGTCCACGATCAGGATCTCGGGTTCGAGGTGAGCCGCGACGGCGAAAGCGAGGCGCAGATACATGCCGCTCGAGTAGTGCTTGACCGGCGTGTCGACGAACCGCTCGACCTCGGCAAAGGCGACGATCTCGTCGAACTTCCGGTCGATCTCCGCTTTTTGCATGCCCGAGGATCGCGCCGTTCAGATAGAGGTTCTCGCGGCCCGTGAGCTCGCCGTGGAAGCCGGTCCCGACCTCGAGCAGCGAGCTGACGCGTCCGCGGATCTCGACGCGGCCTTCGGTCGGCTCGGTGATCCGCGACAGGATCTTCAGCAGCGTGCTCTTGCCCGCGCCGTTGCGCCCGATGATCCCGAGGACCTCGCCCGGCCGGACCTCGAAGCTGACGTCCCGCAGCGCCCAGAAAGTCTCCGTGCACTGGCTCGCGCTTGCCGCGCCCTCCGGAAGCAGCCGGAGCGGGCGCCTTCAGCGACGATTCGCGATCGTGTCGCGCAGCGTCTTGTATGCGCGCTTCGTGGCCGCCGATGTCGGATACTCCTTCCCGACTCCCTGCGGAGCGCGGATCGCCAGCCCGGTCCATCGGCTTCTCTAGACGACATCGGCAAACGCCTCTCCATCCGGCGGAAGTAAAAGGCTCCCGACACCAGCGCCAGCGAGGGTCACGAGCGACGCTCGCGACGAGGACCGGCCACTGGGCGGGCGCCCGATCGCAGGAGCGCCCACCGGAAACCTTCGACGACGCCGGCCATGGGGTTCAACCCGTAGAGCCAGGTCGGCAGCCCCAGCTCGCGAGCTTCGCCGAAACCCGGCTCGCCGGATAGATCACCGGGGTCACGAACAGCCAGATCTGGACGAAGAACGGCACAACGTACCGTACGTCCCGAAACTCGACGTTCAGAGCCGAAAGCCAGAGCCCGACGCCCAGAGCCGCTCCAGTCGCGAGAAGCAGGAGGAGCGGCAAGCAGAAGCGCCGTGCGCAGCCGGGCCAGATCCGTACCAGACCATCATCCCGATGAGGAGGAGGAAGGCGATGCCGAAGTCCACGATCCCCGAGAGTACCGAGGCGATCGGGATCACGAGCCGCGGGAAGTAGACCTTCGTGATCAGGCTCGAGTCGCTCGACGATGCTGCCCGCCGATGCGTGAAAGGCCCTGCGCGAAGAAACCCCAGGGCAGCAGACCCGCGAAGGAGAAGATCGGATACGGAAGGCCGTCCGAGCCGACCTGGGCGAGCTTTCCGAAGAAGATCGTGAAGACGAACATCGTGAGGAGCGGCTGCAGAATCGCCCAGGCCGCTCCGAGCACCGTCTGCTTGTAGCGAATCTTCAGTCGCGCCAGACGAGGAAGTACAGAAGCTCGCGGTAGGCCCAGACCTCCCGGAGCTTCAGCGCAACCCAGCCGCGGCTGGGCTGGATGACGGGAGATCCTCGGACGGCGTCGGACAGCTCTGCGCGAAGTCGTGCTCAAGCTTCCTCCCGGCGCGGTCCGGCGTTTCTGGCGAGCGTCGCTCAACCGGCGATACCGCTGGCCGCCGAGAAGCGAGAGGCCCGAGGTGGACGTACGCTCTCAAGCCCCAGAGGATTCAGCCTGAGGCGCCCGGAGCATCGCAGCGCCGCCCGCGCGCCGGTCTCTCCCTCGGCAGTGTTGCACTCCGACCCAGAGACTCTGGCGTCCGAGATTCCGCCGGAGGGCCCGAACCGCCGTGCTTCTCCAGCATCCTCTCGATCCCGCGATCGAGCGCTCCGAAGTCCCGCCAGATCTTCTTCTCGTGGACGAAGTAGCTCAGGATCGGCTCCGCGACGAAGTCGAACCACACCAGGCGCGACAGGCGGATCCAGAGGTCGTAGTCCTGAAAGCTCGGCAGCGCCTCGTCGAAGAGACCGGCGTTCTCGACGGCATCGCGCCGCACGACGACGCAGGAGGTCGCCGCCGACGAGATTGCTCGACAGGATCTCTCGCGAGAGTCGCCCGCTTCTCGCGCGATCTTCTGCGCCCACGAGACGTCCGCTCTCGCGCTCCACCACGATGATAGCTCGAATAGACGAGACCCGGGGCTCCGCGAGCGCGCGAAAGACCTCCATCTGCCGCTCGAGCTTCTGCGGGAACCACTCGTCGTCGTCGTCGAGAAACGCGAGAAGTCGCCCCGCGAGTGCCGAATCGCGGCATTTCCGCCGCCGCGCCGCCCCGGCGCCCTTCTCCGCGGAGAACGATGACGCGCGGGTCGCGAAGGCCGCAACGACCTGAGGCGTGTCGTCGTCGGAACCGTCGTCGAAGACGAGGATCTCGTGGTCCGTCAGAGGTTTGATCGAGCGCGCTGCGAATCGCGGCCTCGAGCAACAGGGCCGCGCGATTTCGCGTCGGAATGACGACGCTGACGAGGGGCGGCATTACCGGCCTCCGGCTCGGAGTGAAGCATCCGGACGAAGGCCCGCAGCGGATGCAGGAGCGAGACCCCGGCCGCGGCGAGCGCCGCCCGCCAGATCCTCGAGCCGGCTCGCCGACAGGCCGAGCGCCGCGAGCTGGCCGCGGTGGTAGGCCCAGAACTCGCGGCCCGGCCGGCGGAAGAAGCTGGCGCCGAGGAACCGATAGTAGCTTCGCACCAGGTGGCGCAGCCGCCGGCGATATTCGTCCTCCGCGAGATTGTCCGGCCCGTAATGCTTCAGGATCGCCAGGTGCTCCGGAAGCGAGCTCCCCAGGCGGTGCGACACACCGGTGCGCACGGCGCCGCTCCGCCGCGTGAACGTGAGGACCTGATGCACGAACCCCAGATCTCGCCCGCGCAGAAGCTCGTAGCAGACGGCGGTGTCCCAGTGGCGCGGAATACGTGACTTCGTCGTAGAAGGGCGTCCGTCTGCGGATCATGTCCGACCGGAGCAAGAGCGACGTCGGCGTTCCGAAGACGTAGACCTTGCCGAGCAGCGCCAGTCGGCAGATCTCGCGGCCGCGAACCACCGGGCTCGGGTACGGAAGACCATCGAGCGTGACGTAATCCTCCTCGAGCCGATACGCGCTGACCATCGCGACCGACGGATGCGCTTCGGCGAGCGCCACCATGCGCTCGAGGCATCGGGGAAGATCCAGTCGTCGGCCTGAACCACCTTGCAGTAGCGGCTCTCGGCAGCCATGTGTCCGAAGGCGATTTGATGGTTCTCCATGGCGCTGACGAGCCGCCCGTTGCGAAAGGCACGGATCCGGGGCTCCCGGCGCACGTAATCGTCGATGATCCGGGCCGTCGCGTCCGTGCTGCAGTTGTCGACGAGGATGTATTCGAAGTTTCCATAGGTTTGCTCGAGCACGCTCTCGATGCACTCACCGAGCGTCTCCTCGCCGTTGTAGACGGGAGTCACGACGCTGACGAGCGGCCCGAGGAAGCGCGGCATGATCTCCTCATACCTCCTCATGCCTTGACGACGTTAGGCAACGGCTTGCGATACACACCGCGCGTGTCCACGACGAGGGGCGCGTGCCTGGCCACGAGCTCATAGTCCACCGCGGTGTGGTCCGTCACGATCAGGACGGCGTCCTGCCCGGCGAGCAATTCTGCCGTGAGCGGACGCGATTCCATCGGGAGCAGGTCCGGCCGCGCCCGCGTTCGCGGCGCCTTCGACACGTGGGGATCGTGGTAGCAGACGGACGCGCCGCGATGCAGCAGCAACTCGAGGATTTCGAAGGCCGGGCTCTCCCGGGCGTCGTCGATGTCCTTCTTGTACGCGAGTCCCAGAACGAGAACCTTGCTTCCCTTGAGCGCCTTGCCCTGCTCGTTGAGCGCGAGCTGCAGCTTCTCGAGCACGTAGTGTGGCATCTGGACGTTCACCTCGCCGGCGAGCTCGATGAACTTCGCTGACACGCCATACTCCCGCGCCTTCCAGACAAGGTAGAAAGGATCGAGCGGGATGCAATGCCCTCCCCAGCCCGGTCCCGGGTTGAAGCGCATGAAGCCGAACGGCTTGGTCGACGCGGCGTCGAGCACCTCCCAGATGTCGATGCCCATCCGGTCGAAGACCATCTTGAGCTCGTTGACGAGCGCGATGTTCACGGCGCGAAAGATGTTCTCGACGAGCTTGGTCGCCTCCGCCGCGCGGGCGCTCGACACGCGGACGGTGCGCGCGATGACGCGGTCGTAGAGAGACTGGGCGAGATCGCCCGAGACGGGATCGACCCCGCCAACGACCTTGGGAATCGTCGCCGTACCGAAGCTCTTGTTACCGGGGTCCTCGCGCTCGGGCGAGAACGCGAGGAAGAAATCCTCGCCGCACTTCAGCCCGGTCTCCTCGAGGATGCCGCGGACGAGCTCGTCCGAAGTGCCCGGATAGGTCGTGGACTCGAGGATGACGAGCTGGCCGGGCCGCAGCGACGCGCGGATCTGCCGCGCCGTCTCGACGACGAAGCTCATCTCGGGCTCGCGCTGCGGCGTGAGCGGCGTCGGCACGCAGATGAGCAGGACGTCGGGCTCCTTCAGCCGCAGGAAGTCGGCCGTCGCATGGAACTTCCCGGTGCCGATCGCCGCGGTGAGGCGGCTTCCGTCGAGGTGCTGGATGTAGTTCCGGCCCTTGTTCAACGCCTCGATCTTCCCGGGGTCGATGTCGAACCCGAGCACCGAGTAGCCCTTCTCGGCCATCGTCAGCGTCATCGGCAGTCCGACGTAGCCGAGACCGATCACGCCGACGCGAGCGGTCCGGTCTTCGATCTTCCGGGCCAGCTCGGCGCGCGGCCCCGGGCGGGCCGCCCGCCCGAATCGGAATCCGGCGACGTGGCGGGGAGACGAGAGCTCGACATCGCTGATCCTCCTGTGTGTTCGCATCGGGTCCGACCGGGCAGGCTCCGCCCCCTTCGGTGTCCCACCGAAGGAGAACCCTCTCTTGTTCCGAGCGCCGACCCGCCTCCGCGCGGACTAAGCGACGGCGCTTCGAACGTCTGCGCGGGCCGCGGCGGAGGTCGGGAGGCGGACCACCGCTCCCCGATCGAGCTCCACCGCCACGGCCTTTCGCAAGATCGAGATCGACACGATCAGCCGCGGCCTCTCGCCGCCGCGGACGATCACTCCCACGTAGCCCTGAAACGCGCCCTCCACGATGCGCACCGGAGCGCCCTCGGGCAGCGGCTCGAACGGAGCAAGGGCTCGCGCCCGAAACCTGGAGCCGGCGCAGCTGTCCGAGCTCCTCC
>CAWGKP010000010.1:0-473686 GCA_963823185.1 uncultured Acidobacteriota bacterium
AATGTTAAGATGACCGAGGAGTGACCGTGCGATCCGGATTCCGCGACGAATGCGGCGTGTTCGGGGTCTTCGACGCGGAAGACGCCGCCCGGCTCGCCTACCTCGGCCTGTACGCCCTCCAGCACCGCGGCCAGGAGTCGGCCGGCATCGCCACGCTCGACGCCGCCGGCAACGTGCTGGTGGAGCGCGAGATGGGCTACGTCGCCGACGTCTTCGACGAGGCGCGGCTGGCGCGCCTGCCGGGCCGCACGGCGATCGGGCACGTGCGCTACGCGACGGCCGGGCGCATCGCTTCTCGCCAACGCTCAGCCCCTCGTCTTCGCGACGGGCCGCGGACCGCTCGGCGCTCGCCCACAACGGGAACCTCGTCAACGCGCGGGAGATCCGGGCGTCGCTCGAGGCGGCGGGCGCGCTCTTCACGACGTCGTCGGACTCCGAGGTCATCCTCCATCTCATCGCGCGCTCGCGCGCGGCGACGCTCTCGGGCGCGATCGCCGACGCGCTCTCCGACGTGCGCGGCGCCTTTTCGCTCGATCATCCTGTCGCGCGAAGGGATCTTCGCGGTGCGCGATCCCAACGGCATCCGGCCGCTCGTCGCTCGGGCGGCGCGACGGGGACCCGGTCGTCGCCTCGGAGACCTGCGCCTTCGACCTGATCGGCGCGAAATTCGAGCGGGACGTCGAGCCGGGCGAGATCGTGCGCCTGTCGTCCGACGGCTTCACCTCGCACCGCTTCGCGTTCCCGCACCCGACGCCCTGCATCTTCGAGCACGTGTACTTCGCGCGGCCGGACTCGACGGTGTTCGGCAAGAGCGTCGCGGCGGTTCGCGAGGCCTTCGGCGCGAAGCTGGCGCGCGAGCATCCGGCCCAGGCGGACGTCGTCGTGCCCGTGCCCGACTCCGGCATGTACGCCGCGCTCGGCTACGCGCGCGAGAGCGGCATCCCGTTCGGCCTCGGCCTCGTGCGCAATCACTACGTCGGACGCACGTTCATCGAGCCGAAGCAGACGATCCGCAGCTTCGGCGTCACGCGTGAAGCTGAATCCGGTGCGCCAGGTCGTCGAGGGCCGGCGCCTCGTCCTGGTGGACGACTCGATCGTGCGCGGGACGACGTCGCGCAAGATCGTGCGGATGCTGCGCGAGGCCGGCGCGCAAGGAAATCCATTTGCGCGTCTCCTCGCCGCCCACGATGAACTCCTGCCACTACGGCATCGACACGCCGACGCGCCGGGAGCTCATCGCCGCCAACCACTCGGTCGAGGAGATCCGGCGGTTCGTCGAGGCCGACAGCCTGGGCTATCTCTCCGCCGAGGGAATGCTCGAAGCCTTCGGCCGGCCGCAGCAGGCCGCCTGCACGGCGTGCTTCACGGGCATCTATCCGGTCGCCATCGAGGAAGAGGAGCGCGAGAAGGAACACGCGCTCGAAGTCTCGTGACCGACGGGGCGTGACCGGCCTGCTGCTCGCGACGACCTTCGCCCTCCGCGGCGCGACGCTGATCGACGGCACCGGCGCGCCGGCTCGCCCGAACGCGCTCCTCGTCGTCCGCGACGGCCGCGTCGTCTCGGTCGGGCAGGCGACGGCGGCGGCGATCGCGGCGCTGCCCGCAGGGACGTCGGTCACGGACGTCTCGGGCAAGTGGATCGTGCCGGGCTTCGTGGACGCGCACGTGCACGCGGAGTCGGACGCGGAGCTCGAGGAGATGCTGCGGTGGGGCGTGACCTCGGTTCGCCTCATGGCGGAGGACGCGGCCGCGGCGGCCAAGCTCGCCGAGCGCTCGCGCTATCCCGGCTCGCGCTTCCCGGACGTCTTCCCGGCCGCGCCGATCTTCGCGGTCAAGGGCGGCTGGTGGGACGAGGGCGAGCCGCCCGACGCGAACCTGGACCGCTTCCCGGCGACGCCCTCGGCCGCGCGCGAGGCGGTGCGCAAGGCGAAGGCGCTCGGATCGGCGGAGATCAAGCTCATGCTGGACGACATGGGCTGGTGCCGCGACCGAAGCCGCGCCTCGCGAGGATGAAGCCGGAGGTCGCGAAGGCGCTGATCGCCGAGGCGCGGAAGGATGGCCTGCGCGCAATCGTCCATGCCCCGAATGTCGCCGACGCGCGCGAGGCGATCGCCGACGGCGCCACCGCGCTCGCGCACGGGGTCCTCGAGCCGATCGACCCGCGGACGATCGCCGAGATGAAGAAGCGGCCGGTCTTCTACATCCCGACGATGGACATCTTCGAGTTCCTGGCGGACCCGCGCGCGTTCGTGGACGGCGTGCTCTCGGACGCCTCGGCCCTCGCGATCGGGCGCGAGAAAGTCGCGCGCTACCGGTCCCGCGCCTACTCGGACGGCTATCGCGAGCGGTACCCGGCATTCGAGAGCCTCCGGAAGCGCCTTCCCGCGCTGTACCAGAACCTGCGCCGGCTCCACGACGCCGGCGTCCCGGTCGCGCTCGGCACGGACATGTGGGCCTTTCCGGGCCTCGCCGTGTCGATCGAGATGGAGCTGTACGTCCGCGCGGGCTTCACGCCGCTCGAGGCGATCCGCGCGGCGACGCAGACGGCGGCGCGGTCCATGGGTGCCACGGACCGCGGCACGCTCGAGGCGGGCAAGAAGGCGGACTTCCTCGTGCTCGACGGGGACCCGGTCGCGAACGTGCGCGCGGCGCGGCGGATCGCGCAGGTCTGGAAGGACGGCGAGCCGCGGGACGCCGTCCGCCACTGATGGCGGCGCCCGGACTCGTCACGTGAGGGCGGCTCCGGCGCGGGCGGTTCCGGCGCCCTGGGCGCGCGCGGGCCTCCTGCTTCTCGCCGCGGCGACGGCGGCCCTCGCGATCGTGTCGCGCGGGCGGTGGTCGGACGCGCTCATCGACTCGGGCCGCGAGTGGATCGTCCCGGACGCGCTCTCGCGCGGCGCCCTCCTGTACCGCGACGTCGTGTACTGGTTCGGGCCGTTCACGCCGTACTTTCACGCGGCGCTGTTTCGCGTTTTCGGATCCGGGTTCGGGACGCTCGTCGCCGCGGGGGCGCTCGCATGCGCCGCGATCGTCGCCGCGCTCTTCTTCGCGCTGCGGCGCGTCACGGGGCGCCGCGAGGCGGCGCTCTGGTGCGCACTCGCGATTCCGTCGCTCCTCTTCATGCCGAACGCGGGCGGCGCGCTCCTCGGCATGGGCTATCGCATCTGGCACGCGGCGTTCTTCGCGCTGCTGACGGTCACGCTCGCGACGGGCGTGCCGCGGCGCGAAGGTTCGGTCCTCCGGCCGGTCCTCGCGGGCGTCGCGGCGGCGCTCGCCGGCCTCTGCCGGACGGAATGGGGCGCCGCCGCCCTCGCCGCCGGACTGCACGCGGCGTTCTGGCGCCCGCGCACGACGCGGCGCGGTGTCGCGGAGGCGGCCGTCCTGGGCGTCGCGTTTCTCGCGGTGTTCGGGGGCGGGCTCGCGGCGTTCGCCGCGGCGGCGGGTCCTCGGGCGGTGTTCGATGAGGGGCACCTCCTCTTCTCGCGGCTTCCGGCGGAGACGCGGAACTTCCTCGTGCACTTCTCGGGCGTGCGGGACTGGCCGCGCGGCCTGGCGGAGCTGGTGTATTCGCTCGTCATGTGGGGCGGCGCGTTCTATCTCGTCGAGACGTTCGCGCTGGGAAAGGACGCGCTGCGGCGGCGCGCGGCGACGCTCGCGGGAATCGTCGTGGTGCTCGCCGCGGCAGCGCTCGCCGGAGGCGCCGGCGGCGGCGTGCTCTGGAGCGCGGGGCCGGCGGTCTCGCTCCTCGCGCTCGCGGCGGGTCTCGCGCGGGGACGCGGCGGCCGCGCGGCGGCTCTCGGGGCATTCGGGTTCCTCGGCCTCGTGCTCTGCTACCGGCGTGTCTTCCACATCGGCGACTCGGCCTACACGGGCCCGCCCCTCCTCTTCGCGTTCGTCTCCGCCGCGGGCCTCCTCCGTCTGCGCGTGCTCCGGATCGCTTCGCGGTTCGCGCGCGAGCGCGTCCGCACGGCCTTCGCCGCGCTCCTCATCTTCGCGACGGCGGCCTCCTTCGCCGGCCGGCTCGCGCGGTTCGCGTCGTGGGAGGCTTCCCCGATCGCCGGGACGCACGGCTTCCTGACGGACCGCGCGGAGGTGGCGCGCGAGATCGAGGGGCTCGCGCAGTCGATTCGGGCCGCGACGCCGCCCGGGTCCGGTCTCGTCGTCTTTCCGGAGGGGGAGCTGCTGAACTTCCTCTCGGGGCAGCCGAACCCGATTCGCCACATGCTCTACCTCCCCGGGTATCTCACCGACGACAACGAGGACGAGGTGCTGCGCGAGCTCGAGGCGCATCCGCCGGGCGCGGTCGTCCTCTGGCGCCGCCCGCTCTCCGAATACCACCGCGCGCTCTTCGGCTACGACTACGGAAAGAAGATCCGCGCCTGGATCGACCGCAACTACGCGATCTCGGGATACCGCGCGCCCGGCGCGCCCGAGCGCACGAACCCGCGGTTCGAATGGGGGCCGCGCCGGCCGGGGGCGGCGTCGTGACCGAAGGCCGCGGCGCGACGCGGGTGATGAACAACGTCCTCGCCTACCGGCTCTGGCAGAGCCCGTTCGCCGAGCGAAAGCTCGCGCCGGTCCTGCGCCACAACGACCTCGCGGCCGTCCGCCGCGTGCTCGACGTCGGCTGCGGGCCCGGCACCAACGCGCGCCACTTCCTCGGCACGGACTACCTCGGAATCGACCTGAATCCGGGCTACGTTTCCGACGCCCGGCGCCGCTTCGGCGACCGGTTCCGCGTGGCCGACGTCCGGGAGAATTTCGACGCCGGCGGCGGGGGCTTCGACTTCATCCTCGTCAACAGCCTCCTTCACCACGTCGCGACGCCGGACGTCCGCACGCTCCTCGCGCGGCTCGCCGGCCTGTTGACCGCGGACGGCCGCGTCCATATCCTCGATCTGGTGATGCCGGATCGTCCCGGGCTCGCGCGACTCCTCGCCCGGTGGGACCGGGGCGAGCACGCGAGGCCGCTCGGCGAGTGGCGCGCGCTCTTCTCCGAAGCCTTCGCTCCCGTCCTCTTCGAGCCCTATCCTCTGGGCGCGTTCGGTGTGACGCTCTGGAACATGGTCTATTTTCAGGGGCGGCGCCGATGACCGGCGCGCCGCGGGTCTCGGTCGCTATTCCGCTCTACAACGAGTCGGAGGTCTTCCCGGAGCTGGTGCGCCGGCTGACGGCGGTGCTCGACGCAATTCCCGGCGGACCGCACGAGATCGTCTTCGTCGACGACGGAAGCGCCGACGGAACGTTCGAGAGGGTCGCCGCGGCGGCGGCCGCCGACCGGCGCATCGTGGGCATCGCGCTCTCGCGCAACTTCGGGCACCAGGCGGCGCTCTCCGCGGCCCTCGACCATGCGACGGGCGACGTCGTCGTCGTCATGGACGGCGACCTGCAGGACCCGCCGGAGGCCATCCCGCTGCTGGTCGCCGAATGGCAGAAGGGTTTCGACGTCGTCTACGTCCAGCGCACCGCGCGCAAGGAGGGGATCCTCCTTCGCGCGAGCTATTACCTCTTCTACCGAATGATCGCCGTGCTCTCGAACGTCCAGCTCCCGCTCGACGCCGGCGACTTCGGCCTGCTCTCGCGCCGCGTCGTGGACGAGGTCAAGGCGATTCCCGAGCGCCACCGTTATCTGCGCGGCCTGCGGAGCTGGGTCGGGTTCCGGCAGAAGGGAATCGCGGTCGAGCGCGCGGCGCGCGCCGCGGGAAAGTCGAGCTACACGCCGGCGAAGCTGCTGCGCCTCGCCTTCGACGGCATCTTCGCTTTCTCGATGGCGCCGCTGCGTGCGGCGGCGCTCCTGGGCCTCGCGGCGATCGCCGGATCGCTGCTGTTTGCCGCGTACGCGGTCTACGTGCGGGTCGTACTCGGCCGCTCGCCGGTCGGCTTCACGGCGCTGATCCTCGTGCTGACGTTCTTCTCGGGAGTGCAGCTCCTGTTTCTCGGAGTCATCGGCGAGTACCTCGGCCGGGTGTACGAGGAGACGAAGGGACGGCCCCGCTACATCGTCGATCGGACGGTCGGGCGCCCCGCGAATGCATCCTGAGTACGCGCTCGCTTACCGGGAGCTCTACGACAAACACTGGTGGTGGCGGGCGCGGGAGGATCGGATTCTCGCGACCCTGGAACAGCTCCGCCGCGAAGGCGTCTCCGGTCCCGTCCTCGACGTGGGCTGCGGCGACGGGCTCTTCTTCGAGAAGCTCGCGCGCTTCGGCCCGGTCGAGGGCATCGAGATGGACCCGACCGGCGTCGATCCGGCGGGACCGTGGGCGGCCCGCATCCGGATCGCGCCCTTCGACGCGACCTTCGAGCCCGGCCGCCGCTACGCGCTCGTTCTCATGCTCGACGTGCTCGAGCACTTCCCGGATCCCGTCGTCCGCCTGAAGCGGGCGGTCGAGCTCCTCGCGCCGGGCGGGGCGATCGTCCTGACCGTGCCGGCCTTCCTCTCCCTCTGGACGAGCCACGACGAGCTGAACCGGCACTTCACGCGGTTCACCCGGAGGCGGCTCGCCGCCGCCGCGCGGGAGGCCGGTGCGCGGATCGAATCCTCGCGCTACTTCTTCCACTGGATGTTTCCCGTCAAGCTCGCGGCGCACCTGCGGGAGGCGGTGCGGCCGGCGCCGCCGACGCCGCCGCGAATTCCGCCGCCATGGCTGAACAGCCTGCTGTACCGCGTTTCGCGATGGGAACAGGCGGCCGCGCGCCTGTGGGCGCCGCCGTTCGGAAACTCGCTGCTGGCGGTGCTGCGGAAGGCCTAGGATCGTCTCAGCGCTTTTTTCGAGGACCCAGGTCGTCTGGCCGGCGATCCAGCGCATCGCCGGCGACAGCGCGCGCTCGAGGCCGAGGAACACCGGGAAGCTCCCCGACGGCACGAGCCCGCGGAACCAGATCCCGCCGGAGAGGACGTAGAGAAACGCCGAGTGGTCGCGGCGCGCCGCCAGACGGAGGCGCGGAAACTCCGTCTCGAATCGCGCGCGGTCGCGGTCGAAGACGATCCAGGCCTGCGGGACGTTCGCGCCCGTGAAGCGCCCGGCTGGCGGGAAACCCCACTCGGGCGACGCGGCGTCGTAAGGCTCGGCCGAGAAGAGCCGGTAGAGGCGCTTCCAGAGCCAGGTGTGCGCCGGCTCGATCAGGATCGCGCGGCCGCCGGGCTTGAGCGTCCGTTCGGCCTCGCGCAGGAACTCGCGCGGATCGGGCAGGTGGTGGAAGACGTTCAGCATCACGATCGCCGAGAGACTCGCGTCGGGAAAGTCGAGCCGCGAAGCGCTCATGACGCGGTCGAGATGCGGCTCGGGGTTCAGGTCCGTCGTGATGGCCTCGGGCACGACCTCCTTCAGGAAGCCGCCGCCCGAGCCGAGCTCGACGATCGGGCCCGCCGGGACGCCGCGCAGATGCCGCGCGATCTCGGCGTAGTGCTCGCGGTAGAGCGCGCGCAGGAAGGGCTTGCGGACGATCAGGTCGCGATGAATGCGGACGAGCTCGGGCGAGTCGTGGTCGAGCCCGCGCACTTCGGGGAGCTCCAGTCGTCGCTTGAGCCACGCGGCGGCCGCCCCGATCATCGCGCCTGCAAGTGTAGAGCACGGCGCCGCGCGCGGCATGCTGTCGCGACCTATAATCCGGCGTCTTGACCGAATCTCGCTACGCCGACGCCGGCGTCGACATCGACGCCAAGGCCGCCGCCCTCGAGCGAGCCAAGAAGGCCATCCGATCCACGTTCACTCCCGGCGTGCTCGGGGACGTCGGCGGCTTCGGAGGCCTCTTCCGGCCCGACTTCTCCGCGTACCGGGATCCCGTCCTCGTGGCCTCGACCGACGGCGTGGGGACGAAGCTGAAGGTCGCGTTCGAGACGGGGCGCCACGGGTCGTGCGGCGCCGATCTCGTGAACCACTGCGTCAACGACATCCTCGTGCAGGGCGCGCGGCCGCTGTTCTTCCTCGACTACGTCGCCGCCGGGCGGATCGATCCGGCCGTCCTCGGAGCGGTGATCGACGGGATCGCGCGCGGCTGCCGGGAGAACGGTACGGCGCTCCTCGGCGGCGAGACGGCGGAGATGCCGGGCTTCTACGCGCCGGGTGAGTACGACGTCGCGGGCACGATCGTCGGCGTCGTCGACCGCGGGAAGATCCTGGACGGCTCGCGGATCGCCGAGGGAGACGTCGCCCTCGGCCTCGCGTCGGCGGGTCTCCACACCAACGGTTACTCCCTCGCGCGAAAGGTCCTGTTCGAAGAGATGCGCCTCGCGCCCGGCGACCGGCTCCCGGGCGAGGACATCTCGGTGGCCGACGCGCTGCTCGCGCCGCACCTGTCGTATCTCCCGGCGCTCGAGCCTCTGCTGGAGCAGGATCTCGTGCACGGGATGGCGCACATCACCGGCGGCGGTTTCTACGACAACATCCCGCGCGTCCTGCCGAAGGGCCTCGACGTCGTCGTGAAGGCGGGAGCGTGGCCCGTGCTCCCGGTCTTCGAGGTCATCGGGCGCGAGGGCCGCGTCTCCTTCGAGGAGATGCACCGCGTGTTCAACATGGGGATCGGCATGGTGGTCTTCGCGGCGGCGGCGGACCTGCCGCGCGTCGCGAAGATCTGGACCGACGCCCGCCGGCGCTGGTTCGCCATCGGCAACGTCAAGGCGGGGCGCGGCCGCGTCCTCCTCGAGAGGCCGCCCTCCTGAATCGCGCTCCCGCCGCGAGGAGCGGCTCGGGCGTTTCGGACTGGATTCCCGAGATCGTACTGACGGCGGTCGTGGCCGCCGCGGGGCTGTGGGCCGGGGGGCGCTGGCTCAATCCGACGAGCGATCCCGGCGCCTGGTGGACGCTCCTCGAGCGCGTCGGCGCGGGCGAGCGCATCTATCGCGACGTCTACGTGCAGTACGGTCCGCTCGGGCCGTACCTCTTCGCGGCAGTCCTCAAGCCTTTCGGCTACTCCGCGACTTCGTTCCTGCTCCTGAACGCCGTCCTGGCCGTCGCCGCCGGCGTGCTCCTGCTGCGCGCGGCGCGGCCTTACCTCACGCTCTTCGAGCGGCTGGCGCTCGCGGTTCTGCTCCTCGGCGTCGGAATCCTCGCGCCCGGCCGCGCGCGCCTGCTGCTCTCGTACTCGCCCGCGGCGGTCTTCGCCGTCTGCCTCGGGCTCGGCGCCGTTCTCCTCCTGCGTCGCGATCCGGTCGGCCGCGGCATGGCGCTCGTCGCGGGGCTTCTCGCGGGCCTCGCGTTCGCGGCGAAGCAGGAGGTCGGGATCGCGGCGCTCGCGGCGGCGGGGCTCCCGGTTCTCCTGCGCTGGCGCGGCGTTCGGCGCTGGGGTCTCCCGTGCCTCGCCGGCTTCGCGATCCCGGCCGCCGCGGCGGTGGCTTTCGCCGTGCACGCGGCCCCGCTCGAGTCTCTCCGGCACGACAGCCACGTCTGGCCGGTCGGAACGGTTCCGGAGAGCTGGAAGTTCCTCTATCGGCTCACGACGGGACTGACGTTCGACTGGCCGCAGCGCGCGCTCTGGGCCGCCGCCGGCGTCGGAAGCGCGCTCCTCCTCGTCGCGCTCGTCGGCCTGCTCGTCTCGGGAGACGCGCGGGTGCGGAAGAGCTTTCTCGTCCTCGCGCTGGCGGCCCTCGTCGCCGCCGTCGCCGTCGGCTTCACGCCGATCGTCGAGGGATGGGATCCCCTCTGCCTCTCGCTGTTCGCCGCCGCGGCCGTCGGTCTTCTCGCGGTGTTCGACCGGAACCTTCCGGGCCGCGAGTTTCTCGCGTCGTTCGCGGTCTTCGCAGCGATGGTCGGCGCGCGCGCCGGTTTCTCGGGCGGCCTGCTCTGGTCCTCCTACTCGGGTCTCGCGGGTCTGGTCACGGCAGTCACGTGGGCGTTCTTTCTCTTTCTCGTTCCGCCGATCGTTCCGGGCGGCCGCGCCGGCGCGCTCACGCGGCGGATCCTGGCGATCGCGCTGCTGCTCGTCGCGCTGCCGGGAGCCGTCGCCGGCGTGCGCGCTCTGCGGCGTCCCGAGGCCGTGCCGGTCGATACGTCCCGCGGCCGCGTCTGGCTCGACCCGCCGTTCGCCCCGTTCTTCGCGACGCTCGCGCGCGAGCTGCGGCCGGGCGAGTCGGTGCTCTGCGTTCCCGAGTCGAACGGCATCGAGGCGCTCTACGGAGTGCGGGGCGCGGCCCCGTACATGGACCTGATGCCGGGATGGCTCGACGCGCGCGCGGAGGAGCGCCTCATCCGGCGCTTCGAGGCGGCGCCTCCCGACGCCGTCGTCGTCTTTCGCCGCCCGACCGAGGAGTTCGGCGTGGCGCCGTTCGGCGAAGGCTACGGCCAGCGGCTCGCGCCGTGGATCACGTCCCACTATCGGCTCGCGCAGCGCGACGACGTCGGGCTCCTCTTCCGCCGATGACTCCGCGCCGCCTGGCCGTCCTGCTCTCCGGCCGGGGGAGCAATTTCGAGGCGATCGCCGATGCCGTGGCTGCCGGCCGGATCCCGGATGCCGAGATCGTGGCCGTGATCTCCGACGTCGCGGAGGCGCCGGGCCTCGCGCGGGCGCGCGCGCGGGGTCTCCCGTCCCACGCCGTGGACCGGAAGGCGATTCCGAGCCGCCGCGACCGCGAGCGGGAGATGCTCGCGATCCTCGATCGCGCGCGGCCGGATCTCGTCTGCCTCGCGGGCTACATGAGGGTTCTCTCGCCGGAGTTCGTCGGCCGCTTTCGCGGCCGGATCCTCAACATCCATCCGGCGCTGCTTCCGAAGTTCCCGGGCCTCGACGCGCAACGTCGGGCAATCGAGGCGGGGGAGAAGGAGTCCGGCTGCACGGTGCACTTCGTGGACGAGGGAACCGATACGGGCCCGATCGTTCTGCAGAAGAGAGTGCCGATCCTCCCGGGGGACACCGAGGAGAGCCTCTCCGCGCGGATTCTCGAGCGGGAGCACGAGGCCTACCCGGAGGCGATCGCGCGCGTTCTCGACGCGATCGGGCCGCCGCTCTCCTGATCTGCACAGCTTCCTGTGCACGACGGGAGGCGAGAGAAGGCCCGTCCTGATTGACGATTCCTCGTTTTTCGCGTTTCGCTTGACAGGGCCGGTCCCGGGCCCTATATTTCGCGTCCCCGCAAGGGTTTCCAGTTCTTTCGAAAGGCTCCCCCGCGCGACGGCGTTCGCTCGAAGCGAACAAAGTCGTTGACGGAGGGGGTCCGATTCTGCGATACTGACCGTTCGCCTTTTGGCGGATGATTCGAAGCGTGGACGCCGGGAGAACGGCGTCGTCCGCGGGTGGGTTTCGAACCCCGGGGATCCGGTTCCTTGAAAACTGAGTAGAGCGTGCCAGACGTCTTTTTCCTGGTTTTTAAAAAACCAGAGTTTTCCTGTCTCGAAAGAAGCAGGATTTGACTCGCATCTACCGTCGCCGGCTTCGGCCGTCGGCGTTGGAACACTCTTAAGTGGAGAGTTTGATCCTGGCTCAGAATGAACGCTGGCGGCGTGCTTAACACATGCAAGTCGAACGAGGCGGAAGGGGGCAACTCCTTCCGTCGAGTGGCGGACGGGTGAGTAACACGTGGGTAACCTGCCCGGAAGTGGGGAATACCTCGGGGAAACTCGAGCTAATACCGCATGACATCGCAGGGACGGAAGTCCTGGCGATCAAAGCGGGGTCGCAAGATCTCGCGCTACCGGATGGGCCCGCGCCCGATTAGCTAGTTGGTGAGGTAACGGCTCACC
This sequence comes from uncultured Acidobacteriota bacterium, assembly GCA_963823185.1. GTDB lineage: Bacteria > Acidobacteriota > Thermoanaerobaculia > UBA5066 > Gp7-AA6 > DATBFU01. Next base: position 11,676 of record CAWGKP010000010.1, read on the forward strand.
AAGGCTTCGATCGGTAACCGGCCTGAGAGGGCGATCGGTCACACCGGAACTGAGACACGGTCCGGACTCCTACGGGAGGCAGCAGTGGGGAATCTTGCGCAATGGGCGAAAGCCTGACGCAGCAACGCCGCGTGGAGGATGAAGGCCCTTGGGTTGTAAACTCCTGTCGGCTGGGAAGAAATCGTTCGCGGCTAATACCCGCGAGCGTTGACTGTACCAGCAAAGGAAGCCCCGGCTAACTCTGTGCCAGCAGCCGCGGTAATACAGAGGGGGCTAGCGTTATTCGGAATTATTGGGCGTAAAGGGCGCGTAGGCGGCCTTGCATGTCTTCCGTGAAATCCCTCGGCTTAACTGAGGACGTGCGGAAGAAACTGCGAGGCTCGAGTCCGGGAGAGGAGGGTGGAATTCCCAGTGTAGCGGTGAAATGCGTAGATATTGGGAGGAACACCGGTGGCGAAGGCGGCCCTCTGGACCGGTACTGACGCTGATGCGCGAAAGCGTGGGGAGCAAACGGGATTAGATACCCCGGTAGTCCACGCCGTAAACGATGGGCACTTGGTGTCGCGGGTATCGACCCCTGCGGTGCCGAAGCTAACGCATTAAGTGCCCCGCCTGGGGAGTACGGTCGCAAGGCTGAAACTCAAAGGAATTGACGGGGGCCCGCACAAGCGGTGGAGCATGTGGTTCAATTCGAAGCAACGCGAAGAACCTTACCTGGGTTTGAAGATCAGTGGAACGGGGGCGAAATCTCCCTTCCCCGCAAGGGGCCGCTGGTTAGGTGCTGCATGGCTGTCGTCAGCTCGTGTCGTGAGATGTTGGGTTAAGTCCCGCAACGAGCGCAACCCCTGCTGCTAGTTGCCAACGGTTCGGCCGGGCACTCTAGTGGGACTGCCGGTGATAAACCGGAGGAAGGTGGGGATGACGTCAAGTCCTCATGGCCTTTATGTCCAGGGCTACACACGTGCTACAATGGCCGGTACAAACCGCTGCAAGAACGCAAGTTGGAGCAAATCGGATAAAGCCGGTCTCAGTTCGGATTGGGGTCTGCAACTCGACCCCATGAAGCTGGAATCGCTAGTAATCGCGGATCAGCACGCCGCGGTGAATACGTTCCCGGGCCTTGTACACACCGCCCGTCACATCACGAAAGTCGGTTGTACCAGAAGTCGGTGTTCTAACCCGCAAGGGGGGAAGCCGCCTAAGGTATGGTCGGTAATTGGGGTGAAGTCGTAACAAGGTAGCTGTAGGAGAACCTGTGGCTGGATCACCTCCTTTCTAGAGCCTCTCTCGGCTCCCTGGTCTCACCAGGAGAGCTGAGACACTCGATGGTCGATCGTCTGGTGTCGACGTCAGTCGACAAACTCTCTACTCAGTTTTGAAGGCATCGGTCCTCGGGCCTTTTCGGGCCCGCCGGGCGTGCTCTTTGAAGTCACCAAGCAGCGTTCCGCTGGGCCTATAGCTCAGTTGGTTTAGAGCACACGCCTGATAAGCGTGAGGTCGGTAGTTCGAATCTACCTAGGCCCACCAATGACAGGTGGGCCAGGGAAGACCGGTCCGCATGGGGCTGTAGCTCAGCTGGGAGAGCGGCGGCTTTGCAAGCCGTAGGTCGGCGGTTCGATTCCGCTCAGCTCCACCAGTTTTGCGGAGATCGGGCGGGCGCGACGGGTGGCGACAGGACTGGCAGCGCGGATGAGACGGCTCCTCGAGCGGATCGAGGGGCTTTTTGATCCGCGGTGATCAAGGTCTTTGACAAGAGAGTCGGGTAGAAATGAAAGATTCGCGTCTTAGGTATTTTATGGTCAAGCTACTAAGGGTGGACGGTGGATGCCTTGGCGCAGAGAAGCGATGAAGGACGTGGCAAGCTGCGATAAGCCCGGGGAGCCGCAAACAGGCACCGATCCGGGGATTTCCGAATGGGGCAACCCCTCGCAAGGCAAGTTGCGAGATCCCCTGCTGAATTCATAGGCAGGGAGAAGCAAACCCGGGGAAGTGAACCATCTCAGTACCCGGAGGAAAAGAAAGCAAATCAGCGATTCCGTCAGTAGCGGCGAGCGAACGCGGAACAGCCCAAACCTCGAGGGCTTCGGTTCTCGGGGGGTTGTGGGGCGGAGCACGGCGCAAGCCAGGAAGTTATCAAGAACCCGCCTAGTCGAAGGTCACTGGAAAGTGCCGCCAAAGAGGGTGACAGCCCCGTAGGCGAAAGGCGAGGTTCCTTCCCGCTCCGTTCCCGAGTACCACGGGGCACGAGAAACCCTGTGGGAATCCGGGTGGACCATCACCCAAGGCTAAACATTACTCTGCGACCGATAGTGAACCAGTACCGTGAGGGAAAGGTGAAAAGAACCCCTGTGAGGGGAGTGAAATAGTACCTGAACCCGTCCATCTACAAGCAGTGGAACCACCATGTCGCAAGACGGTGGAACCGCGTGCCTTTTGCATAATGAGCCGGCTAGTTAATTTCAGCGGCAAGGCGAAGCGAAGTGCAGAGCCGTAGCGAAAGCGAGTCTGAATAGGGCGATTGAGTCGCTGGGATTACACGCGAAGCGGGATGATCTACCCATGGCCAGGGTGAAGCTGAGGTAACACGCAGTGGAGGCCCGAACTGGTGTTGGTTGAAAACAACTCGGATGAGCTGTGGGTAGGGGTGAAAGGCTAATCAAATTCCGTTATAGCTCGTTCTCTCCGAAATAGCTTTAGGGCTAGCCTTGCATGATTGACGACGGTGGTAGAGCTCTGGATGGACTCGGGGCCTTTCCAGGTTACCAAATCCAACCAAACTCCGAATGCCGTCGATCACAGTGCAGGAGTCAGACAGTGGGGGATAAGCTTCATTGTCGAGAGGGAAAGAACCCAGACCGCCCGCTAAGGTCCCCAAATCGTAGCTAAGTGGAAAAGGAAGTGGAGACGCTCAGACAGCCAGGAGGTTGGCTTAGAAGCAGCCATCCTTTAAAGAAAGCGTAACAGCTCACTGGTCAAGCGGCTCCGTGCCGACAATTCAACGGGGCTCAAGCTGACGTACCGAAGCGGCGGATGCGTGGAGGCTTCGGCGTCACGCGTGGTAGGAGAGCATTCTGAGCGGAGTGAAGTCGGACCGCGAGGACTGATGGAGCGCTCAGAAGAGACCCTGCCGGCACAAGTAGCGAGAAAGCAGATGAGAGCTCTGCTCGCCGAAAATCTAAGGATTCCTGAGCAAGGTTAATCCGCTCAGGGTGAGTCGGTCCCTAAGGCGAGGCCGAAAGGCGTAGCCGATGGAAATCCGGTTAATATTCCGGAACCACCGATAGGTCGTTATCACGAAGGGGGGACGCAGGAGGCTAGGCGTACCGGGTGCTGGATGTCCCGGGCCAAGCTCGTAGGCGGGAGAGAGTAGGTAAATCCGCTCTCTTCATTCAACGCCGAGAAGCGACGGGGAGGCCGCAAGGCCGCAAACTCGCCGATGCCACGCTGCCGAGAAAATCCTCTAAGGAGATCCGATGGGTGACCGTACCGCAAACCGACACAGGTAGATGAGGAGAAAATCCTAAGGCGCTCGAGTGAGCGTTGCGAAGGAACTCGGCAAATTAACACCGTAACTTCGGGAGAAGGTGTGCCTCGGTTCGTGTAAGGGTTTACCCCTGAAGCGCACCGGGGTCGCAGTGAAACGGCCCAAGCGACTGTTAAAAAACACAGGACTCTGCAAAGTCGAAAACGAGTTAGGGTCTGACGCTGCCGGTGCTGGAAGGTTAAGGGGAGAGGTCAGAGAAAGGAAAAGAAAGAAAAGAAGAAAAAGAAAAGGGCGAGGGGCTTTTTGATCCGCGGTGATCAAGGTCTTTGACAAGAGAGTCGGGTAGAAATGAAAGATTCGCGTCTTAGGTATTTTATGGTCAAGCTACTAAGGGTGGACGGTGGATGCCTTGGCGCAGAGAAGCGATGAAGGACGTGGCAAGCTGCGATAAGCCCCGGGGAGCCGCAAACAGGCACCGATCCGGGGATTTCCGAATGGGGCAACCCCTCGCAAGGCAAGTTGCGAGATCCCCTGCTGAATTCATAGGCAGGGAGAAGCAAACCCGGGGAAGTGAACCATCTCAGTACCCGGAGGAAAAGAAAGCAAATCAGCGATTCCGTCAGTAGCGGCGAGCGAACGCGGAACAGCCCAAACCTCGAGGGCTTCGGTTCTCGGGGGGTTGTGGGGCGGAGCACGGCGCAAGCCAGGAAGTCATCAAGAACCCGCCTAGTCGAAGGTCACTGGAAAGTGCCGCCAAAGAGGGTGACAGCCCCGTAGGCGAAAGGCGAGGTTCCTTCCCGCTCCGTTCCCGAGTACCACGGGGCACGAGAAACCCTGTGGGAATCCGGGTGGACCATCACCCAAGGCTAAACATTACTCTGCGACCGATAGTGAACCAGTACCGTGAGGGAAAGGTGAAAAGAACCCCTGTGAGGGGAGTGAAATAGTACCTGAACCCGTCCATCTACAAGCAGTGGAACCACCATGTCGCAAGACGGTGGAACCGCGTGCCTTTTGCATAATGAGCCGGCTAGTTAATCTCGGCGGCAAGGCGAAGCGAAGTGCCGAGCCGTAGCGAAAGCGAGTCTGAATAGGGCGATTCAGTCGCCGGGATTACACGCGAAGCGGGATGATCTACCCATGGCCAGGGTGAAGCTGCGGTAACACGCAGTGGAGGCCCGAACTGGTGTTGGTTGAAAACAACTCGGATGAGCTGTGGGTAGGGGTGAAAGGCTAATCAAATTCCGTTATAGCTCGTTCTCTCCGAAATAGCTTTAGGGCTAGCCTCGCACGATTGACGACGGCGGTAGAGCTCTGGATGGACTCGGGGCGTTCCCACGTTACCAAATCCAACCAAACTCCGAATGCCGTCGATCACAATGCGGGAGTCAGACAGTGGGGGATAAGCTTCATTGTCGAGAGGGAAAGAACCCAGACCGTCCGCTAAGGTCCCCAAATTGCAGCTAAGTGGAAAAGGAAGTGGAGACGCTTAGACAGCCAGGAGGTTGGCTTAGAAGCAGCCATCCTTTAAAGAAAGCGTAACAGCTCACTGGTCAAGCGGCTCCGTGCCGACAATTCAACGGGGCTCAAGCTGCATACCGAAGCGACGGATGCGTGGAGGCTTCGGCCGACACGCGTGGTAGGAGAGCATTCTTAGCGCAGCGAAGTCAGACCGCGAGGACTGATGGAGCGCTCAGAAGAGACCCTGCCGGCACAAGTAGCGAGAAAGCAGATGAGAGCTCTGCTCGCCGTAAATCTAAGGATTCCTGAGCAAGGTTAATCCGCTCAGGGTGAGTCGGTCCCTAAGGCGAGGCCGAAAGGCGTAGCCGATGGAAATCCGGTTAATATTCCGGAACCACCAAAGGGTCGTTATCACGAGGGGGGGACGCAGGAGGCTAGGCGTACCGGGTGTTGGATGTCCCGGGCCAAGCTCGTAGGCGGGAGAGATAGGTAAATCCGTCTCTTCATTCAACGCCGAGAAGCGACGGGGAGGCCGTAAGGCCGCAAACTCGCCGATGCCACGCTGCCGAGAAAATCCCCTAAGGAGATCCGAGGTGACCGTACCGCAAACCGACACAGGTAGATGAGGAGAAAATCCTAAGGCGCTCGAGTGAAGCGTTGCGAAGGAACTCGGCAAACTAACACCGTAACTTCGGGAGAAGGTGTGCCTCGGAGTGTGTAGGGGTTTACCCCTGAAGCACACCGGGGTCGCAGTGAAACGGGCCAAGCGACTGTTTACTAAAAACACAGGACTCTGCAAAGTCGCAAAACGACGTATAGGGTCTGACGCCTGCCCGGTGCTGGAAGGTTAAGGAGAGAGGTCAGCCGCAAGGCAAAGCTTTGAACCGAAGCCCCAGTAAACGGCGGCCGTAACTATAAGTTGACCGTTGTAGTTACGTTAAAAAATCCGGCTATATGCTGGAAAACCCGGTGGATCCGACGCTACTCGCCACTAGGCCAAGAACGGGCTGAAGAAGGTGGCAGTGACAATGCGATCGGTGCGGGCAATCAGCAGGAAAGGCTCGATGCTGGACGTCAAGTCCATTCCTCCAGAGATCGGCTGGTATCTAGCTGGTTTCACGGATGGAGAAGGCAGCTTCAACGTCTCTTTTCGACCCAGACCCGATTACAAGTTGCCCTGGAAAGTCTCTCTGTGCTTCAACGTCTCGCAGAGGGACCCCGTAGTCCTGAGTCTCTTCAAGAGGTACTTGGGGTGCGGGACGATGCGGCAACGACGTGATGGGGTGTGGTACTACGAGGTGAACAACCTCGGGGCAATCGTGGCGAACGTCATTCCGTTCTTCGAGGAGTTTGGATTCCTGTCGGCCAAGAAGAAACGTGACTTCGGCAAGTTCAGAGAGCTCGCGCGGATTCTCGGCGACAAGGCGCACGGAACCGAAGAGGGCGTGCGACGGATCCTGAAGATTCGGAGCGACATGAACGACGGTGGGAAGAGACGGTACCAAGATGAAGGCATCCTGAAGCAATTCGAGAATCCCCAGAGACTGTACGCAGGACTCCCCAAAGGAGATGAGACAGTCCGACCTGCGCCGCGATGCGCAGAGCCAGACGGAAACGATCTGGCCCCCGGTAATCCGGGAGTAACAACAGACGAACGGTCCTAAGGTAGCGAAATTCCTTGTCGGGTAAGTTCCGACCTGCACGAATGGCGTAACGATTTGGTCACTGTCTCCGCAACGCGCTCGGCGAATCTGTAGTACCGGTGAAGATGCCGGTTACCCGCACGTAGACGGAAAGACCCTGTGCACCTTTACTATATCCAGGCATTGAATTTTGGTGTTGTCTGCGCAGGATAGGTGGGACGCTTTGAACCTGGGGTTTCGGCCTCGGGGGAGCGGACGGTGAGATACCACCCTGATGGCACCGGAGTTCTAACCGAGACCCGTAATCCGGGTCCGGGACCATGCCTGGTGGGTAGTTTGACTGGGGCGGTCGCCTCCTAAAATGTAACGGAGGCGCCCAAAGGTTCTCTCAGGCTGATTGGAAACCAGCCGTAGAGTGCAAAGGCAGAAGAGAGCTTGACTGCGAGACCTACAAGTCGAGCAGGGACGAAAGTCGGGCTTAGTGATCCGGTGGTTCTGCATGGAAGGGCCATCGCTCAACGGATAAAAGGTACGCCGGGGATAACAGGCTGATCTTGCCCAAGAGTTCACATCGACGGCAAGGTTTGGCACCTCGATGTCGGCTCATCGCATCCTGGGGCTGAAGCAGGTCCCAAGGGTCCGGCTGTTCGCCGGTTAAAGCGGTACGTGAGCTGGGTTTAGAACGTCGTGAGACAGTTCGGTCCCTATCTCGTGTGGGCGCAGGAAATTTGCGAGGATCCGTCCTTAGTACGAGAGGACCGGGACGGACGAACCTCTTGTGCACCGGTTGTCGCGCCAGCGGCACGGCCGGGTAGCGATGTTCGAAAGGATAAGCGCTGAATGCATATAAGCGCGAAGCCTTCCTCAAGATGAGATTTCCCGGGGGCAACCCCCTCAAGGCCCGTGGGAGACGACCACGTTGATAGGCTGGGTGTGGAAGCGCTGTGAGGCGTGAAGCTGACCAGTACTAATCGGCCGTGCGGCTTGACCATAAAATATTTAAGACACGAATCGATCGTCTACATACCGACTCTCTTGACCTCCGGGTCGTAGGGGCGGGGCTTGTCCCCGCCCTCCCGTGAGGAAATCGACAGGGAAACTAGAGTTTCCCGGTGACCATAGCGAAGGGGCCACACCCGTTCCCATTCCGAACACGGCAGTTAAGCCCTTCAGCCCCGATGGTACTTCGCGGTAGACCGCGTGGGAGAGTAGGACGTCGCCGGGGAATTATTTTGAGGCTCAGGACTCGTTCCTGAGCTTTTCTTTTTTCCGGGATCGCTCCGGCGCTAGAAGAACAGCTTCAGCCGGAGGTCGAGAATGTCGGCCGCCGGACTGCCGCGGGCGTCCTTCGTGTCCCGGTGCCAGTCGCGGATGTAGAGGATCTCGAAACGCGTCCCGTAACGAAGCCGGTATCCGAGACCCGACCGCATCCGGGTCTTCGAAGCGAAGCGCTCGGAAACGCCCTCGCCCAGCGGGACAAACCCTTCGGCATCGAAGATTCCATAGAGGGACTTGTCGAGCGAATAGTCCGCGTGATTGATGCCGAACTTGAGCTCGACCCGAGCCCGGAAACGCCAGGAGTGCTGCGAAGGGCTTCCGTCGGAGTACCAGAAGTTTCGGAATTCGAAGCGCACGAGCGTGGCCAGCCGGACTCGCCCCAGGGGATGGATTGGAAAGTGCTCGCGCTCGCGAAGATTGTTCAGGACGTTCAGACGAAAACCGATCCGCGGCGTCAGCTCCCGCGTGTTGACGTCGTCGGTCTGCCGCGTGTATCCGAAGGTCGTTTCCCCGACGAGATCGATCCAGGAGCTCGGGTAGAACTCGGTCAGCGGCGTGACGTCGACGTTCCACCACTTTTCTCCGCCCGAGATCAGCGTCTTCGGCTCGAGATCGGTCTCGAACAGCCACCGATCCCCCTTGGGGAAGTCGAGCGTCACGTTTCCCCAGAGCTCCACAGGCACGGGGCTCTCGGTGCTCAGCTCGGCGGGAGTCCGCGCCTGGCCGGCCGCCGTGGAGGCGGCCGTCAGCAGAGCGAAGGCGGCGAGCAACGGAAGGCACGGCTTCGTCAATGCGGGGGGTCCAGTACGTGATCCCATGGACCGATGTCGAGTCTCGAACGGATTACTCGAGATCGTATCCTACGAGCCGTCTTTCGATTCGAAAACCGGCGACGCTTTCCCGAGGAGCGACCCGGCACCCTCGAAAGCAGAAGGCGGTCCCGCCGGCGTTGCGGTCGGTCCCTTTCCCGCTGTCTCGCTCCGGCGTGTTCCAGTAGAGTTCCCTTCACCCAAGAGAGGAGCGACGGCATGAGACTGAGTCTGCCCCGACTCGTTCGGCTCTCCCGCAGAGGGCTCTTTCTCGCGTTGCTCGCGCTGCCGTCTCCGGGCGAGGCGGCGGCGGTCGTCCCCCTCGAGCCGAGCCGGCTCGACCTGCACTTCGTGAGAAACGAGGGGCAGGCGGATCCGGCGGTCGCGTATTCGGCGGCGACGTTCGCGGGAACGGTCTACGTGACGCGCGACGGGCAGATCGTCCACTCCCTCTCGAAGGGGCGCGAACCCGGCTGGACTCTGACGGAGCGGCTCGTGGAAGGCCGCGCGGTTCCGGCCGTCGAGGAGTGTTCGACCGCCCGCGCGAGCTTCTTCTTGGGGAACGACGCCGGCCGCTGGCGCGACGGCGTCGAGACTTCGGACTCCGTCACTTTCGGCGAGGTCTGGCCGGGAGTCCGCCTCGATCTCCGGTCGCGCGACCGGAACGTCGAGAAGGTCTTCACGATCGCTCCCGGCGCCGAGCTCTCGCGGATTCGCGTGGGCCTCGAGGGAGCGCAGTCGCTCGCAGTCGACGGCGCCGGGGAGCTCGTGGCGGAGACCGGTCTCGGGCCGGTGGTGTTCTCTCCGCCTTTCGCTTATCAGACCAACGGCGAGGCGCGGGAGGCCGTGCCGGTGTCCTACCTTCTCCACGGCGAAGAATACGGGTTCCGGCTGGGGCCGCACGATCCGTCGCGTCCCGTCGTCATCGACCCGATCCTGCAGTCGACTTACGTCGGCGGGTCGGGAACGTTGGACCAGGCCGACGAGATCGCGTTTCATCCGACCTCGGGCAACGTCTACGTCGCCGGGTACACGAACTCCGGCGTCTTTCCCGGCACGACGGGCGGAGCGCAGAGCTCCTACGGCGGGGGCAACGACGACGCCTTCGTCGCCGTGCTCTCGTCCGACCTGACGACGCTCGTCCAGGCGACGTACTTCGGCGGGAACGCCTACGACATCGCCGAGGGGCTCACGATCTCGAGCGACGGCAGTCAGATCTACGTGGTCGGCGAGACGACGTCCGCCAACTTTCCCATCTCCGGCGGCGCGCAGCCCTCGAACGCCGGAGGCTCCGACGCGTGGGTCGTCCGCCTCGACGCGAGTCTCACGGGCGCGTTCAAGTCCACCTATCTCGGCGGCACGGCCAACGACCACGGCAGCCGTTCGATTGCCGTGGACGTGGCAACCGGCAAGGTCTTCGTCGGCGGATGGGGCGAGTCGAAGACGTTCCCGACGCCGACGGTCGCCGTTCCGGCCGGCGGCGCGCAGACGACGTTCACCTCGAGCTTCTCGGGCTGGGTCGTGCGCCTGAGCGCCGATCTCGCGGCCGTCGAGCAGCGGACGTTCGTGGGCGAGGCGACGCAGCTCTTCTCGCTCGTGCTCTCGTCAGCCGGCGTGTATGTCGCCGGGCACAACGGGACTCCGCCGGCGCTGACGGGCGGCGCGCAGACGGTCGCGGGCGGCACCGACGCCTTCGTGACGCTCGTCAACACGGGCCTGACGTCCTTCGTGCGCAGCACCTACTTCGGCGGCGAGGCGCTCGACACGTGCTTCGGCATCGCGGTGAACGCGAGGACGGGCGACGTCTACCTGAGCGGCGGCACCTCGTCGCTGAGCCTGCCCGGGGCGCTCGGCGGAGCGCAGCCCGTCCGGCGCGGTCCCACGGACAATTACGTCGCGCGCCTGAAGGGGGACCTCAAGCAGATCCTCGGGGCGAGCTACAACGGAGGCACCGGCGCCGAAGGCTCGAACGCGATCGCCATCAACCAGGACACGGGAGACGTGTACATCGCGGGCACGACGACCTCGACCCGCATGCCGGGCACGACCTCGGGCGCGCAGCGGATCTTCGCGGGAGGCGGCCTCGACGCCTTCGTCGTGCGCTTCAACGAGACGCTGACGAAGGTGCTCGGCGCGACGTTTCTCGGAGGCAGCCCGGACGCGGGGCAGCCGGACAACAGCGGTTACGACGAGTCGATCACGATCCAGTACAACGCGGCGGCCGACGAGGTCGTGACGGCCGGCTCCACGGCGTCCTCGGATTTCCCGAAGGCCACGGGAGGGGCGCAGCCGACGCGCGGCGGGGTGCTCAACGACACCGGAGCGGACGGTTTCGTGACGCGCCTCTCACCGGACCTGCTCGCCCTCTTCGCGCCCGTCTCGATCGCCGTGGACCCGGCCGCCGGCGCGAGCTCCGACGGCAACGGCGTGCTCGAGCCGGGGGAGACGGTGGCCGCGCGGCCGACGTGGAAGAATCAGACGGCGGCGACCGTCTCGCTCTCGGGCGCCGCCAGCGCCTTCACCGGACCGGCCGGCGCCACGTATACGCTGACGGACGCGGCGGCAGGCTACGGTTCCATCGCGGCGGGAGCCTCGGGCGGCTGCGCCACGGTGCCCAACTGCTTCTCGCTCTCGATCTCGAATCCCGCGACGCGCCCTGCCTCGCACTGGGACGTGAGCTTCATCGAGACGCCCTCGCCCGCGGATGCCCCGATGCAGTGGACGCTGCACGTCGGCGACAGCTTCACGGATGTGCCGCGCTCGTATCCTTTCTACCGGACGATCGAGACGCTCTTTCACAACGGCGTGACCCTCGGCTGCACGGCGACGACGTTCTGTCTCTCGGACCCGGTGCCGCGGATCAACATGGCGATCTTCATCGCGCGCGCGATCGCGGGCGGCGCGGGCAACCTGCCCGACCGCGGCCAGGTGGCGGGCAACCCGTACTCCTGCACCTTCGCGAGCGGCGTCTCGCTCTTCACGGACATCGCGCCGACGGACCAGGGATGTCCGGCGGCGCACTACCTGCTCGCGCTGAACGTCGCGAACGGCTGCTCGCCGACCGCGTTCTGCACGACGCCGAACGTCACGCGCGGCGAGATGTCCATCTTCATGGCGCGCGGCGTCGTCGTGCCCGGCGGCGGCGCGGCGGTGCCCAACACGTACGGGCCGGATCCGGCGACCGGTCGGAGCTATTCGTGCGCCGCCGGAAGCCCGAACCTGCACTTCACCGACGTGTTCCCGTCGGACCTCTTCTGCAAGCACGTCCACTTCCTTTGGGCCAAGGGGATCATCGACGGCTGCGGCGGGACGCTCTATTGTCCCGCGGCGCAGGTCACGCGGGACGCGATGGCGAAGTTCCTGTCGAACTCGTTCGTGCTACCGCTGTACGCGCCCTGAAGCCTCGCATCGCGAGGAGCAGGACGCCGAGGAGGGTCGCCGCCGAGACGAGGGCGCCTGCCCGAAATCCCGGCGCGGCGTAGTCGAGGCGAATGCGGTGCTCCCCGGCGGGGACGCGCACCGCGAGGAACGGGCCGTCGGCCCGCGCGGTCGGCAAGGCTCGGCCGGACTCGTCGCGCGCCCGCCAGCCGCCGTCGTTCACGAGGCTCGCGACGAGGATCGCGCCCGCGCCGGACGGAGCGGGTGAGGTCCGGACGCGGAAAGTGACGCGGTTGGCCGTCTCGGCGTAGTCGAGAATCTCGGCTCGTCCGTTTTCGCCGGGAATGGAGCCGAGCGCGCCGGCTGGATCCTCGACGATCGCGTCCCGCGTCCAATCGAGCCCGCGGAGCGCGTCGCGGGACGGCGGCGCCGGGATCGCGCGCACGTGCGCCGGCGCCGTGACGGGGGGGAGTGCGGCCGCGTTCTCGAAGACCGTTCCGTCGGGGCCGGAATAGACCGGCGTCCACTTCGGCGACGGCGTGGCCCGCGCGGGAAACGACACGAGATACCGCACGTTCAGGAAATCGAGCGCCGGCGCGTCGAGGTTCGAGATCTCCTTGAAGTACGGCGCCGGATCGTAGCCGCACGTCGCGTCCAGGAACTCGACGTAGTCCCGCCGCTCCGCCGGATCGTGCGTGCGCACGTCCTCGATGCCGGCCATCAGATTGAAGTTCGGGAAGAACATCCGGCCCTCGCCGGCGATGCGGAAAGGAAGCGGCCGCGACTGGAGGAAACGGATCAGCGGGGTCTCGGCGTAGAGCCCGGACGCGTCGTACCACGCGCAGAGCCGCCTGCCCTGCGCGAAGAGCTCTCCGGCGGCGACGAGCGTCAGGAGCGCGACGCCGAAGGACCGGAGGCGCGCCGCGCGGCCGCCGGTCGCGGCGAACACGACGAGGCCGGCCGCGAGCGACGCGGCGGGCAGGACGAAAGCCGACTTCGCGGCCGCGAGCGCTTCGGGCGATACGGAGGGCGCCGCCAGGATCCGCCAGACGGCGTAGGTGACGGCGAGGAGCGCTCCGATCGTCGCGATCGGCCAGAGGATCGCCCGGCGGTCGTCCTCGAGGTCGCGCTCCAGGCGGTCGAGCTCGAAAGCCGCGATCGCCGCTCCGGCGAGCGCGAACCAGACGAAGTAGCGCAGAGGAAACATGAGCTTCAGGCCCGGGACGCCCGACACGATCTCGGCGCATGGCCAGAGCCCGATGGCCGCGCCGAGCCCGAAGAGAAGCGGCGCCACGAGCGCCATCTCCGCACGCGCCCGGCGCCTTCCCGGCCGGAGCAGAAGCAGAAGACAGGCGGCGGCCAGGATCCCGAAGTGCCCGGAGGCCATCTCCGGGAACGCCCCGGCCACGCCGGGCTGCATCGGGACCTCGATCTTGTCGCCGAGCAGCCGCGGGAAGAGCGGCAGGAGCGCTCCGCGAGCCCACTCGGGTCCGTGGGGGAGGAGGCGCAGCGCGGGCGTCCAGAAGGGCGCCGGCGTCAGCGCGTGGCGGTTCGACGCGCCGATCGCCAGCGCCTGAGGGAGCGTCGAGAAGGCCGAGAGGCCCAGCGCCGCGAGCGACGCGCCGGCGGCGTACGGCAGGATCGCCGCGACCCGACGTCCCTCTCCCGAGAGCGCGCGGGCGGCGAACCAGACGGCGGCGAAGGCCGCCCCCGAGACGACGGTCTCGAGATGGCCCGAGAGCGACCAGAGCGTCAGGGCCGCGGTGAGGGCCGCGACCGCGCGCCCGCGCCGCGACGGATCCGCGAGGCGCTCCACGAGAAAGAGCACGGCCGGCCAGAGCGCGATCGCGGCGGTCATCGGGAACAGGATCCAGGCGGTCATCGCCATCGAGAAACCGAACGCCACGGCTCCGAAGACCGCGGCGCGCCGCGACACGGCGAGCTCCGTCAGCCAGAGCCACATCCCCCAGAGACAGAGGAAGAAGCGCAGCGCGCCCTGAAACGAGAGGGCGGAGAGCGGCGGCAGCAGCATCGAGGCCAGAGTGATCGGGGAGTACGGCGCCGACTGGCCGTTGCCGTCGAGGGGTGCGCCGCAGCCGTTCCAGCGATTACGCAAAGGGAGCGAGCCTTCGGCCCATGTCCGGCGCACGGCGGCGCTCCACGGGACGATCTGGTGCGCGACGTCGGCGAGCCACGCGCCGCGCCACGGGCCGGCCGGCCGCGGGGCGGGGAGCGTCAGGAAGGCCTGGTCCGGCCCGAGCGGAGAGCGGGCGCGCATCACGCCGTCCCACAGAAAGAGCACCGGCAGCAGCGCGAAGAGGGCGAGGATTCCGCCGGGAATGCGGCGTCCGAGCCACGTGGCGACGACGGCCGCCGCCGCGACTCCGGCGCCGTAGAGCGCGAGCGTCGTGACGACCGTCGCGGGCGGCGTCACGCGGCGCGCCCCGCCGGGGAGCGTCGCGAGCGGACCGTCAAGAGGACCGCTGCCGTTGCCGCCGTGACGAGAGACACGAGCGCGCCGGTTCGGAAGCCCGGGCTCGCGTAGTCGAGGCGAATGCGGTGGTCTCCCTCCGGAGCGAGGATCTTCAGGAACGGGCCGCTCGCTCGGCCGAGCGCGATCTTTCGCCCGGTCTCGTCCCTCGCCCTCCAGCCGCCGTCGTCGACGAGGCTCGCGACGAGCACGGCCGGCCGCGGCGCCCGGACCCGGAACGAGACGGAGTTGAACGTCTCCGCGTGGTCCGACACTTCGGCGATCGAGCCGTCGGCCGCGAAGACGAGGGGTCGCGCGCGCGCGTTCTCGAAGATCGCGCCGTCCCGGCCCGAGTAGACCGGCGTCCACTTCTTACCCGGCGCGGCGGCCCCGGGACCGGCCACGAGGTAGCGGACGCCGAGCGCGTCGAGCGCCGGCGCGTTGGGGTTGCGGATCGGTTTGTAGTACGCCGCGGGATCGTAGCCGCAGACGAGGTTGAGCCACACGACGTATTCCCGGCGCTCGACCGGGTCGTGCGTGCGGACGTCCTCCTGGGCGGCGAAGATGCCGACGTTGGGGAAGAGCGCGAGCCCCTCGCCCGCGATGCGGTGGGGGCCGGGGTGTTCCCGCAGGAAGGCGACGAGCGGCGTGACGGGATAGAGGTCCTTCGGATCGCTGAACGGCACGAGTCGCATTCCCTGCCGGAAGAGCTCGCCGCCGAGAACGAGCACGAGCAGCGCCGTTCCGACGGTCGCGAACCGCTCCGGCCGCCGGCCGAACAGGAGAACGACGGCGCTGCCCGCCGCGAGCGCGATGGCCGCGAGCAGGTACGCGCGCAGCTGGTTCTCGAGGCCGCCACGCGCGGCGAAGACTCCGCTGGCGCGGCTCACGCAATAGACGCCGGCGAGCGCCGCCGCGGCCGCGAGCGCCGGCGGCCAGAGGATCGCGCGCCGCCGCGCCGCCAGGTCGCGCGCCAGGCGGTCGAGCTCGAAGGCGGCGATGGCCGCGCCGGAGATTGCCACCCAGACGAGAAAGCGCGCGGGAAGGATGCGATTGAGGGCCGGCACGAAGGCTTCGATCTCCGCGAACGGCCAGGCTCCGGAGGCGACGCCGAGCCCGACGATCAGCGGGACGAGGAGCGCCTTCTCGGCAATAGGGCGCGGGGATCCCGGGCGCAGGATCAGGAGCGCGAACACCGCGGCGAGGATTCCGAAGTGTCCCTGCGCCATCTCGGGAAACGAGACGAATCCGATGGGCAGCAGCGGCGACGCGATGCCGTCGCCCAGGATGCGCGGGAAGAGCAGTGCGGCCGGCGTCCAGGGAGACACCGGCGCGTGCGGCCACGCCGACAGGTGCGGCTTCCAGAAGGTCGCCTCGGTCAGGGCCATGCGATTCGACGCGAGGATCGCGAGGATCTGGGGGAGCAGGGAAAACGCCGAAAGCCCCAGCGCCAGCGCGGCGGCGCCCGCGACCGCGCGCGGCAGGCCGGCCGCCGCCTCGCGGTCCCCGAGGGCCCGGCGCGACGCGAGCCAGAGCGCGGCGAACGCGCAGACCAGGGCGGCCGTCTCGAGGTGCCCCGAGAGCGGGAGAAGGAAGAAGAGCGCCGCCAGAAGGACGAAGGCGCGCGCGCGAACGTCCGGATCGCGGTGCCGCTCGATCGCGAAGAGGATCCAGGGCGCGAGCGCGAGGACCGCCGCCTGCGGAAAGAGCAGCCACGCGGTCATCGCCAGGGAGAACGCGAAGGCGACGGCGCCGAAGCCGGCGGACGCCGCGCGCACGCCGAGCTCGCGCAGCCAGAGCCACGTCCCGCAAAGCGCCAGGAAGAGTCGCGCCGCCGCCCAGAGCGTGAAGGCCGCGGGCAAAGGAAGAAGCAGCCCGAGGATCGTCAGCGGCGAATAGGCCGCGGATTGTCCGTTGGCGTCGAGCGGCATGCCGCAGCCGTTCCAGCGATTGCGGTGCGGCCATACGCCCTGCCTCCAGGCGAGGCGAACGGCGCGCGCCCAGGGGACGAACTGGCGCGCGACGTCGTCGGACCAGATCGTCGTGGGCGGCGCGGAGGGCGATGGCACGGAGAGAAACGCGTGGTCCGCCGGGATCGGCGTCCGGCCTTTGACGAAGCCGGGCCACAGAAACAGAAGCGGCGGCAGCGCGAGCGCGAGCAGCGCGCTGCGGGGGATCGGACGGCGAAGCCACCGCGCCGCGAGCGCGGACGCGCCGACGCACGCGATGTACAGCGCGAGCAGCGCGGCGCCCGAAACGAAGGGCCGTGCCGCCAGGTCGCGGAGGAATTCCATTGCGATGGGCCGCGCGATCTTTAGCACATCGCTCGGCGACGGTCGAGCGGGAGGACGGAGGCGTGCAACGACCCGTGTGCTAGCATCGAAAACAGACTCGAGGAGGTTGCTCATGCGTGCGCGTTCCGTCGCGATCGCGATTTCGTTTTTCACGTTCCTGGGTGCCGCCGCTGCCCTGGCGCAGACGACCGGATCGATCGAGGGTCGCGCGGTGGACGAATCGGGTGGCGTTCTTCCCGGAGTCACCGTCGAGGCGCGCAGTCCGGCGCTTCAGGGCGCGCGCGTCGCGACGACGGACGCGAAGGGCGATTATCGGCTGACGCTGCTGCCGCCGGGCACGTACGCGGTGACGTTCACGCTGGCCGGGTTCGCGACCGAGGAGAAGCGGGGAATCACGGTCAACCTCGGCCGAGGGACCGCGCTCGACGTGACGCTGCAGCCGTCGGCGAAGGAGGCCGTCGTCGTTTCGGCCGAGGCGCCGGTCGTCGATACGTCCGCGACCGAGCTCGGGGTGAACTTCGCCCAGCGGGCGATCCAGACGCTTCCGACCGGGCGCAACTACTCGTCGATCGTCCAGGTCTCGCCCGGCGTCTCCTCCGACGCGGATCCCCGCAACACGGGGCAGAACACGATCTCGGTGTACGGCTCGAGCGGAGCGGAGAACGCCTTCTATATCGACGGCGTCAACACGACGGGCGTCGAATACGGGTTCCAGGGAAAGAACCTGAACTACGAGTTCGTCCAGGAGGTCGAGGTCAAGACGGGCGGCTACGAGGCGGAATTCGGCCGCTCGACGGGCGGCATCATCAACGTCATCACGAAGTCGGGGGGCAACGAGTTCCACGGGGACGCGTTCGGGTACTTCAACAGCGCGTCGCTGCAGGCATCGGCCAAGCCCGTCGCCTCACCTCAAGGGACGAACCAGGGCGTCACGCAGCAGGACTTCGGCGCGGATCTCGGCGGCTTCATCTGGAAGGACCGCATCTGGTTCTTCGGGGCCTACGACCGGGTGCAGAGCACGATCAAGACCGGCCCGCCCTGCGACATTTCCGACACGCCTTGCTTCAGCCCGCCGGACAGCGAGATTCGAGAGTCGAAGAGCACGACGAACCTCGGATCGGCGAAGCTGACCTTCACCCTCGCCCCGGCGCACACGCTCGTCGGGACGTTCATTCAGGATCCCCGGACGGATACGGGCGCCATCATCGATTCGAACCACGCCGCCAACGGGGACCCGCTTGACCTACCTGGGACGGCAGGACTTCGGCGGACAGAATTTCTCCGCCCGCTACGACGGGATCTTCGGCGGAAGCTGGGTCGCCGCGGTCCAATGGGCGAGGCACAAGGAGCGCAACTCCGTCGGTCCTTCGCCCGGCGGCGACATCATCCAGTACCAGGACGCGCAGCAACGACTTCTTCCAGACCGGAGGCTTCGGCCTGATCCAGGACAAGGACTTCACCCGGGACTTCTACGGCGGCTCGGTGACGAAGTATCTCAAGGGGCACGAGATCAAGACCGGCATCGAGTACGAGCACACGACGGCGGAAGTCATCAAGCGAAATTCCGGCGGGCAGCTCGTCACGATCTATCGGAACGACATACATCCCGAACCTGCCGATCTACAGCCACGCGTACTGGACGACCCCGACGGCTACGGTCGACGACGCTCCGATCTCCGAGCTAAACGCCACCCCGGCGCACAAGAACCTCACGCTCTTCCTCCAGGACAAGCTGGGCCATCCTCCCGAACCTGACGTTGAACGCCGGCCTGCGATGGGACCGGCAGCAGATCCTCGACTCGTCGGGGGTGCGCCAGGTCAACCTGAATAGCGACTTCGCGCCGCGGGCGGGAGTGATCTGGGATCCGAGCAAGGACCACAAGACCAAGGTGTTCGGCTCCTACGGGCGGTTCTACGAAGAGCTTCCGATGGACCTCGTGATCCGGTCGTTCTCGTACGAACGGCAGCCGCGCATCATCAACTACGATCCGACGAGCAACGTGCCCGACCCCGCGGCCGAGGCGGACTGACGGAAGGCGCCGTCGGCGATTCTCGGAGGGTTCACCGAGCCGTCGGATCCGAACATGAAGGGCCAGTACATCTCGGAGTACATCATCGGCGGCGAGCGGGAGGTCGCGCCCAATCTCGCCATCGGCATCAAGGGCATCTACCGCGACTACGGGAACGTCATCGAAGACTTCCTCTGCATCAACGACGGAACTTATTGCATCGGCAATCCCGGCAAGGGATCGCCGGCCAGTCCGCGAGCGGCTTCTTCCCGGGGTTCCAGCAGGTCTACGGTCTCGACTACGAGACGCTGTATCCGGCGCCGCGGCCCGTGCGGATCTATCGCGGGCCTGCAGCTCGACGTGACGAAGCGGTTCGCGAACAACTGGTCGATGATGGCGTCCTATATCCTGTCGAAGCTCGAAGGCAACTTCGACGGCGAGTACTCGCCGTTCACGCAGACGACGATCAACGACCCGAACATCTCCGCGGCCTACGACTACTTCGATTTCTTCACCGACGGCAAGAATCTCAACGTCATCACCAACCGCGGTCCGCTCTCCAACGACCGCCGCCACCAGGTGAAGGTCTCGGGCCTCTACGTGACGCCCTTCCGTCTGTCCATCGGAATATCGGCCTACTATCGGAGCGGCACTCCCTGGACGCGCTACGGCTACTCCGACGCCTACGAGCGCTACGAGTTCTTCCTGACGCCGCGCGGCGCCGAGGGCCGGATGCCGTCCAACTACGAGGCGGACTTGCATCTCGGGTATCCCATCTCGCTCGGGCCGGTGAACATCAACATCCTCGTGGACGTCTTCAGCATCCTCAACGCGCAGCGCGCGATCGTCTTGGACCAGCGCTGGGACTTCCAGGAGGCGGACAACATTTCCCCGGCGCCGACGAATACCAACTACGGTCAGCCGATCCTTCGGACTTCACCGACCACGGCGCGGCTGGGGGTTCGGGTCTCCTTCTAGGGATTCGGTCGGGGCGGCCGCCCGCTTCAGGCGAGCGCGCCGGCGAAGAACTCTCCGAGCGCGGCGGCGACGGCGCCCGGCCGCTCCATCGGCGTGAGGTGCCCCGCGCCGGGAATCGTCACGAGCTTCGCGCCCGGAATCGCGGCCGCCATCCTCTCGGAGAGCGCGGGCGGAGTGAGCGTGTCCTTCTCGCCGACGAGGACGAGGGCGGGGCGGCCGAGCCCGGCGAGCAGGTCGGTCGAATCGCGACGTCCGCGCATCGCGGAGAGGTCCGATTCGACGGTCTCCGGCTTCTGCCGCAGGATGACGCGCCGGACGCGCTCGACGAGGTCGCGGTTGCCGAGCGCGGCCTCCGAGAGGAGCCGCGGGACCATTCCGTCGGCGATCTTCGCGACGCCCTCCGATCGCACGGTGGCGATCGCCTCATCGCGCTTCTTCTGGCCCTCCGCGTCGTCCGCCTCGGCCCGCGTGTCGACGAGCGCGACCGCGCGGACGTTCTCGGGGCGGCGCCGCAGGAGCGCGAGCGTCACGTAGCCGCCCATCGAAAAACCGGCGACGCCGACGGGGGAGGGCAGAGCTCTTCACGAGAGCTTCGAGAAAGTCCGCGTATCCTTCGATGTCGCCCGAAGCGGCCGCCGGGTTCTCGCCGCGCCCGGGCAGATCGGGCTTCAATACCCGGAGGCGTGCCGAGAGCGTGCGCGCGACGCCCGACCACATCGCGCCGTCAAGCGGGTATCCGTGGACCAGTACCAGGGCCGGACCCGAGCCCGCCTCCCGGACGTCGACCGCCTGTCCGCCCCATTCGAGCCGCATCGCGTCGCCCGTCCGAATCATACGGCGCGGGCGATGGCGAGGCCTCCGCAAGAGTCCGGCGCCCGCGGACTTCCGCCGCAAAGCGCCCGCCGCCAGCGAGTTAGTCGGAGGCTCCTGGCTGCTCGCGCAGCACCGCGCGGAGCGCCTCGAGGGCGTCGCGTTCCCACCAGCCCTTGTGCACGCCTTCGTCGAGGACTTCGAGCGCCGTCGGAACGCTCAAGGCCTCGCGGTAGGAGCGGTCGTGCGTCAGGGCGTCGTACACGTCGCAGACCGTGACGATGCGCACGGCGATCGGTAGCGCGTCTCCGGCGATACCTTCCGGATAGCCCGAGCCGTCGAGGCGTTCGTGGTGGGAATACACGATCGGCAGCGACCGGTGCATCGTACGCATCTCCGACAGGAGCTCCCGGCCGACCACCGGGTGCTCCTCGATCGTCCGTCGTTCTTCTTCGGTCAGGCGCCCGGGCTTGTGGAGGATCGCGTCGGGAACGACGATCTTGCCGAGGTCGTGGAAAAGGGCACCGCGTCGCATGTCCAGGCGCGCGGCGGCATCGAGTTGGAGGCGCTGCGCGACGCGGTCGGCGAGCTCCGCGACGCGGCCGCTGTGCCCGGCGGTATGCGGGTCGCGCGCGTCGATCATCTTCGCGAGGGTCAGGATGACGTGCTCGGAATGCTCATGCTCGTCGCTGAACTGCTTGAGGAGAACGAGGGACCGCACGCGGGGAAGCAGCTCCTCCGCCCGGAAAGGCTTGGAGAGGAAATCGCTGACGCCGGCGCGCGTCGCTCGGATCTTCTCTTCGGCCGACGCGAATCCCGTGAGGACGACCACGGGAAGCAGCCGTGTCTCCGGATCCGAGCGGACTTCCTCGAGCACGTCGTGTCCACTGCGGTCGGGCAGCTTCAGATCCAGGAGAACCAGATCCGGAGCGGCCTCGCGGATGCGGGCGAGCGCCGCCTCGGCGCGGTCGAACTCCTCGACTCGATAACGGGCGGCGGTCAGGAGACGGCGCAGCAGCCGCCGGACGCTCTCGTCGTCGTCGATGACGAAAATCCGTCCGTTCGTGTCGTCGGCGGCGCGCAGGGCGGGATCCAACGTTGCGACCATTCTACATCGGAGCGGCGCCGATTAGAATGAATCGGCCCCAAGCGCGCCCGGTCGGAGACGCGGCGCGCCGCAGGAGAGCGTCCGATGAGGATCGCGGTCATCGAGGACGACGCGGGAGTGCGCGGGTTGATCGTTCGCCTGCTCGCGGAGACAGGCAACGATCTCGTCGCCTTCTCGAGCGGAAGCGCCTTCCTCGAGTCCAACGGCGCGGCGCGCTTCGACGTCGTCGTGAGCGACCTGAAGATGGACGGCGCTTCGGGCCTCGACGTGCTGAAGGCCTGCCGCGTCGTGCCGACTCCTCCCGAAGTGGTTCTCGTCACGGGGCACGCCGAGGTTCGCGGCGCGGTGGAGGCCATGCGGCTCGGCGCCCTCGACTACCTGGAGAAGCCTCTCGACCCGAGAGAGCTTCGCGAGCGCGTCGCACAGGCCGCCCGCTCGCGCCGGCGCCGCCTCGAACGGGACGCAACCGAGGCGGACGTCGCCGGCTCGCGGATCGTCGCAGAGAGCGCGGCCATGAGGCGGCTGCTCGAGCGCGCCGAAAAGGCGGCCGGGAGCGTCACGGCCGTCCTCATCGTCGGCGAGGCCGGGACCGGAAAGGGGATCATCGCCCGCCACATCCACGCGTCGGCTGCGCCGCCGGCCGGGCCGTTCCGGTCCATCGATTGCGCGGCGCTCTCCGAGGAGCGGCTCGAGGCGGAGCTCCTCGAGCCCGTCGAGGTCTCGGCCGACACGGCCGAAGAGGCCCTGCCGGGCACCCTCTATTTCGACGAGGTCGGCGCGCTCTCCCCGCGGGCCCAGGCGGTGCTGGCGCGCGCGGTCGAGGCGCGCCGGCCGGGCGGTCGGCGGTGGCTCGCCTCCACGCGCGAGAATCTGACCAACGCGGTCGCCGCGGGCTCCTTCCGCGCCGATCTGTACTATCGACTCGCCGTGGTGACGCTCTCCGTGCCGCCGCTTCGGGATCGGGCCGAGGACGTCGAGCCCCTGGCTCGCCTCTTTCTCGAAGAGACCGCGGGCCGCCTCGGGCGGGATCTGATCTTCGCGGGAGCGACCCTCGAACGGCTGCGCCGGCACGCCTTCCCGGGCAACGTGCGGGAGCTGCGCCATGCGGTCGAGCGCGCCGCGGTCCTCTCCGAGGACGGCACTCTGCAGCCGGCCGATTTTTCCTTCGACGCCCCGGCGGACGGAGCCCCCGGTCACGGCGTCACGCCGGAGCGCCTCGCGCGGGCACTCGCCCAGAACGGCGGCAATCGCGTCCGGGCGGCCAAGGCCCTCGGGATCAGCCGCGCAACGCTCTATCGGCTGCTGGCGGCGACCGCGGGCGGGGGCGGCGGCGGACCGATTCGATGAGATGATCGCGCCGACAGCCGCAATGAAGGAAGCGGAACCCCAGACGCCGGGACAGGCCGCCGAGGCGGTTCTGCTGGACGAGCGCCACCGCGGCCGGCTCCTCGGCTACGCGCGGGTCCGATACGGAATTCCCGCCTCCGATGCCGAGGACCTCCTCCAGGACACGGCGCTCGGGCTCCTGCGCCAGCGCGGCTACGTTGAGCGAGCGGAGGGCTTCGTCTTCGCGGCCTTTCGGGCGCGATGCCTGCGTTTCATCGAATCGTCCCGCGCCCGCAGGGAAAGGTTCTCCGACGCTCTCGACTCGGAGCTCCCGGACACGGATGGCATCGAACAGTGCGACCGCACGATCGCGCTGCGGGAGGCTCTGACCGGGATCTCGGCGGGCTGCCGGCGGCTCCTGGCCGCCCACTACGTCGAAGGCCTCACGCTGTCCGAGGCGGCGGAGGTCTTCGCGGCTCCTTACGCGGCCGTCTCGAAGAGGGTCAGCCGCTGCTTGAAGAGGCTTCGCGCGTGTCTGATCTGAGCGCGCGCCATCTGGACGACTTCACGCTCCTGCGTTACGTGGCGGGAGAGCTCACGGCCGCCGAGCAGGGCCGGGCCTCGCGGCACCTTTCGGGCTGCTCGCGCTGCGCCGGAATCGAGCTCGAGATTCGCAGGCTCGACGAGGAGCTCCGGGCGCTCGATGCTTCGGCGGAGACGGCGTCGGAGATCACGGAGTCTCTCCCGCCGGGCGATGCCTTTCGATCCCGGCCTCCGCGCGTCGAACGGCGACCGCGTCCGGGCAGCGCCGCGGCCCTGGCGGCGGCGGCGATCCCGGCCTCGGAGGACGCCTTGCCGCTGTCGGGGGAGATCCTCGCCGCGTCGCACGATCCCCATGCGCTCGCCGAGCGGCTCGGCAATCTCGCCCTCGGCCAACCCGCGCCGCGCTACGCTTTGCTGTACGCCCTGCAGCAGTCGGGCCGAGGAATCGCCGAAGGCCCGCAGCGCTCGCTGCGCTTCGCCGAAGAAACACTCACCCGTCTCCGGCGAGAACCCTTCGCGGCGGATTCGGAAACATCCGACGCGGAGCGTATGGTCCCTCGGCTCGTCTTGCGAGGCCACGCGCATCTGCTCGCGGGACAGGGCTGTCTCTGGACGCGCGAGTTCGAGCGCGGGCGCTCTCATCTCGAGCTCGCGTACCGATCCCTGGCGCGCGGCGGCGCGGAGGACATGACGCTCGCGATGGTGGAGGTCGTCGAATCCCAGCGCCGGTCATTTGTGGGGAGGGGCCGAGAAGCGCTCGTGCTCGCTTCGCGCGCGCGGGCGACCTTCGAAGCCTGGAGCCTCGAGGACGAGGCCGCGAGGGCCCGGGTCGCCGCCGGTCTCGCGTATTTCGACTTGGGAGATCAGGAGAGCGCTCTTCGGGAGTATCGGCAGGCGCTTCCGATCTTCGAGCGGCACGGCCTCTGGAGCAACTACGTGGGTGCGCTGAACAGCATCGGGACGTCGCTCACGCGCGCGGGGCGACTCGAGGAAGCCCGGCGGGAATACGCACGGGCGCTGCGGAGGCTGTCTCGTCGCGAGCATGCCTCCTGGGCCGCCTTCATTCGGCATGGACTCGCCGACATCCTCTTTGAATCCGGGCGATATCGGGAGGCGGCGATCGCTCTTGCCCGGGCTTCCCGTCTCTACGCCGACTGCGGAATGACCGCCCGATCGCTCGCCGGCTCCCTGTTCGAAGTCGAGGCCTGGGCCCGCTCCGGGGACCTCTCCCGGGCCCGTCATCGCTTCCAGCTCTTTCTCGCGGCCGCCGCGAGTCATCAGGCCCTGACGGAGTCGATCACCCGAGAGATGTCGGAAGTGCTGGGACCGGATCGACCGGATCTCAATCGCTTCCAGACTCTCCGAGGACAGACCGGCTCGATCCTGCAAGAGCGGCTCGGGCAGGTCCCGGCCTAAAAAAGTTTTCCACAGCCCGTCCAACTTTCCCCCTCCGTTGGCACTTCACTCTCAGAAGGCGGTGGGAGGGTCCACCGCCTCCCAGGGCTCGAAGTGCCCGAATGGAGGTTTCCGTGCCAAACGGTCCGATTCCGAGCTAACGCCCGCCGAACGGCCGCGAGATCGAGGTGACTGAAAGCAAAGACCGGTCCGGAGAGGTTCCGATCGCCTCCGCTCGCGGCCTCGAGGCGATGCGCCGCGAGCTCGCCGAAGAGGCGTGGCGGGAGAGCGAGGAGAAGTACCGCCTTCTCGTCGAGAACAGCGAGGATCTGATCTCGACGCACGATCTCGACGGAGTGCTTCTTTTCGCGAACCCCGCGCTCACCCAGCTGCTGGGATGCCGTCTCGAGGAGGTCCTCGGGCGGTGCCTGGACGACTGGCTGACGGCGGAGTCCCGGCCGGAATTTCGCCGCCTGCTCGAGGCGGCGGCACGGGAGGGGCAAGCCGACGGGTTTCTGCGCGTGCGCTGCCGGTCCGGGGAAGAGCGCGTCATCCAGTTCGGAGCCCTGCGCGCGCGCGAGTCCGGCCGCGTCGTCGTGCGGGGAATCGGCCACGACGTCCAGCGGCGTTGGGCCGAGCATGCGCTCCGGCTCTCGGTCGGACGGCTCGAGGCGCTCCTCAACAACATTCCGGATCTGGCGTGGCTGAAGGACGAGCGGGGCGGCTACAACGCCGTCAACGAGTCGTTCGCGCGATTTCTCGGGAGGCCGCGCCGGGAATTCGTCGGCCACACGGACCGCGAGCTCTTTGCGCCCGACGTTGCGGCGAGGCTCGAGGAATCGGATCGCCTCGCTCTGGAGCGCCGCGAGAGCATTCACTCCGTGGAGGAGATGCCCGGGCCCGGCGGCGAGCCGCGGGTCTTCGACATGATCAAGACCCCGATTCGGGACGAGCGGGGGATGCTCGCGGGCACGGTCGGAATCGCGCGCGACGTGACGGAGCGTCGGCAGCTCGAAGAGCAGCTGCTTCAGTCGCGCAAGATGGAGGCCATCGGGCGGCTGGCGGGAGGGGTCGCCCACGATTTCAACAACCTGCTGACGACGATCCTCGGCTACGGCGGCATTCTGCTCGACCAGCTCGACTCCGACGATCCCCGTCGGCCGGACGTCGAGGAGATCCAGCGCGCGGGCGAGCGGGCGGCCTCCCTGACGCAGCAGCTGCTCGCCTTCAGCCGCAAGCAGGTCTTCGAGCCGGCGCTTCTCGACCTCAACGCGGTGGTGTCCAATGCGAGCAAAATGCTGCGCCGATTGATCGGCGAGGACGTCGGTTTCGTCACCAGCCTCGAGCCCGACCTGGGAGCCGTGCGAGCCGACCGGAGCCAGATCGAGCAGGTCCTCGTCAATCTCGCCGTCAACGCCCGCGATGCGATGCCCGCCGGAGGCGAGCTGCGCATCGAGACCCGCAACTCCGAGCGGCGCGCCGGCGTGAACGCGGCGGCCGCCGGGGAGCCGGCCGTTCACCTCTCGGTCTCGGACTCGGGATCCGGCATCGACGCCGAAACGCGGCGCCGGATCTTCGAGCCCTTCTTCACGACCAAGGAACTGGGCAAGGGAACGGGCCTCGGTCTCGCGACGGTCTACGGCATCGTGACGCAGAGCGGGGGCGAGATCTGGGTCGAGAGCGAGGTCGGAAGCGGGACGACGTTTCACGTCTCCCTGCCGCGCGTCGCGGGCCTCGCGCCGCAAGCCGAGAGGTCCGTGGCGTCATCCCCGGTGGGGGGATCGGAGACGCTTCTTCTCGTCGAGGACGAGGAAGCGGTGCGGCGGCTGCTCTCGAGGCAGCTCGAGGCGCTCGGCTATCACGTGCTGTCGGCAGGCAGCGCCGAGGAAGCCACGCGCGTGTGGGAGCGGAATCGTCATCGCGTGCGGCTTCTCGTCACCGACGTCATCATGCCCGGGCGGAGCGGGCCCCAGCTCGCGTCGGACCTGCTGGTCTCCGCCCCCGAGCTCAAGGTGCTCTACGTGTCCGGCTACACGAATTCCTCGATCGCGGAGCGGGGAGTCCTCGCGCCCGGGACCGAGTTCCTTCAGAAGCCGTTCGAGGCGGACGCCCTCGCGCGGAAGATCCGACAGGTCCTGGACGGGGAGGCCCCGGGAACGCCGGCTCAGTGAGCGGAAGGCGTCGGTGTCCGGGTCGCTTTGGCGGCGGCGGTCGCCGTCTTCTTCGGAGGAGGTTTCGTCTTGGTTCGGGCCGGCGTCGGCGAGGACGTGTGCGGCGCCGAGAGGTCCGTCGTCTTGCCGGTCTTCGCGCGCTCCTGCCGCGCGATGGCGCCGAGCGCCCGGGAGTCCTCCTGGTTGTACGAGCTCGGCGGGCGCGTGGGAGTGGGCGGCACGTCGACGAACGACTTCACCTCCGACTCGAGGAGAGAGTAGGTCTTCCCCTCCTTGGTGGTGAAGATGACGTGCCCGGCTTCCTTTCGCGGCGGCCCCGTCAGCTCGAAGACCCTGCCGTCGCGCAAGGTCAGCCGGGGAAGCGGCGTGGGAGCGGGCGGCGCGGCGAGCGCCCACAGGGATAGCGCGAGAATCCCGGTCACGCTCAAGATGGGTACAGTTTACGCTGGTTTGCGGCCGGGAGAAAACCCACGGACCGCGCGATTTTGCGCGTCAGAGTCGGGATGGCGGCCCGATCGAGGTCCCGGGGGGTGAACCAGCGCATCGGCGGCGCCCCGGCCGGACGGCGCGGGTCCCCGCGGGCGCGAAAGATCTCGATCTCGAGCCGGCGGTTGACGACCGTGTGACGGACGTGCGCCGCCGCCTCGGCTTCTCTCGCCAGGCCGTGAGTCGCGAGGACACGGGAGAGTCGCGCCCGCGCGGCGCGGGCAGTCCCGGGACGGGCCGGTCCGCAGGGGAACTCCCACATCCCGGCGAGGAACCCGGTGGGGCGGCGCAGGAGGAGCGCCCGTCCGCGGCGCTCCAGGACCGCGGCCGCGAGCGCGACCCGCACCGCGCGCGGCTTCTTCGAGCGCCGGGGATAGGTCTCGGGCCGGCCGCTCCGCCGGCCCGCGCAGTCCTCCCCGAGCGGGCAGCGCGCACAGTCGGGACGGCGCGGCGTGCAGATCGCCTGGCCGAGGTCCATCAGCGCCGCGGTGGTCTCGCCCGGGCGATCGGCCGGCAGGATCTCCGCGACGCGCGCGAGCACGGCGGCGCGGTGGCGCGCGGTGCCCGCGCGGCCCGACAGCGCGAAGAGCCGCGAAACGATCCGCGTGACGTTGGCGTCGGCCGCGGGCTCGCGCCGGCCGAAGGCGATCGAAGCCACGGCCGCGGACATGTAGTCGCCGAAGCCGGGGAGCCGGCGCAGCGCCGCCGGATCCGCCGGGAGGGCGCCGTCGTGCCTTCGCACGATCTCGCGCGCCGCCTTGCGGAGATTGCGCGCGCGGGCGTAGTAGCCGAGGCCGGACCAGGCCGCGAGCACCGCGTCCTCGCGGGAGCGGGCCAGAGAGGCGAGGTCCGGAAATCGGCGGAGGAATTCTTCGTACCGCCGGCGCACGGCCTCGACGGTCGTCTGCTGGAGCATGACCTCCGAGACCCAGATCCGGTACGGGTCGCGGGTGCCCCGCCAGGGCAGGCGCCGTTTCTCGCGGTCGAACCAGGCGAGGAGACGGCGTCGAATCCGGAGGGCGGTGGTCAGGAAGTCAGGAAGTCGTGACGGAGTCGCGCGGCGCGATCCAGTCCGGCTCGCGCATCAGGTCCGCGACGAGCTTCTTCTCTTCTTCGTTCGGGAGCACGTCGTCGAGGTGCCGGCGATACGCCTCCGGCTCGAGCGTCTCGCCGCGGACGGACCAGGCCTGTCCGGCGAACTCGCCGATCGCGCGATGGAATTTCAGATCCGGCGCCACGAGGGGAGCCGTGCCCGGCGCGAGATGCCTGCTGATCCCTTCGAGCAGCTTCTCCACCTCCTGGCGGTAGAGGTCGCGCGAGAACTCGTTCAGATGCGCCTTGTCGGGCTCCGCCGTCTGCCGCGCTTCGTCGTAGCGGCCCTTGAGACCCCAGACGTAGAACCACTCCGCCGAGGAAGACGAGTCCTTGCCGAAAAGGTCGTAGGCCGTCGAGATCCACTTGTTGACGTACTTCTGGAGGACCGGCGCCGGCAGGCGGCCGGCCTTCGCGATGCGCTGGAGGCCCATGTGCCCGGTGCCGAGGTGGAATCCTTCCTCCCGGAGCATCGGGCCCATCGACTGCGCGAGCGGAGCGAAGGAGGAGGTCGAGAGCATGTTGAGCTGGAACTTTCCGTCGCGGTCCACGAACTCGGTGTACGTGAAGAAGTCGACCCAGTTGTCCACGTCCACGTTGAAGGAGCCGAGCAGCCGGTTGTTCTGCCAGGACCGCCGTTCGAGGAGCTTGCGCGCCTCGATCTTCCCCGTCTCGCCGAAGTGGTTCACGAGCAGGTGGCACATCTGCCAGCCGTGGCGCATCTCCTCGGTCATGATCCGGCAGACGCTGTCGGTGTCGTAGTCCGAGGGCGACGTCTCGAGGAGGTTGCGTTGCTGCTCCACGGACGCGAACTCCGTGTCGCCCTGGTACACGATGAGGTTGAGGAGGGCGTCCCGGATCGGCTGCTGCGGGATCTGGGTCACGCGCTCCCACTTCCGCTGGCCGGCGAAGTCGCCGAACTCGATCTCGTCGGTCTTCAGGTCCCCGTACTTGGCCTCGAACTCGTAGTCGCCGTGCTTCGGCAGCCGGAGGCCGATGTCCTTCTGCCAGGCGCGGAAGGCGTCGATCCAGTCGTCGAACGTGGAGATCTTCTTCACTGACATGGCAACCTCGTATCATACCGGTTTATGCCGCGGCCTTGCGAGGCGGCCTGATGGCCGCGCGGATCGACTGGGAGGGCCTCATCGTCGGATTCGAGAGCCGCTCCCACCAGATCACGCACTTCTTCGACCGCGAGACGGGCGACGTCGAGCAGGTTCTCGTGCGCGACGGCGAGAGGCACGCGAAGATGTCGGCCGATCCGCGGTACGTGGCTCTGCCGCGCGACCAGGGCGAGCGGAGCCTGGGAGACCTCGAGGCGTTTCTCGGCCAGTGCGAGGACGCGGCGTGCCGGCGGGACCTCGCCGCGGCGCTTCAGGGCGCGGGCTCGGCCGCCGCCTATCGTCACGCGCTCCTGCGCTATCCGAAGGAGGAGGCGCGTTTCTTCCAGTTCAAGGAGCATCAGGCGCTGGCGCGCGCGCAGGCGTGGCTGACGGAGCTGGGCATTCCCTTCCCCAGGCGGCCCGCGGGCGCGTGACGGATCCGGCGCCGCCGCGGCCGGAGCTCGCCGTCCCTTCGATCGGTCCGACCGAGCGTCTCGTCGGGCTTTCCGCGCTGCGTCTCGTCGACGCGCGAAACGGCGCGCCGCCGCGACTTCGGACCGCGGTGCGCGTGGCGTTGCGCGCCGGCGAGCTCCTCGTGCGGTTCGACGGGCGGGACGCGGGCGTCGTGGCGACGCGGACGCGCCGGGACGACGCGCTCTGGACCGAGGACGTCTTCGAGATCTTCCTCGCGCCGCACGATTCGCCGTCGGTGTACTACGAGTTCGAGGTGAACCCGCTCGGCGCGCTCTTCGACGCCCGCGTCGAGTCGCCGGAAGGGCGCCGCGAGGGCATGCGCGTCGACGTCGGCTGGAACTGCCCGGGCTTTCGGGCGCGGGTGACGCGGCGCCCGGACCGATGGTCGGCGCGGATCACGATCCCGCTGGTACCGCTCGGCGGCGATTCCTCGAAGGTCTGGCGGGCGAACTTCTACCGCATCGATCGCGGAGCGTCCGGAAGCGCGGGCGACGAGTACTCGGCCTGGAGCCCGACGGGCGCCGACCCGCCCGACTTCCACCGGCCGGACCGGTTCGGCATTCTGCGGTTTTCGTAGCGGCGCTCGGGGCCGGCGCCGAGAGCGCGTCGGGGCGGCCCTCGCGGCCACCCGCCTCGTCAGTTCAGCTTCCACTGCCGGACGATGTTGAAGCCGAAGTAGGCGTGGTGCGACGACGAGAGCTGGACCGAGTTGTAGAGGCTGTACTGATCCACCGTCATCGCGCGGATGTTGCCCACGGTGAAGGAGAACCGGTGCCGCAGCACGGTCTTCTCGACGGCCGCGATCCAGCCGATACCGGAGGCGCCTTCGCGTCGCGGGACGACCTCGCCCTGGATGTTGATCGAGCGCGTGATCGAGGCGGTCACGGCGACGGGGACGTTGAAGACGTCCCGCGGGTAGAGCGTCGTGAAGCCGTCCGCCGAGGTCACGGGTCCGCGCGAGAGATAGGTCGGCACGGCCGTGATGCGTACGCGCTGTGCGATCGTGAAGGCGAGGATCCCCTGCGCGAAGACGGTCGAGCGATTGTCGTGTAACGGATCGTCGCTCGTGGTGCGTGCTGTCCGCCAGTCGACGCCCGCCCGCACGGCCGCGTGGAACGGACCGCCGGCCGGCGCGAAGAAGCTCCATTTGCCGAAGAACTCGTAGTCCTCGAGCGACTCGCCGCGCAGAACCCCCGTCTCGACGCCCCGCCAGGGCGTGTACGAGAGGCCCAGGTTGACCTGCGCGGGCGAGAAGAAGGAGAAGAACGAGTGCGTGTCGCTCTGCACCGATTCCGAGAAGCGGTGGCCGATGTTGAACTGCAGTGAGCCGGCCAGGTTGGTGTCGGCCGAGGGAAGGTTGATGATCGTGGATCCTTCCGGCGGCCGCCAGGGAGCAGCCGGCTCGGGCGTCTCGGGAGTGGCGGCCGGCGTGGGCTCCGGGGCGGGCGCCGCGGATTGCCCGAAGGCTCTCGCTCCGGCGAGAACGAACGTTGCGGCGATCCCGACGATTGATGTCCTCATTCCCCACCTCCTCGATTCGAAATCGGGAGTATAGGAGGGGGAGTCGGAGGGTCGGCGGCGCTTACGAATTCTTGAAGGGAGAGGAAAAGAGCCGCGACTGAGGACTCGAGGACTGAGGACTGAGGACTCCAGTGGCGATGAGCTCCACGAGTCCTCAGTCCCTAGTCCCTAGTCCTCAGTCGTTACACTCTCAGCAGCCCCGCCCCCCAGTGAAGCCCGGCCCCGAGCGCCGCGAACACGACGAGGTCGCCGGTGCGCACGCGGCCCTCGCGCCGCGCCTCGTGGAAGACGAGAGGCAGCGTCGCCGCGGTCGTGTTCCCGTACTTCTGGATGTTGTTGTAGACCTTCTCGTCGGGAAGCCCCAGCGCCTTCTGGACGGCCTCGTTGATGCGCAGGTTGGCCTGGTGCATCAGCAGGAGATCCAGGTCCGCGAGGCGCAGGCCGTGGCGCTCCAGAATCTCGCGCACGATCTGCGGCAGGGCCGTCGTGGCGAGGCGGAAGACCTGGCGCCCCTCGACGATCGGGATCGTCCCGTTGGCGGCGAACATCGCGGGCGAGAAGTAGGGGAAGCTGGCCGAGCCGCCGCCGGGAACGTACAGCTTGTCCCAATGCGTCCCGTCGGTGCGCATCTCGAATCCGAGAAATCCGCGCCCGTCGGACGCCTCGCTCCCCTCGAGCACGAAGGCGCCGGCGCCGTCGCCGAAGATGACGGCCCGGTCGCGGTGCGCCGTCCCCCAGGCGTAGGACGCGTCGGACGGAGACGCGTCCGAGTCGCCGAAGAGGATCGCCCAGTCGGCCTCGCTCCACGGAAAGAACGCCGCATGGCACTCCGCGCCCACGAGCAGCACGCGCCGCGCGGCGCCCGAGCGGATGTAGGCGTCGGCGACCTGGAGTCCCGAGAGAAAGCCGGCGCACTGCATCCGGATGTCGAGGGCGGGGGTCGTCGCGAGGCCGAGGCCGGCCGCGAGCAGCCCGCCGTTGCCCGGGAAGTAGTGCGCCGGCGTCATGGTGGCGAACACGATGAAGTCGATGTCGGCCGGCCCGAGCCCCGCGTCCTCGAGCGCGCGCCGCGCGGCTTCGATCCCCAGATCGGCCGAAGACGTTCCCTTCCGCGCGAATCGCCGCTCACGGATGCCCGTGCGCTGGGTGATCCACTCGTCGGTCGTGTCCATCAGGCGCGAGAGGCGATCGTTGGTGACGACGCCTTCGGCGGGGTAGATCCCGGATCCGCGCACGACGGTCCGGAGTCGGGTGGCGGCCGCGGCGGACGAGGAGGCGGCGCTCACGGCATCGTCCTCAGCGCTTAATGGAAGTTGACGAGGTCCGTGTCCCCGGTCACGCCGTCCACGTCGACGGTCTGGGCGTACAGCCGCATCCCGGCGGAGGCCTCGAGGCGAATCGTGCCCGCCGTGGTCGTGCCTGGCGCGCCGAGAGCCTGGAGCACGGAGTTGACCCGCGAGGCGGTGTTTGCGCCGATCGGCACGGAGATCGGTCCGAGCGGCGCGCCGGAGGCGTCGGTGCCGTGGATCGTGACGGTCCCCGCGGCGCCCCGGTTGAAGAGGAGCAGGTGCGTGTGGCGGGTGAGCGTCTGCTCGACGCCGATCACCGTCGCGCCGCCCGACCCGACCGAGGCCGCGCCGTCGACCGCCGGGCTCTGGCAGGCGTACTCGCTTCCGTCGTTGAGATTTCGGGCGGTGTTCCGGAAGGAGATCGCCACGGGGACGTTCGACGTGAGCACGACGGCACCCTGGCCCGGAGGCGCCCCGAAGAGCTCCGAGACGAGGTCGCCGAAGGAGACGGATCCCTGCGGCGGGAGCGACACCGAGGCGGCGGTCGGCGAGTCGCCCATCGGGTAGTAGGTCGCCTGAACGGTCGCGGAGCTGGCGGGCGCCGGGTTGAAGATCTGGAGCCCCGACGTCCAGAGCCGCGACCCGATCGGAATGCTCGAGACGTTCGGGATGACGGCGTCCGCCGTCGGATTCACGGGCAGCGAGATCGCGACGTCGCGCGTGATTCCGTCCTGCACCAGGATCCAGGGCTGGAGGACTCCGTCGGTCACGGTGACGCGCAGCACGTCGCCCGTCTCGGCGTCGAGACCGAAGAGCGAGGCCGCCGGATTGTGCGTCTCGAGCACGTTGCTCTCGACGTGGACCGAAGTCGAGGCGCGCACCGTGCCGTCGGCGGCGATGAGGTCGACCGTCGCCGCTCCGCCGGTCGGCGAGAAGAAGCCGAATGTCGAGACGTCTCCGTCACGCGCTCCGGTGAAGAGGGGGCGCGTCGTCCCGACCCCGAGCGTCTCGGAGGCCGCCTGCGCGGGCAGCGAGAGGCCGTACGAACCGCCGTTCGCGACGACGCGCACGGAGCGTGCGGACGCGTAGAGATCGGTGGCCTGTCCGGTCGTCACCTGGAACCGGACGGACCCGAGCGAAATCCCCGTGACCGTCGAGGCTCCGACGAACGCGTCGGGGAGCACCGTCGTGCCGCCCGCGGGGACGTTGAATCCCACGCTGTACGGGTAGGCGCCCGCGGAATACTGGAAGTAGGCCGTGCCCGACATCGCCGTGCTGCCCTTGTTGTAGAGCGTCAGATCGACGCGCACGGAGTCGGCCGGCGGCGAGCCCATCTGGAGGGCGATCGGGACGGTCAGATCCGTCGGGCCCCCGAAGGTCTGCGGAATCAAGTGCACGAGGAACCCGTCCGAGCCCACCCAGAACCCGCCGCCGTCGACGACGAGACCGTAAGCGTTCGGCTTGGCCCACGTGATGAAGAGGAATCCGGGGACCGTCACGTCGGCCGTCAGGTCTGTGGACGCGAAGGGTGCGTTGACGGGCGTGAAGGTGGCGGGGGTGATGACGGAATCGCGGATCGCGCCGTTCGGCCGCGCGAGCGGCGCCACGGCGAGGTCCACCGGCGTGATCGTCGTGACCGTGTAGGGCGCGATGCTCGGATCCAGGATGACGACCACGCCGTTGCCGCCCGTCTGCTCGGTGACGTACAGGTTCCCGCCGTAGAGCTCGAGGTGGAGGGGCCGGTTGAAGCCGATCCAGGAGCGCAGCTCTCCGGTGTTGATGTCGAATCGGTCCACCCGGTTGCCCGACAGCTCGGTCAGCCAGAGGAAGCCGTTCTCGTCGAACTTCATGTCCGACACGTCGAGGATGAACTGCGCCGGGTCGAAGAGCGTCCAGGCCTTCTCGGAGTTGTCGGTGAAATCGTGCCGGATGAGGCGATTGAGGCCGAAGTCCGAGATCCAGAGCGCGCCGTCCGGGCCGAGCGCCTGGTTTCCGGAGAAGTAGGGCGGCGAGGCGCGATAGTCCACGACCGCGAGCGTGTTGGTGTCGAGCGATTCGAGGACGCCGGCCGATTGCGCCACCCAGATCTTGCCGTCGGGCGCACGGTAGAAGCCGGACGGCTGGGACGTGGGGAAGACGTACTCCCGAAGCTCCCCGGTGTTCGTGTCGAAGCGCGCGACGATCGACTGGCCGGCGTCGATTTCGCTCTCGCCGTTCTCGATGAACCACATGATCCCGTCTTCGAGGACGAAGTCGACCGGATTGGCGCCGAGGTTGTTGTTGTCCCGGATCGGCCACTCGGTCATCGTCGTGCCGTCGAACTTGATGATCTGGTCGTTGGCCGGCGTCATGAACCAGGTCGCGCCATCCTGGCGCGCCATCCGCGTCCCCGTGACGCTGACGCCGTTGGTGGTCGTCCAGTTCTGGCCGGTCGGGGTGGTGTTGGGCGCCTGGGCCGGCGTCGGCGTGGGCGTCGCCGTCGGAGGCGTTCCGGTGGGCGTCGGCGTCGAGGGAGTCCCGGTTGGCGTCGGAGTCGGCGTCGGGCTCGGCGTCTGAGCGGCGGCGGCCGCCGTCCACGCGGCGGCGATCGCGCACAGAGCGAGCAGGCGACGATAGGACATCGACGGCGCATCCTAACGCACCGGCGCCTTCGGGCATTCCCCTGCGAGACAATGCGTTAACGCTCGGATACTGATGAGCGAATTCGTGAACCGCCCCTCTCCCTCTCCGCTCGCCTCGGCCCTCGCCGACCGGACGGTCGCCGCCGCGCCGGAGCTCGTCGAGCGCCTCCCCGACGGCCGGCTGCGCTGTCTCTCGTGCGGGCACCGCTGTCCGCTCCCCGAAGGGCGCGAGGGCGTCTGCCGCGTTCGATTCCGTCAGGCGGGCGAGCTCCGGGTGCCCTGGGGCTACGTCGGCGCCCTCCAGTGCGATCCGATCGAGAAGAAGCCCTTCTTCCACGCCCTGCCCGGCTCCGACGCGCTCTCCTTCGGGATGCTCGGCTGCGACTTGCACTGCGCGTACTGCCAGAACTGGTTCACGTCCCAGTCGATTCGGGATCCCGAAGCCGTGGGCCGTCCGCGGGACCTCGACGCGGCGGCGATCGCCGATCTCGCGGCCGAGGCCGGCGCACCGACCGTGGTCTCGACCTACAACGAGCCGCTCATCACGTCGGAATGGGCCGTCGCGGTCTTCCGCGAGGCGCGCCGGCGCGGCCTCTACACGGCCTACGTCTCCAACGGCAACGGCACGCCGCAGGTCCTCGATTACATCCGCCCCTGGGTGGACTTCTACAAGGTGGATTTGAAGTCGATGGACGACAAGCACTATCGCCAGCTGGGCGGAGTGCTGGGCAACGTTCTGGAGACGATCGCGGGCATCCACCAGCGCGGAATCTGGCTCGAGGTGCTCACGCTCGTCATTCCGGAGTTCAACGACTCGGACGACGAGCTGCGCCGGACGGCGGCGTTCGTCGCCTCGGTCTCGCGCGACATTCCGTGGCACGTCACCGCGTTCCATCCCGACTACAAGATGAACGACCGCGGCGCGACCCCGGTCGCGACGCTCCTTCGCGCCGCGGAGATCGGCGCGGCCGAGGGCCTGCGCTACGTCTACGCCGGGAAATCTCCCCGGGCGCGTCGGCCCGTGGGAGAACACGCGCTGCCCGCAATGCGCCGCGACCCTGATCGAGCGGTCCGGCTTCCGGATCGTTCGCAACCGGCTGCGCGGGGGAGCCTGTCCCGACTGCGCGACGCCGATTCCCGGACGCTGGGACGCGCGCGCCGAAGGCACGACGCGCACGCATGGCATTCCGCTGCCGGTCTGGAGCGTCTGAGCGGCGGATCGTCTGATAGCCTGCCCGGCGTGATCGCGGGACGGGCCTCCGCCGAGGACACGCGCGCCTTCTCGGGCCGCTCGGCCGCCGCGCCCGGCCACTTCCGCGACGCGCGGGGCCTGACGCTCTCGTCGCTCGGCCTCGGGACGTATCTGGGAGACGAGGACGCCGCGACCGACCGCGGGTACGAGGAGTGCGTCGGGATCGCGCTCGCGTCCGGCGTGAACGTCTTCGATTCGGCGATCAACTACCGCGGCCAGCGGAGCGAGCGCGCGATCGGGCGGGCCCTCGCGGCGGCGTTCGCGTCGGGCGCGGCGCGGCGCGGCGAGGTCTTCGTGTCGACCAAGGGCGGGTATCTGCCGCACGACGCGGAGGATCCCCGGCCGCCGCGCGCGTACATCGTCGAGACGTTCCTCGACTCCGGCCTCGCGCCCCGCGCGGAGGTCGTCCGCGGCGGGCACTGCCTCGCGGCGGGTTATCTGCGCGACCAGATCGCCAGGAGCCGCGCGAACCTCGGCCTCGAGACGGTCGATCTCTATTACCTCCACAACGTCGAGACGCAGCGCGCGGCCGTGGACGCCGGGACGTTCGCGGCGCGCCTCCGGGCGGCGATCGAGGTGCTGGAAGACGAGGTCTCGCGCGGCGCGATCGCGCAATGGGGCCTCGCGACGTGGGACGGCCTCCGCGCTCCTCCGGAGCACCCGGAGCATCTCTCGTTGGTCGAAGTCGCGGGGCTCGCCGCGGAGGTCGCGGGAACGCGTCATCACTTCTTCGGCGTCCAGCTCCCGGTCAACCTGGCGATGCCCGAGGCGATCGCCTATCCCTCGCAGCTCTCGCCGTCGGGGCGGGTTTCCGCGCTCGAGGCCGCCCGGGAGATGGGGCTCGCCGCTTTCGGCTCGGCCTCCATCCTCCAGGGGCGGCTGGCCGCGCCCCTTCCCGAGGAGATCGAGGCGGCGTTCGCCGACGCCTCTCCGGGCGCCGCGCGGGCGCTCCAGTTCCCGCGTTCCGCGCCGGGAATGACCTCGAGCCTCGTCGGCGTTTCGACCCCCGCACACGCTCGAGAGGACTTCGCCCTCGCGAAGGTCGCGCCCGCCGATCCCGCGGCCGTCCTCGGTCTTTTCTCCTAAACCGTTCGGCGTGAGGCTTTAGGGGCGCCGGGGCTCGGGGCCTTCGGATGCCGGCGGGCCGGTTGCGATTCCTGTTCCATTTCGGCGGAGTTTCGATAGAATCTGTTTCGATCCCGCCCGGGCCCCCGAGGTCAGCGCGGCGGGCGTTGGGAGTTCATGTCCGAAGATCCCCTGGCCCCGGAAAGCGCTGCGTCGGTATCCGTTCAAACGGAAAGCCCCGCCAGCCCCGGAAACGGTCCGACCAACGGTGAGCCCCGTCCGCACCGGCGGCGGCGGCGCCGTCGGCGTCGTGGCCGTTCCGGCGGCGGCGGCGGCGCCCCCGGCTTCGAGCGCGCGCCCGAGCTGACGGCGACCGGCCCCGAGCATCCCGTCGAGGGGGTGCTCTATCTGCCGCCCAAGGAAACGGCGGCGGGAGTCCTCGTCTCGAACAAGGCCAACTATCTGCCGTCGCCGCGCGATCCCCTCGTTCCGCGCGAGCTCGTCACGCGCGAAGGCCTCGAGCCGGGCGCGCTGATCGCCGGAATCGCCGCGGAGGGCAACCGGCCGGTCCTGCGCCGGATCGAAACCGTCGAAGGCCTCGCTCCCGCGGCCTTCCGCCAGCGGCCCTCGTTCCAGGAGCTCGTCTCGATCGATCCGCACGACCACCTGCAGCTCGAGACGACGCCCGACGAGATGTGCGGCCGCGTCGTGGACCTGCTCGCCCCGATCGGCCGCGGCCAGCGCTGCCTGATCGTCGCGCCGCCGAAGGCCGGAAAGACCACGCTCCTGAAGCGCATGGCGCACGCCGTCTCCGTCAACGATCCGGACGTCACGGTCATCGTGCTCTTGATCGACGAGC
Organism: uncultured Acidobacteriota bacterium; assembly: GCA_963823185.1. Lineage (GTDB taxonomy): Bacteria > Acidobacteriota > Thermoanaerobaculia > UBA5066 > Gp7-AA6 > DATBFU01. The sequence continues at coordinate 50,595 of CAWGKP010000010.1, forward strand.
GCCCCGAGGAGATCACGGACTTCCGGCGGAGCGTGCGCGGCGAGGTCATCGCCTCTTCCGCGGACCTCTCCGCCGAGAACCACATCGCCGTCGCCGAGATCGTCGCCGAGCGCGCGCGGCGGCTCGTCGAGTGCGGCAAACACGCGATCATCTTCCTCGACTCGATCACGCGCATGGCGCGCGCGTACAACCACATGCAGAAGGGCGGCGGCAAGATCATGTCGGGCGGCATCGACGCCCGCACGATGGAGCGGCCGCGACGCTTCTTCGGCGCCGCGCGCAACGTCGAAGGCGGCGGATCTCTGACGATCATCGCGACCGCGCTCATCGACACCGGCTCGCGAATGGACGAGATCATCTTCCAGGAGTTCAAAGGCACGGGCAACACGGAGCTCGTGCTCGATCGCGATCTCTTCAATCGCCGGATCTTCCCGTGCATCAACATCCCGCAGTCCGGCACGCGGAAGGAAGAGAAGCTCTACAGTCCCGACGAGCTGCCGAAGATCGTGAAGCTGCGCCGGGCGCTCGCCGCCGTGGACAAGATCCAGGCGATGGAGCTCGTTCTCGGCCGCCTCTCCAAGTTCCCCTCGAACGCGGACTTCCTCAAGAGCTTCTGACGCGGTCTCGGGGGACTCCCGAAGCGCGAATCTGCGCTAACCTAGGCGACAGACCACAGCCATCGGCGGCCTGAGGGGGGACATGGTCGAGCCGAGAGCGGACCCGGAGGTGCGCGAGGCGCTGACCGAGCTGGAGCTCTATCTTTCGGACAGCATCCCGCCCCTCGTCGTCGCCGGATCGGCGGAGCTCCTGCTCAAATATCCGCCGGATCTCGTGGGCGCCTCGATCCGCTCGTGGACCGGCGCGCAGTACGCCAAGGGCGGCGCCTCCGTGTCCGACTACCTCTTTCACGCCGTCAAGAAGATCCACATGCTCGGCGAGTTCCGTCTGGTCCCGCGAGAGGTCCTGGAGAAGTACATCGAGGGGCTCAAGCCGATCGTTATCGCCGAGTGTCCCGAGGACGATCGCGCCCTCCTCGCGGAGAATCTCTCGCGACTCTCCGAGACCGCCGAGTCGGGGACTGCCGCTCCCGTCGTGACGCTCCACCGACAGAGCGGGGGGCCGCGCGCCACCTCCGGAGGCGGCGCTCCGGCCGCGGCCGCCGCGGCTGCTGCAACGGACGACGCGCGGGAGCGCCGGCTCTCGCTCCTGCTCAAGCGTCTCGAGTCGCAGGCGAGCCAGGCGTCGCTGCCCGAGGGACGGGCGGCGCTGACGGAGACGCTCGCCGCCGCGGCGCGGGGTTCCTCGAGCGCCCGCGACATCGAGGAGTATCTGTCGCGCCTCAAGGGGCTCGGCGTGCAGGTCGGGACCGCGGACGTCTTCCGCGCGCTCGCCGCGAGTCTGCCCGCCTGGGCGCCGCCGGCCGGTGCCGCAGTCACCGGCGCGCCCGCCGCGCCCGGGAGCTCCGCGGCCGACGCGATGCAGAGAATGGTGGCGGAGGTCGACGACCCGCGCGAGGGCGCGCGCCGGTTCCAGGAGCTCGTGCGCGCGGCCGTCGAGCGATTCAACGAGGGCTCCCTCACGCAGGCCGTCTCGACTCTGGACGCCGCCGAGCGCCTGGTGGCCGAGAAGAAGGTGGACGCCGGCACCGCCGACCTCGCGCGGGCCAAGGGCGACGAGGGCCTCGATCCGGAGCGCCTCCGCGTCGCGGCCGAGAGCACCGCCCAGCATCCGGCGCTGCGCCGCCTCCTCGGCTTCTTCCGCGGGCTTTCTCCCGAGGGACTTCTCGATCAGCTCTCCCGCGAGGAGAAGCGCGATCGCCGGCGCCTCCTCCTGGCGCTCCTCGAAGTGCACGGCGAGGCCGCGCGCGCCGCGGCGTTCGAGGCGCTCGCGAGCCCGATCTCGGATCACCCGGCGCAGGACTGGTACCTCCGGAGGAATCTCCTCTACCTGCTGCGCCGCATCCCGCGGCCGCCCGACGCGCCGACCGCGGAGGAGGCCGAGGTCACCGCCCGGCACCTGCATCTGAAGTTTCCGCCGCCGCTCCTCAAGGAGGCGCTCGCGAACCTGTCGCAGCTGCGCGATCCCAAGTCGGAGGCCGGGCTCGTCGAGTTCCTGGGCGAGCTCGAGAAGTCGCTGGGAAAGGACTCCGATTCGCCGCACGACACGAAGGAGCTCGTCGGTCTGCTCGATCGCGTCGCGGCGGCGCTCGCGCGGCTGCCTTCGTCCTCGGCGCGCCGCGCGCTGCTCGATCACGCGGAGAAGCGGGACGCGAGCCTCGGCGACTCGGCCGCGCGGCTTTCGGAGCTCGGGAGCCAGGACCTCTCGGACGACGCGGAGTCCCTCGGGCGTCTGCTCGCCTCGCTCAAGGCGAATCTGCCGTTCAAGCTCTTCGGCCTGGCGCTCCATCAGAACGATCAGGTGCTGCGAAGCACGATCGAAGCGCTTTCGGGCACGAAGGCCCCCGCGGTCAAGGCGGCCTTCGAGGAGATCGTCTCCCGCTTCCCGGAAAAGGAGATCGCGAAGAGCGCGTCGCGCGCGCTGGCGGGACTCCAGAAACCGGCTCCGGCCCTGGGAGCCGCCGCGCCGGCCGCCGGTCCAGCCGGAGCCTCCTCCGCGGCGTCATCGGGCCCCGCGGCCTCGAGCCCCGGCGCGCCGCCGAGCCTCACGGGCGATCTCGAGGTCTTCGGACTGCCGGCGCTTCTCCAGAGCCTCTCGGACTCGGGCCAGTCGGGATCTCTGACGCTGCGCGATCCGCGCGGGCAGGTGTTCGGCGGGATGCGGCTGAAGGGCGGCAAGCTCCGCGCCTGCCAGACGGGCGCGCTCACCGGCGTCGACGCCTTCTACCAGCTCCTCGAGCGGCCATCTCCGGGCCAGTTCCAGTTCCTGAAGGCGGCCGACGCCGGCGACGAGACGAACACGGCGTCTCTCAAGGAGATCCTGCCGCTCACGCTCGAGGCGATGCGGCGTTACGACGAGCTGCGCCAGGCGGCGGCCCTCGTTCCCGACGACGCGAAACTGACGCCGACCGACGTCAAGCCCGCGCCGTTCTCGGGCGAGAAGGACGGCCTCTTCCAGAAGGACGTGTGGTCGCGTGCCTCCCGCGGCGCGACGCCCCGGGAGTGCGAGGCGGAGATCAAGACCGACGCGTACCGCATCCGGCGGCTGCTCGCGCACTGGGTCGAGCAGGGCGCGCTCGCGCTGCAGTAGTTGTCCGTGATCAGCCTTCAGTCGCCGATTCGGGGACGGAAGACGGGGTCAGGCGTGAACTCTTGAACTCTTCTCCCCGACGCCAGAAGTCAGCAACTCAGGACGGATCCCGCTGGGCCGACCCGGTTGGGCCCGCCGTCTGAGCGAACGGCGGGGCTAAGCGCTTACCGCCGGCGGCTCGGGCGTTTCGTTCGCCCGAAGGAATCCTCGGGCGAGGCCGCGGCCGGCGCCGGAGACGCCGTGGGCCGGCGCGGAGGCGGGCGGCGGGCCCGGGGCGCGCGGGGCGAGGACGCGACGGGGCCTCGCCGCAGGAGCTCTTCGGGCGCGGGATGGGTCGGGATCTTGCGGCCGACGCGTTTCTCGATCGCGTCGAGCGAGAAGACATAGTCCTCGCACGCGAAGGACACGGCGTCGCCCTCCGCGCCCGCGCGGCCGGTGCGGCCGATGCGATGGACGTAGTCCTCCGAGTCCTGAGGCAGGTCGTAGTTGATGACGTGCGACACGCCCTCGATGTGGAGGCCGCGCGATGCGACGTCCGTCGCGACGAGCACGGCGAGCTTGCCGTCCTTGAAGTCGTTCAGGATGCGGAGCCGGCGGTCCTGCGGCACGTCCCCGGCGAGGGCGCGCGTCGGATAGCCGTTGGCGGAGAGCCCGCGCACGAGCTCGGCCGCCGTCGAGCGGCGGTTCACGAAGATCAGGATGCGGCGGCCTCCCTCGCGCTCGAGCAGCCCGAGCAGGAGACGGAACTTCTCCGCCGAGGAGACGTGGTACAGGATCTCGCGGATGCCGTGCGCGAGGACGCGCTCGGGCTCGATCTCGATCTTCTCGGCGTTGTTGGTGTGCTCGTACGCGAGCTCCATGACGCGGATCGACAGCGTCGCCGAGAAGAGCATCGTCTGGCGTTTGTTGTACGGCGGGCAGCGCCGCAGGATCCGGCGCAGGTCGCGGATGAAGCCCATGTCGAACATGCGGTCGGCCTCGTCGATGACGAGGATCTCGACGTCGCGGAAGGTCGTGGCGCCCTGCTGCTCGTAGTCGAGAAGCCGGCCCGGCGTTCCCACGAGCAGGTCCGGCACGCGGCGCACGGCGTCGCGCTGGCGGTGATAGTCGATCCCGCCGAAGACCGCGAGCGCCTCGAGGCCGGTGTGGCGGCCGAGCTGGATCGCCTCGTCGCGGATCTGCACGACGAGCTCCCGCGTCGGCGCGACGATCAGCGCGCGCGGGCCGCGGGCGGGCTTGACGCGCGGCTGCCGGAGCAGGCGCGCGAAGATCGTGATGAGGAAGGCCGCCGTCTTGCCTGTGCCGGTCTGTGCCTGGCCCGCGACGTCGCGCCCCGCGAGCGCCAGGGGAAGGACCTTCTCCTGGATCGGCGTCGCGAAGGCGAAGCCCGCCTCGACGATGCCCCAGCGGACCTCGTCGGGCAGGTCGTAAGAGGAAAAGAGCGTGTCGGTGAGATGCCGGTTCGAAAGATTCGCGGCGTGCGGAGGAGTTTCCTCGCCCAAGGTCGTCTTCACCCGTGGATCTTAGCAGGCGCGGCGGCGGCCGCGACGGGCCGCCCGCCGACGCCGACGAGCGGCACGCCCGTGGCGCGCGCAAGCTCGAGGGCGATCGTGCGTTTCTCTGCCGGCCCGGCGGCGCCGGCCACGGGGATGAGCCGGCCCTCGGCGCGCGCCGCGAGGCGCCGGAAGGCCCACGTCCACCACGGCGCGAGCGGGCGGTAGGTCTCGATCCAGGCATCGAGCTCGCGGCGGGGGATCACGCGCACGCGCGTCTTCTCGAGGCCGGTCGAGCGCAGCACCACGTCCTCCGGCGTCACGTCGATGCGTTCCTCGGCGAACGCGAGCGCCGCGAGGCCCACGAGCGCGAGCGGCGTCGAGACTCCGACGGCGAGCGTCAGCGGCAGCAGGACTCCGAGCGGGAGCTCGTCGAACGCGCCGCGGCGCAGGCCGACTTCCCAGACGCGGGCGATCCGCTGGCCGCCGAGAAGCGCCGCCGCCACGACCGCCGCCGCCAGCAGTCCCAGCCGCCAGCGCGCCGGACGGGTCCGGACGAGCGGGAGGATCTCGATCGAGAGGCCGCCGGGCGCCGGACGGATCACGACCCGGGACTTGCTCAATAGCCGAATTGTATGATTTCGCTCCTGCCGGGGAGGCGGCGGCGACAGGGAGGTTTGGAGTGGCCACCAGGAAGAAAAAGAAGAAAGCGAGCAAGGGCGGCCGGGCCAGCGCAAAGAAGACCAAGAAGACGAAGAAGGCCGCGAAGAAGGTCCGCAAGGCGGCGAGGCCGCGGGCGAAGGCGATTTCGAAGGCGAAGACGAACATAAAGGCCAAAGCGTCCGCCCGCAAGCCGGCCGCGAAATCCCGGACGAGCAAGTCGGCCCGCAAAGCCGCGGCGTCCGTTCGAGCGGCCGCTCCCGGTCCGATGTACGGGGAAGGGGACTGGAAGGCGGACGAGCAGTACCGCGAAAGCCCGCACGAGCTCTCGGAGAGCCACGACGCCGAGGCCCTGGCCCGGGAGGCCGCGGAAGATCTCGAGCCGGACCTCCGGGAGTCCGAGGACGAGGACGTCGCGGACTCCGCCAAGCGGGGGTCCGAAGAAGAGCCGGAGTGGTAGGATTGGTCTCGTAAAGCGATCCCGCGACACTATTGCCGGGCTCTTGCCCGGCTGGTGGAGAACAGAAGGCCCCGAGCGATCGGGGCCTTCTTGCTTGGGGCGAAACGCGCGGACGCGGTTGCGGCTAGCGGGGAATCGGCACCGGGCGGCGCTCCGCGTCGAGGTTGACGAAGGTGACCTCGGCCTGCGTGACCTTGACGGGCGCGCCGCCGTCGCGCTGCGAGACGACCTCGACCGAGACCGTGACCGACGTCCGGCCGATGCGAACGAGGCTGGTGTAGAAGCTGACGAGGTCGCCGACGTATACGGGCTCGTGGAAGACGATCTCGCGCATCGCGACCGTCACGATGAACGACGCGCCGTGTCGCTTGGCCTCCACGGCGGCGGCCTGGTCGATGTAGGAGAGGATGACGCCGCCGAAGATCGTGCCGTGGGCGTTCGTGTCCTTCGGCATCATGACGACGCGGATCGAGGGCTCGGCGCTCACGGGCGGCGGCTCGTCGGAATCTGCGGCGGCCCGTACGAGACGGAGATCCGGACGACGATGCCGTCGGTGAGGTTCACGACCATCGTGCCGTCGGCGTAGTAGTAGGTCCAGACGCCGTGCGTCGAGGCGCCGTCCGTCCCGATCTGGATGGACGGCGGGCCGAGCGCGGCGAGGACTTCCTTGTCGGTCTTGTTGGGATCGATCTTTCGGCGCGCGTCGGTCAGGTTGCCCGCCCGGATCGGCGCGCCAACGCCGGTCAACGCCTCGGTCTGGCGATAGAGGCGCATCTCCCACCAGCGCGGGACCCAGACGGCCGTCGCGGTGGCCGCGAGCGCCGCGACAAGCAGGATGTAGAGGCCGGCGCGCGACCGGCCGGGCGCCGCCTGGCTCACGAGACGCGCCCCGGCACGGGCGAGAGGTCGAAGAGGACGCGCGCGTCGAGGTCCTCCGCTTCGTCGCGAAGGCGCCGCGCCGCCGGGGAATCGTCGCGCCGCGCCTGCCGCGCGACCTCCGCGAGCGCTCCGCGGGCCGCGAGGACTTCCTCCGCGCGGTGCGATCCAAGGCTCTCGAGGGCGCCCGCCACGCGGGCCGGAACCGCGACCGCCGCGCGCCGGAGCCTCGTCGCTGCGGCCGCGTCCCGGGCGCGCAGGGATTCCGCCAGGGCGTAGGCGTCCCGCGTGATCGCGATGGCGCGTCCCCAGAGCGGATGGCTCTTGTATTCGGGTCGTGGCCCGGAAACTTTGCTTCTGTCGCTTCCGCTTCGCGCCGTCACTTTGATCATTCTAGCCGCTCGCCTGCCGGTTATCGGGTTTTGACTTTCGATGCCGTCCGATAAGATGCCGGATCGATGCCGCACCGAGTCACCGTCGTCGGCGCCGGAAACGTCGGCGCGACCGCGGCCCAGCGAATCGTCGAGAAGCAGATCGCCGACGTCGTCCTCGTGGACATCCTGGAGGGCGTCCCGCAGGGCAAGGCGCTCGACATCATGGAATCGGCGCCCGTCGAGAAGTTCGACGCGCGCCTGACGGGCGCGAACTCCTACGAGGCGACCGCCGGCTCGGACGTCGTCGTGATCACGGCGGGTCTCCCGCGCAAGCCCGGAATGAGCCGCGACGATCTCGTCGCGACCAACGAGGGCATCGTCTCCGACGTGGTCCGCAAGGTGCTCCCGGGATCGCCGGACGCGATCCTGATCGTCGTCTCGAATCCGCTCGACGCCATGTGCGAGGTCGCGCGGCGCGTCTCGAAGCTGCCGCGGGAGCGCGTCTTCGGGATGGCGGGGATCCTCGACTCGGCGCGGATGCGCTGGTTCCTGGCGGAGGCCCTCGGCGTGTCCGTCGAGAACACGCACGCCTTCGTCCTCGGCGGCCACGGCGACACGATGGTGCCGCTGCCGCGCTACTCGACGGTCGCCGGAATTCCGGTGACGGAGCTCCTGCCCAAAGACAAGCTCGACGCGATCGTGAAGCGCACGCGCGACGGCGGCGCCGAGATCGTCAATCTGCTCAAGACGTCCGCCTGGTACGCCCCGTCGGCCGCCGTCGTCGAGATGGTGGACGCGGTGCTGCGGGACAAGAAGAAGATCCTGCCCTGCGCGGCGTATCTCCAGGGCGAGTACGGCATGCGCGACGTCTACCTCGGCGTCCCGGTCAAGCTCGGGCGCCGCGGCGTCGAGCAGATCGTCGAGATCGCGCTCCGCGACGACGAGAAAGCGGCCCTCGAGAAGTCCGCCGCGGCCGTGCGGGAGCTCTTCGCCATCCTGAAGGTATGAGCGCGCGGGCCGAAGCGCTCGACCGTCACTTCTGGCTCCGGCGGCTCCACTCGCTCTCGGGCATCGTTCCCATCGGCGGGTTCCTCGCCTTCCACCTGTACGAGAACCACGCCGCGACGAAAGGGGCCGACGCGTACAACGAGATGACGCACCGGCTGCAGACGGTGCCGTTCGCCGTCGCGCTCGAGATCTTCGTCATCGCCCTGCCGATCGTCTTCCACGGCATCTACGGTCTCTTCCTGACGTCGACGGCGCAGCCGAACCCGATCGCGCAGCCGTACCTCCGGAACCTCATGTACTTCCTGCAGCGCGCGACAGGCGTCATCGTCTTCGCGTTCCTCCTCTTCCACTACTGGACGACGCGGCTCGTGCAGCTCCATGACCACGAGAGCCTGGACCTCTTCCGCCAGGTCCAGGCGGCCGTCGGCAACCCGTGGATCTACGCGTTCTACGTCCTCGGCATCCTCTCGGCGGTCTTCCATCTCGCCAACGGCATCTGGTCCTTCTCGATCGTGTGGGGGCTGACGGTCTCGCCGGCGGCGCAGCGCCGCATGGGCTACGTGTCGGCCCTCGTGTTCGTGGTCCTGTCCGTGATCGGCGTGCGCTCGATCGCGGCGTTCCGTCTCTAGCAGGCACGATGGCCGACCCGAAGGACCGCGTCCTCGTCGTCGGCGGCGGCCTGGCCGGCCTCATGACGGCGGTGCGCGCGGCGGAGCTCGGCGTCGGCGTGGACCTCTTTTCAATCGTGCCGGTGAAGCGGAGCCACTCGGTGTGCGCGCAGGGCGGCATCAACGGAGCGGTCAACACCAAGGGGGAGGGGGACTCGCCCGAGATCCACTTCGACGACACCGTGTACGGCGGCGACTTCCTGGCCGACCAGCCGCCGGTCAAGGCGATGTGCTACGCGGCGCCGGGGATCATCAACCTGCTCGACCGCATGGGTGTGATGTTCAATCGCACGCCCGAGGGTCTGCTGGACTTCCGGCGCTTCGGCGGGACGAAGTATCACCGCACGGCGTTCGCCGGGGCGACGACGGGACAGCAGCTGCTCTACGCGCTCGACGAGCAGGTGCGCCGCTACGAGGTGGAAGGGCTCGTCCGCAAGTACGAGGCGTGGGAGTTCCTGGGTCTCGTGCGCGACGACGCGGGCAACTGCCGCGGCATCGTGGCCCTGGACTGGTATTCGATGCGGATCGAGGCGTTTCCGGCGATGGCCGTGATGCTCGCGACGGGCGGGCCCGGCATCGTCTTCGGCCGCTCGACGAATTCCGTCATCAACACCGGAACGGCCGCCGCGGCCGCGTACCAGGACGGCGCCTTCTACGCGAACGGCGAGTTCATTCAGGTGCATCCGACGTCGATCCCGGGGAGCGACAAGCTCCGCCTGATGTCCGAGTCCGCGCGCGGCGAGGGCGGGCGCGTCTGGGTGCCGCGGACGCCCGGCGACAAGCGCGCGCCGTCGGCGATTCCGGAGAAGGAGCGCTGGTACTTCCTCGAGGAGAAATACCCGGCCTACGGGAACCTCGTGCCGCGCGACATCGCGACGCGCGAGATCTTCCTCGTCTGCCGCAACGGTTTCGGCGTCGACGGAAAGCGGCAGGTGTATCTCGACCTCACGCACATTCCCGCGCGCGAGCTCGACGTCAAGCTCGGCGGCATCCTGGAGATCTACGAGAAGTTCGTCGGCGACGACCCGCGGAAGGTCCCGATGAAGGTCTTTCCCGGGATGCACTACTCGATGGGCGGCCTCTGGGTGGAGTTCGCCAAGGACGAGAAGACCGGGATGCTCGAGGAGCGCTCGCCGCGAAACCAGGCGACGAACATCCCCGGCCTCTATGCCGGCGGCGAGGTGGACTTCTCGATCCACGGCGCCAACCGGCTCGGCGCCAACTCGCTCGTGTCGTGCCTCTACGCGGGCAAGATCGGCGGCCCGGCGATGGTGCGCTACGGCCGCGAGACGGCGGCGAGGCTCCCGGCGGCCGACGCGGCGTTCGCGGCGGCGAAGAGGCGCTGGGAGGACGCGTTCCGCGAAATCGCCGGAATGTCCGGTCCCGAGAACCCGCACGTCCTCGCCGAGGAGATGGGCGACTGGATGACGGACAACGTGACCGTCATCCGCGAGAACGGGAAGCTGCGCGAGACCGAGACGAAGCTCCAGGAGCTCGCCGACCGCTGGAGCCGCATCGGGCTGACCGATCGCTCGTCCTACGGCAACCGCGAGATCTCGTTCATCAACCAGCTCCGCAACATGCTGGTTCTCGCGCGCGTGATGACGCGTGGGGCGCTCCTGCGCGAAGAATCACGCGGCGCACACTTCAAGGTTCGGGATCTCGGGGCGCCGATCGACGAGAGCAACGTCCTCCCGCGCGACGACGCCAACTTCCTCAAGACCACGATGGCCGAGCACACCCCCGCCGGCCCGAGAATCACCTACGCGCCGGTGGACACGACGCTCATCAATCCGCGGCCGCGCAAGTACTAAGATCGACGCCGTGAGCGCCACCATCCAGCTCTCGGTCAGGCGCCAGGACACGCCGACGTCTTCGCCGCGCTGGGAGGAGTACGAGGTCCCGTACCGGCCCGGGCTGAACGTCGTCTCCGTCCTCATGGAGATCGCGAAGGACCCGAAGACGCGCGACGGCAAGCCCACGTCGCCGGTCGTCTACGACAGCGCCTGCCTCGAGGAGGTCTGCGGCTCCTGCGCGATGCGCATCAACGGCGTCTCGCGGATGGCCTGCACGGCGCTCGTGGATCAGCTCGAACAGCCGATCCGCCTCGAGCCGATGGCCAAGTTCCCGGTGCTCCGCGATCTCTCCGTCGATCGCCAGGTCATGTTCGACGCGTTGAAGCGCGTCCGCGCCTGGATTCCGATCGACGGCACCTACGACCTCGGGCCGGGGCCGCGGATGGCCGAGGCGGAGCGCCGGCAGGCCTACGAGTACGCCCGCTGCATCACGTGCGGCAACTGTCTCGACGTCTGTCCCCAGATCAACGACCGGTCCAATTTCATCGGCGCCGCGCCGATCGCGCAGGCGCGGCTCTTCAATAGCCATCCGACCGGTGCGATGAACGCGGCCGAGCGCCTCGAAGCGCTGATGGCGGACGGCGGCGTGGACGACTGCGGCAACGCGCAGAACTGCGTGCGCGCGTGCCCCAAGGGAATTCCGCTGACGACCGCGATCGCCGAGATGTATCGGGCGACCAGCGTGCATGGGCTCAAGAAACTGTTCGGCGGATGACGACGGACGGAGGACTGAGGACCGAGCACTGAGGACTCGATCCGCAATTGCCACGGGAGTCCTCAGTCCCGAGTCCTCAGTCCGCTCGACTTCCATATAATCCGCCCCTTCCGATGAAGGTCCACGAGTACCAGGCCAAGTCGATCCTCGCGCGCTACGGCGTCGCCGTGCCGCGCGGCGAGGTCACCGACAACCCGGCCGAGGCGCGCGAGATCGCCAAGGGGCTCGGCGGCCGCGCGGTCGTCAAGGCGCAGATCCACGCGGGCGGCCGGGGCAAGGGAGGCGGGGTCAAGCTCGCGAAGGACCCCGAGCAGGCCTTCGCGCTCGCGAAGTCGATTCTCGGCATGACGCTCGTGACGCCCCAGACGGGGCCGGCCGGCCGCGTCGTCCAGAAGATCCTCGTCGAAGAGGCCCTCGACATCGACCGCGAGCTTTACCTGGGCGTGACGCTCGACCGCGGGCGCGGCCTGCCGTCGGTGATGGCGTCGCGGTCGGGCGGGATGGAGATCGAGGAAGTCGCCGCGAAGGACCCGAACGCGATCGTCCGGGAGGCGGTGGATCCCGCGCTCGGCCTTTTTCCCTTCCAGGCGCGCAAGCTCGCGTTCGCGCTCGGGCTCTCCGGCGACGCCTTCCGCAAGGCGTTGACGTTCCTCCACGCGCTCTTCCGCGCGTACGTCGACACGGACGCGTCGCTGGCGGAGATCAACCCCCTCCTCGTGACGAAGTCCGGCGACGTCCTGGCGCTCGACGCGAAGATGAACTTCGACGACAACGCGCTCTTCCGGCATCCCGACATCAAGGAGATGCGCGACCTCGCCGAGGAGGACCCGCTCGAGGTCGAGGCCTCGAAGTACGGGCTGAACTACATCAAGCTCGACGGCAACGTCGGCTGCATGGTCAACGGCGCAGGTCTCGCGATGGCCACGATGGACCTCGTCAAGCTGGCCGGCGGCGAGCCCGCGAATTTCCTCGACGTGGGCGGCGGCGCCAACGAGGAGCAGGTCAAGAACGCGTTCCGGATCATCCTCTCGGACAAGAACGTGCGTGCCGTTCTCATCAACATCTTCGGCGGGATCATGCGCTGCGACATCATCGCGAAGGGCGTGGTGGCCGCGGTCCGCGAGATGGGCCTCTCGATCCCGGTCGTCGTGCGCCTCGAGGGGACGAACGTCGATCTCGGGACGCAGATCCTGCGCGAGTCGGGACTGAAGATCACGCCCGCCGACGGGCTCTCCGACGCGGCGCGCAAGGTCGTGGAGTCCGTGCGATGAGCATCTGGGTCGGAAAGAAGACGCGGCTGCTCGTCCAGGGCCTGACGGGCCGCGAGGGAACGTTCCACGCGATCGCCTGCCGCGAGTACGGCACGCAGGTCGTGGCCGGCGTCACGCCCGGAAAGGGCGGGACGAAGCACGAGGGCATCCCGGTCTTCGACACGGTCGCGCAGGCGGTGAAGGAGACGGGCGCCGACGCCTCGATGATCTTCGTGCCGCCGCCGTTCGCGGCCGACGCGGTGGTGGAAGCGGCCGACGCGGGCGTCGGCATCATCGCGTGCATCACGGAAGGCATCCCGACCAACGACATGATCCGCGCGAAGGCCTTCCTCGCGGAGAAGAACGCGGCGGGCGCGGCGGTCCGCCTCATCGGACCCAATTGTCCCGGCATCATCACGCCGGGGGAGTGCAAGATCGGCATCATGCCCGGACGGATCCACCGTCCGGGAACCGTCGGCGTCATCTCGCGGTCGGGGACGCTGACGTACGAAGCGGTCGATCAGTTGACGCGTCTCGGCCTCGGCCAGTCGACCGTCATCGGGATCGGCGGCGACCCGGTCAACGGGACGAGCTTCATCGACTGCCTGCGCGCCTTCGGCGACGACGCGGGGACGGAGGCGGTCATCCTGATCGGCGAGATCGGCGGCATGGCGGAGGAGGAGGCGGCCTGCTTCGTCGCGGGCCACTTCCGCAAGCCCGTCGTGGCGTTCATCGCCGGACAGACGGCGCCGCCGGGACGCCGGATGGGCCATGCCGGCGCGATCATCGCGGGCGGCCGCGGCACCGCCGCCGACAAGATGAAGGCGCTCGAAGCCGCAGGCATTGCCGTCGTGAAGTCGCCGGCTGACCTCGGCGTGCGGATGAAGCAGGCGCTCGGCCGATGACCGCGGGCCCGATCTTCTACGAGGAATCGCAGGGCTTCACGCCCTGGGTGTACGTGTTGCTGGCGGCCGTCGGCATCGTCCTGCTCGCCGTCGCGACGCTGCGGATGCAGACGATCGTCGCGTCCGACGCCGTGACGCTGCGCTACGGGTTTCTCTCGAGGGTGCGCGTGCCGATCTCGGATCTCGCTCGCGCGGAGGCCGTCGCGTATCGGCCGGTCCGGGACTACGGCGGTTGGGGCGTGCGGGGCTTCGGCCGGCGCCGGGTGTTCAGCGCGCGGGGAAGTCGGGGCGTTCTGCTGACCCGGAAGGACGGTTCGACGCTGATGGTCGGCTCACAGGACCCGCGCCGGCTGCTCGCCGCGCTGGCGATGGCGGGCGTCGCGACGGAGGACAAGCTCCCGGCGCCGCCGCGGGAATTCTGAGATTTCGAAGGAGAGATCGTGAGCGAACGGACCCTGACGATTCTGAAGCCCGACGCCGTCGCGGCGGGCAAAGTGGGCGCGATCCTCGAGCACCTCGAGCGCGAGGGATTTCGGTTCCTCGCGATGAAGCGGATGCGCCTCTCTCCCGAGCAGGCGCGCGCGTTCTACGCCGTGCACCGGGACCGGCCCTTCTACGACGCGCTCGTGCGGTTCATGACGGAAGGCCCGGTCGTGGTCGTCGCGTTGTCGCGCGAAAACGCGGTGAGTCATCTCCGGCGGACGATGGGCGCGACGGATTCGCGCAAGGCGGAGCCGGGGACGGTGCGCCAGCGCCACGGCACGGACATCGAGCGCAATGCGATTCACGGGAGCGACTCGCCGGAGAACGCCGCGAAGGAAGTTGCGTTCTTCTTCTCGGAATCCGAGTTGATCTAGGGGAGACTTCGTCACGCAGCTGCCCCGCCGGGATATCTTGAAAACTCTCTTCCGGAGCGGGCCCGACGTCCGGTGACCGGGGGGAATCGGTTCATGGCCCGCTCCGCTTGATTGTCACGAGCACCCGGTTCGCCACCCCTCTCAGGATCGCCACTTCCTTGCGGTCGAGGGGCCGCGCGGCCACGATGCGCCGCCACGCGCGGAGCGACCGGTCGCGGTGGCCCGTGTCGTAGAACCCGATGGCTTCGAGCGCGCGGTCCCAGTGTGCGATCGCGCCTTCGACCTCCGAGGCGGCGGCCCAGGGCTCCGCCGGATCGAGCCGCGGCTCTTCGGTCAGCCGCGCCATCGCCAGGACGACGGCGACGGCGTGGGAGACGTTCAACGTCGGGAAGTCCGCGCGGCTCGGCAGCCGCAGACAGGCGCTCGCCTGCGCGCGCTCCTCCTCGGTCAGGCCGCTGCGCTCGGGGCCGAAGACGAACGCGACCCGCGCCGCGCCGCCGAGCCCGTCGAGGAAGGCCGGCAGCTCCGCGAGCGCGAAGAAGCGCTGCGCTTCCCTTCCGCGCAGCGACGACGTCGCGACCACGGCGTCGAACTCCGCCACCGCCTCGCCGTAAGCGGCGTAGCGGTGAAGCCCGGCGAGTGTCGCATCGGCGCCGGCGGCGAGCCGATGCGATTCCTCGTCCACGGGAGCCGCCGGCTCCACCAGCCGCAGATCCGAGACGCCGAAATTGCGGCAGGCGCGGGCGACGGAACCGAGGTTTGCAGGTGTGTACGGCCGCACGAGCACGACGGCGAGGTCGGAGGCGGCCACGGACGCGGATTATCGTCGAGGGAGGCCGGCCTTATAATCTTTCGGTGAAACGCCGGCTCTTCGCCGCCGCTTTCGGACTCCTGGCGGCCCTCGCGGCCTCCGGGCAGAGCCGCAAGCCGACGCCCCCCGCCGAGGAGCTGCCGACCTACAGCGAATCCGCCGGCACCGAGTACGTCCTGCTGCCGGTCGTCGTCTTCGACAAGAAGGGCCGGTTTGCCGAGGGCCTCGACGAGAAGGACTTCCGGGTGTGGGTCGAGGGCAAGTCCGTCCACCTCGACACCTTCGACCGCGACGAGCGCGCGCCCGTGTCCTTCGCCTTCCTCGTGGACACGTCGGGGAGCATGAAGATCGCCTCCAAGCTCGACATGGCCCGGGACGCGATCCGGCAGATCGTGTCGAATCGCCAGCCCGGCGACGACTTCGCTCTCTTCGCCTTCGCCGACGAGGAAGTGCGGCCGGTGGCACCCTTTTCGTCCGACCCGCGCGGCCTGCTGAGGGAGCTCGACGCCCTGGAGCCGCAAGGGGAGACGGCGCTCTTCGACGCGGTCGCCGCCACGCCCTCGCGGCTCGTCGAGGGGAAGAATTCCAAGCGGGCGATCCTCCTCTTCACCGACGGCATCGACAACGCCAGTCACCTTTCGAGCCTCGAGATGGCAGAGATCCTGCAGCAGGTGTCCACGCCGGTCTACACCGTCGGGATCAAGAACGCGGCGTTCGACCGGTTGACGGGTCAGGAACGGGAGGAGCTGGCCTTGGACAACCTGAAGATGCTCGCCCTTTCGAGCGGCGGCCAGATGTACCTGGCGGCAGGCGAGGAAGACCTCCGTCCGCTCGCGGCGAAGATCGATTCCGAGGTCCGGAAACAGTACTTACTGGGCTTTACACCGTCCGGTCAGGGAGATGTAAAATATCGGGTTGTCGTTGTGTCCGTGGCGAAACCGGGGTCCTGGGACGTGCGGACGCGGCGGGGCTATCGGGGAAGTTCCCCGTAGCCTGCCGGAGGATACCGTTCGACAAAGGAGGGATGCATGGTCAACCGAAGGTGGAGACAAGCAGGGGTTGTGGGCGGAGCGCTCCTTCTAGGCGCTTTCGGCCTCACGGGGTGCGCGACGAAGACCTACGTGGGGGACGAAGTCTCTAAAAGCAGCGCTGCGACCGAGAAGCACATCAGCCAGGTCGAGTCTCAAGTCGAGCAGACCCAGACGAAGGTGAAGGAGCACGACACCAAGATCACGGAGCTCGACAAGACGACGCGCGACGCGCTCGAGCGCGCCCAGGCGGCCGGTAAGCTCGCCGAAGGCAAGTTCGTGTACTCGCTGGTGCTCTCGGACGACGCGGTGAAGTTCCCGGTGGACGGGCACGAGCTGTCGGACGAGGCCATCGCGAAGCTCGATGACTTCGCCAATCGCCTGAAGTCCGAGAACAAGAACGTGTACCTGGAGATCCAGGGTCACACGGACGCGACGGGCTCGGACATGTACAACTACAAGCTCGGCGAAGAGCGGGCCGAGGCGGTCCGGCGCTATCTGAACCAGAAGGGCGTCGCGCTCAACCGGATGTCGACGATCTCCTACGGCAAGGCGGAGCCGGTCGACGACAACAAGACCAAGGACGGGCGCGCGAAGAACCGCCGCGTCGTGGTCGTCGTCCTCGCTTAGCGTTCCCCGCGTTTCTCGCTTCCGCGGTGCGCCCCGGAGACCCCGGGGCGCTTTTCTTTTCGGGCGCGCCGTGACCGCAGGGCCGCAACGGCGCGGGCGAAGTCCTCCGGCGGCTCCGAAGCGACCCGCACCGGCCGGCCGTCGCGCGGGTGCGGGAATCCCAGGCGGCGTGCGTGGAGCATCTGCCGCGCGGCGGGAATCGGGGGCTCGGGGAAATTCCGCGGCCGATAGACCGCGTCGCCGAGCACCGGGTGGCCGGCCTCCGCGAAGTGGATGCGGATCTGGTGGGTGCGGCCCGTCTCGAGCTCGACGGCGACGAGCGCCGCGCCCTCGAGGCGCTCCTCGACGCGGTATCGCGTGACGGCGCGCCGCCCGCGCTCGGCGCCGCGCGCCACCCTTCGCCGCATCGCCGTCCCGTCGCCCGCGAGCGGCGCGGAGAACTCGCCGGAGTCGGCCGGATGCCCTTCGACGATCGCGACGTATTCGCGCTCGATCGCGTGCTCGCGGAAGAGGTCCTGCAGGGCGCGGAGCGCCTCGCGGTTGCGCGCGAAAACGATCGTCCCCGACGTGTCGCGGTCGAGGCGGTGGACGACGCCGACGTAGGGGCGGCGGCGATAGCGATGCTGGAGGTAGAGCGAGACCCGCGACAGGAGCGTGTCCTTCTCCCGTTCCGCGGTCGGCACCGAGAGCAGGCCCGCCGGCTTCTCGACGACGATGAGGTCCGCGTCCTCTTCGAGGACCCGGAGTGGCGTGCGGACGCGGCGGCGGGCCGGCCGGTCCGGATGGTGCGCGAGGGGAGCGTCTTCCGCGATCTCGGCCCCGGGCTCGTCGCGCGTCTCTCCGGCGACGTCCACGCGCCCCGCGCGCACGGCCTCGCGGGCGGCGCGGCGCGACAGGCCGAAGCGGCGCGTGACGGCGAGGTCCAGCCTCAAGGCGACGCGGCGCTCTCGGTCCGGGGAACCCGGATTTCGACGAAGAACTGCGGGTCGCCGACGCGCGCGCTCGGCCCGGCGCCGGGGCCGTACGCCGCGGCGACCTCGAAGTTGTCGCGCACGGCGCGGTCGAGCGCCATGAGGTAGTCCTGCCCGAACCGGACGACGTCGCGCCCGTGCCCGACCGCGAGCACGTTGGCGTAGAGGAGGGCGTCGGGCGGCTTCGCGGACAGTCGGGCGAGCACGGCGGCCTCCGCGGCCGCGTCCAGATGTCCCGGGAAGAACTGATCCTCGGGGAGGGGATTCGAGAGCCGCAGCACGTAGTTGAAGAAGCCCCCCTCGGGGAATCCCACGAGCGATCCGCCCGAGGGGAAGCGCGCCGAGAGATCCTGCAGCGCGTCGCGCGTCGTGCTCGCGACCGGCTCCGTCAGCCAGAGCGTGCCCGCGGGCGTCGCGACGCGAGCCCAGCCGGCGTGTCGGAAGATTCGCGCCAGATCGCCCGCGCGCAGGAGGACGAAGACTCCGAGCGCCGCCGCCGCGAGGCGCGGCAGGCGGGCTCCGACGGCCGGGGCGCCGCGGTCCGCGAGACGGAAGAGGCCCGCGACGGCGAGCGTCAGCGGCAGCGGAAGCAGGAAGGCGCTGTAGGGCCCGACGTAGCCCGCCGCGAGCAGGAGCCGGGCGGCGAAGAGCGCCGCCGTGTAGAGGAGCGCGTCCGGCGCGGCGGCGAGGAGCGATCCCGGCGGGCGCCGGAGGATTCGCGCGGCGAGGCGCGCGAGGCCCGCGGCGACGAGCAGCGGCGGCACGACCCGCACGAGCGGCGGGAAGAGCGAGAGGGTCGGCGCGAAGCGGTCCGGCGGCTGCAGAGACACGGCGGCGCCGGCGACGAGGACGGCCACCGCGGCCGCCTCGATGGCGCGCCGTCCGCGCCGCAGGCGCGAAGCCGCCGCGGCGGCCATCGCGAGCCACGCCGCGAGCAACAACAGGACGATCGCGGCGAGCGCGAGCTCCGCCAGACGCAGCGCCGGCCGGTCGAGCCCCGCGTAGGACGCGTAGATGTTCCGGAAGGTCTGCGGCGGGCCGAGGATCGCGAGCCAGCCCTCGCGGCGCAGCACGGCGAGCGGGGTCCCGGCCGACAGCATGGCGTAGACGACTCCGGCGGCCGCGAGAGGCACGACGGCCGGCACCGCGAGCCGGCGCGCGCTTCGCCGTTCGACCGCTAGCGACGCGATCGCCGCGAGGCCCATCTCCGGCCGCGAAAGGAGCGCCGCCGCAAACGCCGCGCCCGCGGCCCAATCGCCCGCCGCGCTCTGGCGGCCGGACGCGGCCAGCATGCCCCACGCGATCGCGGCGGCGGCGATCGCCGTGTCGAGGCTGAAGGGGAAGAGGTGGCAGCCGCCGGGCCGCTGGAAGAAGCACGTGGCGACGACCAGCGCGCCGGTCAGGGACGCGCGGCCCGGCGTCATCAGGCGTCCCGCGACGCGGCGGAGCGCCTCGAGGCTCGCGAGCGCGACGGCCGCCGACAGCGCGATCCTCGCCGGGAGCGACGGTCCGGCCGCCCGATCCACGGCGGCGGCGAGGTATGGTGCGAGCGGCCCGTGGTAGAAGCGGACGTCCCGATAGAGGTGCTCGCCGCTCCGGAGCCGCCAGGGCGTCTCGAGCTCGCGGCCCGAGTCCACGTAGGGCTCGATCCAGCGATTCCACGAAAGCGCCGCGAGGAGCGCGAAGACCGCGTAGGGGAGCGCCGCGAGGAGGAGCGTCCGCGCCCGCGACGTCGCGCGGGGCGGCTCGCCGCCGTCGTGTGGCCGAGGCACGGCCGGAGATGTTAACCCGCGGACCTCCCCGTCGCCCTTGACTCGGCCGCCGCGACTTCCGACTATCGCGGCGTGCAGGACAAGATGTCGAGCCGCAATCCGGTCGTCCGGGCGCTCGCCTCGGCCACCTCGCACGTCTGGTTTCCGCTCGCCGTGGCCCTGTCGCGCGTGTTCCCGCCCCGCGCGCTGCGCGCGCTCGGCGTCGGGATCGCAAGCCCCTACATGCGTCGGCGGAGCAAGTACGTCGCCGCGCTCGAGTCCAATCTCGCGCGGATCCTCGGTGTGCCGGCCGACTCTCCGGAGGTCGCGGCGCGCGTCCGCACGCTCATCGACGGCCATTTCTCCGCGTGGGCCGACTTCCTCCATTTTGCAGACGCGCCCTCCGGAAGAGTCGTCGCGCCTCGTCGAGAGCGTCGTCGGCTTCGAGCGGATCCTGGAGGGGCGAAAACGTGGCAAGGGCGTGCTGCTGCTCACGGCGCATCTGGGAAACTGGGAGGTCGGCGGCCTGATGCTCGCCGAGGTGAAGCAGCCGATTCACGTCGTGCTCGTGCCCGACATCTATCCCGCCGTGGAGAAGGCGCGGCGGCGCCTCCACGAGCGCTGCGGCGTGACCGAGATCCCGATCGACCGGAGCTTCACGCCGACCCTCGCCGTGCTGCGCGCGCTCTCGGAGAACGCCATCGTCGCGATGCAGGGAGATCGCGACTTCAACAACACGGGCGTCGCCGTGCCGTTCTTCGGCCGCGAGGCGTACTTCCCGCGCGGCCCGTTGCGGGTCGCCATGGCGACGGACGCTGCGGTCCTGCCGGCCTTCATCGTGCGCGTCGCGGACGGGCGCTACCGCGCGATCCTCGAGGAGCCGCTGCCGATCGAGCGCGGGGCGCGACCGGGAGGCGGCGCTCGCGAAAAACCTCGCGCGGTACGTCGCGATCCTCGAGCGATACGTCCGGCAGTACCCGGACCAGTGGTACTGCTTCTACCCGTTCTGGGACGACCCGAGCCGTCGCTCCGGCTAGCTCCGGATCTCGCGGCCGCCCGCCCCGACGCTCTTTCCGCTCGATGACGGCCTCGGGGCGGCCGCGACCAGCGGTCGGCTCGGCCAAAGGGCCTCGACCGACCGCCTGATCCGTCGCGGCGCCGTCGCTCCCGCGGCGCACGCCTCCTCCCTCGCTTCCGCTCGGGAGACTTCGCGCGCCGCGAACACAGTGCCGCAGAGCCGCACGAAGGTTGTACTTTCGACGACGAGCGAGGGCTCGTGCCCTACGCGCGTTCCGCGGCGGCGCGGCGCCTCTGCAGAAGGACGAGCGAAGCGACCAGCGCGACGACGAGAAGGGCGAGGCCACCGAGC
This sequence comes from uncultured Acidobacteriota bacterium, assembly GCA_963823185.1. Lineage (GTDB taxonomy): Bacteria > Acidobacteriota > Thermoanaerobaculia > UBA5066 > Gp7-AA6 > DATBFU01. The sequence continues at coordinate 71,484 of CAWGKP010000010.1, forward strand.
TCGATCATCCCGTTGCGGAAGGCGGAGTCCCCCTTTTCGAGCAGTCGCGGGAACTCGGCGGTCAGGACCAGGACGCGGCGCGTCCCGGCGATCAGGCCGATGATGAGGAACGGCTCCGGCACCAGGACGTGCTCGCGGAACGAGACCTGGACCGTGTAGAGGATCTCGACGACGAGGAGCACGAGAAGGATCCGGTCGAGCATGTCGATGATCCGGGAGACGAGCGTCCCCGCGCCGAGGCTCGTCACGAAGTCGGCGATGCCGGCAACGAGCAGCGCGACGGCGCACCCGGCGAGGAGCAGCCCGAGGCCGACGTAGACCACGTCCTCGACCCGCGAGAACTGGCGGGCGATCCAGCTCCGGGGATCCGCGCGCCACGAGGGCGTTCTGCTCTTCTCCATCCGATGGACGGTTCTCTTGCGGGGATCGTGCCAGCGGCGAGCGCGTCAGGCCGGCCGTCGCTCCGGCGAGCTCGGGATCTCGCGGCCCTCTTCGCTCGATAACGGCCTCGGGGCGGCCGCGACCGGCGGTCGGCTCGGCCAAAGGGCCTCGACGGACCGCCTGATCCGTCGCGGCGCCGTCGCTCCCGCGGCGCACGCCTCCTCCCTCGCTTCCGCTCGGGAGACTTCGCGCGCCGCGAACGCAGAGTTGCAGTTCCGATGAGGAGCGGCGAACGCAGCTCGTTAATCGCCCCGGCGCGCCGAGACGGCGGCGACGAAGAACGCGTCGTAGTGGCGGGCGAGGGTCTCGACGTCGGGCAGGATCTCCGGCGCCTCGAACCCGGCCGCGGCGAGCGCGCGGCGCCAGCTCTCGGGCGTCAGGAATCCGTGCGTGGGCCGCGTTTGCGGGTCCGTTGCGACGCCGGTGAAATTCTCGAGGAAGTTGAAGACGAACTCGACGTAGATCGGCTGACCCGGAAACGGCCGCACGCACTCGGAGAAGACCGCGACGCCGCCGGGTCTCAGCGTCTCCCGGATTCGGGCGAGCGTCGCGCCGAGGTCTTTCGCGACGTGGATCGTGTTGACCGCGTAGACGACGTCGGCGCTGCCGGCGGCGACGCCCTGCGCGGAGAAATCCCGATCCATGTCGAGCCGCCCGAACTCGAAGGCGACGTCCGGAAACCGCGTCTTGAGCGTCCGCTCGGCGCGGCGCAGGAAGGTCGGCACGATCTCCGTGAAGACGTACCGGCCGACGCGGGGCAGCCGCGCGTCGCGCGCCAGCCGCTCGAGGACCGCGAGCGCCGCCGATCCCGAGCCCCCGCCGATCTCGACGATCGTGGCGGCGTGCGGCGGCAGCCGGCGGGCCACGGCCTCGGCGCCCAGGCGGTTGTTGATCTGGTAGAGCAGATTGTCGTTCGAGAAGTAGTCGAACCAGAGCGGCAGGCGAGCCGGCGCGAAGAGGATCTCCTCGCCCGTCTTCTCGCCGCGCAAGAACTCCGGCACATGCGCGGCCATGGCGCGCACGACGGCGAACGGGGGAAGCGACGACGGGTCCGTCGCGCGCGCGCGCGCCTCCGCACGGTCGGGGTCGCCTTCCGGCAGGGGATCCCGCAGGCGGTAGCGCGGCGCTTGCCCGGCGCCCGCTCCGGATTCCGCTTCGAGGTAGCCCTCCGCGGCGAGCTTGCGGAAGAACCAGTCGAGCGGCGCGGCGGCGCGCGGCGCGAAACCGCGGGCGGCGCGCAGCTCCTCGGAGGTGGCGCCCCGGCGCAGATCTTCATCGAGTCCGAGCTCCCGCACGAGCCGCAGAAGCATGTCGATCGTGAAGCGATCGAAGTGCTCCGAGCAGAGAATGAAGTTCGGCGTGAAGAGAGCCCGGATCTCCGGGTCGGGAATGCGGGCCAGCAGGTCGGGCAGCTCTTCCGTGCGCGACGTCACGGACGGATCTTACGGGAGACTACGGACGAAGAACCAAGGACTCCCCGCCGCAACATCAGAGTCCGTCCCTCGTCCCTGGTCCTTGGTCAACCCTGTAAACTCGTGGGACAGATGATGAGACGACTTCTTGCGGCTTTGATGCTGCTCGGTCCCTCCCTCGGCCTGGCGCAAACCCCGCCCGGGCGAGTCGTGATCCTCGGCTTCGACGGAGTGGACTCGGCGGTCGTCGAACAGATGATGGCGGCGGGCCGGCTGCCGCACTTGGTGGAGCTCAAGACGCGCGGCGGCTACTCGCCGCTGACGCCGACCCTGCCGGCGCAGACGCCCGTTTCCTGGGCGACCTTCACGACCGGGCTCGATCCGGGCGGCCACGAGATCTTCGATTTTCTGAAGCGCGACCCGGCCGACCGCGTGCCGACCTTCGCGGTGGCCGAAGAGACGACGGCGCCGATCCTCTTCGGTAAGTCGAACCCGGTCGTCCTCGGCCTCGCCGCCGGGCTCGTCTTCTGGATCGTCGCGGGCCTGCTCTTTCTCTGGCGCCGCAAGATCGTCTGGTTCCTCGTCCTCGACACGCTCGGCGTGCTCGCGTTCCTCGGTGTCTTCCTCGCCCTGCGCGCCTGGCTGCCCGACACGCGGCCGGCGGTCAAGAACAACCGCAAGGGCGAGACGTTCTGGAGCGTTGCGGGCGCGCGTCCCGCGACCGTCATGCGCATGCCGGTGACGTTCCCGCCGGAGTCCTTCCGCGAGGGGCGCCTCCTGTCCGGCCTCGGCGTGCCCGACATGTCGGGTCGCATCGGAAAGCCGGCCTTCTACACGTCGGACCCGTTCTTCGCGCCGCGCGAAGGCAACGACTTCTCGATCGAGCTCGTGCGGCTCGAGTCGAACGTCGGGACGGTCTCGACGAAGCTCATCGGGCCTCCCGGCAAGCCCTTCGGGCGCGAGGGCGCGATCGAGCTGCCGATGACGCTGACGGTCTCGTCCGCTCGCGACCGTCTGACGATCGACGTCGGCGGTCAGAAGGTGGAGCTCCCGGCCGGGGGCTGGAGCGGCTGGGTCTCGACGCCGTTCAAGGTCAATCCGCTCATCACGGTGCACGGCTACGCGCGGTTCTTCGCCGAGAAGATCCAGCCCGAGATCGCGCTGTACGTCTCGGCGATCCAGTTCGACCCGGAGCGCCTTCCTCCGGGCCTCGCCGTCTCGTCACCGAAGGGCTTCGCGAAGGACCTCGTCCGGCGCTTCGGCCGCTACAAGACGATGGGGTGGGCGATCGACACGTGGTCCATCCAGTCGGGCACGCTCGACGAGGCCGGGTTCCTCCGGGACGTGGCCGACACGGTGGCGCAGGAGCGCAAGATGCTCGCCGCGCTGCTCGGGGAAAAGTCGCGCCTCCTCTTCCAGTACTTCGAGTTCACCGATCGCGTCGCGCACGTCTTCTGGAGGCTGCGCGACCCGAAGCATCCTGCGTACGATGCCGCCCTCGCCGCGCGGTACGGCGACGCCGTCGAGAAGTCCTACGAGACGATGGACGCGATCGTGGGCGACACCGAGAAGACGCTGTCGCCGAACGACGTCCTGATCGTCCTCTCCGACCACGGGTTCGCGACGTGGCGCCGGTCCGTCAACTACAACACCTGGCTCGTCGAGAATGGGTACCTCGTGCTCAAGGGCGGCGTCGAGCGCAAGAGCCTCGAGGCGCTCTTCTCGCGCGGGCAGTTCTGGGAGTCGGTGGACTGGTCCAAGTCGCGGGCGTACGCGATGGGGCTCGGCGACATCTACGTGAACCTCCAGGGCCGCGAGGACGGCGGGATCGTGCCGCCGGGCGCGCCGTACGAGGCGCTCCGCAACGAGCTCATCGCGAAGCTCGAGGCCCTGACCGATCCCGAGAACGGCGAGCGCGCCGTCTCGCGCGTCTTCAAGCGCGAGCAAGCGTACCGTCGGTTCGACCCGCGCCTCATCCCCGACCTCTTCGTGACCAACCGGCCCGGCTACCGCGTCTCCTGGCAGTCCTCGCTCGGCGTGCCGACGGAGAAGGTCTTCGAGGACAACCGCGACGTCTGGTCCGGCGACCACTGCTCGCTCGATCCGGATCTCGTGCGCGGCGTGCTGTTCGCGTCGAAGCCGTTCCGCGCGAGCCCGGTCCCGGGCATCGCGGACGTCTCGGCCTCGGTGCGGGCACTTCTCGGCGCCGGCCCGGTCGCCGGCGCGGCGGGGACGCCGCTCTGGTGAGATCGGGGCGCCGGCCGCGCGTCGCCGCCACGGCCTTTGCGGCGCTCGGCGCACTTCTCGGCGCAACCGCCTCCTTCGCGCAGGCCCCGTCGCCCGAGGACGAGCGCCACGCGGACCTCGCGAAGATCCAGGCGCGCATCGCCGCGCTCCAGCGCCGGCTCGACGAGAGCCAGAAGAACGTCGCGACCGCGGAGGAACAGTTGAAGCAGCTCGACCTTCGGCTCGAGCTCGCCGGGGAGGAGAGCCGAGCGCTCGCGGCGCGGCGGGACGACCTGGCGTCGCGCCTCACGGGGCTCGCGGCCGACCGCGAGAAGGCGGCGGCCGCGGCGGAGGCGAGCCGCCGGACGCTCGTGGCGCGCGCCCGTGTGCTCCAGCGGTTCGGCCGGTTCGGATATTTCCGGATCCTCCTCGAAGCCCACGACGCGCGCGCGTTTCTCGCGAGCGTCGACCGGCTCGACGCGCTCGCGCGCCGCGACGGAGAGCTTCTCGCCCGCGACCGCGCCGCGCGGCAGCGCCTGTCGGACGATCTCGCGCGCGAGCAGGGCGTCAAGAAGGAGATCGACCAGCTCTACGCGAAGAGCCGCCGGGAGACGGCGCGCGCGGTGGCGCTCAAGCGCGAGCGCGAGGACTTCGTCGCGCGTCAGAAGCGATTCGCCGTGTCGGGCCGCGAGGAGGTCGTGAGCCTGACCGACAAGGCCGCGCGGCTCGAGCGGCTTCTCGACACGCTCTCGCGCCAGTCGACAAACGAGCCCGCGGGCCCGTCGGGCAGCATCCGGCCGTGGAAGGGCGTGCTCGACTGGCCGGCGCGCGGAACGCTCGTCGAGACGTTCGGGCGTCACCGGCATCCGAAGTTCGACGCGTGGACGTTCTCGAACGGCATCGCGCTCTCGCTCCCGGAGCGGACGCCCGTGCGCGCGATCTACGCCGGCAAGGCGGTTTACGCGCAGTGGCTCGCGGAATACGGCAACCTCGTCATCCTCGACCACGGCGACGGCGTCCTGACTCTCTACGCGTGGCTGCAGAGCGTGTCCGTGACACCCGGCTCCTACGTGCCGGCCGGGACGATGATCGGGACGGCCGGCATCGGCCCCGGGCGCGAGGAACCGGGCGTGTACTTCGAGGTCCGGGACCGCCAGAAGGCCCAGGATCCCGTGGCCTGGCTGCGGTAGGGCGAAAACTCGTCCCTTCGTTCTTCGTATCGGAAGAGACCGCGAGGCCCTTCTGTTACCATCGCCACGATGAGATCCAACCGCTCCCGCTTGCTGTTCGTCGTCGGCTCGGTGGCCGCGCTCCTGTCGCTGCGGGCCGTCTCGGGCTCGGACGCGAACGGCAAGGACCCGGCCTCGAAGGCTCTTTCGATCTTTTCCGACGTCTTCTCCCTCACGCGGAGCAACTACGTCGAGTCCGTGGACAGCAAGACGCTCCTCGAGGGCGCCTACGACGGGATGTCCGATGCCCTCGACGCCTTCTCGTTCTACGTGCCGGCCTCGGAGCGCGCGGCGTTCCGTACCGCGAGCGCGGCGGGCACGGTCGGTACCGGCATCGTCGTCGCGCGGCGCGGCGGGTTCCCCTACGTGATCGGCGCGCTGCCCGGATCGCCCGCCGACAAGGCCGGCATCAAGCCGGGCGACCTCATCGACACGATCGACGGCAAGCCGGTTCGGACGGCCCCCATCTGGAAGGTCCGCTCGGCGCTCGACGGGCCCGACGGCACGACCGTCGCCGTGATCGTCTTCCGCGCCGGCGACGAGAACCGGGTGAGCCTGCGGGTCCCGCGGGCGAAGTGGCAGGCGCCGGAGGTGTCGGCGCGGTGGGACCGCGACGTCGGCATCGTCAAGATTCCGGCGATCGCGCCGGCGACGGCCGGCCAGCTCGCGGCCGTCATCGACGAAGCGGGGAAGCGCAACGTCTCGAATCTCGTGCTCGACGTCCGCGGCGCGATCGGCGGGGAAGCCGCCGACGCGGCGGCCGCGGCGTCTCCGTTCGTCGGCAAGGGCACGGTGGCGCGCGTCGTTTCGCGCAAGGCCGCGGGCGAGGGTCTCGAGGCGACCGGCGAGAAGACCTGGAAGGGACACACGGTCGTCCTGACCGACGACTCGACGGCCGGGGCCGCGGAGGTCTTCGCCGGCGCGCTGCACGATCGCGCGAGCGCGGCGACGGTCGGCGAGACCACGGTCGGCATGGCGGTCGTCCAGCGGCAGGTGCCGACGCCCTCGGGCGGCATCCTCTGGATGACGGTCGGGCGCTACGTCTCGCCCTCGGGCACCGTGCTCGGCGGCAAGGGACTCTCGCCCGACGAGCGCGTGCTCGTGCTGCCGGGCGAGTCGCCCTCGGACAAGGATCCGATCCTCGACCGCGGCCTCGAGATCGCCCGCGGCGCGACGCTCCGCAAGGCGGCGTAGTCGGCGTTGCCGCGGCGTCCGCGAAGACTCTCCCCGGCGACTCTCTTCTTCGCGGCGCTCTCCCTCGTCCTCGCGGGAGTCGTCGTTTGGCTCTGGCGCACGCGACTCCCCGCACCGGCGCCTCCCGCCGCCGCGACCCCGACCGCGCCGCACGCGAAGGCCACGCCGCGTCCTCCGCGTCCAACGGCGGCCCCGCGGCGCGCGACGCCTCCCGCCGGGGCGCCGGGTCTGCCGCGGATCGCCATCGTGATCGACGACCTCGGCAACGACCGCGCGGCCGCCGCGCGCATCGCGTCCTGGCCCTGGCCCGTCGCGGGCGCCGTCCTGCCCGGGTTGCCGGGAAGCACGCCGACGGCGCGGGCCCTCGCGGACTCCGGCAAAGAGGTCCTGCTGCACCTGCCGATGGAACCGCAGGGATATCCCGGCGTGCGGCCCGGGCCCGGCGTCGTGCTCCGCGCGCAGAGCGACGACGAGATCGCCGCGACGCTCGAGCGCGACCTGGCGACCGTCCCGGGCGCTTCAGGGATCAACAACCACATGGGCTCGGCGGCGACCGCCGATCCTCGCGTGATGCGCGCGGTCGCGGCGGTCCTCTCGCGGCGCGGCCTCTTTTTCATCGACAGCCGGACCACGACCTCGACCGTCGCGCGGGATGCCGCGGTGAAGGCCGGCGTGCCCTCGACGTCGCGGCGCGTCTTCCTGGACGACGTCCAGACGCCGGAGGCGGTCTCGCACTCTTTCGATGAGCTCGTGCGCCGCGCGAAGGAGGAGGGCGAGGCCCTCGCCATCGGCCACCCCCATCCGGTGACGATGGAGGTGCTGGAGCGGGAGCTGCGGGATCTTCCGGCGAAGGGAGTGAGGCTGGTGAGGGTGCGGGACCTGGTGCGTTAGGCAGGGGGAGGCGTTCAGCGGCGCGCCGATGCGAGCGAAGCGAGCAGCGCGAGTCCGCTGGAACGCCATGGAACGCGTCCGAGCGAAGCCAACGGAATCAATCGGCCTTCTTCGCACGCTCGACCCCGGATGGCGCCGTGAGCTCTGTCTCCTCCTTCTTCGCCTCCTCCCAGTAGCGGTCGAGCTCCTCGAGCGGGATCTCCGTCATCTCGCGGCCCGAGGCGTGGGCCCGCCGCGAGACGCCCGCGAACCGCGCGCGAAACCGCGCTCCTGTCCGCCGGAGCGCCGCCTCGGGATCGATGCCTCGCCGGCGCGCGAGGTTGACGGCCGAGAGGAGGAGGTCGCCGATCTCGCGCTCCTCGTGAGCGCGGTCGCCGCTCTCCGCCGCCTCGCGCCACTCGGCGAGCTCCTCGGCGATCTTGTCGGCCACGTCGGCGTCGCGCTCCCAGTCGAATCCCAGGTCCGCGGCGCGCGAGGTCATGCGGTACGCCGCCGAGAGCGCGGGGAGCGCGGCGGGGACGCTGCCCAGGGGGTCGTCCTCGGAGCGCGACGTTCGGCGTTTGCGGGCCTCCCAGCCGCGCGCCACCTCCTGCGCGTCGCGCGCGGGCGTGGGGCCGAAGACGTGGGGATGGCGCTCGATCATCTTCTCCGTGATGCCCCGCGCGACGTCCTCGAGGCGAAACCAGCCCCGCTCGGAGGCGAGCGTCGAGAGAAAGAAGATCTGGAAGAGCAGATCGCCGAGCTCGCCCCGCAGCGTCTCGGGATCGCCGCCGTCGATCGCTTCGAGCGCTTCGTGACATTCCTCGAGAAGAAAGGTCCGGATGGTCTCCGGCGTCTGCTCCTTGTCCCACGGGCACTCGCGCCGCAGGCGCTCGACGAGCGACGCGAGGCGCTCGAGGGCTTCGGGCCGCGTCATGCGGCGATCCTATTCCGTGGGGAGCGGCGCGGGACGCCGCGCCGTCCGACCTGCTAAGATTTCGAGCGATCCTCGCCCGCAGCGCCATGGCCGAAAAAGAAGAAAAGCCGATCCGCGTCGTCGATCGCCGGATGTTCACCGCCGACGGCGAGCTGCGTCCGGAATATCAGTCCACCGCGTCCGAGCCGTCGCCGGCTCCGACTCCGGCCGCCGCTCAACCACCCACACCCGCACCCGCGCCCGCGAGTCCCCCGCCGCCCGCCGCCGACGCGCACGCGGCCGAGCCGCCCCCCGGCGACGAACCGGCGGCCGGCGAGCCGCAAACGGCGTTCGCGCTGATCATCCAGATGCTCGCGATGCCCGCCTATGCCGCGCTCGGGATGGTGCCGGATCCGGCCTCCGGGCGACAGCGCGTGGATCGCGCCGCGGCGCGGGAGATGATCGACCTGCTCGCCGTCCTCGAGCAGAAGACCCGCGGCAACCTCTCCTTCGAAGAGTCCAACTTTCTTTCGCGGGTGCTCTACGACCTGCGCCTCGCCTTCGTGGAGGTGAGCCGTCCACCCGCGAAGTGAGCGCCGGCGGGTCCGCCCCTTCTTCGGCCTCTTCCTGACGGCCGTTCTCGCGGCGGCCGCCGGCCGGCCGGCGTGTGCGCAGGAGGCGGTCTCGCCGCTGCCGGCTCCGGTGACGCGCGGGCAGTACCGCGCCAACTGGTTCGAGTTCCTGAACGCGCTTCTCGAGGACGACGCGAGCACAGCGAGCCAGGCGCTCCTGCGCTTGCGGCGCTCGGCCCAGGCGGTGGGGGTGCGGCATCTCTCCGACTTCTCGCGCACCGCGGTCCACGAGGGACGCCGGGCGGAGCGCCAGGGCCAGTACGCGCGGGCCGCGAGAGCCTACGACGCCGCGATTGCGCTGGATGAAACGAGCTTCGACGCCATCGCTTCGAAAGTCGGCTTCCTCGCGCGCCGCCGGGAGTTCGGCCGGGCGCTCGGCCTCGTGCCGGACGCGGCCGGGGCGCTCTTCCAGACGCGCGAAGCGCGGTTCGCGCTCTTCTCGTCGCTCGCGGTCTGGGGGTCTCTCGCGCTCGCCGCCGCGGGGCTCGCGACCGTCCTGATCCTGCTGGGCCGAACCGGACCGCGTCTCACGCACGATCTCGGGGAGAGGGCATCGCGGTGGTTCGGGCCGGGCGCCGCCCTGCCGTTCGCGCTCGTGGTTCTGGCGCTGCCGCTCGCGGCGGGGCTCGGGCCGTTCTGGCTCGTGCTGTGGTGGGCGATCCTCGTCTTCCCTTACGCCCTGCCGCGGGAGCGTGCCCTCGTGGCGATCGGCCTCGTCGTGGCCGCGCTCGCGCCGCTGCTCGCGACCGCGATCGGGCGGGAGAACATCATCCGGCGCTCGCCCCTGTACGTCGCCGCGGCGGACCTCGAGGAGCAGCGGGCGGACGGCGCGGCGGAGGACGGGCTGCGGCAGGCCTCGTCCGTCTTCCCGGAGGACTCGGACGTGTGGTTCCTGCTCGGCATGTACGCGCAGCGCGCCGGCGACTCGCCGCGCGCGATCGCGTCGTACGACCGCGCCGTGGCGGCCGATCCGAGGGACTATCGCGCCTACGTCAACCGCGGCAACGTGCGCTTCGAGGAGGGCGACTACGGCGAAGCGAGCCGCGACTACGCGGCGGCGGTCGAGCGCAATCCGCGTGCGGCGGAGGCGTTCTACAACCTCTCCGTGGCGCGCGGCGAGGCCTACGACTTCCAGGGCCAGGCGCAGGCGATGGCGCAGGCGCGCGCGATCTCGGAGTCGGCCGTGGACTCGTGGTCCAGCCGGCTCACGCTGTCGCGCGTCGTGCCGGCGGCGTACTCCGAGACACGCGCGCGGCAGCGGATCGAGAGCTGGAACGCGCAGGCGAAGAGCCGGCGGCTCCCCGGCCATCTGCCCGAGGGCGGGATGCTCGCGGCGGTGCGGTCGCCCGCCGCCCTCGGGCCGCTCGTCGCGCTCGCGGCCGCGGTCGTCTGGGCCTGGTGGCGGGGCCGCCGCGGCACCGCGGCCGAGTGCGCGTACTGCGGCCGGCCGTTCTGCGCCGCCTGCAAGCGCATGGGAGAGCCGCCCTCGTACTGCTCGCCGTGTGTCCGGCTCGAGGTCCGCCGGGAGGAGCCCGGCATCGACGCCCAGGTGCAACGCACGAAGGAGATGCGGCGCCGCATCTCCGTCCGGGACCGCCTCTGCCGCCTCCTGTCCCTGCCGTTCCCCGGCGCGCACTCGTATTTCTCGGAGCGGATGGTCGGCGGATTCGTGCGCCTCTTCGCGTTCTTCTTCGCGCTCGCCGCGGCGGTGATCGCGTGGCGCTTCTTCGAGATCCGGCCGCTCGCGCCGCGGCCGCTCTGGGGCCCGCTCCCCGTCGCGGCCGCCGCGGCGGCGCTCCTGCTCTGGATCGCGGGCAACGTCGCCGCTTGGAGGAACTCGCATGGGTCTTGAGGGAACGCTCAAGGCCTTCTCGCTCGGGGACATCTTTCAAGTCCTCGGGATGCAGCGAAAGAGCGGCGTGCTCACCGTCGAGAGCGCCGACGACGCCATCACGATCTCGTTCCTCGGCGGCCAGATCGTCTCCGCCGAGTCGCGGATGCGCCGCCAGGACAACCAGATCGGGAAGCTGCTCCTGCGCGCGGGACGTCTCGGCGAGGCCGACCTCGCCCGCGCCCTGGAGCTGCAGAAGGAGACGCGCCAGCGGCTCGGCTTCCTGTTGATCCGCGAGCGCATGGTCACGCCCGAGGATCTGAAGGAGGCGCTGCGCCTGCAGATCTTCCGCACGCTGCAGATCGCCTTCCAGCTGACCGACGGCAACTTCCGCTTCAGCCAGGAAGGACAGATCGAGTACGACGCCGACCACATGGCGCCGGTACCGACCGAGTCCGTGCTCATGGAGGCGGCGCAGATCCACGACGAGCTCCCCCGGCTGAAGGAAAAGATCCGATCGACGGACGCGGTCTATCGCCGCGCGCCCGGGAAGGAAGGTCTGCAGCTCGTCACCGGCGAAGGCGCCGCGGTTCCGGAAGGCGCGCTGGCGGGCTCCCGCGCGGAGCGCGAGGTCTGGCAATGGATCGACGGCAAGCGGCCCGTTTCGCAGATCATGGAGAGCGCGTTCCTTTCGGACTTCGAGGTTCTGAAGGGGCTCTCGGATCTGCTCGACCGCAAGCTCGTCATCGAGGGGCGCGCGCCCGAGGCGGTTCCCGAAGAGATCCTCGCGCCGGCGGCACCCGACGAGCCGTCTCCGGCGCCGGCGCTTGGGCTCGCGGAGCGTCCGCGCGGGATCTCCCTCGGCGCCATTCTGCTGTGGGCCGCGGTCCTCGCGATCGGCGTCCTCGCGGTCTGGCGCGTGCCGCGCAATCCGTGGAACGCGTTCTGGCGTCCCTCCGCGGAAGGCTCGCCGTTCGGCGTCCTCTTGAAGTCCGTCTCGCTCGACCGCCTCTCGGCCCTCGAGCGCGCGGTGCGCGTTTTCTACGACGCGACGGGTCGCTATCCGCGCGAGCTCGAGGAGCTCACGGCCAACGGCATCCTCGACGAGCGCGCGCTCTCGGATCCGTGGGGCCGCGCGTACCGCTACATCCTGCGTCCCGAGCGGGGGAAGTTCGGGCTGTACGGACGCGATGCGCGCGGCCAGATCGATCTGGATCTTTCGTTCGACCGCACGCTCGCGCCCGTGGCCGAGGTGCGGCCCGGGCAGAGCCCCGCGAAACCGCCGGAAAGCCAGCCTTCCGTGCAGGTGGTGGAGTAGGGGAGGAGGCATGGCCGAATAGATTGAGTCTAATAGACTTAGATAGTAGCCATCAAGGCTTGACAATCTTTCACTAAGATTCTATAGTTCGTGGCTCCAGAACCGGACCCGAGGTTCGGCTTTTCGGGAGCGAAGGAGAGAGGTTGTCATGAGCAAGATCATCGGAATCGATCTCGGCACCACGAACTCGTGCGTCGCCGTGATGGAGGGGGGATCCCCCGCGGTCATCCCCAACGCCGAAGGAAATCGCACCACGCCGTCGGTCGTCGCGTTCTCGAAGACCGGCGAGCGTCTCGTCGGCCAGGTCGCCAAGCGCCAGGCCATCACGAATCCCGCCAACACGGTCTTTTCGATCAAGCGGTTCATGGGCCGCAAGTCTTCCGAGGTCACCGAGGAGATGAAGATGGTGCCGTTCAAGGTCGTTTCGGCGGCCAACGGCGACGTCCGCGTCTCGGCCGGCGGCAAGGAGTATTCGCCGCCCGAGATCTCCGCGATGATTCTCGGCAAGCTCAAGGAGGCCGCCGAGGCGTACCTCGGGGAAAAGGTCACGCGCGCCGTCATCACGGTGCCGGCGTATTTCAACGACTCGCAGCGGCAGGCGACCAAGGACGCCGGCCAGATCGCCGGACTGACCGTCGAGCGGCTCGTCAACGAGCCCACGGCCGCGGCGCTCGCGTACGGGCTCGACAAGAAGAAGGACGAGACGATCGCCGTCTACGACTTCGGCGGCGGAACCTTCGACATCTCGATCCTCGAGGTGGGGGAGGGCGTCGTCGAGGTGAAGTCCACAAACGGCGACACGCACCTCGGCGGCGACAACATCGATCAGCGGATCATCGATTGGATCCTGGCCGAGTTCAAGAAGGACCAGGGCGTCGATCTGTCGAAGGACCCGATGGCCATGCAGCGGCTGAAGGAGGCCGCCGAGAAGGCCAAGATCGAGCTTTCGAACGTCGTCGAGACCGACGTCAACCTGCCGTTCATCACGGCCGACGCGTCCGGTCCCAAGCACCTTCAGCTGAGGCTGACGCGGGCGAAGCTCGAGCAGCTCGTCGAGGAGATCATCACGAAGTCCGTCGAGCCCTGCAAGCAGGCGCTCAAGGACGCCGGCCTCACGGCCAAGGACATCGACGAGGTCGTGCTCGTCGGCGGCCAGACGCGCATGCCGCGTATCCAGGCGCTCGTCAAGGAGCTCTTCGGCAAGGAGCCGCACCAGGGCGTCAACCCGGACGAGGTCGTCGCGGTCGGCGCCGCGATCCAGGGCGGAGTGCTCGCGGGCGACGTCAAGGACCTGCTGCTCCTCGACGTCACGCCGCTCTCGCTCGGCATCGAGACGCTCGGCGGCGTCACGACGAAGCTGATCGAACGCAACACGACCATTCCGACCAAGAAGAGCGAGACCTTTTCGACCGCCTCGGACAACCAGACGTCCGTCGAGATCCGAGTGCTCCAGGGCGAGCGCGAGATGGCGCGCGACAACAAGGCGATCGGCGTCTTCCACCTGGTCGGCATTCCGCCGGCGCCGCGCGGCGTCCCGCAGGTCGAGGTCGCGTTCGACATCGACGCCAACGGCATCATGAACGTGTCCGCCAAGGACCTCGGCACGGGCAAGGAGCAGAAGATCACGATCACCGCGTCGTCCGGCCTCTCCAAGAATGAGATCGACCGGATGGTCAACGAGGCTTCCTCCCACGCCGACGAGGACCGCAAGCGCCGGGAGGAGATCGAGGCGAAGAACCGCCTGGACAGCCTGATCTACGCGACGGAGAAGTCGTTCAACGAGAACAAGGCGAAGCTCGACGCCGCCGACGTCTCGAGCCTCGAGTCCGCGATCGCGGACGCGAAGAAGGCGCTCGAGGCCGGCGGAACGGAGAACCTGAACGGCGCCGCGGAGCGGCTCCAGCAGGTTTCCCACAAGCTCGCCGAGGCCATGTACAAGAGCGCATCGAGCGGCGGCGCGTCCTCGGCCGGAGCGTCGGGCGGGCCTTCGGGCACCGGCGGCTCCGGCGCCGGCAAGGAAGACGAGGTCATCGACACGGAGTACGTGGACGCCGAGAAGAAGTGAAGAAGTTGTCAGTGGTCAGTTATCAGTTCTCGCTGGTGACTGACGACTGAAAACTGTAAACTGATGGCTAATTCATGACCGACTTCCGCTGGAACTCGCTCCAGGATCTCTTCGGGATCCAGGAAAAGATGAATCGTCTCTTCGAGGAGACCATCCATCGGACGGAGTTTCCGGACGAGGGCCTCTCGACGGCGCTCTGGTCGCCGGCGGCCGACGTGTACGAGACTCCGGACGAGATCATCCTGCACATCGAGCTGCCGGGCGTTCGCCTGGAGGACGTTCGGCTCGAGTCGGTCGAAGGCAAGCTGCGCGTGTCGGGCCATCGGCGGCCCGACAACGGCGTCGAGCCGAAGAACTTCGTGCGGATGGAGCGCATCTACGGGAGCTTCTCGCGCGAGTTCGCGGTTCCCGCCTCGCTGGATCCCGGGCAGATCAAAGCGACGCTCCGGGCCGGGGTGCTCAAGATCGTGGCTGCCAAGAGCGACCGCGGGCAGGCGATTCCGGTCGAAGCCAAGAAGGCCCGATGAGCTCCCGGAGCCGGCCCGGCGTCTATCGGATCGGAGCGATCTCGGAGCGCTTCGGGATCCACCCGCAGACGCTCCGACTCTACGAGCGCGAGGGCCTCCTGCGGCCTGCCCGGACCGAGGGCAACACGCGCCTCTACGACGCGAGCACGATCGAGCGGCTCGAGATCATCCTGACCCTGACGCGCGACCTGGGCGTCAATCTCGCCGGGGTCGAGGTCATCCTCCACATGAAAGAGCGGATGGAGAACATGCAGGGCGAGGTCCACTCCCTGCTGTCGGCGATCCGCGAAGACGTCGGAGCGCGGCGCGGCCAGATCGACCGGCGCCTCGCCCTGGCGCCGCTGCCAAAGAAGTAGGGTCGGGCGTTCCAGCGGACTCGCGCCGTCGGCACGACATCCTCATCTTCCTTCCGGCTCGCCGCTGAACGCCCTTCCTCGTATCGACTCCGGGAACGCCTCTTGCTTCGGGAATGGGGCTAGAATGCGCCCTCTCGAAGGGAGGAGTTCCGTGAAGAGATTCCTTTGGGCCGCCGCGGCGTTCGTTGTGGCCTCCGCCGCCTTCGGCCAGCTCTCCAAGTACAAGGATTGGGCGAAGACGCCGGAAGCCGATTTCCTGACGCCGGCCGAGCGTCAGGCGTGGTCCAAGCTGGCCTCCGACGCCGACGCCGAGAAGTTCATCGCGGACTACTGGACCAAGCGCGGTGGCGAGCCGTTCCGGCAGGAGATCGCGCGCCGCGTCGCCGCGGCCGACCAGCAGTTCAAGCTGCGCGGCCAGAAGGGCTCGGAATCCGCGCGCGGGCGCGTGTTCCTGACCCTCGGCAATCCTTCCCGTGTCATGGAATCCCGGGCCGGGGGAGCCGATGCCCAGAGCGGGCCCGACGGGAGCGGCTCGAGCTCGGGCCTCGCGGCCCTGCAGGACCAGAACAGCGCCGCGGCGGTGGTGCAGACCTGGGTCTACGACAAGTCGAAGTTCGACGCCTCGTGGGACGTCGGCGAGGTGCGCGCTCAGATCAACGTGGACCCGCAGCGCGGCCGGGACGAGCTCGTCAACGCCGCCCTCGTGAACAAGGCGATCGACAAAGTGAACGAAGCGCGGCTCGCCGACGTCCAGAAGAAGATGGCCGCGGCCGGCGCGCCCGCCGCGGGAGCCGCCGCCGGAGCAGCCGCGGGAGCGGGCGCGTCCGGTGCCGCCGCGGCGTCGGCGTCATCGGCCGCACCGCCTCCGCCGGCCCCTGCGGCTGTGGTTGCGCTTCCGGCAGCGACGCGAGCGATGCTCGAGCCGATGTTGAAGGCAGAGCCCAAGGCCGTCGCCGGCTTCTGGGGCGGCGAGTTCCAGACCGTGACGGGGGAGCCGTTCTACGCGTTTCAGCTCGTGAAGTTTTCGACCGAGACCGAGCCCGCCCCGGCCGCGATGAAGCTCGGCGGCGTCGTGACGAAGGGGGACGGGGCCGAGGTCACGTCGTTCTGGGAAGACGCCCAGCCCGCCGACATGAAGGGCATCAACGGCGTGGACAAGGCCGTGGATCGTTCGATCTCGCTGCCCGCCGGCACGTACCGGGGCGCGTTCGGTCTCTTCTCGGCCGACGGCGCGACGGCCCTGACGTCGGCCTCGACGACCTTCACGATCTCCGAGAAGTCGAACGACTTCAAGATCTCGCCGATGATCCTCGCGGCGACGCTCACGCCGCTCACCAAGCGGCCCAACCCGACCGATGCCTTCGTCTTCGGAATGGAGAAGCCGATCCGCGTCGAGCCGCGGGGCAATCACGACTTCTCTCGCGAGGACGGCCTCTGGTACTTCTACACGGTGGCGAACCCGATCGTGCCGGCCACCGCCGACGCGGCGGCTCCGGCCGCGGGTTCAAGCGCTCCCGCCGCGGCGACTCCGGCGGCGCCCGCTGCGGCGACGACTCCCTCGGCTCCCTCCGCCGCGCCGCCGCCGCCGCCGCCGGCGAAGCCGCGCATCATGACGCGCATCGGAGTGCTCCGCGACGGGAAGCCCGCTTTCCAGCCGGCGACGCTCCCGGCCGAGCTGCAGCCGCTCGGCACGAACTTCTACGGCAGCGGGAGCGAGATCCCGCTGGCGAGCTTCGAGCCGGGCTATTACACGTTCACGCTCAACGTGCGCGATCTCAACGCGCCGCGCGATTCGGCCGCCTTCAAGGGCATCGACCGCAGCGGTGACTTCGTCGTTCTGGGGCCCGACGGGAAGATGCCGCCGACTCCCACGCCGATTCCCCCGAAAGCGACGCCGACGCCGCGGCCGAAGAAGAAGGCCTAGCCTCACCACCCCCCGGCCTCTCCCGGGCAGAGAAGCCCCGCGCGAGCGGGGCTTCTTTGTTTGGTCCCGGATTTTCGACCACTGGTAATCCGCTGCTGTCGCTTGATCCCTACGGATGGCTGGACGAAGATTCAAAAAAACGCATCACAACGACGAAGTACATATTGTGAACAGATATAAGTCGTTTGTTTTCAATCGGATTAAAGAATTATGAGTTGGGCCAATTCTTGCTTTTTAGGCGGGCGAACCGAGATTTTTTGCAACTTCAGGAAGGAGTCAGCATGCGATTCAGGAGCCTCGCAACCTGCTTGATCCTCGCTCTCGTCTGCCTGATGGCGGCCCCCGCCCTTCTGGCAGACGGTACGCAGCTCGGGACCGTCAACGGAAAGGTCCTGGATCAGGATGGGAAGGCGTTGCCGGGCGCAACGGTGGAGCTGACGAGCGCGGACAAGGGATTCCAGCGCACGGCGGTCTCCGATGCGGCCGGGTCCTACAACTTCCCCCTCCTGAGCCCCGGCCGGTACATCGTCAACTTCACCCTGGCAGGCTTCCAGTCCTTCGAGGTCAAAGAAGTCGTCGTCGCAGCCGACAAGACGACGTCGGTCAGCGCGACGCTGAAGCTCGCGCAACAGACCGAGTCCGTCACGGTCACGGGCGAGGCGCCCCTCGTGGACAAGTCGAACACGACGGCCACGACGAACGTCTCCTCGACCCTGACCCAGAAACTGGCGGTCGGCCGCGGATACCAGAACCTCATCACGTTCGCTCCGGGCGTCACGTCGGCGAACAACTCGGCCAACCCGAACTCGCACGGCGCACTCGGCAGCAACAACCTGTACCTCTTCGACGGCGTCGACACGACGGACCCGACGACGGGCACCTTCGGCCAGAACTTCAACTACGAGGCCATCCAGGAAGTCAACATCTCGACGACGGGCATCTCGGCCGAGTACGGCCGTTCGCAGGGCGCCTACGTCAACGTCATCACCAAGTCGGGAACCAACCAGTTCCACGGCTCGGTGAAGCTTCTCCTGACGAACGACAACTGGAACGCGCAGAACAATGGCAACAACCCGCAGACCGGCGCCTCCTTCGCGCGCGTCAAGTACGACAAGGTCATCAACGACTGGGCGTACACGCTCGGCGGGCCGATCTGGCAGGACCACGCCTGGTTCTTCGGGGCCTACGAGCACGTCAACAGCCACGACGCCGCAGCGCCAGACGCTCCAGTCGAACGTGTATCCTGACCAGTCGGGCCAGAGCTACCAGCAGACGACGAACACGCGGCTCTGGGACGGCAAGCTCTCGGCGCAGATCACGTCCTCGCAGCTCTTCACCGCGCAGACCAACAGCGACCCCATCGGCGGCTTCGTCGTGGATTACTGGGGCGGACTCGGCCGGACCTCGGCGCCCTGACGTCGCAGTCGCAGAACTCCTGCAGCGGCCTCGGCTGCACGCAGCAGCTGCGCTGGTCCGGCGTGTTCGGCTCCCGCGTGTCGGCGGAGGCCGGCTGGGCGACGGCGTCGGGCAACATCATCGTCGGCTCCTACTTCGGTCATGGCAGCCCGTTCTTCTCGGCCGGCAATGACGGCGACGGCCTCTTCTGGAACGGCGCCACGTTCGACGGGCTTCGTCGTGCGCCCGCGCACGCAGGCCAACCTGGCGGCCTCGATCTACCACGAGATCATGGGCAAGTCGGCTCAGTTCAAGGTCGGCGTCGACTACCAGACGGTCCGCTCGGAGAACTCCTTCACCTACCCGAACAACGAGATCTTCATCGTGGACTCGTTCAACCCGGCCGAGGGGCAGGCGAACCAGGACGTTCCACGGTCGGCGACGAGTGGGACCAGTCTGACCACGCCCGTGCCGTCGGTCTCGCGCGGCAAGGTCTGGGGCTTCTACGGCCTGGAGAAGATGGAGCTCGGCCCCGTCGCTTTCAACCTCGGCGCGCGCGTCGAGAAGCAGACCGAGGACAGCGACATCGGCAACATCGTCGTGGACACGACGTAACGTCGATCCGCGCCTGTCCGGCGCCTGGGACGTGAGCAGGCGACGGCAAGACGCTCGTGACGATGGGCTTCGGCCGCTACCACCAGCCGCTCATCCAGGACGTCGCGGACTCGGTCTTCTCGGGCGTGCCCGTGCAGACCAACCGCGACATCTATCCTGTGGGACGGCAGTCAGCTTCCAGTTCGATTCAGGCGGTGCGCGTCGGCGGCAACAGCGCGCCGATCAACACGGATTTGAAGCCCTCCTACGCCGACGAGTTCAACATCGGTTTCCAGCGGCAGATCGGCTAGCACGATGGCGGTCGGCGTCCGCGGGATCTACCGCAAGTGGTACAACCTGGTCGACGACGTCAAGACGATACGCCGCGGACGGCGTGAACCTTCTCAAGACGCCGCAGAACTTCGACGACTCGATCGCCAAGCGCTCCTACAAGGCCATCGAGCTGACTTCGAGAAGCGCTTCAGCCGGCAACTGGCAGACCATCGTCAACTACACGCTTTCCCGCGCCGGGGCACGGGCAACGGAAACACGTTCAGCAACTATTCCTCGTTCCTCTTCGACTGGCCCGGCTACAACTGCAACGTCAACGGCATCGGGGCCATCCCGTGCACGCAGGCGGCCGGCACCAACAGCTACGGCGTCGCGCCGTACGACCGGACGCACATCCTGAACGCCTTCGTGGCGTACTCGTACTCGCTGCCCATCATGAACCTGACCGCGGCGCCTTCGGTCGTGTGGCAGTCGGGTCTGCCGTACCAGGAGCAGCGCAGCTTCGCGTTCCCCGACGGCTCGCGTCCGAACTACCTCTACACGCCGCGCGGCTCCTCGCGCCTGCCGAGCTACGCCACGGTGAACTTCTCCCTCGAGGCGACGTTCAAGCCCTTCGGCAACGGCTCCACATGGCTGATCGGCGGACCGATCGAGCTCGGCGTCAAGGGCGAGGTGTTCAACCTCTTCAACGACCAGACGGTCTATCGCACGGACTTCATCCAGCTCCTGCCGAGCCGGGTCAGGTCGGCGGAGGACCTGCGGGCACGATCTTCGGCGCTCCGACGTCCCGCAGCGCTCTCAACCCGCCGCGCAACTTCCGCATCACGGGCCTGCTCCGCTTCTAGGGCTTCCGAAACTGTCTTCGAGGCCCCGGCTTCGGCCGGGGCCTTTTTTCTTTCCACGCGGCCCTCCGCGGGGAGAAAATCGCGGGGATGAGATCGATCGCTCTCGGCGCTCTGGCGCTGGCGCTCCTCGCGGCGCGCGCCCTCGGCGCGGCGTGGCCCTCGGCGACGGGCACGGACTGGGCCGACTCACCGGAGGCCTACTTCCTGACCTCCGACGAGATCCAGGAGTGGCAGGCGCTCTCGACCGACGACGCGCGGAAGGCGTTCGTCGAGCGCTACTGGCTGAAGCGAGACCCGACCACGAGCACCGACAAGAACGAGTTCCGGGAGCTCGTGCTCGGGCGCATCAAGACCGCGGACGAACGCTTCGGGATCGAGAAGACGCCGGGCTCGCGGACCGCCCGGGGATTCGTCTTCATCGTCTTCGGCAGCCCGGCCCGGGTCCGCGACGAGCACGCGCAGCCCTCGCAGGGCGGCACGGTCGGGGCTCCGGGCGGATCCCTCGAGGGCAACGAGACGATCACGCACTGGATCTACGATCGCGAGCGCACGCCGCGGGTTCTCGAAGCCCTCGACCGGCCCTCGTTCGAGGTCCAGATCATCGTCGAGCCCTTCCGGCATTCCGACGCCATTCGAGAGCCCCGGTCTCGTCAAGGAGCTGCGTGAGAAGCTCGCGCGGCAGACGATCGTCAATCCGGACGCCGTTCCGCCGGCTGTCGCAGCCGCGAGATCCGGCGCCGAAACCGCGCCTTCGGCCGCCCCGCCAGCCCCGGCCCCGGCGCCGGCTCCCGCGGGTCCTCAGCCCCTTCCGCGCGATGTCCTCGACTCCGGTCTTCGCGCCGCGCTCGACCAGGCGCCCTACGTCTCGCGCTCGGGGGACGCCGTCTTCGGGGACGCCGTTCTCTGGCGCGACACGGGCAACGCGCGGACGCTGCTCTGGCTCTCGGTCCCGCCGGCGGCCGCGGGCGCGAAGCGGTCGTTCCAGGGCGTCGTCCGAAAGGAGAACGGCGGAGACGAGGTCGCATCGTTCACCGACGCGTCGGGTCCGTCCGACGCCTTTTCGAGCGCGGCGCCGAGCGACGTCTACGTCCGGGCGCTCGATCTGCCTCCGGGATCCTACGAGGCCTCCGTCGCGGTGACGGAAGGCGTCGGCAAGCCGATCGCGTCCGCCGGCGCGAAGATCTCGGTGCCGGACCTCTCGTCCGGATTCGCCGTCTCGCCTCTGCTCCTCACGCACGCGGCGGCCGCGCTCGCGGCGCAGAACGAGGGGTCGCCGTTCGCGATCGGGCAGGGGGTGCTGCCGCCTCGGGCCGACGCGACGTTCGCGACGTCCGAGAGCCTCTGGTTCTACGTCGAGGCGGCCAACGCGCCGGACCCGGCGAAGGTGACGCTCGAGCTGCGTCTGCGCCAGGGCAACGCGGCGGTCCGGACTCAGGCGCCCTTTCCCGTGCAGTTCACCCCCGTGGGGCCGAATCGCTACATCGCCGGGTTCGAGATCCCGCTCGCGAAGATCGCGCCGGGCGACTACAGGCTCTACGTGCTCGTCCGCGACGGCGTCTCGCCGCCGGACCGGTACACCCTGCGCTCGGCCGACTTCCGGGTCCGCTGAAGGGCGCCGCGCCGGGCGGCGGAGTCCCGCTCTCTACTCGATGTGGACGTCGGCCCGGGCGGTGCCCATCTTGCCGGTCGACCTTGTCGCGCACGTTGACCACGATGCGCGAGTTGCCCTTCCGCATCTGCAGCGTGATCGGGTACGCGAGGGCGGCCTCCTGGACGGCGCCGTCGGCGGGTTGCTTGAATGCGGCCTCTTCCTTGCCGATGTCGCTCGTGCGGCCGGTCTCGTCCACGACGCCGACGTAGATCTCGGCGTCGGCTTTGGACGAATCTCCCTCGGGGAGGAAGGTCAGCGCCGCCGCCGGGATCAGCACCGTGATCGGCTGGTCGTACTGCTTCTTCGCCTTCGTCGCCGGGCCGACCTGGAGCTTCACCGGGAAGGCGCTGTACGAGACGCTCGTCTTGAGCGCCGCCCGCGCGATGTCGCGGGCCCGGTCGTCGTTGCTGCGCGCCACGTAGCCGCGCCGGTGGCGGACGGTCGTGCCCGGACGCGAGACCGTGACCTCGATTTTCTGGTATCCACCGGCGGGCAAGCTCGAGAGGTTCACGCCGATCGAGTAGTAGCTCGAAACGTCGGCGTACACGCGCGAGAACCCCTTGGTGAAGTCGTTCGAGTTGATGAGCGCGAGGCCGCCCGTCTGGCTCGCGAGCTCGAGCATCCCCGACTGGGCGTCCTGCCGGGCGATGAACGAGACGTTCGAGCGCATGGCCAGCGGGTCGTCGTTCGAGGCCGAGGCGCCACCGGCGGTCAGGCCCTGGGCGTCCACTGTGTAGAACGTGATCTCGTCGGCGTTGGCCTGGCGCGCGAGGTCCGCGATCTGCTGGCCGATCTGGCGCGTGTCGAGCGAGGCGAACGCCGCGGAGCCGAAGTTGCCGACGGCGTACGTGTACATGGCGTAGCCGGGCAGGGAGGGCAGGCCGCCCGAGACGAACAGGAACGCCTTCTTCCCCGGCAGCGGCGTCAGCGTCGAAAGCTGCACGCGCATGTCCTTGACCATCGTGTCGAGCTCGACCGCCGTCTCGTCGACGTAGGTGCGCGCCGCCCATTGGCGGCTGGAGCGCGACCGTGTCGAGTCGATCGACCGCAGCGTCATCATCTCGTTCTGGAGCCGCGACATCCCGACGCCCTTCTGCATCGAGTCCACGGCCGCCATCAGGGTCTCTTTGCTCGTCGTCCAGTCGGTCAGCTCCTTCGGCCGCCGGTCGAAGAGGACGATGCGCGCGGTGTCCGAGGGTCCGAGACGGGTGACGAAGTCCCGGAGTTGATCGAGGGCGCGATTGCGCGTGAGCGGCGAGAGGTCTCCGGAGTCGACGTAGATCAGGAAGTGCCGCGGCACGTAGGCCTCGCTGCCCTTGCGGTAGACGTCGAGGACGCGATCGGGGGAGGCCGTCGCCAGGTCGGGAGCGTGGATCGTTCCGTCGTCCACCCGGGCGAAGTAGTCGATCGGCATGGGCTTGCCGTCCACGCGGATCGCGAAGTCCGGCCGCGTGAGATCGGAGATCGACTGGCCCTTCGAATCCGTGACCACCACGTCGAGATCCATGACGCGGACCTCGACCGATTCCGTGAACGCCGGAAGCGGCGGCTGCTGTTGGGCCGGCGGAGGTTGCGGGGGTTGCTGCTGAGCCAGCGCGGCCGACGCGGCCGCCAGGAGAATCGTAAGAATCGTGCGCTTCATCGGTTTCACCATCCCGACTCTATCCAACGTGGGGACGGCGCGGCCGATTCCGAAAGAGTCCTCCTTTTAGGACATCTTCACAGTGTGAGTCTTGCGTCTCCCGGGCGGCCGCAAGGGCCGCCCCTACGCCGCACCATCAAACGAAATTCGTAGGGCGGGGCTTGCCCCCGCCCGTGTGGCTCTAGGCGACTTCACTTCGACCGCCTCGAGCCCGAGGAAGTCGAACACGACGTTCACTTCGTGCGCGATCTCGTCCGACCACATCGGTTCGACCGCTTCGTGGGTCACGGCGCCGATGGCGCATGACGGGACGGCGGCGCGCGCGGTCCGGACGAGCGCCGCGGCGGCCGAAGGCTCGGCGCCGTCGTCCGAGATGACCGACTCGAAGTCGAGGGGGAGGCCCCAGCTCTCGGCGAGCGCCGCGCCGAGGGCCGGGCGATACGTCTCGAGGGCCGCGGCCCGGAAGGGGCCCGAGGGGAAGTCGATCTGGCGGAGGAGCTCCAGCATCTCGGCGTAGGCGACCGTGTGGAGCAGACCCAGCGTGTAGCCGCGCTCGCGGGTGATCGAGTATCGCTCGGCGTAGCGACCGGCGGCCACGGCGGCCGCCACCGCGGCTCGCCTCAGGACCGCGCCGGGCTTGTCCCCCTCGGGCAGTCGGGCGAAATCGGGGCCCGACAGACGGTCGATCAGGACCGTGACGGCCCGCGCGCCCACGCGTTGGATGGCGTCGGGCGCCGTTCCGACGGAGTTGTCCCGGTCGATCGACAGGGCGTTGGCGAGGATCAGCAGGTCGAGCGTCAGATAAGGATCGAGCGCCGCCACGGGGATGACGGCCGAGACGTCGATCGGCGACTTGCGGAGGATCTGCTGGAGGAGCTGTGCCGTGTCCTCGTGGATCGGATGCATGACGACGTGGCGGGCCACGCGCTCTCGCAGACGCCGCGTGAACTCGAGGAACTGGCGGTGCGAGGCGCGCGCGTCTTCGGGCGCCAGGGGCGATCCGAGCCGCTCGAGGACGTCCCAGAAGCGCTCATCCGCCTCGGAGGCCTCGAAGGGGAGCGTCGGCGCCTCGGGGGCCGCGGCGCCCGCGCCCCGGCGGCGTCGGCGCGTGTTGTCGTCGAGCGCCTTGACGCCTTCGAACGCAAGCGCCTGTCCGCGGAGCGAGAGCCCGATGCGGAGGATCGGCTGCACGCGGAACTCGGGGTCGTACTCGAACCGCGCTTCCTTCCACTCGAACGTCTCGAACAGGAGCTTGCGGGCGAGCTCCTCGACCCGCAGCGACAGCCCGTCGAGCGTGTCGAAGCCCGCGTCCAGGATCAGCCGCGTCAGGTTCTCCTGGCTCGTGAAGTTCCGGGCGAGCAGCTCGTAGAGGGTTGCGGCCGGCAGGGCGCCGCTGCGCAGGAGGTGGACGCCGAGCCGGTGCCGCGGCTGCGAGCCCGACACGTACACGATCTGGCCCTCCCGCCAGTCGAGCACGCGGCGGTCGCGCCCATGCTCGAGCGTCAACCGCCCCGTACGGCGGTTGAGCTCCATCCACTGCAGGAGGTCGGCAAAGCCGAAGACCTCCAGCCGGCCTGTCAGTCTCGACGTCAATTTCGCGCCCTGAGGCCTCTATTTTAGCCCCGGACGGCTGGCACTTCCGGGCGGGGAGGGCGGCCTGTGCCAGAATCGTCGCCGTGCCGGCCAAGCCCAAAGAGCCCGGCGCCGCGGAAAAGCCGGCGCGACCGGAGGTTCCGGGCCAGACGAGCTCCGGGATCCCCGTGCTCCCGTACTACGGCGACCCTCCCCCCGGGCAGTACCCGTTCACGCGCGGGATCTCCGAGGAGATGTACCGGCGCCGCTACTGGACGATGCGCCAGTACGCGGGCTTCGGAAGCGCCCGGGAGTCCAATCGCCGTTATCGGTACCTGCTTTCCCAGGGGCAGACCGGGCTCTCGGTGGCCTTCGACCTGCCCACACAGATGGGGTACGACTCGGACGACCCGGTCGCAAGAGGCGAGGTCGGGAAGGTGGGCGTCGCGATCGCGACGCTCGACGACATGCGGGTCCTGACGGACGGCTTGCCGCTCTCGGAAGTGTCCATTTCCATGACGATCAACTCGACGGCGGCGATCCTCCTCGCGATGCTCCTCGCCGTCGCCCGCGAGCGCGGGGTCGCCTGGGACGCGCTCTCGGGCACGATCCAGAACGACCTCCTCAAGGAGTACGCGGCCCGCGGGACCTACATCTTCCCGCCGCGCGCCTCGCTGAAGCTCACGACCGACATCTTCGAGTTCTGCGGGCGGCAGGTGCCGCGCTGGAACACCATCTCGATCTCGGGGTACCACATCCGCGAGGCGGGGGCGACGGCGGTCCAGGAGGTCGCCTTCACGCTCGCCAACGCGATCGCCTACGTCGAGGCGGCGCTCGCGCGCGGCCTCGCGATCGACGACTTCGCGCCGCGCCTCTCCTTCTTCTTCAACGCGCATTCGAACTTCTTCGAGGAGATCGCCAAGTTCCGCGCCGCTCGGTCGCTGTGGGCGGAGATCGCGCGCGAGCGCTTTGGCGCGAAGGATCCGCGTTCCTGGCGCCTGCGTTTCCACGCCCAGACGGCCGGCTCGACGCTGACGGCGCAGCAGACCGACGTCAACGTCGTGCGCGTGGCGTACCAGGCGCTCGCGGCGATTCTCGGAGGCGCGCAGTCGCTCCACACGAACTCCTTCGACGAGGCGCTCGCGCTGCCGACCGAGCGCTCGGCACGGCTCGCCCTGCGCACGCAGCAGGTCCTGGCGTCGGAGACCGGCGTCGCCGACGTGGCCGATCCGCTCGGCGGCTCCGCGATGGTCGAGGCCTGGACCGACGAGATCCGCGCCCGCGCGCGCGCCCTGATCGCGAAGATCGACGGCCTGGGCGGCGCCGTCGCGGCGATCGAGAGCGGTTTCCTGGCGCGCGAGATCGAGGACGCCGCCTTCACCGCGCAGAAGGAGATCGAGGACGGCCGCCGGATCGTCGTCGGCGTGAACGCGTATCGCGAGGAGGAGACCGAACGGCCGGCGCTCCTCTCGGTCGATCCCTCGATCGAGCGTGAGCAGGTCGGGCGGCTGGCCGCGTTTCGGGCGGCGCGCGACGCGAAGAAGACGCGGGAGTCGCTCGCGCGCGTCGAAAGAGACGCATCGGAAGACCGCAATCTCGTGCCGGCGATCGTCGAGGCCGTCGAATCCGGAGCCACGCTCGGCGAGATCGTCTCGGGCCTGAAGACCGTCTACGGAGAGCACCGCCCCGGCAGTTAACGGGGGCTTAAGTGCTGATCCCGGAAGCGGTTGCCCGTGTGGAAATCGCTCCCGGGCAGCGAGTTCCGTTATGTCTTTCCGAGCGAAACTCCGGCGCAAGAGTCTAAATTGTTCATGGGAAAGGCTCTTGTCCGTTCGCACAGGAGTCGGTGCAATTCGGTCGAGGACCGCTCGGTTCGGCCTTTTTTGACCGCTTTCCGCAGGCATTTCGACAGGTTTTTCCGCGACGTCTTCGGAAAACTCCGGGAGAGGCGAAATCGCTGGGGTTCGGGGCTTCCCGCGGCCCGTTTTCCCGTCCCGGCTCAACCCGGGGGCGGAGGCTCGAAACAGCGGCGGCAGCGCGCCTCGTAGACGCCCTGCGCGCCCACGACGACGCGTTCGCCGCTCGAAACCAGGCGTTGCGTGTTGTTGGCCGGCGCGCCGCAGCGCATGCAGATCGCGAGCGTCTTGGTGACGTCCTCGGCGATCGCCATCAACGCCGGCACCGGCTCGAACGGCGTGCCGCGAAAGTCCTTGTCGAGCCCGGCCACGATGACGCGCTTGCCCTGATCCGCCATTCGCTGGCAGGCCTCGACGAGCCCCGGGTCGAAGAACTGCGCCTCGTCGATGCCGACGACCTCGGAGCGGTGGTCGAGCCGCGCGAGCAGCTCGGCGCTCGAGGCTACCGCGATCGACGGCAGCCGCATCTCGCTGTGAGAGACGATCTCCTCCTCGCCGAAGCGCGAGTCGATCGCGGGCTTGAAAACCTGCACGCGTTGCTTGGCGATGAGAGCGCGGCGCAGCCTCCGGATGAGCTCCTCGCTCTTGCCGGAAAACATGCTCCCGCAGATCACCTCGATCCAGCCGAGCTGGGTCTTGACGAGCGCCATATGGGGGGGCGGATATTACACGACGGAGGACTCGAGACGACGGACTAAGGACAAGGGACTAGGGACTCATTCGGCCGGGTGGTTCGTCCTTAGTCCCTGGTCCTTAGTCGTGGCCAGGAATCGGCACATGGCCTCAAAGTCTCCGAACACTTCCTCCGCGCACGCCAGCACCCACCCCGATGCCTCGGCCGGCGGCATGCCGAGGACCGAGGACCGAGGACCGAGGACTGAGGACGGAGGACTGAGGACTCGATTGGCAATTGCCACCTGAGTCCCTAGTCCTGAGTCCCAAGTCCTCTGTCGAAGAATCGGCCCAACTCCCCGAAATCCCCGAACACCCGCTCCGCGCACGCCAGCACCCACCCCGACGCCTCGGCCGGCGGCATGCCGAGGACCAGATAGACCGGAAGGCTCCGGCGGAACGCGAGCGTGATCTCGGCCGCGGTCCCGCCGCCCCGCGCGGCCGCGCCGTCCCAGAAGGCGACCACAGCGTCGGTCTCGCTCTCGATGCGCTCGAGGTCCCAGGCGATGACCTTGCGGACCGCCGCCCGAAACCGCTCCGGGTCGGTCGCCTTCCAGCCCCGGAACTCGCGGAGCTCCTCTTCGGTCAGGTTCTTGCGCTCGTCGGCCGCCGGGTCGTACACCTCGTGGCCGAGCTCCATCAGGCGGCGGGCGAGCCCGCGGCGCCAGTCCTTCCCGCCGTCGGGGCTGTGCTCGATGGCGCCGGAGAGGTAGATCTTCAACGCATCAACCCACGCCGACCCGTGGGCAGAGCGGGAGGACCGGGCAGCTCTCGCAGGCCGGCTTGCGCGCCTGGCAGACGCGGCGGCCGTGGAAGATCAGCCGGTGCGCCGCCAGCGTTCGCTTTCCCTTCGGCACGAGGGCGTTGAGGTCGTTCTCGACCTTGACCGGGTCGGTCTCCTTCGTGAACCCCATGCGCCGGGAGAGGCGGCCGACGTGGGTGTCGACCACGAAGCCCTCGTCCTTGCCGAAGGCGTTGCCGAGGATGACATTGGCGGTCTTGCGTCCCACGCCGGGCAGCGCGAGGAGCTCCTCCATCGTGTCCGGCACCTGCCCGCCGTGCTCCGCCGCGATCGCGGCGCCGGCGCGCCGGAGGCTCCGCGCCTTCGCGTTGAAGAAGCCCGTCTGGCGGATGTCGCGCTCGAGCTCGCCCGGCTTCGCGCGCGCGTAATCCGCCGCGGTGCGGTACTTCTGGAAGAGGGCCGGCGTGACCATGTTGACGCGCGCATCCGTGCACTGGGCCGAGAGGATCGTCGCGACGAGGAGCTCCAGCGGGCTGCCGAAATCGAGCGCGGTGTGGGCGTCCGGGTAGGCGCGCGCGAGCCGCTGCAGGATCTTCGCCGCGCGCTTCTTCTTCTCCTCGAACGTCTCGCGGGGCGGGCGGCGCGGGCCGCGCGCGGAGAGAACGGGTCTTGCGGAGGCCTTCACGCGGCGGCATTGTATAGAGTCGGTGCCGTCATGAATCGCCTGCTCTCGCGCGCGTCCTTCGTCTTTTTCGCCGTTCTCGGCTTTCTGGTCGGCGCGGGACTAGCGCTTGCCGCGCCGGCGACGGTCACGCTGACGATCCTCCACACCTCGGACCTGCACGGTCGCGTGAACCCCCAGGACGCGCTCGCGGACAAGGACTACGGCGACGGTCTGGCCCGGATCGCAGCCGCCGCCCGGACGATTCGCGCGGAGGGGCGGCCGACGCTCCTCCTCGACTCGGGCGACACGATCGAAGGCTCTCCCGAGCAGGCGATCGCGTTTGCGCCGGGAGCCACCGGACCCGATCCCATCATCGCCGCGATGAACCGCCTCGGTTACGACGCGATGGCCGTCGGCAACCACGAGTTCGACTTCGGCCGGGAGCGGCTCGAGCGGTCGCGCCGCGAGGCCCGGTTTCCGTTCCTGTCGGGAAACGTCGAGGACGGCGGCCGGCCGGCGTTCGAGCCGTACAAGGTCGCGACCGCCGGCGGCGTCCGCGTGGGGATTCTGGGCCTCACGACGCCGAACGTCCCAGCCTGGGAAACGCCGGCGCGCCTCGGCGGGCTCCGGTTCACGGACTCCGTGGAGGCCGCCGCGAGGCTCGTGCCGGTGCTGCGCGGGCGCGAGCGCTGCGACCTCGTCGTCGTCATCGTGCACGAGGGCTTCGAGCGGGATCTCGAGACGGGCGCCGACCGCGGCTCGGGCGAGGAGAACCAGGCGTACGCGCTCGCGACGACGGTCCCTGGAATCGACCTCCTGCTGACGGGCCACACGCACACCGTCATCGATCCGCGAAAGCTCGGCGGCGCATGGGTGTCGCAGCCCGGGCGCTTCGGAAATACGCTGACGCGATTCGACGTGACGCTCGCGCACTCGGGCGCGCGCTGGACGGTGACGGAGATCCGCGGGCAGAACCTGCCGATGAAGTCGGTCGCGGCGGATCCCGAGATCCTGACGCTCGCCGCGCCGTCGCACGATGCCGCGATGGCGGCGCTCGGCAAGTCCGTGGCGCGCCTCGCGGCGCCGGTCTCGGCGCGATTCGCGCGGACCGAGGACACGGCGCTCCTCGACTGGCTGCACGCGCTGCAGCGGGAGAGGGGGAAGGCGGACCTCTCGTTTGCGTCACTCCTGCCGGGAATGCTCCCGAACTGGACGGCGGGAGATCTGACGGTCCGGCAGATCTGGTCGTTCTATCCGTACGAGAACACGCTCGTGACCGTGCGCGCGACGGGGCGCCAGGTCCGTCAGGCGCTCGAGCGGGCGGCCCTTTGCTTCTCGGGGCTCGAGCCCGTCCGCGACGGCGTCGCCTGGCGTCGCAATCCGGCGGTCTGGGGTTACAACTGCGATTCGATGGACGGCGCGGAGTACGCGCTCGATCCGACGCGGCCGGAAGGGGAGCGCCTCCTCTTCCTGCGGCGCGGCGGGCGCGACGTCTCCGACGACGACACGTTTCTCGTCGCGCTCAATTCCTATCGGGCGTCGGGCGGCGGCGGCTACGCGGTCTGGAGATCCTGCCCGCGCGTCTTCGAGTCGCGCGAGAGCCTGCGGGATCTCTTGATCGAGGACGCGCGGCGGAAGGGCGAGCTCGCGCCGAAGGCGAACGAGAACTGGTTCCTGGCGCCGTCCCTGCCGGAGGGACCGATCCGGCCGTAGGAAGTCGTGCTACGCGCTGCGGCGCTCGAACGAGACGACGTTGGCGGTGGCGCGCGTCACCTCTTCGAGGGCGAGGCGCCGCGCGTCGGCCACGGCCCCTTCGAGCGCGGCGAGCAGCCGGTCGATCTCGGAGGCGAGCACCACCGAGCCGCGGACTTCCGCCTCCTTCCGCTCGCGCTCGAGACGCCGTTCGAAGCGGCGCGCGGTGTGCCAGCGCTCGAGCGCCAGTTCCGCCGACTGGTCCGCCTCCGCCGCTTCCGACGGCACTCCGGACGCGGCCCGCGCGAGCGCGAGCTCCCGCGAGCGCCGGCAGAGCTTTCGGTAGCGGCCGAGATCGCGGTCGCCTTTGGCGCCGCGGGCCGGCCAGAGCTTCTCGACGTCGCGCCGCGCGGCCTCGTCGAGACGGGAATCGAGGGCGCGGTTGCTCTTTCTCGCCCGGCGCGACAGAGCGTGACGCAGGGCGCGAGTCGCGCGGCGAGCCGCGTCGCGTCGGAGGCTCTCGCGACGCGCGCGCGCGCGTTCTTCCCAGCGCGCCTCGAGCCCCGCGGCGGTTTCCGGCGAGATCAGCCCGAGGCGCGCGACGCGCGCGAGCATCGCGCGGTCGGAATCGAAGGCGAGGACGCGCGAGACGCCGCGCGCGAGACCCCGGGCGCGCCGCGCGAGCCGCCGATCGCCCACCGCGCGCGCCGCGGCGCCGATGCGCGCCAGGACCGCGCCGAGCTCTTCCGGCGCACCCGGCTGATCCTGCCGGGTCGCGCGGGTCGCCTGCCTGAGGCGTCGCTTCTCCGTTTCCCAGAAGGCGTTGCGGGGCACGGGGCGCTATTATAAGAACATCGGAAGCGCAATCGCCTTCAAGCGGAATTCACGTCGCCTTCAGGGCGGTCCCTCGTCCCGGTCTCAGAATCCTCCGACGATGAGGCAGCTCGCCGCCATCGACATCGGGACCAACAGCATCAAGCTGCTGATCGCCTCCGTCGAAGAGGACGGATCGCTGCAGGTGATGTCGCGCGAGAAGTCCCTGGTGCGCCTGGGCAGCGAGACCCTGGCCACGGGCCGCCTCTCGGACGAGGCCATCGAGGCCGGGGTGGATGCCGTGGCGCAGTTCCTCCGCTCGATCCAGGCGGCCGGGGCGGAGCTCGTCCGGGCCGTGGCGACCTGCGCCGTGCGGGAGGCTTCGAACTCGTCGGCCTTCCTCGAGGCCGTCCGCCGGCGGACGGGCGTCACGGTCGACGTCGTCTCGGGCGAGGAGGAGGCGCGGCTCATCAACCTCGGCGTGCGGAGCGAGTTCCCGGCGCGTTTCGATCCGCTCTTCCTCATCGACATCGGCGGCGGCTCGACGGAATTCGTCATCTCGGAGGGCTCCCGGGTCAAACTGACCGAGAGCCTTCCGCTCGGCGTGGTCCGCCTGGCCGACCGGTATCTCCGCGACGACCCGCCGAGCGAGCGCGACCGCAAGGCGATCAAGAAGGCGATCCGCGCCGTCGCCAAGCGCGCGACCGACGCCGTCCGCAAGACCGGCTTCAAGACGTGCGTCGGCTCCTCGGGCACGATCCAGTCGCTCTCTCTCGTCCACGAGGCGGCGGTCCTCGGGCGGGAAGCGACGCCCACGGGCCACCGGACGCTGACGCGCGAAGGGCTGCGGAAGGTCAACCGCCTGCTGCGACGGACGACGGCGCGCGAGAAGCTGCGCGTCCCCGGCCTCGATCCGCGCCGCCGCGACATCGCCGTGCCGGGCGGGACCCTGCTGGCCTGGATCCTGAAGCGGAGCGGCGCCAAGGCGATCGTGGTGGGCGAGCGGGGCCTCCGGGAGGGGATCCTCCTCGACCACGTGGCCCGGCAGGGGCAGAAACGGGTCCTCGACCGGGACGTGCGGGCCCGCTCGATCGACCGGCTGCTCCGGCGCGGCAACGCCGAGGTGCTGCATGCGGCCCACGTGGCGCGGCTCGCGCTCGAGATCTTCGACCACGCGCACCCGCTCCATCAGCTCTCGGCGACGGAGCGCGAGTGGCTGCAGTACGGGGCGCTTCTGCACGACATCGGCTGCCACATCGGATACGCGAAGCACCAACGCCACTCCTACTACCTCATCACGCACGGGGACCTCACGGGCTTCTCGTCGGACGAGGTGGAGGTGCTGGCCTCGATCGCGCGGTACCACAAGGGCGGCGGCCCGAAGGAACGCCACGAGAACTGGCGGCGCCTCGACCCGTACCTGCGGCCGGTCGTCGAGAAGCTCGCCGCGATCGTGCGCATCGCCGACGGCCTCGATCGGAGCCACCGGCAACTCGTGACCGGCGTCGAGATCGACATCCGCTCGCGGCGCGTCGAGGTGACCGCCTCGGCCCGCGGCGACTGTGAGCCGGAGCTCTCGGCCGCGCGGGACAAGGCGGACCTCTTCGAACGCGTCTTCGACCGGAAGATCTCGTTCCGCGCGATCCCGGCGGAGCGCGACGAGAAGGTCCATCAGAAAGATCTGGAAATCCTCTCGGCCGAAGCCCTCTGGGGCTAGGCGTCAAAATGTCATGAGCGGGGGAGCATCGTGAAAGAGCATTTTTCGGAGCAGCTCGAGGATCTGCGGCGCAACCTGATTCTTCTCGGCGGCGAAGTCGAGCGCCAGATCCAGCACGCCATCGAGGCGCTGATCGAGGCCGACGAGAAGAAGGCGGAGGAAGTGATCGCCTCCGACGAGGAGGTCGACCGGATGGAGATGATGGTGGAGGAGCAGGCGGTGCAGCTCCTCGCCCTCCAGCAGCCGGTCGCCGTGGACCTCCGATTCCTCGTCGCGGCGCTGAAGATCAACAACGACCTCGAGCGCATCGGCGATCACGCCGTCAACATCGCCGAGGGCGCGCAACGCCTCTCCGGCCAGCGGCCCTTCAAGCCCTTCATCGACATCCCGTACATGGCGGAAGTCGCCATGTCGATGCTCAAGCAGTCGCTCGACGCCTTCGTCAACCGTGACGCCGAGCTCGCCAAGAAGGTCATCAAGAAGGACGACATCCTCGACGAGAAGAACGTCTCCATCATCCGCGAGCTCCTGACCTACATGGCGGAGCACCCGTCGCTCATCACCTACTGCCTCGAGCTCATCTCGGTCTCCAAGAACCTCGAGCGGGTGGGCGACCTCGCGACGAACATCTGCGAGGACACGATCTTCATCGCCGAAGCGCGCTGGGTGAAGCACCACGCGACCGAGCTGACCCCCTAGCGATTCGCCGGCGCGGACCCTGCGTGACGTTTCTCTGGGGCGTCGCCACCTCCGCGTACCAGATCGAGGGCGCCCCGGAGAACGACTGGACGGCCTGGGAGGCCGACGGCCGCCTGAAGCCGGGCGCCGCGCCGTGCGGCGAGGGGTCGGGCCACCGGCGGCGCTGGGAGGCGGATCTGCGCCTCCTCCCGTCGCTCGGCGCGAACGCGTATCGCTACTCGGTCGAGTGGAGCCGGATCGAGCCGCGCCCGGGCGAGTTCGACGCGCATGCGCTCGATCTCGAGCGGCGCCGCGTCCGGGTCCTCGAGCGTCTCGGCGTCGAGCCCGTCGTCACGCTGTCGCATTACACGCATCCCCTGTGGTTCTGGCGCGAAGGGGGATGGGAGAGCCGCGAGAGCGTCGGAAGGTTCGCCCGATACGCGGACCGCGTGGCGGAGGCACTGTCTCCGCACGTCCGGATCTGGGTGACTCTGAACGAGCCGGTGGTGCTGCTGCTCGGCGGTTACCTCGCCGGCCTCATCCCGCCCGGCCACCGCAGCTTCGCGCGGTCGGCGAAGGCGCTCGAGCACATGCTGACGGCGCACGTCGAGGCCGTGGCGGCCCTCCGGGCGCGGGACGCCGGCGCGCAGGCGCTCATCGCCCACAACATGCTCGACTTCGCGCCCGACCGCCCGGGCCATGCGGTGGACCGCCGCCTCACGTCGGAGGGCCGCGCGCTCTACAACACGATGCTCCTCGAGGCCCTGGCCACGGGGCGCGTGCGCTGGTCCTTCCCGGGGGAAGGCCGCGCCGTCTTCCGCGTCGACGGTCTGCCGGAGGCGAACGATTTCGTCGGCGTGAACTACTACAGCCGCGTGCACCTGCGCTTCCGCGGGCTGCCCGGCCGCGTCGGCGAGTTCTTCTACCGCGACCGGCGGGGGCGCGGGCTCACCCAGACGGGATGGGAGATCCATCCCGAAGGCTTCGAGAGCGTCCTCTCGGCGGCCGCCCAAGCCGGCCGGCCGATCCTGGTGACCGAGAACGGCGTCGCGACGGGCGACGACCGCGTCCGCCGGGACTTCCTGCGCGAGCACGTCTTCGTCCTCGCGCACGCGCGCCGCAAGGGCCTCGACGTCCGCGGGTACTTCCACTGGTCGCTGCTCGACAACTTCGAGTGGCTCGAGGGCCTGCACCCCCGGTTCGGGCTCTTCGAGGTGGACTACGCGACGTTCCGCCGCCGCCGGCGCCCGTCGGCGGATCTCTTCGCGGCGCTCGGGCGCGAGCTCATCCGGGAGCGGCCGGCGAATCTTCCGCCGCTTCTCGAACGTGACGTAGGTCGCGACGCCGCATTCGCGCGCGAGCGCGAGCGTGCGCTCGTAGCCCCAGCCGACCTCGGCCGGCGCGTGCGCGTCCGAGGAGAAGGTCACGGGCACGTCCGCCGCGACGAGGCGTCGCAGGAGTCGCGGCTCCGGATAGGCCTCGCCGACGGGCTTGCGCAGCCCCGCCGAGGAGATCTCGACGGCGCATCCGGCCTCGCGGGCGGCGGCGATCGCTTCGTCCTCGGCCTCCTCGAGCGCGCGCGACGGGCGGTGGCCGTGCTTCTTCGGGAGGTCGAAGTGCGTCAGGACGTCGAAGAGACGCGTGCGCGCGGCCTTCGCGAGCAGGCGGTAGTACTCCGCGTACAGCCGATCCGCGCCCTCGGAGGCGAAGCGGCGCGAAGCGGACTCGGGCGCATCGATCCAGTCGCCCGCGACCCAGTGGACCGAGCCGAGCACGAGATCCCAGTCGGCGCGCGCGAGCCATCCCGCGAGCGCCGCCTCGTGGCCCTCGGCGTAGTCGGCCTCGAGACCGAGGCGGACCGGGATGCGCCCGGCGAACTCGGCGGCGAGCGCGCGGACCTCCGCGACATAGCCGTCGAATTGATCCTCCCGCATCGCGAACTTCGGATCTCGCTTCTCGGCCGGGAGGAAATAGAGCGGGACGTGGTCCGTGAACCCGATCTCGCCCAGTCCGCGCTCGATCGCCTTGCGGACGAAATCGCGCGAGGCGCCTCCGGCGTGTCCGCACCGGAACGTGTGGACGTGGTAGTCGGGGAGGCCCTTCACCGCTTCGAAGGCTGTTCAGCCGCGCTCGGCGAGGACCTGGCGCGCGAACATCTTCGGGTCGGCCTCGAAGAGGTTCGATCCGCGGTCGAGCAGCTCGGCCGACCTCCCGGCGGCGAGGCCGCCGATCGTCGCGAGCAGGTGGGGCGCGGGGGGAATCGCGCCCTGCTCGCGGCGGCGTTCGATCTCCTGCGCGAGCACCGAGAGGTCGGTGACGTTCCCCAGATCGCGCGCGAGGTTCCCGAGCGCCTTCTCCCGCGCCTGCAGCTCGCGGGTGCCGCCCGAGGCGACGAGCTCGATCGCGTATCGCAGCTCCTTCAGCCGCTTGCGCCACTCGTGGAAGTCCTCGACGCGGCGGCTCTCCTTCGCTTGCTCGAGGGCCCGGCGCTCGCGGCGCCGCAGGCGCATCAACCCGCGCTCGAGGTCGTGGGCGGAAAACGCGGGATCGAGGCAGGTGTCGAGGACCGCCGGCAGCGACGCCACCGATGCGAGGCCGCGCCGGAGCGCCTCCGAAGCGTCGCGGCGCGAGCGGTGCTGGTCGAGCTCGAACGACACAGCGATCGCGTGCCGGGCCAGATCGTCTTCCGGCACCGGGGGCAGCGCGGAGAGCGTGCTCTGCAGCACGTCGGCGTCGCGGAACGGGCCCGTGACCTCGAACGCCTCGCGAAGCTTGCGACGCAGGCCCCGTTCGGCGCGGCGGCCCAGCGCGGGGGTGAGCAGCGCGATCACGGCGCGGGCGCGGCGGAGCGACTTGCGGTACTCGTGAACGGCGGATCACCGGGTCCTCGGCGGGCGAGCGCGCGATGCGCCGCGTCACCCCGAGCACGCGTGCGAACGCCGTCACGATCCCTTCCCGCAGGGGGCGCCGGCGCGGGAGCCGGAGCTTGCCTGCGGGCTTCCGACGCGCGGGCTTCGGATCGGCGTCCCGAGGGGCATGGGGATGATGGGCTCGGGGGGCCTGCTCGCTCGCCATGGCGACGGAATCTTATCGCCGGCCCTCGCGGAAATTTCACCCGGCCTTCGATATTCCCGAAACGCCGGCGTGATTCGATCCGTTTGGAAGAGCAGGAGGTTGCGATGGGCGCTTCCGCCGGTCCTGGACTCGATCTCGAGATTGCTTCGGGAGTTCTCGGGGACCGCGCCCCGCGCGTTCCGGCGTACTCGACGGAGAACGCGGCGGCCGATCTTCTCCTGTGGCGTCTGGCGCAGGCGGGTGTCGCCTTCCGCGTCCAGTGGCTCGACGGGAGGCACTTCTGCGTTCTCTGGAAGGAGTCGCAGCGCGGCGCCGCGACAGGCAGCGCGGCCAGCCGGCCGCTCGCGATCTGCCGCGCGGCGCTCGAGCTCACCCGCGGCTCCGCCGCGTCCGCTTCGCGGGACTACCCGGTCGAAGCCCAGCGCTTCTGATCGCGGCCGGCTCGGATAGACTCCGCGCCGGTCTCCCGCGATGGACACGCAGAGCTTCGACCTCGTCGTCATCGGCTCGGGTCCCGCCGGGCAGAAGGGCGCCATCGCGGCCGCGAAGCTCGGCAAGCGCGTCGCGATCATCGACCGCAAGGAGATGGTCGGCGGCGTCTGCCTCCACACGGGCACCATCCCGTCCAAGACGCTGCGCGAGGCGATCCTGTATCTCAGCGGGTTTCAGCAGCGCTCCTTCTACGGGCGCGACTACTCGCTCAAGGACTCGATCGCCATGTCGGATCTGTCGTTCCGGATCCAGACGGTGATGGCGCGCGAGCTGGAGGTCGTGCGCGCGCAGCTCAAGCGCAACGGGGTCGTCACCTTCAACGGGACGGCATGCTTCGCGGATCCGCACACGTTGCAGGTGGAGAACAGCGAGGGCACGGTCCTGGTGAAGGCGGACCACGTCCTCATCGCCTGCGGCACGCGGCCGGCGCACAGCAGCGCGATCCCCCTGGACGGGAAGCGCGTGATCGATTCCGACCAGCTGAATCAGGTCGAGCGCCTGCCCCGCGAGCTGATCGTCGTGGGTGCGGGAGTCATCGGCCTCGAGTACGCCTCGATGCTGACCGCGCTGAACATCAAGGTCACGCTCATCGAGCAGCGTCCGACGATCCTCGATTTCGTCGACCGCGAGCTCATCGACGCGCTCTGCTATTTCATGCGGCAGCGGGGCGCGACGTTCCGTCTCGGCGAGAAGGTCGTCTCGGTCGGGACGGACGCGAGGTCGCGGGTCGTCGCGTCGCTCGAGAGCGGGAAGGAAGTCCACGGCGACGCGCTGCTCTACACGGTCGGCCGCCAGACGAACGCGGACCTCCTGAACCTCCCGGCCGCGGGGCTCTCGGCCGACGAGCGGGGCCGGATCGCCGTGGATCCGGGATTCCGAACCGCCGTGCCGCACATCTACGCCGCGGGCGACGTGATCGGGTTTCCGGCGCTCGCCGCGACCTCGATGGAGCAGGGACGGCTGGCGACGTGCTCGATGTTCGGCGTCGCCTGCAAGAGCTACCCGGACGTCTTTCCCTACGGCATCTACACGATCCCCGAGATCTCGATGGTCGGCGCCAACGAACAGCAGCTCACGGAGAAGCGCGTGCCGTACGAGGTGGGCCAGGCCAGGTACGTCGAGCTCGCGAAGGGACAGATGGTCGGCGCCGAAGTGGGACAGCTCAAGGTGCTCTTCCACCGGGAGACGCTCAAGGTGCTGGGCGTCCACGCGATCGGCGACGGCGCGACGGAGATCATCCACATCGGCCAGGCCGTGCTTTCGTTCGGAGGCACGATCGAGTACTTCCGCGACTCGGTCTTCAACTACCCGACGTTCGCCGAGGCCTACAAGGTCGCCGGCCTGGACGGCCTGAACAAGCTCTAGGCTCTCGGCCCCCGCCGCCCGGCTCCCGCCGCTTCACCCGGATCTCACGCGATCTTTCCGCCGCCCTTTCGCGGACCTCCGCAGATCTTCTCGCCCGGCGAGGACAATCCGGATCGGGTGGCGAGCATGTTGCTTTGCGATTTTCACGTCCATACGACGTACTCGGACGGGGCGGTACCGCTGCCGGAGGTCGTGGACCTGTTCGGCCGCTCCGGCCACGACGTCATCGCGATCACCGATCACATCGTCAATCGCGACAACGGGCTCGGCCGCATCGCGCATGCCATGCGGCGGTCGCTCGATCCCGAGAGCTGGAAGAGATACCGCGACGAGATCGCCCGCGAGGCCGATCGGGCCTGGAGGAGCTACGGGATGCTGGTCCTCCCCGGGGCGGAGCTGACCCGGAACACGATCAATCGCGACACGTCCGTCCACGTCCTCGCGCTCGGGCTCGCCGAGTTCATGCCCGCGGACGGCGATCCGATCGAGATGCTCAAGGAAGTTCGGGCCCGCGGCGCGGTGTCGGTCGCGTGCCACCCGCACGAGATGAGCGAGTTCTACGCGAACACCTGGTATCTCTGGAACCGCCGCCGGATCGTCGAGAAGCTCGTGGACCTCTGGGAGGTCGGCTGCCGCTGGGACCTCTTCCCGGTGGTCTCGCGAGAGAAGCTTCCACACCTCGCCAACAGCGACTTCCACCGCCCCGAGCACCTCTACGCCTGGAAGACGCTGCTTCGGGCGGAGAAGACGGTCGCGGGCGTGCTCGCGGCGCTGCGCCGCGCGACGGGGATCGGCGTGATGCGCCTCACGCCCGACGCCGCGGCGGCCTCGGCATGACGGCGGCCGGCGTCTTCCTTGCCGCGCTCGGGCTCTCGGTCCTTCTGCACGCCGTGGCCTTGACCGCGCTCCGCCGGCATCGGCGACGCGCGCGCCGGCTTCCGTTTCCCGATCCCGCGCCGATGGTTTCGATCGTCAAGCCGCTCTGCGGGCTCGACGCGGAGCTCGAGGAGAACGTCGCGTCGTTCTTTCGCCTCGACTATCCGTCTTTCGAGATCGTCTTCTCCTTCGCCGCCGCCGAGGACCCCGCGTTCTCCGCCGCGCGGCGCATCGCCGATCGATTTCCGCTCGTTCCCACGGTGTTCGTCGTGGACGGACGGGAGCCGGGCCGCAACGCCAAGGTCAATCGCCTCGTCGCAGCGCTGCGGCGCGCGCGTGGAACGGTCTTTCTCTTCTCCGACGGCGACGTACGCGTCCGGCCGAACTTCCTCCGCCGCGTCGTGCCGGAGATGGCGGAACCCTCGGTCGGGCTCGTGTCGTGCCTCTTCCGGTCGGTTCGCGCGGCGTCGCTCGCGTCGCGGCTCGAATCGCTCTACCTCGACGGCATCCTGCGGCCCGCGACCGCGGCCATCGCCGGCGTCCTGCGGATGCCCTGCGTGGTGGGCAAGTCGATCCTGATCTCGCGCGCCGCGCTGATCGCGATCGGCGGCATGCTGCCGCTGCGCGACCACCTGGCCGAGGACTTTCTCCTCGGGAAGCTGACCGAGAAGGCGGGGTATCGCGCCGTCCTCTCGTCCGAGGAGATCCGGACCATCGCCGGCGCGCGCACGATCTCCGCGGTGTGGCAGCGGCACCGCCGCTGGTCCATCCTGAGGCGGCGCCTGGGCGGGTTCTCCTACGTCTCCGAGCTCTTCTCGAGCCCGTTGCCCTTCGTCATCGGAGCGCTCGCGACGAGCGGCGGAGATCCGCGAATCCTCGCGGCGGTGCTCGGTCTGGGGCTCGCGCGCCTCGGCACGGAGGCGCTGGCGCTCGCCGACGGTCCGGAGCGAGTCGGTCTCGCGCGGCTTCTCGTCCTCCTGCCTCTCCGCGACCTCGGCACCGCGGCGCTCTTCTGGGCGGGACTCTTCGGCCGCCGCACGCGCTGGCGCGGACGGCGACTCCGGGTGGGGAAGGAGACGCTTCTGCGGGACGAGAAGGACGGGAAGGGGACGGGACGCCGGGCGGCCGCTCTCGCCGCGATTCCGGCGCGCTAGCAGGTTGCTGAAAAAGGGTGTGGGATGGCGTTACGAGCGCCGCGAGGTCAGGCGTTCGAGGAAACGCAACGGAAGTAACGCGCCGATGCCTTCGCGTCGGCGAGGAGGGATGGCTTTCGGCTGCGAGGGACCGCAAGGTCCCCTGACGACGAGAATGTCAGCAGCCTGCTAGCTCTTCTCGCCCGCCTCGCCGACCGCCCGGAGCCCCCGCCGCGCCTGCCGGTCGATCAGCGCCTGCTGCGAGTCGTAAGACGCCTCTCCCGGGGCCGGCGTGCGGCGGACGTAGACGCCGTCGGGTCCGAGATCCCGCGCACGCGAGTTGTCGCGTTTCAGCGGCTCGAGAACTTCCTGCCGGACTTTCTCCTTCGCCTTCTCATCCAGGATCGGCACCATCAGCTCGACGCGGCGAAAGAAGTTGCGCGGCATCCAGTCGGCGCTCGCGATGTAGATCTCTTCCTCGTCGCCCACGCCGAAAGAGAAGGTGCGGCTGTGCTCGAGGAAGCGCCCGACGACGCTCGATACGGAGATCGTCTCGGAGACGCCGGGCACGCCGGGCCGCAGGCAGCAGATGCCGCGAATGGCGAGGGTGATCGGGACGCCCGCGGCGGAGGCGCGGTACAGCGCCCGGATCGCCCGGGGATCCACGAGGGCGTTCATCTTGGCGACGATCGAGGCCGGCTTGCCCTCGCGGGCCTTCTGCGCCTCTCGGTCGATCAGGGAAATGACCTTCTCGTGGAGCGAGACCGGCGCCAGGGTGATCCGCTTG
The DNA here is from genome assembly GCA_963823185.1 of uncultured Acidobacteriota bacterium. Lineage (GTDB taxonomy): Bacteria > Acidobacteriota > Thermoanaerobaculia > UBA5066 > Gp7-AA6 > DATBFU01. Next base: position 113,037 of record CAWGKP010000010.1, read on the forward strand.
TAGCGCGTCCGCTTGGAAAAGCCGGTCAGGAAGTTGAAGAGCTGGGAGGCGTCCTCGCCGAAGTCCGCGCGCGCGGTGAAGAGCCCGAGGTCCGTGTAGATGCGGCCCGTGAGGCGGTTGTAGTTTCCCGTGCCGATGTGCACGTACCGGCGCATCGCGCTGCCCTCGCGCCGGACCACGAGGGCGATCTTGGCGTGCGTCTTCAGCCCCTCGACGCCGTAGGCCACGTGGGCGCCGGCGCGCTCGAGCGACTGGGCCCACTGGATGTTCTTCTCCTCGTCGAATCGCGCCTGGAGCTCGACGAGCACCGCGACCTGCTTCCCGTTCTCCGCCGCGCGGGCGAGCGCCGCGACGATCGGCGAGTCCGAGCCCGTCCGGTAGAGCGTCATCTTGATCGCGAGGACGTCCGGGTCGGTGGCCGCATCCTCCAGGAACCTCACGACGGGGTCGAACGAGTCGTACGGGAGATGCAGCAGGACGTCGCGCTGGCGGATCTTTTCGAAGCAGTCGCCGGGCTGCGCGAAGAGCGAGCCGGCGGCCGGAAGGTACGGCGTGTCCTTGAGGTCCGGACGATCGAGGCGCTGCACCGCGAGGCAGTCCGAGACGGCGAGGGGTCCCGCGCTCTCGTAGACGTCCTCCGCGTCGAGCTCGAGCTGCGCGCGCAGCAGGTCGCGGACGCTCTCGGGGCAGCGAGCGTCGACCTCGAGCCGGATGGCCGCGCCGAATCGCCGCTGGCGGACGTTCTCGGCCACGGAGCGCAGGAGGTCGCCCGCCTCCTCCTCGCGGATGTCGATGTCGGCGTCGCGCGTGACGCGGAAGGAGGAGGCGCCGCGGATCTTCATCCCGGGGAAGAGCTGCGGCAGGTGCGCCTCGACGAGATCCTCGAGAAGCATGAACTCGGAGGAGCGAGGCGTGTTGCCGGTCAGGGGCACGAAGCGGGGGAGCGACGGCGGCACCTTGACGCGCGCGAAGAAGCCGCGGCCGTCTTCCTTCTCGGAGAGCTCGACGGCGAGCGAGAGCGAGAGATTCGAAACGAACGGGAACGGATGCGCCGGATCGAAGGCGAGCGGCGTCAGGATCGGGAACACGACGCTCTCGAAGTACGCCGTCAGCTCCTTGCGGCGCTCGGCGTCCACGTCGGCCCAGCGCAGGATCCGGATGCCGGCCTCCGCCAGGCGCGGCAGCAGCTCGCCGTTCAGCAGCGCGTCGGCGGCGGCGAGATCGCGTCGCACCACTTCTCCGATCGCGCGCAACTGCTCGTGGGGTGAAAGGCCGTCGGCGCTCCGCTCGGTGACGGCGGCCTCGAGCTGCTCGTGAAGGCCCGAGACCCGGATCATGAAGAACTCGTCGAGGTTCGAGTGGAAGATCGAGAGGAACTTCAGCCGCTCGAGAAGCGGCCAGGCGGAATCCTGTGCTTCCTCGAGGACGCGATGATTGAAGGCGAGCCACGAGATCTCGCGGTTGAAATAGAGAGATCGGTCCTGGAAAGTATCGTCCGGGACGAGGGACGACGATTCTCCGGCGAGCTTTTCCGTCGCTTCGGTCATCGCGGAAAATGGAGGGTATCACCCCGTCCCGAAATCAGTGTTAATAGGACGATAAGTCGCTTTCTTCGAGGCGTTTGGGCGAGCGTCCTCGCATGGACGCCGCTCAGACGCCCGCCGATCCGGCGACAGGACGTCGGGCGCACCGGGGCGTCTCATCGAAGCGGAGATTTCCGAGATGCGTGATGCGATGGCTCCCCCTCAGCGGGCACTCAAGTGCTCGCGCTCGATTCCTCGATGCATGGAAGTCCCGGCGCACGGCGGTCGCTCGCGGTCGGCGGAGGCCGGGGTTTCTCCGGCGCTCATCCGAACGCCGACGGCTCCGCCGAAGAGACGCTTCGCGCCGGCCCCGGCCCGCTCGACTTCGGGTAGCCGAGGCCCGCCCTCCCTTTCGGCCGAACGCTCCGGACTTTCTTCGCGCGGCGACGAAGCCGCGGCGCAAGGCTTCCGGTGATCGCAGCCGCGGCCCATTCACGAACTGTTGACCGCGCCTACGCGCGGTATTTACATCCCGATCTTACGGTTCCCGGCCAGCTTGATCGAACCGAAGTCGATGGCCCGAGCAACGCTTGTTTCGGAGGAGGCGCGATGAAGAAGCTGGTGATCCTGGCGCTCTGTCTGGGGATGCTGTCCGTCCGCGGGTTGGCTCAGGACGCAACGGACGGCGCGAAAAAGGAACCCGACGCCACGAAGAAGGAACCGGATTCCACGAAGAAGGAGTTGTCGGCCAAGCAGCTCGAGGAAATGAAGAAGTCCCTGGAGGTTCAGCAGCAGCAGATCGAAAGGCTCAAGCAGGAGGCGGCCGAGCGCGACCGAGCTCTGGGAGAGATGCAGAAGCAGGTGCAGGACGAGATCGACCGGCAGGCGGCGGCCAAGGCGGCGGAGAAGCCCGGCTTCGTTCAGGCGTCGCTGACTCCGTCGCCGACGCTGAATCAGACGGCGGGCACGATGAATCCCGCCACGGCCATGCCCTCGCAGCCCTGGGCGGTTCTGAAGGTCAGCGACAGCATCAACTTCCGGTTCGGTGCCGTCGTGCAGGGGACCTACGACGCGGTTCAGGACCCCGTCAGCGAAGGCTACTCGCAGAACTTCTATCTGCGGCGGGCTCGAATCAACATTCTGGGAACCATGCCCGCGGGTGTGAGCGTCTTCTTCCAGACCGACGATCCGCGTGTCGGCAACGCGGGGACCAATGGCGTGAAGGCCATCAACACGGGATTCCAGATTCAGGATTTCTACGTGCAGTGGGCCTTCGCCGGCAAGGCCGCGGCGCTCCAGGCGGGGTTGTTCCTCGTTCCGACGCTGCGGCAGACCCTGACGAGCGTTGCGACGTTCCTGTCGCTCGATCTTCCGACCTGGGCGCAGCAGGAAGGAACCGTTGAGGAGCAGACGGGCGGGCGCGACTACGGCGTGGGCATGAACGGCGCGCTCTTCGACAGCCATCTGTCGTATCGCGTCGGGGCCTTCTCGGGCTATCGCGCGCCGAGCGGCCCCAGTCTGACGCCACCGCTCGGAGTGGAAGCGGGATCACGCAACCCGCTGCGCTTCGCCGGCCGCATCATGTGGGACTTCTTCGAGAGCGAGTACGGCTACTCCTACTCGGGGACGTATCTCGGGAAGCAGAAAGTCCTCGCCCTCGCGGCCTTCGGGGACGGACAGGGCGACTACCAGTCCTACGGCGGCGACGCCTTCTTCAACTGGCCGATCGGGATCGGAAGCGTCACGGCGGAGGCGGACTACCGGAAGATCCACCGAAATTTCTTCATCTACAACGTCAACGGCACGCCGACGACGCTGCCCGGGCAGTACACGGTCTTCGGAAACGTCGGCGTCTATTTCGCCGACGCCAAGCTTCAGCCCTTCTTCCGTTACGAGGTGCTGAAGTTCTCCGACGCGATCAACGAGTCGAAGAACCAGACGCGCTTCGGCGGTGGGTTGAACTTCTACATTCTGGGGCAGAACGCCAAGATCACCCCCTACTTCGAAAGGGTCCAGCCGAACGTCCAGCCGGTGACGGCCCAGCTGAAGGACTTCAACCGCTTCGTCTGTCAGTTCCAGGGCTCCTTCTAGATCTGCGGATCGCGGGCGGCGGAGGTCCCGGGAAAGCCTTCGCCGCCCGGTTCCCCGGTCGTTGGAAGCCAGCGGCCGGGATGGGTCGGCCGCGGGAATTGACCTTCCGAACGACAGCTTCGTAATCATCGCCAGCAGGTCAAGCATTGGCGAGCGGTTTACAGACCTTCGTTCGGGCCGAGCGTGCGGACCCTCGGCGTCATCGGCGGTGCGCCGGTCCGCAACGAGCACCTCTCGTCCTGGTACGGCGCGATCGGCTTCAACGTGGAGATCCCGGTCTTCAACGGGTATCTGTTCACCGCCCGGGCGAAGGAGGCGGATCTGCGCGCGCAGGCCGCGCGCGAGCAGCTGCGGGACCTGCAGAACACGGTGGCGCGCGACGTGCGTACGAGTTGGCTCGCCGCGAGCACGGCCTACAGTCGTCTTGCGGTCACGCGCCGGCTCCTCGATGAAGCCAATCAGGCGCTCGAGCTCGCGCGCACCCGCTATACGCTCGGACTGGGCTCGATCGTCGAGCTGACGCAGGCGCAGTTGCAGGCGACGCGGGCCCAGATCGGGGACACCGACTCCCGATACCAGTACCGGCTTCCCAGGCGGTCCTGAGATTCGAGGTCGGCGGCCCCTAGCGTCCGGCCGTTCCCCGGGCGGGGCTCAGAAGTTCAGGATGTAGTTGGCGCGAAAGATTTCGTGGAACGCGGGCGCGTGGGTGACCGGAAGATCCACGCCGAAGGTGAACGAGTTCTCGGGAATGAACCAGAACCGGATTCCGGGCGTCAGGCTCACGGTGGTTTTTCCCGAGTTCGCTCCGTCGAGCAGCGTCGTGCCGAAGGCCTCGAGGAACGTCGTGAAGTTCCCGAAGACCGGCGTCGTCGGCGCGGTCCACGTCTCGGCGATCGAGAGGTCGTAGCCGATGTCGCTCTGAGTGGCTCCCGATTTGTGCGGTCCGACGAAGTTGTCGTACTGGAAGGATCCGTAGAGCCCGAACCGACCCAGCGCCGGAATGAGAGCATGCATGTCCTGCCAGCCGGCGAGCGAGTAAGTGAGGGTCGTCTGGGTCTGTCCGATTCCCCTGTTGGGAGGCGAAACCCTGGCCTGAAACGAATAGGACCGGGTTGCGTTCTCGACGAGCTGGAACCGCGCGAGGAATCCGCCGCCAGCGCCGTTGATCCGGGGACCGGCGGGCGGAGTGTTCCACTGATAGTTCGAGATCACCTCGAGCATCAGACGCCGATTGAGGCCGTAGGCGATGAGACCGTTCAGGAACTCGGTCGAATCGAGGGCCGGATTGTTGGCGACGTCGGTGACGACGTAGTCCACCCGGAACTCTCGTTCGAGGAAGTTCGTGGTGACGCGCAGCAGGGCCATGTCGGGCGTCGTGCGGCGCCACTTCTGCCACGGTTCGCCCCAGCCCTGCGAGAAGAAGTTGCCGAAGCTCAGCTCCGAAAGATGCTGCGTCGCACCTTCCCTGGCTTCTCCGGTGGGCGGGTTCGCCGGGCGGGGTAGAAGGGTCCGACGGCGCAGAAGGCGGCGCGGAAAGTAAGGAGTCCGAGGGGTGAAGGGGGGAGGTCAGATGGCGTACGGGAGACTCGGGGAAGGTTCGGTGAGCGCCGCCGCGGCGGCGGAGACCATCGCAAACGCCATCGAAATCGCGACGGCGGAGACGGGCCTGGGAAGGGGGTTGCTTTGCGATCGGAGCTTCATGGATCGAGAGCCAATCGGATTTCACCGAGTGAGTCAACTCGGAATCGTATGAAATCGCCTAGATACGAGTATGAATCGTAGTCAGTCGACGCCGTCAGACCGACTGCGAAAGGCGCCGGAGGATCAAGAGGTCTTCGGGGATGAAAACGCCGGCGACATCCCGGCGAGCCGGCGGCCAGGGAGGGTCAGCGCTGGCCACCGCCCTCGGCCCGGGCGCAAAGCTTTGGCCGCATGAAATCGATCTCGAGTCGCGGCGAGCCCGGGCCGGTCCCGAACAATTAACGGGAGCTTCACCCCGAGTTAACGGGCGAACTTCATCGTCCCCCCGCGAAGGAGAAGGTATGAAGCGAACTCGATTTGGTTTCATCGCAATGCTCGCCCTGCTCGCGACGATCCCGGCGGCGGCGCAAACCGCTCAGATCGACGGCGCGGGAGCGACGTTCCCGTATCCCATCTACTCGAAGTGGTTTTCCGAGTACAACAAGCTCCATCCCGAAGTGCAGATCAACTACCAGTCGATTGGCTCCGGCGGCGGCATCCGTCAGCTGACGAACGAGACGGTGTTCTTCGGCGCCAGTGACGGCCCGATGACGGACGAGCAGCTTTCGGCGGCGCCCGGGCACGTCCTCCATTTCCCGTCCGTCCTGGGGGGCGTCGTGCCCGTCTACAACATTCCCGGCGTGAACGCCGAGCTCAAGTTCACCGGTTCCGCGCTCGCGAACATCATTCTCGGGAAGATCACGAAGTGGAACGACAAGGCGATCGCGGCCACCAACCCGGGAGTCAAGCTGCCCGGACACCGACATCACCGTGGTGCACCGGTCGGACGGCTCCGGCACGACCTACATCTTCGTGGACTACCTCTCGAAGATCTCCGCGGACTTCAAGAAGACCGTCGGCGTCTCGACGTCGGTGAACTGGCCCGTCGGCCTCGGCGGGAAGGGCAACGAAGGCGTGGCGGGGCTCGTGAAGCAGACGCCGGGAGCGATCGGTTACGTGGAGCTCATCTACGCGCTGCAGAACAAGATCTCCTACGGGTCCGTTCAGAACCAGGCGGGACAGTTCGTGCGCTCGTCGATCGACTCGGTGACGGCCGCCGCGGCCGCGGCAGCCAAGCAAATGCCCGCCGATTTCCGCGTTTCGATCACCAACGCCCCCGGTCCCGGCGTTTACCCGATCTCCTCGTTCACCTGGCTCCTGCTTCTATGAGAACCCCAAGGACAAGGCGAAGGCCAAGGTCATGGTCGATTTCATGAAGTGGGCGCTGACGGAGGGCCAGAAGTACTGCAAGGACCTGGGCTATGCTCCGTTGCCCGGAGGCGTCGTCGCCCTCGAGATGGAGGCCCTGAAGAAGATTCGCCTCTGATTCGGTGGTTCGGAGGTTCGAGATGAAGACCCCGTCCTCCCGCCGCAGCTCCGACGATCGGCTGTTCCGGCTGGGGACGGGGTTCTTCGCTCTGATCGTGGTCCTGCTCGTCGCCGGCATCGGCCTCGAGCTCTTCCGGAATTCGCGTCTCTCGATCGCGAAGTTCGGCCTCAATTTCTGGCGCACGAAGACCTGGGACCCGGTCGCAGGGAATTTCGGCGCGCTGCCGTTTCTCTGGGGCACGCTCTACTCGTCGTTCCTCGCGCTTCTGATCTCGACGCCGATCGCCCTCGGCATCGCGATCTTCCTCTCGGAGCTCTCGCCCGAGCGCGCTCCGCACGCCGCTGGCGTTCCTGACGGAGCTGCTCGCGGCGATCCCGTCGATCGTGTACGGCCTCTGGGGCATCTTCGTTCTGGTTCCGGCGGTGCGCGCGCTTCGAGAACGTGCTGCCGCCAACTGGCTGCGCAAGATGCCGCTGTTTTCCGGTCCGCCCGTCGGGGTCGGGATGCTCGCGGCCGCGCTGATCCTCGCCGTCATGGTCATTCCGTTCACGTCGTCCGTGGCGCGCGAGGTGCTGCGGGCCGTTCCCGCGACGCAGCGCGAGGCGGCCTACGCGCTCGGCGCGACGCGCTGGGAGGCGATCCAGGCGGCCGTCCGATACGGGCGCACGGGCATCATCGGCGCCGTGATCCTCGGGCCTCGGCCGCGCGATCGGCGAGACGATGGCCGTCACGATGGTCATCGGCAACAACCCGCAGGTCTCCGCTGTCGCTCTTCGCGCCGCAGTACACGATGGCGGCGGTCATCGCGAACGAGTTCACCGAGGCGGCCGACGACCTCTATCTGAACGCGCTGATCGAGATCGGCCTCGTCCTCTTCGTCGTCACGCTCATCATCAACGCGCATCTCGCGCCTGCTCATCTGGAGCGTGAACCGGCAGGTCAAGGTCGAGGCGGCCGCGGCCGAGCCGTCTCCAGAAGGCGACGGAGGCGGCGTGACGCAGGCCGGCCGGCGTCGCGCTGCTCTCGAATGCCGTCGTGTTCCTCTGCGGGGCAGCGGTCGTCGTCGCGCTCGTGCCGCTCGCGCTGATCTTCTTCTACGTGATCAAGCAGGGCTTCTCGTCGCTCAATCTCGACTTCTTCACGAAGCTGCCCAAGCCCGTCGGCGAGACCGGCGGCGGCATGGCGAACGCGATCGTCGGGACGCTCATCCTCATCGGCGTCGCGTCGGCTATCGCCGTGCCCGATCGGGCTGATCGCGGGGACCTACCTCTCGGAATACGCGCGCCAAGCCGTTCGCCTCGCTCGTGCGGTTCACGGCCGACGTCCTCAACGGCATCCCGTCGATCGTCGATCGGGATCTTCGCGTACGGTCTCGCTCGTGCATGCCGGTGAAGCGATTCTCGGCGCTCGCCGGCGGCCTCGCCCTCGGCTTCATGATGATTCCGATCATCACGCGGACGACGGAGGAGCTCCTGAATCTCGTCCCGTCGAGCCTGCGCGAAGGCTCGCTCGCGCTCGGCGCGACCCGCGCCCGGGCCGCCTTCTCCGTGATGCTGCCGGCGGCGCTTCCCGGGGATCATGACCGGCATCCTCGTCGCCGCTGGCGCGCATCTCGGGCGAGACGGCGCCCCTTCTCTTCACGGCGTTCAGCAACCGATTCTTCTCGACGCGGCTCGACCAGCCGATCTCCTCTCTGACGGTGCAGGTGTACACGTACGCGATCTCGCCGTACGAGGACTGGCACCGCCAGGCCTGGGCGGGCGCGCTCGTCCTCGTGGCGGTGATCTTCCGTTCTCGGTGCTGGCGCGCGTGGTGACCAAGCGGCTCGAAAGGATGCACGCACGATGACGGACACGGTGATGACGGGTTCCGACCTGCCGCCATCGGCCATCCGGACGGCAGTGCCGAGCCGGCCCGCGGTCGAGACGAAGGGGCCTCCGCCGACCGCGACCGACGCGGACGCGGATGGAGACGCGGAAGCTGTGCTTCTTCTACGGCAAGAACCAGGCGCTCTACGACGATCTCGCTCGCGGTCCCCGAGAAGTCGGTCACGGCGTTCATCGGACCGTCGGGCTGCGGCAAGTCGACGTACCTGCGGTGCCTGAACCGGATGAACGACATCATCCCGGACACGCGCGTCGAGGGCGCCGTGCTCCTCGACGGCAAGGACATCTACGGGCCCGGCACCGACGTCGTGGACCTCCGCCGGCGCGTCGGAATGGTGTTCCAGAAGTCGAATCCCTTCCCGAAGTCGATCTTCGACAACGTCGCCTACGGCCTGCGGATCAACGCGCTCGCGAAGCGCTCGGAGCTGCCGGCGCGCGTCGAGAAGGCGCTGCGCGGCGCGGCCCTCTGGGACGAGGTGAAGGACCGGCTGGACTCCTCCGCCCTCGGCCTCTCGGGCGGCCAGCAGCAGCGGCTCTGCATCGCCCGCGCGCTCGCGGTCGAGCCGGAGGTCGTCCTCATGGACGAGCCGGCGTCGGCGCTCGACCCGATCGCGACGCAGAAGATCGAGGAGCTGATCTACGAGCTCAAGCGCGACTACACGATCGCCATCGTGACGCACAACATGCAGCAGGCGGCGCGCGTCTCCGAGTACACGGCGTTCTTCATGATGGGCCGTCTCGTCGAGCACGACCGCACCGACAAGATCTTCACCAACCCGGGGCAGAAGATCACGGAGGACTACATCACCGGGCGATTCGGTTAGGACGACGATGAAGACTTCGACGAGCCGCGGAAAACCGCCGGCCCCGGCCGCGGGACGGGAAGCCGGCGCGATGAAGCGCATCGCCCTCATCGAGGACGACGCGGACATCGCCTACACGATCCGCTTGAACCTGAAGAAGGAGAAGCGGTACCAGGTCGAGCACTACGTGTCGGGGATCGCGGCGCTCGCGGCGCTGCAGGAGAAGCCCTTCGACCTCGTGATCCTGGATCTGAACCTGCCCGACATCGACGGGCTCGCCCTCTGCCGGGAGCTCCGCCGCGTGGACGAGACGCGGAAAGTCCCGATCATCATGCTGACGGCGCGCGTCGAGGAGCGGGACAAACTCCTCGGCTTCGAGATCGGCGCGGACGACTACATCACCAAGCCGTTCTCGATGCGCGAGCTGCTCGCGCGCGTGAACGCGCACTTGCGGCGCGTCGCGTCCTTCGAGACTTCCGAGGAAGAGATGTTCGATGACGGCGATCTCCACGTGGACCGCGCGCGCTTCGAGGTGCGCCTCGGCGGCCAGCGGGTGCATCTGACGAAGAAGGAGTTCGACCTGCTCTGGCTCCTCATCCGAAACCGGTCCCGGGTCGTCACGCGCGACGCGATTCTCGCGCGGCTCTGGGACTACGACGCGGACGTGGAGACGCGGACCGTGGACGTGCACATCCGGGCGCTGCGTCGCAAGCTCGGCGAGGATCGGATCGAGACCGTCGTGGGGCTCGGCTACCGATATCGCGATGCGCCGGGCAAGTAGGGGACGACCTCTCTTCGGGCTTCGTCCTCAGCGGCCGACATCCTCCGAAGGCGGCGTTTTCGCATGAGACTGGGCTCGCGGTTCACCGCGCTCTTCGGCGTGCTGTCGGCGGCCGCCGCCGTCCTGCTCGTCGTGGTCCTCGACGCGACGCTGCGGCGGGCGGTGGACGAGCGCGTCATGGACCGTGTCGAGCACGAGCGCGATCACCTCGCGGGGCGAGCTCGACCGGTTCGCCGGACAGCCGGAGCGCGCTCGACGCCTTCCTGCGGCGCTCCGCGAAGGACTTCGACTGCCGCATCACGGTCATCGCTCCGGACGGCCGCGTGACGCACGAGACGGATCTCCTGCCCGCAGACGTGGCGGGGATGGAGAACCACGGGAGCCGGCCCGAGGTGTTGCAGGCGCGCGCGAGCGCCACGGGGACGTCGCGCCGCTTCTCGCCGACGGAGCGAGAAGACCGCCTCTACTCCGCGCGCCTCCTGCCGGACGGGGACGTCCTGCGGCTCTCGGTCGCGGCCGCGCAGGTGAGGCAGATGGAGCAGTCGCACCTCTGGACCGCGCGTCTCGCGATCATCGGGGCCTGCCTCGTCCTTTTTCTGATCGGCCGGTCGCTCTCGCAGCGATTCTCGAAACCGATCGGGGACCTGACCCGGGCCGCCTCCGCGATCGCGAGCGGAGAGACGGGCCGGGAGCTGCCGGAGTCGGGCGGCGAGGAGGTGCAGCTCCTCGGCGCATCGCTGAAGCGCATGAAGGAATCTCTCGTGAAGGCGGCCGAGAGCGCGGACGCGGAGCGGCGCCTCGCGGCGATGGTGCTCGAGCAGCTGCCCGACGGGCTCGTCGTCGTGGACGGGAAGCTCCACGTTCTCGAATCGAACGCGCAGTTCGCGAAGATGATCGGCCTTCCGGCGCCCGCCGGCCGCGCGCTCTACGACCTGCTGCGCAATCGCGAGCTCTACGAGCTCTTCGAGACGACGCTGAAGAGCCGGGAGACCGACGAGCGCACCGTCCGGCTCGCCGACGATCTCGTCTGGCACGTGACGGTCGTCGCGCTGCCGCCCGGCTCGCGCGCCGCGGCCGTCGGTGTTCTGCGCGACGTGACGCGCCTCGAGCGCACCGAAGGGATGCGCCGGACCTTCGTCGCGGACGTCTCGCACGAGCTCCGCACGCCGATCGCCTCGATCGCGGCGGCGGCGGAGACGCTCGCGGAGGGCGGCATGGACGAGGCGGACACGAGCCAGCTCCTCGACATGATCCGGCGCCAGTCGGAGCGGATGCGCGAGCTGATCGACGACCTCATGGACCTCGCGCAGATCGAGAGCGGCGCCGTGGAGCTCCACAAGGAGGAGATCTCGGTGCCGGACCTGCTCCGCGAGGTGGCCCGCGATCTCGCGCCGGCCGCCGCCGCGCGGTCGATCCGCGTCGTCGTGGACGCCTCCGCCGACGTGACGGTCGAGGCCGACCGGCGCCGCCTCGGCCAGATCCTCCGCAACCTGATCGACAACGCGATCAAGTTCTGCCGCGAGGCGGGAGCCGTTCGCCTCTTCGCGGGCCGGGAGAACGGGGAAGCCTACGTCTCGGTCGTCGACGAGGGCCCGGGAATCCCGCGCGCGGAGCAGGAGAAGATCTTCCAGCGCTTCTACCAGGTGGATCGCTCCCGTTCGAAGACCCGGCCCGGAACGGGGCTCGGTCTCGCCATCGTCAAGCACCTCGTCCAGATCCATGGCGGTCGGATCGAGGTCGAGAGCGAAGCGGGGCGGGGCAGCACGTTCCGCGTGCGCCTTCCGCTCGCGTAAAGCCTCGCGTCAAATCCGTTTGAAGGCGGGATACTACGCTTACTCGACCGATTCACCGACAGGCGGCTCCGCCGTCCGGGCGGCGCTCGCCGCCGCGCTTCTCGCCGCTCCCGTCGTTGTCGCCGCGGCCGGCCTTCCCGACCCGGCGCCCTTCGACGCGGTCCTCGCGGCCCGCGCGAGGGACGGCGGCTTCGACTACCGCGGCGCCACGGGACAGGACCGCAAGCGCCTCGCGGCGTATCTCGCGAACCTGGGCGACGCGCGCCCGGCGGAGATGAGCCCCGCGGAGAAGAAGGCCTTCTTCATCGACGCCTACAACGCCTGGGCGATCCAGACGCTGCTCGACAATCCCGGCCGGAAGATCACGGACGTCGCCGGCGCGTTCGACCGCGCGCCGCACCGGATCGGAGGCCGCGCGATGACGCTCGATGAGGTCGAGGACGCCCTGCGGACCGCGGCGGACCCGCGCATCCATTTCGCCATCGTGTGCGCCTCGAGGTCCTGCCCGCCGCTCGCGGCCCGCGCCTACCGCGCGGAGGGTCTGGACGAAGCGCTCGACCGGCAGGCGCGCCTCTTCGTCAACGACGCTTCGAGGAACCGGATCGACCGAGCGGCCGGGACCGTCGCGCTCTCGATGATCTTCCAGTGGAACCGGAAGGAGTTCGAGCGCGGGGGCCAGACGCTCAACCGATACGCGTCGCGATTCGTCTCCGATCCCGCAACGGCGCAGTGGCTCGCCGAGGCCGCGCCGGAGCCGACGTTCCTCGAATACGACTGGTCGCCGAACCAGGCTTCGCCTTGAGCGCCTTGGACATTCCGGCGATGACCGCGAGCACGCGCTCGACGCGCGCGAGCCCCTCGCGCAGGCGATCGACGTCGTAGCCGAATCCGAACCGGATCGCGCGGCCGCCCCCGAGCATGTCGCCGGGGACGACGAGCACGGACTGCTCGCGGCGGATGCGCTCGGCAAGCGGGGTCGGAGCGATCGGGAGACGGTAGGGGACGAAGGCGATCGCGCCGGCGCGCGGCGGGATCCAGTCGAAGACGTCCGGACGGCGCGCGACCCAGCCTTCGAGCTCGGGCAGTTGCCGCCGCAGGATGCCGCGCGTGCGCTCGAGAAGCGCCTCCCGGCGCGCCGGCTCCATCGCGATCGCGGCGAGCTTGTCCGACAGCATGCCGGGCGTCAGCGTCAGGTAGTCGTGGCGCCTCCAGATCTCGGCGATCGCGGATTTCGGCGCCACGACCCATCCGGTGCGCAGTCCCGGCAGTCCGAAGGCCTTCGAGAGACCCGACGTCACGATCGTGCGCTCGTAGCGGCCCCAGAAGGTCGGCGTCGTTCCGCCCGCGACCTCCGCGCCGCGGTAGATCTCGTCGGCCACGAGCCACGCGCCGACGCGCCGCGCGGCCGCGACGACGGCGTCCATCTCTTCTTCGGTGAACACGGCGCCGGTCGGGTTGTTGGGGTTCGTCACGAGAACGACTTTCGTCTTCCTGGTGACGGCCTTGCGCAGGCCGTCGAGGTCGAGCGCCCAGCGATTGCCGGCGCGGTCGTGTCGCAGATGGAAGGCCGTCGCGTGCGCCCAGTGCCGCGCGAGACCCCAGGCCTGCAGGTAATTGGGAAGCAGGATGGCGGCGCCCTTGCCGGGCTCGAGAAACGACCAGAGGACCGCGTGGTTCGCCTCCGCGCCGCCGTTGACGACCGTCACGTTGTCGGCCGTCGCGCCGGGGTACCAGGCGGCGATGCGCTCGCGCAGCTCGCGCGAGCCGTCCGAGCGCGGGTAGGCGAGGCGCGTCGCGAGGAATTCCTCCGGAGGCTCGCCGCCGAGGAGCTCCTGGACCGAGAGCGGAACGACGCCGCTTTCCGAGAGGTCGAAGGCGACCTCCTTCTCGTAGACGCACTGCATCCGCTCCATCCGGAAGGTCTCGATCTTCATGGCGCCTCCGTCGGGCGAGCCTAGCAGGGCGGCCGGCGGAAAAAGAAAGCCCCCTCGCGGGGGCTCGAAAGAGGAGATCGGCGTTTGCTCGCCTTCTGACTCTTGTACGGAGCGAGGCCGCCCGGCGTTGAGGGCTGGCAACCCTATCGGAGGCCTGGCCTTGCGTGTATTTTGTCTGCCGCATGCCGCTCTCCGCCGAGGGCTCTTGATCCGGCTGCGCCTGAAGGCCGGGCGCGACGAGTCGGTCCGGCGCCGCCACCCCTGGCTCTTCTCGGGGGCCGTCGCGTCGCGCGAGGGGGACGGTTCGGACGGGCTCGCGGAGGTCCTCGCGGCGGACGGGCGGCCGCTCGCCCGGGGCGTCTACTCGCCGGACTCGCAGATCCTGGCGCGCCTCTGGACCTTCGACGGGCGGGCCGTGGACGGCGCGCTCTTTCGCGAGCGGTTCTCGCAGGCGTGGAGGCTTCGGGAGGCCCTCGTGCCGGCGGACACGACGGGCTATCGCGCGGTCAACTCCGAGGGAGACCTCTGCCCGGGAGTGCTGCTCGACGTCTATGGCGATACGGCCGTCCTCGAGCTCCTGACGGAGGGCACCGAGAAGCAGCGCGCCGCCCTGGAAGAGGCCGCGCGCGCGGTCGTCGGAGGACGGCGCCTCGTGGTTCGGGAGAGCGGAGCGGAGAGGGATCGCGGCCGATGTGGCCCCTCACCCCGGCCCTCTCCCCGGAGGGGAGAGGGAGAGGATCTGGCGTCGTTTCTCGAGAACGGCCTGCGCTTCTTCGCCGACCTGTCGGCCGGACAGAAGACCGGCTTCTATCTCGACCAGCGCGAGAACCGCGTGCGGCTGCGGGCGATCGCGCGGGAGAAGACGGTCCTCAATCTCTTCTCGTACTCCGGCGGATTCTCGGTCGCCGCGCTCGCCGGCGGCGCGCGCCGCTCCGTGGACGTGGACTCCTCGGGCGAGGCGCTGGCGCTCGCGCGCGAGCATCGGCGCGCCAACGGGCTTCCCGCGTCCGACGCCGACTTCGCCGAGGAGGACGTCTTCGAGGACCTCCGGCGCCGCGTCGCGGCGGGGGAGCTCTGGGACGTCGTCGTCTGCGATCCTCCGGCCTTCGCCAAGAAGCGCGCCGACGTGGACCGCGCCGCGCGCGGTTACAAGGACATCAACCGTCTCGCGATGAAGCTCGTGTCGCCCGGAGGATGGCTCCTGACGTGCTCCTGCTCCGGACTCGTCTCGGCGGATCTCTTCCAGAAGATCGTGTTCTCGGCGTCCGTCGAGGCGGGCCGATCGTTCGCGATCGCCGCGCGACAGGGCGCGGGGCCGGATCATCCCGTTTCGCTCGATTGCCCGGAGGGAGAATACTTGAAGGGTCTATGGCTCGCGGCCCGCTCCTGATGCTGCTCCTCGCGGCGGCTTTCGGCTCTGCGGACGATCGCGTACCCCGGCCCGAAGCGCTCGCGAGCGGTTCGCGCATCCTCGTGTTCACGAAGACCGCGGGTTTCCGCCACGCGTCGATCCCCGACGCCGTCGCCGCCGTGCGTCTTCTCGGCGCGGAGAGCGGTTTCGAAGTGGACGCCACCGAGGACGCCGCGACCTTCTCGGACGCCGGGCTCTCCGCGTACGACGCGGTCGTCTTCCTCCTGACGACGGGCGACGTGCTCGACGAGGCCGAGCAGGCCGCCTTCGAGCGGTACATCCGGAACGGCCACGGCTTCGTCGGTGTCCACTCGGCGAGCGATACGGAGTACGGGTGGCCGTTCTACGGCGAGCTCGTCGGCGCGCCGTTCGCCGGCCATCCGGCGATCCAGTTGGCCACCGTGCGCGTCGTCGATCGCGTCCATCCGTCGACGCGGTCGTTGCCGGCGAGCTGGCCTCGCGTGGACGAGTGGTACAACTTCGCGTTCAACCCGCGGCCGAAGGTGCAGGTTCTCGCGACGCTCGACGAGACGACGTATTCCGGCGGCGCGATGGGCGCGGATCACCCGATCGCTTGGTGCCGGTTCGTCTTCGGCGGCCGCGCGTTCTACACGGCGCTCGGGCACACGAGCGAGAGCTACGCGGAGCCGCTCTTCCTTGCGCACCTGCTGGGCGGCATCCAGTTCGCCGCGGGCTATCCGGACTGCGGAGCGCCCGCCGCCCGCGTTCCGCGCGCCGTGCCGCCCCGGTGACGGCGCCGCGGCTCGCGATTCTCGGCCCGGCGCTTCCGGATCGCGGCGGCATCGCTCGGGAGACGTCGCTGCTGGCGCGCGCGCTCGGCGCGGGCGGGCCGGTCTCGTACTTCACCTTCTCTCGGCCGTACCCGCGCTGGCTCGACCCGCGCCGCTTCGCCGACTTTTCCGACGCCGGGCCGTCGGCGGCCGTGCCGATCCTGGACTGGCGCTCGCCGCTCTCCTGGCGCCGGACGGCCGCGGCCGTCGCCGAGTCCGGATCGTCCGCGCTGATCGTCCCGTGGTGGATCGCGTTCTGGGGCCTGCCGGACCGGGCCGTGCTGCGCCGCCTCGCGCGCCTCCGGCCGGGCACCGCGCGCGTCCTCATCTGCCACAACGTCGACGACCACGAGGCGACGGCGCTCCATCGTTTCCTCGCGCTCGGCGCGTTCCTCTCGGCCGACGCGTTCCTCGTCCATTCCGACGAGGCGCGGAAGAGACTCGAGGTCCTCGTTCCCGGCCGCCCCGTCGCCGTCCATCCGCTTCCCGCCGCCGAGTCCACGGCGCCCTCGCGCGACGACGCGCGCCGCCGCCTGGGGGTCGGCCTCGAGGGACCGCTCGTGCTCTTTCTCGGGCTCGTGCGGCAGTACAAGGGCGTGGACGTGCTGCTCGAGGCGGCGCCGCGGATCTCACGGGAGACCGGCGCCCGCGTGGCGATCGTCGGGGAGAGCTTTCCGGACGCCGCGGATCTCGAGAAGCGTCTCGCGCCGGCGGCGGCGCGCGGCGAGATTCTCCGGCGCGACGCCTACATTCCGGAGGCGGAAATGGACGACTGGCTGGCCGCCTGCGACGTCCTCGTGCTGCCGTACCGGAAGATCGCTGGCAGCGCGATCGCCGCGCGGGCCCTCGCGGCGCGACGCCCGATG
The DNA here is from genome assembly GCA_963823185.1 of uncultured Acidobacteriota bacterium. GTDB lineage: Bacteria > Acidobacteriota > Thermoanaerobaculia > UBA5066 > Gp7-AA6 > DATBFU01. Next base: position 129,986 of record CAWGKP010000010.1, read on the forward strand.
GCGGCCGCGCGCGTCGGCTCGCTCGCCGAGACGGTCGTGGACGGACAGACGGGGGAGCTCTTCGAGTCGGGGGACGCCGCCGGGCTCGCCGCCGCCGTCGCAACGATCCTCGCGCGCGGTGCGGAAGCCTATGCGCCGGGTCTCGCGCGCGCCGCCGGCCTCGCGACGTGGGAGAGCTACGCGCGCGCGCTGCGGGCGCTCGCCGCCTCGATCTCGACCCGAACGGACACCTGATAACCTCTGGCTCCGATGGATCTGGATCTCACGGAGGAGCAATCTCTGCTCCAGTCCTCCGTCCGGCAGTTCGCCGAGGAGCGCGTCCGGCCCCAGGCGGCGTCGATCGATCAGAGCGGACGATTCCCGCGCGAGCTCTTCGCGGAGGCGGGAGAGCTCGGCCTCGCGGGCGTCTGCGTGCCGGCCGCCGACGGCGGCGCCGAGATGGACACGGTCTCGTACGCCGTCGTGATCGAGGAGATCTCGCGCACGTGCGCGAACCTCGGCGTCATCCTCTCGGTCAACAACTCGCTCGTCTGCGACCCGATCGATCGCTTCGGAAACGACGACCAGAAGAAGCGCTTCCTGACGCCGCTCGCGAAAGGCCAGAAGCTCGGCTGCTTCGCGCTGACCGAGCCCAACGCGGGATCCGACGCCGCCAACCAGCAGACGCGCGCCGTGCGGGAAGGCGATCACTATCGCATCTCGGGGCAGAAGGTCTTCATCACGTGCGGCCAGGAGGCGGACGTCTGCCTTCTCTTCGCGATGACCGATCCCGGGCAGAAGGCCCGCGGCATCTCGGCCTTTCTCGTGGACGCGGACTCGCCCGGCTTCGACCGCTCGCGGCATCAGGTCAAGCTCGGCGTCAACGCCTCCGGAACGGTCGAGATCTTCCTGACCGACGTCAAGGTCCCGGTCGAGAACCGCCTCGGCCGCGAGGGCGACGGATTCAAGATCGCGATGGCGACTCTGGACGGGGGCCGCATCGGGATCGCGGCGCAGGCGGTCGGCATCGCGACGGAGGCCTGCGAGGCCGCGCTCGCCTACGCGAAGGCGCGCCACGCGTTCGGCAAACCAATCTCGGACTTCCAGGTGATCCGTTTCTACCTCGCCGACATGGCGACGGAGCTCGACGCCGCGCGGCTCCTGACCCGCCGCGCCGCCGCGGCCAAGGACGCTTCGAAGAAGGGGACCGGCCGCTTCGGGTTCGAGGCCGCGATGGCCAAGCTCTTCGCCGCCGAGATGGCGCAGCGCGTGACGACCAAGGCGCTGCAGATCCACGGCGGCTACGGCTACACGAAGGAATACCCGGTCGAGCGCAATTTCCGCGACGCCCGCATCACGGAGATCTACGAGGGGACGAGCGAGATCCACCGGCTGATCATCGCGCGCGAGATCTTCCGGGACGCGGGCCTCGCGATCGGATGAGGGGCTGATGCCGCAGACGCGCATGTTCCGGGACCGCATGGTCTCGATGGAACAGACCCTCGAAGGCGGGGAGAAACACCTGGAGCTCCTGAAGGCGCTCTGTCTCGAGGCGCTGCCGGATTTCGCTTATCGCGAGCACGTCCTCGACCACGAGCGGGACCTCTTCGTCATGGTGCTCGAGGCCGCCGACGGCCGCCGCAAGAGCGTGAGCTGGACGCGCATGATGCTCTTCGACGCGGAGCGCATCCCGGCGATCGCGACGGAGACCTCGGGAGAGCTGCGCGCGAAGGTGGTCGGGTTCCTTCGCGAGCGCGCGAGCCGTCCCGAGATCATCGTGACCTTCCGCCATCTCGAAGAAGGCTGGACGGACACGCCGGCGCCGCGGCCCTCGCGGCGGCGCCGCCGGCGGGGGAAGGGCGGGGCGCCGGGTCGGCCGCCCGAGCGCGGCGCCGCGACGGGACGGCAACCCGAGAAGGGCGGGCCGGGACGTCCCGGAGGACCGCGTCCCGCGCCGCCGCAACGGCCGCCGCAGCCGGCGCGCCCGCAGCCGCCCGCGTCCGCGACGGGCGCCGGCCCCGGGCCCGCGGCCCCGGGCCGCGCGGGAGAAGGACGCCCGGCCGGATCGCGGCGCCGGTTCCGCCGCCGTCGCCGGGGTCGCGGCGGGGGAAGCGGAGGCGGGGGAGGCGGCGAGTCGAGTGGAGGCGGAGCTCCAAGGCCGCCGCGCGCGCAATGAACTTCGAGCCGACCGAAGACCAGCGCCGAATCCGCGACGCCGTACGCGACTTCGCCGAGGCGGAGATCGCTCCCGGCGTCGCCGAGCGGGAGAAGAACGGCACGTTCCCGCGCGAGATCCTCGCGCGGCTCGCGGAGATGGGGGTCCTCGGGATGATGGTTCCCGAGGAATACGGCGGGGCCGGCGCCGACCCGCTCTCGTACATTCTCGTCGTCGAAGAGCTCGCTCGCGTGTGCCCGTCGACCGCGGTCATCGTGTCCGTCAACAACTCGGTCGTCTGCTACCCGATCTGGAAGTTCGGGTCGGAGGAGCAGAAGAAGACGATCCTGAATGAGCTCGCGTCGGGGAAGAGCCTCGGTGCCTACGCCCTGACGGAGCCGCAGTCCGGCTCGGACGCCGCCAACCAGAAGACGCGCGCGATCCGCGACGGCGACGCCTACGTGCTCGAGGGATCGAAGGCCTGGATCACGAACGCCGGCGAGGCGCGCTGGTACGTCGTGATGGCGATGACGGATCCGGATCGGGGCACGCACGGCATCACCGCGTTCCTCGTCTCGTCGGAGGACCGCGGCCTCTCCGTCGGCCCGCCCGAGGACAAGATGGGCCTGCGCGCGTCGAAGACCGCGGGGATCTCGCTCGACGGCGTTCGCGTCCCCGTGTCCCGGCGCCTCGGCGCGGAAGGCCAGGGCTTCCCGATCGCGATGGCGACGCTCGACCACTCGCGCATCGGGATCGCCGCCCAGGGCATCGGGATCGCGCGGGCCTGCTACGAGGCCTCCGTCGAGTACGCGAAGACGCGAGAGACCTTCGGCCGCAAGCTCGCCGAGCACGAAGCGATCGCGTTCCAGATCGCGGACATGCGTCTGAAGATCGAGGCGGCGCGCGGGTTGACGTACCGGGCGGCGCTGCACTCGGAGCTGCCCGGCCGGCGGCATTCCAAGGAGAGCTCGATGGCGAAGGTGTACGCCACGGAGGCCGCCAACGCGGTCGCGGCGCAGGCCGTGCAGATCTTCGGCGGGTACGGCTACTCGCGCGAGTACCCGGTGGAGCGCTACTACCGCGACGCGCGCGTGACGACGATCTACGAGGGCACGAGCGAGATCCAGCGCATCGTGATCTCGAAAAACCTGCTGGCGGGGCGATGAGCGACGACGGAACGGACGACAAGCCCGACTTTCTCGCGCCGGACGACGACGTTCTGGACGACACCGCGCCGGAGGCCCCGGCGCCGGCTCCCGCGGCCGCCGCACCGGCTCCGGCGGGAGGGGCCCGTGCACCGTCGGTCGAGAGTCGCGAGCCGCTCTACCGCGAAGCCGGCGGCTTCCGCCTGCGACTCGAGCCGGCGGACCTCGCCCGCCTGCGGGAGCTGCCGGGCTCGAAGGGGAAGACCGATCGCGAGCTGGGCGAGGAGTTCTTCGAGAAGCTGGCGCCGCGTTTCGCGCAGTCGCTCGCGGAGGACGTCACGCCGCCGGCCGAGGTGCGCGTGGTCGTCGACCCCTATTCGCGCCAGGCCTTCCTGGCGATCGAGAGGACGATCCGATCCATCCTGAGTTTCTAGACTTCTGAAGCCGGGCGAGGGGAGAACTTCTGAAGCCGTGCGAGGCGAGCACCAGCGTCCCGCCGTCGAGACCGTGCCGCCTCGCCCGGGAAGAGAGCTTTCAAGGCAGTTCGGCGAGGTGAGGGGCGAGCTTCTCGACGCCCGAGGACTCAGATATCGGCAGAGAACAGGAGCTCTTTGCCTCGGCGGAGCTCCGTCTTCCTCTGATGGGTGTCGATGCGGATGAGGACCGGGCCCGGCGCCGCCCCGGCGTCCGACAGGTTCTCGGCCCAGCGGTCGGCCCGGAAGCGGAGGAACTCGTCGGCGATCGCGGGCTCCTCCTCGGTCTCGAAATCCGGCAGCGCCTTCAGCCGGGCGATCTCCGTCCGGGGCAGCTCGAATCGGAACCCGCCCCGCTCGATGCGGTAGGGACTCGTCGTGGGAGTATTCATTGCGGGAATTTTACCGGCTTCCAATCGTTTCCTCGCCTTCGATGACGCGAAAGAACGTTTTTCTCGCCCTGCTCGCCGTCTGCCTTCTCGCGCCGACGCCGGCCGTCCGCGCCGAGAGGTGGCGCAATCACTTCGACGCCGACGCGCCCTCCCGGCCCCCGGCCTTCTTCGACTTCGTCGTGATCGGGACTCCGGCCCGGGCCAACTGGCTCGTCATCCAGGACCAGAATCCCCCTTCGGCGCCCAATCAGCTGTCGCAGGTCGTGGAGGAGCGCCCGGCCGACTCGCTGGCCCTCGCCATCCGCCGCGGCGTGACGACCCGGGACGGCAAGATCTCGGTGTCTCTGAAAAAGCAGCCGGGGCGCGCGGGCGTCGTCCTCCGGATGACCTCCTCGAAGGACTTCGTGACGCTGCTCTTCGACGGCTCGACGGGCGACGCCGTGCTGACTTCCTGGCGCGACGGCAAGCCGACGCCGATCGCTCACGGCAAGGGGGCCGCCGACAACCTCTGGGGGCGCCTCGACCTCACGCTCGCCGGTCCGGCCATCACGGCGAGCTGGAACGAGAAGGAACTGCTGCACGGCGTCGACCCGAAGCCGGCGGCCGGCCAGATCGGGTTGGCCACGCAGGGGCCGGGTCGGACGTCCTTCGACGAGTTCGTGATCGACGACGGGAAGAAGTAGCCGGTCGGCTACGGCGCGGCGGGCGCCACGGACGTCACGTAGCGGAACTTCCCGCCCCTCACCTGGATGATCACCGTCGCCTTGACCGGGTTGCGGTCGGCGTCGAATGAGATCGTCCCCGTGACTCCCGGAAAATCGGTCGTGGCGGCCAGAGCGTCGCGCACCCGCTTGCCCTCGGTCGAGCCGGCGCGCTTGATCGCGTCGGCGACGAGGCGCGCGGCGTCGTAGGACGTCGCGGCGATCGAGTCGGGCGCGATGCCGTAGGCCTTCTCGTAGGCCGCGGCGAAAGTCCTCACGGCCGGACTCGGGTCCTCCGGCGAGTAGTGGTTGGAGAAGTAGGCGCCTTCGATCGCGTCGCCTCCGATCTCGGTGAGCTTGGGCGAGTCGAAGCCGTCCGCGCCGAGGATCGCCGCGGTGAGCCCGAGGCCGCGGGCCTGCCGGGCGATCAGGCCGGCGTCGGTGTAGTACCCCGGAAGAAAGAGGATGTCCGGCTTGAGCGGGAGGAGCGCGGTCAGCTGCGCGGAGAAGTCGGTGTCGCCTTCGGTGTACCGGGGTTGGGCGACGACGCGGCCGCCGGCCGCGGTGAAGTCGTGCGCGAACGCGTCCGCCAGACCGACGCTGTAGTCGCTGCGGGCGTCGATGAGGATGGCCGCCGTCGAGGCCTTGAGGTTGCGGCGCGCAAAAGCGGCGAGGGCGCGGCCCTGCGACTCGTCGGTGAACGAGACGCGGAAGATGTAGTCGCCCTTCTTCGTGACCTCGACGTTCGTCGACGAGGGCGAGATCATCGGGATCTTGTATCCCTGCGCGATGGGCGCCGCTGCGAGCGAGCGCGACGACGCGTTCTCGCCGATCAGGGCGACGACGTGATCGCGGGTGATGAGCTTCGAGACGACCGAAGCGGCCTCCGCCGGCTCGTTGTGGTCGTCCTCGACGCGAAGGTCCAGGCGGACTCCGAGCACGCCCCCGGACCGATTGATCTCGTCCACCGCGAGGCGGGCGCCGTTGCGGCCCGCCTGGGCGAAGGTGGCCTGCGGCCCGGTCAGTGCGCCGAAGAACCCGACGGGAATTCCCCGGGCCGTCGGGCCCTTTTCCGGGACGCAGCCGGACGAGAGCGCCGCGAGTGCGGAGAGCGCGGCGAGCACAACCAACGCGATCGAACGGTGCCGGCGCACGCGGCGATTCTAAGCGCACCGGCGCGGCGCTCCGGCTTTTGGAGCGGCCTCACGCCTCCTGATAGGCTTTGGCGCTCTTCGGAGACCACATGAGCTCGACGAAAACCTACGACGTGGCGATCATCGGTTCGGGACCGGGCGGTTACGTGGCCGCGATCCGGGCCGCGCAGCTCGGAATGTCCGTGCTGATCGTCGAGCGCGAGCCGCGGCTTGGCGGCGTGTGCACGCTGCGCGGCTGCATTCCGACCAAGGCCCTGCTCCACACGGCGGACCTGCTGGAAGAAGCGCGGCATGGTGCCGACGTCGGCGTCTCGGCGCGCGACGTGCGGCTGGACCTGGCGGGCGCCATGAAGCACAAGGAGAAGGTCGTCCGCCAGAGCTCGAACGGCGTCTCCTACCTGATGAAGAAGAACCGCGTGGACGTCGCCGCGGGATTCGGGCGCCTCGCCGGCGTCGGCCGCGTCTCGGTGACGGCCGCGGACGGAACGGAGACGACTCATTCCGCGAAGAACGTGCTCTTCGCCACGGGCTCCGCGCCGCGCGCGCTGCCGGGCATCGAGATCGACCACAAGACGATTCTGTCCTCCGACTCCATCCTCGAGCTCACCGAAGTGCCGAAGTCGCTCCTCGTGATCGGTTCGGGCGCCGTGGGCGTCGAGTTCGCGTCGATGTTCGCCCGGTTCGGCTCCAAGGCGACGATCCTCGAAGTGCTGCCGCGGATCGTTCCGATCGAGGACGAGGACATCTCGCGCGAGCTCGCGGCCTCGTTCAAGCGGCAGGGCATGACCGTGTACGTGGACGCGCGCGTCGAGCGCGTGACGAAGATCGATGGCGGCGTCGAAGTGCTCGCCCGCACGTCGGCGGAGAAGACCGAGACGATGCGGGCCGAGAAGGTGCTCCTCGCGGTCGGCCGCAAGCCGCTCTCCGAAGGTCTCGGGCTCGAGAGTGCCGGCGTGGCGACCGAGCGCGGCTACATCAAAATCGACAAGTTCATGAGGACCAACGTGCCCGGCGTCTACGCGATCGGGGACGTCGTGCCGACGCCGTGGCTCGCGCACGTCGCGTCGGCCGAGGGCGTCGTGGCCGTCGAGCACATGGCGGGCCGGCCGACTCAGCCGCTCAACTACGACCAGGTGCCCGGGTGCACGTACTGCTCGCCGGAGGTCGCGTCGATCGGCCTGACGGAGGCGAAAGCGCGGGAGCGCGGTTACGACGTCGCGATCGGCAAGTTCCCGTTCACGGCGATCGGAAAGGCCCGCGTCCTGAACGAGACGACGGGCTTCGTCAAGATCGTGGCCGAGAAGAAGTACGACGAGATCCTGGGCGTCCACATCATCGGGCCGTCGGCGACGGAGCTGATCGGCGAGGCCGCCGCGGCGATGAAGCTCGAGGCGACCTCGGAGGATCTCGTTCGCACGATCCACGCCCACCCGACCCTCTCCGAGGCCATCCACGAAGCCGCGGAGGCGGTCTCAGGGCACGCAATCCATATTTAGCGGCGCGGCCCAGGCCTGCGACTCACCTCGCCGGGCTAACTTGAAAACTCTCTTCCGCCGCCGGGCGGGGCGGTGTCGATGGTGCGAGACGGAAAGTTGCCCGGCGGCGCTTTACTGAGGCAGCTCAGGAGCGCGGGGTACGTCGCCCGGGGCGGCCTGGACCGCGGGCGCGGGCGGGTGCGCGAAGGTCTTCCCTTCGACGTAATCGTTGGGCGAGTTCGGAAATCCCATCGTCTGTCCCGGCACGAGCTTGGAATCCCACGTCGGGTTGTAGGCGCGGTTGGGATTGAAGAGCGCCGAGCCGTCCTTGTTCGCTCCCGGCTGAGGGCCTCCTCCGAGAGGCCGCGCCGTCGACCCGGTCGCGACGCCGCCGCCGGTCGAAGGCTGGCCGCCGCCAGTCGCTCCGATCTCGACGAGCTCGCCCGGCTTGAGCCGCTTCCCGGCCTCGCTCGGGGCGCCGGCGACGATCTTCTTCACGTCGCTCGCGCGCACGCTCATGAGCGCGCCGTCCGGATAATGCTTGAAGAGTAGGAGCGCCCCGTTGGGCTGCGGCTTTCCCATCGCCCACGAGGACTGACCCCCGGCGAGCTCCACGCGATAGAGAGGCGAGGCGGTCTGGGCGGAGGCGGCGGGCGTCGCCGTGGCGGCAGCCAGAAGAATCGCCAGGTGGAGCATGGGCGGGCCCTCCGCGGCAATTATCCTCCCTCCGCGCGGCGCCGGCGCTCACGGGGAATCGCCGCCGCTCGAAAACCGTTGCGACTCCCTGCCGTAGAAGAAGTTGGGCCCTTCGAGCGCCCCGCACGGAGCGAAATAGAATGACCCCGGAGCTTCATGCCGTGAGCCAGGAGAGGAAAAGTGTCGGCGACCTCGCCGCCCTTCGGATCAACCGGGAGCCCGAGCGGTCCGGGGGCGCGCGCGGCTGGCTGTTGCTGCTGGCCGTCATCGTGGTGGCCGCGGGAGCCGCCGCCTATTTTCTGGGCGGCAAGTCCCTTCGCCCCACGCGGGTCGAGGCTGTGACGGCCTCGATCGTCACGGAGGGGCAGGCCACGACTCTGCTGACGGCGACCGGCTACGTCGAGGCCGAGCGCAAGGCCGACCTGTCTCCGAAAATCACTTCCCGAATCGTCGCGTTGAACGTCACCGAGGGCTCGAAGGTCCGGAAGGACGACATCATCGCGCGCCTCGACGACACGGACCTGATGGCGCAGCTCGCCGAGGCCGAGGCCAACTACGTCAACGCGAAGGCCGAGCTCGCGCGCCAGCAGTCGCTCTACGACCAGGGCCTGTCGCCCAAGTCCACCCTGGACGCGGCGACCGCGTCGGATCGCGCCACGAAGGCGCGGGCGGACTACGTCCGGGCGCTCATCGACTACACGGTCATCCGCGCGCCGTTCGCCGGCGTCATCACCGCCAAGCGCGCGTTCGTCGGGGAAGCCGTCTCGCCGTTCGGCTCGTCGCCGTCGGGCGGCGGCTCCGGCGGAGCCATCGTGACCCTCGTCGAGTTCTCGAGCCTCTACGTGGGCGCCGACGTGAACGAGGCGAACCTCTCGCGGATCGGCCCGAAGCAGCCCGCCGAGATCACGCTCGACGCGGTCCAGGACAAGACGTACCACGGCTACCTGCGACAGATCGTCCCGGCGGCGGACCGGCAGAAGGCCACCGTGCGCGTCAAAGTCGCTTTCCTGGACGCCGACGAGAGAATCCTTCCCGACCTGTCGGCGCGCGTGGCGTTCACCGCGGAGCCGACGAAGGGCAACGCGAACCGCAGCCGCGTGCTGATTCCGAAGGCCGCGCTCGTGACGAAGGACGGCGCCTCGGGAGTTTTCCGGATCGTCGACGGTCGGGCGAAGTTTCAGACGATCGAGGCGGGCGGCGACGTCCAGGGGCAGATCGAGGTGAAGAAGGGACTGCAGGGCGGGGAGCGGCTCGTCGCCGTCGCCGGCGGCAGTTCCCTGCGGGATGGAGACCGGATTCGAGTAGAAGGGGAGAAGGAATGAGCGCTTTGATCGACATCGAGCACGTCGAAAAGGTCTATCGCCGGGACCAGATCGAGGTCCCGGTCCTGAACGGCATCGATCTCGAGGTGCCCGAAGGAGAGTACGTCGCCCTCATGGGACCGTCGGGCTCGGGCAAGACGACCCTGCTGAACCTGATCGCGGGGATCGACACGCCGACGCGCGGACGGATCGTCATCGGCGGCCGGGACATCGCCACGATGTCTCAGTCGCAGCTCGCGGCGTGGAGGTCCCACACGGTGGGGTTCATCTTCCAGCTCTACAACCTGATCCCGGTCCTGAACGCGTTCGAGAACGTGGAGCTGCCGCTCCTCCTGACGAGGCTCTCGAAGCGGGAGCGGCGCCAGCACGTCGAGACCGCGCTCAAGATCGTCGGCCTCGGCGACCGGATGGACCACTATCCGCGGCAGCTCTCCGGCGGCCAGGAGCAGCGCGTCGCGATCGCGCGCGCGATCGTGTCGGACCCGCAGATTCTGGTCGCCGACGAGCCCACGGGCGACCTCGACGCGAAGTCGGCGGAGGAGATCCTGGAGCTCCTGAAGCAGCTCAACGAGCAGTACAAGAAGACGATCGTCATGGTCACGCACGACCCCAAGGCGGCCGCGCGCGCCCACCGCATGGTGCATCTCGACAAGGGCGTCCTCCATGCGGAGGAGCGCACCGGTTCGATGAGGTCCGTATGAAGTACTTTCGCCTGATCTGGAAGAACGTCTTTCGCAAGAAGACGCGCACCTTCCTGACGTCGAGCTCGATCATCCTCGTCCTGACGCTCATCGTTCTGCTCGGCTCGCTGCTGAAGGCGATGCAGGCGGACCCCTCCGGGGGGAAGGGCTCGAACCGGCTCGTCGTGCAGCATGCCACCGGGCTCGGCAATTTCCTCACCCTCGCGCAGCGCCAGCGGATCGAGCAGATTCCGGGCGTCGTCGCGGTGAGCCCGGAGGTCTGGTTCGGCGGCGTCTACAAGGACGACAAGCCGGAGAACTGGATCGGCCAGCTCTCCTGCGATCCCGACATCTATTTCGACAAGATCTTCGACGACGCGACGATCGATCCCGCCGTCAACGCCGAATGGAAGGCGACCCGCAACGGGTTCGTCGCCGGCGAGAAGATCGCGAAGAAGTTCGGCTGGAAGAAGGGCGACCACATCATCCTGAAGGGCACCTACATCCCGCTCAACCCGGAGTTCGTCTACATCGGCTACTACAACGCCGGAGACGAGACGAACATCTTCTTCCACAACGAGTACCTGAACCAGTCGAATTGGTTCGGCGCGAACAAGTACACGGGCCTCTACTACCTGAAAGTCGACAGCGCCGAGAACGTGCCGCGCGTCGCGGCGGCGATCGACAAGATGTTCGAGAACAGCGACCGGCCGACGAAGACGCTGACCGAGAAACAGTTCCAGCTCCAGTTCCTCGAGATGATGGGCAACGTCAAGTTCCTCATCAACGGCATCTCCCTGATCGTCCTCTTCGCGCTCGTGTTGATCGTGGCGAACACGATCGCCATGTCGGCGCGCGAGCGGGTGACCGAGATCGCCGTCATGCGCACGCTCGGGTTCGGCCGCGGGCACATCTTGGGATTCATCCTCTCCGAATCGGTCGTCATGGCCATCATGGGCGGCGTCATCGGAGTGCTGATCGCCAAGTTCCTGCTCATTCCGGCGGTCGTGGCGATCTGCAACAAGACGTCTCTCTCGGTCTGGATGGTGAACTTCAAAGTGTCGCCGGAGACGTGGGTCATGGCCGCCGCCGTCTCCGTGGGCGTGGGCATTTTCGCGGGCGTCCTGCCGGCGATCCAGTCGTCCCGGCTCAACATCGTCGACGGCCTGCGGCGGGTGGTGTGAGATGGCGATCCCGCTGAAATACAACTTTCGCAATCTCGTCGCGCGCAAGACGTCGACGGGAATGACGGCTTTCGTCATCGGCCTGGTCGTGGCGGTGTTTCTCTGCGTGCTCGCGCTCGTCCAGGGCGTGACCCGAACGCTCACCGTGACGGCGTCGACGCGGAACGTGATCGCGATGCGGGTGGGCGCGCAGGCCGAAATGCAGAGCGTCATCACGCGGGACCAGGCGGACCAGATGCAATCCATGCCGGGCCCCGACCTCACGGCGGCGGGAAAGCCCTACGTTTCGGCCGAGCTGATCACGCTGATCAACATCCCGCGATCCGACGGCAAGACCTTTTCCAACGTGCAGGTCCGCGGGATGGCGCCTGTCGGATTCGAGATTCGGCCGGGCGTCAAGATCGTCGACGGGCGCATGTTCACTTCCGGCACGAACGAGGCGATCGTTTCGAAGAACCTCTCGAAGCGCTTCGCCGGCATGAACGTCGGCGACACGCTGAAGACGGGCGCCTTCCGGTGGGTCATCGTCGGAGAATTCGACGCCCAGGGCAGCGCCTACGAGTCGGAGATCTGGACGGACGTCGCGGACCTGCAGCAGCAGACGAAGCGCGACATCTACTCCACGGTGTTCGTGCGCCTGCCCGATCCGGAAGCGGCCAACAAGTACATCGAGACGATCAAAGGCGATCAGCGCCTCAAGCTCGAGGGCAAGACCGAGCGCAAGTATTTCGACGAGCAGATGATTACGAGCGCTCCGATCAAGGGGCTGGCGTTCATCGTCGGCTTCTTCACGGCGATCGGGGCCGCGTTCGGCGCGATGAACACGATGTACGCGCAGGTGTCCGCCCGCACGCGCGAGATCGGGACGCTGCGCGCGATCGGGTTCTCGCGGCGCTCGATCCTCGCCTCGTTCGTGATCGAGGCCCTCATCCTCTGTCTCATCGGCGGGCTGCTCGGAGTCCTGTTCACGTTCCTGGCGTTCCAGCTCGTCCTCTCGAAGCCGACGGGCACGATGAACTTCCGCACGTTCTCCGAGGTGCTCTTCAACTTCCGGATGACGCCGCCCCTCATCATGGGAGGGCTCGTCTTCTCGCTGGCGATGGGTCTGCTCGGGGGTTTCTTCCCGGCGTTCCGCGCGGCGCGGCTGAAGATCACGTCGGCGCTGCGGGCGGTCTAGCTTCCGCTCCCTCTCCCCGTGAGAGGAGAGGGTCGGGGCCAGGGTTCCGGGCTCCACCCATGCGCCTCCGCTTCTTCGGAACCAAGGGCTACGTCGAGGAGGAGTCGGAGGCGCACCGCGGCCACTCCGCCTGGACGCTCGAGACGGGCGGCTTCCGCCTCCTCTGCGACTTCGGCGAGAACCGGAAGGGCCTGCTCTCGAAGATCGCGCCCAACGCGATCTTCGTGTCGCACGCGCATCCGGATCACGTTGGCGGCCTCGCGGAGGGGGCGTCCGTGCCCGTCCTCGCTTCCGCGGTCACGCACGAGATCACGAAGGGATTCCCGCTCGCGGAACGCGTGACGCTCGTTCCCGGAAACGCGACGCGGATCGGTCCCCTCACCATCACGACGTTCCCGGTCGTCCACTCGATTCGCTGTCCGTGCGTCGCGGCGCGGATCGAGACGCGGGAGGGCGTCGTCGTGTACTCGGGCGACATCGTCGCGTTCGAGGAGCCGGCCGCGGCGCTGACGGGCGCCGCCCTCTACGTCGGCGACGGCTCGACCCTGAAGGGCTCGCTCGTGCGCCGCCAGCCCTCGGGCGTGCTCGTCGGCCACACGACGGTGCGGGCGCAACTCGGCTGGCTCGATGCGTTCGCCGTGCCGCGAGCGATCTTCTCGCACTTCGGCAAGGGCCCGATCGAGATGGGGGAGGAGGCGCTCGGAGACGCGCTGGAGGCGCTTGCCGCGGAACGGGCGCCGCGCTGCGAAGTCGCGGCGGCCCGCGATGGATGGGAGCTCGATCTGGAGCCCGGCGCGGTCTAAGAGTCGGGCGAGTCGGACGGTCTCGTCTTCGTCGGCTTCGGCGCCGGCGGGGGTTCGGTCGTCGCCAGCGGCTTCGTCAGGACCGGCGGGTACTTCCGCAGGAAGTAGCGGACCGAATTCTGGACGGGGTCGTCGAGCGGCGGCGTCTTCGGCTGGTCGAGATCGATCGACGGATGCGCCTTCAGCTCGATGTGCGCCGAGATCGCGGACGCGGGCGCTCCGGGAGCCCACGGTCCGGCGATCAGCGGGTCGGGCCTGTACTGGAGCCCGAACGGCTGGTTGCACGGATACGCGGTCTGGCAGCGCGAGAAGAGCACGAACTGCGCGGAGGCCGGAGAGGCCATCGCGAGGGCCGCGGCCGAGAGCAGACCGATGAACGGAAGGCGCGCTCTCACGCCTCCGATTCTACAGCCGCGAGCGCCCGTGGGCGGGGACGGCGGGACCGGTCGGCGCCGGAACGGGCTCGCGCGGAGAGGCCGCCTTCTCCGGCGTCTCGCCGAGGACCACCCGGCGCGCCTCCCGGGTCCTCTTGACGAGCGCCAGGAACGCCCCGGTCATCAGCACGTAGAAGCCGCCCCAGACGAGCGAGATCAAAGGCTTTCGCGTGACGTCGACCGACAGCGACTCGGTCGTGGCCGCCTGGAACTCGGCCGCCTTGTCCTTCGACACGCCGGTCAGCCGGAGCACGAGCGCGCCGTCGTTGGGGGACACGGCGACGACGCGCATCTTCCCGCCGGGCACGCCCGGGATCTCGATCTCCGGCGCGTCCGCCTCCTGCGTCTCCATGTTCCAGACGTACCGGAGCGTCGCGTCGCGGTTGACGCCGTCGGGCGGCGTGATCGTGACGTCGGTCAGCACGAGGATCGTCTTCTCGCCGCGCATCATGGCCGAGCGGTCGGCGTTGAAATCGCGGAACGTGAACCCGATGCCGTCGATGTTCTGCGTCGTCCCCTTCGTCATGCGGACGTCGCGCCCGATCTGCTCGGGCTGGCCCGGGTCGTAGGACTGCGGCGCGATGTAGAGGTCGGAGACGGCGGACTTTCGAATCGACGGGTTGGCCATGAGCTGGTTCGTGCGCGAGTTCACGTACATCTTCGGATAGGCGTAGAAGCTCTTGCCCTCGGCCGTGCGGACGCGCACTTCCATCGCCTGTTTCTCGGTCGCCGTCGCGGGCAGGACGCGCAGGAAGGTCAGCGTATTCCCGTCGACGATCACGGGCTTGCCGGCGGGGAGCGTCACCCGCGTCGATTTCGCGTACACGCCCGAGACCACGATGCCGGCCAGCATGATCCCGACGCCGACGTGCGCGAGGTAGCCGCCGGCGCCGGCGATCTTGCCGGTGCGCGCCTTGCGGATGACGGCGCGCAGGTTCATGTCGGCCGCGAAGAACGCCAGCGCGAGGAGGATCAGTGTGGGCGCCTGCCGCGCGCCCAGAACGAACGCGAGGGCCGTGGCGCCGGCGGAGACGAGCAGAGACCGGCGCGCATTCGCGAAGAGCGCCGCGAGCGACTCGCCCTTCCAGGAGACGAACGGTACCAGCGCCGCGAGAAACACCATGAGCGCCACGGCCGGCGTCGTCGTGCGGTTGTAGAACGAGTTCTGGACCTGCGCCGGGTTGCCCGACAGGCGCGTCAGGAGCGGCGCCGAGGTCCCGAGCAGGATGACGAAAGCGAGCGCGCAAAATGCGGCGATCCCGAGGATGAAGAGGACGCTCCGCGAAAGCGCTGGCGTCTCGTCTTCCGCCTCGACCGGAATCTCGCGCCACCGCCAGCCGACGAGGGCGAGCGAGAGCCCGAGGAACCCGAGCAGGATCCCGACGAGCCACCCGGTGATGCCGAGGTCGATGAAGGAGTGCACGGAGAAGTCCGCCAGGATGCCGGACCGCGTCAGGAACGTCCCGTAGAGGATCGTCACGTAGGCGAAACAGGCGAGCAGCAGGTTGATCTTGCGATGCCGCTTGCGCGCGCGCTGCAGGAACATGCCGTGCACGAGCGCGGCCGTCACGAGCCAGGGCACGAGGCTCGTGTTCTCCACGGGATCCCATCCCCAGTAGCCGCCCCAGCCGAGCGTCTTGTAGGCCCAGTAGCCGCCCATCAGGATCGCGGTTCCGAGCGTCACGAACGTGAACAGCGCCCAGGGGATCGCCCGCGCGATCCAGCCGTCCCACCGTTTCTTCCAGAGCGCGGCGATCGCGAACGCGAAGGGAACGGACAGCGACGCGAAGCCCGAGAACATCACGGGCGGGTGGATCACCATCCACGGATCCTGGAGCAGCGGGTTCAGCCCGACGCCGTCCTCGGGCGCCGGCGGCGGCAGCATCTTGAACGGGCTCTGCTTGCAGAGGATCGCGATGATGCCGAGGAAGCTCGCGAGGTACACGATCATGACGGGTGCCTCGAGCTCCTTGGCGCTCCGCCACACGACGAGCCCGATGAGCGCTCCCCAGAAGCACCAGAGGAGAAACGAGCCCTCCTGTCCGCCCCAGAAGCAGGAGATGAGGAAGTGCAGGGGCAGGTCGCGGCTCGAGTAGGCGTTGACGTAGGAGAGGTCGAAGCGGTGCTGGAGGATCAGCGTCATCAGGACCGCGCAGGCGGCGACGACGCAGGTCGCGAAGGCGGCGTAGAGGCTGCGCGCGAGCGGCAGCAGCTCGCGCCGCCCGCGGTCCGCCTGCCAGTAGGTCGCGGCCGAGGCGGTTCCCGAAAAGAGCGCGCCCCAGATGGCGGCGACACCCGGCCAGAAGTAGGTGGAGGTCATCGGGGGTTACGACCGGGGAGCGGGCGCCGGGGGTGCGGACGAATAGGACTTTTCGACTTCGGCGCCCTGGTACTTCGAAGGGCACTTGACGAGCAGTTTCTCGGCCTCGATGCGGCCGTTCTGGAATCGGCCGATCGCGACGATCGAGATCGCGTCCTTGAAGTTGCCGGGCTTGATGCCGCGGTAGGCGACGGGCATCGAGCGGCCGTGCTCGTCGAGAATGTTGAACGACAGCTCCTGGCTCACCGTGTCGTACCGGTCGCTCGTCTTGTCGAGGGCGCCCATGACCTGGACGACGCCGCGCGACTTGCGCGCTTCGTCGAACGTCAGATACGGCGTGAGCGTCTTCTGGAAGGCCGTGAGGCCGAGGGCGACGAAGGCGAGCGCGAGGACGGCGGCGATCCAGTAGCCCTTCTTCACGGCTCGCGCTCCCTTTCCGAAATACGGCGGTCGAGCCGCCAGAGGTAGAAGAAGAGCCCCGCCCAGATCACGAGATTGACGACCGCGAGGTAGCCGAGGCTGCTCACGAGGCGATTCTTGTCCCGGGAGCGGCGAAAAGCAACCCGCCGGGGCCGAATTCGAGCCGGTTACTTCCGGCGGTTGCTCCGGGCGCGTGCGAGCGGGAGCGGAAACGCTTCGCCCAGCCGGTCGATCTCCGCCAGGTGCTCGAGCGCGAGCGCCTCCGGCGACCGCGCCGGACGTGCTGGCGCAGGATCTCGATCGCTTGAACCGCGGCGGCTTCCTCCAGGACGCATTCTTCGACTACGACTGCGCGGAGCTGCGCGAAGACGCGCGGACGGCGCTCACGGCGGACGCCCGGTGGCTGCAGAAGTACGCGAGCGTCCGGATCCTGATCGAAGGGCACTGCGACGAGCGCGGCACCGATTCCTACAACCTCGCCCTCGGCCAGCGGCGCGCCAGCGCGGCCGAGGACTATCTGGCGGTTCTCGGCGTGGCGTCCGATCGCGTGAAGGTCGTCTCGTACGGGAAGGAGCGGCCGTTCTGCGCGTCCGACAACGACACCTGCTGGCAGGAGAACCGCCGCGGCCACGTCGTGATCACGGCGAAGTGAGGGCCGGCCGGGCCGCCCGGTCTCAGTTCGCGCAGTTGGCCGACGCGGAACGGATCCGCGCGAGGACTGAAGCGACCATGCGATCGCAGCGCGGCCCGAGGAAGGGATAGACGCCCGCCCGCGCCGCGGGACCCAGGAGCTCCCGGCGAAGCATCCCGCGCGCGCGATGGAGCCGCGTCTTGACGGTCTCTTCCTTGAGCTCGAGGCATTCCGCCGTCTCGGCCGTCGAGAGCTCCTCCACCTCTCGCAGCACGAACACGCCGCGATAGCGGTCGGGCAGCGCCGCGATGGCGGCCTCGAGGGCGATCGCCGTCTCGTGCTCGCTGGCGCGGCGTTCGGGATCGCTGTCGGAGGAAGCGGGATCGCTCATGGGAGTCACCTCCCCGGACGGACCGGGATCGATCGAAACGAACTTCCGCCCCCTGCGTGCGCGCGCCCACGACTCGTGGAGGGCGATGCGCGTGAGCCAGGTCGAGAAGCGGGAGCGATTCTCGAACTGATGGAGGTGCGTGAAGGCCCGGACCCACGTCTCCTGCACGATGTCCTCCGCGCGGGCGTCATCGCGCAGGACCGACCGGGCCACGCGGTAGAGGCGCTGGTTGTAGCGGCGCAGGAGGACCTCGAAGAGGTCGACGTCGCCGCCACGAACGCGCGCGACGACCTCCTCATCCGAGAGGACCTCCGGGCCGCGGAGCGCTTCCTCCATGAGTCTTTCCTCTAGCAGGCTGCTGAAAAATGGATGCGGGCGTCGTGTCCGGCACTTTGCATCCGGCGCTTCCCGCGCGATTCTCTCGGAGCTTCCGTGGCATTGCCCCTGCCGGCGCCGGCAAAGTGCCGTCCACCCTCCGGGTTACGGCGGCGCGGGGCCATCTCCGTCGTCATCGCTCCTCGCCGATGCGATGGCATCGCCGTCGTCGCGCTTCCTCGGGTCTGTCCCCGCGGCGCTGGTAACGCCATCCCACACCCTTCTTCAGCAACCTGCTAGCAATAGAGTCGCCAACCCGGGAAAGGTTTCGTCTTAAGGGTCGCTTAATTTCGGCCTCCCGCCGTCACCCCGGGTCGCTTCGGGACTCGTTGGGTATGGAGGTCGCAGATGACGCGACGCACTCGATTCCGCTCCTGGGGAATCCCTTTCCTGGCCGTCGCGGCCGCCATGCTCTGGACGCTCGGGTCCGCGCCGCCGTCCGGAGACCCGGGCGGTTCCGGCGACGGCGCTCTCTTCCTCTTCGCGGGAAACGGCCATCGCGGACCCGGCGGGGACACGAAGGAGCTCTTCGAGGAAGGCCGCCGGACGTTCCGTTTCGACACCTTCGGCGACGAGGCGTTCTGGGGCGGCGCCCTGAAGCTCCATCAGGCGATCGCGGGCGCGAAGCTCGGAGGCGTCGGCCCCGGGGTCTCGCCGAAGACGGCGCTCGCGGTGGGTCTCAAGGTGGACGTCGACGCGCTCCCCGCGTCGCTCCAGCGCGATCTTCGGCGGGGCCGAGTGAACCTGGACGATCCGGCGACGACGCTCGCGCTCTTGCGCCGGAACTCCGTCGTCGGGCTCACGGGATTCTTCTCCGGCGAACGGCTCCAGTCTGTCGGGATCCAGTGCGCCCTCTGTCACTCGACGGTGGACGATTCGCTCGCTCCCGGAATCGGTCATCGCCTCGACGGCTGGGCCAATCGCGACCTGAACGTCGGCGCCATCGTCGCGCTCGCACCCGATCTCTCGCCCGTCGCGAAGCTCCTCGAGGTCCCGCAGGACACCGTTCGTCAGGTGCTCGGGACCTGGGGTCCGGGCCACTTCGACGCCGAGCTCTTCCTCGACGGCAAACCATTCCGGCCGGACGGCGGCACGGCGGCCGCCTTGATTCCGCCGGCATTCGGTCTCGCGGGCGTGAATCTCCATACCTGGACCGGCTGGGGCTCGGTCACCTACTGGAACGCATTCGTCGCAAACCTCGAGATGCACGGCCAGGGCACGTTCTTCGACCCGCGCCTCGATGACGCGACACGCTTCCCCGTCGCGGCGCGCTCGGGATTTAGCCACGTGACCGCCGCGCCGGACCGCGTCACGCCGAAGCTCGCGGGACTGCACGTCTATCAGCTCGGCCTCACGGCGCCGGCCCCGCCTCCCGGCCGCGTCGATCCGGCGGCCGCGGCGCGGGGCGAGATGGTCTTCGCAGGCAAGGCGCGCTGCGCGAGCTGTCACGTGCCGCCCCTCTTCACGGAACCGGGGTGGAACATGCACACGCCCGAGGAGATCGGGATCGACTCGTTCCAGGCCGATCGGGCTCCCGACGGCCGGTATCGCACGGCGCCGCTCAAAGGCCTCTGGACGCACGAGAAGGGCGGCTTCTACCACGACGGCCGCTTCGCGACGCTCGCGGCCGTCGTCGATCACTACGACCAGGTCTTCGGTCTCGGCCTCTCGGCGCAGGAATCCGCCGATCTGGTCGCGTACCTCGAATCGCTGTAGTTGGAAAGGAAAGGGAGAAGAGATGAAACGTCGAATCGTCGGAATCGCACTCGCGCTCGCCCTCGGCCTCGGGATGGCGCCTGCTCTCGCAGCCGCCGCCACGAAGGAGGATCTGCGCGCCGCGATGCGCAAGCTCTGGGAGGACCACATCACGTGGACGCGCCTCTACATCGTGAGCGCGCTCGCGGACGCGCCCGACCTGAAGGCCACGACCGATCGGCTGCTCCAGAACCAGGCCGACATCGGCAACGCCGTCAAACCCTTCTACGGCGACGCGGCGGGCGACAAGCTCACCGGGCTGCTCCGCCAGCACATCTTGATCGCGGCCGACATCGTCGCGGCGGCGAAAGCGGGGGACAAGGCGAAGCTCGACTCGAGCAAGACCCGCTGGGCCACCAACGCGGATGAGATCGCGGCGTTCCTGTCGGGCGCCAATCCGACCCACTGGCCGGCCGCCGACATGAAGGCGATGATGCGCGACCATCTGGATTTGACCACGGCCGAGCTCGTCGCCCGTCTGAACAAGGACTGGACGGCCGACGTCGCCGCGTACGACAAGATCCACGCGCAGATCCTGAAAATGGCCGACATGCTCTCGGCGGGGATCGCGGCGCAATTCCCCGCGAAGGTCGCCTAGCGAGCCGCGACGGACGGCTCGCCGAGCCCGCAGCGCTCGAGCAGCGCGCGGGCCTCGCCGGCGGTGGCGCCGACCTTGCCGGCGTTCTCGACGAGGTCCTCGCCGCGGAAGGGATACCAGTTGCGCCGGTCTCGGCGGCCGAGGCCGGCGACGTCGAGCGGTGCGATCGCGCGGTGGACGTCGTCGATGAGCGACGGCCGGTCCGTTCCTCGCGAGGCGATCGCGCGGCGGCAGATGTCGCGCATCCGCGTCCCGAACGGCTCGCGATCGGCGCAGAGGAAAGAGCCCGCGACCTCGGGCCGGCCGAGCCGGCGCGCGGCCTCGGAGAAGCTCGCGGCCGCGAAGTAGAGCTTCGAGAGCGCCGCGAAGAGCGGGAAGTCGTCGAAGTTCGCGTACAGCGCGCCGACGAGGAGGGCCGCCGCGTCGGTCTCGCGAAGCGACGTGTCGGCGTCGCGTGCGAGGCGAGCCGCGAGGTACGGAGTCCCCCAGTCTTCCTCGAGAGCGCGCCCGAGCCGCTCGATGCCGAGGAGCGTCAGCGGGAACCCCGTCGAGAGCAGCGGATCCACGAACGCCGCGGCCGACGGCAGCATCGTCCAGCCGGGACCGCTCGCCTGCGCGGCGCGAAACGGGAGGCGCGCGCGTTGGACGAAGGGCAGCGCGGGGCGCGCGTCCGCGAACTGCTCCCGAACGGTCGGAAGGCGGTCGAGCAGACGCTCCCACGCCGGTGCGCCCTCCTCGAATCGCAGCGCGCGGGCCAGGGAGGCGCGCGCCGCGACGCCGGCGCTCGTGAGGCCGTTGCCGAATCGCAGGACCCAGATCCAGCCGCCTTCGAAGACGTGGTGGAGGGCGGCGTCGTCCGGCGGGTAGGGAGGCGTTTCGCCCGAGGGCAGGACGTTCATCTCGTCGAGACGGCGCACGTCCGTGAAGTGCGTGTAGAGACCGGAGGTCTCGGGGAGCCCTTCGAACGGCCGCTCCCCGACGCCGAGCGTCTTCCAGAGAAATCCCCGCGGCCCCGACGCGTCCACGGCGAGCCGCGCGCGGACCTCGAGCGGCTCTCCGGCGCGCTCGCCGGAGATGCGGACGCTTCCGTCTCCGGTTTCGATGCGAGTCGAGCGCCGCGCGGTCGAGATACTCGGCGCCGGCCTCGCGCGCCTCGCCGACGAGGAAGAAGTCGAAATCCGGGCGATACCAGTGCGTGTCGGCGACCTCGTCGCGCGGCGAGGCGGCGACGAGGAGCTGGTCGCCGCGATTGGGGTCGGCGACGAAGGGCCGGTCCGCACGGTGCGCATAGAAGGAGAACCCGCGCTTCAGCCCGCAGGCAACCTCCGGGCGCTCGCGCCGCCAGCGGCCCCACTTGCAGAGCGGAAGAAGCCGCGGGAGCTCGTGGCGCCGCGCAAGCTCCTCCAGCAGCAGGTTGGCCAGCGGCGACGTGGACTCGCCGATCGCGAAGCGCGGGTGCGCTCCGCGCTCGAGGAGCGCGACCGAAAGGCCGAGGCGCCGCGCGACGAGCGCCGTGAGCGAACCTCCGAAGCCCGAGCCGACGACGGCGACGTCGACGGAGAGCCTCACGCCGCTCAGGCTGCAGCCCCGCAGTCCGCGCACGCGACCGGCGGCGGGACGCGCTGCTCGAGATTCATCCGTTCGAGGCGGCGGCGCCGTTCGGGGAAGCAGGCCGCGCAGTCGCGCAGGCGCTCGAGGTCCCAGAGGTCCGCGAAGACGCGCCCGCGTTCCGCGAACGCCGCGATTCCGTCCGCGAGCGCGCGCTCCACAATCGCGAGAGTGGGCGGCGCGAAGTCGCCCCGCCGCGCGAGCGCGTCCATCGCGCCGTTTCCCGCTCGCGTCGGGATGAGGACGGCGGCCGTCGCGCCGCAGTCGAACGCGAAATCGAGCGAGCGAGCGGCCCAGGCGAGCGCGTCCTCCGGCGGGAGAAACGGCAGGCCGACGAGGACGAACGCACGGAGCGCCACGGCCTCGCGCGCCAGGGACTCGGAAGCGCGGCGGAAGGACTCGGCCGTCATCCCTTTGTTGAGCTTCTCGAGGATCCCGGGGTGGACCGTCTCGAGCCCCATGGCGACTTCGAGCCGGCCGCCCAGGAGCCTGGCGAACCGGAAACAGTCCTGTCCGACGAGCGCCGGGTGGCACTCGACCGTCACCCGTTCGAAGCCGCGCAGCATCTCCGCGATCGCGGCGTGGTCCTCGCGCGGCACGGCCTTCGCATCGAAGAAGCTGCCGGCGTTGTAGAGCTTCACGCGCCGCACCGACGGTAGCGCGGCGAGCGCGCCGGCGACCTGAGCCGGGATCGCGCCGGGCGCGACCGTCTCTTCGATCGTGTGCGTCCAGAGATCGCACATGAGGCAGCGCCACGGGCACTCGCGGTTGGCGAGAAGAATCGTCGCGACGTCGGCAATCGTCCCCGTCTCGGTGCGCTCCCGATCGACGAAGGCGCCGACGGCACGCGCGGAATCGACCGCCGCGCGCGGCCCGCGGCGCTCGAGGATCCAGCGGGATCGTTCGGCGGCACGGTCGGGGTAGGCGTCGTCGAGGCTCACCCGCGGCCCGTCGTGCGGATCAGGTTCGCGCGTACTGCGAGAGCAGGTCGCGGCGGTACATCGCCTCGGCGGCGTCGCGGTCGCGCGGCGGCGGCGCCGCGAGCGCGCCATCCTGGAAACGGCGCTTCGGGAACACGGGCATCCGGACTCCCGTCACCGCGGCCACTCCGCGCGCGACGATCTCGCCTTTCAGCGCGTACAGGCGCGCCGGGCTCCAGTCCGTCAGAGCGACGAACGGAATCGCCTCGGCGACCGCGACGACCGCGGGCCGGGTGAAGGGGCTGAAGCCGTCGAAGCCGAAGCGCGCGAGCGGCGCGTAGGTGCGCGTGCAGCCGCGGCTCTGGCCGCCCGAGTACGTCAGCGAGTGCTTCACGCTGCCCACGCCCCAGCCCTCCTGGTAGAGCATCGGGTTCGAGAGTACGCTCCGAATCGTGAGCTCGCGGTTCTCCTCGATCGGGTAGTCCTTCAGGTTCTCGTCGCCGCCGTCGCCGTCCACGAGATGCTTCCACTCGGGATACCGCTCGCGGATGCCGCGGCACAGCGCGATCGCCATCGCGGCCGACTCGACGTCGAGCGGCTTGTAGTCCTCGATCACGCGCGCGGCCTCGGCCTGGTCGATCGCATTCGGGTCCGTCTCGACCGCCTCGAGGTAGAAGGCGCGCCCGCATTCCTCGAGGAACCGCCGGGCCTGCGAAAGATCCGCCGCTTCGCCGGCGGCGAGCGTGAATGCCTTCAGCCGCGCCGGGCTCATCCCGAGGCCGCGGAGAACGTGCTCGGTCACGAGCAGAACCGCGCCGCTGTCGACGCCGCCCGAAAAGCACACGCCGATCGGCTCGCGCCGGTCGAGGCGCGAGGCCCATTTGCGGATCTCCTCCCCGAGCGCGCCGACGTACGCCGCGCCGATCGCGTCGAGGTCGGCCGGCAACGTCCCGCGCTCGGGCGCGAAGAAGCGGCGGTACGCCGGCAGCGGATCGGGACAGCCCACGAGCCGGATCTCGACGACGTGATGAGCGGGCACCATGCGCGTGTAGCTCGGGTGGAACTGATCGGCGAGGCCGAGGGCCGCGAGGTGCGCGTGGATCGCATCGATCCGGTCGGCCACGACGAGGAGCGGCCCGTCCGTCTGCTTCGCGAGGAAGTAGCGCAGCGGCCGGTCGAGCGAGCGCGCGAGGCGGACGACCTCGCCGCGCGTCGCCACGAGCGCGAACGAGCCTTCGATCCCCAGGACGTCTTCCGGCGCGCCATCGGCGAGGATTCGGCGGGCCTCCTCGACGGAGAGATCGTCGAGGCGGTTGCGGGACGCCTCGGTCAGGTCGGCGACGCGGGCGACAGGCGTGGGT
Source organism: uncultured Acidobacteriota bacterium (assembly GCA_963823185.1). Taxonomy (GTDB): domain Bacteria; phylum Acidobacteriota; class Thermoanaerobaculia; order UBA5066; family Gp7-AA6; genus DATBFU01. Next base: position 154,135 of record CAWGKP010000010.1, read on the forward strand.
CGCAAGGTCATCGGCGGAGACGCTCCGCCGCGACGCGCGCGAGCCGGGCCGCCCGCGTCTCGAGCGACAGCATCCAGAGGAAGAGCGCCGAGAAGCCGAGGAGGCTGCCGAAGAACACCGCCTTCGTCGGGCCGTCCATGAGGATCTTGCCCTGCGGGTTGATCACGGTCTGCGGGTGGAGCGACTGCGTGATCCGCGGCGCGACGAAGACGAGGAACGGCATCAGGAACGCCGCGAAGATCGCGTAGGACGCGGCGATGCGCGCCCGACGCTCGGGGTCCTCGATCGCGTTGCGGAGAAAGAGGTAGGCCGCGTAGAGAAAGATGAGGAGCAGGAACGACGACTCGCGCGGGTCCCAGTTCCAGTAGGACCCCCACATCACGCGGGCGAAGAGCGAGCCGGTCACGAGCGCGAGCACGGCGAAGAGCAGGCCCAGGCGCACGGCGGCGTCGGCGATGTCGTCGGCCCGGGGCTGCCGGCGCGCGAGGTACGCGATCGAGTAGCCCGCCGCGATCAGGAACGCGAGGCTCGCCACCCAGGCGCAGGGCACGTGAAAGAAGACGATCCGCGACGACTCGCCGATGAACCCCTGCGCCGGCGCGGGCCACAGAAAGGCGGCGGCGACGACGGCCGCGAGGTACAGGCCGAGAAAGGCCTTGGCTGCCTTCACCGGGCGAAGCCTATCGCACCGTCCCGCGACGGGATCCGCCGGCGACAATCCGGTTGGATGGAGCCGGCCGGTGCCATAGGATCGGCCGCTCGAAGGAGGTGCCCTTGCGCTCGATCCTCCGAACCCTCGCCCTGCTGGCCGTCGCCCCGGCCCTGTCGGCGACGCCCGCGCCCACGCCAACGCCCACTCCGACGCCGAGCGCCGCGCCTTCGACCGCGACGCCCACGCCGACCCCGGCGAAAAAGGACGTCACCGCCGACATCAACGAGCCCCGGCCGGACGCTCGCAAGATCGCCTTCGAGGTCCGCGAAGGGACGTGGATGTCGCTCGACGTCTCGCCCGACGGCGCGACGATCGTCTTCGATCTCCTCGGGGATCTCTACGCGATGCCGATCGCGGGCGGCGCGGCGAAGGCGCTGACGCGCGGGCCGGCGTACGACTCCCAGCCGCGGTTCTCGCCGGACGGCAAGACGATCGCCTTCACGAGCGACCGCAGCGGCATCGAGAACATCTGGCTGATGGACGCGGACGGCGGCAATCCCCGACCGCTGACCGAAGAGAAGGATTCCTACGTCCGCACGGCCGCATGGACTCCGGACGGCAACTACCTGATCGCGCGCAAGGAGGACGGCAAGCGCGCCGGCATCCCGCCCGTCGAGCTCTGGATGTACAACCGCTACGGCGGCGGCGGCGTGAAGCTGACGTCTTCCGACGAGGTCAGCAACGCGGCGGGCGCGGTCGCCTCGCGCGACGGGCGCTTCGTCTTCTTCTCGACCCGCAAGGTCCCGTTCAGCTATACGCCCGACCTCTCCAAGGGGCTCTGGCAGATTCAGCGCCTCGACCGTTCGACGGGCGAGGTGTTCCCCGTCACGAGCGGGTTCGGCGGCGCCGTGCGCCCGGCCCTCTCGCCCGACGGGAAGACGCTCGTCTTCGTGAGCCGCCGCGACGCCGACTCGGTTCTCGTGGCGCGCGATCTCCCGACCGGCGCCGAGCGGATCCTCGCGACCGGAGTCACGCGCGACGAGCAGGAAGGCTTCGCCCAGATGGACGGCTGGCCGGGTTACGCCTTCACGCCGGACGGGCGCTCGATCGTGTATTCCGACCACGGCAGGCTCGCGCGACTCGAGCTCGCGTCGCGCACGCGGATCGAGATCCCATTCACCGTTTCCGTCGAGCAATGGGTCGCGCCGCGGGTGACCTTCCAGGAGAAGTTGCCGACCGGGCCGATCGAGGCACGCATCCTGCGCTGGCCCTCGCAATCGCCTGACGGGAAGTGGATCGCGTTCGACGCCTTCGGCCGCGTGTGGCTCCAGGCGCTCGACGGCTCCCGCGCCGTCGGATCGCCGCGGCGACTGACGCCCGACGCGCCCGGTCTCCCGCGCCGCGAATACGCGCCCGCGTTCTCTCCCGACGGCCGCTTCATCGCCTACGTGACGTGGTCGGACGCGGAAGGCGGCGCCGTCTGGAAGGCGCCGGTCGCCGCGGGAGCGCCGCAGCGCCTGACGAAGGCGCCGGCGCACTACGCCAACCCGGCGTGGTCTCCGTCGGGCGACCGCCTCGTCGTGATCCGCGGCTCGGGCCTCGAGTTCCGCGGCCTGCAGCCCGAAGACGAGCAGTACTTCGACATCGACTGGCTCCCCGCGTCGGGAGGGGATCCGCAGCGGATCACGTCGGTGGAAGGCGCCGACGTCATGTCGTTCCACCCCCAGGCCTTCTTCTCGAAGGACGGAACGCGCGTCTTCTTTCGGGATCCGGTTCCGACCAAGAAACGGTCCGACGATTCCAAGAACGACCTCGTCTCCGTCCGGCTCGACGGGACCGATCGCAAGGTCTACATGCGCTTCCCTCCGGTGGACGATCTCGTTCCGTCGCCCGACGAGCAATGGGTCGTCTTCACGTCGCGCGACAACGTGTACGTGACCGCGCTGCCGGCGATGCAGACGAAGGAGCCGCCCGAGGTCGGATTGAAGGACGGCGCCGTCCCCGTCTGGCGGCTCTCCCGGGAAGCCGGCTCTTACGCCGGCTGGGCCGACGGCGGGAAGACGATCACGTGGGGCTTCGCCGCGACGTTCCGCCGCCTGCCGGTCGCGGGAGCGATCCGCTTCGTCGAGGACGAGAAGCGCAAAGCACGGGAGAAGGCCAAGAAGACGGACGCCGCCGCCAAAGCGCCCGCGGGCGACAAGAAGGAGGACGACGGGGAGCTCAAGCTGCCGTCTTCCGAAGAGATCGACATTCATCTCTCGATGCCTCGGCCCGCGCCCGACGGCTCGATGCTCCTTTCCGGCGCACGCGTCATCACGATGAAGGGCGACGAGGTGCTCGACAACGCGGACGTGCTCGTGACCGGCAGCCGGATCGCGGCGGTCGGGCCGTCGGGCACTCTGTCGCCGCCGGCCGGGACGAAGACGTTCGATGCGCGCGGCAAGACGATCATCCCGGGCCTGATCGACACGCACGCGCACTTGCACTACTCGGGCTTCGAGAACTTCCCGGACACCAAATGGGAGTACGCGGCGAACCTGGCCTACGGCGTGACGACGGTCTACGACCCCTCGGCGCCGTCGCTCGACGTCTTCGCGCAGGCGGAAATGGTCGACGCCGGAGTCATGATGGGGCCGCGCGTCTACTCTTCGGGCGCGATCCTCTACGGCGGCCAGCAGTCGGACGCGTACGCGGAGGTCAACGACCTCGAGGACGCGCGCCGGCAGGTGCGCCGGATGAAGGCGTACGGCGCCCGGATGATCAAGGTGTATCAGCAGCCGCGCCGGTCGCAGAGGATGTGGTTCGCGGAAGCCTGCCGCCTCGAGCACATGCTCCTGACCGCCGAGGGAGCGGGCGAGCTGCAGACCGACATGACGATGGCGCTCGACGGATTCACGGCCTGGGAGCACGCGCTACCGGTCGAGCTCGGGCCCGACATCATCAACTTCGTCGCGAAGTCGACGACGTTCTACACGCCGACGCTCATCGTCGCGTACGGCGGGCCGTGGGGCGAGGAGTACTACTGGCAGACCCGCAACCCCCACGACGACGCGAAGCTCAATCGCTTCACGCCGCATCGGGTTCTCGACGCGAAGGCGCGGCGTCTTCCCTGGATCGATCCGTCCGAATACAACTTCCCGACGGTGGCGCGGGGCGCGGCCGCGGTGCTGCACGCGGGAGGCAACGTCTCGCTCGGCGCGCATGGACAGGTCCAGGGCCTCGGCCCCGACTGGGAGATCTGGATGATGGCGGGCGACGGCCAGCCGAAGGGGATGACGGCGATGACGCCGCACGAGGCGCTGCGCGCTTCCACGATCCTCGCGGCGGACAAGATCGGCTTCGCGCCGGACCTGGGCTCGATCGAGGCGGGCAAGCTGGCGGACCTGGTCGTCCTCGACGCCGACCCGCTCGCCGACATCCACAACACGGAGAAAGTGCGGTGGGTGGTCAAGAACGGCGAGCTGTGGGACGGCGACACGCTGAAGCGGGAGTGGCCGACGCCGCAGCCCGCGCCGAAGTTCTTCTGGAACACCGAGGCGCGGTAGTCGCAGCGCGATTTCGAGTCCGGCTGGCTGGTCGCCGGAGCGCAGCGAGGGAATCAGGCGAGCGGTCGAGGCCCTTTGGCCGAGCCGCGAGCCGGTGGCGGCCGCCGAATCCGTCAACCGCGACCAGAGCCGTGGTCGACAGGCGGCCGCCAGATTCCCGAGCAAGTGAAGGCGACGGTCATTCCTCCCACGCCGCCGCGGCCAGCAGGTACGCCGCGCACGTCGCCGCGCCGTCGTAGGCGAGGATGACGCGGAGCGGGCTCGCCGCGAGCTCGCCGCCCGCCGCGGCGAGCGTCGCCGCGATCGCGGCGAGGAGCAGCGGCACGAGGAGCGGGAAGCAGACGAGCACGAAGAGGACGTTCTTGCCTCCGGCCCGCGCGACGAGCGCCGAGAGGAACGTCGAGACGACGGTCAGGCCGTAGCCGGACGCGGCGAGCACGATCGCGAGCGCGCCGGGCGAGGCGACCTCCCAGCCGAGCAGGATCGAGAGCCCCGGCACGGTGACGGCGGCGATCGCGGCGAACAGGAAGTAGTTGAAAAGCGTTTTGCCCGCGAGGACCGTGAGGCCCGGCGCCGTCTTGCGGAGCGCGAGGGCGGTGCCCGTCTCCTCCTCGCGCACGAACGCGCGCGGCAGGCCCGTGGCGGTCGAGAAGAAGAGGAGGATCCAGAGCACCGCCGCGTGCAGCGTCGCGCGCTCCTCGCGGGCGAATCCCGCGGGCCCGATCGCGAACGAGACGAGGGTCAGCGCCGTCGCGGCGAAGAAGAGGACCGAGGCCAGGGCGATGCGCTGCCGCGCCTCCTGGGCGGCGTCCTTGGCGCAGACGGCCCAGGCGCGGGCGAGCGGGCCGGAGGCGCTCATCGGGACAGCTCGATCGTCTGCTCGGGCGAGGCGAAGTCGCGCGGGTCGTTCGACGCGAGGAGAACCGGGCCGAGCGCTCGCCGCTCCCCGACGACGCGCGCCAGCGTGGCGCGTCCCTCCTCGTCCAGGCCCGCGGCCGGCTCGTCGAGCAGCAACACCGGCGGATCGAGCAGCAACGCGAACGCGAGGCGCAGACGCTGCTTCATGCCCGTCGAGAACGCGCCGACGCGCCGGTCGGCGACCGCGCCGAGGCCGACGCGATCCAGGCGCTTCGCGAGGTCGGCGGCGTCGCCGGACAGTCCCGAGGCGCGGCGGAAGAAGCGCAGGTTTTCGCGCGCGGTGAAGTCGTCATAGAAGGCGAGGTCCGGTCCGGCCCATCCGACGGCGCGCCGCCGCTCCTCGCCGGAGAGCTCGCGGGAGGCGTCGAAGATCCCGACACGGCCGCGCTCGGGCGCGAGGAGGCGCGCGAGAATCTTCAGAAGCGTCGTCTTGCCGCTGCCGTTTCTTCCCGCGACCGCGGTCAGCCCTGCGGAGGCCGTGAACGTGAGATTCGAGAAGAGCGCGGGGCCGGAGTACGACTTTGAGAGCTCGCGCGCTTCGAGCCGGAAGGCGGACACGGTGTCGCGAGACGATAGCAGATGGCGCGGGGGCGCCGTCTCTTGAAAGGGCGGGGGGGCTTCTATATGATGCGGCGCGTTTTGAGCAGTCTCGCGCTCGCGGTGTGCCGTGGCCCCCTCTCCGGCGGGAGCCGACGCCGCGGCGCTCCACCGAACGAACACGACTGAATCTAAGGAGTGAGATCGTGAAGTCCAATCGCGCTTTGTTGATCCTTCTGGCCGGCGCGGTCAGCCTGACGCTCGCGGCCTGCGGCGGCGGCAAGGAGGAAGACGCTCTCGACGAGGAATCGGCTCCGACGACCTCGACCGCTTCGGCCGCCGCTCCGGCGGCCCCGCGGCGGCTCCGGCCGCGGCGCCCGCCGCCGGCGGCGCGACGCTCACGGGCAAGGTGACCTTCGCGGGCACCGCTCCGGCGAAGGAAGTCATCAAGATGGACGCCGACGCGTACTGCAAGGCGGCGCATTCGACGCCGGTCTACACGCAGGAAGTCGAGATCAACCAGAACGGGACGCTCAAGGACGTCTTCGTGTACGTCAAGGAAGGCGTCACCGGAAACTACCCGGCGCCGACGACCCCCGTCGAGCTCGACCAGGAAGGCTGCCAGTACCACCCGCACATCTTCGGCATCCAGGCCGGTCAGCCGCTCAAGATCGTCAACAGCGACGGCACGCTCCACAACATCCACGCCCTGCCGAAGACGAACGCCGAGTTCAACATCGGGCAGCCGTTCAAGGGGATGTCGACTCTCAAGACGTTCGACAAGCCGGAGATGCCGGTGCGCTTCAAGTGCGACGTCCACAAATGGATGGGCGCCTACGTCGGCGTCATGTCCCACCCGTTTTTCTCCGTGACCAACGACCAGGGCACGTTCGAGATCAAGAATCTGCCGCCCGGCACGTACACGATCGAGGCCTGGCAGGAGAAATATGGACCGCAGACGCAGACCGTCACGATCTCCGGCACCGAGTCGAAGACCGTGGACTTCTCCTTCAAGGGTTGAGGGGGCGAGCTTCCCGGACGTGACTTCCCGGCGTTCCCGAACCGGCCGCCTCGCGCGCCTGGCCGCGATCGTCCTCGCCGCAACGGCTCTGCCCGCGGCGGCGTCGGCCCTGCCCTTCTGGATGAAGCTGCCCGAAGGCGTGTCCACCTACAGCGGACGCGTGGACGGCCTCTTCCGGCTGATCCTCTGGATCACCGGCGTCATCTTCGTCGTCGTCGAAGCGCTGCTCCTGTTCTTCCTCTTCAAGTACCGCTACCGCGAGGGGCGCCGCCCGCGCTACACGCACGGCTCGAACCGCCTCGAGGTCATCTGGACGATCGTGCCGGCGGTGATCTGCGTCGTGCTCGCGCTCCTCTCGCGCGCCACGTGGGCCGACATCAAGCAGCATCTGCCGAAGGACGGCGTCCAGATCGAGGTCACGGCGGAGCAGTTCGCCTGGAACATCCGCTACGCCGGCGCCGACAACAAGTTCGACACGCCGGATGACGTCCTCACCCTCAACCAGCTCCATTTCCCGGTAGGGCAACCCGTCATCGTGACGCTCCACTCGAAGGACGTCATCCACTCGTTCTTCCTGCCCGAGTTCCGGGTGAAGCAGGACGCGGTGCCGGGCCTCTCGACGCGGATCTGGTTCGAGGGGACCCGCACCGGACACTGGGAGATCGCGTGCGCCGAGCTCTGCGGGCTCGGGCACTACCGCATGAAGGGTTTCGTCACCGTCGAGACGCCCGAAGAGTTCGCCAAGTGGCTGCAGGAACAGGCGGCCCCGGCCGCCCCCGAAGCGGCGCCGGCGGCTCCCGCGGCGGCGCCGGCCGCGAGCCCGCAGGAGGCCAAGAGCTGATGAGCAGCGTCGCTGTCGCCCACGAGCTTCCGCACGGCGTGCATCCCGCGCCGACGTCGTTCTGGCGCAAGTACATTTTCTCGCTCGATCACAAGGTCATCGGCAAGCAGTACATGTTCTACGCGCTCTTCATGCTGGTGATCGGAGGGCTCCTCGCGACGCTGGTGCGCTACCAGCTCGCGTGGCCGGGCCGGCCCCTCGCCTTCATGGGCAAGATCGCGCCGGAAGGAATGCCCGGCGGGCAGATGCTGCCCGAGTTCTACAACTCGCTCTTCACGATGCACGCGACGATCATGATCTTTTTCGCGATCATGCCGATCCTGATCGGCGCGTTCGGCAACTTCGTCGTGCCGATCCAGATCGGCGCGCGCGACATGGCCTTCCCGACGCTCAACATGCTGTCGTTCTGGACGGCGGTGCCGGGCGCGGTGCTCATCATCTGGTCCTTCTTCGTCACGGGAGGCGCCGCGCAAGGCGGCTGGACGTCCTATGCGCCGCTGTCGGCGATCACGCCGAAGGGCCAGACCCTCTGGCTCGTGTCACTTCTCGTGCTCGGGATCTCGTCGCTCCTGACGGCGGTCAACTTCATCACGACGATCATCAACATGCGCGCGCCGGGCATGACGTTCTTCCGGCTGCCGCTGACGGTGTGGGCGCTCTTCATCACGGCGATCCTGCTGCTCCTCGCGCTGCCGGTGCTTTCGGGCGCGATGATCATGCTGCTCTTCGACCGCGTGCTCGGCACGACGTTCTTCCTGCCGAAGGGGCTGGTGGTATCGGGTCAGCCGTGGACCAACGCGGGCGGCGGACAGGCGCTGCTCTGGCAGCACCTCTTCTGGTTCTTCGGGCACCCCGAGGTCTACATCATGATCCTGCCCGCGATGGGCATCACCTCGGAGATCCTCCCCGTCTTCTCGCGCAAGCCGATCTTCGGATACCGCGCGATGGCGTACTCGATCATGGGGATCGCCGGCCTCGGGTTCATCGTCTGGGGCCACCACATGTTCCAGAGCGGCATGAACCCGTACCTCGGCACGACGTTCATGATCTCGACGATGGTCATCGCCGTGCCGTCGGCGATCAAGACGTTCAACTGGCTGGGGACGTTGTGGGGCGGCAACATCAAGTTCACGACGCCGATGCTGCACGCCCTGTCGTTCGTGTCGATGTTCGTGATCGGCGGCCTCTCGGGCATCTTCATGGCCGCGACGCCGGTCGACATCTTCATCCACGATACCTACTTCATCGTCGGGCACATCCACTACGTGCTGTTCGGCGGGTCGCTCTTCGGCGCGTTCGCCGGGATGTACTTCTGGTTCCCGAAGATGTTCGGCCGGATGATGAGCGAGCGGTGGGGCAAGATCCACTGGGCGATCACGTTCGTCTGCTTCAACCTGGTGTTCTTCCCGATGCACTTTCTCGGGATGCGCGGGATGCAGCGCCGCATCTACGACTACACGCAGTACGCGCACCTCAAGGGACTGCAGCCCTTGAATCAGTTCATGACGATCTCGCTCTTCGTGCTCGGGATCGCGCAGATCATCCTCGTCTTCAATTTCTTCCTCTCGATGCGGCGCGGCAAGATCGCGGGCAACAACCCGTGGCACGCGAACACGCTCGAGTGGCAGACGACCTCGCCGCCGCCGCACGAGAACTTCAAGGGCTCGGTGCCCTCCGTCTATCGCGGGCCGTACGAGTACAGCGCGCCCGATCACGACGCCGACTACTGGCCGCAGAACGAGCCCCCGACCGGCGCGCGGCCCGCGGGAGCGCATGCTCACTGAGCGCGCGCTGCACCGGCTGGCTCTGGCCCTCGCTCTGGCCACGGTCGGGCTGATCTTCGCGGGCGGTCTCGTCACGTCGACCGAGTCGGGTCTCTCCGTGCCCGACTGGCCCACGACCTACGGGCAGAATCCATTCACGTTCCCGATCTCGAAGTGGGTCGGCGGCATCAAGTTCGAGCACTCGCACCGGTTGATCGCCTCGGCCGTCGGGCTCCTGACCCTCGTCGTCGCCGTCGCGTTCGCGCGCGGCGAGAAGCGGTCGTGGGTGCGCCGCCTGGCGTATCTCGCGCTGGCGGCCGTCGTCGCGCAGGGCGTGCTCGGCGGGCTGACCGTCCTCTTCCTGCTGCCGACGGCGATCTCGGTCGCGCACGCGTGCCTCGCGCAGACCTTCTTCTGTCTCGCGGTGACCCTCGCGGTCGTCACGTCTCCGCGCTGGCGTGAGGCCGCGCCCGCCGGCGACGACCCCGTGCGCCGGGCCGCGGCGGTCACCGTCGGCATCGTCTTTCTGCAGCTCCTCGTCGGCGCCGTGATGCGGCACACGAAGGCCGGCCTCGCGATCCCGGACTTCCCGCTGGCCCTCGGGCGTCTCGTGCCCCCGATCGCGTCGTTCGCCGTCGGGATCCATTTCGCGCACCGCGTGACGGCGCTCGCCGTCGCCGCGGCCGCCGCCGTATGCCTCGTCCGCGCCCGGCGCTCCGATCGCGCGGATCTCAAGCGAATCGCGGCGGGTCTGTGCGCGCTCGTCGCCGTCCAGATCGCGCTCGGCGCGCTGACGGTCCTCTCGAAGAAGGACGTCATCCTGACGACCGCGCACGTCGTGACGGGCGCTCTCGTGCTCGGCACGTCGCTCGTGCTGGCGCTCGCGTCGCGCCGGACGTCGGTCGTCGCCGCGCGGAAGGCGTCGCGGACGCCGGCCGGCGCGCTTTCGCTTTCGGAGGAGCCCGCGTGGAAGTAGCCGCCATCGCCTCGGCGCCCTCTCGCGCAGCGGACTTCCTCGAGCTGTCGAAGCCGCGGATCACGTCGCTCGTCGTCGTCACGGCGGCCGTGGGCTACGCGCTCGGCGCGCCCGTCTTCCAGACCGGAGTCTTCCTCGCGGTCCTCGCGGGGACGGCGCTCGTCGCCGGGGGCGCCTCGGTGCTCAACCAGTACGCCGAGCGGGACTTCGACGCCCGGATGCTCCGCACGCGGCACCGGCCGCTGCCGGCCGGACGCCTCCAGCCTGCCGAGGCGCTCGCCTTCGGGCTCGTCCTCTCCGCGGCCGGTCTGACACTGCTCGCCGCGGGAACGAACGCGCTGACGGCGGTGCTCGGCCTCGCGGCGTCCGCGAGCTACGTCCTCGTCTACACGCCCTTGAAGCGCGTCACGTCGCTCTGTACGGTCGTGGGTGCGATTCCCGGCGCCATCCCGCCGCTCATGGGATGGGCCGCGGCGCGCGGCGGTCTCGACCGCACGGCCTGGGCCCTGTTCTCGATCCTCTTTCTCTGGCAGCTGCCGCACTTCCTCGCGCTCGCCTGGATGTACCGCGAGGACTACGCGCGCGGCGGGTTCCCGATGCTCGCGGTCTCCGACGCGGACGGCTCCTCGACGGGACGCCAGGCGCTCCTCTACAGCGCGGCGCTCCTGCCCGTGACGCTCGCCGCGGGTCTGTTCGCCGGCGCGGGTCCCGTGTTCCTCTGGGGCGGGCTCGCGGCGGGGCTCGCGTTCCTCGCGGGCGCGGCCCTCTTCGCGCGCCGCCGCGAGGTCGCCTGGGCGCGCCGCCTCTTTCTCGCCTCGGTCCTGTACCTGCCGGCCGTGCTCGGCCTGATGGTGTTCGACCGATGAGCGTGCGCGCCGGACTCTCCGCGTTGAACCGCCGGACGGCGTGGGTGCTCGCGCTCGTGATGCTGGCGCTCTTCGCGGGCTCGATTGCCTTCATCGCCTCGCAGGCGCGCTGAACGGCTGACAGGGAGGATTCATGTCGGACGAGATCACTCATCGCGAGGAGCTGGCGGCGGACGAGGAGCGGCGCGTCCACCAGCAGCCCAACTACATGGCGATCTTCTGGTGGCTCTTTGGCCTGACCGTCCTCGAGGTCTCGTACTCGGTCTTCACGCACCCGCCGAAGCTCATCCTCATGACCGTGCTCGTCGGGCTCGCGATCATCAAGGCGACGATGGTCGCCCTGTTCTTCATGCACCTGCGTTTCGAGCGCAAGAGCCTCGGCATCATCTTCGCCTCGACGCTGATCCTCGGGATGATCCTCGTCTCGGTCGGGATCGCCGAACAGGTCCTGCCGAGACCATAGGAGGAGACGTTGGAACACGCCGCCGCCGCCTCGCTGTCTCTGCCGCACGGCTCCGTGCACGCCGCTCCGGGCGGCGCCCACGGGCACGGCGAGGAGCCGACGACCGGAATTCCCCACGACAAGATGGGGATGTGGGTCTTCCTGTGCTCCGAGGTGATGTTCTTCACGGGGCTGATCGGGTCCTACATCGTGCTGCGGTTCGGGACGCCCAACTGGCCGCACCCGGGGAACACGCTGAACATCTGGCTCACGGCCGGCAACACGTTCCTCCTCATCTGCTCCTCGGTGACGATGGTCCAGGCGCTCGCGGCGGTGCAGCGCGGCGACCTGCGGAAGCTGCGTCTCTTCCTCTCGCTGACGCTCCTCTTCGGCGCGAGCTTCCTGTCGGTGCAGGTGGTCGAGTACTGGAAGCTCCTCCACGAGGGTTTCAACCCGCACGTCTCGCTCTTCGGCTCGGTGTTTTTCACGACGACGGGCTTCCACGGCTTCCACGTCTTCTGCGGCGTCGTCTGCATGGCCTTCGTGACCGGCAAGGCGTTCCTCGGCAAGTACACGCAGGCGAGCCACCAGGGCGTCGAGACGATCGGCCTCTACTGGCACTTCGTCGATCTCGTCTGGATCGTGCTGTTCACGATCATCTATCTGTTCTAGACGAGATGGGTTCGCGCACCCGGATCTGGTAGGGGCGGGGCTCGTCCCCGAGCGCGAGCGGCCGCAAGGGCGCCCCTACGATCGCATCGTTCATGTCGCTCTCTCTGAAGTTCCTCCCTGCGCTCAACGCCGTCTTGAACGCGACGTCCGCGGTCCTCGTCGTCCTCGCGTACCGGGCGATCCGGCGGCTCGAGATCGAGACGCACCGCACGCTGATGCTTTCCGCGGCGGCCGTTTCGTCCGTCTTCCTCGTCTCCTACCTGACGTACCACGCGCAGGTCGGCTCGGTGCATTTCACGGCCACGGGAATTCCGCGCGCGATCTACTTCACGATCCTCGTATCGCACACGATTCTCGCGGCCGCGACGGTGCCGCTCGTCCTGAGGACGCTCTACCTGGGATTGAAGCGCCGCGACGACCGCCACCGCCGCATCGCGCGCTGGACGCTGCCGATCTGGCTCTACGTCTCGGTGACCGGCGTCATCGTGTATCTGATGCTCTACCAGCTTTACCCGCCGGCCGCGGTTCGATAGAGTTCTGCCGATGTCCCCGTCCACTCGCAAAGCGCTCGTCGTCGCGGCCCTCCTGCTGGTGCTCCTGCCGGTGGTTCTCTCGGCTTGTCCTCTCTGCAAGGACAATCTCGAGGACCAGGCCAAGATGGGAGGCACCGCGAACGAGCTCGGCCGCGGCTTCTATTACTCGATCCTCCTGATGGTCTCCGCGCCGTTCCTCGCGATCGCTGTCGTGGCTTTCCTCATCTACCGGACCCGCCGCCAGGTGCTCGCCAGCCTCGGTTCGTCCGCTCCGGTCGCGACCGCGTGGATGTCCGGCGGGCCGGGGGCCCGCTCCTGAAGCGGGCCGCGGCGCTCCTTCTTCTCACCCTCTCGGCCGGAGCGGCGCTCGCCCTCACCGTCGCCGCCCGCAAGATTTCGGCGCTCGACCCTTCCAAAGAGCTCGACGAGGTCGCGGCGCAGGCCGCCCGCGAGACGATCTCCGAGTTCGCCGACAAGGGCCTGACCGAGGACGGGATCTCGATCGCCCTCGATCGACGCTGACCCAGCCGGGCCCGAATCCCTCGTTTCCGGCCGGCGGCTTCCGCGCGGACGTCGCTTACTACCCATGCTCCGTCATCAAGATCTTCTTCCTCGCGTATTACGAGACCGAGAAGGAGGCGGGGCATCTGACGGACACGCCGGAGATCCAGCGCGCCGTCAAGGACATGATCACGCTCTCCTACAACGACGCGACGGGCTTCGTCGTGGACTCGATCACGGGCACGACGTCGGGCCCGGAGCTCTCGGGGCGTGAGTGGGAGGAATGGAAGAACAAGCGCAACGTCGTGAACCGCTACTTCGCGCAAGCGCGGCGGCTTCCCGACGCTGAACGCCAACCAGAAGACCTTCTGCGAGGACGCGTACGGGCGCGAGCAGGCGTTCCGCGAGGACGGCAAGAACCGCAACCGCATGGCGCCGGCCGAGGCGGCGCGGCTCTTCAAGGAGATCTTCCAGGGCGAGGTGGCCGGGCCCGCGGGGACGGCGGAGATGACGGGCCTGCTCTCGCGCGACATCACGGGCGAGAAGCCGCTCGAGGAGATGGAGCCCGAGGACGCGCGGCTCGCGGGCGAGCGGCTGCCGAAGGGGAGCCGGCTCTGGGCGAAGTCCGGGGACGCCTACGACTTTCACCATCTCGTCGGCCGCGTCGTCCTGCCCAACGGCGCCGACTTCGTCGTCGCGGCCTTCACGAAGGGCGTGAAGACCGTGCCGGGCGTCATCCCGAGCGTCTACGGCCGCGTGGCGGCGTATTTCGCGAAGCGCCGCATCTCGACGCCGGACTAGCGGGCGGCATGACCCGCGCGGCGGTTCTCGCGCGGCTGGCGGGGATCTCGATCGCCGCCTTGCGGACCTCGGTCCGGATCGACCGGCTGCACCTCGAGCGGTATCTCGAGCTGCGGGGCCGCGGCGTTCCGATCCTCTTCGCGCTGTGGCACGGGCGGATGTTCCTGCCGATCCAGGTTCATCGGAAGCAGGGGATCGTGACGATGGCGTCGCAGTCGGAGGACGGCGAGATCATCGCGCGCTGGCTCGAGCGCAACGGGTACGTCGTCGTTCGCGGTTCGACGACGCGCGGAGGAGGCGAGGCGCTGCGCCAGATGGTGCGCCAGGTGCGGAGCGGCCGCCACGCGGCGCTCACGGTGGACGGGCCGAAGGGGCCGCCGCGGATCGTGCAGCCCGGCGTCGTGCAGCTCGCGAAGCTGACGGGCGCGTGGATCCTCCCGATCACCTACGCGAGCGCGCGGCCGAAGTACCTGAAGTCCTGGGACCGGTTCCTCGTGCCGATGCCGTTCTCGCGCAACGTCGTGGCCTACGGCGAGACCTTCCCGATTCCCGAGGAGATGTCGGAGGCGGCGGCGGTCGCCCGCATCGGCGCGGCCATCGACGCCGCGAGCGAGGAGGCCGACCGGGCGGCGGGCGTCACTGGGCCCGAAATGAAGAGGGGCGCATACGGCGTTGGCAACTTGCGTCCGATACGATGAGTTGAACTTCCGCGAGATCGGGTGCTAACCTAGGACGCTGGCATCGAGAGCAGGTCGACGCAAGAGTAGACGGCGAAACCAACAAGCACCGACATGATGCTCTTCGTCGTCTTGCTATACGCGTCGACCGGTCCGGCTTCACCGGTCCGCTCTATGACTGGTCGAAGGACCTCTCGTCAGCTCTCCAATCGGTCATTTGCTTTCCTCGCGGTCGGAAGGGACTCCCGAGTTTGAGCCGCGCATAGCCCCTCCACCAGGTTGTCACGCACAAAGGCCGTCCGATCTACGCTTCTCAGGCGAAGATCACGGCATGTTCGGCCGTCACGGCGAGCTCTTTCGAGCGTGGGCCAGTGCGGCCTGGAAAGTGTCCGCGGGCTGTCCGATGTACCAGGAGCGTCACGAGGTCGCGGAGCGTGCGTACCGATCGAGCGTTCTCGCCGGCCTGGAGGTGCAGCGGCGGCTCGATATTGCGAATCCGGAAAACTCTTGCGGTCGTCCTGCCTGAACTGCAGCCGCTGCCCCAGACTGAATGGCACCTCAGCCGCGACGTGCTCAAGCGCATCAGGATCTACCCGTACGTTCTCACTTGTCTCTCCGCCGGTGTCGGAGTGGACGGAAGTTCTCGTTGCGAGTCTGCAGCGGTTTGAAGGTCGGAGCTTCTCGTCTCGCTTCCAAACGAAACCTACCGTTGGATCGCTCCGGCCGGGATCTGGCGCAGCCGCGAAGAGGGCCTCAGCAGAGGTTGCTGCCGCTTATATTCGAGGCGTGTCGCCGCGTCGGAGTCCCTGTCGCCGGGGATGAGGCGACTCCCTGACCGCCCATCCAGCCGATTCACCTGCGCAGTGCGGGGCCTTCGGCCACTCTTCGGCGTCTTGACGTCTTGACGCTAAAACGCTAAGATTCATTCGTGAGCAGCCCCAAGCGAGCCACCGTCTACTTCGAACCGGAGATTCATCGCGCCCTGCGCCTGAAGGCGGCGGCCTCCGACCGGTCGATATCCGACATGGTCAACGACGCCGTCAAGCTCGCGCTGGGCGAGGACGCCGAGGACCTGGTGGCGTTCGAGGCGCGCCGGCGCGAGCCGAATCTCGACTTCGTGCAGTTCGTGAAGGCTCTCAGGCGGCGTGGCAAGTTATAGGGTTCTCATCAAGCCGTCCGCAGCCAGGGAGATCGAGGCCGTTGACCAGAAGAGAGATCGGCAGCGCATCGTGACGGCGATCCTCGAGCTCGCGGGAGACCCGCGGCCGCCCGGTTGCGAGAAGCTCGCCGGCCAGGAAGATCACTATCGGATACGCGTTGGGAGATACCGCGTGGTCTACTCGGTCGCGGATGACGAGCTCGTGGTGCTCGTCGTCAGGGTCGCCGATCGCAAGGACGCCTATCGCTAGCCGACGGATCTCGCTATGGGGCGAGAGCCGGTTGGCGGCATGCAAGGTTCCTTGACCACCCTGACCCCCTCCGAAACCCGCCAGTTCAAGCGGATCGCCTGGGCGATCCTGGCGGTGGGCTTCGCGGCGGCGATCGCCGTCTCCTTCGTCAACCGCGCGCGGCCGGAGAATCCTCTCCAGGGACAGCTCGAGTCGAAGAAATACCTCCACGATCTCGAGATCTACGGCGGGCAGGCCAACGTTCTGGCGGCGGAGTTTCGCGAATGGTTCTCCGGACTCTGGTACGGCGAGAACCTCGCCTACACGATTGCGGCGCTGACGCTGCTCTCCGTCGGCGCCGTGCGTCTCGTCTTCGCGCTCCGGATGCCTCCCGAGGAGGAGTCCGAGGCCTGCGACGGCGTGGCATGCGCGCATCCTCCCGAGGGGCACGCCGCGTCCCGGCAACGTGCTTCGCTGGAAGGCGAACAAGAAGTAGCCGGGCTCTCTCAGTCGGCCCGGAGCGCCCGGACCGGATCGATCCGCGTGGCGCGCAGCGCCGGCACCATGCTCGCGCCCGCGGCCGCCGCGGCGAGGAGAGCGATGGCGGCGGCGAGCGTCGCGGGATCGTGCGGCGCGACGCCGACGAGCAGGCCGGCGATGAGACGGCCGAGCGCCAGCGAGACGACGGATCCCGCGGCCAGGCCGGCCGCGATCGGCGAGAGCGCCCGCCGCGCGACGAGCCCGAGGATCCGCCCGCGGCTCGAGCCGAGGGACAGGCGCACGCCGATCTCCCGCGTCCGCTCGGCCACGGAGAACGCCGTCACGGCGTAGATCCCCGCGAGCGCGAGCGCCAGCGCGGCCGCTCCGAAGACTTCGAGGAGCGCCGTGTTGAAACGCCGGTCCGCGAGCGAGGCGGCATAGGCCTCGTCCATCGTGCGCGCCGAGGCCACCGCCACGTCGGGATCGAGGGCGCGGATCTCGCGGCGAACGGCGGGCAGGAGCCGCATCGGATCGCCGTTCGTCCGGACGGCGACGCAGAAGATGTTCGTGAGGTAGATGGCGACCTCCGGCGGCGTCTGGGCGTAGGGGACGTAGACGTCGGAGGTCGATTCGGCGTCGAGGCCCGTGTGCTTGACGTCGCCGACGACGCCGATCACCTCGACGACGCGCGGCGGCTGCTGGTCGTCGATGCGCAGGCGCGCGCCGATCGGGCTCGTCGCCGGGAAGTGGCGCCGCGCCAGCGTGTCGCTCACGACCGCGACGGGAACCGACGTCGCCGTATCGCGCGCCTCGATGGCGCGGCCGTCGAGGAGCGGCATGCGGAGCGTGCGGAAATAGCCCGGCCCGATGGCGCGGTAGTTCGCGAGCGGCGCCTTCCTGGGGTCCTGATCCGCTCGTCCGTCGATCGTGAACGTGATGCTCGCCCGCCACTGGGTGAGCGGGTTGATCGAGGCGGGTGCCGCGTCGGTGACGCCGGGCAGCGCGACGAGGCGCGCCGTGACCTGATCGGCGTACCGGGAGACGGTCTCCGGCGTTCCGTACCGCTTCTTCGGGAGCGAGAGCTGCACGGCGAGAAGGTGGTCGGTCGAGAATCCGGCGCTCGTCGCCGCGAGCCGGTGGAGCGTCCGCAGAAGCAGCCCCGCGCCGACGAGAAGGACGAGCGAGAGCCCGACCTCGGCGGCGACGAGCACGCTGCGGGCGCGCGAGCTCCCGCGGCCGTCCGTGTTGCCGCGCCCGAGACCGCGCAGGTCGTTCGCCGGACCGAAACGCGTGCCGTGGAGCGCCGGCACGACGCCCATGCCGAGCCCGACGGCGAGCGAGAGGACGAGGTTGAAGAGGAGGACGGGTCCGTCGAGCCCGATCGTCGCGGCGCGCGGAAGCTGCGCGGGGCCGAAGGCGAGCAGGAGCCGCACGCCGGCCGCCGCGACTCCGAGGCCGATCACGCCGCCCACGAGCGCGAGAAGCCCCGTCTCCGTCAGGAGCTGGCGAAGCAGGTCGCCCCGCCCCGCGCCGAGGGCCGACCGCAGGGCGAGCTCCGGCCGGCGGGCGACGATGCGCGCGAGCAGCAGGCTCGCGAGGTTCGTGCAGGCGATGAGGAGCACGACGCCGACCGCCGCCTGGAGGAAGTAGAGCATCCGGCGATAGTTGCCGGAGACGAGCTCCGCGAGCGGCTGGAGCCGCACGCCCTCCTTGGTCGCGTCGGTGTCCGGATACTTTTCGCGCAGGCCGGCGACGACCGTGTCGAGATCGGCGCGCGCCTGCGGAATGCTCACCCCGTTCGCGAGCCGGGCGACGACGCGGAGGAATCCGGCGCCGCGATTCGCGCGCCGGGAGTCGGTCTCGAGGATGATCGGCGCGACGATCTGCGCGGCCGGCGAGAGGAAGACGAAGTCGCGCGGCAGCACGCCGATCACGGTGAAGGGCTCGCCGTTCAGGGTGAGGGCCCGGCCGAGGATCGCCGGGTCGGCGCCGAAGCGCGAGCGCCAGAGCCCGTCGCCGAGCAGCGCGACAT
The DNA here is from genome assembly GCA_963823185.1 of uncultured Acidobacteriota bacterium. Taxonomy (GTDB): domain Bacteria; phylum Acidobacteriota; class Thermoanaerobaculia; order UBA5066; family Gp7-AA6; genus DATBFU01. Next base: position 172,780 of record CAWGKP010000010.1, read on the forward strand.
GGGGACCGCCCGGACGCTCCTCCTCGGGGCGCGGCGTGCGGCCGAGCGCCGCGCGGATGCCGAGGGTCTCGAAGTAGCCGCGCGTCGCCCACTGCGCCGGAATCGTGGCCGGCTCGTCGACGCCCGTCAGGCTGGCCGTCCACCCTCCGTAACCGACGAGGGCGTCGACCGTCCGCGCGCCGGCGCGCAGGTCCTCGAAGTCGGGAATGGAGAAGGGCTCGCGGTCGCTCCCGGGCTCCTTCGAGTGCACGGCCACGAGGCGGCCCGCGTCGTCGAAGGGGAGCGCGCGGAGCAGAACGGCGTGCACGACGGTGAAGATCGCGGTGTTGGCGCCGATGCCGAGGGCGAGCGTACCGACGACAGCGGCGGCGAAGAGCGGGCGGCGGCGGACGCCGCGGAGAGCCGAGTGAAGGTCGCGCGAGATGGCCGCGAGCATGGCGTTGCCTCCTTCGAGGACAAACACGCTAGACCGCGGCGCGGTTGCGTCTCTACAACAGAATTGCGCGCTCTCGCGCGACGAAATTGCGCGCTCTCGCGCGACGGAGTTGCGTGCTCGCCGGGTGACGGGATTGCGCCCTCTCCGGGCGACGGGATTACACGCGGCGGCATATGCTGAGGCCACCGCCGTGGGAGACTTCGAGAAAAGACTTCGCGACCTCGGGATCGAGCTGCCGGAGCCGAGCCGGCCCGGCGCGAACTACGTCCCGCACGTCCGCGCGGGCAACCTGCTCTTCCTGACCGGACAGCTCGCGCAGTGGAACGGCGAGCGGCGCTTCATCGGCAAGCTCGGCCGCGAGTTCGGCGTCGCGGAGGGTCAGGAGGCGGCGCGCCTCTGTGCCCTGAATCTCGTGGCGCACGTCCGCGCGGCGCTCGACGGCGACCTCGATCGCGTCGTCCGGTGCGTCCGCGTGGCGGGCTTCGTCAACTCCACGCCGGACTTCACCGGACAGTCCCAGGTCGTCGACGGCGCGTCGGACCTGTTCGTCCGGATCTTCGGAGAAGCCGGCCGTCACGCGCGGATGGCCGTCGGCGTCAGCGCGCTGCCGTACGACGTGGCGGTCGAGGTCGAGGCGGTGTTCGAGATCCGCTGAGCGGCGTATCGTGCGCGACAATCGGAGGAAACCATGACCATCAAACGGCAAGACGAGCTCGACGGTCTCGAGGTCGTCGGGAAGATCGTCGCGGCGACGCTCGCCGCGATGCGCGAGGCGGTGCGGCCCGGCGTCTCGACGTCGGACCTCGACGCCGTCGCGGGGCGCGTCTTCGCCCGGCACGGCGCCCGCTCGGCGCCGCAGATCGTGTACGGGTTTCCGGGCGTGACCTGCATCAGCGTCAACGACGAGATCGTGCACGGGATCCCGGGCGGACGGCGGCTCGCGCCGGGCGACGTCGTGAAGCTGGACGTCACGGCGGAGAAGGACGGCCTGATGGCCGACGCGGCCCGCACGGTCGTCGTCGCGCCGTGCTCCACCGAGTCCGCCGGCCTCGCGGCGTGCGTGCGCGAGGCCTTTCGCCGCGCGGTCGCGGTGGTGCGGCCCGGCAACCCGATCCGATGGATCGGACGCGAGGTGGAAGCCGTCGCGCGGCGATTCGGGTTTCTCGGTCGTGCCGGAGCTCTCGGGGCACGGCATCGGGCGCACGATCCACGAGGCGCCGGCGGTTCCGAACTTCGACGATCCGCTCTGCTTCGGGCGCCTTCGGGAAGGTCTCGTGCTCACGATCGAGCCGATCGTGTCGGCGGGCAAGGGCGACTCGTACCTCGACGGGGACGGCTGGACGGTGCGGACGTCCGACCGGAGCCGCTCCGCGCACTACGAGGAAACGCTCGTCGTGACGTCGAGCGGGCCGAAGATTCTGACGGCGTAGAGCGCGAGGTCGCAGGCGAGACTCTCGCGGCCGCCCATGGCTCCTGCCCGGGAGGACAGGGCGAACCCCTGCTACCATTGACTCGACTCCATACTCCCGATCGAGGTTTGTCCGGAAAACGAACATGACGACCGACGAGCTGGTCCATTTCCTGGTCGAGCGCGGCCGGCGCTGGGTGGCGGCCCAGCGCGAGGCGTTCCTGCCGGTGTCCGAGCCGATCTCCGAAGAGGACCGCGCGGTGCTGCGCCATCACTTCGGCCACGCCGTTCTCCAGGGCAGCCGCGTCGCGTGGGTGGACGAGATCGCGAACCCCGGCTTCTACGCGGAGCTCGAGAGGCTGGGCGCGCCGAGCCCGCTCGACTTCCGCCTGATGAGCGGCGTCACGTTCGTGGACGTGATGGTCATGTCGCGCAGCCAGTTCGAGGGCCCGGCCACGTGGCGGCCGCTCCTCTTCCACGAGCTCGTGCACGTCGTGCAGTACCGCGTTCTCGGCATCGACCGGTTCGTCTCGGAGTACGTCGAGGGCTGGGCGCGCAACAGCTTCTTCTACGAGGCGATCCCCCTCGAGCGGATGGCGTACGAGCTGCAGGGCCGGTTCGATCTCGCCGCCTCGCGCTTCTCGGTCGAGTCCGAAGTGGTGCGCGTCCTGACCGCCGCGGTCTGACCGCCAAACGGAGGCCGCGCGGCGCCCTGCTAAGCTTCTCGTCGCCGCGCGCAACGGCGCGAAAAGGCGCGGAAACAGCGCGGCAGGCGGAGGAATCGAAGCCGCGTGGCGAGTCCCACCGAGATCCCGAGACGGCGCCGGCTCTTCTGGATTCTCCAGCTCGGCGGCTGGGGGCTCTTCGGCGCCGGCATGTTCGCGGCCGGGCTGTCGCAGTGGCCCCTCCTCGAGACGGTCGTCCTCAAGTCGAGCCTGACGCTCTTCGGGTTCTCCGCGAGCGTCGTCCTGTGGCTCGCGTACCGAGCGCTCCGCGGTGCCGGCGCACCGGCCGCCGTCGTCGTCGCGGCGGCGATTCCGCTCTCCTTCGGCGCGGCCGCGGGCTGGATGGCGGCGCACAACCTCGTCGTGGCGGCCTTCGCGGCCTGGCGGCGCGGCGCGCCCACGGCGGCGGTGCGCTTCCCCGATTTCGTCAACACGATCTATTTCTTCTTCGTCCTTCTCGCCTGGAGCGTCCTCTACTTCGGCGTCGAGGCATACCTCGATCTCGCCGCCGAGCGGGAGCGGCGCCTCCGCGTCGAGGACCTCGCGCACGAAGCGCGGCTGCGCGCGCTGCGCCTGCAGCTGAACCCGCACTTCCTCTTCAACGCGCTGAACGGCGTCTCGACGCTCGTCTCCGAGGGCCGGTCGGCCGATGCGAACCGCATGCTCTCGCGGCTGTCGGACTTCCTGCGCGCGACGCTCGAGCGCACGGAGACCCGCGAGATCCCGCTGGCCGAGGAGATCGACTTCGCCTGCAAGTACCTCGAGATCGAGGAGGCGCGTTTCGGGGAGCGGCTGAAGGTCGAGATCGCGGTCGCGCCGGAGGCCGAGGCGGCGCTCGTGCCGCCGCTCATCCTGCAGCCCCTCGTCGAGAACGCCGTGCGCCACGGCATCTTGCCGCGCGAGGGCGGTGGCTCGGTCGCGATCGCGGCCGCGCGGGACGACGGCTTCCTGACGCTCTCCGTGCGCGACGACGGACCGGGGATGGCGAGCGCGGAGTCCGCGGAGCGGCCCGGCGTCGGCCTCGCGAACGTCCGGCAGCGGCTCGCGGAGCTCTACGGCGCTGACGCGGCGCTCGAGCTCGGTCGCGGCGAGCACGGCGGCCTCGCGGCCTCGATCCGAATCCCCTGGCGAAACCCCGCGAGACGTTCCCCGTAGGTTCCGAGAAGGAGACCGAAGGAATGGCACTGCGCGCCATCGTCGTGGACGACGAGCCGCTCGGGCGGCGCGGGATCGTCTCGCGACTCGAGAAGTCGGACGCGGTGAAGGTCGTCGCCGAATGCGCCAACGGCCGGGAGGCGATCGAGGCGGTCCGTCGCCACCGGCCGGACCTCCTCTTCCTCGACGTCCAGATGCCGGGACAGGACGGCTTCGACGTGGTCGCCGCGATCCCGCCGGAGCAACGGCCGCACGTCGTCTTCGTGACGGCGCACGACCGGCACGCGGTGAAGGCCTTCCGGGTGCACGCCCTCGACTACCTGCTGAAGCCGATCGACGACGAGCGCTTCGACGAAACGCTCCAGCGCGCGGTCCACGAGATCGAGCGCGCGCGGGAGAGCGACGTCGCGCGGCGCGTCGCGGCCGTCGTGGGCGAGATGAAGGGAGCCGCCGCGGCGGCTCTCGAGACGGCACCGGCGACGTCGGCGCGCCCGCCGGCGTCGAGCTGGCCGGTGCGCTCGAAAGGCAAGGTCACGTTCGTGCGCCTGGCGGACCTCGACTGGGTCGAGGCCGAGGGCGACTATCTGAAGCTGCACGCGGGAGCGAAATCGTGGCTCGTCCGCGAGACGATGGCCTCCGCAGAGAAGCGGCTGCCCGCGCGGAGGTTCCTGCGCATCCATCGCTCGACGATCGTCAACGTGGACCGGATCCGCGAGCTCTCGTCCTTCGACAACGGCGACTGGGCCGTGCGGCTGCAGGACGGCACGGAGCTGCGGCTCTCGCGGACGTACCGCGACGCGGTCGAGCGCCTGACGGAACGCGGCTGAACGCGCGCGGTCCCCGGGTCGCCGCCGCGGAGCCCCGGCTCGTCGCAAAACCCGGTCCGGGTTCCCGCGGGCCTCGTACTTTTCGCACATGGAGAGTCTCGAGCGTGCGGGCGTTCCCGTCGGCTGGTCGCGGCGCGAGGCGCTGCGGATGCTCTCCGCGGCGGCCGCCGTCGCGATCCTGGACGGGCCCAAGATGACGCCGGCGCCCGCACCGCTGCTCCGAAGCCGCGCGATCCCGTCCTCGGGAGAGCTCCTGCCGGTCGTCGGGCTCGGCACCTGGCAGACCTTCGACGTCGGCTCCGCGGCGGCCGATCGCGCGCCGCTCGAGGCGACGCTCGGACTCTTCGCTCGCCGGGGCGCTCGGCTGGTCGACTCTTCGCCGATGTACGGGCGGTCGGAGTCCGTGGTCGGCGAGATCTCGGGGAAGCTCGGCCTCGCCTCGACCCTCTTCTTCGCGACGAAAGTCTGGACCACCGGGCGGCGCGCGGGAATCGAGCAGATGGAAGCGTCGCAGCGGGCCCTCGGGGCGCCGCGCCTCGACCTCGAGCAGGTCCACAACCTCGTGGACGTCGCGACGCATCTGCCGACGCTGCGCGCCTGGAAGGACGCCGGGAAGATCCGTTACGTCGGCATCTCGCACTACGACGCGAGCGCCTACGGCGAGGTCGAGTCGGTGCTCCGCCGCGAGAAGCTCGACTTCCTCCAGATCAACTACTCGGTCGCCGAGCCGGAGTCCGGGCGGCGCCTGATCCCGCTCGCCGCCGAGCGCGGCGTCGCGGTCATCGCCAACCGCCCGTTCGGCGGCGGCGGTCTCCTGCGGAAGGCCGCCGGCCGGCCGCTGCCGGGATGCGCCGAGGCCCTCGGCTGCCGCTCCTGGGCGCCGCTGCTCCTCAAATGGATCCTGGCGGACGAGGCCGTGACGTGCGCCATTCCCGGGACGGCGCGTCCCGAGCATCTCGAGGAGAACCTGGGCGCCGGCCTCGGGCGCCTTCCCGACGCGGCGGAGCGGCGCGAGATCTCCCGCGCCGCGGAGGCCTTCGCGTGAAGACGGGCGAGCGGCGCCGCGTCGCGCTCTGCGCGCTCTACTTCTTCGCGCTCCTCGCCTCGTACTACGTTCTCCGGCCGATCCGCGACGAGGGCAGCGTGCGCGCCGGCGTCGCCCGCATTCCGTGGCTCTTCACCGCGACCTTCGCGGCCATGCTTCTCGTCGTGCCCGTCTTCGGATGGCTCGCCTCGCGCGTGCCGCGGCGGCGATTCGTCCCCGGGATGCACCTCTTCTTCGCCGCCAACCTCCTGTTCTTCGCGTTCACGCTGCGGCGTCCGGGCGCGGAGCGGTGGGCCGGTCCGGCATTCTTCGTCTGGGTCGCCGTCGTCAACGTGTTCGCCGTCTCGGTCTCGTGGAGCTTCATGTCGGACCTCTTCCGGCGCGAGGAAGCGCGGCGGCTCTTCGGCCTCGTGGCGGCCGGCGGCAGCGCCGGCGCGATCGCGGGACCGGCGGCGATGGCGCTCGCCGCGCCGCACGTCGGCCCCGGGGCGCTGCTGCTCGCGGCGGCCGCCCTCTACGCGCTCTGCGCCCTCATCGCCGTGCGCCTGGCGCGCGGCGCGCGGACCGCGGAGGGCGCCGCCTCGCCGCCCGGAATCCCGATCGGCGGGGGAGCGCTCGCCGGCATCCGCCGGACCGTGCGGTCGCCGTTTCTTCTGGCGGTGGCGCTCGCGCTCGTCTGCTACACGCTCCTCTCGACGCTCCTGTACTTCTCGCAGACGGAGATCGTCGGCGCGGCCATCCGGTCGTCGGGCGAACGGACGGCGCTCTTTGCGAAGATGGATCTGGCCGTCAACGCGCTCACGATCGTGCTCCAGGTCTTCGTGACCGGTTGGCTCGTGCGCCGGATCGGCGTCGGCGGAGCGCTGGCCGCCGTGGCCGCGGTCGTGACGGCGGGCGTCGCGGTGCTCGGTCTGGCGCCGGTCCTCGCGACCGTCGTCGCGCTCCAGATCGTCCACCGCGCCGGACATTTCGCCGTGGGCCGGCCCGCGCGCGAGACGCTCTTCGTCTCGCTCGACGCCGAGGACCGCTACAAGGCGAAGAGCTTCATCGACACCGCGGTCTTTCGCGCGAGCGACTCGGGCGGCGCGTGGCTGCTGACGGCTCTGCGCGGTCACGGCGCGGGACTGGCGGAGATGGCGTGGCTGTCGGTGCCGGTCGGTATCGTCTGGACGGCGGCCTGCTGGGCGATCGGGCGGAAGTGGGAGCGGACGGCGCTGCCGCGGCGCGAGGGTCTTGCGGCATGAAGGACCTCGCGCGCGACGCCCGCTTCGGGCTGCGACTGCTCGCGCGCTCGCCGGGCTTCGCCGCCGCGGTGGTCGTGGCGCTCGGCCTCGGGATCGGCTCGGCGACCGCGATCTGGAGCGGCGTGCGCGCCGTGGCGCTCGCGCCGCTGCCGTATCCCGATTCCGACCGCCTGATGTTCGTGTCGCGGGCCTACCCGGGCTTCCCGCAGGGCGGCGGCAACTTCTCCTACCCGGCGCTCGCCGACATCGCGAGCTGGAACCGCTCCTTCGACGTCCTGGCGGGCTATCAGGCGTACGGCGCGCTCGCGCTCTCGGGCGGGCAGGAGCCGGTGCGTCTGAACGTGAACTGGGTCGCGCCGGCGTACCTCGAGCTCCTGGGCCTGCGGCCCGAGCTCGGGCGCGGGTTGCTTCCCTCGGAGGACCGCTACGTGGACGCCGATCCGGTCGTCGTTCTCTCACACGACGTCTGGCAGCGGCAGTTCGGCGGCTCGCCGAAGATCGTCGGCACCGAGCTCGTCCTGAACGACCGCGCGTTCACGGTCGTCGGCGTTGCGCCGCCGGAGTTCCGTGACGCGCCGGCCGAGCAGGAGCTGGGGGAGCCGATCGAGGCGTGGGTTCCGCTCGGGCTCGCGCACGAGGTCCTGGGCCAGTTCGGTCCGAAGGACCGCGCGGGCGCGATCCTCTGGGCCCTGGCGCGCCGGAAGCCCGGCGTGTCGGTCGCGCAGGCGCGCGCCGACGTGGCCGGTCTCGGCGAGAAGATGGCCCGCGTCTATCCGGCGACCGACCGGGGATTCGGCCTCGTGGCCCGGCCGCTGAAGGACCAGCTCGTCGGCGAGCTCTACGCGCCGCTGCGTCTCCTCGGAGCCGGCGCGCTGTTTCTGCTCCTCATCGGCTGCGCGAACGCGGGCAATCTCCTCCTCGCGCGCCTGCTGACGCGTCAGCGCGAGTTCGCGGTGCGCGCCGCCCACGGCGCGACGTCGCGCCGGCTGGCGGCCCAGGTCGTCGTCGAGAACCTCGTCCTGGCGCTCGCATCCGGCGCGCTGGGGCTCGCTCTCGCGTCCATCGGAGTCGAGGCTCTGCGCCACGGCGTGGCGGCAGGGCTCTCGCCGGTCGTGCGGTTCTCTCTCGACGGCCGCCTCGTGCTGGCCGGCCTCGCGCTGACGCTCGCGACCGGGCTCCTCGTCGGCCTGCTGCCCGCGATCTTCCGATCGCGCGCGCCGCTCACCGACGCCCTCAACCAGGGCGGCCGCTCGGCGGCGCCTTCGGCCCGGCAATCCACGGTCCGGGCGCTCGTGGCCGGCGAGGTGGCGCTCGCGCTCGTGCTGCTGGCCGGGGCGGGCCTGCTCTGGAAGAGCCTGCGGAATCTCACGAGCGGGGACCTCGGCTTCCGGACGGAGAACCTGCTGACGCTCCGTCTCGACCTGCGGTCGCAGCGCTACGCGGATGCGGAGTCCCGCGCCCGATTCGGCCGCCAGGTCGCGGAGGAGCTCGGCCGCGTGCCGGGCGCGGCATCGGTCACGCTCTGGGGCCCGAGCATGCTCGGCCGCGCGACCTGGGTCATCGAGGCGCGGAACGAGGGCGCCGCCGACGATCCGTCGAACCTGGTCATGTCGTCCCGCCACAGCGTCAATCCCGGCGCGCTCGCGAATCTCGGCATCGCGCTCCGCCGCGGCCGCGACTTCACCTGGAACGACGATGCGCGCGCGCCGCTCGTCGCCATCGTGAGCGAGAGCACGGCGCGGGTCGAGTGGCCCGGCCAGGATCCCATCGGCAAGCGCTTTCGCGCGCTCCGGCTGCCGGGCTGGGCCACCGTCGTCGGCGTGGCGGCGGACGCGCGGCACCGGCAGCGCATCGACCTGACCGACGCGGCCAACGGCGTGCCGCCCGAGGGCCTCGGGCCGCAGCGCGACGTCTACTTCCCGTACCTTCAGCTGCCGAATCCGGCGCTCGTCGTCGCGGTGAGGACGCGTGGCGAAGCGACGGGCGTCGCCTCGGCCCTGCGCGCCGCGATCCATGGCCTCGACCCCGCGCTGCCGGTCTACGACATCGCGTTGCTGCAGGACCGCCTCGCGCGCCAGGAGCGGGGAAGCCGCGTTCTCGCGACGATCGCCGGCGCGTTCGCCGTCCTGGCTCTGACGCTCGCCGCGCTCGGTCTCTACGGCGTCCTGGCCCACGCCGTCGCGCGGCGCACGCCGGAGATCGGCGTCCGGCGGGCTCTCGGCGCTCCGGCTCGCAGCGTGCTGGGTCTCGTGATCCGCGAGGGCCTGGTGCCGGCGGCGGCCGGTGCGGGCGCCGGCCTCGCCGCGGCGCTCTTTCTGACTCGGGGAATCTCGAGCCTTCTCTACGGGCTGACGCCGGCCGATCCCGAAGTCTTCGCGGCGATCGGGGCGGCGCTCCTCGCGGTGGCCGCGGCCGCGTGCGTCCTGCCGGCGCGGCGTGCGATGCGCGTCGATCCGATGATCGCGATCCGCGGCGACTGACGCTGCTAGCCCGCGGCCGGAAGTCGCGCGGCGGGCTCCCGCGCCGACACGTGGCGTCGGGCGAGGCGATCGAGGACGACGGCCACGAGCATGTCGCTCGTCACGTTGGTCATGGCGCGCGCGCGGGAGAGGAGCCAGTCGACGGTCAGGAGAAGAGGCAGCAGCTGCAGCGGAAGCCCGACGGTCGCGAGGACGAGCGACAGCGAGATCAGGCCCGCCTCCGGCACGCCCGCGATGCCCACGCCCGCGACGAGGCACATGAAGGCGGCGGCGATCTGCTGCGGGAGCGTCATCGCGATGCCGTGCGCCTGCGCCACGAAGAGGACGGCCATCGCCTCGTAGAGGAGGATGCCGTCGTTGTTCAGGTTCGTGCCGACGCAGGCCGCCAGGCGCGCCGCCGCCGGCGAGACCTCCATCCGATCGAGGCACCGCAGCGTCACCGGCAGCGTCGCGAGGCTGCTCGAGGCGCCGGCGGCGTAAGCCACGGCGTCGCGCGCGCCGGACCAGAACCAGCGGAGCCGGACCTTCGCGACGAAGACGAGCCAGGCCTGATAGACGACGAAGACCTGGAGTCCGAGCCCGAGGAGCGCGACGCCGACGTAGGGGCCGAGTCCCGCGAAGGGCGCGAAGCCGTGCTGCCCGACGGTCTGCGCCACGACGCCGAAGACCGCAAGCGGCACGATCGCGATGATCCAGGTGAGCATGACCTCGAAGGCGCGCAGCAGCGCGGCGACGCCGTCCTCGACGTGGCGGTAGCCGGTCTCCCCGCGTGCCGTCTGCTCGTTCTTGACGCGGCGCAGCGCGGCGCCGAGCAGGACTCCCAGCACCACGATGCCGAGGATCGCGTTCTCGACGAACGGCGCCCCGACGCTCGTGGGCACGAGGCCCGAGACGACGCGAGAGAAATCGAGGCCCGCGAGCGGTTTCGCGGCGGGCCCGCCCGAGGCGGCGGCCTTCTGGAGCGCGGCCGAGGCTTCGCCGGGCCGCAGAAGGTTCGAGAGGCCGAGCCCGATCGCGAGCGCGATCGCGCCGTTGCAAAGCGAGATCGCGACCATGCGGGCGGCCGATCGGCCGTGGATCGTCGTGCGCAGGAACGCGTCCACGATCGCGAAGAAGAGCAGCGGCGCCGCGAGCGCCTTGATGAGGGAGATGATGACCTTTCCCGCTTCGCCGAGAGGCGCGGCGCGCGGGCCCGCCGCGAGGCCGAGCAGCGCCCCGGCCGTCATCGCCAGCAGGATGCGGGCGTAGAACGGGAAACGCCGCGGCCCGCTCAACGGCCGAGCGTCCTCACGGTCTCGAAGTGCCGGTCGATCGCGAACCAGTACATCGGCACCACGGCGATCTCGGCCGATCCGTCCGACGGCCCGCGGAACGCGCGCGGCGCGTCGCGCGCGGCGTCCCATTCGAGCAGGACGACGCGATCGCCGAGCTCCGCCGCGACACAGCCGCGCCCCTTGACGTCCTCCTCGACGAACGCCAGGGCCTCAGGCCCGTCGGAGATCGAATACACCTTCGCCTTCGGCTCGAAGCGCCGGTCCTTCGTCCGGAAGCCCGAGAATCCCTGCCAGCCGGAGGAGTCGTAGATCGAAAGCGAGATCGGCGTCTCCGTGAGCTCGCCCGTGTCGAGGTAGCGGGCGCGGGGATTGGATTCGGCGAAGGCGTTCATCGTCGCGTTGGTGGCCGGGATCGGCGTCAGCCGCTCGCCCTGGAGCGGTCCGTACAGCGCCTCGCCCGTGGCGGCGGTCCAGAGCGTCCCGGTCTCGCGGTCCTCGAGGACGAGCGTGTCGCGCCAGAGCGCGCCGGAGTTGATGAAGGTGAGCGTGCGGCCGCCGACCCGACGGTCGTAGACGGCGGCGAGGCCCGCGAGCGGGCAGCGCGCGACGACGTACGGCGTGCGCGCGGACACGTCGTTGACGACCTCGTAGCGGTCGAGGAGGCCGAGCGGGTATCCGCGGCCGGCGATCCCGACGACCGGCTCCCACGGCGCCGGCGGATCGGTGTGCGCCTTCCAGAGCGAGTATGCGGGGCTGTCGAGGCTCGGGAGCGCCGCGGGCGGCGCCATCTGGACGATCGGGTCCCCCTCGACCACGGCGACGGCGGGCTTCGATTGGTACTGCGAGTGGAAACAGCCGGCGGCGAGGGAGAGGCAGCGCGGCGGCGATCGCGAGCCGGAGACGGACGCGCGGCCGCATGGACTTCTACGCCGGCGCCGCCACCGCCTCCGCGGGCTCCCGCACGACGCGCCGGTACTCGGAGTCGCGCTCGAAGGGCTCGCGGCCGGTCTCGCGGATCATGCGCTCGAATTCCTGGCGGGTCATGCCGGACGCGGTCTTCGCGCCGGCGGCGTGCGTGATCGTCTCGTCCACGACCGTCCCGACGAGGTCGTCCGCGCCGAAGTGCAGCGCGACCTGCGCGAGGCTGCTTCCGATCTGGATCCAGTACGCCTTGACGTGCGGGATGTTGTCGAGCAGGAGGCGGGAGACCGCGATGACGCGCAGGTCGAGCTGGCCCGAGGTCTCCGGGAGGTACGCGAGCGGCGTGTTCTCCGGATGGAACGCGAGGGGAATGAGGCCCGGGATTCCGGACGTCTCGTCCTGGAGCTCGCGCAGCCGGATGAGGTGGTCCACGCGGTCGGCGGCCGTCTCGACGGAGCCGTAGAGCATCGTCGCGTTCGTGCGCACGCCCTGCCGGTGGCACTCGCGCGCGATCGCGAGCCACTCCTCGCCGGTGATCTTGTTCTTGCAGATGACGTCGCGCACCCGCTTCTCGAAGATCTCGGCGCCGCCGCCCGGGCAGGAGTCCATGCCCGCGGCCTTGAGCTCCGCGATCGTGTCGGGGATCGAGCGCTTTCCGACGCGCGCGATCCAGTCGATCTCGACCATCGTGAAGGCCTTGAGGTGCACGCCGGGGAATTGCTTCTTCAGCGCCGCGAGGAGGCCCGTGTAGTACTCGAACGGCCAGGTCGGATGCAGGCCGCCGACGATGTGGAACTCCGTCACCGCCTCGCTGTATCCCTTGCCGGCTTCCTCGACGACCTCGTGGACCGCCATCTCGTATCCGCCCGGCTCGTTGACCTTCTTCGCCCAGGCGCAGAGCGCGCAATCCACCCAGCAGAGGTTCGTCGGGTTCAGATACCGGTTCACGTTGTAGTAAGCGACGTTGCCGTGAAGGCGCTCGCGCACGATGTTCGCGAGGCGTCCGAGTGCGAGCAGGTCGCGCTCCGCGAAGAGGGCGAGGCCGTCCTCGAAGGAGAGGCGCGTCGCCGGCGAGCGCCTTCTCGGCGATCGGGGCGAGGGAGGTTCCGGCGAAAGCGTCGAGCTCGCGGCTCACGGGATGGCCGGACGCGTCACGGGCTGGTAGGGGTCGTCGGAGACGGGAGCGACGGTGTCCACGAAGGGCTTGATGTACTCGTAGCACGCCCAGCAGTAGACCTCTTCGGGGTGGAAAACGAAGTCCAGGACGCGCCCGACCGCCGGGAACTCGTCGACCTCGCGCCCGCAGCGGTGGCAGCGGTCTTTTCCGCGCACGAGCTTCCAGACCGGTCCCATCGTGCCGAAAATCGTATCACCCGGAGCGGGGGAGACGCAGGATGTCGGCATAGCGCCGCCGGCGCTCGCGGCCGCGCGCTGCCCGGCTGGAGGAACGCGAGCCACAGACGCAGTCGCGCGCCGATCCGCAGCGCCCGCGCCGTCGCCCGCTCGCCGCGCTCGCCGTGATGCTTTCGGGCGTAGAGGCGCAGGCCCGCGTGGAGGCGGCGGTCGAGCTCGGCCTGCGGGACGGCGGCGCTCGCGAGCCCGCCGTGATGGACGGCGCGCGCCGCCGGCTCGAAGAGGACGCGTCCGCCGGCCTGCCGCAGCCGCGCGAAGAGATCGCTCTCCTCGGCGTAGAAGAAGAAGTCCTCGTCGAATCCGCCGATGCGCTCGAAGGCGCTGCGCCGCACGAGGATCGCGGCGCCCGAGGCGGTCTCGACGTCGCGCGGGACTCTCATGCGGAGTCCGGACCGTATGATGGCCGTGGAAGAACGGAATTCCGGGCAGCAGGCGCGGAAGAAAGAGCGCCTCGAAGAGCACGCGGCGCGGCGTGGGCGCGCGGAAGATCGAACGGACGGGCCGGCCCGCGGAGTCGAGGAGCCGGGGCACCGCGGCGGCGGCGCCGGGCGAACCCAGGACCGCTTCGAGTGCCGGCAAAGCGCCCGGCAGGAGCTCGACGTCGTTGTTGAGGAAGAGAAGGAAGTCGGCGGTCGCGCCCTTCGCCGCGAGATTGCACGCCGCGCCGTAGCCGAGGTTCCGGCCGGGGGAGAGGAGGCGCACGCCGGCCGGCAGCTCCTCCCGCTCGAGATCGCCCGCGTTGTCGACGACGGTGACGGCCGCTTCGGGAGCCGTCTCCGCGAGCGCGCGCAGGGCCCGCTCCGTCGCCGAGCGCGGGCCGAAATGCACGACGACGGCGGCGGCCGTCATTCGGCGCCCTCGGGCCGCCGGATCTCGCGGTCGAGTCGCGCCTTCTCCCGGGCGCGCTCGTACTTGGTCGCATCGCCGTGGCGCGCGGAGCGCTTCGCCGGCAGGGGGATTCGGGCCGTCGGCGCGCCGCCGCGCCGGCGGGCTTTCGATCGCTTGCCCTTCTTCACGCGGCGGCTCCCGGCCGGATCCGGTTCCGCATCGCGACGAGCGCGATCGTCGAGACGAGAGCGAGCCCCGCCCCGGCCAGGAACGCCACGCGCGGCCCGGCGGTCTTCCAGAGGATTCCGAAGAGGAGGGAGGCCGGCAGCGCGGCCACTCCCACCGCCGCGTGAAACGCTCCGAAGGCCCGTCCGCGCAGCGGCTCCGCGACGAGATCGGCCACGAGCGCGCGCTCCGCGCCCTCGGTCAGCGCGAAGAAGAGACCGTAGAACGCGAAGATCGGCCAGACGGCGGCCGGCGCCGCGGCGAAGGCGAGGCCGACGTAGGACAGGACGTAGACGGTCCAGCCGATCGCGAGCGTCGGGAGCCGTCCGATGCGATCGGAGAGCGCGCCGCCCGGCACGCCCGCGGCCGCCTTCACGGCCTGGAAGAACGCCCAGAGGAGCGGCATCTGCCAGAGGGGGACGCCGGCGTCCCGCGCGCGCAGGAGCAGGAAGGCGTCCGTCGAGTTGGCGAGCGCGAAGACGCCGAAGATCACGACCGCCGTCCAGAAGGAGCGCGGGAGCTTCCCGCGCGACACGGCTTCCGGCGAGGGCGACGCCGGAGACGGACGCCCGGTCGGGCACGCGCCAGAGGACCAGAGCGACGGCCGCGAGCCCCGGCACGAGCGCGAAGAGGAAGACCGTCCGCTCCTCGCGCGTCACGAATCGGAGCAGCAGCGCGGCGAGGATCGGGCCGGCGACCGCCCCCGCGTTGTCCATCGCCCTCTGGAGGCCGAAAGCGCGGCCGCGGCTCGCAGCGGGCGTCAGCGCCGCGAGGAGCGCGTCGCGCGGCGGCGTCCGCACGCCCTTTCCGACGCGGTCCGCGAAACGGATCGCGAGCACCTGCGCCCACGTTTGGGCGATGCCGACGAGCGGCCGCGCCACCGCCGCGACGAGGTATCCCAGGAGGACGAAGCGCTTGCGGTGCCGTACCCGGTCGGACCACCAGCCGGAGGCGACCTTGGTGAAGGACGCCGTGGATTCGGCGACGCCCTCGATCGAGTCCCAGGGCCGCCGGGCCGGCGCCGAGCGTCCTCGTCAGGAAGTCCGGAAGGAGCGGGTAGATCATGTCGGAGGCGACGTCGGACAGGAACGAGACCCATCCGAGCGTCACGACCGCCGGGTCGAGGCGCGTGCGGGACGACACCGTACCCTTATGAAATTCGGATTTCAATTCGATTTTCCTTATTTCATATGGCAGCCGGGCCGGCACTCGGCGCTTCATCATAATCGCCTTCGTGCGGCACGTCTCATCGGAAGCGTTCGTCCTCGCGACCCATCCGTTGCGTGAGAGGGACCGCATCGTCTCGTTCCTGACGCGCGACACCGGCAAGAAACGCGGAGTCGCCCGGGGCGCCCGCGGCGCCCGCAGCTCTTTCTCCGGGGCGCTCGAGCCGATGACGGAGGTCCGGATCGTCTACTTCGAGCGCGAGTCGCGCGAGCTCGTCTCGATCGACGCCGCCGATGTCGTCCGATCCTCGTTTCCGCTCGCGCAGCCGCTCGACCGCGCGCTCCTCCTGTCGTCTCTGGCCGAGAGCCTGCAGACCTTCGTCGCGGACTCCGAGCCGGCCGAGTCGTTCTATCGGCTGGCGCGCCACGCGATGGACGCGCTCTTCGCCGGGGCGCCGGCCGACTCGTGGCGGCCTACTTCGACGTCTGGATCCTGCGCCTCTCCGGCCTCTTCCCGAACCCGGCGGAATGCGCGGGCTGCGGCCGGCCGCTCGAGGAGGGCGGGGCGCTGCTGCTCGACGAGACGCGTCCCGGCTTTGTCGGCCCGGAGTGCCGGCGGGGCGAGGTCCTGCGGCTCTCCACCGCGGCGCGGCGGTCGCTCTTCGCGATCCTGTCGGCGCCGCTCGACCCCGCGGCGCGTTTCGAGCGCCTGCCGGAGATCGCCGAGGTCGCCCGGCGCGCCCGCCGCCACTTCCTGGGGCACGAGCTCAAGTCGCAGCGCGTGCTCGCGGAAGTGCTGTCGTAGGCATGGCCCCGCTCAGCAGTTCAGGCGTCCTTCGACGCAGCGGGCCGCGCCAAGAGTTCAGGAGTTCAGGTCTTACCCCGTTTCGTCCCGTTTCGTCCTAAAATGGAAATCAGGACTGACTCCGATTGGTCGAGAATCTGAAGAAAGCCTATTGATGGCGAAGGCGATGCATGCGCGCCGACGCGGCGTACATGACGCCATATCCGATCACCAGCATGACCCACATTGTCCACGGACGCACCGGGGTCGCGAGCAGTATCAGAACAAAGGATGCTGCGAAGAGCATCAGCCGCGCGAGTTGATTCCTTGAGACGATTCCGATCATCGCGATACCGACCGCCCACCAACCAAGTGCGTGCATGCTTCCTCCCTAGCCGTTGCAGGCTTGAGTCTGCTCATTGATCGCGTCCCTGACTGCCAAGAGCGCAGCGGGCAAGGCGAGCATTTTGGGGTCAGACCTGATTTCTGATTATGCGGCTTCGCCGGATGAATGCTCCAGCTGCTGGAACGGTGGCACTGCCTCATCGGAGATCACCGCGACCTCTTGCAGGTTGCGAACCACCCTTCCTTCTGACCTCGCAGGTCGGCCAAATCAGAAATCAGGTCTGACCTCGATGCGCGGCAGTCGCTCCTCACGTTCCTGTCGGCGCCGCTCGATCCCGCGTCGCGGTTCGGGCGGCTTCCGGAGATCGCCGAGGTCGCGCGGCGCGCCCGCCGGGACTTCCTGGGGCACGAGCTTAAGTCGCAGCGCGTGCTGGCGGAGGTGCTGTCGTAGAGTCTGGGGTCAGAACTGATTCACGATCCGGTCCGGCCCCGAACGCGTGTCACGGATCCAAGGTCTGTCCTCCGGAGCTCCCTCCGGCAGGAAGCAGAACGTGTGGCGCGCTCATCGCTCCGCCGCAAGCCGCGAAATCAGAAGTCAGGTCTGACCCCGTCCCCCGCAGGAGTCACACGCGCGCTCGTCCCCCAGTCGGCTAAACTGTCGCGCGTGATCACGCTTCAGCGGCTCATTGCGGACCTGTCTTCCTACTGGGAAGAGCAGGGGTGCCTGATCGAGCTGCCCTACGACTACCCGATGGGGGCGGGGACCATGCACCCGGCGACGTTCCTCCGCGTGCTCGGGCCGGACCCCTGGCGCTGCGCCTACGTCCAGCCGTCCCGGCGCCCGGCCGACGGCCGCTACGGCGAGAACCCGTTCCGTCTGGGCCGGCATCTCCAGCTCCAGGTGGTCCTGAAGCCCTCGCCCGAGGACGTCCAGGAGCTGTACCTGCACAGCCTCGAGCGGCTCGGCATCGACCGCACCGAGCACGACATCCGGTTCGAGGAAGACAACTGGGAGTCGCCCACCCTCGGGGCCTGGGGCGTGGGCTGGCAGGTCGTGATGGACGGCATGGAGATCACCCAGTTCACGTACTTCCAGCAGGCGGGCGGCATCGACCTCTCGCCGATCTCGGCCGAGATCACCTATGGGCTCGAGCGCATCGCCATGTTCCTGTCGAAGGTGGACTCGATCTACGACATCCACTGGAGCGAGACGAAGACCTACGGGGAGCTGCGGCGCACCGAGGAGTTCGAAATGTCGAAATACTCGTTCGAGGTGGCCGACGTCGGGCGGACGACGCTCCTCCTCGACCAGTACGAGCTCGAGGCGCAGCGCTGTCTCGAGGCAGGGCTCGTGATGCCCGCGTACGACGCGACGCTCCAGTGCTCGCACCTCTTCAACGTCCTCGACGCGCGCGGTGCGGTCTCGGCGACCGACCGCGTGGGCTGGATCCGGCGCGTGCGCAATCTCGCGTGCGCCTGCGCGAAGGCGCACCTCGCCGCGCGCGAGAAGGCCGGGGAGCCGGAGCCCGAGCCCGCCGCGGTTTGAGCGCGGAGGAGTGGACGAGGGACAGCGGCGATGGCGGCGCCGTTGGCGGGATGACGACGCACGACTTTCTTCTCGAGATCCGGACGGAGGAGATCCCGGCGCCGGTCGTCGCGACGGCGCGGCGGGATCTCGCGCGCCTCGTCGCGGAGAATCTCGCCGAGCAGGGACTCGCCGCCGCGTCCTCGGAGTCGTACGGGACGCCGCGGCGTCTCATCCTGATCCTCCGCGGGCTGCCGGAGAAGCTCGAGGACCGGTATTCGGAAGTCCTCGGCCCTCCGGCCTCGGCCGCCTACGACGCCGAGGGCCACCCCACGAAGGCGGCCCGCGGCTTCGCGCGGGCGCAGGAGATTCCGGTGGCGGACCTCGTCGTCGTCGACTCGCCGCGAGGCCCGACCGTCGCCGCGCGGCGCACGATCCCGGGAAAGCCCGCGGTCGAGATCCTCGCCGCCGCGGTGCCGAAGGCCGTGCTCGCGATGACGTTCCCCAAGACGATGCGCTGGGGAGACGGCGGCCGCGCCTTCGTCCGGCCGGTGCGCGGCATCGTGGCCGTGTTCGCGGGACAGGTCGTGCCGTTCGAGCTCTTCGGCGTCGCGTCGGGCGTGCGCGACGGTCGGCCACCCCGTTCTCTCGGAGCTCGGGATCCGCGTCTCGGGGCCCGACGAGTACTTCCGGAAGCTGCGGGCGTCGCACGTCGAGCCCGACGGCGCGGAGCGGAGGATCAAGATCCTCGAGGGTGCCCGCGCGCTGGCCTCCGGGGTCGGCGGATCCATCGAGTCGGACTCGGATCTCGCGTCGACCCTCGCCGATCTCGTCGAGTGGCCGGGGGTCGTGCGCGGGTCGTTCGCGCCGGAGTTCCTGGAGCTGCCCGAGGAGATCACGACCACGGCGATGCGCACGCACCAGAAATACCTGCCCGTGCGCGGGCCGGCGGGGCTGATGCCGCACTTCGTCGCGGTGATGGACAACACCGAGGACCGCCGCGGGCTGATCGCGAAGGGCAACGAGTGGGTGCTGAACGCGCGGCTCGCCGACGCGCGCTTCTTCTTCGAGGAGGACCGCCGGCAGCGCCTCGAGTCGCGCGTGCCGGAGCTCTCGCGCCTGATGTTCCAGGACAAGCTCGGCGACTACCGCCAGAAGACCGAGCGCGTCCGCCGTCTCGTCGAGACGATCGCCCACGCGATCGGACGCTTCGATCTCGTCGAGTCGGTGACGACGGCCGCGGGGCTGTCGAAGGCGGACCTGACGACGCGGATGGTCAAGGAATTCACGGACCTGCAGGGCGTCGTCGGCGGCATCTACGCGCGCCTGGAGGGGCAGCCGGAGCCGGTCTGGAAGGCGATCTACGAGCATTATCGGCCGACCGGCGGCGGCGACGATCCGCCCCGGGAGCTGACCGGCGCCATCCTCGCCGCGGCCGACCGCTTCGACACGCTCGGCGGCCTCTTCCGTCTCGGCCTCGTGCCGACGGGCTCCCGCGACCCCTACGGGCTGCGCCGCGCCGCCTCCGGAGTCGTCGCGATCGTGATCGGCCGCGGCTGGCAGGTCAACTGGAAGCCGGTCGCGCGCGAAGCGCTCGCCGGATACGTCGATCTGCCCGCGGGCGGCGTCGAGGAGGGCCTGGCGGAGCTCGAGAAGTTCTTCGCCGAGCGCCTGCGCAACCTCCTCGAGCGCCGCGGAAGCTCCCACGACGAGATCTCGGCCGTCATCGGCCGCGGCGTCTGGGACTTCGCGGACGCAGCCGAGCGGGCGGCCGCGCTCACGCAGGCGCGGCGCACGACGGACTTCCGGTCGCTCGTCCTCGCCGCCAAGCGCATCCGCAACATCCTCGGCGAGGCGGCCCCGGGAAATCCCGACCCGGCGCTCTACAAGCGAGGACGCCGAGCGGCAGCTCGCCGGCGACTTCCTCCAAGCACGGACGCTGATCGAGGAGCTCACCGCCTCGCGCCGGTACCGCGACGCGATGGAGACGATCGCCTCGATCTCGCCGTCGCTCGACAACTTCTTCGAGAAGGTTCTCGTCAACTGCCCCGAGCCCGAACTGAGGCAGAATCGCCTCGCTCTGCTCGGATCGATCCAGCGGGCGTTCTCGCGGCTGGCGGACTTTTCGGAGATCGTGGTCGAAAAATGAAAGTCGAGAAATGAAAAAGGTCTACTTCTTCGGCGACGGCAAGGCGGAAGGCGCGGGGCTCGGCAAAGAGGCTCTCGGCGGCAAGGGCTCGGGGCTCGCCGAGATGACCGCGCTGGGCGTTCCCGTCCCGCCGGGCTTCACGATCCACACGGCCGTCTGCGCGGAGTACGGGAAGGACCAGTCGCTCGACGGCGTGAAGGCGGAAGCGGACGCGGCGCTCGCGCGCGTCGAGCAGTCGGCCGGGAAGCGGTTCGGCGATCCGAAGGATCCGCTCCTCGTCTCCGTGCGCTCGGGCGCTCGGTCCTCGATGCCCGGGATGATGGACACGATCCTGAATCTCGGGCTCACGACGAAGACTCTGCCGGGCCTCGCCGCGGCGTCGGGGGAGCGGTTCGCGCTCGACTGCCGCCGGCGCTTCATCGAGATGTACTCGAACGTCGTGCTTCGCGTGCCGCGCAACCACTTCGAGCACGTCCTGTCGGAGAAGAAGAAGGCGCGCGGCGTCGCCTCCGACACGGACCTCGACGCGAAGGACCTGGCCGACGTCGTCCGGCAGAACGAGACCATCGTGCGCCGGGAGACCGGCGGCGATTTTCCGGACGATCCGCGCGAGCAGCTGTGGGGCGCGATCGGCGCCGTCTTCAAGTCCTGGGACAACGAGCGCGCGAAGACGTACCGGAAGCTCCACAGGATCCCCGACGACTGGGGCACGGCCGTCAGCGTCCAGGCGATGGTCTTCGGAAACCGCGGCGAGACGTCGGCCACGGGCGTGGCCTTCACGCGCGACCCGTCCACGGGCGAGAAGAAGTTCTACGGCGAGTTCCTGCCGAACGCGCAGGGCGAAGACGTCGTGGCGGGCATCCGCACGCCGCGCCCGCTGAACCGCGACGGCTCGGGCCAGTCGCTCGAAGAGACGATGCCGCAGGCGTACGGCGAGCTCCTGCGGGTGCGGGACCTGCTCGAGAAGCGATTCCGCGACATGCAGGACCTCGAGTTCACGATCGAGGATCGCAAGCTCTATCTCCTCCAGACGCGCAACGGCAAGCGCACGGGATTCGCCGCCGTGCGGGTCGCGACCGACATGGTGGACGAGGGGCTCATCACGCCGGAGGAAGCGCTCTCGCGCGTCGAGCCGGAGCAGTTCGTGCAGCTTCTCGCGCCGGTCTTCGACACGAAGGAGAAGGCCGCGGCGATGCAGGGCCAGCGGCTCCTCGGCAAGGGCCTTCCCGCGGGGCCGGGCGCGGCGTCCGGGCGGATCGCGTTGACGGCGCAGCGCGCAGTCTCGATGGCCGCCGAGGGCAAGCCCGTGGTCCTGGTGCGCGAGGAGACCTCGCCCGAGGACATCGCGGGCATGCACGCGGCGGCCGGCATCCTCACGACGCGCGGCGGCATGACTTCGCACGCGGCCGTCGTGGCGCGCGGCATGGGGAAGACCTGCGTCGTCGGCGCGGGCGAGATCACGGTCGACGAAACGCGCAAGCAGGTGCGCGCGAAGAACCTCTCCGCCGGCGAGGGCGACTGGATCTCGATCGACGGGACGACGGGGGAGGTGCTCCTCGGCCAGCTCCCGACGCGGCCCTCCGAGGTGCTGCAGGTCGCGCTCGAGAAGTCGCTGGCGCCGGAGAAGTCTCCGACCTACCGCGCGTTCGACCGGATCCTCGCCTGGGCGGATCAGAAGCGCCGGCTCGGGGTCCGCGCGAACGCCGACACGCCGACCGACGCGAAGGTCGCCGTCGTCTTCGGCGCCGAGGGGATCGGCCTCTGCCGCACGGAGCACATGTTCTTCGAGGAGAAGCGCATCCTCGCCGTGCGCGAGATGATCCTCGCCGAGTCGGTCGAGGGTCGGCGCGTGGCGCTCGCGAAGATCCTCCCGATGCAGCGGCAGGACTTCGTCGGGATCTTCCGCGAGATGGGGCCGCGGCCCGTCACGATCCGCCTGCTCGATCCGCCGCTCCACGAGTTCCTCCCGAACGAGGAGGGCGCGCTCGCCCGCACGGCCGCGGACCTCAAGGTCCCGATCGAGCGGCTGCGCGAGAGCGTGCGGCAGCTCCACGAGACGAACCCGATGCTCGGCCATCGCGGCTGCCGGCTGGGCCTGACGAACCCCGAGATCTACGAGACGCAGGTCCGCGCGATCTTCGAGGCCGCCGCGGAGGTCGCCGGCGCCGGCGGCAAGCCGTCGCCCGAGGTCATGATCCCGCTCGTCGGAACCGCGGCGGAGTTCGAGAAGCTCAAGGCGCTCGTCGACGAGACGGCCCGGAAAGTCGAGGCCGAGACGGGGCGCGCCGTGGCGTACAAGACCGGCACGATGATCGAGATCCCGCGCGCGGCGCTCCAGGCGGCGCGCATCGCCGAGAACTGCGACTTCTTCTCCTTCGGCACGAACGACCTGACGCAGATGACTTTCGGCTACTCGCGCGACGACGCCGCGTCGTTCCTGCCGGCGTACATCGAGAAGGGGATCCTGCCCGAGGATCCGTTCGCGAGCCTCGACCAGGCGGGCGTCGGCGAGCTCGTCGCTCTCGCGACGAAGCGCGGCCGGCAGACGTCGCCGAAGCTCAAGGTCGGCGTCTGCGGCGAGCACGGCGGCGATCCCGCATCGATCGAGTTCTTCCACGCGACGGGCCTCGACTACGTCTCCTGCTCGCCGTACCGCGTGCCCGTGGCGCGCCTCGCCGCCGCCCGCGCGGCGATGTCCGAGGGCAAGGCCGGCGTCTCGTCGACCGCATGATGTTTCTCCTGGCCGCCCTCGCGATGACCGCGCCCGCCAACGCCGCTCCACCCGCCGATCTGGTGCTCGTCTCGGCGCGGATCTGGACCGGGGACCCGGCGCGGCCCGAGGCGCAGGCGCTGGCGATCAAGGACGGGCGCATCGCGGTGGTCGGTTCCGACGCGGATGTCGCCCCGTGGAAGGGACCGAAGACCGTCGTCGTCAACGGCCGCGGCCGGCGCGTCGTGCCGGGAATGATCGACTGCCACACCCACATGTCGATGGGAGGGCTCGATCTGCTCGCGCTCGACCTGCGCCACACGAAGGATCCGGCGGAGTTCACGCGCATGGTCGCGGCGTACGCCTCCAGGCAGCCGCCGGGCGTCTGGCTCACCGACGGCGCCTGGGACCACGAGCAGTGGACGCCGCCGCGCCTTCCGACGAAGGAGCTCCTCGATCCCGCGACGGGCGACCATCCGACCTGCCTCTCGCGGCAGGACGGGCACATGGTGGTCTGCAACAGCCTCGCGCTGAAGCTCGCGAAGGTCACGCGCGACACGATCGATCCGCCGGGCGGCGTCATCGTGCGCGACGCGTCGGGCGAGCCGACCGGCGTGCTGAAGGACGCGGCCATGAGCCTGATCGACTCCATTCGCCCTCCGAGAAAACAAGCCGAGATCGTCGCGGGCCTTCGCGCCGCGGTCGCGCACGCGGCGCAGAATGGCGTCACGTCGGTTCAGGATCTGCCGGGCGATCCGCTCGACCTGCCGGCCTGGGACGAGATCCGGAAATCCGGCGGCCTGACCGTCCGCGTGAACTATCGCCCGTCGATCGTGGACTGGCCGGCCGCGAAGAAGGCGCAGTCCGACTACAAGCAGGACGAGTGGCTCCGGGTCGGCGGCGTGAAGGGCTTCATGGACGGCGCGCTCGGCGCCGGGACCGCGCGGATGTTCGAGCCGTTCTCCGACGATCCGGGCAACACCGGTGTTTATGCCGCGCAGGCGATCCCGCTCTCGCGCATCGAGGAGCGGATCGCCGGCGCCGACGCCGCGGGTCTCCAGGTCGAGGTGCACGCGATCGGCGACCGCGCCATCGCGGAGCTGCTCGACATCTACGCGCGCGTCGCGCAGAAGAACGGGCCGAAGGACCGCCGGTTCCGCATCGAGCACGCGCAGCACCTGCGGCCGGCCGAAGTGCCGAAGTTCGCCGCGCAGGGCGTGATCGCCTCGATGCAGCCGTACCACGCCGTGGACGACGGGCGCTGGGCGGACCGGCGGCTCGGCCCCGAGCGCCGCCGCGGCGCGTACGCGTTCCGGTGGCTGCTCGACGCGAAGGCCACCGTGGCGTTCGGATCCGACTGGGACGTCGCGCCGCTCTCGCCGATCCTCGGGATCGCCGCCGCCGTGACGCGGGCCACGATCGACGGCAAGCAGCCCGGCGGCTGGGTGCCCGAGCAGAAGATCCGGCCGGAGGAGGCGCTCAAGGCGTACACCGTGACGGCCGCCTACGCCGCATTCGAGGAAGACGACAAGGGGTCCTTGCAGGTCGGGAAGCTCGGCGACTTCGTGGTCCTCTCGGACGATCCGCTGACGGTAGCGCCCGGGAAGATCGAGAAGATCGCCGTGGACGAGACGGTCGTCGGCGGCCGCGTCGTCTTCTCGCGGCCGTAGTCGGCTCCCCGCCCGACGGCGCCATCGCCCTCCGCCGTCAAGTTAGACTGGCGGAAACATGCCGCGAATTCGCCGCCTTTCCGGGGAGGTGATCGACCGGATCGCCGCCGGCGAGGTGGTCGAGCGGCCGGCCTCGGTCGTCAAGGAGCTCGTCGAGAACGCGCTCGACGCCGGCGCATCGCGGATCGAGGTCGAGATCGACGGCGGCGGCATCGAGCGCCTGCTCGTCCGCGACGACGGCGGCGGGATGTCGGCCGAGGACGCGCGGCTCGCGGTCGAGCGTCACGCGACCTCGAAGATCGCGTCGGATCGCGACCTCCTCTCCGTGCCGACCTACGGCTTCCGCGGCGAGGCACTCCCGTCGATCGCCTCGGTCTCGCGATTCCAGCTCACGACCTCCGACGGCTCCACGGCCGAGGGCACGCGCGTGGCGATCGCGCACGGCGGGGCGCCGCGGGTCGAGCCGGCGGCGCGCCCGCGCGGGACGGACGTGCTCGTCGAGGGCCTCTTCGAGCGGACGCCGGCGCGCCGGAAGTTCCTGTCGTCGCCGGAGGCCGAGGGCCGCGCCGCCGCGGCCGCCGTGACGCGCGCCGCGCTCGCGAACCCGTCGGTCGCGTTCTTCGTGCGCTCGGGAGAGCGCCGGGTTCTCGACGCGCCGGCGGCCGTGGACCGCGCCGCGCGGATCCTCCAGGTCTTCGGGCGCGAGACTCTGGGCGATCTCGTCGAGTTCGAGGCGAAGGCCGGAGGGCTGCGCGTCTCGGGCTTCGTGACGCGCGGCTCGGTGACCTTCGCCTCGCGGCGCAACCAGTATCTCTTCGTCAACGGCCGTCCGGTCGAGGACCGGTCGATCGCGCGGGCGATCGGACAGGCCTCGCGCGACGCGATCCGGACGGACCGGCATCCGGCGCTCTTCCTGTTCCTGACGGCGGAGCCCGGCGCGGTGGACGTGAACGTGTCGCCGGCCAAGACGCAGGTTCGGTTCGCGGATTCCGGCACCGCCTATCGCCTCGTGTACCACGCGCTCCACTCGGCGCTGATCTCGGGCAAGGAGGAGCGTCGCCTGACGGCCGTGCCTTCGGAGTCCTCGCTCGGCGAGGCCTCGCCGACCTACGGCGAACCCGCCGCCCCGGCGCCGAACCAGCCCGTCGGCGTGCCGCCGATGCCGAAGCCGGAGGCGCCGGCGCCCGCGGAGAAGAAGGCGCCGGAGCTCATCCCGATCGGGCAGCACCGCGAGTCCTACATCCTCGCGACGGGGCCCGAGGGACTCCTCATCATCGATCAGCACGCCGCGCACGAGCGGATCCTGTACGAGCGGATCCGCGACCGCATCGCGTCGGGCCGCATGCTCTCGCAGCGCCTCCTCCTGCGCGCGCTCTTCGAAGCGTCTCCCGAAGAGGTCGAGACGCTCACGGCGCGATGGGAGGAGCTGCGGAGCGCGGGGTTCGAGATCGAGCCCATGTCCGGCCGCTCCTACGCCATCGCTTCGCTGCCGGCCGAGGCGACCGACCGCGATCCCGCCGAGACCCTGCACGACGCGCTCGCGCGGATCGCCGAGGGCGGCGCCGCCACGCCCGACGAGCGGCGGGACCGGCTGGCCGCGAGCCTCGCCTGCCGGTCGGCCGTGACGATCCGGTACCACCTCGCGGCCGAAGAGATTCGGAGGCTTCTCTCGGACTGGACCAAGGCCGCCGACCGCTTCACCTGCCCGCACGGACGGCCCGTCGTGCTGTCCATGACCGAGGACGAGCTCGAGAAGTACTTCAAGAGGAAATAGTCGGCCGGCGCGGAAGCTGATAGCTTTTCTCACCCATGAACCGACGCACTTTTCTCCACGGCGCCGCGGTCGGCGCGGCGACCCTCGCGCTTCCCGCCCCGGCGAAGAAGAAGTCCTCGGGGCTCGAGCCCGTCCTCGCCGAGGTCGAGAAGCGGCACGACGAGGCCGTCCGCCGCCTCCAGGACTGGATCCGCCAGCCCTCGATCGCGGCCGAAAATCGCGGCATCGCGGAGGGCAACGAGCTGCTCATCCGGATGCTGAAAGACGCCGGCTTCGACACGGCCGTCCGAATTCCCACCGACGGGCAGCCGGGCGTCTTCGCGACGCTCGACGCCGGCGCGCCGCGCACGCTCGGGCTCTACTTCATGTACGACGTGAAACAGGCCGATCCCTCGGAGTGGTCGTCGCCTCCGTTCGACGCGGCGATCGTCGAGAAGCCCGAGCTCGGAAAGGTCCTCATCGGCCGCGGCGCCGTCAACCAGAAGGGGCCCGAGGCGGCCTTTCTCGCCGCGCTGCACGCCTACAAGGGCGCGGGCAGGAAGCTCCCGGTCAACCTCGTTTTCGTCGCGGAAGGCGAGGAGGAGATCGGCTCGCCGCACTTCGCGCAGGTCGTCCGGCGTCCGGAGATCGAGGCGGCGCTCAAGCGCTGCAGCGGCGTCTTCATGCCGAACGCGTCGCAGGGTCTCGACGGCGTCGTGACGGTCTCGCTCGGCGCGAAGGGCGTCATCGAGTGCGAGCTGACTTCCAGCGGCGAGAAGTGGCACCGCGGGCCGAGCAAGGACGTCCACTCGAGCAACCGCGCGCGTCTGGACAGTCCGGCCTGGCATCTCGTGCAGGCGCTCAACACGCTCGTGGCGGCCGACGGCAACACGCCGGCGATCGAGGGACTGACGGACCGCGCGCGGCCGATCTCGCCCACCGAGAAGGCGATGATCGCCGAGGCCGCGCGGCGCCTGGACGAGAGCGTCGCGAAAAAGCAGATGGGCGTCGAGCACTGGATCGGCGACGTCGGCTGGGTCGAGGCGCTCGAGCGGCTCGTCTCGCGGCCGACGGTCAACATCGAGGGCATCGTCGGCGGCTACACCGGGCCGGGCGGGAAGACGATCCTCCCGCACAAGGCGTCCGCGAAGCTCGATCTGCGGCTCGTGCCGGACATGAAGGCGTCCGAGGCTTTCGCCGCGCTCCAGAAGCATCTCGAGAAGAAGGGATTCGGGGACATCGAGGCGAAGATGACGGGCGGATACGACCCGACGAGCACGCCGGCCGACGCGGCGCTCGTGCGGGCGCAGGTCGCCGTCTACAAGCGGGGCGGCATCGATCCGGTGATGTGGCCGCGCAACGCGGGATCCTGGCCCGGATACGTCTTCACCGATCCGCCGCTCTCGCTGCCGGCCGGCCACTTCGGGCTCGGCCATGGCAGCGGAGCGCACGCGCCCGACGAGTACTACGTCATCGAGTCGTCGAACCCCAAGATCCAGGGCTTCGACGGCGCGGCGAGGTCGTTCGTCGAGTACCTCGCCGAGCTCGCGACGGCGACGTAGGGTCTAAGGCTTCGGCGCCGCGGTCCCGGCTTCCGGGAGGAGCGTCTCCTCCGCGCGTCCCCAGTCCTCGATCACGAGGCGCCCGACGCGGTCGCCGGAGAGCTCGAAGACCGCGAAGGCGAGCGGGCTCCCGGCGATCCGGAATCGCGTCGGCGAAACGGGCACGAGGGGCGCCGGAGGCTCGCCGTCGACGGAGAGCGTGAGTCCCGCGCCGGAGGATCCGACGCGCGCTGTCGTGTGCCCGTCCGCCGACCGGAAAGCACCCGGAAGACGACCGAGCGCCGCGGGCTCGACCGCGGCGGGCGTCAGCTTCGGGATCTCCGTCGGAAACGGGGGACGGTGCATCGCCGCGACGCAACGCGTATCGAGACCCTCGGCGGACCCGCGCTCGACGAACTCCGCGCGCAGGTTCGAAACGCAGTCGAGGCCTTCGAGGCCGTCGAACGAATGGCCGCCGTCCGGAACGACGACGTGCCGGCTGTGGGACAGCGTCTTCGCCACCCGGTCGCCGTGGGCGGGCGGCGTCACGGGATCGAGCGCACCCGAGAAGATCAGGACGGGCTTGTCCGACGCCACCATCGTCCGGTAGTCGGCGGGGATCTCGCCCCGAGGCCAGAGGGCGCACGCGGCCTTCTGCTCGCGTGCGCGGTAGTCGCCGAGGGCGGTTCCCTCGGCTTCCCGCGCCGCCTCCGCGAGATCGACCCAGGGGAGGTCCTCAGCGCACGTGACCGACAGATAGACGCCGATCGAGCCGCTGTCCACGATGTCGCGGCGGAAGAAGAGGCCCATCTCGGCGAGCGGCCGGAGATCGCCGGCGGCGCCCGCGTGCACGAACGCCGGGATCCACTGCGCGCCGTCGGTCGAATAGGCGAGGTATCGCAGCGTCTCGGCGGCGACGTCCCGCGAAAGGTGCACCGTCGCCGGCGCTCCCGTGTCGGGATGGAGGATCTGGACCGTCGCGGGCGTTCGGGCGAGCCGCTCGATCAGCTTCGCGAGCTCGCGCCGCCCGTCGGGGAACGCCTTCCGGCACGCGGCCTCGGCCGCGCACTCGTCGAGGACGCCTTCGAGCGCCCGCTGGGTGTCGCGCGCGAAGTGCAGCGGCATCGACTGATCGACCGGCGCGACCCCGTGCAGCATGACGGTGCGGACGTGATCGGGATGCCGTCGCAGGTACACGAGCGCCGCGCGCGTGCCGTACGAGACGCCGAAGAGATCGAGCGACTCGTAGCCGAGCGCCGCGCGGACGTCGTCGAGGTCGTCGGCGGCGATCGAGGTCGTGTAGAGGCCGAGGTTCGCGCCCGGCTCGAGCTTCGCCCGGCAGCGCCGCGCGGTCTCGGCGGGCAGGAACTCGCGAAGAGAGCCCTCGAGGTCGCTCTTGGGGCCGAAGACCTCGCAGGCGAGCGAGTTCGATTTCCCGGTCCCGCGCTGGTCGACGAGCAGGATGTCGCGGTGCTCGCGGATTCGGGCGAGCTCGCGCGCGAGGCCGGCGGCGCCGCCGGCCGCCGCTTCTCCGGGGCCGCCTTCGAGGAAGGCGAGCGCGTCGGGCGCCCGGGGCGTCTTCGTCGCCTCGAGGACGACGACGTTCAGGTCGATGCGGCGGCCGGTCCTCGCGGCCCGGTCCTCCCAGACGGGGAAGGTGCCGCAGCGCGCCACGCCCTCGACGCCGGGGATGTTGCAGGGAGGCAGCGTGAGCGCCGGCTCCGCCGCCGCCGCGCGGGCTCCAAGAAAAAGCGCCGCGACGATCGCGGCGCTTCGAGCGGTTCGGAAGACGAGGCGCATCGAGGGCAATCTTAAGTCGTGCTCCGCGGCGGCATTCCGACGCCCGCCTCGTTCTCGCGCCGCTTCTTGCGGACGTGCGTGACGATCAGCACGAGGCCGAGCAGGATGATGGCGAGCGGGCCGCCCCAGTCGCCCACGAAGTCCCAGAACCTTTCGAGGTCGAGGTAACGGTCGGCGAGCCACAGCGATCCCAGGCCGACGAGGATGACGCCCCAGGTGAGCGATCCGGTCCCCGCCGCCGCCTTGCGCAGCTGCGTGTCGCCCGCGAATCCCGCCTCGGCGAGCTGGCCGCGGTTGATCGCCTTGGCCTGCCGCACGGCGTCGATGATCGCGAAGAACCAGAGGAACCCGAGGACGGGGCCGAAGAACTCTCCGCCGCGGCCGTGCGACGTCATCGCGATGCCCAGGATGAACGCGCCGCCGATCGCGAAGGCCCGCTGATAGAGCCCCAGGTACACGTGCCCGAGGCCGGGGAACATCGACAGGAATCCCGCGAGCCCCGGCGACTTCTTGTCGATCAGCACCGGGCCTCCCGGATACGCGACGGGCGGAACCGGCGGGGGCGGGGGAGGCGCCGCCGGCGGCGGCGGGGGATAGATCGGGTTGGGGGTCTCGTTCATGACTCTCCTCCGGGCGCGCGGTCGGCGCGCCATGTCCAGGTTTCGGTTTCGCTGAGCTTCCAGGCGCCGCTGCCGTCGTCGTTGCGCGGACGAGACGGGCGGCGCGGAGTGTCGTTTCGCATGACCAGGGCGAGCGCGTTCGAGAGCGCCGCGCGGCCGTAGCCGCCGATGCGTCCCTTCACGGCCTCGAACGTCCGGAAGGCGCGCTCCTGAAAGGCGCCGAACCGGTCGACGACCGTGTTGCGGGCGACCTGCACGCCCGAGCGCGCGGTCTGCTCGAGGCGGGCCGTGCCGGCCTTGCGGGCCAGGTCGGCCGGGTTCAGGCCGAGGAACATCACGAGGACCGCCGCGGCGTACGCGATCGCGATCGCGCCGCGCGGGCCGAGGATCGACCCCCAGATCGAGCGGCGGCGCGGCGCCGCCGGCTTCGCGGCCGCGAGCTTCGCCGCGAGCCAGGGCGTCGGAGCCGGCGCGGTCAGGTCGCGGGCGACTCCGAGCACCGCGCCCGCTTCGGAGCAGGCGGTGCATCGCGACAGGTGGCTCTCGAGGCGGCCGAGGTCGGCGGCCGGCAGAGGCGCGTCGACGGCGCGCGCGAGCAGATCCTCCGCGCCGTCGCAGGACACGGTCCAGGTCGGAATCGCGTAGAGCGACTCGAAGAGCGCGCGCGGCGCGGCCGGCGCCCGGAGTGCTGCCGTCGTCTCGGCGAAGAGGTCCATCTCGCGGCCGAGCTCGCCGCAAGTCGCGCAGGTCGCGCGATGAGAGGCGAATTCGGTCTCGCGTCCGGCGGCGACGAGCCGCTCCATCTCGCGGCAGCTCATACGAATCCCGCCACGGCCACGGCGAGCGTGGCCATCGCGCCCCGTCCGGAGCCTTCGTGGCGTTCCCGGACCTTGCGCGCCACCTCGGCCCGGGCCCGGAAGAGCCGCGACTTGACCGTCCCGTCCGGAAGGTCCAGCGCCTTTCCGATCTCTTCGTAGGCGAAGCCTTCGAGATCGCGCAGCACCAGGATCTCCGCGAGGTCCTCGGGAATCTCGCCGAGCGCCCAGAAGAGCATCTTCGTGCGCTCGCGGCGCAAGGCCTCCGCCGCCGGATCGTCGCCCGACTGCAGCATCGGCGCGACCGCGTCGTCCGAGACGAAGCGGAACGACCGCTCGCGCTTGCGGCGGCGGTAGCGGTCGATGCAGAGGTTGCGCGCCAGGGAGACGACCCACGCGAGGAGCGGATAGCTGCCGTCGTAGCGGTGGAGGTTCTCGAAGATCTTCAGGAAGATCTCCTGGGACAGCTCCTCCGCGTCCTCACGCTTCAGCGTGAAGTGGTACGCGACGGAATACACGCGCTGACCCAGGTGGTCCACCATCTGCCTCCAGGCCTCGTCGTCGCCTTTTCGGCACCGCTCGACGAGGTCCTTTTCGTCCGGCACGCTCAACAACTTCCTCAACCCCTCAAGACGCAAGTCCCGGGGAGAAAGTTCATTGTTTTGGAGGGGTCGGGCGAGAGGGCGCGGAGCAAGTCATTCCAGGAGAAGGACATCGCGTCTCTTGAGCCTCGTCGCCTAGGCCGGCGACAGCAGGGGGCGGCCGGCCTTCTCCGGGAAGTGCGCGTAGGACAGCAGTTTGTAGCAGAGCTTGGCGATCATGAAGTCGGGAGCACGGTTGCCCGGCACCGGCGAGTGCTCGACCACGTCGGCGCCGACGATCCGGTGGTCGGCCACGACGCGGCGCAGGATCCGCAGCGCCTGGTCGTAGGTTCCGCCGCCCGGTTCCGGCGTGCCCGTTCCGGGAACGAGGGATCCGTCGAAGAAGTCCACGTCGAAGGTCACGTAGACGTCGTCGTTGAGGAGCCCGAAGGCGCCGTCCATCCATTCGTCGGAGTGATGCATTTCGCGGTTGGAGACGACGCGGATGGTTCCCTTGCTCCGCACGAACTCGACTTCCTCGCGAGAGATCGACCGGATGCCGACCTGGACCGTGGGGAGGTCGAGCTCGACCCATCGCCGCGCGGCGCACGCGTGGGAGAACTTCTGCCCCTCGTACTCGTCGCGCAAGTCGCCGTGCGCGTCGAAGTGGAGGATCGAGAGGTTCGAGTACCGGGCGGCGTGGGCGGCGATCGGGCCGCGGGCGATCGAGTGCTCGCCGCCGAGCGTCAGGACGAACTTGTCCTTCGCGACGAGGCCCGCGACGGCGGTTTCGAGCTCCGCGACGCAGGAGGCCGGCTCCATGTTGTCGGGCAGCCAGGCCGGGAGGGTGTGGATGCCGATCCGATAGGGCTCCTCGTCGAGCTCGTCGTCGTAGAGCTCGACGTAGTGAGAAGCCTCGAGGATGGCGGCCGGGCCGTTCTTCGTCCCGACACCGTAGGAAACCGTTCGCTCGTAGGGCACGGGCAGGACCGCCACGCGGCTCTTCTCGAGCGTGTGTTCCTCTTCCGGGACGCCGAGGAAATTCGAGGCGAGAAACATGGGCGGATCATATCCGCTCGGGCGTCTCGGCCGGCGACGTCAGGGCCCGTAGAGGGAGAGCGCGAACGCGTTGACGAGGAACTTGGCCATCTGATCGCGGCTGACTGTGCCTGTGGGGCAGTAGGTCGTCGAGGAGCAGCCGGCGATGATTCCTTTGGCCCACAGGTAGTGCACGTGCTTGCAGAAGGTGTCGGTGGCCGGAACGTCCGAGAAGTGGACGTTCGGGCTTCCCGAGTCGCACGAGTAAGAGAGCCCGGTGACCGGATCCGGCCCATAGGTCATCGGGAATCGCCGGACCTCCATTGGGCGCGACGACGGCCTTGGCGATGAAGGAGGCCATCTCGAGACGGGAGACGTCGTCGCTGGGGCAGTACTTGCTCGCCGAGCAGCCCGCGGTCACGTTCTTCGCCGCGATGTAGTGGACGTGCTTGCAGAAGATGTCTGTCGGTGAGACATCGGAGAAGAGCGAGGTTCCGCCGGCCGTGCAGTTGTAAGGAGAGCTGCCCACGGTGCCGCTCGCCGGGACGTTGCCTCCGCCTCCGGCGATCCCCTTTGCGATGAAGATGGCCATCTGGGAACGCGGAACGTTCTGGTCGGGGCAGTAGGTCGTGC
Source organism: uncultured Acidobacteriota bacterium (assembly GCA_963823185.1). Lineage (GTDB taxonomy): Bacteria > Acidobacteriota > Thermoanaerobaculia > UBA5066 > Gp7-AA6 > DATBFU01. The sequence continues at coordinate 205,891 of CAWGKP010000010.1, forward strand.
CCGTGCAGCCGGCGGTGATGCCGCTGTGGAGCAGGGTCTCGATCTTCTTGTAGAAAGGCTGAGACGCCGGCACGTCGGTGAAGCTGCCGCCAATGTGCAGCGTCCAGACCTTCGCGGGATCGCCGGAAGACGGTGTCTCGGTGAACGTCGCGTCCCAGTGGGTGAGAGGTCGCGATGAGATCGCCGAGGCGTTGACGGTGTAGCAGTTGGCCGTGGCGAGGCAGCTCCCCGTCGCGCCCGGGGCGAGCGAGCCATAGGAGGCGGCGGCGTCGGCGATGCCGTAGCTGCCGCCGGCGGGTCCCGTGAAGGACGAGGCCGCGCCGGTCAAGGGAAGGGACGACGCCGTGGTGTTCTTCCAGGCCGGATCGATCGCGGCCGTCTCGCCCGGCTCCAAGATCCCGTCGCCCGAGGGGTCGACGGAAAGCCCTTGCGGAAGGACGGCCGAGGAGATCCCCGTCGTCGGCGTGCGGGTAGGCGTCGAGCTGCGAGTCGCGGTCGGTGTGCGGGTCGCTGTGCGAGTCGGAGTCGGCGTGGGAGGGACGGAAGTCGCCGTTTGCGTCGGCGTGCGGGTCGCCGTCCTCGTTGGCGTCCGCGTATGAGTCGGCGTCGGTGTCGCGGTCGGCGAAGTCCCGTACTCGAACGCTCCCATGTCGCAGAGTCCGTTGACCGGCCGCGGGAAACCGCGCTGGTCGGTCGTCAACGCCGCGCCCAGATCGTCGGCGCAACCGGCGGGGTCGCCCGCGTCGATGGCGGGACTGTCTGCGAGAAGAGCCTGCGTCTGGGTCGGCCCGCCATTGTCCTGCAGAGGGCTCAGGAGGGGATCCTGGCCGATCACGTTGCCCGTGAGGCCTCCGCCGAATCCCAACAGCGTGCAATTGCTCGTCGTCTCGATGAGGTTGTACCCGGACGAGTTCAGTAAGCCGTAGCAGTCGTCCGCCTCCGGGGGGAGCGCGCCATAGCGATGCGTGTTGTTCCCCAACAGCGCGTTCTCCATATTCACCGACCCCTTGGCGGCGACGTACACGCCGCCTCCCATTCCGGAGTAGGAGGTCCCGCTCGGCACCAGAATGTGGTTGCCGGCGACGGTCGCGTTGAACAGCCGGAGCGCGCCGCCTTGCATGTACACGCCGGCGCCGTCCTGGCTCGCCGAGTTTCCGCTCACCGTGGCGTTCGTCAGCGTCACCGACGCAGCGCCGTGGATGAAGAGCTCGGAGAAGATACCGCCACCCTGCGGGGACGAGTTGCCGCTGAGTGTGCTCTGGACGAGGTCGAGCACGCCGCCCTCATAGTCGTAGATACCGCCACCTCTCGCGTCGGCGACGTTCGCATCGACGGTCGTGTCGGTGAGGGTCAGCGTGCCGTAGTTCCCGAGTGCTCCTCCGTAGAAGCTGGCGTGGTTGTCGTGCAGACGGCTCCTCACGAGGGTCACAGGGGCCGTGGCGTCGCCGGCGTGGTTCTCGAAGCCCGCCGACAAGCTCGCCGTGTTCGAGTAGATCTCGGTGTCCTCGATGTTCGCATGCCCGAAGGAGCCGAAGATGCCGTCAAGGTAGACGCCGCCGCCCTCATACGCGTGATTTGCATAGACCTGGCCGTGGCGCAGGTCGAACTGTCCGGCGCCTGCGAGCGCCACGCTCAGGCCTCCCACAGCGGCTGAGGCCGTGTTGTCGTGCACGACCACGTAGTCGAGCTCGACCGAGCCGCCTCCCGAGCCGAGATGGGCCGACAGACCTGCCGAGTAGGAGCACGTGTTGTTCTCGATGGTCACGTGGCTGAGCGTGAGGCTGCCGTTGCTGCCCCCGCCTTGCCAGAGAAGGCCGCACCCCTCGTCGAAGGTTCCCGTCCGCTTGCCGCCGCGGATGGTGATGCCGCTCATGCTGGTGTTCACCGCCGACTCATGAACGTCGAACACGCGGTCACCGGTCACGACACCGTTGCCGTCGACGATGGTCACGTCCGCGCCCGCGCCGTTGATCGTCAGGCTATCGGTGATGTCGAGGTCGCCGAGCACGGCTTGATCGTCGTCACCCGATCGCGTCAGCTGGTACGTGCCCGGCGGCAGAGTGATGGTGTCCGCCCCGGCGGTGAAGTTGGCCTGCATGATCGCCGCGCGAAGCGTGCACTTGCCGTTGCTCGCGGCACAGACGTTGTCCCCCTGATCGGCGTCGGGCAGATCTTCGGTGCTGTTGACGACGATCGTCGGATTCGCGGCGGGGCTTCGCGGAAGCGCCATCGCCAGCACGCCGAACGACGCGAGAGCCACGAGGCTCGCAGCGGTCTTGTGCATGGCTTTAGGGCCCATAGAGAACGAGTTGGAACCCGTTGACGAGGAACTTGGCCATCTGATCGCGGGAGACCGTCGCCGTCGGGCAGTAGGTCGTCGAGGAACAGCCGGCGATGATGCCCCTAGCCCATAGGTAGTGTACATGCTTGCAGAAGGAATCCGTCGCCGGCACGTCCGTGAAATGGACGTTCGGGCTTCCCGCGGCGCACGAGTAGGACAGTCCGGTCACGGGGTCCGGCCCGTAGGTCAGCGGGACGGCGTTGCCGCCGGCGGGCGCGACGATCGCCTTGGCGATGAAGGACGCCATTGCGTCGCGGGTGATCGCCTGGCCCGGGCAGTACTGCGTCGCGTTGCAGCCGAGCGTGACATTCCGTGCGGCCAGATAGTGCACGTGCTTGCAGAAGGAGTCGGTCGGGGCGATGTCGGTGAAGAGAGAGTGGCCGCCGAGAGAGCAGTCGTAGGCGGAGGCCCCGACGAGGCCGCTCGACGGGACGAGCTCGCCGAGTCCCGCGATGCCCTTGGCGATGAAGATCGCCATCTGATCGCGATTCACGACCTGGTCGGGGCAGTAAGTCGTCGGCGTGCATCCGGACGTGATGCCGAAGTGCAGAAGCGTCTCGATCCGTTTGTAGAAAGGCTCGGATTCGGGCACGTCCGCGAAGCTGCCGCCGACGTGGAGCCTCCAGATCTTGAAGCCTCCGCTCGAAAGCGTCTCGTCGAAGGTCGCGTCCCAGTGCGTGACGCCGCCGTGGTCCGCGGAGGTCACGAACATGCGGTAGCAGTCGTGCGCGGCCGTGGCGTCGTGGCAGTTCGTGGTCGCGAGGGGAGCGGTCGACCCATAATCGGCGCTCGCGTCCTCGAGGCTGTAGAAACCCTCGAGAGGACCCTGAAAGTAGGAGGCGGTCCCGCTGAACGCGACGGGAGGACCCGTCGGGCCGCCGTCGCCCGAGAGGATCTTCCAGGTCGGCTCGACGACGACGGCCTCGCCCGGCTCGAGGACGCCGTTCACGTCCGAGCTGGACCCGGAGTCGGGATGTGCGTCCACGTTCAGCACGACCGGGGCGAGGTTGGCGCGCCGGGCTATGACTCCGGCGGAAGCGCCGTCCTGAGGATCGGAGTCCCAGGCGATGACGATATTGCCGGCCGCTTCGGCCACCGCGGCATCCGCCGCGTAGCCGGAGGTAAACGTGTTGACCTGGAAGCCAAAGCCGTCGGGCGCGCCGGTCCGGTCGTACCGCGCGGCGAAGAGGCCCCGGGGAAGGATGGTCCCTCCTCCGGCGAAGCCATACCAGGCAACGAGGAAGTTTCCCTTCGCGTCCATGGCGACCGCCGGGCTCTTCATGTCCAGCGTCGTGAAAGACTCGGCGACCGGAATCTCCGCTCCGGCCTTCTCCGACCCGCTATTGAAGCGCTGCGCGAAGATGCCGGACTTGCCGCCGAACGGGCCAGGATAGTCCTCCCAGGCGACGATGAAATTCCCTTTCGCATCGGTCGCGACCGCGGGCAGCGACTGATTCCCCTCCGTGTAGGTGTTGGCCTGGAACTCAGGTCCGACCTTGTTGGCCGCGGTGTCGAACCGCTGACCGAAGACGCCCGACGCGTCGCCGTCCTGGCCGATGCTCTGCCAGGCGACCACGAAGTTGCCCTCGCGGTCCGCCGCAATCGCCGGGTTGACCTGCGTGCCCTGGAGATGTGTGTTGGCGGGGAAGGCCGTTCCGGTCTTCGTTCCGGCCGCGTCGAATCTCTGCACGAGAACATCGAATTGTTCGGAGACGTCCGCCGAGAACGTGTTCCACGCGACGACGAAGCTCCCGTCGCCGCGGACCGCGACCTTCGGCCGGGTCTGCGCTTGAGTCGAGTACGTGTTGACGGGAAACTCCGTACCGACCTTCCCGCCGCTGCTGCCGAACCTCTGCCCGAACACGCTGTACTCGGACCCGGATTGACCCTTGCTCGACCACACGACGACGAAGTTGCCCGAATCGTCCATTCCAACCGACGGATACCGCTGGTTGGCCGTGGTGTACGTGTTGACCTGGAATTCCGATCCGGCGGGATGCCCGAGGTCGTCGAACCGCTGCCCGAAGACGCCCTCGCCCGAGCCGTCCTGTCCCGTGCTCACCCAGACGACGACGAACGCGCCGGACGGCGAGACGGCGACGGACGGGAGCGCCTGCAAATCTGTCGTGTACGTGTTGACCTGAAATTCGGCGCTCAGAGGAGGCGCCTGGGCGCCGGCGACGGCCGGCGTCAGAGCGAGCAAGAGACTTGCGAGCGGCCGAACCGACGGCCTCATGAGCGCCTCCTAAGGTCCGTAGAGCTGCAGGCCGAACCCGTTCGCGATGAACTTGGCCATCGCGTCCCGGGCCACGGTTTGCGTCGGACAGTATTGCGTGGCCGAACAGCCGCCGGCGATGCCCTTCGCCCACAGATAGTGGACGTGCTTGCAGAAGGGGCTCGAGACCGGCACGTCCGTGAAGTGGACGTTGGGGCTGTCCGGCGTCGCAGGAGTAGGAGAGGCCCGGTCACCGGATCGGGCCCGTAAGTCAACGGGACGGCGGTGCCTCCGCCGGGAGCGACGATCGCCTTGGCGATGAAGGAGGCCATCGCGTCGCGCGTGATCGTCTGGCCCGGGCAGATACATGCCCCGGCCGCAGCCGAGCGTCACGTTCTGTGAGGCGAGGAAGTGGACGTGCCGGCAGGCCGGATCGGTCGGAGCGACGTCCGCGAAGAGAGACGTCCCGGTCACGGAGCAGTCGTAGATCGAGCCCGACACCTTTCCGGTCGCGGGCACGAGCTCGCCCGCCCCGGCCATCGCCTTCGCGACGAAGATCGCCATCTGGTCGCGAGGGACGGGGTTTCCGGGACAGTACAGGTTGCCGCCGCAGCCGCTCGTGATGCCGTGGTGCAGGAGCGTTTCGATCTTCTTGTAGAACGGCTGAGAGCGCGGAACGTCGGAGAAGCTGTCGCCGATGTGGAGCGTCCAGACGTTCCCGCCGCCGCCGACCAGGTCCTCGCGCACGGTCGCGTCCCAGTGGAGAGATGGGCGGGCTCCGGCGACCGCGAACACGGAGCAGTCCGGGGCTCCCGTCGCGTCGTAGCAGTTTCGGGTCAGGCCGAGGATGATCTTTCCGCTGACGTTTCCGTAGTCGGCCTGATCGTCCACGACGCGTATAGCTCGGGCCCGGAGGGCCCATCGGGCTGCCGAAGGAGCCGATCAGGCTCACCGGGCCGAAAACGCTGTGGAGGGAGTGATCGACCTCCCAGGCGGTCTCGACGATCGCGGTTTCGCCGGGCTCGAGGACGCCGTCGAGGTCGGAATTCGTGCCGGAGCTCGAGTGGACGTCGACGCTCAGTCCGCGCGCGACGAAGCCCTGCGTGCGGCCAAAGATTCCGGTGCCGGAGCCGTCCTGGTTGTTGCTCTCCCAGACCGTGACGAAGCCGCAGCCGTCGCTCGCCACCCGCGCCGCGTCCTGGTTGAGGATCGTGTAGGAGTTCATCTGGAACTCGTCGCCGATGCGTCTCCCGAAGGCATCGAGGCGCTGGCCGAAGACGCCCGCGAGATTGCCGTCCTGGCCCACGCTGCGCCAGGCGACGAGGAAGCGCCCGCCGTCGTCCACGCTGACATATGGATCGCTCTGGACGCCGGTCGTGTAGGTGTTGATCTGGAACTCCGGCCCGACCTTCGCGCCTTCGCTGTCGAACCGCTGGCCGAAGATCCCCGGGCCGTCTCCGTCGCCCCCGCCGCCCACTCTCTGCCAGACGACCAGGAAGTCTCCGGCCTCATGCGCGGCGACCGACGGAGCGAAGTTGTACCCGGAAGAGGTGTACGTCTCGATCGCGAACGTCGGTCCGAGCCCGGAGCCGGACGAGTCGTAGCGCTGGCCGAAGATTCCCAGGACGGAGTGGTCTTCGGGACGGCCTCCGAGGGGCTGCGTGATTTCACGGACGTCCCAAACGACGACGAAGTTGCCGCCGCGCTGCATCGCTACGTCATGGGCATCCGGGAAATCGAAGACGATGCCGTAGGGATAGGTTGTGCTTGTCGATGTGCTGACGACAAACTCCGAGCCGACCTGTGTACCGGAGGCATCGAAGCGCCGGCCGACCATGCCGGCGCCGCCGAGCATCACGACGACGAAGTTGCCCGCCGCGTCGCCCGCGATGCGCAAGTCTCCGCCGGGAAGGGACAGCGGCGCTCCGACCGCTGCGCCCGACGAGTCGAAGCGCTGTCCTCCACCGTCCCAAACGACGACGAATCCGCCGGACCCGTCCACGGCGACGGCGCCCGACACCGAGCCCGGGAGCGAGAACTCGGACCCGGCGCGCTGGCCCAGGCTGTTGAATCTCTGCCCGTACATCCCTTCGCTTCCGATCGCGTTGCTCTGCCACACCGACACGAATGTGTCGCCTCGCGCGCCCACGGCGGGCGAGAACTGATCCGACGTCGTGTACGTGTTCGCCTGGAACTCGTCGCCAAGAGGGAGCCCTTGGCCTCGAAGGCGCGCGCCCATCCCGGCCATGGCGGCGAACAGCAGGAGGCGCTCGATTCTTCTCATGAGGACTCCGATCTACGGTTTCGCGCATTTCGTTCGATGCGCCCCTCAGGGTCCGTAGAGAGAGAGTTGGAAGGCGTTGGCGAGGAATTTTGCCATCTGGTCGCGACTGACGGTGTCCGGTCGGGCAGTAGGTCGTCGAGGAGCAGCCGGCGATGATGCCCTTGGCCCACAGGTAGTGGACGTGCTTGCAGAAGGTGTCCGTGACGGGCACGTCCGAGAAGTGCACGTTCGGGCTCGCGGTGTTGCACGAGTACGAGAGCCCGGTCACGGGATCCGGCCCGTAGGTCTGCGGGATTGCCGGCGCCACCATTCGGCGCCACGACGGCCTTGGCGATGAAGGAGGCCATCTCGAGACGGGAGACGTCGTCTGTCGGGCAGTACTTGCCCGCCGAGCAGCCCGAGGTCACGTTCTTTGCCGCGATGTAGTGGACGTGCTTGCAGAAGATGTCCGTGGGCGCGACGTCGGAGAAGAGGGAAACGCCCCCGGACGTGCAGTTGTAAGGAGAGGCTCCGACCGTGCCGCTGATCGGGACGGCTGCGCCTCCGCCCGCCATCCCCTTTGCGATGAAGATGGCCATCTGGGAGCGGGGCACGTTGTCGCCGGGGCAGTAGGTCGTGCCGGTGCATCCGGTCGTGATGCCGCTGTGAAGGAGCGTTTCGATCTTCTTGTAGAAGGGTTGGGAGGTCGGGACATCAATGAAGCTGCCGCCGATGTGGAGGGTCCAGACCTTGGCCGGATCGCCCGAGGACGGAGTCTCGGTGAACGTCGCGTCCCAGTGGGTCGAGGGACGGGAACCTAGAGCCGAGGCGGACAGGCGGTAGCAGTCGCCCGCCGTCGCGCAGCTCCCCGTTGCCCCGGCGGAGATCGTTCCGTAGGAAGCGGAGGCGTCGACGAAGCCGTAGCTGCCGCCCAAGGGCCCGGTGAACGAGGAGGCGGCACCTGTGAGAGACACCGGCGAGCCCGTCGTGTCCTTCCAGGCCGGATCGACGGCGATCGTCTCGCCCGGCTCGAAGATCCCGTCGCCGTCGGGGTCGACAACGAGCGCAATCGGAACGACGGAGGACGAAACGACGACCGTCTGGGTACGGGTCGGCGTCCGAGTCAGCGTCGGGGTCGGAGTCGGGGTTCGAGTGAGTGTCCGCGTCGGTGTCGCGGTAGGAGTCGCGGCAGTGGGCGTCCGTGTTGGCGTGCGTGTGAACGTGCGAGTAGGTGTCGCCGCTGCTGCAGTCTGCGTCGGCGTGGGCGTCCGGGTGGGCGTCGAGGTTGCGGTGAACGTCCTCGTCGGCGTGCGCGTGGGAGTCGGCGTCGGCGTAGGCGGTGCAGAGCCGAACTCGAACGCTCCCATGTCGCAGCGGCCGTTGACGGGTCGAACGTAGCCGCGTTGGTCGGTCGTGAGCGGCTCTCCCAGATTGTCGGTGCATCCCGAGGGATTTCCTTTGTCGATTGCCAGACTGCCCGTCAGAAGCGCCAGCGTCGGCGTCGGGCCACCGTTGTCCTGCAACGCGCCCAGGCTCGGATCCGAGCCATAGATGTTGTTGCCCCCGGAGCCTGTGATCGTGCAGCCCTCCGTCGTTTGAATCAGGTTGTAGTCGAGCGAAGAAAGGGCGCCGCTGCAATCGTCGGGGTAGGTGTTCGGGTCACCGGGAAATAGAACATGGACGTGGCGTACGTTTCCCGAAAGGATCGTGTTCTGCGCCGAGGCGTTCGCCGCCGTTACGTAAATCCCGCCCCCGACCTCATCGAGCCCGGACTGGTTGCTCGCGATTGTCGCGTTGTCGGCGTGCAGCGTTCCCCCTGAAGCGAGGTAAACGCCACCGCCCCGGCCATCGGTCTCGTTCGCGGTCACGGTGGTGTCGATGAGATTGACCTGCTCGCTAACATTGACGAAAAGCCCTCCGCCATCATGGGCAGCGTGGTTTGCCGTAACCGTGCTGTCGAACACCGTCGCGACTGACGCCTCGAGTCCGGCATTGCCGATACAGATTCCTCCGCCCTCCAGGGCCGCCGTGTTGTTGCTGACCATGCAGTGGTCGAGCGTCAGAGGCCCCGACGTCCGGATCCCGCCTCCCGAGTTGGCCGTGTAGTTGTCCGTCACGGTGACGTTCGACAGATGCAGCGTGATGACCGAATCCTGCACGAAGATTCCACCCCCGCCGGTGGACCCATCGGTGCCGTTTTGGATCGTGACACCCGAGATCGTGACGGCGAACGGCGCCGGCGAGAGCGCGCTGAGCACGACAACGGAAGCCCCCGACTTGCCTTCGAATATCGTGCTGGTGGCTCCATTTCCGGCGATTGTCAAATGGCTCGTGATCGTCAAAGGCCCCAGGCTCAGCTGAAACGTCGCAGGACTGGGAAGGCTCGCGCTGAAGGTGATCGTGTCGGCGTTGCTGGCGTTGGCCTCCTCGATCGCGGCGCGGAGAGTACAAGGACCGTTGCCGGGCGCGGCCTCGCAGATCCCGTCGCCCGGGTTGTACTCGTGTGCGTCCGCGGTGCTGTTGACGACGAGCGTCCCGCTCTGAACCGCCGCGGGCGCCGTCGCGGCAAGCATCGAGGCGACGAGCGCGATCACCGCTGCCCGAGGCGATTGATCAGGGCGCATAGAGCGACAGCGCGAACGCGTTGACGAGGAACTTGGCCATCTGGTCGCGGGAGACGGTGCCGGTCGGGCAGTAGGTCGTTGAGGAGCAGCCGGCGATGATGCCCCTGGCCCAAAGGTAGTGCACGTGCTTGCAGAAGGAATCCGTCGTCGGCACGTCCGTGAAGTGGACGTTCGGGCTTCCGGCGGCGCACGAGTAGGAGAGCCCGGTGACTGGATCCGGCCCATAGGTCAGCGGGATCGCCGGACCTCCATTGGGCGCCACGACGGCCTTGGCGATGAAGGAGGCCATCTCGAGACGGGAGACGTCGTCGGTCGGACAGTACTTGCCAGCCGAGCAGCCCGAGGTCACGTTCTTGGACGCGATGTAGTGGACGTGCTTGCAGAAGATGTCTGTCGGCGAGACGTCGGAGAAGAGCGAGACGCCACCCGCCGTGCAGTTGTAAGGAGAGGCTCCGACGGTACCGCTCGCGGGGACGTTGGCGCCCCCGCCGGCGATCCCCTTGGCGATGAAGATGGCCATCTGGGAGCGGGGGACGTTGTCGCCGGGGCAGTAGGTCGAGCCGGTGCACCCGCTCGTGATCCCGCTGTGGAGCAGCGTCTCGATCTTCCTGTAGAAGGGCTGTGAGACCGGGACGTCCGAGAAGCTGCCGCCGATGTGGAGCGTCCAGACCTTGGCGGGATCGCCGGAGGAGGGCGTTTCGGTGAAGGTCGCGTCCCAATGCGTGGCGGGACGGGCACCCAGAGCCGAGGCCGTCAGGCGGAAGCAGTCCGCCGTGTTGGCGCAGCTCGACGTCACCCCGGCGGGGATCGATCCGTAGGAGGCCGAGGCGTCCACGATGCCGTAGCTGCCGCCCGGCGGCCCCGTGAAAGAGGAAGCGGCACCCGTCAGCGCGATCGCCGAGCCCGTCGTGTCCTTCCAGGCCGGATCGACCGAGACCGTCTCGCCCGGCTCCAGAGACCCCGTCGCCATCCGGATCGACGACCAGAGCTTGCGGCGCGACGGAGGACGACGAAGCGGCCGTCGGCGTCGGGGTCGGAGTCCGCGTCAGCGTCCGAGTCGGGGTTCGAGTGGGCGTCCGCGTCGGTGTGGCGGTAGGAGGCGCGGCAGTGGGCGTCCGTGTTGCTGTGCGCGTGAACGTGCGAGTCGGCGTTGCAGTTGCGGTGGCCGCGGCTGCGGTGTGTGTCGGCGTGGGCGTCCGGGTGGGCGTCGAGGTCGCGGTGAACGTTCTCGTCGGTGTGCGCGTGGGAGTCGGGGTCGGCGTGGGCGCTGCAGAGCCGAACTCGTACGCACCCATGTCGCACCGCCCGTTGATCGGTCTCACGAAACCGCGTTGGTCCGTCGTCAGAAGCGTGCCGAGGTCGTCCGCCGAACAGCCCGCCGGGTTGCCGGCGTCGATGGCAGGACTGCCGGCCAAAAGCGCGAGTGTGGGAGTGGGTCCGCCGTTGTCCTGGAGGGGACCGAGCATCGGATCCGAGCCGTAGATGTTGTGAGTCCCAACGCCCGCGATCGTGCAGCCGTCCGTTGTTTGAATCAGGTTGTAGTCGAGAGAGGAGAGGGGGCCGCTGCAATCATCGGGCTGGGTGTTCGGGTCGCCGGGGAACAGGACATGGACGTGGCGCGCGTTACCCGCCAGAATCGTGTTCTGGGCCGAGACATCGCTTAGGATCGAGATTCCACCCCCGGACTGATCGAGTCCGGATTCATTGTCCGTAATCGTTGCGTTTAAGACCTCCAAGTGCGGGCCGTTGAACCAAAGACCTCCACCGCTCAGCGCGGCTTGATTAGCAGTAATGGTGGAATCGACCAGAGTTGCGAAATTCGAAAGAATGTACGCTCCTCCGCCAAAGCCTTGGGACGTGTTGTTGGCGACGGTGCTCGAGATGACCGTGAGGAAATCGGAGGCGTAGATTCCGCCGCCGTCCGACGTCGATGAGTTCCTCTGAATCGCGCAGGAAGTCAGGATCAGGTCCCCGAAGCTCAGGATTCCTCCACCGATTCCGCCGCTCACGTTGTCGCTGATCCTGCAATGGTCGAGGATGCCGGTTCCGCCATTGGCGATCCGCAGCCCCCCTCCCTCGCACGACGTGTTCTGAATGATGGCGACGTTCGAGAGTCTCAGGGTCGGGACGTAAGAACTGATGCCTCCTCCTCCTTCGTCCCCGCACCCAGCGCCGTTCTGAATCGTCAGATCGGAGATCGATACGGTGCCCGAACCACTCAGGGAAAAGACGGTCTGGCCCGTGGCGCTTCCGTCCCCGTCGAGGATCGTGCTGCTCGGACCGTTCCCGATGATCGTCATGGACTTGGTGATCTCGAGGCGTCCCAGGCTCAGGATGATCGTCGTGGGATTCGGGAGGCTCGAACTAAACTGGATCGTGCCCAGCACGGGCAGCGCCGTCAGTTCCTCGACCGCAGCGCGCAACGTGCAGATACCATTGCCTGGAGCGGTCTCGCAGGCGAGGTCGCCGGCAAGCGCGTCGTGCGCATCGGCGGCAGAGTTGACCACGTACGTGCGGGTCGCCGCCGGCCTTCGTGGGCCCGCCATGGCGAGAACGCCGACGGACGTCAGAGCCACGAGAGTGGCGACAGCGACTTTCTTCATTGCTATGGCCCGTAGAGCGAGAGCGCGAACGCGTTGACGAGGAACTTGGCCATCTGGTCGCGGGAGACGGTGCCGGTCGGGCAGTAGGTGGTCGAGGAGCAGCCGGCGATGATTCCTTTGGCCCAGAGGAAGTGCACGTGCTTGCAGAAGGTGTCCGTGGCCGGAACGTCCGTGAAGTGGACGTTCGGGCTTCCCGCGGCGCACGAGTAGGAGAGCCCGGTCACCGGATCGGGCCCGTAGGTCAGCGGGATCGCCGGGCCTCCATCTCGGCGCCACGACAGCCTTGGCGATGAAGGAAGCCATCTCGAGCCGGGAGACGTCGTCGCTCGGACAGTACTTGCCAGCCGAGCAGCCCGAGGTCACGTTCTTGGACGCGATGTAGTGGACGTGCTTGCAGAAGATGTCGGTGGGCGAGACATCGGAGAAGAGCGAGACGCCGCCTGCCGTGCAGTCGTAGGCGAAGCTGCCCACCGTGCCGCTCGCCGGGACATTGGCGCCTCCGCCCGCGATCCCTTTGGCGATGAAGATGGCCATCTGGGAACGCGGCACGTTCTCGTCCGGGCAATACGCCGTGGCGGTGCAGCCGGCGGTGACGTCGTGGTGAAGCAGCGTCTCGATCTTCTTGTAGAACGGCTGTGAGGTCGGGACGTCGGCGAAGCTGCCGCCGATGTGGAGCGTCCAGACCTTGGCGGGGCCCGACGACGTCGTCTCACTGAATGTTGCGTCCCAATGGGTGGCGGGCCGAGAGACGCCCGGTATGACGGTCATGCTGTAGCAGTTGGCGGCGACGGCGCAGCTCTCCGTCGTCGCGGCGGGTATCGGGCCATAGGACGCCCCGCTGTCGAGAATCCCGTAGCTCGCTCCCGATGGGCCCGTGAAAGAGGAGGCGCGAGCCGGTCAGGGACGATCGAGGATCCCGTCATGTTCTTCCAGGTGGGATCGACCGCAACCGACTCCCCCGGCTCGAAGACGCCGTCGCCATCGGGATCGACGACCAGTGACTGGGGGGAGACCGAGCTCGCCACCACCGTGGGCGTCGGCGTTCTGGTCCACGTCGGCGTCGGCGTGCGGGTCGCCGTCGGCGTGCGCGTGGCAGTTGCAGTGGGCGGGTGCTCCGTCGGCGTCCTGGTCGGAGTTCTCGTGGGCGTCGGCGGGACCGGCGTCGCCGACCGGGTCGGGGTCGGAGTCGGCAGAATGGCGGTCGGCGTGCGCGTCGGATGGGGTTCGAGTGGGTGTCTTCGTCGGGGTGCGCGTTTCGTCGGCGTGGGTGTCGGCGGCTCGGAGCCGAACTCGTAAGCGCCGATGTCGCAGCGGCGGCCTACGGGACGCGGGAACCCTCGCTGATCGACGGTCAGCACTGTGCTGCCGTCGTAGCAGCCCAGAGGATTTCCCGAATCGATGGCGAAACTCTGGTCGAGGAGGGCGACCGTCTGGGTCGGGCCGCCGTTGTCCTGGAGAGGCCCGACATCGGGATCGACGTTGAACAGGTCGCCGCTCCCCGTTCCGGAGATGAAGCAGGGTGTTCTGGATCAGGTTGAACCCGAGAGACTGGACGCCGTTGCAATCGTCGGCAACGTTTCCGAGCTTCGAAGGGTGATGGTTCAGCGCAAGGATCGAATCGGAGATGGACGCGAGGCTGCCGATGCTTTCGTAAATACCGCACCCCGACTGGGAGACGCCGCACTGGTTGTCGGCGATCGTCGCGTTGTAGCCTTCGAATGACGGAGTGAATATTGAGTTGCCGAAAAAGACCCAAACGCCGCCGCCGCTCGCCTGACTCCAATTCCCGGCAATCGTGGTGTTGACGGCCACCACGTCCCAGGCCGCCACGACACCGCCTCCATTACCGGTCGCGAAGTTCCCGGAGATCGTGCACTTGTCCAGAAGGGCGGCCCGCGCGGAAACGCCGCCGCCGTACCCCGCCGTCGAATTGCCGGCGATCGTGCTCGCCGTCGCGGTCAATGTCGCGAGACCGCTCATGAAGATCCCGCCGCCCTGGGTCGTCGCCGAGTTCCCGCTGACGGTGCAGTGGTCCAGGGTCAGGGTCGACATCCGAGGCGATGCCTCCGCCGGAGTCCGCGGTGTTGGCGGAGACGGTGACATTCGAGAGGACCAGAGATCCGCTCGAGACATAGATCCCGCCGCCGGAGCCCGTCGACGTCTCCGTTCCGGATCGTGACGGAAGAGATCGTCACGGTGAAGTCGGAACCGCCGGTCAAGAGGAAAACCCGGTCGCTCGTGACCGCGCCGTCGCCGTCGATCATCGTCTTTGCGGCGCCGTTTCCCGTGATCGTGAGGTCGGTCGAAATCTCCAGATGGCCGAGCGTCAGCAGGAAGGTCGTCGGGACCGGGAAAGCCGCGCTGAACTTGATCGTGTCGGCTCCCGCGAGAGCCTCCGCCTCTTCGATGGCCGCGCGCAGCGTGCAGACTCCGTTTCCCACGGCGGTCTCGCACTTGCCGTCTCCGGGGACGGCGTCATGGAAGTCGATCGAGCTGTTGACGACGAATGTCGCCGCCGGCAGCCGAGAAGCTGCGAGCGTTGCCGCGGCCATGACTGCGGCAACGGGGGCGAGACGAGGTGCGCGACTACGGCCCATAGAGCGACAGCGAGAAGGCGTTGACGAGGAACTTGGCCATCTGATCGCGTGAGACGGTGCCGGTCGGGCAGTAGGCGGTCGAGGTGCAGCCGGCGATGATGCCTTTGGCCCAGAGGTAGTGCACGTGCTTGCAGAAGGAGTCCGTCACCGGCACGTCCGTGAAGTGGAGGTTCGGGCTTCCCGCGGCGCACGAATAGGAAAGCCCGGTGACCGGATCCGGCCCATAGGTCATCGGGATCGCCGGACCTCCATTGGGCGCCACGATGGCCTTGGCGATGAAGGAAGCCATCTCGAGCCGCGAGACGTCGTCTGCCGGACAGTACTTGCCCGTCGAGCAGCCCGAGGTCACGTTCTTCGACGCGATGTAGTGGACGTGCTTGCAGAAGATGTCCGTCGGTGAGACGTCGGAGAAGAGGAGACGTTCCTCCCGCCGTGCAGTTGTAGGCCCGTCGCTCCGATGGTGCCGCTCGAGGGCACGTTGCGCTCCGCCTCCGGCGATTCCCTTGGCGATGAAAATGGCCATCTGCGAGCGGGCGACGTCGTCGCCGGGGCAGAAGGCCGTGCCCGTGCATCCGGTCGTGATGCCGCTGTGGAGCAGCGTCTCGATCTTCTTGTAGAAGGGTTGGGACCTGGGGACGTCCGCGAAGCTGTCGCCCAGGTGCAGTGTCCACACCTTGGCCGGATCGCCCGAGGACGGCGTCTCGGTGAACGTCGCGTCCCAGTGCGTCGAGGGACGGGAGCCCAGCGGCGAGGCCATCATCGCGAAGCAATTGGAGTTGGCGGCACAGCTGGCGGTCGCGCCCGAGGCAATCGAACCGTAGACCGCGGAGCCGTCCACGATCGAGTAGCTCGCGCCGGACGGCCCACCGAAGGACGAGGCGGTGCTCGTGACGGAGACGGGAGAGCCGCCGGCGTTCTTCCAGGCCGGATCGACGGCGACCGTTTCTCCCGGCTCGAGCACGCCGTCGCCGGACGGATCCACCGCCAGCGCCTCGGGCACGACGGAAGGCGCGGCGGGCGTGGGCGTGCGCGTCGGCGTTCGGGTGGGAGTGCTCGTTCTCGTCGGCGTCGAAGTCGGTGTCGGAGGTCCGGGCGAGTCGAACTCGTACGCGCCCATGTCGCAGCGTCCGTTTACCGGGCGCACGAACCGCGCTGGTCGGTCGCAGCGTCGCGCCGACGTTGTCGGTGCAGCCGGAGGAATTGCCGGCGTCGATCGCCGGGCTGCCCGTCAGAAGCGCCTCGGTCAGCGTCGGGCCGCCGTTGTCCTGCAGGGTTCCGAGTTCGGGTCAACGCCGTAGACGTCGTGCGAGACGGCGCCCGTGAGCGAGCAGCCGCCCGTCGTCTGGATCAGGTTGTAGTCGAGGGATTCGACGGTGCCGCTGCAATCGTCGGGCGCGGCACCGTGCCCGCTTGTGAAGTGCTGATTGTAAGCGAGGATCGTGTTCGCGATCGAGGCGCTCGCCGCGGCGGTCCACGTAGATCCCCCCTCCCGTATACCCGATGGCACACGTGTTTCCGGTTATCGTCGCGTTGTAAACGCGGAGCAGGCCGAAGTCGGAGTCGAAGTGGATACCGCCGCCCGGGCCATCCCGGTAGTTACCAGTGATTGTCGAGTCGATGACCTCGAGCACAGCCGACCAGCCAAACGTGGTTATGCCGCCGCCCCCGTTGGAGGATATGCGTGCTGTCGCGCAGCGTCGAAGCTGCTGTCGAAGCCGAGCCCCACGCCGACGCCATTCGAGCCCGGGGAATTGTCATGGATCGAGCTGGAGGTTACGGTGAGAACGCCCTGCATCGTAAATCCCCGCCCCGAACTGGGCCATGTTGCCCGTCACCTCGCAATGATCCATGGTCGTGTCTCCGAACGACGCAGATCCCGCCGCCGTTGAATACTCCCGCTGGAATTGTTGATGAGCCTTACGTTCTGAAGATGGAGGTTCGTGGTGCGGCTGCTATATCATGCCGCCGCCGGAGTCTCCGATAGAGAGAGCGTTCTGAATCGTGAGCTCCCCGATGGTCACACCGCCAAGTGAGCTATTTACGTTGCGATCATCTACGTAGAAGGCCCGGTCAAGCGTGGCAAGACCGTCCGCGTCGATGATGGTATTGGCCGCGCCGTTTCCTGTAATCGTCATGTCGCCATGGATGGTCAGGTGACCCCCGCTCAGGAGAAACGTCGTCGGGCTTGGAAGGCTCGGGCTCGAACGTGATCTCGGCGCCGGGCAGGGCCTCGGCCTGCTCGATCGCCGCGCGCAGCGTGCAGACGCCGTTGCCCGGGGCCGTCTCGCACTTGCCGTCGTAGGGGCTGGCGTCGGGGAAGTCCGCGGCGCTGTTGACGACGATGGGCGAGGCGACCCGCCGAATGTCCGCGACGGTCACGGCCGCGGCCAACCCGAGCGCCGCCAGCAGGCCCGTGCGCCGGAGCAGCGAGGCGGCCTTCAAGGCTTTCTGGCGCATGACGTTCCGCTGGTTCCCCTACAGGGGAAAGCGTCAGGGGCGCCCAAAAGACGACAGGCCGCGGCCCCGAAAAAAGGGGTAGCCTTCCTGATAAAGGACGACAAGACCCGTGGAAGCCCGCATCTCCGCCCTCATGGAGTCGACCGCTTCCGGCGACCGGTCCGCGGCGGATGCGCTGTTTTCCGCCCTCTACGCCGAGCTGCATGGACTGGCGGAAAGGCAGCTCGCCAGCCGGGGCAGCGGCTTGACGCTTGGCGCCACGACGCTCCTCCACGAGGCCTATCTCGACATGGCGCGCCGCGAGGGCCCCGTCTTTCCCGACCGCGGGCGATTCATGGCCTATGCGGCCCGGGTGATGCGCTCTCTGATCGTCGACTACGCCCGCAGCCGCCGGGCCCTCAAGCGCGGCGGCCGGTTCGAGATCACGACGCTCGACGAGGAGTCGGCGGGATCGGCGCCGGGAACCGAGGACCTGGAGGAGATTCACGCGGCGCTCGAGCGGTTGACGGGAATCGATTCGTCGCTCGCCGAGGTCGTGGACCTCAAGTTCTTCTGCGGCTTCTCCTTCGGCGAGATCGCGGCGATCCGGGGAGCCTCGGAGCGGACCGTTCAGCGAAACTGGGAGAAGGCGCGCCTCTTTCTCTATCGCTCGATTCGCGACGGGGCGATCGACTGACGTGTCCGTCCTGACGCCGGATCGGTGGCGCGCGATCGAGCCCTTCCTCGACCGCGCGATGGACCTGGACGGGGAGGCTCGCGAGACGTTTCTCGACGATCTCCGCCGGACCAGTCCCGACGTCGCGCGCGACCTGGAGTCTCTGCTCGCGTCGCGCGAGGAGCTCTCGGAGAAAGCCTTTCTCGAGGGCACTCCGCCGCAGCCGTCGGCCCGCACGTCGCTCGCCGGACAGACGTTTGGCGCCTACACGCTTCTCGAGCCCATCGGGCAGGGAGGCATGGGAACCGTCTGGCTGGCGCGGCGCAGCGACGGGCGCTTCGAGGGGCGCGTCGCCGTCAAACTTCTGAACGCGAGCCTGGTCGGCCGCGCGGGCGAGGAGCGCTTCCGGCGCGAGGGCTCGATCCTCGCGCGGCTGTCCCATCCCTACATCAGCCGCCTCCTGGACGCCGGAGTCTCGCCGTCCGGGCAGCCGTACATCGTCCTCGAGCACGTCGACGGCGAGACCATCGACCGCTACTGCGACTCCCGCCGCCTCGGCGTCGAGGCGCGGCTGCGGCTCTTCCTCGACGTGTGCGCCGCCGTGTCCCAGGCGCACGCCAATCTGATCGTTCACCGCGACATCAAGCCCTCGAACGTGCTCGTCACCGCGGACGGGCAGGTCAAGCTCCTCGACTTCGGGATCGCCAAGCTCCTCGAGGAGGACTCGGGAACCGGCGAGCCGACGGCGCTCACGCGCGAAGGCGGCCGGGCAATGACGCCCGACTTCGCGGCTCCCGAGCAGCTCACCGGCGGCATCGTGACGACCGCGACCGACGTCCACGCGCTCGGCACGCTGCTCTACGTCCTCCTCACCGGACAGCACCCCGCGGGAGCGACGCGCACGAACCCCGCGCAGCTGCTCAAGGCGATCGTCGAAACCGACCCGAAGCGTCCGTCCGACGCGACGACCGCGCCGGACGCCGAGTCTCGCGCCACGACGCGCGATGGACTGCGCCGTCAGCTGCGCGGCGACCTCGACACCATCGTCGCGAAGGCGCTGAAGAAGAACCCGTCGGAGCGGTACCCGTCCGTCACGGGGCTCGCGTCGGACGTGCGCCGCTATCTCAACCATCAGCCGATCGGCGCCCGCCCGGACACGATCGGTTACCGCGCGGCCAAGTTCGCGCGCCGCAATCGCGTCCCGGTCGCCCTCGCCGGCCTCGCGGTCGTCGCGCTCGTCGGAGGGCTCATCGGAACGTTCACCCAGGCGCGGCTCGCGAGGCGGGATGCCGCGGCCGCGCAGGCGGAGAGCCGGCGCGCCGATCAGGCCGCGCGACAGGCGCGCGACGAGCGCGACTTCGCGCTCAAGCAATTGTCGCGCGCCGAGTCCATCAACGACTTCAACGCATTTCTGCTCTCCGATGCGGCGCCGACGGGCAAGCCGTTCACGGCCGGCCAGCTCCTCAAGCACGCCGAGGAAATGCTCGCGCATGAAGGCGGCGAGACGGACGACACCCGTATCGACATGCTGGTCGCGATCGGGTACCAGTACAACAACCTGGATCTCGACGAACCGGCCCTCGCGGTCCTGACTCGCGCGTACGACCTCGCCGGCAAGAGAGGGGATCCTGTGCTCCGGGCGAAAGCGGGCTGCGCCCTCGCGAACGCCATCCAGCGGTCGGGAGACTCGGGCCGGGCGGAAGCGCTGATCCAGGAGAGCCTCCGCGCGCTGCCCGCCGGGGATCCGACGCTGGCCCTGGATCGCGTCTTCTGTCTTTGTCGGGCCAGCTACGTCGCCCGCGAGTCGGGCGACGTTCAGAAGGGAATCGATCGCATTCTGGACGCGCAGCGGACACTGAAATCGTCCGGACTCTCGTCGTCCCTGGCGGATCTGACCGTCGCGATGGACGTCGCCGAGTCCTATCGCATGGCGGGCCAGGACCGCCAGGCGAGCGAGGCGTTTCGCGAGGCGTATGCACAGATGACCGCGCTCGGCCGGGGCGATACGGAGAAGGCCGGAACTCTGCTCAACAACTGGGCGCTGGCCGATGACTCTCTCGGCCGGCCGCGGGAGGCCGAGGACCTGTACCGCCGCGCGATCCGGATCAGCAGCCACGATGAGGGCGAGCAAGGCGTGTCGGCCATGCTTCTCAACAACCTCGCGCGGGCGTTGAAGGATCTCGATCGCTTTCCGGAAGCCGCGAGGTACGCCGACGGCGCGTATTCCGAAGCGCGGACGAAGCACGATGAGATCGTCGTCAATCAGTCGCTCATCGTTCGTCAGGGGATCTACCGGGAGCTCCACGACTTCGATCGCTCGGCGAGTCTGCTCGCGGAGCTCGAGCCGAGGCTTCGCAAGATGCTGCCGGCCGGCCACGTCGCTTTCGCGTCGATGACCTCCGAGCGTGCCCTCCTCGAACAGGCGCGCGGCGACATCGCCCGCGCGCGGCGAGGATGCGGATCGCGCCGTCGCGCTCGCGGAGGCGAGCTCGCAGCATCGCCAGTACCTTCCCCTCACGCTGCTTCGCCGGTCCCAGCTCGAGCTCGCCCTGCGGCAGTACGAGCCGGCGCGCGCCGACGCGGCCCGAGCGCTCGACCTCTACGTCGCGACCTTCGGCCGCGACTTCCTCTCGAACAGGGTCGGCCGCTGCCACCTCGCGATCGCGCGGGCTCTGATCGGGCTCGGCACGGACCGGCGAAGCGCGTACGGCCATTGACCTCGGCGCTCGCGAACCTCGAGCCGACGCAGGGAGCGGATCACCCCGAGACGCGCGAAGCGCGACGTCTCGCGGACGCGATCGCGGCGAAGTCCGGAGCTTAGGGCCGGCGGTGGCGGCGGCCGCCGCGTCTGCGGCGCCGCTTCGGCGCAGGGGTGGCGGCCTCGGCACCCGGGGCGGGAGTGAGGAGGCCGGTCTCCGCCTCGAAGGTCGCCCGTGCCTTCTGCATGCGGTCGAAGAGGCCGCGCCACTCGCGCGCGACGTCGTCTCCGCGTCCGGTCGCGAGGGCCCGCAGCTCGAAGAGCTCGAGCGCTGCCGGAAAGGACTCGCGGAACACGAGGCGCCGCGTCGGCACGCGGTTGTCGGGCCGGTGGGAGAGGCGGCCCACGAGGGCCAGCGCCTGCTTGATCTTGTGCGAGATCGCGTGCGGCCACGCCATGCGGATCGCGACCGGCGTCACGACGTCCTCGATCGCAACAGTGAGCGTTCCGGGGGAGGGCTCGGCGTCGGGAGCGCGCGACCGGAGCTCCGCGCGAACGATCGGAAGGACGAGGAGCGCGAAGAGTACGGCGTCTTCGTACGTGCGCCCGCGGCGGCGCTCGCCGTCGAGGGCGTCGAGCATGGCCCAGAAGAGGTGCCCGGTGCCATGCGAGTGCTCGGGGTCGATCTCGCGCAGCACGGCGGCGAGCTCCGGCAGGAGGGCGTCCAGCAGCCCGACCTCGCGCAGGAGGAGGAACGTCGGCAGGGCATGGCCGCCCCGGAGCATCTGCGCGATTTCTTCCGTCACGCGCGGAGGCGCGGACTTGGAGATCTCCTTGCGGTGCGCGAGGATCGCCTCGTAGGCGTCGGGCGTGATCGCGAAACCGAGCCGGCTCGCGAACTCGACCGCGCGCAGCATCCGCACGGGGTCCTCGCGGAACCGCACGTCGGCATCGCCGATCGTTCGGATCAGTCCGGCCTCGAGGTCGTCCAGGCCGCCGACGTAGTCGAGGATCGCGAAATCCGAGATGTCGTAGAAGAGGCCGTTGATCGTGAAATCGCGCCGCAACGCGTCCTCGCGCGCCGAGCCGAAGGTATTGTCCTCCGTCATCAGGAGCTCGGGTGCGTTCGGGTCGAGCGGCTCCGGGCGCTTACGGAACGTCGCGACCTCGACGACCTTACCGCCCGGGAAGAGGATGTGCGCCAGCCGAAATCGGCGGCCGATCAGGCGGCAATTGCGGAACAGCCGCCGGACGGCCTGGGGCGTCGCGTCGGTCCCGATGTCGAAGTCCTTCGGCGTTCGGGAAAGCAGAAGATCCCGGACGCTTCCTCCAACCAGATAGGCCTTGTGGCCGGTCGAAGAGAGCCGGTACAGGACCTTCAGCGCGTCCGGATCGATCTGCTTTCGGGATATCGGGTGCTGACTTCGCGGCCGCACCCGCGGCGCCGGATCGGGCCCGGCCGTCTCCCGGCTCGCCGGCGGAGTCGAGCTCATCCGTCGGAAATTCTATCCGATTGACCGAATTGAGGTTTTGACTTTGCAGGACCCCTGCGAAAGAATACCGCGTCTTTTTTCGCATCACAGCTTGGAGGAGGCTTTCATGAGGTTGCGTTGGTTCGTCGGAGCCGGGCTCGCGGCAGCGCTCGTTTCGGCGGCGGCCTGCGGCAAGCGCGGGGCCGGCGACGAGATCCCGGTCGGGGAGTACGGATCGCTGACGGGCACCACGGCGACCTTCGGTCAGTCCACGGACAAAGCGGTCAAGATGGCTTTCGAAGAGATCAACGCTGCGGGCGGCGTGCTCGGAAAGAAACTGAAGCTCTACGTCGAGGACGACCAGTCGAAGCCCGAAGAGGCCGCGACGGCCGCCACCAAGCTCGTCAACCAGAACCACGTCGTCGCCTTGATCGGCGAAGTGGCCTCCTCGCGCTCCCTCGCCGCGGCCCCGATCGCGCAGGCGGCGCAGATTCCGATGGTCTCGCCGTCGTCCACCAACCCGCGCGTGACGCAGGTCGGCGACTACATCTTCCGCGTCTGCCTCATCGACCCGTTCCAGGGCGCCGTGATGGCCAAGTTCGCCCACGATTCGCTCAAGCTCAAGAAGGTGGCGATCCTCGTGGACGTCCGCAACGATTATTCGGTCGGCCTCCAGACCTTCTTCCGCCAGCGCTTCAAGCAGCTCGGCGGCGAGGTCGTGGCCGAGCAGTCCTACAGCGAGGGCGACTCGGACTTCCATGCGCAGCTGACCCAGATCAAGGCCGCCAACCCCGAGGGCATCTACGTCCCCGGCTACTACACGGAGGTCGGGACCATCGCCCGCCAGGCGCGCGAGCTCGGCATCACGGTGCCGCTGATGGGCGGCGACGGATGGGATTCGCCGAAGCTCTGGGAGATCGGCGGCGAAGCGATGAACGGCTGCTACTTCTCGAACCACTACTCGACGGACGACCCCTCGCCCGTGGTCCAGAAGTTCGTGACGGAGTACAAGAAGCGCTACGGCGGCCTTCCGGACGCGCTCGCCGCGCTCGGCTACGACGCCGCGAAGATCCTGGCCGACGCGATGACCCGGGCGGGATCGACCGACGGCGCCAAGGTGCGCGACGCGCTCGCGCAGACGAAAGACTTCCAGGGAGTGACCGGATCGATCACGATCAACAAGGAGCGAAACGCCGTCAAGCCGGCCGTCATCCTGAAGGTCGACAACGGCAAGTACACCCTCGTCGAGACGATCAAGCCGGAGTCGATCGAGCTCTAGATCGGCCGTTCTGGTTGAGGCCCGAACGTTGACGCCAGAGAGTCTCGAAAGGGGCGCTCGCGGACGGCGCGCGCCCGCCGCGGTGTTCCCGGAAGGCGGGCCAATTTCGTGAGCACGTTTCTCCAGCAGATCGTCAACGGCATTTCGCTCGGGTCGATCTACGCGCTGATCGCGCTCGGCTACACGATGGTGTACGGCGTGCTGCGCCTGATCAACTTCGCGCACGGCGACGTGTACATGCTCGGCGCCTACGCCGGGTATTACCTGTCGCGGCGCCTTCGAGGCGACGAGCCGTCCTTCGTGTCGGCGGTCCTCGTGATGCTCGGGTCGATGCTCGCGTGCGCGCTCGTGGGCGTCGTGATCGAGCGGTTCGCGTACCGGCCGGTGCGGCGCGCATCGCGCCTGACGCTGCTCATCACGGCGATCGGCGTCTCGCTCTTCATCGAAAACGGATCCCAGCTCGTCTTCGGCCCCGATCCCAAGTTCTTCCCGTCGCTCGCGCCGCGCGCGGACGTCCGCCTGGGGCAAGTGCGCATCACGAGCGAGCAGCTCACGGTCATCGTCGTGTCGGTGCTGCTGATGCTGGCGCTGCGCTTCTTCATCCTCCGCACGCGCACGGGCAAGGCGATGCGCGCGGTCTCGTTCAATCTCGACGCCGCGAAGCTCATGGGCATCTCGACGGACAAGATCATCGCGATCACGTTCGCGCTCGGCTCGGCGCTCGCCGCGGCGGCCGGGCGTGCTGATCGGCATGCAGATCCCGAAGATCGACCCGCTGATGGGGATCATGTACGGCCTGAAGGCTTTCGTCGCGGCGGTGCTCGGGGGCATCGGCAACATCCCCGGCGCCGTGCTGGGCGGCCTCCTGATCGGCGTGTCGGAGGTGATGGTCGTCGGCTACCTCTCCTCGACGTACCGCGACGCGATCGCGTTCGGCATCCTCATCCTCGTGCTGCTGCTCCGACCGCAGGGCATCCTGGGCCGCGTGCAGAAGGAGAAGGTGTGAGGCGCTTCGCGATCGCCGCCGGCGTCGTCGCGGGGCTCTGGGTCGTGAACGGGCTCCTCACCGGGACGCTCGTCTCGGGCGTCTCGATCTCGCCGTACTTCGTCCAGGTTCTCTGTCTGGCCGGAATCAACATCATCCTCGCCGTCAGCCTGAACCTCATCAACGGTTTCACGGGCCAGTTCTCGATCGGGCACGCGGGCTTCATGGCGATCGGCGCCTATACGTCGGCCTACGTCACGCTGACGTTCGGAGACCGGATCCGCGGCGCGCTGACTTTCCTGCCCGAGAGCGGCCGTGGCAGCGCGCTCCTCCTCATCGGGCTCTCGGTCGGCGCCCTGCTGGCGGCGTGCGCCGGATTCCTCGTGGGCGTGCCGTCGCTGCGCCTGCGCGGCGACTACCTCGCGATCGTGACGCTCGGGTTCGGAGAGATCATCCGCGTCTTCATCCTGAACATCGACGCCGTCGGCGGGGCGCGCGGCCTTTCGGGGATCCCGAAGCTCGCGAACTTCTTCTGGATCTACCTCTTCGCCGCGATCACGATCCTCGTCGTGTCGCGGCTGGTGCGGTCCTCGTTCGGACGCACGCTGATCGCGATCCGGGAGGACGAGATCGCGGCCGAGGCGATGGGCGTCGACACGACCAAGAGCAAGGTGATCTCCTTCGTCGTCTCGTCGGCGCTCGCGGGCGTGGCCGGCGGGCTCTTCGCGCACTACCTGATGTACATCCACACGAATTCCTTCACGTTCCTCAAATCGATCGAGATCATCATCATGATCGTCATCGGGGGACTCGGCTCGATCACCGGCTCGGTGCTCGGCGCGGTCCTCTACATCGGTCTCACCGAGGGCCTCCGCGAGTTCGCGCAGTACCGGATGGTCCTCTTCTCGTTCCTGCTCGTCGTGCTGATGATCGTCCGGCCGCAGGGGCTGCTCGGGCACCGGGAGTTCCTGCAGTTTCTTCCGCGGCGCTGGCGCCTGGGCGCCAACGCGCCGGCGGGCGGCGGATAGAAGGGCCGACGGGCTCATGTCGCTCCTGTCCCTCTCCAACGTCACGATGCGCTTCGGCGGCCTCATCGCCGTCAACGACCTGACGCTCAAGGTCGAGCCCGGCCAGCTCTACGGCCTGATCGGGCCGAACGGCGCGGGCAAGACGACCGTCTTCAACGTCATCACCGGCGTCTACAAGCCGACCGGCGGGCAGATCTCTCTCGACGGGGAATCGCTCGGCGGCAAGCGCACGGGCCGCATCACCCGGCACGGCGTCGCGCGCACGTTCCAGAACATCCGCCTCTTCGCCAACATGACGGTCGTCGAGAACGTCCAGGTCGCGTTCCACTGCCGGCAGGCGGCGCACGTCGGGGCGGCGGTCTTCCGCACGAAGACCCACAACGACGAAGAAGCGCGCGTCGACCGCGAGAGCCGCGAGCTGCTGAAGATCTTCCACCTCGACCACCTGGCGGGCGAGAAGGCGCGCAATCTTCCGTACGGCAGCCAGCGGCGCCTGGAGATCGCGCGCGCGATGGCGACGTCGCCGAGGCTCCTTCTCCTCGACGAGCCGGCCGCGGGCATGAACCCGCAGGAGGCGAACGAGCTCATGGATCTCATCCGCTGGATCCGCGACAAGTTCGGCATGGCGGTCCTGCTCGTCGAGCACAACATGAAGGTCGTCATGGGCATCTGCGAGACGGTGCACGTGCTCGATTACGGCTCGACGATCGCGATCGGTCCGCCGGCGGAGATCCAGCGCAACCCCAAGGTGATCGAGGCGTACCTGGGGGGCGC
Source organism: uncultured Acidobacteriota bacterium (assembly GCA_963823185.1). Taxonomy (GTDB): domain Bacteria; phylum Acidobacteriota; class Thermoanaerobaculia; order UBA5066; family Gp7-AA6; genus DATBFU01. The sequence goes on from CAWGKP010000010.1 coordinate 231,882, forward strand.
GTGAGCGCGGACAACGGCGAGCCGATCCTCGAAGTTCGCGACCTCGTCGTCTCCTACGGCGCGATCAAGGCGCTGAAAGGAATCTCGATCCGCCTCATGGCCGACGAGATCGTGACCCTCATCGGCGCCAACGGCGCCGGCAAATCGACGACCCTGCGGGCGATCGTGGGTCTCGTGCCGCCGGCTTCCGGCGACGTCCGGTTCGACGGCGAATCCACGCGGGGCGTCGCGACGTTCCGCCTCGTGCGCCAGGGCCTGATCCTCGTGCCCGAAGGCCGTGCGATCTTCGCCAACCTCTCCGTCCGGGAGAACCTGGAGCTCGGAGCGTACGCGCGTCGCGATCGGGGGATCGCCGCCGACCTCGAGAAGGTCCTGGGTGTCTTCCCGCGCCTGAAGGAACGGATCCGGCAGACGGCCGGCACGCTTTCGGGCGGCGAGCAACAGATGCTCGCGATCAGCCGCGCCCTGATGTCGCGGCCGCGCGTGCTTCTCCTCGACGAGCCCTCGCTGGGGCTTGCGCCGCTTCTCGTCCACACGATCTTCGAGGCGATCGAGCAGATCCACAAGCAGGGCACGCCGGTGCTCCTCGTCGAGCAGAACGCCAACGCGGCGCTCAAGCCACTCCAATCGCGCCTACGTGCTGGAGACGGGGTCGGTGGCGCTCGAGGGCAACTCGGCCGACGTCGCCGCGAACCCGCGCGTCAAGGAAGCCTACCTGGGCGAGTAGCTCCGGCCTCTCCTTTTCCGGCACGAAAACTGCAGCCTCGAGAATCGCGGGACGATCGTGCCCGCGGGACCTCGGGTCTCATGCAAAGGAGGGAATGCCATGAAGAAGACGGGATTTGCGCTCGGAGCGTTCGCCGCTCTCGCCATCGCCATCGGCTGCGCGCAGAGCGACGCCGGGATCACGGCGAAGGTGAAGACGCAGTTCGCCGCCGATACGACGGTCAAGGCGCACGAGATCAACGTCGACACGAAGAATCACGTGGTGACGCTGACGGGCGCCGTCGACACGCAGGCGGCGAAGGACCGCGCGGTCGAGATCGCGCGCGATACGAAGGGCGTGACGGACGTCATCGACAACATGACCGTCAACACGGCGGAGGCGTCGGCCGCGCCGGCCGGCGAGACGGCCGGACAGGTCGTCGATGACGCGGCGATCACGGCCAAGGTCAAGGCCAAGCTGCTGGCGGACTCGGTGGTGGGCGGCCTGAAGATCGACGTCGACACGAAGCAGGGCGTCGTCACGCTGACGTCCAACTCGATGAAGAGCCAGTCGGAGATCGACCAGGCGATTCGTCTGACGAAGCAGGTCGACGGCGTCCGCGACGTGGTCTCGAACCTGACGACGCGCGCCGCTTAGGCGTCCGGGCGGATCGACCCGTCGAGGGAGCGCCGCGGCCGAGCAGGGTCGCGGGCGTAGAATCCGCGAAACGTGGCGCTCTCGGTCGGCAAACGACTCGGTCCCTACGAGATCGTTTATCCCTGGCTCCGTAGGGATGGGCGAGGTTTATCGGGCGCGCGACGTTCGACTGAACCGGACCGTTGCGATCAAGGTTCTTTCAGGAGAAGTCGCGTCTGATTCCGACCGCCTCCGGCGTTTCGGCCAGGAAGCCCGCGCCGCATCGGCCCTGAATCATCCGAGCATCCTCACCGTGCTCGACGTCGGGACCGAAGGCTCCCTGTCGTACATCGCAATGGAGCTCGTCGAAGGCAAGACGCTTCAGAGCCTTCTTTCGGAGGGCCCGCTACACGCCAAGCGGCTTCTCGAGATCGCGGTGCAGATCGCCGACGGGCTGGCCAGCGCGCACGACGCTGGAATCGTTCACCGGGATCTGAAGCCGGCAAACGTCATGGTTTCGAAGGAGGGGTTTGTCAAGATCGTCGATTTCGGGCTGGCCAAGGGCGCGCCGCCTCCTTCCTACGTCAGCTCCGTCGACACCGACGCCCAGACCGAGGACGTTTCCCAGACCGAGCCCGGGATGCTGGTCGGCACGGTTTCCTACATGTCCCCGGAGCAAGTCTCCGGCAAGCGCGTCGATTTTCGATCCGACCAGTTCTCCTTCGGAGCGGTGCTCTACGAGATGGCGACCGCGAGACGGGCCTTCCGCGGAAGCTCGCGGATCGACACCCTCTCGGCGATTCTCCATGACAACCCCGAGCCCATGTCGGGTCCCGGCGTGCGGATCCCGACTCCTCTCCGGTGGATCATCGAGCGTTGCCTGGCCAAAGAGCCGGAGCATCGTTTCGCTTCGACGACCGATCTCGCGCGCGACCTGACGAGCCTGCGTGACCACCTGGGCGAGCTAAGCGACTACGGGCTCCGGCGCCTGGTCCGGGCCGAAGGCGCCGCGCCACGCGCTGGGAGTCTTCGAACGCCGCGTCCTCCCGTTCGCGGCTGTGGGAGCCATTCTCGCGGCCGTTCTCTGGGCGATCGCACGGAACCGGGCTGCCGGCGAGCGCGTCACGCTCTCCCTCCTCCCGCCGCCGGAGTCGGCCTTCAACTTCAACACCACGACCCCGGCGCCGGCGTCGTTCTCCCCGGACGGAGAGCGGCTCGTGTTCGGCGCCCGGGACGCCTCCGGCAAGAGCATGCTGTGGGTGCGGGGCCTGGAGGATTCGAGCGCCCGTCCGCTGACGGGAACCGAAGGCGCCCTCTATCCTTTCTGGTCTCCCGACAGCAACGCGATCGCCTTCTTCGCGGACGGCCGGCTCAAGAGAATCCCCGCGAGCGGCGGCATCGTCGAGATTCTCTGCGAGGCGCGGGACGGTCGCGGCGGAACATGGGCCCGCGACGGCCGCATCCTCATCGCGCCGGACAGCACCGGACCGATCGTGGAACTGTCGGCGAAGGCTGGCGCGCCGCGCGCCGTGACGCGGGAGGACATTCCGCCGGGCGACTACAGTCACCGGTGGCCGTCCTTCCTTCCCGATCAGAAGCACTTTCTCTTTCTGCGGCACAATCCCTCGCGCGGCGAGGACGGGATCTACGTGGCCTCCGTGGACGGCACGGAGTCGCGGCGAATCCTCCCCGACAGCTCCAACGCGGTCTATTCGCCTCCTGGGTACGTCGTCTTCGCGCGCCGCGGCGCGCTCGTCGCTGCGCGTTTCGACGCTAGGTCGCTCGCCCTGGCCGGCGAGCCCCTCCTCCTGAGCGATCACGTGAACTATCACGCGTATCGGTGGAACGCTGCTTTCACGGTGTCGGCAAACGGCCGCCTGGCCTACGAACCGGGGCCGCCTCCGCGCGCGGCGCTCCTGACCTGGTACGACCGTTCGGGGCGTGAGCTCGGAACTGTCGGCGCGCCCGCCGACTATGGCGGCATCCGCCTCTCTCCAGACGGCGCGAGATGCGCCGCGGAGATTCAGGACCCGGCGACGGGGATGATGGGAGTCTGGGTGATCGAGCTCTCGCGGGGCGTCGCGACGCGGCTCTCGTCGGCCGGGTCGATGAACGTGAGCCCGACCTGGTCGCCGGACGGCAGCCGGATCGTGTTCACTTCGAGCCGCGGCGGCCACTGGAACCTCGTCGAGCGCGATTCGGCCGCGGCCGGTACCGAAGAGCTTCTCAGTACGTCGCGCGACAACCAGGCGCCGACGGACTGGTCGCCGGACGGGAAGCGGATCGCCTTCAACAACAGCGGGCCCGATCCTGGCGACAAGTACCAGCTCTGGATGTTCACCGTCGCCGAGCGCCGCCCGGCGGCCCACCTCCGGAGCTCTTTCAACGAGAGGGACGGCGTCTTCTCGCCCGACGGGAGCCTGCTCGCCTATGTCTCCGACGAATCGGGACGCCCGGAGGTGTGTGTCCGGCCCGTTGGGTCGGGCAGCCAGAAGTGGCAGGTCTCGAGCGAAGGCGGGGCGCAGCCGAGCTGGCGGCGCGACGGCGGGGAGCTCTGGTATCTGGGGCCAAACAACATCCTCTTCGCGGTGTCCGTCAAGGAGAGTGCCGGGCTCCCGCCGCAGTTCGGCGAGCCGGTCCGGCTGTTCGAAGCGCCGCTACGGGCGTCGCCGAGCGATCTCGGTCTCTACGCGGGGACCGCGTCGGGACAGAAGTTTCTCGTCGTCACGTCCGGCAAGGAAGCGGTGTCGCCGCTGAACGTCGTTCTGAACTGGACGCGATTCCCGGGGCGATAGGAGCCGCGCCGCGGGAACGCCCGCGGCGCAGACGTAGAGCGGGAACTCGGAGACGCCATCGAGGCCGAGGAGTCGTTCGATGCGACTGTGCCGCAGCGCAGCCGTGGTGAAGGGCCCGAGTCCGAGCCCGGTCGCGATCAGCGAGAATGTCTGCGCCAGGTGGCCCGCGTCGAGGAAGAGAAGCCGGTACGCACCGGCCGACGGGTACTTCCAGAAGAGGCGCGCCACGACGGCGCTCATGACGCATACGAAGGCCGCGTCGCGGAGGAAGCCGCAGTCGGCGACGAGCCGCACGGTATCGGAACTGGGATCTCCCGCGCGGAGCCGCTCGATCCGGTTGGATTTCACGGCATAGTGGTACAGGCCGGGCGGCACGCCGTCCACGCGTTGCACGAGCGCGTAGCACTCCACCGGGTGCCGCGCGCCGGCCGATGGGCTCGTCTTGCCGATCAGCTTCCCGAGGAAACCGCCGTCGATCCAGCCGGTCTGCCCCCAGGTTCCTCGGAGCAGCGCCGAGAACGCCGCGAACGAGACCGGGCGGCGGAGAAACTCGCGATTCGTGCGGCGCGATCGCAGGACGTCGGCAAGCGGGGCGCGGCCGAGTGCCTCCCATGCATCGGCAAGCGCGATCGCCGGCGCTTTCGGATAGGACTTATAGATCGGAGGCTGACGGGCTTCGGCCAGGCGCCGGCGCAGGAACCGCTCGTAGGCGATGGGTGTGTCGGTAAACAGCGGGTCGCGGTTGGCGAAATGGTAGTAGGCGGCGGAGAAGGCGTTCGACCAGGCGGTCGCCGGCACGGGGCGGCGTTTTGCCGCGCGGCCCTTCGCTCGCGGCCGGGCGAAGGAAACCGGCGCGGCGCAGCCCCGTGACGGTTTCCCGGACCGTGCGCGGGATGTAATCGGGAAAGCGGCGCGCGATCGTCCGGACTTCGCGCGGCCTGCGAAAGGCGTGCAGCACCTCGACCGCGACCGGAGAGGCGAAGACGCGGAGCCGCTTCTCGAAGTTCTCCAGGGTGAGCCGGCCGTCCTGCCAGTAGGCGACGACGTTCGCGTCGGTCACATACTTCATTCGTCGGGACTGCCGCCGTCACCCTACCCGCCGATGGGGCACTTATAGACGCTTCCCCTCTGGACAAACACGGCGTACTCGTCGAGGTCGTAAATTTCCCAGATGGCGGCGAGGAGCTCGCCGAGCTGACTCTCGGCGGCGATGGGTGATTTCTCGTGACATGCCTCCCTGGGCCATTTCCGAGTCCGCTGTCCTCAACGAAGCCTTCATGGGTTTCCCGCGTCCTACGCGTCCGCCGGAGCGCTTTGCGTGCCATGGCCTCTTCTCCTTTCCTTCGGGCGCGAAAGAGCGCCCGCTTACGGGCGAATCGAGTGGCGCGATGATATCGCCCGCAAGACGCCCCGGGAGGTCCGCGGCGGGTTCCGGAAATTGTCGGGGTCTCGGGGACGACTCCGAAATGCCAGGCTCCTAGGCGGGCTCGATCGCCTTCGGGATCGCGGGGTCGAGCCCCGGGAACTTCGCCAGCCAGGCGCGCCGCTCGGCGCGCAGCTTGTCGATGAGCGCCCGGTATTCCGAAGCGGAGTAGTGGTTGCGCGGGCTGTACTTGCCGAGGTCGATGCCCGGAACGTTCACCGGAACCTCGTAGCCCCAGTCCGGATCGCGCTCCCAGCGGATTCCTTCCTTGGCGATCTGCTTCATGATCTCGGTCGAGATCTTGATGGTGATCTTGTCCCCGGCCGATCCGTCCTTCGCGCCGATCGAGCCCGTGTTCAGGATGTAGGCCTGCATGTCCGGGTTCTCGCGCAGGATCGCGAGGAGTCGGTTGCCCTCTTCGTGCTCCGGGCCGACGATGAACGGGTTCGTGCCGACCTCGCGCTTGGCCTGGCCGGCTTTCGTCGGATCGCCGGCCGAGGTCTCGATCGACTCCCCGAGCATGAAGTACGCCGCCGCCTGCTCGGGAGTGAGGCGCGCGCAGACGGGCACGACGTCGTTGCGGCGGGTGATGAAGACGATCTTGTTGGCCTTCGGCAGATCGATGCCGTCGCCGGTGCCCTTGATGTAGCGGCGCAGCACGACGCCGCGGCCGTTCGACGTGATCGACGTGTCGAGGAAGTCGACCTTGCCGCTGCCGGCCTCCACCTTGATGTTCTCGTAGCAGGCGGTCGGGTGAGTGGCCGCGCCCCAGAGCACGGACTGGGAGGGCTCGAGCCCTTCGGTCTTGATGTAGAAGCCGTCCTCCGTCCCGAAGGCGCGCCCGTCGCGCGTCAGCAGAACGACGTCGTCCTGCTTGATGATCGCCGCCTCCGGCGGCTGCAGGCCGTGATCGTGGAGCGTCAGCGTGGTCTTGCCGGTTCCCGAGAGCCCGAACAGCAGGAACCCGACGTCGCGCAGCTTCCCGTCCGGTCCGTTCACGCGCAGGATCTTCGATCCGGCGTGCAGGCCGAGCCCGCCGCGGCGCTTCATCCAGAACATCGCCTGCCGCAGCATCGACTTCTTCGCCTCGCCCGGATAGTCGGAGCCAAGGATGTACGTGTAGCCCTGGCGGACGTCGCAGAAGATCAGGCGCTCCGGCCAGTCGGGGACGTAGACGGAAACGAAGTCCGGCTCGCGCGAGGAGTCGGAGGGGAAGAGCATGTTGTGCCACATGAAGGCGATCCGCGCGAATTCGACGGGCACGTAGAGCCGGCAGCGAAGCGTCGCCTCGGGGCTCTCGCCCATCCGGCGGTCCACCTGGAGCAGATCCATTCCGGCGAGCTTTTCCTGGACCTCCCGGATGGTCTCGAGCGCTCGTTTCGGATCGATCGCCTGCTGCATCACGCCCACCGTGACGCCGTCCGAGACGACGTAGGTGTTCTTGGCGGAGCGGCTCTTGACCCGGGTGGCGTAGACGGGGGAGCCGTACTCGGTGGTCGTCTCGCCCGAGCGGGCGAGCGCCCGCAACTCTTCCCCGGTGAGGTCTTTGCGGATCGTCTTCGCCCGGATGGTTCGGGGAGAGATTGTCTCGACGGTGCTCATCGTTGTCCTTTCTCCCGACAGGCCCCGGCGGAAAGGGGCCATTATGCCTCAACCCGCCGGGGGGACGGGAGGGGGGCGTCAGAGGCCGATTTCGTCGGCGATCGGCTTCAGGGCTTCGATCAGGAAGCCGATGTGCTCCTCGATCGGGACCCCCACGGCCTCGGCGCCCCCATAGACGTCGGAACGATTGACCGAGCGGGCGAAGGCCTTGTCCTTGAGCCGCTTCACGACGGAGGAGACCGGCAGGTCGGCCAGCTTCTTCGAGGGGCGGACCTTGACGCACGCTCCGATGAACCCCGTCAGCTCGTCGCAGGCGTAGATCGCCTTCTTCATCGCGGTGTCGCGCGGGATCTTCATGTAGTCCGCGTGCGACAGGATCGTCGCGATCATCTCCGGCGCGTAGCCGCGCTCGGCGAGGATGCGTCCGCCGACGTGAAGGTGCGTGTCCTCGGTCGGGTTCTGCTCGTAGTCGAAATCGTGCAGCAGTCCGACGATGCCCCAGCGCTCGATCTCGGCGGGGTCGGTGACGCCGAAGCGGCGCGCGTACGCGCGCATCGTCTCCTCGACCGCGCGTCCGTGCCGTCGCAGGGCGTCCGACTTCGTGAACTCGAAGAGGAGCGCTTCGGCTTCCGGCCGCGACGGCCAGCGTCCCGATTCCTGACCCACGGTCGGGATGCTATCCCCTTCGGATCGGGCGCGCATCCGCGATCGCGCGCCGCTTCACGCGTCCTTGACATCCCCCCGCGGCCAGTGAAAGCCTGTCTCCCGCAGGACCCCAAAACGACAAGGAGTCGAATCATGCGCAAGCAGTCGGCTGTACTTGGGTCTGCATTGCTCCTGCTGCTCTTCGCGTCGCGCGCGGCGGCGCAAACGACCGGATCGATTCGCGGCACGGTCGAGACCCAGGGAACGGCGATGCCCGGCGTGACGGTGGAAGCGAAGAGCCCGAACCTCCAGGGCACGCGCATCGCGACGACCGACGGCGAAGGGCGTTTCAATCTGACTCTCCTGCCCCCCGGGACCTACACGGTGACGGCGACGCTCCAGGGATTCGGTCCGCGGAGCCAGACGATCCCTCTCGGTCTCGCGCAGACGATCTCGGTCAAGTTCGAGATCCTGCCCGTGGCGACGGAGACCGTCGCGGTCACCGCGGAGGCGGGCACGGTCGAGACGGAATCGAACACCGTCGGGCGCAACATCGACTCCAAGGTGTTTCAGGCCCTGCCGATGGGACGCAACTACTCCTCCGTGGCGCAGCTCGCGAGCGGCGTGAACACCGACGCCTCCGACTCGCGCAATACGTCGATCACCGTCTACGGCTCGACCGGGCTCGAGAACAGCTATCTCGTCGACGGCGCCAACACGACCGGCGCCGAGATCGGGAATCAGGGCAAGGTGCTGAACTTCGAGTTCATCCAGGAGGTCGAGTTCAAGTCCGGCGGCTACGAGGCCGAGTACGGCGGCGCGCAGGGCGGCATCCTGAACGTCGTCACGAAGTCCGGCGGCAACGAGTACCACGGCGACGCGTTCGGGTACCTCAACCGAAACAGCTTCCAGGCGAACAACAAGCATATCGACGAGCTGACGTCCGCCGGCATTCCGACCGGCTTCAGCAAGTCCGACTACGGCGTGGACGTCGGGGGATTCATCGTCAAGGACCGCCTCTGGTTCTTCGGCGCCTACGACCACGTGCACAACACGCAGGACACGCAGATTACGCAGGGGCCCGACGAGGTCATCGGGACGTCGACGAACCTCGGGACGACGAGCAACCTGTACGCGGGCAAGCTGACGTGGCACCTCAACGACGCGAACACCGTCATCGGGACCATCTTCGGCGACCCGACGGACGACGTGGGCGCGGTCGGGCCGGTCCTCGGGCCGCCCTCGACCTACGAGGGCACGACGTCGGTCGGCGGAACCGACTTCGGCATCCGCTACGAAGGCATCCTGACTTCCCAGTGGATGCTGATGGGGCAGTTCGCGTACCACCGCGAGAACGTGTCGACTCTCCCGGGGCCTGAAGGAGACCAGATCGCTTACGTGGACAATACGGGCGACGTGCCGATCGCTTCCGGCGGCTTTCAGGGGGCCGACGGAACGGGTCAGTTCGACCAGAAGACGTTCACGCGCTACGACTACCGCCTGAACGCCAATTCGTTCCTGGGCAACCACGACCTCAAGTTCGGCGGCGAGTTCGAGCGGGTCAACGCCGACGTCTTCCGAAACTACAGCGGCGGGCAGTTCGTCACGATCCTCTCGCCGTACGACGACGATCCCCTCGGGCGGCCGGTTTACTTCCACAGCTTCTTCGCGAGCCCGGACGCGACGGTGGACAATCCGGTCACGGCGCCGGTCCTCGCGACGCCGCAGCACGACGTCTTCGCCGCCTTCATCCAGGACCGCTGGACGCCGATCCCGAGCCTGACGGTCAATGCCGGCGTGCGCTGGGAGAAACAGGTCATCCGCGGCCTGAACGACGTCACCTACATCAACATCAACCATTTCTCGCCTCGCGTGGGCTTCGCCTGGGACGTCCTGAAGGACGGCAAGACGAAGGTCTCCGGCTCGTATAGCCACTTCATCCCGATCATTCCGCTCGACATGAACATCCGCTCGCTGAACGGCGAGCGCGACGGCGCCACGTACAACTTCGACCCGGTCAGCGCCGCGTGCGATCACGACGCGGAGCGCGTCACCGACGAGATCGACAACGAGTGCGTCATCCGGGGAAAGCTCGTCGACGCGGTCGACCCGAACATCCGGTCGCCCTACTCGGACGAGATCGTCTTCGGCGTCGAGCGGCAGGTCGGCCAGAACTGGTCTTTCGGCATGCGCGGCATCTACCGCAGCCTCCGGCGGATCATCGAAGACACGTGCGTGCCTTCCGACACCTGCGACAACTACGCCTTCTTCAATCCCGGCTTCTCGACCGAGGTCTGCCTCGCCGGCGACTGCCAGCCCGCCCCCGAGTTCGGTCCGGCCCGCCGCTACTTCCGCGGGTTCGAGGTGACGGCGCAGAAGCGGCTGGCGGATCACTGGATGGTGTACGCGAGCTATCTGTACGGGACGCTCCGGGGCAACTACGACGGCGCATTCCGCGCGATCGGCGGCTTCTTCGCGAAGGACCCGAACATCACGGACGACTTCGACTATCCCGAGTTCCAGGTCAACGCCTATGGGAACCTGACGCTCGACCGCCGGCACCAGGTGAAGCTCCAGGCCGCCTACGTCTTTCCGTTCAACCTGACGATCTCCGCCTCGGGCTACTACCAGACGGGCACACCGCTCTCGAAGATCGGCTGGTGGAACAACTACGCCGGTCCCGAGATCTTCATCGATCCCCGAGGCACCGCCGGCTTCACGCCCGACACGTACGAGATCGACGCGCACCTGGACTACGGCCTGCAGCTCGGCCCGGTCACCGTCCACTTTCTGGCGGACCTCTTCAATGTCCTCAACCGCCAGCAGATCACCACGATCGACCAGGTCTGGGCGCTCGATCAGGCGGACAACAGCTCGCCGACGCCGACGAACCTTCACTACGGCCTGGCAAACACCTGGCAGTCGCCGCGGACGCTGCGGCTCGGGTTGCGCGCGAGCTTTTGAGGCGCCGTCCATGAAGACCTACGAGAACTTCGTCAACGGCAAGATGACGCCCGGCGTCTCGGGCGCCGAGGCGGCGATCGTCGCGCCGGCGACCGAAGAGACGATCGCGAAGGTGCCGAGCGGGGCCGCGAAGGACGTGGATCGCGCCGTCGAGGCCGCGGCCAGCGCGTTTGAAAAGTGGGTGGACACCACGCCCGGCGAGCGGAGCCTGATGCTGCTCAAGCTCGCCGACCGGATCGAGAGCCACGCGGAGGAGCTCGCGCAGCTCGAGGCCGCGAACGTCGGGAAGCCGATCGCGCTCGCCCGGGCGGAGATCCCGTTCCTCGTGGACAACCTGCGCTTCTTCGCCGGCGCCTGCCGCTGCATGGAAGGAAAGGCCGCGGGCGAGTACCTCGCGGGTTACACGAGCATCATCCGGCGGGAGCCGGTCGGCGTCGTCGCCTCGATCGCGCCCTGGAACTACCCGCTCATGATGGCGATCTGGAAGATCGGGCCGGCGCTCGCCGCGGGCAACACGGTCGTGCTCAAGCCCGCGGAGCAGACGCCGCTGACGTCGCTGCGCCTCGCGGAGCTCGCCGCGGACATCTTTCCGCCGGGAGTCTTCAACGTCATCACCGGCGACGGCGAGCCGGTCGGCGCGGGTCTCGTGAAGCATCCCAAGATCGCGATGGTGTCGCTCACGGGCGACGTCGCGACGGGCAAGGAGATCGCGAAGGCGGCATCCGCGACGCTCAAGAAGGTGCATCTCGAGCTCGGCGGCAAGGCGCCGGTGCTGATCTTCGACGACGCCGACATGGAGCTCGTCATCCCCGGCATCAAGATGGCCGGCTTCGCCAACAGCGGCCAGGACTGCACGGCGGCCTGCCGGCTCTACGCCTCGCGCCGCATCTACGACAAGCTTCTGGCCGAGCTCGTGCCGGCGGTCGAGTCGATCGCGCTGGGCGACATCGCGGACGAGAACACCGCCATGGGGCCGGTCGTCTCGGCGGAGCAGCGCCAGCGCGTCGCCGGATTCGTCGAGCGGGCGCAGAAGTCCGGGCACGTCCGGGTGCTGACGGGCGGGAACAAGGGAGACGGCCGGGGCTTCTGGTATCGCCCGACCGTCGTCGCGGACGCGCGCCAGGGCGACGAGATCGTCCAGAAAGAAGTCTTCGGCCCGGTCATCACCGTCACTCCGTTCGCCAGCGACGACGAGGCGATCCGCTGGGCGAACGACGTGGACTACGGCCTCTCGGCGTCCGTGTGGACGACCAACGTGAACCGGGCGCTGAACGCCGCGCGGAAGCTCCGCTTCGGGACCGTCTGGATCAACGATCACCTGCCGCTCGTCTCCGAGATGCCCCACGGGGGCTACAAACAGTCGGGCTACGGGAAGGACATGTCGATGTACGCGCTCGAGGACTACACGCAGGTCAAGCACGTCATGGCGCGCATCGCACAGTCGGTCGGCGCGAGCTTCCTGCCGTCATGAAGCGCAAGAAGGTCAAGGCGGCCCCGAGAAAGAAGGCGGCCGGGCGGCGCAAGGCGCCTCGGGCACCGAAGACCGCGTCTCCGACGAAGAGGGCCGCGCCCAGTTCCGCGGTTCCGGCGCTCTTCCGCCTCGCCGTCCACGTCACGGACCTGGACCGCGCGGTTTCGTTCTATTCGCGGCTCCTCGGAATCGAGGGGCGCAGCACCGGCGGCGCGCGATGCTATTTCGACTGCGGGCCGGTCATCCTCGCGATCCTCGACGTTTCGCTCGGCACGGAGCGCCCGCAGCCGATCCCGACGATGTACTTCTCGGTCGACGATCTCGAGGAGATCCACGCGCAGGCGCGCGAGATGGGATGCCTGTCGGGGGAGGAGGTCCACGGCGCGGCCGGCGGCGCGATCGTGAAGCGGCCCTGGGGCGAGCGGTCCTTCTACGCCGAAGACCCCTTCGGCAACTCGCTCTGTTTCGTGGACTCCAAGACGCTCTTCACCGGCCGGCGGTAGGCCGCAGTCACGCCACCCACACCGCCTTCACGTTGACGAACTCGCGGATGCCGTGCTGCGAGAGCTCGCGGCCGAATCCGGAATGCTTCACGCCGCCGAAGGGGAGCCGCGGATCGCTCTTGACCATCCCGTTGACGAACACGGCGCCCGCCTCGATGCCCGAGACGAGGCGGTCGCGCTCGGCGCGGTCCTTCGTCCAGGCCGAGGCGCCGAGCCCGAACCGCGTGCGGTTGGCGATCGCGATGCCCTCGTCGAGGCTCCGGAACGTGAAGAGGCTCGCGACGGGACCGAAGATTTCCTCGTCCGCGCCGGGGCTGCCGGCCGGGACGTCCGCCAGAACCGTCGGCGCGTAGAAATTTCCCGGGCGGTCGAGCGGCCGGCCGCCCAGGCGCAGCTTCGCGCCCGCCGCGACCGTTTTGCGCACCTGCTCGTCCACCTCGACGCGGATGGCGGGCGTCGCGAGGGGACCGACGTCGGTCGCGGGGTCCATCGGGTCGCCGACCTTGAGCGCGGCCATGGCCTCGACGAAGCGCCGCTCGAAGTCGGCGGCGATCTTCTCGTGCACGAGGAAGCGCTTGGCGGCGATGCAGGATTGCCCGTTGTTGATCGTGCGCGCCTTCACGGCCGTCTCCGCGGCTTTCGCGACGTCGGCCGACGGCATCACGAGGAACGGGTCGCTGCCGCCGAGCTCGAGCACGACCTTCTTGAGCTGCCGTCCCGCCGTGCCGCCGACCGAGACGCCCGCGCCCTCGCTGCCCGTGAGCGTGACGGCGGCGATGCGGCCGTCCTCGATGAGCGCGGCGACGCGGTCGGAGCCGACGAGGAGCGTCTGGAAGACGCCGTCCGGGAATCCGGCGCGGCGGAAGATCTCCTCGATCGCGAGCGCGCACTGCGGGACGTTCGACGCGTGCTTCAGCAGACCGACGTTGCCCGCCATGAGCGCCGGCGCGGCGAAGCGGAAGACCTGCCAGAACGGGAAGTTCCAGGGCATGACGGCGAGGACCGCGCCGAGCGGCTCGTATCGGACGAAGCTCTCCGACGCGTCGGTGCCGGCGGGCTCGTCGGCGAGGAAGCGCTCCGCGTTCTCGGCGTAGTAGCGGCAGACCCAGGCGCACTTCTCGGCCTCGGCCACGGCGGCGCCGATGGGCTTGCCCATCTCGCGCGTCATGAGCTCGCCGAATCGCGCCTTCTCCGCCTCGAGGATCTCGGCGGCGCGTTTCATCCGGACCGACCGCTCGGGCAACGGCACGCGCCTCCATGCCGGGAAGGCCTTCCTCGCGCCCTCGAGGCGCTCTTCGATCGCGGACGGGGACAGCGCCTCGAACGTCTTCAGAACGGCGCCCGTCGCCGGATCGACCGATGCGATGCTCACGCGCGGCCTCCTCCCTCGGGGCTCCAGCGTACCTCCATGCCGCGCCGCGAGAGCTCCGCGAAGAACGTCTCGGGCGGCACCGCGGTCTCGGGGCACAGGACGCCGGGCGACGCGACCGTTCCGTCGGCCAGCATCTGCGCGGCGAGCGACAGCGGCACGCCGGTGTCGAGCGAGCCGGCGGCCATGTTCCAGCCGCGGTGCGGCAAGACGATCATCTCGCCGCGCGCGTCCGCAGGCCTTCCGGCCTTCCGTCCGGACGCGTCCACGCGGAGCGCGTCGCAGTCGTCGGGCGCGCCGCCCGTCGGCGCGGTCTGCGCACCGGCCAGCGCGAGGAGCATCTCTCTTGGCGACGCTTCGCCGACACGTTTCTCGCGCGACGCGAAGCCGAGGTCCACGAGGAAGCGCATCTTGCGCGTGAAGTCCGGCTCGAACGCCACCTTGAAGCTCGCGTCCGACAGGCCGGGGAACGAGCGCGGGAACATCGCCACCTCCGAGTGGAGCGTGTAGAAGGCGCGCGCCTCGCCGACGGGCTCGGGAAAGCGGATCGTCTCCTCACCGCTGCCGGGCGGCACGGCCTCGGCGCGGCCTCCGCGGAAGACCATCGGCTCGAGCGAGAACTCGTCGATCACCGTGTCGAGGGCGTAGGGAACCGGCAGCGGGCCGCTCGCCGTCCGGTCGAGGCATCCGACGCGCACGTGGATCGCGTCCACGGCGTCGAACCGCCGCGCGAGCGCGCCGGCCATGACGTTCGTGATGCCGGGCGTCGAGCCCATCCCGAGGAGCGCGGGGACTCCGGCCTCCCGGAACTCGGCGTCGAGCGCGAACTGTTTGAGGGTCCCATGGTAGAGGCCGCCGAGGTCCGTGTACGGGACGCGGGCGCGAAGCGCCGCGCGCATGACCGGCACGTTGAAGTAGTACGTGACGCAATTGGCGACGGCGTCGTGGCCGTCGAGCAGCCGCGCCGTCGCCTCTTCGTCCCGCACGTCGACCGTCGCCGTCCGCACGCGGCGGTCCTTCGGATCCGGCAGCGGCCGGAGGTCCGCGACCGTGATCGAGACGTCCGGCGCGAACTCGAGCAGGTCGCGCACGACGACCGCGGCCATCGCTCCGGCCGCGCCCAGCACCGCAATGCGCACGGCTAGTCGTCCTCGTCCGGCGCGATGTCGGGCGTCGACTGATCGACCTCCTTGAGCGTGTCCTCGAGCGCGTCGAGCACCTTGTCGATGAGGGCCTGCGAGATGTTCAACGCCGGCTCGAAGCGCACGACCTTCGAGTTCGTGAGCGTGCCGGCGACGAGGACGCCGCGGTTGAAGAGGCCCGCGACGACCTTGTAGCCGACCTCCGTGTTCGCGAACTCGAGCCCGAGGAGCAGACCCTTGCCGCGCGCCTTGCGGATGATCCGGTCGTAGGAGAGCTGGAGCGCGATGAGCTGACCGAGGAAGTACTTGCCCTTGCGCGCCGCCTGGCCCGGCAGGTCTTCCTCGAGCGTCACGTTGACCGCGGCGATCCCCGCGGCACAGGCGAGCGGGTTACCGCCGAAGGTGGACGTGTGGATGAAGGGGTTGCTCTCGAGCACCTTCCAGATTTTGGGCGTCGACATGAAGGCCGAGAGCGGCATGACGCCGCCGCCGAGGGCCTTGCCCAGGCAAATGATGTCGGGCACGGTGTCCCAGTGCTCGACGCCGAACATCTTGCCGGTCCGCCCGAGGCCGGTCTGGACCTCGTCGGCGATCAGCAGCGCGCCGTACTCGTCGCACGCCTTGCGGATGCGCGGCCAGAAATCGTCCGGCGGCACGATCGCGCCCGCCTCGCCCTGAACCGGCTCCATGATGACCGCGGCGACGCCCGCCCCGGTCGCGTCGGCCTTGTAGAGCTCGTCGATGACGGCGTCCGCGTCGCCGAACTCGACGAACTGGATGCCGGGCAGCAGCGGCAGGAACGGCTCGCGGTACTGCCACTTGCCGAGCATCGACAGCGAGCCGCAGCTCTTGCCGTGGAATCCGCGCAGCGACGAGACGAAGTTCGTCTTGCCCGTGTAGATGCGCGCGAGCTTGATCGCGCCCTCGACCGCGTCCGTCCCGTTGTTGATGAAGAACGAGTACTGCAGGTCGCCCGGCGCGATCTCGCCGAGGAGCTCCGCGAGGGCGCCCCGCAGCGGATCGAGCAGCTCCTGCGAGGAGAGCGGCATCCGCGCGAGCTGGTCCGCGACGGCCTTGACCACCTTCGGATGCCGGATCCCCGCGCTGTAGATCCCGTATCCGCCGAGGCAGTCGATGAACTCGCGCCCCATGATGTCGCGGAAGGTCGAGCCCTGGCCCTCCCACTCGAGCGCCGGGCTCTCGCGCATCTCGACGACCGACTTGCGGTAGTCGAGGTAGCCGCGGTTGTAATAGAACGAAAAGTTGTCGACGGTGTCCGCGACGATCTTCTGCTTCTGCTCGGTCGACAGCTCGGGCGTCGAGATGATGTCGAGCCAGCGCTGCGACTCCTTGAGGATTTCCTTCTTGTCCATGACGACCCCTCTTCCGGTTGCCGAGACTCACTCCGCCCGGGCCGCGGCGGCCTAGGAGTCGGCGACCGAGAAGAAGAACCGCCTCTTACGCGAGCGCATGTTCCAGAACCTCCAGCCCCTCCCGGAGCTGCGCGTCGGTGATCACGAGCGGCATGAGCGTGCGGATGACGTTTCCGTGCGTCCCGGCCGAGAGGACGATGAGTCCGTTCTCGCAGGCCTTCTGGATGACGCGCTGCGTCCGGTCCTTGTCCGGCTCGCGCGTCGCGCGGTCCTTCACGAGCTCGAGCGCGCGCATCGCGCCGAGGCCGCGCGCCTCCCCGATGAACGGGAACCGCTCGAAGAACTCCTGGAAACGCTTCTCGACGGCGCGTCCGATCTCGGCGCCGCGCTCGGGCAGCTTCCGCTTCTCGATCACGTCGATCGCCGCGAGCGCGGCCGCGCAGGACACGGGATTTCCGCTGTAGGTGCCGCCGAGGCCGCCCGCCGGCGCCTTGTCCATGATCTCCGCCCGACCCGTGACGGCCGAGATCGGAAACCCGCCTCCGAGCGACTTGGCCATCGTCATCAGGTCCGGTGCGACGCCGTAGTGCTCGCTCGCAAAGAGGCGGCCGGTGCGGCCGAATCCCGTCTGCACCTCGTCGACGACGAACAGGATCCCGCGCTCCCGGCAGAGCCTCGCGAGGAACTCCACGGCCTCGCGCGGCGCGACGACGAATCCGCCCTCGCCGAGCACGAGCTCGATGACGACGCAGGCGACCTTCTCGGCGGCGACCTGCGTGAAGAAGAACTCCTCGACCGCGGCCATCCAGCCGGCCACGTCGCCGAAAGGCATGCGGTACGGATAGGGATAGGGCAGACGGTAGACCTCCGGCGCGAACGGGCCGAACCCGAACTTGTACGGGCGCACCTTGCTCGTCATCGACATCGTGAGGAGCGTCCGCCCGTGGAAGGCGTGCTCGAAGACGACGACGGCCTCGCGTCCGGTGGCGCTGCGGGCGATCTTGACGGCGTTCTCGACCGCCTCCGCGCCGCTGTTGGCGAGCATCGTCTTCTTGGGGAAGCTCCCCGGCGTGATCGCGTTCAGCTTCTCCGCCAGCGAGACGTAGCCCTCGTACATCGCGACGCTGAAGCAGGTGTGCGTCAGCCGTCCCGCCTGCTCCCGGGCGGCGGCGACGACCTCCGGATGGGCGTGGCCGACGTTCAGCGTGCCGATGCCGCCGGCGAAGTCGATGAGGACGTTCCCGTCCACGTCGGTCAGGAGGGCCCCCTCGGCCCGCTCGGCGAAAACGGGGGTCGCGTGCGAGATCCCGGCGGGAACGGCGGCGCCCCGGCGGGCCAGCAGGGCGGCCGAGCGGGGGCCGGGTATGGCGGTCTTCAAGACGATCGAGCGGGGCATGACGGCGACCTAAGGGTCGAAGAAGATGAGCCGGATTCGGCTCGATCGGCAGCCTATCACGGGGCCCCGAGACGGGGCTCGAGACGGGCTTAACCTCCTGAAATACCGTGGTTTCGTGCCGCAGATCCCGATGTAGGATGCGCTCAGTTTCCGCCCCGTCGGGACAGCCCCTCGGAGGGAAGGACGGCGTGAGAGAAGAATCGGTTTCGAGGCCCGTGCCGGCCGTCCCGACCCCGGGAACGGGGCTCGAGCGGGTCCTCGGCCGCTTCGACCTCGTCCTCTTCACCGTCTGCGCCATCCTGACGATCGACACCCTGGCCTCCTCGGCCGCCATGGGCTATTCCTGGTTCTCCTGGTGGGCCATCACGATGGTCGTCTTCTTCATCCCGTACGGTCTCATCACGGCGGAGCTCGGCTCGGCCTGGCCGGGGGAGGGCGGCGTCTACGTCTGGGTCCGCGAAGCGTTCGGGCCGAAGGCCGGTTCGACGGCCGCCTGGATGTACTGGATCAACAACGCGTACTGGATCCCGTCGGTCTATCTGATCTTCGCGGGCACGTTTTCGCAGATGTTCCTGAAGACCCACTCACCCTGGCAGGAGGCCTGGATCGCCATCGTTCTGACGTGGATCACCGTGGCCATCGGCGTCGTCCGGCTGGAGGTCTCCAAGTGGGTCCCCAACCTCGGCGCCGTGGTCAAGGCCCTGATCTTCGTCGCGCTCGGCGTCCTCGGGCTGTCGGCCCTCTTCCGCGGGCGGTCTTCGTCGACCGCCTTCTCGATCCGGAACCTGGCGCCGAAATGGAACGACACCCTGGCCTATCTGCCGGCGCTCCTCTACTCGACGTTCGGCTTCGAGCTCATGAGCTCGGCGGGCGGCGAGATGAAGAACCCGAAGCGGGACGTCCCGACCGTGATCCTCTGGTCGGGCGCGCTCATCGCGCTTCTCTACTCGTTCGCGACCGGCGGGATCCTTTTCGCCGTGCCGGCGGAGAAGCTTTCGATCGTGACGGGAACCTGGGACGCGCTCGCCATTCTCGGCAGAGAGTGGGGCCCCGCCGGGGACATGGTCGTCTTCCTGCTCGGCCTGGGTTTCCTGTACGCCTGCGTCGCCAACGTCGTGACCTGGAGCCTCGGGGCGAACCGGGTGGCGGCCGTAGCGGCCGAGGAAGGCGTCTTGCCGGAGGCGCTCGGGCGGCTGCACCCGCGGTTCCACACGCCCGCCCTCGCGTTCGTCGCCATGGGCGTCGTCTCGACGGTCCTCCTGATCGGAGGCGCGTCGCTCTCGAGCAGCCAGTCGAACATCTTCTGGATGACCTTCCGTTTGACGGCGCTCTGCCTGCTCCTCTCCTACCTGCTCGTGTTTCCGGCGTTCCTCGTGCTCCGCAAGCGCCGGCCGGAGCAGCCCCGGCCGTATCGTCTGCCGGGCGGACCGGTCGCGGCGGCCGTCGCCTCCTGGGCCTGCACGCTGTACATCTTCGGGGCGTGCGTCCTCTTCTTCGTGCCGTCTCCGACGAGCCAGGCCCCCTGGAAGGAGGGATTGATCCTCGGCGGCGAGACGCTCGTGACCGTCGTCATCGGCTGGCTGCTCATCCCGAAGGGCCAGCGCGCCGCGGCGGAGCCCGGTCGGTGACGCCGGCTCGCGTCCGTTCGGAGGCCTCCGACCCGCCGGCCGTCGAGGTCGAAGGCGTGAGCCGCCGCTTCGAGGGACACACGGCGCTCGACCGGGTCTCGCTGACCGTCCGGGAGGGGGAGTTCTTCTCGATGCTCGGCCCCTCGGGCTGCGGCAAGACGACCCTCCTGCGGATCCTCGCGGGCCTCGACCTGCCGGACGAGGGAACGGTCAGGATCGGCGGCGTCGACGCGCGCGAGATCCCGGCGCACCGGCGGCCCGTCAACACGGTCTTCCAGTCCTACGCGCTCTTCCCCCACCTCACCGTGCGCGACAACGTCGCGTTCGGCCTCCGCATGAAGAAGGTGCCGCCGCCCGAGATCGCGGAGCGCGTCGCCCGGGTGATGGATCTCGTGCAGATCACGGCGCTCGCGGACCGCAAGCCCGCGCAGATCTCGGGCGGCCAGAAGCAGAGGGTCGCGCTGGCCCGCGCCCTGATCAACGAGCCGCAGGTGCTCCTGCTGGACGAGCCGCTCGGGGCGCTGGACCTGAAGCTCCGCAAGGAGCTGCAGGTCGAGCTCGCCGCCCTGCAGAAGCGCCTGGGGATGACTTTCGTCTACGTGACGCACGATCAGGAAGAGGCGCTCGTCATGAGCGACCGCATCGCGGTGATGCGCGCGGGCCGGATCGAGCAGCTCGACGAGGCGCGGCGGCTCTACGAGCGCCCGCGCACCCGCTTCGTCGGGCAGTTCCTCGGCTCCTGCAATCTGCTCGACGCGACCGTCCGGGAGCGGCGGGGAGCGGATCTCCTCGTCGAGACGGGCGCGGGCTCGCTGCGGCTGCTTACGGAGGCCGGCGGGGGAGAGGCCGAGCGCCGCGAGGCGTTCTGCCTGGCGATCCGGCCCGAGAAGATCCGCGTGCGGTCCGCCGCGGAGTCCGCCGGCGAGAACCGGGTCCCGGCGCGCGTCGCGCAGCTCATCTACATCGGCTCGGAGACCCACTACGTCCTGACGGCGGGCCCCCTGACGCTGACCGCCTACGCGCTCAACGCGGGCTCGGGCGCGCCGGCCTTCGGGATCGGCGAGGCCGTCGTCGCGGAGCTCCCGGCCGGATCGCTGGTCGTCCTCGAAGACTGATGGCGGCCCGGATCGGCGAGGAGGTCCGATTCGGCGAGCGGCTGACCCGCGCGCGGGAGCTCGCGCGGTCGGCGTTCACGAGCGGCCCCGGCATCCTCTGGGTCGTCGTCTTCCTGATCGCGCCGCTCCTCGCCGTCGGCGTCATCAGCTTCCTGACCCGGGGCCCGCTCGCGGAGATCACGGGGCCGGCGACGCTCGACAACTACAAACGGCTGCTCGGATTCGGGCTGCTCGGCTTCGACCCGCTCTATCCCCTGATCATCCTGCGGAGCCTCGTGCTCGCCGCGGCGACGACGGTCGTTTGCATCGTCGCGGCCTTTCCGATCGCCTTCTTCATCGCGGCCCTCCCGGAGCGGTTCAAGAACGTCGCCATGACGCTCGTGATCATCCCGTTCTGGACGAACCTGCTGATCCGGACGTATGCGTGGCAGATCCTCTTCGCCGCCGAGAGCCCGCTCGCCCGCGGGGCGGCGGCGCTGGGTCTCGTCGCTCCCGGCACGGCCCTCTATCCGGGGACCTTCGCCGTGTACGTCGGGATGCTCTGCGCGTTCCTGCCGTTTCTCGTGCTGCCGCTCTACACGGCCGTCGAGAAGCTCGACTGGTCGATCGCCGAGGCGGCGGCGGACCTCGGGGCCGACGGCCCGCGCGTCTTCCGGCACGCGGTCCTCCCGCAGGTGGCCCCGGGTCTGGCCGCCGGGATCATCCTGGTCTTCGTTCCGGCGACCGGGACGTTCGTGATCTCGGACCTCCTCGGAGGCGCCAAGACCGTGCTCCTCGGCAACGCCATCCAGCAGCAGTTCGGCCCGAGCCGCGACTGGCCCTTCGGGTCGGCGGGCGCGTTCGTCGGGATGGCGGTCGTCCTGGCCGGCCTGTGGCTCTACGCGAAGGTCGCGGGCGAGCGGGGCGCGCAGGAGCTGCTGTGAGGAGGCTCTCGCTCCCGCTCTGGCTCTCCGCCGCGGCGACATACGCTTTTCTCTACGCGCCGATCCTGGTCGTCGCCGTCTATTCCTTCAACGCGTCGAAGCTGGGATCCCACTGGGGCGGGTTCACGACCCGCTGGTATACGGAGCTCCCGTCCAACAGCGAGAAGCTCTTCGCGGCGCAGAACACGCTCGTGCTCGCGATCGTGAGCACGGCGATCGCGACGGTGCTCGGCACGATGCTCGGCTACGGCCTCTCGCGCTACGCGTTCCCCGGAAAGAAGCTCTTCTCCTGGCTGATGTACATCCCGGTCGTCATCCCGGACATCGTCATGGCGGTCGCGATGGTGCTCTTTTTCACGCTCGCGAAGAAATGGCTGTTCGGGTTCCTCGAGCTCGGGCTCGGAACGATGATCGTGGCGCACATCACGTTCCAGATCCCGTTCGTGGCGATCGTCGTGCGCTCGCGGCTCGCGGGCATGGACCCCTCCGTCGAGGAGGCCGCGCGCGATCTCGGGGCGACCGGCTGGCAGACGTTCCGGCACGTCACCCTTCCGATGATCGCGCCCGGCGTGATGGCGGGGGCGCTCCTCGCGTTCACGCTGTCGCTCGACGACTTCGTCATCAGCTTCTTCACCGCGGGGCCGGGCTCGACGACGCTGCCGATCCTGATCTACTCCTCGGTCAAGCGCGGGATCACGCCGGACATCAACGCCCTCTCGACGCTGATCGTGCTCGCGTCGGTCGCCGGCGTGCTCGTGATGTCGCTCTCGGCTCGGCGGCGGCTCGCGGCCGGCGCGGTCCTCGGCGCGGCGGCTCTCGGCGCCCTCGTCTGGAGCGCGTCGGCGGCGCCGAAGCACAAGCTGAACCTCTTTTTCTACAGCGAGTACATCGACCCGCAGATCGTCCGCGACTTCGAGAAGAAGTTCGACTGCCACGTGACGCTCGACGTCTACGAGGACATGGACGCGATGGTGTCCAAGATCGAGGGGGGCGGCGACTCGCTCTACGACGTCATCACGGCCGGGGACTACGTCGTGACGAATATGCGGGGAAGGAAGCTCCTCGCGCCGCTGCGGAAGGAGAACATCCCGAATTTCGTCAACGTGGATCCGAGATTCGCCAACGCCCCCTGCGATCCGGGCAACGTCTACACCGCTCCCTACCAGTGGGGCACGGTCGGGATCTACATGCGGCCCGCGCCCGGGCAGACGATCGACCGGACGTGGGGCCTCCTCTTCGACCCCGCCAAGCAGCCGGGCTCCTTCCTCCTGATGGATTCGCTGCGCGAGTCCGTCGGCTCCGCCCTGAAGTTCCGAGGCCACAGCATCAACAGCCACGACGCCCGGGCGCTCGCCGAGGCGAGGGACCTCCTGCTGAACTCCAAGCGCCGCTCCCTCGGCTTCGACGGGAGCGTGGGCGGGCGCAACCGCGTCCTCACCCATGGGGCCATGGCCGCGCTCGTCTACAACGGCGACGCCGTGCGCGGCATCCGCGAGGATCCCGAGACCGTGTACTTCGTGCCGCGGGAAGGCGGAGAGATCTGGCTCGACAACCTGTGCGTCCCCGCGCGCGCGCCGAATCGCGACATGGCGGAGAAGTTCATCAACTACATCCTGGAGCCGGAGGTCGGCGCGCGGCTGTCGAATTTCAACCAGTTCGCCACACCCAATCGCGCGTCCCTCCCTTTGATCAATCCGCGCGATCTCGCGGACCCCGCGATCTATCCGCCGCCGGAGATCCGCGACAAGCTGGAGTTCCTGGAGGACATCGGGGAAGCGACGCGGCTATATGATGAAATCTGGACCCAGGTGAAATCGAAGTAGTCCCCCGCGACACCGCAGGAGTCCGACTCATGCCGCAAGACCTGAAGGCCGCGCTCGAGGAATCCGCGTCCGTCCTCGACCTCATCGGCAAGAAAACCCTGACGCCGCCCGAGCAGAAGCGCGTCATCGCCGACTCGGTCCGCAACTGGACCGACTACGTGAACCCGGGCTTCCTCGAGTACCGCAAGTCCGTCTCGACCGACTACACGGCCGTCGAGTGGCAGGACGAAGGCGCGGTTTTCCGCGACGTGCAGGGCAAGGAATTCCTCGACATCCTCGGCGGCTTCGGCATCTACGTCACCGGCCACCGCCATCCGAAGGTGCTGAAGGCGGTCCGCGAGCAACTCGACCGGCAGGCGATCCACTCCCAGGAGCTGATCGATCCGCTGCGGACGTACCTCGCGCGCTTGCTTTCGCTCATCGCGCCGGGAGACCTGCAGTACTCGTTCTTCACGAACTCGGGCACGGAGTCGGTCGAGGCGTGCCTGAAGATGTCGATCCTGACGACGGGCCGGCACCACTTCGTCGGCGCGATCGGCGCGTTCCACGGGAAGTCGATGGGGTCCCTCGGCGGCACGTCGAAGGCCGTGTTCCGGGAGCCGTTCCTGCCCTTGAAGCGCTGGACGCACGTGCCCTTCGGCGACGTGGACGCGCTTCGGATGATCGTCGCGAGCGGCGACTTCTCGGGCGACCGCGTCGCGGCCGTCGTCATCGAGCCGATTCAGGGCGAGGGCGGCATCAACGTGGCGCCGCCCGGATATCTCGCGGCGGCGCGCGAGATCTGCGACCAGTACGGCGCGATGCTCGTCTTCGACGAGGTGCAGAGCGGCATGGGCCGCAGCGGCAAGATGTTCTGCTGCGAGCACGATGGCGTCGTGCCGGACCTGATGGCCCTCGGAAAGGGGTTCGGCGGCGGCGTGATGCCGATCGGCGCGTGCATCGGCACGCCGAAGACGTGGGAGCGGTACATCGAAAACCCGTTCCTTCATACGACGACATTCGGAGGCAATCCGGTCTGCTGCGCCGCGGCGATCGCGACGATCCACGTCCTGCTGGAAGAGAACCTGCCGAAGCAGGCGGGCGAGAAGGGCGAGTACCTGCTCCCGCGCCTGAACGCGCTGGCGAAGAAGTACCCGAAGGTGATGGTCGGCGCGCGGGGCCGCGGCCTCATGCTCGGCATGGAGTTCGTGAACCACGACCTCGGTTACGCCGTCGCGAAGTCTCTCTTCGGGCGCGGGATCCTGATCTCCGGGACCTACATCAACGCCCAGGTGCTCCGCGTCGAGCCGCCCCTCGTGATCTCGTACCCCGAGCTCGACCGCTTCCTCGCGGCGCTCGAGGGCTCGCTCCAGGAGGTCTCCCGCGGGCTCTGACGACCCGGCGCGGCCGGCTCCTTTCCCGCCGATCGAATCCGCCTGCTTCTGGCTCGCGACGCGGCCGCCGCGTCCGGAGGACGCGAACGAGCGCCTGGCCGGCGACACGAAAGCCGACGTCCTGGTGGTCGGCGGCGGTTTCACCGGGCTCTGGTCGGCGCTCTTCCTCAAGGAGCTCGACCCCGCCCTCGACGTCGCGATCGTCGAGCAGGGCCGCGTCGCCTACGGCGGCTCGGGCCGCAACGGCGGGATCGTGGGGGAGACTCTCGACCATTCGCACGAGCTCGCCGCGGCGCACTTCGGGCGGGACGAGGCGCGGGAGCTCGCGCGCCTGGGCCGCGAGAACCTGGACGAGCTCGAGCGATGGCTCGCCGCGCGCGGGATCGACGCCGAGCTCGAGCGGCACGGCCAGCTCATCGTCGCGCTCTCGCCGTTGCACGAGGAGCAGCTCCGGCGCGCGGTGGACTTCGCCCGAGGGCTCGGGCTCGACGACTGGCGCTACCTCTCGGGGGAGGACGTCCGGGGAGAGATCGCGAGCCCGCTCTACCGCGGCGCGGCATTCGCGCCCCGCTCCGGAACGGTCCATCCGGTCAAGCTCGCCGATGGCCTGGCGGCCGAGGCGCGACGGCTCGGCGTCCGGATCTTCGAGCGGACCCGCGTGGCGGAGCTTGCGGTCGGCCCGGGCGGCGTCGCGGCGCGGACGGAGGCCGGTTCCGTGCGGGCCGAGAAAGCCATCCTCGCGACCAACGCCTACTCGCACCACCTGCGGCCGGAGCTCGCGACGCGCTTTCTGCCGCTCTACGACTACATCCGGGTGAGCGAGCCGTTGACGCCGGAGCAGCGCTCCGCGATCGGCTGGCGCGGCCGCCAGGCGGTCACGGACGCCCGGGCCTTCTTCAACTACTATCGCCTGACCGCCGACGGCCGGATCCTCTTCGGGACGAGCGAGGCCGTGTACTACCCGAACAATCGCGTGGACGCCTCCTGCGACCATTCGCCCGCGCACTATCGGGCGCTCGAAGAGAGCTTCCGCCGCCATTTCCCGGCGCTCTCCCGCCTGCGCTTCCCGTACGCGTGGGGAGGTCCCATCTGCTCCACGACGCGGCTGACGCCGTTCTTCGGTTCGGCCGGCGGCCGGTTGTTCTACGGTCTCGGCTACACCGGACACGGAATCGGGAGCACGCGGCTCGCCGGAAAGATCCTGGCGCACCGGGTCCTCGGGCGCGAAAGCCCGCTCCTCGACCTCTCCATGGTGCGCAAGAAGCCCTTCCCCTACCCGCCGGAGCCGCTGCGGCGCCTGGCGGTGGACGCCGTGACGCGCCGCCTGCGCGCCGTGGACGCCGGGGAGCGGCCGAGCTGGATTCTGAAGGCGCTCGAAATGGCGGGGTTGGGGTTCTCGAGCTAGCAGTCCTTAGTCCCTTGTCCGTAGTCCGTGGTCGGGAGCCACGGGACTAGGGACCAAGGACTAGGGACTTCTTTCGTTCACGAATGCACAAAAAAATGTGCAATTGCGCACGATTTCAATGCCAAAGTGGCACTTTGGAGCTTGAATTCCGCAAAAGTGTCGCTAGAATCTCGCGCATTCTGCAAAAAATGGAGGACAGAATGCCGAAGGCGAAGGTTCTGAAATTCGACGCCGCGGGTCCGGGGCTCTCCAAGACCGAGATCCTCAAGGTCTGCGACGCCGAGAACGTCCGATTCATGCGGCTCCAGTTCACCGACATCCTGGGGGTCATCAAGAACGTCGAGATCCCGCGCTCGCAGTTCGAGAAGGCGCTCGACGGCGAGATCCAGTTCGACGGGTCGTCGATCGAAGGATTCACGCGGATCGAAGAGTCCGACATGAATCTCGTTCCGGACCTGGCCTCCTTCGCGATCTATCCGTGGGCGCACGCCGGCGGCGAGAAGGTCGGCCGCCTCATCTGCGACGTCTACAACCCGGACGGCTCGCCCTTCGCCGGCTGCCCGCGCATGACGCTGAAGAAGCAGATGGACAAGGCCTCGGCGCTCGGCTACACGATGGTCACGGGGCCGGAGGCGGAGTTCTTCCTGTTCCGCCGCGACGCCAACGGCGATCCCATCGTGGACACGCACGACGAGGGCGCCTACTTCGATCTGACCCCGGTGGACCGCGGCGAGGAAGCGCGCCGCGACGTCGTTCTCGCCCTCGAGCAGATGGGCTTCGAGGTCGAGGCCGCCCACCACGAGGTCGCTCCCGGCCAGCACGAGATCGATTTCAAGTACGCCGACGCCGTGACGACGGCCGACCGCGTCTCGACCTTCCGTTTCATCGTCAAGAAGGTGGCGATGGACCACGGCCTGCACGCGACCTTCATGCCCAAGCCGATCTTCGGCGTGAACGGATCGGGCATGCACGTGCACCAGTCCTTCCTCGACAAGAAGGGCAACAACGTCTTCTACGACGCCAAGGCCAAGCATCAGCTCTCGAAGACGGCTCTGAATTACACGGGCGGCATCCTGCGCCACGCGCGCGCGTTCGTGGCCGTCACGAACCCGCTCGTGAACTCGTACAAGCGCCTGGTGCCGGGCTACGAGGCGCCGGTCAACGTCGCCTGGTCGATGCGCAACCGCTCGCCGCTCGTTCGCGTGCCGGCCCGGCGCGGCATGGGGACGCGGATCGAGGTCCGGATGCCCGATCCGTCGTGCAATCCGTACCTCGCGTTCGGCGTCATGCTGGCCTCCGGCCTCGACGGCGTGAAGAACCGCATGGATCCGGGGGAGCCGGTCGATCGCAACGTGTTCAAGATGAGCGAACGGGAGAAGCGGCGCCTGCGCATCGAGCAGCTCCCCGCGAATCTCTCCGAGGCGCTCGACAATCTGGAGAAGGACGAGGTCGTCACCGACGCTCTGGGCGAGCACATCCTCACGCACTTCCTCGAGGCGAAGCGGGGCGAATGGGCGGAATACATCTCCAAGGTCCAGCCGTGGGAGACGGAGAAGTACCTGGAAGCGTACTGATCGATTCGAGGCTAAATTCCGAATGAAATAAGGCCGGAGCTATCTCCGGCCTTATCTTTTTCACATCGATGGCCAAATCTCCTTCACTCTCCAGGAGGCTGGCGGTGCCGGCGCCGCTGCTTCTCGACTCGGCAATGGGCACGGAGCTCGAGCGGCGGGGCGCCCGCTCGCAGCTCCCGCTCTGGAGCGCCTGGTCGCTCCTCGAGTCGCCGGCGCTCGTGCTCGCCGTGCATCGCGACGATGTCGAGGCCGGCGCCGACATCCTGACGGCCAACACGTTCCGCACGCATCGGCGCTCGCTCGAGAAGGCGGGCAAGCGCGTGCGTGCCGAGGAGCTGACGCGGCAGGCCGTGGATCTCGCGCGGTTCGCGGCCGACGAGTCGCCGCGGCCCATCCTCGTGGCGGGCTCACTCTCGCCGCTCGAGGACTGCTACCGCCCGGATCTGGTGCCCGAGGACGGCGTGCTCTGGCAGGAGCACGGGCAGCAGGCGACGATTCTCGCGCAGGCGGGCGTCGATCTCATCCTGGCGGAGACGCACAACACCGTGCGGGAGCTCGTGGCGGCGGTCCGCGCGGCCAAGACGGCGGGACTCCCGGTCGTCGCCTCGGCGGTCACGGACGGAAACGGGCGACTCCTCTCGGGAGAGACGATCGCCCAGGCCGCTCGGGCGCTGGCGCCCCTGCGGCCCGACGCGCTCGCGATCAACTGCGTTCCGGCGCGGAGCCTGCTCGCGGATCTGCGCGGGCTGTCGGAGGCGGCTCCCGCGGCGCCGCTCGCGGCCTACGGCAATCTCGGTCCTCCGACCGGGCCCGGCGGCACGCAATTCCCCTACGAGATCCCGCCCGACGAATACGCGGATCTCGCGCGTCAGTGGATCGCGGTCGGCGCGCGGATCGTCGGAGGTTGCTGCGGCACGACCGCCGCGCACACGTCCGCCCTGAGAAGGATGATCGACTCCTACGTCACGCGATGAACATCGCGTCGCCGTAGGAGTAGAAGAGGTACTTTTCGCGGACGGCCTCCGCGTAGGCGGCGAGGACGTTCTCGCGCCCGGCGAAGGCGCTGACGAGCATCAGGAGCGTCGAGCGCGGCAGGTGGAAGTTCGTCAGGAGCGCGTCCACCGCGCGGAACTCGAAGCCCGGCGTGATGAAGAGGTCCGTCGAAAATCGCCGGTCGCCGGCCGGCGCTGCGGGTTCGGCCGGGAGGCGCGCCGCCGCCTCGAGAGACCGGGTGACCGTCGTGCCGACCGCGACGACGCGGCCGCCGGCCGCCCGCGCCTTCTCGACGAGGGCGCGCGTGCGCTCGGGCAGGAACACCTCCTCGGCGTCGAGCGCATGGCCGCCCGTGTCGTCGGCGGTCACGGGCTTGAAGGTCCCCGGCCCGACGGCGAGCGTCAGGTCGGCGATCTCGCATCCCCGCCGCCGGATTCGCTCGAGAATCTCGGGCGTGAAGTGGAGGCCGGCGGTGGGGGCCGCCACCGCGAGGGGATCCCGGGCGAAGATCGTCTGGTACGCCTCGCGGTCCTCGGGACGATCCGGCGCGCCCGGCGTGCGGCGGATGTAGGGCGGCAGCGGAACGTGGCCGATCCGATCGAGGAGCGCGTCGTCGAGCGCGCGGTCGAAGCGGACCGTCCGGCGGCCGTCGGGCGCCACGTCCTCGACCGCCGCCGAGAGCGACTCGTCGCCTTCGAGGGAAATCCGCGATCCCTTCCGCGCGCGCCGGCCGGGGCGGGCGAGGGCGGACCAGGCGCTCCGGTCTTCGGCGAGCGGCGCGAGCAGAAAGATCTCGACGAGGCGGCCGGCCGCGTCGCGCCCGTAGAGCCGCGCCGGGCGGACGCGGACGTCGTTGCGGACGAGCACGTCTCCGGGACCGAGGAGGTCCGGAAAGTCGGCGAAGGCGCGGTGCGCGACCGCGCCCGTGCGCCGGTCGAGCGTGAGGAGGCGGCTCTCGCCCCGCGGACGCGCTTCCTGCGCGATCCGGTCGCCGGGGAGGTCGTAGTCGAAGAGGTCGACGCGCACGGCCCGTAGAGTAGTCTGCCTCGGTGGCGGACGACTATCCCGAGGGACGCGGCCGCGTGCGCGTCGAGGCGGCCGGAATCGAGATCGAGGGCGTCTCGATCGCGGGCCACGAATCCTTCTACAAGGTGCCGGCCTTTCACGCGCTGCTCGACTTCGGGCGCGCGCCGGACGATGCGGTTTCGTTCTCGACGGTGTGCCTGACCCACGGCCACCTCGACCATGCCGCGGGGCTCGCCCACCACGCCTCGCGGCGGCGCCTCGCGGGGCTTCCGGGGGCGCGCGTCTTCGCGCCGCAGGAGGCCGTGCAGGACCTCGAGGCCTGGATCGCCGCCTGCGAGCGGCTCGAGAAAGTCTCGTACGGCATCGACCTCGCGGCGAGCCGGCCGGGGGACCGGGTGACGATGCGGAGGGACCTCGAGCTCCGCGTTCTGCCCGGACGCCACCGCGTGCCGTCGGTCGGTTATCTCTTCTCGGAAGTGCGCCACAAGCTCGTCGACGAGCTCGCCGGGCGGCCGGGGCCGGAGATCGCGGCGCTGCGCGCGCGGGGCGTCGCGGTGACGCGGCGAGAGGAGATCCCGCTCCTCGCGTACACGGGTGACTGTGGCGTCGAGATCTTCGACGCCGCGCCGGAGCTCTTCACGGCGCGCGTTCTCCTGATCGAGTGCTCGTTCCTGCGTCCGGACGACGTCGAGCGCGCCCGCGTCTACGGCCACCTGCATCTGCAGGATTTCCTCGACCGCGCCGATCGATTCGAGAACGAGACAATCGTGCTGACGCACTTCTCGCAGCGCTATTCGGCGGCCGAGATCCGCGAGGGGTTGCGCGCGCTTCCCGCCGGCCTCGCCCGGCGCGTCGTGCCCTTCCTGCCGCCGGCCTGAGACGCGTCGGGCCGCCTCGCCTCGGCCAACTGGCTGTGGGGGGTGGGATCGAACCACCAACCTTCCGGTTAACAGCCGGATGTTGTACCAATTCAACTACCCCACAGCAGGGGAAGTGACAGAGACATGGTAAGACCTCGGCGACGTGAGTAGCGAGGACTGGAGCGATCGGCGTCCCGGGCGAGCGTCTCCGCGGCGTCTCCTCGCCGCCCTCGCGCTCGCCGTCGTGCTTCGCCTCGCCTTCCACGCGCTGTTCGTTCCGGTCTGGGAGGGGCCCGACGAACCGTTCCACGCCTCGCGGGTCGTCGCGTCCGCGCGCGACCCGCTCCAGGACTCTCTGGACAACCGGCCGCTCGACCCCGCCGCGGGCCGCGCCGGCGCTGCTGGTTGCGACCGGCGCTTTCGTCGCCGTTTGCAACGTCCTCTATTTTCGAGAGCGCTGACTCACTACCAATGACGTCGCGGGGGATACTTGGACCGTGCTGAGGCTTCGAGAGGCCGCCGCGCTCGCCGGATTCGCCGCGCTGCTCGCGGTGCTCTCGAACGCGCTCGCCGGCCCGCAGCGCCGCCTCCCGTTGGTGGGCGACTATCCGAGCGCGCGCGTCGTGCCGGCGGCGCCCGCACCGACCGCGGCACCTCCGTCAACGGCCGCACCGGCTCCGGCGTCCGCGTCCGGCGAGAAGCGCAGCTATCCGCCGCATCCCGACCGCCCGTGGGTCGAGATCGGCGGGGACGAGGCCGCGGAGCTCCACCGCGAGGGCGTCCTTTTTCTCGACGCGCGACGGACGTCCGTCTACGCCGACGGCCACATCGCCGGAGCGCGCAGCCTCCCGATCTGGGAGTCCACCGTGGACGACGGGATCAAGCGGCTCTTCGACGAGGGCACGGACGTGAACGCGCCGCTCGTCGTCTACTGCAGCGGCGGCGACTGCGAGGACTCGCACATGCTCGCCCAGAAGCTGCACGGCTACGGGTTCAACAACGCGCTCGTCTACACGGGCGGGTTCCCCGACTGGGAGAAGCGCGGCCTGCCGGTCGAGAAGGGGGCCGCCGAAGTGACGGGGTCCGCGCGGCCGTGGTGGCTGTCGCCGTGGGTCTCGATCCGCGCCCAGCTCGCGCTCGGCGCCGTCTTCGTCGCGGCGTCCGTGCCGAAGATTCTCGACCCGCCCTCGTTCGCGCACATGATCTACAACTACCGCCTGCTGCCGGGCGGCGCGATCAACGCCTTCGCTCTGTGGCTTCCGTGGGTCGAGCTGCTCGCCGGGCTCGCGCTGGTGATCGGCGTCTGGAAGCGGACGGCCGCGGGGATCACCGCCATCCTGCTCCTCGTGTTCCTCGCCGCGCTGTCGTGGAACCTCGCGCGCGGCAACCCGGTCAACTGCGGCTGCTTCGACGTGAAGGCGAAGGACAAGCCGCGGGCGGAGCTCCTCGCCGACATGCGCTGGACGATCCTGCGCGACGTGGGCCTGCTGCTCCTCGCCGTCCAGGTTCTCGCGGCGAGCCGGACACCGAACGCCCGCTCATGAAGCCGGCGGCGCGGAATCTCGCGGCGGGGTTTGTGGCGGCGGTGCTCATCGGCGCGGGATTCTGGGGCGCCTATCGCGCGGGCCGGCGCGCCGGCCCCGATCGGGTTTCGGCGGCGCCCGTCGTCCAGGCCATGCGGACCATCGCGCAGCTCGCCACCGTCGAGATCCAGGTCTCCGACGTCGTTCGCTACGAGGACGTCAAGACGATTCTCCTGATCGATTTCCCGAAGAGCGCGACGCTGCGCCTTCGCGGGCGTGTGCTCGGAGGCTTCGACCTCGCGAGCCCCGAATTCGGAGTCGCGCCGGACGCCGGAGCTCGGTCCGTTCGCGTGCGGCTTCCGCGCCCGCGGCTCCTGACGATCGACCCGCGCTTCGAGTGGTTCGACGAGAAGAGCGGCTGGATCAACCCGATCACGACCGAGGATCGCAATCTCTGGATGGTCTGGGCGCGCGGCGCCCTCGGCCGGGCCGCCAAGGACGCGGGTCTCGAGACGCAGGCCGCCGCGCGCGCGCGCGAGCTCCTCACCGCGGGTGCGAGGGCGATGGGATGGACGGCCGAGGTCCGGATCGCGTCGGAAGACCGCCTGCCGGCCCCCGCGTCCCGCTACGGCGCCCGCCCGGGACTGACGCGGTCCGCGTCTGCCTGGCGTTCCTTCATCGCCCAGAGGCCGAGGTGGCTCCGCCAGGCGCCGGAAGCCGCCGGCGTCAGGACGAGCTCGAGGGGCGGTCCGGCGGCGGTCGGCGTGATGCGGAGGACCTCGAGCCGCAGGAGCGTCCGTCCGTTCGCGAGCCGGCGGCCGGTCTCGATCTTTCCGATGCGCGAGGTCGCGAGCTCGTGCGACTCGCCGAAGATCCCCTCGAAGACGAGCCGGTCGTCCGTGAGGCCGACGATGCCGGGCACGCGCCGGTAGCGGCCCGTCACGAGGTCGGCCCGGGTCAGGAGTCGGAAGCCGTCTCCCGCGCGCGCGAGCTTCTCGTTCGCCAGCCGGTCCTGCGCCCGCGCGAGGAGACGCCGCGGGATCGTGAGCAGCAGAACGACGCCGAGCAGCCCGGCGCCCGCGAGAACGAGGACCGGGGCGCTCAATGCAGAAACTTCTTGCGGTTCTTGATGTAGTCCGTGAAGAGGAACTCCGCCAGGTTGTACGGGGAGGCGTAGTAGGCGCGGCCCCGGTTGATCTTCGTCAGCTTGTCCACGAAATCCACGAGGTAGGCGTCGGTCGCGATCATGAAGGTCGTGATCGTGATGCCGTCGCGCCGGCATGCGTCGGCCTCCTCGAGCGTGCGGTTCACGATCTTGAGGTCCAGCCCGTACGGGTTCTTGTAGAGGCGGCCGTGGTCCCAGATCGCCGAAGGCTTGCCGTCGGTGATCATGAAGATCTGCTTGTTCGGGTTCTTGCGGTGAACGAGGAGCTTGCGCGCGAGGGCGAGGCCCGCCTTCGTGTTGGTGTGGAACGGGCCGACCTGCGCCTTCGAGATCTCGGCGATCGGCACGCGCGACGCGTCGTCGCCGAAGAGCAGGACGTCGACCGAGTCCTTCGGATACTTCGACTGGATGAGCTCGACGAGCGCGAGCGCGACCTTCTTCGCGGGCGTGAAGCGGTCCTCGCCATACAGGATCATCGAATGCGAGATGTCGATCGCGAGGACGGTCGCGCAGGAGGTCAGATGCTCCTCCTCGTGCACCTCGAAGTCCTCGGCCGTGAGCGCGATCGTCTCCGCGTCGCGGCGGACGGCGTTTCCGATGGTGCGCACGCCGTCGATCGCGGTCGGGTTGTCGCCGAACTCGTAGGGGCGCGTCTCCGGCAGGAGGTCGCCGCCGGCGCCGGAGCGCGGGACGGCGTGATAGCCGGCGCCGGCCTTCGATAGCGACGTGAAGATCTCCTCGAGCGCCGAACGCCGGATCTGGCGCTCGCCGGCGGCCGACAGCGCGAGCGAGCCGCCGCGGTCCTCGACGATCTCGTTTCTCTCGAGCGCCTTCCCGAACTCGTCGAGGTCCACCTCGTCGCCGATGATGCCGCGCTCCTGGAGGTACTTCATCCAGCGGAGCGCCTCCTCGACGTCGCCGCCGGTTTGGAGCACGAGCTGGAGGAAGAGCTTGACGAGCTCCTGGTAGGTCAGGAGCTGCCGCAGGAGGTCGACCGGAAACTCGCCGTAGCGGTAGCGCACCGGACTCTCGATTCTACGGCTCTCGCTAGGCTCCGGCGCGGGGCACGGCCGCGCGCCAGGCGCGGCCCGACTCGAGCACGAGCGAGCGGTCGCTGACGGTCAGGAACCGGAAGCCGGCCTTCACGAGGTCCGGGACCTGTTCGCGGCGGACGGCCATGATGCCGGCGGTCTTGTTCGCGGCGCGCGCCGCGGCGGCCACGCGCGCGAGCGCCTCGGCGTAGCGCGGATCGTCGAAACGGCCGGGGATTCCGAGCGCCTGCGTCATGTCGTTCGGTCCCACGAAGAGGACGTCGAGCGCGGGCTCCCGGGAGATGGCGTCGAGCTCCGCGAGCGCGCCGGGCGTCTCGATCTGCGCGGCGAGCAGCGTCGTCGTGTTCGCCTCGGCCACGTGCCGGTCGTAGGGCATCGTCCCGTAGCGGTTCGCGCGGACGCCGCCGAGCCCGCGCCGGCCCTCGGGCGGATAGCGCGCCGCCGCGATGGCGTCGCGGATCGAAGCGGCGCCGTCGCCCCGCGGGAACAGGATCCCGGCGGCGCCGGCGTCCAGGCAGCGGCTCGTCTCGGCGGCGGCGCAGGACGGCACGCGGACGATCGCCGGGACGCCCGCCGCGTCCGCCGCGACGCACATCGTCGTGACCGACTCCACCGTGTAGACGCCGTGCTCCATGTCGAGCACGGCGAAGTCGAAGCCCGCGATCGCCGCGAGCTCGAGGACGCCGGCAGTCGGCCACGTGACGAAACAGCCGAGGAGCGGTTCGCCGCGTCGGACGCGGTCTCGCAGTGTCGGCGCGCCGCTCAAGAGCTCAGTTGACCCGATTCCGGACGAGATTGAACTTCAACATCTCCGTGTACGACACCTTCGAGTCGAGGTCCTCGCGCGCGATCTTGAGGTGCTGGGTGAGGCCCTCGAGCACGAGCTCCATCCCGATCGCCAGCTCCTCGGGCGAGGCCGGCGCGAAATGCTCCTCGACCGCCTTGCGCAGGCCCGGCACGGCCTCGAGCGCCGCGAGGTGGCCCGTGAAGGGCGCGTCGTCGGAGAGCGTGATCTTGTTGCCCGCGGCGAACCACTCGACGATCGGCTCGTAGAGAGGATGGATCTTCTCGACGGGAGTCGGCGTCCTCCCGCGCCGGGGCGGGGGGCCGTCTTCGGCGGTGTCCTCGAGCTCGACCCGGCGGCGCTCCGTGGGCCGGCCCGCGTCGGGCGCCGGGAACTTCGCGTCGAAGAGCTTCTTGACGGCGGTGCCGATGAGCTTCTTGGCGACGACCTCGGCGCCCTGCTGCTCGCCCTCGTACACCATCTCGACCTTGCCGGTGATCGCCGGCAGGGTCGCCGGCAGGTCGCAGAGCCGCGGCGACACGCGCTTCTCTCCGTTCGCGAGGCCGCGCCGCTCGAGGTTCGACGCGAGGACCTCGATCGCCGAGATCGGCATGCGCGCCGACACGCCCGAGGACTGGTCCACGAACTCGCTCGCGCGTGCCGCGAAGGCGATCTCCTCGACGAGCTCGCGGAAGAGGGTCGGGATCTCGATCGCCGGCTCGCCGTCGCGGTCGACCCAGGCCTCCTGCGCCGTGATCTTCGCGGCCGTCTTCACGTCGTCGGGGTAGTGCGTGAGGATCTGCGAGGAGATCCGGTCCTTCAGCGGCGTGATGATGTTGCCGCGGTTGGTGTAGTCCTCCGGGTTGGCGGAGAAGACGAGGAGGATGTCGAGCGGGATCCGCACGGGAAAGCCGCGGATCTGGAGGTCGCGCTCCTCGAGGATGTTGAGCAGTCCCACCTGGATTCGCGGCTGGAGGTCCGGCAGCTCGTTGACGGCGAAGATGCCGCGGTTCGTGCGCGGGATGATCCCGAAGTGGATGACCTCCTCGTCGGAGTAGCTGCGGCGCTCGTTGGCCGCCTTGATCGGGTCCACGTCGCCGATGAGGTCCGCGATCGTGACGTCGGGCGTCGCGAGCTTCTCGCGGTAGCGCTCCTCGCGCGGAATCCAGACGATCGGGGTGGCGCCGCCCTTTTCGGCGACCATGCGCCGGCCGTACTTCGAGATGGGGTGGAGCGGATCCTCGTTCAGCTCGCTGCCGGCGATCGCCGGGATCTCCGGGTCGAGGAGGTTGACGAGCAGGCGCAGGAGACGCGTCTTCGCCTGCCCGCGGAGTCCCAGCAGCAGCAGGTCGTGCCGCGACAGGATCGCGTTGTGGAGCGCCGGCAGGACCGTGCGCTCGTAGCCGTGGATGCCGGGAAACGGGTTGCGTCCGGCTGCGAGCTCCCGCCGGAGGTTCGCGCGGAGCTCGTCCTTCACCGTCCGCGGCCGATAGCCGCTCGATTCGAGCTCCTTCAGGGTGGATGGCGCTGGCTTGCTCAAGGTTCTCCTCTCCGGGAAAGGGTCGGATTCCTCGTCGGCTACCTGCCGGCGTTGCGCGAGACTCAGCCCGGCCGGATCGCCGGGACGTTTTCCTCGGGGCGGAAGAAGGGACGCGACGGGCGTCCCGCGAGCGCGGCGGCGCGCTCGGCGAAGGCCTCGAGCTCGAGCTTCTGCAATCCGATCACCGTGCGCTCGAGTCGTCCGTCGCGCGAGACGGCGGCGAACGCCGGGACGCTCGCGAGCGCGAGCGACTCCGACGCGGTCCAGGGCGGCGGATCGTAGAGGACCGGAACCGTCAGCCCGAGGCGGGAGACGAAAGCTTCCGTCGTCGCCGGATCGTCCTGGGAGACCGCGACGACGCGCAGCCCGCGTCCCTCGCCGATCTCCTGGAGTCGGTCGAGAAACGGGATCGTCATCTCGGAGGTCGGGCAGTCGGTGTGGAAGAACGCGTAGAGCGTCTCCGAGTCTTGCGGCGGCGGCGCCACGCCCGTCCCGGTGCGAAGCGATTGGAATGGGAAAATCGTTCCGCGTTCCGGGGAGGAGGCCACCGGCCGATTATAGACTCGCGCCCGGTTCGCCCTCCGATGAACGCGAAGAGAAAATCCGGCCGCGGTCTCTCCCGGCGCGAGTTCGTCTCCGGCGCCGCGGCGCTCGCGGCGGCGGCCCTGCCGGCCGCATGCCGACCCGCTCGCCCGGCGGCGAGCGCGGGGAAGACGCTGAAGATCCTTCAGTGGAGCCATTTCGTTCCCGGCTACGACCGATGGTTCGACGGCGTCTTCACGAAGGAATGGGGCGCCCGGAACGGAACGGAAGTGATCGTGGATCACATGACCGCGACCGAGGTCGCCGCGCGGGGCGCGGCCGAGGCGGCCGCCGGCAAAGGGACACGATCTCTTCCTGTTCCAGGCCCCGCCCGCGGCGTACGAATCACGCGTGCTGGATCATCGGGACGTGGTGGAGGCGGTCGAGAAGAAGCACGGGAAAATGCTCCCGCTCGCGCTTCGGTCCACGTTCAATCCGAAGACCGGGAAATACTTCGCCTTCGCGGACTCCTACGTCGCCGATCCGGGCAATTACCGAATCGATCTCTGGGGAGAGGAGGGGCTGCCGGACGGACCGCGGTCCTGGGACGAGCTCCGTATCGTCGGGGCGCGAATCAAGGCGAAGAGAGGCATTCCCGTCGGAATCGGTCTCGCGCAGGAGACCGACTCGAACATGGCTCTCCGCGCGCTGCTCTGGTCCTTCGGCGGCGCGGAGCAGGACGAGCGGGGAAATCTGACGCTGAACTCCCGCGAGACGCTCGAGGCCCTCCGCTTCGCGCGCGCGCTCTACCGCGAAACGATGACGCCCGAGGTCTTCACCTGGGATCCCTCCTCGAACAACCGGATGATGCTCGCCGGACGCGGCTCCTTCATCCTGAACGCGATCTCCGTGACGCGAACGGCGGAAAAAGAAAACCCGGACATCGCGCGCAAGATCGGGCTGGCTCCGGCGCTCGCCGGGCCGGTCCGGAGTTTGACGTGCGAGCACGTGATGAACTGTTACGTCATCTGGAAGTTCGCCGAGAATCCCGACGGCGCGCGGCAGTTCCTCGTGGACCTGGCGGACAGTTTGCCGTCCGTCTTTCGCCAGAGCGAGTTCTACAATCTTCCCTGCTATCCGCAGACGGTGCCCGACCTGCCGGAGGAGCTCGCGCGCGACGCGAAGGCGGATCCTCCGGGCAAGTATCGCATCCTCGCAAGCGCGGTGGACTGGTCCGCCAACGTCGGTTATCCGGGCTACGCCACGGCCGCCACCGACGAGATCTTCAACACCTTCCTGATCCCGACGCTCTTCGCGCGGGTGGCGCGGGACGAGGCGTCCCCGGAGGAGGCGCTCCGGGCGGCCGAGGACGCGGCGCGGCGCATCTTCGAGCGCCGCCGATCGGCGTGATGCCGGATCACGCGGGCTTTCCGGACCACTTCTCGGAGGTCGCGGGGGAGTATGCCGAGTTTCGCCCGGACTATCCCGCCCGAGCTCTTCGCCTTCCTGGCGTCGGTCGCTCCGGGAAGACGCTGCGCGTGGGACTGCGCCACCGGCAGCGGGCAGGCGGCGGCCGGGCTTGCCGGGCACTTCGAGCGCGTCGTCGCCACCGACGCGAGCGCGCGCCAGATCGCGAGCGCCCGGTCCCATCCCCGCGTGGAGTATTCCGTGGCGCCGGCGGAGGCGAGCGGGCTGCCCGACCGTTCCGTCGATCTCGTCACGGTCGCGCAGGCGGTCCACTGGTTCGATCGGCAGGGGTTCTGGGCCGAGGTCTCGCGGGTTCTCGTTCCGGGCGGCGTCCTCGGGGTCTGGTGCTACCACCTCTTTCACCTCGACGAGCCCGTGGACCGCGTGATCCGCCGCCTCTACGGCGAAATCGTGGGCCCCGACTGGCCGCCCGAGCGAAAGATCGTCGAGCGCGGCTACCGATTTCTGGATTTCCCGTTCGACGAGGTCTCGGTTCCCCGATTTCAGATGGTCAAGCACTGGACGTTCGACCGGATGGTGGGGTACCTGCGGACCTGGTCCGCCGTCCGCGGGTATGTCCGGCGGGTCGGAGAAGACCCGGTGGCCATCGTGGCCGCGGACCTCGCGAGGGCCTGGGGAGACCCGGAACGCCCCCGGCCGCTCGTCTGGGACCTAGATCTCCGCGTCGGAAGGGTTCCCGTCCTGGGGCCGGATAGAATGCGGCAAATGGCGCTCTCCGACCTGTACGGGCGGCCGTTGCGCAACCTCCGGGTCTCGGTCACGGACCGGTGCAACCTGCGCTGCCAGTACTGCATGCCGGAAGCGGACTACGCCTGGCTTCCTCGACGCGACATCCTCGACTTCGAAGAGATCGCGCAGCTCACGGACGTCTTCGCGGCGCTCGGGGTCGAGCGCGTGCGGTTGACGGGCGGCGAGCCCCTGGTGCGCCGCGACCTGCCGCGCCTCGTTCGCCTCCTCGCCGACAAGCCCGCCCTGCGAGACCTCGCGTTGACGACGAACGGGGTGCTGCTCGCCGAGCAGGCGGAGGACCTGCGGGCCGCCGGCCTCCATCGCGTCACCGTGAGCCTGGATACGCTTCGCCCCGATCGATTCCAGGCGATGACGCGCCGCGATTCGCTCTCCCGCGTGCTCGACGGCGTCGCGGAGGCCGTGAAGGTCGGGTTCTCTCCGGTCAAGATCGACTCCGTCGTGATTCGTGGCGTCAACGACGACGAGATCGAGGCACTTCTCGAGTTCGGTCGGAGCGTCGGGGTGGAAGTCCGCTTCATCGAGTACATGGACGTCGGCGGCGCGACGCGCTGGCGGCGCGAAGACGTGGTCTCGCGATCCGAAATCCTCGAGCGGCTCGCCCGGGCGCATGGCGCGCCGCAGGAGATGCCCGGAGACGAGAGCGCGCCGGCCGATCGCTTCCGCCTTCCCGACGGAACCGTCTTCGGGATCATCTCCTCCACCACGGCGCCCTTCTGCGGCTCCTGCGACCGAAGCCGCCTCACGGCGGACGGGCTCTGGTACCTGTGTCTCTATGCCCGGACCGGGATCGACCTTCGCGGGCCGCTTCGCGCGGGAGCCGGTCCGGAGGAGATCGCCGCGCGGATCGCGTCGGCCTGGGCCGGGCGCGTCGATCGGGGAGCCGAGGATCGGCTCGTCTTGAGAGACCGAACCGCACTCGCTCCCGTCGAGACCCTTCGCGACGATCCGCACCTGGAAATGCACACGCGGGGAGGCTAGTTGTCGGACGCGGATTCCGCCGGGAGGGGAGCTCTCCCCGAGCTTCCCGGCGCGCGGGGCGTCGGGCTCGAGCGGATTCCGGTGCGGACTCGCGAAGCCGGAGTGACGCTCTCCGCCTGGCGCCTTCGCGTGGAGTCGGACCAAGGGCCGGGAGAAATCGTCGTCGTCGAGGCGGCGGGGCGGGAGCCGGTCTACCGCGGCGAAGGAATCCTGCTCGGCTGGCCTCAGGACCGGCTGGCGGCGGCGTACGCGGCGCTGCGGCCGCTCTCGGACGAACCCGACATGGAAACGCTGCAGATGGGCTAGCGCGGGAGAAAGGTGCTCGAGGACTTGCGGCGGAGCCTCGCAATCGGAGATCGGCGAAGCCGCAAACGAAAAGGGGAGAGAGGAGGGCCCATGATTCGAGTTCAGAGAACCCTGGCGGTCATGCTTCTTGGTGTCTCCGTCGTCTTTCTCTGGGGATGCGCCGAGATGGAGTACGTTCCCGGCGGAAGGTTTTTCTTCTACCACAAGGAGCTACCGGAATCGCAGAGGGCCATCGACGCGGCCCGGAAGGCCGGCAAGGACAAGGAGTGCCCCGCCGACTTCCAGGCCGCCGAGAAGATGAAGAACGACGCCTACGCGCTGTACTACGCGTGTCACACGAAGGAGGCGATCGCGAAGGCGAAGGAAGCGATGGCTCTGGCGGCTTCGCTCTGTCCGCGGGTCGCGGAGGCGCCGAAGCCGGCGCCGACTCCTCAGCCGGCCGCGCGGCCGACGATCTCGTTCTCGTCGTCGCCGAGCTCGATCCGCGCGGGCGATTGCGCGACCCTCACGTGGTCGACGACCGGCGCGAGCAGCTCCTCGATCGACCCGGGTATCGGAACCGTCGACACGAGCGGATCGCGGCGCGTATGCCCCGACGGCACCACGCGCTACACGCTCACGGCGTCCGGAGCGGGAGGCTCGGAGTCCGCGTCCACGACGGTCGAGGTGACGCCGGCGCCCGCACCCATCGACCACCTGACGGTTCACGTCAGGTTCGACACGGGCAAGGCGGAGATTCGGAAGGCCGATCACGACGAGCTCCAGAAAGCGCTGCATTTCGTCGAGCGGTACCCGGGCTGCAAGATCTCCGTCGAGGGTCACACGGACTCGACCGGCTCGGCGGCCTACAACCAGGCGCTCTCCGAGAGGCGGGCGGCCGCGGTGAAGAAGTATCTCGTCGACCACGGCGCGACGGCGGCGGACAGGATCCAGAGCGTCGGCTACGGCCAAACCCGGCCGATCGGAGACAACAAGACGGCCAAGGGCCGGTCCGAGAACCGGCGGGTCGAGATCATCATCGTCTCGCGCTAGGTGCGGCGGCGGCGCGGGCCGCCTCGGTTCCGGTCCGGAGGAGGCGGCCCGCCGTCTAGTCGGTGGGCGCCTCCTCGCGAAGCCGCCGGAGGTCGTCCGGAGTCAGACGCGGCGCCGCGGCGGGGTAGTAGACCGTCTCCATCTCCCCCTCGTGCGCGACGAGCCGCCGGTCGAGGTTCTCGACCAGACCGAGGATGTCGCCCATCGGCGCGGTGCCGGACACGAGCTCCAGGAGATATCGCGTGAGCTCCCGAATCTGGACGTACTCGAGCCGGAGCTCGCGCCGGGGATCGCGCCCGGGCACGCCAGCGTCCGCGAGGATCGGGAGCAGGATCTCCTCCTCGCGGCGCGTCCACCGGCGGAGGTGCTCCTCGAAGTCGCGCAGCGCGAGCAACTCGGCGGCGCGGTCTCGGCGGTCGAGCGCGCGGCGGAAGTCGTCGAACCGCGCGCGCAGACGGCGCTGCGCCGCGAGCAGGTCGTCCGCGTCCGCCGAGGCCATGTCTCCTAGAGTCCGGCCAGGCCGGGCTCGATCCGCTCGAAGCCCTCGGAGCGTGCCCAGAGATCGAGGGACAGCGAGCCCAGGTCGTCCACCTCCGGAATCGGGCGGGCGTCCTGCGAAAGATCGAACGACTTGACGTAGCGGCGGCAGGTTTCGCACGCCTCGATCCGCACGAAGCGGATGCCGGTCGGCCTGGAACGACGGAAGACGGTGCGGGTCCTCCTCGAAGCACGCGGGGCAGAGGATGCGCTGGAACGGCCACTCTCCGCCGCAGAGGGAGCAGGCGAGCAGGCGCCTGGCTCCTTCCATGAGCGAGCCTTCGCGCCGCGCGCCGACGGCGGGCGCGCCCCCGCAGAACGGGCACTGTCCCCGGCGGTGGATCCGGTCGGGCGCGATCGTGGCGCCGCGGAGGAACTCGACGTACGGCCGCAGGGCCGCGCGCGCCAGGTAGTCCTCGCCCCGCGAAGTGCCCCCGCTCCAATAGACCAGCAGGCGCGTTCGGGCCGTCGCCGGGAGATCCTCCCGGCGGGCACGTGCCGTCTCGGCGAGGGTCTCCGGGCCGTGCGTCGGCGGCGTATCGCACGACGGCGGCGGTCCCGTCGAGAAAGCGCTCCGCGTCCCGATCGAGATGCCCCGTCAGAGGCTCGCGGGCGTGGGCCGATTCGAGGTCCGCGGCGACCTGGCCCTGGACGCGGTAAAGCCCCGCGGCAAACGCCAGCGCGTCCGGCGCGGCCGGTTCGTCGGCAAGGAGCGCCTCCGCGCGAGCGGCGCGGCGCTCGAACTCCGCGACGACGGACGGGAGTCTAGCCGCGGCGGGGCTCTTCACCCGTCACTTCGCGATACCAGCGCGGATGGTGCAGTCGCGCCCACGGTCGCGTGACGGTGCCCCGAATCATCGAGCCGAACGTGCCGGGCTCCGCCGCCGTGCCCAGATAGATGTGGGAGACGAGGGACACGGCGAAGCAAATGAAAGTGAAATCGTGGACGAGATACGCGAGCTCCATGAGCGGCTTCGGGAAGGAAGTCGGGAACCACATCATGAGGCCGGACAGGAGGAGCCCCAGCGCTCCGAGCGAGACGGCCCAGAAGTAGCAGTTTCTGGCCGCCGTTGTACTTGCCGGTCCGCGGGTCGTCGGCCTCGTATCGCATGTAGCGAAAGACCCGGGGGCCGATCCAATCCCGCTCCCAGCTCTCGAGGTGCATGTCGCCGATCCACTCGACGAACTGGATCCGCCGCCGCGATGAAGAACGCGACGCCCGCCCACGGGTGAATCACCCGGCAGACCGAGAGTCCGCCGAAAAGATTCGCCATCCATCCGAAGACGGGCGTCCA
Source organism: uncultured Acidobacteriota bacterium (assembly GCA_963823185.1). GTDB lineage: Bacteria > Acidobacteriota > Thermoanaerobaculia > UBA5066 > Gp7-AA6 > DATBFU01. The sequence goes on from CAWGKP010000010.1 coordinate 275,599, forward strand.
GATCGGCATGCCGGTCAGCAGGCTCACGACGAAGGTCAGGGCGACGATCCAGTGAGCCAGGCGCGACCAGAGGCGGTGCCGAACGATTTCGTTGCCGACGACGACGTCTTCTCGGGTGCGGCCGACGACGATTGCCGGGTCCATCGGCGCGTGCGGTGCGGCGGTGCTCATTTGCCCCTCCCGGTTCGGCTCAGGCGTTCGGACGATTGCGGTCCGAATCGCTCGAGCCCTCGACCTCCTTGGGCCCGTACTTCGTGTAGTGGGCGAACGCTCCGATCACGGCGCCGAAGATCGCGGCGACCCCGAGAGGGCGCAGGACCTTCTTCCACAGCTTGACGCCCCAGGGGACGTGCGGATCGGCTGGCAGGGAATACCAGTCCGGATGGTCGCCGTGCGCGAGCACGGTGACGACGCTCGTTCCCCCGACGCCCTGGGGGTCGTAGAGCGAGGCGTTCGCGAAGCCGTTCGCCTTGAGCTGGGCGACCCGTGAATTTCCGAGCGCGACCATGTCCTCCTTCGTCCCGAAGTGGAGGCAGCCCGTTGGGCAGGCCTTGATACAGGCGGGCTCGAGACCGACCGAAACGCGGTCCACGCAGAGCGTGCACTTCGACATCTTCCCGGTGGTCGCGGAGAATCGGGGCACGTCGAAGGGACATCCCGTCTCGCAGTACTTGCACCCGATGCACTGATCCGGGTTGACGTCCACGATGCCGTTCGCGTACTGGACGATCGCGCCCGGCGCGGGGCACGCGGCGAGACACCCGGGCTCGTCGCAGTGCATGCACTGGTCCTTCCGCATGAGCCAGACGATGCCGCCGTCGAAATCCCGCTCGTTGAATCGGATCAGGTTCCAGTAATCCGCGTGGAGCGTCGGAAGCGTCTGGTAGGTCCCGGTCTGTTCCGTGGGGACGATCTTGAGGTCGTTCCACTCCTGGCAGGCGACCTCGCAGGCCTTGCAGCCGATGCACGTCGAGGTATCGATGTATTTGGCGACCGTCGTCGCCTTCCGAAGCCCGGACAGGCTCCCGAGGACCGAGGCCGAGGAGCGCCGGATTTCGAGAGTTTGCATGCTCATCGCGCGGCTCCTCTCAGGCCTTCTCGAGCTTCACGAGGAAGGTCTTGTACTCGGGCGTCCACGTGTTCGGGTCCATCGCGGACGGGCGTCAGGAAGTTGGCGAGCGGGCCCGGTGTGATCCGCCGTCGCGTCGTAGCCCCAGTGGAGCGGGAAGCCGATCTGCCAGATGCGGCTTGCCGTCGATCTGGAGCGGGCGCAGGCGCTTGGTGACCATCGCGACCCCCTCGATCGACCCGCGGGCCGACGTGACGCGCGCCTTGCCGCCGTTGGCGATTCCCTTCTCCTTGGCCAGCTCCTCGGGAATCTCGATGAAGAACCCGGGCTGGAGCTGGTTGAGGCCGGTTGATGTTCTTCGTCCAGTAGTGGTACATCTCGGTCAGCCGATACGTCATGCAGACGATCGGGTAGTCCGTCGGCGCTTGCCGTAGACGTCCTTGTCCGACTTGAACTTCTTGGTGGCCGGATTGGACGTCACCTTCGGGTGCAGGATGTTTGTCGACGGGAGCCTCGACGGCCTCGTAGTGCTCGGGGAAGGGTCCATCGTTCAGGGGGGCGAAGAGTCGTGCCGACGCCTTCGGGGAGCATGATGAAGGCGCCGAACGTTCCGGGCGGGGCGTCGGGCTTCATGTCGGGCACGTCGCCGACCCACTTTTCGCCGTTCCACTTGATGCCGGCGCGCGTCGGATCCCACGGCTTGCCGTCGGCGTCGGCGGAGGCCCGGTTGTACATGACGCGGCGGTTGGCCGGCCAGGAGAAGGTCCAGTTGTGGTACATGCCGAGGCCGCTCGGATCGTCCGCCGAGTTGCGGCGCTGCGTCAGGTTGCCCGCCTCGGTGTAGCAGCCCGACATCAGCCAGTTGCCGCACATCGTCGAGCCGTCGTCCTGAAGCTGTGCGAACCCGTCGAGCTGCTGGCCGGCGGTCTTCAGAATCTTGGTCTTGTCCTTGGGATCCGGGATGTCGGCCAGCGCCTTGCCGTTGAGCTCCTTCAGGCACTCGGCCAGGTCCGGGGCCGCCGGATTGGTGTAGGACCAGTCGACGTTGAGGACGGCCTCGGGAAGGGCGCCGCCTTCCTTCCGGTAGAGCTCGCGCACGGCGAGGAAGATGCGGGCCAGGATCTCCTGGTCGGTCTTGGCCTGCCCGGGGGGATCGACGGCCTTCCACTTCCACTGGATCCAGCGCGCGGAGTTGGTGAAGGAGCCGTCCTTCTCGGCGAAGTCGGCGGCGGGAAGCTGGAAGACCTCCGTCTGGATCTTCGAAGGCTCCGGACCGCCGTACTGCTTGGGCGCCTTCCAGAAGGTCGCCGTCTCGATCTCGTGGTTCTCGACCGACGACCAGCCACTTCAGCTTGGAGAGCGCGGCGATCATCTTCGGCGAGTTCGGTCCGATGCCGACGGGGTTCATGCCGAAGGTCATCAGGCCCTCGGGCCCGGGCTCCTTGCCGCCGGCGCGCTGCGACGTTGCCGCGGTACATGTCGTCGAAGATGTACATCCAGGAGTAATTGCCGTCGATCTTGGGCAGCCACGCCGTAGCCGAAGTCGTTCTCCTTGGTGGCCGCCTTTCCGTAGCAGGCTTTCAGCAGCGAAACCATGAACTTCGGATAGTTCTGCCAGTAGTTCATCGAGGGCGCCGAGCGGCCTTGGGGATGTTGGCCTCGTTGTACTCCTTGAGGCTCTGCCACTGGCGACTGCGGCGTCTTCAGGTAGCCCGGGAGGATGTCGAAGACGCCCGCCGTGTCGGTCGCGCCCTGGATGTTGGAGTGTCCGCGCAGGGCGTTGACGCCGCCGCCCGGGCCGTCCGACGTTGCCGAGCAGCAGCTGCAGCATCGCCGCCGTCCGGATCATCTGCACGCCGACCGAGTGCTGGGTCCAGCCGAGCGCGTACATGATCGTTCCGGCGCGCTGCGCGTTGCCGGTCGACGTCACGACCTCGCGCGACTTTCAGGAAGGTGGCCTTCGGCGTGCCGCAGATCCGCTCGACCATTTCCGGCGTGTACCGGTCCACGTGCTTCTTCAGGAGCTGGAAGACGCAGTGCGGATCCTGGAGCGTCGCGTCGGTCTTCGCGAAGCCCGTCTTGGGTCGATCTGGTAGGCCCAGGTGTCGCGCTTGTAGCTTCCGGAGGCTTCGTCGAACCCGGAGAAGAGGCCGTCCTCGAACTGGAACGTCCGGGTTGATGAGCATGGCCGCGTTGGTGAAGAGCTTGACGTACTCCTCGTGGTACCGGTTGTTGGCGAGCGCGTAGCGGATGATGCCGAGCAGGTACGCGATGTCGGTGCCCGGCCGGATCGGCGAGTAGAGGTCCGCGACCGCCGCGGTTCGCGTGAAGCGGGGATCGACCGCGACGATCTTGGCGTTACGGGTCTTCTTGGCCTCGATGGCCCACTTGAATCCGCACGGGATGGTTCTCGGCGGGATTGCCGCCCATGCAGAGGACGACGTCGGCATTCTTGATGTCGACCCATCCGTTGGTCATCGCCCCGCGACCGAACGTGGCGGCCAAACTGGCCACCGTTGGGCCGTGTCAAACCCGGGCCTGGGTATCCCGGTACGGCACCCCCCAGGCCGTAAGCGCTCTTCCAGTAGAGCCAGTTGAATTCGGTCGTGTCGGTGCAGCCGCCGATCATCGCCATGCCGGGGTTGCGGTTGACGACCTGACCCTTGGCGTTCTTGGCGACGAAGTTCTTGTCGCGCGTGTCCTTGATGTGCCGCGCGATCTTGGCGATGGCCTCGTCCCAGCTGATGTCCTCCCACTTGTCGGAGCCGGGCCGCCGGATCTGGGGCTTCGTGAGGCGATCCGGGTTGACGATGTCGTCCTTGACGGTCGCTCCCTTGGGGCAGAGCGTGCCGCGGTTGATCGGATGGTCGGGATCGCCTTCGACGTAGACGACCGAGGGAGTCGCGTTCTTGGCCTTGTCGCCGAGGGTGTGGATGATCATTCCACACGAGACCGCGCAGTAGGGGCAGGTACTTCGGGTCTCCGTGGTGCGCGAGATCTTGAACTCGCGCATTTCCGCTTGCGCCTCGGAGACGTCGAAACCGAGAGCGATCGATGTTCCGATCCCGGTTGCCTTGAGGAATCCGCGCCGCGAGAGTTGCATGAGCACCTCCCCCAAGTCAGCAAAGACGTGAACGCCGAACCAGCGACGATTCCAAGCCTTCCGGCGCCGCTTGTCAAGTGCGGCGAGCGCCCCGCGACGCAATGCCCCGAGGAACCTGCCCGGGCGGAGTCTCAGCCGGCGATCCGCTCCCGATGGGAGTAGACGTTGAACCGGCGATCCCTCAGAAACCCGACGAGCGTGATGCCGGCAACCTCCGCGAGCTCGGCCGCCAGGCTCGAGGGCGCGGAGACGGCGGCGATTATCGGGATGCCCGCGTTGTACGCCTTTTGAACGATTTCGAAGCCAGCCCGGCCGGACACCATCAGGATCGTCTCCGCGGCCGGCAGGCCGCCGTGAAGCAAGAGCCGCCCGACGAGCTTGTCGGTCGCGTTGTGACGCCCGATGTCCTCGCGAACGGCCTGGAGGAGACCGTCCGCGTCGAAGAGCGCCGCCGCGTGCAGGCCTCCGGTCCGCGCGAATACCGACTGCTGCTCCCGCAGCCTGCCGGGAAGCGCGTACAGAACGTCGGCGGAGACACGGAGTTTCGAGGTGATCGGAGGCCGTCCGGCGGGCAGGATCGAATCGATCGTGGTCCGGCCGCAGACCCCGCAGGCCGAGCCCATCACCGTCGAGCGCCGCAGCGCCCGGGCCCGCCGGGCGGCCTCCGGACGTACCGTCGCGATCAGCACGTTCTCCCGCATCTCGCGATCCATCCGGGGGTCGGAAGGGCCTGCGAGCGACAGGAGATCCTCGGGAGCGGAGAGCACGCCCTCGGCGTAGAGAAGGCCCGCGGCGAGCCCTTCGTCGTCCCCCGGGGTGCGCATCGTCACGACGAACGGCTCGGGAGCCGCCGCTCCTTCTTCTCGGAACCGGATCTCGAGCGGCTCCTCGACGGCGAGCGAGTCTTCGCGTTCCTGCTCGGCGTCTCCCTCGCGAGAAATCACCCGGACGGACTCGAAGGGCTTCACGCGGCGATCGTACCAAGCGGGAGCGCCGGCAGGAGTAGAGTCGGAAGCCGCGAGGGGCGCCATGCAGCTGATCAATCCCATCGTGCGCCGGTATCTGGACGGGGCGGCGGCGGATCCCGAGGCGTTCTGGTCGCGGGCGGCGGCCCGCCTCCACTGGTTTCGGCCCTGGAACGAGACGTTCGTCTGGGAGCGCCCGAGCTTTCGATGGTTCGTCGGCGGCGAGACGAACCTCGCGTGGAATTGCCTCGACCGGCACATCGCGCGGGGCAAGGCGGGGCACACGGCCCTCGTGGCGGTCAACGAGAGGGGAGACCGGCGCCTCTTCACGTACGCGCAGCTCCTGCACGAGGTGGAACGGACCGCGGCGGCGCTGCGCGGAATGGGCATCGGAAAGGGAGACCGAATCACGATCTACATGCCCACGGCCCCGGAGGCGATCCTGCTGATGCTCGCCGCCGTCCGCATCGGCGCGATCCACATGGTGGTCTTCGCGGGATTCGGCTCCGGAGCTCTGGGCGACCGGGTTCGCGCGAGCGGCTCCCGGCTGATCTTCACGGCAGACGTCACATATCGGAAGGGGAAGGCCGTGCGCCTCAAGGAGATCGTCGACCAGGCGATCGCCGGTCCCGGCCACGCCGTCGAGCACGTCATTGTCTGGAACCGCGCCGAACAAGGGCCTCCGATGAACCGCGGACGGGATCTGTCCTGGAGCGAGTTCCTCGAGAAGGCGGAAGGTCAAAGCGGCGCGCACGTGCCCCTCGAGTCCAACGAGCCGGCGTTCATCCTCGCGACATCCGGGACGACGGCCAAGCCGAAGCTCGCGGTTCACACCCACGGCGGCTACCAGGTGCACATCGCGTCGATGGGCCGGTGGTGCTTCGGTCTGCGGGCCCGGGACGTCTGGTGGTCGACGTCGGACATCGGGTGGATCGTCGGCCACAGCTACATCGTCTATGCGCCGCTCCTGGCGGGTTGCACGACGATCGCGTACGAGGGCGCGATCGACCATCCGGACCCGGAAACCGTCTGGAGGATCGTCGAGGAGTTCGGCGTGACCGGGATCTTCACCTCGCCGACGGCGGTTCGACTCCTGATGCGTTACGGCGAGTCGCACGCACACAAGCACGACCTCTCCTCGCTCGAGCGCGTGCTCTGCGCCGGCGAGGTGCTCAACGCTCCGGCCTGGGAGTGGCTGCAGAAGCGAGTCCTGGCCGATCACGTCCCCGTCATCGACCACATGTGGCAGACCGAGACCTCCGGTCCCGTGTTCGGCAACCCCTACGGCCTGGCGATGCTGCCGATCAAGCCGGGCTCCTCCGGCATCCCGCTGCCCGGCATCGAATGCGGGATCGTGGCGCCGGACGGGACGCCGTGCGGCGTCGGCGAGAAGGGGATCATGGTGATCCGGCGCCCGTTCCCGGGACTGACACCGACGCTCTGGGGCGAGCCCGAGCGATATGGACGGGACTACTGGGAGAAGGTGCCCGGCGTGTATTCGACGGGCGATTCGGCGCACATCGACGAGGACGGCTACGTCTGGTTCGCGGGCCGGGCCGACGAGATCATCAAGATCGCGGGGCATCGGATCGGCACGATCGAGGTCGAGACGGCGTGTCTCAAGCACTCCTCCGTCGCGGAGGCCGGCGTCACCGGGCGGCCCGACGCGGTTCGCGGCGAGGTGATCTCCGCCTTCGTGGTGCTCAAGCAGGGCCACCTTCCGAGCGACGGCCTGCAGCAGGATCTCCTCGACACGATCCGGCGCGAGCTCGGTCCGATCGCCGTCATCGGCGAGCTGAACTTCGTGGCCTCGCTCCCGAAGACGCGGAGCGGCAAGATCATGCGGCGCGTGCTGAAGGCGGTGACCCTGAACATGGAGCCCGGCGACATCACCACGATCGAGGACGAAGGCTCCGTCGAGGAAGCGCGCCAGGCCTGGGAGGCGATGCGTGCGCAGGTGCGGACGCCCCGCGCGTGAACCGGGCTCCCGGGCGGAGGCGCCGCCTCCGCCCGGGATCGCTCTCAAAACGTGAACAGGGCCGAAAGGGCGAGCTGCTGTCCCTTCGTCTTCGTCAGCGTCAGCTCTCCCTCCGTCGTGGCTCCCGTCGTCAGCGTCGAGTGGAGATACTCGAAGCCGAACTGCAAGGGTCCGCTTCTCCAGCGCAGCATCCCGGCGTACATGATGTTCTTCAGCCGGTTGTTGTTCGAGGCGATGACGTCGGAGTCCTTGGGGTCGTCCATTCCCCAGAATCCGAAGATGCCCCAGTTCTTCGTGATGTCGAAGCCGATCTGGCCCCAGCCGCCGGTTCCCTGGATCTTCCCGAACTGCGTGAGCATGCCAAACTGCTGTCCGATCGAGTGGCCCGTGTACGCGTTCCCCTGAACCATGACGGGCCCGAACTGGAACTTGGCGCCGATCTCGACGGCCGTGCCTTCCAGCCGGTCGCTCGTCGCCGCGGTCCCGGTGGACTTCCCGGCTCCCGAGAGATCCTTCTCGTCGACATGCCCGACGATGTACGTGGACCAGTTGCTATTCGCTCCCATCTGCCCGCCGAGGTTAAAGCGCAGCTCGAACTGAGGCCAGGTCGCGTTGCCCGCAGAGCCGAAATCGATATTCGAGCCGGGTCCGTTCCACGATCCGGACATGACGGCGGCCTGCACGTCGGCGCTGACTGCCGCGTCCTTGGAGGTCAGGTTCTGGTAGACGAAAATGCCCGGGAAACGCCAGCCGACGTCGCCGGCCGCGCCGTAGCCGAGCGGAAACGCGATGTGGGAGAGCGAGACCGCGACGTTTCCGAACATCGGGGACCACTGCTGACCGATCCGGATCGTCGTGCTGCCGTTGGTGAAATCGACGAATCCCAGGCGCAGCCGCGGGTCGGGCTGCTGCCCGCTGAAGGCGCCGGTGCCGTTGTTACCTCCGAAGAAGTCCATCTCGACGGTGCCGTTGACTTTCCAATCTCCGGCGACCTTGGGACCGTTGAAGACCATGGTGAGGCGGGTGTTGCGAACGTCGCCGCCGCCGAACCACCGGTCCGACGTCGCCTCCGGCGGCGTCGGGAACTCGGCGTTCTGCCCGTTGCCGAATGTGAAGTTCTGGTCCTGGGCGAAGGCCGTTGCGCTGATGAATCCCTTGAACGTGAGGCTGGTGCCCGCTCCGAGCTGCACCGTCTGGGCTGGCGCCGATCGCGCCCAAATTGCGGCACACGCCGCAAGAACTGTAAAGCCGACCCTCCGTTTCATCGAATCCTCCTTTCCTTCTCGAAGGAGGCGGCGCAGGCCCGTTCCGGGGCTCTGGTCTCCCCTTTCGAAAGCCCTCCGAAACTCACTTCACCGAACCCACCGTAAAGCCGGCGATGAATCGGTCGAGAAAGAGGTTGTAAAGGATTCCGATCGGCAGACTGGCGATGAGGCATGCGGCCATGAGCGAGCCCCAGTAGTAGACGTCTCCCCGCACCAGATAGATCGGCACGCCGACGCCCACCGTCTGGTGAGCCGCCGAAGAGATGAACGTGAGCGCGTAAACGAACTCCTGGGTGACCAGGGTGAACGCGAAAATGACCACCGTCACGATACCGGAAAACGAGACGGGAACCACCATTCGAACGAAGGCCTGAAAGCGTGTGAGGCCGTCCACCATGGCGGCATCCTCGAGCTCCGGCGGGATCGCCTTGAAGAATCCCATCAGGAGCCAGGTGGCGAACGGAATGGTAAAGCTGGGATAAACGACGATGATCGCCCAGATGGAGTCCTGCAGGCCCAGGTTCGCGACGATGCGCGAGAGCGGGATGAACAGGAGCGTTGGGGGGACCAGGTACGTGAGGAAGATCGCGATGCCCAGCTGCTCGCCCCACCGGCCGGTCAGACGCGCGAGCGCGTAGGCGGCCGGCATCGCCAGCGCGAGCGTGATGATCGCGACGAGGGCCCCCGCGAAGCACGTGTTTGCGAACCAGCGCAGGAAGAGGGTCTCCTGGAGGAGCAGGCGCAAGTGCTCGAGGGTCGGTGGCTCCGAAAAGAGAAACGGGTTGTTCTTCAGGTTGTAGAGGTCCGTGGTCCGCTTGAAGCTCGTGATGGCCATCCAGTAAAAGGGAAAGGCGAGAGCAACCGAGAATGCGAGGAGGATTCCCCTCTTGAGGTTGCGCTCGAGGGCGCGTGAGGGACGGCCGTCGGACATCACGTCACCTCGGCCCGGCGAGCGGTGCGGAGCATCAGCCACGCGACCGCCGCGAGAAGCGGGACGAGGAAGAGCGAAATCGCCGCGCCCTCGGCGAGATCGCTGCCGAGGATTCCCGTGAAGAACGCCAGGGACGGGAGCACCTGCGTCGTGTCGTAGGGGCCGCCCCGCGTCAGGATGTACACGACGGTCATGTCGGTGAACGTGAAGATGATCCCGAAGAGGAGAGCCACGTTCACGATCGGCAGGAGCATCGGAAGCGTGATCTGGAAAAGGGTGCGGAAGTAGCCGGCGCCGTCCACGGCGGCAGCCTCGGGAATGTCCTTCGGGATCGCCGTCCATCCGGCGAGCAGGATCACGGTTGCGAACGGGAGGATGTGCCAGGTCTGGACGAGGATCACGGAGATCATCGCGAGCGTCGGCTGCCCGAGCCACATCGGCACGTCGAGCGGCTTGACCAGATGGAGCCGGACGAGCACCCAGTTGATCACGCTGTAGAGAGAGTCAAGGATCCATTTCCAGCCGATCGAGCCAATGGAGACCGGTGCGACCCACGGCAGGAGGATGAGGAAACGGAAGAATCGCCTTCCGCGGAACGCGTCCTTCAGGGTGAGGGCAAGCATGTTCGCGCCGACGAGCACGAGGACCTGCGACGCGATCGTGAACACGAACGAATTGCGCAGGGCGTGCCGGAAGGTCGGGTTCTCGAGCACCGAGCGGAAGTTCGCGAGCCCCACGAAATGCCAGCCGACGGAGCCCACCTTGACGTCGCCGAGCGCATAGAAGAACGCAAGGATGAACGGAACGCCGACGAGGCCGACCACGTACAGCACGGCCGGCAGGAGCATCGCCGGGCCGAGCCAACTTTGCCGGCCGCGACTCATGCGAGCGGCACGGCGGCTCTTCGCCGCCCGGTCTCCGGGTCGAAGAACTTGAGGTCCTCCCGCGCCACCTCGAACCCGCCCGGTTCGGACGCGGAGAACCGGCCCGGCCACGTGGACGGGATCCGCGCGATCGCCTTGCTGCCGTGGAACGGGCCGCCCTCCAGCCAGCCGTAGAGGATGCGCTCGGCGCCGAGGTATTCCTCGTGGCTGAACCGCAGGGAGAGCGGGACCGCGCCTTCCGCTGTGCGCGTCGTCCCGGACGGCCTCAGGTGCTCCGGCCGGAAGCCGACCAGGGCGCCGTCTGTCTCAACGAGGTTCATCGGCGGAGAGCCGAGAAAGGTCGCGACGAACGTGTCGGAAGGGTCGTCGTAAACCTCGCGCGGCGTCCCGATCTGCCGAACCTGTCCGTGATGCATCACCACGACGCGGTCTCCCATCGCCATCGCTTCGACCTGGTCGTGCGTGACGTAGATGGTCGTCGTGGCGACCCGCTTCTGAAACTGTTCGATCTCCTCGCGGGCGGAGGCGCGGAGCTTCGCGTCGAGGTTCGAGAGCGGCTCATCCAGCAGAAAGACCGAAGGCTCTCGCACGATCGCGCGGGCGAGCGCCACGCGCTGACGCTCGCCGCCGGAAAGCTCGCGCGGTTTTCTCCCGAGCAGGTCCCCGATGCCGAGAAGTCCGGCGGCCCAGGCGGCCTTCTTCTCCCGCTCTTTCCGCGCCACGCCCTGCGCCTTGAGCGGGAAGACGATGTTGCCGTGAACGGTCAGGTGGGGATAGAGGGCGTAGCTCTGGAACACCATGGCGATCCGGCGCTCGCGGGGAGAGAGCGCGTTGACGACGACGCCTCCAATCCGGATCTCGCCCGAAGTAGGCTCCTCGAGACCGGCGATCATCCGCAACAGCGTCGTCTTCCCGGAGCCCGAGGGCCCCAGGAGCACGAGAAACTCGCCTTCCCGACTCAGGAGGTCGACGCCGAGGACCGCGCCGACCTGTCCGCCGCGAAATCGCTTGGTCAGGCCCCTCGTCTCGACGACGGCCATGGGCCGACTCTACTTCCATTTGTCGAAAATGCGCTTGATCTCCTTCTCCGCCGCGCGCGCCGACTCCTCTGGTGTCATCAGATCTTGCGCGGCCTTGGCGAACATGGTGGGCAGGACGAACGTGTTGAAAACCTCGTCGATCGCGGCGGTCGCGTAGCCCGGGTAGCCCACGTTCGTCGCCCAGTCGAGGACGTTCGCGAGCACCTTGTACTTGTCGGGAGGCACCGCCTTCGGATCGTTGGCGAGCTGCTGGGCCAGATCCGGAACGGTCGAGGGGAAGCAGGGGAAGTTGTAGAACTCGCTCGCCTTGAACGCCGCCGCGAAGCCGTCCAGGTAATCGATCAAGAACTGCTTGGCGCCGTCCTTGTTCTCCGCGAAGTCCCAGATCGCGTAGCAGCTCATCACGTGCTCGGACGCGATCCGGCGCACCGGGCCCTTCAGTGCCGGCGTCAACTGGATCGCTTTGGACATCTCGGGATTGTCCTTCTCCGCGGAGCGCGTGACGGAGATCGCGTTGTCCACGAAGGAGAGCTTGCCCGCCAGGATCCCGCGATTGTTGGAGGACGGGTCCCAGGTGAACACTTCGGCCGTCATGGTCTCCTTGAAGAGCGCTTTCATGTACTTGATTGCTTCGATCGTTTCCTTGGAATAGATCGTGACGTTGCCGGCCGTATCCTGCTCGGCGCCGCCGAACGACCACAGGAGCGCCCGAACCGCCATGTTGGTGTCGAGCTCCTGCGAGAGGCCGACGCCGACGGGATTGCCGAACTGCTCCTTGATCTTGCGGCCGCCGACGCGCAGGTCTTCCCACGAATCCGGCCCGTTGGGGAAGCCGACCTTGGACCAGAGGTCCTGCCGGTAGTTGCCGGGGTCGGGGACGTAGGAATCCGAGAAGGCGAAATACTTCTTCGTCTTCGGGTTGAACGTCGAGCGCTCGGCGAGGGGAATCATCTTGCCGTGATGCTTCTGGACGGTGTCGTAGATCTCGCGATGATCGATGACCTGCTTCTCGTAGGCGGCCGGGGGCGAGAGGAACATGAAGAGGTCGTGCCCCTTCCTCGCCGCGACTTCCGCGGCCGCGCGGGCGTTGATCTCGCCGATCGCGATGTGGTCGACGACGACCTGGGTCCCGTGCTTTTCTCCCCATTCCTTGGTGAAGACCCCGTCGAACCACTTGTCGTACGCGGGCACGAAGTGGCTCCACTGAATGATCTTCAGCGTCTTCTGTTGTGCGGCGGCCCGTTCGGGAAAGAGAAAGGCCGGAGCGCCGGCGGCAAGCGCGCCGGCCCCGGCGAGCTTTCCGAACTGTCGCCGCGTCAGGCCCCGATGACGTCCTCGAGCCATGTTGGCCTCCTTTCGCGAGGGGGCGAAACGGCTTCGCCCCCGTCCGAGATCAAAAGTCGTGACCGATGTCCCGGTCCTTCGTTTCGCGGATGAAGAGACTTCCGATCACGAAACTCATCACCGCCACGATGATCGGGTACCAGAGTCCGGCGTAGATGTTCCCCTTGGAGGCGACCAGGGCCGTCGCCAGCAGCGGGAGCATGCCTCCGAACCAGCCGTTGCCGATGTGGTACGGAAGGGACATCGACGTGTAGCGGATTCGGGTGGGGAAAAGCTCCACGAGAAACGCCGCGATCGGGCCGTAGACCATGGTGACGTAGATCACCATGATCACGAGAATCAGCAGCGTCATCGTCCAGTTGATCGCGGACTTGTCGATCGTGTCCGGATAGCCCCCGGCCTTGAGCGCGGCCTTGTACTTGTCCTCGCTCCAGCCGCGCAGCTCGGTATCGCCGATCTTCGTGACGACCGTCTCTCCGGCGACCGCCGGCAGCTCCTGGAAGGAGAGGCCGGACTTGGTCAGAAAGTCCATCGCCTTGTCGCAGTCGGAATAGCGCGTCTTCGGCGTGGGGAAGATATGCATGGAGCAGTCGGATGCGGCCACGCTGATGGGAGTCTTCTTCGCGTATTCCTCCAGGGCCGGATTGACGTAGTGCGTCAGACCCTTGAAGAGGGGGAAGTAGGTGAGCGCGGCGATCAGGCAGCCGGCCATGATGATCCACTTGCGGCCGATTCGGTCCGAGAGCCATCCGAAGAAGATGAAGAAGGGCGTGCCGATGATGAGCGAGACGCCGATCAGGTAGTAGGTCGTCAGATAGTCGACCTTCAGGTACAGCGTCAGGAAGAACAGCGCGTAGAACTGTCCCGTGTACCAGACGACGCCCTGCCCCGCGGTTGCGCCGAGGAGCGCGAGCAGCACGATCTTCAAGTTGGACCAGCGGGCGAAGCTGTCCGTCAACGGCGCCTTCGAGCCTTTCCCCTGCGCCTTCATCGCGCGGAAGACCGGAGATTCCTGCAGCTTCAGGCGGATGTAGACGGAGAACGCGAGCAGGATGACCGAGAGGAGGAAGGGGATGCGCCATCCCCAGCTCTTGAACGTGTCGGCGGACATCTTCACGCGGAAGAAGCCGATGATGATCAGCGCGAGGAGCAGGCCCAGGGTCGCGGTGGTCTGGATCCAGGCCGTGTTGTATCCGCGCTTGCCGTGGGCCGAGTGCTCGGCGACGTACGTCGCCGCCCCGCCGTACTCGCCGCCGAGTGCGAGACCCTGGAGAAGCCGCAGGAGCACGAGCAGGATCGGCGCCGCGAACCCGATCTTCGCGTAGGTCGGCAGGAGGCCGACGGCCGCCGTGGAAGAGCCCATGACGATGATCGTCATCAGGAACGTGTACTTTCGGCCGACGAGATCGCCGATCCTCCCGAAGATCAGGGCGCCGAAGGGGCGGACGAGGAACCCGGCCGCATACGCGACGAACGACGAGAGCAGGGCGGCCGTCGCGTTGCCGGGCGGGAAGAAGAGCGCCGCGAAGAACGGTGCGAGGGTGGCGTAGAGGTAGAAGTCGTACCATTCGAAGACCGTTCCGAGCGAGGACGCAAAGATGACACGCCGTTCCTCTTTGACCTCGATCGGCCCCATGGTTTCGGTGATTGCCGACGCCATCGAATCCTCCTTCCTTCAGGCCGCGTGAGAAGTGAAGACGCCGAGGGCTCGGCGCCCCGGCGAGTCGTTCATGGCGGTGGCGAATCGTGAATCGGCCGTCGCGACCCGGACGCCTGGCGCGGTCGCTCCTGGCGCAAGCCCGACGCCGGCGGCCGAATGCGCCCGCCGCGTTCGCGATCGAAGAACCGGATCGCCGCTTCCGCAGGTAAGGTCCGATCGGCTGCTCAAGCTCTCGGCCCCCCGTTTGGGGCGAAGTGTTTTCGGTGGCCCGGCAGATGTCAAGAGAGATCAGGAGCCCGCGGCATCTTTTTTGGCGTCGGTCCGGTCGGCGGTGTCGGTCTCGGTCCGCGCTTTGACGACGGTGACCGTGCACTCGGCGGAGGCCACGACCTGCGAGGAAACGCTCCCGAGATACCTCCGAAGCGTCGAGCTTCCCCGGGATCCGATGAGGATCTGATCGGAATTGCTGGCGTTTGCGAAGTCCAGGATCGCCGAACCCGGGTCGGGAGCCTCGAGAACGTGATAGGTGACGCGCCCTTGAGGAAGGCGCAGAGGGCGAGCCCAGTGCTCGAGCTCGACGAGCCCCTGGACGTGCCGGTTTCGGCCCTTCTCATCGACGGGATCGTCCATTCCGAAGATCGACGTTTTCAAGACGGTCACGCAGGCCAGGCGCGCGCCCGGTGCGGCTTCGAGGATGCGCCGGGCGGCGCGCCGGAGAGCGTCGTTCAGCGCCTCGGAGTCCTGCGCGAGATCGATCGCCACGACGACGATGGGAGCCCGGGAAAGCTGCCGGGCCGCCGACTGGCGGAGGTCCGGCTCCACGCCGAGAGACCGGAGATACCTCTTGCCCACGGTCCAGAGGGAGTCCCGGGACACTCTTTCGGCTCGGGCGGTCCGTCGCACGCCGTCCGGGTGCTGCAGCTCGAAGGCGAGCTGGGCCGCGGTCTCGTAGCGTCCGACGGGATCCACCTCGAGGCATCGCAGGACGATTTCCTGGAGCCACGGCGGGTAGGCCGGGTCGAGGGATCGCGGCGGCACCGGGTCGCGGTAGAAGCGACGCCGGAGGCCGTGGAGGGTCGTCGGGTTGCCGAAGGGGCGCCTCCCGGTCGAGAGATGGTAGAGAACGACGCCGAGGGCGAAGAGGTCGCTGCGGGGATCGTTTCGCGTCCGACGGATCTGCTCCGGGGAGATGTAGGGCCCCGTCCCGACCGGCACGCGGAGCTCTTCGGCGTGCAGGTCGGGCAACCGATCGTGGCGCGCGAGGCCGAAATCGATGAGCACGGCCTCGCCGCTGGCGCGGAACATGACGTTGCTCGGCTTGACGTCGTGATGGATGACGCCCTGACGGTGGACGTCGTGGAGCGCGGTGGCGATGCGCGCGCCGATCGCGGCAACCTCCGCGGGCTCGATGGGAAGCCGGTCGAGTCGGGCCCGAAGCGACGGGCAATCGAGGAATTCCATGACGAGAAAGGGCTGTGACGAGAAGTCGGCGGCGGCGACGAAACGGGGGACGTGGGGCCCTGAAAGCGTCGGCAGGATCATGCTCTCGACCTCGAATCCGAGGATCGGGGCGGGAGTTTCGTATTCGTCCAGCAGGGGGATCTTCATCGCGAGCGGGGCGCCGTCACCGCCCGGCCGAGTCACACGCCAGATGGTCGCCATGCTGCTGCGATGGATCTTTTCGTCGAGCCGGAATCCGTCGACCATCGATCCGGCCTTCAGCGGATGGCCCGCCACGGTCAGGTTCCCGACACGAGGCGGGCGCCGAGCTCCGCCGGTAGTCCCGAGGCGCGAATCCGGCGCGCGGCGGCCTCGGCGTCGTACGGCACGCGGAGGAAGGTGAGGCGCATCGTGTCCTCCTCGAGCAGCGCGAGGCAGGCGGCGGGATTGGCATCGCGCGGCTGCCCGACGGAGCCTGGAATCGCCAGCCATCGGCGGCGCCGACTGAGCGGGATCCGGACTCCGGGCGCCGGGGCGAAGGCGATGGCCCGGCCGCTCTCGGTCATATGGTAGAGGCCGGGCGTGTGGACGTGGCCGCAGAACGTCCAGCGGCAGGGCGTCGCGCGCATGCTCCGGGCCGCGTCGAAGGCACCGGTGATGTATTCCCACTTCTCCGGGGCCCAGGCGTTCGCGTGAACGTAGAGCCGGCCCGCCTCCTCGACGCTCAGGGGCATCCCGTCCAGGAAATCGCGGTGCCGCTTCTCCAGATGGCTCTGCGTCCACTCGATCGCGAGGCGGGCGAAGTCGGTCATCCGGCCGCCGGGCACCTCGATCGCCGCGCGGTCGTGGTTGCCCGCCACGGCGATTCCCCCGCGCTTCACGCGCGCCGCGATCGTGTCTAGGACCTCGGCGGGGTCGGGGCCGTAGCCGACGTGGTCGCCGAGGAATACGTGCCTTTCGGCGCCGAGCGCGTCGGCCCGGGCCAGGCAGGCCGCGAGGGCTCCCTGGTTCGCGTGGATGTCGGCGTAAAGCGCCGTCAGCACGGCCGGTAGGTCCCCCGACCGCCGGCGACGCCCTGCCGTCCCGGGCGATTCCACACCATCCCGCTGCTCGATCCGCCCATGCGCCTCCCCTCGCCGACGCCGAAAATCGTAATCCATCGCGCCGGGGTGCGCGGCCGCGGCCCGCTGCAATAGGATTCCTCCGACGTTCTTCGATCGGGGGCAACATGGCGAAGGTTACCGACAAGACGATCGAGGCCTTGCTTCAGGAAAAGCGCGTCTTCCCGCCGCCGCGGAAATTTGCGGCGCAGGCGAACGTCCGGAGTGGGGCGGTCTATCGAAAGGCGGATCGGAACTTCGAGAAGTTCTGGGCCGATTTCGCCCGCGAGCTCGAATGGGCCAAGCCGTGGAAGAAAGTGCTCGCGTGGAAGCCTCCCCGCGCCGAGTGGTTCGTCGGCGGGAAGCTCAACGCTTCGCGTCAACTGCGTGGATCGCCACCTCGCCGGGCCGCGTCGGAACAAGGCGGCTCTCATCTGGGAAGGCGAGCCGGGAGATCAGCGCGTCTTGACCTATCGGCAGCTGCACCGCGAGGTCTGCAAGTTCGCCAACGTCCTGAAGAAGCTGGGCGTCCGCAAGGGCGATCGGGTCACGCTGTATCTGCCGATGATCCCGGAGCTGCCCGTCGCGATGCTCGCCTGCGCGCGCATCGGCGCGATCCATTCGGTCGTGTTCGGCGGCTTTTCGGCCGAGTCGCTGCGAGACCGGATCAACGATCAGAAAGCGAAGGTTCTCGTGACGGCCGACGGCGGCTGGCGGCGCGGCAAGGAGGTTCCGCTCAAGAAGATTTCGGATGAAGCGCTCGCCGCCGCCCCGTCGATCAAGAACGTCGTCGTCGTGAAGCGGACCGGCTCGGCCGTGTCGTGGAAGGACGGGCGGGACCAGTGGTGGAGCGACCTCATGGCGGATGCTCCGGCAGCCTGTAAGCCGGAGATCATGGACGCCGAGGACCCGCTCTACATCCTCTACACCTCGGGGACCACCGGGAAGCCCAAAGGGATCCTCCATACGACCGGCGGATACCTCGTCGGCACCTACGCGACTTCCAAGTGGGTCTTCGACTTGAAGGACGAGGACGTGTACTGGTGCACGGCCGACATCGGCTGGGTCACGGGCCACTCCTACGTCGTCTACGGCCCGCTGGCCAACGGCGCGACCTGTCTGATGTACGAGGGGGCCCCGGACACCCCGGGGCGCGACCGCTTCTGGGACATCGTCGAACGTCATGGCGTCACGATCCTGTACACGGCGCCGACGGCGATCCGCGCGTTCATGAAGTGGGGGACGGAATGGCCGGCCCGGCACGACCTGTCGTCGCTGCGCTTGCTCGGCAGCGTCGGCGAGCCGATCAATCCCGAGGCCTGGATCTGGTATCACGACAACATCGGCGGCGGCCGCTGTCCGGTCGTGGACACCTGGTGGCAGACCGAGACGGGCATGATCATGATCACGCCGCTCCCGGGGATCACGACGACGCGGCCCGGCTCGGCGACGCGCCCGTTTCCCGGTATCGAGGCGAAGATCATGTCGCACGAGGGCGAGGAGATACGGATCGGCGGCGGATATCTCGCGATCACGCGCCCGTGGCCGGCGATGCTGCGCACGATCTGGGGTGACCACCGGCGCTACGTCGAGACGTACTGGTCGAAATGGCCCAAGACCTATTTCCCCGCGGACGGAGCGCGGCGCGACCGCGACGGCAATTTCTGGCTGCTCGGGCGCGTGGACGACGTCATGAACGTCGCGGGCCACCGCATTGGAACGATGGAGGTCGAATCGGCGCTCGTCGACCATCCGTCGGTCGCGGAGGCGGCGGTGGTCGGCGTGCTCGACGAGCTCAAGGGGACCGCGATCGCCGCCTTCGTGATCCTGAAGGAGAAAGGGAAGACGGGGGAGGCCGTGCGCCGCGACGGTCTCGAGAAGGAGCTCCAGGCCCACGTCGCGAAGAAGATCGGTGCGCTCGCCCGGCCCGACAAGATTTTCTTCACCGCCGACCTCCCGAAGACGCGTTCGGGGAAGATCATGCGCCGGCTTCTGCGCGACATCGCGGAAGGGCAGGTGCTCGGGGACACGACGACGCTCGCCGACCCGACGGTGGTCGCGTCGCTCAAGGCCCAGTACGAAGAGAAGGAGAGCTGACCCGAGTTCGACGCCGTGCGGGCGCCTCTTTCGGTCTTACAATGGCCCCGGTGACCAATCTCGAGTCGGTCTTGGACGCGCGCACCCTGGCGCGCCTGGATCGCTGGCGGAAAGCGCGCGCGCTCTTTCTTCGCCCCGATACGACGACGGCCGAGCGGGCGCTCTCCGAGATCCTGGAGAAGCGGTGGCTGCGGGCGCAGGTCTACGGCCGCGCGCGCCGCGTTCTCGTCGAACGCATCCCGTTCCTGCTGCCGGACCTCCTCCAGAAGCTGGGTCCCGCGGCGGATCAAGTGCGGGTGTCGCCGGAGGACGTCAGCCAGACGAAGTGGGACGCGATCGGGAACCTCATGCCTCTGCCTCTGGCGTGCCGCCAGGTGCGTGCTCTCTGGCTTCTCGACGTCCTGCGCTCGGGGAGCCTCTACGTGGAGTTCCAGCCGATCTTCGACCTGCGGAGCGGGGAGCCTCTCGGCTACGAAGGTCTCCTGCGCGCGCAGTCTCCCGACGGGACCCGGCATCTCGCCGCCGAGATCTTTCCCGCGGCCGTCGTGCTCGGGATCGAGGCGCCGTTCGAGCGGCTTTCCTGGATCTCGGTCCTCGCCGCGGCCAAGCGGCTGCCGTCCGACGCCATGGTGTTCCTGAACGTCAATCCGGAGCTCCTGACCGGACCGGACTCCTCGCTCGCGCGGCTCGGCGAGGAAGCGGAGCGGATGGAGTTTCCGTATGCGCGCCTCGCGCTCGACCTCGTCGAGGTCGAGCGGATGCAGTCGCTGGACCTCCTGCAGAAGGCGCTCGCGGTGCCGCACGACCTGGGTGTCTCGATCGCCCTCGACGACGTGACGTCCGGCTATGGAACGCTCAAGTACTGCTCGGGCCTCGCGCCACGCTGGATCAAGGTGGACAGCGAGATCACGCGCAGCATCCGGGGCGACGCGCAGCGGCGAGCAATTCTGCAACTGCTCGCCCAGGTCGCGCGCGAGGCGCGCGTCGGACTCATCGCCGAGGGCATCGAGTTCTCCGACGACCTCGACGTCTGCGTCGAGGAGGGGGTCTTCGCGGCCCAGGGCTACTTCCTGGCCCGCCCGGGAGCCGACGTGCCCGAGCCGACCGAGGAGTTCCGGACGTGGCTCGCCGGGCGCCGCGCCGCCGGGGAGCCGGAGTCCCCGCCGGTGCCGCCCGGCAAGACGACCGAGCCCGCCGAGCCCGCCGACGAGCTCTGACGGCCCGCGGGAGAAACGCCTGGGCCCGCCGGAATCTCCGCCCGAATCCGTTCGCCTCGACGTGTGGCTCGACGTGGCCTGCGTCCTTCCGACGCGGTCGCAGGCGAAGCTCGCCTGCGAGGGCGGGAAAGTGGACGTCAACGGCGAGCGCGCGCGGGCGCATCGCCGGATCCGCGCCGGCGACCGGATTGGCGTGACCGCGCCGGGCGGCCGCCGCGAGCTCGTCGTGCGGGGCCTCGCCGAGCGTTCCATCCCCCGGCCCGAGGCGCGCGCCCTCTACGAAGACGTGACCCCGCCGCCCTCCGCCGAGCAGGTCGAGGTGCGCCGGCTCGACCGGATGCTCGCGCCGCGGAGGGACGAGGGCCGTCCGGACAAGCGCGAACGCCGCGAGCGCCGCCAGCAGAAGAGCTGGCAACGTCCGAAGTAGACTTCTCTCGATGGACTTCGAGGTGCTCTGCCCCTGCTGCAACGCCCGGCTGAAGGTCGACGCGGAGCTGAAGGCCATCATCGATCACGAAGCGCCGAAGACGCCACGGAAGTTCGCCTCGGTGGACGACGCCGTCGGCGCCCTGAAGACGCACGACGAGGAGCGCGAGAAGAAATTCGCGGCTTCCGTCGAGGCCGAGAAGACGAAGAAGGACGTGCTCAACCGGAAGTTCGAGGAGCTCTTCCAGAAGTCGAAGGGCGATCAATCGAAACCCGTCCGCGACATCGATCTGGACTGAGGCCCGGCCGATGCGCCGAGCCTTCCGGACCGCGGCCTGGATGTGTGCGGCGCTCGCCTGCGCGGCGCCCGCCCGGGCCTGGATCTATTCCGAGCATCGCGCGATCACGGCCCGCGGGATCGACACGCTCGACCCGCGCCGCAAGGCGCGGCTCGACGTCATCTGGTCGGAGGCGCGCGCGGATCGTTCCGCGCGCCTCTGCGAAGCCCTCGATGCCGGAGCCCAGGGAGCGAAACCCTCGTGCATCGACCTCTCGGCCTGGCCGGCGATCGCCGGCGATCACTCCTGCACGACGCCGGAGTTCCTCGCGACGATTCTCGACAGCGACTGGATCCTTCCCGTCGCGGCCATCGCGGAGCGCACGGGCGACAGGATCGCGCAGTCGCGGAACGAGAACGAGCGGCGCAACGCTCAGATGAAGGGCGATCTCGGCCTGGAGCGAACCGACAAGGAATATTCGACGCGCGCCGGGGCGAGCAACGCGCACTTTCTCCTCCCGCGCGGCGCGGCCGATCCCCGGGCCTACGCGGCGGAGGCGCTGCGCGGCGGCGTCGAGCCCAACGCGATGGCCCTCTACGTCGTCTTTCATCTGGCCGCGATGCACCGGGCCGCCGCGCTCGCCGGAACGACGCCGTCGCCCGCCGAGGCCCGCGAGGTCCTCGCCCTGGAATCCTTCGCGCTCCACTTCCTCGAGGACGCCTTCGCCGCCGGCCACATCGCCGGGTCCTGGGGAAAGGCGGCCGAGCGCAAGGGAACGCACGACTATTACAACGAGCACGGCCTCGACACCGAAACGTGGAAGCACGAGTCGATCGTTCTCTTTGGGGACGGCCACTTGCAGGCGGAGGATCTGGAGCGTGCCGGCGAGGCCGTCCGGCGGAGCGTCGCGCAGGTCCTGGACGCGGGAACTCCCGGGACGGAGGCGCATCAGGCGGCGCTCGCCGGCGCCGCGCCGAAGGAGGTCGCGTCGGGCGACTTCAACCTCTGCCGCGTCGAGCACATGCCCGACTGGCACATTCCGCCTCCGATGGATGCCTTCCTGAGCGAAGTTCTCCTCGAATCGCCAGTTCCGTTCCGGGGGCCGGGGTTCGCCTCGCTGCCGCGCTTCCGCGCGGAGATCGGGTCGTTCCTGGGGCTCGCCAGCGGCTTCTCCTTCGCGAGCGCGGACGGCGGTTTCGTGGAGGGGAACAGCGGCGGCGTGCAGGGAGGTCTCGACGTGGGGCTGCGGTTCGGCGTCGGCCTCGACGCTCTCCTCGGAGACGGCGGCGACGGCCTCCTCTACGTTCAGGGCGGCGTCTCGATGCAGTCGCGGTCATCGGGCAACTGCGAGCCCTACTGTTCGAGCGATCCGCTCGTTCAGCAGTTCGTGCCGGGCATTCCGGCGCGTACGGGTCTGTCGCTCCGCCTTCGGATGCCGTACTGGCTCATCCCCGGCGACCTGATCCTGGCGACGCCGCTCCTCGCGTTCACCAATCCGAAGCTCCTCGAGAAGATGGCCATCACGGCCGCCGACGGCGGCCTCATACCCTGGCAGACGAAGCTCGCGACGCCGTTCGGGCGCGTCCAGTTCGTCTTCGGCCGCGAGGTGGCCGTCCATCTGTTCGGCCGGCTCGGCGGAAAGGACGCCTTCCTCGCCATCAACCCGGACGGCCCGAACGGCCAGCCGGTGCTGACGCCGATCGCCGTGCGCTCGATCCAGTGGGACTTTCCGATCGTCGAGGTGCGTCCCTTCCGCGAGTACGGAACGCGCTACGCGTTCGCCGGCTTCTTCCAGATCGGCGCCGGGCTCGATCGCCCGACCGACGCCGAGACGCTCGTCCCCGGGCAGGCGCTGCCAAAGCTCAAGACGCGCTATTTCGGCTATCTGCGCATCTACTTCGACGGCCGGCGCTACTTCTGAGCCCCGCCGCGGCCGGCGTCAGGCCGCCGGCGGCTTCGCGTAGGCCATCTCCCGCAGCAGCGCGATCCGCCGCGCGATCGGCGGATGCGTCCTGAAGAGGCTCGCCCACGCGCCGGGCGGCGCGTCCGCCGGGCGACCCAGCGGGTCCGCGATGCAGAGATGCGCGACGCCCTGCTTGATCGACGGCGTCGGGGCGACCGCGGCGTCGATCTTCTCGAGCGCCGAGGCGAGCGCGAGCGGGTTGCGCGTCAGCTCGGCGCCGGAGGCGTCGGCGAGGTACTCCCTCTGACGCGAAACGCCGAGCGCCACGAGACGGGCGACGATCGGCGCAAGCAGAAGCGAGACGATCCAGAGCAGGAAGAAGACGATCCCGAAGAGGCCCGAGCGCCCTTCGCGGCGCCCGGCGGCCCGGCCGCCTCCCCAGCGCAGGCCGCGCCGCGACGCGTCCGCGACGAGGAGGATCGCGCCCGCGAGCGCCGCCACGACGGTCATCAGGCGGATGTCGAGATTGCGCACGTGCGACATCTCGTGCGCGACCACCCCCTGAAGCTCCTCGCGGTTCAGGGCGTCGATCGCGCCGCGTGTCACGGCGATCGACGCGCGGCCCGGTCCGGGCCCCGTGGCGAAGGCGTTGGGGTCGGAATCGGGGATGACCCAGACGGCGGGCTTGGGGAGCCCGGCCGCGATTGCCATCTCCTCGACGACGTTGTCGAGCGCGCGCTCGGCCGGATCGGAGGCGTTCACCGGCCGGGCGGTCGCCGATTCGAGGATCGCCCGGTCCCCCGACGCGAGCGCCCACCACGCGGAAAGGCCGCCGAACGCCAGCGCGCCGATCGTGCAGATCGGCAGACCCGGCGAGCCGCCCGCGCCGTAGAGGAAGCCGTCGGCGCCGAGGCCGAGGACCGCCAGGAAGATCACGAAGGCCGCGAGGAACAGCGCGGTGCGCTCCCGGTTGCGCCGCTGCTGCTCGTAGAGGTTGATGACAGAAGACAAGTCCCTGGTCCTTTGTCCGAGACTGAGGACTGCGGACTCGGGACTGAGGACTTTCGCGGCTCGAGCTTCGAGAGTCCTCGGTCCTCAGTCCTCAGTTCTCAGTCCCAAAGACTCCCATCCCTCAGGAGGGCCGTACGGAGAGGTCCACCTTCGGCACCTCGCGCTCGGCGGCGTCGCGGATCTCGTAGAGCTCGACGGGCTGGAACCGGAACGTCTGGGCGATGAAGCTGTCGGGGAAGATCTGCTGCGCGGTGTTGAAGCGCGTCGCGAGGTCGTTGTAGAACTGCCGCGCGAAGCCGATCTTGTTCTCCGTCGAGGTCAGCTCCTCCATCAGGGCCCGCACGCTCTCGTTCGACTTGAGATTGGGATAGTTCTCCGCGAGGGCGAAGAGCCGCGACAGCGTCTGGGTGAGCTGTCCCTCCTTCTCCGCGGTGTCGGCCACCCCGCGCGCCCCGGCGGCCGCGTTGCGGGCGGCGATGACCTTCTCGAGCGTGTCCTGCTCGAACTGCATCTCGCCCTTCACGGACGCGATCAGGTTGGGGATGAGGTCGTGGCGGCGCTTCAGCTGGACGTCGATCTGCTTCCAGGCGTTGGCGACCTGGTTCTTCAGGGAGACGAGGTTGTTGTAGCGCCAGATCGCCCAGATGGCCGCGAGAAACGCGAGGACGACGAGGAAGAAGAGGCAGCCGCCCATGGCCATCATGGCGTCAGGCGTTCAATCCCTGCCGCAGCTCCCGGGACAGGATCTCGACGGCGGACCGCGTGCCGCCCGTCATCTTCTCCTTCCAGACCGTCTCGGTCTCGAAGCGGCGGTCGCCGATCGACTCGGCCCAGGGCCGCAGCGCGGCGTCGAGCTCGCTCGCCGACCAGACGTCGCCGCCGCGGCTTCGGATCATCGCGATGACGTAGGGCACCGTCCGGATGAAGGCGCGCAGCGCCGTCGAGCTCTTGATCGAGTACTTGCGTCCCGCAAACGCGGTGGGAAAGGCCTTCGCCGCGGCCTTGAAGTAGTTGAGGAAGAACCGCCGCGCGTTCTCGCGGAACTCGCGGGCGATGCGGCCTCCGGCCGCGTCCATCGCCGCGAACACGTCGCGCAGCTCGTCGGCGAGCGACGCCTGAGTGACCGCGCCCTTGCCGATGCCGAGCACCTTGATCTGTCCCCTCAACGGCGAATGCTCGTCCTCGTTCAGAGCGCGGATGATGTCGTGCGCCGCGGCCAGGTTGTCGTCGCGGTAGAGACGGCGTCCGGAGAGCGAGATCAAGTGCGAGGGGTTCAGCTTCGTGTGCTTGCTGTTGATCGTCACGAAGAGCTCGACGACCTGATCGGGCGTCAGCGAGTCGAACACCACGGCCGGGACCTGGAAGTCCTTCAGGTTGTGCTTCTCGGCGAGCTGGTGCAGCGCGAGCAGGCGGTGCTGGCCGTCGAGCGCTCGCAGGATGCCCGAGTCTTCCGGCAGCTTCAGGGTGCCGATGTCGGCGCGCGAGCTCGAAGAGGAAAAGTCGAGCCGCTTCTCCGACACGAGCAGGACGCTGCCGGGGATCGCGGGCAGCGTCCCCGAATCCGCGCACTGAAGGTAGTAGGCGACGAGCTCCTCGATCTTCTTCTGGATGATGGGACGCTGGAACGCCTGCTCGGAGGCCGCGATCTTCCGTTCCAGGAATTCCCAGTTGACCCGGACTTCCTTGCCCTTGCGTGCGTGAGGCCGCGTGGTCTGCGCCTGGGGCCCGAAGGACAGGACTTCGAAGCCGACCAGGGTCTGGAGGTCGGCCCCGGACAGCAGGGCCTCGTAGAACCGCACGCCGAATTGGTTCAGCCGGAGCGAGGGAACAGACAGCATCCGGATCCCCCTTTGTCGGGGGCGCATTATATGTAAGGCCCCGAAAGAGCCCGATGTCCGTTAGGGAGGGGAGATCGCCCGCCAGTCGGCCGCGCCGGCCATCTTTTCGTGCATCTGGGAGGCCCCGGCGAGGATGCCTCGCAGCTCTGCCGTGAGGAGCCGCTCGAGGTCCGGCAGGTTCGACGGGTCGGCCAGGGGCACCGAGCACTCGATCGCGGTCTGGCCGAGCGAGGCGAAGAACGGCGAGGGCCGCCGCGTCCAGTCCGACTCGTTGCGGCGGTGCTTGGTCATCAGGAACGCCGCGAGCCGGCGCTCATCCCAGGGCTCGACGAGCGTCCACCGGAAATTGGCCCGCGCGCCCTTGTGCTGCACCTCGGGCTTCTCGGCGGCCAGGGCAATCGACATAGATTTCGTTTAAAGATAGCATCCGCGTCAAAACGAGCCACAATGAAGGCACATCTCGCGACGATTCTGGCGCTTTGCCTCGGGGCGACCGGCGCCGCGTCGGCGGCGGAAGAACGTGTCGAGCGCGCGGAGCGCGTTTATCCGTCCCACCTGATGGTCGATCAGGAAGTCGTCGTGGCCGCCCGGATCACGGGCATCGTGGACGAGATCCTGGTGGACCGCGGCGCCGCCGTGGCCAAGGACCAGCCCCTCTGCCGCCTGGACGCCCGCGAGCTCGACGCCGAGGTCGCCGAGGCGAAGGAGCAGATGGACCTGAAGAAACTCGAGCTCGAGCGCGCGAACCGGCTCTCCGACGGCAAGGTGCTGTCCGCGGCCGACCTCGACGAGAAGAAGGCCGAGTATCAGGTGGCGGTGGCCCAGTACGACCGGGTCCGGACGATGCGCGACTACACCGTGATCCGGGCGCCCTTTGCCGGCATCGTGACCGAGAAGTACGCGCGCTTGGGGCAGAAGGTCATCGAAGACCGGGCGGAGCCTCTGTTCAAGGTCACGGCCTCCGAGCCACTCCTCGCCCGTGTCTACCTGCCCGAGGAGGACCTGCTGACCGTCAAGCGCGGCGACCCCGTCGAGGTGACGCTCGACCGGTTTCCCCGCGCGCGCGCGACCGGGACGGTGCAGTTTCTGAGCCCGACGGTCGACGCGGCGAGCGGCACGTTTCAGGTGGTCGTCCAGGTTCGCCGCGATCCGGCGCTGCCGGAGCTGCGCCCCGGGGTGGCCGTCAAGGTGCATTTCCGGGGTGTCGCCCGCAACTGACGGCATGGCCGGCTCGCGCTCGTCGAGGCGGCTCCGCGACGCGATCGATCGCGTCCTGATCCACGACATCAAGAACATGGGGTTTCGCCTGGAGATGCTCCGGTCGAACCTCGACGAGCACTACGGCGAGCCGGACTTCAAGCGTTCGGTCCAGGAGCTGCTCGCCGCCACCGTCGACAAGCTCGACAAGATCGTCGGCCGCTGGTCTGCCCACGAGGACGCGGTGCTCATCAAGGTGGCCCTCGACCTCAACGCCCTCATCCGCGAGGTGGGAGACGCCCCGACGCGCCGCGGCGGGCGCCAGAGGCGCGCAGGCGGAGGCGATCTGGGCCGGCTGTCGTTCGCCCTCGGGGATCTGCCGCCGGTCTGGGGCGATCCCTACTACCTGCGAGACGCTCTCGCGAGCCTCGTGGACAATGCCCTGGAGGCGGCCGGACCGCCCGGCAAGGTCCTCGTTCGCAGCTTCGCCACCGGAAAGCCACCCCGGCGCCGCGCGAACATCGAGATCATCGACAACGGCCCGGGCATGTCGGCCGATTTCGTCCGGGACCGGCTGTTCCAGCCGTTTCAGACGACCAAGTCGGACGGCGTGGGCCTCGGCCTCTTCACGGCCAATCAGATCGTCCGCCATCACGGCGGCACTGTGCGCCTGAAATCGCGGCCCGGGGAGGGGACGGTCGTCCGCCTGTCATTTCCGGCGGTTCGGCCCGAGTCGTGACGGCCGGCGGCGAAGACCTGCCGCGGATCCTGATCGTCGAGGACGATCCGTTCCTCCTCGAGCAGCTCCGCTTCGCGCTGTCGGGCCGATTTGCGGTCACGGGAGCGCGCGACGCGACAGAAGGACGCGCGCACCTGGGATCGGAGGCCGACGTCTATCTCTTCGACCTGCGCCTGCCGCCGTCGCAGACCGTGGAGGAGGGATTCGGCCTCCTGCGCGAAGTCCGGCGGCGCAACCCGGACGCCACGGTCGTCGTGATGTCCGGGGAGACGGAGCGGCGCGAGGCGCTGCGCGCCGTCGAGCTCGGCGCCTTCGATTTCTTCCGCAAGCCGGTGGACGCGGCGGAGCTCCTCGTCATCCTGACGCGCGCGCTCGAGCGCCGCCGTCTGGTCTCCGAGAATCGCGCGCTGCGGCTCGAGGCGAAGGCGCCCGGTCCCTTCGACCGGCTGGTCGGCGACAGCCCGCCGATGCGCCGCCTCCTCGACGAGATCCGCCGGCTGGCGCCCTCGGACGCGACGGTCCTCATCGTCGGCGAGAGCGGGACCGGAAAGGAGCTCGTCGCCCACGCGATCCACGACGGGAGTCCGCGCGCGAAGCGCCCCTTCGTCGCCGTCAACGCGGCCGCGCTTCCGGAGTCACTCGCCGAGACCGAGCTCTTCGGGCACGAGAAGGGGGCGTTCACCGGCGCCGTCTCGTCGCGTCCGGGCCGGTTCGAGCTCGCGGCCGGCGGCACGCTCTTCCTCGACGAGGTCGGGACGCTCTCGCCGGCCATCCAGGCGAAACTCCTGCGCGCGATCGAGTCGCGGCAGATCGAGCGCGTCGGCGGGCAGCGCACGATTCCCGTGGATCTGCGTCTGGTCTCCGCGACCAACGAGGACCTGGACGGCGCCGTCGCGCGCGGCAGCTTCCGCGAGGACCTCTACTACCGGATCAACACGGTCCCGATTCGCATTCCTCCGCTGCGGGAGCGCCTGGAGGATCTCGCGCCGCTCTCGGAGCATTTCCTCGCGAAATACGGCGAACGGCACCGGCGGCCCGGCCGCCGTCTCTCCGGCGGAGTCCTCGAGCGCCTCCGCCAGCACCCGTGGCGGGGGAACGTTCGGGAGCTCGAGCACGTGATCGAGATGCTGGTGCTCTTCTCCGACCAGGAAGAGATCGGTCCGGAGGATCTGCCGCGCGTGCTCCGCGACCGGGCCGCGCCGGCCCCGGGCCGGGCCGCCGCCGGAGCGCTGCCGTTTACGAAAGCCGTCGAGGAGTTCGAGCGGCGGTTGCTCGCGGAAGCCATCGCCGAAGCCGGTGGAGTCAAGGCGGAGGCCGCTCGGCGCCTGGGCCTCGACGGCAACCAGATCAAGTACCTGTGCCGCAAGTATGGACTCTGACGACCGGTTGAAGAATTCAACCGAGGGTTGAAAAATCTCGCTCCAACGGCCGTCCTCGGCGGTTCGCGGACGTCTCTAAGAAACTCTTTATTTTCAGTAATTTTAGGAAACTCGAGCGCTATCTCGGCAGTTGGTCCCAACCTTGCGATGAGGGAGCGTGAAACAAGGAGGGATGAAATGGCGAACGAAGTGAGAATCAAGCTGACGGACGAGCAGAAGGCGAAGATCAAGGAAGCCACGGGCAAGGACATGCCGGAGATTCGGGTCGGAAGCCTCGGCGACAACCCGGCGCTCTCGGCGAAGACGGTCGCCCCGCACGCCTCTGCGCGGAACATCAACGCGGCTCGCGGAGTCCAGGCGGCTCGCGGAGTCCAGGCGGCTCGCGGAGTCCAGGCGGCGCGGAGTCCGGCGCGCGGAGTCCAGGCGGCCCGAGGGCGTCCAGGCGGCCAAGGGCGTCCAGGCGGCCAAGGGCATCGCGGCGGCCAAGGGCGTGCAGGCGGCCAAGGGCATCCAGGCGGCCAAGGGCGTCCAGGCGGCCAAGGGCATCCAGGCGGCCAAGGGCGTCCAGGCGGCCAAGGGCGTTCAGGCGGCCAGGGGCATTCAGGCGGCCAAGGGCATCCAGGCGGCCAAGGGCATCCAGGCGGCCAAGGGCGTCCAGGCGGCCAGGAACGTCGCGGCCCGCGACGGCGACCCGCAACCTCTCGGCGCGCAACTCGACTCGCGGCACCACGAAGTAACTCCTCCCGGCCGGAACTCGAGCGCCCCGCTTCGGCGGGGCGCTTTTTTCGTCGCGAGCGCTCTCGCTCGGAATCTCGCGCGACGCGACCGGCAGCCGGCTCGGCCAAAGGGCCTCGACCGTCCGCCTGTTACCTCGCTCGGCGCTCGCTCCCGCGGCGCGAGGCTCCTCCGCTCGATTACTTCGCGGAGACTCCTCGCGCCGCGAAGCAGATCGCCGTCATCGGGGATTTGGGCGAACGGCCGGCGATTTTCCGGAGACTCTCCGACGGGGACGAAGGCCGCGCCTTTCACCAGAGAACGGTCTGGAGCCAGCGCTTGAGAATCCGCGCGACGTTGACGAGCGGCGAGGCGCGGGGCCCCGAGATCTTCGCGAGGCCCGTCATGCCGGGCCGCAGCGAGCCGTCGGCGTTGTCGAACTCGGCCCGCGCGACGAATCGGTCGGGACGCGCCGGCGGGGCGGACGGGTCGGCGGTCGAAGAGGGCGTCGCGGGATGCTCGAGGGTCGCCGCCGAGACCTGGACGATTCTTCCGTGCGCGGGGCGCAGCGGGCGGCCGGGCAGCATCGCCGACACCTCCTCGCCGACCTTCACGTCATCGAGCCAGCGCTCCGAGAAGCCGAGGTCGGCGCGCAGCTTTCGCAGGTCGCCCACCTCGGCGAGCGTCGTCCCCGCCACGACGTACCGGCCCTTCCAGTCAGCGAGGCGGGGCGTCAGGATCGCCCCGGCGATCGGGCTCCGAACGACGAGGCGATCCGCCCGGGCCCGGTCGCTCGCGAGCTCCGACTCGACGGACGCGCCGCGGCGTTCGGCGGCAAAGGCGAGAGCCGGGTCGCTCGCCCCGCGCGCGCGATTGGCCTCCTTCTCGAGGTACTGCCGCTCGGCCGAGAGCTCGCGGCCGCGCGCCGCGATCGACGGGCTCTCGAGACGCAAGACGGGTTGCCCGGCCGCCACGACGTCCCCTTCGTTCGCGAGAACCTCCACGACGACCGCGTCTTCGGCCGCCTCGAGGCGCGCTTCGTTCGACGCCCGCAGCAGGATGTCGGTGCGGACCTTCCGGTGCGTCCAGGGCACGAGAAGCAGCAGAGCGAGGAGGACGGCGCCCGCGATCAGGGGCTTTCGGCTTCGGCTGGACATGATCAGGTCCTTCTTGTCGAGATAGAAGAGGCGCGCCGTCCGCGTCACGAGCCGGACGCGCTTGCGGAAGATCCGCAGGAGCGTCAGGACGAGAAGCAGAACGGCCAGGTTCGGGAAGTACTTCGAGTAGAAGTTGAAGAAGAGGCCTCCGATGAAGGCCATCACGACGCCGATGTAGGCGAGCGCGAGCGGGGCGTAGATCCAGAAGATCCGGCGCTTGCGACGCGAGTGCTCGGGAACCTCGACGGAAAGGCGCAGGACCTTCCTCTGGAACAGGGCGCCGAGGTACTGGAAGGACTCCTCGCGCAGCTCCGGAATCTCGAGCACGCTCGAGAGCGCGTAATAGCCATCGATCTTGATGAGCGGGTTGATGTTGAAGAAGACGGTGGACGCTCCCGTGAAGAGCATCGTCTTGTAGGCGAACTCGTTCAGGAAGCTGTCGGGATAGGAGATGACCCACAGGAGCGTGGCCGCGAAGCAGATGAAGCCCTCGATGTAGATCCCCGCGGTGGTCGTCCAGAGGCGGTGCCACTTGCTCTCGAAGAGAAGCGAGTCCGTCGTGTCGCAGTAGAAGGCCGGAGTGAAGTAGAGCAGGGCGATGCCGATGTCGTGAACCTCGCCGCCGTAGATCTTGGTCGCGTAGGCGTGCGCGAACTCGTGGATGCAGCCGATGATCGAGAGCAGGAGGAAGAACTGGATCGCGTCGAGGAGCGGCTTCGACAGAAAGGCGTAGAGCACGAGCGTCCCGGACCAGATGGGCCGCCAGTGCTGGATGAAGATGCCGACGGTCCAGATCGCGGCGAGGCACCACGCGAGCACGACCGGCGGCGTCCAGATCCATCGCACGTATTTCACCGTCCGGACGAGGAATCGCTCGGGATCGAGGACGTGGAACGGGATGAAGAAGATGTTGCGGCCCTCGGCCTTCTCCTCCGCGGCGCGCTGGCGCGCGGTCTTCGCGCGGGCGAGAAGCTGAAGGTTGCGCTCCGCGACGCTCTGCTCGATCAGGTCGACCTTCCGGAGCATCTCCTCGAAGTCGAGGACGAGCGACGAGGGAATGTTCTCGCGCGGGAACTGGCTCCGGTACTCCTCAAGGATCTCGGCGCGCGTGCGCGTGCCGTCGAAGAGCTGGATGAGGCCCCACTCCGAGTCCGAGAAGTTGTAGTACTTGATCGTCTCCGGGTTCTTGACCACCCAGGTGACCTCGCCCATCTGGACGATGCGCCGGATGACGAGATCGCTTCGGAGAGCGGGGCGGTCGGCGGCCGCGCCGTGCCGCTCGGCGAGCGCGGCGGCCGTGTCTCCCGTGCGCGCGGCGAGCAGGCCGCCGGGGCGGGCGCTCAGGGCAGGAGCGGCCAGACCTTGCCCCAGAGCCAGCGCGCGGGCTTGCGGAGCAGAAGCGTCGCGATGCTTCGGCGGCCCGCCCAGACCTTGCCCGTGCCGACCATTCCGGTCTTGAGCATTCCGTCGGGATTCTCGGCGCGGACCTCGGCGATGAGGAAGCGGTTTTCGCCGTCCTCCCGCACGCGCGCTCCGAGGCGCATCACGGAGCCCGGGAAGGTCCGCGTCGGGTAGGGATTGATCTTCAGCGCGACGCGCTGGCCGACGGCGACGAGCGCCGCGTCCGCCTCCGGCACCGCGACCTCCGCGGTGACGGTCCGGGCGTCGGCGACCACGGCGAGCTCTTCGCCGCGGTGCAGGAACTGACCGACGCGCTCCTCGATCCGCGGCGTCACGATGACTCCGGCCGGCGGGCGCCGTGAGCCGGGTCCGCGCGAGCTCCTCCTTGGCGAGCGCGACGCGCGCCTCGAGCTCGTCGCGGTGGGACTGCGCTTCGAACATGCGGGCCGAGTCGCCGGCCTCCCGGAACCGGGCGACGTCACTCGCGGCGATCGCGAGCTCCGCCTGCGCGTCGGCGAGCCGCGCCGCGTACGCTTCGTCCTTGAGGGTCCCGATGACTTCCCCCGCGGCGACGCGATCTCCCTCGTGGCGGCGCACGGACGCGAGGACGCCGTCCACGCCCGCCGTCACGGAGCCGCGGGATGCCGGGCGAACGCGCGCCGGCCCGGCGATGCGCAGGCGCCACGGGATGATGCAGAGCAGGAGGGCGATAGCGATCCCGGCGATCCAGGCCACGCGGCGGCGCCGGGGGCGCTCTCCGATCGCACGGCGCTTGCCCGCGAACGGTTTCCAGAACCCGACCAGCGGCACCTGCTGGTAGAGCTGCGCGTTCCGGACGGCGACGGTCGCCTGGTTCACCAGGATCTGGAGCAGGTCGCTCGTGTCGCCGGCGAAGTCGAGGGCGTCCTTGCTTTCGAAGGCGAGCACGCCGAGCTTTCCCTCTTCGTCCGAGAGGAGTGCCGCGTGGAAGGACCGCAGGCCCGTCTCCTCGAAGACGGCGCGGAACTTCTCCTCGGTCTCCGGCCGATCCGCCGACAGGGAGCCGTCCGGGGTCTGCGTCACGGACACGTCGTGGCCCGAGAAGAAGACCCACTGGAGGAGGTCCTCCAGGCGCTTGACCTCGGGCTTCGAGCGGTCCACCTCGCTCGCGCCCGAGATCGCCCCGAGGCGCATCTTTCCCTTCTCGAGGATCGCGATGGCGCAGCGGTCGTACGTGATGAGCGCCGCCGTTGCGTTGACGATCGTCTGCATGACCTTGTCGAGGTCGAGCGTCGCCGTGATCTCGCGGCTGACCGTCAGCAGGGCGTCGAGCTCCTCGACCTTCTTCTCGGCCTCGTGCTGCCGGGCGGTGCGCAGGGCGCGCACGGCCTGCCGCGCGACGTCCTGGAGCAGCTCCTCGTCCTCGGGCGTGAACTCGGGGTGACGCCCCCGCTTGTTCGCCAGCACGAGCGCGCCGATCGACACCTGGTCCTCGACGAGCGAAACGGCGAGGACCGATCGGACGGGATAGCCGCCGACCTCGTCATGCACGGGATCGCCCTCGGGGATCCGGTTGCGGCGGATGGCCGTCTGGTCGGCCAGCACGTCCCCGACGAGCGTCGCGCCGACGGCTTCGGGCGCCGGAGAAATCTCGTAGTTGTCGTTGATGGCCGTCGCCGCGAGCGTCGCGTCTTCGCCGGAGAGGAGCCAGAGCGAAGCGCATTCGGCCGTGGCGAAGTCCACGGCCTTGCGGACGATCATGGTCGCGAGCTCCTGCGGGTCGATCGTGGCCCCGAAGGCCTTCGAGAGGTCGTAGAGGTTCGTCAGCCGCTCGATCGCGCGCAGCATGCCGACGGTCTTGCGCTCGGCGCGCAGGGCTCGCCCGAGCGCGGGCGCCGCGTCCCCGAGGAAGCCCGAGAGCCGCGCGAGAGCCGAGTCGGGGTCCTCGCGATGCCGGAAGAGGAGCACGAGGAGCGCGACCACGAAGCCTTCGGCCTCGAGCGGCAGGGCGACCGCGACCTCCGTCCCCGGCGGCATCCCGCGAAGGAACGGGTCGTCGGTGGCCGCGAGCTCCGAGCTCTCGAGCGCGACCGCCTGTCGGTCCCGCACGAGCGTCCAGGCGACGCCCGAGTCTCTCGGCACGGATCGCCGGCGGAAGCCGTCGGTGCCCTCGCCGGCGTTGCCGATGCACAGGAAGAGGGGATGAACGGTGTCCGGGGCCCAGAGGAGGGCGCCGTCGGCCTGGGCCATCTCGGCGCTCCACCGCGCCGCCCAGCCCGAGGTCTGGGACAGGTTCTCGCAGAGCGCCAGCTCGGCGAGCGCCGAGATCGGGCGTTCGGCGTCGTGCCCCTCCGGGACCCCTCCCTCCGGCGCGTCGGGCATGAGACTTTCCGGACGCTTTCCTAGAAGCTCAGGACGGCTTTTTCCAGGTCGTCGTGAATCTCGAACACCGAATCGAGCTTGGTCATCTCGAGAAGCTTTCGAACCTGCGGCCCCGCGTTCAGGAGCTTCGTCTGTCCGCCCTCCTTCTGCGAGATGGTCAGCGCGCGCACGAGCGCTCCGAGGCCGGAGCTGTCGAGGAATCCCACGCGGGCGAGATCGACGAGGAGATAGATTCGTCCTTCCTCGAGGAGGCGCGTCACCGTCCTCTTGAAGGTCGATTCCGGATCGCCAATGACCAAGTCTCCGGCGACCGTCAGGATCGTGACTCGCCCGTCTTCCCTTGTCGTGAGTTCCATGGAAGCGGGCGCCATTATGTCGAAAAGGCCCGCCCGGTCAAAGAGGCCGGCCCGAGGCCGCCCGGAACCCGGAAAATCATCGTTTCGGCTTGACCGCGAAGATCGATCCCGAGACGCGCCTTCTCGACGACGCCCGGCGGCTGAAGAACGGGAAGCGGTGGGGCCCTGATCTCGCCGAGCGCGCCTGGCGCACGGTGCGGGAGGATTTCAGCGCGGATGGCTCGGCCTGGACGACCGACGCGGCGCGAGTGCTCGGGTTCCGATCGATTCGGACCGCGGGGGATGTCGTGCGTACAACGGCTCGTACCTGCGAATTCTGTCGGAACGCTGCGGTAGACGGGCTGCGCTAGACGCCCTGGTCGGGCGGCCGTTTCCACAGGCCCGGCGCCCACACGTCCGCCATCCGATCGGAGTCTCGAATTCCCTGGGCGCGTATCGCTTCGGCCGCGGACGCGGCGAGCGCCCGCCCCGCGTCGCCGGCCGTCAGCGCGCCGCGTCGGAAGCGGGAAACTTCCGCGTAGAGCGCCATGTCGGCGGCGTCGAGCATCTTCTCCGCGGACGCGAGGTGCGCGACGGCTTCCGCTGGACTGCCGCGGACCGACGCGACGCCGGCGGAGAGGAGACGGGCGAGCGCGTTGCCCCAGGGCATGTCCTCCCGCTCGATGCGACGGACGTCTCTCGCGGCGTCCGAGAGGAGGCGTTCGTTCCCGGCTGACTCGGCGGCCGCCGCGGCGATCGCCGTGCGCGCGCGCAAATGGAGGGAGTTGATGCGGACGCTCTGGAAGCGCAGAAACAGGGACTCCTCGAGCGCCGGCCAGCGCGCGAGCAGGTGTTCCCGCGCACCTCCGGCGGCGCCCTCGTACAGCAGCGTCTCGACCTGGCCCGAGAGCTCGTACCAGTGCTGCAGCACGTAGCCGCGGGGCGAGAAGGCCTCGATCGCGCGCCGCAGCTCTTCCCGCGCCTGCCGGGGCTCGTCCTGCGCGAGGCGGGCAAGGTAGGAAAGGCGTGTTCGCATGTTCGTCGCCGCGAAGAGGTCGCCGCGGTCCTCGGCCTCCTTGAGAAGCGCCGGCAGGGCCTCCTGCAGCTCGCGGAACTCTCCGAGGTAGGCGAGCGCGAGCAGTGAGTAGTAGTTCGAGTTGTCGATCTCCCAGGCGACGCCGCGGCAGCGCTCCCGCAGCACCGTGCCCGCGCTCCGGGTCAGGTCGCGCGCGGCCTTCCAGCGGCCTTCCAGGTTCGCGGCGATGCCCGCCACGGACATGGCCCACCCAATTGCGTACGGATCATCGATCCGATTCGCGAGAGCCTCGGCGAACTGGAGGAGGCGCTTCGTTCTGCGGCGCGTACGGCCCCCGGACGTGGCCGAATAGCCGGCCTCAAGCGCCAGGGCGCGCGCGATGCGGTACGGCTCCCCCGCCCGCAGCGCCATGAGGAGCTGGCGTGAATGAAAGTCGTTGCCGCGAATCGGGTCGGCGAGCGTGATCCCCTTGGTGGCCGACCAGCAAACGTCGATTCGGGAGAGCGTCTCGCGCGAGATCTGGGTGGCGTCGCGCTCGCGAAATCGCAGGCCGCGCAGGCGGACGAGCAGCCGCCGCCAGAGCATCGAAAAGAGCGCTGCGCGAGGACTTTCGGCGAGCCTCAGGCCGACCTTCTCGAGCACCGTGCGGAGCGTCGCGAGACCCTCTTCGATCCGCCCGCTGATCAGGAACTGCTCGGCGGCGCGCCGGCGCAGGTCGAGGGCGACGTCGGCGGGCGCTCCAGACACCGCGTCGAGGTAGGCTTGCGCGGCCTCGGCGCCGTGGCCCGCGTTGGCGAGCGCGTCGGCGAGCCGGATACAGAGGTCCCGCCGCGCGGGATCGGCCGCATTCCGCTGCTCCAGGGCGACGCGATAGAGGCGCGCGGCTCGGTCGAAGGCGAGGGCCTCGGCTGCTTGCACGGCCGCGGCCGAGGAGTACTCCGCGGCGCGCTCGGCCTCGCCGGCCTCATGGAAGTGCAGGGCGAGCGCCTCCGGGTCGCTCGTCCCCGAGCCCTCGAGCGCCAGCGCCAGCCCGCGATGATGGGCTCTCTTCACGTCCGCGGAGAGGCTCGCCGAGACGACTTCCCGAATCCGATCGTGATACGGCTCGATCTCCTCGAGCCCCGGCAGGGTGCGGGTCCGGATCAGGTGGCGTTCGCGCAGGAGCGTCTTCGGGTCCTCCTCGTGGTCCTCGATTCCCGCCGCCCGCCGGGCGATCGCCGCGCGCAGCGGGTGCCCGGCCACCGCCAGGACCTCG
Organism: uncultured Acidobacteriota bacterium; assembly: GCA_963823185.1. GTDB lineage: Bacteria > Acidobacteriota > Thermoanaerobaculia > UBA5066 > Gp7-AA6 > DATBFU01. The sequence continues at coordinate 312,722 of CAWGKP010000010.1, forward strand.
AGCATCAGGCGCGCGGGCTCGGGCAGGCGGGCCACGCGAGACCGGATCACGTCCTCCAGCGTCGGGCCCCGCTCGGGCGGCAGCCCCGAGGGTGGCTTCGCCTCCGATGGATCCAATCCCGCGAGCCCGAAGCGGACGAGCTCGGAAAGGAAGAAGGGATTGCCGCCGGATTCGCTCGCGATCTCCTCGACGCGCTCCGGCGCGGCGCCGCCCAGAAGCGCGGCTGTCAGCTCCCGCGCCTCGCTTCCCGACAAGACCCTCAGCTCGAGATCCCGCGTCTCGACGGAGGCGTCCGGGGACGGCTCTTGCAGGAAGCTCCGCAGGAAGGGGCTCGTCGTGCCCTCTTCGGTCCGGTAACAGGCGAGGAGCAGGAGCGCGGGCGGCCGCGGCGGCCGGAAGATCTCGGCGAGTAGCGCCGCGCTGTCCACGTCCCCCCATTGCAGGTCGTCGAGGAAGAGGACGACGTCCTGCTGTTCGGCGAGCCGCGAAAAGAGCTCGCGCAACGCCCCGAAGGCGCGGCGCCGTTGTTCCTGCGAGTCCGGGATCTCGAGGACGCGCCGGCGCGCGCCGGCGATCGCCTCGACGCGCCGAAGCACCGGAAAGAGGCGCGCCAGCGCCAAGACGTCTCGGGGAAGGACCTCGCGCGCCTGTTCGGCCGGCAACTTCTTCAGGAACTGGCTCAAGGCGTCGACCAGGCTGTCGAGCGCCTTGTAGGGGACGGACTCGCGCTCGTAGCAGCGTCCCGAGAGGATGACGGCGTCACCGCGTCTTTGCAGCTCTTCGAGAAAGTGACGGGCCAGCGCCGTCTTGCCGGTTCCGGACGCGCCGTGGAGGCGTACGACGACGGCGCGCCCGTCGCGGGTCGCGCGGAAGGCCGAGCGCAGCGCTTCGAGCGGCTCGACTCGGCCGACGAAAGGGGCGGCGGCCGGAGACGTCGGGCGCTCCGCGCCGCGCTCGTAGGTAGCCGCCTGGATCTCTCCGAGCCGCGCGAGGATCTCCTCCGCGCCCGGACGGGCCTGCGGGTCCCGGCGCAGCAAGTCGCGGCAGAGCGCGTTCAGGTCCTCGGGTGCCATCGGCGAGACGTCGCGCGGCGCCGGAGCCTCCGCGTGCCGCTTGTCCCATATCATCTCGACGAAGCTGCCGGTGAACGGCCAGCGGCCGGTGAGCGCCTCGAAGAGCATGACGCCGAGGCTGTACCAGTCCGTCGCCGGAGACACCGAATGGCCCGCGCCCTGCTCGGGCGACATGTAGGCGGGCGTGCCGACGACCGAGATGCTGCGCTTCGAACCGGTATCGCTGACGTCGGTGACGAGGCCGAAGTCGAGGATCACGAGCCGGTTCTCTCGCGAGATCAGGACATTCGACGGCTTGAGGTCCCGGTGGATCTGTCCGGCGCGGTGAAGCGCGTCGATTCCCGTAACAGCCTGACGCAGAGCCGCGCGAATGCGATCCGGGCGCGCCGCATGCCGGGAGATCTCGCGCGGCGGGGGAGCGTGGGCAGCTGCCGGAGCGGGCTCGGTGAGCGCGTCGGGAAGCGCGGCGGGCCCCGGCACCGCCTCGCCGCGGATCCATTGGAGAAAGTTGACGCCGTCGACGAGCTCCATCGTGAAGAACCACCGGTCTCCATCGGCAAGAAGCTCCTTGAGACGCACGAGGTTCGTGTGCGCGAGGTCCGCCAGGGCTCGAAACTCGCGCTTCAGGCGGAAGAGCGCCTCGACGTTGCCCTCGCGAAGAGTCTTGAGCGCGACGACCTCGTTCCGCTCACGATCCAGGACCTGATACACGACCCCGAAGGCGCCGGCACCGAGGCGCCGTTCCACGCGAAAACGCTCCGTTCCGCCGAACTCCTCTTCCTTCGCGGCTGGCATGGGTCTCCGTAGCGAGCGAGTCGAGCTGTCGGATGATACTCAGGAGGGGGAGAGAGGGCGCGGTGAAGATCTCGAAGACCGCCGATCACGAGGTCGCGGAGGTCGTGCTGCGGACGGAGCCCGAGCGTGGCAAACGGCTGATTCTGCGGGATCCGACCGGTGACGAGGCCGAGTGGACGGTGATCGATTGCAAAGCCGATCCCCACGGCTGGAAGGTCACGGCGGTGCGGTGCCTGCCGGCCTGTCGGAGACATTCGGATGCCGGTGACCGTCCTTGACTCGTATCTAGAATCGGCCCCGCGTCCGCTCGCACGCGGTCCTGTCCGGCCAGCACGCGCTCGAGCAGACGTGTTACCTGCCGGTTGCGCGCATGCAGGATCCTGCGAAGTCGCCGCTGAAGATTCTCGAGCGGCTGACGGGCCAGACGCTGGTCTGACGAGGCGCGATCGGGGAGAGCGGGAATCTGGAGCCGACGGCCGGACTTGAACCGGCGACCTGCGGTTTACGAAACCGCTGCTCTACCGACTGAGCTACGTCGGCCCGTGGTGTGCCGGGAGCCGCGCATCTTACGGAAACCGGGCGCGGGCGTCAACGCGCCCGGCGCGAAGAATCAGTCGAACTTGACCGAGACGATCTTCGAGCAGCCCGGCTCTTCCATCGTCACGCCGTACATCGCGTCGGCGGTCTCCATCGTGCGCTTGTTGTGCGTGATGGCGATGAACTGCGTCTCCTCGGTCATGTCGCGCAGGAGTCGCGTGAACCGGTCGATGTTCGCCTCGTCGAGCGGCGCGTCCACCTCGTCCAGGATGCAGAACGGCGACGGCTTGTAGCGGAAGATCGCGATCAGGAGCGCGATCGCCGTCAGCGCCTTCTCGCCGCCCGAAAGCAGCAGGATCGACTGGTTCCGCTTGCCCGGCGGATGCGCCACGATCTCGATGCCGGACTCGAGCAGGTCGTTCTCGTCGAGCAGGCGCATCTCCGCCGTGCCGCCCTGGAACAGGCGCGTGAAGACGCCCTTGAAGTTCTCGTTGATGGCGGTGAAGGCGTCGCGGAAGCGATCCGAGGACGTCGCGTTGATCTTGCGGATGGATTCCTGCAGCTCGGCAACCGAACGGAGCAGGTCGTCCCTCTGGGTCGTGAGGAACGCGAGACGCTCGGTCTCCTGCTTGTGCTCCTCGAAGGCCAGGACGTTGACCGGCCCCATCCGCTCGATCGAGGCCGCGAGCTCCGCGGCTTCCTGCTCGAGGGCCGCGAGCGCCTCCTCCGATGCGTCGGCCGGGGGCGCGAGCTCCGAGGCTTCGGTCGAGAACTCCGTGCGCGCCTCGGCTTCGACGTGCTCGAGGTCCGAGCGCAGGCGCGTTTCGGCGACCTCCGATTCGAAGCGCGCCTCGCGGGCGGCGTCGAGCCCCGCGCGCCGGACCTTCGTCTCCTCCTCGGAGCGCGCGATGTGAGCCCCCGCGGCTTCCTCGGCCGACGCGGCGACGGTGAGATCTTCGGCGCGGCCGCGGCGCTGCCCGAGGTTCGACGCCTGGCGTGCACGCGCCTCTTCGTCTTCCCGTGCGAGCTCGACGGCGCGCGCGGCGAGGCGCCCTTCTTCCTCTCGGGCCTCCGCCAGGCGGCGATCGAGCGTGACGCGCGCCTCGAGCGCCTTTTCCCGGGCGCCTTCCAGGGCGCGTCGCCGCTCGGCGGCAACCTCGGCCTCCGTCCGACGGTGGGCCAGCTCCTCGGTCGCGGCCATGGCGAAGGAGCGCGCCTCGGGGATCTGGAGGGCGAGCGCGTCGGCCTGTTCACGCAGCGCCGTTTCGCGCGCGGCGCAGCGCTCCTCCTCCTGCATGAGCTCGGCGCGGCGGCGCGCGAGCGCGTCGCCTTCCTGCGACAGCGCCGAAGCCTCCAGGCGCAGTGTGTCGCCCTCTTTCCGCAGGCGGTCGCGCTCTTCCCGGCGTTCCTCGAGCCGCCCGGCGAACGCCGACAGCGCGCCGGCGGTCCGCCGCTCGGTCTCGCGACGGCCGGGGACCTCGGTGCCGCGCCGTTCGTGCTCCCGCCGCAGCTCGGCGGCGCGCGTCTCCGCCTCGCGCGCCTTCTCGCGCGAGGACGCCGCCTCGGCGGCGAGGCTTTCCTGCTCCTTCGACAGCGCGAACCGGCCCGCGGCGGCCGGGTCGCTCCGCACGGCGCCGTAGAGTGAGCCGCGCACGATCTCGCGCCGGCGCGTCACGAACGTCGTGCCGGGGCTGCGGCGCGAGCGCACGACCGCGTCGGCGAGGCTCTCGACGAAGACGGCGGGAGGAAGCGCGGCTCTCTCCGCGGGCGACAGATCGTCCCAGTTGTCGAGGACGGCGCTCCAGCCGGCGGGGTCCGAAGGAGGCGCGGTCTCGGGCGCCCATCCCGCGTCCACGAGCCGGAGGACCGGAACGCCTCCCGCCGCCTCGAGCGCGCGCGCCGCACCGCCGTCGACGAGCAGCGCCTCGGCGTCGCGATCGAGCAGCAGATCGACGGCTTCCTCCCAACCCCGCTTCGGCCGGAGGCGCGCCGAGAGGCTCTCCCGCGTCCCGATGCCCGCGCTCTCGAGCGCGCGGCGGACGTCGGCCGCGCTCGCCTCGCGCCCGTGCGCGACCTCTTCGAGCGCCGCAGCGCGATGCTCGATGCGTCCGAGCGCCTCGCGCGCCGCCCGATGCTCCTCCTCGGCGGCGTCGCGCGCCGCGGCCAGACGCGCGAGCTCCGACTCGAAGGTCTGGAGGGCGCGGGCGGCGGCGTCGGCCTCGGCCGAGAGGTCGCGCTCCTCGCGCTCGGCCGCTTCGAACGTGCGCTCGCGACCCTCGAGCTCGGCGGCGATCTTCGCGGCGGCGCTCTCGATGCGCGCGAGCGATGCGACGACGCGTTCCGCCGCCAGGTCCACCTCGTGCCGCGCGTTGCGCGCGGCGACGCCCTCGCCGGCGGCGGTCAGCGTCTCGGACCGGGCGCGCTCGAGCGCTCCCTCGAGCCCGGCGAGCGCGCCGGCCGCGGCCGAGGCTTTCCGGTCGGCCTCCTCGCGATCGAGCGACCGCGACCGGGCCTCCGCGATCGCCCGCTCGACACGCTCCTCGATCTCCTCGAGCTCGCGCAACGTTCGCGCGTGCTCCTCGCCGAAGTCGCGCGTCTCGCGCGCGAGGGCCTCCCGCCGCGCCGCGAGATCGGCGGCCGCGCGGCGATTCGATTCGATGAGCGCCTCGTCGCGCCCGATCGCCGCCTCGAGGGCCGACACGACGTCGCGCGCACGTTCCCGCGCCGCGGTCGCGTCGGCGGCATCGAGACGCGCCTGTGCGAGCTCGGCTTCACAGCGGCCGAGCGCGGCCGCCGCCTCCGCCTCGCGGTCGCGGCGTTCGTCCCGGAGACGCGTCGCGTCGGTGACGGCCGCGGTCAGCCGGTCGTGGCGCGAGCGCAGGAGCGCCGAGCGCTTGATGCGCAGCGCCTCGGACTGCTCCTTGTAGCGCGCGGCGCGCGACGCCTGGCGCTTCAGCGACGCGACGTTGCGCTCGATCTCGGAGATGATGTCCGAGAGGCGCAGCAGGTTCCCGCGCGTCTCCTCGAGCTTCGTCTCGGCGAGGCGCTTGCGCAGCTTGTATCGCGTGATGCCGGCGGCCTCTTCGATGAGGCGCCGGCGGTCCTGCGGCTTCGTCGAGAGCACTTGATCGATGCGCCCCTGCTCGATGACGGAGTAGGCGCGCACGCCGAGCCCGGTGCCCGAGAGCTGATCCTGGATGTCCTTGAGGCGGACCTGCTTGTCGTTGAGGAAGTACTCGCCGTGTCCTTCGCGGTACACGCGGCGCCCGATGCGGAGCGATTCGGGCTCCGCCGACTCCCCGTGGCCGTCGCCATTTCCGTCGCCGTTGCCGCCGCCGCCCCCGTTGCCCCCGCGCCGCGAGAGGGTGAGCGTCACCTCGGCCATGCCGACCGGGCGCCGCTTGGCGGAGCCGTTGAAGATGACGTCGTCCATCCGCTCGCCGCGGAGCACCTTGGCGCTCTGCTCCCCGAGAGCCCAGGCGACGGCGTCGCAGATGTTGGATTTACCGCACCCGTTTGGGCCGACGACGGCGGTCACCCTTCCCGGAAAGGCCAGATCCACCTTTTCGTAGAAGGACTTGAAGCCCGCGATCTCGACCCGCTCGAGCCGGAACATCGATTCCCGGAATTTAACAAAAGCCCCTCACCACCGCCACTAAATCTTGTGGTGGATGGCTGCCCCTCCCCCAAAGAATGGGGCGTTCGGCCCGGCCGGGCGGGTCGGGGAGTGTCCATGGCCCGAACAGGCCTCGGGGCGTTTGATAGGGCCGATCACAGGGCTCGGCGGCGCGGAAAGGCGGTCGGGACGGGCACTCTCGCGACGCGTGTTTTTGGCGCCGCGTTGACGGATTTCGTCCCTTCCGCATTGTGTTCTTGCTGCACATCCGAAGAAGATTCTTGTTCAACCGCGACCCGGAAGAGAGTAGATTCCCAAAAAAGGCGAACTCGAAAGAGACAAGATGCTCAGTCTTGAGGTCCGTAAGAGAACGGGCGGCGCGGAAGTTCACCGCGTCAACTCTCCGGCACTGACGGTCGGAGCATCTTCCGGCAACGAGGTCGTCGTTCGCGCGCGAGGCGTGGCGGGTCGGCACTTCCGGATCCTCGAGCGCGACGGCCGCTACCACCTCGATCTGTACAAGGGCGTCGACGCGGTGAGCGTCAACGGCCGCGAGTTCACCGGCGGACCGATCGCGGTCGGCGATCGCATCACGATCGGCGAAGCGACGTTGACCGTGCTCGGCGGCCGCGCGGCTCTGCGCACCGCCGTGCTGCCGGAGCCCGTTCGGCCCGAGCCGGTACCGGCGCCCGGAACGCTCCTCCAGGTCACGACGGGCCCGATGACGGAGGTCGAGTACCGCACCCTGCGGCTCTCGGCCTACGCGCTCTGCCGTTCGAGCCGCTCACCCGAAGATTTCGCGGCGCGACTGGTGGACATGCTCGACCGCGAGCTGCCGCCCTCGGAGTGGGCGGTGGGGCAGTGGTCGGCCGCCGGCTTCCGGGCGTGGTCCTCGACCTTCCGCGAGGCGCCCGCGGTCCCGCAGAAGCTTCTCGCCGACGCGCGCGAGGGGGAGCGCCTGGCGCGCGTCGATACCGTGACCGGGATGTTCAGCTTCCTGACGGAGCCGGACGTCGCGCCGGGAGATCCGGCCGCGGCGATCTTCGTCCGCGAGGATCCCCGCCTGGCGGCGCGCGCGCTTCTCTTCCTCGAGGAGCTCGTGCAGCTCGTCGGCCTCGTCCTCCGGGGCGCCGCCGGTGGAGGCGAGGAGGCGGTCGCGGAAGAGCCCGAAACCGTCGCCGCTGTCGAGACGGCGCCGCCGTCGAACGGCAGCGAGATGGAGGCGACGCTCCGCCGCACGGACGATCTGAAGAAGATCATCGAGTCCGTCGAGCACGAGGTCATCGACCGCACGATGCGCCGCGTCGAGGGAAATCAGAGCCGCGGCGCGCAGAACCTCAACATCTCGCGCGGGTCGCTCATTGCGAAGCTCAAGGAGTACGGGATTCCCGACTACCGCTATCTGCGGCGCGAGCGCAACCGCCGGCCCTAGGGCGAGCGCTTCCTCCCTCTCCGGCCTCCTCCGACTCGACCCTCGTCCCCCTGTCGCAGCCACCACCAGATCGCGAACGGGGCCGCAAAGCGTCCGGCGACTTCGTAAAAGTGGAAGCCGCCCGTCCAGAAATTGCGCGCCGCCGCGCCGTAGTGCTCCGCGCTCCAGGGTCCGAGCGCCGTCGCATAGACGGAGCGCACCTGGAAGACCAGCGCGGCAACGTGCACTGCGAACAGAACGAGACATCCGAGAAGCAGCGCGCCGACGCGACTTCCGTGGAGCGGATTCGGGTCGAGAGCGAAGAGCGCGACGAGGAGCACGAGGTTGAAATGGAGGTCCGCGGCCGGAAGTCCGGGCCGGGGCGAGCCCGGCGGCAGATCGGCGCGCTCGACGAGGATCTCTCCGCCCTCCGCGGCGAGTCGCGTGACGGCGGGTCGCTCGGTCGCGCGCAGGACCGCCTCCGCGGCCGACGCGAGGAGCCGCTCGTAAGGCGCGCCGAAGCCGAACCAGAAGGCGAGCGCGAGAACGAAGCCCGTGAGCGCGCGCAACACCGCCGCGCGGCCGAGACCGCGTCGGTGCGTCACGGACGCCGTTCGGCGGCGGCCAACCCGGCCGGGCGCGCCCGCGCCGCCCAGGAGAGGAAGAGGAGCACGCCGAACAGGACCACGACCGACTGCCAGAGCACCGTGTGCGAGGCGGAGAAGAGCGCGGGCCGGTGGACGCCGATCCAGAAGAGCGACACGACGCGGACGAGGTTCACGAGCTCGATGGCGGCGAAACCGAGGAGAAGACCGGCGAGACGCCGCTTCCAGGGCGCGGGAAACGAGAGAACCGCCGCGGCGAAAAGGAGCACGGTCTCCAGGCCGTTGCACCCGTTCTCGATCTGCACGGCGAACGCGGGCGAGCGAATCTCGGTCCCGGCGACGGCCGCGGGCTCCCCGAGCGCGTTCAGGATCGCGCCGGAGACGCGGGCGATCGCCGCCGTGAAAGGCACCACGACGGCGTCGTTCACCGGACGGAGCGCGATCGCGACGTAGAAGAGGACGAGCAGGGCGCCGAAACGCGCGAGGAAGGCGAGCGACTCCCGGCGGTGGGACGGGGAGCCGGTTTCCGCCTTCATCCCGCGACGGGCCGCGCCGCGGGCTGGGAGTCGAGGATCTCGCGGACGAGGCGCGCGATCGGCGCGGGAAGCGCGAGGAGCAGCTCTCCCCGCGCATTCAGGACGACCTGCTCCGTCTCGGCCGTCGCCAGGAGCCGGCCCGAGGCGTCCCGCACCTCATAGTCGAGCACGATGCGCGCGGCCTCGGGCTCGCGCAGGCGCGCGGTGGCGCGTACGGTCGTGTCCGCGAGGATCGCCTGCCGGTAACGGATCTCCATGCGGGTGATCGGGACGCGGTAGCCGAGCGCCAGCGAGCGCGTCGCGGTGAATCCATGCGCGCCGGTCAGGGCCTCGCGGACCTGCTCGAGATAGAGCGCGTAGTGGCCGTGCCAGACGACACCGTAGGCGTCGCACTCGGCGAAGCGCACGGGGATGTCGATCGAGAATCCCGCGAGCGGCGGCGCCTCGGGGCGCGCGCGCGTCACGGCGCCGCTCCATCCGAGGCCGCCTCGACGACCGCGGCCAGGAAGTTGCCGCCGGCGCCGAAAGAGTTCACGAGCGCCCGCCGCGGCCGGCCGTTTCCGGCGAACGGCCCGTCCGAATCGGCGACGGCGCGGCAGGCGGCGACGAGCTGCCCGCCGCCGGAAGCCGCCATCTCTCCGACCGCCCGCTTGACCTCGATCTGCGGGGGCGGCGATCCGAAGAGCCGTTCGAGGGCCTCCGCCTCGGCGGCGTCCATGTCGTCGACGCCGTCGCGGGACGGGAAGATCAGCCCGACGTCCGCCGGCGAGGCGCCCGCGTCCTCGAGCGCCCCGGACATCGCGCGCGCCATCGCGTCGGGATCGGGCGCGAAGCGGTAGGGATCGGTCGGTACGCCGGCGACGGCGAGTCCCGCGAGGCGCGCGAGCGGCCGCGCGCCCCGATTCCGCGCGGAGGCTTCGTCCTCGAGGAGGAGCGCGAAGGCGCCCTCGCCCTGCACGATCCCGGAGGACTTCTTCTGGCCGCGGAGCGCGCTCACGCGGTCGAATCCGAGCGCGTAGTACGGGTTCCACTCGTCCACGCCCCCGGCGAGCATCGCCCGCGCGCGCCCGGCCGAGATCGCGAGCGACGCGAAGAGGAGCGCGTTCAGGGCCGACGGGTCCTTCTGCGTCACGGTGACGTTCGGGCCGTGGACCTTGAGCTCGATCGAGACCTGGGAGGCGGGTGCGTTCGCGACCGTGTTGGGAAAGTGGAACGGCGGCGCCGCCTCGGGCGACTCGGTGAGGAGGACGCGCAGGAATTCCGTGAGCGCCCCGGCGCCGGCCGATCCCGTGCCGAGCGCGATTCCGATCGACTCGGGATCCTTCGCGACGTCGTAATCCGCTTCCGCGATCGCCTGCGCGCACGCCACGATCGCGAACTGGCTTCCGCGGTCGAACCGGCGGGCCTTCATCGGCGGGATCTCCGGCTGCGGCGTGAAGCCGTCGCAGCGCGCGACGTGCGTGGCCTGGAGTCCCTTCCGCTCGTCTTCCGTCATCGGGCGGATGGCGCTCTCTCCCGCGAGCAGGCGCCGGTAGAACTCCGGCGCCGATCGCCCGAGCGGGCAGACGGCTCCGGTGCCGGTGAAGACGCCTCGCGAAGGCATGCGAGGCTCAGACGCGCGCGAGGACGATGACCGTGCTGTTGCCCCCGAACGCGAACGAGTTCGAGAGGGCGACGCGCACGTCCGCCTCGCGCGCCGCGTTCGGGACGTAGTCGAGGTCGCACGCCGGATCCGGGTTCTCGTAGTGGATCGTCGGCGGGACGGTCCTGTCGCGGATCGTGAGCGCCGTGGCGACCGCCTCGATCGCACCGGACGCGCAGAGGCAGTGCCCGATCATCGACTTGATCGAGGAGATCGGGATCCTCCGAGCCCGTTCGCCGAGGCCGGCCTTCAGCGCCGCCGTCTCCGCGGAGTCGTTCTGCGGCGTCGCCGTGCCGTGCGCGTTGACGTAGTCGACCTGTGCGGCGTCGATCCCGGCCGACGCGAGCGCCGCGCGCACCGTGCGGCCGCCGGCCGCCCCCGAGGGGTCGGGCGCCGTCATGTGGTACGCGTCGGAGGTCACGCCGTAGCCGAGGAATTCCGCGACGATCGGCGCTCCGCGGCGCCGCGCGCGCTCCTCCTCCTCGAACACGAGGATGCCGGCGGCCTCGCCGATCGAGAGGCCGCGGCGCTCGCGATCGAACGGGCGGCAGGGGTCCGGGTCCACGGACCGCAGCGAATTGAATCCCCCGTAGGTGAGGCGCGCCAGCACGTCCGAGCCGCCCGTCAGGACCACGTCCGCGAGGCCCGAGGCGATGGCGTCGAAGGCGTATCCCATCGCGTTGGCCGAAGACGAGCAGGCCGTCGTGATCGTCGACTTGATGCCCTCGAGGCTCCAGTGCTGCGCGACGCGGTCGGTGATGGCGTCGGGAAGGTGGTTCAGCACGCGCGATGGACGCGCCTTCCGGCCCTGGAGGTGCCGCGCGAAAAACTCCTCCGAGTCGAGGAGGCCGGACGTCCCGCCGCCGAGGATCACTCCCACGCGCGTCGGGTCCTCGCGCGAGAGGTCGAGCCCGGCCGCGGCGATCGCCTCGGCCGCGGCCGCGATTCCCATCCGGTCGGCGCGGGACATCCGGCGCTTCTCCGAGGGGGAGAGCGCGCCGTCGGGGATCTCCCGGACCTCCGCGGCCGTCTGCGTCCGGTAGGTCGAGGCATCGAAGAGCGAGAGGGGACGGATGCCGCAGACGCCCGCGGTCAGGTTCTTCCAGAACTCGGGCACGCTCGTGCCGATCGCCGTCACGGCGCCCAATCCCGTTACGACCACGCGGCGTCCCTTGGCCATGGAGCGTCGCGATTCTGACACATCGCTGGTGCATAATCCGCCGCGTGTCCGAGCGCGTCGACTGGCACACCTACTTCATGAACATCGCGCGGCAGGTCTCCACCCGCTCGACCTGTCCGCGCAAGCATGTCGGCGCCGTGATCGTGCGCGACCGCACGATCCTCTCGACGGGATACAACGGCTCGATCCGCGGGCAGCCGCACTGCGAGGACGTCGGGTGCCTCATCGAAGACGGGCACTGCGTCCTCACCGTGCACGCCGAGGCGAACGCGATCCTGCAGGCCGCGAAGAACGGCGTCGCGGTCGCGGGCGCCGAGATCTACACGACCGCGAGCCCGTGCTGGCCCTGCTTCAAGCTCATCGCGAACGCCGGCATCGAGCGCGTCTACTACGGCGAGTTCTATCGGGACGAGCGCTCGATCGCCGTCGCGCGCGACGCGCTGATCGAGCTGGTGGACCTGGGCAAGGGAGCGAAGAGCTGAGGACCGCGGACTGAGGACTGAGGCCTGAGGACTGAGGACTGAGGACTTTACGTACTAAAGCCTCGCGCGCCCTCACTCCCCAGTCAGGGAACCGCCTCCGGCGCCTCGGCGAGCGACAGCAGGCGCAGACAGTCCTCGAGATAGGCGCGCGAGCCCTGCGTCAGGCGGAAGAAGCGGCAGCCCAGACCCGGGTCCGGCTCCGCTCCCACGCGGACGACGATCGCCTCGGCGACCACGTTGCGGTCGGCGCGCTCGCCCGGGATCTCGAACGACACCTCGATGCGGGCGCCGATCGGAAGCGCTATGGGCGTCCGGACGAAGAAACCCCCGCGCGAGAGATCCCGGATGGCGCCCGCGTGCTCGGCGCCGTCGCGCCAGAAGACGACGCGCCAGGGGACGGGCGAGCGCTCGTTGCTTCGCGGGAAGAGCTGCAGGAAGCGGCGCAGCGTGCCGAAGAACGCGGCGTCGTCGAAGGCGCGGGGGAGGATTCCGTCGGCGGCCGCGCGGCGCACTTCGGTCCCCTCTTCGTCGGTCGCGAGAACGACCGGCGTGCGCGCGAAGCGCGGGTCGGCCTTGAGCACGCGGCAGACGTCGAGCCCGCTCATGCCCGAGAGCTCGCCGTCCAGGAAGACGAGGTCGGGCTTCTCCTCGCGCGCCACCGAAAGGGCGTCCGAGCCGCTCGAGGCCGTGAGGACGCGGCAAGAGGTGCGGCGCCGGATCGCCTCGCCGACGGAGCGAAAGAGCCCGCTGTCGTCGACCAGGAGGACGGAATTCACCCGCCAATTATAGAACCGGCCGGCGGCGAAGTCCGGCCGGTATCATCCCCCGGACCATGGATACGGTGACCCACGGCCTCGCCGGCAGCGTGCTCGCGCGATCGGCCACGGATCGCCCGGGCGCGCGCGCCGCCCTCGCGATCGGCTTGATCGCGGCGATGCTGCCGGATCTCGACATCCTCTACCTGCGGACGCGCCTCGACTACCTGCGCTACCACCGCGGGTGGACGCATTCGTTCGTCGTTCTGCCGGTCTTCGCGCTCCTGGTCGCGCTCGCGGCGCGCCTCGTGTTCCGCCGCGCCCGGTTCGCGACGCTCTGGCTCTTCGCCGGGATCGGGATCGGCTCGCACATCCTCTTCGACTGGATCACGTCGTTCGGCACGATGTTCTTCTTTCCCGTCTCGCAGCATCGCTACTCGCTCGACTGGGTCTTCATCCTCGATCCGATCTTCACGGGCCTCGCGGCGATTTCGCTGATCGGCGCGCTCGTGTTTCGCAACCGCTCCCGCGTCATCGCCGCCGCGGGAAGCGCCGCGCTCGCGCTCTACGTCGGCTTCTGCGCCGTGCAGCACGCCCGCGCCCTCGAGGCCTGGCGGCGCGCCGATCGACCGCCACTCGGCTCCCGCGTGGCCGCGCTGCCGCAATTCCTGTCGCCTTTTCGGTGGCTCGGGCTCTCGGACCGCGGCGACGCCGTGGACGTCGGCTTCTTCGACGTCGGCCCGTTCGCGCGGGGCGCCGCGAACCCGCGTCCGCCGCAACGGTTCTCGGAGATCTTCGCGAGCCTCGCGGACTTCTATCCGCCGATCGCGCGCGTGAGGATCCAGACGTTTCCCCAGCCGCCGCCCTCGTCCGCGCTCGCGGCGGCGCGGGCCCGGGAAGACGTGGACGCGTATCTTCGCTTCGCGCGCTTCCCGCGTGCCGTCGTGCGATCGGAGGCTGACGGCGGCACCGAAGTCGTCTGGGAGGACTTGCGCTTCCTGCCCTGGTTCGCGGGGCCCTGGCAGATGGACGCGAAGGGCGTGTTACGCCGCCGGCCCTTCCTCTTTCGCGTCCGTCTCGACGCCGCCGGCCGGACGGTCGAGAGCGGCGTCGTGAGCAACCGTCTCCCCTGAGGCGACGGCCGGCTCTCCGGCCGCGACGTAGGAGTACTCGGGCGACGGGGTCCGCGTGAGCGCCTCGGAAATGCCGGCGTAGTAGCCGACCTTGACGAGACAGCGGACGAACACGAAGACCTGCTGCGTCAGGATGAGCGGGACGAGCGCGAAGCGCGCCTCGCCGCCGGCGGGCGGATCGAGCACGATCCAGATGACGTAGAGGCCGGCGGTGAGCAGGACGTAACCGAGGAGCACGCCGAAGAGGCGCCGCGGCCTCGAGATCGCGCCGCCGAGTCCCATGAGGAACCGCGAGACGGGCGGCAGATCCGGGCGCGCGACCCAGACGGTCCGGACGGAGTCGGCCGCGAGCTTGATGGCCGTGAGCGCGACGAGGAGCGCCAGCAGACGCAGTGCCGTGACGGCGAGCGCCGCGCCCTCCGTCGAGAGCTCCTGGACGCGGGGCTCGAGCGCGCGGCCGGACTCCACGTAGATCCAGCGGTACGCGGCCGCGGCCCCCGCGAAGGCCGCGAGCGTGAAGGCGAGGAAGGCGGGAAGCCGCCGCATTCCCTCCCGCCCGAACGTCACGAGCGAGCTCGAGGGCTCGCGCAGCGCGCCGAGCACGCCGCCGAGCGCGAAGGCGTGGAGGAAGATCGCGAGGAGGGCGAGCGAGAACGCGGAGGCGCCGATGCCGCGGAGGCCGTCGAACTGGTCGGGCTCGATCCCGCGCACCGAGAGCAGCCCCTCGGCCGCGTCGCCGAACGTTCCGAGGATGTCGGGGTGCGTGCGCCGGAACGTCTCCCACCATCCGTAGTCCGGCACGCCGACCATGCGGTCGGCGATCGTCGAATGGTCGAGGTTGGCGTGCAGGGAGTTCGACACGGGGAGGATCAGCGCCGCGGCGAGGAGCAGCTGGATCAGCCAGAGCGAGAGCCCGAGGTACGGCTTCGAGAGCGAGGCGCGCAGCCCGCGGCCGAAACAGACGAGCGCCGACGGCCCCGTCACCAGGCCACCGTCGCGAAGTCGAAGAGGTTCTCGAGCCAGAACACGGCCCGGGCGGTCCAGCGCGAGGCGGCGCGCGGATCGGGGTCCGGACGCCGTCCGTTGTTCGTTCGATCGGCGTCGAGGAGGATCTTCTCCTCGGGATCGACGACCGCGTCCACGAGGCGCGGTCCCGACGCTACGCGGAAGCTCTTCCAGCGCGCCTCGCCGTCCCAGTGCGAGCGATAGGTGCGGCCGCCCTCGAAACGCAGGAGCACGTCCACCGGCAGCGCGACGTCGCCCTCCCGCCGGACGACGACCTTCGTGTCGTAGCCGCGGGGCCGCGGCAGTCCGGCCTGCGCCGCCGGCACGAGCTTGCCGTCCCTGTCGAAGAGGCCGCGGGGAAAGCGCGCGGGCTCCGACGTCGCCTGGACGACGGCGTAGTCCACGCTCCCCGAGGAGAAGAACGTCCGGTCGAACAGCCAGCTCGTATCGCGGCCCGTGACCTCGGAGAGACACGCGATGAAGTCGGAGGTTTTCGGATGACGGAAACGCCACCGCTCGGAGTAGAGCCGCAGCGCTTTGTCCATCGCGGGCGTTCCGACGATCCGCTCGATCGTCGCGAGCGCGAGCGCGGTCTTCGAGTAAACGAGCGCGCCGTACTCGTCGCGGTCGATGTACTTCCAGCTCGGAAGGCCGAGCGGGTCGTCGGCGGCATGCGCGAAGTAACGCCGGTTCTCATCGAGCGGGAGCCGCACGTCGATCCCGAGCGGGAACCGGACGCCGAACACCTCCACGAACGAGCGCGCGTCGCCGTACTCGTGCTTCAGCACGCGCGCCGTCATGTAGGAGTTGAACCCCTCGTCGAGCCAGGGCTCCTCGAACTCGTTCGAGGCGAGGAGGCCGTAGAAATACTGGTGCCCGAACTCGTGGACCGTGACGCCCTCGGGCGACTGGAGCGAGGCCGGCGCGATGAGGTGAGTCCCCGCCGTGATGAAGGTCGGGTACTCCATGCCGCCCGCGCCGATCGCGCCCCACGGCGGGTCCACGATCGTGAGCGTCGCGTACGGATAGGAACCGAGGACGCGGCCGTATCCGGAGAGGCCGGCCTTCGCGGCGCGGAAATGTCGGGACGCCTGCGCGAGGTGCTCCGGCTGGAGAAAGAGCTTGATCTCGACGTCGCCGATGCCCGGCTCGCGAAAGACGTCCTTCAGGACGCGGAAGTCGGGGTCCGCCGTCCAGGTGAAGTCGTGCACGCTCTCCTGGTGGAAGCGCGTGACGACGCGGCCCTCCGACGTCTCCCGCTCCGAGACGACGGCGCCCGTCGCACCGATCTTGCCCTTGTAGCGGACCGGCGCGTCGATCGTGACGTCGTAGTCGCCGAAGTCGGCGAAGAACTCGCTGTTCGAGTGGAATTGATGACAGTTCCAGCCGGCGTCCTCGAGGACGCCGACCTTCGGGAACCACTGTGCGACCAGGAAGAAGTCGCCCTTGTATCCGGTGCGCGTCGAGACCCGCGGCAGACGCGATACGAAGTCGAGCGCCACGGCGACGGTGTCGCCGGGAAGCGCCGGCCGCGGCAGCGGGATCTCGGCGACCGTGCGGTCGTCGGCGTTGCCGTCGTCCGGCGCGATGAAGCGCATCGCGGGGAGCAGGTCCGTGCCGTCTGAGGAGAGCGCGAGCCGCGTGATCTCGACCGAGCCCCAGGATTCCGGGATGGTGCGGCGGCCGCGCCGTCCGCCGTGCTCGCGCCAGAACGTCGAGAGCGTGTTGCGGAAGGCATTGAGGTAGAGGTGCAGCCGCAGCGTCGACGTCGGGTGGCTCGTCGTGTTGGTCCAGGTCAGGATCTCGGTGCCGGAGACCGTCTTCTGCTCGGCGTCCAGACGGCAGGAGATCTCGTACGATGCGATCGGGCGAGTCAGAGGCGCGGCCGCGAGACCCGACGCCGCGGAGAGCGCCACCCAGGCGAGGAGCGCCGGCCGCTTCTTTGCCCGGAGCATTCGCGAGACTGTAGCATGCGATCGATGAGCGAGAAGGCGCCGCGCGCGGACGCGGAGAGCGCGCCGGCGCGGCGCGCGCGCGAACTGTCGGACGAGATTCGGCGGCACGAGCGCCTCTACTACGTCGAGAGTCGGCCCGAGATTACCGACGCGCAGTTCGACGCGCTCATGCGCGAGCTCATCGCGCTCGAAGAGAAGCATCCGGAGCTGGCCTCGCCCGATTCGCCGGCGCGGCGCGTCGGCGGCGAGCCCGCGGAATCCTTCGCGGCGGTCACGCACGCGACGCCGATGCTGTCGCTCGAGAACGCCTACTCCTGGGAGGAGGTCGAGGCGTGGCGAACGCGCCTCGCCCGCGCGCTCGGCGGAACGGAGCCCGAGGCCTACGTCGCGGAGCTCAAGATCGACGGCCTCTCGATCACGCTCCGATACGAGGGCGGAGTTCTCGTCCGCGGCGCCACGCGCGGCGACGGCCGTCGCGGCGAGGACGTGACCGAGAACGTCCGCACGATCCGCGCGATCCCGCTCCGCGTTCCCGAGACGGGCGCGATCGAGGTGAGAGGAGAGGTCTACTACTCCAAGACCGCGTTCCAGCGCCTGAACGCCGAGCGCGAGGCGGACGGCGATCCGCTCTTCGCCAACCCGCGCAACGCCGCCGCCGGCACGCTGCGGCTGCTCGACTCGCGGGTGACCGCCCGACGCCGGCTGCACGCGTGGCTCTACGCGATCGCCGCGGCGCCGAAGATGCCCGGGTCCCAGGCCGAGACGCTCGAGCGCCTCCGGGAATGGGGATTTCCGGTCAACCCGCACTGGCGGCGCTGCGATTCCTTCGAGGAGGTCCGCGCCTTCCTCGAGGACTGGGCGGAGAAGCGCCACGAGCTCGACTTCGAGACCGACGGCGTCGTCATCAAGGTGGACGACCGGCGGCTCCAGGAGGAGGCCGGAGCGACCGCCAAGTCGCCGCGCTGGGCGCTCGCGTACAAGTACCCGGCGGAGGAGGCCGTGACGGTCGTGCGGGAGATCTCGGCCGGCGTCGGGCGGACGGGCACGCTCACGCCGATCGCGCACTTCGATCCGATCCTGCTCGCCGGCACGACCGTCAAGCGCGCGACGCTCCACAACTACGAGGACCTCGCCCGCAAGGACGTCCGCGTCGGGGACACGGTGGTCGTGGAGAAGGGGGGCGACGTCATCCCGAAGGTCGTGCGCGTGCTCCTCGAGAAGCGGCCGCCGGACGCCGTTCCGTTCACCATGCCCGAGAGGTGCCCGGCCTGCGGCGATCCGGTCGTGCGCGAGGCGGACGAGGTGGCTTCGCGCTGCGTGAATCCGGCCTGTCCCGCCGTCGTCCGGGAGGCGCTGCGGCACTTCTGCTCGCGCCGCGCGATGCGGATCGAAGGGCTGGGCGAGAAGCTCATCGATCAGCTCGTCGCCGCGGGACTGCTCACGGACGTCGCCTCGATCTACGCGCTCCGCGCCGAGGACCTCGTGGAGCTCGAGCGCTGGGGCGAGAAGTCGGCGGCGAATCTGCTCGCCGAGATCGAGGCGAGCAAGAAGATGGAGCTCTCGCGCCTCGTCTTCGCGCTCGGCATCCGGCACGTCGGCGAGAAAGCGGCGCGGACTCTCGCGCGGCGCTTCGGTTCCCTCGACCGTCTCGCGGCCGCCACCGAGGAGGAATTGCAGGAGGTCGGCGACGTCGGGCCGCGCACCGCCGCGACGGTCCTCGCCTGGTTCTCTCACCCGAAGCATCGCGCGCTCGTCGAGGCGCTCCGCCGCCACGGACTGAACTTCTCGGAAGGCGAGGCCCGGCTGGCGGAGGGGCCGCTCTCGGGCAAGAGCGTCGTCGTGACCGGCGCGCTGCCCGGCATCTCGCGCGACGAGGCGACGGCGCGTCTCGAGGCGGCCGGCGCGCGCGTCTCGGGGTCCGTGTCGAAGAAGACGGATTTCCTCCTCGCGGGCGAGGCGGCGGGCTCGAAGCTCGAGAAAGCGAAGGCGCTGGGCGTCCGGGTCGTGACGTGGCCGGAGATGCTTGAGATAATCGGCTAGCAGGTCGCGAGGACCTGCGAGGAGCCGGCCTGCGGGCCGGCAGGGAGGATGGCTTGGACCTGCCCGCTCGCGTGATCGTCTTCTGCCCGACCCTCGAGCTCAAGAACAAGCCGGGCCGCCTGATGGCCGTCTCGCCGCACGGGTACTACGAGGTCTGGCTCGATTTCGCCGACCGGAATCACGCCGTCCTGCTGCCGATCGCGGGAACAGCGTTGATCTCCCAGGAGCCGAATTCGACGGTGGGAGAGATACCGGACCTGGAGCGGTGAACGACTGAGGACTCGGGACCGAGGACAGAGGACTCCGGTGGCATGAGTCGCAAGAGTCGTCAGTCCTCAGTCCTCAGACCTGGAGCCTGAACGACTGAGGACTCGGGACCGAGGACAGAGGACTCTTGTGTCTCGAGTCGAAAGAGTCCTCAGTCCTCAGTCTTCAGTCCTCAGTCAGGGAAACAGCTCCAGCAGCTCCGGCAGTCGCTCGACGCGCTCGACTCCTTCCGGCGCCGCGCCACTTCCGATGAGAATCGCTCGCAGCCCGGCTGCCGACGCGCCGAGGACGTCGATCTCGTAGATGTCGCCGATGTAAGCGCACGCGGACGGCGGCAGGTCCAGCCGCGCGGTCGCGGCCTGGAAGATGCGCGGGTCGGGCTTTTCGAAGCCGACCTCCGAGGAGTCCACGACGATCTCGAGAAACGGCGAGAGCCCCGCCCGCTCCAGGAGCCCGCGCACGCGTCCGTCGGCGTTCGAGACGACGCCCATCCGATAGCCCCGGCGGGCGAGCGCCTCCAGGGTGGCGCCCGCGTCCGCGTAGGCCCGCGACCAGAGGTTCGACCGCCGATGCTCGGCCGCGATGCGGGCCGAGGCCGCGGGGCGGCCCTCCGGGGGGATTCCCAGATCCTCGAGGATCGCTTCGAGGAAGAGCGGCAGTCTCTCGGCGTCCGTCGAGCGGGGCCGCTCGAGGACGAGACGCTGCACCGCGGCGACGCCCGCGGCCTCCGCGCGGTCGAACACGCGCTCGTCCCACGGCAGGCCGGCGGCGACGCAGAAGCGCTCGCCGTCCACGTGGATGAGCGTCCCTCCGGCGTCGAAGAGAAGAGCGCGAACGGTTTCCCGGGAAGCCGGCGGCCCGACGCTCAGTGCGGCAGCTCCCGGCGGGCGACGGCCTCGAGCTCGTCGGCGACGGCGAGCACTTCCTTCTCGTCCTGCCCCTCGACGAGGATGCGCAGGAGCGCCTCCGTTCCCGAGTAGCGGAGGAACACGCGGCCGCGGCCGGCGAGCGCCTCCTCGGCGCGCCGGACCGCCTTTACGAGCGCGGGGACCTCCTCGAGCGGGACGCGCCGCGCGGTCTTCACGTTGCGGAGCGATTGCGGCACCTTCTCGAGCGTTGCGAGGCGGCCGAGGCTCCCGCCGCTCTCCGAGAGGATCCGCGCGAGCGTGAGACAGGTCAGGATGCCGTCGCCCGCCGGCGAGAGCGAGAGCAGGATGTGTCCCGACGTCTCGCCGCCGATCGTCGCGCCTTTCTCCTCCATCATCCTCGCCACGTTGCGGTCGCCGACCGCCGCGCGGTGAAACGCGATGCCTTCGCGCGCGAGCGCCGCCTCGAGCCCGAAGTTCGACATCACGGTGCCGACGACGCCTCCCGGCGCGAGCCGGCCCTGCCGCTTCCACTCGCGTGCCACGATCCAGAGGACGTCGTCGCCGTCGAGGATCCGGCCGGACTCGTCGGCGAAGATCGAGCGGTCGGCGTCGCCGTCGAATGCCACGCCCATCGCCGCGCCGCTCTCTTTCGTCCGCCGCGCCATCTCTTCCGGATGGAGCGCGCCGCATCCCCGATTGATGTTGCGGCCGTCCGGCGCGACGGACATCGACTCGACGCGCGCGCCGGCGCGGGTGAGCGCGGCGGGGCCGAGCTCCCAGGCCGCGCCGTTGCCCGCGTCCACGACGATCGCGAGACCCGACAGGTGCGCCGGCATCAGGGCGGCGAGCCGGTCGAGGTAGGCGCGGGCGAGCGAGGGGTCGCCCGGCGGCGCGTGGCCGTCGGACGAATCGGGAGCGTCGGCGAGACTGTCGCGAGACGCGAGGAGGATCTGCTCGAGCGATTGCTCGTCCTGGTCCGGCCACTTGCGGCCGTCCGGACCGAAGATCTTGACCCCGTTGTCCTCGTACGGATTGTGCGAGGCGGAGACGGAGACGCCCGCGCCGGCGCCGCATTCGAGGACGAGCTCGGCGATGCCCGGCGTCGTCATCACGCCGGCCGCGGCGACGGCGCAGCCGCTCTCCGCGAGGCCCGCCGCGAGCCGGCCGATCATGCGCTGGGTGGACTCGCGCGTGTCGCCGCCGAGGACCACGGGCGGCCGGCCTTCCCGCACGACGCGGCGGCCGAGCTCGCGTCCGATGCGCACGAGCGACGCGTCGTCGAGCGGGAAATCGCCCGCACGGCCGCGCAGCCCGTCCGTGCCGAAGAGCCTCATCCCCCCACCTTCCCCGGAGTCGGTGCTTCGGCCGGCGCGACGGGCTCGAGCCGCACCGTCACGGCGACTCCCGGCGCCTGGCGGAGGCGCAGGCCGGGATCCGACACGGCGATCGCCGCGGGAATCGTGAACGTGGCGGTGCGGCCCGCGACCGAGACGGGGACCGTCGCGACCTCCGTCATCCGCGCGAGGACCGTCGCGGGGCCGGCGAGGCGCACGGTCGGGGGCTCGGACCGGACGCCGGCGACGCGAAGGCCCGGCGCGGGGTCGCCAACCACGGCGGGGACCACGGGGAGCGTCTTCTCCTCGAGCGTGTCCAGCCGGAACGGAATCTCCTGCGGCGAGATCGAGATCACCTCGACCTCGGGGGGCACGTTCACGTCGTCCGGCGTCAGGCGGTAGACGCGGTCCCCCGGCGCGGCTTCCTTCAGATCCAGCACTGCCTCCAGCCGGTCCGGCTCGAGCTGGCGGAACGCGGTGAACGGCGCGCGCAAGCGGACGTCCACGGAGGGCGGCATGGCCGAGGCGACGAGAGAGTGCTCGGGAATGTTCACGATCGAGAGAGGAACATGGTACGTCCGTTCCGACGTTCGCTCGCGCCGCTCGCCGGAAAGCGAGAACCAGAGCGCGAGCGCGATGGCGAGCGCCAGAAGCTTCGAGCCGGCGTTGCGGACGAGAAATCGCGGCAATGCCATGACACGGACCTACCGTCCGGTCGCGAACTCGCGCAGGAGCGAGTCGCGGAGGGACTTGGCGTCGAGCTCGTCGAGCAGCTCGCCCTGCCGCGCAAGCGAGACGGTGCCGCGCTCCTCGGAGACCACGATCGCCAGGGCGTCGGTCTCCTCGGTGATCCCGATCGCGGCGCGGTGGCGCGTGCCGTAACGCTTGGAGAGCCCTTCCTTGAGCGTCAGCGGCAGGAAGCACGAGGCCGCGGCAATGCGCTCCCCCGAGACGATGACGGCGCCGTCGTGGAGCGGCGTGCCGGGCGCGAAGAGCGTCACGAGAAGATCATACGAGACGGCGGAATCGAGACGAACGCCGTTCTCGATGTAGGTCTTCAGCCCCTCCTGCCGTTCGAGCACGATGAGCGCGCCGACGCGCCGGGTCGAGAGCGACGTCGTCGCGAGCACGATCTCGGAGATGAGCTCCTCGGCATGGTACGAGGAGAACCAGAGGGGCGTCCTCCCGAACGCCGCGAGCGCGCGGCGCAGCTCGGCGGCGAAGAGCACGATGATGCCGAACGGCAGATAGAAGATGAGGCTCTTCAGGACCTCGCGCAGCGTCGCGAGACGGAGCACGACGGCCAGGCGGTAAACGAGGAAGACGATCACGAGCCCCGCGACCATCTGCACGGCACGCGTGCCGCGGATGAGGCGCAGGAGCGTGTAGGCGATCAACGCGACCGCGAGGATGTCGATGGCGTCGCGCCAGGTGAACGAGAGGCGCGAGAGGGCCCCGATGGGGCCGGAGAGCCGCTCGATCACCGGACTCCCTCGCGCGCACGCGCGCCGGCCTCGACGGGCGCCGGCCGGGAGAGAGCGAGCGACATCCGGAGGAATCGCACGGTGTCCACGACGTCGTGCACGCGCACGAGCGCCGCCCCCGCGGCGGCGGCCGCGACGACCGCGGCGAGCGATCCCGGGAGCCGGTCGGAGGCCGAGGAGTCCTCGGCGATCCCGGAGAACCGACGGACGAAACCCTTGCGCGACGCGCCGACGGCGACCGGGAACCCGAGCGTCCGGAAGGCGGCGAGGTGCCGCAGGAGGGTCAGGTTCCCTTCGGGAGTCTTGCCGAAGCCGAGGCCCGGATCCACGGCGATCTTCTCGGGCGCCGTGCCCGCCGCCCGGGCGGCCGCGGCTGCGGCGGCGAGCGCCTCGGCGATGTCGGCGATCGGGTGCGCGTAGGTCGTGTCGTCCTGCATGCGTCGGGGATCGTCGCCGCGCATGTGCATGAGGACGAGTCCGGCCCCGGCGTCCGCGACGACGCCCGCCATCTCGGGATCGTGTCGCAGGGCGGAGACGTCGTTGACGGCGTCCGCGCCTTCCGCGAGCGCGGCGCGAGCGACCGCGGCCTTGCGCGTATCGACCGACAGGGGAGCCGCGCTGGCGCGCCGGATGCCGCGGACGACCGGGACGACGCGGGAGAGCTCCTCGTCGAGGGAGACCTCCGAAGCCGAGCCGTAGGCGCCGGTGGCCGGCCGCGTCGATTCGCCGCCCACGTCCACCACGTCGGCGCCTTCCTCGAAGAGGCGCAGCGCCCGCTCGATGGCGCGGCCGCGGTCGAAGGCGAGTCCGCCGTCGGAGAACGAGTCCGGCGTCACGTTCACGACGCCCATCACGAGCGGCGCCTGGCCGAGCTCGAGGGCCCGTCCCCTCGCCAGGCCCCACCGCGCCGGCGCGCGCTCCGCCCGCTCGAACGCCGCCCGCGCCCGATCCCGAAGGGTCGCCGGGAGGGCCTTCAGCGTCTCGGCGCGGCGGGCGCGGGAGACGACGACCGGAGGAGACGCCGATCCGGAAAAGCGGACGACGTCCAGGGGAAAGTCCGAGGACGCGAAGGACGGCAGGCGGAGCGCGTCCCAGCCGCCGATCTCCGCCAGCGTCTCGCGGTCCTTCGCCGGGAAGACCAGATCCGATTCGGCCGCCACGCCGGCAGTGTAGCGGAAGGCCCCGGGTTCAGGTCAGATCGACTCGTCCGCGGTCGGGCCGTACACGGCGGGCAGCGGGACGTCGTTCAACCTCAGATAAACGGTCAGCTGGCCGCGGTGGTGGATGAGGTGATTGAGCAGGAGCCGGCGCACGCCCGTCTTTCGCGGGAGCTGGAAGAAGAGCGCGCCGTCGGGGCGGAGCACCTGGAACTCCTCCGCCATGTCGTCGTCGGACCGCGCGGCGATCGCGGCGCGACTCTCCGCGACGTTCTGGTCGAAGCGCGCGAGGAGCTCTCCGGTCGACCGCAGCGAGGGGGCCTTCTCGCTGCCGACCTGAAAGCTCGGAGCGGCCAGGCGGATTCCCCAGCGCGCGGTCTCGGTGACGTGGGTCGCGAGCTCGCCGAGACTTCGCGATTTCGGGTGCGGCTTCCAGTCGAGGCGGTCCATCGGAACGCGCTCGAGGACCCGCCGCGTGGAGGCCATCTCGGCGTCGAGCTCGGGGAGGAACTTTTCGGCGATACTCACGCGCTCACGCGACGAAACGAACTGCTAGCAGGCTGCTGAAAAATGGATGCGGGCGTCGGGTCCGGCATTTTGCACCCGGCGCCCGTGAGATGACGTTGCTCGAACCTCTCTCATGTCTGCTTCGTGGGCTCCGGCAAAATGCCGTCCCCCCTTCGGGTTACGGCGGCGCGGGGCCATCTCCGTCGTCATCGCTCCTCGCCGATGCGAAGGCATCGCCGTCGTCGCGCTTCCTCGGATCTGACCCCGCGGCGCTCGTAACGCCATCCCACACCCTTTTTCAGCAACCTGCTAGGCGGGCTCCGGCACGAGCGGTCCGACCTTGCCTCCCGCGGCGGGCTCGGGCGAACCGGGGGTCGTCGCGATCGGCGGCCGCGGCGGCCCCGCCTTGCGGAGCTTCGCGACGTCGATGCCCGTCTCGTCCGCGATGATCTGCAAGACCTCCTCACCATCCAGGACTTCCTTCTCGAGGAGCGTCCGGGCGAGGCGGTGCATCGACTTCTCGTTGTCCGTGATGATCTTGTGCGCGCGGGCGTAGGCGTCGGTCACGATGTGTTTGACCTCGGCGTCGATCTGGTTGGCCGTGCCCTCGGAGTAGTCCTGCGTGCGGCCGAAGTCGCGGCCGAGGAAGATCTCGCCCTCGACCTTGCCGAACGTCAGCGGGCCGAGCTCGCTCATGCCCCACTCGCAGACCATTTTCCGCGCGAGGTCCGTCGCCTTCTCGAGGTCGTTCCCCGCGCCCGTCGTCATGTGCCCGAGGAACCGCTCCTCGGCGATGCGGCCGCCCATCATCACGGTGATCATGGACTCGAGGTACTCCTTCGTGTGCGAGTACTTGTCCTCCGCGGGCAGTTGCATCGTCACGCCGAGCGCGCGGCCTCGCGGAATGATCGTGACCTTGTGGAGCGGGTCGGCGTCCGGGAGCAGCGCGGCCACGAGCGCGTGCCCGCCCTCGTGGTACGCGGTGTTCCGCTTCTCCTGCTCGGTCATGATCATGGACTTGCGCTCCGGTCCCATCATGACCTTGTCCTTGGCGTACTCGAAGTCGATCATCTCGACCTTCTTCTTGTTGAAACGCGCCGCGTTCAGCGCCGCCTCGTTGACGAGGTTCGCCAGGTCGGCGCCCGAGAAACCGGGCGTGCCGCGCGCGATCACCGAGAGATCGACCGACTCGGCCAGCGGCGTCTGCCGCGTGTGCACCTTGAGGATCTGCTCGCGCCCCCGCAGGTCGGGGCTGTCCACGACGACGCGCCGGTCGAAGCGTCCCGGCCGCAGGAGGGCCGGGTCGAGGACGTCCGGCCGGTTCGTCGCGGCCACGAGGATGACGCCCTCGTTCGTGTCGAAGCCGTCCATCTCGACGAGCAGGGCGTTGAGGGTCTGCTCGCGCTCGTCGTGCCCGCCGCCGAGGCCCGCGCCGCGGTGCCGGCCGACGGCGTCGATCTCGTCGATGAAGATGATGCAGGGCGCGTTCTTCTTGCCCTGTTCGAAGAGGTCGCGCACGCGCGAGGCGCCGACGCCGACGAACATCTCGACGAAGTCGGAGCCGGAGATGGTGAAGAACGGAACGTTGGCCTCGCCCGCGACGGCGCGCGCGAGGAGCGTCTTGCCCGTGCCGGGGGGGCCGATCAGGAGGACGCCCTTCGGAATCTTGCCGCCGAGCTTCTGGAATTTCTGCGGGTCCTTGAGGAACTCGATGATCTCCTGGAGCTCGACCTTCGCTTCCTCGACGCCGGCCACGTCCTTGAACGTGACCTTCTTCTGCGTCGGCGTCAGGAGCTTCGCGCGCGACTTGCCGAAGGAGAGGGCCTTGTTCCCGCCCGCCTGCATCTGCCGCATGATGACGAACCAGATCGCGACGAGCAGGATCAGCGGCCCGTACATGACGAGCGCCGAGACGAGCGAGGAGTCCTTGAGCGGCGTGACCTCGATGCCGACGCCTTTCTCGCGCAGGTCCTCGACGAGCTTCGGGTAATTCGGCGCGTAGGTCCGGAACGTCGTGTCGCGCTTTCCGGCGGCCGGCGCGTAAACGCCGCGGATCTCGTCGCCGCGGATGGTCACCTTCTGGACATGGCCCTGCGCGACCTGGTCCATGAACTGCGAGAAGCTGATCTCTTCGATCGAGGCGGCGCCCGTCTTGAAGACGTTCCAGGCGAGGATGATCAGCACGAGGATGACCATCCAGACGAGCAGATTCTTGATGGTGGCGTTCAACGGGTCTTCTCCTAAGGCTCTTCCTCAGGCTCTCCGAGCCAGGACATCAGCATAACGGAGAAGTGTCGGAATTTATTGCCCGGACGCGATTTCGGCCACGTAGGGAAGGTTGCCGTAGAGGCCCTTGTACTCCATCCCGTAGCCGACGAACGTGCCGCCCTCCGAGGTGAAGAGGGGATAGTCCACGGTCAGGTCGGTCCGGCGCTCGTGGGGCTTGTCGACGATGGCGGCGATCCGAACGCTCTCGACGCCGCTCCCGCGGAGCTGGTCCGAGAGGTAGGTCTCGATGACGCCCGTGTTGACGACATCCTTGAGGAGGACGACCGCTTTGCCGGCGAGGTCGAATTTCGTGGC
The DNA here is from genome assembly GCA_963823185.1 of uncultured Acidobacteriota bacterium. Taxonomy (GTDB): domain Bacteria; phylum Acidobacteriota; class Thermoanaerobaculia; order UBA5066; family Gp7-AA6; genus DATBFU01. The sequence goes on from CAWGKP010000010.1 coordinate 339,688, forward strand.
GAAATCGATCTGGAGGATCTCGTCCCCTTCGGCGCGCCGTACGCTGATGTACTCGAGCGCGGCCGGAGTCCGGATCTGCCGCGAGAGGTCGGCCGTGAAGAGCGCGGCGCCCTTCAGGATCGACAGGAGAACGACGGGACGTCCGCGGAAGTCGTCGTCGAGACGCTTCGCGACCTCCGCCACGCGCGCGGCGATCCGCTCGGCCTCGAAACGTCTCTCAAAGCTCGGCGCGTCCATTCGTCTTGTGCTGTTTTGCTTCCGGAAATCCTACACCCGCCCGGCCGGGGGCGCCGCTTCGCGGCCGGTTGCGGCCACGCGGAGCAGGGTTCCCCGGCGCTCGACGCGGACGCGGCGGCCCGCCTCGAAGCGGAAGTCCCGGCCGCCGGCCAGGCGGTCGAGGATCGCCTCGCGCTCGCGCCCGGTGAACGAAGGACGGCCGGGCCGCGCGAACGGCGCCGCCGCCTCGGAGATCGCGCGCCGCGCCAGATCGCGCGGACAGGCGGCGAGGAAGGCCGCATCGGCGAGCGTCGCGCCCGGACCGAAGTGCAGTCGCGGGCGCACCCGGCGTTCGAATTCCTCGTCGAGGCGCTGCGCGGGCGGCGGCGTGGTCCGCGGCGGAGGCCGCGAGGCGCTCGCGCCGGTCCTCGGGAGCGGCGGCGATCTCGCGCCGGACGCGGTTGCGGTCGAAGCGCAGGTCGCCGTTCGAGGCGTCGCGGCGGAAGCCGACGCCGCGGGCGGCGAGGAACGCGAGGATCTGCGCGCGCGACACGGAGAGCAGCGGCCGGACGACGCCGTCCGCGCGTTTCTCCCGCGGGCCGGCGAGGCGCGCGAGGCCGCCGCGGCGCCCGCGCGCCATCAGGTGCGACTCGGCCATGTCGTTCTTCTGATGCGCCGTCGCGATGAGCTCGGCTCCGGCCTCGCGCGCCATGTCGAGGAGCGCCTCGTATCGCAAGTGGCGAGCCGCCGCCTCGATCGAAAGACGCAGCCGCCGCGCGCCGGCTCGGGCATCGACGCGGCGCTCCAGGAATGGCAGGCCGAGCCGGCGGGCGTGCTCGGCGACGAAGTCGCGGTCGCGGTCGGCCGCCCGGCCCCGCAGGCCGTGGTGGACGTGGGCGACGGAGAGGCGCCATCCGGTCTCCGGCGCAAGCTCGGCGCTGCCGGCGAGCAGCGCCATCGAGTCGGCGCCGCCGGAGACGGCGAGCAGGACCGGCGCGTCCCGCGGCATCAGGCCCCGCGACGCCCGGCGAAGGGCGTCCCGAACGGCGTTCACGAAACCATGGTACTTCGTCCGTCGCAGGATCTCGCTACTCGACGCGCACCTCGAGCTCTGCGGTCTCCATGGGAGCCAGCGTTACCGTCGAAATAAAGCCATATTGGAGTCCCTCCGAGATCGTCGCCTCCGAGGAGGAGTCCTGCAGAAAGACGTCGTAGTTGCCGGGAGGCAGTGCCACGATCGTTAGCCGGCCAGAGCCGTCGGTGCCATCCGGCATTCCCAGGAAGGTCAGATGCGATTTCAGTATCGCGCGCGGTATGACAACGCCATTCCACCGAAGGAGCACGCGCTCGTCCTGGACGGGCGTTCCGTCCGATTTCTTCGTCGCGACCTCGAGGCCCGAAGAAACCGGAGCGCAGACGAGCCTCACATCGGTCGCGTCGTTTGCGACGTCGGTGGCCTGCAGGGGGCAGCCGACACCCGTCACGAAGACCCGTGTGGATGCGCCCGAAGCCTTCGCGACGGAAAAGTGGCCGTCCGGCTCCGTCGGGACGCTCCCGACCTCGATCGGCGCCCGGCCGGCCGATGCGTCGTAAGTCGAAACGCCGATCCCCGACGCGCCGCTTCCGTCCGGCCACAGCACGTGGCCTTCGACCGTGTCGAGCTTCGTCACCACGAGCTTCTGAGTCGGTATCGTTTGATCTGGCGAGACGTCGAGCTCGACTTCATCCGAGTTCTTGTACCCGTCCTTTCCGGCGATGAGTTTCACTGGGCCGCCGCCTTCGAGAGGAAAGGAGTACTGACCGGCTTCGTCGGCGTAGCCCCATCGGTTGTCCCAGCCGCCCGGGATCCGAACGCTCGCGTTGACCCATGCATTTGGAACGGGCGTGTCTCGCTGGTCGACGACGACAGCCGACAAGTCACCCTCGTTCAACTGGAAGTCGACGATCGCCCCGTCGTCCCCGACCTCGACGGTTCGCGTTCCGGCCACTACGACGGCTTTGGTCGTCACCGTGAAGGTGTAGCTTCCACTCCTCCAGACCGTGCCGCGGAAACGACCCTCCTCGTCGGTCTCCATCTTCAGAGGCTCCGGCGGCGCGCTCCTCGGGGCCGGGAACGCCGGGAAGTCCGCGTCGTTCGTCGCAAAGACCAGAACACCCTGCTCCAGTTTCTCTCCGCGCCGCACGGTCCCCGACACCGGATACCGTCGGAGCTTCACTTCCAGATCGACCGTGCCGTCCTCCGGCAACGTGACCAGCTGGTCGTCGGAGTTGTGCGAGTCCTTGGGAATCACCCGAAAGACGTAGTCGCCGTGCCGAAACCGTGGCGTCTCGCAGATCCCACTTGCCGACACTGGCGCCTCCGCGAGCACTTCGGCGGTCGGCAGGCGGCTCCCGGAGTCGACTTTCCGCTGTGTGGAAGCCAGCTGACACGCCGCTCCCATCGCCGCCTTGCCGTCGAGCGTGACCACCGCCTTCACGTTTCCTCCGCGCTCCAGCACGACCTCGCGGAAAGTGAAGGTTCCGCGCGCCGCGGTGAGCCCTGGAGCCGATTCCTTCAGATAGCCGGTCGCGGAGAGCGAGAGCGTCGCAAAAGGTTCGACCACGCCGGACACCGTCCCGAGGCCGTCGAGGTCGCTCGTCGACTTCGAGATCTCCTTCTCCTTCCCGGGAGCCGCGGCGGAGAGCAGAATCGCGGACGCTCGCGCGACGGGCGCTCGCCCGGCCCCGACGCTCCGAAACAACAGTGACCATCCCGGACGCCGGTGATAGACGACGGTGTACGAGGCGCCGGGCTTGACCGTGAGCAGTTGCAGGTCGGGCGCGCTGCGTCCGTCCGAAAGCGCGAGGACGAATCTTTGCGCGGGAATTCGGAGGCCGGTCGCGTCGACGTGTTCGAAGCGGAACGCCGGCTTCCGAAACGTCGAGTCGTCGCCGGCGTAGAGAGACAGCGCGACCGGATCGCTCGGGAGACCCTGAATGCTGAGGTATCCCTTCCTCGGTATCCGGACCGACAGCTCGAGGGTTGCCGGGTTGGCAAGATCGCTACGGTTGACGTGAATGGGTCCGTTCGCCGGCCCTTCGGCAGTCAGGCTGTCGAAACCCTGCATCGAAGAAGGAATCTCGTATGGGGGCTGCTCGAGACAAGATGTTTGGAGTCCCTGGTAGAGACAGACCTTCACGGGATCGCCAATCGGCTTGCCGCGGTCATCGACAAGGCGCAAGCGGACCGGCGCCGCTAGCAATTCCGACGCGAGCAGGATCAGCCCGGCCAGGAGAGCGACCTTCCGCGAAGGCATCAGAACCCTCCGATCGGCTGGTGGCGGTGGAGGGATTTGAACCCCCGACACAGCGGATATGAGCCGCTTGCTCTGACCAACTGAGCTACACCGCCGTTCGCGGAGCGCGGATTATAGAGCCTATACTGTCGTCTGTGACGGGCTCCGGAGACCGTTGCGCCATCTGCGGGAACGACCTCGGGTACACCCTTCCCCTGTGCCGCTTCTGCCGTAAGTCCGTGTGCAACTCCTGCGCGGTCCGGAGCTCGGGGAGCGTCTTCTGCAGCCGCGTCTGCGCCCACAACTTCATGTTCGGCGGGGACGACGACGTGGACGAACGGGGCGGCGCGGAGGAATGAGCGAAGGGGAAGCGCCGTCCGCCGCGCCGAAGCGCCCGCGCTTCGCGCTCCCGCAATTCGGCCAGTTCTTCTGGCGCGACCCCAACACCCAGTTCCTCTTCCTCTCGGCGGTGGCCGGGGCTCTCGGCGCGCTCGGAGCGATCGTTTTCCGCGCGCTGACGACGCGGTTCACGGAGTGGCTGCTCGACGCCAAGGACGTCGTCGCCGGAGCCGAATCGCTTCCCGTGCTCCTGCGGATCTTCCTGCCGGCGGCGGGCGGCCTGTTCGGCGGCCTCATCGTGTCGTACGTGTATCGGGAGGCGGGCGGCACGCACGGAATCTCGCAGATGATCGAGGTCGTCACGCTCGGACGCAGCCGCGTGCGACTGCGCGAGTCGCTCGGCCGCGCCGCGGCGTCGATCGCCGTCATCTCCTCCGGAGGATCGGAAGGGCGCGAGGGGCCGATCATCCAGGTCGGCGCCGCCCTGGCGTCGACGGTCGGCCGGCGATGGAACGTCTCGCCCGAGCGCCTGCGGATCCTTACGGCCTGCGGCATGGCGGCGGGCGTCGCCGGCGCGTACAACACGCCGATCGCGGCAACGCTCTTCGTGCTGGAGGTCGTCGTCGGGACGTTCTCGATGACCATCTTCGGACCGGCCGTCGTCTCGGCCGTGACCTCGACGCTCCTCGTGCGGTTCTTCCTCGGGGACGAGCCCGTCTATCGCGTCGCGCCATTCCGGCTCGAGTCGGTGGCGGAGTTCATTCCGTTCGCCCTGATCGGCCTCCTCGCCGGCCCGGCGTCGGCGCTCTTCGTGCGGGGGCTGCGCGAGGGGCGCCGTCTCTTCGCCGCGACGAAGCTGCCGCCGCCGCTTTCGATGGCGCTCGGCGGCGCCATCGTCGGCATCATCGGGATCTTTCTGCCGGAGGTCTGGGGCAACGGCTTCGAGGGAACCAACCGCCTCCTGCGCGGCAACCCGACGCTCCTCTTTCTTCTCGCGCTCTTCCTCGGAAAGATCGTCGCGACGGCCTCGACCATCGGCTCGGGCGGCGTCGGCGGCGTTTTCACGCCGACCCTCCTCGTCGGGGCGACCGTCGGCGGCGTCGTGGCGAAGATCTGCCACGTCGCGTTTCCGAACTTCGAGGCTCCCGTCGGAGGCTATGCGCTCCTCGGCATGGGCGGGCTCATGGCCGGCGTCACGCGCGCGCCGCTGGTTGCCGTCATCATGATCTTCGAGCTGACGCAGAACAGCCAGGTTCTGCTCCCGATGATGGTGGTCTCGGTCGCGGCGATCCTCTCGGCGCGGTTCTTCGAGGAAGACTCGATCTACATCGCGAGCCTGCGCTCGGCCGGCATCGTCTGGGAGAAGACGCCCGAAGCGACGGCGATGTCGACGCTCAAGGTCTCCGACATCCTGCGCACGGACGTGAAGCTCCTGCCCCGGACGACGACCTTCTCGCAGATCGTGCACACGTTTCTCGAGACGCGCAGCCTCTACCTCTACATCGGCGACGAGGCGGGCCGCCTTCTCGGCGTGATCGATCTGCACGACGTGAAGAGCCGCTTCGCCGACCCGGCCCTCTCGGACCTCGTGATCGCGGAGGACCTCGTGGCGGAGATCCCGTTCGCGACGCCGCTCGAGCCGCTGACGAGCGTCAACGAGAAGCTGTGGTTCCGCGACCTCGGGCAGTTGCCCGTCGTGGATTCGCCGGACAGCCGCAAGTTCCTCGGCATCGTGACGCGCCGCGACCTGCTCGGCGCCTTCGATCAGGAAGTGCTCCAGCGCAGCCGCCTGATGGCGCGTGTGAAGACCTTCTCGGACGAGCACCAGTCCGGCGACGTGGACTTCTTCGAGCTCCCGGAAAAGCATCGCCTCGCGGAGCTTCCGCTGCCCGCGTCGCTCGAGGGCCGGACGATGGGGGAGGCGGGGCTGCGCAGCCGCTTCCATCTGTCGGTTCTCGCCGTGCGCCGGCGCACACGGGACGGGCTCGAGCGGCGCTTCGTGCCGGGAGCGGAGGATCGGTTCGAACGCGGCGACGTCCTGATCGTGCTCGGCACGGGCGAGGCCGTCGCGGCGTTCGCGGAGGGAGCGGCGCCGCCGGCCGGGGTGCTATCCTGAAGGGGCTCGGGCAGCAATGAACAAGGGTCGCGAGAGCGAGTTCGTCGCCCTGCGGGGCAAGTGGCTGAAGGAACGGACCCGGCTGTACGACCGGGACACGGGCCTTCCCACGATCGCCACCCTGACCGAGGACCTCGGCAAACAGATTCAGCAGCACGGCTCGCTCGCCGTCCTGATCTTCCGGCCGGGCTCCGAAGGGAAGGTCGAGCAGGTGTGGGGCTTCGAGGCCTACGACGACTTGCTCCTCGACTTCGTCCGCCGGCTGAAGGCCTTCCAGGCGGACGGCATCGTGCCGAACGGAATCTTCTGCCTGCCCTACGTCCGTTCCGACGAGATCATCCTGATCATCAATCCCGAGGAGCCCTTCCTGAACGATTCGGGCGCCCTCGAGCAGAAGGCCGCCGAGCTCGATCAGCTGATCCGCGGATATCTCGCCGAGCGGGCCGATCTCTCGGGACGCTTCCGCTCCTTCGTCGGCGCCGGCCGTATCAGCTTCGATCCCAAGTACCGCGCGGAGCGGCTCGTCTACCGCGGGATTCAGGAGGCGCGCGATCAGGTCACGCGCAAGACCGTGCGCCAGGAGATCCGCGGCGGCGAGTTGCTCAAGGACGCGATCCAGCGCCGCGAGATTCATCCCGTCTTCCAGCCGGTCTTCGACCTCGCGACGGGAGAGATGATCGGCATGGAGGCGCTCTCGCGGGGACCGCGCGGCAGCGAGTTCGAGTCCGGCGAGACGCTGTTCTCGCTGGCGGAGCGGACCGATCTCCTGATGCCGCTCGAGCGCGTCTGCCGGCAGCGCTCGCTCGAGGCCGTGGCGGGCACCAACGGCGAGCGGCAGATCTTCATCAACATGTCGCCCGCGGCCGCCTCCGATCCGGAATTCCTGGGCCCGGTGTTTTTGGAGCAGGTCGGCTCCTTCGGCCTGTCGCCCGATCGCATCGTCCTCGAGATCACCGAACGGACGTACGCCGTCTACGAGAGCCTCTTCCGCGAGGTCCTGTCGAAGTTCCGCTCGCAGAACTTCCGCATCGCGGTGGACGACGTCGGGACCGGATACAGCAGCCTGTCCTCGCTCGCCGAGATCGAGCCGGACTACCTGAAGTTCGACAACGTCTTCGTCCGCGGCATCGACCGGCGCCGCACGAAACAGGATCTGCTCGAAGCGCTTCTCTCGTTCGCGCGCAAGATGCGCACGCGCGTCATCGCCGAGGGCATCGAGACGCGCGAGGAATTGCGCGTGCTGCAGACCCTCGGCGTTCCGTACGGGCAGGGCTTCCTGCTCGCCCGGCCGGTGCCGCTGGCGGACCTGAAGGACCTCAAGAAGGTCAAGGTCTAGCCGGCCGCCGCCGCCGGAGTTATCGCTCGACGCCAAGGCGCCCACAAGGCGGAGACACGCGCGGCGCATAGCGCGCGGAGATCCGTCGGGCTCATGCCGTCGCCGCCGGCCCGGCGTAGGATGGGAGTTCGCGGGAGGTTAGCTCAGTGGTAGAGCGCCTGCTTTACACGCAGGATGTCGGTGGTTCGATCCCCCCACCTCCCACCAACATTCAGGCCTCACGGCACCGAAGCGTCTCGCGGTTTTTCAGCAGACTCAAGCTTCTCGCCGATGTGAAATCGTGGTTGCATGAGTTCGATTGGATGTAGATTGACGGCGAAGCGGCGTCCAAGGCCGACCCCGCCGATCTGCAGGGTCCCGGCCGCGGGCGAGATCGAAGAGCGATCTGGCGATTCCGACGATCGTCGAGTTTGTGGGTGAAGCCGCAACGGGTCTTCCCGAGAGGCCGGCGAGAAGACGGCCCCCGACACGAGCGCCGCCCGATGGAGGCACCGGGCGGTAGTTTGGGCGGCGCCCGGAACCGGGTTCATCCGCTCTGGACCCTTAACAAGTGAGGACCAACGATGAGGAAGACGGTGAGACGGGTTGCAAGGAGAAGGCTGCGCAGGGCCGTTCGAAGGGTACGCCGGGCCAAGCGCGTCGCGAGTAGGGCTAGCAAAGGCGGAGTTCGGGGGGCCGTGGCTCGCGGTCGCCTTCGCCGGATGGCCAGGAGAGTCTCGCGCCGCCGCGCTCGGAGGACCGCCAGGCGCCGCCGGGTCGTCGTCCGGAAGGCCGTGGCTCGCCGCGGTGTCCGCAAGGCGGTGAGGCGCGCTCGGGTGCGCCGCACGGTCAAGAAAGCCGCCGTGCGCCGCCGCGTCGTTCGGAAGGCGGCGGGTCGCGCCCGGGTCCGCCGGGCCGTGAAGAGGACCGCGGCTCGCCGGGTCGTGAAGAGAAAACTGGCCGCGGCCGAAATGGGGTTGAGCTCTCCCATGTTCCCGTCGAGCTGAATCTCATCGCGTCCCCGTGAATGCAGTCTGTCGCCTCGAGGCGGCAGATTGCTTCACGCGGATCGCGACGAAACGACCGCGCGGGTCGACCGTCTTCTCGGCTCGGTCCCCGAGTACGACCGGCTCGCGGAGCCTGTGGCCGACACCCTTTTCTTCGCGGGGGAGGGGACCGAGCGGTTGGAGAGAGGCACCGTGCTCGGCGCCCTTGCGAGCGGACGCGCGGCGCGGCGTCTGCTGCGCTGACCACCGGGCGACCGCACGCTCAATCTCGGTTCGGTTCTTGCGTATCCTCGGCGGCGTGACGCCTCGGGTCTTCCTGCTCTCGCCCGCGAGCTGCACGGGCCTCCGAGCGAGGCTCCTCCTTCGCGACGAATCGCGTTTCGATCTCGCGCTTCGGCTGCGGGAGGGAGTTGCGCCGCTCGGCGAGGCGTTCGCGTTCCTGTCGGGCCTCTATTTCCGCGGGAAGCTCGCCTACGCGACGCGCTTCGCACGTCCGCCCGGGAACCTGTCGGGGACTCTCGTGATCACGCCGACCCGCGGCCTGGTGCCCGCCGAGGCTCCTGTCGGCCTCGAGGACCTGAGGGAATTCGCGGGGGTCGACATCGACGTCTCCAATCCGCTCTACCGGAAACCGCTCGAACGCGACGCACGCCGCCTTCGCCGGCGGGCGGGTGGCGGAGCCGAGGTCGTTCTGCTCGGAAGCGTCGCCACGGGCAAGTACGTCGATCTGCTCGTCGATGTGTTCGGAGCCCGCCTGCTCTTCCCGCCGGACTTCGTCGGACGCGGCGACATGAGCCGGGGCGGCCTTCTGCTTCGCGGCGCGCGCGAGGGCCGCGAGCTCGCGTACGTTTCCGTCGCCGGCGCCGTGCGCCACGGTCCGCGGCCGCCGCGCCTGCCGCGCCGGGCGCCGACTCTCGGAGATTGAGAGCGGGCCGAATGCCGAACCGCCCGGGCGCCGACGCCTCGCCCTTCGTCCCCGACTCGCGCAGCCTGTCGCGGCTGGCCCGCGCCGCGAAGGACTGCCGCGGCTGCCCGCTCTACCGAGACGCCACGCAGACCGTCTTCGGGGAGGGCCCGGCCGGCGCCGCGATCCTTCTCGTCGGCGAGCAGCCCGGCGACCGCGAGGACCGCGAAGGACGTCCGTTCGTCGGCCCGGCCGGAGCGGAGCTCGCGTCGGCGCTCGAGGCTGCGGGCGTCTCGCGAGACGACGTGTACGTCACCAACGCCGTCAAGCACTTCAAGTTCGAAGAACGAGGCAAGCGGCGGATCCACAAGAAGCCCCGGGTCTCCGAGGTGACGGCGTGCCAGCCGTGGCTCGAGGCGGAGATCCGTGCGGTCGCACCATCCGTCGTCGTCGCCCTCGGAGTCACGGCGGCCGAATCGCTCGCGCGCCGGCCGCCCGAGGGCGGCGCGCCGATCCTGCGCTCGCTTCACCCCGCCGCCGTGCTCCGCGCGCCCGACCCAACGAGTCGAAAGCGGCTTCACGACCGCCTGGTTCGCGATCTCCGCAAGGCGCGGCGCCTGGCGTCCGCCTGAGCCGGCGTGGTACGGAGATTGCTGCGGTCGGGGCATGCAAATTCACGAAGGCCCCGAATTGGACGCGCTCGTGCAGCAACGAGTGTTCGGAGAGGTCGGCCGCTACGTGCCGCCGTTCTCGACGAGCGACTGGAGCGCGCTGGCTCTGGCGGAGCTCATATCCGACCGGAAGGGCTGGCGCTACCAGCTGATCGAGAACGATGGAAGCTGGACCGCGGTCTGGTTCGAGCCCCGCGCGGGAAAACGAGGCCTCTCGACTCTCGTCAGCTCGCGAGCGCCCACGCGGGCCCTCGCGTTGTGCCGCGGCCTGCTCAAAGCGGTCCGTTCGCCCCGATGGCCGCGCTCCCTTCAGACTCCCGCGGACTCGACTCCCGGCGCGGCTTCCCATATGATGCGCCGTCCCTTCGCGGGGTCGTAGTTCAGTTGGTTAGAACGCCGGCCTGTCACGCCGGAGGTCGCGGGTTCGAGTCCCGTCGGCCCCGCCAATCGATTCAACAGTTTTCGCCGCCTCCGGCACCTCGAGGGCCGGTGCCCGCCTCCAGGCCCAGACGATCCACGCTCCGAACGCCATCGTCCCGATCGTGACCGCCGCTTCGGGCAGCCTCGACACAACGAGGCCCCCGAAGAAGTCCTCGCTCGGTCCCGTGCGGGCACGAGTTTCCGGCTCCGAATCGGAACGAAAGTTGCTTCTCTTGACGGCGAGGGGGCATGCCCATGCAAACACGAATCCTCGCCGTCCTGTTGCTCGCGTCGGCGTCCGCGGCGGGAGCCGCCGAGATTCACGGAACGCTGAGCGAAGCCGGCAAGCCAGTCGCCGGCTCCGTCCTAAACCTCGATTGCGGCGGCACCACCGCGTCGGCCAAAACGGACGAGTTCGGCTCTTACAGCCTGAAGGTCGCCGCCGCGGGAGAGTGCCGGCTCTCGCTCCAGCGCGGCGGCTCGAGCCTCGCCGTCAGGGTCACTGTTTACGACAAGCCGAGCCGCTTCGACCTGGAGGTCGCGACCGAAGCGGGCAAGCCGGTTCTCCGGAGGAAGTAGTGGTCCGCGACCGCTGGGACAAGGCGGCGATCGTCCTCCAGCCGGTCGGAGGTCTCCTCACAGCGCTCGCCGTCGCCATTCTGGGGTTCTGGACGTCGAGCTTCCTCCGCGAGCGGGAGGCGAGCGAAACCCAGCTTCGCGAACGCATGCAGACGAGCGACACCAACGCACGCCTCTATTCGGAGCTGATCAGCAAGCGCGAAGAGTCGGAGAGCGCACTCCGAAAGGACATGTTCACGTCGATCATCAACTCCTTCCTCGGCGAGGGGCCGCAGACGCTCGAGCAGAAGGTCCTGAATCTCGAGCTCCTCGTCTACAACTTTCACGAGTCCCTGAACCTGAAGCCCCTCTTCCTGCACCTCGAGAGGCTCGCGAAGGAGAGTCCGCAGCGCTCGGAGTACGTCGCGCGGCTGAACCGCGTCGCCGAGGAGGTGGCGAAGAAGCAGATGCTCGTCATCGAGGAGGGCGGGCAGACCTTCGACGCCACGGCGAACCTGAAGACGCTCGCTTTCGTGGCGCCGGACGGCTCGACCGAGACGCCCGCCGTGGCGCGGGAGCTCACGCTCGACGGCATGACGCGCAATTTCAAGATCGAAGTGCTCGGAGCGGACGCCGATCAGGAGCAGGTGCAGCTGCGCGTCACCGTGCGCGCGGGACGAGGCGGGACCGGCGAAACGACCTCGACGGAGTTCTGGCTCGGCTACTTCGACTTTCCGATGATCGACAACATCCGCCTCCCCGACGACCAGCGCCTCGCGGTTATCCTCAACAACTTCGACGCGGGCCATCAGAGCGCGGATCTGACCGTCGCATACTTCCCCGGCAAGTACGCCGGCCTGCGCGAAAAGCCGTACTACGACGAGGTCCTGGCGAAGCTGCTTGCGGCGAACAAATCTCTGGCGGGCGTGGCGACGCCGCGTCCGAGTCCGACGCCGCGCTGAGTATTGAGATCCGGTCCCGGCCCGCCCGGGCGGGCCAACGGATCGGGGATGCTTCGAGTCTACGCTTCGGGCTGCCGGCGCAGGCGCGGCTTGCGCTGGGGGGTCCAGTGCTCGCACACCTGCTGGCGCTCCCGCCCGTCGCAGCGGGCGCAGTGGAGCACGTTGTCCGCGAAGGCGCGCCAGCCGTGAACCAGAACGCGCGTCGCCGCGTCCTCGAGGTCGTAGCCCCGGACCAGGAGGCTCTTCTCGCAGTGCGCGCACTCCATCAGGAACGGGCGCCTGGCCTTCACGTGTGTGTGTGTCATACGGCCCCCGGCATCACCTCCGCCTGCCATCGTAGCGGGCGGGCAAGAGCCGACAATAGCACGGCGGTGGTGCGCCGCCGGGCGTGAGCAAATCCGAGATCGGGGGAGCCGCTACGGGACGACTTTGATGACGCCGTGCATCGCGTCGTGCTGGTTGGCCCCGGTTCCACAGTCGGTCAACGTGCAATTGAACGGGAAATTACCCGTCGTCATCGGCGTGATCGTCTGGATGACGTCGGCCGCGCCCGTGTCGAGCTCGCACCCGTTCAGGCCGATCGCCGCGACGCCGCTGAAGCTGTGCGGGTTGAGCGGCGGATCGAGCACGGGCCCGTCGTTGTAGACGTGGAACTCGTACGTCACGCCCCTGTGGAGCGTGATCGTGTTGACGCCCGGATAGGGCGCGGTGTGCGACGTTTCGGGCCCCTGCACGAAGTCCCACTGCCAGTAGACGGCCCGGAGCTTCACGACGACCGGGCCCGGCGTCGGGGTCGGAGTCGGTGAAGGCGTGAGCGTCGGCGTCCCGCTGCGCGTCGCCGTCGGGGTCGGCGCGACTCCCGTTGGAGTCCGCGTCGGAGTGTGGGTCGGCGTCGGGCCCGCGGGCGTCCGGGTGGGCGTCGGCGTGCGTGTCGGCGTTCCATGGGCCGTCGGTGTCCGCGTCTTCGTCGGCGTCGGCGCGGGCGTCGCCGAGAAACCCGATGTGTCCGCCCCGAGGCAGGCCGGATCGTCGGTCGCGAGGTTGTGGTACGTCTTCGAGACGCCCGTCGCGGTCTCGACGACCGTCATCGTGTACTCGAGATCCGTCAGCCCGCCCCAGTACACGAAGTAGTTCTGTCCGCTCGCCGTCTCGTCGAGGATCTTCACGAAGACCTCGGGCGGCGCGGGGCCGGAGGACGGCGCGAGGTCGGGCACGGTGAAGTAGCCGAAGCGGTCGTCCTGCGGGACGGCCTGGCCGGAAGCGCCGCGACCGGTTCGGGAATCCCGCACCTCGAGCGTCACGTCGAACCCGTGCGCGGCGAGGAGCCGGAGCGTCCTCGGAGAACTCACGGAAATGAGTTGCGTCACGGTGGACTGCGCCGAGCCGTCGCCGCAGGTCAGGCTGACGGAGTACGTGCCGGGCGCCGCGAACACGTGGGACTGCTGCGGCCGATCGGAGGTCGCGCCGTCTCCGAAATCCCACTGCCACCAGGTGGGCGCGCCGCCCGAGGCGTCGGTGAAGACGACCGCGGCGCCCGCCGCGGGATTGCCCGGGCCGACCGTGAATGCGGCGGCGAGCGCGCTTTGCCGCCCGAGGGCGGCGAGGTTCAGCCCGATCGAGAAGGCGATCGAGAGGAGGGACCCCACCGGACGCGCTCGCGAGGATCTAGCTCAGGAACCCGAGATTCGGGGTCGTGAAGTTGCCGATCAGCGGGAAGACGGTGGCGACGTCCGCCGGCGCGAGCCCGAACCACGTCGCGAGAGTGGCGGCGTACTGCTCGACCGCACACGTCGGAATCCAGCGGCCGCGCGAGTCGGTGTCGTCGGGCCCGCCCATCTGAAGCGTCGGGAACACGGAGCCGTTCGATCCGGTCACACCGTAGAAGTCGCCGCCCGCGACCGCGCCGCCGAGCACGAACTGGTGGTTGCCCCAGCCGTGATCCGATCCGACCGAGCCGACGCCCGAGCCGGACGGCTGCAGCGTGCGGCCGAAGTCGGAGAGCGTGAAGGTCGTCACGCTGTCGGCGATGCCGATCTCCTGCGTCGCCTTGTAGAACGCGCTCATCGACTGCGAGAGGTCGACCAGCAGGTCCGACTGGTTCGAGATCTGGTTCTGGTGCGTGTCGAAGCCGCCGAGCTGGCAGAAGAAGATCTGGCGACGCAGGCCGAGCGCCGACGAGGTCTGGTTGAGCATCATGACCTTGGCGATCTGCTTCAGCTGGTTGCCGAGCTTCGAGTTCGGGAACACGGTCGTCAGCGCCGGGTCCGATGACAGCTGCTGGCCGATCGTGATCGCCTGGTTCGTCGCGTCGCTCGAAGCGGCCACCATCGTGACGTCGGTGTCGAGGCCGCGGATGCTGTCGTACGCGGTGCGGCGGGCGATGGACTCGCTCGACCCGCTGAAGCCCGACAGCACGAGCACCTGGTTGAGCGGCGTCGGCGCCGGCGAGATGCCCAGCGGGTTGACGTTCACGCCGATACCGTAGATGACCTGGCCGGCGACGGAGGTCACGATCGGAAAGCTCGAGGAGCCGTTGTAGGAGAGCGTCAGGTCTCCGGTGCGCCCGCCCCATCCCGTGTGCACGCGCGTGTCGGCGCGCGCCGTCTGCCATTGCGTGACCTGGTCGGAATGCGAGAAGAGCTGATAGGGACGAGGCGCGCCGCTCTGGTAGTCCGTGCGGGTGAGCGGCTGGACGAGCGGGCCGACGTTCGCGACGACGGCGAGCTTCTTGTCGTCTTTGAACAGACCCTGGAGTTCGACCAGGCTCGGGTGAAGGCCGAAGTCGGTGCCGATGCTTGCGGGCGTGATCGACAGGAGCGTGCCGGAATCGATCGCGAGCTGGGCGGAGCTGCGCGCCGTGTTGTAGTTCTGGAGGCCCGTCATGTCGAGCGGGATGATCATGTTGTTCCCGTCGTTGCCGCCCGAGAGGAAGATGCAGACGAGCGCGCGGTAGTCGACCGGCGCCCGTGTCTCCGCGAGCGCGCTGATGAGGCCGAACTGCTTCAGGCCGGCGTTCAGGGCGGCCGCGCCCACGGCCGCGCAGCCGGTGCGAATCAGGAATTCCCGTCGCGACTGGTCCATGCTCACCTCTCCACCTGATACTGCGAGGACGTCGCTACCAGGTACAGCGCCTGCTGCGCGCGCAGCAACGGCTTCGTGCTCGAGACGGCGTTGACGGCGTTCAGGACCGCCGTCTGCATTCCGGGCGACATGGATCCGTGCATGAGGAGGCGGTTGAGCTCGGTCACGAGGGACTCGGGCTTGGCCGCCAGCGCCTGGAGCTTCGAGAGATCGAGCGACGTTCCGTTCGGCGAGTTGTTGCCGACGCCGATCTTGCTGAACACCATCGTGTTGACGAAGTTCGCGCGCTTGAGCGCCGTCGTGGCCGAGAGGATTCCGAACTCGGGCCCGAGGATGTCCGCGGGCCCCGGGACGTTGAAGTCCGCGGGGTAGTACGAGAACACCGTCGCCGGACGGAACACGTCCTGGCCCATGGTGACGGCCTGGGGATTCAGGTAGCCGTCGCTCGTCGTCGACCCGTCGGACGAGCGGGCGCCGATCGCGCGCAGCACGTTCGTGATGAACTGCACGGGCTCCTTCAGCCGGCCGTAGTCGGGATCGGTCTTGCTCTCGCCGCGCGCCTCGGGGTCGAGGAGGATTGCCCGCACGACGGCCTTCAGGTCCCCGCGGACGCCGGAGCCGTTGTCGGCGAAGACGGCGGCGATGCGCGCGACGTAGCCGGGGCTCGGGTTCGACGTCACGAGGCTGTGGATGAGCTGCATCGAGACGAACGGCCCGACGTTCGGATGGTTGAAGATGTTGTCGAGCGCGTCGGAGAGGTCCTTCGTCGCCGTCTGGCCGGACGGGAGCGTCACGCCTCCCAGGAGCTGCTTCGTCCCCGTCTCGTGGTTGCTCGCCTTGAGCTGCATCGGGTCGAGGTAGTTCGGCACGCCCGTCTGGGGCGGCGGCGCGATCTTCCAGCCCGTGAAGACGCGGGCGAAGCCCGTCACCGTGTCCTGGTCGTAGGTCGGGATCGCCTCGTTGTTGCCGTCCGTCTGGACCGTCCCGTCCGGGTTGAGGAGGTTCAGCCCGACCGAGAAGAGCTGGAGGATCTCGCGGCCGTAGTTCTCGTTCGGGTTGAACTTCGTCGACGTGATCATGTCGAGGTAGTTGCCCATCGCCGGATTCAACGTGATGTCCTCGAGCAGCTGCCGGAAGTTGCCGAAGGCGTCGCGGTCGAGGATCTGGAGGTAAGGCACCATCCAGGAGGGCTGATTCAGGCTGACGCCCGAGATGACGATCATCCGATGCAGCGCCCACGCGACGCGCTGGCGGAGCTGGTCGGGGCCGTAGAGCGCGTTGGTGAAGAAGCGGAGCTGGATCGGATACATCGAGTAGTTGTCGCGCTGGCAGTTGGAGTCGCAGGAGACCGGAACGGTCGTGGGCCAGAGCGTCATCGTCGGGTAGCTCGAGGCGGGCTCGACGAACTGATCGTCCAGCCACGCCGTCATGCCGGCCTTGCGGAGGTGGTCGAGCGCGCCGTCGGTCGGTCCCCACGTGGCCTGCTCGAGCAGCCGGATGAGGTCCGCGTTGAACGTCTTGGAAAGGAACGTCGCCATCTGTCCGCGGGTGACGGTCCCGTCCGGACAGTAGTAGCCCGGCAGGCATCCCGCCGTGACGCCCTCGTTTGCGAGCTGCTCGATGAAGTTCGCGAACATCCGCGTCGTGGGCACGTCGGCGAAGAGGCCGACCGGAGCCGGCGGGATGAAACCCGAGCCGTGCTCCGAGCGCACGAGGAAGACCGCCATCTGGTCGCGCGTCACCGTCTGCGTCGGGCAGTAGTTGCCGCCGCCGCAACCCGACGTGATGCCCTCGGCCGAGAGGCGCTCGATCCAGGAGGCGAACGGCGTTCCGAGCGGGAACGTCCAAGAACACCGTGCCCGTCGCCGGCGGCGGAACGTAGGAGGAGCCGTGCTTGCCGCGCAGGAGAAACACGGCCATCTCGCCGCGCGTGACGAGGCTCTCGGGACAGTAGTTGCCGCTCCCGCACCCGGTCGTGATTCCCTTGCGCGAGATCTTCTCGATGGCGTCGTGGAAGAGGTAGCTCTTCGGAACGTCGTTGTAGTCCGCGAACCACCCGGCCTCGAGCGTCGCGACCGACGTGTCCGGATTGGTGAGGACGACGTCCTGGACCGTTCCCGCGGGGACGGCGGGCATCGTGGCGTCGATCGCAGACCCGCTCGTGTAGGTCAGCCCCGACGCGGTGCCGGCGCCGACCTGGAGCGTCGCGCCGGACTGCATGCGATAGCCCTGGACGGTGACCCGCGTGCCGCCGGCGGCGGGACCCGACGCGGGAGAGAGCGCCGAGACCTGGGGAGGCGGCGGCGGCAGAGCCGGCAGGGTCTGCGCCGCGGCCGCGCCGGCGGCGAGAAGGCCGGCCGCGCCCAGAACGGAGAGGAGCATCGCGCGCGGAAATTTCGAGGGCTGACCCATCCGCTCACCTCCATGCCGCAAGGCGCAAAGCGAGGCGTCTTCCGGGGCGCTCGTCGGGAGATTGGACGACAGGAGGTCCGAAGCGTTTACGTCGGATGCGGGACACACGACACCCGACACAGCGCGGGAGACGGCGAGCCCCGAGCGCCCGCGGCCTCCCGCCTGCCGGAGCGTCGAGGCGGAAGCGGCGCCGGACCGGCGGTCCCGTTTCCTCCCCGGCCCTCGCGGGGTCGGGAACTGCATGTTGCCCGGGAAAGCAGCAAGCGGCGTACCACGGCGCGGTCCGCGATAAGGCGCGTCCCGCGAGCGGCTTGCTTCTATGACATAGATTCTTTTTGGCGGTCCGCGCGAGACGCGATGACGGTTTTTGGGGGCTAAGGCACTACGGCAGCCCGAAGGTCTTCACGATGAAGGCGGCCATCTCGCCGCGCGTGACCGTGTTCCCGGGGCAGTAGTTCGGCTTGCCGCAGGCGCCCCCTCCGCATCCGGACGTGACGCCCTCGGCCTTGAGCTCCTCCATCCACTTCGCGAGGAAGGTTCCCGTCGTGACGTCGCAGAACACCGAGCCGGTCGCGGCGGACGGATTGAAGGACGCGCCGTGCTTGCCGCGCAGGAGAAAGACCGCCATCCCGTCCCGGGTCACCGCGGCCGTCGGGCAGTACGGCGGAGGGCTCCCCGCGCCGCATCCGGTCGAGATGCCTTCGTTGCCGAACTGTTCCATCCACTTCGCGAGGAAGGTCCCCGTCGTCACGTCGGAGAAGACGTTGCCGGCCGCCGGCGGCGGATTGTAGGTCGCGCCGTGCTCGCCGCGCAGGATGAACACCGCCATCGCGTCGCGCGTGACCGGATCGTCCGGACAATATTTCCCGCCGCCGCAGCCGGTCGTGATGCCATCGCGCGCGACGGTGACGACGGCGTTGTGGAAGAGATAGGACGGCGGGACGTCGGTGAAGTCCACCTGCACCTTCGTCGCGCTCTCGGGAGAAACGCAGCCGCCCGTTGCGGTCTCGACGACCGTGAGCGACATCGTCGTGCCCGGCGCGCCCGCTGAGAACGCGATCTGGTGCGTGCCCTGTCCCGACGTGATCGTCCCGCCGGAGAGCGTCCACGCATAAGTCGATCCGGAGTGATTCGGCACGCTCGCGGCGACACCGGTCGCACCGACGACGACGGACTTCGGCACAGTCAGCGCCGGCGCCGACGGGACGGCGTTCACCGTGAGCGCCGCCGCCGTCGAGGTCTTCGTCTGGCCGAATCCGTCCGTCACGACGACGTCGTAGCTGCCGGAGTCGGAGGTCGCCGCGGGGTCGATCGTCAGCGTGTCGGTCCCGGAGCCCGAGATCGAGCCGCCGTCGGCGAGATTCGAGCCGCCCTTGCGCCAGCGATAGGAGAGGGTGGCCTGTCCCGACGCCGTGACGGAGAGCGACACCGATGCCCCGGCGCAGACCGACTTGCCCGCGGGGCTCGAGACAGACAGCGGCACCCGCTCGTAGGCGCCCATGTCCACGATGGGCGCGGTGCCGCTGCCGGTGTCGACGACCAGCGGATCGTCGAAGAAGCGGGGCAAGCCGTCGAGATCCGTCGCGAGTCCCGTCGCCGCCGCGTTGCTCCCGGAGTCGGCACAGGGAGACGAGCCCAGGTGATAGTCCCCGCCCGTGGCGTTCACGAAGTTGGGAGCCGAACTGATGTTTCCGGTCCCGGCGTGGCCTCCGGCGACGTCGCTGAAGCTGATATTCGCGTCGAAGAAGAACGGGCTGATCTCGCCGAGCGCGTCGCCGGACAGGATCGAGTTGGCCACCGAGCTGTTCGGGCCGCCCACGAAGACGGCGCCGTAGCTCGAGTTCCCGGCGATCGTGCAGTTGACGAAGGTGGCGCCGTCCTGGGCGATGTAGACGCCGTTGCCGGTGTTGCTGGCCACGAGGCAGTTGCTCGCGGCGACGGAGTTGGCGTCGATGCCGCCGCCGCGCGTCGATGCCGTTCCGTTGCCCGTGAACGCGCACCGCTGCACGGAGAGGGACGTCGCGGAGGCCGAGGAGAGCCCGCCGCCGGCGGTCCCGGAAGAGTTCGAGGCGAACGCGCAGACCGAGAAGGTCGGGCTCCCGGACTCGACTCGGACGCCGCCGCCGCGATCCGACGCGAAGTTGCTCGAGAAGCGCAGGCGCGCGAGCGTGGGGCTGCCGCCGCTGACGAGCATCCCGCCCCCGCGCTGCTGATCCGTCGTCGCGCCGTTCGCGTGGCCCGCCGTGATCGTGAATCCGTCGAGGACCGCCGAGGCTGTCACTGCGCCGTCGGCGGTCACGACGTGGAAGCTGTTGTCGGAGGGGCCCGCCGCACCGATCTCGCCCGAAAGGGTCGTGACGTGCGCCGCGGGATCGCGCTGCGAGCGCAGCGTCTCCGTGCCGGCGAAACCGCCATAGATCGCGACGCCGTTCTTCAGCGCGAAGCTGACGGTGCGGTCCGTTCCGGCCGTGGGCGCGTACGTTGCCGCCGCGACCCAGATCTCGTCGGCCGCGCCGGCGGCCAAAAGCGCCGCCTGCAGGTCGGCGAACGCGGTCGCCCAGCTCGTCCCGTCGTGCGCCGGCCCGGAGGCGCAGGTTGACGTAGATGACCGAGGCGCCGGCCCCGCGCGCGAGCAGAGAGATCGCCAGAAGAACCGGCAACCGGCGGAGCACTGCCTCCATTGTAGGGCGCCCGGCTAGGGCAGCGAGAACGCGCGGGACAGGAAGGCCGTCATCTCGCCGCGGGAGACCGGGTTTGCGGGACAGAACTTTCCGCCGCCGCAGCCGGAGGTCACGCCCTCGGCGGCGAGCTCCTCGATCCAGTCGCCGAGGAACGTCCCCGGAGGCACGTCGGAGAAGACGGTTCCCTTCGCGGCGGGCGGCTTGTAGGTCGACTCGTGCATGCCTCGCAGGAGGAACACGGCGGCGGCCGCGCGGTTGATCGGCGCGTCGGGGCAGTAGTCGCCGTTCCCGCATCCGGTCGTGTATCCCTCGGCCGTGAACTCCTCGATCCAGTCTCCGAGGAATGTCCCGAGCGGCACGTCGTCGAAGACGCCGCCCTTCGCGTCCGGCGGTTTGTATCCGGGCGCATGGACCGCCCGGAGCAGGAAGACCGCCATCTGCGACCGCGTGAGCGGATCCTGCGGGCAGAAGTTGCCGCCTCCGCATCCGGACGCGAGACCGTTGCGCGTCACGGCGCCGACCGCGCCGTGGAAGATGTAGGACGGGGGCGCGTCGAGGAAGTCCACGGAGATCTTCGCCGTCCCGGTTGGCGAGTCGCACGCGCCGTACGAATCCACGACCGAGAGGCTCATCGTCGTCCCCGGGCCGCCGCTCGAATACGTGACCTGGCTCGCGCCCTGTCCCGACGTGATGCTCCCGCCCTGGAGCGTCCAGGCGTAGGTGTGGAACGGCCGCGAGACGGCGCTCGCCGGGAGCCCCGCGGCCAGCGCCGGCACGGATTTCGGCGCGGTCACGACCGGTGTCGGCGGCGGACAGAGCACGGCGTCGAAGGCCGCCGCGGCGTCGATGCGTCCCCATCCGGCGGAGTCGTTCGGCACCGCGTCCGGTGGAAGGCCTCCGCACGCGTCGCTCGAGGTCAGGGGCACGGCCGTGCCCTGCAGAATCGTCTGCAGGGAGTCCACGTCTCCCGAGAGCGACGGCGCGGCCGAGAGGACGAGGGCGAGGAGTCCCGCCGCGTGCGGCGCGGCGGCGCTGGTGCCGGCGAAGGTCGCGTAGCCGCGGTCGAGGGAGCCCGCGAGGACGTCGTCGCCGGGCGCGACGGCGTCGGGCTTCGGCCCGTCCTCGCCGGGCCCGCGGCTCGAGTAGTCGGTGACGGCGTCGACCTGGTCGCTCGCGCCGATCGTGATCCCGGCCGCGTAGATGCCCGGAACTCCGATCGTGCCGCAGGCGGGCCCGTCGTTCCCCGCCGAGAAGACGGCCGCGATCCCGGCCGCGCGCAGATTCTCCACCGCCGTCTTCAGGATGTCCGGCGTCGTGCAGCCTTCGCCCGGCGGGCAGTCCCAGGAGTTCGTCACGACGTCGGGCGCGAGATCGGGATCCGCGTTCGCGCCGGCCGTGTCGGTCGGCGCGAGGAACCACTGGAAGCACTCCATGTAGCGCGCCGGCGTTCCGGTGCCCTGGTCCATGTTCCGGCATCCGATCCACCGGGCGCCGGGAGCGACGCCGACGCGGGTGCCCGCGCCGTCGTCTCCGACCGCCACGCTGGCCGTCGCGGTGCCGTGGCCGTCGTCGTCGCAGGGCGCCGCCGTGTCGGATCCGCACGGGTTCGAGCTTCCCGCGTCGTGCACGGCGTCGTGCCAGTTGTGATCGTGATGCGCGGCGCTGCCGTCCCACCCGCGATACCGAAGCTTCAACGCGGGATGGTCCCAGAGCTGTCCCGTGTCGGCGTCGCCGATGACGATTCCCGCGCCGGTGTTCCCCGCGGCCCAGACGTCGGGGGCTCCGATCGCGACGAGGTTCCATGGCTCGGCCGCCGGCGCCCGCGGCCCGGCGGCCGCCGGGCGCGGGATCGGGAGCCGCACCCGAATCGCCGCGTCGGACTCGACCCGCGCGACCTCGGGACGGCGGGCGATCGCCTCCAGGAGGTCCGCGCCGCCGCGGACGCGGATCGCGTTGGCGATCCAGTAGGGCTCGACTTTCGCGCCGCGCCCGGCGAGCCAGCGGAGGATCTCCGCCTGCGATCGCGCGGCCGTCTCGGAAAGACGCTCGAAGACGAACCGTGCCTTCGCTCGCTTGCCCGAGAGCCGCCGCGCTCCGGAGAGGTCCGCCTGCACGGACAGGACGATCAGGAGGCCGCGGTCGGGCGCGGCCGTCGCGTCGAGCAGGCGCGCATCGACCTTGGCCCGCCAGGGAAGCGCGGCCGGCGCGCCGGCGGAGCCGGCGGCGAGCAGCGCGGCGAGGACGTAGGGGCCGAGCGCCATCCGGGAGAGCCTAGCAATCCTTCATCCATCAGCGGCCGCCGCCGCAGCCGAAAGCCGCCTCAAGGAGTCAGGGCGGCCAGAAAAGCGCGCAGGTACTCCTGCCAGACGACCGGCAGGGAGTGGGTTCCGTGCCCGCGGGTCGCGGGCCCGGCGGGGATGACGACCGCGCGCCCCCGGCGGACCCGCGCCACCGCTGTTTCGAGGATCCCGAGCTCCGGCGGGTTGATGAGGTCGTCGGCGAAGTTGATCGCGAGCAGCGGCTTCTCGATCTTCTCGAGGCCCGGCGACGGGTCGTAATCGCGGGACGCCTCGAAGGCATACAGGAAATTGTTGGCGTCCTGTCCTGCCAGGCGCGACGCCGTCTGCGCCGCGAGGTAGCGGTCGGCCTCGTCGCGCGTGGGCGCGGCCTTCTGCCATTCGACCGGGTTCCCGAGCATCAGGACGAGCAGGTGAACCGCGTCCGTCAGCCCGCGGGGCTGCGTCTCGTAGTCGCCGTTCTTCCAACCGGGGTCCTCGCGGATCGCGTCGAGCATCATGCGGCGCCACGCGCGGTTGCGCCCGGAGATCGGGCCCGGCAGCGCGGCGAGCGGGACGAGGCCGTCCATGAACTCGGGGTATTTCTCTCCCCAGACCCACACGTGCATCCCGCCCATCGACGTGCCGAGGACGAGGCGCAGATGATCGACTTTCAGGCCTTCGGTCAGCAGCCGGTACTGCGCCGCCACCATGTCGTCGTAGGTGTACCGCGGGAATCTCATGCGCAGGCCTTCGGACGGCCGGCTCGACTCGCCGTGTCCGATCCCGTCGGGAACGATCACGTAGTACTTCGACGCGTCGAGCAGCTGGCCGGGCCCGAAGAGCACGCCGGCGAAGTTCTCGGTAAAGAACTGCTTTCCCGATCCGGTCGTGCCGTGGAGGATCAGTACGGCGTTCTCGACGACGCCCCTGGCGTTGCGCCGCGGCGCTCCGAGCGTGCGGTAGTGGATCTTCAGCTCCGGCAGCGTCTCGCCCGTTCCGAAGCGGAAGTCGCGCAGGACGTAGTCGCCGGTCGCGGGCTCGGGCACCGCCGCGAGCGCGGCCGATGAGGCAAGCGCGAAGAGCAGGATCGCCGCGAGTCGTCGTTGAAGTTTCTTCATGCCACATCCCATTTGTGCGCGAGCCGCCGCGCGATCGCGAAGAGGAAAACCGCCGCCGCGAGGAGGACCGTGACTTGCGGCCAGAGGCTCGCGAGCGGCTCGTCCCGCCAGAACACTTTCAGGAATCCGTCGATCGCCCAGGCGTTCAGCGTCACGAGGCCGAGCTTCTGGATCTTTTCCGAGAGGAGGTAGCGCGGCACCATGCTGCCGCCGAGCGCCGACATGATGAGGATGAGGAGGTTCGAGAGGGCGACGAGCTGGATCCGGGTGCGCGACGCCGCGGCGAGCACGAGGCCGAAGCTCGAGCACGCGAGCGCCGTGACGGCGCTCATCAGCAGGAAGCCCGGCAGGTGATTCGTCAGCTCGACGCCGAAGAAGATCTGTCCCCAGACGAACATGACCGTGAGCTGCAGGACGGCGACCGCGGAGAGATAGAGGAGCTTTCCGAGCAGCAGCTGCGTCATCGTCACCCGCGTCCCGAGGATGCGGTCGAGCGTCCCGCTCTCGGACTCCTCGATGAGAGCGCCGCCCGCGCCCGAGGCCGAGAAGAGGAGGAACATCACGCCGAGGCCCGCCGCGAGGAGCGCCGACGCCGGGTTCTTCTTCGTCCGGCCGACGACGTCGCGGGTCTCGACGGCGACGAGGCCCGAACCGCCGTCTCCGGACGACGCCGAGCCCGCGCTCGAGCGCTCGCGCAGACGTCCCATAGCGTCCTGCAGGCGCGCCTTCTGCTCTTCCGAGAGGCTCGCGCCCCAGCGGTCCATCTGGGCGATTCCGGTCGCCGCCATCGCGTCGGGGAGCGCCGTCATCGCCACCTTCTGGAGCAGGCCCGCGACGACCTGGGGCGCGACGGGGTCGGCGCTGTCGGAGAGGAGCAGAAGCGTCGGAGCGCCGGGCGCGCGGCCGAAGTGGATCGGCGCGTTTCCGAACCCCTTCGGCACGATGAGCGCGATGGGCGCGTCCCCGGCCCGGACGGCCTCCTCGGCGGCGGCGCGGGTCCAGAGCGCGCGGGGCGCGCCTTCCGGCGCGGCCGGTCCGGCGAGGACGCGCAGCCCCTTTTCCCGCCCGAGCGCTTCGACGAAGCGCCGCGAATTTTCGCTGCCGTCCTCGTCCACGACCGCGACGGGGATGCTCCGCGTGGCGCCGCGCGGGCTGCCGAAGACGAGCGCGAAGACGGAGAAGAAGGCGATCGGCACGATGAACGCGAGGATGAAGCCCGCGCGGTCGCGCCGGAGTCGGGCGAGATGCGTGCGCGCGACGGCCAGGATCATTCGCGCAGCTCCCGGCCCGTCAGGTGAAGGAAGACGTCCTCGAGGCTCGACGCCTTGAGGGTCAGGTCGCGCACGGCGACGCCGTGGCGCCGGAAGACATCCAGGAACTCCGGGATCTCGCGCGCCGGCTCCGCGACGGGGATCACGGCGGCGTCATCCGTGAGGGACGCCCCGCGCCCCCGCAGCTCCTCGCGGAGCGCTTCGGTCAGCCGCCCCTCGGACTCGATCGTCAGCGTCCGCCGCCGGCCGAGCGTCGAGGACACGAGCTCCTCCTGCGTCCCGAGCGCGATGATCCGGCCGTGGTCGATGATCGCGATGCGGTCGCAGAGCCGCTCGGCCTCTTCCATGTAGTGCGTCGTGTAGAGGATCGCGACGCCTTCCGCGGCGAGCTCTTCGATCATTTCGAAG
This sequence comes from uncultured Acidobacteriota bacterium, assembly GCA_963823185.1. Classification (GTDB taxonomy): domain Bacteria; phylum Acidobacteriota; class Thermoanaerobaculia; order UBA5066; family Gp7-AA6; genus DATBFU01. The sequence goes on from CAWGKP010000010.1 coordinate 364,721, forward strand.
ATGCGCTCGCGCGACTGCGGATCCACTCCGGCCGTGGGCTCGTCGAGAAGGAGCAGCCGCGGCCGATGGATCGTGCCCGCCGCGATGTTCAGCCGCCGCTTCATGCCGCCCGACAGTCTCTCGGTGCGCTCGTCGGCGCGCTCCGTCAGCGCCGCCCACGCGAGGCTCCGGTCGGCGGCGGCGTCGAGCTCCGCTCCGGCGAGGCCCTGGTAGCGGCCGAAGCTCCGGAGGTTCTCGCGCGCCGAGAGCAGGGGATAGAGCGCGATCTCCTGCGGCACCCATCCGCGCAGCGCCGAGGCGGCGGGCTCGCCGGGGGACCGGCCGAACACCGAGAGCGTTCCCGCGTCGGGGCGCACGCGGCCGACGACGGAACGGACGAAGGTCGTCTTCCCGGCGCCGTTCGGTCCGAGGAGTCCGAAGATCTCGCCCGGCGCGATCGAGAGCGTGACGCCGTCGAGCGCGCGCCGGCCGCCGAAGGACTTCGCGAGATCTCGGGCCGCGAGCGCCGGTTGGCTCGTCATGAAGGAGACCGATCGTCTCGCGGAAGCCTCCGCAAAGTCCAGCCGCGCGACGGCGGAGCACGTTACGGTATGCTGCGCGCCGCGGTCGTGAGCCCCCCCTCGAAATGAGCCCGACTCTGTTTCTGGTGCTGCTGCTGCTCGGCAGCCTCGGGATCCTTCTGTCCTTCTTGCGGGCGCGTTCGCGCGCCGTGCTCGCTCAGGACGGATTCGCGACACCCGGACGCCGCGCCGCGGCGATGTTTCTCCTCGCCGCCGTTCTCCTCCTGACCGTCGCCATCCCGTTTGCCGCGGGGCTCGCGGGCAGCAAGCCCGATGCCGACCGCCCGCTCTCGTTCGTCGGCCTTTTCGGCGTCCACGCGGTCCTCGTGCTCTTTCTCGTGTGCTACTACCTGCTCTCGGGCCGCCGGTCGTGGCGCGACTTCCTCCGCCTGCGGAGCGAGCGCCCCGCGGCCGACCTCTCGGCAGGCATCTTCATCGGCGCCGCCGGCTGGCTGCTGACGCTGCTCCTCGCCGCCCTCTTCGTCGGCGCCTACGTGCTCGTCCGGGGCGGCCCGCCGGGCGCCCCGGGCGGTGGAAACGCCAAGGTCTCGCCGCTCATCTACTGGCTGATCGCGCGGCCCGCTTCCGTCAAGGTCGCGATCGTCATCTCGGCGATGTTCGTCGAGGAATTCTTCTTCCGGGCCTTCCTGCAGACGCGGGTCGGGCCGCTCGCGGCGACCCTCATGTTCACGGCGGCCCACGGGGCGTACGGCCAGCCGATCGTGCTCGTGGGGATCCTCGTCATCTCGACGGTGCTGTCGCTCACGCTCCACCTCTACCGCAACGTGCTGCCCTGCATCGTGGCGCACGGCGTCTTCGACGGAATCCAGATGTTCCTGGTGATTCCGATGATTCTGAAGGCGCTGCCGGGCTAAGCGGGGGAAAAGAGCGTCTAGCGGCCGGAGCTTGCGCCCGGCGCCGGCATCCCGCTCGCGACCACCAGGTCCGTCCCCTCGCGGCGCGTCGTCTCGGGGCGGGCCGACGCGTTCGTCTTGCGCGACTTCGCGAGCGCCTGCTCGAGGCGGCCGGCCGCCTCGGGCGTTTCCATGCGAATCCGCCAGACGTACGCGATCGCGTCGCCCTTGCCGGCGAAGAACGCCACGCGGTCGCCGCGCCACCCGGCGGCCGCCGCGTCGGCCTCGGGCGCTGGGAGGCCGCGGCGCAGAAGGAATCGAAGACCCCACTCGCCGAGCGTGTCGGCGTACAGGAAGCGGGATGCCTCGGGGGCCATCGTCTCGGGCCGGGGCAGCAGGTTCGTCGCGGGCGCGAAGGGAGGATCCTCCGGATGCAGGATCTCGGCGCTCGAGAGCGGCGGGCTCGCCCAGAGCCGGTCGACAGCCGCCCAGCCGCCCTTCTTGACCGCGCGCCGCACGTAGTCCGTCCCCTCGGCGTAGGGGAAGAAGAGCTGCTCGGTGAAGTAGGCCGGCACGTCCTTCGGCGCGTTCGCTTTCTCGAGGCTTCCGGCCGTCAGGAGCGGTGCGATCTGCTCTTCGACCGAATCGTCCGCGCCCGGCAGATCCGCGAGCGCCGCCTTGATCATGACGAGAGTCGCCTCGCCCTCGAGCAGACACTGGAGCGCGAGCGCCCGGTCGCCGTCGTCTTTCAGTGCCTTGATGCGCCGGTCGAGGTCCAGGTTCTGGTCCTGCAGCGCGTGGGTCAGCTCGTGGGTGTAGATGAGCTTCTCGGCGGCGCCCTCCAGCGCCTCGCCGTCCAGTGTCGACGCGGCGCCCCGGACCACGAAGAAACGCCGCGGCTCGGGGTCGTAGAACGCGATCACCTGAGATCCATAGAAATCGACGAGTCGGTCCACGAGGTTCGGCGTCTCCTCGATCATGCCGATCGCCACGAGCGTGCGCCGCGTCTCCTCGGGGGTCGCGGGAAAGGACTCCGCGAGCTTGCTGCGCAGGGTCTCCTTGAGCTTGGCCGCGTCGATCTCGGTGGCCGGGACGGCGCGGTCGAACTTATGGCCGCGGACCGATTCGACGGCCTTCGCGTACTGCGCGACCTTCGCGGGCAGCAGGTCTTCGGCGCCGGGAGCCTGGGCTAGAACGGCCGCCGCGGCGGCGAGAAGCGCCGCCAGGACGAAGGATCGTCTCACTCGGGCAGGGTAGCATGGGGCCTGCTCTCGCCCGTCCCGCGGCCTTTTCGGTTCCTTTTTCCCGGGAACTTCGCATAAGATCCGCCGGATTTTGCATCCAATCCAAATGACCGTTGCCAGAACGCCCCAGGACCCCGGACCGGTGCGCCTGTCGTTGTCGAGCCGTTTCGAAAACATCGAAATGGCCCAGCACCTGTGCGGTAAGCTGCTGGAGGGTCGGGACGTCTCGGAGGAAACCAAGCACTGGATTCTCATGGCGCTGCGCGAGGGGCTCGCCAACGCCATCAAGCATGGGAACGGTCAGAATCTTTCGAAGAGGGTTCATGTGGAGATGCGCGTCGTCGAGGAGACTCTCGAGATCCGAATCCGCGACGAAGGCCCCGGCTTCGATCCGCGAAACGTCGGCGATCCGCTCGCTCCGGAGAACCGCCTGAAAACGTCGGGACGCGGAATCTTCTACATGAAGACGTTCATGGACGACGTGCGCTTCGACCGCGCGGCGGCGGGCGGGATGGAAATCGTCCTCACGAAAAAGTTGAATGCATCGAGCGAGAGAGAGGGAGGAGAGCGATGAAGACGAACGTGCGTGAGGTCCGGGGCGTGTCCATCCTGGATCTCAAGGGCAAGATCACGATCGGCTCGGGCGACGTCCAGCTGCGCGAGACGATCAACAAGCTCGTGGACTCCGGCAAGAAGAACATTCTGATCAACATGCAGGAGGTCACGACGATCGACTCCTCCGGTATCGGCGAGCTGGTCGGCTGCTACACCTCCGTCACGAACAAGGGGGGCAAGCTGAAGCTGCTGCACCTCCCGCCCAAGATCAGCGACGTGCTGACGGTCACGCAGCTCATCACCGTCTTCGACGTGTACGAGTCGGAGTCGGAGGCCATTTCGAGCTTCGCATAGGCCCGGCCGGCGCCTCGCGGGCGCGGACGCGGCGCGCCTCGGAAGGCGGGCGCCCCGGCGCGGCCTTCTCCTGATGGCTCTCCCGGACCATCCCTTCGACCGCTTCGCCGCGTCGCAGCGGCCGGGGCTCGAGGACGAGCTCCGCCGCGCGCTTCCCGAGACTTCGCCGGAGTCCCTGGCGCGCGCCGTCTCCGACGCCGTCCTCTCGCCCGGCAAACGCTTCCGGCCGCTCGTGGCCCTCGCCGCCGGGGAGCTCGCGTCCGCTCCCGCCGAGACCGCGCGGGCCGTCGCCGTCGCGACCGAGCTCGTCCACGCGGCCTCCCTCGTCCTCGACGACCTGCCGTCGATGGACGACGCCCGCCGGCGGCGCGGCCGCCCGGCTCTGCACCTCGTCCACGGCACCGCGACGGCCGAGCTCGTGGCGGTTCTGCTCGTGGCGCGCGCGTTCGAGCTCGTGGGCGGCGCCGCGGGAGCCTCGCCGGCGACGCGGGCCCGCCTGACGCGCGAGCTCGCGCAGGCCGTCGAGGCCTGCTGCTCCGGCCAGGCCGACGATCTCGCGGCGCGGCCGGAGTCGCTCCGTCTCGAGGATCTCGAGGCGATTCACGCGCGCAAGACGGGAGCGCTCTTCGTCGCGGCCGTGCGCGGCGGGGCGATCGCCGGGGGAGCGCGCGAGGCGGAGCTCGAAGCGCTCACGCGTTTCGCGCGCAACCTGGGCCTCGCCTTCCAGATCACGGACGACCTGCTCGACCTCGAGGGCGACACGGAGCTGATGGGGAAGGACCGCGGCCGCGAAGGGCACCGCGCCAACTTCGCGCGGCTCCTCGGCGCGGACTCCTCCCGGCGCCTCGTGGAGGAGCTCTCCGCCGCCGCTGTCGAGGCGCTCGGCCCGCTCGGGCGCCGCGGCCGCGTGCTCGCGGACCTCTCCCGGGTCGTGCGCGAGCGTCGCGCGTGAGCGGGGCTCCGCCCGTCCCTCTGGACGAGGCGCGCCGGCGCCTCCGGGAGCTCGGCTATCTCGACGGACGCGTCGACCGGTTTCTCTTCCGGCGGGCGTTCGAGGGCCGGGGCGGGCTGTTCCTTCCGGCCGTCGTTCTGACGGCCTTCGCCCTCGCGCTCGCCTCGACGGCGGCCGTCGAGTCCACGGAGGCGGGGTTTGGCGCGTCCCTCACCGCCGTGGCCGTTCTCTTCGCACATCTCTTCCTGGCGGATCTCGCGCCCGCGGCGCTCGCGGCGCTCATCGTGTCGAAGCTCGCGGACCGGGCCCGGGCCCCGGGCGCGCTCGCCGCCGCGTCCGCGCTCGCGACCGCCGGAACGGTGGTCGCGCTGTGGGTGGGCGGCGTCTGGAGCCTCGCGCGGGACCTCCCGGCGCGGGCGCTCCTCTGGGGCGTGCCGATCGCGGCCGCGGCCTTCCTCGCGGCCATCGCCGTGCGCGGAGGAGTTCTGGCGCGCGCCTATGCCCACTCGAGTGTCCTTCCCTCGCGGCGGCGCCGCCGATTCGCGCTGGCGTCGGCGGCGCTGCTCGTGCTCACGGGCGCGCTGACGCTGCTCGGCGTCCGCCGGGAAGCCGTTCCGGCGCCTCCGCCCAAGCCCTCGCCGCGACCGGGCGCCGTCGTCGTGGTGGCGGTGGACGGTTTCCCGGACGGGATGGAGGCCGAGGCCGGCCCCGAGCTCGCCGAGCTCTTCGCCGGGGCCGCGGCGGGATGGTGGCCGGCGCATCCGGCCTCGCCGCCGGAGATCTGGACGAACCTCGTGACCGGAGAGCCGCCGGAGCGCCACGGTGTGCGCGCGCTCGAGCGGGTGCGTCCGCTCTTCTCGCCGGCCGCGGTGCGCGCGCCTTTCGGAACGTCGTGGTACCTGCGGCGGGTCGGGCCGACGCTCGGGCTCGTCCGCGGCGCACCGGTCTCCGCGTCCGACCGCCGCCGGCTGGCATTCTGGGAGGTCGCGGCTTCGGCGGGTCTCCCCGCGCAAGCCGTGGGGTGGTGGGCGTCGGGGGCATGGCCGGGCGCCTCGGTCGTGAGCAACGAGGAGCTCCTCGCCGGCGCGCGCAACGGGCTCGACGCGGACCGGCGGGCGCGCGACCTCTTCCGACGCGCCGGCGGCGGCGAGCGGATCCGCACGGTGTATCTGCCGGGTCTCGACATCCTTCGCGGCCAGCCGGAGGCCCGGCGAGCGGCGCTCGCCGAGACGGCGCGGTTCCTGGAAGAGGAAGTTCGGGCGGGGCGCGCGCGGGGAGACGCCGTCGTCGTGCTCGCAGCGAGCTCGCATCCCGGGAGGGCGGCGCTCGGACGGATGCTCGTGTTCGACGGAGCGCAGCGCAAGACCGTGCGCATCCGTGAGGAGGACGTCGCGCCCTCGATCCTCGCGCGCGCCGGAATTCCGGTGGCCCGGGATCTCGCGGGGCGTCCGGCGGACGTGCTCTTCGCGCCGGGATCTCTCGACACCGAGACCGTCTCGACCTACGGCGCGCGCGTCGCGCCGCGCGAGACCCGGCGCTCCACCGACCGCGAGTACCTCGAGAAGCTGCGCTCGCTCGGCTACCTGAACTAGTCTAGAAACCGATGAAAGCCATCTATTTCGAGAAGCACGGCGGCAACGAGGTCCTGCGCTACGGCGACCGGCCGGAGCCGGCCGTCGGGCCGGGACAGGTGCGGATCGCGGTCCGCGCGGCGGCGCTCAACCACCTCGACCTCTTCGTGCGCAACGGAATTCCCGACGTGCCGCTCCCGCAGATTCCGGGCGCGGACGCGGCCGGCGTCGTGGACGCCGTCGGGGCGGGCGTCGAGGGCGTCACCCTCGGCGACCGCGTTCTCGTCCAGCCCGGGCTCTACGACAACGTCTGCGAGTTCTGCCGCTCCGGCGAGCAGAGCCTGTGCATCAAGTTCCAGATCGTCGGCGAGCACAGTCCGGGGACGTTCGCCGAGAAGGTCGTCGTGCCCGCCCGCAACGTGTTCCCGATTCCGCCGCGCCTCTCCTTCGAGGAGGCGGCGGCGTTTCCGCTGGCTTACCAGACGGCCTGGCGGCTGATCGTCGGGCGCGGCGCGCTCGGCCCCGGCCAGACGGTGCTCATTCACGGCGGAGGCGGCGGCGTGGCCGGAGCGGCCGTGCAGATCGCCCGGCTCTGCGGCGCACGGGTCTTCGCGACGACGTCGGGAGACGAGAAGATGCGCTGGCTGAAGGATGCCGGCGCGGAGGTCGTCATCGACTACACGCGCGAGGACGTCGCGAAGGCGATCCGCGCGATCACGGCCAAGCGCGGCGTCGACGTCGTCCTCGACTCCGTCGGCGAGAAGACGTGGATGACGTCGCTGCAGGCCGTGCGCAAGGGCGGGCGCATCGTGACGTGCGGCGCGACGAGCGGACCCAACCCGAAGGAGGAGATCCGCCTCGTCTACTGGAAGCAGATCGCGATCCTCGGCTCGACCATGGCCAACGACCGCGAGTTCCGGGAGCTGCTCTCGGCGGTCGCCTCGGGCGTGCTCTCGCCGCGCATCGACCGCGTCTATCCGCTGGCCCGCGCCGCCGAGGCGTACGCGCGCCTCGAGGAGGGAAAGCAGAGCGGAAAGATCGTTCTCGCGGTCGGCGACTCGGAGCGGAGCTGGCCGGACGGCGACTGAGCGGGTCGACGTCTAACGGCGGAAGAGCCAGAGGACCAGGGTCAGCAGCAGCGAGACGACGATGCAGGTGACGATCGGAAACATGAACGTGAACCCCGGCCGGCGCACGACCACGTCGCCCGGCAGCCTGCCCGCGTAGCGCGAAAGGACCGGCCAGAGGAGTCCGGCCGCGACGAGGAGAAGGCCGGCGGCGATCAGGAGCCCGCGCACGATTGCATTCTGCACCCGCCGGTGGCAGGATGGCGCCTCCTCATCGGGTCGCGTCGGCGATCCGGCGGTCTTCCGTCGAAAAGACGCCATGACCGAATTCCCCGCGGCTTTCCCGATCCGCATCCGCGACATTCCCGACGAGGACCGGCCGCGCGAGCGCCTCTCCCGGCTCGGGCCGTCGGCGCTCTCGAACGAGGAGCTCCTCGCGCTGCTTCTCGGCACGGGCTCCCGCGGCGAGAGCGTGCTCGAGCGTGCCCGGCGATTGCTGGCGGCCCACGGCGGCCTCGCGGGGCTCGCCGGCGTCTCCGGCGCCGAGCTGCGCCGCGAGCGCGGCATCAAGGAGGCGCGCGCCGCCGCGATCGAGGCCGCGCTCGAGATCGCGCGCCGTCTCGCCACGGTCACGCTGACCGACCGCGATCTGCTGAACGAGCCGCGCCTCGTCAAGGAGTCGCTCCGGCGGTCCCAGGGGGACGGCACGCAGGAGCGCACGGGCGCGCTGTATCTCAACGCGCGCAACCGGCTCCTGCGCCACGATCCCGAGATCTACCGCGGCACGCTCGACCGCGCGGTCGTCGAGCCGCGAGAGCTGCTGAAACGCGCTCTGCTCGCGAACGCCGCCGCGCTCATCGTGTACCACAACCATCCTTCGGGCGATCCGTCCCCGTCGCGCGAGGACCGGGAGTTCACGCGCCGACTGGCCTCGGCGGCCGAGGCCGTGGGGCTGCGCCTGCTCGACCACATCGTCGTGGCGCGGGACGGGTGCGTTTCGTTCCGCGAGGCGGGGCTGCTGTGAGGGGCGGGCGATCGCCCCTGATATCCTTCCGCGCTTCGAATGAAGCCCTTCTACCTCACGACCCCGATCTACTACGTCAACGACCTGCCGCACATCGGGCACATCTATTCGACGGTCGTCTGCGACGTCGCGACCCGTTTCCACCGGCTGCTGGGCGAGCCGACCCGGCTGCTGACGGGCACGGACGAGCACGGACAGAAGATCGAGAAGGCGGCGGCCGCGCAAGGCGTCGCCCCGCTCGCGCTCGCGGACCGCGTGGTGGCGCGCTACCACGAGCTCTACCGCACCTTCGACATCGCGCACGACGACTTCATCCGCACGACGGAGCCGCGGCACCGCCGCGGCGTCGAGGCGCTGATCGCCCGGATCGAAGCGGCGGGTGACTTCTACGTCGCGAAACACGAGGGCTGGTACTGCGCGAGCTGCGAGACCTTCTACACGGAGAAGGAGATCGGGCCGGAACGCCGATGTCCCGACCACGGAACGCCCTGCACCTGGGAGTCCGAGGAGAACGTCTTCTTCCGCCTCTCGCAATACGCCGAACCCCTCCTTCGCCACTACGAGGCGCACCCCGACTTCGTCCGACCCGAGTCCCGCCTCGCCGAGGTCGCGTCCTTCGTCCGCGGCGGCCTCACGGACCTGTCGGTCTCGCGCGCGAAGCTGACCTGGGGCATCCCGTTTCCGGGTCATCCGGGGCACGTCGTCTACGTCTGGTTCGACGCGCTCGCGAACTACATCAGCGCCCTCGGATTCGGCTCGCCCGACGACGGCCCGTACCGTCAGTTCTGGGCCGCGCCCGACGGCCGACGCGTCCACCTCATCGGCAAGGACATCCTGCGGTTCCACGCCGTCTACTGGCCGGCGTTCCTGCTCTCGGCGGGCCTGCCGCTGCCGACGACGGTCTGGGCGCACGGATGGTGGCTGCGCGACGCGAAGAAGATGTCGAAGTCGGTCGGCAACGTCGTTCGGCCCGACGCGCTCGTCGCGCGCTTCGGAGCGGACTCTCTGCGCTATTTCCTGATGCGGGAGATGGCCTTCGGCCAGGACGCGCTCTTCTCCGACGAGGCCTTCCTCTCGCGGTACAACGCCGACCTCGCCAACGACCTCGGCAACACCGTGTCGCGCGTCGCCGCGCTCTGCCGCCAGTCCTTCGGCGGCGTGCCTCCCGAGAAGAGCGGCGCCGGCGACGAGGTGCGCGCCGCGTACGAGCGGGCGCTTCCCGACTGGCGCGCCTCGATGGAAGGCTTCGCCTGGAACCGCGCGCTCGAGACGCTCTGGCGGTATCTCACGGAGATCAACGGGCACATCGTGGCGCGCGAGCCGTGGAAGGTGCGCAAGGAAGAGGGCGCGTCGACCCGCTTGTCGCACATCCTGTACGCGGCGGCCGAGGGCGTCCGGCTCTTCGGCGTCCTCGTTTCGCCGTTCCTGCCCGCGACCTCGCGAAAAATCTTCGAGACGTTCGGCCGGCCCGCGCGCGATCCCGTCGCGGCCGACCTCGAGTGGGGAGGGCTCGTGCCGGGGACGCCGCTGCCCGAGTCTCCCGCCCTCTTTCCTCGCGCCGACGCCGCGGCCTATCTCGGCGGAAAGGAGCAGACCATGAACGAATCGCAGACGCCTCCGGCGCCTCCCGGCCCGCCTTCGGAGGTGTCGCCGGCCCCGGCGGCGCCCCCGTCCGACGGGCGCATCGGGATCGAAGACTTTCAGAGGGTGCAGTTGAGGACGGCCAGGGTGCTCGCCGCCGAGCGCGTGCCCAAGTCGAACAAGCTCATGAGGCTGCAGGTGGATCTCGGCGGCGAAGAGCGGCAGATCGTCGCGGGCATCGCCGCGAAGTACGCGCCGGAAGCACTCGTCGGGCGAAACGTCGTCGTGGTGGCGAACCTCAAGCCGGCCAAGCTGATGGGCGTCGAATCGAACGGCATGGTGCTTGCCGCGACCGTCGGAGACGCGGGGGAGCCGTCGCTCCTCGAGGTGGCCGCCGACGTTCCGCCGGGCAGCCGGGTCAAGTAGCTTGACGCCTCTCTCCGACTCCCACTGCCACCTGCAGATGGGCGTCGACGCGGAGGCGCTGCTCGCGCGGGCGCGCGTCGCGGGCGTTTCCCGGTTCCTCGTGCCCGGGACGACGCTCCCGGATTCCCGCGCGGCCGCCGCGCTCGCGGCAAGCCACACGGACGTCTGGGCCGCCGTGGGCATCCATCCGCACGAGGCGAAGGACTTCGATCCCGCGCGCGACGGAGCGGCCCTCGAGGATCTCGCGCGGCAGCCGCGGGTTGCCGCCATCGGCGAAGTCGGCCTCGATTTCCACTACGACCATTCGCCGCGGGAGAAGCAGATCGCGGTTCTCCTATGGATGCTCGATCTCGCCGCCCGCGTCGGCAAGCCCGCGATCCTGCACAACCGCGAGAGCGGCCCGGAGATGATGGCGCTTCTCGAGCGTCTGCCGCGCCGCGAACGTCCGGGCGTGTTCCATTCCTTCACCGAGAACTCCGAATACGGGCGGCGGGCGATCGGGCTCGGGTACGTCGTGTCGTTCTCGGGCATGATCACGTTTCGCGCCGCCGAAAACATCCGCGAGGCCGCGGCCGGGCTCCCGCTCGACGCGATGCTGGTCGAGACGGACACTCCTTATCTCGCGCCCGTGCCCCACCGGGGCAAGCCCGGCGAGCCCGCCTTCGTCGTCGAGACGGCGAAGAAGCTCGCGGAGGTCAAGGGCGTCGATCTCGAGACGGTGGCGCGCGCCACCACCGCCAACTTCGAGCGGTTGTTCGCCGCCGCCGTCGAGCAGCCGCCGCGTCTCGAAGGCCCAGTTCGAAGCCTTCGTCGAGGAGGCGCTGGCGTCGGTGCCCTCGAAGTTTCGCAAGTACCTCGACAACGTCGTCGTGATCGTCGAGGAAGAGCCGTCCGAGGAGGACTACGGGGAGACCGAGACGCCCGACGACGAGGAGCTCTTCGGCGTCTTCCGCGGCGTGCCCTTCTTCGAGCGCGAGGGCGCCGCGGGCGCGCTGCCCGCGCAGATCGCGATCTTTCGGGGCCCGATCCTGCGCTCGTGCGAGAGTCGCGGCGAGGCCGTCCGCGAGATCCGCGACACCGTCGTCCACGAGATCGGGCACATGCTCGGACTCGGCGACGACGAGATGCCGTACTGACGAAAAGGGCCGCCTCCCGGCGGCCCTTCGAAACGACGAACCGAAACGGGCTCTACCGCCGCGGCCCCCGCGGCCCGCGATTGTCGCGGTTGGGATGCCCGCGATGCTCGCCCGGCCCCCGGCCGCCGCGCGGGAACTCGCCGCGCCCCTCGTCCTCGCCGGCCGCGCCGACGGGCGCCATCGCCATCTCGGCCTCGAGCTCCTCCTTGGAGAGCGCCTGCTTGCGGGAGAGCTTGATCTTGCCGGTCGGATCGACCGCGATGATCTTGACGGTGACCTCGTCGCCTTCCTTGACGACGTCGGTCGTCTCGCGCACCCGGTACGGCGCCAGCTCCGAGATGTGCACGAGGCCGTCCTGGCCCGGCAGGATCTCGACGAACGCTCCGTACGGCTCGACGCGCCGCACCTTGCCCTTGTAGACCTTCCCGATCTCGGGCTCCTGCGTGAGGCTCTCGATGATCTCGATCGCGCGCAGCGCCGCGGCCTCGTCGGAGGACGCGATGGAGACGCGGCCGGAATCCTCGACGTCGATCTTGCAGCCCGTGGCCTCGATGATCCCGCGGATCGTCTTGCCGCCCGAGCCGATGACGTCGCGGATGCGGTCGCGCGGGATCTGCATCGTGAAGATGCGCGGCGCGTACGGCGAGATGTTCGGGCGGGGTTTGTCGAGCGCCGCGGCCATCTTCTGCAGGATCTCGAGGCGGCCGCGCCGCGCCTGGTCGAGCGCGCGCTCGACGATCTCGCGGCGGAGCCCCTTGATCTTGATGTCCATCTGGAGGGCCGTGATGCCTTCGGCGGAGCCGGCGACCTTGAAGTCCATGTCGCCGTAGTGGTCCTCCTGGCCGGCAATGTCCGACAGGATCGCGAAGCGGTTGCCGTCGGTGACGAGGCCCATCGCGACGCCGGCGATCGGCGCCTTGATCGGGACGCCCGCGTCCATGAGCGCGAGCGTGCCGCCGCAGACGGTGGCCATCGAGGAGGATCCGTTCGACTCCAGGATGTCGGAGACGACGCGCACCGTGTACGGGAAGACCTCCTCCGTCGGCAGCACCGGCGAGAGCGCGCGGCGCGCGAGGTTGCCGTGGCCGATGTCGCGGCGCGACGGCCCGCGGAGGAACTTCGCCTCGCCGACCGAGAACGGCGGGAAGTTGTAGTGGAGAAGGAACGTGTGCTCGGACTCGCCCTCGTACTCTTCGATGATCTGGGCGTCGTCGGCGGTGCCGAGCGTCGAGGTCACGAGCGCCTGCGTCTCGCCGCGCGTGAAGAGCGCGGAGCCGTGCGTGCGGGGGAGCAGGCCCACCTCGCAGGTGATCGGCCGGATTTCGTCGAACCGGCGGCCGTCGAGCCGCTGCTGGCGGTCGAGGATCGTTTCGCGGGTGAGCGTCTTGACGAGGTCGTCCGCGGCCTTCGCCGTGTGCGACCGGCGCGGCTCCTCGGTCTCGGGAACGAGCGAGACGGCGGCCTTCTTGACGGCTTTGATCTCGGCGTAGGAGGCGATCTTGCCCTTCATCGTGAGGGCCGCCATCATCGGGGCCTCCCACTGCTGCCGGACTCCCGCCGCGATCGCGGCGGGGTAGCTCTCCGGCGCGACCCAGTGCGGCTTCTGGTATCCGCCCTTGGCCGCGAGCTCCCTCTGCGCCGCGATGATGCGCCGCGCGGCTTCGTGGCCGAAGAAGATCGCGTCGATCATGTCGCGCTCGGACACCTCGCGGGCGCCGGCTTCGACCATGACGACGGCGTCTTCCGTGCCGGCCACGATGAGATCGATGTCGGAGCGGTCGCGGTCGGCGTTGGTCGGGTTGAGCACGAGGTTGCCGCCGACGCGGCCGACACGCACGGCGCCGACGGGCGACGGGAACGGGATGAGCGAGCACGTGAGCGCCGTCGAGGCGGCGTTCAGCGCGAGCACGTCGGGATCGTTCTGGCCGTCGGCCGAGAGGACGAACCCGATGATCTGCGTCTCGTGGAAGAAGCCCTTCGGGAAGAGGGGCCGCATGGGACGGTCGATGAGGCGGGAGGTCAGGATCTCCTTTTCCGTCGGCCGGCCCTCGCGCTTGAACCAGCCGCCGGGGATGCGGCCGGCCGCGTACGTGTTCTCGCGGTAGTCGACGGTCAGCGGGAAGAAGTCGGCCGCCTCCTTGGGCTCCTTGGCGAAGACCGCGGTGGCGAGGACGACGGTGTCGCCGAATCGGACGACGGCGGCGCCGTCGGCCTGCTTGGCGAGCTTTCCGATCTCGATCTCGAGGGAACTGTTGCCCAGGGGAACGCTGGCTTTGTGGATCATGGCTCTTCCTTCAAATGTCACGCGGCGCCTCGGCGGGCAGGAGGGGAAGGGGTCTGGAGGCCGCGCCTCCCCCGGGCGACATCGCCCGAACCCGACGGGAGCCGTCGGGTCTTACTTGCGGAGGCCGAGGCGCTCGATCAGCTTCTGGTAGCGCTCGGGGCTTTCGCTCTTGAGGTAGTCGAGCAGCCGCCGCCGCTGGCTGACGAGCTTCAGCAGTCCGCGCCGCGAGTGGTGGTCCTTCGCGTGTCCCTGGAAGTGCTCGGTCAGATATCCGATGCGGTTGGTCAGAAGCGCGACCTGGACCTCGGGGGAACCGGTGTCGCTGTCATGCGTGCGGAACTGCTGGACGATGTTCGGCTTTTCCGCAGCGAAGTCCGTGACGTTCACTCATCCTCCAATGCTCTTCAACTCACACTTTTTCTATAAACAGCCAGCCTATCACAGGCCGGAAAAGCTGTCAGCCGTCGGCTTTCAGCTCTCGGCCGGACGGCTCTGGCTTGGAGCTGACGGCCGATCGCTGGCAGCTAACCCTCCAGAACGATCTTCGGGCGTACGAGGCTCACGCCTCCGTGGCCGATGGGGGAGACCTGGCCGAGCGCGATCATCTCGTCGCCGGGTCCGACGAGCGTCACCCAGTCGCCCTCGCGGGCCGGGGCGCCGCGCAGCGGGATCGACTGTCCCTTCCGAAGCTTCCATGCCTCGAGCGAGGCCACGGCGACGCGGGCGAAGGGGAACGGGACGCGGGAGAGCGGCACGGCGTGCGGCGGCGAGAGTCTCTCCTCGGCGGGCATCGCCTCGAAGGCTTCCAGAGCGGCCGCGTCGGAGACGGAGAATTCGCCGACGCGCGTCCGCCGCAGCGAATCGAGGTGCGCGCCGCAGCCGAGGCGCTCGCCGAGCTCCGAGGCGATCGAGCGGATGTAGGTGCCCGAAGAGCAGGAGATCGTAAACGGCACGCGCCCGCCGGCGGGATCGCCGAACTCGAGACGCGTCACCCGCACCTTCTTCGGCTCGACGGTGACGGTCTCGCCCTTGCGAGCGAAGTCGTAGAGCTTGCGGCCGCCGACCTTCTTCGCCGAGTACGGCGGCGGCGCCTGGAGAAACTCGCCGCGAAATCCCTCGGCGGCCGCCTCGACATCCGCGCGCCGCACGCCCGAGGCATCGCGGTCCGGGCCGACGGCCTCGCCCTCGCGGTCGTAGGTCGTCGTGGCGCGCCCGAGCTGGATCGTGCCCTCGTAGGTCTTGTCCATGCGCGTGAAGAAACTCTGGAGCCGCGCCGCGCCGCCCGCGCAGAGGAGGAGGAGCCCCGTCGCCATGGGGTCGAGCGTTCCGCTATGGCCGATGCGGGGGAGATTGAGGGTCCGGCGCGCCCGCTCGACGACGTCGTGCGACGTGAGGCCCGACGGCTTGTCGATCAGGAGGAGGAAGCCGCGACGCAGCGCATCGGGCAGGAACGTGCCCGCCGAGCGCTTCACGACTCGTCGTCCTCCGGCTCGGGCTCGGTCTCGGCCGGCGCGCTCTTGACCTTCGCGAGCAGCTCTTCGATGCGCGCGCCCCGCTCGAGCGTCTCGTCGAACCGGAACGTCAGCTCGGGCGCGTAGCGCAGCCCGCACCGCCGCGTGACCTCGCGGCGAAGGTAACCCGCGGCGCGGTCGAGGGCGGCCTTCGCGAGCTCCCGCTCCGCTTCGGTCCCGAGGCAGGAGAAGTAGATGCGCGCGGATCGGAGATCGCCCGGCATCTCGACGTCGGTGATCGTGACGCGGCGCAGGTCCGGATCGTGCGCGACCATCAGGACGAGGCGCGAGAGCTCCTCGCGGACGAGCAGGGCTACCCGCTGGGGGCGGCGGGAGCCGCTCATGGCCTCTCCTCAGACATGCAGGAACTCATTCTCGAAGTTCAGGATCTCTCCGGCGAAGTTCGACTCGACGAAGCTCAGGATCTTCTGCATCCGGGCGTCGAGCGGCGCCTGGTCGGGCCCGACCGCCGCCACCGCGAGCGCGCCGCGCTGCAGCAGGTCCTGTCCGTCCACCTCGGCGACCGAGACCTCGAACTGATTCCGGATCCGGGTCTTGAGGCTCTGGAGCGCCATCCGCTTCTCTTTCAGCCCGCGCGCGCCCGGGAAGTGCAGATCGAAGACCGCGTAGGCAATGACCATGGAGAAGTTTTCAGTTGTCAGTTCTCAGTTGTCAGTTTGCCGGGAATCGAGAACTGTGAACTGAGAACTGTGAACTGACAACTTCCTTCAGGCGTTCATGACGCCGGCGACCTTCTCGACCTGGTAGGCCTCGATGACGTCGCCGACCTTCACGTCCTGGTACCGATCGAGACCGATACCGCACTCGAAGCCCAGCTTGACCTCCGAGACGTCGTCCTTGAAGCGGCGCAGGGAGGCGACCTTGCCCTCGTACACGACCCGGTTGTCGCGCAGGAGGCGCAGGCTCGAACTGCGCGAGATCGAGCCCTCGGTCACGTAACAGCCCGCCACGACGCCGAACTTGGGAACCTTGAACGTGTTCCGCACTTCCGCCCGTCCCTGCGCGACTTCCTTGAGCGTCGGCTCGAGCAGGCCTTCCATCGCGGCCTTGATCTCGTCGGTGACGTGGTAGATGACCGTGTGCAGGCGGATCTCGACGCCGTCCTTCTCCGCCTCGACTTCCGCCTTCTTCTCCGGCCGGACGTTGAAGCCCACGATGATCGCGCCGGACGCGGACGCGAGCAGCACGTCGTTGATGTTGATCGCGCCGACGCCGGCGTGCAGCAGAGAGACCTTCACCTTTTCGTTCGAGAGGTTCTTGAGCGACTGCGACAGCACCTCGACCGAGCCGGTGACGTCGGCCTTGAGGATGATCGGCAGCTCCTTGATCCGGCCTTCCTGAATCTTCGAGAAGAGGTGCTCGAGCGAAAACTTCGAGGATGCCGCGGAGGCCTTCTCGCGCTCCCGCTCGCGGCGGAAGGACACGACCGAGCGCGCCTTCGATTCGTCCTCCGTCACCTGGAACGGATCGCCGGCCTGCGGCAGGTCCTCGAAGCCCGTGATCTCGATCGGCGTCGCGGGGCCGGCCGACTCGAGCTTCTCGCCGCGGTCGTCGTGCATGGACCGGACGCGCCCGAAGGCGGAGCCGGCGAAGAAGACGTCGCCGACCTTGACCGTGCCAGACTGGACGAGCACCGTCGCGATGTTGCCGCGGCCGGCTTCCCGCCGCGCCTCGAGGACGACGCCTCGCGCCTCGCCGGTCGTCGGCGCCGTGAGCTCGAGGAGGTCCGCCGAGAGGAGGATCAGCTCGAGCAGGTGGTCGATGCCCTGCTTCTTGAGCGCCGAAATCTCGGCGGAGGGCACGTCGCCGCCCCACGACTCGAGGAGGACGTTGCGGTCGGCGAGCTCCTTCTTGACGCGGTCGGGGTTCGCGTTGGCTTTGTCGATCTTGTTGATCGCGACGACGATCGGAACCTTCGCGGCGCGCGCGTGGTCGATCGCCTCGATCGTCTGCGGCATGACGCCGTCGTCCGCCGCCACGACGAGCACGACGATGTCCGTCGCTTTCGCGCCGCGGGCGCGCATCGAGGTGAACGCCTCGTGGCCGGGCGTGTCGAGGAAGACGATGGGGCGGCCCTGGACATCCACGCGGTAGGCGCCGATGTGCTGCGTGATGCCGCCGGCCTCGCCCTGCGCGACCTTCGTCTGCCGGATCGCGTCGAGCAGCGACGTCTTGCCGTGGTCGACGTGTCCCATGACCGTCACGACCGGCGCACGCGGCACGCGGTCCGCGGCGGGGGCCGCCTCGGCGGCGGCCGGCGTGCGCGAGAGCTCCATCTCTTCTTCGAACGAGACGACCGCGGCCTCGACGCCGACTTCCTTCGCGATCTGGATCGCGGTGGCGGCGTCGAGCGGCTGGTTGATCGTCGCCATGTTGCCGCGCTGGAGGAGCAGCCGCACGATGTCCTTGGCGAGGACGCCGAGCTTCTCGGAGAGCTCCTTGACGGTCACGCCCTCCGAGAGGAAGACGGGGCCCGTCGGCATCGGCTTCTTGAACTCGAGAAGCTTCCCGGAGTCGTGTGCTCGGGTCTCCTTCGCCGCGCGGCGCATCGCGGATTTCGACATCGGCCGCGCGACCTCCGCAGCGGCGGGCGTCTCCTCGGTCTCCGCGGTCTTCTCGATGAGCGGCAGCGTGATGTCGGAGTACGTGTCTTCCTGATAGACGCCGACGAACTCCCGCAGATCGACCTCGTCGGCGACGGTGATCTTCGGCTTGGCGCCGCCCTTCTTGGCCGGCTTCTTGGCCTCGCTCTCTTTGTCGTCCTTCTTGCGCTTGGTGGAAGGCCGTTCCGCGGTGGCCGGAGGCGCGGCGCGTCCGATCGGAGGTCCGCCGGGGCGGCCCATCGGCCCTCCGGGCCGGAGAGGCCCGCCCGGGCGCGGTCCCAGCGGGCGTCCCGGAACGCCGGGGCCGGGACGATAGACGGACGGTCCGCTCGGTCCCATCGGACGCGCGGGGCCGCTCGGGCCCATCGGGCGCATCGGCCCGGTCGGTCCCAGGGGACGCGGAGCGGCGGGTCGGGGAGCGGCGGCGGGTCCCGCGGAAACGCGGGGTCCCGTCGGCGCTGCCGGTCGCGGCGGCAGGACGATCTTGCGCGGAGGCGCCGGCGGCGGCGGGCCCGGGGCGGCCTTCGGAGCTTCCGCCTCGGGCTCGGAGGCCACGACGGCGGTGCGCGCGGGCTCGGCCGGCGCCTTCACCCGCGGTTCGGGCGCTCTCGCGGGCGCCTCGGCTTCGAGGGCCGCGGGCTTGGCCGGAGCGGCCGTCTTCTCGACGATCTTGATCCGCGACAGCGCGCTCTTCTGCGGCCGGAAGGCCTTCGCCTCCGGGTCGCGCACGATCAGCTGCTTGGGCGCGTGGGTCTTGCCCTGCAGGATGGCCTGGACCATCGAGTCGTCGAGCGTCGCCTGAGGCGACTGGACGTCGACGCCGATCGATTGCAGCAGGAAGAGCACTTCCTTGCTGCCGACACCCATCTGGGCCGCGAGTTCCTCGACGCGAATCTTTCCCATGTATTCGATCTACTCCGTGACGGTCGTTTCTTCCGCGGCCTCGGACTCTTCTTCGCCTTCGGGCTCGGCCTCCGCCGCGGCGGCCTGTTCGGCGGCACGCGCGGCCTCCAGGATCTTCTCGGCGGTCTTCTCGCCGAGCCCGGGGATCTCCGCGAGCTGCGCCCCGCTCTTGTCGAGCAGGTCCCCGAGGGTCGCGAGGCCGGCCTCGACGAGCTTCTCGGCGGTCTTCTCGCCGATGCCCGGGATGTCGGTGACGGGCGTCTGCCGCAGGCGAGAGGCCTCGAGCATGCGCGAGAGCGCCTCCGCGACCTCGCCCTTGACCTCGGACTCGCCCTTGATCTCGATCTTCATGCCGATGAGCGCCGAGGCGAGACGGACGTTCTGTCCCTTCTTGCCGATGGCGAGCGAGAGCTGGTCGTCCTCGACGACACAGTCGAGGCTCATCGTGCCGTCCTCGTGATGGATCGGCGACACGCGCGTGATCTTGGCCGGCGCGAGCGCGTTCTGCGCGAACGTGATGAGGTCGTCGGAGTAGAGGATCACGTCGATCTTCTCGCCGTGCAGCTCGCGCATGATCGACTGCACGCGGCTGCCGCGCATGCCCACGCACGCGCCGACGGGATCCACGTCGCGCTCGCGCGAGCGGACGGCGATCTTCGCGCGCTCGCCGGGCTGGCGGACGGCGCCCTTGATGACGACGGTGCCGTCGTAGATCTCGGGCACCTCCATCTCGAAGAGGCGGATCAGGAGCCGCGGGTCCGTCCGCGAGAGGATGAGCTGCGGCCCCTTCGGGTTCTTGTGCACGTCGTGGAGGACGGCGCGGATGCGCTCGCCCTGGCCGTAGCGCTCCATCCGCGACTGCTGATCGCGCGGGATGACCGCTTCGCTCTTGCCGAGGTCGACGACCATGTCGCCGCGCTCGAACCGCTTGACCGTTCCGTTCATGAGCTCGCCGAGCTTCGGGTAGAACTCGTTGTAGATGTTGTCCCGCTCGGCCTCGCGGACCTTCTGATAGAGGACCTGCTTGGCCGTCTGCGCCGCGATCCGGCCGAGCCCGACCGGCTCCCGGAACTGGCGAATCTCGTCGCCGAGCTGCACGTCGGACACTTCCGTCGGCGGCTCGCCCTCGGCGCCGGGACGCAGAACGCGAACCGGTCCGCCCGTGCCGTGCTGCGCCGCGAGCGCCTGCGCTTCCTCGAGCAGGATCTGCGGCGGCGGCTCCTCGGACTCCGTGTCGAGCTCCGCGACGACCGTCCGGCGCGACGTGACGCTCATCTCGCCGGTCTTGCGGTCGATCGCCGTCACGACGGCCTTGTCGCGGTAGTACTTCCGCGCGGCGGAAGACATCGCCTCCTCGAGCGCGCCGAACATCTTTTCGGCGTCGATGTCCTTTTCGCGCGAGACCTGTCGGATGACCGACGGATCGATGATCATTTCCTCAGCGCACTCCTGCCACGGTCCGGCCACTCGAAGTCGAGCCGGGCCAGCCGAATATCGGCGAATCGAACATTATAGGATTTGCGATTCTCGTCATCAACGAGGGTGAGGACGTCTCCCTCGATCGCCGACAGCACGCCGCGCAGATTTCGCGACGGCAACGTGCGGGCCTTCGAATCTCCGACGAGCGAGGGCATCACGGGCACCCGGGTCTGGATGCGAACGCGGTGCCCGACGAAGCGGGTCGCGTCCTCGACCGAGTAGAGCTTGCGGTCCAGGCCGGCGGAGGAGACCTCGAGCGTGTAGCGGTGCGCGATCTCGTCGGCCACGTCGAGAATCGGCGAGGCGTCGCGGGAAACCGCCTCGCACTCCTCGATCGAGACGGGCGAGCCGTCGCTCCGCTCGAGGACGAGGCGCAGGACGGTCGAGGCGCCGGCGCCGCTCGACTCGACCTCGAGCAGGCGGCAACCCTTCTCCGCCGCGACGGCCTCCAATTGCCTCAATGTCCCCTCGCTCAGTTTCCGCATCGAACAAAAAAGCGGGCCGAGGCCCGCTTCCACTTCCCCAGAAGCCGAAAGCGGGACGACTTTTATCAGAAGGGACGGGGGGGAGGCAACGAGGCGTGCCGGCGGCCGGCGGCAAGCCGTTGCGTTGGAGCGGCTTGGGCGACGCCTCGCCGAAAAGACGGTGCGCCAGAAATCGGTTTGGTTCGCGCCGCGTTACCATCAAGGGACACCCGTCCCGGTGGTGGGAGACCGTGTGCTCGAATTCGGACAAGTTGAAGAAGACGCGGAGGAGCCGTCGGCCACGAGCATTCTGAAGCTCGGCCGCGTCGAGCCCGGTCCCCTTCGGCTTCCGCCTCCCGCTTCTCAGAACAACGGGTCGGCGCCGACGCCATCGCTCCTGGGGCTCGAAGGCCTCGCCGCGGCGCCGATCCGGCGGGAGGCTCTGGTCCCGGCGACCGGCGACTCTCCCGCGGAATCCGTTCTCGGTCTCTCCGGTCTGGCGGCGACTCCGTTGCCCCGGCGGCCGGCTCCCCCCGGAGCCGACCAGACACCGCCGAACCCGTCGCTCCTCGGCCTCCACGGCGTCCCGCCGGCGCCGCTCGCGATCCTGCGCCGGGGAAGGCACGGTCTCAAACCGCGCCCGCCGGCGACCTCGGGTCCCTCGCCCTCGTTCTTCGGCCTCGCGATCGCGCCGCCCTCCCGCTCCGAGGCCGCCAGCCGCTCCTTCTTCGGGCTCGAGGGCGTTCCATATGCCGGCCCTCTCGCCGTTGCGCGGCCGGACCCTTCCGCCTTCGCCGAGCCCGCCGAGATCGATGTCCCGGAGTTCGAGAAGGACGTCGATCATCACGCGGAGCCGGCGTTCCCGCGCGAGCGCGCGATCCTCGTTTCGCTCCTCGTCCACGCTCTGATCCTGCTGCTGCTGCTCACGGCGCCGTCCTCGGTCCACGATCCCGGCAAGGGTCTGCTGGCGGCCTTCATGCCGCCTCCGAACCCGGACGACAAGGTCCCGATCATCTTCCGCGAGGCGCCCGGTCCCGAGCGCCAGAATCCCAAGAAGTCCGACCTCTCGGATGCCGATCGGCGCGCCGGCGGAGGCGATCCATCGAAGCGGAAGGCCGATTCGCCGTTCGTCGCCGAGCGGCCCGGAAAGGAAGGGCTCGCTCCCGGCCCGAAGCGCCCGGCTTCGCCGCCCGCCGTGCCGCCGCCGGGAGCGCCCGTGCGCCAGGCCCAGGCGAGGCCGCAGAGCGCTGCCCCGGGAGGACCCAAGACGGAAAGCGAAAAGACGGCCGATGCGGCCGACGGGTTCGTCGTCCCGAAGCCGCAGCCGAAGCCCGGCTCCGACGCCCCGGGCGGGCCGGCCGCGGCCCCGACGCTCCAGGGTCTGCAGCAGGCGATCCATGACGCCGCCAAGGGCGTCGGCGGCTCCTCGGGCGAGAACGGCGCCGGTTTCCCGAATCCGAACGGAGGCTTCGTCGATTCCGGCCCGCTGTCGTTCGACACGAGCTGGTACGACTGGGGGCCGTACGCCGCCGAGATGATCCGGCGGATCAAGCTGCACTGGGACGTGCCGGATCTCGCGCGGTTCGGATGGAAGGGGAAGGTGACGATCCGCTTCTACATCCGGGGCGACGGCCGGGTCGAGGGAGCCACGATCCTCAGGAAGTCGGACGTGCCACCCTTCGACTACGCCGCGTTCCAGGCCATCTTGACCTCTTCGCCGTTCCGGCCCCTCCCCAAGGACCTGAATTCCGACAAGGAGGGAGTTACCGTAACCTTCTTCTACAACATTCGTCCCGGAGAAGAGGGCGGGAGCACGCAATGAACGATCCGGCGGAGATTCGCGAGGCGCTCGAGAGCGCGCGCACGATCGCGGTCGTCGGTTGCTCCCCGAATCCCGACCGGCCCTCCCACGAGATCGCGCGCTACCTGATGGCGGCAGGCTACCGGGTCGTGCCGGTCAATCCGGGCCATCGAGAGATCCTCGGGCAGCCGTGCTACCGAACCCTGTCCGAGATTCCGCCGGACGTCACTCTGGACATCGTGGACGTCTTCCGCCGCTCCTCGGAGGTCGCTCCGACGGCGCGGGAGGCCGTCGCGCGGGGCGTCGGGTTCTTCTTCATGCAGCAGGGAGTCGTGGACCCGGGGTCCGCGAGGCTCCTGGAAGAGGCGGGCATTCCGGTCGCGATGGATCGGTGCATCGCCGTCGAGCATGGCCGCCTCGGACTGTCGCGAAATCGGAATTCGTCCGCATAGACGTGCGTTCCTAGTTCTTGCCCGGGGTGAGACCCGGCTTAAGAGGAGTGAGAAATCCCATGCAGAAGTCCACAAAACGCGCCCTTTCGTTCTCGGCGCTGATTGCGGCGGCGGTCACCTTCGGAATGGTGGTCGCCGGGTCTGTCAATCTGACGCCGCGCTCGGAGGCCCAGCGCGAATCGAGCCCGGCGCCGTCCCGCGCGACGTCCGTGGCGCTTCCCTCGTTTGCGGACATCGCCGACGAGGCGATGGGCTCGGTGGTGTCCATCACGTCGACGGACATCGTGAAAGGTGGGTCGAACCGCTACCGGGTCGGTCCCTACCAGGGAGACGGCGGCGACGATCCGTTCCAGTTCTTCTTCGGCCAGCCGTTCGGCCGGCGGGGCCAGGGCCGGGGCGACGAGGAGGATCACAAGGAGCTCCAGGGCGGCACGGGCTTCGTGATCTCCGACGACGGCGAGGTCGTCACGAACAATCACGTGATCGACGGCGCCGACAAGATCGAAATCCGCCTCGGCCGCGACCGCTACACGGCGAAGGTCGTCGGGCGGGACACGGCGACCGACCTCGCGCTGCTCAAGATCGACACCAAGAAGAAGCTGACCGTTCTTCCGCTCGGCGATTCGGATCGGCTGCGCGTCGGCGAGTGGGTCATGGCGATCGGCGACCCGCTGAACTTCGACAAGACCGTGACCGTCGGCGTCGTCTCGGCCAAGGATCGTTCCGGCCTGACGGCGGACACGACGACGCGGTCGTTCGAGAGCTTCATCCAGACGGACGCGGCGATCAATTTCGGCAACTCCGGCGGTCCGCTCCTGAACACGCACGGCGAGGTCATCGGGATCAACACCGCGATGTACCGGCCGGCGCAGAACATCGGTTTCGCGGTCCCCGTGAACACGCTCAAGGGCATCCTGCCGCAGCTGCGCGAGCACGGAAAGGTCGTGCGCGGCTACCTCGGCATCAACATCCAGAACGTGGACGGCGACAAGGCGGCCGCGTTCAAGTTGAAGACGCAGGACGGCGCGTTCGTGCAGTCGGTGATGCCGGGCGAGCCGGCCGACAAGGCGGGCATCAAGCCGGGCGACACGATCGTGCGCGTGGACAACACGCCCGTCAAGGAGATCCGCGACCTGATCGGCTACGTCTCCGCGCGTCCGCCCGGCGCCAAGGTCAAGATCGATCTCGTGCGCGACGGCAAGGACCTGAGCGTCAACGCCACGCTCGCCGAGCGGGGCGCCGAAGGCTCCGGCGACGACGAGAAGAACAAGGCGAGCTCCGACGATTCGCGAGGCAAGATCGGCGTGACCGTCCAGGAGCTGACCTCTCAGGTGCGGCAGATGGCCGGCATCGAGCCCTCGATGCAGGGCCTCTTCGTCGTGCACGTCAAGGAGGTCTCGGCGGCCGCGGACGCGGGTCTCGCCGACGGCGACATCATCACCCAGGTGAACGGACAGGCGGTGACTTCGACCGACGAGTTCGGCCGGCTCGTGAAGGCCGCCAAGGCGGGCGACTACCTGCGCCTCTACGTCTACCGCCCGCAGGGCAAGATCTCCTTCTTCGCCCTCGTCAAGATCGACTGATTTCGCGGGAACTCCCGGGAAGGCCTCCGCGCCCGCCCTCCGGCGGGCGCGTCCTTTTTCGGGGGAAGGAAAGCCCGAGGCCCGCAGTTGAGCATCGCGTGGAGATCGAAGTGGCGCGGGCGGGCCCCGCGCCTCTAGACTGACGCCGAGGCTGCATGGGCCGACCGATCCTCGTCGTCGACGACGAACCCGACATCCGGGACGCGCTCCGGATGATCCTCGAGTACGAGGGCTATACCGTCACCACGGCGGCCGACGGGCCGTCGGCGCTCCAGGAGATCGAGTCGAATCCGCCGGGGGCCGTGCTCCTCGACATCAAGATGCCCGGCATGGACGGTCTCCAGGTGCTCGACCGCATCGTCGCGCGCGAGGGCGCCCCGCCCGTGCTGATGATCTCGGGCCACGGCGACATCGCGACGGCGGTCGAATCCACCCGGCGCGGCGCCGTGGACTTCCTCGAGAAGCCGCCGCAGCGCGAGCGCATCCTCGTCTCTCTCGCGAACGCGCTTTCGCGCGACACGCTCGCGGCGGAGAACCTGCGCCTCCGGCGCCGGCTCGACGAAGACTCGGTCCTCGTGGGCCGCAGCGCGCCGATGCAGCGCCTCCGCGAGGAGATCGCGCGCGCGGCGCCGACCGGCGCGACCGTCCTCATCCAGGGCGAGAGCGGCACGGGCAAGGAGCTCGTCGCCCGCGAGATTCACCGGGGCTCCCGCGTCGCGTCGGGCCCGTTCATCCAGGTCAACTGCGCCGCCATCCCCGAGGAGCTCATCGAGTCGGAGCTCTTCGGCCACGAGAAGGGCTCGTTCACCGGCGCCGTGCGCCGACAGGTCGGCAAGTTCGTGGAGGCCGACGGCGGCACGATCTTCCTCGACGAGATCGGGGACATGTCCGCACGCGCGCAGGCGAAGGTCCTGCGGGTGCTCGAGGCCGGCGAGGTCGAGCCCGTCGGCGCGGCGCGTGTGCGCCAGGTCGCCGTGCGGACGCTCGCGGCCACCAACCGCGACCTGACCGTCTGGATCCGGGAGGGCCGGTTCCGCGAGGACCTCTATTTCCGGCTGAACGTCGTGCCGCTGCGCACGCCGCCGCTCCGCGAGCGCACGGAGGACATCCCGGAGCTCATCGAGCACTTCACGCGCGTGTTCTCGGAGCGTGACCATCGCCGTCCGCGCCGGTTCGGATCGAGCGCGCTCGAGATGCTCGCCGCCCGCGCCTGGCCGGGCAACGTGCGGGAGCTGCGCAATCTGATCGAGCGCGTCCTGATCATGACCGACGCGGAACCGATCGAGGCGCGCGACCTGCCGCCGGAGGCGCGGGTCTCCCCGGCCGAGATCTCGGAGAAGAGCGCACGCCTCGCGACGCTTTCCGAGTTCAAGGAATTCGCCGAGCGCCAGTTCCTCGTGGCCAAGCTGCGCGAAAACGGCTGGAACATCAGCCGCACGGCCGAGATGATCCAGACGCCGCGCTCGAACCTCTACAAGAAGATCGAACACCACAAGATCTCAAAGGAGAGCGACGGGTGAAGGGGATGAGTCCTCGGTTGTCAGCTCTCAGTCATCAGCTCGGTGTCTGCCTGATAGCTGATAGCTGATAGCTTCTTCTCGTGCTCTCCCTGCAGGACTTTCTCGATACGGGCGCGCTGCTGCGCGGCCACTTCCGCCTCTCGAGCGGCCTTCACTCGGACACGTACCTGCAGTGCGCGCGCCTGCTCCAGTGGCCGGCGCGCGCCGAGGCCGCGGGGCGCGAGCTCGCGGAGAAGCTGCGCGAGTTCTCGCCGCGGGTCGTCGTCTCGCCGGCTCTGGGCGGATTGATCATCGGGCACGAGACGGCGCGCGCGCTCGGGACGCGGTTCGTCTTCGTCGAGCGTCCCGAAGGCGCCTTCGTGCTGCGCCGCGGCTTCGAGCTCGACTCGGGCGAGCGCGCCGTCGTCGTCGAGGACGTCTTCACGACGGGCAAGTCCACGCGGGAGGCGGCGGCGGCCGTCGAGCAAGCGGGGGGAACCGTCGTCGCCGTCGGCTCGGTCGTGGATCGGGGACTCCCGGCGGGCGCCTTCGCGGTTCCGGCGCGGTCGCTTCTCTCGCTCTCGGTTCCGGCCTGGCCGGAGACGGAGTGTCCGCTGTGCCGAAAAGGCGTGCCGCTCGACACTCCGGGCAGCCGGTTCGTGCGTCGGGCCGGGTAAGATCCGCGCATGGATTTGAAACGCGTCTGCGTCTACTGCAGCAGCAGCGACACCAAGAACGCCGCCGTCGAACAGGAGATCCGCGCTTTCGGGCGCGAGCTCGCGAAACGCGACGTGGGTCTCGTCTACGGCGGGTCGAGCAAGGGCCTCATGGGCGCGATCGCCGACGAAGTGCTCGCGGCCGGCGGAAAAGTCACGGGCGTGATCCCGAAGGCGCTCGAAGGGCGGGAGTCGGCCCATCGAGGGCTGACGGAGCTGCAGGTGGTCTCGACGATGCACGAGCGGGAACAGCGGATGTTCGACCTCTCCGACGCGTTCGTCGCGTTTCCGGGCGGATTCGGGACGATCGAAGAGATCATCGAGATGCTGACGTGGAAGCAGATGGGGATCCACGGCAAGCCGATCGTCATCGCAAACATCGGCGGCTACTTCGATCCGCTGCTCGCGCAGTTCGATGCCGCGATCGGGAACAAGTACGCGCGCGGAGAAGACCGGATCCTTTTCGCGGTCGCGGACAGCACGAAGGCGATTCTGACGCTCCTCGAGGGAGCGCCCGTCCTCTCACGCAAGGCGGGGGACTGGGTGTGAGAGGAGCTATCAGCTGTCGGCTGTCAGCTATCCGCTGGACGCGTGGTTTCGGTTTTTCCGGCTGAAAGCTGAGAGCTGACAGCAGGCGGCCCGCCACTCAAGCGCAACTCTTCCAGCAGCGTCCGGTTGATCGAGACGAGGTCCGCGAGCAGCGCGATGAGAAACGTCAGCGCGCCCACCAGGATCAGGACCGCCGCGAGGATGAGCGACTGCACGTGCCCGGCGGCGCGCGGCGTGAAGAAGAAGTAGTAGAGGAATCGCGCGCCGAGCGCGACGCCCGCGAGCAGGAAGACGGCCGCGGCCGCCGAGAAGAGCTTCAGCGGCTTGTAGAGCGCCGTGATCCTCAGGATGTTCGCCGCCTGAACCGCCACGTAGTGCGGGACCGACGAGAGGAGGCGCGACCGGCGGTGCGTCTCGTGGGCCCGCACCGGGACCGAGGCGACGCGCAGGCCCTTCGATCCGGCCTGAATGATCGTCTCGAGCGTGTACGTCATCCGCGAGAAGACGTTGACCTTCCGCGCCGCCTCGCGCGAGAAGGCGCGGAAGCCCGACGTCGCGTCGGGCACCTCGATGCCGGCCGCCTGCTCGACGACCCAGCTGCCGAGCCGCTGAAGGAGGCGTTTGGAGGCGGAGAAGTGCGCGAGCGTCCCCGGGCCGCGGTCGCCGATGACGAGATCGGCCTTCCCCGCGAGGATCGGCGCGACGAGCGCCGGAATGTCGCCCGGGTCGTACTGGCCGTCGGCGTCGAGGTTGACGATGACGTCGGCGCCCGCGGCGAGGGCCGCCTCGAGCCCGGCGCGGAACGCCGCGGCGAGGCCCGCGTGGGCGGGGAGACGCACGAGCCGGTCGGCGCCGGCGAGGGCGGCCTCCGCTGTGGCGTCCGTCGAGCCGTCGTCCACGACGAGGATCTCGACCTCGCGGAAGGGCGCCAGCCGGCGCGGCAGGGCGGCGAGCGTTCGGGGGAGCGACTCCTCCTCGTTCCAGGCCGGCAGTTGGATGACGAGCTTCATCGGTC
Source organism: uncultured Acidobacteriota bacterium (assembly GCA_963823185.1). GTDB lineage: Bacteria > Acidobacteriota > Thermoanaerobaculia > UBA5066 > Gp7-AA6 > DATBFU01. Next base: position 392,925 of record CAWGKP010000010.1, read on the forward strand.
TCCCGCCCGCGATCGGCGCTTCACGCTAACATCATCTCCGGGCCGGGCCTCGGCGGCGCCGCTCCCCGCGCCCTCACCCCTTTGTGCTAGATTTCGCGTTTTCCCGGCGTTTCGCCGGGCGGATCTTTTTCAACCAGGGACGAAGGCCGGGAAGGAGAGCGGCGATCTCGATCGAGGCGCCGGTCTCCCGGAAAGCCCCGCAGGCTCCCGGCCCGTAGCCCCCCGGAACGCGCAACGCGCGCTCCGGGACGACGTTAGGCTCGTAGCTCAGGGGGAGAGCACTACCTTGACACGGTAGGGGTCAGCGGTTCAAATCCGCTCGAGCCTACCAACTTCGTTCGATACGAAGGCGCTTAGCTCAGCTGGTAGAGCGCTACCTTCACACGGTAGAGGTCAACGGTTCGAACCCGTTAGCGCCTACCACGGCGAACCGAAAGACGCGGGGCGACCCGCGTCTTTCTCTTTCTGGGGACGGGAAAAGGGAAACGATCATGGAAGCGCTGGCGCAGACGGTGAAGGTGACGCTCCCGGACGGCTCGACGAAGGTCGTGCCGCGGGGCTCGACCGTGCGCCAGGTCGCCGAGTCGATCGGTCCGCGCCTCGCCCGGGACGCCTGGGCGGGCAAGTGGAACGGCAAGGTCGTGGACCTCGTCCTGCCGCTCGAGGCCGACGGGACGCTCGAGATCATCACGGCGAAGTCGCCGGACGCGGTGCCGATCTATCGCCACTCCACCGCGCACCTGACGGCGCAAGCGGTCAAGCGCCTCTTTCCCGACGTGCAGATCGGAATCGGTCCGCCGATCGAGAACGGCTACTACTACGACTTCAACCCGGCCCGTCCGTTCACGCCCGAGGATCTCGCGGCGATCGAATCGGAGATGCGCAAGATCATCGAGGAAGACCTTCCGATCGTCCGCGAGGAGATGCCCATCGAGCAGGCGATCGCGATCTTCGAGGGTCAGAACGATGCGCTGAAGGTCGAGATCGCGAAGGGAATCCCCGCCGGGGAGCGCGTCACGTGTTACCGGCAGGGCGAGTTCGTCGATCTCTGCCGCGGTCCGCACGTGGCCTCCACGGGCCGCCTCGGCGTGTTCCAGCTCACGCACACGGCCGGCGCCTACTGGAAAGGCGACGAGAAGAACCCGATGCTCCAGCGGATCTACGGGGCGTCGTTCCTCACGCAGAAAGAGCTCGACGACCATCTGAAGCAGCTCGAAGAGGCGAAGACCCGCGACCACCGAAAGCTCGGGAAAGAGCTCGACCTCTTCGTGTTTCACCCGTGGGCTCCGGCGTCGCCGTTCTTCCTGCCGAAGGGCGCGGTGCTCTACAACGGACTGCTCGAGTACCTTCGGGACGAATACGCCAAACGCGGCTACCAGGAGGTCCTGACGCCGCAGATCTTCGACGCGGAGCTCTTCAAGCTCTCCGGCCACTACCAGAACTACCACGAGAACATGTACTGGACGGAGATCGACGAGCGGGAGTTCGGCGTCAAGCCGATGAACTGCCCGGGACACTTCCTGCTCTACAAGGCGCACCTCTGGTCCTACCGCGACCTGCCGGTGCGGTATGCGGACTTCGGCCGCCTCCACCGCTACGAGCTCTCGGGCGTGACGGCGGGCCTGACGCGCGTGCGCTCGTTTTCCCAGGACGACGCGCACATCTTCACGCCGTTCGACAAGGTCGAGGAGGAGATCTTCCGATTCCTCGACTTCGCGGACGCCGTCTACGGCGCCTTCGGGTTCACGGACGTCGAGATCTCGCTCGGGCTGCGTCCCGACAAGCGGATCGGCACCGACGAGCAGTGGGACCGCGGCGAGAAGGCGCTGGCGTCCGCGCTCGAGAAGGCGAAGCGCCGCCACGTCGTCACGCCGGGGGACGGCGCCTTCTACGGCCCGAAGATCGACTTCCGGGTGAAGGACGCGATCGGCCGGCCGTGGCAGCTCGGCACGATCCAGTGCGATTTCGAGCACGCGGAGAGCTTCGACCTCACGTACATCGCGGAGGACGGCCAGCATCACCGGCCGGTCGTCATGCACCGCGCGATCCTGGGCTCGTTCGAGCGCTTCATCGGGATCCTCACCGAGCACACGGCGGGCGACTTTCCGTTCTGGATCGCTCCGGTGCAGGCGGTCGTGCTCCCGGTCTCGGACCGGTTCGCGCCGGCCGCGCGCGCCGCGGCGGCGAAACTGTCGGCCGCCGGGATCCGCGTCGAGACCGACGACAAGAACGAGAAGCTCGGCGCGCGGATCCGCCGCGCGGAGCTGCAGAAGGTTCCCGCGATGCTCGTCGTCGGCGAGAAGGAGGCCGCGTCGGGCGCGGTCGCCGTTCGCCTGCGCCACGGCGGGGACGCGGGCACGATGGCGGTGGATGATTTCGTAGCGGCCGCCCGCCGGGCGGTCGAGGGAAGGAAGAACGACTTCGTCGCGGAGGTGAAGAATCGATAAGAAGAGCATTCGCGTCAACGAACAGATCCGGTGGAAGGAGGTTCGCCTGATCGGCGAATCGGGAGAGGCGCTCGGCGTGGTCGCGATGGCCGACGCGCTCCAGAAGGCGCGCGAGGCGAGTCTGGATCTCGTCGAGATCGCGCCGACCGCCAACCCGCCGGTCTGTCGGATCATGAACTTCGGGAAGTTCATCTATCAGCAGAAGAAGAAGCAGCAGGACTCGAAGAAGAAACAGAAGACGACCCAGGTCAAAGAAGTGAAGTTCCGTCCGAACATCGACGATCACGACTACGACTTCAAGGTGAAGAACATCGTGAAGTTCCTCTCGCACGGCGACAAAGTGAAGGCGACGGTCCAGTTCCGCGGCCGCGAGATGGCGCGACGCGAGAACGGGCAGAAGGTCCTCGACCGTCTGCTGCAGGACCTCGCCGGAAAGGCCGTGGCCGAGTCGCGCTCGGAGATGCTCGGCAACCGCCTGTACCAGATCCTCGCGCCGGTGCGCGTGCACGAGAAGGGCGGCAAGCCCGCTCCCGAGTCCGCGCGCGCGGCGGAACGTTGAGCGTTGATCGGTCGACGCGCGGTGCCGTCGGACCACGAAAGGAATCGGCCATGCCGAAGCTGAAGACCCATCGGGGAGCCGCGAAGCGGTTCAAGAAGACCGCGACCGGCAAATTCAAGAGAGCCAAGGCCTTCAAGAGCCACATCCTCACGAAGAAGGCGGCGGGACGGAAGCGCGGGCTCGCGCAGTCGACCACCGTCTCCTCGGCGGACATCCGCCGCGTGCGGGAGATGCTGCCCTACGCCTAGAAGGCGCCCGCGTCGGGGGGTAGGCGCACCGGCCCCCGGAGGGCCAAGGAGAGAGAGATGCCACGCGTCAAGAGGGGACCCAAGAGGAAGAACCGCCGGGCAAAAACGCTCGGCCTGGCGAAGGGCTATTACGGGACGAAGTCCAAGTCGTACCGGATGGCGAAGCTCCAGGTCGAGAAGTCGCTCGTCTACGCCTACCGCGACCGCAAGGCGAAGAAGCGCGAGTTCCGCGGGATCTGGATCGTCCGGATCAACGCCGCCGCCCGGCAGAACGAGATCACGTACAGCCGCCTGATGGACGGCCTCCGCAAGGCCGGCAACGACATCAACCGCAAGATGCTCGCCGAGCTCGCCGTGTCGGACCCCGGCGCCTTCTCGCAGCTCGTGGGCGTCGCCAAGCAGGCCCTCGGCTCGGCATAGCGGTTCCGGTTTGTCTCCGGCAGGCTCGGAAGACCCGGTCGCTCGGGTCCTCGCGGCGTTTCGCGAGGAACGAGGACGGGGTGTGTCCTCGCGCGGCGAGTTCGAGCGGCTGAAGGGCCGTTTCCTCGGGCGCGACAAGGGGCTCGTGCCGGCGCTCTTCGCCGGACTGCGCGAGCTGCCCGCGTCCGAGCGCGCGGCGTTCGGCGCGCGCGCGAACGAGGCCAAGCGCGAGATCGAGCGCGCGATCGAGGAGATGGGGGAGGCCCTCCACCGGAAGGAGGCGCAGGCGCGCGAGGCCGGCGCGGCCGTGGATCCGACGCTCCCGGCGCGGCGCCCGCGATCCGGCGGCCTGCACCCGATCACGATCGTGCGGCGGCGGATCGAGAGCATCTTCCTCCGCATGGGCTACTCGATCGCCGACGGGCCGGAGCTCGAGAACGATCACCACAACTTCGAGGCGCTGAACTTTCCGCCGGAGCATCCGGCGCGCGACACGCAGGACACGCTGCTCCTCGACAGGGCGGCGCCGTCGCCGCTGCTCCTGCGCACGCACACCTCGCCGGTCCAGGTCCGCGAGATGCGCAAGCGCGGCGCGCCGCTGCGGCTGATCGTGCCGGGCCGCGTCTACCGAAACGACGAAGTGGACGCGACGCACTCGCCGGTCTTTCACCAGGCCGAGGGGCTCGTCGTGGACCGCGGGATCTCGATGGCGGACCTCAAGGGCACCGTGGCCGCGTTCCTCGAGGAGCTCTTCGGGCGCGGCACGCGGATTCGCCTGATCCCGACGTTCTTCCCGTTCGTCGAGCCGGGCGTGGACGTCGCGATGAGCTGCATCTTCTGCCGCGGCAAAGGCTGCCGGAAGTGCAAGGACTCGGGCTGGATCGAGATCATGGGCGCCGGCATGGTGCACCCGAAGGTCCTGTCGGGCGCGGGCATCGATCCCGAGGCGTACTCGGGCTTCGCGTTCGGCCTGGGGCTCGACCGCGTCGCGCTGCTGCTCTACGAGTTCCCGGACCTGCGCCTGCTCTTCGAGGGCGACGAGCGCTTTCTGTCGCAGTTCGCGCGGGAGGCGGCGCGATGAAGTTCTCCCTCGAGTGGCTGGACGATCACGTGGACGTCGCCGCGGCGGGCGGCGCCGCGGGTGTGCGCCATCTGCTCGAGCAGGGCGGCCTTCCCGCGGAATCGGCGGCGGCCTCGGGCTCCGACACGATCCTCGACGTCGAGATCACGCCGAATCGCCCCGACGCCATGGGGCATCGCGGGCTCGCACGCGACATCGCGGCGCTGGCCGGCATCGCGCGGCGCGACAGGTCCGCGACGGCCGCGACGCCCGTCTCCGGCGAGTCGGTCGAGCAGCTCACGTCCGTCGTGAACCAGGTGCCCCGCCTCTGCCGGCGGTTCGGCGTGCGCCTGGTCCGCGGCATCCGCAACGGACCGGCGCCCGAGCGCGTGCGCTCGCGCCTCCAGCGGCTCGGCGCCAAGGCGATCTCCTCGGCGGTGGACGCGACGAACTACGGCCTCTGGGACACCGGGCAGCCCTTGCACGCGTTCGACTTCGACCGCCTCGCGGGCGGGCTGCTCATCGTCCGCAAGGCGCGCCGCGGCGAGAAGCTCGTCACCCTCGACGGCGTGGAGCGCGAGCTCAGCGTCTCGGACGTCGTCGTGGCCGATGCCGAGCGCGCCGTCTCGCTCGCCGGCGTCATGGGCGGGCTCGACACCGCGGTGACGGAAAACACCCGAAACGTTCTTCTCGAAGCGGCCTGGTGGGATCCCGTGTCGGTCCGGCGCACGGCGCGCCGGCACGGCCTCCACACGGACGCCTCGCACCGGTTCGAGCGCGGCGCGGATCTCGAGGCGATACCGGCGGCGCTCGAGCTCGCGGCGGCTCTCGTCGTCGAGGGCTCCGGCGGCGCGCTCGCGCCGGGATTGCTCGACGCGCCGGGAGCGCCGTTCCGCACGCGCCGCACGACGCTGCGCCTGGCCCGCCTGCGAGAGCTGTCCGGCGACGAGCGGCTGACGCTCGAGTTCGCCGTGGAAGCGCTCGCGCGGCTCGGTTTCTCCGTCGAGCGCCGCGGCAAGCACTTGAACGTCTCGATCCCGTTCTTTCGCGTGGACGTGCGCCGCGAGGAGGATCTCGTCGAGGAGGTCCTGCGCGTCTGGGGCTACGATCGGCTGCCGTCGCGGCTGCCGGCCGCGCGCGGCCCGGGCGCGGTTCTGGAGCCGCTCCGCGTGATCGAGGAGCGCGCCGCCGACGCGGCGGCCGCCGCCGGGCTCTTCGAGACGGTGAGCTTTCCCTTCGCCGCCGCGGAGGAGGAGGCCCCGTTCCGCGACTGGCTCGCCGCCTCCGGCGCCGCGAAGGAGCGGCTGAATCTCTCCAACCCGCTCGACGACGGGCGCGGCGAAGCCTGCGGCAGACGCTGCTGCCCGGCGTGATCGACGCCGTCTCGCGCAACCTGCGCCACGGGCGCCCGGGCGCGGGACTCTTCGAGATCGGGCGCGCGTTCGGTCGGCCGGGTCAGCCCGAGGCGCCCGAGTCTTTCGAGGCCCGCCGGCTGGCCTTCGCGATCGCCGGGTCCTGGCGCAGCGACTGGAGCGAGCCGCCGGCGCGCCGCGAGGCCGACTTCTTCGACGCCAAGGGGATCGCCGAGGCGATGCTGGCTCCGTTCCTCCCGGCCGAATCGCTGGTCTGGGCGCCGTTTGCCGCCGACGGTTTCGCGCGCGGGCAGGCGGCTCTGGCGAAGAATTCCGCGGACGCCGTGGTGGCGGTCGTCGGCGCGGTCTCGGACGACGAACGGGAGAAGCGGCGCCTTCCGGCGGCGGCATTCGCGGGCGAGATCCTCCTCGACGCGCTGCCGGCCACGGGCACTCCCGCGAAGTTCCGCCCCTACTCCGAATACCCGGCGATCGAGGCGGACCTCTCGTTCGTGCAGCGGCGCGATCTGCCCTGGGCGGAGATCGCGTGGTTCGTGCGCGGGCAGGGCCTCGCGAACCTGGAGTCCCTGCGCCTCCTCGACCGATACGAGGGGCCGGGGGTGGGCGAGGGGAAGGTCAAGACGACGATCCGGCTGGCGTTCCGCGCCGCGGATCGCACCCTGGAGCAGGAAGAGGTCAACGTAGGAAGTGCGGCGTCTCGCGCGAGCGCTCGCACAGAATCTGGGAGCGGAGCTCTGAGGAGCGGCCGGCGGAGGTGACGGATGGACAACACGAAGATCTTCGACACGCTGGAAAAGAAGGTGGAGAAGCTGCTCGGGCGGCTGCGCGCCCTCGAGCAGGAGAACGAGAAGCTCAAGGCCGATCTCGCCGCCGCGCGGCGGGCCGAGAGGGACGCCGGGGAATCCCGCGGCGCCGTCGAGCGGCTCGAGAAAGAGCAGGAGGGCGTCCGCCAGCGTCTGCAGAAGCTGATCGAGTCGCTCGAAGCGGCGGAAACGTCGAAATAGGCGACTGCCGCGGCCGTTGCGCTCTCTGCTAGACTCCAGCCTCGAAAGGAGTCGTTTACTGCCTTGGATAAGCGGGGCAGCGTGACTCAAGTGGAGATCTTCGGCCAGACGTACAACGTCCGAGCCGAGGGGGATAGCTCGTATATCCACGATCTGGCCCGTTTCGTCGATTCCCGGATGAAAGAGGTGGCGGAGCAGACGGCGACGGTGGATACGACGAAAATCGCGATCCTCGCCGCGCTCAACATCTCCGATGACTTGCAGCGGGTGAGGGAAAGCCGGATGGACGATCCGTCGGACGCGCTGGCGCGGGCGGAACGCCTCATCCGGAGACTGGACGACGCCCTGGGCGCCTGAAGGCGACGCGTCGGCAACCCCGAAAGGGGCACGAATTGAAGCGATCGGTCGAAATGGATTTCCTGGTGCCGGCAAGATCGAACCCTCCATCGGGGAGAGACTTGCGCCTCATCGTGTAGCCGCCGTCGGTCTTCGGCGTCCCCCGGGCAGAGGGGGAGCCGACATGAGTACATCTCTGGCGATCGCCATCGCGGCGGGCCTGGCCGTGGCCGCCGTCTTCGGAGCGATCGCGTTCGTCATGGCGCGCCGGAGTCTCGCCGGAGAGCGGACCGCGCTCGGAACCGAGGCCGAGCGCATCCGCGCCGAGGCCGCGAAGGCCGCGGAGGGCAAGCTCCGTGAGGCCTCCGTGGAGGCGAAGGAAAAGGTCCTGGCGGCACGGGCCGAGTTCGAGAAGTCGATCGCCGCCCGGCGCCAGGAGATCGCGGCGCTCGAGAACCGCGTCGTCTCGAAGGAGGAGAACCTCGACCGCAAGCTCGCCTCGCAGGAGCGGCGCGAGGAGGAGTTCGGGCGCAAGGAGCGCGCGATCGCCGACCAGCAGCGCAAGGTGGAGGAGACCCAGACCGAGGCCTCCCGGCTGGTCGAGGAGCAGAAGAAGCGCCTCGAGCAGATCTCCGGCATGACCGCCGTGGACGCGAAGCGGGATCTCGTCCGGTCGATCGAGAACGAGGCGCGCGTCGAGGGCGCGGGGCTCATGCGGCGCATCGAGGAAGAGGCGCTCGAGCAGTCCACGCAGAAAGCGCGGCACATCATCGGCATGGCGATCCAGCGCCTGGCCTCCGACGTCGTCGTCGAGGCGACGGTCTCGGTCGTCGAGCTGCCGTCGGACGACCTGAAGGGCCGGATCATCGGGCGCGAGGGCCGCAACATCCGGGCGCTCGAGGCCGCGACGGGCGTCGACCTCATCATCGACGACACGCCGGAGGCGATCGTCATCTCGGCCTTCGAACCCCTGCGCCGCGAGGTGGCTCGCCTGGCGCTCGAAAAACTGATCGTGGACGGCCGCATTCACCCGGCGCGCATCGAGGAGATCGTCGAGAAGGTGCGCTCGGAGCTCTGGGAACGCATCCGCCAGGAGGGCGAGGCGTGCGCGCTCGAGTTCGGCATCGCCGACCTCCACCCGGAGCTCATCAAGCTGCTCGGGCGGCTGAAGTTCCGGACGTCTTACGGCCAGAACGTGCTCCAGCACTCGAAGGAAGTCTCCTGGCTCGCGACGAACATGGCCTCGGAGCTCGGCGGCAAGGTCGAGGTGGCCAAGCGCGCGGGACTCCTGCACGACATCGGCAAGGCCATCGACCGCGAGATGGAGGGCACGCACCTCGAGCTCGGGCGCGAGGTCCTGAAGAAGTTCGGCGAGTCGAACGAGGTCATCCACGCGATGGAGTGCCATCACGGCGACTACGAGCCGCGGTCGCTCGAAGCGGTGCTCGTCAATGGCGCGGACGCCCTTTCGGCCGCGCGGCCGGGCGCGCGGCGCGAGATTCTCGAGACCTACGTCAAGCGCCTCGAGAAGCTCGAGCACATCGCGGACGGCTTCAAGGGCGTCCAGAAGGCGTTCGCCGTCCAGGCGGGCCGCGAGCTGCGCATCGTGGTCGAGGCCAACCGCGTCACCGACGACGAGGCGCTCTGGCTCTCGCGCGACGTGGCGAAGAAGATCGAGGCGGAGCTGCAGTATCCGGGACAGATCAAGGTGACGGTCATCCGCGAGACGCGGGCCGTGGAGTATGCGAGGTAGGTCTGGTGCCCGACTGAGGACTGTGGACTCGGGACTGAGGACTCTCCTGGCTCGAGCCACGTTAGTCCTCAGTCCTCAGTCCTCGGTCCTCAGTCGGGGGTCAAGGACTTCCACTTGAACATCCTCTTCGTCGGCGACGTGGTCGGTTCTCCGGGGCGCCGGGCGCTCCAGGACGCGCTGACTTCGGTCATCGACCGCAAGAAGATCGACTTCACGATCGTCAACATCGAGAACGCGGCCGGCGGCTTCGGCCTGACCGTCGAGCTCTTCGCGGAGCTCTCGAAGATGCCGATCGACGTCTTCTCCTCCGGCAACCACATCTGGGACAAGAAGGAGATCTACGACTCGCTGAACTCCTCGGACCGGCTGCTGCGGCCCGCCAACTACCCGCCCGGCAATCCCGGGCGCGGCGTGACGGTCCAGCAGACGGCCGCCGGCATTCCCGTCGGGGTCGTGAACCTGCAGGGCCAGGTGTTCATGCCGGCCAACGCCGACTCTCCGTTCCGCGTCGCCGACGAGGAGCTCGCGCGGCTGAAGGCGAAAGTCGTCGTCGTGGACATGCACGCCGAGGCCACCTCCGAGAAGATGGCCATGGGCTGGTATCTCGACGGACGCGTTTCGGCCGTGCTCGGCACGCACACGCACGTGCCGACGGCCGACGAAACGGTCCTGCCGGGCGGCACGGCCTATCAGAGCGACGTCGGAATGACGGGCGCTTACGAAGGCATCATCGGCTTCTCGAAGGACCGGATCATCGAGAAGTTCCTGTCCCAGACGCCGCGGTCGTTCGAGACGGCCAAGCGCGACATCCGGCTCTCGGGCGCGATCGTCGCCGTGGACGAGGCGACGGGCAAGGCGACGGGGATCGAGCGGGTGCAGGTCCGGGTGGACTAACGACGCCGTGACCGACACGGGCCTGACCGCGATCGTTCCCACCTTCAACGAGGAGGGCAACGTCCGGCAGTGCCTCGAGACCCTGGCTTTCGCCGACGAGATCCTCGTCGTGGATTCCTTCTCGACCGACGGGACTTCGGAGATCGCCGCCGCATTCCCGAAGGCGCGCGTCCTGCAGCACGAGTATTTCGGCAACGGCCCGCAATGCAACTGGGCGATCGAGCGCGCCACGAATCCCTGGGTGCTCGTCGTGGACGCGGACGAGCGCGTCCCGCCGGAGCTCGGGCGCGAGATTCGCGAGCTCCTCGCGAGCGGGCCGGCGGCGCCGCACTATCGCATCCGGCGCGACGACGTCTTCTTCGGGCGCGTCGTGCGGCACGGCGGCCTCGGCGCGCACGGGCTCGTGCGCCTCATCCGCAAGGGCGCCGCCTGGTACCCGAACAAGCGCGTGCACGCGGACGTCGAGACGCGCGGCCCGGCGCCGTACCTGCGGCACCGCCTGACGCACTACACGTACCGCTCGTTCGACGACTACGTCGGGAAGCTCCAGCGTTACGCGGAGTGGGGCGCCGCCGACCGATTCCGCCGCGGGCGGCGGGCCGGCGCCTTCGCCGTCGCCGTGCGCCCCGCCTGGCGCTTCTTCCGCATGTATCTCCTCCAGGCGGGGTTCCTGGACGGCGGCGCGGGGCTCGCGGTCTGCGGACTGCAGGGCTATTGCACGTTCCTCAAGTACGCGCGCCTGTGGGAATGGACGCGGATGGAGCGGCGCGGCGAGAAGGTCCCGCTGCCCGCGTTCGAGCCGGACGCGGCCCCGCCGGAAGCGGCGAGGGCTTGAGTGCGTCTCTTCTTCTGGAGAAAGGAGCGGCCGATGTTGGAAGCGGGCGGTCCGGCGCCGGGGTTCGAGGTCCGGGACCATACGGGCGCGGCGCGACGGCTCGACGAGTTCCGCGGGCGGAACGTCGTGCTCTGGTTCTACCCGATGGCCGACACGCCGGGCTGAACGGCCGAGGGTCGCGGGTTCCGCGACCTCTACGCGGACTTCCAGAAGAAGAACGCCGAGATTCTCGGCGTCTCTTTCGATTCGGTCGAGAAGAACGCGAAATTCGCGGCGAAGCAGGGATTCCCGTTCCCTCTCCTCTGCGACACGGACCGCGCGATCGGCCTCGCTTACGGCGCGTGCGATTCGCCGACGGCCCGATTCGCGAAGCGCATCACCTACCTCATCGGTCCGGACGGCCGGATCCGCCAGGCGTATCCCGAGGTCTCCCCGAAGAGCCATCCGTCCGAGGTGCTGTCGATCCTCTGAGCGCCGATTCGTAGAACGCGCGCGCGCGCGGCGCGTAGCGATCCGGCGTGAACTCGAGGGCCCGGGCCCGCGCGGCGAGACCGAGCCGGCGGCGGAGCGCGTCGTCGTCCGCGAGCCGGGCCAGCGCGGGCGCGAGCCCCTCCGGTCCGGTGACGACGAGGCCGTCCGCGCCGTCGGTCACGAGGTCGCGGACGCCCGGCACGTCCACGGCGACGACGGTCAGACCCGACGCCATCGCCTCGAGGATCGCGCGATGACCCTGGTCGGCGCCGGACGCGGGGAAGAGGAAGGCGTCCCACGAACGGTAGAGGTCGGGCAGCGTCTCCTCCTGGTATCCGAGGAACTCGTTGCGGTCCGCCGCCCCGAGCGCCGCGGCGAGGCGCCGGAGCTGCGGCTGGTACTCGCCGTGCCCGACGTGCGCGAGGCGCGCCGCGGCGACCCGGGCTCCCGCGCGGATCGCCTCTTCGTGGCCTCGCCCCCGGGACATCTTGCCCACCGTGCCGACGACGAAGCTCATCCGCGGATTCGGCGGGGCGGCGGCGTCGTCCCGCGGACGGAAGCGGTCCGCGTCCACGACGGGCGGCAGGATGGGTCCGGGCCGCCCGAAGCGCCGCGCGATCTCGCGGTTGGAGTAGGCGAACGCGTCGGTGCGCCCGAAGGCGAGGCGCGTGAGGGGATCCGGCCGCGTCGTTCGCACGTGGTGCAGGGTGCGCACGAGGCGCGCCGCAGTCCCCCGAACGGCGAGCGCCGCGAGCGTGTGGTCGTAGGATCGATGCGCGTGGACGACGTCGATCTTCTCGCGGACGAGCGTCGCGCGAAGCCGCCGCACCTCCCGCGCGTAGCCGACGGGCCCACGCGCCCGCGAAAGCAGCGGCCGGGCCCAGCCGAGCGGGCCGAGACGGGCGGATAGCGGGCTGTCGCCGAAGTAGCCGAACTGCGCCTCGACGCCGGCGGCGATCAAGGCAGCCGTCTGATCGAAGACGACCGCCGCCGCGCCGGTCCATCGGTCGCCGTCGACGATCTGCAGGATGCGCACGGGCGAAAGCTAGCAGAGCGGGCGAATAAGACGGGTCCGCGCCTTCGGTATACGATCCGCGCTCCCGGATTGCATGAGGAAATGAGGAGGAGATTCGTGATGAAGAAGCCCCTGATCGTCGTCGCCCTCGTCGCCGGCCTGGCCGGCACTTCGGCCGCGCAGCAGTCGCAGCCCGCCCCGTCCGGCAGCCCTGCCGTCGACACCACCAAGTTCCGGATGGCCGTCAGCGAGGAGCGACGCAAACTCTTCGGCGCGGGAATGAGCTATCTGCCGGCCGCCCAGCTCCAGACCTTCTGGTCCGTCTACGGCGACTTCGAGAAGGAGCAGGACGCGATCACCGCCGCCCGCATCGACATCGTCCGCCGGTACATCCAGAACATCGACGCGCTGACGGACGCGCAGATCACGTCGCTCGTGAACGACTCCGCCGACGCGCAAAAGAAGACCACGGAACTGCGACAGAAGTATTTCGGCATCTACAGCCAGAAGATCGACGTTCGGGCCGCCGGCCACTTCGCGCTCCTCGATGACTTCGTCACGACCGCCATGAGGCTGCAGCTCTTGAGCAATCTTCCCGTGCCGGTCGAGAACGCGAAGTAGCGGACGGCTGCGGATCGGGTCGGCCGCGCGTCCGGCCGGCCCGACCCCTGATACTCTTCCCGGCGGAGGCCGCCATGTCCGTCGACCCGGAGCTGCTCGCCATTCTGGTCTGCCCCAAGACGAAGGGGCCGCTCGAGCTCGTCGAGCTGAAGGACGAGACGCGCCGCAAGCTCGTCGAGAAATATCGCGAGAAGTTCCGCGACGAGGAGCCGGTCGTGACGCAGGGGCTCTACTCGAAGCAGGCCGACCTCGTCTATCCGATCGTGTCGGACATCCCGGTCATGCTCGTGGACGAGGCGCTCCCGGGCTCCGAGGCGCGCTGAAGCGCTGAGGCGACGATCCGCAATCTCCTCTTCGGGCTCCTCCTCCTCTTCGCCGTCCTGACCCCGTTCATCGCTCCGGCTTACATCGCCTTCGTCCTCCTCGCCCTCCTGTGGGTCGCGGACGCGATCCGGCGGAGAAGGATCCCGCCTTCCCTCGGATCCTGGCCGGCGGCGCTCGCGGCGCTGCTCGCCGCGCTGACGGCGCTCGCGACGGTCTTCGCCGCCGATCCGCGGACGAGCGGCAGACACCTCGCCGGAGTCTTTCTCATGCTCGCTCTGCCGATCGCGATGGATCTCGCGGACGACGCCCGGCGCGGGCGATTCCTGACCCTGGCGCTGGCCGCGAGCGGGACCGCGATCGCGATCGCCGGGCTCTGGCAGTTCGCGCACGGCGGCGACGATCTGGAGAACCGCATCCACGCGACCCTCTCGACCTACATGACCTTCTCGGCGCTGGTCATGATCGCGAGCTGCATCCTCATCGCGATCCTCTTCGAGGGGCGCGGCCGCGGCCGCTGGATCGGCCTCATCGCCGCGGTGCCGCTCGCGGCCCTGCTCCTGACCTTCACGCGCAACGCCTACGTCGGAATGCTCGCCGCGCTTCTCGGATACCTCCTCTGGCGCCGGCCGCGCGGGCTGCTCCTCTTCTTGCCCGCGCTCCTGATCGTCGTCGCGCTGCTTCCTCCGGAGGTCCGCGGCCGGATGCTCTCGATCGGCGACCTCTCCGACCCGAGCAACCGGGACCGCGTGTCGATGTGGCACGCGGGGATGCGAATAGTGGGCGACTTCCCGGTCCTCGGGCTCGGGCCGGAGATGGTGAAGTACTACTACCCGCTCTACCGGGACCCCGACTCGGTTCACTGGACCGTCCCGCACCTGCACAACAACGCCGTCCAGATCGCCGCGGCCTCCGGAGTTCCGGCCGCCGCCACCTATCTGGGGCTGGCCATCCTTCCGATCGCCGCGTCCGCGCGGCGCCTGCGCCGCGAGCGGCGGCCCGAGGTCGCGGCGCCGCTGGCCGCCGTGCTCCTCGCCTCGATCGCGCTTCTCGTCGCCGGCCTCTTCGAATACAACTTCGGAGACACCGAGGTCGAGATGGCGACGCTCCTTCTCTGGGCGCTGCCGTTCTCCGCGGCGACCGCGCCCGGTCGGGAAGGGCCGTCCGTTTAGAATGTCGCGGATGTTCCCGAAACCCGTCCCCGCCGCGGCGCCGCCCCGGCCCTATACGGTCTCGGAGCTTTTGTCCGAGGTCGGCTCCAGCCTGAAGAGCGGCTGGCGCGACGTTTCGGTCGCCGGCGAGATCGGGCGCTTCGATCTGCGCGGGGGGCACGGCTACTTCACCCTCAAGGACCGCGCGGCGACGCTCAACGCGGTGATCTTCGCGTCGGAGCTCGCGCGCGTGCCCTTCCGCCCGGAGCCGGGGCTCGAGATCGTGGCCCGCGGCACGCTCGATCTCTGGGCGCCGCAGGGCCGCTTCCAGCTCAAGGCCTGGACGCTCGAGCCGATCGGCGCGGGCGCGCTGCAGCTCGCCTTCGAGCAGCTGAAGAAGAAGCTCGAGGCCGAGGGGCTCTTCGACAAGGCGCGCAAACGCCCGATTCCGACCCTGCCGCGCGCGATCGCCGTCGTGACCTCGCCCGAAGGCGCCGCCGTGCGAGACATCCTCTCGATCCTGCGCCGTCGGTTCGACGGCCTCGCGATCACGATCTATCCGGCCCGCGTGCAGGGGGAGCTCGCCGCCGCGGAGATCGCCGCCGGCATCCGCGCATGCAGCGCCCGCGGCGCGTTCGACGTCCTGATCGTCGCGCGCGGCGGCGGCTCGCTCGAGGACCTCGCGCCTTTCAACAGCGAGCGCGTCGCCCGAGCGCTCGCCGAGTGCCGGATTCCGACGATCTCGGCGGTCGGGCACGAGACGGATGTCACGATCTGCGATCTCGTGGCCGACCTGCGCGCCGCGACGCCGTCGGCGGCCGCCGAGCTCGTCGTCGAGCGGAAGGACGGGCTCGCACGCCGCGTCTCCGACGCCCGGCGGCGCGCCGAGCGCGCCCTGGCCGCGAGGCTCTCGCTCGAGCGCGCGCGGCTGTCGGCGCTGTCGCGTGCGGAAGGCCTGCTCCGCTTGCGCTATCGCCTTCGCGAGTGGCGCGACCGCGTGACGCAGTCGCGGGAGACGCTGCGCGACGCGCTGGCCCGCCGGCCGGCGGCCGAGCGCTCCCGTCTGACCCAGGCGCAACGGACCCTTCAGGCTTTCGCCCGCGTCGCGCGCCTCGCCGAACGCCGCGCGCGCCTGGCGCACGCCTCGCACCGGCTCGAGGCGCGGATGGGCCGCGTCATGGAACGCCGCCGCGAGCGCCTGGCCGGCACGGCCGCGAAGCTCGACGCTCTCTCGCCGCTCGCGGTCCTCGCGCGCGGATACGCCGTCGCCTACAAGCCGGGGACCAAGCGTCCGCTCCTCTCCTCCTCGGAGGTCAGGGCGGGGGAGCGCATCCGGGTGCGGCTGCACGAAGGCGAGCTCGGCGCCGTCGTGCGCGAGGGCGGCCGGATCCGCGAGGACGCGCCGCTCTTCCGCGAGGAGCCGCCGGCGGCACCCTCGCTCTTTCCCGAGACGGAGGACGAGAAATCATGACCGCTCGCCCGAAGGAGAAGAATTTCGAGGACGCGATGGCGCGCCTCGAGGAGATCGTGGCCGAGATCGAGTCCGAGGAGCTCGGGCTCGAGCGCCAGTTCGAGCTCTTCCGCGAAGGCATGACGCTCGCGCGCTTCTGCGACGGCAAGCTCTCCGAAGTGCAGAAGTCCGTGGAGATCGTCCTCAAGGAAGCGGCCGGCGAGTGGAAGACCGCTCCCTTCGGCGCCGATGAGGAATCCGCCGACGAGGCCGACGACGGGGAAGGGAACGACGATCGCGGCTGAAGAAAAGGGGATCTCGGCCGAGCTCGCGCGCCGGAAGGCCGAGATCGACGCCGCGCTCGAGGGGCTCGTGCCGGCGGCCGACGCCTGGCCGTCGACGCTGCACCGCGCGATCCGCCATTCGCTCTTCGCGGGCGGCAAGCGCCTGCGCCCCATCCTCGCGCTCGCGGCGGCCGAGGCGGTCGGCGGCGAGACGCGGCCCGCGCTCGAGCCGGCCTGCGGTCTGGAGATGATCCACACGTACTCGCTGATCCACGACGACCTCCCCGCGCTCGACAACGACGACCTGCGCCGGGGCGTGCCCACCTGCCACGTCGTCTTCGGCGAGGCGATGGCGATCCTCGCGGGCGACGCGCTTCTGACGCACGGTCTCGGAACGTTCGCGCGTTATCCGCGCGAGGAGATTTACGACGCCGCGAAGCTCCGGGCGCTCGACGCGGTCGTCGACGCGATCGGAACCACGGGCATGATCGGCGGCCAGGTGGCGGACCTCGAGGCGCCGGCGGCCGCGGTCGTGTCGGAGGAGCTCGTGCGCTCGATCCACGAGAGCAAGACCGGGCGCCTCATCCGCGCGTCGCTCGCCGTCGGGGGAATCCTGTCCTTCGCGTCGGACGAAGACCTCGCGCGGCTCGACCGCTACGGGCGCGCCGTCGGCCTCGCGTTCCAGATCAAGGACGATCTGCTCGACGTCGAGTCGGACGCCGCGACTCTGGGCAAGACGCCGGGTAAGGACGCCGCGGCCGGCAAGGTCACGTTCCCGGCCGTGTGGGGCGTGGAACGCTCGCGCCGGATGCTCGCGGAGACGCTCGAGGAGGCGCTCGCGGCCGCCGGCGAGCTGCCGGGCGGCGGCGGTCTGCTTCCGGGCCTCGCGCGCTACGTCGGCGAGCGCCGCTCCTGAGGCCGGCGTGAAGGCCGGCACATGAAGGCTTACGTCCAGACCGCGCTCGACCGGTTCGAGGAGCGCGACCTCCCCGTGCCGCGGCCCGCGACGGGCGAGGTGGTTCTGCGCGTCCGCCTGGCGCTGACCTGCGGGACGGATCTGAAGCTCCTGCGCCGGGGACACGCCCGGATTTCCTACCCGGTCACGATGGGTCACGAGGTCTGCGGCGAGGTCGTGGAGCTGGGCGAGGGCGTCGCGCGGGACCTTCTCGGCAAGCGCGTCGTGCCCGGGGTCACGGGACCGTGCGGGGCGTGCGCGGACTGCCGCCACGGTTTCGCCAATCTCTGCGCGGTCGGGCACGCCGACCGGACCTGGGGCGCCTTCGCGGAATTCGTCCGCGTGCCGGCCGGCGTCGTCGCGGCGAGCCTTCACAAGCCGCCGGCCTCGCTGTCGGACGAGGCCGCGGCGTTTCTCGACCCGCTCGCGTCGGTTCTTCACGGCTGGAACCGCCTCGGCGCGCCCGCCCCCGAGCGGCTCCTGATCTACGGATCGGGCGGCCTCGCGCTCCTCTGGGCCGCCACGGCGCGCGCCCGCGGCGTGCCGGCGATCGTCGCGGGACGGCGGCCGGATCGGCTGTCGCTCGCGGCGGGATGCGGCGCGGAGGTCCTCGACCTCGGCCGGCACGAACCGGAGGATCTCTTCTCGCGCACGGGCGCGCTCCCCGCAGCCGCGGTCGACTGCACGGGCGACCCGGGCGTGTGGATGCGCCTGCCCAACCTCGTGCGCCACGGCGGGCGCGTCCTCCTCTTCGGCGGCTGCGCCCCGGGGGCGCAGGTCTCCTTCGACGCGGCGCGCCTCCACTACGCGG
The DNA here is from genome assembly GCA_963823185.1 of uncultured Acidobacteriota bacterium. Taxonomy (GTDB): domain Bacteria; phylum Acidobacteriota; class Thermoanaerobaculia; order UBA5066; family Gp7-AA6; genus DATBFU01. Next base: position 410,933 of record CAWGKP010000010.1, read on the forward strand.
AGATGGCGCTCATCGGCTCCTTCCACTACACGCCCGAAGAGGCGCGCGCCGCGATGGCGATGCTCGCCGCGCGGGAGGTGGACCCGCGACCGCTCGTGACGGAGGTGGGAACGCTCTCGGATCTCCCGCGCTTTCTCGAGGCGCAGGGGCGGGGCGAGGGCGTGCGCTACGCGGTGCGGCCGAATGGCGGCACGCCGTGACCGAGGAGGTTCGATGAAGGCCGTCCAGTTCGTCGCGGGCGGAGACGTCGCGGTGGTCGAAGTCCCCGAGCCGCGGATCGGGCCGGGGGAGGCGCTGCTGCGGACGCGCGCGGTCGGCATCTGCGGCTCGGACCTGCTCGGGTGGTACGCCGCGGGCAAGGCGGGCACGATCGCCGGGCACGAGATCGCCGGAGAAATCGCGGCGGTTGGCGAGGGCGTGACCGCGTTCCGGCCGGGGCAGCGCGTCGTGCCGCACCACCACGCGCCGTGCCTCGACTGCCCGGCCTGCCGGCGCGGCCGCTTCGTCCACTGCGCGGCCTGGCGGGCCTCGCGGCTCGACCCCGGCGCGATGGCGGAGCTCGTGCGAATTCCCGCGGACAACCTCGCGAAGGACACGCAGCGAATTCCGGACGGCCTGTCGGACGAGGCCGCGAGCTTCGCCGAGCCGCTCGCGACGGTCGTGAAGGCGTTCCGGCAGGGGCGCTTCCATCACGACGACCGGCTACTCGTCGTCGGGCTCGGGACCGCGGGCCAGCTCGCCGTCCGTTACGCGGCGCGCCTCGGGGCGTCGGGCATCGCCGGCGCGGACGGCGTGGCGTCGCGCCGCGCGATGGCGCAGGTCTCCGGCGCCGCGGAGACGATCGACGTCTCGCGCGAGACGCTCGCGGATGGGGCCCGCCGGATCTCGGGCGGCGAGGGATTCGACTTCGTGCTCGTCTGTCCCGGCAAGAGCGAGGTCATCGGGGAGGCCTTCACGACCGTGGCGCCCGGCGGCACTCTTCTCCTCTTCACCATGCCGGCGCCCGGCGACCGGCTCTCCTTCGACGGCAACGCGCTCTATTTCCGCGAGGTCCAGGTCGTGCCGTCCTACTCCTGCGGCCCCGTCGAGATGAAGCTGGCGCTGACGCTCCTCTCCGAGGGCCGGGTCGCCGTCGAGGACCTCGTGACGCATCGGTTCTCGGCGGATCGCGCGGTCGAGGCGTTCGCGCGGGCGCGCGAGCCGGAGGGTTCGGTGAAGGTGCTCCTGACATTCCCGTGAAGACGAGGCTCGACCGGCTGCTCGTCGCGCGCGGAATCGCGCCGACGCGCGAGAAGGCGCAGGCGCTCATCCTCGCCGGCCGGGTCGAGGTGGACGGGAGGCGCGTCGACAAGGCGGGGACGCTGGTCGCCGACGACGCGGCGATCCGCGCGGCCGGCCCCGAGCATCCGTACGTATCGCGCGGCGGCGTCAAGCTCGCGGCGGCGCTCGACGCGTTTGGGCTCGATCCCTCGGGCGCGGTGTGCCTGGACGTGGGCGCGTCGACCGGCGGGTTCACGGACTGCCTGCTCCAGCGCGGCGCCGCCCGCGTGTATGCCGTGGACGTCGGTGCCGGCCAGATCGATGCCAGGCTGCGCGCCGATCCGCGCGTCGTCCTGCGCGAGAAGGTCAACGCGCGATTCCTCTCGCGCGATCACGTCCCGGAGCCGGCGGCGCTCGCGGCGCTCGACCTGTCGTTCATCTCCGCTCGGCTCGTGCTCCCGGCCGTCGTCCCGCTCGTCGCGCCGGGGGGCGCGATCGTCGTGCTCGTGAAGCCTCAGTTCGAGGCCGGCCGCGGCGAGGTCCCGCGCGGCGGCGTCGTCCGGTCGGAGGCCGTCTGGCGGCGCGTCGTCGAAGAAGTGCGCGGCTTCGGCGAGGCCCTCGGCCTCCAGCCCGGCGAGGCGATCCCCTCGCCGATCCGCGGGGCATCGGGCAACCAGGAGTTCCTGTTGGCGTTTCGCGTTCCCCGTTTGCGAGAATCCCCTTAAACTCTCCGTGTGAAGGGATTGCGCGGCCGGGGCCGTCCTCGTTTCCGGCGGGTCGGGCTCGTCGCGAAGCCCGTCCGGGAAGCCCTGCGCCTGACGGTCGCTCTCGAACGCGCGCTGCGCCGCCGCGGACGCCTCGTGACGCTCGACGCCGAGACGGCGGTCGCGCTCGGCCGGCCGTCGACCGGGATCTCGCGCGGCCGGATCGCCCGGGACGTGGACGTCGTGTTCGTCCTCGGCGGCGACGGGACGCTCCTCTCGGTGGCCCGCGCCGCGCCGCCCGCGACGCCCGTGCTCGGCATCAACGTCGGCGTGCTCGGGTTCCTCGCGGGTCTCCGCCGTGACGAGGCGCTCTCGCGGCTGGACGAGGTCCTCTCGGGCGGCTTCCGCGAGGATCGCCGCCGCCGTCTCGACGTCGAGATCCTGGACGGCCCGGGACGCGGGACTTATCGCGCCCTGAACGACGCCGTCTTGAGCAAGGAGGCCCTCGCGCGCATCTCGACTTTCTCCATCTCGGTCGGCGGCCAGCCGGTCGCGCGCTTCCGGGCGGACGGCGTCATCGTCGCGACGCCGACGGGCTCGACGGCCTACAACCTCTCGGCGGGCGGGCCGATCCTCCATCCGCAGTTGCCGGCCCTCGTCGTGACGCCGATCTGCCCGCATTCGCTCGCGCAGCGGCCCCTCGTCGTGCGCGACGCGGACCCGATCGGCCTCGTCGTGCTCGACCGCGGGCGCCGCGAGGGCCTGCATCTCACGCTCGACGGGCAGGAGGGAGTGCCCGTGCGCGCCGGGACGCCGATCGAGATCCGGTCGAGCCGCTCTCCGGTCACGCTCCTGCGCGCGCCCGACGCGGACCACTTTCGCAAGCTCTCCGAAAAGCTGAACTGGGGCGTCTGAGGCGTGCCCGATTCGAATCCGCCGCCGGAGACGCCGACGCCGCTGCTGAAGCGGCTCTCGACGCTGCGGCTCTTCACCATCATCGTCCTGTTCCTGATCCTGGCGGGTTACTCGGTGTGGAAGTCCGAGCGCTTCCAGAGCCTCGTGCACGGCGTCTCGCAAGCGCGTCTCTCGGAGGCGCTCGGCGTTCCGGTGGATTTCGAGACGGTGGACCTCCGGCTGCTGCCCCCGTCGGTCTCGCTCGTGAACGTGAGGGTCGGAAACGATCCGAAGCTCGGGCTTCCCGAGGATCACCCGCTGCTGACGGCCGAGCAGATCTCGATCGGCGGCGGGCGCTCGCTCGCGGAGGGCGAGCTGCGGCTCGGCCGCATCCGCGCCCTTCGCCCGAAGATCTTCCTCGCGCAGCTGCCGGACGGGCGCTGGAACCTGCCGCCGGGGCTCGCCCGGCCGACGAGGAACGCCGGCGGCGTGAAGGTTCGCGTGGGCTCTCTGCTCGTGCAGGAGGGCATCCTCGAATTCGCCGGCCGGAAAGTGAATCTCGACGGCAGCCTCGAAGACTTCGCGGCGGAGGTGACCTCGACGGGCCCCGACCGATACCGCGGCGTTCTCGTCGCGCGCCGCTCGACGCTGCGTCTGCCGCGCAAAGAGCCGATCGTCGCCGCCCTGTCGCTGCGCTTCGCGATCGACGAGCCTCACGGCATCACGGTGGACGACTTCCGGATGGAGGGCGCCTTCGGCCGGCTCGTCGCCTCCGGCGCCGTCGAGGATCTCGCGCATCCGCGGGTCGGTCTGTTCGTCTCGGGTGAGCTGAAGGTCGCCGAAGTCGAGCGCGTCTTCCATTCCGGGCTCGGCTTCGAGGGAGACGCCTCGGTGCGCGCGCGCCTCGAGGTCCCGCCCTCGGGCGGGTTCCGGGTGACCGGCAGCCTGCGCGTGCCTCGGGCGCGGCGCCCGCCGTTCCTCATCCAGGACGTCGTGGCGTCGGTCGTCGCGGAGCCGGAGGCGCTCGTCGCGAAGATCGAGCATGCGCGCTACGCCGGGGGGCAGGCGCAGGGCGTGTTCCGCATCGCCGCGCTCACGACGGCGCAGCAGCCGATGACGATCTCCGTCGACGGGGACGGCATCTCGCTCGAGGGATTCTTCGCCGACCTGGGTCTCCCCGGTACGGGCCTCTCGGGCGAGGCCGCGCTCCGCCTCGCGCTGCGCTGGGGAGAAGAAGGGATCACCCACGCCTCGGGCGGCGGCCGGCTCGACGTCCGCGCGGGGTCGGCCGTCTCGCAGGTCCGCGGGCGCTTCGGCATCCCGACGGAGGGCGGCGGCCCGCTCGTGGTGACGCGCGGACGCATCGGGTTCGAGAATTGCGCGCTGCGCTTTCCGCACGGCACGGTCGAGTTCACGGGAGGGATTCCGATCGGCGACTGGCAGCCGGATTTCGACTTCCACCTCCGTTCCCGCGACTTCACCGAGACCGATCGCATCTTCCAGAACTTCGTCGCGGCGAGCGGCGGCAAGGCGGCGCCGCTCGGTCTCGGCGGCAGCGGCGAGATCGCCGGACATCTCGGCCGGACCTGGGCGAATCCCGAAGCGACGGCGCAGGTCACGGCCGAGGACGCGCGCTATGGCGGTGTCCTGTTCGGGAGCGCGCGCGGCACCGTGGACATGTCCGACGGCGCGTTCCTCTTCCGTCCTCTGCGCGTCTATGAAGGCGACGCGACGCTCTCGCTCGAGGGGCGCGCGGCCTACCGCTCCCATCCCGGAAAGCCGGATCTCGATCTCGTGGTCTCGGCGAAGGAGTTCCCGCTGCCGCGCCTGCTCAAGTATCTCGACCTCGATCTGCCGATCGACGGCCGCCTGACCGGAAGCTTTCCGCTCTTCGGATCGAAGACGGCGCTCACGGGCGGCGGGTCCGCGGAGCTCGACGCGGCGCACGTCTGGGGACAGGCGTTCGATCGCGTCACGGGCCGCGCGGTCCTGACGCCGGGCCGGTTCGCTCTGGAGGAGGTCCGCGCCCCGGTCGGGGGCGGGATGGTGGGCGGCAGCGGCGCGTACGATTTCCAGGAGAAGCGGTTCGAGGTCCGGATGGCCGGCGACGACGTGTCGCTCGGCGCGGTCGAGGCCTTTCGCGCGCTCGGCAAGGACGTGGCCGGAAAGGCGTCCTTCCAGGTGTCGGGGTCGGGGGCGCTCGAGCGGCCCGATCTGATGCTCACGGCCTCGCTCGCCCAGACGGTCTTCTTCGGGCACGCGATTCCCGAGGACCAGCAGCCCGCCGTCTCGGCCCGCGTCGAGGACGGGAAGCTCGAAGGAGAGCTCGTCGTCGGGAAGGCGTTCCGCGTGACGGCGTCCGGCGAGATCTTTCGCGAGGGCGCCCCGCTCGACGTGCGTCTCGAGGCCTCGAGCCTGCCGGCACTGATGCGATTCACGCCGATGGAGCTGCCCGAGGGATACGGCGGCGCGGTCGACGCCGCGGGCACCATCGTCCTTCCCTCGAAGGAAGGCGAGTGGCCGAGCGGGCGGATCCGCGTCACCAAGGCCGTGATCGACCTGCCGGGCCGGCCGGCGGCGCTCCACATCGCCGACGAAGAGGTGGCGACTCTCGACGGACGGCGGCTGACGCTCGCGCCGTTTTCCATCGAGGGAGAGGGCACGGCGATCGCGCTGCAGGGATGGATCGGGCTGGGAGACCCCGCGGAGATGAGCATCACGGCCTCGGGGCCGATGGATCCGGCGCTGGTCGCCCTCGTCCTTCCGGATCTGCCCCTGAACGGGCGCCTTCGGCTCGCCGTCACGGCAACCGGTCCGATCGCGCGGCCCCGGCTCACCGGCGAGGTCTCGCTCGCGGACGGCAAATACCGCATGTCCGGGATCTCGCAGATCATGGACAACATCGAGGGCACGATCCGATTCGATGCCGCCGGCACCGGCTCCGTCGAGGCGCGCGCGAAGGTCGGGGGAGGGGACGCCTCCGTCGCGGGAACGTTCGGCCTCGACGGTCTTGCGCTGAAGGACTTTCGCCTGACGGTGCAGGGCCGCCGCGTGACGCTGCGATACCCGGAGGATCTCCGGCTCGTCGTCGACGCGGACCTCGTCGCGACGGGCGGTCCGACGGGGAATCTCGTGCGCGGCGAGGTCGTCCTCCAGCGCGGGACGTACTCGCGCGACTTCGACCTGACGTTGAGCGATCTCCTCGCGAAGAGCCGGCCGACCGGCGCCGCCGCGCGCGAGCCGTGGAAGGACCGCACGCGCCTCGAGATCCACGTCGTGTCGTCGCAGGCGCTCGAGGTGCGGAACAACCTGGCGCGCCTCACCGGAACCGTAGATCTCGTGGCGCGCGGCACCCTGGCGGATCCGACGCTCGTCGGACAGGTCACGCTCGACGAAGGCGGGCGCGTCACGTTCCGCGACGTGCGCTACGAGATCGAGTCGGGCACGGTGACCTTCGCGAGCGCGCGCGGCCTCGCGCCGATCCTCGACGTCCGGGCGCGCGCGGAGGTGCGCGGATACGACATCGCGGTCAACGTCGCCGGCAGCTGGCCGCGGCTCGAGACGACGTTCTCGTCGGATCCGCCGCTGCCGGACGCCGATCTCGTCAACCTGTTGCTGACCGGCGCGGCGCCCGGCGGCTCGACGACGACGGACGTCTCCGGCACCCTCGCCTCGACGGCCGGCTCCATCGTCGGGAGCGCGGCGACCGGCGTCCTCACGCGGCCCGCGCAGAAGCTCTTCAAGCTGGAGCGATTCCAGATCGACCCGATCTTCACGTCGAGCGGCCTCGCCGGCGCGACGACCACCGTCGGAAAGCAGATCTCTCCCAACTGGTCCGTGACCTACTCGCAGCCGCTCTTCGAGGCGGGCAGCCGCGAGCCCGTGGTGGAGGTCGAGGGCCGGATCTCCCAGACGTGGGTCCTCCGCCTGCGACACGACGAGAACAACGTCTACCTCATCGACCTGCGGCGACGGACGCGCTCGTGAGGCTCGCGCGCGGCGCCGCGCTCCTCGGCGGCCTGTGGCTCGGCGTCGCCGCGGCGGACGCGACCGCGCAGACGCCGGGGAGCCTCTACGGCCGCGTCGTCGTATCGATCTCCTACGCGAGCGACGGCGCGGTCGAAAAGTCCGACCTCTCGCGCCTGCTCGAGATCGAAGCCGGGAGCGTCCTGACGGAGGCCGCCACCGCGGAGACGGTGCGCAATCTCTTCAGCACGCGGCAGTTCGCCGACGTGCAGATCGAGGTGACGGCGGCGGGCGAGGGCGTCGCCGTGCGCGTCGTCCTGCTGCGCGCGTTTCGCATCTACCCGATCAAGTTCGCCGGGAAACGCGGGCTCTCGCGCGACGAACTGCGGCGAGTCCTGCCCTACTTCGCGGGGAGCGTCTACTCGGCGGGCGACGTCGCGGACGGGACGGAGGCCATCGAGCGCCGCCTTCTGGCGGAGGGTTTCCCCAACGCGAAGGTGAAGGCGGAAACCGAGTTCGATCGGCGACGCTTCGACGCACGGGTCACGTACCGCATCGACGCGGGCGAGCGGGCGCGCGTCGATCCGGCGATCTTTCTCGGCCCGATCGCGCCGTACACGGCGAAGCAGCTGTTGTCGAAGGCGAAGTTGAAGATCGGGCAGCGCTACCGCGAGGCCAAGGCCTCGGCCGACACGGTCCGCATCCGCGAGTTCCTGCACGCCGAGGGGCGCCTCAAGGCCCAGGTGGAGCTGATCGCCGCGCAGCCCGAGCCGAACGGCCGCATCGCCCCGGTCTATCGAATCGCCGTGGGGCCCGACGTCGTGCTCCAGACGACCGGGGTCAAGGAGAAGAAGGTGCGCCGGGCGCTCGACGACCTGCTCGAGGGACAGGTCTTCGACGAAGACCTCGTCCTGCAGTACGCCGAGAACGAGGGACGTCTGCTCCAGAGCAAGGGTTATTTCCGGGCGAAGGTGGACTACAAGCTCGACACGCAGCCGGACCGCATCGTCGTCACGATCGACGTGGCGCCCGGCCCGCGCTACGCCGTCGAGAAGATCGTCTTCGAGGGGAACGCCTCCGCTCCGGAGGCGACCCTGCGCAAGCTGATGGTGGTCTCGCCGAAGGGCTTGCCGCTCATCCGCTCCGGCAAGGTGACCAACCAGGACCTGAAAGGGGATCTCGACGCGATCCTCGGGTGGTATCAGTCCCATGGCTGGATCGCGGCGAAGGTCGGGCCCGCCGACGTGCAGGACGGCTCGCGCCCCGACCGGCTCGTGGTACGGATTCCGATCGTCGAGGGGCCTCGAACCATGGTCGCGAAGCGCGAGCTCGTGGGCGCCGAGCACACGGACACGGCGGCCCTCGAGAAGCTCCTCTCCGTTCGCGCCGGCGAGCCTCTCGATCCGAACGCGCTCCGGGCCGACGTGTCGGCGATCCATGGCTACTACCAGGATCGCGGGTGGCTCGAGGTGGCGGTGCGCGACGAGTACGTCCTCTCGCCGGACGGAGGCGGTGCCGAGGTCACTTACCGAATCACGGAGGGGCTGCGGTCATTCTTCGGCAAGACGGTCGTCCGCGGCAACACGGCGACGAAGACCGACCGCATCCGCCAGCTCGCCACCTGGAAGGAGGGGGCGCCGTTCTCCGAGGAGAAGATCCTCGAGGCGCAGCGCCGGCTCTCCCGAACGGGAGCGTTTCGCCGCGTGGACATCCGCCCCGAAGCCGCGGACCCCTCGGATCGCGAGCGCAACGTCCAGGTGGAGGTCCAGGAAGCGCGGCCCCTCTCTCTCCTGTACGGCTTCGGCTACCAGTACGTGCCCGACGCCGGCGAGAATCGCAACGACCCGTTCGTCGTCGGCGGCGTCACGGACCACAACCTCTTCGGCGGCCTGCGAACGGCCGGGCTCGAAGGGCAGATCGCGCTCTCGGGACGCTATCGGATCCAGGTCAGCTACCGGGATCCCTTCCTGATCGGGACGGACTATCCGCTGACCTCCGTCGTCTTCGCCGCGCGCGAGACGATCCAGAACGTGGACCTCGAGCGGCTCGGTTTCGTCAGCGAGGTGGCGCACGTCTTCGGCAAATATCTCCGTACGTCGTTTCGCCTCGAGTACCAGCGCATCCGGCCGATCAATCCCGAGGACCTTTCGATCATCGAGACCGAGGAGTTTCCCCGCGCGGACCAGCCGATCGAGGAGGCGACCATCGGCCCCGCGTTCTTCTACGACCGGCGCGACGACCCCATCGACCCGCACCGCGGCTACTACGTGTCGCTCGCGGGCAAGTACGCCTTTCCCGTGTTCTCCGCAGAGGCGCGCTTCACGAAGTTCGCGCTGCAGGGCACGTGGTTTCAGCCGATCGGCCGGGCGGTCCTCGTCGGGTCGGGCCGCTTCGGCGGCGTCTTTCCCTACGGCCACGCGGAGGTGCCGGTTCCGATCGCCGAGCGATTCTTCGTGGGCGGACGCTCGACGGGACGCGCGTTCGAGACGGACCTCCTCGGCATCCCGGGCGGCACGCTCGCGTCCCTGTCGAACGCGACGGTCGATTACTCGACGCAGGCGCGCGAGAGCGCCGTGCCCGGACAGGGCAACTGCCAGAACACTTACCCGACCCTCGTGAACTTCGACTGCAGCAGCGGGCCGCGGATCCTCGGAGGAAACGGATTCCTGTCGCTCTCGGCCGAGCTGCGATTCCCGATCTTCGGCAATCTCGGCGGCACGGTCTTCTACGATGCTTCGCAGGTGTGGAGAAGTTTTCCGCAGGTGAAGCTCAAGTTCGAGGGAGATGACGGCCTGCGCCAGAGCTTCGGCTTCGGTCTGTTCTACATGCTGCCGATCGGACCGCTTCGCGCCGAGTACGCCTGGAAGGTCACGCGGCGCACCATCCCGTACGAGGTCATCAACGTGACGGATCCCGAAAACCCGGTCGTCCTCCCGATCTTTCCCACACCCACGACGCGCGAGAGCGCCGGGCAATTCTTCGTCTCGATCGGCTTCCCGTTCTGATCCTCAGGCGTCGGGCGCGGGCGGCATCGCGGGCACTCCCGCCGGCGACTCCGAGAGCTCCCGTTCACGCTCGGCGAGCGCCTCGCGCAGCGCCTCGGGCTCGTCGTCGGTCGAACCCGCCAGCCCCGTGAACGGCGCCTCGGCGAGCGCCTCCCGCCATGGCAGCGAGGGGAGGCCGCCGTCGCGGAGGGCGTGCACGAGCTTCAGCGTGCGGAACGCGTCAAACCAGGTGTGGAGGTGCCGGCGGAGCGTCGCGGCGTCGGACGATCGCTCCCGCGCCTCGGCGATCGCCGGGCCGGCGCCGAGCGTCTCGAGCGCCTCGCGGAGGAGGTCGGTGCGGAAGAAGGGGCCGGAGGGCGGCAGCGTCTCGAGCGCGCGCGCGGGATTTCCCGTGGCGGCGACGCGGTCGAGCACGGCGAGCCAGGCCGCCAGATGCGCGAAGACGAGCGGATGGTACAGGCGAAAGCCGGCGAGCGAGCGCTTCTTGCCGACGAGGTCCCGCAGCGCGCGGCCCGTGCCGAAGGGGACGCGGTCGGAGAGCCGACCCTCGAGGGTCAGCGGCGCGCCGGAGAGCCGCGCGATCGCCCCGGTCTTCGCGAGCTTGTCGAGGACGTAGAAGTCCTCCGCGGCGTTCTTCTTCGGGAAGCCCCGCACGGCCGCGTAGAACGCGCCGGGGATGGCGAGGCAGCTTCCCATGCTCTGGTACGCGTAGGGCGATCCTGCCCAGGCGAGCCCGAGCACGTAGTAGCGAAGCGAGATCTCGTAGAGGCGGCCGGCGAGCGCGAGGTCCTCGTCCTCCTCGAACCGGTGCGCGTAGGCGTAGACCGCGGCGGCGGTCGCGCCGGCGTCCCGCGAGGCCGTCTGACCAAAATAGTCGCGCGGCAGAAGCGTGTCCGCGTCCGTGTTGTGCAGCCAGGGCGACGCGACCCGCCCGAGGGACGCAAGGCGCAGCGCCAGATCGTTGCCGATCTTGCGCGCGAGGCCGACGCCCTGGCCCTCGGGGAGGAAGGCGCCCGGGCGCGCCCGATCGACGAGCACGAGTGAGCCGCACCCGAGGCGATACGAGCGGATGAAGGGAGCGTCGGAGAGGACGGCCGTCTCGGGCAGCTCGCGGGCGAGCCGATCGCGCGCCGCCGCGTTGACCGCGTGGACCTCTTCGGGGGAGTCGGCGCGCGCGTTCAACACCACGACGATGAGGACGGGACCGGAGGGCCCGCCCGGCACCGAGGCGAGGAGCGAGAACAGGCTCTCGCGCTCGCCGTAGGCCGGGATGATCAGCGCGTGGCCGAACGTCCCCGGGAGGGCGTCGGCGACGCGGGACTCCGGCTCCGCGTGGCGCGCGAGGTACTGGCGCGCCGCCTTGCCGTCGAGATCGCCCGCGCCGGCCATCAGTAGATCGCCGCTCGGACCGGGAGCTCGGCTACGACTCGGGCCTCCGCCGCGAGCAGCTCGTCCAGCCGGGCGGCGACCGACGCCGCGTCGAAGTACGTCTTCGCGAGATCCACATAGAGCTCGTGATGCCGCACCTCCGTGCGCGCGAGCTCGCGGTAGAAGTCCTGGAGCCGGCCCTCCGGCAGCGCGGCGGCCACGAGCCCGAAGCGCTCGCAGCCGCGCGCCTCCGTGAGCGCCGTCGCGAGCAACCGGTCGAGGAAATACGCGTCGCTTCCCTGGCGGAACTCGCGAGAGAGGCGGGCCACGTAGGGGTTCGGCCGGTCGGGCCCGAGGACGAGCCCGCGCTCGTTGAGAAGCTCCCAGACGCGCTCGAAGTGCTCGAGCTCTTCGCGCGCGACGGCGACGCACGCGCGCACGAGCTCGGGGCGGTCCGGATAGTGCGCGACGAGGCCCATCGCCGTCGCCGAGGCCTTGCGCTCGCAAGCCGCGTGGTCGAGGAGGAACGCGTCGAAGTCCGCCATCACCGCCTGGACCCAGGCGGCGGGCGTCGGGGAGCGCAGGAGCATCGCGGGCAGCTTACCCCTGCGGCGCCGCGAGCTCCGTCCAGCGGCGATAGAGCGCCGCAACGCGCCGGCGGAGATCTTCGACGGAGCCGTCGTTGACGAGGACGTCGTCGGCGCGGTCGAAAGCCTCCGACGGCGCGAGCTGCGACGCCATGCGCCGGCGCGCGTCCTCGACGTCGCCGCCCTTCTCCTCCCAGCGCCGCAGACGTTCCGCCTCCGGCGCGACGACGAGGAGGATCCGGTCGTAGTCTCCCTCGCTCTTCGCCTCGAGGAGCTGCGAAGCCTCGCCCACCGCGACCGCGGCGCCGCGGCGCTCGGCCTCCCGGAAGAGCCGGTCGCGCTCCGCGGCGACGAGCGGATGGATGCGCGCCTCGAGCGCGTGCCGCCGCGCCGGATCGCCGAACACGATCGCGGCGATCTTCGCGCGGTCCACGCGGCCCGCTCCGTCGAGGACCGCGCCGCCGAAGAGCTCGCGCGCGGCCGCCTCGCCGGCGCCTCCCGCGGCGTACAGGCCGCGCACGATCTCGTCCGCGTCGAAGACCTCGGCGCCCTCCTCGCGGAGCATCCGGGCGACGGTGGACTTGCCGGACGCGAGGCCCCCGGTCAGCCCGACGCGCAGCATCGGTCAGGGAGCCGGGGACCGCACGACCCGGCCGCCCTTCATCACCCAGTCGATCTTCTGGAGAACGGACACGTCGGCGAGCGGATCGCCCTCGACGGCGACGAGGTCCGCCCAGGCGCCGGGCTGGACGGCGCCGGCCTTGCCCTGCCAGCCGAGGAGATCGGCCGCGGTCGTCGTCGCGCTGCGGATCGCTTCGAGCGGCGTCATTCCGAGCTTGACCTCCCACTCGAACTCCTGCGCCTCGTTGAGGTCGGTCCACGGGAAGCCGCCGGCATCCGTGCCGAAGACCACGCGAACGCCCGCCTTGCGGCAGTTGGCGAAGGACTTCGCCTGGATCTTCTCCGACTCGGCGCAGATCGCGCAGCCGGCCGCCGTGCGCGGGCCCGAGACGTAGTGGACGACCGTCAGCGTCGGGCAGAGATAGATGCCTTTGCGCGCCATCTCGGCCGCCATCTCGGGGCGGATCGAGTCGCCGTGCTCGATCGAGTCGACTCCCGCCTCGACGGCGATCCGCACGCCGGAGTCCGAGCGCGCATGCGCCGCGACCTTGACGCCGTGCGCGTGCGCCTCGGAGACCACGGCGGCGATCTCCTCCTTCGTCCAGTTGGGCGGCGAGTCCACGTAGCCATCGGGAGTGAGCGCGAGGCCGCCCGTGTTCGCGTAGATCTTCACCCAGTTCGTCCCGTAGGAGAGCTGCTCGCGCACGGCGCGCCGGCAGGGATCGGCGCCGTCGCAGATCATCACGCCCGTCGGAAATTTCCAGTCCGGCCGGAAATGCGTGATCGGGTAGCTTCCGGTCGTCGAGAGCGCGGGCCCGACGACCTGCATGCGGGGGCCGGGGACCACACCTTCGTTCACCGCGTCCCGCAGCGCCACGTCGTCGTAGCCGGCGCCTTCGGTCTCGAGGTCCCGAAGGCCCGTGAAGCCGTGCTCGAGCGCGATGCGCATGGCGCGCACGGCGCGCACGACGCGGTGCGCGGGATACTCCTTGAGGATCTGCTCCTCGTATTCGGGCGCGGTCGCGTCGCCCTGGAGAAGGACGTGCGTGTGCGCGTCGATGAGCCCGGGCAGGAGCGTGCGGTCGCCGAGATCGACGACTTTCACGCCCGCCGGCGCCGCCGTAGTTCCTGTCCCGACGCTCTCGACCTTGTCGCCGCGGATGACGACGACGGCGCCGGGCACGTACTGTCCCGACTTCACGTCGAGAAGCCGCGCGGCGCGCACCGCGATCGGCGGCTCGTCTCCGGCGGCGGCGAGCGAGAGAAGTCCCGCGAGGATCCCGGGCAGGGCAATTCGGTTCATGGCGCCTCCCGGGCGCCAGATTCTATGCGGCTCGCGCGGAACGACACCGCGCCGATGAGGCGCCGGACACGACGCCCGCATCCATTTTTCGGCAGCCTGCTAGACGAGCTCGCCGCGCGAGACCGTGACCGCGGCGCCGGACAGCGTGACCCGGCCGTTCGGGCCCACGGCCACGCCCACCGTCCCGCCGCGGGCCGAGGCCTGGAACCCCGTCAGGTTCGTCTTGCCGAGCCGCCCGGCCCAATACGGGCCGAGGCAGCAGTGCGCCGAGCCCGTCACCGGATCCTCGTCGATCCCGGCGGCGGGAGCGAAGAAGCGGGAGACGAAGTCGCAGGAGGGCGACTCGGAGCGCACCGTGACGATGACGCCGCGGTCCGGCTGGGTGGCCGCGGCCAGCTTGCGAAAATCGGGCGCCAGGGCCCGCAGCGCGGTCTCGGATTCGATCTCGAGGAGCCAGTCGATTCGGTTGCGGCCCGTGTACCGGCACTGCGCGGCGCCGACCCCGAGCGCCTCGAGCAGTCCCGGCTGCGGCGCGGCGGAAACGGCGGGCACGGCGGGGAAGTCCATCTCGATCGCGCCCGGCCGGCCGCCGGCGCGCAGCTCGCCGCTCTTCGTCGCGAAGGTGAGCGGCGCGCCCGGCTCCGCCAGGCCCGCCTCCCAGATCGCGTGCGCCGACGCGAGCGTCGCGTGGCCGCAGAGATCGACCTCGACGGTCGGCGTGAACCACCGCAGTCTCCAGGCGCGCGGACCGCCCCACAGAAAGGCCGTCTCGGAGAGGTTCATCTCCCGGGCCACGTTCTGGAGCCACCGGTCGTCACGATCTTGCGCGAGCACGCAGACTCCGGCGGGATTTCCGGCGAAGGGGCGGTCGGTGAAGGCGTCGACGACGAAGAGGCGAGAGCTCATGACTCCCTTTTACGGCAAGCGCCGCATCGCCGGAAGGGCCACTCCGGCGGCGGGTGGACCGATCCCTTCCGGGACGAGCGCGCAACCCCGCGACGCTTTCGGACGTAGTCTTCCGTGATGATTTCGAGAAGACGCATCGGGAGTCTCGCTCTCGGCGCGGCGCTCCTCCTCGCACGGTCCGTTTGGGCGCAGACGTCGTCCTCTTCCTCCTCTTCGACCATGTCCATCGAGGACTACGAGCCGAAATCCACGCTCGTCATCCCGCAGCATCCGGTGCCGCGGGCGCGGTATCCCTTCATCGACGTCCACAACCACCAGGACACGGATCTCTCGGCCGAGGCCGTCGCGAAGATGGTGCGCGAGATGGACTCCATCAACCTGCAGATCATGGTCAACCTCTCCGGAGGGCAGGGCGCCGAGCTCGCGCGCGGGGTCGCGAACCTGAAGGGGCGCTACCCGAAGCGTTTCGCCGTCTTCGCCAACCTCGACTTCTCGGGCATCGACGATCCGGGATGGGGCGACCGCGCGGCGGCGCAGCTGGCCGAGGACGTGAACCACGGCGCCTCGGGCCTCAAGATCTTCAAGAACTTCGGCATGACGGTGAAGGACCGTCAGGGCAAGCGCGTCGCCGTCGACGACCCGCGCCTGGACGCCGTCTTCGAGAAGTGCGCGGCGCTCGGCATCCCGGTGCTCATCCACACGGCGGAGCCGAAGTCGTTCTTCGACCCGCAGGATCGCTTCAACGAGCGCTGGCTCGAGCTCAAGCAGTTCCCGCAGCGCGCGCGGCCGCCCGACAGGTATCCGCCCTGGGAGCAGCTCATCGCCGAGCAGCACCGGCTCTTCGCGAAGCATCCGCGGACGAAGTTCATCGACGCGCACCTGGGCTGGCTCGGGGGCGACCTCGCCCGCCTCGGACGTCTCTTCGACGCCCTTCCCAACGTGTACTCCGAGATCGGCGCCGTGCTCGCGGAGCTCGGGCGGCAGCCCCGGTTCGCGCACGACTGGTTCGTCAAGTACCAGGACCGCGTGATGTTCGGCAAGGACCTCTGGGAGGCGTCGGAGTATCCGGTGTATTTCCGCGTGCTCGAGACCTCCGACGAATATTTCGACTACTACCGCAAGCGGCACGCGTTCTGGAAGATGTACGGCCTCGACCTGCCGGACGACGTGCTGAAGAAGCTCTACTACAAGAACGCGCTCGGGGTGATCCCGGGGCTCGACGCGTCGCCGTTCCCGAAGTAGGCGGCGAAGCGATGCGCACGCGGATCTGCGACCTCTTCGGCATCGCGCATCCCGTCGTTCTCGGCGGGATGGCGGGCGCGACGGGAAGCGAGCTCGCCGCCGCCGTCTCGGAGGCCGGCGGGCTCGGGACCCTCGGATGCGCCGGGCTGCCGTCCGATCGCATCGCGGCGCTCGCGCGCGAGATGCGGGATCGCACGCGGAAGCCCTGGGGCATGAACCTGCTCCTCTTCCGCGCCGACGAGGAGGCGATCGCGTCCGTGCTCGCGGCCGCGCCGCCGGTCTTCTCCACGGCGTGGCCTTGGCCGGAGCAGGATCTCGAGCCGCTCTTCTCCCGGGCCCATGCGGCCGGTGCGAAGGTGGTTCACATGGCGGCGACCGTGGGCGAAGCGCGCCGCGCGGCGCGGGCGGGAGCCGACGCGGTCGTCGCGCAGGGCACCGAGGGCGGTGGGCACGTCGGCCTCATGGGAACGATGGCGTTCGCGCCGCAGGTGGTCCGGGCGGTGGCGCCCGTCCCGGTGCTCGCCGCCGGCGGCATCGCGAACGGGGCCGGGCTCGCGGCGGCGCTGGCGCTCGGCGCGGAGGGCGCGCTCCTCGGGACGCGGTTCCTCGCGACGCCGGAGGCGCCGATCGCCGCGGCATACAAGCAGGCGATCCTCGACAGCGACGGCCACGACACGGTCCTGACGGAGATCCCGGACATCGCCAACGCGCGCGTCTGGCCCGGGGCGTTCTCGCGCGTCGCGCGCAACCGGCTGATCGAGGAGTGGAGCGGCCGGGAAGGGGAGCTGCGCGCCCGGCGCGCCGAGGTCGGGGCGCGCATGCGGCGCGCGATCGAGGCCGGCGACCGGTCGTACGCGCCGCTCTTCCTCGGGCAGGATGCGGGCCTGATCGACGCGATCGAGCCGGCCGGAGAGATCGTGCGGCGCGTCGTGGCCGAGGCCGAGGACATCCTGCGGCGCGTGGCCGGCGGGAGCGCCTAGTCCCATGGAGCCGACCCGCGTCGTGCCGTTTCTCGACTACTGGGAGAAGGTGCGGGGACGCACGCGCCGCGTCGTGGACCGCATTCCCGAGGAGCATCTCGAGTGGAGCTGGAAGCCGGGGCGCTTCACGCTCGGAGACTACGTGCGGCACCTCGCCGGCATCGAGCGATGGATGTACGCCGAGAACGCGATGCGGCGCCCTTCGCGCTATCCCGGGCACGCGCGGGAGCTCGCGAGCGGGCTGCCGGCGGTGCGCGATTACTTCGAGCGCCTCCACGCCGAGTCCCTGGAGATCTTCCGCGGTCTCTCGGACGCCGACCTCGCCGCGCGGTGCGTGACGCCGGGCGGCGCGGAGATCGGCGTCGGCAAGTGGCTCCGGCTCATGGTCGAGCACGAGGTGCACCACCGGGGACAGATCTACCTGTCGCTCGCGATGCTCGGCGTCGAGACGCCCCCGCTCTACGGTCTGACGTCCGAGCAGGTCCGCGCGCGAAGCCTGCCGATGAAGGAGGAGACGTCATGAGAGTCGAGAAGGTCAATCTGTCGCAGAAGCTCGGGCTGTTTTCGGACCGGTGGAAGCCGAAGATCGTGGCGGACGTCAACGACCATCTGGTCAAGCTCGTCAAGGTGCAGGGGGACTTCGTCTGGCACAAACACGACGCGGAGGACGAGATGTTCCTCTGCGTCGGGGGGCGCCTCACGATCCATTTCCGCGACGGAGACGTCGTGCTCGATCCGGGTGAGCTCGTCGTCGTGCCGCGCGGGGTGGAGCACAAACCGTCGGCCCGCGAGGAGGCGCAGGTCGTGCTCTTCGAGCCGCGGACGACCCTCAACACCGGGGACGCGAAGAGCGACCGGACCGTCGCCGTGCTCGACCGGATCTGAGCGAGCGCTAGACCTTCCCGGCCGGGACTTCCGTGGCCGCCGCGCGGCGCTCGCGTCCGCGCGCATGGCCGCGACGATAGGCCTCGGGGTCGGGGACGTCCGCGCCGCTCTGCGCGGCGGACTCCGCGGCGTCGGGATGCAGGCCCGCGACGAAGCCCCGTCGGTAGGACTCCTCGACCTCCTCGAAGCCCGGTGTCGTCTCCTCGTAGTGCGCCTTCTCCGCCTCGCGAAGACCGATCCACCAGCGCTCGCGGGCCGCGTCGACCGACTCGGCGCCTTCGGCTTCGAAGATGGCCCGCGCGGCGTCGCTCTGGGACGCGTTCTCGGGCAGCGCGAACACGATCGTGTGGCCGAGGGAGAGGGCGTCCTCGTAGAGGTGGATCTCGTCGCGCGGCAGCCCGCGCATGCTCTTCTCCTCGAGCTTCTCGGCCGCGGCGGCGCCGCCGGCGGCTCCGCCCGCACCGAAGAGACCGGCCGCCAGGAGTCCGACGGCGGTCACCATCCCCGCCCCCGGCACGAGCACGCTCGCGATGGCCGCGCCGAGGCCGAGACCGAGCGCTCCGCCCGCGGCGCCGCCGACGACGGCGCCGAGCGCGGGCGCGACGCCGCCCCCTTCCGTCTCTTCGGTCGGGATCTCCGCGATCTCGCGGGCGCCCGCTTCCGGCAGCAGAAGCTGCACCTGATCCTCCGAGAAACCGGCATTTCGCAGCGATCTCGCCGCGCGGCCTGCGGCGTTCCGGGTCGTGAAGATTCCGACGACGGTTTCCATGGCGACTCCTCGCTCCGAAGAAGGAGCAAGAAGCAGGCCACCCGGGGCCGCGCCGCTAGCCGCTAGCCGAGTGTCCCGCTGCGCGAGAAGGCCGCGACTGCGGGATTCGACGTCCGCGCGAGGACGCGCACGAACTCCGCCAGGTAGGGCGGCCGCGCCCGGCGGCGCAGCCAGGCCGCCCGCCACTGCCGCGGAAGACCGCGCCGGGTCACGCTCTTCACGACGAGGCCGCCGCGCTTGACGTACGGTTGCGCCGCCCAGCGCGCCATGATGGCGATCCCCTGGCCCGCGCGCGCCATCTCGGCCATCGCTTCGGTCAGCTGCATGGGGAGCCAGCGGCGCGGCCGCAGGCCGGCGGGCTTCAGAACGTCCTGGAAGATCGTGAGCTCTTCCTTCGGCGCGGCGTATGTGATGAGCGTGCCGGCCGCGAGATGTTCGGGCGAGAGATAGGGCGCTTTCCGCATCGGGTGATCCGAGGACAGTACCGCGACGAGCTCGTCTTCGAAGAGCGGCTGCGACTCGATCCGCGCGCCCTTGACCGGGTCGGTCACGATGCCGACGTCGATCCGCCCGTCGAGAAGGGCGGGGATCGGCTCGCGCGTCGCCTCGACGACGATGTCGATTCCGATGCCGGGATAGCGCCGCTGGAAGACCTCGAGCGCCGCCGGGAGCCAGTGATAACAGGTGTTGCACTCGGTGGCGACGCGGAGCGAGCCTTCGAGGCGCGGCTCGCCGTCCCGCATCTCCCGTTCGGCCGCGTCGAGCTCGGAGAGCACGCGCTCCGCGGACTGGCGCAGGCGCTCGCCGACCGACGTCGGCCGCATCCGCCGGCCCTCGCGCAGGAAGAGGGGCTGGCCGGTCGCGGACTCGACGTCGCGCAGCTGATGGGAGAGGGCCGACGGCGTCAGGTGCAGGCGCCGCGCGGCCGCCGTCAGAGATCCCTCCTCACAGACGGCGAGGACGAGCCGGAGATGACGCACCTCGAGGTTCACGCGCGCCTCCGACCGCAGTCCATTTCGATGAACATAGCTCATGGATACGTTGAATACAAAGAGATTGTTTTGAAGGAGTCCCGGCGCTAGCTTGGCATCGTGAAGCTCGGGGTCCTCGGATGCGGCCGGATGGGACGAGCGCTCGGGCGCCGCGCCGCATCGTGCGGCCACGAGGTCCTGTTCGGGTCGCGGCGGCCTTCCTTCGCGCTCGACGCCGCGCGGGAGGCCGGGCGGGCCGCCGCAGGCACCTACGCCGAGGCCCTTGCGCATGGCGAACTCGCGCTCCTCGCGGTGCGGTGGCCCCACGCGCTGCGCGCGGTCGCGGCCGCGGGATCGGGGGCGGGCCGCATCCTCCTCGATGCGACGAATCCGGCGACCCCCGACGGCCTCTCGCTCGTGCTCGGGCATGACACCTCGGGCGCGGAGGAGATCGCGCGCGCCGAGCCGCGCGCCCGCGTCGTGAAGGCGTTCAACCACGTCTATGCGGAGGTCGTCGAGAATCCGGGCGGCTTCGGCGGCGCGCGCCCCGCGGTTTTCTACGGCGGCGACGACGCCGCCGCGAACGATCTCGCCGGCCGGTTCATCGAGAGCCTCGGCTTCGAGGCCGTCCTCGCCGGGCCGCTCTCCGTCGCCCGGTACCTCGAGCCCCTCGCGCAGCTCGCGGTCGCGCTCGTCGAGGGCCGGGGCCATCCGCCGGCGGGCGTCGCGTTCGGTCTGCTGCGCGCCGCGAGCGCCGATCGGTTCGCGGCCGCCTCCCGGGAGAGCGCATGACGCCGGCGGCGGCGATTTCCGCTTTTCCCGGCGTCTATCGCGGCATCCCGACGGACCGTCTGCTGGCGGCCTTCGGCGCGGCGCCGTCGCGGATCGCGCGCGCGATCGAGGGCCTCGGCTCCGGCGGAGCTTTCCGCCCGCGTCGTTCCCGGAAAGTGGAGCATTCAGGAGATCGTCTGCCACGTCGCGGACTCGGAGACGTGCGGCGCGCTGCGCATTCGCCTGACGCTCGCGCAGCCCGGCGGCCCGCTGCCGGCCTACGACCAGGACCGTTTCGCCGCCGCGCTCGAGTACGCGCGCTTCGACGAGACGCTCGTTCGCGAGACGCTCGACCTCTTCGCGCGGTTGCGGTCGGTCTCGGGGCGGCTCCTCTCCCGCGCGCCGGAGTCGGCGTGGAGCCTCGCGAGCCGCCACGCGCAGTGGGGCGAGGTGACGCTGCGCCAGCTCCTCGAGCTGTACGCGGACCACGGCGAACGGCACCTCTCCCAGATTCTCGAGCGCCGCCGCGCGATCGGCCGGCCGCTCGCGATGGACGCTCTCCTGCCCGAGAGGCTGTACTGAGAGGAGCCGCCATGGACTCCCGAGAAACGGCCGAGGCCTTCGCGACGCTCTCGACGCCGGCGCTCGCGGACGCGTGCCTGCGGATCGGCATCGCGCCGCGCCTCGCGCCGCCGGGACTGCGGCCCGTTCTGCCGGGGACGCGCGCCGCGGGGAGGGCGTTGCCCGCGCGGCACGCCGGCAGCGTCGACGTCTTCCTCGAAGCCTTCGGCGCCGCGCGGCCGGGCGACGTCCTCGTCATCGACAACGCGGCGCGCGCGGACGAGGCGTGCATCGGAGATCTCGTCGCGCTCGAGGCCCGGGCCGCGGGACTTTCCGGCATCCTCGTCTGGGGCCTTCACCGCGACACGGCGGAGCTCGCCGCCGTGGGTCTGCCGGTCTGGAGCTACGGCCCGACGCCCGTCGGACCGCGCCGCCTCGATCCACGGCCTGCGGACGCGCTGACCCGCGCGCGATTCGGAGACGAGACCGTGGGCGCGGGCGACCTCGTGTTCGCCGACGAGGACGGAGCGGTGTTCCTCGACGGCGCGCGCGCGGCCGAGGTTCTCGAGGCGGCTTCGCGGATCGCCCGGACCGAGAAGGAGCAGGCGCGGCGGGTCCGGGAAGGCCGGAGGCTCTCCGAGCAGTTCCGTTTCGCCGAGTTCCTGGAAGGCCGGGCGGCGCGTCCGGGCCTCACTTTCCGGGAGCATTTGAAGGCCGTCGGCGGGGCGATCGAGGTCTGAAATGCCCCGGGAAGCCCTCCGGCCCCGCCCGACGCGCCGCGCGCAACGGCTTGATAGTCCGACCGGTCCCCAGAGGAGTACTGTTTCCCGCGTGGAAGTGATCCGGTCGTCTCCGCCGGCGTCCCTGTCCGTCCCGGCCCTCTCCGAGGCGGATCGCGTCGGGGACTCGATCGATCGCGCCATCACCCGGGTCGACCATCTGGTCTTCCGGAGCCCGCTGCTCGCGATGGCGACCTTCCGGTGCCGGCCGGAGGATCCGCTCTTCGTGGATTCGGGCCCCACGCACAACGCGATCTTCGTCTTTCCCCGCTCCGTCGTGAAGATCCAGCACGAGGGCTCGGCGCCCTTCGTGTCGGGGCCGAACCTCGTGAACTTCTACAACGCCGGCCAGGTCTTTCGCCGCCAGCGAGTCTGGCCGGAGGGCGACGACAGCGACTGGTACTGGATCGAGCCCGACACTCTGCGGCACGTGCTCGCGCGCTACGATCCGGCCGCGGCCGATAGCGAGCGGCCCTTCCGGTTCGCCTGGGGCCCGAGCGATCCGCGCACCTACCTCGAGCAGCGGCGCGCGTTCCTGCATGCGGCCACGTCCGAGAAGCCCGACCGGCTCTATCTCGAGGAGACCATGGTCTGGATCCTCGACCGCGCCGTTTCGAGCGCCGTGGCGGCGCACTCCGGCCGGGGACGTCCCGGGCACCGCGCGGAGGCGCGGCACGCCCAGCTCGCGGAAGACGCCAAGACGATCGTCGCTTTGCGCGCGGGGGATCCGCTGGATCTCTCCGAGCTCGCGCGGGAGCTGGGATGCTCGGCGTTCCATCTCTGTCACGTCTTCCGCCGTCAGACCGGCCTCACGCTGTCCGAGTACCAGCACCAGATCCGGCTGCGCCGCTC
This sequence comes from uncultured Acidobacteriota bacterium, assembly GCA_963823185.1. Lineage (GTDB taxonomy): Bacteria > Acidobacteriota > Thermoanaerobaculia > UBA5066 > Gp7-AA6 > DATBFU01. The sequence continues at coordinate 433,357 of CAWGKP010000010.1, forward strand.
GCTCGATCGCGTCTCGGATCCTGGATCGCGGCTGACGGACCTCGCGCTCGAGCTCGGGTACGCGAGCCACAGCCACTTCACGCACTTCTTCCGGCGAACCTTCGGTGTGACACCGTCGGCGCTGCGGTCCCGGCTCCTCGGTCTTCCGTTCCGCCTCGAAGGGTCGTAGACCGGCCACCTCGGGAGACGCCGTCTCTTGAGCGAACCGGCGCCGCAACGGCTCGTCGTGGCCGCCGTCCTGCGCGACGCGGCCGGGGCGTACCTGATCTGCCGGATGCCGAAGCATCGCGGCGTCTTTCCCGGGCAGTGGGGCCTGCCGGGAGGCGGTGTCGAGCCGGGCGAGACGATCGCGCAGGCTCTCGCACGGGAGATTCGAGAAGAGACGGGCCTCGAGATCTCGGACACCCGGCCGCTCTTCTTCAAGGAGCGCGTGGCCGAGAAGCTCTTTCCGGACGGATCGCGCCGAGAGCTCCACATGATCTTCCTCGTCTCGGAATGCCGGGCGCGGCCGGGGGAGATCGTGCGGAACGACGAGTTCGAGGCCGCGGCGTGGGTCGACGCCGACCGCCTCGCGGACTACGACCTGAACACGGAGACGCGGGAGACCTTCGAGCGCCTCGGGCTCCCGCTCGTCCGGCGGGACTGAGATCGTCCGGCCGGCCGGTCGCATATCCTTCGCCGGATGCGCGAGGACGCCGTCACCGGCGGCCGGGGCCGGTTCCCGACGACGCGGCTGTCCGCGGTGCGCGAGGCGGGAAGCTCCGATCCCGACACGCGCGAACGGGGTTTCTCCGCCGTCGTCGACGCGTACTGGAAGCCGGCTTACAAGTACCTGCGCCTGCGCTGGCGCGAGGACGGCGAGGGCGCGCAGGATCTCACGCAGGGTTTCTTCGCGCGCGCCTTCGAGAAGTCCTGGCTGTCGGCGTACGACGCGCGCAAGGGCAGCTTCCGGACGTTCCTGCGGACCTGCCTCGACGGGTACGTCGCCAACGAGCGCAAGGCCGCCCGACGTCTGAAGCGGGATCCCGGCGCGCCGCTCCTCTCGCTCGACTTCGAGAGCGCCGAAGGGGAGATCTCCGAGCGCCCCCTTCCCGCCGGAAAGGCGCTCGAGGACGTCTTCCACGACGAGTTCGTGCGCGGGCTCTTCTCGGCCGCGCTCGCCGAGCTCGAGGCCGAGTGCCGGCGCCGCGGGAAGTCCCCGGCCTTCCGGCTCTTCGAGGCCTACGACCTGGACCCTCCCGGGAGCGCGCCGACCTACGCGGAGCTCGGTCGGGAGCTGTCCCTGTCCGTCACCGAGGTCACCAACCAGCTCGCCTTCGCGCGGCGGACATTCCGGAGGATCGTGCTCGAACGGCTCCGCCGCGTGACGGGGAGCGAACGGGAATACCGCGAGGAAGTCCGAGCGATTCTCGGCCGCGACGCGCCGTAGGCTCCTTTCATCGATCCTCGGGAGAACCTCGGCAGGACCTCGGGACCTCCGGCCGGATTCCGCCGTATGAAACGTCGAGGAGGGACTCGATGGCGCGCTACCGATTCACGGTCAACGGGCAGCCTCGCGAGGTCGAGACGGCGGACCCGGACATGCCGCTCCTGTGGGTCCTCCGCGACCGGCTCGGTCTGACGGGAACGAAGTTCGGCTGCGGCATGGGCGTCTGCGGCGCCTGCACCGTGCTCATGGCGGGGGAGGCCATCCGGTCCTGCCAGACGCCGGTCTCGGGGGCGGCGGGGCGGCGGTTCACGACGATCGAGGGCCTCTCGCCCGACGGCGGGCATCCCTGCCAGAAGGCCTGGCTCGCGGAGGACGTCGCGCAGTGCGGCTACTGCCAGCCGGGAATGATCCTGGAGGCCGCGGCGCTGCTCGCCCGGACGCCCCGTCCGACCGACGCGGACATCGACCGCGCGTTCGACGGGCACGTCTGCCGCTGCGGGACGTACGCGAGGGTTCGCCGGGCCGTGCGCCGCGCCGGCGCGCTCGGAGGCGCGCGATGAGCGCCACACGGCGGGATTTCCTGCGGTACGGGGCGCTCGCCGGCGCGGCGGGCGCCGCGCTGCGTGTCCCGCTGCTGGCGGACACGGGGGCCGGCGTTTCCCCGTTCGCGCCGAACCAGTGGCTGCGCATCGGAACCGACGGACGCGTGACGCTCGTCGTCGCGCGCTCGGAGATGGGGCAGGGCGTCCGCACGAGCCTCGCGATGATCCTCGCCGAGGAGCTCGAGGCCGACTGGTCCTCGGTCTCGATCGAGCAGGCGTCGCCCTCGCCGGACTACGAGGACATGAACACGGGCGGGAGCGACAGCGTGATCTCCTCGTGGGCGGTGCTCCGCAAGGCCGGGGCGGCCGCGCGGGAGATGCTCGTCGCGGCGGCCGCGCAACGGTGGAAGTCTCCGGCCGGCGAGTGCCGCGCGGAGAAGGGGTTCGTCGTGCACGCGCCGACGGGCCGGCGACTCGGTTTCGGCGCTCTCGCCGGCGATGCCGCGAAGCTTCCGGTGCCGAAGGATCCGCCGCTCAAGGACCCGAAGGACTTCCGGATCGTCGGGACGCGCGTGCCGCGGATCGACGGCCCGGCGATCGTGACGGGGCGCGCCAAATACGGGCTCGACACGCGCGCTCCGGACATGCTGTTCGCCGCGATCGCGCGGTGCCCGGTGGCCGGCGGCAAGCTCGTTCGCTTCGACGCCGCGAAGGCGAAGAAATTGCCCGGCGTGCGCGGCGCGGTGGCGATCGCGAACGGCGTGGCGGTCCTCGGCGAGGACAGCTGGGCCGCGCTCGGCGGGCGCGACGCGCTCGACGTCGTCTGGGACGAGGGGCCGAACGCGGCGCTCTCGACCGAGGATCTCTGGCGCCGCCTCGACGAGGCGGCCGCCCGGCCCGGCCACGTGTCGCGCAAGTCCGGCGACGTCGAAGCGGCGCTGGCGGGGGCGACGGCCAGGTTCTCGGCGACGTATCGCGACGGGTTCCAGGCCCACGCCTCGGTCGAGCCCGGGAGCACGATCGCGCGGGTGTCGTCCGGACGCTGCGAGATCTGGACGCCCACGCAGAACCCGCAGCGGGTCCGCCGGGAGGCGGCGAAGCTTCTGGGCATCGCCCCGGAAAACGTCCGCGTGCACGTCACGCTCATCGGCGGCGGCTTCGGCCGGCGCCTCGGCGCGGACTACGCCGTCGAGGCGGTCGAGGTCGCGCGCGCGGCCGGACGCACGGTGCAGGTCGTCTGGTCGCGCCCGGACGAGTTCCGGCACGACTTCCTGCACCCGGCCGGGCCGCGCGGACGTCGCGGCGGGCGTCGATGCGTCGGGACGGATCGTCGCCTGGACCCATCGCTTCACGACGTTCCATCTCACGATGTTCGGCGCCTTCGACCCGAACGCCGTGGACGATCCGGACGTGAATCCCTGGGGCGGCTACGACAATCCCTACGCCATCGACAACCTGCGCGTCGAGTGGACGGACGTGGAGTCTCCCGTCGCGACCGGCGCGTGGCGCTCGGTGTTCTACCCGCCGAACGTCTTCGCGCGCGAGAGCCTGATGGACGAGATCGCGCACCACCTCGGCGAGGATCCGCTGGCGCTGCGTCGCCGGCACCTCGAGGGCAAGTTCCCGTACGCGACGCGCGAAGTGGATCGCGCGGAGCTGCGCGCCGTGCTCGATCTCGCCGCGGAGAAGTCCGGCTGGTCGTCGCCACTGCCGAAAGTCCCGGGCCGCCGGTCGGGCCGGGGGATCGCCTGCAACGTGTACCACGGGCGGACGGTCATCGCGCAGGTGGCCGAGGTGTCGGTCGGAGACGCGGGCGACGTGCGCGTGCACCGGATCGTGACCGCGACGGACTGCGGCCAGGTCGTCAATCCGCTCGGGCTCGAGGGGCAGGTCGAGAGCGGCATCGCCTGGGCGCTCTCCTACGCGTTGAAGGGCGAGATCACGATCGCGAAGGGACGTGTGGCCGAGACGAGCTACCGCGAGTTCCCCGTGCTGACGCTCGCCGAGATGCCGGAAGTCGAGGTCTACACCGTTTCGGACAAGCTCAAGCGGCCGTCCGGGTTCGGCGAGATGCCGGTCCCGGCGGTCGCGCCCGCCGTCGCCAACGCGATCTTCGCGGCGACGGGGAAGCGCGTGCGGAAGCTCCCGATCCGCCCCGAAGAGCTGCGCGCCTGACGGCCGCCTCCGGCCTCAGGCCGGGTTCTCGATCGCGCGGATGTCGCAGGTGTGGCGGTCGACGCGCGGATAGACGATCCATTCGCCGTCCGCCGAAACCGCGAAACCGGACCAGCCCTGGTCCGCGAGCGGGACGAGGTCGCGCGGCTCGGAAGCGCCCCAGGGAAGGAGCGCGACCGCAGGGCCTTCGTGCCTGGCGCACAGCTCGCGGAAGTAGATGCCGGCCGCGCCGGTCTCCCAGTTGGCCCAGTCCTCGGGCGCGAGCCGGTCGGTCACGCGCTCGGGCGTCTCGCCGGCGCGCGGGGGCAGGCTCATTCGCCAGATGCCGGCGGCGTCCGCGCGCGTGAAGTAGAGGAACCGGCCGTCCGGCGACTCCTCCGCGGCGTAACCGCCCGCGGTGGTCATCGGCGAGAGGCCGCGCCCGTCGAGCGCGAGACGCCAGACCTGCCACGCGCCGCCGCGCCGCGACGCGAAGTAGATCGCGCGCCCGTCGCGCGACCAGCGCGGCGCGAGAGCGTCGGAGGCGTCGTCGGTCAGGCGCTCCGGGACCCCGCCGTCGGCGGAGACGAGGTACAGGCTCGACCGGGCCGGCGCCCGCGCCGAGAAGACGATGCGCCGCCCGTCGGGCGAGAGGCGCGGCGACTCGATCCGTGCTCCTCCGAAGGACGTCAGCCGCCGCGCGCCGGCGCCGTCGGAACCGGCGATCCAGATCTCTTCGCTGCCCGAGCGCGTCGAGACGAAGACGACGCGCGCGCCGTCGGCCGAGAGGCTCGGGCCGAAGTTCCACTCGTCCGTCGCCTCGGTCAGCCGCCGCGGCGCCCCCGGCGCCGGAGTCGGGCCGCGCCGGCACGCGCCAGAGGTTGATCTCGTAGAGCCAGTTCTCGAACGCCACGAGATTCCCCTGCCGCGCGGCCGAGGGGTGCTTCATCTTGATGCCGCCGCCGGCGACCCACGACGGTTCGCCGCCGCCCTTCGCCGGGACGCGCCACAGGCTGTAGATTCCGGCGCGGCTCGAGGAGAACACGATGCTCCGGCCGTCGGCCGACCAGTCGCTGCCCATCGTGTCGCGGTCGTCGAAGGTCAGGCGCACGGGATCTCCGCCCGAGACCGGCACGCGATAGATGTCGTTGACGCCGTCGGTCAGGTTGCGCGTAAAGGCGAGCGTTTCGCCGTCGGGCGAGAAGGCCGGCGACGTGTCGCCGAGAAAGCCGTCGGGCGCGCGCGTGACCCGGCGGCGCTCGAGCGTGTCGGGGGAGAGGAGCTCGAGAGCGAGCACGCCGCGCGCGTCGCGCCGCGACAGGGCGAGCCACTTGCCGTCGGGAGACCAGGCCACGCGGCGGTACTCGCCGTCGCCGCACGGCGCGAGCGGCCGCTCCTCGCCGCCGAGCGCGGAGACGAGGAAGAGCCGGCAATCGCTCCGCGTCGCGCGCGTGAAGGCGAGCCGCTTGCCGTCGGGAGACCACGCCGGCGCCCGGTCCTCGACGGACGGCTCGCGCGTGAGGCGCAGTGGATTTTCCCCGCCGACCATCTGGACGTAGAGACTCATGGCGTCGCCCGAACCGCCGTCCCATGCGAAGGCGACGCGCGAGCCGTCGGGCGAGAGCGCGGGGTCGCGCTCGTTGCCGGGATACGTCGTGAGCGGCCGGACGCGGAGCGGCGCCGCGCCGCGCCGCGGCGAAGTCCGGAGGAGGACCGCGACTCCGATGGCCGCCACGACCGCGATCGCGATCGCGGCGAGGGCGACGACGGCTCCGCGGCGATCCGTCCGCGCGGCAACCGCCGGGACCTCGGCCGGCTCCGCGGCGGCGGCCGGGGCCACCGGCGCGATCAGCCGATAACCGGACTTGCGGATCGTCTCGATGACGCGGGGACTCGCCGCGTCGTCGCCGAACAGCCGTCGGAGCTCGCCGATCGCGCGCGTCAGGACGTCCTCCGAGACGAAGGCGCCGTCCCAGACGTCGCGGAAGAGCTCTTCTTTCGTCACCACCTCGCCGGGCCGCCGCGCGAGCGCGAGGAGAACGCGCATGACCTTCGGCTCGAGCGACACCTCTCCCTCGGAGGTCTCGACGCGGTTCAACGCCGGGCGCACGAGCCGGCCGGCGAGGCGGAAGTCCGACGCCGGCGCCCCGCGGTCCGGCGGCGGGAAGGCGGCGAATCGCTCGCGGGACTCGACACTCATGGGACTCCTGTATCTACGGGGCGCCCGCAGCCGGGTTCGCGTGTCCGGCGCCCCGATGGCATATTTTCTCATCGTGCGATGGCTCTCGGACGAGGCGCTCGAGCGGCTCCGCGCCGCGGCGGACCGGCCGGACCTCACGGGCACGCGCTACGCGATCCGCGAAGAGATCGGGCGCGGCGGCATGGGAACCGTGTATCTGGCCGACGACGCGGCGCTCGAGCGGCCGGTGGCTCTGAAGGTCCTGACGCTCGAGAGCTCCGGCGGCGCCGGCGGGGAGGCCGCGCGTCTCCTCCGCGAGGCGCGGGTCATGGCGCGCCTCGAGCACCCCGGCCTCGTGCCCGTGCACGACGCGGGGACGCTGCCCGACGGCCGCGTCTTCTACGCGATGAAGCACGTGCGCGGCCGCCGGCTCGACGAGTACGCGCGGTCCGCGCCGTCGCTCGTCGATCGCCTCGCCGTCTTCCGCAAGATCTGCGACGCGGTCGCGTTCGCGCACGCGGCCGGCGTGGTGCATCGGGATCTCAAGCCGGAGAACGTGATGCTGGGCGGATTCGGCGAGGTGCTCGTCCTCGACTGGGGCGTGGCGCGTCGCGCCGAGGATCCCGTCGAGCCGGGCGGCACGGTCGTGGGGACGCGCGCGTACATGGCGCCGGAGCAGGCCGACGGCCGAACGGACCTCGTGGACGCGCGGACGGACATCCACGCGCTCGGCGTCATCCTGCGCGACCTGCTCGCCGCGGCGCCCGCTCCAGACGCAGCGGCCGCTCGGGCGCTCGGCGCCGTGGCCCGCCGCGCGATGGCGCCGCGTCCGGAGGATCGCTACGCGAGCGTGCCGGATCTCTCGGCCGACGTCGGGAGGTTCCTCGAGGGCGAAGTCCCATCGGCCTACCGCGAGACGCCGTTCGAGCGGGCCGGGCGATTCGTCCGGCGCTACCGGACGCCGATCGCGCTCGTCCTCGCGTACCTCGCGATGCGCGCGGCGATCCTGATCTTCTTCGGCCGTTGAGGCGGTGAGAGGAGCCCGGCCCGCCGGCGGCGGCGGACCGGGCGAGGAGCAGAGGCGCGAGGACTCAGAAGGACAGGCGCGCTCCGAATCGAATGACGCGCGGGCTCTGGATCTCGAAGATCTGGTTGGCCACGCCGGAGGCGTTCTGGACCTGGAGGACCGTGCCGGAGTTGAGCAGGTTGAAGACATCCGCCGAGAAGGTCAGGTTCGCCTGGTTGGAAAAAAGCGGGATCGTCTTCTCGAGACGCATGTCGAGCTGATAGACGGACTTGTTGCGGAAGTCGTCGGCTTTCCCGACCGCCACGTCCTTCAGCGACGTCGGCGTGCCGTCGCCCGTCTCGACTTCGACGAAGTAGGGGATCGGATAGCCCTGCCGCCCGTAGAAGTTTGCGGCGAGGTTGAAGCCGAGCGGGAGCTGATAGAGGCCGTTGATGTTGAAGCTCCACTTCGAGTTGATGTAGACGTTCGCGAAGTTCCCGCCGATCCCCGCGCCCCCGTAGTACGCGATGTCGTCGGCGCAGGAGTTGCTGCCGGTCGTCGTGACGGGGCTTCCGACCTGCACGGAGTTCGTCGGGTCGAAGCATTCGCCCTTGTTCTGGCGCCAGTCCGACCACGTGAACGAGGCGTGCGCCATCCAGCGGTCGGAGAGGCGCTTGGTGACCTGGAGCTCCACGCCATCGTAGGTCTGGCGATAACCGGGGCGGTTCGTCTGGAAGAGGCCGCTGTTTCCCGTGTAGTTGGCGATGCCGTAGATCGGGCCGGACTCGCCGATGACGTGGCCCAGGTAGTCGTAGGCGAGGCAGCCGCCATGCGTCCCGGGCGTGCACTCGCTCGGATCGAGCGTCGCGGGGTCGATCGGAACGTAGTCGGCCGAGGTGTAGCCGGGGAAGGTCGTGTAGATGAGGTCCTTGCGAATGCGGTGCGTGTACGTCAGTCCGGCGACGAACTGCGGCAGGATCTCCTGATCGATTCCCGCCATGAATTCGTCGGTGATCGGCGCTCTCAGATTCGGATCGGTGATGTTCGGCGACGACGCCGAGTTGGGGTTGTTCGGGTCCACGTAGTTCGCGCCGACGAAGTTTCCGAGCTCGCCGCGCTCGACCATGTGGTCGCCGTTGGCGTCGTGGAACTCGTAACGGAGAATGGGGTAGTAGCCGTTCGGGTTGTCGAAGCTGACCTGCGCCGTGCCGAGCTGGTCCGCGAAGCGCGAGTACGAAGCCCGGGCGACCGTCTTGTTTCCCTTGCCGAAGGCGTAGGTCGCACCGACCCGCGGCTGCCAGTTCTTCCAGTGGAACTCCGTCGGGCCGCCCGGGTAGTCGAGCTGCCCCAGGAGCTCGGGAAAGAGCGGGTTCTCGGGCGCGATGCTCTGCTGGTTGTGGCCGGACTGCTCGTCGTAGCGAACGCCGAAGTTGACGGTCAGGTTGTTCGCCGTCACGGTGTCGCCGAGGAACCCGTCCCAGTACGTCATCGCGGCGTTGAGGATCTTCGGCCGCGTCAGGTAGACCTGGCCGAGGTTCTCGCGCACGACGTTGCCCGTTCCGGGCCACACTGTGATCGACGAGAGTCCGAGCGTGCGATACCCGAAACCGTACTTGATCTCGTGGCCGAGCGATCCGGTGTGCGCGAAGAACGATCCGTTCGCCGCGACCTGATGCGAGGGCCGGTCGGTCGAGTAGAAGAGGTACGAGTTGTGCCAGACGCGGTTGGCGTCGCGGTAGGCGTCGATGTTCAGTCCGCCCTCCGGCGTGAGCGCGAACGTGTTGCGGGGATAGGACCACGACACCTCGAGCACGGACGTCGTGCCGAACACCTGCTCGTCCTGGCCCTTCCAGATCGTGGTCGGGCCGCTCTGGTCCCAGGACGTCTCCTGCGGGCGCGTCGGGCCGGCGCTGCGGCCCTGCTTGATCTTGTCGCCGCGGAAGAAGAAGACGGTCGCCGAGTTCGACGAGATCGGCTGGATGTTCAGCTTGCCACTCTCGTTCTCGAGCGTCGTCCGGTCGAGCGCGCCGCCCGTCTGCTGCAGGTTGATCTGGCTGCGGCCGTAGCTGCCCCAGAGCCAGACTTTGTCGGGAACGATGGGACCGCCGGCCTCGACGCCGTAGTCCTGGATTCCGGAAATGCGATTGGTCTTCGTGATGCCCTGGTCGATGGCTTCCTGGGGGATGTTCGTGGATTGGAACTTCTCGTCCGTGATGAAGACGCGCGACGAGCCGTGGACCGTGTTCGTGCCGCGCTTGGTCACCATGTTGAGCGTGACGCCGGGCACGGACACGGAAGGATCCGTTCCGCCGGTCGTGACCTGCATCTCCTCGAACGCGTCGAAGTCGTAGTACGTGGGCGAGGCGCCGAGCGCGGCCATGTCCGTGATGACCACGCCGTCCACGTTCCAGGAGTTCTGCGATCCGTCGGTTCCCTTGCCCACGTAGTTGGACTGCTGGCCGCCCTGGCTGCCGCCGACGTTGACGCGGTCGACGAGCACGCCCGGGCTCTGCTGCAGGATGACCCAGGGGTCTCTCGCCGTCGGGATCTCCGTGAGCTCCGACTGCGTGAACGTGTGGCCGCTGTCGGTCTTGCGCGTGTCGAGCAGCGGCGTGTCGCCCGAGACCGTGACCGTCGCCGCGACGGCGGAGAGCGCCATCGGAATCGTCAGGTCCGTGTTCTTTCCGAGCGTGACGGAGACGCGCTCGCGGCGCACGGTCGAGAAGCCCTGGAGCACCGCCGTGAGGACGTATTCGCCGCCCGGCGCGACGTTCAGGAAGTGAAACTCGCCCTTGGCGTCGGTGAAGGTCGTCTGCGGCGCGCCGCCGCCTTCGAGCGTGATGGAGACGCCCGGCAGGACCGCCTGCTGCTCGTCCACGCACCGGCCGTAGATGTTTCCGGACTGCTGCTGCGCGAGACCCGCGACCGCCGCGAGGGCCAGGGCGACGCCCGCCACCCATCGCGTCGAGTGGCGGCCCCGTCTTCCGGGTGACTCGGTCATTCTTCCACCTCTTCGTTTTCGCGGAGCGACGCGCCCCGCGTCGCCGACGAAAGGGAGCAACGCCATTGCCATGCCGCAACGGCGTGACAAGTCGCGCGGCCATTGGACGGCCGGAAGGCATGGGGGTCGCGAGCCGACCGCCGGAGCCGCCGGCGGAGGCCGCGCCGAGGCCGGCGACGGGCGAGGCTTCGAGAATCTGAATCGTCGACCGTAAAATCGGAGGGGCGAGCCTCGGGGAAACCCGTCGAGCGGTTAAATTGATCTTCGAGGAGGCATCGCGAAATGAGCAAACCGCTCTTCGGTCTCGTTCTCGGGGGAGTCCTCGGAATCTTCGACGGGCTGACGGCGCTCTTCACGCCGGCGGTGCGCTCGCAGATCGTGATGATCGTCATCGGCTCGATGTTCAAGGGGCTGATCGCGGGCGTGCTGATCGGATGGTTCGCCCGGAAAGTCGACTCGCTGCCGCTCGGCATCCTCTTCGGCGGATCGGTCGGCCTCCTGCTCGCCTGGCTCGTGGCCTCGATGCCCCAGCCGGACGGCAAGCACTACTACTTCGAGATCATGCTGCCGGGCGCCATCGTCGGCCTGATCGTCGGCTACGCGACGCAGCGATACCGTGCTCCGGCGCCGCAGCGCGCCTGACACGATCTTGTGCGGTCCGGGGGCCGCCCGGGGCCCTCGGGCAAATCTTTCGGGCGGCCCTGCCGTATATTTCCGCCAGGAGTAGATCCCTGATGTACCGAGAGTTGCGCGCGCACGGCGAGCTCGGCCGATACGTCGAGTGTTTCTGGTTTCTCGAAGAGGGCGCCGGCACGAAGGGTGCCGGCTGCCCGGTCGAGCGTCTCCTCCCGATCGGTTCGATCGAGGTGGTCCTGCATCGCCGAAGCCCCTTCCGGCAATGGTCGCCGGAGGGCGCGCCGCGGCGGCTCGCGCCCGGAGTGGTCGCGGGCCAGCTGACCGGTCCGCTCTACATCCAGCCCGAGGGGCCGATCGCGACGATGGGCATCCGCTTCCGGCCGGGCGGCGCCTATCCGTTCCTCGGCCTGCCGCTCGACGCGCTCACCGACTGCCTCGCCTCCTTCGAGGACGTCTGGGGCTCGGGGGGACGCCGCCTCGAGGAGCGCCTCCTCGACGCTCCCGATGATTCCGTGCGGATGCGCATCTCCGAAGAGTTCCTTCTCGCGCGGCTCGCGGACGGCGCGTGCCGCGACGCCGCCGTCGAAACCGCCGCCGGCGAGATCGGGCGTCGCCGGGGACGCGTGCGGATCGGGGACCTGTCCGGCGCCTCCGGGGTCTCTGCTCGCCAGCTCGAGCGCCGGTTCTCGACCGCGCTCGGGCTCGCGCCGAAGTCGCTCGCGCGGATCGTGCGATTCCAGGCGATGCTGCGGGCCCTCGACCGGGGAGCGCGACCCGACTGGGCGGGGCTGGCCGTCGACTTCGGTTTCTGCGACCAGGCCCATCTCGTCAACGAGGTCCGCCGGCTCTCCGGTCTGACGCCTCGCGGCCTCGCCGCACGGCGGGCGGCAGGCGCGGGCGCCGATCCCGGCTTCACGTTGGACGGGGAGTCCGGCCTGAGGGTCTGTCCGGCGGCCGCCCGGACGGGCTCGGCGGATGTCGGATTCTTGCAAGACGCCGGGGGCCCGTCCGCGTAGATTCGCGGCATGTCGAGCGTCAAAGCTCTCGGGTCCGTCGCGCCGCCGCGGACCGGTCCGGCGGCGGTTCCTTCCACGAGCCTCGTTCCGGTTCCGGCTGCGCGATGCCGAACTCTGGTCGTCGATCCCGATCGCCCGTCGCGCGCGGTTCTGCGGCGCGCGCTCGAGCGGCTGCCGGGTGTCGATATCGCGGCCGAGGCCGAAGACGGCGGCGGTGCGATCGAGGCCATCCGGAGGCTGCGCCCCGACGTCGTCTTTCTCGAGGCGGACCTGCCCGACCGCTCGGGATTCGACGTCGTCGCCGCCTTTCCGCGCGAGACGCGTCCGGGCTTCGTTCTGCTGACCTCGCGCGAGACGCTGGCGGTTCGTGCTTTCGAAGTGGACGCGGCCGACTGCGTCGTCAAGCCGTTCGCTTCGGAGCGGATCGCCGCGGCGCTCACGCGGGCGCGCGGCGCGCACGCGGCGAACGACGGCGAGGCCGAGCGCCCCGGGAAGCGCCGGCTCGAGGAGTGGCTCCTCGTCAAGCGCGACGGCCGCTCCATCTTCGTCCGCGTCGCGGACATCGACTGGATCGAGTCGGCGCGCAACAACGTCATCCTCCACGTCGGCGCCGAGAAGTACGTCCATCACGAGACGACCTCCGGCATCGAAGCGCGGCTGTCGCCGAACCGATTCCTCCGGATTCATCGGTCGACGATCGTCCGGATCGACCGGATCAAGGAGCTCGTGCCCTGGTTCAACGGGGACTATCGCGTCACGTTGAAGGACGGCACCGAGCTCACGCTCTCGGAGAGCTACCGCGAGCGCCTGAAGCGGTTCCGGGTCTAGTTCCTAGCAGGTTGCTGAAAAAGGGTGTGGGATGGCGTTACGAGCGCCGTGGGGTCAGGTCCGAGGAAGCGCGAGGAAGCGGCGATGCCTTCGCATCGGCGAGGAGCGATGACTTTCGGCTGCGGCGGTCGAAGACGACCGGCAGCCGAGAGTTTCGGCCCGGAGGGCTCAACCGCGATCCGAGCTAAAAACTCTCGGCCGCCGTTCGCGTAGCGAACGCCTGCGGCCGAAAGCCCGGACACGACGCCCGCATCTATTTTTCAGCGGCCTGCTAAAGCGGCAGCCGCAGCTCGGCCTCGCAACCGCGCGCGCCGCGGCGATTCTCCAGGGTCAGCGTCCCGCCGTGGGCCTCGGCGATCTGCCGCGAGAGGACGAGCCCGATGCCGCTTCCGCCGGGTTTCGTCGTGAAGAACGGCACGAAGAGATTCTCGGTTCGCGTCAGCCCCGGTCCCTCGTCCTGGACGTGCAGGACGACCTGGGCCGGCCGTCCGTTGGTCCGCTCCCACCCGACCGTGACGCCGCCGCGGGTCTCGAGGGCCGCGTCGGCGGCGTTGCGTACGAGATTGATGAGGAGCTGCTCGAGCTGGTCGGGGTCGGCCGAGAGAAAGAGGGGCGGCCCCGGCGTGACGCGGACGGGAAGCCGGGTCTCGAGCTCCGCGACCCGGGCGACCAGGGCCGGGAGCTCGACGCGCTCGAAACGCGGGGGCGGCAGCTTCGCGAGGCGCGCGTACGCGCCGGTGAAGCGCGACAGCGCCTCCGCCCGCGAGGCGATCACCGCGAGGCCGCGGCCGGCGTCCTCGCGCCAGTCCGCGGGCGGCGTCTCGTTTCCGAGGAGACCCGAGAGGCTGCCGGCGATCGACTGGATCGGCGCAAGCGAGTTGTTCAGCTCGTGGCCGAGCACGCGGATGAGCCGCTGCCACGCCTGGCGCTCCTCTTCGCGCAGCGGACGGGACACGTCGGCGAGCACGAGCAGGTGGTGCGGGCGGCCGCCCTGGCGGAAGGAGCTGCGCCGCACCTCCCAGCGCCCGGCGCCGCCGGGGAACGACGCGTCGAGAACGCGCGGCGTCTCCTCGCGCAGGCAGGCCTCGAGGCCGAGCTCCGCCGCGCTCCGGCCGAGCAGCCGCGGCTCGGGCTGGCCGAGCAGGCGCTCGCCGGCCCGGTTCGTGAGACGGAGCTCGCCGTCCTCGTCGAACGCGAACACCGCCACCTCGATCTCCGCCATCACCCGGGAAAGGAGCGCCGTCGCCTCGAGGGCGCCGAGGCGCTGCCGGCGAAGGGTGTCCGCGAGCGCGTTGACCTCGAGCAGGACCTCGCCGAGCGGGTCGTTGCCGCGCGCGCCCCGCGCGCGGATGGAGAAGTCGTCCTCGCGCATCGCCGCGAGGAGGTTCGAGACCGTCTGCAGCGGCCGGACGACCCGCTCCCAGAGCGCTCGGAGGAACGCCGCCGCCGAGATCAGGACGAGCGCCGTCAGCGTCCAGCGCGTGCGGTCGGTGAAGTCCTGGCTCCAGAGGATCGCGATCGCCACGGCGGCGGCCGGGAGCGCGGCCGCGCTCGCGAGGAGGATCACCCGCTTGTCGTGCGCGAGCTTCATGGCGAGGCGCGCCGGCGCCGGCGGCGAGTATACGGTCGCCCGTCAGGCGAGGTAGAGCACCTCGCAGATTCCGGTCGGCCGGAGGCCGAGGCGGACGGCCAGCCGCTGCGAGACGGGATTCGACGCGTTCCAGTGCGGCGCCAGGCGGCGCGCGACGGCTTCGAGCAGGAAGCGCGCGCTCGCGGCGGCCGCATAGCCGCGCCCGCGAAACGCGGCGCGCGTCGCGATGGCCACTTCGACCGCGCCGCCGCCGACGGCGTACGAGGTCGCCGCGCACGCGAGCCGATGGCCGACGAACACGCCGAAGCCGAAGCCCTCTCCGAGGAACTCCGTCGCGCTCGCGTAGACCTGCAGCGCGTGCGGTGAGAGCTCCGCGTCGAGCTCTGCCGAGGCGCGCTCGTCGATCGGCCGGAGGGACGCGTCGGACGGAAGCTCGGCGGCGAGCTCCCGCAGCGGTCCGGTCGCCAGATCCCTGCCGTCGTAGGAGCGCATGTGGCGCTCCGACAGCCGCGCGCCGAAGATTTCGCGCAGCCGCCGGTCCCATCGCGGATCGTTGCCGTGGACGAGCTCGCGCGGGCCGGCCACCCCGCGGGCGACTTCCTCCGCGGCGGCCGAATCGGAGTCGCCGCCGAAGACGTCGTAACAGCCGACCGAGAGCCGTGCGGCGCCCGCGGCCCCGTCTCCGGAGATCCAGGCGCGGCCCACCCGGCCCTCGAGGACCGACGCGATTCCCGCCCGCAGATGCGGCGGGTGCGAGCGGAAGAGGGGAGCGAGCTCCCGGCGCTTGTCCGGTGCGACCTCGCGAAGCATGGCCAACTGCTAGAGCCCGTACTTCTCCATCCGGCGATAGAGCGCGCTCCGCGACAGGCCGAGCGCGTCGGCCGCGCGGCTCACGTTGCCGCCGAAGCGGGAGAGCGCCTTGCGGATCAGGACGCCTTCGACCTCCTCGAGGCTCATCTCCTCGAGGGGCGGCTCCGCGCCGTCGCGCAGCGGCCGCAGTCCGAGGTCCGCCGGCCGCACGCGCGGACCGGAGGCGAGCAGCGCGGCGCGCTCGACCGCGTGGTCGAGCTCGCGGACGTTGCCGGGCCAGGGATGGTCGAGCAGCGTCTGGAGCGCGGCGGGCTCGAATCCGGCGACGTCCTTGCGGTAGCGCCGGGCGTGGAGCCCGAGGAAGTGCTGCGCGAGGAGCGGGATGTCCTCGCGCCGGTCGCGCAGCGGAGGGACGGTGATCTCGATGGTGTTGAGGCGGAAACGCAGGTCCTGGCGGAAGCGGCCGGCGGCGACCTCGCCGGCCAGATCCGCGTTGGTCGCGGAGAGGATGCGGACGTCCACCTTGCGCGTGCGCGAGGAGCCGAGGCGCTCGAACTCGCCGGTCTCGACGACGCGCAGGAGCTTGCCCTGCTGACTCGCGGGCACGTTCGCGATCTCGTCGAGAAACAAGGTTCCGCCATCGGCGAGCTCGAAGCGCCCGACCCGGTCGGCGCGCGCGTCGGTGAAGGCGCCCTTGACGTGCCCGAAGAGCTCGCTCTCGAAGACGCCCTCGGAAACGCCGCCCGCGTTGAGCGTCACGAGCGGCCGGTTCCGCCGCGTCGAGGCCGCGTGGATCGCGCGCGCGACGACCCCCTTCCCGGCGCCGTTCTCGCCGATGATGAGCACGTTCGCGTCCGACGGGGCGACCCGGGCGATGAGCTCGAGGACCGGACGCATTGCGGCGGATTCGCCGAGGATCGAGGGGTCCGGCTCGGGCCGGAGGATGCGGTTCTCCGCCTCGAGCCGCGCGCCGCGTCGGAGCGCCCGCCCGAGTGCGATCTGGGTGCGCAGCGTCGCCAGCAGGCGGGCGTTCTCCCAGGGCTTCTGCACGAAGTCGCGCGCGCCGCGCCGCATCGCCTCGACGGCGAGATCGACGCTGCTCCAGGCGGTCATGACGACGACCGGCAGGGTCGCGTCGAGCTCCTGGAGGCGGGCGAGCAGGTCGAGTCCTTCCTGACCCGACGTCGTGTCGCGGGCGTAATTCAGGTCGATCAAGGCCGCGTCGAAGTCCCGCGCCGACACGGCGCCGACCACGGCCGCGGGGGAGGAGACCGTCTCGGCCTCGAGCCCTTCGGACTTGAGGAGGAGGCGCAGGGCTTCGAGGACGTCCTTCTGGTCGTCTGCGACGAGGATCCGGCTAGCCGGAGGGGCCACGGGCGGAGCTTATCGGAGGCGTCCCGCGTTCGGCAGCGCCGGCGGCATCGATCATTCCGCGCGCAAGGCGTGCGCCGGATCGACGCGAGACGCCCGCCGCGCCGGCAGATAGCTCGCCGCGAACGCGATCGCGGCGACGAGGGCGACGATCCCGCCGAGGACCGCGGGGTCGCCGGGGCGCACGGAGAAGAGGACGCTCGCCACGAGCCTTCCGAGGAGCAGGGTCGCGGCGAGGCCGGCGGCGATTCCCGCGAGCGCGAGGAGCATCCAGCGGCGCAGCACGTGGGCGACGACGTCGCGCCCCTGGGCGCCGAGAGCCATGCGGATGCCGATCTCGCGCCGGCTCTGCCCGACGGCGAGGCTGACGACGGCGTAGAGGCCCATCGAGGCGAGGACCGCGGCGGCGATTGCGAAGGCGGCCGTGAGCCAGGCGAGCAGTCGCTCCGAGCTCGTGTCGTCGTCCACGAAGCGCACCATCGTCTGGACGTTCGAGACGGCCTGGTCCGGCCGCAGCGCCCGGATCTCGCGCCTCGCCGCCGCCGCGAGCCCGGCGGGATCGGAGGGCGCGTCGAGCACGAGGCTCACGCTCGTCTCGGGCGCCTGCGCGATCGGGAAGTACATCTCGGGGCGGATGGGCGCGGCCAGGCCGCGATGCCGCACGTCGGCCGCCACGCCGACGACCTCGATCCAGGGCACGTCCGGCGTGGGACGGCTCCGACGGAACCGCTTTCCGATCGGATCTTCGCCGGGCCAGTAGCGCTTCGCCATCTCCTGGCTCACGACGGCCACGCGGCGGGACGATTCGCCGTCGGAATCCCGGAAAGCGCGCCCCCGGACGATCGAGATGCCCATCGCGCGGAAGTAGTCGGGGGACACGACGATGCGGCCGACGCGCGGCTCCTGCCCGGGCGGCGGCGGCGCCTGTCCCTCGGGCGTGATGAACGTCCACGAGTTGTTGCCGCTCATCGGGAGCGTCGTGATCGCCGCCGCGGCCCGCACGCCCTGCAGCGCGCCCAGGCGTTCGAGCAGCGGGCGATAGAAGGCGCGCATCCGATCGTCGCTGCCGAACTCGCGATCGGGCAGGTCGAGGCGCATGGTCAGGACGTGCTGCGGCCGGAACCCCGGATCGACGCGCCGCAGGAGCGCGAGGCTCTTGACGACGAGGCCGGCGCCGGCGAGGAGGACGAGAGCCAGCGCGACTTCGGAGGCGACGAGCCCCGCCTGGAGGCGCGCGCGGCGCCCTCCTCCCGCCGCCCGCGTCGAAGCGGCGCGCAGCGCCTGGCCGAAACCGGCGCGCGAAGTGGACAGCGCGGGCAGAAGGCCGAAGGCCGCGGCGGTCGCGAGCGAGACGAGAAATCCGAAGAAGACGACGCGTCCGTCGAGCGCGATCTCGGGGAGGCGGGCGGTATAGGGCGGCAGCAGCCGGACGAGCGTCTGCACGCCCCAGAGCGCGCACAGGAGGCCGACGGCGCCGCCCGCGAGCGCGAGCAGGACCGACTCCGTCAGCATCTGCGCCACGACACGGCCGCGCGAGGCGCCCAGCGCGGCACGCACGGCGACTTCGCGGTCGCGCGCCGCGCCGCGCGCGAGCAGGAGCTGCGCGATGTTGGCGCAGGCGATCGCGAGCAGCAGGCCCACGGCTCCGAGGAGCGTATAGAGCCCGGTCCGGAACTTGGCGCCGAAGAGGTCTTCCTCGAGGGGGATCACGTTGACCTCGAATCCGGCGTTCGACTTCGGATAGGCCGCGGCGAGGCGGCGCGAGATCGCGTCGAGCTCGCTGCGGCACTGTGCGAGCGTGACTCCCGGGCGGAGGCGCCCGGCCGCCACGATAGCTGCGGTCGCCGCGGTCCGGGTCTCCGAGGCTCGGGCCGAGCGCCGACCACACCGGCGTCGTCTCGAGGCCCGGGATCGTGCGCGGCGAGAGGACGCCGACGACCGTGACGGGCTGGCCGTCGAGGGTGAGCGTCCGGCCGACGACGGCGGGGTCGGCGCCGAAGCGCTCGCGCCAGGATGCCCAGGTGAGAACGGCCGCGCGGGGAGCTTCGGGCCGGTCATCGGCGGGCCCGATCAGGCGTCCGAACGCCGCGCGGGCGCCGATCATGCGGAAGAAGTCTCCGGTGACGAGCGTGACGTCGAGCGCCTCGGGCTCGCCGCGGCCCGTCAGCGTCTGCGTGACGGGGAACATCACGGCCATTGATTCGAAGCTGCGGGCCTCGCGGCGCCAGTCCTCGAAGTCGCGGTAGGAGACGTTCGAGTGGTCGAAGCCGCCGGCCTTGTTGCGGCCCCAGAGCGTCATGACGCGATCGGCCTCGGGAATCGGCAGGGCGCGCAGAAAGAGGGCGTCCACGCCGGCGAAGATCGTGGCGGCGGCGCCGATTGCGAGACCGAGCGTGAGAACCACCGCCGCCGTGAAGCCGGGACGCCTCACGAGCGTCCGCAGCGCGTAGCGGGCGTCCTGCAGGAACGCGCTCATCGCTTCACTCGCTCCGCAGCGCTTCGATCGCGTCGGTTCGGGCGGCGTGCCGCGCGGGCGGATAGGCCGCCGACAGCGCCACGAGCGCGAGCAGGACGACGCCGCCGGCGTAGGTCGCCACGTCCGCCGCCGGGACGCCGAAGAGGATGGACCGGACCGCGCGGCCGACGGCGATCGCGACCGGGAGGCCGACGAGGCCGCCAATCGCGAGGAGGCGGCCGACCTCCGAGAGGACGAGGCCTCGCACGACCGCGGGCGTGGCTCCGAGCGCCATGCGTACGCCGATCTCCCGGCGGCGCTGGGCCACGCCGAAGGCGAGGACGCCGTAGATTCCGAGCGCCGCGAGCAGCGCTGCGAGGGCGCCGAAGGCCGTGGACAGAATCATGACCAGTCTCCGTGAAAGAAGAGACTCATGGAGCTGCGTCGTCAGCGTCTTGAGATCGAAGAGGGGCAGGTTCGGGTCCAGGCGCCGCACCTCGGCGCGCAGCGATGCGCTGAGCGCCGCGGGGTCGCCTTCGGCGCGCGCGTAGAACGTGAGCTCGCCCAGCTTCTGGTCCTGCTGGATCGGAAGGTACACGAAGGGCTCCGTCTTCTCGTCGACCGTCGCTCCCTTGCTGTCGCGCACGACGCCCACGATCTCGATGTCGGCTTCTTTGCCGGCGCCCATCCCGATCCGCGCGCCGAGGGCGCCTCGCTCCGCGAAATATTTCTTCGCCAGCGCCTCGTTCACGACGGCCACCTTCGGAGTGCCCGCGCCGTCGCTCCAGGCGATCTCGCGCCCCTGGAGCTGCGGAATGCCGAGCGTCGCGAAGTAGTCCGGCGCGACGGCGTTGTATCGAACGTGCATGGACTCGCCGGGAGTCTCCGGGCGGCCCTCGATCGTCATGTTGCTGCTCGACGTGTCGTTGGTGAAGGTGGGGATCACGGCGGCGGTCGCGGACCGGACGCCGGGCAGAGCCTTCATGTTCTCGATGAGCCGGCGCCCGAGGAGCGCCGTCCGCTCGGCCGAGTAGCCGTTCAGCTCCGGTGAGACCGTGAAACCGATGATGTGTTCGGGCTTCAATCCGAGGTCCACGTTTCCGAGGTTGCGGATCGACCGCATGAAGAGGCCGGCCGCGACGAGGAGCACGAGGGTGAGGGCGATCTGCGCCGTGACGAGCACGCGCCGGAATCGCAGCGCCTCGCGCGTCGCGGGCGAGCCGCCGCGGCCCGCGCCCTGGAGCGTCGACGCCGGATCGAGCCGCGCCGCCCGGAGCGTGGGGGCGACGCCAAAGAAGAGCGCCGAGAGAATCGATAGGCCCGCGACGAACGCGAGTAGCCGGGGATCCATCGAGACGGCGATGAGGCGGAGATCGCTGTCCGGGGGATAGGCCGAGAGGAGCGCGTCGAGCGTCCACGAAGCGACGCCGAGCCCGAGCGCTCCGCCCAGGACGGAGAAGACGAGGCACTCGATCACGGATTGGCGCAGCAGCTGACTGCGGCTCGCCCCGATGGCCAGGCGAATTCCGTACTCCTTCTGCCGCGCGGCGCCCCGCGCGGCGAGAAGCCCGGCGAGGTTCGAGCAGGCGATGAGAAGCACCAGCGTCACCATTCCCATGAGCGAAAGAAGCGGCGTCCCGATGCCGTCCCGCATGACCCGGCGTCCGTGACCGCCGGGGAGGAGCTCGAGCTTCTTCTCGACGAACCTCCGCCGGGTATCCTCGGTCCAGCCCGAGACATACACCGCCGCCTCCTGCAGGAGCGCGCGGTACGTCCCGGCGACTTCCCGCTCCGCTTCGGCGCGCGTCCGGCCGGGCTTCAGCCGGCCGAAAATCTGGACCCAATAGTCCTTCGGATCGTCGAGTCCGTTCCGGAACGGCGTCACCTGCGCCTTCTGCATCATCGGGACGAACACGTCCGCGGGCCGGCCGGGCTGGACCCCGGTGAAGCCTTCCCGCGCGACGCCGACGACGGCGTAGGGGCGTCCGTTGATCACCATCGTTCCATCGAGGACGGCCGGGTCGGCGCCGAAGCGCCGCCTCCAGTACGCGTAGGAGAGAACGGCCACGGCGTGGGCGCCCGGCGTGCGGTCGTCGCCGGGCGTCAAGACGCGGCCGAGCGCCGGTGTCACGCCGAGCACGTCGAAAGCGTTGCCGCTGACGAGCTCGCCATTGGCCCGCTCGGTCTGCCCGCCCGCGGCGAGGCTCGCCGCGAACGGGTATTCCGCAACGAGTCCCGCGAAGGCGGTGCTCCGGTCGCGAAGTCCCCGGTACATCGGATAGGTGAAGGACGACGCGACGTCGTCGTCGCTCCAGGCGTGGCCCGAGATCGGGCCTTCCGAGCGCAGCAGCACGAGCTCGTCGGGGTTCCGGACCGGCAGCGCCGTCAGGAGCACGCGGTTGACCAGCGCGAAGATCGCGGCATTGGCGCCGATGCCGAGCGCGAGAATCGCGATGGCGACGATCGCGAACCCTGGGCTCTTGACCAGAGTTCGCAGCGCATATCGGAAATCCTGCAAGATCGTCGTCATGGCCTCTCTCTCCCTTCGTTCTGGCTTCTCGTGCGACGGACCCGCGCCGCGACCTTCCTTGTCATTTCGAGTTACACGCTCCGCAGGGTCGCCAGGGGATCCACGCGAGCGGCCCGGCGCGCCGGCAGAGCGCAGACGTCCACGTCCGTCTCGATTCCGCGGCCGGCGTGGGGAACCCGGCGGCGCCACGCCGAGATCGTGTACCGACAATCGTTCCAAAGAGATGTCATGGCTCTCCTCGCAGCGTGGAGGCCGGATCGACGCGGACGGCCCGCCGGGCCGGGATGAACGCCGCGACGAGCGCCGCCGCGGCGAGAAGAGGCGCCGCGAGGGCATAGGTTCCGGCATCCGAGGCGCTCACGCCGTGCAGGAGTCCAACCAGCAAGCGGGTGGCCGCGAGGGCTCCGACCAGACCGATCGACAGTCCAGCAGATAGAAGAAGACCGGCTCGCCCGAGGAGCGCGGCGATGACTTGCCGCCTCGGCGCGCCGAGCGCCACCCGGATCGCAATCTCGCGGCGGCGCCGTGCGACGTCCTGGGCCATCAGCGAATACAGGCCCAGACAGGCGAGGAGAACTCCCAGCAAGGCGAACAATCCGAGCAAGCGAACGACAAATCGAGTCTGGCCGATGGCGTCCTCGACACGCGCGCTCATGGGACGCAGCTCGACGAGAGGCAGCTCCGGGTCGATCGCGGAGACAACCTGGCGCACCGACGGCGCGAGTCCGGCCGGATCGGCGAGCGTCTTGACGACGACGTTGAGGCCGCGCTCCGGACTCTGCGCCAGGGGCAGGTAGACCTCCGGAATGGCGGCGGCATCGATTCCGTCGTGACTGACGTCTCCCGTGACGCCGACGATGGTCCGCCAGGAGGTCTCCCCGGACCCGAGAGCCAGGCGCTCCTGCAGCGGCGATCGATCGGGCGAGTAGTGCGCGACGAAAGCGCGGTTGACTAGGGCCACCGCCGTGGCGTCAGCCCGATCCTCCGCCCCGAAGGAACGTCCCGCCCACAGGGGGATGCCGAGGGCGCGGAAGTAATCCGGGCTGACGACGCGCACGCCCACGACCGGCCGGTTCGACGGCGGCAAAGGGCGGCGCTCGAGATTGAGGCTCCCGACGCCGTAAGCGGGGTCGAGCGGGAATCGGGTGGTGCCGCCTGCGGCCACCACGCCCGACAGGCGCTCGAGCCGGCCGAAGAAGTCGTTGAAGAAATCGATACGGCTTTCCGGCGTCGAGTACTTCTCGGAAGGCAGACCGATCCGAAACGACAAGACTCCTTCCGAGCGGAAACCCATGTCGAAGGCGGAGAGTCGGCGTACGGCCTGCAGCATCAGGCCGGCCCCGACCAGGAGGACGAGCGCGAGCGCCATCTGTCCGACGACCAGCCCGCCGCGAAGCTCCGTCCGCCCGATTCGAGCGGCTCGGGCGCCGGCCATCGCCGATCGAATGTCCAGCCGAGCCGCCTCGAGGGCCGGCGCAAAGCCGAAGCCAAGTCCTGCCCCGAGGGACGCGGCGAGGGCGAAGACCGCGACCCACATGTCGAGGCCCACGCCGTCCAGCCGTGGCACGCTCGAGGGGGCCAAACCGCGCAGGGCGTCGGTACCCCACATGAAGAGGAGCAACGCGACCGCACCGCCCATCAGGCCGAGCAACAGACTCTCCGTCAGTAGTTGCGTGAACAGCCGGAACCGGCCCGCGCCCAGGGCCATCCGAATCGCGATCTCGCGGCGCCGAGCGAAGGCTCGTGCCAGAAGGAGAGAAGAGAGGTTGGCGCATGCGATCAGGAGAAGCAGGGCGACCGCGCCGAGCAGGAGCCGCAGGGCCGGCGCCGCTGCGCCGACGATCTGCTCCGCGATCGGAACGACCGCGAACCGGACACCCGCGTTGGTCTCCGGGTGATCGGTGGCGAGGCGCCGCGCCAGGCGGCCGACTTCGTCCCGGGCCGTCGCGAGAGTCATGCCCGGCTTCAATCGACCAATGAGCTGAAGCACCGCTGTGGTGCGGTTGTTCCAGGCGGGGGGCAAATCGAGCGGAATCCAGAACTCCGCCGGATCCTGCGGCGCCTTGAAGTGGGAGGGGGCCGCGAAGTCCTTCGGCATGACGCCGATGATGGTGAAGGGCTCCCCGTCGAGGTGGAGGAGGCGCCCGACGGCGGAAGGATCGGCGCCGAAACGGCGCCGCCAGAGCGCGTCGCTCAACACCACGACTTTGCGACGCTGGCTGTCGTCCTCGGCGACGAGGGTTCGGCCGAGCGCGGCGCGGCGCCCGAGCGCGGAGAAGTAGTTGCCGGTGACTCCGACGCCGCGGCTCGGTTCCGGATCGCCGCCCCCCGTGAGGTTCGCGCCTCGCGGAATCTGCGCGGCGAGGGTTTCGAAGGCGCCGGGCTGAGCTCGAAGATCCTCGAAGTTTGGAGCGGCGACGCTGAAGCGGTGATTTCCCTCGCGGAACAGATCCTCCCAGATCACGACCAACCGGTCGGGATCCCGAAAGGGGAGGGGCCGCAGGAGCACCGCGTGAACCACCGAGAAGACGGCGGTGTTCGCGCCGATCCCGAGCGCCAGCGTGATCACGGCGGCCGCCGCGAAGCCGGGGCTCCTTGCGAGAAGCCGCGCCGCGTAGCGGAGGTCCTGCGCGAGAACGGTCATCGGAGCTCCCTCAGCGCGACGGCAGGATCCTGCCGCGCGGCGCGGAGCGCCGGGAGGAGGAGGCCGGCGGCCGCGCTCGCGATCAGCGCGGCGGTGACCGCCGCCGCCGTGGGCGCGTGGAACGATTCGATTCCCGGGATGAGACGAGCGAGCGCCGCGCCTTCGGCGAGAGCGAGCGCCATCCCGATCGCCGCGCCCGCGGCGACGGGCCGCAGTCCGGTCCAGAGTCCGTCGCGGACCGTGCGCAGCGGCCCGGCGCCGAGCGCGATGCGCAACCCGATGTCGCGGCGGCGTCGGGAGACGCGGTAGGCCGTGACCCCGTAGGATCCCAGGAGCGCGACCAGCGCGCCGAGCCCCGCGAGAACCTCGACAAGGAGGGCGCCGAAGCGCTGTCGCGCCAGCACCTCGGACCGTACGGTTTCGAGCGTCGCGACGTGGTAGCCCGCCAGACGCGAATCGACCCGCGCGAGGGCGCTCCGCACGGGCCGGGCGAGTCGCCCCGCTTCCGTTCCGGGGGTCGCGCGGATCATGAGGTAGACCTCGTCCGCGCCGTCCACCGCCGCTCCCTGGGCATATGGGACGTACCAGGCGTCGGCGACCTCGCCCGCGTCCGCGACGTCGGCGGCGATTCCCACGATTTCGCGCGAGGCGCCGCCGGGCATCCCGATCCGGCGTCCCAGCGCGCTGGCGCCGGGCCAGTGGCGCCGGGCGAGCGACCGGCTCACGACGGCGACGGGGCGAGCGCCCGCCCGGTCGGAGTCTTCGAAGGCGCGTCCCTCGACGATCGGGATGCCCAGGGCCGTCAGGAGGCCCGGTGAGACGAGACGGAAGTTCGCGAGGTATCGGGAGGCGGAGTCCGGCGGCGCGTGTCCCTCGACGTCGATCGGGGTGACCCACGTTCCTCCTGCCAGCGGATTGACCGTGCTGACGCCGGCGGCGGAAACGCCGGGGATGGAGCGGGCCCCCGCGAGGATGGCGTCGACGCCGGCGGAGCGCTCGGCCGCGGAGGCCATGCGGCCCGGCAGCGCGATCTGCATCGAGAGGACGTCCCGCGTGCGGAGGCCCAGGTCCCGGCGCTCCAGCCGGCGCAGCTGGCGCGCGAAGAGCGCGGCGCCGAAGACGAGCGCCAGCGCGAGCGCGATCTCCGCCGCGACGAGAGCGTTCAGCGCGCTTCCCTCGGTGCGGCTGGAGAGCGTTCCGCGTCCCGCTTCGCGCAGGAGTTCTTCGCCTGAGGCCTTCGGGCCGCGCCATGCGGGAAGGAGGGTGCACAGCGCGGCGGCCGCGATGACGGCGAGCAGCCCGAAGAGCAACGTGCGCGGGTCCAGGGACGGCCGCGCGAGACCGAGCTGATGCCTCAGGTTGTCGGGAACCAGCGTCGCGAGTGGCTCCTGGACCAGAGCGCACGCGAGGAGTCCGACGAGCGACGCCGCCGATGCGAGAAGGAGCGCCTCCGCCGCGGCCGCCCCGAGGAGCCGCAGCCGGCTCGCGCCGAGAGCGCTGCGCAGCGCACGCTCGCCCTGACGCGAGACGGCTCGGGCGAGGAGGAGACTCGCGACGTCGGCGCTCGTCAACAGGAAGAGCGAGCCGACCAGCACCAGAAGGCCGAGGGCAATCTGGCCCTCGTCGCCGATCAGGCTCTTGCGGGCGTCCATCGCGACCATGCCGAACCCGGGGCCGACCTGCGGACGCTCGCGGCGGATCCCGGCGGCGATCGCCGCCAGGTCGGCGTTGGCCTCACGCAACGAGACGCCGGGGCGCCGCCGTGCGAAGACGGCGGGCTCGCTCCCGGCGGCCATCCGAGAGGGAACCCAGACGTCCGCGTCGTACGGGAAGTGAAAGCCCCGGGGCAGGACGCCGACGATCGTGTGCGGGACGCCGTCGAGGAGGACGCTCGGCGCGGAGCCGAGATCCGGGGAGCCCAGCCGCTCGAAGAGAACGTGCGAGATCAGGGCGACGCGGCTGTCTCGGCCCGCCGCGAGCTCCCGCGCGGAGAAGTCGCGCCCCCGCACCGCGCGCACGCCCAGCGAATCGCGCAGGGCGGACGTGGTCCCGACCACGGAAAGCCGGTCGGAGGCGTCGCCGTCCGGCATGCTCGCGCTTCCATAGGCGAAAGCGGCGACCGACTCGAAGGCGCGATTCCGGTCGCGGATTGCCTCGAAGCTCTCGGCGGCCGTGTTGCTCTCCTGGAGGCGGCCATCGGCGGTGCGGAGGGAGTCCCGCAGACGCACCAGGCGATCCTCGCCGCCGAGCGGCAGCGGACGGTAGAAGGCGACGTCGATCACCGAGAAGACCGCGATGCTCGCGCCGATTCCGAGGCCGAGCGTGACGATCGCGACCGCGGCGAGCCCCGGGCTGCGGCGCAGGGAACGCGCGGCGTAACGGAGGTCCTGAAGCAGTCCGGTCATGGCCGGCCTACCGCGACGCGCCGGCGGGCTGACCCATCCGGTCCTTCACGACCTCGGAGCCCGCGACCCAGCCGTCGGCCAGGCGCACGATCCGGTGGCCGTACCGCGCGTTCTCCTCGGAGTGCGTCACCTGGACGATCGTCGTCCCTTCGTCGTTGAGCTTCTGGAAGAGGCGCATGATCTCGCGGCCCTGGTCCGAGTGGAGGTTCCCCGTCGGCTCGTCGGCGAGCAGCAGCTTCGGGCTCGCGATGAGCGCGCGGGCGACGCCGACGAGCTGCTGCTGGCCGCCGGAGAGCTGACTCGGGAACAGATCCTTCTTGCCGACGATCTGGAAGCGGTCGAGCGTGTCGGCGACCAGCGCCGCGCGCTCCGAGCCCTTGATGTTCCGATAGGACAGCGGGATGTCGAGGTTCTCGGCCACGGTCAGGTCGTCGAGCAGGTGGTACTGCTGGAAGACGAACCCGATGTTCTTCTTGTTGAGCTCGATCCGGTCGCGCGGCTTGAGCTCGTGCACGGCCTGGCCGAGGAAGCGGAACTCCCCGGTCCAGGTGTGGTCGAGCATGCCGAGGATCGACAGGAGCGTCGTCTTGCCCGCGCCCGACGGCCCCATGATGGTGACGAACTCGCCTTCGGAGATCGTCAGGTCGATGCGCCGCAGGACGAACGTCTTTCCGGCGCGGGTCTCGAAGGCTTTCTCGACGTTCTTGAGATCGATCATGGTTCCTCTCACTCGCTTCGGAGCGCCTCGATGGGGTCGACGCGGGACGCGCGCCGCGCGGGGAGGTAACAGGCCCCGATCGCCACCGCCGCGAGGAGCAGCGAGACCGCCCCGTACGTCGCCGGGTCGATCGGGCGCACGGCATAGAGCAGGTTCGTGAGCGCGCGGCTGGCGGCGAACGCCCCGACGAGGCCGATTCCGATGCCGATGGCCGCGATCCGGGCGCCCTCGCCGATCACTTCCCTCCGAACGCGTGCCGGATCGGCTCCGAGCGCGATGCGCACGCCGATCTCGCGCGTGCGCCGGGCAACGAGGTTGCCGAGGACGCCCGCCACGCCGAGTGCCGCGAGCAGCAGCGCCGCGCCCGCGAAGGCGCCGAGGAGCCCGGCGAGGAAACGCGGCCGCTCGAGAGAGCCCGCGACGATCTCGTCGACGGGTCGAAGCGACTTCACGGGCAGGAGCGGGTCGGCTTCGCGGATCTTCTCGCGCAAGGTCTCCGCAAGGCCCGCCGTCCCCTCGGGCGCCCTCACGACCAGGTCGGTCCAGCGCTTCCAGTCGACGCCGACCTGGGCATAGGTCGTGTAGGCCGCCGGAAGGTCTCCCGTCGAGAGCCCGAAGTGCCGGACGTCGGACACGACGCCCACGATCTCGATCCACCGCGGCGGACCGCTGTCTCGCGCCCAGCGGAACCGCGCGCCGATCGGGCTTCCCCCCGGGAAGTAGAGCCGGGCCATGCTCTCGTTGACGACGGCGACGAGGGGAGCGTCCTCGCGGTCGGCGTCGGTCAAGTCTCGCCCGGCGATCCGGCGGATGCCCATCGTCCCGAAGTAGTCGCCCATCACGCTTCGCGTTTGGAGCCGCGGCTCCTGCCCGGGCGGGATGGCCGGCCGGCCCTCGATGACGAACTGGTGGTTGAGGTCCGAGCCGCCGAGCGGGATCTCGCTGACCATTCCGGCCCGGAGGTGCGAAGCCGCGAGAAGCTCGAGCAGCCGGCGCCGAAACTGGAGCTGGGAGGGCAGGCGCTGGTAACGCGATTCCGGAAGGTTGAAGTGCGCCGTGACGAGGCCGCCGGCCGGGAAACCGGGGTCGATCGAGCGAAGGCGCCAGAGCGTGTTGGCGAGAAGCCCCGCTCCGACGAGGAGCACCAGGGCGAGGGCCACCTGAGACACGGCGAAGGCCGTGCCGAGGCGCCGGTCTTCGATGCCGGTGGTGGTGCGCGGACCGTTCACCCCCGCTCCCGGCGGGCGGCGCGCGGCGCGCATCGCGGGAACCAGCCCGAACAGCAGCCCCGTCGCGATCGAGACGGCGAGCGTGAAGAAGAGGACGCCGCGATCCGTCGAAACCGAGGCGAGGCGCGGCAGCGAATCCGGGAGGCGCGTCACGAGAATCCGCGTCCCCCAATCCGCAAGGGCCAACCCCGCCGCTCCGCCGGCGAGCGCGAGCAGGCCGCTTTCCGCCAGCACCTGGCTGGCGAGCCGGGGGCGACTCGCGCCGAGCGCCGAACGGATGGCGAGCTCCCTCGCCCGGGCGCGCGTTCGAGCCACGAGGAGGCTCGCGATGTTCGAGCAGGCGATCAGCAGGACCATGCCGACGGCGCCCGAAAGGGCGACGAGCGCCGTCCGGCTGTCGCCGACGACCCGCTCGTGGAGCGAGACGAGCCCGGGGTCGAGGCCGGTGTCCGTATCCGGATAGGCCGCCGCGAGCCGGCGAAAGATCGCGGCGAGCTCCGCGCGAGCCTTCTCGATGGGGATGGCCGGCCGCAGACGCAGGATCGGCCGCGCGAAGTGAACGTCCCGATCCCGCGCCCCGGAGGGATAGCCGACCCACGCGGGCAGGAAGAGCTCGACCCGCTGCTCGGGGAGCGCGAAGCCGGCGGGCATGACGCCGACGATCGTGTACGGCTGGCCGCTGATCGTCACGGCGCGGCCGACGAGCCCCGGATCCGCCCCCCAGCGGCGGAGCCAGAGACCGTGGGTCACGACGGCGACGCGTTCGCCGCCTTCGCGGTCGTCCGAGGGCCGGAGCGTTCGTCCGAGGGCCGCCGGCACGCCCAGGGCCTCGAAGAAGTCGCCGGTGACGAGAGCCCCGGTGATCTGCAGGGGATCGCCGCCGCCCGTCAGATCGAGCGGCTGCAGCGCCGAGCCGCCGACGGCGTCGAAGGAACGGGCGGTCTCCCGCACGTCCGAGAGCTCCGGCATCGAGATGTTGTCCGGCAGCGTGACCAGCCGCTCGGGCTCCGCGTAGGGAAGGGGCCTCAGCAGAACGGCCCGGACGACGGAGAAGATCGCGGCGTTGGCGCCGATCCCGAGCGCCAGCGTCGCGACGGCGACCGCCGTGAAGCCGGGACTCTTCGAGAGGCTTCGGATCGCGTGACGCAGGTCGTGGAGGAATCCGCTCATGTCTACTCCGTTCTCAGCGCCCGGACAGGGTCGAGGCGCGCCGCGGCGGCGAGCGTCACGAAGGCTTTTTCGACGTTCGGGAGATCGATCATCGCGTCACTCCGTCCGAAGCGAGACCGCGGGGTCGACACGCGTCGCCCTCCGCGCGGGCAGGTACGCGGCCGCGGCTGCCGTCGTCGCGAGAAGCACCGCGACGGTGGCGAGCACCGCGGGCTCGGCCGGCCGCACGCCGAAGAGAAGACCGGAGAGGAGCCTCGCGGCGCCGATCGCGCCGAGCGCTCCGAGGGCGATGCCGGCCGCCGCGCGCGCACCCGCTTCGCGGAGGACCAGACGCGCGACTTCGGTCCGTTGTGCGCCGAGCGCGACACGGATTCCGAACTCGCGGGCCCGGCGCGCCACGCCGAAGGAGAGGAGTCCATAGAGCCCGATGGCGGCGAGAAGCAGCGCGACGGCGCCGAAGAGCGTCAGCAGAAGCGCCCGGAACCGCGGCGAGCCGAACGACTCGGACGCGAGAGCGCTGGCGGTCCGGACGTGGAAGAGCGCGACGTCCGGATCGACGTCCTGGAGAGCGTGGCGAAGCGCCGGCGCGAGCGCCGCGGGATCGATGCCGGCGGGCGCCCGGACGACGACCGCCAAGGAGTTCATCGGGACCTGCAGAAGGCAGGGATAGACGGCCGGGGCCGGCTCAGAGCCCGGTCCCAGGAATCGGACGTCGCTCACGACGCCGACGATCCGACGCGGACGGCTCCAGAAGCTCACGGTGTGCCCGAGCGCTCCTTGCCGGGGAAAGTAGCGCCGCTCGAACGCCGCGTTGACGATCAGCACTTCCGCCGAGCCCTGGCGGTCGCGGTCGTCGAAATCCCGGCCCGCGAGAACGGGGGACGCCACCGTCCGGAAATAGCCGGGAGCCACCGGCCGGATGTACACCTCGTCGCGGTCGCCCGGCCGGTGCACGAGATCCTCGATCTGAATCTCGGAAGTCCACCCCGCCATGAGCGGATGGTTGAGCGCGAACGAGGCCGACGCGGCGCCCGGCAGCGACTGAAGCTTCGGAAGAAATCCGGCGTAGAAGCGCTGGACCTCGGGCCACTTGTAAAAATCTTCGGTGTGCGGCGGCTCGGGATACTTCGAGCGCGGCAGGACGAGCTCGGCCGTCAGCAGGCCTTCCGCGCGGAACCCCGGATCGACGCGCTCGAGATTGCGCAAGCTCACGACGAGCAGCGCCGCGGCGGTGGCGAGCATGCCGGCGAGCGCGACCTGCCCGACGACCATCGCGCCGCGCAGCGTCTCAGGCGACGCGCGACCCGAGCCGGCGCGCTCGAGCGAGCCCTCGCGGCCCGAAACGACGCGTCCGAGTGGCGCGAGCGCCGAGAGAATTCCGGCGCCGAGGCTGGCGGTGAGCGTGAAGAGGAGGACGGGCAGATCGAGGCGAACTTCCGCGATGCGCGGGATGGTGTCGGGCGACAGCGCGAGCAGTCCGCGAATGCCCCAGGCGGCGAGAAGGAGTCCCGCGCCGCCTCCCGCGACGGCGAGAAGGAGGGCCTCGGCGAGCAGGGGACCGCCGACGTCCGCGGCGCCCGCGCCGAGCGCGCGGCGAATCGCGATCTCCCGAGCGCGGCCGCGCGAGCGCGCGAGAAGGAGCCCCGAGACGTTGGCGCAGGCGACGAGCGTCACGGCCACGACGGCCGCGAAGAGGATGGCGAACTCGCGGCGCAGGTCTCCGACGAGCGCATCGGCTAGACCCTGGACGCGCGCGCCCCGGCCGGCGTTCTCGTTCGGGTACGCGCGGGCGAGGCGCGCCGCGATCGCGCCCATCTCGGCGCCCGCGGCCTCGATCGAGACGCCGTCGGCGAGCCGCGCCACGGCGAGCATCGCGTGGACACCGCGCTCGGTTCGGAAGGCGCCGAGCATGGGCGTCAGGGCCATCCAGGCGGCCGCGCGCGCGGGAAACTCGAAGCCGGCCGGCATGACGCCGACGACCGTCGAAGGGATGCCGTCGATCGCGATCGTCCTGCCGACCACGGAGGGAGAACTCCCGTACCGCGACTGCCAGAGCGCGTGCGAGAGGAGCACCGCCGGAGGCGCGCCTTCGCGGTCGTCGTCGGGCGAGAGCGGCCGGCCGAGGACGGGCGCGACGCCGAGCAGCGGAAAGAGGTTCGCCGTCACCGTCGCCACCGCCACGCGGTCGGGCTCGCGGCCCGGATCGGCGAGGTTCAGGTCCAGGCGCCGATAGGCGGCGATCGCCGAGAAGGAGCGGTTCTCTCGGCGCCAGTCCGTCAGGTCGGGGAAGGAGACGCCGCCGTTGCGTTCGCCGTTGTGCAGGTCCGTCTCCCACACGATCGCGAGGCGGGCGGCGTCGCGAAAGGGAAGCGGCCGCAGGAACACCGCGCGGACGACGGAATAGACCGCCGTCGTCGCGCCGATGCCGAGCGCCATCGTGAGGACCGCCACCGCCGTGAAGCCGGGACTCTTCGAGAGGCTTCGGACCGCGTGACGCAGGTCGTGGAGGAAGCCGCTCACGAGGCTACTCCGGCCTCAGCGGAGTTCGCGCGAGGCGCCGGGCGGCCTGGCGGAAGTCCCGCGGCAGCGTGAGCATCACGTCAGTCGGCCCGAAGCGAAGCGACGGGATCGGCGCGGAGCGCGCGGATCGCCGGCACGAGGTTGGCGAGGAGCGTGGCGGCGGCGAGGACGATCGACACAGCGGCGAAGCTCTCGGGATCGGCCGCCGAGACGCCGAACAGGAGGCCCGCCGTCAGACGCGCGGCCGGCAGCGTGAGAAGGAGTCCCGCGAGCCACCCGATCGCCGCGGTCCGCGCGCCCTCGCCCACGAAAAGCCGCAGCACGTCGCGCGAGCCCGCTCCGAGAGCGACGCGGATTCCGATCTCGCGCCGGCGCTCCGCGGCGGAGCGAGAGGCGACGCCGTACATGCCGACGGTCGCGATCGTCAAGCGCGAGGACGGCGAAGAGGGCGAGGAGCGTCAGGAGAAACCGCCGTTCCGCGAGCGCGCGCCCGATCTGCTCCGAGAGCGGGCGAGGCCGTCGAGCGGGAGCTGCGGATCGAGCGCGTGGATCTGCGCGCGCACGGCCGGAGCGATCGCCATTCGGGATCGCCCGAGGTGCGGACGATCACCGCGGCGTCGCGACCAGGGCTTCTGCGCGATGGGGATGTAGATGCTGGCGTCCGGCCGGGGCCATCGGGCTCTCCTCGCGCACGTCGCCGACGACGCCGATGATGCTGGCGCGGAACCTGCGTGCGATCGCCGACGTTGATCGAGCCGTCCGATCGGATCCTCTCCCGGGAAGCACTTCTGCGCGGCGGTCTCCGAGATCACCGCGACGAACGGCGCGCCCTTGCGGTCCTCGCGGCGTGAAGAGGCGTCCCCGGCGGAGCCGGATTCCGGCGGCCGGGAAGAAGTCGCCGCCCACGACCCGATAGGTCAGCGAGATCTCTTCGGACTCCGGCCGGGGGTGATCGGGGATCGCGACCGAATAGGAATGCCAGATGCCTCCGGGCATCGGCGCGACGATCGTCGTTCCCACCGCGGAGACCGAAGGCAGGCGCCGGAGGCGATCGGCCAGCGCGTCGTAGAACGCGAGGACGCGCTCATCGCCTTTGTATCTCGACGAGGGCAGCGAGAGGTCGGCCACGAGGGCGCCGTCGGCGCGGAATCCCGGATCCACCGAGAGCGCCGCCCGCATGCTGCGAAGCAGGAGCGCCGCGCCGGCGAGCAGCACGAGCGCGAGGGCGAGCTGCGCTGCCAGCAGCCCGCGCCGGAGCGTCGCCGCGCGCCGTCCCGAGGTGGCGCGGCCCGGCGATTCGCGGAGGGCCTCGGAATCCACGGCGGAGGACGCCGACAGCGCCGGCAGGAGTCCCGCGAGCGCCGCGGCCGCGAGACCCGCCGCGAGGGCGAAGACGAGCGAGCGCCCGTCCACGGCAATCTCGGCGCTGCGCGGCAGCGCGTCGCCCCCGAGACGCACGAGCGCGGCAGTGGCCCAGACGGCGCCGAGCGTTCCGAGGGCGCCGCCCGCGAGCGCCAGCACGAGGCTCTCGGCGAGGAACTCCTGGACGATGCGGCGCCGCGAGGCGCCGATGGCCGTGCGGATCGCGACCTCGCGGCGGCGGGCGAGCCCGCGGGCGAGGAGGAGGTTCGAGACGTTCACGCACGCGAGGAGCAGGACGAACGCGACGGCGCCGACGAGGAGGCGCAGCGGCCGGCGCGCGCTTCCGGCGATCGCCTCGGAGAGGGAGACGACCTGCTGCGTCCAGCCGCCGTTCTTGTTCGGGTACGCGGCCGCGAGGCGTGCCCCGATCGTGTCGAAGTCGGCCTGAGCCTGCAGGAGCGGCGTCCCGGCCTTCAATCGGCCGACGACGCCGATCCAGTGCTCTCCCCGGTTCTGGAGCTGTTTCGGCTCGAAGACGAGCGGCGTCCAGAGATCGACCTCGACCGGTCGGCGAGCGGAATTCGCGCGGCATGACGCCGAGCACGACGCGCGGCCCCTCCTCGAAGCGGATCGACCGGCCGACGACCGAGGGATCGCCGCCGAACCGGCGCTGCCAGAGGGCCCACGAAAGAACGGCGACCTGCAAGCGGCCCGGCTGCTCGTCGGCCCGGTCGAAGGTGTGTCCGAGAAACGGCGGCACACCGAGCAGGGGAAAAAACGCCGGCGAGACCGCGTCGGCCGTCAGGCTCTCCGGCTCGTGTCCCTCGAGGAGCGTCGCCCGTCGTCACTGAAGGCCGCGAGCGCGGACATCGTGCCGTTCTGCTCGCGCCAGTCGAGAAAGTTGCGCGGCGAAGCGCTGAACCGCGGAATGCCCTTGGAGAGATTCCGGTCGTAGATTCGCACGAGCTCTTCGGGCTTCGCGTACGGGAGCGGCCGCAGCAGCACCGCGTCGACGACGGAGAAGACCGCGGTGTTGAACCCGATGCCGAGCGCGAGGGTCGCGATCGCGATCGCGGTGAAGCCGGGCGCCTTGCCGAGAGACCGGATCGCGTGTCGCAGATCGCCGAGCATTCTCGAATTCGTCCTCAGTCGGCGCGCAGGGCCCGCGCCGGATCGATCGCCGCCGCGCGGCGTGCGGGAAGCCAGGTTGCAAGGAGGGCCGCGCCGCCCAGGACGAAGGCGGCGCCGGCGAGGACCACCGGATCGGCGGGGCGGACATCGACCAGCAGACCGCCGAGAAGGCGCGTGAGGGCGATCGCGCCGGCGAGCCCCGCGGCCAGCCCCGCCGCGGTCAGCATCGTTCCCTCGCGAAGGAACATGCGGCGGACCTCGGCGGGACGCGCTCCGAGCGCTACGCGGATTCCGATCTCCCGGCGCCGCCGCGACACCGAATACGCCGCGACGCCGTACACGCCGATCGAGGCGATGGCGAGCACGAGCGCGCCGAGCGCGCCGAGGAATCGGGCGCCGAGCGACTGCGGAAGGACGGCGGTCTCGGTGGCGTCCGAGAGGCGCACGCCGAGCGTCGCGACGCGCGGGTCGAGGGCCGCCACTTCCGTACGGATGCGCGCGAGGAGCGGACCGGGGGCCATTCCCGGCTCGGTGCGGACGTGCAGCGCCGTGCCGGATGGCAGGATCTGGAGCTGCGGGAGGTAGACGAACGGCCGCGGCGCTTCCGTGAGGCTCCGATACTTGGCCGTGCGCACGAGCCCGACGACCAGAGTCTCATCGCCGCCGATGCGGAGCTTCGCGCCGATCGCGGTCCGTCCCTTGAGGTAGCGCGCGGCGAACGCCTCGTTGACGATGGCCACCGGGGCGGAGCTCGCGTCGTCGTGCTCGTCGAAGTCGCGGCCGCGATCGAGCGGCATGCGCATCAGGGAGAAGTAGCCGGGCCACGTCAGCGTGACGTCGATCTTCATGTTCTCGTCGGGGCCCGGCGTGTAGCCGTCCACGCCGATCTCCTCCCAGTCGCCGCCCTCGATCCAGAGTGGGGGATGGTTGCCGTAGCTCGCCGCCACGACACCCGGGATCCGCGCGACCCGCTCGCGCAGAGCGCGATAGAACGGCACGGCGGCGCCGCGGTCGAGCGTCGACGGGAAGTCGAAGCCGACGAGGAGCACGCCCGACGCGTCGAAGCCGGGGTCGATCTTCGCGGCGTTGCGCAGGCTCGCGAGGAAGAGACCCGTCGCCGTCAGGAGCACCACGGCGAGGGCGAGCTGCGCCACGACGAGCGCGCGGCGCAGGCGCTGCCGGCCGCCCGGGCCCCCGGCCCCCGCGCTCGTCTCCTGAAGCGCGTCGCGCAGCTGCGGGCGCGAAGCCTGGAACGCCGGCGCGAGCCCGAAGAGCACGCCAGTCGCGAGCGACAGCGCGAAAGCGAATCCGAAGAGCGCGGCGTCGAACGGCGGGTTCAGGTCGAGCGGCAGCGGGATTCCGGCCGGGAGGATGCCCGCGATCAGCGCGTTGACCTGAGGCACGAAGAGCAGCCCGAGCGCGCCGCCGGCAAACGAGAGAACGAGGCTCTCCGTCACGAGCTGACGCACGAGGCGGCCCCGGGTCGCGCCGAGCGCGACGCGCAGGGCGATCTCTCCGCGGCGGGCCGTCGCACGCACGAGGAGGAGACTCGCCACGTTGGCGCAGGCCACGAGGAGCGCGAGCCCGACGGCGGCGAAGAGGGCCACGACGACCGTCCCGAAGCGGGAGGAAGCGCCATAGGTCGCCTTCCAGATCGGCTCCGCGACGAACCCGATGCCGCGGTTCGAGTCCGCGTAGGCCGCGGCGAGGCGCGCGCCGACCGTCTCGAGCTCCGCCTGCGCCGTCCGCAGGTCCGATCCGGGGGCGAGCCGGCCCATCATCGCCAGCCAGCGCGTCGTGCGGTTTCCCTCGAGGAGCGCCCGGCTGCCGCCGACCTCGCCCCCGATGCGGCCGGCCGCCGCGACCGGCACGTACAGCTCGAAGTTCAGCCCGTTGACCGTGCCCTTGAAGTCGCGCGGCGCGACGCCGACGACGGTCAGGGGCTGATCGTTGATGCGCACCATCCGGCCGACAACGGCGGGATCCGCCCGGAAGTGGCTTCGCCAGAAGCCGTAGCCGATGACCGCGACGGGGGCGCCGCCGGGGACCTTGCCCTCCTCGGGCCGGAACGTCCTTCCGAGCGCCGGCCGGATTCCCAGGACGTCGAAGTAGTTGCCGGAGACGAAGAGGGCATAGAGGCGGCGCGCGTGGTCTCCGTCCTGCAGGGTGACGTGGCGCTGCTGGAACGCGACCAGGCCCGAGAACGAGCGCGCCTCTCGCGACAGGTCCGCGTAGTCGGCCCACGAGGAGTCGATGCGGCTGCCCGAGGGCGTTCGCGTCTCGACGGCGACGACGTCACCGGCGCGCGGCACGCCCGGAAGCGGCGTCAGCAGGAGCGAGCGCATCCACCCGAAGAGCGCCGTGTTGGCGCCGATGCCGAGCGCGAGGGTCGCGACGGCCACCGCGGTGAAGCCGCGGCTCCTCCAGAGCGTCCGGACCGCGTAACGGAGGTCCTTCCGGAGCGCTCCCATCAGCTCACCCGGTACCCGCTCTCCTTCAGCTCTTCCTCGGAGTGCACGCGCTCTTCGCCCTTCTCGTCCTCGACGACACGGCCGTCGAAGAGAAGGATCGTGCGTTCGGCGTGCTGGGCGAACCGCGGATCGTGGGTGACCATGCAGATCGTCGATCCCTCGCGGTGCAGGTCGCGGAGGAGTCCCATCACCGCCTCGCCGTTGGCCGAATCGAGATTTCCGGTCGGCTCGTCGGCGAGGAGCACGAGCGGCTTGCCGCCGATCGCGCGCGCGACCGCGACGCGCTGCTGCTGGCCGCCCGAGAGCTGCGACGGGAAGTGCTTCATGCGATGCGCCATGCCGACCTTCTCGAGCGCCTCCTGCACGCGCTTCTTCCGGTCCGACGCCGGCATCCCGCGGTAGGTCAGAGGCAGCTCGACGTTCTCGTAGACCGACAAGTCGCCGATCAGATTGAAGCTCTGGAAGATGAACCCGATTTCGCGATTCCGGATCCGCGCGCGCTCGGAGAGCGTGAGCGACTCCGCCGGCTTTCCGTTGAGGAAGTAGCGGCCGGAGGTCGGCGTGTCGAGGAGCCCGAGGATCGACAGCAGTGTCGACTTGCCGCAGCCCGAGGGGCCGGCGATCGAGACGTACTCTCCACTCGCGATCGAGAGGTGGATCCCCGACAGGGCGTGCGTCTCGACCTCGTCCGTGTAGAAGACCTTGGTCACTTCCTCCAGGTGGATGACGGGATGGCCGTTGGAACTCATCTCTCCTCCCGAGGCGCTATTTCAGCCTCACCCGGTCATACGAATCCCAGGCGCTCATGTCCGACAGGATCACGTGGTCGCCGGGTCTCAAGCCCTCCAGAACCTGCACCGTGGAGACGGAGCTCTTGCCGAGCCGCACCTTGATGCGCGTCGCCTCGTCGCCGTCCGAGTTGACGCGGAAGAGGCTGACCTGGCTCTGCTCCTGACCGAACGCCGGCCGCCCGACGTACACGACGTTGGCCAGCCGGTCGAGCTCGACGGTGCCGTCCACCGAGAGATCCGGCCGCGCGCCCTTCGGTAGCGCGCCGTCGAGCGCCACGTCCACTGTCACCGTGCCGTTCTGCGCCGCGGGATCGACGCGCGAGACCTTTCCTTCCACGATTCCGTTGCGCGTGTCGATGGACGCGAGCTGCCCGATCTCGATGTCCTTCGCCTGCGTCTCGGCGATGCGGAGCTGCGCCTTGAGCTTGTCGGGCTGCACGACCTTCGCGAGGGTTCCCCCCGCCGTGACGCGCTGTCCGACCTGGAGCGGCAGCTCCTGGAGCACTCCGCTGATGCCCGCGCGTACGCGAAGCGCGTCCACCTGCGACCTCTTGAGGTTCGCGAGCGCTCGCAGCTGCTCGACGTGCGCCTCCTGGACGTCGCTCTGCGCCTTTGCGGACTCGGCGTAAACGGCGAGGCGCTTCTTCTCGATCTCGTTTCGAGTGCGTAGCTCGTCGGAGCGAACTTCCGACAGCTTCAGGGTCAGGTCCGCGACGAGGCCCTCCTTGAAGAGTCCTTGATTCGTCTGCGCCGTCAGATCGGCCTGGTGGAAGTCCGACTCGACGGTCGCCGCGGCGGCCTGCTGATCCATCAACTCCCGCTGGAGGCGCACCTTCACGTTCGTCGCCTCGGCCTGCGCGGCCTTGAGCTGCCACTCGGCGTCGGCCGCGTCGCGGGCGAGCTCGGGGTTCGACATCTCGAGGAGCACGGTGTCGGGCTTCACGATGGCGCCTGGCTGCACGAGGAGACGCTCGACGCGGCCGTCGGTTGCGGCGGAGAGCCAGCGAATTCCTTCCGCCTCGGGGACGAGTGATCCGGGGCCGCGCACCTGGCGGAGCATCGGGCCCTGCTTGACCGTGTCGATCCAGACGGTGCTCTTCTCGACGGTGGGAGCCGCGGGCTTCAGCCGCGAGAGGCCGAGCGTGAGGAGAAGCACCGCGACGACCCCCGCGGCGGCGAGAATCAGCCGGCGGCGCCGTTTGGCTTCGGCGATTCCTTCGCGTGCGATATCCATGGCCGGCGGTCTATAGGGCGAGGGTCTGTGCCAGCGGCGCTCCGGTGTAAGTCTTGGTGTATCAATACCTTTCGCCTGGCGTACGGCGCGAGCCTGCCCGCCTTCGGGAAGAAAGTGTCCGATTCCGAACGCCGATAGGTCGGGCGGGCGAGGCGGATAGCTCGGACTACTTATCCGAATAAAAGTAAGGATTAACTGTCAAGAATCCTTATTTAATTCGGCGATCGTTTCGCCGCCAGCAACGTGTTCTTCATCAACATCGCGACGGTCAGCGGGCCGACGCCGCCCGGGACGGGGGTGATGCGTCCGGCGATCGGCGAGACCGCGTCGAAGTCCACGTCGCCGACGAGCGCCCGGCCCCGGGACTCGAGCGCCCGGCGAATGCGCGCCGAGGCGCGCAGGTGCGCCGGCGCATCGGAGATCGAGGCGAGCCGGTTCACGCCCACGTCCACGACGACGGCGCCCGGCCGGACGAAATCGGCCCCGACGAAACCGGGCCGGCCGATCGCGACGACGAGCAGGTCGGCCTCTCGGCAGAGCGCCGGCAGATCGCGTGTGCGCGAATGCGCGAGAGTGACCGTCGCGTCGCGCGCCG
This sequence comes from uncultured Acidobacteriota bacterium, assembly GCA_963823185.1. Taxonomy (GTDB): domain Bacteria; phylum Acidobacteriota; class Thermoanaerobaculia; order UBA5066; family Gp7-AA6; genus DATBFU01. The sequence goes on from CAWGKP010000010.1 coordinate 473,175, forward strand.
TCAGGAGGGCGGCCATCGGTTTGCCGACGATGTCACTGCGCCCGAGCACGACGGCGCGGCGGCCCGCGAGCGGGACGTCGTTGGCGTCCAGGAGCGCCAGGATCCCCGCGGGCGTGCACGGCACGAAGCGCGGGCGGCCCTGATGGAGGAGCCCGACGTTTTCGGGGTGAAAGCCGTCGACGTCCTTGCCGGGGTCGATGGCGTCGAGGACGCGCCGCGACTCGTGTCCCGGCGGTAGCGGAAGCTGGACCAGGATGCCGTCCACGTCGGGGTCGCGGTTGGCGGCGGCGATGCGCTCGAGAAGCTCGTCCGGACGCGTGTCCTTCGGAAGGCGGACCGTCTCCGCGCGGAGCCCCGTCTCGGCCGCGGCCTTCGTCTTCGCCCCGACGTATGCGCGTGAGGCCTCGTCGTCGCCCACGAGGAAGACAGTGAGGTGCGGCGTCCATCCGGCGGCGGCGAGCCTCCGAGCTTCGGCGGCAACCTCGACGCGGATCGTGCGTGCGAGGGCGGCC
>CAWGKP010000011.1:0-489238 GCA_963823185.1 uncultured Acidobacteriota bacterium
TCGCCGGTCCACGGACAGACACTCGCGCGTTTACCGGCGGTCGGGTGAATTGCGTCACGCGACGCAGATTCGCCGACGTCGCCGGATTCCCGCCTGTTCGTCGGGGCGCGCGCGGGCATGCCGCTGGCCGGCTGCGGTAGGCTGACTCCGTGAGCTCGCGAGCTCTACAGCCTAACTTCCAAACCGGCACAATTTCCGGCACACGACTGGCGGGGCGCGAGAAGACACAAGCGGGGCCGTAGCTCAGGCGGATAGAGCAAGAGTTTCCTAAACTCTAGGTCGGCGGTTCGAGTCCGCCCGGCCCCACCAATCAGGGGAGTCGCTTGCGTCACCCTGCTCTCTCCACCCAAACCGCGGCACCCGTTCTGGCACCCGTTTTCGCCACCATCGGCAGCGCGTTCTCCTGCGGCTCCCCGTCGATCAACAACGCCGCACGGTTTGGCCAAAGCACGCAGTCCTCGTTCGTCATCCCGACGCAGCGGCCCGTCACGCTGTCCGGCGAGTGGTCGAGAACCATCTCGACAACCGCCCGCGACGTGTCCGCCCGCTCTAACGCCGTGCCGCAACTACGCCGCAACGAATGAACATCCGGCCGCCGATGCCCCTGATCGTGATCAGCCGCATCGAGGACGGGAGTTTCTCTCGACGACCCCCGCACGGTGGTTAGAGTGTTAAAATTTTTCATTAAGTGTGGAGAAAATACTGAATGGTAAGGACGCGGGAAATACCTACGCGATGACGCCGATCGAGGAAGTGAGGTCGACCACGACCAAGCGTTCGACGATACTCGGGCGTCTCAAGCGATCGAGAACCCTCCGGCGATCGAGGATCGTCATGGGTCTCTATTCGCGTCTCTATCGGATGTGGTCGACCTTCAACGACTTGCTCCCCGAACTCCGCAGCGCCGACGTCGCGGTACCCGTGCTTGTCCGTGACTGGTTGCCCACCCGGTTCGGCCCTGGCCGCTTGAGCCTGCTCGAGTACTGCAAGTTCAATGTCGACCGGCTTCCGGGGCTCTCGGCGCAGGACCGGGCGGCGTTCGTCGGCGTTCGTGGGGCAGCGGTTCTCGAGGAAATCCTCGCCGACGACTATTCGAGGATCCTGAGCAACGACAAGCTCATCTTCGATCACATCGCGCGCGGGGCCGGACTGCCCGTGCCAGAGATCTTCGCGGTCTACGGGACACGGCGGCGCCCCGGCCCGTTCCTCAACCTGACGGACGTCGCCGAACTGCGCGACTTCCTGCACGGATGGCGGAGGTTCCCGATCTACTGCAAGCCCTCGTACGGCGGAAACGGAGACCAGAACTTCCAGATCGAAAGATGGGCGGATGATCGGGCGGTGATCGACGGCGACCGAACCGTGAGCGTCGAGGAGCTTGCCGCGCGCATGACCGAGCGCTCCGAGTTGGGCTTCCTCCTCATGGAAACGCTTCGCCCGCATGGCGACATCGCTGCCGTCGCGGGCGACTCCATCTCGGGCCTCCGTATCCATGTGCTGAGGTTGCGAAAGGGCCCGACGATGTTCCGGCCGGTGTGGAAGATCGCCCGGCGAGGCGCGATCGTGGACAACTTCCAGCACGGCCTAAGCGGCAACCTGTTCGCCAGCGTCGACGTTTCCACGGGGCGCATCGAGCGGGTCGTCTATGGGCGCGGACATCGTCAACTGGTGAACGTGCTCCATCCGGACACCGGTCGACAGCTCACAGGATTCCAGCTGCCCCACTGGCAGGCGGTCCGGGAGATGGTTCTCGGCGAGGCGCCGGAGCTCTTCCCAGGCTTCCTTTGCCAGGCCTGGGACGTTGCCATTTGCGCGAACGGGCCGGTTGCGATCGAGGTCAACCACTTCGCAGGTATGAACCTGGCGCAGCATCCCTACGGCCGGGGCTTCCTCGAGGGAGAGGTCCTCGATCTCCTGCGGGAGCGGAACCTCGAGCCGCTCCTGAGGGGCGGACCCGCGCGATCCCTGCAGAATCAGAACGGTCGCTTTGGCAGACGTAAAGCGCATTGGCCCTACTGGCTCGTGAACAGGCCCGGCCTCGTTCATCGTGCTCCTGCTCATTCAGGACAATTCCGACCGCCACACCTGGTCGACCCTCACTCGCGTGCGCCGAAAGCGCGCATCGTCGCGAATGGAATCGAAGCGCGGATCCCACCCGAGCGAACGCGAGCCGTTTCGAGCTGCGTCGAGGCATGCCGCGGCAAGAATCGAACTTGCGCACACGGTTTGGGAAACCGGTTTCCTAAACTCCCGGTCGACGGTTCGAGTCCGCCCGGCCCCAGCATTGATTACACATGCCTTGATGCCTTGACCGGCGATTGGTGGTTCCTTGGGCGGCAGCCCAGTGCTTCATCCGTCAGCCTGATCACCGCTTCTTCGGCAGCTTCAGCGACCGCCGGAACGCGGCGTCCATCAGGCGGTCGGGCAGCAGGGCCTTCAGCGGGATCAGGAGCTTCGACATGCTCGTGATCCGGTAGCGCGGCTTCGGCCGGCGGCTCTCGATCGCGTCGGCCACGACGCGCGCGACGACCTCGGGCTTGACCTTCCCCGCGGCGAAGGCGCCCTTCATCGCGGCCTCGATGTCGCCGTAGTAGGGCGCGTAGGGCCCGGTCCCCTTCAGGATGTCCGCGACCTCGGAGAGCGCGCGGTCGTCGAACCGCGTGTCCACGGGGCCCGGCTCGACGACGACGACGCGGATCCCGAAGGGGGAGAGCTCGACGCGCAGCGAGTCCGAGATCGATTCGAGCGCGTGCTTGGCCGAACAGTACGGCGCGGCGAACGGGACCGTGACTTTGCCGCCGACGGAGGACATGTTGACGATGGTGCCGCCTCCCGCCGCCCGGAGCGCCGGGAGCGCCGCGCGGATGCTCTCGATGGCTCCGAAAACCGCCACGTCGTACTGCTCGCGCCACCGCTCCGCCGAGACGTCCTCGGTGGCGCCGTACTGCGCATAGCCGGCGTTGTTGACGAGCGCGTCCAATCGGCCTTCGAGGCCGAGGATCTCCGCGACGGCCCGCGCCGCGGCGCCGGGCTCGGTCACGTCGAGGCGCAGCGTCCGCAGGCCGGTCTCGCCGGCGAGCGTCTCGGGCCGCCGCGCGGAGGCGAAAACGCGGTGGCCGCGCCGGGCGGCCTCCCTCGCCACGGCCAGGCCGATGCCGCTCGAGGCCCCCGTGACCAGAATGACTTGCGAACGGTTCACTGGCCGGCGATGTTATCGCCGGAAGGGTCGGGACCCCCCGACCGGGGCGTAAACTTCCAGGGGGGCCGCTCGTCTAATCCATGTGCAAGCTGCCGCAATGATCCCGCACCGAACCGACCCCGGCGTCGACGAGGGGAAGCTGCTCGCCGAAGTGCGCGCGGGACGGGTCGAGAGCTTCGAACATTTCGTTCGCAAGTACCAGTGCAAGATCACGCGAGTGGCGTACCGGATGCTGCGCGACCTCGGCGAGGCGGACTGCGCCGCGCAGGAGAGCTTCCTGCGCGCCTACCAGAACCTCGGCGACTTTCGCGAGGGCTCGAGCTTCGAGACCTGGCTCACCCGCATCTGTATCAACTGGTGCAAGGACCGGATGAAGCGCCGGCGCCTCGTCGTCTACTTTCATCAGGCGCCGGCGTCGGACGAGCAGGAATCGGGTCCCGCGGGACGTGGCGCCGCATCCCGATCCGTCGCCCGAGCGGAAGGCGGCGTCGCGGGAGATCCGCGAGCGGCTGCGCCAGGCGATGGGGGATCTTTCGCAGCGCCAGCGGGCGATCTTCGAGCTGAAGCATTTCGAGGAGCTCTCGATCCCGGAGATCGCCGCCATCACGGGCGTGGACACGGGGACCGTCAAGTCGCATCTGTTCCGGGCCGCCGCGAAGATTCGCGAGCGGCTGCGGGATTTCCGCGAGGGAGACTGAGGCCATGGAAACGCATCGCGCGACCCATCTGACCGACGAAGAGCTCTTCGGCCTCGCGCTGCCGCCGGCGGGCGAGCCGGAGGCGCTGCCGCCGCACGTCCTGTCGTGCGCGCGCTGCGGCCGGGCGCTTCAGGAATGGAAGGCCGCGGTCATCGAGGTCGGCGAGGAAGACGTCGCGCCGGTCAACGCCCGGTCGGCCGCCGAGTGGCGTGCGGTCGAGGATCGCACCCTCGAGAGCCTGCGCCGCGTCACGCCGCGCCGAAGCCGGAGGCCGATCGTGTGGGCGGCGGCTCTCGCGGCGGCAGTGCTCGTCGCGATCCTGATCGCGCCGGGACCCCGGTCGTCGGCCCCGACCGCGGCCGCGACGACCGCCGCTTCCGCGGCGCATGCCTCCGAGATGTCGCCGCAGGACGCGGCCGACGATGCGCTCCTGCGGGACGTCGCGAAGCTGACGCGCGGCGACGACGCCGGCGCCTGGGGCGGGCTCGTTCCCGATCCGGGCTCGGCGGGGGAGGGCCGGCTGTGAAACGACTCCTCGCGGGAGCGGTGCTCATCCTCGCCGCGGCCTCCCTCGCCGCGCAGGCCGACGTTCCCGAGGGCAAGTGGTGGAAGCGGCCGCGCATCGCGCGCGAGATCGGCCTGACGGAGGACCAGTCGCGGCGCATCGAGGACATCTTCGTCCGGTCGCGGCCGAAGCTCATCGACCTGAAGGCGGACCTCGAGAAGAAGCAGTTCGACCTGCAGACGGCGATGGAAAACAACGCCCCGCGGCCGGAAATTGAGAAGAAGCTCGACGCGGCCGAGAACGCGCGGAAGGAACTGCAGAAGACCCGGGTCCTGATGCTTCTCGACATCAAGAACGAGCTCAAGCCCGAGCAGTGGGAGAAGCTGCGGCAGATGCGCGAGGACGCCCGAGAGAAGCGCAACGCCAAGGGCGGCGCGCAGAAGGGCGCCTTCCGCTTCCCGCGGGCGCGATAGAGATCCGTCCGGCATACGATCGGCGCCGCATGGATGCGACGCGGCGCCGCCGGATCGAGGAGTACGTCCGACCGATCGCCGTGGGGCTCGACGGCGTGACGTACTTCGGCGACGCGGAGCGCGTCGCGCGCGCCGCCGAGCGAATCGCCGGCGAGGACCCGTCGATCGATCGCGACGTGGTCTATCTCCTCGCGATGTTCTCGGGCCAAAGCCGGTGGGTCTCGCGTCTCGGCCAGCGCAGCCGCACCGAGATCTTCCTGGCGTCGGCCGGCATCCCGGCGCCGGCGATGCGCGCGCTCTTCCGCGGGTTGCCGCGGCTCGCTTCCGGACCCCGGACGGCCGAGGAAGCAGTGGTCCACGACGCGCTGAAGCTCGAGGCGCTCGGCGCGACGGGGATCGCGCGCCTGCTGCTCGAGGGGTACCGCGAGCGCCAGGATTTCCTCGAGATGGCCGACGGCGATCGAGGAGGCGGCCGGGCGTGGCGCTCGCGACCGAGGAGGGCCGGCGGCTCGCCGAGCCGCGGCGCGAAGCGATGCGCCGGTTCGCGGATCAGCTCAGAGCGGAACACACGTAGGGGCGGAGGCTCGTCCCCGCCCGGGCGCGATCGGGCGGCCGCCCCGGCATCATCGGGCGGCCACGAGGGCCGCCCCTACGGTCGGATCATAAGAGTCGTAGGGGCGGGGCTTGTCCCCGCCCTCGCTCACCGCAGCCCCTGCCCCCCGTCCACGTCGAGAATCTGCCCCGTGATGTAGTCCGGCCCGGCGCACAGGAAGAGCACCGTCTCTGCGACGTCTTCGGGCTCGCCGATCCGCTCGAGCGGCGTCGCCTTCGCCCATCGCTCGGCCTGCTCCGGAGTCGTTCCCTCCGGCACGAGCACGGCGCCGGGCGCGATCCCGTTGACGAGGACCTCCGGCGCGAGCTCCACGGCGAGCGCGCGCACGAGCCCTTCGACCGCCGCCTTGGAAACCGCGTGCGCGAGGTAGTTGCGTTGGGGGTGCCGCGCCATGCGGTCGGCCATGAGGACGACGCGGCCGCGCCGCTGGCGCAGCGTCGGCGCCGCCTCCCGCGCCAGGAGAAACGCCGCGCGCGCGTTGACGTTCATGGCGGAATCCCAGATCGCCTCGTCCGTCTCCGCGAAGGGGACACGGTGGAAGTTGGCCGCCGAGTGGACGAGCAGGTCCAGCCCGCCGAGAGCCGAGACGCAGTCGCGGATGACGGTCTGGCAGTCGGCCGGACTGGCGAGATCGCCGCGGACGGTCGTGGCCTTCCGCCCCGCGCTTCGAATCTCCGCGGCCAGCTCGGTCGCCGGACCCGCGGACTCCCGAAAGTGGATCGCGAGGTCCGCCCCGGCCTCCGACAGGGCGCGCGCGATCGCCTTGCCGACACGGACGCCGGCGCCGGTCACGAGGGCGACTTTGCCGAGGAGAGGGGGCGTGGGCATCGCTTGCGATCGTATCGCCGTCGAGCGAAACTATCCGGCGGGGACCTTTCCGACGCGGAACTCGATTCGGATGGCGGTGCTCGCATTCGCCGCCGTCGCCGCACAGGCGGCTGCGCTTCCGGCGGAACCTTCTCTCACCGGCCGGGTCCTGGACGCCGACGGAGATCCCCTGGCCGGAGCCGCGTGAAGGCGTTCCCGTATCGGACGCCGGAGCAGGTCCTCCTCGATCGCGATGCTCGGCGTCGAGCCGGTTGCGGTCTCCGAGGCGAAGACCGACGCGGACGGCGAGTTTCCGTCTGGCGCTTCCCGCAGCGGCGGCCGAGGTCTCGCTCCGCATCGCGGCCGCCGGACCGCCCGGCGGTCGAAGTGGCCGGGACCGTTCGGCGCGGACGACGCAGAGGAGCCGATCGAGGTCTCGGTGCCGGATGGACGAGGCGATTTCGGGCCGCGTGATGGACGAGTCGGGGGCGGCGGTCGCGGGCGCCTCGGTCCGCGCGAGCGCGCCGCTCGAGTTTCCGGAGGACAGCATTGCCGTCGCCGAGACGAAGACGGGCCCCGACGGCGCTTTCACGCTCGCCTCCGCTCCGAAGGGAGACGTGGCGCTGCGGATTTGGGCGAAAGGATTCGCTGCGGCCTCCGATCGCGGCGCTCACCCGGCCTCGCGCGTCGTTCTGACGCGCGGCGGTGGCGTCGAGGGAGTCCTCCGCGACGCGAAGGGCGGGACGGTCTCCGGCGCGATCGTGGCCTCGGCCGACGCGGCCGCGCGCACCGACGGCGATGGAAAATGGCGCATCGAGGCCCTGCGCGAGGGGCTCGTCTCGCTGACCGCCGCCTCCGCGGACGGAGATCGTGTCGCGCGCAAGGACGCCGTCCGCGTCCGAAAGGGCGCCGTCGCCCATGCCGACCTCGTCCTCCAGCCGGAGACCGGCATCGCCGGCGTCGTCGTGGACGCGGCGACGAAGCGGCCGATCTCCCGCGCGCGCGTCGAGGCGCTCGACGACCCCTATCCGATGCCGTCGAGCACGGCCGCGGGACGCGCCCGGACCGACTCCCGCGGCCGGTTCCGGCTCGTCGGCCTCGCGCGCCGGGAGTATCGGGTCGCGGCCTGGCGGACCGGATATCTCGTCTCGAGCGTTCCGGTGACCGCCTCGTCTCCCGCCGCGGGCCCCGTCCGAATCGCGCTCGCGCGCGGCGGAACGATCTCCGGCCGCGTCGTGGACGAGGCGGGCGCCGGAGTGGCCGGCGTCCGCGTGCGGACTCTGCCCGGCCAGGGGCGGCGCGGCATGCTGCTGAACCACCCGACGCGCGCGCCCGTACCTTCCGCCGTGACGCGCTCCGACGGGGGTTCGAGCTCGCGGGCCTCCCTCCGGGTCTGGCGCTCTCCGATCGTCGCGACGCGCACCGGCTATGTCGCGGCGCATCGCGAAGGCCTGACCGCCACGACCGCGAGAGGCAAGCCCGTGACGCTGGTCCTGCGCCGGGGGCTCGAAGCGCACGGGCGCGTCGTGGACGAGAGCGGGGCTCCGGTCGCCGCCGCCGAGATCACGCTGTCGCGCGTCGAGGAGCGCCGCATGGCCGGCGCGGTCATGAGCGGCGACGATCCGGACGCGATGCGGACCGCCCGGAGCGGCGCCGACGGGCGGTTCTCCGTGGCGGCCCTCGACGGCGGCAAATACGAAGCGACGATCAAGCATCCCGCCTACGCGCCGCTCACCGTCCCCGGCCTGACGATCCGGGGACCGGCGCCCGGCGAATGGAATCCCTTCGTCCTGCGTCCTCCGGCCCCCGTCGCCGGCGTCGTCCGGAACAAGAAGGGCGATCCTGTTTCCGGTGCCCGGATCAACGCCTGGGGCGACGCCGGGTCCGACGAGGCGAGGACGGGCGCCGAGGGCCGGTTCCGGTTGGCGGGCTTCCCGGCGGGCGCGTCGCTCACCCTGAACGTCGAGGCCGAAGGCTTCGCTCCGGCCAAGCAGGCGGTCAAGGCGCCGGCGTCCGACGTGGCGATCGTGCTTTCGACCGCGGCGACGGTCCGCGGGCGCGTCGAGGACGCCGGAACGCGGCAACCGGTTGCCGACTTCTCGATCGGAGGGCGCGTCCGGGGCATCTCGTACATCGAGTCGCGGCCCGTCCGTTCGGAGGACGGGACCTTCGAGATGCCGAATGTCGCTCCGGGGAAACTCACGCTCAATGTCGAGGCCCCCGGATACCTCGCCGGCTCGCTCTCGGGCATCGAGCTCGGGGAGGGCGAGGTCAAGGAGGGCGTGGTCATCTCGCTCAAGAAGGGACGCGGCGTCTCCGGCCGCGTGCTCGACCCGCGCGGGAACGCCGTCGCCAACGCGACGGTCTCCTGGCGCCGCGTCTCGGACTGGGATTCGAGCGGATTCGTCGTCGGCCCGGCCGGGGCGTTCGCGATGGTCTCGAACGCCGCGACGACGGACGCCGACGGCCGGTTCCAGTACGACGCCGTGCCGCCGGAGAAGCTGATCTTCAAGGCCTCCCACCCCGATTTTCTCGATGCGCAGAGGACCGTGGACGCGTCGGCCGAGGCGACTGTGGACGTCACGCTCTCCGACGGCGCCTCCATTTCGGGCAAGGTGGTCTCCGGAGACGGCGGCTCCTCGGCCGCGGGCACGGCGGTCATCCTGTCCGCGACGGGCGCGGCACCGTCGGCCCTCTCGACCGACGAGACGCGCGCCGACGAGAGCGGGGCGTTCCGCTTCGAGCACCTGAAGGCCGGACGGTTCAAGCTGACGGCGAAATCGCCGTCCGGTCTCTCCGGCTCGACCGACGTCGTTCTCGCCGAGGGCCAGAGCGACGACGGGGTGGTCGTGGAGCTCTCGGGCGGCGCCACCATTCGCGGCGTCGTGACGGGTCTCCCCCCCGAGAAGCTCTCGGGCCTCGAGGTGGACGCCTATCAGGGGAGGAGCTACTCGGCCGCCGTCGACACCGAGGCCGACGGAACGTTCACGATCGAGGGCGTGCCGTCCGGAGCGCTTCAGCTCACCGCCTCGCAGAAGCGCTGGGCGCCGGGGAGCCGCGCGGTCACGAAGTCCGTCGACGTTCCGGAGGGAGCCGGCGAGATCCCGGTCGAGCTCGCGTTCGCCGGGGGATCGCGCCTCCAGGTCCGCATCACGAGGAGAGACCAGCCGTTCTCGGGGCAGTTCGTCCAGGTGTCGCCCGACCCGTACGGCTCTCCCGGTGCACAGGTCTATGGGCAGACCGACGGCGACGGACGCGTTGCCTTCGACGGCATTCCGGACGGCGCCTACATTGTCGACGCCAGAAGCTATGACGCCCAGGGCGGACGCGCGACCCGGAAGGTCGCCGTCGCCGGAGACACCTCGATCGAGATCGCCCTCGGCGGAGGATCGCTCTCCGGCACGGTGACCGACGCCGCGACGGGCGAGCCGCTGTCCGAGGCCAGCGTCACGGCGGAGACGGGGCAGGAGACGTCGAACTGGTCCGTCCCCCGCGCGCAGACGGACTCGCAGGGGCGCTACACGATCGACAGCCTCGACGCGGGCGACGTCCAGGTCACGGCGCGGCGCAACGGGTACCGCCAGAAGACGCTCGCCGCCACGATCGCCGATTCGCCGGTCGAGGTTTCGTTTGCGCTGTCGAAGGGCGGAGGTCTCGCAGTTCACGCGAAGGATGGCCTGACGGGAATGCCGCTCTCGGGCCTCTGGGCGCTCGCGTTCTCCGATTCCGGCGCCACCGCTTTCTCCGGACTCGTCGCGCTCGACGGGCAGGGAAACGGCGAAGTCGCCTCGCTCGCTCCGGGCACGTACACGCTGCACCTCTTTTCCTCCGGCTACGCGCCCGGCGCGATCGCGTCCGCAAGCGTTCCGTCGGCTTCGCCGCTCGAAGTCGCGCTGACTCCCGGCGGCCGGATCGAGGTCGAGGCCGCGTCGGCGTCGGCCGGACGCCTCGTGGATGCCGCCGGGGTGACGTACCTCCCGGGCGTCGGGAAGCTGGACGGCCGGCTCGCGATCAGTCCGCCGCGGACGCTCTGGGAACACCTGACGCCGGGCTCGTACCGCCTGATCGTCGAAGGGACGAACGGCCAGCAGGAGTACCCGGTTGAGGTCCGGGAAGGGGAGACGACCCGGGTCGAGCTCGAGCTCGCTGTAACCTTCGCTCGCTTAAACCCGTCCTAAATGCCGGAAGCTCAGTCGATGAAAGCCCGAACCTCGCTCCGCCTGGCCGCGCTGCTGTATCTCGGTCTGTGCATTCCGGTTACGGCGGGGACGATCTCCGGCCGCGTGCTGGACGCTCAGGGCAATCCCGTTCCCGGAGCGCGCGTGTACTGGACGGCCTCGCGGACGGAAGAAGAAGCGCTCGCGGACGACACCGCAGGGCGTCGACCCAAAGGAGGTCGGCGAGACGAAGACGGGCACCGATGGGACGTTCCGCGCCACGCTCGCGGCGCAGCCGGGCGCCGTCGGCGTGCGCGTCGAAGCCGCCGGTCTTCCGGGCGCCGTTCTGCCCGGTCCCTACGACGCCGCGGACGCAAACGCGCTACCGGACGTCGAGCTGCCCGCCGCGGTGAAGCTCGCCGGGAAGGTCGTGGACGAATCGGGAAAGCCGGTTGCCGGCGCGCGCGTTCGGGTCAGCGGACGCGGCCTGCTCGACGGCGACGTCGGCCTCCTCGCCTCCGCGGTCTCGGGCTCCGACGGCAGCTTCTCGATTCCGAACGCCCCGGGAGGATTCCGGTCCGTCGAGGTGCGGGCCGCGGGATTCGCGCCGGCCGTGCGGCCGCTCGCCGACTCGGCCGGGGACGAGCGCGTCGTTCTGAAGACGGGCGGAACGATCGCCGGCGCCGTCTTCTTGGCTTCGGGCAAGCCGGCGGCCGGAGCGATCGTGTCGAGCGAGTCGGTGGCCGTTCGCACGGACGCCGACGGAAAGTTCCGACTGACCGGCGTGCCGGCCGGAACGCGCGCGGTCGAGGCCCTCGGCACCGACGAGGCGGTGCGCAAGGACGGCGTGAAGGTGACGGCGGCCGCGGCCGTCGAGCTCCCGCTCAAGCTGGCGCCCGCCGCGGCGATCGGCGGCACGGTCGTGGACGAGACGACCCGCAAGCCCGTGTCCGGCGTCCGGATCGCCGTGCGCGATCCGGGCGGACGCGGCCTCTTCGCCGCGGCTCCCCGGCGAACCGTGCGCGCCGACAGCCGCGGGAGCTTCCGCGCCGTCGGCCTCGAGCCCGGGACGCTACAACGTCGAGGCGTCCCGCCCCGGATACCTGACGTCGCGGGCGCCGAACGTCGCCGCGTCGGCCGCGGCGCCGGGCAGCGTCGCGATCGCGCTGACGCCCGCCGCTTCGATCGCGGGGCGCGTGCTCGACGAGAAGAAACAGCCCGTGCGCGGCGCGCGCGTGCGGATCGCGCAGGAGCCGTCGCTGCGCCGGATGATGCGGCGCGGCGGCGGCATCCGCGACCTGTTCGGCGGACGGTCGGCCGTGACGGGCCTCGACGGCACGTTCCGCCTGGATTCGCTCGCGGCCGAGGCGGGCCTGACGGTCGAGGCCGCGAAGTCGGGTCTCGTCACCGCCCGCAAAACCGGCGTGACGCTCAAGGCGGGACAGAAGATGACGGGCGTCGACCTCGTGATGCGCACGGGCCTGACGGCGCGAGGCCGCGTCGTGAACTCGAAGTCCGAGGCGGTCGCCGGGCGCCGAGATCCGCGCCGACCGGCGCGAGCCGCGGGGCGGCGGCGGCTTCGGCCGCGCCGCGATCCGGATGCTCGCCGGTCGCGACACGCCGCCGGACGCCGTGACCGCGGCCGACGGCTCGTTCTCCCTCAGCGGCCTCGAAGAAGGGGACTACGAGATCCGCGTCACGCGGTCCGGGTTCGCCCCGAAGACCTCGCAGCTCACAGCGAAGTCTCCCGGCCCGGCGCAATGGCCTCCGATCGTCCTCGCCGGCGGCGCCGGCCTGGCGGGCACCGTGAAGACCGCGGCCGGCACGCCGATCGTCGGCGCGACGATCGTCGCGATCGGGGAAAGCGCGCGGCCCGACGCCGTGTCCTCCGGGCCCGACGGGTCGTTCCGGATCGCGGACCTCGCGGCCGGAAAGCCGATGATGCTCGTCGTCAACGCGGACGGCTACGCCCCGGGCCGCAGCAGCGCGACGCCGCCGACGCAGAACGTCGCGGTCGTCCTCCAGACCACGGCGACGATCAAGGGGCGCGTCCAGGACGCCGCCACGGGCGATCCCATTCCGGAGTTCACCGTGAGCCTCTCCGCGGGGCGCGGCGGCGGATTCGGCGGGCTTCGGCGGACGCGGCGGTGCCGGGCCGGGCGCCGGCGGCGGCTCGCGCAACGTGCGCTCGGCCGACGGGAGCTACGAGCTCGACGGCGTCTCGCCGGGCAACTGGAGCGTGCACGCCTCGGCGGCGGGCTATCGCGCCGCGGACGTGTCCGGCGTCGAGGTCGATCCGGGCCAGACGAAGGAAGACGTCGTCGTCGAGCTGAAGAAGGGCGGCACGCTCACGGGTAAGGCGATCGACTCCGCCTCGGGGGCGCCGGTCGCCAACGTCACCGTGACGTGGGAGCCTCAGGGTCAGGGCGCGGGCCCCGCGGCGATGGCGGCGCGCCTGATGGGCCAGGGCGCGCCGAACGTCACGGCAACGGACGCCGACGGCAAGTTCGCGTTCGACGGGCTTCCCGAACGGAAGAATCACGCTCACCGCCACGCACCCGGACTATCTCGAGGCGTCGCGCGACGTCGATCCGGACACCGGCAACGACGTCCAGATTCCGCTCGGCAGCGGCGGCACGATCTCGGGAACGGTCGTGGCGTCCGACGGGAAGAGCGGCGCGGCTTCGGCGATCGTGCGCCTGGCCTCCGAGGGCGACAACGGCGGCCCCTTCGGATCGCAGACCGCGTCGGCCGACGGATCGGGCAACTTCGAGTTCGATCACCTCGGCGCGGGCCGGTTTCGGCTCTCGGCGCAGGGCGACCGCGGCACGTCGGCGCCGAAGGACATCGTGCTCGCCGACGGGCAGCGCCAGGACGGCGTGATCCTGACGCTCGCCGGCGGCGCGCAGCTCGACGGCTCGGTCACGGGCCTTCCGGCGGAGCAGCTCGGCGGCATCCGGATCCGCTCCGCCGCCACCGGCTACACCGACAACACCCAGACCGACGACGCGGGCAAGTTCACGCTTCAGAACGTGCCGAGCGGGGTCGTGACGCTCACCGCCACGACCGCGATGCTCGCGGGGCGCACGACGAGCAAGACGGTCGAAGTGGCCGACGGCGCCGGCGAGATTCCCGTCGAGATCGCGTTCGAGGGACAGTCGAAGCTCTCCGGCCGCGTCACGCGCGGGTCGACGGCGATGCCAGGCGCTCTTCGTGCTGGCCGCGCCGGATCCTCCCGACGGCTCGGGCCGCCACACGGCGCAGACCGACTCGGACGGGCACTACGAGCTCGACGGGATGAACGACGGCGACTATCAGGTCAGCGTCAACGGCGGCGGCGTTTCGTATCGGAGAGAGTTCACCGTCTCCGGCGACACCAACGGCGACATGGAGCTGCCGGGGACGACGATCACGGGCCGCGTGACGGACTCCTCGACGGGAGACGCCGTGGAAGACGCGTCGGTGGACGCGGAGACGGGCCAGGAGACGCAGTCGGCCTCGGTCAAGCGCGGCACGACGGACTCCAACGGCGTGTACTCGCTCACCGACGTGGATCCGGGCAGCTACCAGGTCACCGCGCGCAAGTCCGGCTACAAGCTGAAGACGCAGCCCGTCACCGTCGGATCGGATCAGGCGCAGCTCGACTTCCAGCTCGATCCGGGGAACGGCGTCCCGATTCGCGTGGCGGACGGGCTGACGGGAATGCCGCTCGCCGGCGTGAGCGCGCTGGCCTTCGCCGGGACCGGCACGGTGGCGTTTCAGGGCGTCGTGTCGCTCGATTCGACGGGCTCGGGCGAGATCCCGTCGCTCGTGCCGGGCCGCTACGCGATCTTCATCTTCTCCGCCGGCTACGCGCCGCGGAGCTTCTCCCAGGTGGACGCGCCGCCGCCGTCGCCGATCTCCGTGATCATGACGCCGGGCGGAAGCGTTCAGGCGCGCGCGACGGACGTGGTGAGCGGCCGCATCCTCGACTCGGGCGGGAATCCGTATCTGCTCGGTGGATTCCGTCTGGACGGCGTCCTGTCCGTCACGCCGCCCGTGACGGTGTGGCAGCACCTGGCGCCGGGCGCGTACACGTTCGTCGCGACGTCCTCCTCGGGAAGCGCGCAGTCCTATCCCTTCACCGTGACCGAAGGGCAGACGACTCAACTGCCGATCAAGTAGGGCGGCGGGATCGCGCGCCGGGCGTACGATCGCTCGCCGATGAAGTTCCTGCGGGTCGTTCCGGCAGGCGAGGGATATCGCGCCGAGCTGGCGGAAGGACCGCGCCCTCTGCCGGCTCCCGACGAGGCGCTGATCGAGGTCGCGGCCTCCGGCGTCAATCGCGCGGACCTCTCGCAGATCGCCGGGCGGTATCCGCCACCGCCGGGCGAGCCGGAGATCCTGGGCCTGGAGGTGTCGGGCCGGCTCGTCGAGACCGGAGAGAACGTCTGCGCGCTGCTCGCGGGCGGCGGCCACGCGCAATTCGTCGCGGCGCCGCGCGGGCAGATCCTTCCGGCGCCGGCGAAACTCGATCTCGTCCACGCCGCGGGAATTCCCGAGGCGTACCTCACGGCCTTCGTGAACCTCGTCGTCGAAGCGGGTCTGTCTTCCGGCGACTCGCTTCTGGTGCACGCCGCGGCCTCGGGCGTCGGTATTGCCGCGATTCAGATCGCGCGGCTCCTCGGAGCGCGCGCGGCCGGGACGACGCGGAGCGCGGGGAAGATCCCGGCGATCGAGCAAGCGGGAGCGGAGCTCGTCATCGACACGGCAAAAGGCTCCTTCGCCGACGCCGTCGAAGAGCGCTGGGGCCGCGACGCCGTGGACGTCGTCCTCGACCCGATCGGCGCGGCCACGCTCGCCGACGACGTGCGGGTCCTGAAGATCGGCGGCCGCGTCGTCTTCCTCGCGACGCTGTCCGGCGCGAAAGCCGAGCTCGACATCGCGCGCCTGATGGCCAAGCGCGCCCGTCTCATCGGCTCGACGCTGCGCGCGCGGTCGCGGCCGGAGAAGGCGCGGCTCGTGGCGCGGTTCCGGGAGGAGGCCCTGCCGGGGTTCGCGACGGGCGGGCTCTCCGTCGCCGTCGATTCCGTGTTTCCCGCGTCCCGCTCCGCCGAGGCTTTCGAGCGGATGAAGGCAAACCGGAACGTCGGCAAGATCCTGATCGACTGGAGTCAGGAAGCGGGGTAGGGGCGGGGGTGAGCGCCGGCGAACCCGGCGCTTGTCGCGCTCTTCGAGCGCTCGGTGTGTCCCCGCCCGGGCGGCCTCGAGGGCCGCCCCTACGAGGGTTGTTCCGCCGCTCTCCGCGCCCAGGCCCTCGGGTCGTTCATGAGCGCGGTGTTCTCGCCGAACACGCGCCACTCGGCGACGAGCGCCCAGACGTGCACCGCCACGGCGGCGATCGAAGCCGCCAGGTGGGTCCAGGCCGGGACGAAGCGCGTGTGCGCCGCGCCGCCGATCACGAAGACGCCGATCGCCGAGAGGAGCGCGAACGTCGCCGGCGGGGACGTACGGCGCTTGAATCCCGAGAGCGCCCGGAGAATCCTCCCGCGCTCGGCCTCGGGGTACCCGGCGACCTCCTCCTTCACGAGCTTGCCGGTTCCGATGAAATAGAAGATCACCATCGACTGCGAGAAGAGCGAGAGGAGCACCGTCGGCACGGCCATCCCGACGTGCCGCGTGATGACGAGCTTCGCGGCGAGCGGCGACGACAGTCCGGCGGCCACAGCGAATCCCTGCGCGGAGGTCGCGAGGAACCCCGCGAGCGCCAGGACCGTCGTCAGAAGCAGAGCGATCGCCACGACGCGATGTTATCCGGCCGCGGCTCGCCTTGACCGGGGGGAAGGGGAGGGACAGAATCGCCTCGAATGCGGAAGGTGTCATGACGGCCGCGTCCGGCGGCGAGATCCGCACGCTCTGCGACATCTTCCGGTCGGCGGCGGCGTCGGGGAAGCCGGACCTGCTGCTTTCGAAGTCCGGGGGCGTCTGGCGGCCGATCTCGGCGGCGGAC
This sequence comes from uncultured Acidobacteriota bacterium, assembly GCA_963823185.1. Lineage (GTDB taxonomy): Bacteria > Acidobacteriota > Thermoanaerobaculia > UBA5066 > Gp7-AA6 > DATBFU01. The sequence goes on from CAWGKP010000011.1 coordinate 16,442, forward strand.
TTCGGGTTCACGGTGCGCGCCCTCTCGCTGGGCCTGAACGCGCTGGGGCTCCAACCCGGCGACCGCATCGCGATCCTCTCCGAGAACCGGCCCGAGTGGGCGATGGCGGACTACGCGATCGTCTGCGCCGGCGCCTGGTCGGTGCCGATCTACCCGACGCTGCCCTCGAGCCAGATCGCGGCCCTCCTCCAGAACTGCGGCGCGCGCGCGATCTTCGTCTCGACGGCGGAGCAGCTCGCGAAGATCGGTCCGATCCGCGCGCAGTGCCCGGCCCTCGAGTACGTGATCCTCATGGAGGGGACGGGGGCTCCGGGTCCGGCAGGCCAGCTGACATTTTCCCAGGTCGTGGACAAGGGCCGCCCGACGCTCGAGATGAACCCCGGCATCTTCGAACAGCGCGCCGCGCGCGTCCGGCCGGACGACGTGGCGACGATCATCTACACCTCCGGAACGACGGGCGAGCCGAAGGGAGCGATGCTGACGCACCACAATTTCGTCAGCAACGTCGTCTCGTGCTGCGAAGTCGTGCCGATCCGCGGCGACGCGACCGCGATCTCCTTCCTGCCGCTCTCGCACGTCTTCGAGAGGATGATCGACTACGCGTACACGTATCGCGCTTCGACCGTCGCGTATGCCGAGTCCGTCGACAAGCTCCGAGACAACCTCCTCGAGGTCAACCCGCACTGCTTCGCGGCCGTTCCGCGCGTATACGAGAAGGTGCACGCGCGAATCCTCGAGCGCGCGGACAAGGGGAGCGGACTCCAGAAGAAGATCTTCCGCTGGGCGCTGAAGGTCGGGCGCGAGCGGCTGACGTACCTGGAGCGGGGCGAGTCGTTGCCCGGAGGACTCGCGTGGAAGGTGAAGCTCGCCGATCGGCTGGTGTTCGGCAAGATCCGCCGCGCGCTCGGCACGCGGTTCGTCTTCGCGGTCTCGGGCGGCGCCCCGCTCTCGCGGGACCTCGCGGAGTTCTTCCTCGGAGCCGGCGTGACGATCTACGAGGGCTACGGCCTCACGGAGACCTCGCCCGTCATCTGCGTGAACGGACCGAAGGCCTGGCGGCTCGGCACCGTGGGGCGGCCGATTCCCGGCGTCGAGGTGAAGATCGCGGCCGATGGGGAGATCCTTTCGCGCGGCCCGCACATCATGAAGGGCTACTACAAGAGGCCCGAGGCGACCGCGGAGGCGATCGACTCGGACGGCTGGTTCCACACGGGCGACATCGGACACCTGGATGCCGACGGATTCTTGTCGATCACCGACCGCAAGAAAGACCTGATCGTGCTCGCCGGCGGCAAGAAGGCGGCGCCGCAGCCGATCGAGAACGAGCTCAAGCGGTCGTCGTTCGTGGGGATGCCGATCGTGATTGGCGACCGCCAGAAGTTCCTGGCCGTCTTGATCGTCCCGAACTTCGATCGCCTCAAGGAGTGGGCCGCCGCGGAGAACCTGGCGGTGGACTGGTCGGCGATCGACGCGAACCCGGCGATCCGCCGGCTCTACCAGGGCGAGATCGACACGTACAACGCGGACAAGCCGCACCACGAGCAGATCCGCGCCTTCGCGCTGCTTCCGCACGATCTGACGATCGAGGACGGATCCATGACGCCCACGCTGAAGGTCAAACGGCGCATCCTCGAGAACCGTTATCAGGAGCTCATCGAAGGGATGTACCAGGCGGCCGAAAGGTCTCATGTCGCGTGAGGTCGTCGTCGTCGACGGTCTTCGCACGCCGTACGCCCGCGCCGGCACCCTCCTGAAAGACGTCCCCGCCCAGGACCTCGGTCGAATCGTCATCGGCGAGCTTCTCGCGCGTACGGGCTTCGAACCGGCGGAGCTCGACCAGGTGATCCTCGGCAACATCGGCGAGCCGCCCGACGCCGTCAACGTCGCTCGGGTTGCGGCGCTGCGGGCGGGCGTGCCGTCGAAGGTGCCGGCGTTCACGGTCAACAGGCTCTGCGGTTCGGGCCTCGAATCGATCGTGGACGGGGCCTACCGGATCGCGGCCGGAGACGCCGACGCGATCGTCGCTGGCGGCGTGGAGTCCATGTCGAACAGCCCGCTGCTCTTCGGGAAGGAGGCGCGGGAGATCTTCGGGGAGGTCGCAACCGCGAAGACGGCCGCCGCGCGCGTCGCCGCGGCGTCGCGCTTCCGGCCGGGCCACTTCAAGCCGGAGATCGGCCTCCAGATGGGGCTGATGGACCCGGTCTGCGGCCTGAACATGGGGGAGACGGCGGAGGTCCTCGCGAAGGAGTTCGGCATCTCTCGCGAAGATCAGGACGCGTTCGCACTGCGGTCCCATCAGCGCGCGACCGCGGCGCGCGCCCGGCTTGCCGAGGAGATCGTGCCGGTGCCCGTGCCACCGAACTACCGCGAGATGGCGACGGAGGACAACGGCGTCCGCGAAAACCAGACGCTCGAAGCGCTCGCGAAGCTCAAGCCGTATTTCGACCGCCGTTTCGGAACGGTGACGGCGGGCAACTCCTCGCAGATCACGGACGGCGGGGCGGCAGTGCTCCTCATGAGCGCGCAGGCTGCCCGCGCGTCCGGGCGGCGTCCGCTCGGGAAGATCCGTGGCTTCGCCTTCGCGGCGCTCGAGGGAGAGCGCATGGGTCTCGGCCCTGCCGTGGCCGTTCCGGAGGCGCTCGCCCGGGCCGGCGTCGCGTGGAAGGACATCGGCCTCGTCGAGTTCAACGAGGCGTTCGCGGCCCAGGTGCTCGCGAACGCGCGCGTCTTCCCGTCGGCGTCCTGGCACGCGGAGCACGGCACGAAGGGCCCCATCGGCGAGATCGACTGGGAGAGGACCAACGTCAATGGCGGCGCGATCGCGCTCGGGCATCCGGTGGGATCTTCGGGCACGCGGCTCGTCGAGACGCTTCTGAAAGAGATGCGCCGTCGCGGCACGGAGCTCGGCCTCGCCACGATGTGCATCGGCGGGGGACAGGGCGGCGCGATCGTCGTGGAGTCGATGTGAGCGCCTTCGCGCTCGAGATCGGGGACGACGGACTCGGGATCCTGACCTTCGACCTGCCGGGCGAGAAGGTCAACGTCCTCTCGCGCGGCGTGTTCGCCGAGCTCTCGGAGATCCTCGCGCGGATGAAACGCGAGCCCCGGCTTCGCGGGCTCATCGTCCGGAGCGGGAAGCCCGACGTCTTCGTGGCCGGCGCGGACCTGAAGGAGTTCACGCACATCGGCTCCGCGGATCTGCGTCCGCTCGTCGAGCGCGGCCAGGCGATCTTCGAGGAGATCGCGGCGCTGCCGTGGCCGACGGTGGCGGCGATCGGCGGCGTCTGCGTCGGCGGCGGGACGGAGCTCGCGCTCGCTTGCGACTACCGGCTGATGTCGGACGCGCCGAAGGCGCGGATCGGCCTGCCGGAAGTGCGCCTCGGGATCTATCCGGCGTGGGGCGGCTGCACGCGGCTGCCGAAGCTCGTCGGCCTGCAGGCGGCGCTCGACCTCATCCTGACGGGCAAGCAGCTCGACGCGCGGCGCGCGCGGCGCATCGGCCTCGTGGACGAGGCGGTGCCCGCGGCGATCTTCGAGACGTTCGCGCGGAAGTTCGCCGAGGGGAAGCTCGGCGGCGGAAAGCCCCGGCGCCGGCGCGCGCTGTCGCTGGCGTCGCTCGCGCTCGAAGGCAATCCGCTGGGACGCCGCCTGATCTTCTCCAAGGCGCGCCAGAAGGTCCTGGAAGAGAGCAAGGGCCACTATCCCGCGCCGTTCGAGGCGCTTTCCGTGATCGAGGAGGGCTATGGAAAGCCCGTGGCGGTCGGCCTCGAGGCGGAAGCGCGCCGCCTCGGGCATGTCTTCGGCGGGCCGGTGCAGCGCAATCTCCTCTGGATCTTCTTCCAGACCGAAGAGGTCCGGAGGGAGACCGGAGTCGCCTGCGACGTCCGCCCGCGCCCCGTCGCCCGTATCGGCATCCTCGGCGCCGGCATCATGGGCGGCGGGATCGGCCAGCTCGCCGCGGACAAGGGCATTCCCGCCCGCATGAAGGACATCGAGCCGAAGGCGCTCGCCGGCGGATTCGCGGCGGCGGCCGGGATCTGGAAGAGCGCCATGGCGCGGGGACGCATGACGGCGCGGGACCTCGAGGCGAAGATGGCGCTGCTGTCGGGGACGCTCGACTTCTCGGGTTTCGCGCAGTGCGACGTCACGATCGAAGCCGTCGTCGAGAAGCTGGCCGTGAAGCGCGCGGTTCTCAAGGACTGGGAGGAGGTCGTTCCCCGCGATGAGATCTTCGCCTCGAACACCTCGACGCTGCCGATCCGGGAGATCGCGGCCGGGGCCGTCGCCGCGGACCGCGTCGCGGGCATGCACTTCTTCAATCCCGTGCACCGCATGCCGCTCGTCGAGGTCATCCGGGGCGAGCGGACGTCGGACGAGACCGTCGCCACGATCTTCGAGCTGGCGAAGCGCCTCGGGAAGACGCCGGTCGTCGTGAAGGACTCGCCGGGTTTTCTCGTCAACCGGATCCTCGCGCCGTATCTCTCGGAGGCCGTGCGCCTCCTCCAGGAAGGCTGCCGCATCGAGGACGTGGACCGCGTGATGACGGACTTCGGCATGCCGGTCGGGCCGATCGCGCTCCTCGACGACGTCGGTCTCGACGTCGCGGTGAAGGCGGGGGAGACGCTCCATGCGGCGTTCCCGGACCGCATGAAGGCAGCGGGCCAGGCGGCGCTCGTCGCCGCCGGCCGCCTCGGCCGCAAGAGCGGCAAGGGCTTCTACGAGTACGAGGAAGGAAAGCGGCGCGGCCCGTCGCGCGAGGCCTACCGCGCCCTCGGCGCCGCGCCGAAGGACCCGGCACCGGTCAACGCGGAGACGATCGAGTCGCGGCTCGTCCTCCCGATGATCAACGAGGCGGTCTTCTGTCTCGAGGAGGGCGTCGTGGGCTCCCCGGCGAAGCTCGACCTCGCCATGATCTTCGGGACCGGATTCCCGGCCTTCCGAGGCGGTCTGCTCCGCCACGCCGACGCCGTCGGGCTCGATCACGTCGTCGCGTGGCTGAAGGAGCTGGCCGACAAGTACGGAACGCGATTCGTGCCCGCCGAATCCCTGCGCGAGCTCGCCGAGTCGAATGGGCGGTTCTATTCCGACCGCCCGGAGGTGACGTTCTGAACGACGTTCTGCTGCAGTCGCCGATCCGCTCGCTCTTCACGGGGCGCGTCCCGGAGGACCTGCTCTTCCCGTACCCGGAGGTGTCGGCCGAGGAGCGGGAGACGGTCTCCGCGTTCCTCGACTCCTTCCGCGCCTTCGCGAAGGAGCACATCGACTCGCGCAAGGTGGAGCGCGACCACGGCTTCTCGCCCGAAGCGGTGCGCGGGTTGGCGGAGCTCGGGGCATTTGGGATGACCGTTCCGGAGGCCTACGGCGGCTATGGCTTCTCGACGTCCGCGTACTGCCGTGTGATGGAGGAGGTCGGTACGACCGATGCCTCGCTCGGGATCCTGATCGGCGGCCACCAGTCGATCGGAATGAAGGGCGTCGTGCTCTTCGGCACCGACGAGCAGAAGAAGCGGTGGCTGCCGGCGCTCGCGTCCGGAGAGATGATCGCCGCCTTCGCCCTGACGGAGCCCGAGGCCGGGTCCGACGCGGCCTCGATCAAGACGACCGCCGACTACGACGCCGCGACGGACACGTTCGTCCTGAACGGCAACAAGCATTGGATCTCGAACGGCGGTTTCGCGAGGTTCTTCACGGTCTTCGCCCGCGACACCGCGCTCGGGGCGGCGGACGCCCACCGCGGCATCACGGCCTTCGCCATCACGAAGGATCTCGGCGGAGTCGAGGCGGGCCGCGAGGAGCAGAAGCTCGGCCTCAAGGGCTCGTCCACCGTCCCGATCACGCTCACGAACGTGCGCGTACCGGCCTCGCACGTTCTCGGCGCGCGCGGGCAGGGCTTCAAGATCGCCGTCGAGATCCTCAACACCGGGCGGACCTCGCTCGGCGCCGGCTGCATCGGCGGATCGAAGGCCATGATCCGCGCCGCGGCCGAGCACGCCACCCAGCGGCGCCAGTTCGCCACGCGGATCGCCGACTTCGAGATGATTCGCGCCAAGTTCGCGCGCATGGTCGTCAACACGTACGCGCTGGAGTCGATGGTCTACCTGACCTCGGGCCTGATCGACCGCGGCCTGCCGGACTACTCCCTCGAGGGCGCCTGTTGCAAGATCTTCGGCACCGAGAGCGCCTGGCGCACGATCAACGACGCGCTCCAGATCGCCGGCGGGAACGGCTTCATGGAGGAATACCCGTACGAGCGCGCGCTGCGCGACTCGCGCATCAACATGATCTTCGAGGGCACCAACGAGATCCTGCGCGCGCTCGTGACGCTCTCCGGCATGCGCGACGCGGGCGAGGATCTGCGGGAGGTCGCGCGGGCGCTGAAGGCTCCGCTCACGTCCCTGGGCGTCCTCTCCGACTACGCGGTGCGGAAGATCCGCGGCTACGTCGCGCCCGGCCGCCTCGAGAAGGCGGCGCCCGAGCTCCAGGCCGAAGGCGAGGTCGTGTGCAAGTACGCCGCGTCGGCGGCGGGGGCCGTCGAGACGCTCCTCCGAAAGTATGGCAAGGGCGTCGTCGGCAAGGAGTATCACCAGGAACGGCTGGCCGAGGTGGCGATCGATCTGTACGGGAGCCTCGCCGTGATCTCGCGGGCGACCTCCGCGATCGCGAAGAAGGGATCGGAGAGGGCCGCGGAAGAGGTCCGCCTCGCGCGGGCGTTCGTGCGCGCCGCGAAGTACCGGATGGTCGGACACCTCAAGGAGATGGACAAGAACCGGGACGCGGAGCAGACGGCGATCGCGGACATGGCCTACGCGAGCCTGCGGTACCCCATCGACTCCTGGGCCTGACCGGCGCGGCCGCGATGAGCATCCGGATCCTCGTCACCGGCGGGACGTTCGACAAGGAGTACGACGAGCTCTCGGGTCGGCTGTACTTCCTCGAGACCCACGTGCCGGCGATGCTGCGCCTCGGCCGCTGCCGCGTCGACGTGGCGCTGAAGACCGTGATGATGGTGGATAGCCTCGAAATGACCGACGCCGGCCGCGCCGCGATCCTCGCGGAGTGTCGCCAGGCGCCCGAGAGCCGGATCGTCGTCACGCACGGCACGGACACGATGGTCGAGACCGCCCGCGTGCTGGCCGACGGGAAGACGGGCAAGACGATCGTCCTCACCGGCGCGATGGTGCCCTACGCGTTCGGGAGCTCCGACGGCCTCTTCAACCTCGGGAGCGCGCTCTCGTTCGCGCAGGTGCTGCCGCCCGGCGTCTACGTCGCGATGAACGGGCGATGCCTCGACGCGGCCCGGGCCCGCAAGAACAAGGCGACGGGTGTCTTCGAGGAGGTCGGCGGCTAGACGGGACGGCGGGCGCCGGCGCGCGGCGGGAAGTGATCGGGCACGCCGAATCCGCCGCCCGGGAACGTGCCGCGCTCGAGCCCGGCCCGCAGATAGGCGATCGCGCGCTCGACCGCGAGCGCGAGCGGTTGGCCGAGCGCGAGGTTCGCGGCGATCGCGGAGGAGAGCGTGCAGCCCGTCCCGTGCGTCGCACGGGTCTTGAGTCGCGGCGCGGCGAAAACCGTGAAGGCCTCGCCGTCGAAGAGCAGGTCCCGCACCTCCCGGCCGCGCCCGTGCCCGTCCTTGATGAGCACCGCGCGGGCGCCGAGGTCGGCCAGGATCCCCGCGGCCAGACGGCGGTCGAGCTCGTCGCGGACGCGGAGACCCGTGAGCGCCTCCGCCTCGGGAAGATTCGGCGTCACGAGGTCGCAGAGCGGGAGAAGGCGCGTCTTCAGTGCGGCAAGGCCCGAGCGCGAGAGGAGCCGCGCGCCCGATTTCGAGACGAGGACCGGATCGAGCACGACGCGCCGGGCCTTCCAGCGTTTCAGGCCCGCGGCGACGGCGCGAATGCGCGGCGCATCGAACAGCATCCCGATCTTGACCGCCTGGACGTCGAAGTCCGAGAAGACGGCGTCGATCTGGCGGGCGACGAATCGCGGCGACAGCGGCTCGATCGCGGCGACGCGCCGGCTGTTCTGCGCCGTGGCGGCGACGATCGCCGTCGCCCCGTGAACGCCGTGCGCGGCGAACGTCAGCAGATCCGCCTGGATGCCCGCGCCGCCGCCCGAGTCCGAGCTCGCGATCGACAGGACCGTGACGGGATCGCGCGCGCGGCCGGCCATACAATGAACATCCTATGGCGGGCGCGCCCCTCTCGATCACGCCGCGCGCGGCCGAACGTCTGCGGGCGGACTCGGATTTCACGCGCGCGCGCCTGACGGTGCGGCATCTCCTGGGGTGCGGCGGCACGGGTTTCCGCGTCTCCGTCGAGGAGAATCCTCCCGACGAGGGGCACACGTTCGACGCGGCGGGAATTCCCGTCGTCATGGACGACGAGTCCTTCCACCGGCTGCAGGGCGCGGTGCTGGACGTGGATCCCGACCCCGCGGGGGAGGGCTACCGCCTCGAGCACCCCAACGCGGTGCTGACGACCTTCTGCTGAGGGGCTTCGCGCTAGGGCCGCGCGATGGGTCTCAGTTTCAGCAGCTCGTTCCAGAGGAAGAGCGGTCCCACGAGCAGGTGCACGAGGTTCTGGAAGAACGCGGGCTTGTTCTTCTCGAACCGCGCGTGCCCGATCGCCTGGAAGATCCACCCGAGGACGAACGCCGCGGCGCCGATGCGCCAGTCGTCCACGGCGCGCGCGAGCAGGTCGAAGAGCGTCAGCTCGGCGAGCATCGTCGCGGCGAGCGTCGCGTTCAACCGCAGGTAGAAGAGGACGATTGCCACGATGCCCGCCTCCGCGGCGGTCCATCGCGCGACGGGAAGCGGGATGAGGCAGAGGAAGGAGACGACGCCGTAGAGGATGAGCGTGATGCCGATTGCGTGGCAGACGAGGTTGCCGCGCGTCCGGTGATGGGCGCCGTAGTCGGAGAGGAGCTCGTCGAGCCGGGCCATCGCGCGATTCCAGAATAAGTCAGAATCGTCCGGCATGCGCGCGATGTCGCTCGCGGTGGCGGGGCCGGCGGAAAGCCGGCCGCTGGCGCTCGTGGACGCGCCGGTGCCTCGTCCGGGGCCCGGCGAGGTCGCGATCGCCGTCGAGGCGTGCGGCGTCTGCCGGACCGACCTGCACATCCTGGAAGGGGAGGTGCCGGCGCGGCTGCCGATCGTCCCCGGCCACCAGGCGGCGGGACGCGTGGTCGACGTCGGGCCGGGAGTCACGGGCTTTGCTCCCGGCGACGCGGCCGGTGTCGGCTGGATCGCGTCGACCTGCGGCCGGTGTCGCTTCTGCCGGTCCGGCCGCGAGAACCTCTGCCCGGACGCGACGTTCACCGGGCGGGACCGGGATGGCGGGTACGCGGAGACCCTGACGGCCGACGCGCGGTGGGTCTATCGGCTCCCCGACGGCTTCTCCGCACGCGAGGCCGCGCCGCTGCTCTGCGCGGGAATCATCGGCTATCGCTCCCTGCGCCTCTCGGGAATCCGTCCCGCCGGCCGGCTCGGCCTCTTCGGCTTCGGCGCCTCGGCGCACCTCGCGATCCAGGTGGCCCGGCACTGGCGCTGCGAGGTCTACGCCTTCACGCGCGAGGCGGCGCACCGGGAGCTCGCGACGCGCATGGGAGCCGTCTGGGTCGGCGACACGCTCGACGATCCGGGGGTCCCGCTCGACGCCGCCGTCACGTTCGCCCCGGCCGGAGACGTCGTGCTTGCCGCGCTCTCGCGGATCGATCGGGGCGCCGTCGTGGCCGTCAACGCGATCCACATGGACCCGCTGCCGCCGATTCCGTACGAGACGCTCTACGGCGAGCGCTCCCTCCGAAGCGTCATGAACTACACGCGCCGCGACGCGGAGGAGTTCCTCGCGCTCGCGGCGGAGATTCCCGTGCGCGCCGAGACGGAGACGTTCCCCCTCGAGCAGGCCGGCGAGGCGCTCCGGCGCGTCAAGCGCGGAGACATCCGGGGCGCCGCCGTTCTCGCGATCTGATCTGCCGGGAACACGGCGGCGCGTGCCGCCTCAATCGGCGAAGACCTTATCGACGGGCGTGATCGTCACGGCGCCCGGCGAGATCCCGAGCTTGCGCGCCCCGATGACCTTGTCTTCCTCGAGGAGCTCCGCCGGCTTGTCGCCGTCGTACTTGATCGGCGAGAAGGCATCCGAGAGCAGCTTCTCGCGCAGGCCGGCCGCGTCCTTCGTGATGATGACGATCTGCAGGTCCTTGGCCGACAGGTTCTGGCGGATGGCGCGGTTGACGTCCTCGCGCGTGAGTTTCGAGAGGCGCTCACGCATCGTCGTCGCGAAGTCGCCGATTCCGTACCACTTCGAATCGAGCGCGTACCCGATCTGCTGGTTCTGCGTCGCCGTCATGACGTAGACGTTCTTCATCAGGTAGTCGCGGGTTCGCTGGAAGTCCTCCTCGGAGAGACCATTCGTCACGAGCTTGTCGAGCTCGGCGATGGCGATGCGGAGCGCCATGTGGGCGTTGTCCGGAACGACGGGCCGGATCCAGATCTCGAAGATCTGCGCCTGGCGCGCGATGTTCGGGTCGGGAAAGAACTGGAACATCCCGCGCGGGAACGCCTCGATGTAGGCGTAGTCGCCGTAGTTCATCCCGCGGACCTCGCGGATTCGCTGATAGAGGTGCGACAAGGACGCGCGGTGCTCGCCGAGCCAGGTGCGCGCGACCCAGAGCGCGGCGAAGTCCGGCGAGGATCGGGTCACGGAGATCGGGTGCCCGAGCGAGATGGCGGTCGCGCGCGTGTCCTTCTCGATGATGTCGACGTGCATGCCCGACGGCTTTGTCGCCACGACGCCCGCAGGCTTCCCGAGCGCCGGCCCGTCCGGCAGGCGCGAGAGGTCCGCCTTCAGGCGGGCGAGGAGCTCCGGCGGCGCGTCGCCGGCGACGCCGACGGTGAGCGCCTTGCGCGTGTAGACGGAGCGCACGAAGTCCTTCACGTCCTGGAGGGTGATGGCCTGAATGCCGGCGACCGTACCGAGCACCGGATGGGCGTAGGGAGTGCCGGCGAAGAGGTCCGTCTGGAGCCGCTCCTTGCCGAGCTCCTCCTCGTTGTTCCCGCGCAAGTCTTCGACGAGGGCGTTCTTCTGCTGGTCCTTCAGGCGGTCGAAATCCTCCTGGCGGAATCCCGGATCCAGGAGCTGCGGCAGGACGGCGTCGAGGCAGGCCTTCGCGTTGTCGCGATGGATCGAAACCGTGAACGTGGTCATCTCCTTGTCGACCTGGTCGCGAAAGACGCCCGCCATCGGGTAGAGGGCGCGGTTGATCTCGTCGATCCGCAGGTCCTTCGAGCCGGCCTCGGCGATCATCGACGCCGCCAGGGCGGCGAGGCCCTCCTTGCCCCTCGGGTCGTGGGCCGACCCGGCAGCGAAGAGGAGCTTGATGTTGAGCTGCGGGAGCGTCGTCTTCTGGATGACGAAGTCGAGGTCGGCGGCCGTCGCGGCAGCTTTTGGCGCGACCGCGGCGAGGGTCGGAGGAGTCGTCATGGCGTCCGCGAAGTTCTCCTTCGAGAGCGTCGCGACGACGAGGCTCGAGTCCGTGAAATAGGTCCTGGCGGCGGCCTGCACGTCCTCCGGCGTCAGGGAGTCGTAGACGCGCTGGAGCCGGTTCACGGTGCCGTACGAGCGCGAGTAGCGCACGAATCGCGCGAGCGTCCCGGCGATCGTCTCGGTGTTGTCGAGGCGGCGCGCGAAGCCATAGCGCGCGTTCGACTTGGCCTCGGCGAGGCGCTTCGCGTCGGGAGGCGCCGCGACGGCGGCCGCATAGGTCGCGAGGATCTCGTCGCGCACGGAGACGGCGTCGTCGATCTTCTTGACCCGAGCGTACACGGTGACGAGCGACGGATCCTGGTTGCCGCCGCTGTCGGCGAAGAGCTGGTCCACCTTCTGCTCGGTCTCGACGAGCTTCTTGTACAGGTCGGACGTCTCGCCGAAGTTGAGGTCGAACAGGATGTCGATCGCAGCGTAGTCCTTCTTCACGTCCGAGAACGCCGGGCCGTGGAACGCGACGCTCACCCAGGGAAGCGTCGCCGACGTCCACGCGACGTGAGCGTAGACGGGCCCTTTCGCGGGCGGCTCCTGCGGGATCGTCGCCTGGAATGTCCCGGGCTTCCAGGTCCCCCAGTACTTCTCGACGAGGGGGATGACCTTCTCCGCGGTGACGTCGCCGGCCACGATGACGGTCGTATGCTCGGGTCGATACCAGCGCTCGAAGAACTGCCGCGAGTACGCATACTGGTTGGGCATGTCTTCGATGTCCTTGATGAAACCCATCGTCGTGTGCTTGTAGGTGTGCGTCGTGTAGGCCCGCTCCCGCTGGGCCTCGTCGAGCTTCACGATCGGATTCGCGCTGTTCTTGTTGTATTCGCCGAGCACGGCGCGCGACTCGGTCTTGAAGCCCGCCTCGTCGTAGGACAGGTTCTGGAAGCGGTCGGCCTCGACCTTCAGCATCAGCTCGAGGTCGTCTTTCGAGAACGTCGTGTGGTAGTTCGTGAAGTCGTCGGTCGTGTACGCGTTCTGGCGCGCGCCCACCTGCGTGAGGATCTCCTGGTAGCGCTCCGGCGGATAGGCCTTCGTCCCGCGGAACATCATGTGCTCGAAGAAGTGCGCGAACCCGGACTTGCCGGGCTCGACCTCGTTGCGCGATCCCGTCTGCACGGGAATCTGCAGCGAGACGATGTTGGGGAAGCCCGTCGGCACGACGATGACTTTGAGGCCGTTGGGAAGCAGCTTCTCGGTGGCGGGGAAGGTCAGAAGATCGGGCAGGGTGGCGTCCTTCTTCGCCGCCGGGCTCTTCTTCGAGGCGACCGCGGCGGGCGCGAGCAGGGCGAGAATCGCGAGGGTGGCCGGGATTCGCAGCATGGACGCTCCTCTCGGGCAGGCGGGCTGCCGGCCGGATAGAGTAGTGCAATTCCCTCAGGGATAGGAGCTTGGATTGCCGGGACCGGCGGCGGTCCACGATTCTTCCGCCGGCCGCCCAGAACTGTGATTCAATTTGCGAGGTTTCGAATGAGTCGGTTGGTCCGCTCGGCCCGGCCGAGCGGTTGGCGAAAGGAGACGACGATGACTTCTTCCACCACCCCCGCTCGGATGCCGGAGCGTCAGCCCGAGACCCGCTCGGCCCGGCCCGAAAAGAAGACGACCCGGTTCGTCATCAAGGTCGGCAGCATCATCCCGAGCTAAGTCTCTCAGTCAGAGAACGTTCGGGATCCTTCGGCACGAAGCGGCCTTTGACGCCGCAACGCTCGTGGTGTAGCCTTCGGGCCAGCTTCGAAGGCGTAACCTTTCAGTGCCGATTACATCTCCAGCTCGGGACGACGAGGCGCGTGGGGTCTTCGTGCGCCTGCAGGGTGTCATTCGCTCGACACTCGTGTCGTACTACCTTCTGACTCCGGAGGAGGCCGACGGGGCGGAGGAGGATCTGCTCCCGTGGTTCCTCCGTCTCGCGCGACGCAGCGGCCCGTCTCCCATGCCGCCCAAGGCGCTCCGTCTGGCGCTGCTCTCGGCGGCCTGCCAGTACGGCCGCTCGCTCCAGATGTGGAAGCTCGGCGGCCGGCGGTCGACCGACCCGCGCCTCGACGACATCCTCTCGCGCGAGCCCGAGGAGTTCGCCGTCGATCTCCAGATGCGTCTCGACGAGGAGCTTCCGTGAACGGCGGCCGCGTCCTCCGCTTCCCGCCGCGCGCGATGCCGCCCGAGGAGATCGAGACCTCGGCGGATCGGATCCTGGCGCTGCCGCCCGCGGAGCGGAGCGAAGGCGCCGACGCGATCAAGCTCGAGCAGCCGGAGCTGCTTCTGTCGGTTTGCGGACGGCTCCACGAGCGGCTCGACACCTCGCCCGCGACGGTGCGCGACGACGCGGAGCATCTGTACGGCTTCCTCCGCGTTCCGCCGCGCCCGATCGGTCTCTTCGACGAGCGCGAGTACTTTCTGGGCGAGCTCGCGCTGATCGCCGGCACGGCCTGCCGCCATCTCTCGCGGCGCGAGGAGGCGCGGCTCTGGTTCGACCGCGCCGAAGGACCGTTCCTCCACACGGTGAGCGCGACCGCGGACCTGTCGCGCCTCGCCTACCAGCGCCTGGCACTGCGAATGGAGGAGCGGCAGCTCGACGCCGTCCTCGAAATGGCGGCGCCGCTCGAGGAGAGCTTCCAGAAGCTCTCGATGCCGATCGACGCGCTCAAGGTCCGGTTCCTCGAGGCCATCGCGCTCACGGAGAGCGAGCGGCTGACCGAGGCGTCGGAGATCTATCGGCGCATCTGCACTCAGGCGGAGTCTCTCGGGGCCGAACGCCTCGCCGCGGCCGCGTACGGAAATCTCACGCACATCTACGGCATGCAGGGCGACGCGGCGCGCGCGATCGAGGCGTCGCGCCAGGCGATCCCGGTCCTGAAGCGCCTGGACGATCGCATCGCCCTCGCGAAGGTCCAGTGGGGTCTGGCGGGGATGCTGCGCGAGACCGGACAGCTGGCGGCGGCCCTCGAGTCGTATCGCGCGGCGCAGGAGCAGTTCGAGCAGATCGGCATGCGCGCGGACGTGGCGGCGCTGCACCTCGTCATCGCGGACCTTCTGCTCGATCTCGGCGAGGAAGCGACCGCGCGCCAGGCGGTCCTCGAGGCGCTGCCGGTGATCCAGGAGCTTCAGATGGTTCCGGAAGGCATGGCCGCGCTGCAGCTCCTCCGCGAATCGCTGCGCGAGGAGCGGATCGACCGGCCGGCGCTCCGCGAGCTCCACGGCTACTTCCCGGAAGCGAACTTAGCAGGCTGCTGAAATTTTCGTCGCCGGGGGACCTTGTGGTCCCCCGAACCCCCGGTGGATGCGGGCGTCGTGTCCGGCTGTCGGCCGCAGGCGTTCGCTTCGCGAACGGCGGCCGAGAGTTCTAGCTCGGATCGCGGTTGAGCCCTCCGGGCCGAAACTCTCGGCTGCCGGTCGTCTTCGACCGCCGCAGCCGAAAGCAGTCGCTCCTCGCCGATGCGATGGCATCGCCGCATTACTTCTGTTGCGCTTCCTCGGACGCCTGACCCCGCGGCGCTCGTAACGCCATCCCACACCCTCTTTCAGCAACCTGCTAGCCCCTCCGCCGCGCTCCGGCGCCGTTCGTCCCCGCGTTTCCGCGGCCGGTTGCCCGCCGGTTGGCGGAAAACGCCCGGGAGGCTTACCATTCGGGCGTCGGAGGAGACCGCCTCGCCATGGAAGCCGCCGCCCGAACCGCTCCCGCCCGGATCGTGTCGAGTGCCTGCCCGCTCGACTGCCCGGACGCCTGCAGCCTCGAGGTCCACGTCGAAGGGGACCGCGTCGTCGCGATCGGCGGCAGCCGCGTCAACCCCGTCACCGACGGATACATCTGCTCGAAGGTGCGGCGATATCCGGAGCACGTGCACGGACCGCGGCGCGTCCTCTTCCCGCGAATCCGCGAGGGCCGCAAGGGCGAGGGTCGGTTCCGGCGCGCGGGCTGGGACGAGGCGCTCGACCTGGTCGCGGGGAAGCTCTCGGCCCTGGCGCGGCGCGGAGCGGGAGAGGCGATTCTGCCGCTGTCCTACGGCGGGTCGAACGGATACCTCTCGCAGGACACGACGGACGCGCGCCTCTTCGGGCGGCTCGGCGCCTCCCGGCTCGCCCGGACGGTCTGCGCGGCGCCGTCGGGCCGCGCCGCAAATGGGCTCTACGGCAAGATGGCCGGGATCGCGATTCCCGACTACCGCCACGCGCGTCTGATCGTTCTCTGGGGAGTCAACCCCGCGGTTTCCGGGATCCATCTTCTCCCGCACATCCAGACCGCGCAGAAGTCGGGCGGCAAGCTCGTCGTCGTGGACCCGCGGCGGACGCGCCTCGCCGAGCAGGCAGACCTTCACCTGCAGGTCGCGCCCGGAGGTGATCTCCCGCTCGCGCTCGGGGTCATCCGCTGGCTCTTCGCGAACGGCCGCGCCGACACGGCGTTTCTCGCGGCGCACGCCACGGGCGTCGAAGAGCTGCGCCGCCGCGCCGAGGGCTGGACGCTCGACCGCGCGGCGGAGGCTTCCGGCATTCCGGCGGAAGAGATCGAGGCCTTCGCGCGCCTCTACGCCGACTCCTCGCCCGCGGCGCTGCGCTGCGGGTGGGGCCTCGAGCGAAACCGCAACGGCGGCTCGGCGGTCGCGGCCGTGCTGGCGCTGCCCGCGGTGGCCGGCAAGTTCGGCGTGCGGGGCGGCGGATACACGATGTCCAACTCGGCCATCTGGGACATCGACGTGCAGGGTGCCGCGCGCGAAGGGCCCGCGGGCACGCGCGAGATCAACATGAACCGGACCGGCGAGACGCTCCTCTCGGGCCGGCCGCCGATCGAGCTCCTCTTCGTCTACAACGCGAATCCGCTCATGACGCTGCCCGAGCAGGAGAAAGTGCGCCGCGGACTCCTCCGCGAGGACCTCTTCACGGTCGTGTTCGATCCGGTGATGACCGACACCGCGGCGTATGCGGACGTCGTCCTCCCGGCGACGACGTTCCTCGAGCGGCGGGAGATCTCGCGCGGCTACGGCGCCTACGTGCTCCAGGACGCGTTGCCGGTGATTCCTCCCGTCGGCGAGTCGCGGCCCAATCACGAAGTGTTCGCCGAGCTCTGCCGGCGAACGGGCGTGGCCCGGCCCGGCGACCCGGAGACGACGGAAGCGATCGCGGCGGCGGTCTTCGCGTCGAGCCGGCGCGATTCGGAGCTTCGCGAGGGGCTCGAGCGCGACGGCTTCGCGAACCCCGAGTTCGGAATGCACCCGGTGCAGTTCGTGGACGTCTTTCCCCGGACACCGGACCGGAAGGTGCATCTGACCCCCGAGGAGCTCGACCGGGAGGCGCCGATGGGCCTCTATGGATTCCGCGAGGCGCCGAGTGCCTCGGCATTTCCGCTCACGCTCATTTCGCCGGGGAGCGACCGGACGATCAGCTCGACCCTCGGCGAGCTGCGGCCCGAGTCGGTCGGGGTCGCGATCCACCCGGACGACGCCGCGGCGCGCGGGATCGCCGACGACGCCGCGGTTCGGGTTTTCAACGGGAGCGGGGAGGTGCGGTGCCGGGCGCGCGTGGACGACTCCATGCGCCCCGGCGTCGTGTTTCTGCCCAAGGGTCTCTGGAGCCACAACACGGACAACGGCGCGACGGCGTCGGCGCTGGCGCCCGACACGCTGACGGATCTGGGCGCCGGCGCGTGCTTCAACGACGCGCGCGTCGAGCTCGAGCGCGTCTGATGGAGCTCGCGCACTCGACTCAGGCCCAGGCGCACTCGCATGTCCCCGAGCGGCCCTCCGGGGGTGACCGGAGGACCTGGCGCCGGAATCTGCGCGCGGTTCTCCTGCTCACGGGCTCCGTGCTGCTCCTCGAGGTCGTCGGCGGCATCCTCTCTCGAAGCCTCGCCCTCCTCGCCGACGCGGCGCACATGTTCGCCGACATCGCCGCCCTGACGCTCGCCTACGCCGCGATGAGCCTGGCCGATCGCGCGCCCACGGGACGGCACAGCTTCGGGTTCTATCGCGCCGAGATCCTCGCGGCGTTCGTCAACGCGCAGCTCCTCCTCGTGATGGCGGGCTGGATCTTCTTCGAGGCGCTCGGACGGTTCCGGGCGCCGGTGTCGGTGAGGAGCTCCCTCATGCTCGCGGTCGCCGCCGCCGGGTTCGTCGCCAACTTCGTCGCGCTGCAGCTGCTCGCTCGGGGAAGGCAGGAGAGCCTCAACCTCAAGGCGGCGCACCTCGAGGTCCTGACCGACCTGATCGGCTCCGGGGCCGTCGTCGTCGCGGCGATCCTGATTCCTCGGACCGGGTGGACGTGGCTCGATCCCGCGGTTTCCGTCGGCGTCGCCGCGTTCATCGTGCCGCGCTCCGTGTCGCTCCTCCGGCAGTCGGCGCACATCCTGCTCGAGGGGACCCCGCGAGAGATCGATCTCGCCTCTCTGCGACAGAGGATTCTGGAGGTGCGAGGCGTCGAAGCGATTCACGACCTGCATTTCTGGACGCTGACGTCGGGACTGCACTCGGCGAGCGTCCACATCCGCGCCTCCTCGGAGAGCCGGCGGGGCGAGGTGCTCGAGGCCGTTCAGCGCCTCCTGCGCGAGGACGCGGGCGTCGACCACGCGACCATCCAGGTGGAGCGCGGGGCCGAGACGACCTGCCACGCCTCGAACCGGGAGCACGCGTAGCCGGAGGTCGGGATGAAGTGGTTTCGCGGGATGCTCCTCGGGTTCGTGCTGGTCGCGGTGGCGGCCGGGCTCGCGCTCTGGTTCGGGCTGTTCGAGGTCGCCGCCACGAAACCGCCGGGGAAGCTCGAGGAGGCGCTCGCGCGATTCGCGCTCAACCGGGCCGTGGCGCGGCGCGCCCCGAAGGCTTCCAACCCGCTTCCCGCGTCCGCCGAGGTCTTGCGCGACGGGCTCGCGCACTATCGCGAGAACTGCGTCCAATGCCACGCCGCGCCCGGCATCGATGCGTCCGAGGCCGGCCAGGGGCTGAATCCTCCGGCGCCCGACCTCACGCTTCCGCGCGTGCAGAAACGGCCCGACGGCGAGCTCTACTGGATCGTGGCGAACGGCATTCGCATGACGGGGATGCCGGCATTCCAGCCGACCCACAAGGAGAAGGAGATCTGGGAGATCGTGGCGTTCCTGAGGCATCTCGATGCGCTCTCGGCGGAAGAGGAGAAGGCGCTCCAGAAGGAGGGCGAGTCCGACGATCACCACGAGGAGGCGGCGCGCACCGGCGCGCCGCCGAAGAGCTGAAGCGCTCGGAATGAGGATGCCGGCACCTGCGTTGCGACCGTCCGTGAAGTCGCTCGTCTTCTCCGCCGCGGTCGCCGCAATCCTCGTCTTCGCACAGGCTCCGGCCGCCGCCCTGCGCTGTCAGGCCGAGTGCGGCCGCGACGCGGTCCGGGCGACGGCTTCTCACCCGGCCTGCCACGGGGAGGGCCGCGCCGCGGACCCCGCGTCGTCCGGCCACTCGTGCCGGAGCCATCTCGCGCCCTGCGTGCTTTCGGGCGCGCCGGCGGTTCCGGCGGCTTCCGCCTCGTCCGGCGCCGCTTTGGACCTCGCGACGCCGCCGTCCTTCGCGGCCGTTCCGTCGGGATCGCCGGGCGCGCTCGCGCTCCGGTTCCCTCGAAGTTTCGAGAGTCCTCCGCCGCCCGTTCTTCCCTCCGTCCTGCGCCTTTAGAGGCTGTTCCGAGCGCGGCGCACGGCCGCGCGTCCGGACGCTCCGGGATCGCTCGACGGGAGGGAGAAATCCGCTTGCTTCGCACACGATTCGGCATGACCGCGATCTGCTGGTCGCTCGCGGCGGCCGCGCTCGGCCAGCACGAGGGCCACGACATGGAGGCGACGTCGAATGAAGCGGCGGCGCCGCGCCTCTTCGAATCCGACATGAACCGGATGACGGGCATGGTCCCCGACGATCCGATGGCCGGAATGCCGATGCCGTCCTGGCACCTCATGGATCTCGGAGTCGCGCGCCTCGCGTTCAACGGCCAGGGCGGGCCCTCCGGCCGGAAGGGCGTCGAGTCCAGCAACTGGAACATGTTTCACGCGGCGCGGGATCTCTGGGGCGGACGCCTCTCCCTCATGGCGATGAACTCGCTCGAGCCGGCGACTTTTCCGGGCGCGGGCTCTCCGGAGCTCTTCCAGACCGGGGAGGAGTACCGCGGCAAGCCCCTCGTCGATCGGCAGCATCCGCACGACTTCTTCATGAACCTGTCGGCCACCTGGCGGCGCGAGATCGCCGATCGCTCCGCGGTCTGGCTTCAGCTCGCTCCGGTGGGCGAACCCGCGCTCGGGCCCACGGCCTTCATGCACCGCGCTTCCGCGGGCGAGAATCCGACGGCGCCCCTCGGCCATCACTGGCAGGACTCGACGCACATCGCCTTCGACGTGATCACGGCGGGCTGGGGCTGGAAGGCGTTGTCGCTCGAGGGTTCGGTCTTTCACGGCGCCGAGCCGGACGAGCACCGCTGGAACATCGAGGCCGGCCCGCTCGACTCGGTCTCGGGGCGCGCGCGGCTGCGGTTCGGCGGCGGGTGGTCGGCCCAGGTCTCCTACGGTTTCCTCGAGAATCCCGAGCCGTCCGAACCGGGTGACCTGCACCGCATCACGGCCTCCTTGCACTACGGCGCCGACGGCGACGGGCCATTCGCGGCCAGCCTCGTCTGGGGCCGCAACGACGAGGCGCACGGGACGAGCGCCGCGTGGCTGCTCGAAGGCGCATGGCAGGCGACGCTCTCCGACCAGCTCTACGCGCGCGCGGAATACGTCCAGAAGGACTACGACCTGCTCGCCTTCAAGGGCGAGCCGCACGTGTCGCCGCCGAAGGAGCCGCGCCTGGCGAACGTCTTCGCCTTCACGGCCGGGTACCTCCGCGATTTCGCGCTCGCGGAGGCGCTCGGGACCGGCGTCGGGGCCGACGTGACCGTGTATTCCTTCCCGTCGAGCCTGAAGCCCGCCTACGGAGACTTCCCGCTCGCCGGGCACTTCTTCCTGCGACTGCGATGGGGAGCGCCGCAGGTCGGGGGACATGCGATGGACATGCGCTAGGCAAGGGCGGACCGTGCTCCCGCGGTCTTCCGAAGGTCGCGCAATCGCCAGAGCAGATAGATCGCCGGGTAGACCAGGAGCTCCAGAAGGAAAGACGTGGCGAGGCCTCCGAGCATCGGCGCCGCGATTCGCTTCATCACGTCGGCCCCGGTGCCGGTCGACCACATGATCGGGAGCAGCCCGAAGAAGGCGCAGGCCACGGTCATGACCTTCGGGCGCACCCGCTTGACCGCGCCGTGGAGGATCGCGTCCTCGAGATCATCGCGTCCTCGCATCGTCCCGGCGCGCTTGCGTTCGTCATAGGCGAGGTCGAGATACAGGAGCATGAAGACTCCGGTCTCCGCGTCCAGGCCCAGCAGCGCGATCAACCCAACCCAGACGCCGATCGAAACGTGATAGCCGAGCGCGTAGAGAAGCCAGACCGCGCCGACGGCCGAGAAAGGAACGGCGAGAAGGACCAGAAGCGTCTTGGGGAGCGACTTCGTGTTGCCGTAGAGGAGGGCGAAGATCACGAACAGGGTCACGGGAAGAACGACCTTCAGCTTCTCGCGAACCCGCTCCATCGCCTCGTACTGGCCGCTCCAGGAGAGTGTGTACCCGGTCGGAAGCTTCAGGCCGCGCGCGACCGCGGCCTTTGCGTCCCGGATGTAGCCGCCGATGTCCCGCTTCCCGGTGTCGACGTCCACGTAGACGTAGCCCGAGAGCCGTCCGTTCTCGTCGCGAATCATGGAAGGCCCCTCGACGAGCCGGATCTCGGCGAGCTGGGAGAGCGGGATCTGGGCGCCGGACATCGTGGGCACGAGCGTGCGCGCGAGCTTGTCCGGGTCGTCCCGCAGCTCGCGCGGATAGCGGACGTTGATCGGATAGCGCTCCCGGCCCTCGATCGTCGTCGAGACGTTCTCGCCGCCGATGGCCGACATGATCACTTCCTGGACTTGCTGGATGGTCAGCCCGTAGCGGCCGATCTCCCGGCGCTTCAAGTCGAAGTCGACGAAATAGCCGCCGGCCACACGCTCGCCGTAGGCGCTGCGCGTCCCGGGCACCCCTTGCAGGATGGCTTCGAGCCGCCTGCCGATGGTCTCGATTTCCGCGAGGTCCGCGCCGAAGACCTTGATGCCCACGGGCGTGCGGACACCGGTCGTGAGCATGTCGATGCGATTCTTGATCGGCATCGTCCACGCGTTGGTCTGGCCGGGTAGCGTGAGCGCCGCGTTCATCCGGTTGGTGAGCTCGTCCCACGAGATCGTCTCCGGCCAGAGCGGGCGAAGCAGAGGCTTGAGGAACTCGGGCAGGCGAGAGGAGTACCAGCGCGGCATGGTTCGCCACTGAGACTCGGGCCTCAAGAGGACGACCGTCTCCATCATCGAGAAGGGCGCCGGATCCGTCGAGGTCTCGGCGCGCCCGGCCTTTCCGAACACCCGCTCGACCTCGGGAAACTGGCGCAGGATCCGATCCTGGCGCTGGAGGAGATCCTGCGCCGAAGTCACGGAGATGCCGGGGAGCGTGGTCGGCATGTAGAGAATCGAGCCTTCGTTGAGCGGCGGCATGAACTCCGATCCCAGACGCTCGTAGACGGGGATCGTCGCGAGCACGATCAGCAGGGCCGCGGCGATGACGAGCCGGGGATGGCGGAGCACGAACTTTGCCGGAGGCAGATAAAACCGAAAGAGGACGCGCGAGATGGGGTGCTTCTCTTCCGAATGGATCCTTCCGACGGCGATCGCGTTGGCCAGGCGCGACAGCCACTCCGGCCGGAATGCGAAGCGCTTGAATCGGATGAGCAGGAGCAGAAGGGCGGGGGCGAGCGTGATCGCGAGAACTGCCGAGATCGCCATCGCGAAGTTCTTCGTGAACGCGAGGGGCCGGAAGAGCCGCCCTTCCTGCGCCTCCAGCGCGAAGACCGGCGTGAAAGAAACGGCGATGACGAGAAGCGAGAAGAAGCTCGGACGCCCCACTTCCTGGATGGCGCCGATCAGGATCTCCCGGTAGTCTCCCGGACGCCCGGCCGACTCCCAGTGCTCGAGCTTCTTGTGGGCGTTCTCGACCACGACGACCGCGGCGTCGACGAGCGCTCCGATGGCGACGGCGATGCCCCCGAGCGACATGATGTTCGAGCTGATCCCGAAGAGGTACATCGGGATGAAGGAAAGGACCACCGCCGCGGGGATCGTGACGATCGGAATGACGGCGGAGGGCACGTGCCACAGAAAGATCAGGATGACGAGCGAGACGATGAGCATCTCGAGGATGAGCTCGTGCCTCAAGGTCTTGATGGAGCGCTCGATCAGCTCCGAGCGGTCGTAGGTCGTGACGAGCCGGACCCCTTCCGGGAGGGTCGGCTCGATGGCCTTCAGGCGTTCCTTGACGCGGCGGATGACCGCCATCGCGTTCTCGCCGTGGCGCATGACGACGACGCCGGCGGCGACCTCGCCCTCACCGTCGAGCTCGGCGATTCCCCTCCGGATCTCGGGTCCGAGCTGGATCGAGGCCACGTCCCGAAGGCGGACGGGCGTGCCGTGTTCGTCGGTCTTGACGACGATCTCCTCGAGATCGGCGATCGACCGGATGTAGCCGCGCGCGCGGACCATGTACTCGACCCCGCTCCACTCGATCAGACGCCCGCCCACCTCGCTGTTCGAGGCGCGGATCGCCTCGACGACGGACATCAACGGGATTCCGTACGCCGACAGACGATTGGGATCGACCGTCACCTGGTACTGGCGGACGAAGCCGCCGAGCGAAGCCACCTCGGCCACTCCGGGAACCGACTGGAGCTCATACCGGATGCTCCAATCCTGGAGGGAGCGCAGATCGGCGAGCGAGTGCTTTCCGGTCCGGTCCACCAGGGCGTACTGGAAGACCCAGCCGACGCCGGTCGCGTCCGGGCCGAGCTCCGTCTGAACGCCCGCGGGCAGTTTCGGCTGGATCTTGGAGAGGTATTCGAGCGTCCGGCTGCGCGCCCAGTAGAGGTCGGTGCCCTCGTCGAAGATGACGTAGACGTAGGAGAAACCGAAATCCGAGAAGCCGCGGATGGCCTTGACGCGCGGCGCGCCGAGCATCGCGGTGACGATCGGATAGGTCACCTGATCCTCGATGATGTCGGGACTCCGGTCCCAGCGCGAGTAGACGATGACCTGCGTGTCGGAAAGGTCCGGCAGTGCGTCGAGCGCGATGTGGCTGATCGACCAGACGCCGGCGAGGATGGCCGCTCCCGCGAGGACCAGCACGACGAACCGGTTTCGGGCGGAGAAGGAGATGATCTTTTCGATCATGGCGCCGCCTCAGTGCTGATGCGCGGCCGCCGGAGTCCTGGGCGGCTCCGGCTCCATGCCCGCGAGCGCCGCCTTCAACCGCGACTCGGAATCGACGAGGAAGTTGGCCTGCGTGACGAGCTCCTCGCCCCGTTGAACACCGCTGCGGATCTCGTAGTAGGAGTCGACCTTGGCCCCGGTCCTGACTTCGCGGGGCTCGAATCGCCCGTTGCCCTTCGCGACGAATACGAGGCTGCGCGTGCCAGTCGTCAGGACCGCGCTCTCGGGAACCGTCAGGACGCGGCCGAGCGGCCGCTCGAGGAAGACGTCGGCGTACATGCCGGGCTTCAAGGCTTCGTCCGGGTTCGAGAACTCCAACCGAATCTTGACCGTTCGCGTCTTCTCGTCGAGAACGGGCGCGATGAATCCGACCTTTCCGGTCCAGTCGCGGTTCGGAAGGTAGGAGAGGCCCATCCGCGCCGTCTGCCCCACCTGAACGAACGGAAGCTCGGATTCGTAGACGTCGGCGAGGACCCACACTCGCCGCAGGCCGGCGATTTCGAAGAGCGTGTCCGATGGCATGACCCGAGATCCCTGGACGGCGCTCTTGGTCATGACGAACCCGTCGACCGGCGAGGAGAGCGTCAAGGCCTTCTGAGCCCTTCCCGTCTTCTCGAGGCGCTCGATGTCGGCGGGGCGAATGTCCCAGAGCAGCAGGCGTTGCCTTGCCGAGTCGTACAGGTCGGCCGCCCCGCGCCCCAGCTCGGGATTGGCGGAGCCCGCGAATCGCTGCCTGGCGCGATAGGCGAGCAGGTACTCCTGCTGAGTCGCGAGAAGGTCGGGGCTGTAGATCGAGAGCAGCGGCTGCCCCCTTCGCACGGGCTTTCCGGTGTAGTCGACGTAGAGCTTTTCGACGTAGCCCTCGAATTTGGGGTGGATTTGATGAAGAAGCGTCTCGTCCAAGGTCACGAGGCCGACGGTCCGGATGGTCTTGGTCAGGTCGCGCAGCTCGGCCTTCCCGAGCTGGACGCCGATCGCCTGCTGGCGCTCGGAGGAAAGCGAGATGGCCGCATAGCCCGGCACGGTTGTCGAAGGACCGGCGCCCGTCGCAGCATCCTCGAAGACGGGAACGAGCGTCATGCCGCAGTCGGGCGCGGTTCCCGGCTTATCCGACTTGTAGGCGGGGTGCATCGGATCGACCCAGTAGAGAATCCGATGCTCCTGCGGGCCGGGGGACTGCTTCGTTTCCGTCGTCCCGGAGTGTGCCTCGTGACCCGTCTCCGATCCTTGAGCGCTGCCTGCCGTCTTGCGGCAGGCGAGGGGGAGCGCCATCGAGGCGATCGCAAAGAGGAGCGGGGTGCGGAGAAGGTGCGCGCCAGGCGTTCTCATGTTCACTACCTCATCGGCGCCGGCGAAGCCATGGTGGCTGCGGCGCCGGACATGCCGGGATTCCCTCCGGCTGCGGGTCCGCGGAAAGAGCCGGCGGCCATCCCACCGATTTCCTGGAGTTCGGCCTCGTCGATCGCGACGCGCCACTTCTCCGCTTCGGCGAGGCGCCCGACGTAGAGCGCCCGGTCGGCGTAGAGCGTGTTGAGGGCCTCCAGCACGGTGACGAACGGCACCTTGCCCGTTCGGTAGCTGGCGATGGCCGATTCCAGAGAGAGCTCGTCGGTCGGCAGGACGCCTTCGCGATAGAGCCCGGCGACGCGCAGGGCCGCGTCGAGGCTTTGGAAGCGTTCCCGGGTCCGGAATTCGAGCTCCTGGAGCGCCGACGCGTAACGGCTCTGGTCGGAACGAAGATCGGCATCGGCCGCCGCGAGGCGCGGCTTTTGCCGGGATCGGGCAAAGATCGGAAGCGTGATCCCGAGCCCGACCTGCCACATCGGATCGAGGCTCCCGCGGTACATCGCACCGCCGCTCGCGACGAAGTCCGGAAGGAAGTCCTTCTTCGCGAGAGACACCCGAGAGCAATCGGCTTCGATTCCGAGGGAGAGGGCCGCGAGCTCCGGGCTCCTGTCTCGAGTCGCGGCGAGCAAGGTCTCGAGGCCGGGCACCTCGGGCCGATAGTTGAGGCGCTGGTCCGTCTCGAGCGGCGCGTCCTGCCGCCGCCCCGCCATCCGGTTCGCTTCCGCGCGCCGATTGGCGGCCTCGGCCGTCTGATCCGCTCTGGCCTCGTCCAGCCGCAAGATCTCGACCTGCGCCCGGAGGACGTCTTGCTGGACGCCGAGACCGACCGCGTAACGCTCGCGCGCGATTGCGGAGATGTCGCGCCAGGACCGGCTCCGGTCCTCGATCAGGTCGAGGAGAGCCCGGGCGAGCAGGTACTCGTAGTAGGCGCGGCGCACGCGCGCTTCCACGGAGAGCCGCGTGCGTCCCACGATCCCGGCCCGCACTTCCTCGGCCCGCAGGCCCGCTTCCTCGCCGGCGAGGCGAAGCTTGCCAGGCCAGGGGAGCGGCTGGGCAAACATGGCTCCCAGAAACGTCATGTCCCGCCCGCCGAGCGAGGGCGCCCAGCCGTCGTTCTGGTAATTGAAAGAGAGAAACGGGTCGGGCAGCGCCCGGGAGGGATCGATCCGGAAATCCGCGGCCTCGGCGGTCGCAGCGGAAGCCGCGATGTCCGGGTTGCTCGCCAGCGCCACGGACACGAGCTCGTCGAGGACCGGGTCCGGCAGAGTGGCGCGGGCGCCTCCGCCGGATTGGGTCTGCGTCTGCGCGTCGGCGTGGACGCCCATCGCGGACGCGAGGACCGCGGCGAGAACGAGGAGCCGAATTCTGTGCGTGATCACCGGTCATGCCTCCAGGGGTCCGGAACAGAGCCCGGACCGGACGGGCGGAGAAGCTCCGCCGCCTCTCTTCAGGAGAAGGCCGGTTTCAGATCAGGAGCTGCGCGTGGAGTCGGTAGAGGGGAGTGCTCTCGGGCTGGAAGCCGAAAATCCCGCCGGGTCTCGGCAGGGCGCTCGGAAAGCTGTTCAGGGCGACGGCGGGGCCCGGAGCAAGAAGGATCGCCGCACCTTCGGGTCGCACGTTGGTCCAAGTTGTCGTCGCGACCGCCCCTTCCCGGCCGGCCGGGCAGGCGGCGCATTGCAGCGTCGGGGCGCTCTCGCAGCAGCCCATCGCGGTAGCCCGCGTTGCGGAAGTCTCCGGGTCGCAACAGGCAGCTGCCAACGGAGTACTCGAGGCCAGCGCGATTGCCGCCGCGGTCAGCGCGGCCGCGACAAACCGACCGCGAGCGACCCGCCTCTCCGCAACGTTCATCGCGTTTCCAACGTAAGTCGCCCACTTCTGCAGTTCCATGATGC
This sequence comes from uncultured Acidobacteriota bacterium, assembly GCA_963823185.1. Lineage (GTDB taxonomy): Bacteria > Acidobacteriota > Thermoanaerobaculia > UBA5066 > Gp7-AA6 > DATBFU01. The sequence goes on from CAWGKP010000011.1 coordinate 43,512, forward strand.
GGACGCATCATTCCAGTGCGCGGGCGCTCTTCCCGCGAACTGGGGAGTTCGTCCCGGGCGGATAGGATGGGTCCGCAGGGAATTTGGATTTGTTTCGGTCTCGGGAGCCGGAAGAGTTGCGACGCGAGGAGAGAGAACCGGTGGTCTCAGGCACGTTGGATCCCGTCTGCGGAATGACCGTGGAGCCGGATCGGGCCGTCTCCGCGCGTTGGCAGGGGAAGAGCTATTTCTTCTGTCACCCGGGATGCCGAGAGAAGTTCGAGGCGGATCCCGGAAAATACGCTCCGGGGGCGCCCGCGCCGGGTCCGACCGTTCCGGTTGCCGGCGGCGCCTCCTCCGGTTCGATGGCGACGGCCGCCCCGGGGCAGCAGCAGAAGACCGAGTGGGTCTGCCCGATGCACCCGCAGATCGTTCGCGACGGGCCGGGAAGCTGCCCGATCTGCGGCATGGCGCTCGAGCCGCGGACGATCACGCTCGAAGAGGCGGAGAACCCCGAGCTCGCCGACATGCGCCGGCGGCTCGTGGTCTCCGCCGTTCTGACGGCGCCGCTCCTCGCCCTCACGATGCTCCGAATGCTGCCGGGAGGCGGGCCGTTCGTGAGATGGGAGGGCGCGCCGTGGACTCCGTGGATCGAGGCGATCCTCGCGACGCCCGTCGTCCTCTGGGGAGGCTGGCCCTTCTTCGTCCGGGCGCGAGATTCGGTTCGGCACCGCAGCCCGAACATGTTCACCCTCATCGGGCTCGGCACCGGCGTGGCCTATGTCTACAGTCTCGCCGCGACGCTGCGGCCGGAGATGTTTCCGGCCTCGATGCGGGACCACTCCGGCCGCATCGGCGTGTACTACGAGGCCGCAGCGGTCATCGTCACGCTCGTCCTGCTCGGGCAGGTCCTGGAGCTCCAGGCGCGCAGCCGAACCGGCGCGGCGATCCGCGCGCTCCTCGGCCTCGCCCCGAAGACGGCGCGCCGGATCGAGATCGGCGGGACCGATCGCGACGTCCCCCTCGACCAGGTGCACGCCGGCGACCTTCTCCGCGTCCGGCCGGGCGAGAAGGTTCCGGCGGACGGCGTCGTCGTCGAGGGCGGCAGCTTCGTAGACGAGTCGATGGTGACCGGAGAGCCGACGCCCGTCGAGAAGGCCGCCGGCGGGCGGGTCATCGGGGGCACGGTCAACGGCAACGGCGCCTTCGTGATGCGCGCCGAGCGCGTGGGATCGGAGACGCTGCTCGCCCGGATCGTCCGGATGGTGGGGGAGGCGCAGCGAAGCCGCGCCCCGATCCAGAATCTCGCGGACCGTGTTTCATCGTTCTTCGTGCCGGCGGTCGTCGCCGTGGCGGTCTCGACGTTCGCCGCATGGGCGCTCTTCGGGCCGCAGCCCCGCCTCGCCTACGCGGTGGTCAACGCCGTCGCGGTCCTGATCATCGCCTGCCCCTGCGCGCTCGGGCTTGCGACGCCGATGTCCATCATGGTGGCCTCGGGCCGCGCGGCATCGGCGGGCGTCCTGTTCCGCAACGCGGAGGCGATCGAGCGGCTGCGGGACGTGGATACGCTCGTCCTCGACAAGACCGGGACGCTCACCGAGGGCCGGCCGCGGCTCGTGTCCGTCGCCACCACGGGAGGCGTGACCGAGAGCGAGCTGCTCGGCCTGGCCGGGTCGCTCGAGATGTCGAGCGAGCATCCGCTGGCGGCCGCGGTCGTGACCGGCGCGGAGCAGCGGGGTGCGAAGTTCGGCCCGAGCCGCGATTTCGAGTCGCGGCCCGGCAAGGGTGTCGTCGGCCGCGTCGGAGGGCGATCGGTGGCGATCGGGAACGCGGCGCTCCTCGTGGAAGTCGGAGTCGATCCCCGAGGCCTCGAAGTCTGCGCAGAGAACCTCTCGGGCGAGGGACAGACGCCCCTCCTCGCGGCCGTGGAGGGGAAGGCGGCGGGGGTGCTCGGCGTGGCGGATCCCGTGAAGGCGACGACGCCCGAGGCGATCGGTCTCCTGCACGCGGAGGGCCTGCGCCTCGTCATGCTGACGGGAGATCGGAGGGCGACGGCAGAGGCGGTGGCGAAGAAGCTCGGCCTCGACGAGATCCAGGCCGAGGTCCTTCCCGAGCGCAAGGCGGAGATCGTCTCGATGCTGCAGTCGAGCGGCCGAATCGTCGCGATGGCCGGGGACGGCATCAACGACGCGCCGGCGCTGGCGAAAGCCGACGTCGGGATCGCCATGGGGACGGGAACGGACGTCGCGATGCAGAGCGCCGACGTGACCCTCGTGAAGGGAGACCTTCTGGGGATCGTGCGGGCCCGGCGGCTGTCGCGCGCCACCATGCGCAACATCCGGCAGAACCTCTTTTTCGCCTTCGCGTACAACTCCGTCGGCGTGCCGGTCGCGGCGGGGATCCTCTACCCGGCCTTCGGGATCCTCCTGTCGCCGATGATCGCGGCGGCCGCGATGAGCTTCAGCTCGGTCTCGGTGATCGCGAACGCGCTGCGGCTTCGTCGCGCGCGCCTGTGACGGGCTAGCCGACGGCCTTGCGCAGGAAGCGCGTCGTTCCGAACCAGAGGAAGAACGCGTCGAAGGCGGCGAGCGCCGCGAAGATCGCGGCCGTGGGCAGGTGGGGGAACTGCGGCACGAGCGCGGCGCGCAGCCCCTCGGTCGCGTAGACGAACGGGTTCACGAGCACCAGGCGCTTCAGGATCGGGAAGCTGCCGAGGGCGCTCCACGGATAGTAGGCGCATCCGAAGAAGATCATCGGCGCGACGACGAGCGAGAACATCAGGCCGATCTGCGTCTGCCCGATCGCGCAGCCGAGCGTCAGGCCGATCGCCGAGGAGAGGAGCGCGACGAGCAGCACGATCGAGAAGAACTCGATGGGACGGTCGAGGCGCAGCTCGACGCCCTTGCCGATGAGCAGCCACGCCGACGGCAGGACGACGAGCCCCGCGACGAGGGCCTGGATCATTCCGGAGAACACCTTCTCGATCGCCACCCACTGGTTCTCGATCGGCGCGAGCAACCGGTCCTCGATCTCCTTGGTGAATTGGAACTCGGAGATCAAGGGCATCGCCACGGCCTGGATGCCGGCGAGCAGCATCGAGAGAGCGATGATCCCGGGCAGGAGCATGCTCTTGTACTGAACGGGCATCATGCCGCTCGTGGTGAGCACGCGGCCGAGGACGAAGACGAGGAGCATCGGCTGGAGGAGCGTCTGGAGAAGCAGCGGGAGGAAGTTCCGCCGCGCGACATGGGCGTCGCGGCCCAGGAGCGCCAGGAACGTCTTGCGGTTCATTCGGCTTGCTTCAGTCCCGGAGGCTCCGCCCCGTGTGGTGCAGAAACAGGTTCTCGAGCGACGGTTCCGAAATGTGGACGTCGCGGATCTCGACGCGCGAGAGGAGCGCGAGGTTCACGACTTCCGGCACGAGCGGGCCGCCGCGGTCGGCGTAGAGATCCACGCACTCTTCCCCGACGGGACGAACCTCGGTCACGCCCGCGAGGCGCTCGAGCTGGCGCAGGAGCGCGGGCGGGCGCGGCGAGACCTGGAGGCGGATGATGTGGCCGCCGGGCACCGAGCGCTTGAGCTCCGACGGCGTGCCGAGGGCGATGACCTTGCCGCGGTCCACGATCGCGACCCGCTCGCAGAGCGCGTCGGCCTCCTCCATGTTGTGGGTCGTCAGCACGATCGTTCGGCCGCGCCGGTGGTAGTCGCGCACGATCTCCCAGAGGACGAGGCGCGTCTGGGGATCGAGACCGGCGGACGGCTCGTCGAGGAAGAGGACCTCCGGGTCGTGCACCATGGCGCGCGCGATCGAGAGCCTCTGGAGCATGCCGCCGGAGAATCCGATGGCGAGCTGGTCGGCCCGGTCCGTCAGCTGGAATCGCTCGAGCAGCTCCTGAGCGCGCGAATTGCGCGCGGCCGCGGGCATCCCGAAATAGGCGCCGTGGAACGTGAGGATCTCGCGCGCCGTCAGCGAGAAGTCGAGGTTCGGCCGCTGCGGCACGACGCCGATCCGACGCTTGACCGCGACGCGGTCCTTCCAGACGTCGTACTCCCCGATGAAGGCCCGGCCGCCGGTCGGACGCACCCGTGTCGTGAGGACGCCGACCGTCGTGGACTTTCCGGCGCCGTTGGGGCCGAGCAGGCCGAAGAGCTCGCCCGCCCGGACATCGAGCGAGAGGTCGTCGAGCGCCAGCACCTCGACCCTCTTCTGGCGCCGCTCGCGCGAGGCCCGGAACGAGAGCGAGATGCCGCGGCCCGCGCCCGCCGACCGGGGGCGCCGTCGTGTACAGCTTCCGCAGCGCTTCGGTCCGGACGGCGATGGGCATCGGACGCGCGAACGATACCGCGTTCGTCAAGAAAACGGCGCGAGCGCGTTGCGCACGACGTCGCCGACGGAGATCCCGCCGCGGTAGTTGCCGAGGAAGTGAAAGCCGGGAAGGCGCCGCTCGGTCTCCGCGAGCGTTTCGATTCGCGCCAGATGGCCGAGCGTGTACTGAGGGATCGCGCGGGCGTGCCGCGTCACGCGCACGAAGACGCGGAATTCCGGAGGCGCCGAGCGACTGCGCGAGCTCGCGGGAGGCGATGCTCGAGAAGGTCCGCGTCCGGGAGGCCGGCCGCCTCGGGGTCGCGCGCGCCGCCGGCGAACGCCGTGAGCAGGACCTGGCCTTCCGGAGCACGGCCGGGAAAGAGGCACGAGCTCCAGACCGCGCCGAGGATGCGTCGCCCGGGCGCCGGGACGACGAGATGTCCGAAGCCGGAGAGCGGAGCGGGGAAGGCCGACGCCGGGTATGCCAGGTGAAGCACCGTGAGCGGCGGGCTCGGGATGTCGCCGAGCGCCCGCGCGGCATCGGGATCGACTGGCTCGAGGAGCTTCGCCGCCGCCGGCGCCGAGGTCGCGATCACGAGGCGGTCGGCGTCGAGCGGGCCGGCGGCGGTCTGGAGCCGCCAGCCCGCTGGCGTGCGCGTCGAGCCGCGTCACGGCGATGCCGAGCGAGAGGCTCGCGCCGAGCCGGCCGGCGATCGCGCGCGGAAGCGTCTCGAGGCCGTCGCGGAAGGAGAGGAGCCCCCGCGGGAGAGGCTGCGGCGGTCGCGATCTCCGCCGCGACGCGAGGGCGCCGCGCAGCAGGCTCCCGTGCTCGCGCTCCCACGCCGCGAGCGAAGGGAACGCCGCGGCCACCGAGAGCTCGCCGGCGTCGCCCGCCCAGATCCCGGAGACGAACGGCGCGACGAGGCGCTGGGCGACCTCGCCGCCGAGGCGACGCGCGAAGAAGGAGGTCACGGTCTCCTCCGCGTCCGATCCGCGCGGTACGAACGGCTCTCGCAGCAGGCGCAGCTTGCCGCGCGCGGTCAGGAGCCGCGTCGTCAGGAGCGTGGCGGGTCCCGGGGCGAGGGCGTGGAGCCGACCGTCGAAGTCGATGAAACGGGGAAGGCGCGGCGGCGCGAAGAGCGCGGCGTCGGCGAGGCCGAGCTCGCTCACGAGACCCCAGAGTTCCCGAGTCGGCCGGACGGTATTGGGTCCGAGCTCGAGCAGGAAGCCGTCGGCGGACTCCGTCCGCACGGCGCCGCCCGGCGCGCGGGGACGCCTCGAGGACGCGCACGCTCTCGCCGCGCCGGGCGAGCGCCAGCCCCACGACGAGGCCGGAGAGCCCGCCGCCGACCACGACCGTCTGCGTCACGGCGCCCAGAAATCGGCCTGCGCTTCGACGATCTCGACGAGCGCGCGCAGGAAGGTGGGATGGCTGTTCAGTCCCGGGGTCCGGCGGAAGTCGGCGATGCCGGCCCGGCGCGCCTCGTCGCCGAAGAGCTGATCGATCTCGTAGAGAGTCTCGACGTGGTCCGTCACGAAGGCGATCGGGACCGCGAGCACCTGCTTCTGACTGCGGCGCCCGAGCGCGCGGATCTCCTCGATCGTCGGCGGCCCGAGCCAGGCGACGGGGCCGAGCTTCGACTGGTAGGCGAGCGTGGCCGGCGAGCGATTGCCGAGGCGGTCGCGGATGGCGCGGACCGAGGCTTCGACCTCCTTCGGGTAGGGATCGCCTTCCTGCGTGACGAGCTTCTCGGGAATCGAGTGCGCCGAGAAGAGCAGGTGCACGGCCTCGGGGCGCGGGTCGGGGAATCCGGCGATGGCACTCTCGATCAGCTCGGCGTGTGCTTCGACGAACGACGCGTGCGTCGGCCACGAGCCCGTCTCGACGAGCCGCGCGCCGGGAGCGAATCGCTGCACGGCCTCGCGGGCGCGGTCGAGCGCGCCCTTGGTCGTCGTGAGCGAGTAGTGCGGATAAAGAGGAAGCGCCAGGAAACGCCGGACGCCCCCGCGCGCCAGCTCGGCGACGACGTCCTCGACCATCGGCGTGGAGCAGTTCATCGCGACGCGCACGGCGGCGCGCCGGCCCTTCGCCGCGAGCCGGGCCTCGACGCCCCGCGCCTGCTCCTCCGTGAGCCGCCGGATGGGCGAGCCGCCGCCGATCGAGCGGTACAGCTCCCGCGAGGCCCTGCGGCGCCCGAGGGCGATGGCGCCGGCGATCGCTTTGCGGAGCAGCGCCGGGCGGACGCGAATGACCTCGGGGTCGGAGAAGAGGCGATAGAGAAAGCCCGTGACCTCGTCGAGGTTCTCGGGCCCGCCGAGCTGCAGGAAGAGGATGGCTCTTTCGGGAGTCATCGAGCCGGGCTGCCTTCGAAACTCTCTTCGATGCCGCGCCCCGACACCGGCTCGCTAACGGCACTCTCCATGGCGCGGCATCGCAACAGGCGCTACAACGTCTTCGAGAATACGGGCTTCTCCGACCCCGCTCCGAGATACGCATCGAAGCACATCGCGAGGTTGCGCAGGAACACGCGCCCGAGCGGCGTCGCCCGGATCTCGGCCGCGCGGATCTCCACGAGGCCGTCCTCGGCGCAGGGCTGCAGGCGCTCGAGGGCGTCCGCGAAGTAGTCGTCGAACGCGATGCCGTGAGTGGCCTCGATCTCCGACTTGACGACGACGCCGTGGCAGAGCAGGTTTCCGATGACGGTCCGGCGCAGACGATCATCGGCCGTCAGCCGGCAACCCCGAAACGTCGCCGTGCCTCCCGTCTCGACCGCCGAGCGGTAGTCCGCGAGCTCGCGCCGGTTCTGCACGTAGGCCGGGCCCACGGAGCCGATCGCGCTCATACCCAGGCCGAGGAGGTCGGTCCCCGCCTTGGTCGTGTACCCCTGGAAGTTGCGGTGCAGCGTGCGATCGTGGCGGGCGCGCGCCAGCTCGTCGTCGGGCCGGGCGAAGTGATCCATCCCGATGTACTCGAAGCCGGCGTCCGTGAACCTCTCGAGCGCGGTGCGGAAGATCTCGAACTTCGTCCGCTCGTCCGGCAGATGCGGCTCGAGGACGCTCTGGTGCTTCTTCATCCACGGGACGTTCGCGTAAGAATAGACGGCGAGCCGATCGGGACCGATCGCGAGGACGCGGTCGATCGTGCGCGCAAACGTGTCGGCCGTCTGGTGCGGGAGGCCATAGATGAGGTCCATGTTGACGCTCGGGAACCCGAGCGCGCGGGCCTCCTCGACGAGACGCTGCGTGTCGTCGGCCGGCTGGATGCGGTTGATGGCGGCCTGCACCGTCGGGTCGAAGTCCTGGACGCCCATCGAGAGGCGATTGAAGCCGAGCCGTGCGAGCGTCCGGAGATGCGCCGGAGTCGTCACGCGCGGATCCACCTCGACGCCGAGCTCGGCGTCCGGCGCCACGGAGAAGCGGTCGAGGATTCGCCGGCCGAGGCGCTCGAGGAGGTCCGGAGCGAAGTACGTCGGGGTGCCGCCGCCCCAGTGAAGCTGGACGACGCTGCGGCGCGAGCCCGCGCGCTCGGCCACCCAGTCGATCTCCTTCTCGACGAGCTCGAGATACGGCGCGGCCGGCGAGTGCTGGCTCCCCGTGATGACGACGGTGCAGCCGCAGAAGTAGCAGAGCTTCTCGCAGAAGGGCAGATGAAAGTAGAGCGAGAGCGGCGCCGGGCGATCGGCCGACGCGCTCTCGGCCAGGAGGCGCCCGTAGTCGTCGCCGGTGAATCCCTCTTTCCACATGGGCGCCGTCGGATAGGAGGTGTAGCGCGGCCCGGCGACGTTGTACCGGCGCAGGAGGTCGAGGGAAACGTCGGCGGCTCTCATGCGGTCACCGGCTGCGCCGCGACCGCCGAGCGGGCCGCGGCGAAGAACGATTCGACGCACTCGATCCGAGAATCCGGCAGGATGCCATGGCCGAGGTTCACGATGTGGCGGCGGCCCTCGGTCGCGGCGAGCATCGCGCGCGTGCGGCGCTCCACTTCCGCCGGCTCGCCCAGCAGGAGCGTCGGATCCAGATTTCCCTGGAGAGACTTCGCGGGAACGCGTCGGCGCGCTTGCCCGAGCGGCAGCCGCCAATCGATGGAGAGCACGTCGGCTCCCGATTCCGCCATGGCTTCGAGGAGGTGGGCGCATCCGTTCACGTAGAGAATGACCGGCGTTCCGGCGGGGCGGCGGATCCCCGCGATCGCGCGCGCGGCGGCCGGGAGCGCCCACTCCCGGTAGTCCTCGGCGGCGAGCTCGCCGGCCCAGGTGTCGAAGAGCTGGACGGCGCGCGCGCCCGAGGCGATCTGGTAGGAGAGCACATCCGCGGCGACGTCGGCGGCGAGATCGAGCAATCCCCGCAACAGGGCGCGATCGCGGGACATCATCTGCTTGATGACGGCGAAGCTCTTGGACGTCCCGCCCTCGACGAGATAGCTCGCGAGCGTCCACGGCGCGCCGCAGAACCCGAGGACCGCCGCGCGGTCGCCGACCTCGCGCGCGAGGCGCGACAGGATGTCTCCGGTGAACGGGATCGCGGACGCCGGGTCGAAGCGATGGAGGCGCGCGAGGCCTGAGGCGTCCCGCAGCGGCTCCGGCAGCCGCGGCCCGGAGTCCCCGAACTCGACGCGCGCTCCCATCGCCTCCGCGGGAACGAGGATGTCGGAAAAAAAGATGACGCCGTCGGGTGCGAAGCGGCGAAAGGGCTGCAGCGAGACCTCGACCGCGAGATCCGGCGCGCGGCAAAGCTCGGCGAACGAGACGCGGCGGCGCACCTCCCGGTACTCGGGGAGGTAGCGCCCGGCCTGGCGCATCATCCAGACGGGCGGGCGGTCCACCGGCCGTCCGAGCGCCGCGTCCAGGAATCGCCGGGCCGACGAAAGAGAGGAATCGGTCATCGCGGGCAAATATACGCCGGCCCGGAGGCTGCGGCGGCGGTCTCGTCATTCGTCGTTCGCGGCGCGAGGAGTCTCCGCGAAGTAACCGAGCGGAGGAGCCTCGCGCCGCGGGAGCGAACGCCGAGCGTCGAGATCAGGCGCACGGTCGAGGCCATCTCGCCGAGCCGGGCGCCGGTCGCCCGAGCGAGATCGAGGACGCCGGCGTTCGCGACGGTTACCGGATCAGCTGGCGCAGGACGAAGGGCAGGATGCCGCCGTGGCGGTAGTAGTCGGCCTCGATCGGCGTGTCGATCCGGACGCGGAGCGCGACGGTGTCGGTCTGGCCGTCCGCGCGCCGGATTGTCAGCGCCGCGTCCTGGCGCGCGCGCACGGGACCTTCGCCGGTGTCGAGATCGAAGATCTCGGTGCCGTCGAGCCCGAGAGACGCGGGGCTCGTTCCCTCCAGGAGCTGCAGGGGGAGGACACCCATGCCGACGAGGTTCGAGCGGTGGATGCGCTCGTAGCTCTGCGCGACGACCGCGCGTACGCCGAGAAGCCGCGTGCCCTTGGCGGCCCAGTCGCGCGAGCTGCCCGTGCCGTACTCCTGTCCCGCGAAGACGACGAGGGGCACGCCCTCCTTCTGATAGCGCATCGCGGCGTCGTAGATCGCAAGGCGCTCGCCGGAAGGCTGGTGGACCGTCACGCCGCCTTCGACACCGGGCACCATGCGGTTCTTGATCCGCACGTTCGCGAAGGTCCCGCGCGTCATGACGCGGTCGTTGCCGCGGCGCGCGCCGTAGCTGTTGAAGTCCGCCGGGGCGACGCCGAGCGACTGGAGGTAGAGCCCGGCCGGGGAGCTCTTCGCGATCGCTCCGGCGGGGCTGATGTGGTCCGTCGTGACAGAGTCGCCGAAAATCGCGAGCGCGCGCGCGCCGCGGACCGGCGGCACGGGCGCCGGGGCGGCGTGGAACTCCTCGAAGAACGGCGGCTCCTGGATGTACGTCGAAGCCGCGTCCCACGAATAAGCCGAGCCCGCGGCGCCGCGGATCTCCTTCCAGAGCGGGTTGGCCTCGCCGAGGTTTCCGTAGAGACGCCGGTACGTCTCGGGGCCGACGGAGGACAGGAGCGCGCCCGCCACCTCGGTGGCCGAAGGCCAGATCTCCTTCAGGTACACGGGCTCGCCCTTCTTGTCCGTGCCGAGCGGCTCGCTCGAGAGATCGATGTCGGCCCGGCCCGCGAGCGCGAACGCCACGACGAGCGGCGGGCTCATCAGGAAATTCGCCTTGATCGCCTGATGGATGCGCGCCTCGAAGTTCCGGTTACCGGAAAGGACGGCGGCGGTGATGAGGTCGTTGCTCGCGACGGTTTCCTCGATGCCCGCGTCGAGCGGGCCCGAATTGCCGATGCAGGTCGTGCAGCCGTAGCCCACGAGGTTGAAACCCAGGTGATCGAGATAGGGCTGCAGCCCAGTTTTTCCGAGGTACTCCGAGACGACGCGCGACCCCGGCGCGAGTGACGCCTTGACGCGGGGCGAGACCGTGAGGCCGCGCTCCACGGCTTTCTTCGCGAGGAGCCCGGCCGCGACCATGACGCTCGGGTTCGACGTGTTGGTGCAGGAGGTGATCGCCGCGATGAGCACGTCGCCGTGCCCGACGTCCACCGGAACCGGCGGGGACACTTCGAGCGCCTCGACGTTCGGCGTCGGCCGGTTGTTGGCCATCTCCGACTCGGTCCACGGGTTGATGTCCTGACGCCGCGCACCGGTGATGCTCGGCGGCGCCTGGCTGCCGCCGCCGGGGATCGCCCGGCCGAGCCGCGCCGGGAAGCGACGGGGGAGAAGCGCGGCATCCTTCCCGTAGCCGTTCTCGGAGACCGGTTTGCCGAAGAGCTCGCGGAACCGCCGTTTGAGATCGGGCAGGTCGATCCGGTCCTGCGGCCGCTTGGGGCCGGACACGCTGGGGCGCACCGTTGCGAGGTCGAGCTCGAGCGTCTCGCTGTAGTCGCAGTCGCCGCGCCGCGGCATGCCGAAGAGGCCCTGCGCCTGGAAGTAGGCGCGGAAGGTCTCGACCTGGTCCGCCGACCGACCCGTCGCGAGGAGATACTCGCAAGATTTCTCGTCCGGCGGGAAGTAGCCCATCGTCGCGCCGTACTCCGGCGCCATGTTCGCGACGGTGGCTCGGTCCGTCACGGGAAGCGTCGCGGCCCCTTCACCGAAGAACTCGACGAACTTGCCGACGACCTTCGCCTTGCGGAGCATCTCGGTGACGACGAGGACGAGATCCGTGGCCGTGGCGCCGGCCGGCAGCGCGCCGGCGAGGTGCACTCCGACGACGTCGGGCGTCAGCATGTACACCGGCTGCCCCAGCATTCCCGCTTCCGCCTCGATCCCGCCGACACCCCAACCCACGATGCCGAGGCCGTTGATCATCGTCGTGTGCGAGTCGGTTCCGACGAGCGAGTCGGGGTAATAGATGCCGTCGCGCTCATGGACGCCGGGAGCCAGGTACTCGAGGTTGACCTGGTGCACGATGCCAATGCCCGGCGGAACGATCTCGAAGCCTCGGAACGCCTGCATGCCCCACTTGAGGAACTCGTAGCGCGCGCGGTTGCGGTGGAACTCGATCTCCATGTTCATGCGCAACGCGTCCGGCGTGTTCCACTCGTCCACCTGGACGGAGTGATCCACGACGAGCGCGACGGGCACGAGGGGCTCGACGAGCTTCGGATCCCTGCCCAGCCGCTCGACGGCGGACCGCATCGCCGCGAGGTCCACGAGGAGCGGCACGCCGGTGAAGTCCTGAAGGACGATGCGCGCGACGACGAAGGGCAGCTCCTCGGTGCGCTCGGCGCGGGCCTTCCATGCGGCCAGGGCGCGGACGTCGCTCTCCTTGATCCGGGCGCCGTCCAGGTTCCGCAGGAGCGACTCCAGCACGATGCGGAGCGATACCGGCAGGCGGGAGACGCTGCCGAAGCCCATCTCCTCGAGCGCCGCCAGAGAATGGAAGCGGCCCTCGGCCCCGGAGGGGAGCCGGAACGTCCGGAGGGTGCCGAGCGGATCGCCCGGCGTCATTCGAACCGGGGGAAGAGGCCGCTCGGCCGGCGTGTTGGCATGGACCATCGGAGTCTATTGAGGCGCGCCGGACGGGTCAAGCCGCGCCACGTAAGAAAGAAGCGAAGAGAGAAGAGAGGAGAAGCATGGCAACGACGCGGACGATTCGAGTCGGGGCGATATTGCTGGCGGCCGTCACGGTCGCGGCGAACGGGCGCGCGGCGGAAGAAGTCTTCACGTTCGACAAGGCGCACACGAAGGTCGGGTTCCGGATCCGTCACACGGTGTCTCGCGTCGAGGGCCGTTTCAAGGATTTCGACGGAACGATCTGGATCGATCGCGAGAACCCGGCGCAATCCCGGGTCGAGCTGACGGTCCGCGCCACCTCGATCGACACGGCCAACGACAACCGCGACGGCGACCTGCGGTCCGCGAACTTCTTCGACGTCGAAAAGTTTCCGACGATCACCTTCAAGAGCACGAAGGTCGAATCCAGGGGCGGCGATAACTACTCCGTGACGGGCGACTTCACGATGCACGGCGTCACGAAATCGATCGTCGTCCCGGTCCAGAGCAACGGCTTCGCGAAGATGGGGAAGACCGAGAAGGCGGGGTTCAGCATCGCGTTCCCGCTCAACCGCAAGGACTACGGGATCACCTGGAATCGGACCCTCGATCAGGGCGCGCTTCTGCTCGGAGACGACGTCGACATCTCGATCGAAATCGAGGCCAACAAGAAGGAGGCCGACGCGACGAAGAGCGGCGGCCGGTAGGGCCGGCCGATCCGCGGCGGGCCACAGCTGTTAGACTGGCGGCCCGCCATGGACGGCCATTTCCTCGGCTGGCTCGCCGTTTTTCTCTACGTCGCGGCGGAGGCCCTCGCGATCGTCGCGCTCGTCGGCGAGCGGGTTCCGGGCGCGGCCCCGGTCGCCCTCGCCGCGGGGCTCGCGGTGCAGTTCGCGGACCTCCACGCGCAAGCCCGTGTGATGCATTCCGTGCCGTACCGCACGCTCTCGGGCTCGCTCGCCCTCTTCGGCTGGATGCTCGGCGTCGCGTACCTCCTTCTCTGGCTCCGGCATCGCGAGCGCTCGATCGGCCCCTTCCTGATTCCCTTCGTGATCCTCTTCTCGCTCCTCGCGATGTGGCTGCCCTCGCCGCCGTCGGCGCCTCGCCCGGAGACGCAGGGGGCGCTCTTCGCCCTGCACGTGACGCTCGCGATCCTCGGGTATGCGGCGTTCGCGATCTCCTTCGTCCTGTCGCTGCTCTACCTGGTCCAGGCCCGTCAGATCCGGCGCGCCCGGACGGGCCTGCTCTTCTCGCGCCTCCCGTCCCTCGAGGCGATCGGGGGCATGAACCGCACGGCCGTGGCGATCGGACTCGCGTCGCTCGTCGTTTCGACGCTCCTCGGAACGATCTGGGCGGCGCGGTTCTGGAACGGCCTCGGGGACGCGAAGCTCGTGTGGGCGGTTTTCACGCTCGCCGTGTACGGGCTCCTGCTCTGGATGGACCGCCGCGGCTGGAAGGGGCAGCGCGTGGCGCTGCTCTCGATCGTGGGGTTCGGGCTCGTCCTCTTCTCGTACACGATCGTCAATCTCTACTTTTCGCGGGCGCACACCTTCCGATGACCGCCGCGACCGACGCGCGCCTCCTCGTTCTCGGCTGGAACTTCCGGACGGCGGGCGAAGCCGTCCGCGAACGCGTGGCGTTCACCGCGGACGAGATTCGCGAGGGACTCCAGGGGCTCGTGAGCCGCGGCGTCGTGTCCGAAGGCGTCATCGTGTCGACCTGTCACCGCAGCGAGATCTACGGCGTGGCGGGGGAGGCCGACGCCGGCGACGGCCTCACGCGGTTCGTGTCGGAGTGGCGGGGCCTGGATCCCGCCGAGCTCTCCGGAGCGGGATTCCACCGGGTCGGCGACGATGCGGCGCGACACCTCTTCCGCGTGGCGTCGGGCCTCGACTCGATGGCGCTCGGCGAGAGCGAGGTGCTCGGGCAGGTGCGGCAGGCGCTGCGGCTGGCGCGGGAAGCGGGCGCGACCCGGGCCGTCCTGCACCGCCTCTTCGAGTGGGCCGTGGCCGCGGGCAAGCGCGTGCGGGCGGAGACGGAAATCGGCGTGCATCCCCTCTCGATTCCCGCGATCGGCTTCGAGCTCGCGGCGAAGGTCTTCGGCGATCTGTCGGAGCGCACGGTCCTGGTGCTCGGGGCCGGCGAGACGGCCTCGCTCTTCGCGCGCCACGCGGCGGAGGCGGGCGTCTCCGATCTGCGAATCGCCAACCGAACGCCCGAGCGCGGCGCCGAGCTCGCGGTCCGGGTCGGCGGTCGCCCCGTGCCCTGGGAGGCCCTCGCCGACGAGCTCGGCTCCGCGGACGTCGTCGTCGGCGCCACCGCGAGCCCTGCCCCGGTCATCCGCAAAGAGCACGTCGAGCCGGCGATGCGGAAGCGGCGCGGGCGCCCGATCTTCTTCCTCGATCTGGCCGTGCCGCGTGACATCGAAGCCGAGGTCTCCGACGTGTACAACGTCTTCGTTCACGGTGTGAACGACCTGCAGGAAGCCGCCGAGGCGAATCGGGTGCGCCGCGCGCGCGAGGTGCCGCGCGCCGAAACGATCCTCGAGGAGGAGCTCGGGAAGTTTCTCGCGTGGTTCGGGAACCTTTCCGTCGTCCCGACGCTGACGGACCTCCAGCGCCGGTTCGCCGCGGCGCAGGAGGCCGAGCTCGCCCGAGCCCCGGAGGCGGAGCGCGAGCGCCTGCGTCGTTTTGCCGAGGCCCTCTCGGCGCGGCTCCTGCACGAGCCTCTCCGGCGGCTCAAGGCCGAAACCGATCCGGGAAGGAAGCTCGACCGCGTCGAGGCGATTCGCCACGTCTTCCGCCTGGACGGCGACGAGTAGCCGCCCGACTCCATGAAGCTCCGGCTCGGCGCGCGCGGGAGCGCTCTCTCCCGGGTCCAGGCGGAATGGGTGGCGCGGGCCCTGGCGCCGCGGGCCGACGTCGAGATCGTGACGATCCGCACGACTGGGGACCGCCTCTCCGCCGCCGGCGCGCCCATCGGCTGGAAGGGCGATTTCACGAAGGAGCTCGACGCCGCGCTGCTCGGCCATGAGATCGACCTCGCCGTCCACAGCCTGAAAGACGTGCCGTCGGCGCTGCCTGCCGGCATCGCGCTCGCAGCCGTTCCGAAGCGTGAGGATCCGGCCGACGTCCTCGTTGCGAGGCCGCGGCGCGCTTTCGCCGAGCTTCCTCCCCGAGCGCGCGTCGGGACCTCGAGCCCGCGCCGCCGCGCGCAGGTCCTCGCGGCGCGGCCGGACGTCGACGTCTCCGACGCCCGGGGAAACGTGGATACGCGGCTTCGCCGTCTGGCCGAGGGGAAATGGGACGCCATCGTGCTGGCGCGCGCCGGGCTCGCGCGGCTGGGTCGCCTCGAGGAGATCTGCGACGTGTTCGCGCCGGAGGTCCTCCTTCCCGCGATCGGCCAGGGGGCGCTCGCGGTCGTCGCGCGGGCGGATGATCGGGCGGTCGGCGACGTCCTCGCGAGCATCGAGGACGCGGCCTCGCGGTCCGAAGCCGCGGCGGAGCGAGGCCTTCTCGCGGGCCTGGAGGCCGGCTGCCACGCTCCGGTGGCGGGTCTGGCGCGGGCCGCGGCGGGGCGCGTGTCGCTGACGGGCGCGGTCTTCTCGCCCGACGGAAGGCGCATCCTGCGCGAGTCTGCGGAAGACGCGGCGGGAAGGGCCGAAGAGCTGGGGCGGGCGCTCGCCGAGCGGCTGCTCGCGCGGGGTGCGGCGGGAATCCTCGCCGAGGCGACCGCGTGAGCGAGACCCGCGTTCTCGTCGTGCGATCGGGCGCGAATCCGTTCCTGTCGCTCGGCGAGAGCTCGACCGTCGAAGTCGTCGAGCGATCTAGCCACACGATCGAGAAAGTCGATGTCCCCGCCGAGCGTCCGGAGGGACGCCCCGATCTCGTCGTGTTCACGAGCCAGGTCGCCGTGGAGCGCGCCGCGACCGATCCGCGGCTGGGGTTTCTCCTCGCGGCCGCCGGCGAAGGGCGCGCGTCTCGCCGCCGTCGGGCCCGTGACCGCCGACGCCCTCGCGCGGCACGGGCGTCCGCCGCGGATCACGGCGGGCGGCTCGGCCGAGGCGCTTCTCGAGAAGCTCCCGCGGAACCTCGCCGGCTGGAAGGTCGTGTTTCCCTGCGGCGACGACGCGGCCGAAGAGCTTCCGGCGGAGCTGCGCGCGCGCGGCGCCCGCGTCGAGCGGCTCGTGGTGTATCGGAAGACCCCGCGACCCGCACGATCCCGCGCTCGATCGGGAAATCCTCGAGAAGCCGTTCGCGGCCTTCTGCACGACGTCGCCCTCGGCGGTGCGCTGGCTGTTCGAGGGTCTCTCGCCGGAAGCCGCCGCGCGACTCCGGCAGACCGACGCCGTCGTTCTCGGACCGACCACGCGCCGGTACCTCGAAGAGCTCGGCGTCGAGAGGATCGCGATCACCCCCACGCCGACGTTCTCGGAGGCGCTGCGGCTGCTCGAGCACCTTGCGACGGGGCCCCGGGCGGCGTAGTCTCCCCCCGCCGTGACGGGATTTCCGGCCGTTCGCCTGCGGCGCCTGCGCCGCCTCCCCGCGCTCCGCGACCTCGTGCGCGAGACACGCCTCTCGCCGGATCGCTTCGTCGCGCCGCTCTTCGTGCGCCACGGGAAGAACGTGCGGGAGGCGATCGCCTCGCTCCCGGGCGTCTTCCGGCTCTCGCCGGACGCGGCGGTTGTCGAGGCGCGCGAGCTGCAGGGCCTCGGCATTCCGGCGGTCATCCTCTTCGGGATCCCGGAGAAGAAGGACGAGCAGGGGAGCGAGGCCTGGGACGACCGCGGCGCCGTCCAGGAGACCGTGCGTCGGCTGAAGAAGGAGATCTCCGGCCTCGTGGTGATGACCGACGTCTGCCTCGACGAGTACACCTCGCACGGGCACTGCGGCGTCGTGCGCGACGGCGACGTGGACAACGACGCGACCCTTCCGCTGCTCGCGCGCGCCGCGCTCTCGCACGCCCGCGCCGGCGCCGACGTGGTCGCGCCGTCCGACATGATGGACGGGCGCGTGGCCGCGATTCGCCGCGCGCTCGACGAAGGCGGCTTCGGCGGGACGGCGATTCTCTCCTACGCGGCGAAGACGGCCTCGGCGTTCTACGGCCCCTTCCGCGAGGCCGCGGGCTCTCAGCCGCAGTTCGGCGACCGTCGCGGCTACCAGATGGACCCGGGAAACCGCCGCGAAGCGATGCGCGAGATCGCGCTCGACCTCGCGGAGGGCGCCGACGCGGTGATGGTCAAGCCCGCGCTCGCGTACCTCGACGTGATCCGCGAGGCGCGCGATCGGTTCGACGCGCCGATCGCCGCCTACAACGTGTCGGGCGAGTACGCGATGGTCAAGGCGGCCGCGGCGAACGGATGGATCGACGAGCGCCGCATCGTCCTCGAGATCCTGACGGGCATCGTCCGGGCGGGCGCCGACTTCGTGCTGACGTATCACGCGAAGGACGCCGCGCGCTGGCTGAAGGACTGACGGTCCGTTGAGCCGGGGTCCGCGCAAGGCCGCGCAAGCAATCGGCCGCGCTCTTCCGCCGCGCCCGCGCCCTGATGCCGGGAGGCGTGTCGTCGCCCGTGCGCTCCTTCGCGTCGGTCGGCGGGGAGCCGTTCTTCGTGCGATCGGGCCGCGGGGCGCGGCGTGCGCGACGTCGACGGGCGCTCCTACGTCGACTACGTCATGTCGTACGGGCCGCACCTGTTCGGCCATCTGCCGGCCCCGGTCAAGCGTGCGCTCGCCCGCGCCGCGCGGAGCGGCACTTCCTTCGGCGCGCCCACGGAGCTCGAAGTCCGCCTCGCCGAGCGGATCACCCGGATGGTGCCCTCGATCGAGATGGTCCGGTTCGTGAGCTCCGGCACGGAGGCGACGATGACCGCCGTGCGCCTGGCGCGCGCGGCGACGGGTCGCAAGCGCATCGTGAAGGTCGAAGGCGGCTATCACGGGCACGGCGACGGATTCCTGGTGTCGGCCGGCTCGGGCGTCGCGACGCTCGCGATTGCCGGCAGCCCCGGCGTCCCCGATGAGATCGCCGCCCTGACGGTCGTCGTCCCCTACAACGACGCCGCCGCGCTCGAGGAGGCGTTCCGGCTTCATCCTGGCGAGATCGCCGCGTTCATCGTGGAGCCTCTCGCGGCCAACATGGGCGTCGTGGCGCCTCAGGCCGGCTACCTCGCGGCGATCCGGGAGATCACGAAACGCCACGGCGCGCTCCTGATCTTCGACGAGGTCATCTCGGGCTTCCGCGTGGCGCCCGGCGGAGCGCAGCAGCTCTACGGCGTCCGCCCGGACCTCACGACGCTCGGGAAGATCGTCGGCGGAGGCCTGCCCGTCGGAGCGTACGGCGGACCGCGCGCCCTGATGGAGAAGATGGCGCCGGCGGGTCCCGTCTATCAGGCCGGGACGCTCTCGGGGAATCCGCTCGCCATGTCCGCGGGGATCGCGATGCTCCAGGAGATCGCGCGGCGTCCCCCCTATGCGGAGCTCGAGCGCAAGGGCGCGCTCCTCGAGGATCTGATCGTCAAGGAAATCCGAGAACGCGGCCTCTCGGACCGGCTCTGTCTGACGCGCGTCGGGTCGCTTCTCACGCTCTTCTTCGGGCCCGCGCCGATGACCGACTTCGCCTCCGTGAAGCGCTCGGACACGGCGCGATACGCCATCTTCTTCCACGCGATGCGCGAGCGCGGCGTCTTCCTGCCGCCGGCGCAGTTCGAGGCGTGGTTCGTCTCGACCGCGCATACGGATGCCGACCTCCGGAAGACCGCGCGCGCCGCGGGGGAGAGCCTGACGGAGGCCTTCGCCGCAAGGGCTTGAGCGAGAGCCTCAACCCCGCAGGATGGCGAGGGTCTTCTCGACCGCGGCCTGATTCCCCAGAAGCAGAAGCTGGTCGGCGCGCGCCAGAGTGAAGTTTCCATTCGGCGAGACGAGCGCCTCGCCGTCGCGCACGACCGCGAGCACGCTCGCGCCGCCGCGGGAGCGCAACGCGAGCTGCTCGAGCGACCTTCCGGCCGCCGCCCACTGCGGTCCCACGGCCACGAGCTCCAGGCGCGTGGCTCCGAGCGCGCGCTGGATCTGCTCGCGCGAGGCCTCGGGCGCGTGGAACCTGCCGAAGCCGTCGTGGCGGACGCGGCGGATTTCCTCGGTCTCGGCCTCCACCCACGGCAGAGGGAAGCCCAGGCGCCGCAGCGTCCGACCCGCGATCTCGAGGGACGTCTCGAACTCCTCCGCAACGACCTCGTCCGCGCCGAGGGCGGAAAGCTCGGGCACTTCGGAGAGGTAGCGGGTCCGGGCGAGGACGAAGAGCCCGGGCGCGAGCGTCCGGCAGAGCTTCACGACGCGGCGCGTGGCCCGTGGGTCGGAGAGGAGGACGAGCGCGGCGCGCGCCCGCGCGATCCCCACGTGGGCCAGGACGCGGTCGCTCGCGGCGTCGCCGAACTCGATCGGCAGGTCCCGCGCGCGTCCGCGTCCCACGCGCTCGGGATTCAGGTCCAGGATCCGGAACGGGACTCCTGCCCGAGCGAGCACGCGCGCGAGCGTCTCGCCGGTGTGGCCGAAGCCCAGGATCACGAGGTGGCCGTCGGAAGGTAACCGGGCCTCGCCTTCCACAACCGTCGCCTGGCCGGCCGACTCCGGCCCGGGAAGAGCCCCCGCGACCCGCAGCGCCAGGGCATGGCTCGACTCGAAAAGCAGCGGCGTCGCCAGCATCGAGACGATCGTCGCCGCCAGGATCACCTGGTACTGGACGCCGTCGATCGCGCCGGCCTTGCGCGTCTCCTCGAGCAGGACGAAGGCAAACTCGCCGATCTGGGCGAGCGAAACGCCGACGACGACCGCGAGCCGCGGGCCGTAGCCGAGGAGGAGCGGCGGCAGCGCGCCGATGAGCGCCTTCCCGACGACGACGAGCGCGAGGACGATCGCGACGAGGGGCGCCTGCCGCACGAGCACCCGCGCGTCGAACAGCATGCCGACGGAGACGAAGAACAGGGCGTTGAAGGCGTCGCGGAAGGGCGCGATGTCGGCGACGGCCTGATGGCCGAAGTCCGACTCGGAGACGACGAGGCCCGCCAGGAAGGCGCCGAGCGCGAGGGAGAGCCCGGCCGACGACGTGGCGAGCGCCGTCCCGAAGACGAGGAGCAGCACGGCCACGGTGAAGAGCTCCTTCTGCCGCGTGCGCACGACCGCGCCGAGGATCCAGGGAACGACCCGGCGCGAGACGAAGATCGTGATCGCGACGGTGGCCGCCGCCTTGCCGAGGGCGAGGACGAGCGCGCCGGCGTCGGCCGCGCCGCGGCCGGCGAGCGGACGGATCAAGAGCATCATCGGAACGACCGCGAGGTCGCCGAACACGTTGATGCCGACGAGGAAGCGGCCGTGGAGTGAATCCAGCTCTCCGCGGTCGACGAGGAGTTTCAGAAGGATGGCTGTCGAGCACGTCGCGACGAGAAAGCCGAAGAGGATGCCGCGCGAGAGCGGCTCGCCGCGGAGCACGGCGACGCCAGCCGCGAGGCCGATGACGCCGAAGAGCTGGATCGGGCCGGCGACCCAGACGACCGGCCCCATGCCTCGGAGACTCGAGAACGAGAGCTCCAGTCCCACCGTGAAGAGAAGCAGAACGACGCCGACCTCG
This sequence comes from uncultured Acidobacteriota bacterium, assembly GCA_963823185.1. Taxonomy (GTDB): domain Bacteria; phylum Acidobacteriota; class Thermoanaerobaculia; order UBA5066; family Gp7-AA6; genus DATBFU01. Next base: position 64,392 of record CAWGKP010000011.1, read on the forward strand.
GCCAGCGACTCGACGATGCCGACGTCCGGAACGATGGCGAGGCCGTAGGGCCCGAGCAGCACGCCGGCGAGCAGGAAGCCGATGAGCGGCGGCTGGCGCAGGCGGTGGAGGAGGAAGGCGGCCGCGAGCGCCGCCAGGAACACGAGGACGAGGGGCCCGAGGTATCCCGTCGCCGGCACGGCGATCACTCTAGCGCGAGCCTCGCCGAAACTTGTGTAGAGTGAGCGGCATGAGCTCTTCCGCACCGTCCGCTGGAAAGCAGTGGTTCGGACAGCCGCGCGGCCTCGCGACGCTCTTCTTCACCGAGATGTGGGAGCGGTTCAGCTACTACGGGATGCGGGGCTTGCTCATCCTCTTTCTCGTGGCGTCGGTTCAGACCGGCGGCTTCGGCATGACGGACCAGTCCGCCGCCGCGATCTACGGTCTCTACGTCGCCTGCGTCTATCTCTTCGCACTGCCGGGAGGCTGGATCGCGGATCGAATTCTGGGCCAGCGAAACGCCGTGTTCGTGGGCGGCTGCGTCATCGCGGCCGGGCACTTCTCGATGGCGATTCCGTCCGTTCCGACCTTCTACCTGGGGCTCTGCCTGATCGTCTGCGGAACCGGATTGCTCAAGCCCAACGTCAGCGCCATCGTCGGCGACCTCTATCCCGAGGGAGGCGCTCGCCGGGACGCCGGATTCTCGATCTTCTACTCGGGCATCAACACCGGCGCCTTCCTGGGGCCTTTCGTCTGCGGTTTCCTCGGAGAGCACGTGAACTGGCACTGGGGCTTCGGGGCCGCCGGCATCGGAATGATCCTCGGCGTGATCCAGTACCGCCTGGGCTTCAAGTACCTCCCGCAGGCCGCCGAACGAAAGACGGCGGCGGAGGAGGACGCGGGAGCGCGCCGCCGGGCCATCCGGCAGCTGGCCCTCGCGGTCGCGGGCGTGGCGGGCCTCGGAATCCTGCTCGCGCTCCTCCAGCGGGGCGGCGTCGTGCGTCTCACGCTTCCCGGCGTCGCGCAATCGATGGGCGTCGTGATCCTCGCCATCGTCGTGGTCTACCTCGTTTTCCTGCTTCTCTTCGGGAAGCTCGACGGGGCGGAGAAGAAACGGGTGTCGGTGGTGTTCGTCTTCTTTGCCGCGACCGCCCTGTTCTGGTCCGGATTCGAGCAGGCGGGCTCGTCGATGAACCTCTTCGCTTCGCGCCTGACGGACCGCATGATCGGCGGGTGGGAGATGCCCGCCTCGTGGTTCCTCCCGGTCAACGCGATCCTCGTGATCGTTTTCGCCCCCCTCTCCGGAATGCTCTGGCTGCGCCTGGGCTCCCGGCAGCCCTCCCTGCCCGCCAAGCTCGCATACGGACTGGCCGCGATGGCGGTCGGCTTCCTCGCGATGGCCTGGGGAGCCGTGAACACACACGGCGGCGCGAACAAGGTCGGTCCCGGCTGGCTCGTCAGCTTCTACGTCTTCAGCTCGATCGGGGAGGTCTGTGTCAGCCCGGTCGGCCTGAGCGCCGTCACGAAGCTCGCGCCGAAGCGCCTGGTCGGGCAGATGATGGGCGTGTTGTTCATGGGCAACGCGCTCGGCAATCTGGTCGCGGGTCTCGTGGCGGGAGGCTTCGCTTCCATGCCGCTGCCCGGGCTCTTCGGTTCCGTGGCCAAGGTCATCGGCGGCGGCGCTCTCGCCGTCTTGATTCTCTCGAAGCCGATCCGGTCGCTGATCGGCACGATGCCTTCCGGTGCGTCGGCGGGACCGGCCTCGGCCGGCGAAGGCTCGGTCCCGGCCTGAGCGAGGCCTCCGACCGAGGACTGAGGACGCGGGACTGAGGACTCCCCGGGCACGAGCCGGAAGAGTCCTCCGTCCTCAGTCCACAGTCCCCAGTCGCCGGCCTCAGAACACCGGGTTCTCGTTCGACGCCGGAGCGTCGAGGCCGAGCCAGAACCCTTCGAGCAGATCGAGCGCCGCTTCGCAGCCGTCGGCCAGCGCCCGTTCGTCGGCGGGCGAGAGATCCGTGAGGGTGCGGTTCATCGCGTCCTCGTGGCCCTGCTCGAGGTCGCGGTGGAACGTCCAGTAGAAGAGGTCCATGTCGGAGAGCTGCGGTCTCTTCTCGCGAAATGCCTGCAGGCCGGGGATCAGCTGGTCCCACATCGGGATCGCCATGTGCTCGAGACCGAACGACGCGCCGAGCGCGCGCGGGTACTCGCGGCTCCCGTACAGCTCGGCCAGGCCGTCGATGTAGGCGCGGGTCGAGGGCAGCCACCTTCGTCGGCCGGCCTCGACCGGATCGAGCCCCACCGAGCGGAGGAACCGATGGTAGAGGTACTCGTGGCGGCGCTTGGGGTTCCCGTCTCCGAGCTCCGACACCAGAATCGTGGCGAGCTCGTCCGCCGCGGCGTCGTCCGGCGTGTTGGCGAGCAGCGTCGCGAGGATGCGCGGGAAGCTCTTCACGAACGCGAAGAACTGGACCGCGAACCGCTCGAACTCGGCCGGGGACAGCGCCCCCGTCTGGAACCGGTCGAGATACGAATTGTTCACCGCTCCATGGCGAAGGACCCGGTCGTGAAGCTCTTCCGCGAAGGGCACGAAACGCTCCTTTCCCCAAAAAAAAGCCCGCCCTCTCTCCCGAGAGGGCGGGCGGTTGGGCTGTGACTCGAGGCGCCGGTCTAGTTCATGGACCTCGCAGAAATGCTTCTCGCCGTCTCGCGGGAGATATGGCGGAAGCGGCGGTATCGGAGGTCGTGGCGGCGCATCACGGGGGGAATCTTAGGGCAAGTCCGGGCCGGCGTCAATTCTTCGGCGGTTCGGCGGCCGTGACGACGATCTCGCCCTTCATCTTCCCGTGGCCGAACCCGCACCACTTGGCGCACTTGAACTCGTAGGTTCCCGCCTTCTGCGGCGTCACGACGAAACGTCTGGCTCTTGCCCTTTCTCGACGACGACCTTGTCGATCGCCGAGCTCCTTGCAGGTGAAGCCGTGCGTCGCGTCCTCCGGCATGGAGGGTGATCTCGACGGGCTCGCCGACCTTCATCTCGATCTTGGCCGGGGTGAACTCGTACTTCTTGGCGGTGATGGTGATCTTGCGCGGCGGGAGCCGATGGCGTGGCGTTCTGCGCGGGGGCGGACGTGGACAGAGCCGCGAGGGCGCAGACGGCGAGCGCGGCGGCGGCGATTCTCGAACCTCTCATGACTCCTCCTGCCCGGAGCCGTCGCTCCGGGGTGTCGAAGAATATCTCCGGGCCGGCCTCCCGAGATCGGCGAGGCGGCCGCGAAACAGCATGGCGAAGACCGTAGCGAAGATCGTGCCCGCAAGCGATCCGATCGGCTCGCCGGTGACGAACGCGTAGCCGAGGCGGCCGAGAGACTCGGCGAAGAGGAAGGCCGCGAGCGGCAGCGGCAGGATCGGCCAGCCCGCGAAGGCCGAACCGCCGCCGAAGGAGGCCATCAAAGCCGCGAGCACGCCGACGAGGCCGAGCGCCAGAAGGGGAAGGGCGGATGCGATCGTCATCGCCCGCGCCGGCGCGCCGAACTCACTCTCCATGCGGAGCTGAATCGCCGCCGGCAGATGACCGAGGAGGGGAGCGAGCAGGAGACTGAGGCGCCGCTTCTGGATCGCCGCGGCGCGCCGAGCCTGCTCGGCCCTTCGCGCGGCCTCCGACGCCTCGTCGTAGTCCTCGATGACCCGGATCGCGTGCCGGTCGGACCAGGGCGCGAGGCGATAGACGACGCCGCCGGAGGCGTCCGGCGTTTCGGCGACGACCTCGAGAAGGCTCCCGTCCCATCGGACGGCGGTCCCGGGATGCTCGGGGCGGATCCGCGTCCCCGCCCGGCGCGCCGTCCAGCCCTTCCCGACGCGGCAGGCGAGATCGATCGCACCGTCCGGCAGGCGGGTCATGCGATCCGCGCCGAAGGGCTTCACGGCAGGGCACACTATATCAGTCTGATATAGCGCCCGTTTCTCCCTCTCGCCGGGACTCAGCTGCGGGGCGCGACCGAGCGGACGGGTCCGCGGGATGGCGGCGCAGGGCCGCGGCGCCGTGACCTGATACACGAACGTCTCGCCCGCGCCGAGCGTGTCGGAGAAGCGGACGTCGGGTCCCACGCGCGAGGCCGGTAGATTCTTGTTCCGGACGAGCTCCAGGATCTGGACGGTACCGCTCTGGATGCCGATCGTCGCGGCGTCGAGCGTGATCTGGAAGGTCTTCGTCGAAGCGCCCGTGTTCTGCGCCGTCACGTAGAAAACGTCGCCGCTCTCCTGGTCGAAACGTTCGACGAGCAGGCTCGGGTCGGAAACCGTCGCGCCGTGGACCGGTCTCCAGCCCGCCGCTGCGACCGTGCGGATGAGGGGAATGTACTGGCGGAAGAGCGGGCGGTCGCGTTCGTAGGCGGAGGGCGTCTTCCAGTACGTCCCGTTGAAGCCCGGAAAGTAGCCGAGCAGGAGCGCCTGGCGGAGATAGGCGAGGACGTCGGCCGCCCCGGGCGCGGATGCCGTTGCGCGGGACGAAGAGGTTGCTCCAGGGGCGGCCGTTGCCGAGGACGCGGCGAACGTAGGCGCGGTCTCTAGCGACTCCGCGCCCTGCGATCTCGCCTCCGAGGACGTCGAAGTACGGCGCGAACCAGGAGTAGATGGCCGGAGTCGATGCTCCCCATGAGCACGAGGCCGTCGCCGGTGGAGGTAATCGCGGAAGGCGCCGGTAGAAGTCGGCCATCGCGAAGCCGTCGAAGATCATGACGCTTGCCGCGTCGCGTAGGAAAACGTCAGCGGAAAGTCGCTGTAGGCCCAGAGATCCCGCCGGTGGTTCTCGACGCCGCCGAAAGTCGAGGTGGCGTTGTCGAGAAAGATCCCGTCCGAGGCGCTGCCCGTCGTCGCGGCGCCAGCTCGAGGCGTCCCTGGACGCCGTACTCGGTCAGGACGCTCCACATGCTGGGAGCGGGAATCTCGGGATCGCGGCGACGACCGGATAGACCTGCAGCCGAGTCTGCCGTACCAGAAGTAGGAGTTCGCGAAGAGCTGGTAGCGGCCATCCGGGTCGTACGGCGACGAGTTGATGACGGCCTGCGCCATCTCGGGATCGGGACTCCGTCCACGGCCGTGCCCGTGCCGCTCGCGGCGTCGCTCTGCGAGCGCGGAGACGAGAACGTCGTAGGGAGGCTGCGTCGGATACCCGGGAAGCGCGCGGAACCAGCCCGAGGATTCGAGGTAGTGGAAGCAGAGCATCCCGTTGGCGTTGGCGAGGCCGACGTCCGTGGTCCCTTCGAGGAACATCCAGCCGAAGTCCTGAAAGCCGGCGACGCTCGAGAGTCGTGCCGCGTGCCGTGGCAGCACCCAGGCTCCCAGCTGCCGGACCCGGAGGTGAAAAGAAGTCGGGATTGAGGAAGTAGTACTTCTCGACGGCGGTGCGAAATCCCCAGCGCGGGTACTGGGCGTAGATCCAGAACGTGACGGTCGGCCGTCGACGGCGTACTTCGTCGCCGCCGGCGAGAGGCCGAGGTCCCAGACGACGCGGAGCCCTCCGACGTCGGTCGTACGATGAGCCGGCGCATCTGCGGAATCATCGGGGTCGCGAGCGTGAAAGCCGCCTCGGCTTGCCGACGCATGGCGAGGGGATAAAGTGGAGTGTCCCTGGCCGTCGAAGCGCGGTCGAGGATTCTCGTAGCGCACGCGGCGTCGATCGGCAGTGGACGTCGACGGGTCCTGGTCCCAGCATCCACCCGCGATGTCGAGCGGGAGCGAAACGAAAGCTCGACGGCGCGGTCGCGAGCCGTGCGTGTCCGAGAGCGTCGCGTCCACGCGGATCGCCGGCCCGACGTTCGTGAAGCGCGCATCGAGCGAGAGCCCGTTCGCCGTCGCCGTCTGGTCAGAGCCGGGGTCGCTGCCGTCACCGTTCCTCCGAAGGCGCGAGGGATCACGTCCGGCGAAGAGGTCGACCATCTGCACGTCGTCGACCCAGGCGGTGCCGGACCCGTCGAAGATCTCGATCTTGAGGAAGCGCCTACGTCGCCGTCGGGCCCGTCGTGAAGGTCAGGACTCGTGCTGCCCAGTCGTTCGTCCCGGTGTAGCTCGGGACGCCTCTCTGGACGGACGTCCCCGTCGGGCGTGTTCGACGAGGAACAACGTCAATAGCGTAGGTGACGTCGAGCGTCCGACCCGGACACGAAATCCGTATACGGCGTGTTCGGGCGACAGGGAAGACGCCGAGTTCAGCATGCGGGCTTCGCTCGCCGTCGGAGCCCGGGACGTCGACGCGCATCGAGCGGGTGCCGCTCGCGGCGACGCTCGAGTCCCACGTCCAGCTCCCCGGCGGAATTGTTCTTCCAGGACCAGGACCGGTCGGGCGTCTCCGGCTCCCGACCTCGAAGGAGCCGTTCGGAGCGGTGTCGGTCGGCGTGGCCGGCGAGCTCCCGAAGGCGAATCCCGAGAGGGAGGGCTCGGAAGCGTACTCGATGCCGTGCGACCTTCAGGCTGGTAACCGCTCCCGAGGCGGAGAGCGAGACCGCCAGTCCGTCGTCTGTCGAGAGCGTGCCCTGTCCAAGGGCCGAGGCGGCCACGAGCGCGAAGAGCGACCGCGAGGCCGCGGCCCGTGTCGCGTTGAGGAGCGCTGCCCAGCCCGGGCGCAGCGTTCGGCGAGGCATTCGCTGGCTTCATGTTCTGGTTCATCGTCTCTCGGAACCGGCAGACGCTCTGTGCCCATCAATCTTAACCAACGGAGAAGCCATGTCCCCGAAGTTTCGCGCATCCGGCAACTGATGCGGCAGTGGCACTTTGGTGGGCCGTGTGGGACTCGAACCCACGACCACCGGCTTAAAAGGCCGATGCTCTACCGGCTGAGCTAACGGCCCGGCACGTCCGCGAGTTGCAGAATACCGCACCGGGCGCGCGGCAGGCCGCCGAGCGCTCCGCCGCATCGGAAGGAAGGAAGGTCTACAGCCTTCCCGTCAACAGCAGCACGACGATGATGACGAGGAGGACGCCGACGATGCCGGTCGGGCGATATCCCCAGCCGCGGCTGTACGGCCAGGTCGGGAGAGCTCCGAGCAGCACCAGCACGAGCAGGATGAGAAGGATGAGGCCCATGGCTTGCTCCTTTCGAGACGACGGCTGCCGAGCCTCGAGCGGCTCGACGCCACGCCGATCCACGGGCCTCCAGAGCAAGGAGGCTGCCAGTCTCTACGACTTCAGCTCGACGGTTCCGGCGGAGGGAGAGACTTCAAGAACGCCGACTCGCCGCGCCAGATGGTCTCCTCGCGGCGCGGGCCCGTGGAGACGAACACCGCCGGCGCACCGACACGCTCCTCGAGGAACCGCACGTAATCGCGCGCCGCCGCGGGCAGCTGCTCGTAGCGCGTGACGCCGGTGGTCTTCGCCTTCCACCCACGGCCGCCTCTCGTACCGCGGCTCCAGCCGGGCGACGTCCTCGACGAGGGGCGGAAGGTCGTCGACGTCGCGCCCGTCCAGCCGATAACCCACGCATACGGAGATCTCCTCGAGATCGTCGAGGACGTCGAGCTTCGTGAGCGCCACGGCGTCGCAGCCGGAGAGCTCGACCGCGGTGCGCGCCACGACGGCGTCGAACCATCCCGTCCGCCGCGGCCGGCCGGTCGATGTCCCGTACTCGTTCCCGCGCGCGCGGAGATACTCGCCGGTCGCATCCGAGAGCTCCGTCGGAAACGGGCCTCCGCCGACGCGCGTCGTATATGCCTTGAGCACGACGAGCGTGGCGTCCAGGACGCGCGGAGAGACCTGGAGCCCCGCTGCGAACGCGGCCGACGTGCAGTGCGAGGACGTCACGAAGGGATAGGTCCCCGCGGAGACGTCCAGCATCGCGCCGTGCGCGCCCTCGCCGAGCAGGGTGCCGCCGCTCTTCAGATGGTCGCGGAGCATTCGCCCGGTGTCCGCGACGTGCGGCGCAAGCTTCTCCGCCGCGCGCTCGAGACCGGCGACGACTTCCGCGACCGGCGGCACCGCCTCGCCGCCGAGCGCCTTCGCGAGCGCGCCGCTCTCGGCCGCGAGCGCTCCGACCCGTTCGCGCAGCGTCGCGCCTCGGTAGAGCTCCGCCACGCGGATCCCCTTGCGCGAGGCCGCGGATTCGTACGCCGGCCCGATGCCGCGCAGCGTGGTCCCGATCTTGCCGGCGCCGGCAGCCGCCTCCCGCGCCGCATCGAGAAGTCGGTGGTAGGGAAGGATGACTTGCGCCCGGTCCGAGAGCCGCAGATTCTCGCCGATCGCGACACCCTGCGCGCGTACGGCCTCGATCTCGGAGAGGAGCGCGTCGGGGTCCACGACGACGCCCGGCCCGATGACTCCTGTGCGCCCGCGGACGATTCCGGCCGGAAGCAGATGAAGCGCGAAGTGCCGGTCGCCGAACTTGACGGTGTGGCCGGCGTTGTGGCCGCCGTGGTAGCGGGCGACGATGGCGAAGCGGTCGGCGAGAAGATCGACAATCTTCCCCTTGCCCTCATCGCCCCACTGTCCGCCGAGCACCGCCGCGACACGCACGCTCTTCGTCACTCCCGAAAAAACGAGGCAGGGTAACAGATTTCGCGTTCCCGCGAGGCGCGGCCCGTCGGCCCGCGCACGCTAGAATCGCGCGATGCGAACGATCCGGCTCACGGGGAGGGGACTCACGCTCGCGGACGTGCGGGACGTCGCCGATCGCCAGGCCCGTGTCGCCATCGCTCCGTCGGCCCGCCGGGCGATGACCGCCTCGCGCCGGGTCGTCGAGCGGGCGTTGCGCCGCGGTGCGAAAGTCTACGGGCTCACGACGGGCTTTGGAAATTTCGCCGACGTGACGATCTCGCCCGCCGAGATCGAGATCCTGCAACGAAATCTCGTGCGCAGCCACGCGGCGGGCGTCGGCGAGCTCCTGCCCGAACGCGACGTCCGCGCCATGATGGTTCTGCGGGCCAACGCCCTCGCACGCGGCTTCTCCGGCATCCGTCCGGCGACGGTCGCAACGCTCGTCGCCATGCTGTCCGCCGATCTTCTGCCGCTGGTCCCGTCGCAGGGCAGCGTCGGCGCCTCGGGCGATCTCGCGCCGCTGGCGCACCTGGCCCTCGCGCTGATGGGGGAGGGAGATCTCATCCGCCGGGGGCGCCGGGTGGCGGCGCGTCGGGCGCTCGCGGCCGCCCGGATCCACCCCGTCACGCTCGGCGCCAAGGAAGGCCTCGCCCTCATCAACGGCGTCCAGATGAGCGTGGCCGTGGGAGGCCTCGCTCTCTCACGCGCGATCGAGCTGACGCGCGTTGCGGATCTCTGCGGCGCGGCGACTCTCGACGCGGCGCGCGGCTCGGACGCGGCGTTCGATCCGCGCGTGGTCGCGGCCCGGCCGCATCCCGGCGCGATCGCCTGCGCCGGAAATCTCCGGAGACTCCTCGCCCAGAGCGCCATCCGCGAGTCGCACCGCGGCTGCGGCAAAGTGCAGGACAACTATGCGCTGCGATGCATGCCGCAGGTGCACGGCGCGGCGCGCGATGCGTTCGCCCACGCGCGCGAGGTGCTCGAGCGGGAGATGAACAGCGCGACGGACAACCCCCTGGTCTTTCCGGGAAAAGGCGACATCGTCTCGGGCGGCAACTTTCACGGCGCTCCGGTCGGCCTCGTGCTCGACTATGCGGCCATCGCGGCGACGGATCTCGCCTCGATCTCCGAGCGGCGCATCGAGAAGCTGCTCAACCCGGCGACGTCGGAGCTGCCCGCATTCCTCGTCGAGAAGGGCGGACTCAATTCCGGTCTCATGATGGCGCAGATCACCGCCGCCGCCCTGGTCTCGGAGTGCAAGGCGCTCGCGCACCCGGCGTCGGTCGACTCGATCCCGACCTCCGCGAACAAGGAGGACCATGTCTCGATGTCCCCGATCGCGGCCCGCAAGCTCGCGGCGATCGTCCGGAATCTCGAGTGGGTCCTGGCGATCGAGCTGCTCACGGCCTTCCAGGCGATGGAATTCCTCCGTCCGCTGCGCTCCTCCGCGCCGCTCGAACGGGTGCGGGGCTCCTTCCGCCGGGCCGTTCCGGCCTGGGACGAGGACCGCCGGCTCGCGCCCGACCTCGAGAAGGCGCGCGCATTCCTCTCGCACCCCGTCGTCGCGCGCGAGGCCGGGACGCTCGCCTGACGCGGGCCGCCGCGGACCTCCGGCTATACTCTTGGCCGTGTCGGTCACTGTTTCACCCGCCCGGACCGTTCGCGCCGCGCGCGGCCGCGAGCTGCGCTGCGCGGACTGGGCCCAGGAGGCGGCGCTTCGGATGCTCGAGAACAACCTCGACCCGCAGGTCGCGGAGAAGCCCGAGGATCTGATCGTCTACGGCGGCACGGGCAAGGCGGCGCGAAACTGGGAGTGCTTCGACACGATCGTCGCGACGCTGAAGCGCCTGCGCTCGGACGAGACGCTGCTCGTCCAGTCGGGGAAGCCGGTGGGCGTCTTTCCGACGCACGCCGACGCGCCCCGGGTGCTCATCGCCAATTCGCTCCTCGTTCCGGCCTGGGCCACGGGGCGCGAGTTCCGCCGCCTCGAAGGGCTCGGCCTCACGATGTTCGGCCAGATGACGGCGGGATCTTGGATCTATATCGGCACGCAGGGAATCGTCCAGGGCACATTCGAGACTTTCGCTGCCGCCGCGCGAAAGGAGTTCGGGCAGGACCATCTCGAGGGCCGACTCATCGTCACGGCGGGCCTCGGCGGCATGGGCGGCGCGCAGCCGCTCGCCGCGACGCTGAACGGCGCCACCGCGCTCGTCGCCGAGGTGGACTCCGAGCGCATCGACCGGCGCCTCCAGACGCGCTATCTCGACCGGCGCGAGAGCGATCTCGACCGGGCAATCGACGAAGCTCTCGGCGCGCGCGATGCGCGTCGCGCGGTCTCGATCGGCGTGCGGGCCAACGCGGTGGACCTGCTCGAGCGCCTCCTCGCGCGAGGCATCGTGCCCGACCTCATCACCGATCAGACCTCGGCGCACGACGAGCTGAACGGATACGTGCCGCGCGGCGCCCCGGACGAGGACTTCTCGCTTCTGCGCAGCCGGGATCCCGAGAGTTACGTGAAGCGCTCTTACGCGACGATGGCCGCGCACGTGCGCGCGCTCCTCGAGCTCCAGCGGCGCGGCGCCGTCGTCTTCGACTACGGAAACAACCTCCGCGGGCAGGCGCTCAAGGCCGGCGTGGACGACGCGTTCCGCATCGGCGGATTCGTTCCGCTGTACATTCGCCCGCTCTTCTGCGAAGGCAAGGGCCCGTTCCGCTGGGCCGCGCTGTCGGGGGATCCCGAGGACATCCGGGTCACCGATCGCGCGCTCCAGGAGCTCTTCCCGGACAACAAGCCGCTCGCCCGCTGGCTGCGCCTGGCCGAGGAGCGCGTCGCGTTCCAGGGACTCCCGGCGCGGATCTGCTGGCTCGGCTACGGCGAGCGCGATCGCGCGGGGCTGCTCTTCAATCGCCTCGTGCGCGAGGGGAAGGTCCGCGCGCCGATCGTCATCGGCCGCGACCATCTGGACGCGGGATCCGTCGCGTCGCCCAACCGGGAGACCGAAGGCATGCGCGACGGTTCCGACGCGATCGCCGACTGGCCGATCCTGAACGCTCTGCTCAACACGGCGTGCGGCGCGACATGGGTCTCGGTCCATCACGGCGGCGGCGTCGGCATCGGCTACTCGATCCACGCCGGGATGGTGGTCGTCGCCGACGGAACGGCAGACGCCGACCGGCGTCTGCGCCGGGTCCTGAACGCCGATCCGGGCACGGGCGTGATGCGCCACGCCGACGCGGGCTATCCCGAGGCGATCGCCGCGGCGCGCGAGCGCGGAGTGGACCTGCCGTTCCTTCACTGAGGCGCGCATGAATCCGTGGGGCCGCGCCGCCGTCGTCGCCGGCGCCCTCGCGGTCCTTCTCTGGGCGGACGGGTGGTTCGCGGGAACGTCCGCCGTCCCGCCGACGGGACCGCCTCCCGCCGATCTGCGCGACGCGTTCTCACGGGCCGCGGCGGATCTTTCCGCGCGCGCCGGTGAGTTCTCGGGCAAGCCCGAGGTCTCGCGGTCCCTTCAGGGGGGCGGCATCGCCGTCGATCGCGTGGCCCTCTTCGCGGCCGCGCGCCAGACGCTCGACGGCGCGCCGCCGGGATGCTGGGTGGCGCTCGCCGATCGATCGGGCAACGTGCATGCGTGGTGGGGCGAGGCGCCCTCCCCGGTGCCCCGCGCGCTCGAGGGCGAAGGATTCTCCGCGCTCTGGTCGGCGACGTCGCTCACCCTCGTCTATCGCCGTTCCGCCGGCGTCGGATCGCAGGCCGGCGTCGTATCGGTCGCGCGGTCGTTTCCCGTGCGCGCGCACGACTTCGCGGCGTCGCTCGGCCTCGAGGGACGGGCGTCGGCGTGGAGACCGGTCGGCCGGCCCGGCGCTCCGGCGCTCTTCCAATCCGGCGGCGCGACGATTGGCGCCGTGGCGACGGTCGCCGTTTCGGAGATGCCGGCGGGCCGTTCGGGCGTCCTGATCGCCCTCGTGCTCGCGGCCTTGTTCGGCTTCGCGCGGTCATCGCGGCCTCCGGCCGCCGGCCTCTGGTTGGCGCTCCTCTTTCTGGCGCTGGCGATGCTGTCCAGCGGGGACCCGCGAGTCCTGGCGTCGCCGAGCCTCTGGCCCATGGTCATCGGGGTCGCGTCGGTTCCTCTCGCGCTCGCCGCCCTGCGGGGGGACGCTCCGGACGCGCGGCGGGGGACCCGCACCGCCGCCGGCTATCTCTTCCTCGTGCTGTCTTTCTTCGCGGCGACCCGCGTCGAGCCGCCCGAGCTCGGCGCCTTCGGACAGGAGGGCTGGGCCGGGATGGTGGACATCGCGGGTCTGCTCGCCCTGCTCGTGACCGCGCTCGCCTTCCGCGCGGCCGGCGCCCCGGCGCGGCCGTCCCCGGGCCGCTGGCTGATGGCCGCCGTTCTCTTCACGACGGCCGTCATCCTCGGCGACCTGGCGCTTCTGTCGGCGGCTCCCACGCTCCCCGCCATCCTCTTCCTGCTGATGCTCGCCGCCTTCGAGCTCTGGGTGCGAGCCGCCGGATCGCCCGGCCGCGAGATCTTCCTCCTGCCGCGGCTTCTCGCCGGGGCGGCACTGCTCCTCGTCCTCGCCGTTTCGTCGCTGCGCGACCACGCGCGCGCGGCCGAGGCGTTGCGGGTCACCTCGCTCCTTCGCCTGCCGGACCCGGATCACCCATCGACGAGCGCCGTCGTCGCGGCGCAGCAGGCCGCGGACCGGCTGGAGCGCTTCGATCTCGATCGGGATCTGCCGGCGCCGCCGGAGGAGACGGACCTGTCGGACCTCGCGTATCGAATCTGGCGCGACGGGGCGGAGGGACCGGAGGGGCGCGCGCTCGCGGCCTACGAGATCGACGACGCGGAGGGCCGGCCGCTCTCGCGTTTCTCGTTGATCCCGGAGGCGGAGCGCCCGGGCGAGCTCTCGGGACCGACGCTGACCATCGACCGATTCCGCGTGGCCGTCGTTCGGCGAGACGCCGCCCTGCACGCGGGGACCGCGGTTGCGGGCTCCGGGAACGTGGTCGTGGCGGACTGGCCCAGCTGGGACCCGCTTCCGCCGCGCATCGGCGTCTATCGGCGGCTCGTGCTCGGCCGACGCGAGTCGAGGTCCGCCGCGCCGGCGAGCCGGCCGCTGCTCGCGGTCTACGATCGGGAGGGAGAGCTGCGGGACGAGGGGCCCAACCTGCCGGCGGCGGTCCGCGCGCGGCTGCGCGGCGCCGAGCACCCGATCCGGGTGCGCCTGCCGTTTCGGGGGACCGAGTTGCTCGGCGAAGTGCGCCCGCTCCGCGAGGGATACGGGCTCGTCGCGATCCCGCTGCCGCGTTTCTTCGACCGCGTCCTGACGGCCGCGCTGCTTCTTCCCGCGATTGCGCTCGTCCTCGCGGCGGCCGCCGTTCTTCGGGGGCTCGCGGCGATGGCCCGCCCCGGCGCGCGCTGGAAGCCCGCCTGGGCGCAGACGTTTCGCGGACGTCTCGTGGCGCTCTTCGTCCTCGGCGTTCTCGCGCCGCTCTTCGCCGTGACGTTCTTTCTGCGCTCGCAGATCGAGATTCGCTCGCGCCGCGACACCCTCGAGCACGCGCGCACGGCTCTCGAAACCGCGCGGCGAGTCCTCGACGATTACCTGCCTTCGGCCGCCGCGGCGCGCGGCCGGCTGGGCCTCCTCGACGACACGCTGATCGCCTGGCTGGCGAATGCGGTCGGCTACGACCTCTCCGTCTACGGTCCGGACGGCGGCCTCGTGGCCACGTCGCGCCGCGATCTCTACGCCTCGGGACTCGTGCCCGACCGTGCCCCGGCGTCCGTCTACGTCTCGGTCGGACTCTCGGGCGCGCGGCAGCAGACGGGGTCGCGGCGTGTCGCGGGCAGCCGCTTCGAGGAGGTCACGACGGCGCTGTCGGCGTTGCCCGGCGTGCCGGGACTCTCGAGCCCTGGGCTCCTTTCGCTCCTGCTGCTGCCGCAGCAGCAGATCGCCGCGGCGGAGGCGGCCCAGTGGACGGCGGCGGTCTGGGCCTTCTCGGCGCTGGTGTTCCTCCTCTCGGCGGCCGTCGCGGGCCGGCTCGCTCTGCGCGTCGCCCGCCCCGTGGCCGACCTCGTCGAAGGAACCCGCGCGGTCTCGCGGGGCGACTTCTCCCCGCGCCTCGAAGAGCCGCCCGACGAGGAGCTCAAGGAGCTCGTCCGCGCGTTCCTGTCGATGTCCCGGAGTTTGCGGGATCAGACCGAGGCCGTCTCCCGCGAGAAGGAGCGGCTCGCGACCCTGCTCTCGAATCTGACGGCCGGCGTCGTGGCGCTCGGCGAAGGCGGGCGGGTTCTGCTCGCGAATCCCGCGGCCGTGGCGCTCGGCGGCGGGTCGGCCGACGCCGCGACGGTGGAGAGTCTCTTCCCCGGCGAGCCGATGCGCGTGGTCCGCGCCGTTCTGCGGGAGACGCCGCAGCGCCCGATCGCGGCCGAGGTCGAGCCGCGGCGCGGCGAGCGGTGGCGCATCGTCTCGGTCCCGCTGCCGCCGGCCGGGGAGGGGGATCGCATGGCGGTGATCGAGGACGTCTCGGACGTCGTCCGGTCGAACCGCCTCGCTGCCTGGGCCGAGATGGCGCGCATCATCGCCCACGAGATCAAGAACCCGCTGACACCGATCCGTCTGTCCGTCGAGCATCTCCGCGAGGTCTGGAGGCGCCGCTCGCCCGACTTCGACCGCGTGCTCGAAGAGTGCGTCTCCAACGTCCTGCGCCAGACGGAGGAGCTGCGCCGATCGGCCGCGGAGTTCTCCGACTACGCGCGGCTGCCGGGGCCGGACAAACGGCGCGTGGACGTCTCTGAGGTCGTCCGCGACGCGGCGGCGGCCTTCGCGGGCGCGCCCGGGGTGCGTTGGGTCGTGGACGCGCGTCCCGGCGCGGTGGTCGAGGCGGACCCTCGGCTGCTCGGGCGTGTTCTCTCCAACCTCCTCGGGAACGCCGTCGAGGCGCTCGGGACCGGCGGCGGCGAGATCGCGATTCGCGTCGACAACGGCGATCGCCGCGTCCGCGTGACGATCGAGGACGACGGGCCCGGCGTCTCCCCGGAGGTGCTGCCGCGCCTGTTCGAGCCCTACTTCTCGGCGCGCAGCGGAGGGACGGGCCTGGGGCTCGCGATCGTCAAGAAGATCGTCGAGGAGCACGGGGGCGAGATTTCGGCGGAGAATCGTGCTCCGGGGGGGTTCCGCGTGCGATTCGATCTGCCCCTTCCGGAATCGGGTCCGGAGTCGGGCTCCGGCGGAGCCGGCGCTTGAGGCGTCGCCGGAGTCGCGCCGCCGCGCTGGCTCTCGCGCTCGCGGCGTCGGCCTGCGCGCGCCAGAAGGCCGGCGTCGCGCGGCGACTTCCACCGGGTGACGGCGTCTATCTCGCGGGAGGGCTCGGCGCCGATCCCTCGGAGGCCGAGCGGCTCCTCGGGAAGGGAGCGTTCGGGCACGTCTTCCTCCCCGCGGTCGATCTGGACGCCGGCGGCGAATGGAAGGCGGAGGAGCGGCCGGCGCCGGCGCGGCCCGTCTCGGGCCTTCCCGTCGTCCTCGTCGTCGCGGCGGGGGAGGGCTTCGACGCGGCGCTGACGGCCCCCGGGGCGGACGCCCTCGCGGCGCGAATCGGGGACGCCCTCTCGCGGGCGCTTGCGCACCGCTCCGCCTTCGGGCCGGTCGAAGGCGTCGCGCTCGACCTGCCGTTCTCCGAATCGAAGGCCGTGGCGTTCGGCGCTCTGGTGACGCGCCTGCGCTCCCGGGTTCCGTCGGAGCTGTTCCTTCTCGCTTCGTTGCGCTTCGCTCCGAGTGAGAAGTCGCGCGAGGATTTCTCCCGGTGGCTCTCCGGCGCCGACGGATACCTCGTCGCCCTTTTCGGCGAGACCGCGGCGGCCGACCCCGCCGTCATCGACGCGCTCGGCAAACCGTGGTGGGCGCTCTACGCCCCGTCCGCCCGCGGGGAGGGAACGGACGCTTCGGGTGCGCGGCGTCTTCTGAACGAGAAGGCCCTCGCCGCGCTGACCGACGATGCCCGGGTCTCCCTGACGCACGACCTGGAGCTCTCCGAGAGCGGCACCTCGGGTTTCGTGTTCCACGTGTCGGCGCCGCTCGAGATCGTCGGCATGCGCTTCGGGCCGGGGGACACGATCTCGTTTCACCAGCCCGCGCTCTCGGAGCTTCTTTATCGCCTCGGCTCCGACCTGACGGGAAAGAAGCTCGTGCGCGGGCGCGTCGTGCGCCTGGACGGCGCGAGCGACGCCGATCGGATCCTGACGCTCGAGGCGCTCACCGACGTCCTTCAGGGCCGTCCGCTGGTGCCCGATCTGCGGGTATCGGTCGCGCGAGAGGGCTCGAGCCTCCGAATCTCGGCGGCCAACGCCACGACGCATACGTCCCTCGTCTCGCGGACGGCGAACTGGGTCGAGGTGGACGTGCCGTCCGGCCACATCCGCGACGTCACGCTCGGGGGCTTCGACCGCTACGAAGTGTTCGACGCGGACGGCCGCCCGGTCACGCCGGGTCGCGCGACCCGCGTGCGCTTCTTCGAGACGCTCGTCGGGCCGCGGGAGCGCCTCGACGACGCGGCGATCGTCGTGGCCGGGCGAATTCCCGGCGATTGCTGCCGGTTCCGCCAGCACCTGCTGGCAGCGTCGGGACAGGAGCTGACGGGAGACTGGATCGCGCCGCCGCCCGAGCCGACGCCAACCGCGGCGCCGCGCCGGAAGCCGAAGGCCGCGGCGAAGAAACGCTAGGCCGGCTCTTTGCGGCGCAGGAAGCCGACGAGCTTTCCGATCGGGCCCGAGGCGGCGAATGCCAGCGCGGCGGCGAGGAACGCGACGCGCGGCTGATACGCGATCACGGCGAAGACGAGCGCGATGACCGGAAGGATCCATCCCGGCCAGCGGCGCTTCAGATCGAGGTCCTTGAACGAGCGGTATCGGATCGTCGAGATCATGAGATACGAGACGATCACGGTCAGCACGAGTAGTCCCGCCATCCAGACCCGGGAGACGAGCCGATCCGGAGTGGCCAGCACGAGCGTGACGATCGTTCCCGCGCCGGCGGGGATGGGCAGGCCGACGAAATAGCGCTTGTCCACCACTTTCGTCTGGATGTTGAAGCGCGCCAGGCGCATCGATCCGCAGACGACGAAGAGGAACGACGCCATCCAGCCCATCCGGTGAAAGTCCGAGAGCCCCCAGGAGTACGCGAGGACTGCCGGCGCGACGCCGAACGAGACGAGGTCGGCGAGCGAGTCGTACTCTTCGCCGAACTCCGACGTGGAGTTGGTCAGCCGAGCGATCCGGCCGTCGAGCGCGTCGAGGACCGCCGCCACGATGACGAGGTACGCCGCGGCCTCGAAGGTCCCCCGGATCGAGGCCCAGATCGAGAGGTAACCGCAGAAGAGGTTGCCGACCGTGAAGAGCGTCGGCAGGACGAAGAGGCCGCGCGAGAGTCGGCCGACGCGGGGCGAGCGCGGCGGCACCGGCTCTTCCATCACGGCCACCGGGCGAGGGGAGTCTCTCCCGCGTGCACCTTGTCTCCCCGGCGCACGAGGATCTCGGTTCCGTCGGGCGCGAAGAGGTCGACCCGCGACCCGAACTTGATCATGCCGATGCGCTCCCCGCGCCGCAGCGGGTCGCCCGGTTTGGGGCGGAAGACGATCCGGCGGGCGAGCGCCCCCGCGATCTGCTTGAAAGTGACGGCGCCCCGCGCGCCCTCGACGGTGATCCGGTTCTGTTCGTTCTCGGCCGACGCCTTCTCGTCGAAGGCCGCCATCTTGCGCCCCGGGTGGTAGGCGTAGTGCGAGAGGCGCCCGGTGATCGGGGCCCGGTTGACGTGGCAGTTGAAGACCGACATGAAGACCGAGATGCGACGCGCGGCGCCCGGCGGCGCTTCGGGCGCCGGATCGACGGAGAGGATCGTTCCGTCCGCAGGCGAAACGATCGTTTCCTCGCCTCCCGCGGGCGTGCGTTCGGGGTCGCGGAAGAACTGCAGCAAGAAGAGGAAAACGAGAAACGCGAAGATCGCCAGGACCGAAATTCCGGCGAGGAGGGCGGCCGCCGCGGCGACGAGGGCGGCCGCGAGGAAGGGCCAGCCCTCCCGCGCGATCGGAACCCTCAGTGGGCGACTCCCGTGCGGTGGGATCGGGCGATCGCTTCCATCTGGTCTTTCAGGAGGAGCTTCTCTTTCTTCAAACGCTTCTCTTCGATCTCCTCGTCTTCGGATAGCCGGGATTTGACCGCCAGGGCCTCGAGTCGTCGCTCGTGATCCCGATGCGCTTCCAGCAGGCGGCGGTATTCGGCGTCCATTTGCGAGAAGTCCTCCGAGTGCGTCTGGCTCATCGCTCGATCCTCCTTTGTTTCTCGGATTGGGGTGTGGGGAGAGACAGGCGGGCCACGTCAAAAGTCTAGCAGGGTTGCTAACGCCGTGGAGGGGTGACTTCGATGGCCGGAGAAGACCCGAGCGGAAGCATCAGAGCGAACGCGTCTTCTCCGTCCTGGTAATAGGACCTGCGGCGGAAGGCCTCTCGAAATCCGTAAGAACGGTAGAACTGGCGGGCCGGCGCGTTGGAGACGCGGACCTCGAGCGTGACGGCCGAGGCCCCGAGGGAACGCGCGCGCTCGAGGGCGTCCTCGAGGAGAATCCTCCCGTAGCCCAGTTGCCGCAGGCGGGCGTCCGTCGCGATCTTGTTGATGTGGAATTCGTCGTAGAGCGAGATCGCGAAAAGATATCCGCCCACGAGCGGCGGCGGTCCCTCCGCACGGGCGAGCACGCGGGAGTAGCGAAACGACTCGACCAGCTCGGTCTCGAAGAACTCGCGCTTCCATGGGACCGGAAAGGACTCCCGCTCGATGCGCGCGATCTCGTCGAGGTGCCGCGGCTCCGCCGGCAGGAGGCGATAGTCGAACGACTCGGGATTACGCAGGGCCACGCAGTTCCTCCGCGGCGCTCGGTCGCGAGTAGATCGGCGCGAACACGGACGTCTGCGCCCGCGGGGCGTTCGCGGCGGCGAGCGCCAGGGCATGCGCCGGCGTCCGGGGAAGGATCGGGGACGCCGGCTCGCCGAGCTCTCGCGGAAGCGCCACGACCAGACCGCCGCACGCGGTCTCGGCGAGGCGAATCCGGGGGATCCGAACGGACTCGCCGCGCGGCTCCGCCCGCGGGCCGCCGAGATCGAACGCCTGACAGACGATCTCGCCGCGCCCCGCGTCGAGCGCGGTCCAGATCGGGTCCGCGCCGAGACCGCGCGCCGCCTCGGCCATGGCCTCCAGCGTCGAGACCGTCTCGACCGGCGTGCCGGACGCGCGCGAGAGACCCCACGCCGCGGCGAGGCCGACGCGGATTCCCGTGAAGGAGCCGGGACCGGCGCAGACGGCGATGCGCGCCACGCCGGCGAGGGAGAGATCGGCGCGCTCGAGGCATCGGGCGACCGCGTTCAGAAGCTCCTCCGACGCGCGCCGTTCGTGCGGAAGAATCTCTTCGAACACGCGATCGCCGCGCGCGACCGCCACCGCGCCCGCCGGGCTCGCCGTGTCGATCGCCAGCGTTCCGGATCTCTCCGACACTGCCGCAACTCCTGTTTTATGCTAGCAGACGCGTGAGCTCCGCGACGTCTCGAGCCACTCCGATGCTCCGGCAGTACTTCGAGATGAAGAGCCGCGTTCCCGACGCCATCCTCTTCTACCGTCTCGGCGACTTCTACGAGATGTTCTTCGACGACGCGAAGGAGGCCGCGCCGCTGCTCGGGATCGCGCTGACGGCCCGGCATCGCGACTCGGACATCGAGGCGCCGATGTGCGGGGTGCCGTGGCAGAGCGCCGATCACCACATCGCGAAGCTGATCGCCGCAGGCCGCAAGGTGGCCGTCTGCGATCAGCTGGAGGAGGCGCGCGGCGCCAAGGGCCTCGTGCGCCGGGACATCACGCGCGTCGTCACGCCCGGAACCGTCCTCGATCCGAACGCGCTCCTTCCGGCCGTTCCGTCGTATCTCGCGGCCGCCGTCCCGGGCAACGACGTCTGGGAGGTGGCGCTCCTGGATCTCTCGACGGGGGCGTTCCGCGCGGGCGCGGTGCCCGCCGGACGCGTCCCGGACCTCTTCGCGCTCTGCCGGCCGCGCGAGCTCCTTCTGCCGGAGGGCGAGGAGCCGCCGCTGCCGCTGGAGGGCGTTGCCCGGACGGTGCGCCCCTCCGAGTGGTTCGACAGGGCGCGGAAGGCCGAGCCGCGCGCGGCGTCGTTCGACGGGCCGGGGGCCGCGGCCGCGAGCGCGGCCATCGGCTACGCGCGCGAGCTCTCGCCTCACGCCCTCGTCCACGTCCGTCCCGCCGAGCCGCTGCGTTTCGGTGAGCGCATGAGCCTCGACGCGGCGGCCCTCGCGACGCTCGAGGTCTTCGAGTCTTCCGAGGGACAGGCCTCGCGCAGCCTCTTCGGCCTTCTCGACTGTACGAAGACGCCCCCCGGCGCGCGCGCCCTGCGCGAGTCTCTGGCGAGCCCGTCGACCGATCCCCTCGAGCTCGAGGCGCGCTGGGATGCGGTCGCCGAGCTCGTCGAGCGGTCGCAGGAACGCGAGGCGCTCCGTCAGGCCCTCGCCGAGGTCGGCGATGTCGAGCGGCGCTTCGCTCGGATCGCGGTCGGCACCGCGGGGCCGCGGGAGGTGGCGGCGTGGGCCGAGGGACTCGCGGCGCTACCGGCCGTGTCCGCGGCCGCGGCGGGACTCTCCGGGACCCGCCTGCGAGCCCTCGCCGATGGGATCCCGGACGCGTCCGACCTCGTGCGGCGCGTCCGCGAGGCGCTCGTGGCGGAGCCGCCGGTGCTCGCCTCCGCGGGCGGCGTCCTGCGCGACGAGGCGGATCCGGAGCTCGCGGAGCTGCGGCGCCTTCGCCACGGCGCTCAGGGGGCGCTGCTCGAGATCGAGGCGGCGGAGCGCAAGCGATCGGGCATCTCGAATCTGCGCGTGCGCTACAACCGCGTCTTCGGCTACTCGCTCGAGGTCGGGGCGGCGCACCGCGAGAAAGTCCCGTCCGATTGGATCCGCCGGCAGTCGCTCGCCAACGCGGAGCGGTTCGTCACGCCCGCCCTCAAGGAGCTCGAGGAAAAGATCCTGACCGCCGAAGACCGCATCGGCGAGATCGAGACGCGCCTCTACCGCGAGCTGCTCGAGGAGCTCTCGCTCTCCGCCGACCGCGTCGGGCAGGCCGCCCGCGCCGTGGCGGGGCTCGACCTGTCCGCCGCGCTCGCGGAGACGGCGGCACAGGGCGCGTGGGTCCGCCCGAGGATCTCCGCCTCACCCCGCCTCGCGATCCGGAACGGACGCCATCCGCTCGTGGAGAGCCTGCGGCGGCAGGAGCCGTTCACGCCCAACGACTGCGACCTCTCGCCCGAGAAACGCATTCTCGTCGTGACGGGCCCGAACATGGGGGGCAAGTCGACCTACCTGCGTCAGGTCGCGACCGCCGTTCTCCTCGCGCAGGCGGGGTCGTTCGTGCCGGCGACCGCGATGGAGGCCTCGGTCGTGGACCGCATCTTCACGCGGGTCGGCGCCGCCGACCACCTGTCGCGCGGCGAATCCACGTTCATGGTCGAGATGCTGGAGTCGGCCGCGATCCTGCGCGAGGCGACGAGCCGGTCGCTCATCCTGCTCGACGAGGTGGGCCGCGGCACGTCGACGTTCGACGGGCTGTCGATCGCCTGGGCGCTGCTCGAGTACCTGCACGACGAGCCCGCGCGCGCCGCGTTCGTCCTCTTCGCGACGCACTACCACGAGCTGACGGAGATCGCGCTCGTCAAGCCGGCGGTCACGAACGCCACGATGGCGGTCAAGGAGATCGGCGGAAAGGTTCTGTTCCTCCGAAAGGTCGTCGCGGGGGCGGCGGACCGGAGCTACGGAATCCACGTGGCCGAGCTCGCCGGCCTGCCCGCCGCGGTGACCTCCCGCGCGAAGGAGATTCTCGGCAACCTCGAGAAGCAGGAGCTCGACGTCCAGGGAGCTCCCGTGCTCGCGCGCAAGAAGGGCGAGAGCGCGGGGGAGGGGCAGATGCTGCTCTTCACGGGCCAGGAGGAGCTGGCGCTCGAGAAACTTCGCGCCGTGGACGTGAATCAGCTGACGCCGGTCGCCGCGCTGTCGCTGCTCGCCTCGCTCCAGGACCGCCTCAAGGGCCCGGAGTGATCTCGCGGCTCTTCGGCGTCGGGATCTCGGGGCCCGAGCTGACGGCTTCCGAGCGGGAGATCCTCGATCGCCACCCGCCGCGCGGGGTCATTCTCTTCCGCCGCAACATCCAGACCGCGGAGCAGACGGCGCGGCTCGTGTCCGACCTCTCGCGGAGGGGTCTGCTCGTCTTTCTCGATCAGGAGGGCGGTTCCGTGGATCGGCTGCGAGATCTCCTCGGTCCGTCGATCTCGTTCCGCGACGCGGCCTCGCGCGGCCTGGCGCGGCGCGCCGGCGAGCTCGCCGGCGAGTCCTGCAGTCGGTTCGGATTCCGCGTGGATCTCGCGCCGGTCGTCGATCGCCGGATCGAAGGCGCGTCGGCGGAGGTCCTCCGGGACCGCTGCGCCGGGGAAGACCCGGCGGCGGTCGCGAGAGCCGCGCGCGAGTTCCTCGGCGGGCTCCATTCGCGCGGCGTCGGCGGCTGTCTGAAGCACTTTCCAGGGCTCGGCCGAGCCGCGCTCGACACGCACGTCTCGCTGCCGCGGGTGCCGGAGAACGCGAAGGAACGCGCGAGGGATCTGGAGCCCTTCCGGCGCGCATTCGCGAGCGCCCGCGCCGTCATGATCTCGCACGCCGCAGGGTCGGACGGCGTCCCGGCCTCGCTTTCCGGGAAGATCGGGCGGCGGCTGCTGCGCGGCCGCCTGGGATTTCGAGGCGTGGCCTTCTCCGACGACCTCGAGATGGGCGCGCTCGCGAGCTTCGGCGACCTCCCGCGGCGCGCCCTCCTCGCCTGTCGCGCCGGGTGCGACCTGCTCTTCGTCTGCAGCCGCATCGGCGAATACCCGGACTGCGTCGCGGCGGTGGGCGCCGGAATCACGGGGCGCCGGGCGGCCGAAGCGATCGCTCGGATGGACCGCTACGCGGCGCACCTCGAAAGAATCCGCCGCAAGCGCCGGCCGCCGCGTCCGATGGCGGCCCTCATGGGGGCCGTCGCCCGGCTGAAGGCAGCCGGCGCCACCGCGCCGAAGGAGGCAGCCGGCGTCACCGCGCCAGGGGCACCGCGCCGGCGAGAGCGCCGGCTCCCCCGCCTAGAACGGGACGTCGTCGTCGTAGGTCGGCGTCTCGGCGACTTCGGAGACCTCCCGCGGTCCCGCGGCGACGGCGGCTCCGGCGGGAGCGCGCGAGGCGTCGCGCGGAGAGAGCATCACGACGTTCGACGCCTTGATCTCGGTCTTGTAGCGCTTCTGCCCGTTCTGGTCCTCCCAGCTCCGGGTCTGGAGGCTGCCCTCGACGTAGACCATCTTTCCCTTGTGGAGGTACTCGCCGCAGATCTGCGCGAGCCGCTCCCAGGCGACGATGTCGTGCCACTCGGTGCGCTCCTGCTTGGCGCCGGAGCTGTCCTTCCAGGCGGTCGTGGTCGCGACGGAGAAGCGCGCGAGCGACGTCCCCTGAGGCGTCGTCCGGATCTCCGGGTCCTTGCCGAGGTTGCCGATCAGAATCACCTTGTTGACGCTGGCCATGTGTTCACCCTCCTTTCAGGTGCTCGGAAGAATAATCCCGAAGCCTCGGGACAGATGATGTCCGAGCCCGGGCGTTCGCCCGCCGCCGGCTTACAATCCGGGCGGACGCATGTCGCCGCCCGACGCTGACACCGACGAGACACGAGGCCGCCTCGTGCGATCGGCGTCGGCGATCACGCCGCTGACGCTGCTCTCCCGCCTGACCGGCTACCTGCGAGAGAAGATCGTCGCCCTCCAGTTCGGGACGAGCCTGCGCACGGATGCGTTCATCGTGGCCTGGCGCATCCCCAACATGCTGCGGGACATCGTCGGCGAGGGCGCGATGTCGTCGGCCTTCATCCCGGTCTACGCGGGCATCGAGAGGACGCGGAGTGAGGAGCAGGCGCGCGCCTTCGTCGGTCGGGCGATCGGGACCTTCGCCTTCCTGCTCGCCGGTCTCACCGTGGCCGGGATCGTCCTCTCGCCCTGGCTGGTGGACCTGCTGGCGCACGAGTTTCGGTCGAACCCCTGGCAGTTCTCTCTCGCCGTATCGCTCAACCGCTGGATCTTTCCCTACATCTTCCTGGTATCGCTCGCCGCGCTCTTCCAGGGGGTCCTGAACGCGCACGGGCGATTCGCCATCTCGGCGGCGGCGCCCGTCTTCATGAACGTGGGATTCATTCTCGCGACACTCCTTCTCGCGCCGCGGCTGCGCGAGCCGGCCTATGCGCTCGCCGCCGGCGTGCTCCTGGGCGGGATCCTGCAGATGGCCGTCCAGTGGCCGCAGCTCGCGCGACTGCGGGCCGTCGGTCGGCCGCAGCTCGGATGGCGCGATCCGGACGTGCGCCAGGTCCTGCTCCTGACGACGCCGCGGCTCTTCGCCTACGGCATCAACACGATCAACCTGACTTTCGCGACGCGGTTTGCGACGGGGCTCGGGCCTTCGAACGTCTCGCGCCTCTATTTCGCGAACCGACTGAAGGAGCTCGTCCTCGGGGGCTTCGCCGTGGCGCTCGCGACGGCGATTCTGCCGCTCCTGTCGCGGCAGGCGCTCTCGGAGAACCGCGAGGACTTCAAATCCACGCTCGCGTTCGCGCTGCGGCTCATCGCGTTCGTGACCGTGCCCGCCACGGCCGGCCTCGTCGTGCTGCGCACGTCGATCCTGCGTGTTCTGTTTCAGGGCGGGGCCTTCCGGTCCGACGACACGCAGGCGACGGCCGGCGTCCTCGCGACGCTCTCGGCCGGGCTCTTCTTCTTCGCGGTCGTGCGCGTCGTCGTGCCCGCGTTTTACGCGCTCAAGGACACGCGGATGCCCGTGCTCGCGGCGCTCGCCGACTGCGTCGTCTTTCTGCTCGGTTGCTTCGCGCTCGTCCCGCGTTATGGCCTTCCCGCGATCGGTCTGTCGGCGTCCCTCGCGGCCGCGGTGAACGTTGCGATCCTCCTCGGCGTGCTGCGCCGGCGCGAGGGAAGGCTGCGCGGCCGCGAGATTCTCCGATCCCTCTCGCGGATTGCGCTCGCGTCGGCCGTCATGGGGGCCGCGCTCTGGGCGGGGGAGCGCGCCGTCGATCCGGCGAGCCGCGGCGGGCTGACGGCGGCGCTCCTCCTCACGGCTTTGATCCTGGCGGGCACCGCCCTCTACTGGGCAGTCGCGCACGTGCTCGGAGCTCCCGAACCGGGGGAGCTCCGGCGCGTCGCGGCGCGGCGGCGGACGTGAAGATCGGCGCGTGAAGATTCTCGTCCAACGCGTCTCGCGCGCCGCGGTCTCGGTCGCGGGCGAAGAAGTGTCGGCAATCGGCGCGGGCCTGCTCGTGTTCCTGGGGCTCGAGAAGGGGGACGACGCGGCGCTGGCCGAAGAAGGCGCGCGCAAGGTCGCCGGCCTCCGGATCTTCGAGGACGAGGCCGGGAAGATGAATCTCTCCGTCGGCGAGGCAGGAGGCGTCCGTTCTCGTGGTCTCGCAGTTCACCCTCGCCGCGGATCTGTCGCGCGGCCGGCGGCCCGGCTTCGAGCGCGCGCTTCCGCCGGCGGAAGCCGAGCCGCTCTACGATCACTTCGCGGCGGCGCTCGAGCTCTCGGGCCTCTCCGTCGGGCGAGGCGTCTTCGGCGCGATGATGGACGTCTCGCTCGTCAACGCGGGGCCCGCGACGTTCTGGATCGACCTCCGGCCGAAAACTACAGAAACTGGATCGGGACCGGAGTGAAGCAGAGCAGAAACACGGCGAGACACGCGAGCGCTACGAGGGTGCGGGCGAGGCCGAGGGGCTCCGACTCGTTCTCGACCGGCGGGTGCCGGATGCCGACGAAGAGCGCCGCGAAGACCGCGAAGAACGCCCAAGTCGGCCCCCGCAACGCCGTCAGGACAGCGCCCGCGATCACGGCATAGGAGATCGCCGGCTGCCGGCGGCCGACGGCCGCGCGCAGCACGTGCCCGCCGTCGAGCTGTCCGATCGGGAGGAGGTTCAGGGCCGTCACGAGGAGCCCGAACCAGGCGGCCATGAAGGTCGGATGCTCCTGAACGCCGGCGCTCGTGTACGGCGCGGTGTGCATCAACGTCTGCGCGAGCCGCACCGCGAGCGGATAGTGGAACAGGATCGAGCCCGCCGGGCTCGCCGCCGGCAGCGGCGTCGCCCGCGTCACACCGTACAACAAGAACGGAATCGCCATCGCGAAGCCGGCGAGCGGTCCAGCGGCGCCGACGTCGATGAGCGCGCGCCGGTCGCGGATCGGCTCCTTGATGCGAATGAGGGCGCCGAAGGTGCCGATCAGCGTCGGAATCGGAGCCGGAAGGAAATACGGCAGCGTCGCGGCGAGGCCATAGCGCTTGCACGTCAGATAGTGGCCCATCTCGTGGGTTCCGAGGATGAGGAGCAGCGGAACCGAGAACGAAAGGCCGGCCCAGAATCCCGCGCGCGGATCGGAGAGATAGAGCCGGCCGCCGAAGTACGTCGTCGTCACGAAGGTGGCGGCGAAGAGGAGCAGATGAAACAGCGGGTGCTCCTTCCATCCCCGCCGCGGCGGAGGGGGACGGAAGAAGTCCCGGGGCTCGAGCTCGGACATCCGGCGCGAAGTCTAGCCTGACCTGTTCGGACGTCGCGTTTGCGCGTGGACGTCTGAACGTGGTCTCTCCGATTACGGTAGGGGGCTTTGGGCACGCCCCCTTCGGCGTTCGCGTCAAGACCAAGTCCGACTTGGACAGACTAAACGAGGGAGTCTGCCGCGATGGCAGGGCGAGCGGCGCCCTCGGTTTGCCTGATTCCATGCGACACTTGCCGTTAACGATGGCCACAAAGCGAAGCACGGCGTTGCTCCTCACCCTGAAGCGGAAAGCGCGCCTCACGGCTATCTCGGTGTCGGATGCCCTCGCGAGTCGGACGGTGAACTACTTTTCGCGGCGTGAACGGCGCCCGACCAGCGATGCGGCGTGCTGGCTCACGAACGAGGAGCGGAGTCTGGTCGAGTCGCTCTCCGCGGTGATTCTGCCGTCAGATGCCGACGGACCGGGGGCCCGGGAGGCGGGTGCGGCCCGCAAGATCGAAGCCGCCGTCGCGGAGTCCCCCGACCGTCAGGCGGTCTACATCCGGGGGCTGCGCGCCCTTGACCGGCTGGCGACACGGAGAGCGGGCCGGCCCTTTGCGAACGTTGCCGGGGACGCTCAAATCGCGTTGCTTCGGGAGGTCGAGGGGGTCGCCGAGGCGCGCTCCCGGTCGGCCAGGGCGTGGCGGTTGCCGCACAGGCTGATCGATCTCTACATGCTCTGCCGGTTTCCGGAAGTCGAATTCCTCGAGCAGCTCGTCGACGACGTCTTCGTCGCTTTTTATACGAGCCCGGTCGGCTGGTCATGGCTGGACTATGACGGGCCGCCGATGCCGCTCGGTTATCTCGATCCTCAGCGGCGAAGGATCTGATTTCGAGGCAATCTCCGTCGAAACTTGGCGACCTGTCGTTCCGAAGGGAAGTTGCGCACACATTGATGGAAAGCGGAGCGAAATCCGCCGACGTCGTGATCGTCGGCTGCGGAGCCGGCGGCGGAGTCATCGCCAAGGAGCTCGGCGAATCCGGCCTTTCGATCGTCGTCCTGGAAGCGGGCCCGCGCTTCGATCCCTCGAGGGATTACGAGACGGACGTCCCCGACTTCGAGATCCGGAGCGCACACACCTTTCGCGCGCGCGACCGGAGACGCGACCGCTACACAACTGGCGGTTCTTCCTTTCGCTATGACCACGTCAAAGGTGTCGGGGGCTCGACGCTTCATTACGTCGCCATCACGCCGCGGCTTCACGAGAGCGACTTTCTCGTGCACAGCCGGGATGGCGTCGCCCAAGACTGGCCCTTTCGCTACGAGGATCTCGAGCCTTACTACACGCGCGCCGAATGGGAGCTCGGCGTCTCCGGGCCCAGCGGCGACGAGGGAAACCCTTTCGAGCCTCCTCGCAGCCGTCGATATCCGACGCCGCCTCATCCGTTCAATCTCGCGAGCCTGGCCCTCAAGCGCGGGGCCGACAAGCTCGGTCTTCATTTCGTGCGAGAGCCGCTCGCAATCCCCACGCTCGACTGGCAGGGCCGGGTCGCATGTGTCGGCGCGGGCACCTGCCGGCTCGGCTGCCGGATCCGCTCGAAATCGAGCATCGATGTCACCTACGTTCCGAAGGCCGAGGCGACGGGACGTGTCGAGATCCGACCCGAGTGCATGGCGCGGGAAATCCTGGTTGGGCCGGACGGCAAGGCGAAAGGCGTTGTCTACTTCGACCCCGAGGGAATGGAGCGAAGGATCGAAGCGCGGGTCGTCGTGGTGGCCGGAAATGCCGTCGAGACGTCGAGGTTACTGCTCCTCAGCCGGTCTCGCCTCTTCCCGGACGGCCTCGCCAATTCGAGCGGTCTCGTCGGCACGCACTTCACCGAGCACATGGGGGTCTTCACGCGCGGTCTCTTTTCCGAGAGGCTCGACCCCTGGCGCGGCGTCCCGGCGGGCGGCCTGATTCAGGACTTCTACGAGACAAATCCGCGGAACGACTTCGTTCGCGGCTTGTGCCATCGTGGGCACCCTCGGGTATCACTGGCCGGTTTCGATCGCGCGCCACGTGGGAAGCTGGGGATCGGAGCACAAGCGCCTCATGAAGGAGCATTTTGGCCACGTCGCCGGCATTGCGTCGATCGGCGAGCAGATTCCCGATCCCCGCAACCAGGTGCAGCTCGACCCCATCGTGAAGGACTCTTACGGCCTCCCCGTTCCCCGGCTGATCAACGAACCGAGAGAGAACGAGCGCGCCATGATGCGGAAGATCTCCGCCACCCTTCGCGAGATTCTCCACGCCGCCGGTGCCCGAGAGATCTGGGAGGAGGAGTTTGAGTCCGGTGCCTCGTCCCACTATCTGGGCACGTGCCGGATGGGCGCCGACCCGAAGACGTCCGTCGTCGATCCCTGGTGTCGGACCCACGACGTCCCCAACCTGTTCATCGGCGACGGAAGCGTCTTCCCGACCGTGGGTGCCGTGAACCCGGCGCTCACGATCTGCGCCGTTGCGACGCGCACCGCGGAGGGAATGCTCGAAGCGTTCGAGCGGGGAGAGTTCTGAGGCTCGCTGCGGCGAGAGTGCTCGCCGCGGGCGCCGTCAGGAGTTCTTAGCCTTCCTGAAAATCCTCGACCGCAAGTAACCGCGAAAAGAAATCCATCGGATCTGCGACAACTACGGCACCCGAAGACCCAAGCCCTTCATCTGGACCAAGAACCCAACGCAGATCCGCCACGCCATCCGTCACGCAAATGAGACTTCAGTTACAAGACACTAGTGTCCTTCGGCGCGAGACTCCCGGGCGAGGAGCGCGGCGATCTCCGCCGCGGCGCGCGCGAGGAGCCCGGTGTCCTCGAAGCGCATCGGCGCTCCGCGGCGGTCGGCGTACAGGAGCGCGGCGACCCCATGGCCGGCGTCCACCGGGAACACGGCGCACGGGTGCGGGCCGTCGAGTCGCCGCGCGAGCGCCTCGGGCCACAGCTCCTGGTCCACGCGCCCGAAGTGAGGCGCGCCGCTCTCACGCACCGAGCGCAGAACCGACGCTTCCTCGTCGAGAATCCGAAGCGCCGAGAGGTCCCCGGGTCCGAGACCCCGCGCCGTCCAGCCGACGAACGCGCCAGGGCGGTCGGCGAAGAGGATCGCGCGCGGGAACTCGAGCGGAACGCAGGCGAGGGCGAGATCGCCGATCTCTTCCTCGGAGGCCGGCGGCGGGGCCGCGGACGACCACATGCCGAGGACGAAATCGCTCGTGGGGCGATCCGGGGAAATCGGAAGCCAGTGCGGCGCGGCAGTTGGGGCGGGAGCACGGTCGGCCTGGGCAGGCTGCGCGGCCGCGGACGCCGGTCCCGGCGGCGCCGGCGGAATCGGGATCTCGGGGATGGAGAGGGGCGCGGGCTCGGGCGGGCGAGTCGCCGGGGCGGACTCGACCGGGATCGCGGCGCGCGCGGGACTCGTCGGCGCGGCCGGTTCGGTTCGCGTGGCCCTCATCGACTCGAGTCGCGGCACGACGGGACGCAGCTCGAATGGCATCGCGCGCCCGAAGAAGCGTCGGTGCGCCTGGAGGAGCCGAAGCTCGGTGACCACGCCGGGCTGGCAAGCGTGTCCCGTCAGCGACGCGACCTCGTCGATTGCGCCGAGGTCCGACGGATTGACGAAGGCCACGCGGATTCGCGAGGGGGTCAGGCCGTAGGCGATCGCGTTCAGCCGAACCGCGTGCGCAGCGGGCAGAAGGCGCACGATGTCGACCGGCGCTTTCGCGAGCATCTCTCCGGTGACCACCTCGCAGCGGTGCAGCGCCGCGAGGGCCTGGAGGAGACTCGCCTCGTCGATCAGGTCCCAGGTGAGAAGGATGCTGCCGAGCTTGACGCGAGGCGCCGCCAACTTCTGGAAGCCGAGGGCGCGGGAGATGGCGGCCGGGGACAGCAGGCCCTCGGCGACCAGGCGCTCACCGAGGCGCGGCGGGGGCATGCGCCGGACTCGCTCCTTCTGCGCGGACCTATTGCAGGTCGCGCAGGTCTTTTCCCGGCTTGAAGCGGATCGTGTTGCCGGGAGGAATCGTGACCTCGACTCCCGTCTTGGGGTTGCGTCCGATGCCGCGCTTGCGGCGCTTGACCTGGAACACCCCGAATCCCCGCAGCTCGATGCGGTCGCCCGCGCCGAGGGCCGACCGCATCGACTCGATGACGGTCTCCACCGCGGTCGCCGCCTTGGCCCTCGGGATGCCGGCCCGATCCACGACGAGATCGACGATGTCGGCCTTGATCATTCGCCCTCCGGAACGCCGGGATTATATTACGCGCCCCGCTTCGAGCGGATCGACGCGGCGAGTGCCGACGCGGTCGCTTCGGCCAGCCCCCGGAGGTAGGCGAGGTCCATCGGCGTGGCGCCGCGATCGGCGTCGAACTCGGCGTACAGGAACGCCACCGGCTTGTCCTTCATCCAGACCGGCTGCACGACGCACTCGTCGGCGGGCTTGCCCATCACCGCGGCGATCTGTCGGTGCCGCGGCAGTGGCGGGAGCGCCCCCAGATAGAAGGCGCGCGAGAGGCGAACGTTCAGGAAGACCGACGGGTCCGCCCAGGGGATCGCGATCTTCACGATCTTGGCGGCGTCGACTTTCGCCCCGGCGCCGGCGAGGCCGACGATCTTATCGGGCTTCGATCCGAACACGGCGACCCGCGGGAAGCGGTTCGCCAGGGCCGCGAGCGCGGCGGCGACGACGGCCGAACGATCGCGCCCGGCGTGGACCTCGGGAAAGTCGAAGATCTCCGGGGCGAGCCGGGTGGCGCCCGGCGGGGCCGCCGGGGCGAGGCGCGGCGGAGTCGGTGGAGCCGGAGGCGGAGGCGTGACCGTCGGCGGCAACGGACGAGGGGCCGCGGCTGGCGGGGGCGGCGACGTGAAGTGCGGCCGTGGTGGCGGCGGCTCCGGGGCGACCGGCGCGGGAGGCGATGGAGGAGGTGGAGGCGGAGGCGCCGCGGCGGGAGGCGGAAGCGGCTCGGCCGCGGCCGGCGCAGGCGGCTTGGCTTCGACCGGGGCGGGCGGAGGCGTCCGCCGGGCGGGAGGGCTCGGAGGCTCCTCGGAGATCGGCTCCGGAATCCACATCGAGGGCGGCGAGAGCTCCTCCCACGAGATCACTTCCTCTTCGGCGTCCAGCGGTGAGAGCGCTCCCGTCGAGACCGGCGCCCAGGGGGTCACCGGAGCGTCCGGCATCCGCGCGGTGGACGGAATCTGTTTGACGCCCTCGGCGCCCGCCCCGGATGCGATGCCGGCCGACGAGGCAGGCGATGGCGGTCCTTCGCCGGGGAAGAAGTCCGGCGGGGGCGGCGGGGCGGCCCGCCCGCCGGGACGGGCCGTCACACGAGACAGCTTTTCCGCCAGGATGGCGTAACGCGGCGTCCGGCGCTCCCCGTAATACTTCTCGAGGGCCTGGTAGATGCGCACTTCGGGGGCGGCGCACGGGATCACCTTGCGGCCGGTGACGAAAAAGAGCTCGTCGAGGATCCGCAGGTCGGACGGATCGCGGAGAGCGATCTTGATGAACCCTTCGCCGCGATCCCAGGGCACCGCCGAATGACGGATGGCAAACTTGGCCGGGAGCACCGCGATCGCCGCCGGGGAGACGTTGCCCAGGACGTTCCACGGAACGTAATCGCACGCGTGCTGCTCTCCGAGGACGCGGCCGAGGTCATCCTCATGCACCGCGCCGCGCTCGAGGAGCAGCGTGCCGATCCGTCCTCCGGCGAAGTGCTGGACTCCGAGCGCGCGCGCCAGGTGGTTTTCGGAGATCAGATCCGCGCGGACGAGGAGTTGTCCGAGTCGCGTCATGAAGTGGCCGGCCTCAAAGTTCTCCCAGTGGCGGGCAATCCTATCCCGGCCTTCGCGCGCGGCGAACGCCGGAATGCTACAGTGACGGGGGTGAAGACGTTGCGTGCGGCCGCGGTGCTGCTGCTGATCGCCGGGGTCGGAATCGCCACCGATTCGAGCGACCCGCAGGCCGAGGCGCGCAAGCTGTTTCTCCACGCCCACGTCGCCGTCAGCGACGGACGCTTTCAGGAAGCCCTCGACCTCTACCGGCGCGTCATCGAGAAGCTGCCCGACGACGCCATCGTCCGCTTCGAGTACGCGCAGCTCCTGCGCGACCTGAACGTCCCCGACGAGGCGCTCCGCCAGGCGAAGGAGGCGGTCCGCCTCGATCCGCACATGCCCGAGGGGCATCGGCTGCTCGGCTCGCTCGAGCTCTCCGCGGCGGAGCGCGATCCGTCGCAGCTCGAGGCGGCGATCGCCGAGCTCAAGGCCGCCGACGAGATCGCGCCGGGCGATCCCTCCACCGCCGCGACCCTGGCGCGCGCTCTCCTCGCCCAGGGCAACCCCGCGCAGGCCGTGCGCGTCCTCGAGTCCGTGCCGCAATCGCGGAGGCAGCCGGCGCTGATGCGCCTGGCGGCGGAGGCCAAGTCGAAGAGCGGCGACTACAAGGAGGCCGAGGAGCTCTACCGCGAGCTGTACGAAGCCAACCCGGCCGACCGGGAGATCGCCGCGGCGCTCATCGAGCTCTACGAGGACGAGGACCGGATCGACGACGCCTTGAAGATCCTGCGCGCGCTGCGGCAGGCCGATCCGGACAACGGCGCGATCGACGAGCGCATCGCGCTCGACCTCGCGCGGGCCGGCCGCTTCGCCGAAGCGGAGAAGATGGCGCGGGAGCTCGCGACGCGGCGTCCCGAGAATCGGGCGATCCGTCGCCTCCTCGCGCAGGTGCTCTTCGAGAAAGGGGACGTTCCGGAGGGCGAGCGCATCCTGCGCGCCCTGCGGGACTCCGATCCGGACGATGAGGCGACGGCCCGCGCGCTCGCTTCGGAGCTCGTGCGGGAACGTCGGTTCGACGAGGCCGACGCGATTCTCGCGGGGCTCGTCCAGCGCGCCGGAGACGACCCCAAGAAGAAGGACATGAAGCAAGGCGCCCAGACGGAGCTCGGGTTCGTGGCGTTCGCGCGGCGGGATTACGCCGGCGCGCGAAAGATCCTCGAGCCGCTCGCGCTCTCCAACGGCGACATCGAGGCGCGTGCGCTCCGTATCCTCCTCGGCGCCTGCCGCGAGATGGAGGATTGGACGAGCGGCCTCGAGAAATCGAAGGCCGCCGCGGCGCTCGAGCCGCGCAACTCCGAGTGGGCGGCGGACGTGGCGGAGTTTTCGATCCGCACCGGGGACAAGAAGAAGGGCGAGGACATCCTCTCGGGGTTCGCCGCCTCCGAGGATCCGGATCGCGTCCTCGCCTCGGCCGACGCCTGGGCGCGCCTGAAGGATTACGCGGCCGCCGCCCGCGTCTCGAAGGCCGGCGTGGCGCGCTTCCCGCAGAGCGCGGAGCTTCTGTTCCGGCTCGGCTCGAGCCTCGAGCGCGCCGGCGACTTCTCGGGCGCCGAGGACGCGTTCCGAAAGCTGCTCGAGCTGCGTCCCGATGACGCCGCCACCCAGAACTATCTCGGCTACATGTGGGCGGACAAGGGCGTGCGTCTCGACGAGGCGTACGGGATGCTGCAGAAGGCGGTCGCGCGCGAACCGCGGAACGGGGCGTATCTCGACTCCCTCGGCTGGGCCTGCTTCCGCCTCGGCCGGATGGACGCCGCCGAGCGCAATCTCCTCGAGGCGCACCGCCGGGAGCCGGACGATCCGACGATCGAGGAGCATCTGGGCGACCTGCAGGCCCGGCAGGGCAACGTCGAGCGCGCCATCGCCCACTGGGAGCGCGCGCTGACTCTGAAGCCCGAAGAGCCGGAGAAGATCCGTCAGAAGCTGGCGCAGTCGCGGGCCCGGCTCTCCGGCCGCTGAGTTCGACGCCGTGAGGGCGCGCGCCGCCGCGGCGCTCCCCGCGATCCTCCTCGCTTCGGCCTGCTCCTCGTCGTTCCATCCGGTGACGGCGCCGGAAGCGGCGCGGGCGCTCGAGGTGTGGACGCGCGCGGTCCGGGACGCGGACCTGGGGAGCGACGCGAACCTGCTCTACGACGCCGTCGTCTCGCAGGGAGTCGCCTCGACCCGGGGCACGCTGGCGGTGCGGCTGCGCGGAGAGCGCGTCGAGGCGTCGCTCGCCGGACCGTTCGGCGCTCCGCTCGCGACGTACGCGGACGGACAGCTGCGAGGCGAGAAGATCGCGAGCGTGGCGATCGCCCCGCGTCAGCTTCGCGCGCTCCTCGCCGGAGTGTGGTCCGGGGAGGCTCCGGAGGTCCGCGGCCAGAGGTCGGGACAGGCGCTCCTCGTCTGGTCGGGTTCCGACACGGCGACCGGCGTCCTCGACCTCGAACAGGGGAGGCTCGTGCGACTGTCCGTGTCGCGGCCTCAGGGCGAGATCGAGGCGCGATACACGGGCCCGTGGACGCCGTGGCCGGGCGCCGTGGTCATCGACGAGAAGCGCCTCGGGAGCCGGCTGAAGCTGAAGCTGCTCTCGCGGGAGCCGTCCGCGTGAGTCCTGCGGAGCCGCGGCGCGCGGAAGCGCTCGCGAAGGTCAACCGGGAGCTCCGGGTCGGGCCCCGGCGCGCCGACGGTTACCACGAGATCCGCTCGCGCTTCGTGACGGTGGACCTTGCGGACTCGCTCGAGCTCCGCGAAGGGGCCTCATGGGAGTTCTCCTGCGCCGGTGGTCCCGAGGACGACTCGAATCTCGCCGCGCGGGCGGCGGCGGAGTTGGCGAAGGCGGCGGGAATCCCCAGGCGCGGGGCGCTGTCGCTCGAGAAGCGGATTCCCGCCGGCGCGGGCCTCGGCGGCGGAAGCGCGGACGCGGCCGTGGCGCTCGGGATGCTGACGAGGCTCTGGGACGTCTCGATGCCGGCCGAGCGCCTCGCCGCGATCGCCGCGTCGATCGGAAGCGACGTCCCGTACTTTCTGTCCGGTGGCGAAGCCGACGTCGGCGGACGGGGCGAACGCGTCGTCGCGCGGGAAGATTCGCCGGCCCGGGTCATCACGATCCTCGTTCCGCCGTTCGCTCTCGCGACGGCGGAGGTCTATGCGGCGTTCGACCGGATCGGGGGAGCGGAACCGCCTCCCGAGAGGCTGGCGATCGAGACGAACGGCCGCTTTCTGGGACCGAACGATCTCGAGCGGGCGGTGGCGGCGGTCCGGCCGGAGATGCGCGCATACCTCGAGGCGGGGCGGGCGGCCGCGACGGAGTGCGGCGTGACCGGATCGGGGTCGGCCATCCTCCTCGTCGGTGCGCCGCCCGAGGCGGTCGCCGAGATCGTGTCGCGGCATCCCGGAACGCGCGCGCTGACCGCGCGGACGGTGGGGCGGGCAGAGTATCGGCGGAGGACGGGATTCGGCGACGGAGGCGCCTCGCGAGCGTAAAATCGCATGCGTTGGGGCGTCGCCAAATTGGTAAGGCACCGGCCTTTGGAGCCGGCATTTCTAGGTTCGAGTCCTAGCGCCCCAGCCAACTCCCTGCGGTCTCCGGCCGACCTCAGCGCCGCTTCGAGACACGCTTGCCCGGGCTGGGGCGCGCGCGCGGGGCGGTCCGGGCCGTGAGCAAACCGCCGGTGTCGACCACGTCCGCACGCCCGGGGTTGTAGAAGACCGCGAGGCTGAAGTCGTAGGCCCCCAGGAATCGATTCTGCAGCGTCATGGTCGAGACGGATACCTGGTTGGCGGCGAGCCCCGCGCTGTCGCCCGGTACCGCCGTGATCGTGCCGACGCTGTTGTTGAGCGTCGCGACGCAGGCGAGCCCCCGAACGCCGGGTGGGAACGTGACGAGGTAGACGCCGGGCTGTTGCTGAACGACCGTCGTGGCCGCGTGACTCTTGCGAACCACGTTCGGAGTCCCGATGCCGGTGTTGATGACGTAGATCCACGCGGTCGCCATGAGGAGGCCTCCTTCCGAGCCCGCCTGCGCCCTTCGGTCGTTTCCGACGATGGTCCGCGGCCGACGGAGTCATCGTACGCCCGACGCGGACACTTCACGTCCTCGCGAGGCTGACAGCCGACGTCGAAGCGATTATGATTCCCCCCGCTTGGTGGCCCACTTCTCCTACGGCGAGCTGAAGATCTTCTCGGGACGCGCGCACCCGGCGCTCGCCCGCGAGATCTGCGACTACCTCCGCATTCCGCTCGGAGAGCTGACGCTCTACAACTTCTCCGACGGCGAGAACTACTGCCAGATCGACGAGAACGTGCGCGGCGCCGACGTCTTCGTCATCCAGCCGACGTGCAGCCCCGTCAACGACCACGTGATGGAGCTGCTGATCCTCTTGGACGCCTTCCGGCGCTCCTCGGCCTCGCGCATCACCGCGGTCATGCCGTACTTCGGCTACGGCCGGCAGGACAAGAAGGACAAACCGCGCGTGCCGATCGCCGCCAAGCTCATGGCCGACCTGCTAACCGCCTCGGGCGCCGACCGCATCCTGACCATGGACCTGCACGCCGCGCAGATCCAGGGGTTCTTCAACATTCCGGTCGATCACCTCTTCGCCGCGCCGGTGCTCCTCGAGTCCATCCGAAAGCTCGGGCTCGACGACCTCGTCATCGTCTCGCCGGACGTGGGAGGCGTGGCCCGCGCCCGCGCCATCGGCAAACGGCTCGGCGCCTCGCTCGCCATCATCGACAAGCGGCGCACCGGGAAGAACGAGACCGAGGTCCTGAACGTCATCGGAGAGGTCGCGGGGAGGGACGTCCTGATCCTGGACGACATCGTGGACACCGCCGGGACGATGGTCCAGGCCGAGGAGGCCCTGCGGGCGCAGGGCGCCCGGCGCGCGTTCGCCGCCGGTGTGCACCCGGTGCTCTCGGGACCGGCCCTCGACCGACTCGAGGCGTCGCGCCTCGAGATGCTGCTCGTCACCAACACGATCCCGGTCGAGGCGGCCGTCGCCCGGTGCCCGCGCATCCGCCCGCTGTCCATCGCCCCCCTCCTGGGGGAGGCCATCCAGCGCATCCACGAAGGGGCTTCCGTTTCGTCCCTTTTTGTGTAGAATCGCGCCCTTTGCGCGGGCTCCCGCGCGGGGAAGCCATGAAAACCATCGAGCTGAACGTCGAACGCCGCACGACCACCGGAAAGGGAGAGGCCCGGCGCACCCGCGCCAAGGGCCAGATCCCGGCCGTCGTCTACGGCGCCGGGAAACCCACCGTGCCGGTCCAGGTCGAGCGCAAAGAGCTCACCAACGCGTTCCGCGGGGGCGCGAGCGAGAACGCAATCTTCATGCTCAAGCTCGCGGGCTCCGACCAGTCTCGCCACGCGATGATTCGCGAGCTGTCGCGCGACCCGGTGTCCCGGGAGCCGCTGCACATCGACTTCGTGCGCGTCATGATGGACGCGAAGATCAAGGTGCGCGTTGCGATCGAGATCGTGGGCGTCGCCAAGGGCGTCCGGGAAGAGGGCGGCATCCTCGACTTCGTGACGCGCGAGGTCGAGATCGAGTGCCTCCCGGGCGACATCCCCGAGCACCTGCCCCTCGACGTGTCGGAGCTCGTGATCGGCGACGCGCTGCGGATCGCCAGCCTGAAAGCGCCGGCGGGAATCGAGATCGTGGACGACGCCGAGAAGGTGCTCGTCCTCGTCACGCACCCGATGAAGGAAGAGGAGCCGGCCGCCGTCGCGGCCGAAGCCGCCGCCGAGCCGACCGAGCCCGAGGTCCTCAAGAAGGGCAAGGTCGCCACCGAGGAAGAGGCGGCCGAGGCCGAGAAGCCCGAGAAGGCGGAGAAGAAGGAGAAGAAGGAGAAATAGGTTCTGCGCGCGATCGTCGGTCTGGGAAACCCCGGCGACCGCTACGCGGAGACGCGCCACAACGCGGGCTTCCGGGTGGTGGAAGCCCTGGCGGCGCGGGAGGGGATTCGGATCCGCTCGCGGGAGAGCGGGGCACGGGTCGGGCGGGGAACGGTCGCGGGCGTCTCGACGATTCTGGCGCTCCCGCAGACCTACATGAATGCGTCGGGAGACGCGGTTTCAGCTCTTTGTCAATCGAACGGCATCGATCCCTCGGAAGTCTGCGTCGTCTTCGACGAAGTGGACCTCCCGCTCGGGGCCCTGCGGATCCGTCCGCGCGGCTCGGGTGGGACGCACAACGGGATGCGCTCGGTCGTGGCGCGCGTCGGAACGGAGATTCCGCGGCTGCGCGTCGGCGTCCGCGGCGAGCGCTACTCGCGCGAGCGGGATCTGGCCGACTACGTCCTCGAGCCCTTCTCGCGTTCGGAGCGGGAGGCCTTCGAGGAGTCGGTCGAACGGGCCGCCGAGACGCTTCGCGTCTGGCTCTCCGACGGTATCGATGCCGCGATGCGAATCGCAAACCCTAAACCTTCCTCTCCGGACGGAGCCTCCTGTCCGGATTGACATCCATGAGGAGGAAACGATGAGGCTGTACGACATCGTGGTGCTGCTGACCCCGGACCTCTCGGAAGACGAGGCGGCCAAGGTCACGGCCGACTACCGGAAAATCCTGTCCGACGGCGGCGCGGAGATCGTCCGCGACGAGCCGTGGGGACGGCGGCGCCTCGCCTTCCCGATCCTGCGGAAGCGCGAGGGCTACTACCATCTCTTCCAGGCGAAGGCCGAGCCGGCCCTCGTCGCCGAGATGGAGCGCCGGATGCGGCTCTCCGACCAGGTCCTCCGGCACCTGGCCGTGCGCGCCGACGAAGAGCTGAAGCGCTCGGCCAAGATGGCGGAGAGGCTGCGGCTCAAGGCGATCAAGCGGCCGCCGCGGCCCCCATCGGCGCCGCCGACGGCGCCTTCTACCCTGCCGGCCGAGCCGGCCGAAACCTCGTCCGAAGGGAGGCCGTCATGACCGCCATGCCTTCTCGGGGAGGAAGCCGCGGCGAGAAGGGCGGACGCGACGGCAAGCCGGCGCGCAAGAAGTTCTTCGTCCGCCGGCGGAAGGTCTGCAAGTTCTGCGCGGAGAAGCTCGAGTACGTGGACTGGAAGGACGTGAAGCTGCTCCAGTCCTTCATTCCGGAGCGGGGCAAGATCCTGCCGCGGCGCATCTCGGGAACGTGCGCGCTGCACCAGCGCAAGCTCCAGACGGCGATCAAGCGGGCGCGTTCGATCGCGCTCCTTCCTTACGCCACCGACTGAGAGGGCGTCGAGAGACGCGGATGCGGCGCCGGCGTTCCGCGGGGAGCGCCGGCCTCCGCGCCTCGGACCGCGAGATCCGGTGAGCGAGAACCAGAGGACGGCCGCAGGAACGCCGGCGGCCGATCCCCGCCGGCGCATCGAGACGTTCGAGCTCCCGCTCGCGGCAGGACTGTCGGCGCTCTGTTTCGCGATCTTCCTGGCGCTTCCGGTCGTGGGCGCGCTCGGGTTTCCGCTCGCGGCCGTCCCGCTCGTCCGCGTCGCGCACCGGCGGGGCCTCTGGTCGGGCCTGCTCGCCGCCGCGCTCTCCGCCGCGATCCTCTTCGGTCTCGCCGCGGCTTCGGGCGGCTGGCAGGGGGCGGCCGCGCTCGCGGCGACCGCCGGATTCCTGTCGGGCTTTCCGACGCTCTTCGCGGGGCAGGCGCGCCGCGGAGTGGATCCGTCGCGCGCGTACCTCGGCCTGGCGATCGCCGGCGTGCTCCTCCTCGTCGGTCTTCTTCTCGGGCTCCCCGCGGCCGGTCAGCCGCCCCTCTCGGCCGAGCTCCGTTCGGCCTTCGACACGATGATTCCCTCGGCGCTCGAGTCGTACCGGCGCGGCGGGGCGGACGCCGCGAGCCTCGAGCGCGTCCGGACGACCCTCATCGCCGCGCGGGACTTCACCGAGCGCTATTGGGCGGGACTTGCCGGAGCGTGCTGGGTGCTCGGGAGCGCGATCGCGTTCTATGCGGGAGCCCGTGCGGCGCGGCCGGCACCGTCGGCCATCGCCGCCCGATTCGAAGGCCTGCGGATCCCCGCCCCCTTCGCGGCGATCTTCGTGGCGGCGGGCGCGGGATTCGCGCTCCTGGGCCCTGTGGGCCGGACCGTCTCGGGCGACGTTTTGATCGCCCTGGCGGCCTTGTATTTCGTGGGCGGCCTCTCTATCATCTGCCACTTCGCCCGGCGCTGGTTCCGGGCCTGGTTCCTGCGTCTGGGTCTCTACATACTCGTGGCGTACTTTCCGATGAACCTCGGAGTGGCGCTGCTCGGTCTCTTCGACTGGTACGCGAACTTCCGCCGTCGGGGCGAGAAAGGGCATTCGGGAAATCCATGAAAGTCATCCTGGCAGACGACGTCCGCGGACTCGGCCATCGAGGAGAGACCGTCACCGTCAAGGACGGGTTCGCGCGCAACTTCCTGTTTCCGCAGAGCCTCGCCTACGAGGCGACGACGGGCAACCTGCGTCGTCTTTCCGAAGAGAAGAAGAAGTACGACGCGAAGACCATGCGCGAGCAGCAGGTCGCCGAAGAGGTCGCCAAGAAGATGCACGGCCTCACCGTGACCATCCAGAAGAAGGCGGGAGAGGGGGACGTCCTCTACGGGTCTGTCACCGCGACGGATATTGCCGACGCACTCGTCTCCAAGGGGGTCGAGGTGGACCGCCGCCGCGTCGAAGTGGCCGAGCCCATCAAGCGCCTCGGACAGCACACGGTCCACGTCCGACTGCATCGCGACGTCGTGGCCGAGCTGATTGTCGACGTCCAGCCGCTCGCGGCGGCGACGGCGAACTAGGCCGGGCTCGTCGGCTCCGCGATCGACGCGGCGTCGGCGCCCGGCCGCGGCGCCCGCCGGAACATCGTCCAGAACAGGACGGACTGCGTTCCATAGCTCACGAGACACGCCCGCGCGGCGCCGAGCGCGCCCTGGCCCGGAATCCAGAGCGCGCAGCACGTCAGGTTGACCGCGAGACCGATCGCGTTGCAGAGAAGCGCGGATTTCACGAAGCCCTGGCCCGAGAGGTACGAGTAGAACGGGCGCGCCACGCCCCACGCGACGGTCGCGGCGATGAGCCAGGGCAGGATCGGACCGGCGCCGGGGTACCGGCCGAAGAACGTGCGGATCAGGAGCTCGCCGCCCGCGATCCCGACGGCGAGTCCCGCCAGGCCGAGCCAGAGATACGCGCCGAAGGCGCGGCGTGCCTGCGACCGGGCACGTGCCGCGTCCTGCCGCGCGACGTCGACGAACAAGGCGTTCTCGAGGGAGTCGGTTGCGAGCCAGAAGGTCTCGGCGATCGCCTGCGCGAGCGAGTAGGCGCCGATCTCCGCGGTGCGGCCGTAGGCGGAGAGGAGGAGAACGTCGGCGCGCCGGTGGAGAGCCACGGCTCCCGACGACAACGCCGTCGGTCCGCCGTAGCGGAGGGCCGCCGGAGCGAAGCCGGCGACGCCTCTCCAGTCCGGCGCGGCGCGGACGGCGGGGACGAGGACGAGGGCGACGGCGGCCGAGACCGCCAGCCGTCCCCAGAGCACCCAGGAGAGGCGGTCGGAGACGAGGAGTCCCGTCGCGAGCACGAGGGCCGAGCCCACGTTGCGCATCCAGAGGGTCGCGCCGTAGGCCCGCGCGCGCCGGGCGGCCACGAGAGCCGCGCTCAGGGAGTCGCCGAGGAGCAGGAAGGGAAGCGGCGCCATGCCGAGCAGGACGAGCCCGTCCGGCACGGCGGGGAAAAGGCGGGCCCGCAGGGGCGGCAGCATCGCGACCGCGAGGAGCACCAGGCCGCTTCCGCCCGCCGCGAGAAGGTAGAGCCACGCGAAGAGAGCGCCGCGCTCTCCGCGGGCATGGAAGTAGAGAGTCAGCCGCGGCGCGCCGAGCGCGAGGAGCCACTGGCAGGTCGCGAGCGCCGCGGTCACGAGCGCGTACAGCGAAAAGGACGGAGGATCGAGGATCTTGGCGGTCGCGAAGAAGAGCCCGAATCGGAGCAGCGCGTCTCCGGCGCGGGCGAGGAAGAGCGCGCCGCCGGGTACCCACCAATCGGCGGCGCCGAGGCGCGCGAGCCGCTTCAATCCGCTCAGTGGGCGTCCGGCACGGCCGGGGCCGGCGCCGCGTCCGTCGGCTGCTCGCCCTTCTTCGGCACGTAGAAGGACTCCTGGAGCGACCAGGGCAGGCGCGTGATGTCGCCCCAGCGCGCGCTCCATTCCTCGGTCGGCTGCGATCCCGAGACGAACGTCTCGAGGATCGGGTGCGGGCAGCCGGGCGTCGCCTTCAGGCCGGTCTCGTAGTCGACCGGGGTCAGAACGACGTTGGGCGGCGCCTCGAAATCCGTGTTGGGGTCGACGCGGCCGCGCTCCCTCATCTTCTCGAGGATGCGGATCCAGATCGGGAGGGCCACCTTCGCGCCCTCCATTCCGGGACCCAGGCTCACCGTCTTCAGGTCGTTTCCCACCCAGACGCCGATCGTGTAGCGCGGCGTCATGCCGATGAACCAGGCGTCGGTGTAGTCGCTCGTCGTCCCGGTCTTGCCCGCGATCGGCAGGCCCAGCCGGTCCGCGCTCACGCCCGTGCCGCGCTGCGTCACGCCGCGCAGCATCTGGAGGAGCTGGTAGGAGGACTGCGGCGTCTCCACCTCGCGGGCGTCGGGGTGCGTCTGCTCGAGCGAATCGCCGTTGGCGTCGGCGATGCGGTCGAAGGTGTAGGGCGTGAACGCGAGCCCCTGATTGGCGAAGACGGAATACGCCGCCGTCAACTCGGCGAGCGTGACCTCGAACGTCCCGAGCGCCATGGACGGATACGGCTCGAGCTTCTCGTGGATGCCGAGTCGGCGCGCGACGGTGATGACGTTGTCCAGCCCGACGAGCTCCGCGAGGCGGATCGTTGGCGCGTTGATGGAATGCTCCAGCGCGCGGCGGAGTGTCACGATGCCGCGGAACGTCTTGTCGTAGTTGAGGGGCCGATAAGGCGGCTTCCGCGGGTCGTAGACGATCGAGACCGGACCGTCGAAGAGCGTGTCGGCGGGCGTGTAGCCCTGTTCCAGCGCCGCGAGGTAGACGAAGGGCTTGAACGTCGATCCGGCCTGGCGCAGCGCCTGCGTCGCGCGGTTGAACTTGCTGCGCGTCCAGTCGTATCCGCCGACCATCGCGCGCACCGCGCCGCTCGAGTTTTCGAGGATCAGGACCGCACCCTGCTCGCGCGGCTCCTGCTCGAGGGTGAGCGCGCCGCCGTCCTTCCCCTTCTCGAAGGTGACGGTGATCAGATCGCCGCGTCGCAGGATCTTCGCCGCCGACGCCGCGCCGGTCCAGGCGTAGCCGGAAGGCCGCAGCGGGAAGCGGCGCGTCCCGACGCGCACCTCGGCGCCGGTCTTCGAGACTTCCTCGACGACGCCGCGCGCGGTGTCGCCTTCGGCCAGCGCCGCGCCCTCCCATTCCGGGTCGACGTAGGACGCCGGATCGGCGTAGCCCTCCTCGACGAGGTTGCGCGGCCGTGCGAACCCGCGGCGCCGCGCGAGGCGGCGCAGGCCCCATCCCAGCGCCTCCTCCGACACGGACTGCAGCTCGGGGTCGAGCGTCGAGTCCACGCGGAGGCCCCGGCGATAGAGATCGCGCGCGCCGTAGGTCTTTTCCAGGTACTGTCGGATCTCCTCGCAGAAATACGGCGCCGTGACCGTCTCCTTGAGCGCCGGCGCCGAGGGGAGCGGCTCGCGCTCGGCCGCCTGGCGGTCGGCCTCCGTGATGAAACCCGCCTCGACCATTCGCCGCAGCGCCGTCGAGCGCCGCCGCCGCGCGAGGTCGGGGTTGCGGAAGGGCGACTGGTCCGCCGGCCGCTGGATGATGCCCGCGAGGAGGGCGGCCTCGGCGAGGTCCAGGTTCTTGACGCCCTTGCCGAAGTAGTAACGCGACGCCGCCTCGACGCCGTAGTTGCCGTGTCCGAGCGGGATCTTGTTGGCGTACATCGTGAAGATCTGATCCTTCGAGTAGCG
Organism: uncultured Acidobacteriota bacterium; assembly: GCA_963823185.1. Taxonomy (GTDB): domain Bacteria; phylum Acidobacteriota; class Thermoanaerobaculia; order UBA5066; family Gp7-AA6; genus DATBFU01. The sequence goes on from CAWGKP010000011.1 coordinate 109,265, forward strand.
CCGCTCGATCTCGAAGGCGACCAGCGCCTCGTTTACCTTGCGCGAGAGGGTCTTCCGCGGCGAGAGAAAGATCGCGCGGGCGAGCTGCTGGGTGAGCGTCGAGGCGCCCTGCGAGTAGTTCTGCTGGCGGACGTTCGCGAACAGGGCCGAGACCGTGCGGGGCAGGTCGATTCCGCCGTGGCGATAGAAATTCTTGTCCTCCGTCGCGATGATCGCCTTCTTGACGATCGGCGGAATGTCCGTCTCCGAGACGAGGATGCGCCGCTCGACGGCGTAACGCGCGATGGTGGAGCCGTCGGCGGCTCGGATCTCGGTGATGATGTCGGGGCGGTAGGTGGCGAGCTCCTGGACGCGCGGCACGCGGACGAAGCCGCTCGCGAGCGAGCCGGCAAACGCGCCGAGCGCTCCCGCCGCGAGCAGCGGAAGAGCGACGAGGAGCGCGCGTCGCGACATCCGCTTCATTTTGAGGCATTCGCGCGGGCTGTGCTATAAGCGGGACCTCGTTTTGAGCACGCCCACGTCCTCGCTCCCCGGCGCCTCGCCTTCCTCCGCCCCGATCGAACCGGGACCGCCTCCGGGCGGCTGCCTTCGCGGCGGCCTCATCGGCTGCGGGGTCGCGGCGCTGCTGGTCCTCGTTGTGCTGGGCGGCTCGTTCGCGTACGTGCGGCGCCATCCCGAGGCCCTCACCGACTGGATGATGAAGCGCGTCGAAAGCGGCTACGCGCCGGAGGTCACCGCGGCGGAGAAGGCGCGCCTCGAGACGGCGTACGGGAAGTTCCGCGTGCGGCTGCAGGAGCGCCGGGTCCCGCGGGCCGACCTGGAGCAGCTGCGACGGGTACTTTCGTCCACCGCCATGGGCTCGTTCTCGCGCGACGAGGTGCGGGAGCTGACGGAGCTCTTCGAACGGGGTCCGGCGCCGCCGCCTCCGACGCCCGCGACCGAGGCGAAGCCGTACCCGACGCCGCCGATTCCTCCCACGCCATGAGCCCGCGCCACGGCAACCGCTCGGGACGGACCGTCGCGCCCGCCCCCCCGCCTCGGCAGCGAAGCGAGCGCTCCGAGGCCCGCCCGGGCTCTTACCGCGACGCGCAAGCGCGGACCGGCGGCCGATTCCGTCTCCAGACCGATTTCACGGCGCAGGGCGATCAGGCGCAGGCGATCGAGAAGCTCGTCGCCGGCGTGCGGGAAGAGCGTCGCGATCAGGTGCTCCTCGGCGTCACCGGATCGGGGAAGACCTTCACGGTCGCGCGCGTCGTCGAGGCGCTCAATCGCCCGACGCTCGTGCTCTCGCACAACAAGACGCTCGCCGCGCAGCTCTACCAGGAGTTCCGCGCATTCTTCCCGGAGAGCGCCGTCGAGTACTTCGTCTCGTACTACGACTACTACCAGCCCGAGGCGTACATCCCGCAGTCGGACACCTACATCGAGAAGGAGACCTCGCGCAACGAAGAGATCGACAAGCTTCGGCTCTCGGCCTCCAAGGCGCTCTTCGAGCGGCGGGACGTCCTCGTGGTCGCCTCCGTTTCCTGCATCTACGGCCTCGGGGCTCCCGACGCGTACTACGACATGCTGGCCTACCTCGAGGTCGGCGATCCGTCCGGCATGCCGCGGCTGCTCGCCCAGCTCGTCGAGATGCAGTACGAACGCACGAACCTCGACCTGACCCGCGGCAGCTTCCGCGTGCGCGGCGACGTTCTCGAGATCCAGCCGGCCTACGAAGACCTCGCCGTGCGGGTCGAGTTCTTCGGCGACGAGATCGAGAAGATCACGCGGATCGATCCGCTCCGCGGATCTCCCATCGCGCGCGTCGAGCGGCTGGCCCTCTACCCGCGGACGTTCTACGCCACGCCGCGCGAGACCCTCGACCGCGCCGTCGAGACGATCAAGGTGGAGCTCGAGGAGCGGCTGGCCGTGCTCAATCGGGAGAACAAGCTCCTCGAGGCGCAGCGGCTCCATCAGCGCACGATGTTCGACCTCGAGATGATCAAGGAGCTCGGCTACTGCAACGGCATCGAGAACTACTCGCGGCATCTCTCGGGCCGCCGGCCGGGCGAGCCGCCGCCGACGCTTCTCGACTATTTCCCGAAGGACTTCCTGCTCGTCGTCGACGAGTCGCACGTGACGCTGCCGCAGGTGCGCGGCATGTACCACGGCGACCGCTCGCGCAAGGAGGTCCTCGTCGAGTACGGCTTCCGCCTCCCGTCGGCCCTCGACAACCGGCCGCTGACGTACGAGGAGTTCGAGCAACGCCGCGGCCAGACGATCGCCGTGTCGGCGACGCCCGGACCCGAGGAGCTGGCGCGCGTCGGAGGCGAGGTCATCGAGCAGGTCATCCGCCCGACGGGCCTCCTCGACCCGGTCATCTCGGTGCGCCCCGTCAAGGGACAGGTGGACGATCTGCTCGGCGAGGTGCGGACGGCCGCCGCGGCCAACGAGCGGGTTCTCGTCACGACGCTGACCAAGCGGATGGCCGAGGAGCTGACGAGCTACTTCAGCGAAGTCGGCGTCCGGTGCCGCTACCTTCACTCGGACATCGAGACGCTCGACCGCGTCGCGATCCTGGCGGACTTCCGCCGCGGCGTCTTCGACTGCCTGATCGGCATCAACCTGCTGCGGGAAGGTCTCGACCTGCCGGAGGTCGCGGTCGTGGCGATCCTCGACGCGGACAAGGAAGGATTCCTGCGCAGCCAGACCTCGCTCATCCAGACGGCCGGGCGCGCGGCGCGCAACGTCCACGGCCGCGTCATCTTCTACGCCGACGCCGTGACGGATTCCATGCGCCGCGCGATCGAGGAGACCGGTCGCCGGCGGAGGATCCAGGAGGCGCACAACCGGGAGCACGGGATCGAGCCCGCCTCGATCGTCAAGCAGATCAACTCGCCGCTCGTGCGCCTCGCGAACCTCGACTACCACGACCCCGCGCCGACGCGGCGCGCCGAGGCCGACAGCGATCCCGAGACTCTGCGCCGGCGCATCGAGACGCTGGAGAAGGAGATGCGGGCGGCCGCCAAAGACCTCGACTTCGAGCGCGCCGCGGCCATCCGGGACGAGCTGCGCGCCCTCCGCGAGATCCAGATCTTCCGGTAGTCGCCGCCTTCGCTTGCTCGGCTCCCGCAGCGCGAGTCGGTTCGCGGCGCGAGGAGTCTCCCGAGGTAATCGAGGGAGGAGCCTCGCGCCGCGGGAGCGAAGGCGAAGCGAACGATCCAGGCGGACGATCGAGGCCCTTTGGCCGAGTCGACCGCCGGTGGCGGCCGCGCGTCGCGCCCTAGAGACCGGCTACGCCGTGATCAGGCGCGGCTGCCAGGATCGCGAGCAAGCCGAAGCGACGGTCTATAACCAGTGGCAGGAGCGCGCGAACCCTCCGATGACGAGGATGAGCGCGATCGCCGCGACGACCCAGACGGCCGTGCGCGTGCGATTGGGGAGCGGCTGGCGCGTGTAGAAGCCGGTCTGCCACTGCTCGATCTTCCGCCCGCAGTTGGGGCAGGTGGTGTCGGTCACGCCGACCTTCGTGTAGCAGTACGGGCACTCGTTCATGCGGGTCGCCGGTGGCCGGAATCATACTTGAGGCGGGACCTCGCACGGCGAGGGCTGACACTGGGCGTCATCCCCGTTACACTCAAATCGTGGCGAAAGACCGCCGTCCCCCGGAAGGGCTGCCGGACGCCCCCGGCGTCTACCTCTTCCGAGGACCGCGGGGCAAGCTGCTCTACGTCGGCAAGGCCCGATCCCTGCGGAAGCGCGTCGCGTCCTACTTCGTGCGGGGCGCCGACAGCGCCAAGTCCGAAGCCCTGCTCTCGAGCTATCGGGACATCGAAACGATCGTCACGAACACCGAGCTCGAGGCGCTCCTGCTCGAGAACGCTCTCATCAAGAAGCATCGCCCGCGCTACAACGTCTGCCTTCGGGACGACAAGACCTACCCCTACATCAAGATCACGACGGGCGAGCCGTGGCCGCGGGCCCTGATCACCCGGCGCGTCGAGGAAGACGGACACTCCTATTTCGGTCCCTACTGGGGCGGGCTCGCGCGCCGGATCATGCGGCTGATCACGCGGCACTTCCTCATCCGCACGTGCACGATCGAGATCGACGGCCGCCTGCCCCGGCCGTGTCTCTACTTCGACCTCCACGCCTGTCTCGGGCCCTGTGTGGCCGGCCTGACGACGAAGGAGGCCTACGACGAAGCGGTGCAGGACGTCCTCCTCTTCCTCCAGGGGCGCAATCGCGAGCTCACGGCGCGGCTCGAGGAAAAGATGCGCCGCGCCTCCGAGGCCGAGAGCTTCGAGATGGCGGCCGCCTACCGCGACGCCCTCCGCACGGTGGCCGACGTCTCGGAGCACCAGCTCGTCCAGTCGCTCCAGGGCGAGAACGTGGATGTCTTCGGTTTCTTCGAGGCCGGGCGGGACGTCTCGGTCTGCGTCCTCGTCGTGCGCGGGGGAGTCGTCCAGGACCGGCGGGAGTTCTTCTTCGAGCAGTCCGAGGAGATCGATCCGGGCGCGTTCCTCGAGCAGTTCCTCCCGCAGTTCTACGACGCGAACCCGTTCCTGCCCGAGCAGATCCACCTTCCGGTGCCGATCGCGAGCCCGAAGCTCCTCGAGGAGTTCCTCTCGGCGCGGCGCAACGCCCGCGTCAAGGTGCGTGTGCCGCGCCGCGGAAAGGCCGCGGAGCGCGTGGCGCTCGCGAACACCAACGCGCAGGAGCGGCACCGGATCCGCTTCCGCCGCGCCGCCGGTCCGCAGATGCTCGGGGTGGAGCGCCTGGCCCGCGCGCTCGACCTGCCGGCGCCGCCGCGGCGGATCGAGGCGTTCGACATCTCGCATCTCCAGGGGACCGACAGCGTCGCGTCGCTCGTCGTCTTCGAGGACGGCAAGCCCAGGAAGTCGGACTACCGCCTCTTCGGCATCGCCGCCCAGAGCCTCCTCGCGCCGGACGACTTCCGGAGCATGGAGGAGGCGGTCGAACGGCGATATCGCCGCCTGCGCGACGAGGGCTCGGCCCTCCCGGATCTCGTCCTCGTGGACGGCGGCCGCGGACAGCTGCAGGCCGCGCTGACCGCGCTCGACCGCGTGGGCGTGGCTCTTCCGGCCGCCGGCCTCGCGAAGCGGGACGAGGAAATCTGGGTCCCGGGGCACCCGGAGCCGATCCGCCTCTCCCGGAAGGATCCGGCCCTCCAGCTCCTCCAGCGGCTGCGCGACGAGGCGCATCGCTTCGCGATCACGCGGCACCGCGGCCGCCGGGCGAAGCGGATGCGCGAGACGAGCCTCACGGACATCCCGGGCGTCGGGCCGACGCGGGCCCGGCGCCTCCTGTCCCGATTCGGATCGCTCTCGGGCCTGGCATCCGCCGACCCGAAGTCCATCGAGGAGACAGTCGGGCCGCAGACGGCCCGCGCGGTGCTCGACTATCTCGAGCAGGGGAGGGCGCGGTCGGCATGAAGAACGTTTTCGAGGCCGAGGGGGAGATTCGAGAGGTGGATCCGCTCGCGGCGCTGGTGACCTGCTGGCGCGAGCGGACGAGCGGCGCGCTCCGGTTCACTCGGGGCGCGTCGGAGAGCGGCTTCGATCTGGAGGACGGCGAGATCGTGTCCGTCGTGTCGTCGGACCCGCGGTTCGACACGGCGGCGATCCTCGTGCGTGCGGGCAAGCTCGCCGCCGACGCGGTCGACCGACTCGCGCCGCAGGGGGGCGATCCGGCGTTGCTCGCTCTCCAGACCGGGCTCCTGACGCGGCGCGAGTGGAAGTGGGGCGAGAAGATTCGCGCCATCGAGGCGTTGTCCGACGTCCTCTCGTGGAACGGGGGGCGCTACCGATTCGAGGCGGCGGCCGCGCCGCACGCCGGGGAGTTCCGCCTGCCGATCCCGCGCCTGCTGCTGGAGCTCTTCCTCCGCTCGCGCGACCGGAACCTCGTGGATCATCAGCTCGGAGCGCCGGACCAGACGCTCGTCCGGGGCGAGCGGTTCGATCAGGAGTTCTCCTCGTTCGGACTGACGGCCGACGCGGAATCGGTCGTGCGCCTGATCGACGGGCGATCGACGGCGACCGAGATCGCCGACAAGGCCCCGGCGGAAGAATTCGCCGTCCGCAAGCTCCTCGCGGCGCTCGTGACCCTGGGCCTCGTCCATCCGGTGCCGTCGGCGCCGGCGCGCGCTCCCGAGCGGGAGTCCGCACCGCCTGCCGACCTCGAGCCCGAACCGGTCTTCCCGCCGGCGGAGCCGCAGCCCGAACCCGAGCCCGAACGCGACCTCGAGCTTCCGGAGCCGGCGCCGTCGTTCGAGCCGTCGGCTCTCGAAACGAGCCGGCTCGACGCCGAGCTCGCGACCATCGCGCAGGCCCTGCCGGAGCCGCGCGAGGAGATGGTGGAGCTTCCGGGCTCCGAGGCGCCGCCCTTCGACCGTTTCGACACACCGGCGAAACGGCCGGAATGGCAGGAAACACCGCCGCCCTCCGAGGCGGAATCGGGAACGCTCTGGGATTCTCCGCCGGAGCCGCCCGCGGCCGAAGCCACGGAGACCCTGACCGAGCTGACCGAGCCTGCGCCCGCCGAGCGCCGAGGAATCCCACCGATCGCGTGGCTGCTCGGCCTCCTCGTGGCCGCCGTGGCGGCGGTCGCCCTGTGGCGGGCGCGGGGACCGAGCCCGGCGAAGCCCCTCTCCGCGGCGGCCCCGACCGCGTTCGGCGTGACATTCCCTCCGCCGGCAACGGCCGTTCCCGCTGGAGCATCCTCGACTGCGCCCGGCTCGATCTCGGGGGCGCCGACCGCCGTCCCCGCTCCGCCGACGGCCGTTCCCGTCGCGGCGGCGTCCGTGCCGGCGCGAGCGGCGAAAGCCGCCCCGAGCCCCGTCCCCGCGCGCCCGACCGCCGCGGCCGTCTCCGCGGCACCCTCCGAGGCGGTGCCCGAGTCGCGCGAGGGCTGGGCCCGGCGCGCCGAGAGCGATCGCAAGCGCCTGGCTTCCGACAAGCGCACGCGTTACGCGGTCCAGCTCGAGCTCGTCTGCGAGGTCGAGTCCCTGCGCGAGGCGTGGAAACACGATCGCGGGAAGTCGATGTGGGTCCTGCCGGTCACGCACGGCGGCCGGGACTGCTTCCGCGTCTTCTGGGGCCGGTATCCATCGCTCGACGCCGCGAAGAAGGGCAAGACGGGGGTTCCTCCGTACTTCACGACCGCGCGCAACCACCCGGCGGTCGTGGCCGTGCGATGAGTCTGCTACCCTAGTCGGATCGGCCTCGAATCGACCATGAGCAGCACACCGCGCGCCGCCTTCCGGGGGTTTCTCGTCGAGACCCCGCTGCCGCAGGTGTTGCGGCGCATCTTCCTCGAGGGTCTCAAGGGGACGCTGACCCTCGTCCGCGGCGACGAGACGCGCCACCTTTTCTTCGAAAAAGGGGAGCTCCGGACCGCGACGTCCTCGCGCGAGGGGCAGCGCATCGGCGCGTTTCTCAAGCGGCGCGGCTGGATCACCGATCAGGACCTCTCCTGGGCGCTCGAGACCGTCGCCAAGCAGGGCCGCGCGCGCCTCGGGAAAATCCTCGTCGAGAAGGGTCTCGTGTCGCGCCAGGTGCTCGACGCCGAGATGCGCCGCCTCGTCGAGGAGATCGTGTTCTCGACATTCGAGTGGGGCGACGGCGAGTACAAGTTCCAGTCCTCGACGGGCGTCCTCGATCCCGACGTGGCGCTGACTCTCTCGACGGCCGCGGTGATCGTCGAGGGCATCCGCCGCCTGCCGGAGTCCGACCTCTTCCGCGAGCGTCTTGGCGACGGGAAACAGGTGCCCGTCATCTCGAGCGATCCGATGTCGCGGTACCAGTACCTGCCCCTCTCGCCGCAGGAGGCGTACATCCTCTCGCGCATCGATGGACGTCTCGACCTCGACTCGCTGCTCAAGATCGGCGGCACGTCGCGGACCGCGAGCGGAAAGATCCTCTACGGCCTGCTCTCCTGCGGCATCGTCGAGTGGCGCCAGGAGGGCGCGGCGCCGCAGGCGTCGCCGGGGCTCGAGGCCCTGAACGTCGAGGTCGCCGCGCAGGCCGGGGAGCGCACGCCGGGCCATGCGGAGCTCGTGCGCAACACGTACCGTCGTATCGACTGGCTCTCGCACTACGAGCTGCTGGGCGTGCGTCCCGAGGCGCCCGTCGAGGACATTCATCAGGCGTACTTCGAGAGGAGCCGCCTCTTTCATCCGGATCTCCGCCACCGCGAAGACCTGGCGCACTGCGAGCGGGAGCTCACGACGGTTTTCGAGCGGCTGAAAATCGCGCACGAGACGCTGGCCGACGCCGACAAACGAAAAGTCTACGATGCCACGCTCTCGGCGCCGTCCGTTCCGATGTCGGCGGTCTCCGAAGGCACGACCAATCCGCAGGCACGGCGCCAGCTCGCGTCGCAGAACTACCGGCGCGCCAAGGCGCTCATCGACCAGAAGGACTACCACCCGGCCGTCGAGATGCTCCGCGAGGCCATCCGCTTCGTGCCGGACAACGGCGAGTACCGATATGCGCTGGCACAGGTCGAGCTCAAGAACACGATGTGGGTGGCGCGGGGCCTGGAGAACCTGAAGGAAGCGGCAAGGCTCGAGCCGCGGCGCGCGCAGTACGTTCGCGACGCCGCCGTCGCGCTGCACGAGCGCGGGCGCAGCGCCGAGGCCGAACCATTCGCCCGCAGGGCGCTCGACCTCGATCCCACCCCGGACAACCAGCGGCTCCTCGACGACGTCCTCGTCGCCACCACCGGAGCCGGGGCCGCGGCTCCGGTCTCCGCGACCATGCCTCCGACGGGCGCGCCGCCGCCCGATGCGCTGCCCGCCGACCCGGCGCTGACGCCGCGGCCGGACGATCGGCCGACCCTCTTCTCGCGTCTCTTCAAACCCCGGAATTGACCGCGCTTCTCACGGGCCTGGGGCTCGCCGCGGCGGCCGGCTGGAACGCCTGGGCGGTGCTCCTGTTCTTCAACGGGATCTACCGGTTGCTGCCCGAGCAGTTCCCGGGACCGACGGCGGCGCTCCTGTCCAGCCGGCCGGTGCTGCAGGTCGCTCTCGTCCTCTTCCTCGCCGAATTCGTCATCGACAAGATCCCCGTGGCCGACCGCTTCTGGGATCTCGGCCAGACGGTGCTGCGGCCGCTCGTGGGAGCCGCGCTCGCTCTGGCCGCATCGACCGCCTCGGGAATCGGGGGACTCGCCGGCGTCGCGGCGGCGGGAATGGCCACGACCCTCGCCGCGCATCTCGTCAAGTCCACGACGCGCCTGACCTCCACGGCAGCGACGCGGGGCTTCGCTCAGTTCGTGGTGTCCCTCGCCGAGGACGTCGTCGCCCTCGTTCTCGCGACGCTCGCGTTCTTCGTTCCTCTCTTTGCCGTGATCCTCCTGCTCGGCCTCGTCATCCTCCTCGCGACGCATCGCCGCGAAGTCTGGCACGCGGTGCGGGTGCTCTTCTTCCAGCTCCAGCATCCGCGCCGGGTCCTCCGTCAGGCGGCGCGCGGCGGCCCCTGATCGGTCACCTTGCCGTACTTTCTCGACGGCAACAATCTCGTCGGCGCCGCGCGGCGCACGCCGCGACCGTCGGAGGAGGACCGCGGTGCGCTCGTTCGGGAGCTCTGCGATCGGCTCCGCCGGACCCGGGCGCGCGCCGTTCTCTTCTTCGACGGACCGTCGCCCGGAGGGGCTTCGGATCTCGGAAGTCTGTCGCTGCGGTATTGCGGCGGGGAGGCGGCGGACGATCGGATCGTCGCCGAGGTCGCGCGGAGCGGCTCCCCGGCCGACGTCGTGGTCGTGACCGGGGATCGCGGTCTGGCGCGGCGCGCGAAGGAGGCCGGCGCGCGCGCCGTGGCCCCGAAGGACTTCTGGGCTCGCTTCGGCGCGGCGGCGACTGCGGCGGGGGAGGAGCCCACCGTGGACGTGGACGAGTGGCTCCGCTACTTCTCGGACGACACCAACCGCCGCTGATAGAATGACGTCGGCTCCGAGCGGGCCAGGCGATCGCCCCGAGCGATCGGGGAGGAAAGTCCGAACTCCACACGGGCGGCATGCCGGGTAATCCCCGGTCGCGGCGACGCGAAGGAAAGTGCCACAGAGAACAGACCGCCTTTCCGGCTCTTTGGGCCGGGACGGCAAGGGTGAAACGGTGCGGTAAGAGCGCACCGCCCCGACGGCAACGCCGGGGGCACGGTAAACCCCATGCGGAGCAAGGCCAAATAGGGAGACAGAGGGCGCCCGTCCCATACCGCTTCGGCGGACTGTCTCCGGGTCGGCTGCTCGAGCGCGCGGGCAACCGCGCGCCCAGAGGAATGATCGCCGCCGGGCAACCGGAACGGAATTCGGCTTATCGGCCCGCTCGGAGTCTTTCAGCGCAGGCGGTCCCTTCGGGACCGGCGCTGAGAGTTCTCGCTCATTCCCTCCTCTGGACCCGTTTGGCAAGGTGAACTCCGACTTGCACTTAAGATTCCCTTCGGATGGGTGATCTCATCAGGCCGCCTCGCCTCCGACCCGGCGCGACGGTCGGAGTGGCCGCCATCTCGGGGCCCCCCGATCCCGGGCGGCTCGAGATCGGCCTCGAACGCGTGCGATCGCTCGGGTTCAGGGTCCGCGAGGCGTCCAACCTGCGCGCCGTGCAGGGGCTCTTCGCGGGAAGCGACGCGGAGCGCGCGGCGGGATATCGGGAGCTCTTGACGGACCCGGAAGTCCGCGCGATCCTCTTCGCGCGCGGCGGCTACGGCGCGGCCCGCGTCCTCCCGCATCTCGACGCTGCGGAAATCGCGGCGAACCCGAAACCGCATCTGGGCGGCTCCGACCTGACGGCGCTCTACGCGCTCTTCGCGCGGATTCCCGCCGCCGCTTTCTACGGGCCGATGGTCGCCGTCGAGATGACCGAGCCGGAGGAGCTCGATTGGATCCGCGTCCTGTCGGGCGAGGTCCCGGGCGCGCACGAGTTCGCGCCGGGCGACGTCCTATCGCCGGGCCGCGGCGCGGGCCCCCTCGTCGGCGGATGCCTCTCGCTGGTCGCCTCCCTCTGCGGCACTCCCGAAGCCCTCGACGGCTCCGGCAAGCTGTTATTCTGGGAGGACATCGGCGAGGAGAACTACCGGCTGGACCGCATGTTGACCCAGCTGGAGCGGTCGGGTACATTCGATCGAATTCAAGGCATGATCATTGGCTCGGTGGTGTCGCGCGATCGAACGGAGCCCGCCGACGACACGCGGGAGTATCTGCGCGACCGCTTCCGCGGCGCCCGGTTCCCGGTCGCCTTCGGGTTTCCGGCCGGCCATGGCCGCGGGCCTCGGACCTTGCCGCTCCACGCCCCGGCGGTGCTGGACCTCGAGGCCTCGCCGGCGCGTCTCACGTTCCCGGAACCGGCGGTGATCTGAGCATGAAGGCCGTCTTCAAGTCCGGCGCCGGCGGCAAGAGCCCTTTCGAGCGCTTCCTCGTGTCGCACCCGATGGGGGACATCATCTTTTCCGAGGGCGAGATCGGAAACGAGATGTTCATCATCCAGTCCGGAACCGTCGAGCTCCTGAAGACGATCGGCAAGGACACGAAGGTCCTCGCCACGCTCGAGAAGGGCGACTTCTTCGGGGAGATGAGCGTGCTCGAGGATCTTCCCCGGACCGCCTCCGCCCGGGCCAAATCGGACGTGGAGCTCGTGCGCATCAACGGCACCACCTTCGACTCGATGCTGAAGGGGAACACCGAGATCGCCGTCCGCATGATGCGCAAGCTCTCGCGCCGCCTCCGCGACGTCACCGCGATGCTGGAGGAATCTCTGGGCCACGCGGTGCAGGAGGAGCCGGAGGAGGAGAAGCCCGCGCCGCGCCGGCAGGCCCCCGCCCCCCGGGAGCGCGACCTCTGCCGCCTGGTTTCGGCGGAGCAGGAGATGGAGTTCTTCCTGAACCGGGAAGGCGACACGCTCGTGGGCCGGACCGACCCCGTGACCGGCATCACCCCCGACATCGATCTCACGCCGCTCGATCCGCAGCGGTCGACCTCACGCCGCCACGCCAAGCTCTACCAGATGGGCGGACATTTCTACGTCATGGAAGAGATCGGCGTCATGAACGGCACGTTCGTCAATGACCATCGCGTCGCCACCGGCACGCCCGTGCCCCTGCAGGCCGGCGACACCGTGAAGTTCGGCCTCGTCACATTGACGTTCCGGGCCGCCGGGGCGTGACGCGGGCGGCGCGGGTGGGCGCTCCGCCGCCTCCCGCCGGGCCGCCGCCGCGATCGGTCGCGCTCACGGATCCCGTCTCGCGCCTTCCGGGAATCGGATCGGCGCGGGCCGCGCGCTTGTCCGAGGCCGGTCTGACGACGGTCGCCCACGTCCTGAGGCATCTCCCGTTCCGGTACGAGGACCGGCGCCGGTTCGGGAAGGTCGCGGAGCTCGTTCCCGGGGAGCCGGCCACCCTGTTCGTCCGGCTCGCCGGCGCGAAGGGGTACCGCATGCGGCGCGGCGGGATGCGCGTCGAGGCGCTCGCCGACGACGGGAGCGAGGCGATTCGCGTCGTCTGGCACAACCGGTATCCGAGCTTCCTTCAGGCGGCGCAGTCGGGCCGGTCGGCGGTCCTCTACGGCGCGCCCGCGGTCACGTCGCGCGGCGAGCTGCGTCTCGAGAACCCCGAGACGGAATTCTTCGAACCGGAGGAGGAGGCCGATCCGCTGCACTCGGGCCGGATCGTCGGCGTCGCCCGCCGCGTGGCCGACATCTCCCCGAGGGCCTGGCGTGCGCTCGTCCGCCGGACACTCGACGCGCTGTCGCCGGACTTCGAGGCCGCGAGCGGCGAGCCCTCGGACGTCGTCGCGGCGCTCGAGGCGGCGCATTTCCCGGCGGAGATGGCGGACGCGGAGCGCGCGCGGGCGCGGCTGGCGCGCGAGGAGCTCCTCGCCCTCGCCGCGCGGATCGAAGACAAGCGCGCGCGACTGCTCGCGCGCAAGGGCATTCCTCTTTCGGCGGACGATGCGCTCCGCCGCCAGGCCGCCCGGGCCCTGCCGTTCCCTCTGACCGCGGCCCAGAAGCGGGCGGTCGCCGAAATCTCGGCGGACGTGCGCTCGGGCCGCGCGATGGCGCGGCTGCTCCAGGGCGATGTCGGCAGCGGAAAGACGATCGTCGCGGGTCTGGCTCTGCTCCTCGCCGCCCGCAACGGCGTCCAGGGCGCGCTCATGGCGCCCACCGAGATCCTCGCCGAGCAGCACATGACGAGCCTCGCGGCCTGGCTCGGGGCGGCGGGCGTTCGCGTGGCACTCCTGACGGGCCGCGTGCGGGGCAAGGCGCGGCAGGCCGTCCTGGCCGGCCTCGAGCGCGGATCGGTGGACGTCGTCGTCGGCACGCACGCGCTCGCCGAGTCGCCGGTCCGGTTCCGCCGCCTCGCCCTCGTGGTCGTCGACGAGCAGCATCGTTTCGGCGTGGCCCACCGGGCACGCCTCTTCCGTAAAGGAGAGAGCCCGCACGTGCTCGTCATGACGGCGACGCCGATTCCGCGGTCGCTCGCCTGGGCCATCTACGGCGAGCTCGACGTTTCGGTCCTCGACGAGAAGCCGCCCGGTCGCGCCCCGGTCACGACCCGCGTGCGGGGGCCCGAGGCGCGCGCGCGAATCTACGCGTTCGCCGCCGAGCGGGTCCGGGCCGGAGAGCGCGCGTACGTCGTCGTTCCGGCAATCGAAGAGGGCGAGCGCGAGGTGGCCGCGACGCGGGACACGGCGGCGCGCGTGGCGGCGTCGGCCCCGGGCCTCGCGATCGGGACGCTGCACGGCCGGATGCCGCCGGACGAGCGCTCGGCGGTCATGGCCGACTTCGCGGTCGGGCGCATCGGGATCCTCGTGGCCACCACGGTCATCGAGGTCGGCGTCGACGTGCCCGAGGCCACGGTGATGGTCGTCGAGAACGCCGAGACCTTCGGCCTGGCGCAGCTCCACCAGCTCCGCGGCCGCGTCGGGCGGTCGGCGCGGCCATCGTGGTGCGTCCTCGTGGCCGGCGAGCGCGCGACGGACGCCGCGAAGGAGCGGCTCGCGCTCCTCGAGAAGACGACCGACGGTTTCGTGATCGCGGAGAAGGATCTCGAGGCCCGAGGGCCCGGAGATCTCCTCGGGATGCGCCAGTCGGGCCTGCCGCCGCTCTCGGTCGCGGATCCCGTGCGCGACCTGCCCGCGCTCGCCGATGCACGCCGGGAGGTCGTCGCGCGACGCGGACGCGGCGAGCGCATCGCGAGCGACCTCTTCGGCTATCGTGAGGAGACGCGGCGATCCGATGAGAGAGAATGACGGCGGAGGTTGAGGCCTTGAAGATTCTGGTCACGGGCGGAACGGGATTCGTCGGAACGCACCTGGTCAACGCGCTGCTGCGGCGCGGACACGAGGTCGCGGTGCTCGCGCGCCGGCCGGGCGCCTCGCGGAACCGCTACAACCGGCCCGTGGAGGGCGTGCCCGGCGACGTGCTCGACCCGGCGTCGATCCAGAACGCGGCCCGCGGGCGGGACGCGGTCGTGCACCTCGTCGGGATCATCGCGGAGAAGGGCGATCAGACGTTCGATCGAATGCACCGCGAGGCGGCCGGCAACGTCGTCGAGGGGATGCGGGCCGCCGGCGTGCGCCGGCTCCTCCACATGAGCGCCATGGGAAGCTTCGACGACTCCCCGTCGGAGTACGGGCGCACGAAGGCGGCGGGGGAGGCGCTCGTTCGGGCCTCGGGCCTCGACTGGACGGTCTTCCGGCCCTCGGTCGTCTTCGGGCCCGGAGACGGGTTCGTTTCGCTCCTCGCGGAGATCGTCCGGCGAAACCCGCTCTTCATTCCCGTCATCGGACCGGGGACGACCCGCTTTCAGCCGGTGTCGGTCTACGACCTGGCGCGGATCTTCGCCGACACCCTCGAGAAGCCCGAGACGGTGGGCCGCGCCTTCGAAGTCGGCGGCCCGCGGACGTTCACGTTGAACGACATCTACCGCGAGATCGCCGCGGCGGTCGGCAAGGCGCGCAAGCCCCTCGTCCATCTCCCGATGTGGTGGGGACGCTTCCTGGCCGGCCGGTTCGAAGCCGCCGCGCGGCGCGGTTGGATCGACGCGCCGCCACTGACGCGCGATCAGCTCAAGAGCCTGGAGCGGGACAACGCCGCGGATCTGACCGACACGCTCGCGGTCTTCGGGGGCCCGTGGCACGAGCTCCGCCCGGGCATCCGCGAGTATCTGCCGGCCGGCCGGCCGCACGACCCGCGCTTCGGAACGGGGCGCGAGGTGGATCTCGAGCCCGTGCGCGTCCTGCGCGTCCGGTAGGGGCGGGGCCCGTCCCCGCCCCCGGCATCACGGGCGGCCACGAGGGCCGCCCCTACTGTTTCTCGCTCGAGATCTTCTGTTTCGACGCCCGGTAGCCGGCGGCGATCGCCTCCTGCTCCGACATGTACTTGCCTTCCTTGGTACGGCCGTACCAGGGGTCTCCCTCGTAGTGGTAGACCTTGGTCGAGGTGTTGACCCAGACCATCCCGGCCCGCGGCGGAGCCTGATAGGGCGCCATCTCGCTCGAGCCGCCGGAGGAATTCGCGGGGCCGGAGGCCGCGGCAGGGGCCGCCGGAGCCGAAGCGCGCGCCGGAGAAGCGGAACGCCCGCCGCTCGCGACGACGAGGGGCGAGATCTTGTCGATCGTGGACTTGTTGACACCCGCGTGCGAGAGGTCCGCGACCGACGAGTACGGCCGGCCCGCGATGATCTTCTTCGCCGTAACCTCGCCGACGCCCGGCAACGCCTCGAGCTCCTTCTGGGAAGCGGTGTTCAGATCCACCGGCCCGTTCGATGCCATCGAGGTCGACTTCGAGGTGTCCTTCGAGATCTCTTTCGACGAAGCGGCCGCCGCCGGCGGCGGGGGCGCGGTGGAGCGGCCGTCGTGCGCGACGACCATCGGCGAGATCTTCTCGATCGTCGACTTCGAGATGCCCGCATGCGAGAGGTCGGCCACCGACGCGTACGGCCGGCCCGCGATGATCTTCTTCGCGGTCGCCTCGCCGACGCCCGGCAGCTCTTCGATCTGCGCCTGCGTCGCCGTGTTCAGATCCACGCGCCCGCCCGACGGAGCGCCGGTGGAGCTGGAGCTCGATTTCTTCTTCGCGGCGGTCGAGGTCGAGGTCTGCGTCGACGCGGTGGATTTCGTCGTCTTGGAAGACGTCGAGCTCGACTTCGAGCTTCCGCCCTTCGCCGTGACGAGTGACGAGATCTTGTCGATGGTCGAAGCGGGAATCCCAGCCTTGGACAGATCCGAGACCGAGGAATAGGGTCGGCCCGCGATGATCTTCTGGGCGGTCGCCGCGCCGACGCCGGGCAGCGCCTCGAGCTCCGCCTGGCTCGCCGTGTTCAGATCCACCTTCTTCTTCGCCGCCTCGGCGGGAGCCGCGGCGAGCAGCACGATGGCGGCGCAAGCGGCGGCGATTCCGAGCAGTCTCTGGAGCTGTTTCATCGTCCTTCCTCCTCGCCGGTAAAAAAATGCCCAGGCGCCCCCACCGGCGCCCCCCACTGTATCGCCCGGCGCGATGAATCTGAGATGAACGTGGGCCCGAGGAGCTGCGGACTAGGATCCGGCGGCCGGTCCCTTGCGCAGGCGAATCGAGCCCGAGGAAGTGCGGATCGTGATCCGCGCGCCCCCGCCGTTCAGCGTTCCGACGGCGCGCTGAGCATCCTCGCCGCGGCTGATGGCCACTCCCGGGAACTCCGATCGGATGACGACCTCTCCGGGGTCCGTCGGGCCTTCGACTTGGAGGTCGAGATCCGCCTGGGCGTCCGACGGCAGCGTCAGGAGGACATCGCCTCCCTCGTTGCGAATCACGATGCCGTCCTTCGGCACCCGCGAGACGATGCCGACGCGGACTTCGCCGCCGCCCGTCCGCGCCCGGACGGAGCCCGCCACCGCGGGGAGGATCACGTCGCCGCCCCCGGTGCGCGCCACGACGATGCCCGAGACGCGTTCGATCCGGATGTCCCCGCCCGAGGTCTCGACGGTCGCCGAGCCCGTCACGGGACCGACCCGGATCTCGCCCGCCATGGTTTGCGCTTTCAGGTCCCCGAGCACCGGCCCGAGCATGATGTCGCCGCCGAACGTCTTCAGATCCGCGCCCTTTCCCGCCGAGGCGAGGTGGATCTCACCGGAGTTCGTGAGGATCTTCACGCGGCCGCTGACGTGACCGACCCGATAGCTCCCGTTGCTCGTCGAGAGGAAGTCGCCGGCGATGTCGCCGCGCACGATCTCGACCTCATCTTCGTCGGGCGCCGGCGGCGCCATCATCGGCGGCGGGGTCCCGACGTGCACGCGCGGCACGCGGACGTGGACCTCGGGAGCGCGAACGTCGACGCGCGGGACGGTCACGACGATCGAGCGATGTCCGGACACCAGCGGCTTCGCATCTCCCTCGCGCGTCCCGGCGGCGAGCAGGGTGATGCTTCCATTCAGCGTGCTCGTCCGGAGGGTCGCGCCGCCGCCGGCCACGGTGGCCGCGTAGCGCTGCTGCGGGAGGACGACCCGGATCTCGCGCATCGTCTTTTCGTGGCCCCCCATCGTCTTCTCGTGGTCGTGGACGACGACCTCGATTTCGCGGAGCGAGTTCTCGACTTCGCGAGCGATCTCCTCCGTGTCGACGAGCGCCTCGCCATCCTCGTCCTCGACCTCGGCGGACCGCGCGCGGGGGGCCGGAGGGGCGGGGCGCGGCGCGCGGGGCGTCGCGGGAGCCGCAATGGGCTCCGGCGCGGCCGGCGCCTCGGCGGTCAGCGGCGGCAGGGCGAAGGTGGAAGCGATCGACCCGCTCATCGTCGTGGCGTTCCAGCGGAAGCCCGCGTCCCGGGGCAGCGTGCCGAGCACCGAACCGTTGACCGTCTCGAGATCCCAGGTCGCGCCGGACGGCAGCGCCTGCGCGGAGGCCTCGACGCGGCCGTTGACCGTCTGCGCGCGCAGCGAGCGCCGCGAGCCCGACACGAGAACGTTGCCGTTGACGCTGTGCGCCTCGACGTCGGCGTCGAGATCGCGCACCCGGACTTCGCCGTTGACCGTCTGCAGCCGCGCCGCCACGCCCGGAGGCAGCACGAGCTCGTAACGCGACGAGATCCGGCAATCGCGGCAGTCGAAACCGGAGCGATGCCGGTCGCGGGAGCGCGATCCCGACGCGCCCGGCCAGAGCGTCTCCAGCCGGTACGCGCCGTCGCCGCTCGAGGAATCCACTCGGGTTCCGTCGAGGATTTCCTGCGCTCGCGACTTCGTCGCGGCCGTCACCGTGGTCGTCACGGTGGCCGAGAACGCGCGGCCGGGCGAGGCAACGACGTCGCCGTTGACGTTCTCGACGCGCACGAGCGTGCCCGGCGAGAGCGTCGCATCGAAGCGGTCGGTGCGCGTCACGGTCGCCGACTCGCCGGAGGCCACGCTCGCGGCGAGCAGCAGGGCGAGCCCCGCCGCGACGAGGATCCAGAGGGCGCGAAGCTCCGCGCGTTCGGCGCGCGAGGGCGAAGCGATGGGGCTTTCGAAATTCGGTCTCATCACCGAGAGAGACGCCGCCGCGGCGAAGGAGTTTCGGCTCACGGTCAGAACTCCATCGTCTTGAGCGCGGAGGCCGCCTTGGCGCGCACGAACCCGTTCTCGGCGGGATCCACGGCCTTCGCGCGCAGCGACTGGATGGTGCGCGCGTCCGGCTCTTCCTTGGCCGCGGCGGCGAGGCGATCGATCGCCGCGAGACGCACGGCGGGATTCTTGTCGTCGCGGAGCGCGTCGAGCAGCGCCGAGCGAATCTCCGGTGTGATGCGCATCCCGGCGAGCGCGTCGGCGGCCTTCTTGCGGACGCCCGGATTCGGGTCGCGCTTCAGGGTCGCGGTCAGCGCGGCGACGATGTCCGGCGACGGCGTCGCCTCTCCCTGTCCGTAATGCTGCTGCACGAGCTCGATCGCGCGCGACGTCTCGCCGGCGTTCTCGCCGTTGTGGGTCACGACGTACGCCAGCACCCTGGCCACCTCGGGGTCGGCGGGGGAGCCCTCGACCTGGTGGCGCGTGGTCACGTCGAATCCGATCCCGATGCGGCCGTTCGGGGCGTTGCCCAGGTACGAGAGATTCGACAGGCGCGAGTTGTCGCCGAGGCCCGCGATGGCGGGAGCCGGCGTCGGCCCGACGGGCGGGGCCGGAGAAACGGGCGCCGGCCGCCGGTTCGCCGCCAGATAGCCGAGGCCGGCGGCCGCGAGGACGGCCGCGGCCTGGAGCGCCGGGCGAATCCACCGCGGCCGCGCGCGGAAGTCGCGCACCCGCGAGCGCAGCATCTCCTCCTCGAGGAGAGCCTTCCCGCGTTGCAGGAATTCGGGTGTCGCCTCGGCGCCGGCGTCCTCTCCCAGGAAGGCCCAGGCCCGCTCGACGGCGGCGGCCTCCGCGCGGCAGGCGCCGCAGGAGTCGAGGTGCGCGACGAGGTCGCGCCCGGCGTCGGGCGAAAGCTCCCCGGTCAGGCGATCGATGATGCGCTCGTTCAGTTCGCGGCATTCCATGAGGCGGCTCCTTCGGAGAATCGGGCCTTGAGGGTTTCGACGGCCCGGAAGATTCGGGTCTTGACGGCGCCGACCGAGATGCCGAGCACGATCGCGATCTCGGCATAGGGGAGGCCATGGTAGCGGGCGAGGACCAGCGCTTCCCGCTGTTCTTCGGAAAGCTCGGCGAGGGCGCGGCGCACCGACTCGCGGCGCTCCCGATCCATGAGGACTCGCTCGACACCCTCGCCTCGCGCGGCCGGCTCGGGAAGCGCGTCGATCGGGACGACCGGCGCGCGGCGGTCGCGGCGCCGGCGGTCCCGGCACGCGTTGGCCGCGATGGCGAAGAGCCAGGACGAGACCTCGGCCCGTCCGTCGTATTGATGCGCCCTGGAAATCACCTTGACGAAGACCTCCTGCGAGACTTCCTCGGCCTGCGCCCGGTCGGACAGCAGGCGGTCCGCAAACCGCAGCAGCGCCGGGGCATAGCGCTCGAACAACTCCGCCGCGCCGTCGGTGTCGCCGCGCCGGATCCGCTCGAGGAGGAGCCGGTCCTCGGCCGACGTGTTCGCCCCGTGTCCGCTTGCAATCGGCACGACACTCCGGAGACGCTCGGGGATGCCCGAGGTTACGCCCGGGGCCCGAGCGTTCCGGTCACCGTATCACCGGCCCGGGGCGGCGCCGCGGGCACGGGTATCATCGCGGCCGATGGATCCGGGCAAGCTCGTCGACTTCGTCATCGTCCTCGCGGTCCTCCTCTTCGCCGTGTCCTTTCACGAGTCGGCGCACGCCTGGACGGCCTTGCGGTTCGGGGACCCGACGGCGCGCGACCTCGGGCGGATCAGCCTCAATCCGCTCCGCCACATCGATCTCTTCGGGAGCGTCCTCTTGCCGGCGCTCCTCTACTTCACCTCCGGGCTCCTCTTCGGCTATGCGAAGCCGACGCCCGTGGACCTGCGCAACACGCGGAACCCGCGGCTGGCGAACCTGGCCGTTTCGGGCGCCGGACCGGCTTCGAACTTCCTCCTCGCGGCACTCGGCGTCGCGTTCATCTGGGTCCTCCGACGCAGCTCCGCGTCCCTCGACATGCGGGTACTGGAGCCGCTCGTCCACGTCGCGATGACGGCCGTCTACGTCAACTTCGGTCTGGCAATCTTCAACCTGCTGCCCATTCCGCCGCTCGACGGCAGCGGCGTTCTCTCGGGCCTCCTGGGCGGCGGCGTGGCGCGCTTCTTCGCGCAACTCGCGCCGTTCGGATTCCTCCTGCTCGTCCTCCTATCGTCGACCGGGATCCTCGGCCGCTTCCTTGGCCCGATCTTCTCGAGCCTCAACGGCCTGATTTCACGGATTCTCTCGTGACCGATCCGACCGATCCTTCCGCCGAGCGCTCGGAGACCGATCTGCCGCCGGTCCAGATCGCGGCGTTCAGCGGTCCCCTCGACCTCCTGCTGCACCTCATCCGAATCAACGAGGTCTCGATCACGGACATCCCGATCGCCCAGATCACGGAGCAGTACACGGCCTATCTCGACGCCATGCACGAGCTCGACCTCGACGTGGCCTCGGACTACGTGGCGCTCGCGGCGGAGCTGATCTACATCAAGTCGAAGATGCTTCTACCGCGTCCGCCCGGCGAGCCGGCGGTCGACCCGCGCGAGGACCTCGCGGCGCGCCTGCGGGAGTACGCGCGCTTCAAGCAGGCCGCCGAGGACCTCCATGAGATCGACACGCTGCGGGCGGGCCTGTGGCCGCGGGGAGAGCCGCCGGTTCCTCGATCGCCGGACGGAGAGACCCTCGAGGTCTCGCTCTTCGATCTCATCGACGTCTTCCGCAAGGTTTCGGAGCGGTACCGGCTGGCGCACCCGCCGGCCATGGAGATCAAGCACCTCCGCTTCTCCGTCGCGGAGAAGATGCAGCAGCTCGTCGAGCGGCTGGAGGGGTCGGGCGCGCTGCCGCTGCTCCAGTTCCTCGGGGAGATGCACTATCGGGCCGAAGCCGTGACGGCCTTCCTCGCGACGCTCGAGCTCATCCGGCTCGGCATCGTCACGGTCTACCAGAACGCGGCCTTCGCGGAGATCCACGTCTCGCGAACCGAGGCGCCGTTCTCGGCGGAGCACATCCGGGACACGTACCGGTAGAGCGCCGGCGCGAGACGGTAGACGGTAGACGGTAGACTGGGAGGATGAGCGAGATCCTGACGCCTCCGCCCGCGGACGCTCCGGCCGAGCGCCCGCGCGAGAAGCGCGCCGAGAAGATCGTGCCGGCGCTCGAGGCACTCCTCTTCTCGAGCGCGCGCCCGGTCAAGAAGAAGGACCTGGCCGAGGCCCTGGAGGCGACTCCCGAGGCAGTCGCCGAGGCGCTTGCCCTCATCGCCGAAAACGCCGACCGGCCCGAGCGCGGCGTGCGGCTCGAATCCGTGGCGGACGGATGGCGCTTCGTGACGCGTCCGGAGTTCGACGCGATGCTCCGCAAGTTTCACGACGTCTCCGAGCGCAGCCGCCTCTCGCTCGCCGCGCTCGAGACCCTGGCGATCATCGCGTATCGCCAGCCGATCACCCTGCCGGAGATCCAGGAGATCCGCGGGGTCAACTCGGCGAGCGTCCTCAACACGCTCTTCGAAAAGAAGCTCATCAGCACGGCGGGGCGCCGCTCCGTCGTCGGCTCGCCGTTTCTCTATCGCACGACGTCCGATTTCCTCGTCCGCTTCGGCCTGAAGGACGTGGACGACCTGCCACAGCCCGAAGAGCTCGCCGAGGATCTCGCCGCGACGGTCGGAGAGGCCCCTCCCGTCGGCCTGCCCGAGGCGATCTCCGCGGCCGCAGTGGAGGAAGACGAGGAAGAGGAGGACGACGAGCCGTTCGACGAAGAGGACGACGATTCCGACGAGGCGGCGGAGGACGACGGCGAGGACGAAACCTAGCAGGCCGTGGCTCTCGAGCGTCTTCAGAAGATCCTGTCGGAAGCGGGCCTCGCTTCCCGCCGCGAGGCGGAGGAGTGGATCCGGGAGGGCCGGGTCCGCGTCAACGGGAAGGTCGCGGCCATCGGCGAACGGGCGGACTGGAGCCGCGACGCGATCCGCGTGGACGGCAAGCGAGTCCGCCCGCCCGCCGCGAAGACGTACCTGCTTCTCAACAAGCCGAAGGGCGTCGTGACCACGACGTCCGATCCCGGAGGCCGCAACACCGTCCTCGAGATCCTTCCGCCGCCGCTGCGTCGCCGCGTGCGGCCCGTCGGGCGGCTCGACGTCCAGACCGAGGGCCTGCTCCTCCTCACCGACGACGGCGATCTGGCCGCCCGCGTCTCGCATCCGCGCTCGGGCTGCGGCAAGGAATACACGGTCAAGATCTCGGGCGTCCCGTCGGAGCCGGACCTCGAGCGCCTGCGACGGGGAATCTTCCTCGACGGCACGCGCCTCCGGCCGTGCCGCATCGAGCGGATTTCGACGACGGGCGGCCGCGGGAAGGGCAACTCCTGGCTGCGAGTCACCCTCTTCGAGGGCCGGTCCCGCCAGATTCGGCGGATGTTTCAGACCGCCGGGCACCTCGTCTCGAAGCTCAAGCGCACGGCGATCGGGCCGATTCGGGACGGCCGGCTCCCGCCGGGCGCCTGGCGGTCGCTCACGCCGGCCGAGGTGAAGGCCCTCGAGCGAAGCCTCGCACCGGCCGGATCGGAAGGGTCGGAGCGGGGCTCTCGGTGACGGCCCCGCTCATCGTCGCGATCGACGGTCCGTCGGGCGCCGGCAAGTCCACGGTGGCGCGCGCGCTCGCGGCGCGGCTCGGCGTGCCCTACATCGACACCGGCGCGATGTACCGCGCGGTGGGGCTCGCGGCGCGCGAGGCCGGCCTGCGCCTTCCGATCCAGGATCCCGAGACCGTCGTCCGCATCGCGGAGTCGGGCACGATCGGCCTCGAGACGACCGGCAGCGGCGGCGGCCTCCGCGTCCGATGGAACGGCCAAGACGTCTCCGACGCGATCCGCGAGCCCGAGATCTCCCTGTACGCGTCCGCGGTCTCGGCGATCCCCGGCGTGCGCCGCCGCCTCGTCGCCGAGCAGCAGCGCCTCGGCCGGCGCGGGGGAGGGGTGCTCGAGGGGCGGGACATCGGGACCCACGTCTTCCCGGAGACGCCCCACAAGTTCTTCCTCACGGCGTCCCCGGAGATTCGGGCCGAGCGCCGGACCCGGGAGCTGGCCGATCGGGGCTCCCCCCGGCCGCTGGCCGAGGTGCTCGAAGAGATGCGCCGGCGGGACCGTGACGACAGCACCCGGAGCGACTCCCCGCTGCAGCTGGACGACCGCTACGTGCTCGTCGATTCCAGCGGCCGGGACGCGCCGGCCGTGGTTTCCGAGATCGAGGCACGGGTCCGCCGGGACCGTGGTTGACTCGCCCGCGGGCCGCACCATAGAGTATGCTTTTGCGGTTCAAATACTTATGAGAGGCCTTTCCCTTTTCCGATGACGGCCAAGAAGCCTGAAGGAGGACGCGAAGAAGCGCCGATGGAGACCGAACAGGAGCTTTCGCCCCAGGAGTACGAGCACCTCCTGGCTCAGTACGAAGATTCTTTCAAGAATCTGCAGGAGGGACAGATCATCCGGGGGCGCGTCATCGGCATCACCCCGTCCGAGGTGATCGTCGACATCGGCTACAAGTCGGAGGGGATCATCCCCGTCTCCGAGTTCACCGACTTCGCCGGGAAGCTCACGGTGAAGGAAGGCGACGCGGTGGACGTCCTCCTCGAGCGCACCGAAGACCAGAACGGCTACGTCGTCCTCTCGAAGGACAAGGCCGAGAAGATGAAGGTCTGGGACGAGGTCGAGAAGTCGTACCGCTCCGGCACGACGGTCCGCGGCCGCGTCATCGACCGCATCAAGGGCGGTCTCGCGGTGGACATCGGCGTCAAGGCCTTCCTGCCGGGATCGCTCGTGGACGTCAAGCCGGTCAAGAACCTGGAGTCGCTCCGCGGCCGCGACTTCGACTTCAAAGTCATCTCGGTCGACAAGAAGCGCGGCAACATCGTCCTCTCGCGCAAGGCGGTAGTCGAAGTCGAGCAGGAGGCGAAGAAGAAGGAGACGCTGCAGCTCCTCGAGGAGGGCCGCGTCCTGCGCGGCACCGTCAAGAACCTGACCGACTACGGCGCCTTCGTGGATCTCGGCGGCCTCGACGGCCTTCTCCACGTGACGGACATGTCCTGGGGCCGCGTCAACCATCCGTCCGACCTCGTCAAGGTCGGCGACGAGATCGACGTCGTGGTGCTCAAGTTCGACCGCGAGACGGAGCGCGTCTCGCTCGGAACCAAGCAGCTGACCGAGGACCCCTGGTCGCACGTTCCCGAGAAATACCCCGCCGGCTCGCGCGTGACCGGCCGCGTCACGAACGTGACGGACTACGGCGCCTTCGTCGAGCTCGAAGAGGGCGTCGAAGGGCTCGTGCACGTCTCGGAGATGTCCTGGTCGAAGAAGGTCAAGAATCCCTCCAAGGTGGTTTCGCCAGGCGACACCGTCGAGGCGGTCGTCTCCGACGTCAACCGCGACGCGCGGCGCATCTCCCTTTCCCTGAAGGACACGCTCCCAGATCCGTGGGACAGCGTGCTCGAGAAGTACACCGTCGGCAGTCGCGTTTCGGGCAAGGTGCGCAATCTCACCGACTTCGGCGCGTTCGTCGAGCTCGAGGAGGGCATCGACGGCCTCGTGCACGTGTCCGACATGTCGTGGACCAAGCGCGTCAAGCACCCGTCCGAGGTGCTCAAGAAAGGCGACGACGTCGAGGCGATCATCACGTCGATCGACCAGGAAAACCGGCGGATTTCGCTCTCGATCAAGGAATTCCAGCCCAACGACTGGCAGACCTTCCGCAGCCGGCATCAGCCGGGCGACATCGTGGAAGGAGTCGTCTCGCGCGTGGCGGATTTCGGCGTCTTCGTGCAGATCGACAGCCTCGTCGAGGGGCTCCTGCATGTCTCCGAGACCCCGGTCCCGCGCGGCGGAAAGCTGACCGACCACTACCACGAGGGCGACACGATCAAGGCCCGCATCCTCCGCATCGAGGACGCCGAGATGAAGGTCGGGCTATCCGGCCTGAATCTCGAGGGCGGCCCCGCGGCCGAGGCTGCGGCGCCGGCGCCCGAGAAGGCGGAGACGGCGCCGGCCGCAGCGGCGCCCGATGCCGCGGCGCCGGTCGAGGCGGCGGCCGAGGCGGCTCCGGTCAAGAAGAAGCGCACCCGCAAGAAGGCGGACGATCCTTCCACGGAAGCGTAGGGAGTACCGGGACGGCCCGGAGCGAACCGGCTTTCAGCGAGGACCGATATGACGAAGGCGGAACTGATCGAGCGCGTCGCCGTCGCGACCGACGTCACGAAGAAGCAGGCCGAGGCCATCGTCGACACCGTCTTCGACGCCATCGTGCGCTCGCTCAAGGACGGCCAGAAGATCGAGCTCCGCGGCTTCGGGTCCTTTCGCCTCCGGGAGCGCGGGGCGCGCATGGGACGCAATCCGAAAACGGGCGTCAAGGTCGCCGTGCCCGCCAAGAAGATCCCGTATTTCAAGCCCGGGAAGGAACTGAAGGAGTTGATCAACCGCTGAGCGCTGAGCGGCCCGCGACCCGATGCCCGAAGTCCTGTTCGCGCCCTGGCGGTACGAGTATCTGGTGGCCGACAAGTCCAAAGCCTGCATCTTCTGCGACGCCGCGGCCTCGAAGAGCGATGAAGACGCGCTCGTCGTGCTGCGCGGCCAGCGCGTTTTCGTGATCCTGAACCGCTATCCCTACACGAACGGGCACGTCATGGTCGCACCCTACCGGCATGAGGCCTGGCTGTCGTCGTCCGATCGCGAGACGCTCCAGGAGCTCATCGCGACGGTGGCGAAGGCGGAGCGTGTCCTCGTCGAGACCTACCGCACCGACGGGCTGAACGTCGGCATCAATTTCGGGTCGGCCGCCGGCGCCGGGATCGCGGACCACTACCACGTCCACGTCGTTCCCCGCTGGAAAGGAGACACCAACTTCATGACGGTCACGGGAGACGTTCGGATCGTTCCCGAAGAGCTGCGGGAGACGCGCCGGAGGCTCCAGCGCGCCTTCGCCGGCGCGGCGGCTTGAGCGACACCGCGGTCCCGCAGCGCCGCGGCGTCACGGCGGCACTCCTCGCCTGGATCGTTCCCGGCCTCGGCCACTTCTATCTCGGGCGGCGGCGGACGGGGATCCTGTTCGCGATCATCGTGACGGTCTGCTTCGTTCTGGGCCTCTCGTTCGAGGGGCGGCTCTATACGATCGAGCAGGGCCAGCCGCTGACGATCCTCGCGACCTTCGCGGTGTACGGCGCCGGGATCCTGAATCTGGCGGCGCGGGCGCTCTCCTCGAACATCGGAGGCACCGTCCTCGCGCCGACCTACGAGTACGGGTGCGCGTACCTGCTGACCGCGGGCCTGATGAACCTGCTCCTGATGCTCGACGCCTGGGACATCGCGACGGGGAAGAAGAAATGATCGCAGCGCTCCTTCCGGCGGACCACTTCCTGATCATGACCGCCTATGCGCTCCTGGTGTCGGCCTTCTTCGCGCTTCTCTGGCGCGACGACCGGCGCGAGCGGTGGAAGCTCTTCGGAATCCTCATCGCGTGCCTGATGGGGGGAGGTCTCGCGGTCGCCTGGCTGATGTACCCGTTCCCGAGCTGAGGGGGCGCGAGGCGGCCCTCGCTTTCGGACGGAAAGGTGGTAGTGGCGGCGTCTTGAACCTTCTGATCTCGGCCGGGGAGGCATCGGGAGACCTTCACGGCGCGCGTCTGCTCGCGGCCCTTCGCCGCCGGAGGCCTTCGTTGACGGCGTTCGGGATGGGAGGCGGCCGCCTGGCGGCCGCGGGACTGGAGCGGCTCGCGCGCGCCGAGGACCTCTCGGTCATGGGATTCGCCGAAGTCCTCGAACGGCTTCCGTCGGTCCTGCGCGCGCTGTCGGCTCTGCGGACCGCGGCTGCCCACCGGCGCCCCGAGGCGGCGGTGCTCATCGACTTCCCGGACTTCCACGCCGCGCTCTCGCGCCGCCTCCGACGGGAGGGGATCCCGCTCATCTACTACGTCAGCCCGCAGGTCTGGGCGTGGCGTCCCGGCCGGGCCCGCGTCATCGCCGAGCGCGCGCGCCGCATCCTGACGCTGTTTCCCTTCGAGACGGCCATCTACGAACGTTACGGCGCGGACGCGGTGTGCACGGGTCACCCCGTCGTGGACGACGTTCGGGAGGCTCTGGCGAACGAGCCGGAGCCGCCCCCGAAGACCGGGCCACGCCTGGTCCTTCTGCCCGGGAGCCGGCGATCGGAGGTGCGGCGGCACTGGCCCCCGATGCGCGACGCGGCGGCATCGCTTCGCGCCCGGCGGGGGGTCGAGGCGTTCGTCTCGCTCGCTCCCGGCCTCGAAGCGGACCTCTATCCGGGAGCCGCGGAGGCCGGCGTTCGCCTCGCCGGACCGGGCACCCACCGCCTCGTGGGATCGGCGGATCTCGCGTTCGTCGCCTCGGGCACCGCGACCCTCGAGGTCGCGCTCTGCGGCACGCCGCTCGTCGTCGTCTATCGCACGTCGCGTTCGAGCTTCGCGATCGGCAGCGCGCTCGTGCGCGTGCCGTGGATCTCGCTCGTCAACATCGTGGCGCAGGAAGCGATCGTTCCCGAAATCCTCCAGGACCGGCTGACACCCGAAGCGCTGTGCCGCGAAGCCGACCTCCTGCTCGACGACGAGGAGCGGCGGCGGATCATGAAGCGGGGCCTCGACCGCGTGGCCCGCGAGCTCGGACCTCCCGGGGCGAGCGAACGGGCGGCGGACGCGGTGCTGGAGGTCGTCGCGGACGGAGGCCGTGTGCCCGTTCGCGCGGCGGGTCGATGACGGGCGACGCCCCGGCTCCCTCCAGCCGGCCGTTCGCGCGACTGCTGGGCTACTTCTCGCGCTATCGCGGGCGCGCCCTGACGGCGCTCCTCGCGATGGCGGTCGTCTCGCTCGCGACGGTCCTGCTGCTCTTCCTCTTCAACAAGGTCATCGACGACACGCTCGGCGCGGGGACCGCCGCCTCGCTCACGGGACTCAAGGGATCCGCCTCCGGCCGCGCGGCGCCGCTGCTGCGCTGGCTCGAGAGCGGGTACGCGCGCGCCATGGCGGTGGCCGCCGCGGCCGGAATCCCGAGCCACTTCGTCGTTCCGATGCTTCTCGGTGCCGCGCTCCTGCTCAAGAACGGTCTGTCCTACGTCTCCGAGTACGAGCTCAACGGCATCGGGCTCGGCATGGTCCGCGACCTCCGGCGCGACGCCTGCGAGCGTCTGATCCGGCAATCGAGCCGGTTCTACGCGCGCGCTTCGACGGGCGATCTGATGAGCCGCCTCCTGACGGACGTCGAACAGATCCAGCTCGCCTTCGGGAGCCGGCTGGCGGATTTCGCGCAGGGCGCCCTCACGATCGTCTTCGTCCTCGCCTACGTCTTCTCTCTGAACGCCCGCCTCTCGTTCGTCGTCTTCGTCGTGACGCCCGTCATCCTCGTCTCGATCGTCGAGAACGCCCGGCGCCTGCGGCGCACGGCGATCAGCTCGCGCGAACGCATCGGCGAAATGGGCACGCGGCTCTCCGAGGCCCTGAAGGGCAACCGGGTCATCAAGACGTATGGAATGGAGGACTACGAGGCCGAGCGGCTGCACGAGGCCAACGACCGCTACTTCCGCGTCAGCCTCCGGACCGTCCGGATCCAGGCCCTCAACTCGCCCCTCATGGAGATTCTCGCCGGCCTCGGCCTCGCCGCCGTGTTCGTCTACGCTGCCGGCCAGATCCACCAGGGCCGCATGACGGTGGGGGAGCTGCTCTCGTTCCTGGCGGCCGTTCTCATGCTCTACAAGCCTCTCAAGGACGTCACGCGCACGAACCTGGCGCTGCAATTCGCCCTGTCGTCGGCCTCGCGGATCTTCGAGCTCATCGACGCGGAGAACGAGATCGTCGAGAAGCCCGATGCCCGGGACCTCGTCCCGCTTCGCCAGGCGATCCGCTACGAGCACGTCGGCTTCCACTACGGCGAGGATCCCGTTCTGTCCGACGTCAACCTCGAGATCCGGCGCGGCGAGACCGTCGCGATCGTCGGACCGTCCGGCGCCGGAAAGACCTCGCTCGTGAATCTCCTGCCGCGGCTCTACGATCCGACGGCGGGGCGCATCCTCTGGGACGGCGTGGACCTGCGCGACGCGACGCTCACGTCGCTGCGGAGCCAGATCGGGCTCGTCACGCAGGACACGATCCTCTTCGACGCGACCGCGGGCGAGAACATCGCCTACGGCGATCCGGGCGCACCGGCGGAGCGCATGCGCGCCGCGGCGCGGGCGGCCTGTGCCGACGAGTTCCTGGAGAAGCTGCCGCAGGGCTACGACACGCCGGTCGGCGAGGGCGCCACGCGCCTGTCCGGGGGGCAACGGCAGCGCCTCGCGATCGCGCGCGCGCTCTACAAGGACGCGCCGGTGCTGATCCTCGACGAAGCGACGTCGCAGCTCGACTTGGAGTCCGAAGCGCTCGTCGCACGCGCCGTGTCGAATCTCATGGCGGGGCGCACGACGCTCGTCATCGCGCACCGCCTGTCCACCGTGCGCCGCGCGGACCGGATCATCGTCCTCGACGCGGGCCGGATCGCGGAGACCGGCACGCACGCCGAGCTCTTGACTCGCCCCGGCGTGTACCGCAGGCTGCACGACATGCAATTCTTTTCCGAGGCCGAGGCGGCGGCGCCTCCCGTGGGAGCGGCGGCGCCGTGACGCTCCGGAGCATGACGGGATTCGGCCGCGCCGGCGGCGCCCTCGGGACCGACTGGACCGCCGAGCTGACGGTGCGCTCGATCAACCACCGGTTTCTCGACCTGACCGTCCGCGTCCGGGACTCCGAGTCCGTCCTGGAGCCCGTCTTGCGGCAGGTCTTCGCGCGCCGCCTCTCCCGGGGGAAGGTCGAGGTGACGCTGCGTCTGACGCGGTCGGGCGGCGCCGCCGGTCCGACGATCTCCGTGGACGAACGCCTGCTCGAATCGCTTCTGGCGCGCGTAGCGGATCTGTCGACCCGGTACCCGATCCGCGGAGAGCTGCAGGCCCGCGACCTCCTGACGATCCCGCAGCTCTTCTCCGTCGAGAGCCCGTCCGACGCCTTCGGTCCCGACGCCCTCGCCGCCGCGGAGCGCCTCGGCGAGCAGGCGGCCGACGCGGTCGTCGCGATGCGCGAGGTCGAGGGCCGCCGGCTGGCGGAGGAGCTGCGCGGCCGCATCGCCGCGCTCGAGGCGGCCCTCGCGCCGCTTGCGGCGCGCCGCGACGAGATCGTGCGCGCGATCGCGGCGACCCTGTCGGAGCGCATGAAGACGCTCTTCGCGGATCTGCCGCTCGATTCCGGCCGGCTCGAGCAGGAGGCCGCGCTCGCCGCCGAGCGCTCGGACATCGCCGAGGAGCTCGCGCGCCTGACGGGACATCTCGCTCAGTTCCGTGAGCTGCTCGACGCCGATGCCGGCCCGGTCGGCAAGAAGCTCGAGTTCCTCTCCCAGGAGATTCTCCGCGAGATCAACACCCTGGGCTCGAAGGCGCGGGATCGAGACCTCGCGCGCCGGGTGCTCGAGATGAAGTCGGAGACCGAAAAGATCCGGGAACAGGTCCAGAACGTCGAATGACCGGATCACCGCGGGGGGATCTCTTCATCGTCGCCTCGCCCTCCGGCGGCGGCAAGACGACCCTCATCCGGCGTCTCCTCGAAGACCCGCCGGGCGCGGCGCTGCACTTCTCGGTCTCCCACACGACGCGTCCGATGCGGGCGGGCGAGCAGAACGGCCGCGAGTACCACTTCGTCAGCGTCGAGGAGTTCCAACGGATGGTGCAGCGCGACGAGTTTCTCGAGCACAACGAGGTGCACGACAACATCTACGGGACCTCCCGGGCCGAGGTGCTCCCGCGCCTGGCCGCCGGCGAGGACGTGGTTCTGGACATCGACGTCCAGGGCGCCCGGGACGTGCGGCGGGTCTATCCGGAGGCCGTTTCGATTTTCATCGTCCCCTCGTCGCCGGCGGAGCTCGAGCGGCGACTCGTGTCGCGCGGGCTCGACGGCCCGGAGGCGATCCGCAAGCGCCTCATCAACGCCGCGCGGGAGATCGTGGAAGCCCCGTCTTTTGAATACGTTATCGTAAATGACGACCTGGACCGGGCCACTCTTGAGCTACAATCGATCGTTCGGGCGCGGCGCCTCGTGCCGCTGCGCCAGGCGGAGCGTCTGGAGAGGCTTCGCCGAGAATTTCGATAAAGAGCGAGGAGAGGGAATGATTCAGAAGATGCCGGAGGGTGTCGACAGCAAGTTTCGTCTCGTGCTGCTCGTGGCGCGTCGCGCCGAGCAGCTGATGCGGGGCGCCCGGCCCAAGCTCGAGACGGACCGGCCACTCAAGCCGACGAAGCTCGCCGCCCAGGAGTTCGAAGAGAACCGCGTCCGCTGGGACTATGGCGAGGAGGGCGGGGTCCTCGAGCTGCCGGGCGAGGACGGCGCCGAAGAGGCAACCGAGGCCGCCGAGGCCGAGGAAGCGGCCGTCTCGGAGTAGCCGGCCCGGTTTTCCGGCTCTCCCGATCGCCATGTCGCGCGCCCGCCGCGTGGTCCTGGGCATCTCCGGAGGCATCGCCGCTTACAAGGCGGCCGAGGTGACGCGGGGCCTGGTCAAGCGCGGCGCCGAAGTCCAGGTCGCGCTCACGCGCGGCGCCCGGAGCTTCGTCTCGCCGCTGACCTTCGCGGTGCTGTCGGGCCGCGAGGTTCACACGGAAGTCTGGGGGGACGGGACCCGCCCGACGGTGGACCACGTCGCTCTCGCGGATTGGGCGGACGTCCTCGCGGTTGCGCCCGCCACGGCGCACACGCTCGCCAAGCTCGCGAACGGCCTCGCCGACGACTTCCTTTCGACGTATTTCCTCGCGCATCACGGCCCGGTGCTGCTGGCCCCCGCCATGGAGACGCGGATGTGGGAGCACGAGGCCGTGCGGCGCAACGTCGAGACGCTGCGCTCCCGGGGCGCCCGCATCGTCGGCCCGGAATCCGGACCGCTCGCATCGGGCCACGAGGGCATCGGACGCATGGCCGAGCCGGAGACGATCGTCGAACAGATCCTGCGTCTGGCCGAGGGCCGTCGCGATCTCGAGGGATTGAGGCTCCTCGTCACCGCGGGACCGACGCGCGAGCCCCTCGATCCGATCCGTTTCGTCTCGAACCGTTCCAGCGGGAAGATGGGACTCGCCCTGGCCGAGGCGGCCCGCGACCGGGGCGGCCGGGTCACCCTGCTGCTCGGCCCGACGTCTCTGCCCGAGCCCGAGGGCCTGCGCACCCGGCGCTTCGAAACGGCCGACGAGCTCCACGCCCTCCTCCTCGAGGAGTTTCCCGACTGCGACGGCCTCGTCATGGCGGCGGCCGTCGCCGACTTCATTCCCCAGGCGAGCGCCGAGCGGCTGCACCGCGACGCCGGACCCGTCCGCGTGGACCTCGCGCCGGGCCGCGACCTCCTCGCGAGCCTGCGGCCCTTGAAGCGCGGCCAAACGGTGGTCGCGTTCGCGGCGGAGACCAGCGACCTCGAGACGCGCGGCCGCCGGAAGATGGAGGCGAAGGGCGCGGACCTCGTCGTCGTCAACGACGTCGGCCGGCCGGGGATCGGCTTCGACGCCGAGGAGAACGAGGTGCTGCTGCTCTCGCGCGACGGCGGCCGCGAGACGGTCGGGCGCGCGCCCAAGCGCGAGATCGCCGATCGGATCTGGGACGCGTTCCGCGCCGTCCGGGATCAGGCCTCGCGTTTTTCGGCGAGCACGATCCACTTGTCCGACAGCCAGCCGAAGTAGCGCCGCGACGGCGCGGCGGAGATCAGGCGGAGCCCGGCCTGCCGCAGCTCCTCGTCGAGGCCCTCCCGCGTGAATCGGTGGGGGATCTCGCGCATCAGGCCCAGCCGGCGGCGGACCGTCCAGCTCACCCAGCGCAGGTTGTAGCGGTGCCGGAAGTCCAGCACGAGCCACCGCCGGGAGACTCGCCGCATCTCTCGGAGCACCTGCCGGCGCGTGGGGAGGTCGAGATGGAAGAAGAAGCGGATCGCGAGGACCGCATCCACCGACGCGTCGGGAAGCGGGATCGCGCTGGCGTCGCAGCGGAGGACCCGGATCCGATCGCCGTATTTTCGGCGCGCCCGGCTCATCATCGCGAGCGAGATGTCGGCGCCGAATTCCCGGATGCCGCGCTCGCGAAAGAGCGGCACGAGCCGGCCCGTCCCGCACGGGAGGTCGAGCGCCGTCCGCACCGGATGGCCTCGGCGGGCCGCCTCGTCGAGCGCGCGGCCGATCGCCTGAAGGTCGCGCGCATTGCGCCGGCGGCCGCGGCGCGCCTCGTATCGCCAGGAGTCGTAGCTCTCGACGACCGCCACGTCCTGGTAGTGCGTCCGCGCCCGCTCGACGCTTTTCCGCGTTCCCATTAGCAAGATCCTCGCCGCGGGAGGGCCGCCTGCGCGGCGATAGACTGCCGCCGATGGCCGACGGCTCGACCCGAGACCAGCTCGAGTTCTTTCGCGACCTCGGCGTGACCGAAGTCTATCTCGATCGGACCGCCGCGGCAAAGCCGGCGGCCGTCCCCGGCTCCATGCCGGACCTGCCGAGTCTCCACCGCTTCCTCGAGGGCTGTCCGCGATGCAAGCTCTCGAAGACGCGGACGAACATCGTCTTCGGCCAGGGCAACGCGCACGCGCAACTCATGTTCGTCGGCGAGGCCCCGGGACGCGACGAGGACGAGCAGGGGCTCGCGTTCGTGGGGAAGGCGGGACAGCTCCTCACGCGCATCATCGAGGCCATGGGCCGCAAGCGCGAGGACGTGTTCATCGCGAACGTGCTCAAGTGTCTCGCCGGAGACACGCCGGTCCGCCTCGGAGACGGGACCTGGCAGCCCCTCCGGCGTCTCGTGCACCGCCGCTACGACGGCCTCGTGATGTCGGTCGATTCCGCCGGCCGCGTCGTGCCTCGCCGCGTCACGGGCTGGCACGCGAGCCCGCGCGCCGGACGCCGCGTGGTCCGGCTGTCGCTCCGGTCGCGGGGACGCGACACCGCGATCACCCTGACCGGAGATCACGAGGTCCTGACGGATTCCGGATACGTCGCGGCGGAAATGCTCTCCGCCGGCGATCGCGTGGCCGCCGGCGTTCCGGGGGTCGAGGCGCTCGAGGCCGAGACGGCGGTCCGGGCGCTCGCCGGCGGGGGAGTCGGTCGCCGCGCGCGTTCGTCCGTCCATGGGGAGCTTCAAACCGTCTATGACGAGGCGTCGATCGAAGACGTTACGGAACGTCATCGGCAGGATGAAGTCTTCTACTGCCTCGACGTCGAGGAGACCCACAACTTCGCGACGAGTGGCGGCGTCGTCCACAACTGCCGGCCGCCCAACAACCGCAATCCCGAGGCCGACGAAGTCGCCTCCTGCCTCCCGTTTCTCGAGGAGCAGATCCGCCTGATCTCCCCGCGCGTCGTCGTCACGCTCGGAACGTTCGCGGCGCAGGCCGTGCTGGGCACCGACGAGCCGATCGGCCGCCTGCGAGGCCGCTGGCAGACCGCGCGCGGCGTGCGCGTCATGCCGACGTTTCATCCCGCGTTCCTCCTGCGTTCGCCCGAGCGCAAGAAGGACGTCTGGGAGGACATGAAAAAGGTCCGCGACTATCTCGCCGGGCCCGCGCACGAATGAGAAAGGCGGCCCGAAGGCCGCCCCGTTGCCGCCATGCAAGGCCTACTTGGCGATGACGCTGAAGATCGGGAAGTGGCTCGCGGCGCCCATGAAGAAGAGCATCGGAACCGAGAGCCACGCGTTGGTGCGCGAGGCGAGGAACGCGCGGCGCGCCCAGAGCGCCTGATCCGCCGGCGCCGGCGCGCCCGTCTCGACCGACGCCTTCGTCGCGGCGAGGATCTTCTTCTGGAGCGGCCAGATGATCGACCAGACGTTCGCGAACATGATCGTGCCCATCCCGCCGCCGACGAGGATCGAGATCGCGCGCGAGCTCGATCCCCAGTTCCGGCTGATCGAGGCCACGATCCACGCCGTGGCGATCACCACGACCGCGACCGCGACGGCGAGGACTCTCCCGTCCTTGAGCGGACCGCCCTTGACGGACATCCGGTAGAAGGCCGCGAGGATCACGAAGGCGATGCCCCACCCGACGAGGAACAGCAGGATCGGCTTGTGTCCCGGCGGCTCGGTCTCGAGGATGAGGATCCAGTAGGTGAAGCCCGTCACCCAGGTCCACACGGCGCCCCAGCGGAACCACCAGAGCCCCTTGGGCTGCAGGTTGAGGTTGACCTTGCCCTTGATCGCCGCATCGAGCTCCTTCTGGAACGGCACGTTGACGAGGTTGAAGAAGTACAGCATGCCGATCCATGTGATCCCCGCCAGGAAGTGGAACCAGCGGAGCAGAAACTGAAAGTTGGTCGGAAAATCCTGAGGCCAGCTCAACATCCGTCCTCCTTAGGCGCGGAGCGCCGGTCGCCGCCGCGCGGAAAGAATGAAGCGTTTGGGCGCATTGTCTCTCACTCGAGGGGTCCGAGGAGCGCCTCCGTGGAG
Source organism: uncultured Acidobacteriota bacterium (assembly GCA_963823185.1). Classification (GTDB taxonomy): domain Bacteria; phylum Acidobacteriota; class Thermoanaerobaculia; order UBA5066; family Gp7-AA6; genus DATBFU01. The sequence goes on from CAWGKP010000011.1 coordinate 145,280, forward strand.
AGCGCGTCCTCGAGCTCCTCCGCGGTGACGAGCTTTCGTTCGAGGAGCACGTCGCGCACGAGAGTTCCGCGCGCGACCGCGTCCTTGAAGACCTCGGCGGCCTTCGCGTAGCCGATCTTCGGCGTCAGGGCCGTCACCACCGAGGGCGACTCCTCGAGGTACTGCCGGCACTTCTCCCGGTTCGCGGTGATGCCCTCGATGCAGCGCGTCCGAACGACCGGGAGGAAGTTGAGGAGCAGTTGAGGCCCGCGCGTCAGGTTGTAGGCGAGCAGCGGCATCATCACGTTCAGGTCGAGCTGCCCGCCGCCCACGGCGAGCTGGTTGGACGTGTCGAAGCCGACGATCTGAAAACACAGCATGTTCAGGCACTCGAGCAGCGACGGGTTCACTTTTCCCGGCATGATCGAGGAGCCCGGCTGCACGGGCGGGAGCCGGATCTCGTCGAGCCCCGCCGCCGGACCCGACGCGAGCAGTCGCAGATCGTTCGCGATCCGCCCGAGCTCGATCGAGAAGGCTCGCAGCGCCGAGGAGTAGTCGCCCGCGGCCGCGCGGCTCTGCAGCGCTTCGCGCGGATCGGCGGCGGGCTGGAGCAGCTCTCCCGTCGCCTCGGAAAGGAGCGCGATCGCCCGCTCACGGAACCCGACGGGCGTATTCAACCCCGTGCCAGTGGCGGTTCCGCCGAGCGCGAGCTCGCGGAGGCCGTCGATCGCGGTGGAGAGGAAAGCCGCCCGACGCCGGAGGGCGGCCGCGAAGGCACGAAACTCCTGGCCGAGGGTCACGGGCACCGCATCCATCAGGTGCGTTCGGCCGGATTTGACGATCCCGGCGAACTCGGCGCCCTTTCCGGCCGAACGCGGACGCGAGCCGCTCCACCTCGGCCACGAGAGGCCGCCCCACGGCAATCGCCGCGAGGTGGAGCGCCGTCGGAAACGTGTCGTTCGTCGACTGGCCGAGGTTGACGTCGTCGTTGGGGTTGACCGCCGACCGGTCGCCGCGCGGCCTGCCGAGGATCTCGGAGGCGCGGCCGCCGACGACCTCGTTGACGTTCATGTGGAACGACGTGCCCGCGCCCGCCTGGTAGACGTCCACGACGAACTGGTCCGCGAGCTTTCCCGCCAGGATCTCGTCGCAGGCCTGAACGATCGCGCGCGCCTTGTCCGCGGCCAGGCCGCCGAGCTCGGCGTTGGCCTGCGCACCGGCCTTCTTGATGCGGGCGTAAGCCCGGACCATCTCCGGGTGCGCCCGCTCGCCGGAAATCGGGAAGTTCTCGATCGCGCGGGACGTCTGTGCGCCCCAGTAAGCGTCGTCCGGAATCTGCCGAAGCCCGAGGCTGTCCTTTTCTTCTCGCAGAAATCCTCCCGTCGCCGGCGCGCCGCGAAACATTAGCAGATCGGAGCCGCTCTCCCGCGGAGCGCGCGCTTGCTAGAATCCGGGAGTCGCATCGGAGCCGGCGCACACCGGCCCGGCCGCGGCGAAGATCCATGCAACGTTCTCTCGAAATTGCGCCGGCGCCGGCCCCGGGTCGAGCCGCGCGCCGGACTGTGCGCCTCGCGATCCTCCTCGCGGCCGCCGCCTGCCGACGCCCGGCGCCGTCGCCACCGCCTTCGCCGTCTCGCCCCCGCCGCGCCGACGCCCGTGCCGACTCCGGCCACTCCGGCCGCCACGATCCCGCAGCGGCTCGGGCTCCGGCCGGCGGAACAGCGCGCCGTCGAGGCCTTCCTCGCGCGGCATACCGAGCTGCGCCCGCCGGGCGACGGAGACCGGCGCGAGACGTCCGGCGAAGGCGACATGCGCCACCTCTACGGCGTCTACAACCCCTATTTCGTGCGCGGCGACCTGAACGACGACGGGATCCTCGATTTCGTCATGGCGTTCGTCCGGAGGGATTCGTCGCCGTCGACGCCATGGTTCTCGATTGCCGTCTTCCCGGGCAAGGAGGATGCGGCCGGCGGCGGGTCCTTCGGGCCGGAGACGTTCCTCGAGCGCGACATCACGCTGGCGACGGGCGACCTCTCGATCGACCGCGACGCCGTCGTGATCACGCCGGATCTGGACGACGACACGACGCGCCGCTATCGCTGGGACCCGGCGCGTCGCTCCTACGTGTTCGTGCGCGACGACGAGCCCGACGCCGAGACGCCGGACCTGTCGCGGACGTAGGATCCCTCCCATCGATTCGCCGAGTTCCGGCGCCGCCCCGCCGCGAGCGGTCCGCGTCGCGCTGCCGCTGCCGATCCGCCGCGAGTTCTCCTATCGCGTTCCGCCGGCGCTCGAGCCGCTGAAACCCGGCGTTCGGGTCCGAGTCCCGTTCGCGGAGCGCGCCCTGACCGGCGTCGTGATGGGGCCCGCGCCGGAGGAGGACGGCAAGGCCACACGCGAGATTCTCGCGGCGCTCGATCTCGAGCCCGTCTGCTCGCCGGAGCTCCTGGCGACCGCCGCGCGCGTCGCCGAGAGATTCTTCGCGTCGACCGGGGAGGTCTTGAAGAGCGCGCTTCCCGCACGCCTGCCCGCGGCCGGCGCCGTGCGGTACCGCATCACCGAGCGCGGGGCGCTCGCCCGCGGCGAGGGCGCGGAGCGGCGCATCCTGGAACGCCTCGCGGACGGCGACGCCGCTCGCGTGACCGACCTGCCGATCGACGGCCGGCAGGAGGCCCTGCGGGCCCTCGAGCAGCGCGGATGGATCCGTCCCGTCGCCGCGGCGGGGGAGCGACGGCGCCGGGTCGAGCGCGCCTTCTCTCCCGTTGCCCGCGACGCGGAGGATCGGGCGCGGCTTCTCGGGCGCAGCCGCCGGAGCGCCGACGCGCTCGCCTATCTCGTGGCGCTCGGCCGGCCCGCCACGGCATCGGAGATCCGCGCCGAGACCGGGATCGCCAACTCGGTCCTGCGCGCGATGGAGGCGAAGGGTCTTCTCCTCTCCTTCGAGCAGCGGCGCGAGGAAGACGGCGGGATCGCCGCGTCGGCGATCGCCGGCCCGCCGTCGATTCGCCTGACGGCCGAGCAGGAGGAATCCACGCGGACGATCTGCGACGCCATCCGGTCGCGCCGGTACCTCGCGGCGCTCCTCCAGGGAGTCACGGGGAGCGGCAAGACCGAGGTGTATCTGCGGGGGATCGCCGCGGCGCTCGAGGCGGGACGGGGCGCGATCTGGCTCGTTCCGGAGATCGCCCTGACGCCGTTCTTCGCGCGCCGGCTCCAGCAGCGGTTCGGGCCGCGGGCGGCCGTCCTGCACTCGGCGCTCTCCGAGCGCGAGCGCGGCCTCGCCTGGGAGCGCGTCGCGGGCGGGGAGGCACGCGTCGTGATCGGGCCGCGTTCGGCGGCGTTCGCGCCGGTCGCCGATCCGGGACTCTTCGTCGTGGACGAGGAGCACGATGCGTCCTACAAGCAGCGCGAGTCGCCGCGGTACGACGCCCGGGAGGTCGTGGCGATCCGCGCCCGCGCGGGCGATGCGGCGCTCGTCTTCGGGTCGGCCACGCCGTCGCTCGAGGCGTACCACGCCGCGCGCGAAGGGCGGCTCACCCTCCTTCGCCTGAACGCGCGCATCGAGGCGCGCCCGCTGCCGGAGGTCGCGATCGTGGATCTCAAGCGGGAGAAGGCGCTTCCGGAGGAGAAGGGCGTGCCCCTTTTCTCGGCGCCGCTCGTCGAACGTCTGCGCCGGGTCTTCGCGGCGGGGGAGCAGGCCATCCTCCTCCAGCCGCGCCGCGGGTACGCTCCGTTCCTCGTCTGCCGCGACTGCGGCTTCGACTTCCGCTGCTCGCAGTGCAGCGTGACGCGCACGGTGCACGACCGCGGCCGATCGCTCGTCTGCCACTACTGCGGTCAGCGCGCGCCGCGGCCGGCGCGGTGTCCCGAGTGCGGCGGCGCGCTGCTCGAGGAGATCGGCGCCGGCACCGAGCGGGTCGCCGAGCGCTTCGCGGCGATCTTTCCGGGAGTGACGTACGCCGTCCTCGACCGGGACACGGCGCGCCGCCGCGGTCACGCCGCGGTCCTCGAGGAGTTTGCGTCGGGCCGCGCCTCCTGCCTGATCGGCACGCAGATGGTCGCCAAGGGCCACGACTTCCCGGGAGTCACCGCCGTCGGCGTTCTCTCGGCCGACACGCTCCTCAACTTCCCGGACTTCCGCTCCTCCGAGAAGACCTTCGAGCTTCTCGCGCAGGTCGCGGGGCGCGCCGGGCGCGGCGCGTCGGCGGGCACCGTGCACATCCAGACCTTCCACCCGCAGCATCCGGCCATCCGCCACGCGGCCGCGCACGACGTGGACGGCTTCGCGCGGCAGGAGCTCGAGTTCCGGCGCGCGTTCTTCTATCCGCCGTTTTCCGAGCTCGCGTCCGTCCTCGTCTCTTCGACCGACCGGGAACGGGCCGAGAGCGCCGCGGCCGACGTCGGGCGTGCGATGCGCTCCGACGGCTCGAAGCTCCTGCTGTCCGGCCCGGCGCCGGCGCCGCTCGAGCGGTTGCAGGGGCGCTGGCGGTTCCAGATCCTGCTGCGGGCGAGCGACCGGAAGCGCATCCTCGCGGCGCTCGAGGCGTCGATTCCCGAGCGCCCGCCGGCCGGCGTGCGCATCGACGTGGACGTGGACCCCCAGGACCTGATGTGAGGGCGCGCCGCCGGCCCGGTACAATCGCGGCATGAACTCCGAGGACGGCAACTTCGAGGAGCCGATCCTGAAGCTGCGGCGCCGGATCGAGGAGCTGTCGGCGCTCCCCGACGACGCGTCGCATCGCCGGGAGGTCGAGAAGCTCCTGGAGAAGCTCGAGAAGCTTTCGCGGGAGATCTACGCCAACCTGAGCCCCTGGCAGAAAACACTCGTCGCCCGGCATCCCGCGCGTCCCTACGCGCTCGACTACATCCAGGCGCTGACGACGGATTTCACCGAGCTGCACGGCGATCGCGAGTTCGCCGACGATCCGGCGATCGTCGCGGGCTTCGCGAACTTCCGGGGCCGGCCCGTCGCGGTCATCGGGCACCAGAAGGGCCGCGACACCAAGGAGAAGGTCCGGCGCAACTTCGGCATGCCCCGGCCCGAAGGGTTCCGGAAGGCCCTGCGCGTCATGCGCCTCGCGGAGAAGTTCCGGCGGCCGATCCTGACCTTCATCGACACGGCCGGCGCCTATCCGGGAATCGACGCCGAGGAGCGCGGCCAGGCCGAGTCGATCGCCGTCAACCTGCGCGAGATGGCCTCCTTCCACGTGCCGATCATCGTGAGCGTGACCGGGGAGGGCGGATCGGGAGGAGCGCTTGCGCTCGGCGTCGGCGATCGCGTCCTCATGCTCGAGCACTCGGTCTACTCCGTCATCTCGCCGGAAGGCTGCGCGGCGATCCTCTGGAAGGACGCGTCCCGGAAGAAAGAGGCCGCGGAAGCCCTCAAGCTGACGGCATCGGATCTGGCGGAGCTCTCGGTGATCGACGAGGTCGTGCCGGAGCCCCCGGGCGGCGCGCACGCGGATCCGGCGGGCGCGGCGGCGGCGGTGGGCGAGGCGATCGACCGGCATCTCAAGGAAGTGGTCGATCTGACGCCCGAGGAACGCCGCGAGCGCCGCTACCGGAAGTTCCGCGCTCTCGGGCGTTTCGAAACGCGCGCCGTCTGAGGTCGGACACGATTCGTCCCAGAGCCCGGGCATCCTCACTTCCATGACGTCCTGGCGGATCGCGCCGTTGCCGGCCGAGGCGGCCGCCCTCCGGTCCTCGGGGGCGTCGCCGGTGCTCTCCGCGCTCCTCTGGAGGCGAGGCATTCGGACGGCGGCAGAAGCCGCGGAGTACCTCGCGCCGGACCCGTCGCGGCTCCACGACCCTTTCGCCATGAAGGGGATGGCGGAGGCGGTCGACGTGCTCGTGAGCGCGTCGTCCGCGGGACGGCGGGTCGTGGTCTTCGGCGACTACGACGTGGACGGCGTGACCGCGGTCGTCCAGCTGCGGGCGGCTCTGAGGCGCGCCGGCGCCGATGCCGTGGCCTTCCTGCCGCACCGGCTGCGGGATGGCTACGGCCTGAAGCCCGAGACGGTGCGGCGCGTGATCGAGCGAGACCGGCCTGCGGTCATCGTCACCGTGGACTGCGGCGTGACGGCCCTCGAGGGCGTCGCGTGCGCGCGCGCCGCGGGAGTCGAGGTCGTCGTCACCGACCATCACCTCGCGGGAAGCCAGCTCCCGGACGGCGCCGTCGTCGTGAACCCGCACCAGCCCGGCTGCACCTATCCGTACAAGGAGCTCGCGGCGTGCGGCATCGCTTTCAAGCTCGCGCTCGCCGTCGCGGCGCGCGCCGGCTTCACGCTCTCGCTCGAGTCGCTCCTGCGCGTCGCCTGTCTCGGGACGATCGCCGACCTCGTTCCCCTGACGGGGGAGAACCGCATCATCGCCGCGTCGGGCCTGGCGGCGCTCTCCGACGCGCGGGCGCCCGGCCTGCGCGCTCTCCTCGGCGAATCCGGCATCGCCCCGGCGGCGGCGCCCGAGTCCGAGGACGTCGCCTTCCGCGTGGCGCCGCGATTGAACGCCGCCGGACGCCTGGACACGGCCGAGCTCGCGCTGTCGCTCTTCGAGGAGCGCCATGCCGGGCGGGCGGCGGAGATCGCCCGCGAGCTCTCCCGCCGTAACGCCGAGCGGCAGTCGATCGAGCGGCGCGTCGTCGCCGAGGCCCGCGCGCGGATCGAGAAGGCGGGCGGCCCGGGAGACACCGCCATCGTGGAGGCGGATCCCGCCTGGCACCGCGGCGTGCTCGGCATCGCGGCCTCGCGCCTCGCACGGGAATATCACCGCCCGGCGCTCCTCTTTGGCTTTCACGGGGACCGGGCGGTCGGATCCGGCCGGAGCATTCCCGGGGTTCCGTTGCACGACACGCTCCAGGCGCTCGCGCCGTTCTTCGCCGAGTTCGGCGGGCACGATCAGGCCGTCGGCGGCGCCCTGCCGGCCGATCGCTTCGAGGCGTTCCGCGACGCCGCGCGCGCGCACTTCGCCGCGCGGCTGCGCCCCGAGAATCTCGAGCGGGTCGAGGAGGCGGATCTCGACCTGCCGCTCGAGGACGTGTCCGAGGAGCTCCTCGCCGAGATCTCGGCGCTCGCGCCGCACGGAATGGGAAACCCGCGGCCGGTCTTCCACTGCGCGGAGACGGAGTTCGAGGCCGAGCCGTCGCCGCTCGGCGAGCACGGTTTCCGCGGACGTCTCCGGCGGCGGGGCCCCTCGCTCCCGTGCCTCTCGTGGTCGCCCGACTCGGTCGGCCCGCTCGCCCGGCCCGGCCGGCGGCTCGCGATTCTTTATCGTGTGCAGCGGCGCCGCGCGGGCGGCGTCGAGGCCGAGATCGTCGCGGCGCGCCCCGCGGGACAACCCCTCGCCCTCGCCGTCGACGAGTCGCCGGCTCTGGCCGGGAGCACCCGCGCATGAAACGCCGCGGGCTCGAGATCCTGCTCGTCGGCTTCGGAGTGGTGTTCCTCGGCGTCGTCGTGTTCTCGTTCCGTCCGGGCAGCCGCCTGCGCTCGCGCGCCGCGTCGTCGGCGGCGCATGTTCCGTCGCCGCGGGACGCCGGTCCGCCGACGGCCTTCTCTTCCGGATTCGATTTCACGGAGTCGGTGAGCGGCAAGCCGCTCTTCCGGATCCAGGCCAAGGCCACAGCCGGGTTCGGCGGCGCGGCCGCCGCCACCGGAATGGGCCCGGACGTGTACGCCGGGGAGGGTGTCACGCTGACCCTCTACCCGGAGAACGGGCAGCCCGTCACCGTCGAGTCGGATCGGGCGGAGTACGACTCCCGTTCAAGGGACGCGACGCTCTCGGGCAACGTCCGCTGGCGCGACGACAAGGGAAGCATCGCGGAAACGGAGAAAGTGGTCTTCCGGCCGGCGGCGCGCGCGCTCGACATGCCGTCGCCGCTGCATTTCTCGAGGGCCGGCTTCGACCTCAAGGCGCGGTCCGGGAAGTTCGACGTCGCGCGGAAGGTCCTCGCGCTCGACGGCCCGATCGACGGCTCGGGCGGCACCGCGGGGCGCGGCCCTCTTTCGACGCTCCATTCCGCGGCCGGGCTCTACAAGAAGGACGAGGGCGTCATCGAGCTTTCCGGCGGCGTGACCGCTTCCTCCGGCCAGGGCGACGAGCTCGCGAGCGATCGGCTCGTCCTGAAGACCGAGGAGCCCGGCGGCCGTCTCGCGTGGGCCCGCGCGATGGGTTCCGTGCACGGCGTGGTCGGCGCAGAGCGGCTGCCGGGCGGCAAGGGCGAGGGCCGGCCCTATGCGGGCGACGACGCGGCATTCTTCTTCGATCCGGAGGGCACACTCACGAGCCTCACGCTCACCGGCTCGCCGGCCTCGGCCGAGGAGCCCGACCGAAAGGTGACGGCCAGGACGATCGAGCTCCAGTTTGCCAACGGCAAGGCGGTGACGGCGAAGGCGCGCGGCCAGGTACAGATCGCGTCCGGTGACCAGACAGCCACCGCCGACACGGGGGATCTCTCCTTCGGGGAGGATGGCCAGGTCTCGGGCGTGACGCTGGCCGGCCAGGCCCGGCTCCGCGGTCCGGGGCGGTCCGGGAGCGCCGAGCGCGCCGTTCAGGTCGCCGACAAGAACACCTGGGTGCTGACCGGGGACTCCCGCGCCTCGGCCGTCGTCGAGCAGGACGGGTCGAAGGTCTCGGCGCCGCGGATCGAGATCGACGACCGCACGCATCTCGTTCGCGCCGAGGGCGGGGGAGTCCGCGCCGTGCTCGCGCCCGCAAAGGACGAGCGCGCCAACGCGACCCTCGTCGGAGATCCGGCCAAGCCGACGTTCGGAAAAGCCGAGCGCATGGTGTTCGACCAGAGCGCCCGGACCGCCACGCTCTCGGGCGGCGCCGCGCTCTGGCAGGGCGCCTCGTCGCTCTTCGGCAAGGACATCACGTTGAACGACTCCGAGCGGTCGGTCGTCGCGACCGGGCAGGCGCGCGCCGTCCTCGCTCCGGATGCCGCCGCGAAGCGGCCCGAGCAGCGGGCGCCGACGGTGCTCCTGGCGAGCCGCCTGATCTATCGCGAGGGGCCGAAGAGCGGCGACGCGCCGCCGTCCGGCCAGGTCTCCCTGGACGGAGACGTCTCGGCGCTGCAGGGAGCGCGGCGAGCGAACGCGAGCGCCGGCACCGTCACCCTCGGTCCGGATCGTCGCGTCCAGAAGGTGGACCTCACCGGCGCCGTTCGCCTGGCCGACGCCGCGTCGGGGCGCACGGCTGAGGCGGAGCACGCGACGGACTTCCCGATCGAGGGCCGGACGATTCTCGAAGGAAATCCGGCGCGCGCGACCGACCGGGATGGCAGCCGCGTGGCGGGCGCGATCTTGACGATCACCGAGCAGGGGCGTAGGGTCGAGATCACCGCCCCCGCGGGCGGAGAAACGCAGACCATCCACCCGACACGTCCCGATCGATGACCTCCGCCGAACCGACGGCGCGGCCCGTGCTGGCCGCGGACGGACTCGTCAAGTCCTACGGAGGGCGCGCCGTCGTCAACGGCGTTTCGCTCGAGATCGCGGCCGGAGAGATCGTGGGGCTGCTCGGCCCGAACGGCGCGGGCAAGACGACGACCTTCTCGATGGTCGTCGGCCTGGTGCGGCCCGACCGCGGCGCCGTCCGCCTGGGCGAGCGCGACCTGACCGATCTGCCGATGTATCGCCGCGCACGCGCGGGGATCTCCTATTTGCCGCAGGAGCCGTCGGTCTTTCGCAAGATGACCGTCGAGCAGAATCTCCTCGCGATCCTCGAGACGCTCGATCTCACGCCCGTCCAAAGGCGGCAGCGCGCCGACGAGCTGGTGGAAGAATTCGGCCTCGGCGCGGTCCGCTCGCATCGCGCCTACACGCTGTCCGGCGGCGAGCGGCGCCGCGTCGAAATCGCGCGCAGCCTCGTCCTCTCGCCGTCGTTTCTCCTGCTCGACGAGCCCTTTGCGGGAATCGACCCGATCGCGGTGCTCGACATTCAGGCGATCGCGCGGCGTCTCGCGTCTTCCGGAATCGGCGTGCTCGTCACCGATCACAACGTGCGCGAGACTTTGAGCATCGTGGACCGCGCTTATATAATTCACGATGGTCAGATCCTGCGGGCCGGCACGCCCCAGGCCCTGTCGAGCGACGCCGTCGTCAAGAAGATCTATCTCGGTGAGGCATTCCAGCTGAAGTAGGCGTTCCCGTCGAAAATGGCTCTCGAACAGAAACTTAGCCTCAAGCTCTCGCAGCGGCTGGTCATGACGCCGTCGCTGCAGCAGGCCATCAAGCTGCTGCAGATGTCGAAGCTCGAGCTCGAAGAGGTCCTCACCCAGGAGATGGTCGAGAACCCGCTCCTCGAGGAGGAGCAGGAGGAGGCGCCCGCTCCCGAGGAGACGCGCGACGCGGCTCCCGAAGCCGCTCCCGCGACGACACCCGGCCCCGCCGAGGCCCCGCCGGAACCGAAGGAGCGCGACTCGTTCGACGAGATCGATTTCGACTCCTATTTCGAGGACTACCTCGACAGCGCGTACAACCCGCGCCAGTACGAAACCAGCGAGGCGGTTCCCCTCGAGAACACGCTCTCGAGCGCTCCGGGGCTGCCCGAGTACCTCAACTGGCAGCTCTCGCTCGCCGACGCGGCCCCGGCCGTCCGCGAGATCGCGACGTACCTGATCGGTAACCTCGACGAGGACGGGTACCTGCGCGTCACGCGCGACGAGATCCGCGCGGCCGGCTATACCGACGAGACGGAAACGGAGGCGGCCCTCGCGCTCCTGCGTTCGTTCGATCCGCCCGGCATCGGCGCCTGGGACCTTCCCGACTGTCTCATGCTCCAGATCCACGCGCTCGGCATCGAGAACCCGCTCATCGAACGGATCATCACCGAGCACTGGCCGGAGTTCCTGAACCGGCAGTTCGCGCCCCTCGCGCGCACGCTCGGCGTGGGCATGTCGCAGCTCCAGGCCGTCGTCGAGATCATCAAGAACCTGGAGCCCAAGCCCGGCCGCAAGTACTCGACTGAACGGACGATCTACGTCGAACCCGACGTCGCGGTCCGCAAGATCGGGGACGAGTACGTCATCCAGCTGAACGAGGACGGCCTGCCGAAGCTCCGCATCTCCGCCGCCTACCGGCGGATGCTGCGCGGCGGCAACGGGGCCATCGGCGCCGAGGCGGCGACCTACCTCAAGGACAAGATGCGTTCGGCGATCTGGCTCATCAAGAGCCTCGACCAGCGGCAGCGCACGATCTACAAGGTCGCCGATTCGATCGTGCGCCACCAGCGCGCCTTCCTCGACCACGGCATCGAGCACCTGCGCCCGCTCGTGCTGCGGGACGTGGCGAACGACATCGGGATGCACGAATCCACGGTGTCGCGCGTCGTGTCGAACAAGTACATCCACACGCCGCGCGGGCTCTTCCCGATGAAGTACTTCTTCCACAGCGGCATCGACTCGTCCACCGGCGACGACGTCTCCTCGCTTTCGATCAAGAACAAGATCTCCAAGATCATCGCGGACGAGGACGCGCACCGCCCGCACTCGGACGCGCGGATCATGCAGGTGCTGCGCGCCGAGGGGATCCAGATCGCGCGCCGCACCGTGGCCAAGTACCGCGAGGAGCTGCGTATCCCGTCGTCTTCGCAACGAAAGCAAAGCTTTTGAACGAAGGAGAAGCCATGGCCGTCGAATGCCGGGGCCGCAACGTCCAGGTCACTTCCTCCTTGTTGGAGCTCGCGCAGGAGCGGACCGACCGACTGGAGCGTCATCTCGGTGGGCCGGCGCGCGTGCGCGTCGTCCTCTCGCAGGAGAAGCATCGCTTCGGCGCCGAGGTGATCGCCACGCACCGGCGCCGGCGTTGGAAGGCTCAGGAGGAGACCGCCGACCCCCGCGCCGCGATGGCGGCGGCGTTCGAGAAAATCGACGCGCAGGCCAAGCGCGACTCCGAGAAGCGCCGCGACCGCAAGCATCGGGCGCCGGCGCCGTCCTGGCGCGTGGACGTCCTCTCGTCGAGCGCGCTCGCAGGCTCCCCGGCATCGGGGTCCGACGGCAACCGCATCGTGCGGACCGACCGCCTGCCGATCAAGCCGATGAGCGTCGAGGAGGCGGCCCTGCGAATCGAGAACACGCGCCAGGAGTTCCTCGTCTTCCGCGACGCTTCGACCGAGCGCATCTGCGTGCTCTACAAGCGCCGGGACGGAGACTTCGGCCTCATCGTGCCCGAATGCTGAAGGAAGCATGAGCACGACGTTCGCGCCCGGGCTCGTCGACCCGAGGCTGGCGTTCCCGCATCTCGTCTCGCGCACGCGGGACGCCGTACTGTCCGAGATGGCGGCGCTCGTGGCCGAAGCGGGCGTCGTGCGGAACGCGGATCTTCTCGCCGAGCGCCTGCTCAAACGGGAGCGCGACGGATGCACGGGCGTCGGACAGGGCGTGGCGTTTCCGCACTGCCGCGTCGAGGGCCTCAAGGAGGTCGTCGTGGCCGTGGGACTCTCGCAGCAGGGCATCGACTTCGGCGCGGCGGACGGGATCCCGATCACGGTTCTGTTCCTGCTCCTCTCGCCGCGCGACGCCGCAGCGCTCCACCTGCAAGCGCTCGCGCGCCTGACCCGGCTCGCGCGGACCCCGGGCCTCGTCGACGAGCTCCGCCATGCGGATTCGGCCGACGCGATCGTCCGGGCCCTCCGGGAGGCCGAGGCGGCCGGCGCCGCGGCGGCGGTGACCGCATGAGCCCCGTCGAGAGCCCCGTGCACACGTCGAAGCTCACGGCGGACATCCTCCGCTCGCCGGCCCTGGAGGACCTGAAGTTCCGCGTCGTCGCCGGCGAGGCCGGATTCTCGCGTCCCGTATCGTGGGGCCGCATCCAGCGTCCCGGGCTCGCGTTCGCCGGATTCCTCGCCTTCATCAAGCCCGGGCGAATCCAGATCCTGGGCGAGAGCGAGCTCCACTACCTGGACACCATGCCGCCCGACGTCCGGGCCGCGCGCATCGCCGACATCTGCCGCCTGCCCGTCGCGGCCTTCGTCGTCACGAAGGGACAGCGGGTGCCGGACGACCTGGCCCGCGAGTGCCGCGCGCGCGAGGTGCCGCTCCTCGTGTCGAACGAAACGACCTCCGTCGTCATCCAGTCGATCACCCGCGTCCTCGAGGACGAGCTCGCGCCCACGACGACCGTGCACGGCGTCCTCGTGGACGTGTACGGCATGGGCGTCCTTCTCATCGGCGACTCCGGCATCGGCAAGAGCGAGTGCGCGCTCGACCTGATCCAGCGCGGCCACCGCCTCGTCGCCGACGACGTCGTCGAGATCCGCAAGTACCCCAACGGCTCCCTCGTCGGGCGCGCGGCCGAGATGATTCGTTACCACATGGAGCTCCGCGGCATCGGAATCATCAACATCAAGCACCTGTTCGGCGTCTCCGCGGTGCGGGCGTCGAAGTCCATCGAGCTCGTGATCGAACTGCAGCGCTGGGACCCGACCCGAAAGTACGACCGGCTCGGGATCGACGGCCAGACCTACGCAATCCTCGACCGTCCGCGGCCGTTCCTCACGCTGCCGGTCGCCTCCGGCCGGAACCTCGCGCTCCTGATCGAGATCGCCGCGCGCAACGAGCTCCTGAAGCAGCAGGGCTACGACGCGGCGAAGGAGTTCGCGCTCAAGGTGGACGAGCAGATCGCCCGCAACGCGCTCTCGCCCGCGCTCCGCAAGGGGTGACGGCGCCGCGATGAGCGCTCCCGCTCCCGTTCCCGCGGTCCCCGAGAGTCTCGTCATCGTGACCGGACTCTCCGGCTCCGGCAAGAGTTACGTCAACAAGTGCCTCGAGGACATGGGCTATCTCTGCGTGGACAACCTCCCGCTCGAGCTCGTCGAGCCGCTGCTCGATCACGTCACGGCGCGCCTCGTCGGCGTCATCCTCGACGTCCGCAACGCCGGGTTCGCGGCGCGGTTTCCCGAGATCCTCGGCCGGCTGCGCCGCCGGTGCCCCGGGACGCGCCTCCTGTTCCTCGACGCCTCGGAAGAGTCGCTGATCCGCCGCTTCTCCGAAACGCGGCGGCCGCACCCGCTGGCCGGCGACAGCTCGCTCCTGGCGGCTCTTCGAAACGAGCGCGAGATGCTGAAAGACGTGCGCGCGGTCGCCGACGTCGTCGTCGACACGTCGGCACTGACCGTCCACGAGCTGCGCTCGATCATCCAGAAGACGTTCGTCGGCGATCCGAGCCGCGCCCGCATGGTCGTCTCCACGACGTCGTTCGGCTACAAGTTCGGCGTCCCGCACGACGTGGACCTGCTCTTCGACGTCCGCTTCCTCGCCAACCCGCATTTCGTGCCCGAGCTCAAGGGCAAGACGGGCCTCGATCCCGCCGTGCAGGCCTACATCGAGCAGGACCCGGAGTCCGACGCGTTCCTGAAGCGCCTGATCGACTTTCTCGAATACCTCGTCCCGCGTTATGAGAAGGAGCACAAGAGCTACCTCTCGATCGGGATCGGCTGCACGGGCGGCAAGCACCGCTCGGTGTACGTCGCGGAGCGGCTGGCGGAAGTCCTGAAAGGCAAGGGCTTTCCGGTTCGAATCTCCCATCGCGACGCCACCCGCGAGTGAGGCGGGCCGGTCCGCGCGCCCCCGGCCTTACAATCCCGTCCACATGATCGGCATCCTCCTGGTGACGCACGGCCGCCTCGCCGAAGAGCTCCGGGCGGCGGCGCTCACCATCCAGCCCGACATCGCCCGGATCGTCGCCGTCGCGCTCGAGTGGCACCAGACGGGCGAGGATGCGCATGCCCGCATCGCGGCCGGCCTGGCGGAGGCGGACGGCGGCCAGGGCGCGGTGATCCTGACGGACATGTTCGGCGGGACGCCGACGAATTTGACGCTCTCGTTCCTGGAGCGCGGCCGCGTCGAGATCGTCACGGGCGTCAACCTCCCGATGGTCCTGAAGTGCGCCTCCCTGCAGAAGAGCGCAACGTCCGCCGCGGAGATGGCGCGGCTCGCCCGAGACCGCGGGCAGGGGTCGATCTACGTCGCCTCGGACCTCCTGGCGGAGGAGGCGTCGGTGGGAGCGGGACAGACGGAAAGCGGGGGAGGACCGCTCGACGGCTCCTCCGGCGACTGAGCGGAACTCCCGAGTGATCGAGCGAGAGCTGGCCATCCGAAACCGGCTGGGCCTGCACGCCCGCGCCGCGGCCAAGTTCGTGCAGACGGCGAGCCGGTTCAAGTCCGCGGTGAAGGTCCGAAAGAACGGCGAAGAGGTGGACGGAAAGAGCATCCTCGGGATCCTGCTCCTCGCCGCGTCCCAGGGAACCCGGATCGTCGTCTCCGTCAACGGCGAGGACGAGGCCGCCGCGCTCGCGGCCGTGGAGGATCTGGTCTCTCGCAGCTTCGACGAAGGGGACTAGAGAGAGGAGCGGGCTCCGTCCCTTCCACCATGCTCCAGGGGCTCTCGGTGTCTCCCGGTGTCGCGGTCGGCCGCGCGGTGATCGTGCGTTTCAATGGCATGCCCACGTACCGCCGGGCACTCTCCGGCGGCGAGCTCGACGAAGAGGAGCGGCGTCTCCGGCGCGCGGCCCGCCGGGCGGCCGAGACGCTCCGGGGCCACTCGACGGCGGCCGGCGGCGGAATCGGTGACGAGCTCGCGGCGATTCTCGAGGCCCACGCGTTGATCGCGTGCGACGAGACTTTCCTCTCGGCCGTGGCCGAAAGGATCCGCGAGGATCGCGTCAACGCGGAGTGGGCTCTCGCCGATGCCGCCGACGAGTTCGGCCGGAAGCTGGCGCTGGCGGACTCGAGCGCGATGCGGGAGCGCGCGGCCGACATCACCGACGTGGCGCGCGAAGTCGGCCGGCAGCTCTCGGGAGGAGCGACGTCGATGCCGCGGGAGCTTCCGCGCGGATCGATCCTCGTGGCCGACGAGCTCTCCCCGGCGGACGCGGCGCGGCTCGACCCGCGGCGGGTGCGCGCGATCGCCCTCGAGCGGGGCGGCGCCACGTCCCACGCCACGATCATCGCGCGCTCCTTCGGGATGCCGGCGATCGTGGGCGTGCCGGGGCTCTGCGCCGCCGTGTCGCCGGACCGGGCGATCGTCGTGGACGCGGAGCGTGGAACGGTGGACGTCGCGCCGTCCAAGGAGCGCCTGCGCCGCGGGCTGCTGCGCGCGCGCGAAGTCCGGGAGCGGCAGCGGCGGCTCCGCGCGCGGACCGCGCGGCCGGCCGTCACGAAGGACGGCGTGCGGGTCGTCGTGCGCGCGAATCTCGAGCTACCCGAGGAGGTCCCGGCCCTCGAGCGGTACCACGCCGAGGGCGTCGGGCTCTTTCGTTCGGAGTTCCTGTATCTGAAGTCCGCCCCGGCCTGGCCCGGCGTCGAGGAGCAGCGCGCGGCTTACGAGCGGCTGCTCGACGCAGCCGGCGGGCATCCCGTCATCGTGCGCACCTACGACCTCGGCGGCGAGAAGGGAATCGGACCGGCCCGCGGCGAGAACCCGGCGCTCGGCCTGCGGGGCCTGCGGTACTGCCTGGCCCATCCCGACCTCTTCGACACCCAGCTCTCGGCCCTCTGCCTCGCGGCGCCGCGCGGCGACCTGCGGATCCTCCTTCCGATGGTTGCGTCGGTGTCGGAGGTGCGCGCCGCGCGCCAGCGTCTCGAGCGTGCGGCCCGCGCCGCCGGACTGTCGCGGCCGCCCGACCTCGGCGTGATGATCGAGGTGCCGTCGGCGGCCCTCTCGGCGGCCGAGCTCGCGCGCGAAAGCGACTTCTTCTCGATCGGGACGAACGACCTCGCGCAATACACGCTGGCGGTCGACCGCGCGAACCCGGAGGTGGCCGCGCTCTATCAGCCGCTCCATCCGGCGATTCTGCGAATGATCCGGATGGTCGTCGAGGCCGGCCGCGCGGCGGGGCGGCCGGTCTCCGTCTGCGGCGAGCTCGCGGCGGATCCCATCGGCATCGCGGTGCTGCTGGGCCTCGGGATCGCGGAGCTCTCCGTCACGCCCGTTTCCATCGGGCCCGTGAAGGAGCAAGTCGTTCTCCTCGACGCCGGGCGCGCCGCGATCCTCGCCGGCAAGGCCCTGGAGGCGTCGGACGCGTCCGATGTCGAACGGATTTTCAAGGCGTGGCGCCTGTGAGACGCGTTCCGAAGCCCTGGGGCCACGAGCTCGTATTCGCGGAGAACGAGCGCTACGCCGGAAAGATCCTGCACATCGAGCCCGGGCACTCCCTTTCTCTGCAGTACCACGAAAGGAAAGACGAGACGCTGTACGTTCTCTCGGGTGAGGTGTACCTTCAGGTCGAGGTGGAGGGCACGATGCGCGAGCTGAAGCTCGGACCGGGACAGGGCCATCGGATCCGCCCCGGCGAGCGGCATCGGCTCCGCGCCGAGGCCGCGTGCGAGATCGTCGAGGTCTCGAGCCCGGAGCTCGACGACGTCGTGCGGCTCGAAGACGCCTACGGACGCGCGGGGACGACCGAACCATGAGGGTCTCTCGCGTCATCGCAGCGGTACTGCTCGTGCTCGCCGCCTCGGCGGCCCCGGGACAGACGCCGACTCCGACGCCGCCTCCAAAACTTTCGGGCGGCTTCGGGCGGCCGCAGGCCGCGCCCGCACCTGTGCCCACGCGATCGGGCCAGTCGCTCCAGGACGTGGTCAAGGCGGCCGCCGAGCATCGCCAGTCCAACAAGACTGCCCCGACACCGGTCGTCGCCATCAACAACCGGACGCTCGTCACGGACCCCAATCGCGGGCGGCTGACCGTGCTCTCGGCGACTCCCCGGCCGGCCGTTCCGGCGGGGGCGGCCGCGGCCGCCGCCAGGGCGGCCCCATCGCCCGCCGCGCCGCCGGTGGACCCGAGCGCCGCCGAGGAAGAGAAGTGGCGCACAATCGCCCGAGACACCCGCCAGCGCGTCGCGGACACCCAGGATCGTGTCGCGCGCCTGGAAGGGGAGACGAAGAAGCTCGAGAACGACTTCTACTCGTGGGACGACGGCCTCTATCGAGACAACGTGATCAAGCCCGCCTGGGACAAGAAGAGAGAGGAGCTCGAGACCGCGCGCCGCGACCTCGAGACAGCCGAGAAGGATCTGGCCGACCTCCCCGAGAAAGCGCGCAAGGCCGGCGCGCTTCCCGGCTGGATCCGCGAGTAGTCGATGCCCCTCCAATCAGCCGTAACTGCAAGAAAAGACGAGGCTTGCGAATCGTCCGCCGGCAGCTATCACGTCGAGACGTGGGGCTGTCAGATGAACGTTCTCGACGGTGAGCGCATGGCCGGCCAGCTCGAAGGACTCGGACTGCGGCGCGCCGGAGACGGAACGGAAGCCGACGTGGTGATCCTGAATACCTGCGCCGTGCGCGAGAAAGCCGAGGCGAAGGTCTACAGCGCGCTCGGCGTCCTCGGGCTCGAGAAGCAGCGGCGGCCGGATCTCGTCATCGGTGTCACCGGATGCGTCGCCCAGGTCGAGGCCGACGAGATCCTGGAGCGCGCGCCCTACGTCGACTTCGTGCTCGGCACGGGACAGGTGGAAGGGGTCGGGGAAGCCGTGAACCGCACGCGGCGGGAACGCCGGCAGTTCGCGGAGCTCGAGCTGCCCGTCGAGTCACCCGTGTATCAGTTCCGGCAGATCACCCGGGACTCCGAGTACCAGGCCTACGTGACGGTCATCGAGGGTTGCGATCAGTTCTGCACCTTCTGCATCGTGCCGTTCACCCGCGGCCGGGAGCGCAGCCGGAGGGGGGACGAGATCGCCGAGGAAGTCGCGCACCTCTGCGAGCAGGGTTATAGCGAGGTCACGCTCCTCGGCCAGACCGTGAACGCCTACCGGGATCCGGAGACCGGAATCGGCCTCGGAGGCCTGCTGCGGCGGGTGGCCGGGACCCCCCGGCTCCGCCGCCTGCGCTTCCTGACCTCTCACCCGCGGCTCGTGGACGACCCGATGGTGGAGGCCCTCGCCTCCGGCGGCGTCGTCGCGCCCTACCTCCATCTGCCGGCGCAGTCCGGCTCGGACCGCGTGCTCTACCGCATGAAGCGGCGCTACGGAAAGGCGGACTATGTCGGGACGGTCTCGCGCCTGCGCCGCGCCGTGCCCGGCCTCGCGGTCTCGTCGGACTTCATCGTGGGATTCCCCGGCGAAACGGAGGAGGATTTCGAGGCAACTCTCGAGCTCGTCCGGGAAGTTCGCTTCGAGAGCCTCTTCGGCTTCCGGTACTCGCCCCGGCCCGGGACCGCCGCCGCCCGCTGGGGAGCGGCCTCGGAAGTCCCCGAGGAGGTCTCCTCCGAGCGCCTCGAGCGGCTCCTCGCCCTTCAGGCGGAGATCCAGTTGGAGATCAACCGATCCCTCGAAGGGCGGGAGTTCGAGGTCCTGATCGAGGGCGAGGACCGCAAGGGGCAGAGCCGGGGCCGGACGCCCTGCAACCGCATCGTGCATCTGGAGGGCGGGCGCGTCCCGGCGGGCTCCTACGCGCGGGCGCGGATCCGCCGCGGCCTTCCCAATTCACTCCTCGGGGACCTCTGCGAGCCGAAGGCGCCGGGCGAGGGCGCGGCGGCGGGGGAGCCATGGCGCTGATCCGGATGGAGATCAAGGGGCTCCTCATGGACCCCGTCTCCAACATGCCCGTCGTGATCCTCCGGGACAAGGAAGACGGTCTCTTCCTGCCGATCTGGGTCGGCCTCTTCGAGGCCAACGCCATCGCACTCGAGATGGAGAAGATATCCACGCCGCGCCCGATGACTCACGACCTCCTCCGAAACGTGCTGGCGGAGCTCGGGACCCGCGTGGAGCGCGTCATCATCAACGATCTCAAGGACAACACCTTCTTCGCTCGCATCCACCTGACGAGGGGCGACACCCGCTTCGACATCGACAGCCGGCCGAGCGACGCGATCGCGCTGGCGCTGCGGTCGCGCGCGGAGATCTTCGTGGACCACGAGGTGCTCGAGAAGAGCAAGAGCCTGCGCTCCGAGTCCGGAGAACAGGACCCGGAACGCCTCCGGAAGTGGCTCGAGGAGGTCAATCCGGAGGACCTCGGAAAATACAAAATGTAGAAACTGACAACGGACCTTCCACCGGAATACACTCCCTCCCCGTGATCATCTCCATCACCAATCAAAAAGGCGGCGTCGGCAAGACCACCACGGCCATCAATCTCGCGGCGGCCCTGGCGCAGAAGGGCATGAAGACCCTCCTGATCGATCTCGATCCCCAGGGCAACAGCACGATGTCGTACATCGATCGCAAGAAGCTCGACAAGTCCATGTACGACGTGCTGACGGACCCCGCGATCATGCTGAAGGACGTCGTCCGTAACTCCGGCTTCCCGAACCTGGACATCGCGCCGGCCCGCATCTCGCTCGCCAAGATCGAGTCCAAGCTCCTGGGGGAGATCGACGGGCACTTCCGCCTGCGGGACAAGATCGACCCCGCGCGGCGCAAGTACGACGCCGTCCTCATCGACACGCCGCCGACGCTCGGGATGATCACGGTCAACGCGATGGTCGCCTCGAGCCACGTCCTGATCCCGATTCAGTCGTCCTACTTCGCTCTGGAGGGAACGGACGACCTCCTCGAGACGATCGACAAGATCAAGGCCCGGCCCAATCCCCACCTGCGGATCCTGGGGGTCGTGATCACGCTGCACGACCGCCGGACGGTGCTCGGCAAGGACGTCTACAAGCAGATCGCGTCGGTCTTCGGCGAGAAGGTCTTCAAGACGACGATCTCCAAGAGCGTGCGCCTGGAGGAGAGCCCCGCGCACCAGGAGTCCATCTTCAGCTACGCGCCGCGATCGAGCGGCGCCGCCGAGTACTACTCACTCTCCGAGGAGGTCCTGTCCCGTGTCTAAGAAGCGTGGGTTGCCGCAGCAGGCGCGCATGCGCCACGACTCGCATTTCGTCGAGGCGCTGTCGGAGCGGTTCGGCGCCTCGCTCGGCCGGTGGATTCCCGTCGAGGAGATCGATACGAATCCCGATCAGCCTCGCACGAACGTCGGCGACCTGACGGAGCTCATCCGCTCGATCGAATCGAAGGGAATCCTCGAGCCCCTCCTCGTGCGCCCCGGCGCCGACGGCCGATGCACCGTGATCGCGGGGGAGAGACGCCTCCGCGCGGCGATCGAAGCCGGCCTGACGGAGGTGCCCTGCATCGAGCTCGAGGTCAGCGAGCCCGAGATGATGGAGCTCGCCCTGATCGAGAACCTGCACCGAAAAGATCTTCATCCCTTCGAGGAGGCCGACGGCTACGCAACGCTCACGCGCCAGCCCGGGTACACGCAGCAGAAAATCGCCGAGGCCGTCGGCAAGTCTCGCGTGTCGATCACGGAGGCGCTGTCGCTGCTCGACATTCCGGAGGATCTCCGCGACGAATGTCGGCGCGCCGACATCGAAGCGAGATCGGTCCTCCTCGAGATCGCGCGCCTCGGAGATCGCGACAGGATGGAGGAAGCGATCGCGCGCGTCTCCGAGGGATCCACGCGCGACGACCTGCGCGCGCACAAGCGCCAGGAGAAGTCCGACGGAAAAAAGGCGAAGCACTTCCAGTTCGTCTTCCGGCCGAAGGGCGGCCCGTTCAAGCTCAACCTTTCGTTCTCCCGCGCGCGCGTGGATCGAACCGAAGTGATCGAGACCCTGAAAGGCGTTCTCCGGCAACTCGAAGCGGGAGAGATCCGGCTCTCGCGGGGAAAGTAAGCGGCGGTTCGTCCGGAGCCGCCGTGGCGAGCGCGGTCGTCGTCGCCGCGGGCATCGTCGCTGGCGGAGCGCTCGCGGGCTCCGCTCTGTCGCGGGCCGGACTCTCCGACCGCTCCGTCACCGTCAAGGGAATCTCGGAGCCCGACGTCCGGGCGGACGCGGCGATCGGGCCGCTCCGGCTCGTGGCGGCCGACAACGACCTGACCCAGGCGAATCGCCGGCTCGCGGCCGCCGAAGAGAAGAAGAGAAAGGTGAAGCTGTTCCCTGGGCCGCCACGGCATTCCCGCGTCGACGCGGCGCCCAGGGATCCGGGTCGCAGACGCTTTGCGGACGTAGCCCGGCCGGCCAGGTTGCCCGCCGTTACGTCGTGGAAGTAGCCGTGCTCGTGCGCTCGGCGAAGCCGGACGTCGTCCTCGCGGCGAGCTCGGCGGTCAGCGACCTCACCCAGGAGGGCGTCGTCCCTCTCGACCCGGGAAGACCCCGAGGCCTCGGGCCCCATCTTTCTGTTCACGGGCCTGAACGCAGTAAAGGCGCCGATGATCGCCGAGGCGACCGCGCGAGGGCAAGAAGCCGCCGAGCAGTTCGCCCGCGACTCCAAGAGCCGCCTCGGGGGAATCCGCCGGGCCTCGCAGGGTCTCTTGGAAGTCCTCCCGAGGGACCAGGCTCCCGGAACCCGCGAGGAAGGGCAGATCGAGAAGCGCGTACGTCGTCATATTGGGCCGCGCAGACAGTCCCTCCATTGTATTTTACATAATATATCTTATCGGACATAACATCAATCGCCAACGCGGTTGACTCGCCCCGCGCGAGGCCCGACCATGCCCTCGATGCGCCTCGTGTCGCGCTCCGTCCTGCGGGAGATCTGGCCGCCCTTCCTCCTCGGCTTCGCGGCCTACACGTTCCTGCTCCTCGTCCGCACGATCTTCCTGCTCACGGACTTCTTCGTGCGGCGCAGCGCGACCGCCGGCGAGGTCCTCTGGATGGTGCTCCTCTCGATCCCCTGGATCGTGGTTCTCACGATCCCGATGGCGTTCCTGCTCGCCGTCCTCGTCGGCGTGGGCCGGCTGTCGGCCGAGTCCGAGCTCGTCGCTCTCCGAAGCTGCGGCGTCGGGCCCGGGCCCGTCTACCGGCCGGTCCTCGCCGCCGGGGCCGTCCTCGCGGTCGGCGTCTTCTTCATCTACAACGTCGTCCTCCCGCGCACCAACGACCTCCTGACGGAAACGATGGCGCGGATGGCCGCGACGTCGCTCGTCAACCTGGTCTCGCCGCGGACGTTCCGGCAGCCGCGTCCGGGCATCACGCTCTTCTTCGACCGGGTGGGCCCGGACGGCCGCTCGCTCGAAGGGGTGTTCCTCAAGGTCGGCGAGGAGGACGCGGCGGCCGACCGGGACCAGATCATCGTGGCGAAGCGCGGCGCCCTTCGCCTCGAGGAGGACCGCCTGTGGCTCGACCTCGAGTCCTCGACGGTGCACGAGCTCTCGCCGTCGTCTCCATCGCGCTACCGCATCAGCTGGAACCGCACACAGCGAATTCTTTTCGCCGGCGACGTTGCCCGGGACTCGCGTGCCCGGGTCTCTTACGAGAAGGGGCTCCGCGCGCAGTCCTTCGCGGAGCTCCTCCATTCGGCCGCCAAGGCGCGAACCGAATCGCCCGAGCGATACCGGCTCGCGCGCGTCGAGATCCAGAAGAAGCTCGCGATTCCGCTCGCCTGCCTCGCCTTCGGCCTCGTGGGAATCCCGCTCGCCGAGACCTCCCGCCGCGGCGGACGCGGGAGCTCGTTCGCGCTGTCGCTCGCGATCCTGGTCGGGTACTACGTGCTCCTCTCGGGTGGCGAGACCTGGGCCCAGAACGGCAGCCTGTCTCCCGAGCTCGCGATGTGGCTTCCCAACCTGGGTCTCGCGGTCTTCGGCCTGTCCCTCCTCCGGGGGCTCGGCCGCGAAAAGGCCAAATGGCGGATCCCCGGCTGGCTCCGTCGCCGCACGGTCGCTGCGCCCGCCGCCGGCCGCCCGCGCCCCGCCCGCCTCGGCGGGTTCCTGCGGTTCCCGGCCCTCCTCGACCGCTACGTCCTCGGGCGCTTCCTCGGGGTCTTCGGGATGGTGCTGCTCTCGGTGCTCCTGATTTCCGCGATCGTGGACTACGCCGACCAGGTGGACGAGATCCTCCGCAACCACCCGCCCGCCGACGTGCTCTCCGGCTACTACCGGAACTTCCTGCTCGGCATCGGGAACCAGGCGGCGCCGTTCGCCGTCCTCGTGGCGACCCTGCTCGCGCTCGGAAGCCTCTCGCGCAACGCCGAGGACACGGCCTGCCGCGCGAGCGGTGTCTCGCTGCATCGCCTCGGCGTGCCGATCCTTCTCTTCGGCTTCCTCGCTTCGGCCGGCGCCTTCTGGCTCGGCGAGACGGTCCTGCCCCTCGCGAGCCAGCGCGAGGACCGCTTCCGGAACATCATCCGCGGCCGCCCGGCGGACTTCGTGCGCTCGGGCGCGGAGCGCGACTGGCACTACGACGGATCGGGCCGGATCTGGCACCACGAAGAAGGACCGCCGGGCGTCTCGGCGCTCCTCTCCCCCTCCGTCTTCGCGCTCTCGCCGGACTTCCGGCTGGTTTCGCGGACCGCGGCGCGGCAGGCGGACTGGAACGGGAAAACCTGGACCTTCCGCCAGGGCTGGGAGCGGTCGTTCGACGGCGCCCGGGAGACCGGCTACACGGCTTTTCTCGATCGGGAAGTGAGCGGCGACCCGCCGCGGACCTTCCTGGCCGAGACGCGCCCGCCGGCGCAAATGCGCTTCCGCGAGCTCCAGCGTTACACGCGCCGGCTCGCGGCGACGGGCTACCCGACGGAGTCGCTCGAGACCGCGCTGGCCGAGCGGCTGTCGCGGCCGATGCTCCTGCCGCTCATGGCGCTTCTCGCGCTGCCGTTCGCCTTCCGGCTCGGACGGAGCGGGGCACTCGCGGGAATCGGCGTCGGGATCGGCCTCGGGATGGTGCTGACCGTGCTCGTCGAGCTCTTCGGGCGTCTCGGCGCTGTCGGCGCGCTGCCGCCGCAGCTGGCGGCCTGGACGCCGGACATCCTCTTCGCCACAGCCGCTGCATTCCTTCTGCTAAAGATGCGGACTTAGGCCGTCGGCCCCCTGCCCCTCACCTCGCGGCACTGCCTTAGAAACTCTCTTCCGAAGCGCGCCGGCGACGCTGTCGACTGCGAGAGGCCGGGCTCTCGGCGCGCTTCGCTAAAACGCCTGCCCGCTCGAGAAGGATACCAGCCACCCGTGCCGGCCAAGGGGGTCGGAGTTGAAGGCATAGGCGGCGTCGAGCCGCAGAACCGAGTTGAAAGCCGCGCGGGCGATCCCGATCCGAAGGCCTGCCCCGGCATCGGTCTTGAGCGCGGCGAAGTTCAGCGGCTCGCCCGGCGCCACCGCGGTCCCGGTGTCGACGAAGACCGCCGCGCCGAGCGAGAAGAGCTGGAGGATCTCGGCGCTCCCGAAGAATCGGTGCTCGACGTTGACGACGATCCGCCGGTCTCCTTCGAAGGCGTACAGACGGTAGCCGCGGAGGCCGTGGTCGCCGTCCGCGAAAAACTGGACGTCCCGATCGAGATTCCAGCCCCGGTCCACCTGGATCTGCGCGACCGTCGTCTGGAGGAGCGTCGTCGGGTGCTTCCAGACGAAGGTCAGCGTGCCCGAGAAAATCGAGTTCTGGGCGCCCTCGGTCGAGACCCGCGTCTGGAATGCTGCGCGGGCGCGGAGGAAGGAGCCGGGACCGATGCGCCAGCCGCGCGAGGCCTCCCCCGCCGCTTCCCAGGTCGTCTGTTCGACGCCGAAAACGCGGGGAGACACTCCGACCTCCGCCGCCAGGCGCGTCCCGAGGTTGAAGTCCTCGACGCGCTCGCCTCGGTTCACGTAACTCTCGGAGACGAAATCGGTGCGGACCGTCTCCCAGCCGACGAAGACGTAGCGGAAGTCCCGGTTCGACGGCAGGACGTCCTCGGGCCGGTCCGGCAGCGTCGTAAAAGTGTCGCGGAAGAAGTCGATGCCCGCGGTCACCCGGCCCGCGTGGAGCGGGCCCGGAGCGTACGCCCCCGCCAGAGCGAGGCGGAGCTCCTGGCGTTGCCGCGAGTACTCGGCGTCGATGACGCCGTCTTCGTAAATGCGTTCCTGGAGGAGATGGCGGTCGAAGAGAGCGCCCGCGGAGTACGGGTCGAGTGTGGACGTGAAGGCCTTGCCGAGCTGCAGGCGCCGCTGGTTTCCGTCCGAGCTGTCCGCCCAGAGAAACCCGCCCGACCAATAGGGCCCGAAGAGCGCCGGATCGTGGAATTCGAGGAAACGGTTGGTGCGCTCGACGTCCTGGTCGTAGAGAAAACCGATCTCCTTTCCGAGGCCGAGAACGTTGCTCTCGGTGATCCCGGCCGACCACGTCGTTTCGCCTCCCCCGCGGCCCAGGTGCGCTTCGACGTCCGTCGTCCAGGCGTCCTGGGTCACGACGTCCACGTCCACGACGCCGTCATGGGGCGTTCCCGCCTGGACGCGCGCCGACTTGAAGAGGGACAACGCCCGCAGATTGCGCTCGCTCTGGGCGAGAAGCGCCGCGTCGTAGACGTCGCCCTCGTGGAAGAGCAGGAACCGCCGGACGACCCGCGTCTGCGTCTCCATGTGGATCGCGTCCGCCGCGCGGTAGAGCCAGCCGCGGGCTTCCTCTTCCTGGGTGAAGACGTCGAGACACTGAATCCGGACTTCTCCGACGCGCAACGGCTCCTGTCCCGAAGCCGCGCCGGCGCCGGCGAGCGCCAAGCCGAGCAGGAGCCGCCGGGTCAGGTCCCCTCTTCCCACGAGCTCAGGTACTTCTCTTGCTCCGGCGTCGGGCGGTCGATCGATGTGCCCATCGCCTCGAGCTTCAGGCGCGCAATCTCGCGATCGATCGGCTCGGGCACGGCGTACACGCGCTTCTCGAGCGAGGCGTGGTTCTTGACCATGTACTCGGCGGCCAGCGCCTGGTTGGCGAAGGACATGTCCATGACCGAGGCCGGGTGTCCCTCGGCGGCCGTGAGGTTGATCAGACGGCCCTCTCCCAGGAGATGGATCCGCCGCCCGTCCGCGAGCGTGAACTCCTCGACGAATTCGCGGATCATCCGCCGGCCCTTCGAGAGGCCTTCGAGCGCGGGGATGTCGATCTCGACGTTGAAGTGGCCCGCGTTGCAGACGACGGCCCCGTCCTTCATCGCCCGGAAATGCTCTCCCCGCAACACGCCCTTGTTTCCGGTGACCGTCACGAAGATGTCGCCTTCGCGAGCGGCCTTTTCCATCGGGAGAACGCGGTGCCCATCCAGGAGCGCCTCGATCGCCCGCGTGGGGTCGATCTCGGTGACGATGACGTTGGCGCCGAGCCCGCGGGCCCGCATCGCGACGCCGCGGCCGCACCAGCCGTACCCGGCGACGACGAGGTTCAAGCCCGCCACGAGGAGATTCGTTGCACGGACGATGCCGTCCATCGTCGACTGGCCGGTCCCGTAGCGGTTGTCGAAGAGGTGCTTGGTCTTCGCCTCGTTCACCGCCACGACCGGGAAGCGGAGCACTCCCGACTTCTCCATCGCGCGGAGGCGGATGACGCCGGTCGTCGTCTCCTCCGTCCCACCGACGATTCCGTCGAGGAGAGCGCGACGCTCCCCCGCCGGCAGGGCCTTCGCCCAGTCGCGGATCGCGGGGTCGAGGTCGCCGTCCTTGCCGAGCGCCATGAAGAGCAGCGAGGAGACGAGATCCGCGCCGTCGTCCATGGTGAGGTTGGGCCGGTGCGCGAGCGCCGCGCGGATGTGGTCGTAGTACGTCCGGTGATCCTCGCCCTTGATCGCGTAGACGGCGATCCCGTCGTGCACGACGAGCGAGGCCGCCGCGTCGTCCTGGGTCGAGAGGGGATTCGAGGCGCAGAGGACGAGGTCCGCGCCGCCGGCGACGAGCGTCCGCGCCAGATTGCCGGTCTCCGTCGTCACGTGCAGGCAGGCGGAGAGGCGGACTCCTTTCAGCGGCTTCTCCCGGGCGAAACGCTCCCGGATCTGCCGCAGGACCGGCATCGTGCGGTCCGCCCACTCGATGCGGAGCTTCCCGCGTTCGGCGAGCGAGCGGTCTTTGACGTCGTGCCCGGGCAGGGCGGCCACGCCGCTCATCGCGAGACCACCACCGACGGTTCGACGCCGGCCGCCTTGGCGAGCGCCTCCGCCTTGTCCGTCTTCTCCCAGGTGAAGTCCGGCAGCGGACGGCCGAAGTGGCCGAAGGCCGCCGTTTGTTTGTAAATGGGCCGGCGCAGGTCGAGCGACTCGATGATGCCCTTCGGCGTCAACGCGAAGTGCTCGCGCACGAGCGCCACCATCTTCTCTTCGGGGATCCGCCCCGTGCCGTAGGTCTCGACGTGCACGGAGACCGGGTCCGCCACGCCGATCGCGTAGGCGAGCTGAATCAGGGCGCGCTCGGCGATGCCGGCGGCCACCAGGTTCTTCGCGACGTAGCGGGCCATGTAGGCGGCCGAGCGATCGACCTTCGTCGGATCCTTCCCCGAGAAGGCTCCCCCGCCATGCGGGGCGCTGCCGCCGTAGGTATCCACGATGATCTTTCGGCCGGTCAGCCCCGCGTCGCCCTGCGGGCCGCCGACCACGAACCGTCCGGTGGGGTTCACGTGATACTTCGTGCGCGGCGTCAGGAGCGCCGGCGGAATGACGGGCCGGATGATCCCTTCGATGATGGCCTCCCGCAGCGCGCCGTGCTTCATGGCCTCCGCGTGCTGCGTCGAGACGACCACGGCCTCGACGGCCACCGGGCGCGTTCCCTCGTACTCGATGGTGACCTGTGATTTCCCGTCCGGCCGGAGGAAGTCCATTTCCCCGTTCCGCCGCGCCTGCGAGAGCCTCTCGACGAGGCGATGCGCGAGGGTCAGCGGCAGCGGCATGAGGTTCTCCGTCTCCCGCACCGCGTAGCCGAACATCAAGCCCTGGTCTCCCGCGCCTCCGGTGTCCACTCCCTGCGCAATGTCGGGAGACTGCGGATCGATCGACGAGATCACCGCGCACGTCTCGTAGTCGAAGCCGAACTTCGCTCGCGTGTAGCCGATCTCCTTGATCGTGTGGCGGACGACCGACGGAAAGTCCACGTAGGTCTTCGTGGAAATCTCTCCCGCGATGAACGCGAGCCCGGTCGTCACGAGGGTCTCGCACGCGACGCGTCCCATGGGATCGTCGCGCAGCACGGCGTCGAGAATCGCGTCGGAGATCTGGTCGGCGATCTTGTCCGGGTGGCCCTCGGTCACCGATTCCGAGGTGAAGTAGTGGCGTCCGTTCTGAAGCATTCCAACTCCTCTGGAAGCGGCGCGGAAAGCGCGCCCGTCGGGACCGGGAAGGTTAGCATTTCGAGGTAACGCGGTCAAAACGGCGCCTTCGACGCTCGAGAAAACAGCCAGAACACGTTGCGGCCGTAGGCGCGGCGCTCGAGAAGGCGCAGGCCGGCCGTGCCCGCGTCCGCGCGCCACGAGGCGTCGGCCTGCACCACCAAGATGCCATCCTCGGCGAGAAGCGCCACCGCTCCGGCGAGGAGCTCGTCCAGACTGGTCGCCCCGTACGGCGGGTCGGCGAACACGAGATCGAAACGCTCGGGCCGATGGCGCAGTTGCGCCAAGGCGGCCACGGCGTCCTCCGCGAGCAGCTCCGCGGTCCCGGGCTCGGGAGAGAGGCGATCGAGATTGCGACGCAGCGCCGCCGCCTCGCGCTCGACGAAGACCGTTCGCGACGCGCCGCGCGAGAGCGCCTCGAGGCCGACCGCACCGCTGCCCGCGTAGAGCTCGAGCAGCCGCGCCCCCGGAATCCTCTCCTGCAGGATGTCGAAGAGCGCCGCGCGCGCGCGTCCGCTCGTCGGACGGGCCGAGGACGGCGCGTCGAGTCGCCGACCCTTCCAGGCCCCCGACGCGACCCGCAGCGTCGGGGCGCGGCTCACGGGCGCTCCGGCGGCGCGAAGAGGAAGCGGAGGTCCTCGAGCTTTCGGAATTCCGAGTAGGGCTCGTTGACGCCCTCGAGCTCGACGACGCCCTTGAGGGAGTCCACGCGGCGCACGCGAAAGAGAACGCCGTCGAAGCGCTTCAGAATCGTGCCGGGAGGCACGTTCTCGGCGGTGAACCGGGTGGCGGGAGCCAGCGGCGCCGTGAACATCCGGCGGAGTCCGTCGAGAGAGGAGCGGAGCGCCGCGCTCTGCGGGGTCATGGCCGAGAACTCGTCGAAACGGATTTCGCGCCGCGATCCGTCCGGGCGGGTGAGCGTGACGACCGATTGCTTGACGAGGTCGCCGATCACCTGGCTCCGCAGGTCCTCGGGAGCCGACCAGATGTCGTCGCTCCGGAGGTAGTCGCAGTAGAACTTCGCCTCCTCGGGCGTGAGGCGCTGCCGTTTGAGCTGCTCGCCGCCGGCCTGCTGCCGTTTCCACACCAGGTTGCGGTCTTCGAAGAGCGTCAGCCGTTCGTAGCCCTCGCGCGACTGCTCGATCCACTCGGCGCAGAAGGTCGGCGGAGTGGCCGGAGCGGCCATCATCGCGGCCGCGGCGAGGAGTGTGCGAAGGGCGACGACGAGGCTCATGCGCCCTCTCCCCGCGCCTGCGCGAGCGCGAACGCCAGCTCGTCCGCCGCGGGTATCCGCCGCTCCCGGCGCGCGGCCCGCGTCGCTTCGAGCGCCCGGCCGATGGCCGGCCCCGGAGCAATGCCGGCCCGGACGAGATCGCGACCGGCGATGCGGAGCTCACCCGAGAAGACGGGCGCGCGTCCGCCAGCCAGAGCGGCGCGGGCGGCCCGCTCGTCCGAGGTCTCGGATCCGCCCGGCGTCGAGCGAAGGCGGGCGGGCCAGTGCCGCAGGGTCCGCGCCCGGGCGCGCGGCAGGTTCAGCCGATGGGCCAGCTCGCCGGCCTGGCTCCCCGTCATTGCCGAGGCCACGATCAGGAGGGCGGCGAACCACGAACCGACGCCCTGCCGCTCGGCGCGCGCGAGACCCCGGCGGACGCCGGACTCGCTGCCGGCGAGCGCCGGATGGATCGTGGCGAGCAGGCCGAGGCGCGACAGGAGGGCGACGGCACGGTCGGCGCGCGGCTCCGAGAGGAGGCGCTCGATCTCCCGCCGCCGGCGGTCCGCCGAGATCCGCTCGAAGGCGCTCGCGTCGCGCGCCTCCCGAATCCACCGGCGCGTCGCGGCGTCGATCCGGAATCCCAGCCGGTTCGCGTAGCGCACCGCCCGGTAGGCGCGGGTCGGATCGTCGTGCGGCGATTGGCGGTGGAGCATCCGAATTCGCCGCGCCGAAAGGTCGCGCCGGCCGCCGTGCGGATCGAGGATTCGCGCGGGTCGCGGCGCCAGTCGCAGCAGCATCGCGTTCACGCTGAAGTCGCGGCGGGCGGCATCCTCCGCGAGCGGAGCGGGACAGACCGCCGGGAGCGCGCCGGGCCGCGCATACGTCTCTCGGCGCGAGCCGGCGACGTCGAGGCGCGCGCCGCCCGACAGCTCGAGCGTGGCCGTCCCGAATCTCGGGTGCGCCCGCACCGGGGCGCGGAGACGTCGGCCGAGCCGTCGCGCGAACGCCAGCGCGTCCCCCTCGACGACGAGATCCACGTCCCGGACCGGCGCGCCGAGGAGAAGGTCGCGCACGGCGCCTCCCGCCACCGCGAGCGGCGAGCCGTCTTCCCGGGCGATCCGCGCGGCCTCTCGGACCGCCCGGCGGGCGGCCGGAGGGAGGCTCCGCAGCAGACGCGCCTCAATCGAAGACGTATTGGACCGAGTCCTCCCCGGCCAGGGCCCGGATCTCGCTCGTCAGCCGCGGCGAGGGAGACACGCGGATCGAGTCGGCCGCCTTGAGCCGGGCCTCGAACTCTCCGGGGCGCACGAGGCGGATCGAGACGGGCGTCGTGCCGGGATACGACGCGAGGCTCTCGCGCAGACGCGAAAGGACCCTCTCGTCGGCGAGCGCCAGGTTTACGCGGATCTCGATCTCGCGGGCGCGCCGCTCGTTGATGCCCTCGAGGCGGGCGATCTCCTGGATCGTGAGCTCGATGGCCGGCCCCGATTCCCGCACGATCGCTTTCACGAGGACCGGCAGGTCGGCGGCCAGCCACTCGCCCTCCTTCTCGTAGAGGCTCGCGAAGACGCAGACGGGAACGCTTCCGGTCGTGTCCTCGAGGAAGGCCTTGAGCATCGTCTTGCCCTCGTTGACGCCCTTCTTGATCTTCTGGCGCTTCAACTGCGTCAGGACGCCGGCCACGCGCACGTTCTGATCCACCCGCGTCGCGAGCTCCGAGACCTTGGCGTCGGCGAAGCGCGCGATCTCCTCCGCATGCCGCGTCAGGGGATGGCCCGTCACGTAGAAGCCGAGGACCTCCTTCTCGCCTTTGAGGCGGTCATCGAGGGACCACTCGGCCGTCTCGGGGAAGTCGTCGCCCGGCGGTCCGCCGTCGGCCGCGCCCTGGCCGAAGAGGTTCGACTGCCCCTGGGCGGCGTCCTCGCGCCGGTGCACCGCGGCGCCCATCACGCGCTCGGACGCGGCCGCGAGCGTCGCGCGCCCCTTCCCGAGCGAGTCGAACGCTCCGGCAGCGATCAGCGCGTCCACGGTGCGCTTGTTGATGAGGTGCGACTCGAGGCGGAACGCGAAGTCGGTAAACGACGCGAAGGGCCCGCCCTCGCGCTCGGCAAGGATCGCCTCCGCCGCGGCATCGCCAACGCCCTTGATGGCCGCGAGTCCGAATCGGATCGCGTCGCCCACGGCCGTGAAGTTCTTCCGCGACTCGTTGATGTCGGGCGGCAAGACCGCGATCCCCATCTCGACGCAGTCGCCGATCACCTTCACGATGCCGTCCGTCGAGCCGATCTCGGCCGACAGTGTCGCCGTCAGGAAATCCACCGGGTAATGGGCCTTGAGATACGCCGTCTTGTAGGCCACGAGCGCGTACGCCACCGCGTGCGATTTGTTGAAGCCGTAGCGCGCGAATGGCTCGATGAGCGACCACAGCTCCTGGGCCTTCTTCTTCGGTGTGCCGTGCTCGACCGCCATCCGGACGAACTTCTCGCCCTCGGCGAGCATGATTTCCTTCTTCTTCTTGCCGATCGCCTTTCGCAGCAGGTCCGCCTCGGCGAGCGAGTAGCCGGCGACCTTCGAAGCGATGCGCATGACCTGTTCCTGATAGACGAGGATGCCGAGGGTCTCGGCGAGGATCGGCTCGAGCTCCGGCAGCGGGTAGGTCACCTTGCTCGTGCCGTTGCGGCGCCGCACGTAGTCCTCGACGGTTCCGGCGTCGAGCGCGCCGGGACGATAGAGCGCGTTGAGAGCGGCGAGGTCGGCGAAAACGCGCGGCTTGGCCCGGCGGAGCAGATCACGCATCCCCGAGGAGTCGAACTGGAAGACACACGCCGTCTTGCCCGACCGGAAGAGCTCGTAGGTCTTCTCGTCGTCGAGCGGGAGATGGTCGAGGTCGACGGACACTCCGGTCCGCTCGCGGATTCCCGCGAAGGCGGAATCCAGGATGTCGAGCGTGATGAGCCCGAGGAAGTCGATCTTGAGCAGGCCCATCTTCTCGACCGCGTTCATGTCGAACTGCGTCGTGATTTCGTCCTTGTTCGTGCGGTAGAGCGGCAGGTAGTCCGTGATCGGCCGCGGGGCGATGACGACTCCGGCGGCGTGCATGCCCGCGTGCCGCGACAGCCCTTCCAGGCGTTCCGCGATCCGGACGACCTTCGCGACCGATTCGTCTCCGGCGATGAGCTCCTTCAGGCCGGGCGACTCGCGCAGGGCGCGGTCGAACGTGACGTCGGGGCCGTCCGGGATGAGCTTGGCGATCCGGTCGCCCACCGCCACGGGCAGCGACAACACGCGCGCCACGTCGCGCACCGCGAGCTTCGGCTTCAGCTGGGAGAAGGTCACGATCTGCGCCACGTTCTCGCGGCCGTACTTCTTCGTGACGTAGTCGATCACCTCGCCGCGGCGCGCCTGGCAAAAGTCGATGTCGATGTCGGGCATCGAGATCCGCTCCGGGATTCAGGAACCGCTCGAAGAGGAGGTCGTAGCGCAGGGGATCGATCTCCGTGATCCGCAGGGCCCAGGACACGATCGAGCCCGCCGCGCTCCCGCGGCCCGGCCCGACGGAAATCCCCTGATCTCGCGCGAAGCCGATGAAGTCCGAGACGATGAGGAAGTAGGACGGGAACCCCATCTTCTCGACGACGCCGATCTCGTACTCCAGGCGCTCGCGATATTTCTCGGGCGGTGCGGCGAGGGGTTCCTCGGTCAAACGCCGCTCGAGCCCCTCGCGCGCCACGTTCCCGAAATGCTCCGCCGGCGTGAGCCCCGGCGGCGCGGAGAAGGTCGGCAGCTGCAGTCCCTCGGGGTCCAGAGACACCGCGCAACGCTCGGCGATCGCCACCGAGTTGGCCACGGCTTCCTCGGACCACGGCCGGAAGCGCGTCTTCATCTCGTCGGCGCTCTTCACGTAGAACTCGTCGTTGTAGAAGCGCATCCGCCGCTCGTCCTCGAGCGTCTTGCCCATGCCGATGCAGAGGAGCACCTCGTGGGCGAAGGCGTCGTCGCGGCGCAGGTAGTGGCTGTCGTTCGTCGCGACGGCGGGAGCGCCCGTCTCGCGCGACAGGCGGAGCAGGTCCGGGATGATCGCCGTCTGCTGGGGCAGGCCGTGGTCCATGATCTCGACGAAGAAATTGCCCTTGCCGAAGATGTCCTGGTACTCGAGGAACGCGCGCTTGGCGGCCTCGAAGTTGCCGCGGGCCAGCGATCCGGCAACCTCTCCCTTGAGGCATCCCGACAGGCCGATGAGCCCCTCGGAATGCTCGCGCAGGAGCGCCTTGTCCATCCGCGGCCGGTGGTAGAAGCCGGTCAGATACCCCTCGGACACGAGGCGCACGAGGTTCCGGTACCCGGCCTGCGTCGCCGCGAGCAGCGTCAGGTGGTAGGCGTAACCCTCCCCGGACTCGCTCGCGGCCTGGGCCTCGCGGTCGCGCCGGTCGCCCGGAGCGATGTAGGCCTCGACGCCGAGGATCGGGCGCACGCCGCTCTTGACGGCCTCGTGGTAGAAGGCGAACGCCCCGAACATGTTCCCGTGATCCGTGACGGCGACGGCGGACATCCCGAGCTCGCCGACGCGCTTGCAGAGCTCCGGCAGGCGGTTGGCGCCGTCGAGGAGGGAGTACTGGCTGTGGAGGTGGAGGTGGACGAAATCGCCGGGCACGTTCGGATTCTAATCGCCGGACGTTGGCCGCGATAGTCTTTCCCGAGCTTCGAGTCGTCCGAGCGTCACGATGAGATTTCTCTCGCTCTTTCTGATTGTCGCGTCGGCGTCCGCCGGCGATTCGGCGGCTCCCGTCGGAGCGGCGGCGGTCTGGAATCCGCCCGCGGGCTTCCTCGCCGCGATGCACGCGGCGTGCGACGCTCGGCCGGAGCGGCTGTCGGAGTGCTTTCTGGAGCGCATGCGCGCGGCCGGCGCTTCGCCCGAGGCCGTCGGGTTCACGGAGCGCGCGGGAGGTCTGCAGTACCTGCGCGCCTTCCGAGAGACGGGCCGCGTGGACGTCGCGTGGGCGGTGAACCCGTTTCGCGCCAACACGAACGACGTCGTCTACCTCGTCAACGGCGACCCGCCGATCCTCGACGTGGACGATCCGAAGTATCTCGAGCCCGCGATGCTCGACCGCCACCCCGGATATGCGGCGATGCGCCGCGCGCATCCGAAGCTCACGCCGTTTCCGGGAGACCGCTACGATCGCCACGCCGTCGAGCGGACGGTCCAGGCCGGCGGCGGTCAGCGCTTCGTGGTCGGCGAAGACCTGCGGGACGGCTGTCATGCCTGCGCGATCCTCGGCAAGGCGCGCGTGGCCTTCGACTTCGACGCTGCCGGGAAGTTTCGAGGCGTTCAGGTCCTGACGGTCCAGCCGCCGCCGGCGCCGCAGCCCCTGAAGCGGCCGCGCTCATGGCCTTCCGCAAAGCCCTCGGGACTTTCGACGCGACGATGCTCGTGGTCGGCGGCATCATCGGCGCCGGCATCTTCATCAACCCCTATCTCGTCGCGCAGCGGCTTTCGTCCGGCGGGCTCGTGATCGCCGCCTGGTGCGCCGGCGGAGCGATCGCCGCCGCGGGCGCGCTCGCGTTCGCGGAGCTCGCCGCGCTCTTCCCGCGCACGGGCGGAGAGTACGAGTACCTGGCCCAGGCCTACCACCCGATCGTCGGGTTCCTCTTCGGGTGGTCCTCGCTCCTCATGATCCAGGGCGGGGGCCTCGCCGCCGTCTCGATCACCTTCGCGCAGTACGCGCGCCGGCTGGCCGGCGGTCCTCCCGGAAGTCCCGTCCCGATCGCCGTCGCCGCGCTCCTGCTGCTCGCTCTCGTCAACATTCTGGGAGTCAAGCCCGGCAGCCGGCTCCTGAACACGCTCGTCGTCCTGAAAGTCGGCGCGCTCGCCGCGCTCATCGGCGGAGGCCTCCTCGCCAGCGGCTCCCCTCCCCCGGTGCCCGCCCTCGCGGCGCCGTCCGGCGGCGCGGGCCTGGCGGCCTTCGGAGCGGCGCTCGTCCCGATCCTGTTCTCCTATGGCGGCTGGCAGAGCGCGAACGTCGTTTCGGAGGAGATCCGCGGCTCGCGGCGAATTCTGCCGATCGCGCTCATGGCCGGAACGGCGATCGTCATCCTCGTGTACGTGCTGGTCAACGTCGTCTACCTGCGCGCCCTCGGGCGCGAAGGTCTCGCGGCGACGCAGACGCCCGCCGCGGACGCCGTTGCGCGCCTCTTCGGCTCCGGCGCCGAGCGCCTCCTCGCCGCGGCGATCGCCATCTCGACATTCGGCTTCCTCGACCTGACGCTGCTCGCGCCCACCCGGATCTCGTACGCCATGGCGCGGGACGGAATCTTCTTCGCCCCGCTCGCGCGCATCCACCCTCGTTTCGGGACGCCGGCGCTCGCGATCGCGGTGCAAGCGATCTGGGCGGTCCTTCTCGTCCTGACCGGGACGTACGGCGATCTCGTGGACTCCGTCGTCTTCGCGGATTGGATCTTCTTCGGGCTGACCGTCGCGAGCCTCTTCGTCTTTCGCCGCCGTCCGCCGGCGACAGAACCGGGGACGCGCCCCTTCCGCGCGCCGGGCTATCCGCTGCTCCCGGCGCTCTTCGTGGCCGCCGCGGCCCTCGTCGTCGGGAGCGTCCTGCGCACGAACCCGGGACGGTCCGCCGTCGGCGTGGCGCTGCTGCTCGCGGGCGTGCCCGTGTACCTCTTCTACGCGCGCCGGCGCGCCGCCCCCGAGTCGCGCTGATGGTCCGCGCGCGCTCGGCCTACATGGAATGGGCGAAGTCCCGGCCGCGGCCGCGGATCGACCTCGCCGGCTCGAATCTCGAGGCCTGCACAATCGACGACCTGCGCGGCGCGCGCGAGGCGCTGGACCTGGCCGGGTCGAGCCCCGACGGCTACCCGCCGCTCCTCGACGCGATCGCGACGCGCTACGGCGTCACGCCCGACCGCGTGGCGACCGCCGTGGGATGCACGGGAGCCAACTTTCTGGCGGCGGCGGCGATCCTCGATGCCGGCGACGACGTGCTCGTGGAGCGGCCGAATTACGACGCGCTCGTCGCGACCGTCGAGATGCTCGGCGCGCGGCCGCGTTTCTTCGACCGGCGCGCCGAGGACGGCTTCGCGCTTCACCCCGAGGCCGTCGATCGCGCGGCGACCGCCGCCACGCGACTGGTCATCGTTTCGAACCCCCACAACCCTTCGGGCGTCCTCGCGCCTCCCGGAGTGATCGAAGAGCTCGGCCGGCTCGCCGATCGGCGCGGTTTCACCGTCATCGTCGACGAGGTTTATCGGGACACCGTCTTCGACGGGCGGCCTCCCTGCGCGGCGACGCTCTCGCCCGCGCTCGTCTCGACGAACAGCCTGACGAAGTCCTACGGCCTGGCCTCGCTGCGCTGCGGATGGACGCTCGCCTCGGCGGAGCTGACCGGGAAGATCCGGCGCGCGCGCGACGTCGTGGACGTCTCGGGTCCGCTCCCCGCCGAGCGGCTGGCGACGCTCGCCTTCTCCCAGATCGACCGGCTCGCGGATCGCGCCCGGCGGATCGTCGAGTCCAACCGGCCCGTGCTGCGCGAGATCCTCGGCGCCCATCCCGAGCTCTCCACCGCCGATCCGGCCGCGACGCTCGCCTTCCCGCGATTCCGCGACGGAAGGGACGCCGGTCCCTTCGTCCGAGATCTCTTCGAGAGCGACGGCGTCGCGGTCGTGCCGGGCGAATTCTTCGGAATGCCGTCGCACTTCCGCATCTCGTCGGGCGGGCCGCCGAAAGCGTTCCGCGAGGGCATGGACGCGCTTTCCCGCCGCCTGAAGACCAGGCCGTGATGAGAAGTCGCGCCAAACCGAAAGGAGGAAACTCGATGAACAGAAAGGTTTGGGGGATCCTGCTCGCGTTCGGGCTCGTTTTCGGCGCGGCGTGCCGCCGGGACTCCTCCGAGAACGTTGGCGACGCGGCCAAGGACGCGGCCGAGGCCGCGAAGGAGGCGGCTCACGCGGCGGCCGATGCCGCGAGAGAGGGCGCCGCGGCAGTCAAGGAGGCCGGTCAGGCCGTCGGAGACGCGGCGAAGGACGGAGCGCAGGCGGTCAAGGAAGCTGCGTCCGAGGCGGGAGAGCAGGCGCGGGACGCCGGCCAGGCCGTCGGCGATGCCGCGAAGGAAGCCGGACAGGCGACCGCGGACGCGGCAAAGAAGGCCGCGGACGACGCGAAGAAGGCGGTCACCCCGCACAACTGAAGTGAGGGGATCGGGCCGCCGCCGGCCTCACTCCCACTCGATCGTCGCCGGCGGCTTCGACGTCACGTCATAAACGACGCGGTTGACGCCCCGAACCTCGCGCACCACGCGCGCGGCGATCGCGTCGAGGACCTCGTGGGGCATGCGAAACCAGTCCGCCGTCATGAAGTCCGTCGTCTGGACGGCGCGCACGGCGAGCACGTACTCGTGTGTGCGCGCGTCCCCCATCACGCCGACCGACTTGACGGGGAGCAGCACGGCGAAGGCCTGTGAGATCGCGTCGTAGAGCCCGGCCGAACGGATCTCCTCGAGCACGATCTCGTCCGCCTTCTGCAGCAGAGCAACCTTTTCCCGCGTGACCTCCCCCGGAATCCGCACGGCGAGGCCCGGTCCGGGAAACGGATGGCGGTTCAGGAACTCCCGCGGCAGGCCGAGCTCCGCTCCGAGCCGCCGGACCTCGTCCTTGAAGAGCTCGCGCACCGGCTCGATGAGCTCGAGCCCGAGCTTCTCCGGCAGCCCCCCGACGTTGTGGTGCGTCTTGATCACGGCCGACGGACCCTTGATCGAAACGGACTCGATGACGTCCGGGTAGAGCGTGCCCTGCGCGAGGTAGCGCGCCCCCGGAATGGTCTTCGCCTCGCGCTCGAACACCTCGATGAACGTGCGGCCGATGATGCGCCGCTTCTCCTCCGGGTCCGTCACGCCCGCGAGCCGCGAGAGGAAGAGATCCGATGCGTCGACCGCGCGGATCGGGATTCCGAGCCGCCCGAACGCCTCCTCGACCTGCCGGCGCTCGTGCGCGCGCATGAGGCCGTGGTCCACGAGGATCGGGTGCACGCGTCCGCCGACCGCCTCCCGGAGGAGGAGCGCCGTCACCGAGGAGTCGACGCCTCCCGACAGGGCGCAGATGACCTCCCCGTCCCGCGCCTGTTCCCGGATCGCCGCGACGCGATCCGTTCGGAAGGACGCCATCGTCCAATCCGGTCGCGCGCCGCAGACGCGGAAGAGGAAGTTCTCGAGGATCGCCGCGCCGTGAACCGTGTGCTGCACCTCGGGATGAAACTGGAGGCCGAAGAGCCGGTTGCGGCCGTCTTCGAAGGCGGCGATCGGGCTCGACGACGTCGAAGCCGTGACGCGAAATCCGGGCGGCGGCGCCGTGATCGAGTCGCCGTGGCTCATCCAGACCGTCTGCTCGGTCTCGAGCCCCTCGAAGAGCTCCGAGTCCGCGGCGACGCGCGCCGTGGAGCGGCCGTACTCGCGCCCGCCCTTGACCGCCGTCACCTCGCCGCCCCAGGCGTGGGCCATCCACTGCATGCCGTAACAGAGGCCGAGCGTCGGAACGCCGAACCCGCGAGGGTCCGCCGCCGGCAGCGGCGCGTCCCTCTCGTACACGCTCTGCGGACCGCCCGAGAGGATGACGCCGGCGGGCTTCCAGCGCGCGATCTCCTCGGCCGGCGCGGTGCCCGGAAGGACGACCGAGAAGACCCGCGCCTCGCGAATCCGCCGGGCGATCAACTGCGTGAACTGGGAGCCGAAGTCGAGGACGACGATCGGCCGGGCGGGCGACGTCATGCGCCGGCCGCCCTCCGCAGCGCGGCCACGGGCGCTGCGAGGAGCGCCGACGGAAGCAGCGCCACCGCTCCGCCCGCGAACGGGGCGAGCGCGACGAGGAGCGGCGCGAGCAGCGCGCCGGGCGCCGTCCGCGAGGCCGCGCGATCGCCGAAGAACACGAGCGCCGCCGTCGCCAGGAGAAAGAGCGGCGAAAAGAGCGCCGCGAACGAGCGTGCGAAGGCCGACCGCGGTTTTCCCTCGCGCCGGCCCAGCGCTCCCCGCTCTCCCACGGACACGCCGAGCACGAGCAGGAGCGCCAGGACGTAAAGCGGCAGGAACAGGAGCGCCGCCTGCGTCAGGAACCGCAGCTCCGGAGTCCAGCCCGCGATGGCGCCCCCGCCCCACGATTCGACGGCTGGATAGACGCCGAAGCCGGCATCGCCGCGGCCATGGGTCAGGAGGAAGAGGAGCGCGCCGAGGAGGAAGGCCGACGGGAGCAGGAGGGCGATCTGGCGCAGAAACGTCACGGGCGAAGCAATTCTATCGGATCGGGAACCGGCGCTCTCCCCTGTAAGATGGCGAGAACGTGACGCTTCGCCGCTCGACGCGGATCTGGATCGTCGTCTTCGTCGTCGCGATCCTCGGGATCGTCGTCGACGGACCCTCCAACCGGTTCGGCGGCTGGGTCTATCTCTTCGTGATCGCCGCCTGGCTGGCGGGCGCGATCCTCGTCTGGCGCGCCGGCGCCGCGTTCTTCCGCGCGGTGATGCACCGGCTGGCGCTCCGCCTGGCGTTCTCGTACTTCCTCATCGGCATCGTTCCGATTCCGCTCCTCGCGGCGCTCGCGATCGCGACGGGATTCCTGCTCTCGCACCTCTACATCGCCACGCGGCTGCGCGGCGAGGTGGACACGATGGCCGAGCTCGCGCGCGCTTCGGAGGCCGGCGTGCCGACGGTCCGTCTCGACCGCAACGGCCGCGTCGCGAGCTCGGAGGTGCCGTGGCTCTCGGCGGGAGACGAAGCGCCGTGGGCCGCGGCGCTGACGGATCCGCATCCGCTCATCGGCGGAGACGAGGTCTTCATCGCGATCCGAACGGACCGGCCGGCCGGCTCCGTCATCCGCCTCATCCCGATTCAGGACCGGAAGGGGCCGTGGTTGCATCGCCTCGCCGACCGCACGGGATACTCGGTGGCCGTCGAGCTCGGAAGCTCCGAGCGCTCGCCGACCGGTTACCAGGTCCAGATCCGTCGCGACGCCGGCCGTGACATCGAGAAGAAGGGCCTCGAAAGCCTGCTCGTGCCGCCCGCGAACGCGCCCGCCTCGGACGGCAGCCTCTGGCGGCGGCAGATGCTCGCGGGCGTCTACCTCGACCGGGCGGTGGCCGTCATCGGACAGACGAAGGAAAAGGCGCCGGTCGTCGCCTTCATCGGACGCACGTCCCCTGCTGTCCTCCTGGCTCAACTCAACGCGCAGGGTGTGCCGGAAGTGCAGCGGGTCGTCCGGATCGTCCTGGTACTCCTCGTCGCGGCGCTTCTCTGCGTGTATCTCATCGCGCTCGCGATCGCGTTCGGCCTCGTCGCGTCGATCGTGCGCAACGTCAACCGCCTGACGCGGGCGGCCCGCGCGATCGGACGCGGGGACTTTTCCGTGCGGGTCGCCACGCGCTCCAAGGACCAGATCGGAGAGCTCGCGCACTCGTTCGACGGCATGGCGGAGTCGATCGAGCGGCTCCTCAAGGAAACGGCGCGCAAGGAGAAGCTCGAGGCGGATCTCGCGGTCGCGCGGGCGATCCAGGACAGCTTCCTTCCCGAGGCCGGCGTCTCCTGGAAGGGCTTCCAGGCCGCCGCGCACTTCGAGCCGATCGCCGACCTCGGCGGCGACTATTACGACATCCTCCCGATGCCGGACGGACGGACGGCCGTCGTGCTGGGGGACGTCTCGGGCCACGGCCTCCCGACCGCCCTCGTCGCGGCCGCGGCCCGCTCGACGATCGCGACGCTCATCGAGGCCGGAGTCTCCGCTCCGGACGCCTTCGCGCGGCTGGCGAGGCGCCGGGAACGCTCCCGGTCGGACGAACGCCGCCTCTACACGACGCTCGCGATCTTCGCCTACGACGCGTCCACGCGCGTCGGAACGCTCACGAACGCCGGCCACCCGGCGCCGTACCGCGTCTCGGGCGGCAGCGTGGAGCGCATCGAGCTGCCGGCGCTCCCGATCGGGCTGCTGCCCGGGCGCGAGGTCGCATACTCGTCGAAGACCGCGTCGTTCACGCCCG
Source organism: uncultured Acidobacteriota bacterium (assembly GCA_963823185.1). GTDB lineage: Bacteria > Acidobacteriota > Thermoanaerobaculia > UBA5066 > Gp7-AA6 > DATBFU01. The sequence goes on from CAWGKP010000011.1 coordinate 187,458, forward strand.
GCGACCGCCTCGTCTTCTTCACCGACGGCATCGTCGAGGCCTCGAATGCGGCCGAGGAGCCCTGGGGCTACGAGCGACTCGAGGCGCTGCTCGCGCGGGACGGCGGCCGCCCCGCCGAGGACCTGATGAAGGAGATCCTCGATGCGGTGGCCGCGCACGTCGGCGCGACGCCTCTCGAAGACGACCGGACGCTGCTGATCCTCACCTTTGACGCGGCGTGACGGCGCGTTAGAGACTCGGAAGGAGGGACCCATGCGCCGCGTGTGCTTCGCCCTCGCTCTGGCCTCGGCGTCGCTCCTGGCGCGGCCCGAGGCGCTCGCCGCGCAGACGTCGCCGTTCGTCGATCCAAACGTCGAGCGGCTGCTCGTCGACGAGCTCTCCGGAGATCTCGCCTACGAGACGCTCCGCGTCACGACGCCGTACCACAAGCTCTCGGGATCCCCCGACTACATGGCGGTCGCCCGGATCGTCATGGAGCGCGCGAAGGCCGCCGGCCTCTCCGACGTCCGCTGGATCGACCAGGCCATGGACGACCGGCCCTGGTCCTGCCGCCGCGCCGAAGCGTGGCTCCTCGAAGGCGCCGGTGACGACGCGCCGCAGACGAAGCTCGGGTCCTACGCCGAGGTCGCGACGTCGATCGCCGACTTCTCGCGGCCGGCCGATGTGACCGCCGAACTCGTGGACGTCGGCTCCGGCGAACGGCCCGCGGACTACGCGGGCGCGGACGTCCGCGGGAGGATCGTCCTCGCCTCCGGCAACCCGTCGGCCGTGATGGAACAGGCCGTGTGGAAGCGCGGCGCGGCGGGCATCCTCAGCTGGGGCTCGACGCGGCTGAACGCGCTCTCCGACGCGCCGGACCAGATCGCGTGGCTCCGCGTCCCGCAGAAGGACGGCCCCTCCGGCGAGAAGACGACGTTCGCGTTCGTGATCTCGGCGCGCGCCGGCAAGGCCCTCTCGGACCGCCTGCGCGGCCAGACCCCGGACCGCATCTTCGCGGACGGACGCCCCGCGGCACGGCGCCTCCGCGCGCGGATCGTCGTCGACTCCGCGTTCGGCGCGGAGCCGCGGACGGCGATGGTCGAGGCACGCCTGCCCGGGAGCGACCCGTCGCTGCCCGAGATCGTCCTCACGAGCCACCTGCAGGAAGAGAAGTTCTCGGCCAACGACAACCAATCGGGCGTCGCCAACATGCTCGAGATCGGCCGCGCGCTCGTGCGTCTCGTGGGCGACGGCCGCCTGCCGCCGCCGCGGCGCGGGATCCGCTTCTGGTGGTGCGACGAGATTCACTCCGAGTACCGCTACTTCGCCGACCACACGGGGGACGAGAAGAAGGTGCTCGCGAACCTGAACGAGGACATGGTCGGCGCGCGGCAGTCGGTGGGCAACCGGGTGCAGCACTTCTCGCGCACGCCCTGGTCGCGCCCCTCCTACCTCTCCGACGTGCAGGAAAGCGTTTTCGACATGGTGGTCGCCGGAAACAACGCTTTCCTGCCGGCCTGGCAGGCGGGGTCGATCCCGCCCGGCGTGGCCTTTTCGAAGCCCATCTTTTCCCACCTCGGAACTCGCGAGCCCTATGCGGGACGCGCGGTGCCGTACTTCGACTCGACCGACCACCTCGTCTTCAACGACTCCTGGGTGGGCGTGCCGGGCACGACACTCACGAACTGGCCGGACGAGAACATCCACTCGAGCTCCGACGACCTCTGGCAGATGGACCCGACGCAGTTGAAACGCAACGCCTTCGTCGTGGCGGCGACGGCCTGGTGGCTCGCCACGGCGGGACCACCCGAGGCGGCGGCCGCGGCTTCGTGGGTCGCTTCGCACGGCGCGGCACGGATCGCGGACGCTCTCGCCGCCGGGCTCGAGCGGCTCGCGCGGCATCGTCCGCCGCGCCCGGAGGACTTCCGGGCGGCCGCCGGACTCCTGACGGCGGCGTTCGAGAAGGAGCGCGCGGCCGTCGAGTCCGTGAAGGCGCTCGATCCGGGCGCCTCCGACGCGACCGATCGCGCGATCCGCGGCGGGCTCGGGCTCCTCGACCAGACGACCCGCGGAGCGAAGACCGCGCTCCTCGAGGCCTGGAGCGCCGCCGGCGGCGCGCGCGACCCGAACCCCCCGCCGAGCGCCGCCGAGGAGCGGCTGCAGTCCCGCATTCCCTCCAAGGCGGCGACGACGCTCTCGGAGTGGCTCGACCTCGAGCGCCGGGTTCGCGAGAAGCACGAGGACGAAGCCCGCGCGCAGCGCGACGCGGCCGAGCGTCCGACGTCGCCGAAAGGAACCGGACATCCGGCGGCGAAGACGCCTCCTCCGCCGGCGCCGCCGCCCCGGGCGAAGGGTCCGCGCCTCTCGCCGCTGATGGAATTCGAGGTGCTCAATTGGGTCGACGGGAAGACCGACGCCGCGACGATCGCGCGCCGCGTGTGCGCGGAGGCGCTCGCGGCGGGACACTGGTACTACGGCGACGCCACTCCCGAGATGGTCGAGGCGTTCCTCGAGCGCTCGGTGCGCGACGGGCTCATCCGTTGGTGAGAGCCCCGGCGTATAGTCCCGCCACTGTCCCATGCCCCCCCGAAAGACGCGAAAGAAGGCCGCCGCCGGGCAATCCCGCGGTCTGACCGCGCCCGAGGTCGGCTCGGGCGCGCCGTCTCCCGCCGCCGCGGCGCTCGCCGAAGCCATCGCCGCCGACGGCGGATCGGTCCTCGGCACCTTCCGGGACCCGCTCGGCGGCCACTGGCAGATCCTGGCCGCGCTTCCGATCGACAAGGTCGAGCCGACGTCGTTCCAGCGCGACCTGTCGGACGCGCACGTCAAACGCCTCGCCGCGGTGATGGACGCGCTGGGGCGCTTCCTGGATCCCATCATCGCCGTCCGCACGGAAGAAGGCCGCTACCTCACGCCGAACGGCAATCACCGGCTGTCGTCGCTGAAGCGCCTCGGCGGGCGCTCGATCGTGGCGCTCGTTCTGCCCGAGCGCGAGATCGCGTACAAGATCCTCGCGCTCAACACCGAGAAGGCGCACAACCTCCGCGAGAAGGCGCTCGAGGTCATCCGCATGGCGCGAGACCTCGCGTCGCACGACGGCGGACCCGAGAACCAGTACGCCCTGGAATTCGAGGAGCCGGCGTATCTCACCCTCGGCGTCTGCTACGAGAAGAACGGGCGCTTCGCCGGCGGCGCCTATCATCCGATCCTCAAGCGCGTCGACCAGTTCCTTCCGGAGGCGCTCCCCCGCGCGCTCGCGGTCCGCGAGGCCCGGGCAGCCCGCGTGATCGAGCTCGAGGAGGCCGTCGGCGCCGCGATGCAGGCCCTGAAGGAACGGGGCTTCGAGAGCCCCTACCTGCGCGCGTTCGTCGTCGCGCGCATCAACCCGCTGCGTTTCCACAAGGGCGAGGCGCCGTCGTTCGACGCGACCCTCGAGAAGATGATCGGCTCCGCGCGCAAGTTCAAGCCCGAGTCGGTGAAGGCGGAGCAGGTCGCACGCGCCGGAGGTCCGGCGGACGAGGCCCCGGCCTGACCGCGGCAGAGAAGGAGGCGTTCCGGTGAAGACGCTCCGACCCCTGGGCATCGCGCTCCTCGTGATTCCGACCTTCCTCTTGCTGCCCGCCGCGCGCTCCGCGCCGACGGCCCCGAACCTCGCGACGGCGAAGGTCGTGGACCTGACGCATCCCTTCGACGAGCACACGCTCTACTGGCCCACGTCGCCGACGTCCTTCTCGCTGACGAAGCTCTCCGCCGGCCAGACGCCCGGCGGCTGGTTCTACTCGTCGAATTCCTTCTGTGCGCCCGAGCACGGCGGCACGCACCTCGACGCGCCGTACCACTTCTCCGAGAAGGGAGCCACCGCCGAGCGGATTCCGCTCTCACGCCTGATCGCGCCCGCGGTCGTCCTCGACGTCCGGGCGAAATGCGCCGCCGACGCGGACTACCGGCTCACGCGGCCGGACGTCGAGGCCTGGGAGTCGGCGCACGGACGAATCGCCCCGGGAGCCATCGTGCTGCTGCGGACGGGATGGAGCGCGCGGTGGCCGGATCGGAAGCGATATCTCGGCGACGACCGTCCCGGCGACGCCTCGAACCTCCACTTCCCTTCTTTCGGCGAGGACGCCGCGCGGCTCCTGATCACGGACCGCCGCATCGCGGCCCTCGGGGTGGATACGGCCAGCGTGGACTACGGCCCCTCGAAGGACTTCCCGGTACACCGGCTCGCCGGCGCGGCCGACGTGCCGGGCTTCGAGAACGTGGCGAACCTGGAAAGCGTGCCCGAGACCGGCGCCTGGGTCGTCGCGCTGCCGATGATGATCGCCGGCGGTTCGGGCGGGCCGCTGCGAATCGTCGCGCTGGCGCCCTAGAGCTCCGGTCGCTCGCGTCATGACGCCACACCCGCTCGGGATCCATCGCTCGCTCGACCCGCCGGGCGCGCTTCCGCAGATCGCGCGGAAGCTCGACGCGACGCCGCGCGCGCTCGAGAACGAGATCGCGGTCGCCGTTCGGGCTCTGAACGTCGACTCGGCGTCCTTCCGACAGCTGCGCGAGACGGAGCGGGCGACCGGCGAAACGGTGGCCCGGCAGATCCTGCGCATCGTCGCCGAGCGCGGGAAGATGCAGAACCCGGTCACCGGCTCCGGCGGAATCTTCCTCGGCGACGTGCGCGAGGTCGGGCCGAAGCACCCCGCCGCCGGGAACCTGCGCCCGGGAGAGCGGATCGCCTCGCTCGTCTCGCTGACGCTGACGCCGCTCGCGATCGACCGCATCCATGGCGTCGTCGCCGCCTCCGACCGCGTCGAGCTCGACGGCACGGCGATCCTGTTCGAGCGCACGCTCTGGGCGCGCATGCCCGCCGACTTCCCCGAGGAGGTGGCCCTCGCGGCCTTCGACGTGGCGGGCGCGCCGGCGTCCGTGCTCCGGCGGGCGCAGGCGGGGCAAACGCTCGTGATCATCGGAACCGGCAAGGCCGGCCTGCTCTGTCTCGCCGCCGGCCGGGAGGCGGTCGGAGCTTCCGGCCGCGTCTTCGCGATCGATCCGTCCGAGGCCGCCTCCGGCCGCGCGCGCGGACTGGGCTATGCGGACGACGTGCTGACTCTCGACGCGCGAGACCCGATCGCCGTCCAATCCGCGATCCGCGATGCCACGAAAGGCGAGATGGCGCACCTCGTCGTCAACGCCGTCAACGCCCCCGGCACGGAGACGGCGAGCGTCCTCGCGGCGAAGGACGACGGGACGGTCCTGTTCTTCGGCATGGCGACCTCGTTCTCCGCCGCCGCCCTCGGCGCCGAAGGCGCCGCGCATCCGGGCACGCTCTTGATCGGCAACGGCTACGTCCCCGGCCACGCCGAGACGGCGCTCGGTCTCCTGCGCCGGCACGCGCGGCTCGCCTCGGTCTTCGCGGGCCTCGCGGGCGTCCCGACCCCGTGAGCGGCGGCGCGGGGCGGCTCGCGCGAGTGCTGCTCGCGTCGGGCGCGAAGCGGGTCGCGTTCCTCGGCCTGGCCAAGAACGCCGGCAAGACCACGGCGCTCGTGGCCGCGTTGCGCGAGATCCACGCGCTCGGCGTGCCGGCGGGCGCGACCTCCGTCGGCCGGGACGGCGAGGACTTCGACGCGCTCACCGGCGATCCCAAGCCCCGCTTCCGGTTCGAGGCGGGCCAGCTCGCGGCCTCGGCCGAGACGACGTTCGACGCGGCCTCCCTCGCCGCGACGCCGCTCGAGCGCCTGCCGTTCTCGACGCGATTCGGGCGGGTTGCCGTGGCTCGCGTCGATCGCGCGGGCGAAATCGAGATGATCGGCCCGACCACCGTGTCCCAGACGGCCGAGACCGCCGCCGCGCTCGAGCGGCATGGGGCGCACATCGTCCTCCTCGACGGCGCGTTCGGGCGGCGCGCCTTCGCGTCCGCCCGCGTCGCGGACGGCATCGTCCTCGCCGCGGGAATGTCGGCGGGAGGCACGATCGAGTCGGCGCTCGCGCGGGCGCGCTCCGCCGTGGAGCTGGTGACGCTGCCCGCCCCGGCGCGGGGGGCGTCCGTCCGTCGCTTCGAGGGCGCGCTCACCGACGAGCTCGTTCACGAGGCGGCGCCGCGTCCGGGAGAGACGCTCGCGGCCCGCGACTTCGCGTCGATCTTCCTGAGCGACGCGGAACGCGTCCGCCTGAGGGACTCGAACATCGCTCTCGCGGTCGAGAAGCCGGCCCGGCTCCTCGCGGTCACCGCGAACCCGACGGCGCCCGGCAGGCCCCCGAAGCCGGCCGCCGAGTTCTTCGAGGCGCTCGGCAGCGTGGTCCCGGCCGCGACTCCCCTCTTCGACCTCCACGCCGGCCTCTTCCGCGGCGCCTGAGGGGGTCGGCGAGCCGGCGGCGCCTCTACCAGCGCAGCCGCAGCGCGGCACCGTCCGGGATCGGCACGACTTCCACGGCGGTGCGCGGCTCCGCGGGGACGACGACACCTTCCTGCCGGTGCCGGTGGACCAGGAAGCGTCCGGTCGCCGTCGCGAAGAGCGCCGCGGTCACGACGTCGCTCGCGAAGTGCGCGCGGTCGTTGATGCGGTCGCAGGCCACGACCGTGGCCAGGCCGTAAGCGATCGTCGGGATGATCCAGCCGGGCGCACGCATCGCGATGACCGAGGCCACGGCGAAGGCCTGCGTGGCGTGCCCGGAGGTGAACGAGTTGTGCCCGGAGAAAGGATCGAATTTCGTTTCACCGTCCGACTCGCTCGGACGCCAGCGGCCGGCCGTGGGCTTGATGACGACGTTGGTGAAGAGCCCCGCGATGATCGAGGCCTCGAGCGCGTCGCGTCCCATGTCGCGCACGTCGTCGCTGTCGGAGACGAGGCCCACCCCGATCAGCCCGGCGGCCACCGCGAAACCGCCGCCGCCGCCGAACCAGGTCGTGTACCGGGACACGCTGTCGGTGAAGTCCGAGCGGTTTCGCGCGAACGCGTCGTAGACCGCCCGGTCCGAGGCGAACGCGCCGCCGATGACCACCGCCGCGCCCGCCGCCCGCCAGCCGTCCTGCGCGTCCCAGTGGAACGGCGCGACGACGAGCGCGGCGGTGTCGGACCCGTAGCGTTTCAACTCGTTCCAGAGCGCGTCGCCGACGACCTTCGGAACCGAGGCCGGAGGCGGCGGCGGAAGCGGCGCGGGCGTCGGCGTCGGTTCGGGAGCGGCGGCGGCGGCCGCTTCGGGCGGTCCGTCCTGCGCCCGCATGGGCGCCGCGGTCGCAAGAAGGAGCGTCAGAAACGGCGCGGCGGCGGCACCCGCCGCTGCTCGACGCCGTCGCGAACCGAGAAAGCCCGCCGCGACCGGCACTCTCGCCTCCCCTCCGGGCCTAACGCCTTCCGGGCAAACGCTATTTCCCGGACGGAGCCCTGGAGCGACCGGCGACTATACTCACCCGCGAATGAGCCCCAAGCTCGGTCTGCCGGAGGACCGGATCGACCGCTGCCGCCGCTTCGCGGCGCGCGTCGCCGAGGGCGTCCAGCGCGAGACGGAGCCCTTCACCACCGTCTCGACCGAGCGGACGGTCCTGCGCCTCCTCGGGGTGGACGGCGTCGACGAAAACGACGTCCCCTGGCCCAATCGCGTCGTGGACGCCCTAAGGGAGGCGGATCGGCTCTCCCGGGGCGCGGCCGTCTGGCTGGGAAGCGCCCTCGCGGCGGGCGCCGCCGACGTCGCCGAGGCCGCCCGGCGCCTGTCGAGTCCCGCCGAGGCGCGCGCCCTCTCCGAGCACGCCCGCTGGCGCGAGGTGCTGGCCCCCCTCGTCCGGGCGACCCTCGCGCGGATCTCCGCAAACCGCTCCGAGCGGGAACGCCGCCTGGCCTCCCATCCGCCGGACGAGCTCCCGCTCCTCTACGCGATCGTCGCGACGGGCAACATCCACGAGGACCTCGTCCAGGCCGAGGCGGCCGCGCGCGCGGGCGCGCAGTGCATCGCGGTCATCCGGTCGACGGCCCAGTCGCTCCTCGACCACGTCCCGTACGGCGCCACCACGAGCGGCTTCGGCGGCACCTTCGCCACCCAGGAGAACTTCCGGCTGATGCGCGCGGCCCTCGACCGCCTCGAGCCGGAGATCGGCCGGTACGTGCGGCTCGTGAACTACTGCTCGGGCCTCTGCATGCCCGAGATCGCGGCGATGGGAGCGCTCGAACGGCTGGACATGATGCTGAACGACGCCCTTTACGGAATCATCTTCCGCGACATCAATCCCTTCCGGACCCTCATCGATCAGAACTTCTCGCGGCGCATCAACGCGACGGCCGGCGTCGTCATCAACACGGGCGAAGACAACTATCTGACCACCGCGGACGCCGTCGAGCAGGCGCCGGCCGTCCTCGCCTCGCAGTTCATCAACGAGCGGCTCGCCCTCGACGCCGGGCTCGAGCGCTGGCAGATCGGACTGGGGCACGCGTTCGAGATCGACCCCACGCTCGAGGACGGCCTCCTCTTCGAGATCGCCCAGGCCCAGGCGGCGCGCGAGATCTTCCCGGACGCGCCGCTCAAGTACATGCCGCCGACGAAGCACATGACCGGCAACGTCTTCCGCGGCTACCAGCAGAACGCGCTCTTCGTTCTCACCTCCGTGGCGACCGGCCAATCGATCCACCTGCTCGGGATGCTGACGGAGGCCCTCCACACGCCGCTCCTCTCCGACCGCTGGCTCGCGATCGACCAGGCCCGGATGCTCCGCGCCAACGCGCGCCATCTGGAGGAGGAGATGCTCTTCCGGCCGAACGGGCGGATCGTGCGGCGCGCGCATGCCGTGCTCGAGGACGCCGAAAAGCTGCTCGAACGGATCGCGGGAGACGGGCTTTTCGAAGCGCTCGCCGCGGGCGCTTTCGCCGATACCCGGCGTCCGCGCGAGGGGGGCCGCGGCCGGGATGGAGTCGTTCGGCGGCATCCCGAGTATTCGAACCCGTTCCGCGAGGCGTGGGACCGCGAGCCGGCGGGAGCGCCGTCGTGAGCTCGCGCCCGCGCGATCTCTCGCGCGTCAAGCCCTACGGCGACAAGTGGAACGACGGCGTCGTGCAGCTCTCTTTCACTCTGCCGCTCCCCCGCTCGGGCGTCGCCGTCGAGGCGGCCAAGCGCTACGCCGCCAAGATGGGAATCCGCGATCCGTACGTCACCCTCGCCGAGGACGTCGGACCCGAGTTCACGTTCTTCGTCGTCTACGGGAAAGCGACCCACGAGGTGGATGCCACCGCGATCGCGGCCGAAGAGCTCTCGGGCGCGAGCCTCGGCCGGGAAGAGATCGACGACGCGATCGCGACGAGATTCGGTCGCCGGCTCGTCGTGCTCGGGTGCGCCCTCGAGTCCGACGCGCACACCGTCGGCATCGATGCCATCTTCAATCCGAAAGGCTTCGCCGGCGACTACGGGCTCGAGCGTTACCACGGCTTCGACGCGCGGAATCTCGGCGCGCAGGTGCCCGTCGAGCGGCTCGTGCGCCTGGCGCGCGAATCGAAGGCCGACGCGATCCTCGTGTCGGCGACCGTCACGCAGAACGAGATCCACATCCGCCACCTGACCGACCTCGTGGACATGCTGGAGGCGGAAGGCCTCCGCGACCGGGTCGTGCTCGTCGCGGGCGGCGCGCGGCTCGACCATCCCCTCGCCAAGGAGCTCGGCTACGACGCCGGGTTCGGTCCCGGGACGACGCCGCGCCGCGTGGCGGCCTTCCTGCTCGAGGAAATCCTCAGGCGTCGCGAGGAGGCGCGGCCCGCGTGACCGCGGCGAGCGAGAAGGTTCTCCTGCGCCTGCGCGTCGGCGCCGAGCAGGCCCATTACGGCGGCGGCCTCGTGGACGGCGCCTACGTCCTGAAGCTCTTCGGCGACGCCGCGACGGAGCTCCTCATCCGCCGCGACGGCGACGAGGGCCTGCTGCGCGCCTACGCGAACGTCGAGTTCCTCGCGCCCGTGCGCGCCGGCGATTACCTCGAGGTCGAGGCCGAGCTGACCGGCAGCGGCCGCACCTCGCGGCAGATGCGCTTCGAGGCGCGCAAGGTCATCGCGCCGGGAGGCGAGGCCGAGAGCTCCGCGCGGCGGCTCGATCCGCCGGTCGTCGTCGTGCGCGCGAACGGGACCTGCGTCGTCCCGCTCGACCGCCAAAAGCAGAGGAAGAAGTGACGCGCGCCAGCGACGCCGTCGTGATCACCGTGGCCGGCGTGGGCGCCGAGGTCACCCGCGCGCAGCAGCCGCACCTGCCGCTCTCGCCCGACGAGGTCGGCGAGGAGTACCGGCGTGCGCACGACGCGGGAGCGGCGATCGGCCACATTCACGGCCGCAAGCCGGACGGGACCCCGACCCAGGATCTCGAGACGTTTCGGGCTTACGCCGCGGCCATCCGCTCGCGATGCCCGATCATCCAGCAGTTCTCGACGGGCGGCGCCGTCGGCATGTCCGTCGAGGAGCGGATCCCGGCCCTCGCGCTCGGGCCCGAGATGGCCACGCTGACGCTCGGGACCTGCAACTTCGGCGACGGCATCTTCGAGAACTCGCTGCCCACGATCCGCGCGATCCTCGAGCGCATCCGCGAGCACGGGTCGACGCCCGAGCTCGAGATCTTCGACGACGGGATGCTCGCCACCGCGGACGCGCTCTTCAACAAGGGCCTGCTGACCCCGCCCGCGCACTTCGACTTCGTGCTCGGCGTACCCGGCGCCGCCGCGGCCACGGCCGAGAACCTCCTGCACTTCGCGCGCGCGATCCCGGCCGGATGCACCTGGACCGCGGCGGGCATCGGCCGGCACCAGACGCGCATCGCGACGATGGCGCTCGCGCTCGGCGGCCACGTCCGCGTCGGCTTCGAGGACAACATCTACTACCGCCGCGGGGAGCTCGCCGACTCGAACGCCCGCTTCGTCGAGCGCGTGGCGCGCATCGCGCGGGAGATCGGGCGCGAGCCCGCGTCCGTCGACGTCGCGCGGCAGATCCTCCGACTTCCCACCGCCGCGTGAGCGCCGAGCCCGTTCCCGCGGCGGACGGAGCGCTGCGCCGCGGGCTCAATCTCTGGGACACCACGCTGCTCGTCCTCGGCCTCGTGCTGGGCGGCGGCATCTTCCTGACTCCTCCGTCGATCGCGCAGGCGATCCCGTCGACGAAATGGATCCTCGCCGCCTGGGTCGTCGGCGGCGTGCTCTCGATCTTCGGCGGCTTCGTCTACTCGGAGCTCGGCGCGATGAAGCCCGAGGCCGGGGGGATGTACATCTACATCCGCGACGCCTTCGGCCCGTTTCCCGCGTTCCTCTACGCCTGGATGGCCTATTTCGTGATCCTCGCGGGCGCCGACGCCGCGGTGGCCGTCGGGTTCGCGGAATACTTCTCGGTCTTCTTCCCGGCGCTCGGCACGAAACACGTGCTCTTCACCGCCGCCGGATTTCCCATCTCCGCCGGACAGCTCGTCGCCGTCGCCGCCGTCCTCATCCTTTCCGCGACCCACTACGTCGGGGTCCGCGAGGGCTCCCGCATCCAGGGCGTCTTCACGCTCCTGATCGTGATCGCGCTGCTCTGGCTGGTGGTCGGAGGCGCGATCGCCCGGGCGCCGGCCGCGACGACGGCGGCCGCGACCCCTCCGCTTTCAGGGCCGATCTCCGCCGCGGCCTTCGGCACGGCGATGGTCGCCGTCTTCTGGTGCTACTACGGCTGGAACGAGATCGCGGCGGTCGCCGGCGAGGTCGCCAACCCGCACCGCAATCTGCCCGTCGCGCTCATCTTCGGGACCGGGCTCGTGACGCTCCTCTACGTCGGCGTCAACGCGATCTTCCTGAAGGTCCTGCCCGTCGCGGAGCTCGCGCAGACGGCGCAGCCCGCGACCGTCGCCTCGACCCGACTCTTCGGGACGGCCTCGACCGCGGCGATCGCCTTCGCCGTCACCGCCGCGGCCTTCGGCTGTCTGTCCGCCGGAATCGTCCCCGGACCGCGCATCGTCTGGGCGCTCGCGCAGGACCGCCTCTTCCCGCGCCCGTTCGCGCGCGTTCACCCGCGCTTCCGCACGCCGTCGTTCGCCATCGCGGTGCAGGCGGTCTGGATGTCGCTGCTCTGCCTCTCCGGGCGCTACGACCAGCTCTACACGTACGCGACCTTCGCGGTGATCCTGGCGTATCTGGCGACCGGTCTCGCGCTCTTCGTCTTCCGGCGGACCCTGCCGGGAGCGCCGCGCCCGTACCGGTGCTGGGGGTATCCGATCGTGCCGGGCCTCTTCGTCGCGAGCTCGCTGCTCCTGGCCCTGAACACCGTCCGCCAGCAGCCGCGCGAGACCCTGTCCGGGCTCGCGATCCTGGCCGCGGGCGTGCCCGTCTATCTCTGGATGCGCGCCGGCGCGAACCGGCGGAGGACCTCGTGACACAACTTCTCGCCCTGCTCCTGCTCGCCGCCGCCCCGCCCGCTCCTCCCCCGCCCGCGGCCGACGCCGCGCTCCGCGGCTTCTCGCCGGAGCGGTCCGCGTGGCAGCGCGACTACGAGCGCCGGCTCATGGAGCTGCCGAAACCGGCCGAGTGCGACGCGCTCCTGCGGGAGCTCACGCGCGAGCCGCACACGGCGGGAACACCCGGCAACGAGCGCGTGGCGAAATTCATCGCCGACGAGTTCCGGAAAGCGGGCCTCGAGGTCACGATGCCGACCTACGACGTCCTCCTGTCTTACCCGAAGAGGAGCAGCCTCGAGATCGTCGGCGAGCCTTCGGTCAAGCTCGCGCGGACCGAGGAGCCGATCCCGGGCGACCCCGACACGTCCGTCGCGCCGGCCCTGCCTCCCTGGAACGCGTACGCGCCCTCGGCCGACCTGACCGCCGACGTCGTCTACGTCAACCGGGGCGCGGCGGAGGACTACGACCGGCTCGCCGCGATGGGCATCGACGTCCGGGGAAAGGTCGCGCTCGCGCGTTACTTCGGCGGCTATCGCGGCGGCAAGTCGCTCGAGGGTGAGAAGCGCGGCGTCGCGGCGATCCTCGTCTACTCCGACCCGATCGACGACGGCTGGTATCAGGGCGAGGTCTACCCGGCCGGTCCCTGGGGCCCGCTGTCGCACTTCCAGCGGGGCGCGAACGTCTACGACTTCCTCGTGCCGGGCGATCCGCTGACGCCGGGCTGGGCGTCGACCGCCGGCGCCAAACGGATCTCGCCGTCCGAATCCGTGATCCTGCCGAAGGTGCCGATGATGCCGCTGTCGGCGCGCGACGCCGCCGAGATCCTGCGCCGCCTGGGCGGCCCCGCCGTGCCGTCGGGCTGGCAGGGCCTCGCGCTCGCCGACACCTACCGCACCGGCGCCGGCCCCGTGCGCGTCCACCTCGCGATCGAGAACACGCGCGAGCGGCGCACGATCACCAACGTCATCGGCGTGCTCCGCGGAACGGACGAGCCCGACCGGAAGATCCTCCTCTCGAACCACCACGACGCCTGGGTGTACGGCGCCGTGGATCCGTCCTCGGGCACCGCGACGATGATCTCGCTGGCCCGCGCCCTCGGGACCCTCGCGAGGCAGGGCCTGCGCCCGCGCCGCACGATCGTGTTCGGCAACTGGGACGCCGAGGAGTTCACCCTCACGGGCTCGACCGAGTGGGGCGAGGAGCAGGAGACCGACCTGGCCCGCAACGCCGTCGTCTGCATCAACGTGGACGCCTCGACCTCGGGCCGCAGCTTCTCGGCCTCCGCCTCTCCCCTGGCGTTCGCGGCGATCCGCGAGACGGCCGCCGACGTCGCCGACCCCGGAGCGCCGGGCAAGTCCGTGGCGGACACCTGGCGCGAGAACGCGGGCAAGACCAACATCCGGAGCTACGCGACGGACGCCGGGGCGGCCGGCGGCGAGTCCCTGCCCGTCGCCATCCTCGGCAGCGGATCCGACTACACCGTCTTCTTCAACCGGATCGGCATCCCGTCGGTCGACCTCGTCTTCGACGGCCCCTACGGCGTCTATCACTCCGTCTACGACGACTACGCCTGGATGGCGAAGGCCGGTGACCCGGGATTCCTGTACCACGCGGCGATGGCGCGCTACGCCGGCGTGCTGGCCCTGCGCTACGCGAACGCGGACCTCTACCCCTTCGACGCCGCGGCGTACGGCGGAGAGATCGCGCGCTACGCCGAGGATCTCGCCGGCGAACCGAAGGCGGCGTCCCTGAAGACGGAGCTCACGGCGCTCGCCCGCGAGGCGCGGGCGTGGAGCGACGCGGCGCGGGCCGCGCACGCGACCCTCGATGGCCGGCTGCGGAGCGGAGGCCTCTCCCCCGCCGACGCGTCGGCCGCCAACGCGTGGCTCCTCTCGCTCGAGCGCGCGCTCCTCGATCCGCAGGGCCTCCCCGGACGGCCCTGGTTCCGGCATCTCATCTATGCGCCGCTCCCGTCCTACGCGGCGGAGACGCTTCCGGCGATCCGGGAAAAGGTCGCCGCCGGAGACCTGCCCGCCGCGCGCGCCGGTATCGAGAATCTTTCCCGGCGCCTGACCGCGGCGGCCGACGCCGCGCGCACGATGACCGGACCGAGCTCCCGCGCCCTAGCGCGGCGCGCCGGCGACGTCCCGGACCACCGCGTACGTCGCCTCGAGACCGAATCGCAGGTTCGCGAGCGAGAGTCGCTCGTCGTCGCCGTGGCTGCGGTCGTCGTCGTCGGACAGCCGGAACGGCTCGAACCCGTACACGACCATCCCGATCGCGCGCAGCGTCGTCGCGTCGGTCGTCGAAGTCAGAGGCGGCGTCAGGATCGGGACGCCCGGCTCGAACCGGTCGCGCGCCTTCTCGATGGCATGGAAGAGCGGCGTGTCGATCGGCGAGGCGGTGGCGCGCGACTGCTCGATCACTTCGATCGCGATCGAGGGATCGGCGAGGACCCGGGCGATCTCCGCGCGGAACGCGTCGGGATCGTCGCCGGGGAGGAGGCGGCAGTCGAGCGTCGCCGTGGCCCGGCCGGGATGCACGTTGACCTTGTCGCTCCCGGTGAGCCCGGTCACCGAAATCGTCGGCCGCAGGTCGGCCGCGCGCTCCGGATCCGAGAGGAGGAGCGCGCGCCGTTTCGGATCCTCGAGCGACGCCTTCGGATCGGCGAGCGCCCGGGCCAGGTCTCCCGATTCCGTGCGCGCGAGCTGGCGGAAGTAGGCGTCGACGGCCGGAATCAGGCGAACCGGCGGCTCCCAGGCGAAGAGCCGGCCGAGCGCGCGCACGAGCTTGGCGACGGCGCCGTCCGGCTCCGGGATCGAGGCGTGCCCCGCCTTTCCGGTCGCCACGAGCCGCAGCCACAGGACGGACTTCTCCGTGACGTCCACGTTCCAGGCCGTCGTGCGGCCGTTCTCGACCGAGATCGTCGCGCCCTCGGTCAGGACGAGCTCCGCGTCGCGAAGTTTCTCCCGATGTTTCTCCACCATCGCGCGCACGCCGTTGCTGTCCCGCCCCTCCTCCTCGTCGGCGGTCCCGAGGAACAGGACGTCGCGGTCGAGAACGACGCCGGCGCGCTTCAGGAGGAGCATCGTGAGGAAGTGGCAGACCGCCGTGCCCTTCATGTCCGTCGCGCCGCGGCCCCAGAGGAACCCGTCGCGGCTCTCGCCCGAGAACGGCGGCACCGTCCACCGCGCCGGGTCCGCGGGCACGACGTCCATGTGGTTGAGGAGAATGATCGGGCGCTTCGCGCCGCTGCCCGGCAGGCGCGCCAGGACGTTGGCCCGGCCGCCGCCGAGGTCGATGACCTCGCTCGCGATGCCCTCCTTCTCGAAGAGCGCCTGGAAGAAGTCGGCCGCCGCCTTCTCGCGGCCGGGAGGATTCGTCGTATCGATGCGGAGGTACGCCTGCAGCGCTCCGGCGGCCTCCGCCGCCGCCGCGTCGAAATCCGGTGCCGCCGCTCCCGCGCCCGCGGCGCCGAGGAGGAGGACGAGCGCGCCGGAGGCGACGGAGCGGCGGCGCATCCGGCTCAGCGCGGGGCGGACGGGGCCGTCGAGGCGGGCGCGGACGACGGCGCCCCGGCCGGCGTCCACCACGACAGGATGCGCTTGACGTATCCCACGGTCTCCCGATAGGGCGGCACGCCGCCGTGAACTTCGACGGCGTTCTCCCCGGCGTTGTAGGCGGCGAGCACGAGCTCGGGCCGGTTGTCGAACCGGTCGGCCAGCTCCCGCAGGTAGTGCGCGCCTCCGCGGATGTTGGCGCGCGGATCGAACGGCCGCGCGACGCCGAGCCGCTTCGCCGTCGCCGGCATGAGCTGCATGAGGCCGCGCGCGCCCTTGCGCGAGACGCTTCGAGGCTCGAAGTTCGACTCGGCGCGGATCACCGCCGACACGAGTGACGCGTCCACGTTGGCGCGGCGCGCCTCCGCCTCGATCATCGCGTCGTAGGCGGTCCCGAAGAGCGGCCGCCGGGACGCGTGGTACGAGAGGTCGTACGCGGCGGGCTCGCCCGGCTCTTCGAGCGGAAGCGTCACCGTCTCGTCCACCTCGACCTCGTCGTCGAGGATCCGGTCCACGCGGTCGAGGTCCACGCGGTAGCTGCCGCCGCCCGGGACGTCGATCTCGAGCTCGTCACCGATGACCCGGTAGCCGGCCGCCTTCACGACCCGGCCTTCCCGGAACAGGACGAGCTCGGCCCGCGCGGGGGCCGCCAACCCGAGCGCCGCCGCACACACGGCGGCCAGAAACGCCTTTCGCATCCGGGTCAGTTTACGGATCCGCGGCCCGATTTGCCACGACGCGCCCGGAGAGCTCGCGGGTGGAACCGGTCGTAGACGCCCCGGAGCCGCGAGCGCGAAACCTGGGTGTAGATCTGCGTCGTCGAGATGTCGGCGTGCCCGAGCATCATCTGGAGCGCCCGGAGATCGGCGCCGTGCTCGAGCAGGTGCGTCGCGAACGAGTGGCGGAGGGCGTGGGGCGTCAAGCGCGAACGGATCCCCGCCCGGCGGCCGAGCGCCGCGATGATCTGCCAGAGCCGCTGCCGGGTGAGTCCGGTGCCGCGCGCCGAGAGGAAGAGCGCCCCGGTCCCCCTCCGGTCGAGCGCCGGCCGCACCTCCGCGAGATACCGCCGGAGCCACGAAGCCGCGGAGGAGCCGAACGGCACGAGCCGCTCCTTCCCGCCCTTTCCGGTCACGCGCAGGATCTTCCCGGGCAGGTCCACGCGGTCGCGCGCGAGCCCGGCGATCTCGGAGACGCGGAGGCCCGACGCGTAGAGCAGCTCGATCATCGCGCGGTCCCGCACGCCGAGCGGCTCGGAAGCGTCCGGAGCGGCGAGGAGCGATTCGACCTCGCTCTCGGAGAGCGTCTTCGGCAGCGCGAGCCCGGCGCGCGGGCTCTGGAGGTGCGCCGTCGGATCCTCCGCATGCGCGAGGTGGGACGCGGCGAACGCGTAGAAGCCGCGCAGGGCCGACAGCGCGCGCGCCGCCGACCGGGAGGAGAGTCCGCGGGACCGCAGCTCGCGCAGGTAGCGCCCCAGCCGTTCGCGCGAGATCTTCGAGCCCAGGCCCTCGCGGGCGAGCCATTTCCCGTACGCCTCGAGATCGCTCCGGTACGCCGCGACGCTCGCGGGCGAGAGGCCGCGCTCGACGGCGAGGTGGTCCAGGTAACCGGGCAGCTCGCGCGCGAGGAAGTCGTTGGGGCGCGCGGCGGATTTTCGCGGGCGCGGCGCGCCCACGATCAGCGCGTCGCTTCCGCCGGCGCGAAGCGCGACACGACGGCCAGGATCTCCTCGTCCGTCAGGATCTGATCGCTCTCCTTGGCCCGCCGGAAGACCGCCTCCACGAGCTCGGGCCGCGCCTCGACGCCGTGGGCCTCGAGCCAGCACTGAACGTTCGACAGGCCGCTCATCGGCCCGACCTCGATCGTCTGCCGCCGTCCGACCATGGCCGCCGGCACGCCGGAGTACACGCGATCGGCCAGCCACTCGTCGCCCTTCTTGCGGGCCTTGATGATCGCCGCGGCGTGAACTCCCGTTCCGGTGCGGAAGGCGTCCTGCCCCACGATCGGGTAGTTGGCCGGGATCCGCACGCCCGTCGCATCGGACACGGCGCCGCAGTAGTCCGCGAGGCGGGAAAGATCGCGCGAGATCCAGCCGAGGAGCTGCAGGTTCACGAGGAGCTGGTCCATCGGCGTGTTCCCGACGCGCTCGCCGATGCCGAGCGCGCACGCGTGGACGCGGTGCGCCCCGGCCTCGAGGGCCCAGAGCGCGTTCGTCACGCCGAGCCCGCGGTCCTGGTGCCCGTGCCAGTCGATCTTCACCGCGGGGTTGACCTCCTCGATCACGTCCCACACGAACCGGATCAGGTTCTGCACGCCGTTGGGCGTCGCGTGACCCACCGTGTCGCAGACGCAGACGCGTGACGCGCCCGCGCGGATCGCCGCCGTGTAGAGCCGCCGCACGTGGTCGGGATGCGCCCGCGTCGTGTCCTCGGTGACGTACATGACCGGCAGGCCCTCGCGCACGGCGAGCGAGACCGCGTCCTCGGTCAGGCGCAGCATGCGGTCCAGGTCCCAGTCCTCCGCGTACTGCCGGATGGGCGAGGATCCGATGAAGCACGCCACCTCGATCGGGATGCCCACGCGCTGCGAGATCTCGACGATCGGCAGGATGTCGGCCGCGACCGTGCGCGCGGCGCAGTTGGGCCGGATCTTCATGCCCGTCTGGGCGATCTCGCGCGCCAGGCGCTCGACGGTCGCCACGACGTGCGGCCCGGCCCCCGGCAGGCCGATGTCCGCGGAATCGATCCCGAGCGCCTCCATCAGATGGAGGACGGCGAGCTTCTTCTCGATCGAAGGGCTTCGGACGGAAGGCGACTGGAGCCCGTCCCGCAGCGTCTCGTCGTCGAGCTCGACTTTGCCGCGCGCGGGCATGGCCGTCCCGCCCGCGCGATTCCAGTCGTAGATGAGCTCGGACTCTTCGGGATGCACGGACGAGGCCTCCGAAAGGAGTTTAGCAGGTCGCCCCGTCAGCGCGGAGCGCCGACGGAGAAATCCGCTCCGAGAAAGAACGTGAGCTCCGGGAATCCGAGAGTTCGCGAGGCGCCGCCGCCCCATCGGCCGCGCCGGTTGACCTCGATGATCTCGGGCGGCCGGTTGCCCACGGCGTCCGTCAGGTCCACGTCTTCCTGCCCGCTCGCGAGCCGGAGACCGAGGCGCCCGCGGATGGCCGGGGTGAAGACGTGCCGCACGGTCAGATCTCCGAAGAATTCCTTGCTCGTCGAGTCCGGGTGGAACCCGCCGTCGAAATCGACCGTCTCGGTCCCGGTCACCGCGAGCGCGACGAACGGCAGGTGCTCGCGGCTGTACGTGCCCGAGAAGAAGAGATCCCAACGCGGCCACGAATGGCCGATGAGGAGCCGGCCCCCCGAGAGCGCCGCGTCGGGCTTCGTGTCGCGCGCATGGAAATCCGGAAAGCTCTCCTCGTGCAGGTCGATCGACCCGCTCATGGCTTCGCCCGAGAGGGCGATCGTCCAACCCTCGTGGCGGTATCGCGCTTCGAGGCTCCCTCCGAAGAATCCGCCCGAGCCGTTCATGAAGGCGCCGGCCGTCGCGTTGTATCCGGTCACCTTGACGTAGCGCGCGGCCGCCGCCACCTCGAATCCGGGAAAGCGGTGCCGCCAGCCCACGGCGCCGTCGGCACGCTCGGAGTTCAAGACGCGCTGCTCGCTCACCTGATGCTCCGACTGCCCGATGTTCAGGACGTCGGTCGCTTTGTGGCTGCGGCGGTCGAGCCCGACCTCGATCGAATCGGCCGCGCCGACCGGCAGGCGCCCGAGGAGCGCGAAGTTCTCGTAGCGGCCCGTGCCGTCGGTCTCGATCTGGACCTGCTCCGGCGACGCGAACCGCTGCTGCTCGTCGTGCGACGGGCCGAAGGCGACCCGCACCCGCCACTCGAACGCGGGCGTGCCCGCCCCGAGACCGTCCGCGGCATCGTGCGCGTTACCGAGCCCGATCAGGAGAAATTTCGGCGTCGCGTCCGACACGTCGCCGTCGTCCCGACCCGGCGCCGAGTCCGGAATCTGGCGCGAGAGCGTCGCGTACGAGAGGCCGATCTCCGTGCTCAGCCCGGGCCGCGGCGCGGGCTCGCCGCCGAGCAGAAAGCCGGCGCAGAAGATGCAGGCGCTGACGAGGTCGATCCCCACGGCGGCCTCAGCGCCCGGTGAAGCGGGCGGGCCGCTTTTCCAGGAAGGCCGTCATGCCTTCCTTCATGTCCTCGGTCGCCGCGCAGAGGCCGAAGAGCGTCGCCTCGTAGGCGAGGCCGTCCGCCACCGGAATCTCGACGCCGCGCCGGATCGCTTCGAGTGCGTATCGGCACGCGGTCGGTCCGTTCGCGACGATGCGCTTTGCGAGGTCCTTCGCCGCGGAGAGCGCCTGGCCGGGCGGTACGATGCGATTGACGAGGCCGAGCCGATGCGCCTCCGCCGCCGTCACGCCTTTGTCCGCCGTCAGGACGAGCTCGATCGCCCGCGATGCGCCGATGAGCCGCGCGAGGCGCTGGGTGCCTCCGTACCCGGGGAGGATGCCGAGGCCGGTCTCGGGGAGCCCCATCTTCGCGTTCTCGGAAGCGACGCGGAGCGAGCACGCCATCGCGAGCTCGAGCCCTCCCCCGTAGGCGTAACCGTTGATCGCCGCGATCGTCGGGATCGACATGCGCTCCAGCCGGTCCACCACGGCCTGGCCGCGGCGCGCGTGCTCCCGGCCTCCGACCGGCGTCAGCTTCGCGAGCTCGCCGATGTCGGCGCCCGCGATGAACGCCTTCTCGCCGGCGCCCGTGACGATGAGGCACCGGAGCACCGGATCGGCATCGGCCTCCGAGAATGCGCCCTCGAGGGCGGTCATCACCCCGGAGTCGAGCGCGTTCAGCTTTTCCGGGCGATCCACCGTGACGACCCGGACGCCCTCTTCGGTCTCGACCCGGACGTGTCCGCTCACGCTTTGCCTCCATACTCGTAGAAACCCCGCCCGGATTTGCGCCCGTAGCGCCCCGCGAGCACGAGCCGTTTCAGGAGCGGCGGCGGTGCGAACCGCTTCTCGCGGTACTCCTGGAACATGATTTCGGCGATCGCATAGGTCGTGTCGAGGCCGACGAAGTCGAGGAGCTTCAGCGGCCCCATCGGATGGCCGCAGCCGAGCTCCATCCCCTTGTCGATGTCTTCCCGCGTGCCGACGCCCTCCTCGAGCGCGCGCACGGCGTCGAGCAGATACGGCACGAGCAGACGGTTGACGATGAACCCCGAGTCGTCGCGCGTGCGGATCGGCTCTTTGCCGAGGGACTGCGCGAATGCGTACACGGCGTCGATCGTCTCGTCGGAGCTCGAGATCGTCCGCACGACTTCGACGAGCTTCATCACCGGGACCGGGTTGAAGAAGTGGAGCCCGGCGAATCGGTCCGGCCGGCGCGTGGCCGCGGAGAGCTCCGTGATCGTCAGCGAGGACGTGTTGGAGCAGAAGATCGTCTCCGCCTTGCAGAGCCCGTCGAGCTCGCCGAACGTCGCCTTCTTGACGTCCAGGTTCTCGACGATCGCCTCGAGAACGATGTCGGCGTCGGCGAGCGCCTTCAACTCGGTCGTCGTCGAGAGCCGTCCCCGCGCCGCCGCGCTCTCCGCCGCCGGCAACTTCCCGCGCTCGACGGCCTTCGCGAGCGAGCCTTCGATCCGCCCGAGGCCCTTGGCCGCGAGGTCCGGCGTCACCTCGCGCATCACGGTCTCGTAGCCGGCCCGCGCCGACACCTCGGCGATGCCGGAACCCATCAACCCACCGCCCAGAACCCCGACTCTACGGATTTTCATCTTCGTCCTGTTGCTCCTCGGGCGGCGGCGGTGGCGGCGCCGCGCCGCAGAATTGCGAGAGCGAAAGCCGCACGTCGAAGCGCGGCCCCGCGAGCGCGATGAGCGGCGTGTCGGGCGCCACCGACACCCAGCCGTGGTCCTTCCAGTACGCGAGGCTCTCGCGCGCGAGGCCCCCGTCGTTGAACGTCGAGAGGAGCGCGTTCAGGTCCGCCGAGCCGTGCGCCCGGAGGCTTCGCAGAAAATCCGCGACGGCGGCGGCCCGAACGGGAAAGTCGAGGATCCGCTCGCTCCAGTCCAGCCGCCACTCCGAGTCTCAGGCGGCCGACTCGACGACCACGGCGATTCCCTGGCCGCCGCCGATGCAGGCGCCCGCGACGCCGTAGCGGAGGCCCCGCCGCCGCATCTCGTACAGGAGCGTCAGGGTGCATCGAGTGCCGGTCGCGGCCAGCGGATGGCCGAGCGCGATCGCGCCGCCGTTGACGTTGAGCTTCTCGCGGTCGAGGCCGAGCTCCGCCACGACGCCGAGGATCTGCCCCGCGAACGCCTCGTTGATCTCCCAGAGATCGATCTGCTCGAGCTTCAAGCCGGCGCGCGCGAGCGCCGCGCGGGCGGCCGGCGCCGGCCCCAGGCCCATCAGCTCCGGATCGCAGCCGACGACGGCGGAAGACACGAGACGCCCGAGCGGGCGCAGCCCCTTCTCCTTCGCGCGCGACGCCGTCGTGACGACGACCGCCGCCGCGCCGTCCACGATCCCGGACGCGTTTCCGGCCGTGACCTGTCCGTCCTTGCCGAAAGACGGCGGCAGCGCGGCGAGCGCCTCGAGCGTCGTGTCGGGCCGCAGATGATCGTCCTTCTCGACGCGGGCCGTTTTCCTGCCGGAGCGAGTCTCGACCGGGACGACCTCCTCCGAAAGGCGGCACGCCTGCCACGCCGCGGCGGCCCGCTTCTGCGAGGAGAGGGCGTACTCGTCCTGCGCCTGCCGGGTGATCCCGTACTTCGCGGCGACGCGGTCGGACGTCTGCGCCATGTAGAGGCCGGCATAGGAATCGAAGAGCGCCACCATCAGGGAGTCCTCGAGCTGGCCCTGGCCGAGCCGGAATCCCTTCCGCGCTCCGCGGATGACGTGCGGCGCCTGCGTCATGTTCTCCATCCCGCCGGCGAGCACCGTCCGCGCTTCGCCGAGCTGGATCCGGTGCGCTCCCTGCACGATCGCCTCGAACCCCGACCCGCACAGGCGATTGACCGTCAGCGCCGGGACCTCCTTCGGGACGCCGCTCTTCAACCCGACGTGGCGCGCGCCGTAGATGGCGTCTCCGGAGGTCTGGAGAGCGTTGCCGAAGATCACGTGGTCGATCTCGCCGGGTTCCGTGCGGCTCCGGGCGAGGGCTTCCTTCGCGGCGTGGACCCCGAGGTCGATGGCCGAGACGTCCGCGAACGCGCCGTTGTACTCCGTCATCGGCGTCCGCGCGCCGGCGAGGAGAACGATGTCCTCCATGAGGGGCCGAACTATAGCAGCGACAGCGCGATGCGGTGAAATCGCCGCCGCACCTCGTGGAAGTTCACGTCGCGCACCTCGGGGTGGATCCGGTTCGTCAGGAGGATGAAGATTCGGTCTCGGGTCGGATCGATCCAGATCGACGTGCCGGTGAACCCGGTGTGGCCGAACGCGTCCGCGGAGAATTCGGGCGCCGCCGAACCGGCGCCGCGGCTGCCCTGCCAGGCGAGGCCCCGGGCCTCGGGCAGATCCGGAGTGTGGTCGCGCGTGAAGTCGGAGGCCGCCCGATCGAGCCACGGCCGCGCGAGGCGCCAGACGTCCTCCGCCGTGCCGAAGAGGCCCGCGTGCGGCGCGACGCCGCCGCGTCGGAAAGCGTTGCCGTCGTGAACCTCGCCCCGCACGACGCCGTTCCGAAAGCCGGCGTACGCGAGGCCGAGCCGCTCGGTCATCGCGCGCTCGTAGCGATCCCCGCGCTCCGTCGCGGCGCACGAGACCTCCGGCCCGGGCAGGAACCGCGCGGCCGAGCCGGCCGGGCGCGCGACGAGATCCTCGTAGCAGCGGTCGATCGGAGCGCCGTGGATCTCCTCGAGGACCTCCCCGAGAACGAGGATTCCGACATCGCTGTAGACGACGGCCGAGCCGGGAGCGCCCTCCGGCTCGAGATTCCCGAGCGTGCGGCGATAGGCCGCCTTGCCCTCGCCCCGCGCGTACATGGGGAACCACGCCGGGAGACCCGACGTGTGGGTCAGCAGGTTCTCGACCGTGATGCCGTCGTAGCGCGTCCGCTTCCATTCGGGCACATACCGCCCGGGCGCGTCGGCGAGCTCAAGGCCCCGCCCAAGCGTTCGGCGGACGAGCGCTCCGGTGGCGAGCGGCTTGGTGAGGCTCGCGAGATCGAAGACCGTCGTTTCGGTGAGCGGAGCGCGCTCGGGCTCGACCGCCGCGTGGCCGGCCCAGGCCGACGCGAGCACCGCATCGGCCGACCCGACGAGCGCCGCTCCGCCGGGGAAGGAACCGGAAGCGATCTCCTCTTCGAGCCAGTTCCGCAGGCGGCTCACGGGGCGAGCGGCTCGATCTCCGCGCGCCGCGCCGCGACCCGCTGCATGTTCGCCGCGAGCGCCGGCGAGGGCGTTTCCGTGCTGCGAAGCGAAGTCCGCTCCCGCTCCAGCGTCGCGATCTGTTCCTCGAGCGCCTTCGCCCGCTCGGCGTTGGTCACGCCGGCGCGCGCCGCGCGGAGAGTGGCGAGCGTCTTTGCGTAGACCTCCGCCGACGACTCGCGCACGCGACGTTCGTCGAGCGCCACCATCGCCTCCACGATCCGCGCGCGCGTCCAGGAAATCTCCTCGGGAGAGATTCCGAGCGCCCGCGCGGACTCGGCGTCCGTGCGGCCCTTCGCGGCGCGACGGACGCGGAGGAATCGGTCCACCTGGTCCGCGGTCAGGATCCCGTCCGCGGGAGGGCGAAACGCGGGCGTCGGAAGCAGCGAGCCGCCCGGGAGCTGGCGGATGGCCTTCTCCGGATCGACCGCCGGCCGGCGGCTGTCCCGGCGGCACGCGAGGAGGGCCGCCGAAAGTGAAAGCGCCGCGACGACCGCTCTTCTCACGGACGGAGTTTAGCCTCGTCGACGGCGCCTCACGGCGGCCTCCCACGCCAACCCGAAGAGCGCGAACGGCTTCCGCCGGCGTCGTCGCCGGGTGTTCCCAGGAAATCGCGACCGATCGGTTAAACTGAACCCCCGCCATGCTGGAGAAGATCGGAAAGTACGAGATCGCCGAGCAGATTGGTGTCGGCGGTTTCGGCGCCGTTTTTCGGGGCCGCGATCCGTTCATCAAGCGCACGGTCGCGATCAAGACCTGCTCCATCAACGACGAAGAGATCAAGAGTCGGTTTTTCCGGGAGGCGGAGCTCGCCGGCAACCTCCACCACCGCAACATCACCACCATCTACGACTTCGGCGTGGAGAACGGGGTCCCCTACATCGTCCAGGAGTTCCTGACCGGCGAGGATCTCGACAAGAAGATCAAGCGCGGCGATCCGATTCCGGTCGTCCGCAAGGTCGAGATTCTGATGTCGATCGCCGAGGGACTCCACTACGCGCACGAGGCGCAAATCGTCCACCGGGACATCAAGCCGGCGAACATCCGGATCACCGACGACGGCAACGTCAAGATCATGGACTTCGGCATCGCGAAGTCTCTCGAGAGCGAGTCGAATCTGACGCAGACCGGCATCACGCTCGGGACGTCGGCCTATCTCGCGCCCGAGCAGATCCGCGGCGAGGCGGTGGACCGCCGCACGGACATCTTCGCCCTCGGCGTCGTCTCCTACGAGCTGCTGACCTACCGGAAGCCGTTCCGCGGCGAGCATCTCTCGACGGTGCTCTATCGGATCCTCAACGAACAGCCGGAACCGGTCGAGACGGTCGCGGCGGACGTCCCGCCGGCGCTCGCCGCCGTCGTGCGGCGCGCGATCGAGAAATCGCCGGACAAGCGCTTTCCGTCCATGCAGGATCTCCTGAGGGATCTGCACGCGCTGTACCGGGAGCTCACGGGCGCGTCGGCCCGCTACTCGAACATCGCACGGCTCACGGCGGACGCGCCGGACCTGGACGCGACGCTCGCGACGCCGTCGCGCGGCGTGGACACGGTGCACATCACGCCGCCCTCCGGCGCTCTCGCGCGCGCGCCGGCACCGGCTCCCGCGCGGCCCACGCCCCCCGCCACGACCACCCGACCCGCCGCGCCTACGGCCGCGGGGCTCGAGCTCGTCAACTTCCGCGATCCCGGCGAGGCGACCGTCGTCGGCGCGCGCACCATCGCCTCGTCCGAGCCGGATCACTCGCGCCGCGGTCTCCTGATCGGCGTCGCCGTGGTCGCCGTGGCGCTCGCCGGGGCCGGCGCGTGGTTTCTGTCTCGCGGCCGCACGGCGTCCGCTCCGTCGCCGGCGCCCGTTCCGGCGCAAGCTCCCGCCGCTGCCGCTCCGACGGCCGCAGCGCCCTCGGACCTGCCGACGCCCGTGCTCGGCGTGGATGCGAAACCGGGCGTTCCGACGGCCGCGCCCCCTCCGCCGGCCGCCGCCGAAACGCCGGTGCCGACCGCAAAGCCCGCGGCGCCGAAGCGGTTCGCGGTCCAGTTCTCGTCGATCCCGCCGTCGACTCTCTCGGTGGACGGCAGGGTCATCGGCCCCTCGGTCCCCGCGCGCCGCGTCGAGCTCGAGGAGGGAACCCACCGGTACAAGTTCGAGGCGACGGGCCTGCCGACGCACGAAGAGACCTTCAAGGTCGGTCCCAACGGCGCGGCGCCGATCGCCTACCAGTTCCCGATCGGCTCTCTCGTCCTGCAGACCGACCCGACCTGGATCGGCGCGTCGATCATCGTGGACGGCAAGTACAAGGCGACGGTGCAGTCCGCCACGGAGCGGGTCCGCCTGTCGCCGGGCACGCATCGGATCATCGTGCTTCGCGAAGGCTTCCGGCCCGAAAACCGGGAGATCTCCGTCGAGCAGGGCGCCGAAGTCCCGTGGTCGCCGGGACCGGCGGTCCCCATCGAGCCGGGAGGATAAGAGATGACGCGCAAGACCATGGCGCTCGCGGCGGCGCTCCTGTCGGCCGCGCTGACGCTGCCGGCCCAGGACACGTCGGGTCTCGAGGCAGAGGCGAAACGCGCCTTCGACTCGGGACTCTTCGCCCAGGCCGGCGACAAGTATTCGAAGGCCGCGCGCACCGCCGGACTGTCGGCCGACCGCCAGGCGGACCTGTTTCTGCAGGCCGCGTGGTCCTTCTACATCGGCGGCAACGCAAAGAACGCCCGCGAGTCGCTCAAGGCCGCGTTCACCGCGAAGCCGTCCCTGACCGTCGCCGGCGACCTCTACAGCCCCGATTTCGCGCGGCTCTCCCAGGTCGTGCGCACGGAGGTCACGGGCGCGGCCGACGCCGCGATCGACGTGACGGCGATCAAGCAGGACGGGCGCGAGAAGCTCCAGCAGGGCAACGCCGAGGACGCGGTCGCGAGCCTCAAGCGCGGCGCCGCGAGCAGCGACCCGGAGCTCCACCGCCTGCTCGGAGAGGCCTACGACCGGCTCGGCAGGGCAAGCGAGGCCGACCAGGAACGGCGGCGCGCGACGGAGCTCGAACGCAGCTCGGTCACCACCGCGCCGATCGGGGGTTCGGGGGCGGCGGCGCCCGGGGCCGTCACGGGTCCCGTGGCCGCCGGCGCCTGGCTCCAATCGGCGGAGAATCTCCTCAAGGCCGGCGACGCTCGGGGCGCGGAGGCCGCGGCGCGGCGCGCCGTCGATGCCGATTCCCGCAACGCCGACGCGCACGCGTTGCTGGGCGACCTGCTCCTCGCGGGAGGCAAGGAGGCCGACGCCGAGCGCGAGTTCACCGCGGCCGTCGGCATCGATCCGTCCAACGCGCGATCGCAATACGGCCTCGCGGTGCTCGCCGAGCGCCAGGGCAAGTGGAACACGGCCGGCAGCCTCTACCGCCGCACGCTCGATCTCGCGCCCAACAACGTCGCCGCGGCGCTCGGGCTCGGCCGTTCGATGGAGGAGCTGAAGGACCTGACCGCCGCGCGCCTCGCCTATGGCCGCGCCATCGAGATCGATCCCTCCTCCGCGGAGGCCCACAACGACTTCGGCGTGTTCCTCTGCCGCTCGGGAGAGCTCGACCGGGCGATCGAGGAGATGGTGCAGGCGGTCAAGCTCGCGCCGCAGCGGTCCGTCTATCACGAGAACCTCGGCCGCGTTTTCCGCAAGAAGGGCCTGCTCCGCGAGGCGGAGCGCGAGCTCTCCGAGGCGTCGCGACTCTCGCCGAACGAAGTCCCCGTCTGGACGGCGCTCGGAGACGTTCGCCGCAAGCTCAAGAAGCCCGACGACGCGGCCACGGCCTACGCGGCGGCCTTCCACATCGACCCGTCGAGCGAAGAGTCCGCGGCCGGCCTCGCGGCGTCCCTCGCGGACGCCGGCAAGCTCCCCGAGGCCGAGGCGGCCCTGCAGAAGGGGATCGAGGCGCGTCCCGACTCCGCGACGCTCTGGAACAACCTCGGCGTGACGCGCGTGCGGCGCGGCGCCTACGGCGACGCGATCACCGCCTTCCAGAAGGCGCTCGCAATCAACGCCGGTCTCGCGCCCGCGAAGGCGAACCTCGACCGCGCGCAGCAGCTGCTCGCGATCGAGAAGGCGAGCTGACCCGCACGCGATTGTGGATCTCGCCGTTCTTCTCCGCGCCGCGCCCCTTGCCGCGGTCGCCGCGTCCGCGGTGATGGGCGGCGCGCCCGCTCCTCCGCCCGCCGACCCTCCGGAGCACCGGCAGGAGATCGAGCGCTGGCGAGCCCGCCGCCTCGAGCGGCTGCGGTCGCCGGAGGGCTGGCTGACGCTCGTCGGGCTCTCCTGGCTCGATCCGGGCAAGAACGCGGTGGGCAGCGACCCGGGTAACCGCGTCGTGCTCCCCGCGGGCAAGGCGCCGCCGTTCCTCGGAACTCTCGATCGCTCCGGCGACGCCGTCACGTTCCACGGGGCGCCGGGCGCCGGCGTGACTTCGGCCGGCGCGCCCGTCACGACGCTCGCGCTGCGCTCGGACAAGGACGGGGATCCGACGCCGCTCTCCGTCGGCACGCTGACCTTCTACCTGATCTCGCGCGGCGACCGGCTCGGCGTGCGCGTCAAGGACAGCGACAGCGAAGCCCGCCGCGGCTTCCACGGCCTCGACTATTTCCCGATCGACCCGAGCTGGCGGGTGGAGGCGCGATTCGAGCCGTACGATCCGCCGAAGAAGGTCGCGGTCCCCAACATTCTCGGGAGCGTCGACCAGGAGGATTGCCCCGGCGCGCTCGTCTTCGAGCGCGACGGGAAAGACCTACCGTCTCGATCCGGTGCTCGAGCGCGGCGAAACGGACTTCTTCGTCATCTTCGGCGACCGGACCAACGGAACCGACACCTACGGCGCCGGCCGCTTCCTCTATGCGTCGCCCCCCGTCGGGGGCCGCACGGTCCTGGATTTCAACAAGGCGTACAACCCGCCGTGCGTGTTCACGCCCTACGCGACCTGTCCGCTCCCTCCGCCCGAGAATCGCCTCGCGATCCGCGTCGAGGCCGGGGAAAAGGCCTACAAACACTAGCCGTCGCCTTCGCTTGCTCGGGAATCTGCCTTCGGCACCGGCAAGCGGCTCGCCAACGCCGGCTCGACCGCTCGCCTGATCCCCTCGCTGCGCTCCGGCTCCCGCGACGCGAGTCGTTTCGCTCGATCTCCTCGCGAAACTTTGTCGCGTCGCGAGCGGACAATCCTGGCGGGCGCGGTCGCCTACACGAGCGCTTCGAGAAGCTCCGCGACCATCCGCGCGGTCGCGCCCCAGATCACCTGCTCGCCGTAGTGGTAGAAGAGGACCGGCTCTTCGCGCCCTGGAAGCTTCCGCTTCTCGAGGATCGCCGGATTCTGCAGCGCGGCGATCGGGACGTCGATCACCTCGGCGATCTCCGCCTCGGCCGGCCGGAAGGCGTACGGCTGCGGGATCGCGGCGACGTACGGCTCGACGTAGAAGTCCGTCACGGTCGTGAGCGGCGAGAGGCGGCCGAGCGCGACGGCGTCCTCGGGCCGGATGCCGAGCTCCTCCTGGCTCTCGCGGAGCGCCGTCTCCCAGAGGTTCGCGTCCTCGGGCTCCTGCCCGCCCCCCGGAAACGAGATCTGTCCACGATGGTGCTCGACCGACTCGGTCCGCCGCGTGAGGAGGATAAAGAGGCGCGCCTCCCGCACGAACAGGGGCACGAGGACACCCGCGCGGCGCAGGCGCGCCGGCGCCTCGAGAGACTTCGCCGGCCTTCGCGCGAGGCGCGCGCGGACTTCTTCCATCCACCCGGCCAAAGCGGCCGGGCCCGGGGAGCCCGTCAACCCGCCGCCCGGCTGGAGTCGGCCGAGGCCTTGAGGTAGGCCTCGATGAACGGGGTCAGGTCGCCGTCGAGGACCCGGTCGGTGTCCCCGGTCTCGTGCCCGGTCCGATGGTCCTTGACCATCCGGTACGGGTGCAGCACGTACGAGCGGATCTGGCTGCCCCACTCGATCGCCTTCTTGTCGCCGACGCGCTTGTCCTCCTCGGCGCGGCGCTCGTCGAGCGCCTTCTGGTAGAGCCGCGCGCGCAGGACGCGCATGGCCGTCTCGCGGTTGCGCCCCTGGCTGCGCTCGTTCTGGCAGGTCACGACGATTCCCGTCGGCAGGTGCGTGATCCGCACGGCCGAGTCGGTCACGTTGACGTGCTGGCCTCCCGCGCCGCTCGAGCGGTACGTGTCCACGCGCAAATCCTTGTCGGCGATCTCGATCTCGATGTCCTCGTCGACCTCCGGCGAGACGTAGACCGAGGCGAAGGACGTGTGGCGGCGCTTCGCCGCGTCGAACGGCGAGATGCGGACGAGGCGGTGCACGCCCATCTCACCCTTGAGGTAACCGTACGCGTGGTCGCCGACGACGTGGAGCGTGGCGCTCTTGAGCCCGGCCTCCTCGCCGTCCTGCCGGTCGATGAGCTCGCCTTTCCAGCCGCGCGATTCCACGAAGCGGAGATACATCCGCAGCAGCATCTCGGCCCAGTCCTGCGACTCCGTTCCGCCGGCGCCGGCGTGGATCATCACCCAGGCGTTGCGCGAATCCTCGGCCGAGGACATCTTGACGGAGAGCTCGAGCTCCGCCGCGAAGGCCTGCGCGGACGCCAGGGCCTCGCGCGCGTCGGCTTCGGCGGACTCGCCCTCCTCGAGGAGCTCCGCGAGCGTCTCGAGCTCCTCGCGAATCGAGGCGACGCGGGCCGCGGTCTCGAGCGTCTTTTCCTCGGCGCGGCTCTGGCGAAGAAGCTCCTGAGCCTCCGCCGGCCGCGACCAGAAGTCGGGAGCGGCGCTCTTCTCCCTCAGCCCGTCGAGCGCGCGCCGCGCGGCGTCGACATCAAAGATAGCCCCGGAGGGCGTTCAGCCGCTCCGAGGCGCCCCGGAGGGCGGAGATGAGGTCGTCGCGTTCGGTCATGAGGATCGACGCCGGCGACCGCGGGCGAGGCCGGCGACGCCGAAGACTAGCACGGCCCCCGCGAAGACGTCGGCGAGCCGCGGCAGCCAGTCGCCCCAGCGCGTCCACAAAGTGTCGCCCGATTCGAGGCGCGCCGTGCCGCGCAGGATTCCGGAGGTGTCGCGCGAGAGCTCTCCGACGATGCGCCCCTTCTCATCCACGATCCCGGAGATCCCCGTGATCGCCGCCCGGAGGAGATAACGCTGCGTCTCGACCGCCCGCAGCACCGCTCCCGCGAAATGCTGCTCCTGGGCTCCGGCGCGCCCGTACCAGGAGTCGTTCGAAATGGTCACGAGGAGATTTGCGCCGAGACGAGCGACTTCTTCCCGAACGAGCCCGGCATAGAGGATCTCGTAGCAGACGCCGACGCCGATCCGGCCGCCGGGCATCTCGAGAGTCGTCGGCGCGTCCGCCGCCGAGAACTCGCCGATCTCCGTCGAGACCTGCCGGACGAAGAAGAAGAGCTTCGGCAGCGGCACGTACTCGCCGAACGGCACGCGGTGCACCTTGCGGTACGGCGCACCGACGAGGCCGTTCGGTCCGAGAAGGCGCGCCACGTTGAAGTATCGCCCGTCCGGCAGCTCCTCGACGTCGTTGAAGATCACGAAACCGTTCGCGGCCAGGGCGACGGCCGACAGGTCCTGCCGGAGGCGCGGGCTGCGGTCCCAGTAGATCGGAAAGGCGGACTCGGGGATCACGAGGAGGTTCGGCTTCTCGGCCGCCGCGTCGCGCGCCATCCCGATCACCCGTTCGTACACCTCGGCGGCGCTCCCGCCGAGCCGCGACTCCTGGCTGACGTTGGGCTGGAGCAGCGCGACCGAGAGCGTCGGCGCCGGTCCTTCGCTCGGGCGCCGTGCGAGACGCGCCGCTCCGAACGCGCCCGCCGCGAGCACGACGACCGCCGCGGCGACGAGCGGCTTCGCCCGCCGGAAGGCGACCGCGGCGGCGAGCAAGCACGAGACGGCGACGAGGAGGCCGCCGACGAGATAGACGCCGCCGATCGAAGCCGTCTGCAGCCAGATCGGCCGGCGGTAGAGGGCGTTCCCCGTCAGGTTCCAGGGGAAGCCGCCGTAAACGAACGAGCGGAGATGCTCCGACGCCATCCAGAGAACCGGAAAGACCGCGAGGCGGCGCGCCGATCCCGCCGGCGCGCAGGCGACGGCCGCGAACGCGACGGCCGCCGGCCATTCCGCGAGGATCGCCGCGAGGAGCACGAGGCAGACGACACCCATGGCGCGGCCCTGGCCGCCAAATCGCGTCACGACGTACGTGATCCAGGAGATCGAGAGGCACCACGTCGTCAGACCGAAGAGGAGTCCCGAGAGCAGCGCCCGCCACCGGCTCTTCTCGCTCGCGAGAGCGACGAGCCACGGAACGAGCGCGAGGGGAAGCAGAACGACCCAGCCGAACGGCGGGAACGCCAGGGCGAAGAGGATGCCCGACACGACGCCGGCCGCCGGCGTCTTCCAGCCCGCGCGGTTCAACTCAGGCGCCGCCGGCCGCGGCGAGCGCCTCCTCGGCGCGATAGGAGGAACGCACGAAGGGTCCCGAGAAGACGTGCCGGAATCCCATCCGCTCGCCGGCCTCGCGTTGCCGCGCGAAGACCTCCGGCCGGACGTACTCGACCACCGGGAGGTTCTCCCGAGAGGGCCGCAGGTACTGCCCGATGGTGACGATGTCCACGCCGGCGTCCCGCAGAAGCGCGAGCAGCTCCCGCACTTCCGCCTCGGTCTCTCCGAGGCCGAGCATCAGCCCGGATTTCGTCGTGAGCGCCGGATCGAGGATCTTCGCCGCCGCGAGCAGTCCCAGCGAACGGTCGAGGCTCGCCCCGCGCCGCACGGTCGGGTAGAGCCGGCGCACGGTCTCGACGTTGTGGTTGAAGACGTCCGGCCGCGCGTCCACGACGACGCGCAGCGAGTCGAAGCGCCCGCGGAAGTCCGGCGTGAGGACTTCGACTCCCGGAGCGGGATCCAGACGCCGCAGCGCCGCGATCGCGGCGGCGAAGTGCGCCGCGCCGCCGTCGGGCAGGTCGTCGCGATCGACAGAGGTCAGGACGACGAAGGAGAGGCGGAGCTCGTGCGCCGCCGCGGCCACGCGTGCCGGCTCGAGGGGATCCACGGGCCGCGGCTTCCCCGTCGCGATGTCGCAGAACCCGCACGCCCGCGTGCAGACGTCGCCAAGCAGGAGGAACGTCGCCGTCCCTCGTGAGAAGCACTCGCCACGGTTGGGGCAGCGCGCCTCTTCGCAGACCGTCGAGAGCGCGCTCCGGCGCATGAGCGACTTGACGTCGTGGAGCTCGGCGAGACGAAGCCGCTTGTCGCGGATCCATTCGGGCGCCCGCACCGGAAGCGCCGCGCTCACCGACCCTCCGTCACGATCCAGGTCTGGGAGATCTTCTCCTGCCGCCTCAGGCGTTCCGCGGCCCGCGAGGCCTCCGGCTCGGAGCGGTAGGGCCCGACGCGCACGCGGAAGACGGTGCCCTTCGGCCCCTGCGCCGGCGCCGCCTGCGCCTTGAAGCCGTGGCGCGTGAGACGGCCGGCGAGGGCCTCGGCTTCCGAGCGCGAGCCGAGGGACGCGACCTGGATCCAGGTTCCGGACGCCGGCGCGGCCGGCGGAGCGGCCGCCGCCGAAGCATGTTTCGCGGTCGGGAGCGGGGTCGGCTCCTCGGCGCCGCGGTCCTCGAACGCCTGGAGAACGGCGGGAGCCGTCGGGGCGTTGGCGGGGGGACGGTTCTCGGTCTCGCCGGCGATCCGCGTCTCCGACGGGGCGTCCGATCCCTCGGGCGTCTCGGCGGGCGAGGGCGCGACGGACACCGGAACCGGCGTCGCGAGCGCCGCGGAAAGGGCGGCCGGCGAGGAGCGGCCGGTCAGGCCCGCCATCAGGCCGAAGAAGAACGAGGCGCCGAGCGCCAGCAGGCAGAGGACGAAGAACGCCATCCCCTGCTTCGCGGTGAACGAGAGCTGATAGTGGGTGCGGGGCTCGGCCACGCCCGAATCCTAACCGAGCCTCAGGCCTTCTCCTTCGCGATGAAGTTCTTGAGCAGCTCGATCGGCAGCGGGAAGATGATCGTCGAGTTCTTCTCGCTCGCAATCTCCGTGAGCGTCTGGAGGTAACGCAGCTGCAGCGTTGCCGGCTGCCGCCCGATGATCTCGGCGGCCTCGGACAGCTTGGTCGCCGCCTGGTACTCGCCCTCGGCATGGATGATCTTGGCGCGCTTCTCGCGTTCGGCCTCCGCCTGCTTGGCCATGGCGCGCTGCATCTCCGGCGGCAAGTCCACCTGCTTGACTTCGACGAGCGCGACCTTCACGCCCCAGGGGCTCGTGTGCTCGTCGATCACTTTCTGGAGGGCGAGGTTCAGCTTCTCGCGCTCGGAGAGAAGCTCGTCGAGCAGCGCCTGGCCGAGCACGCTCCGCAGCGTCGTCTGCGCGAGCTGCGAGGTCGCGTAGAGATAGTTCTCGACCTGCACGACCGCCTTGTTCGGGTCGACGACGCGGAAGTAGACGACCGCGTTGACCTTCACGGAAACGTTGTCCTTCGTGATGATGTCCTGCGTCGGCACGTCGTGGACGACGGTCCGCATCGACATGCGCACCATCGTCTCGAACGGCCAGAAGATGAGCACGAGCCCCGGTCCCTTTGCCTCGCGCCCCAGGCGGCCGAGCCAGAAGGTCACGGCACGCTCGTACTCCTTCAGGACGTTGATCCACTTGAAGAAGAGCACGAGAGCGATGAAACCGGCGATGAGGATCCCCGGAAATGTGGCGGGCATCACGTCCTCCGTTCGACTCGAAGCCTCAACCCCTCGACGCGCATGACGCGCACCTCGTCGCCCGGCGCCAGATCCGCCGGGCCGTGCGCGTCCCAGTACTCCCCGAAGACGTGGACCCGGCCCTCCCCGCCGGCGAACGGCTCGACGACGCGGGCCGTGGCCCCGATCATTCCCGCCGCTCCGGTCGTCGTCGGCCGGCGGCGCATCTGGACGGTCCGCGCGGTGAGGAGGGCGACGAGCGCGAGCGCCAGGACGAGGGACGGGACGAGAATGCCGAGGTCCACGCGGTAAACGCCGCGGCGGTCGCCGCCCGAGAACAGAAGGAGCGAGCCGGCGACGACAGCGACCGCACCGCCGACGGCGAGCAGGCCGTGGCTGACGACCTTCACCTCGGCGGCGAAGAGGCCGATGCCGAAGAGGATCAGGAAGATTCCGGCGAGATTCACGGGCAGCACCGAGAAAGCATAGAGCGCAAGCAGCAAGGCGATCCCGCCGACGATCCCGGGCAGGATCGCCCCGGGCGACGAGAGCTCGAAGTACAGGCCAACGAGCCCGAGGAGGAAGAGGACGTACGCCACGTTCGGGTGCGAGACGATACCGAGGAGCTTGTCGACGGCGCCCATGTCCCGCGTCTCGATCCGCGCGCCGGCCAGATGCAGGGTCGCCGCCGGCATCCCGACCCTCCGGATCTCCCGCCCGTCGAGCTGGCGGACGAGGTCCGGCACGTCGCGCGCGACGATCTCGATCAGGCCCGCCTCCTTCGCCTCGGTCTCGGTATACGAGACGCTCTGGGAGACCGCCGCCTCCGCTTTCGCGACGTTGCGGCCCCGCTTCTCGGCGAGCGTCCGGATGAAGGCGCGGGCGTCCTGCTCGGCTTTCTCGTTGAGCGTCTTCGGAAGCTCCTGCCCCTCCCCCGCCACCGGGTGCGCGGCGCCGGCGTTGGTCCCCGGAGCCATCGCGGCGATATCCCCGGCCTCGAGCAGGAAGAATCCCGCCGAAGCGGCCTGCGCCCCGGAGGGCGAGACGAAAGTCGCGACGGGGACTCGGGACGAAAGGATCGCCGTCGTCATCTCCCGTGTCGACGTCAGGAGCCCGCCCGGAGTCGAGAGGCCGACGACGACGAGCGACGCGCCGTCGCGCCCGGCGTCCTCCAGGAGCTTGCGGAGATAGACGGCGGCTGCGGGATGGACGGGGGTGTCGATCCGGCCCGAGCGCACGAACGGCGCCGCGGCCCCCGCGGCGACGGCGGTCCCGGATGCCGCCAGGAGGAGGAGCGCGATCGCCGGACCGAGGAAGACCGCCGGCCTCTCTGTCAACGGGCGCGATTCTATCGTAGGCCGGTCGCAGTACACTTCCGCGTGCGCATTCGGCCGCTCGAGGTGCTCAATCTCGGCGCCCTCCTCGTTCTGTCGCTCCTGACGCTCGTCCTCTACCGATCGCTTCGCGACCCCGGCGAGATCCTGCTGCGGTTCGCGCTGATGGGCGCCTTCGTCGCGCTGGCCGTCTATCTCGCGCACCGCGCCGACACGCTGCCTCCGGCGATTCGCGTCGCGGTGGACTTCTATCCGGCCGCGTTCATTCCGTTCGTCTTCGAGAGCCTGGGGCCGTTGATCGCCGCGGCGCGGGGACCGGCCCACGACGATTTGCTGATCGCCGCCGACCGATTCCTGTTCGGAACGGACCTGACGGTCTGGCTCGAGAGGTTCGCGCGGCCGTGGCTGACGAACGCCTTCTTCCTCTTCTACTCGAGCTACTACTTCCTGCCGATCGTGCTGGGCGCCGCGCTCTGGCGGCGGAGCGTGCCCGGCGCGCGCCGTTACATCTTCACGCTCTCGTTCGCCTATTTCGTTTCGTACGCGGGCTACTTCCTCATCCCTGCGCTCGGCCCACGATTCGCCCTCGCCGGCGAGCAGAAAGGGCCCGTCGAGACGACGCCGCTCTCCCGCGCGATCTCGTCGACGATCAACGAGCTCGAGCACACGAAGTTCGACGTCTTCCCGTCGGGCCACACGATGATCACGACCGTCGTGCTCCTCGTGGCCTGGAAACGCGCGCGGCGGGTGTTCTGGCTTCTCCTGCCGTTCGGCGCCGGCCTGATCCTCTCGACCGTGTACTGCCGCTACCACTACGGCGTGGACGTGCTCGCGGGCCTCGCCCTGGCGGCCGTGGCGACGCCCCTGGGGGACGCGATCTACGACCGGGTCGAGCGCCGCGGGGCCGCGCATTCGGCGACGACGGCGTGAGCGCTCCCGACGGCGACTTCCCCTATCCGCTGAACGTGCTCCGCCGGGTGCTCGCCCTCGAAGGCGTGGCCACGGATGCTCTTCACTACGGCCTCTTCGAGCTCCCGGACGAACCGCTCGTAGACGCCCAGGCCCGGTCCACGGCGAGGCTCCTCGAACGCCTGCCCCCGCCGCCCCGCCGGATCCTCGAGGTGGGCATCGGTCTCGGCCAAACGCTCGATCGCCTCCTCCGTCTCGGGTACGACGCCGTCGGCATCACCCCGGACGCGGCGCAGGCGCGAATCGCCCGGCAGCGGTTCGGACCGGACCTGCCGGTGCGGGAATCGAAGCTCGAGACCTTCGAGGACGCGCAACCCTACGACGTTCTCGTCTTCCAGGAGTCTTCCCAGTACATCGAGAGCGCGGCGCTCTGGAATCAAGCGCGGCGGGCCGCTCGGCCCGGTGCGCGCGCCATCATCTTCGACGAGTTCGCCCTGCTCCCGGTGGATCGGCCCGGCGCGCTGCACCGCCTCGACGAGTTCCTCGCCATGGCGGCGGCCGCAGGCTTCGTGCTCGAAGAGGAGATCGACGTCTCGCACCAGGCCGCCCCGACGGTGGATTGGTTCCTGGCCCGCCTCCCGACTCACCGCGTTCGCATCGAGCGCGAGCTCGGAGTCGAGCGCGAAAGGTTCGACGCGCTTCTCGAGAGCGGCGAGGCCTACCGGGACCTCTACCGCTCCGGTCACTACGGGTACCGGCTGCTGCAGTTCCGCCGGAACGACGAGGGGAGAAGCTCGGCCTAGATGGTCTTGTCGTACATCCGGTATGTCTTGTACGGCTCTCCGCCCCAGATCCTCAGACCGCGAATCATGAGCTCGTTGTCCTCGAGGACCCAGGACACCTCGCAGCCGGTGTAGCCCTTCTCGAGCGACGTGCGCAAGCCCTGCTCGAAGAGGAGCGACTGCAGTCCGCGCGAGCGGTACTCCTTCTTGACGCCGAGCGTCAGGACGCGGATGGTCTTGATCTTTCGCGTTCCGAGAAGAAACTTCAGCCATCCAAACGGCAGGAGGCGTCCCTTGAGCGGCGCCATCGCCACGTTGTAGTCGGGCAGCGTCAAGATGAAGGCCACGGGCTCGTAGGAGCCGTCCGGCCGGCGCAGCTCGCCGATCAAGGCGTAGTCCGGCACGAGAAGCGGCTTCAGGCGCGCGGCCATGAAGTCCATCTCCTCCGCCGTCATCGGCACGAATCCCCAGTTCTTCTCCCAGGCGGCGTTGTAGACCTCGCGCACGCGCGGCAGATCCCGGGCGAGGCTCGACTTCGTGATCTTCTGGGTCCGGAACCCCGGTTCGCTGCGCCGGAGGCGGGCGTTGATCTTCTCGAAGCGGGCGAGCGGCTTCGGAGCGATTTCGAACCAATAGGCGATCAGGTCTTTGGCCTTCCGAAAGCCCGCGGCCTCGTAGAGAGCCGGGTAGTAGCGCGGGTTGTAGGTCGTCATCAGGACCGGCGGCGAATCGAAGCCTTCGACCAGCAGCCCGCACTCGTCGTTCAGCGACGGGTTGGCCGGGCCCCGCAGGGTCTTCATCTTCCGCTCGCGCGCCCAGAGCGCCGCCGCCTCGAAGAGCAGATCCGAGACGCCCCGGTCGTCTACCGACTCGAACCAGCCGAAGAACGCGGTCTTCTCGCCGTGGAACTCGTTGTGCGCGCGGTCCAGGATGGCCACGATGCGGCCGCAGTCGACGCCGTCGCGCCGCGCGATGAAGATCTGCATCTCCGCGTGCCGGAAGAACGGGTTCTCGAGCGCGAAGACCTTGGCGAGGTCATCGCGCAGCGGGGCCACCCAGTTGGGATCCGACGCGTAGATGCGGTCGGCGACGTCGAAGAAGCGGGAGAGCTCGCGACGACTGTTCCCGATCCTTTCGATCGCGACCGGGCCGCTCATCGAATCCGAGGGCGAGACGTCAGACCGTGGCCGGCTGGAGCACGCCGACCTCGCGGCCGACGCGCCCGAGCGCGTCGAGCGCGCGCGAGAGCTGCTCCCGGGTGTGCGTCGCCATGAGCGAGGTACGGATCAAGGCGCGTCCGGGCGGGGTCGCCGGGGAAACGACGCAGTTGACGAACACGCCCTCCTCGTGGAGGCGCGCGACCATGCGCATCGCCTGCAGGTCTTCCCCGACGACCAACGGGACGACCGGCGTGCTCGACTCCCCCGTGTCGAAGCCGAGCGACCGCAGTCCCTCCGCGAAGAATCGCGTGTTGGCCCAGAGGCGCTCGCGGCGCTCCGGCTCACGTTCCATGATGTCGACCGTCGCGAGCGCGGCCGCGACGGACGCCGGCGGCGGCGCGGCGGAGAAGATCATCGAGCGCGCGCGGTGCTTGATGTAGTCGATCACGACGGCGTCTCCGGCGATGAAGCCGCCGACCGAGGCCATGGACTTCGAGAACGTTCCCATGATGAGGTCCACCTCGTCCTCGAGCCCGAAATGCTCCGACGTGCCCCGTCCGGTCGGCCCGAGCACGCCGATCCCGTGGGCATCGTCCACCATCAGGCCCGCGTCGAACTCGCGCGCCGCCTCAACGATCTCCGGAAGCGGCGCCACGTCGCCCTCCATGGAGAAGACGCCGTCCACGACGATGAACCGGCCCCGGGCGTCCACGTCGTTCTTCATCTGGCGTCTCAAGTCTTCGACGTTGTTGTGCCGAAACTTGCAGATCTCTCCGAAGGAGAGTCGCGCGCCGTCGATGATGCATGCGTGGTCCTGCTTGTCGAGATAGACCGTGTCGCCCTTGCCGACGAGGCAGGAGATCGCCCCGAGGTTCACCTGGAACCCGGTCGCGAAGACGATCGCGGCGTCCTTTCGCATGAACTCGGCGAGGCGCTCCTCGAGGCGGACGTGAAGGTCGAGGGTCCCGTTCAGGAAGCGGCTCCCGGCGCAGCCCGACCCGTACTTTCGGATCGCGTCGACGGCCGCCTCCTTGACCCTCGGGTCGTTGGTCAGGCCGAGGTAGTTGTTGGACCCGAGCATCAGGAGGCGCCGCCCGCCGATCGTGACTTCGGGATCCTGCGCGGACTCGACGACCCGGAAGTAGGAGTAAATGCCCGCCCGGCGCACGCGCTCCGCGTCCGTGAACCGGTGACACTTTTCGAAGAAGGGGGACGATCGCACGGCTCCCCTCCTGGCTGCCGCGGCAGCGAGCTTACTCATTCTCTCTCCCTCCCTCCGAAACCCCGCGTCCCCTGGATCTTAGCAAATTTTACAAAATCAACCATCCATGGTGCCGGTACCACTCCCAGGCCGCGCGAAGGCCCGCTTCGAGCGGAACCGGCGGCGCAAGATCGAGCTCCTTCTCCAAACCGGTCTCGCAAAGCCATTCTCCCGCAAGGAGTTCCTTCGCCTTGTCGGCGTTGAACGGGCGCGAGCGCTTCGTGAGGACCTCCCGCACGGTCTCCGCGGCGCCCGCCAGCCGGACCGCGAAATCGGGGACGGAGAGCAGACGCGCCGCGCGAGGCGGCAGCTCCGCGATGATCGCCGCCAGGCGTCGGATCGCGATGGGCGCGGGATCGCAGAGAAAGGCCGTCGTCCCGCCGAGGTCCGGCCTCCCGGCGGCCCGGGCGATGGCCCGGGCCGCTCGTTCCGCGGCGACAACCTGAATCCGCCGGGCGCCGCCGGGCACCGCCACGAGCCCCTTCGCCGCCATCCGAAAGAACGTGAGGAGCCCTCTGTCGGCCGGCCCATACACGACACCCGGTCGCAGCACGATCGTCGCCCCCGGAAAGGCTCGCCGCAGCGCCTCCTCGCCTTCGAGCTTCGACGCGCCGTACCAGGAGACCGGATGGGCCGGATCGGACGCCGCGACCGGCCGTCCGCCGCGCGCCGGTCCCGCTGCGGCCTGGCTCGACACGAGGACGAACACCGCTCTCGGTTCCACGCGCGCGGCGGCCGCCGCGAGGCGCTCCGTCGTGCGGACGTTGACCGCCCGGTACTCGTCGAGCGTGCGCGCCTTGACGAGACCGGCGACGTGCACGATCGCCTGGCACTCGCGCGCGGCCGCTTCGAGATCGGAAGCGCCCGAGAGATCGCCATGGACGAGCTCGAGAGGCAACCCGGCGAGGAGCGGCGACCGCGCCGGATCCGAGCGCACGAGCGCCCGGACGGTCCACCCTTCGTCGAGGAGCGCCCGCGCCGTGTGTCCTCCGACGAATCCGGTCGCGCCAGTCAGGAGCGCGCGGCGAACGGTCATGGATCTCGGCTCAGAGCCCCGAAACGCCTCAGCCGGCCCAGGCCGCGAGGCGCCTCATCCCTTCCCGCACGCGCTCGATCGCGGTGGCGAATGAGAACCGCACGCAGCGGTCGTCACCGAAGGCGTCGCCCGGGACCGCCGCGACGTGCGCCTCCTGGAGCAGCCGATCGCAGAAGGCGCCCGAGCCGGAGATCCCTTTCCGCCTGCAGAGCTCCGACACGTCCGCGAAGGCGTAGAAGGCGCCCTCCGGCCAGAGCACCCGGATGCCCGACACGGCCTGCAATCCCTCGACCATGGCGCGGCGCCGCGCGGTGTAGTGGGCGAGCATCTCCGCGACCGAACGCTCCGTGCGTTCCGGATCACGCAGCGCGGCGAGCACCGCGGCCTGCGAGATCGAGGACGCGTTCGAGGTGGAGTGGCTCTGGTACGAGGTCATCGCCGCGACGACGTTCTTCGGACCGATCGCCCAACCGAGCCGCCAGCCCGTCATCGCGTAGGTCTTCGAGGCGGCGCCCGTCACGATGACGCGGTCACGATACTGAGGGAAAGCCGCGGCCGACACGTGGCGTGCGCCGTCGTAGA
This sequence comes from uncultured Acidobacteriota bacterium, assembly GCA_963823185.1. Lineage (GTDB taxonomy): Bacteria > Acidobacteriota > Thermoanaerobaculia > UBA5066 > Gp7-AA6 > DATBFU01. The sequence goes on from CAWGKP010000011.1 coordinate 229,485, forward strand.
GGAAGCGGTCGTAGGTCTCGTCGAACACGAGCCACGCGCCGCGGTCTTTGCACCATCCGAGGATCCGCTCGATCTCCTCGCCGGGCGTCACGGCGCCGGTCGGGTTGTTGGGAGAATTGAGGATGACGCCGCGCGTCGCCGGCGTCGCGGCGCGCGCCAGCCGCGCGGCGTCGGGATGCCATCGTCCTTCGAGGTCCGTCGCGACGGCCCGCGGCTCGGCGCCGGCGAGACGCACGATCTCGGGAAACGAAACCCAGTACGGCTCGAAGAGGGCGACCTCCTCCCCTTCGTCGAAGAGCGCCTGACAGGCGTTGAAGACGGCCTGCTTTGCACCCGCCGTCACGAGCACGTTGTCGCGGGTGACGTCGGCGCCCTGCTCCGCCCGGTATTTCCCCGCGATCGCGTCGCGCAGCGCCGGGTCCCCGGCCACGTCGGTGTACTTGGTCCGCCCCGCGCGGATCGCCTCGGTCCCGGCCTCGGCGACGAAGTCAGGCGTCGCGAAATCGGGCTCTCCCAGGCCGAAGTCGACGACGTCGATTCCTTTCGCCGCGAGGGCCTTGGCCGCCTTGCCCACGGCGATGGTCGAGGACGGAGCGACGCCCGCCGCCCGGCGGGAAAGGCGGAGCTCGGTCATCGGCGGCCCCTCCAGACCCGCGCGAATGCGGGAAAGGCCGCGAGCTTCTTGCGCCCGACGGCGACGAAGACGATCTCGAGAGCGATCCAGGCGCCGTAGACGAAGAGCATCGCGTGGCGCGTCGAGGGCATCAGGAACTGGATCAGCCAGAGGAGGAACAGACCCGCCGCCTCGTACGCCTCGAGGTCCATCGACGCGAGGAAGAGCCAGCCCAGAAACGCCTGCAGGATCGTCAGAAGGATCTCGTGGCGCTGGAAGGCGTCGAACGGCAGGGGCTCCGTCGAGCCGTGGCTGTAGCAGTAGATCACCGCGAGGAGGCCCGAGAGGATTCCCCACTGGTTGATGTTCGACGAGACCATGTTCACGAGCGCCACCGGCGCGCGCGTCACGCGCCGCGCCCAGGCGAACGCCGACGTCTTCTCGGGGAACTCCGAGAGGAACGGCGCGACCCACTGGATGAAGACGAACTGCGACATACCGAGGCTCGCGGCCAGCGCGAGCATCGATTTCAGAAACGGCTCCGCGACGAAGAAGATGACGAATCCGCCGCCCGCGAGGAGAAGCAGGACGGCCGCCCAGCGCTTGGCGCCGCGAAACGAGAGGGCCCAGCGCGAGATCGCCGGCACCTCGTCGTCCTCCTCGACGGTCTCTTTGCGCGGCGGTATCTTCAGCAGAATCGTGAGGTAGATGACGTAGGTCGTGGCGAGCACCGCGGCGTCGACGAGCGACAGGCTCCCCTTGGCCCACACGAGGACGAAGTAGGCGAGAGGCGGCAGGAGCCCGAGCACCTCGACGGCGTGATCGTCGCCCAGGCGCAGCGTTCCGAGCGGACGTCCCATCCGCTTCCGAGAGAAGAAGGCCGCGACCCCGTAGATCATCGGCCAGCCGAGGCCCGTCAGGAGGCGCAGGCTCCCGGTGAAGTTGGCGATCGCCAGGTGGACCATGTTCGGATCCTTGCCTGCCTTCCAGGCGATCACCGCTTCGACGGCGAACTCCGGCGCGGTCTGGATGAGCGCGAGCACGGCCAGCGCCAGGCCCTGGGACATGAGGAACTCGGCGGCCTCGGCGCCCCACGCCACGAGGAACGCCGAGCCGATCATCGCGGGGAACGTCCAGAGCGCCGCGACGGGAGAGCCGGTCGATTCGCCCGCCGGAAGTGCGGCGAGCAGGCTCGCCCGCAGTCGCTTCATCGCGCCGGGTTATAGCATGAGGTGTTTGACCGCCATCGAGTCGCCGTCGAATCCGCTCGTCCGCGACATTCTGCGATCGCTCGACGATCACACCTGCTTCCTGCTCGAGGGCGAGAAGCCGATCCTCGAGGCGGTCTCTGCCGGGCTCGGGCTCGAGCACGTGCTGCACGACGCGAGCGTGCGGCCCGGACGGCTCGCCGCGGCGACGGCCGCGCGTCCCCGACTCGTGTCCCGCGCGGTGCTCGAGCGCATCGCGGACACGAAGACGCCGCAGCACCTGCTCGCGATCGCAAAGCGGCGCGACGTGCCGGTCGCAGAGCTTTTCGCGCGGCCCGGGCCGCTCGTGTTTCTCTTCGGTCTCCAGGATCCCGGCAACCTCGGCGCCGTCGTGCGCGTGGCCGAGGCGGCCGGCGGCGCGGGCGTCGCCGCGGCGCCGGGCACGGCCGACTTCTTCCATCCGCGCGCCGTCCGCGCGAGCGCGGGCAGCGTGCTCCGCCTTCCGGTTTCGGGACGCGTCTCCTTCGAGCCTTTCGCGCGCGACGCGAAAGAGGCCGGGCGCGTGCTCTGCGGCGCCGTGCCTTCGGGCGGCGACGATCCCTTCCTCTCGCCCGCGCCTCCCGAGTCCGTCATCGTCGTCGGCTCGGAGGGAGTGGGGCTGCCGGCCGGGGCCTATCGGTATCTCGACCGCCGCCTCACGATCCCCATGCAGCCGCCCGTGGATTCCCTGAACGCCGCGGTGGCGACGGCGCTCCTGCTCTACTCGGTGCGGCTGTCCCCTTCGCCGAAGACTTCCGCCTGAAACCTCCAGACGCGCACGGCGGGATCCCGCCAGGCGTCGGGCGGCAGGCCGGCCTTCCGGCACGACTCCGCGAGAAACCGCGCGGCGTCGAAGCCCCACTCCGTCGCGACCTGGGGCAGGAGCAGGCCGCGCCTCCCGCGCCCCTCGACGATCAGCCCGTCGCGCCCGATCACGACATCGTCCGGGCCCTCGATCGTCTCGGGGACCCCGAGCACCGAGATCTCGACCCGGCATCGCGGGAGCTCTTCCGATTCGAGCGGCGGGAATCGCGGGTCCTCGAAGGCGGCGCGGCGCGCGAATTCCGCGGCGACGCGGGTCACGTCCCCCTCGGGCGCGAGCGTCCCGATGCAGCCTCGCAGCTGGCCGGCGATCGTCAACGTGACGAAGAGGCCGCGCGGCGTCCCGAAGGTCTCCGCGCGGTCGGACGGCAGGCGCGGCGCGGGCTCGCCCCGGAAGTGCGCGGCGAGTGACTCGCGCGCGAGCCACAGCAGGTCGCGCCGCGCGCGGTCCGAGAGGGCTCCTCCGCCGGTCATCCGGCCTCCCGACGGACGGCGATGCCCGCGAGGAAACTCTCGATCGCCGCTTCGAGCGCCGCGAGGTGGCCCTCGAAGAAGTGGTCGGCGCCTTCGATCTCGACGAGCTCTCCGCGACCCTGTGCGAAGGATCGCACGCGGTCGGGCGGCGCGAGGGTGTCCCGCGATCCGATGACGAAGAGCGCCGGCACCGTCGGCCTCGGCACGCCCTCGCCCGAGGACGTCGCGAGCGGCAGCGCGATCCCGACGTAGGCCGCCACCCGCGAGTCTCCCGCGGCCGCGCGCAGCGCCACGGCCGAGCCGAACGAGAACCCTCCGGCCACGATCGGAAGCCCGCCGATCCGCTCGGCCTCCGAGAGCGCCGCCCGGAAGTCTTCGACCTCTCCCCGGCCGCCGTCGTGGGTTCCGGCCGACAGGCCCACCCCGCGGAAATTGAACCGCAGCGTGCCGTATCCCGAGCGCGTCAACGCCTGCGCGGCGCGGTAGACGACGCGGCTGTGCATCGTCCCGCCGTAAAGGGGATGCGGATGCGCGAAGACGGCCGACCCCGACGGCGGCGCCGCGGGCTCCTTCCACAAGGCTTCGATCGGTCCCGCCGGCCCGCGAAACGTCAGAGACTGGAGCTGTCCCACGGTCTCGATCCCTCCGCGCGTTGGCGAAAAGCGCGTCTCATCGTATCCTTCCGGGGCCAATCGCGGTCGCTCGCGCGGCAGGAGACATCATGAAGAAGATCGTCCACGTCGTCGGCACCGGAACGATCGGCGAGCCGCTCATCGGCCTGTTCGCAGACTTCGGCAAGCACCTCGGCATCGACGAGGTGACGTTCCACAAACGCACCCCGATGACGACCGAGCGCGCGAAGGTGAATCACCTGCTGCAGCGCGGCGCGCGCCTGGCCGTGGACACGGACAAGAAAGCGGATTTCGAAGCGCTGGGGCACGAGGTGGCCTTCGAGGAGAGGGAGGCCCTGGAGCGCGCCACCGTCGTCATCGACTGCACGCCCGCCGGCAACGAGAACAAGAAGGTCTACGAGAAGGTCTCGGGGCCGCGCGGATTCCTCGCGCAGGGAAGCGAGTTCGGCTTCGGCAAGCCTTATGCGATGGGCATCAACGACGAGGCCCTCGTTCCCGGGCAGGACCGTTACCTCCAGATCGTCTCCTGCAACACGCACAACATCGCGGCGCTCGTCCGGACGCTCTCCGAGGACGAGCCCGGAGGCGCCGGGCTCGAGCGGGGCCGCTTCGTCTGCATGCGCCGCGCCAACGACGTCTCGCAGGATTCCGGCTTCTCGCCGGCGCCCCAGGCCGGAAAGCATGACGACCCGACCTACGGCACGCACCACGCCCGCGACGCCTCGCGACTGCTCGAGACGCTCGGCTGGAAGCCGCGCCTGTTCTCGTCCGCGATGAAGCTCAACACGCAGTACATGCACTCGCTCTGGTTCGATCTCCAGTTTCACAACCCGACCAGCCGCGAGAAGGTCCTCGAGAAGCTGCGCGCCAATCGCCGTCTCGCGCTGACCGAGAAGCGGTCCGCCAACCAGATCTTCTCGTTCGGCCGCGACCACGGGTACTACGGCCGCATCCTGTCGCAGGCCGTCGTGGCCTCCCCGACCGTCACCCTGAACGGCGACCGAGAGGTCGTGGGCTTCTGCTTCACGCCGCAGGACGGAAACTCGCTCGCGTCGTCGATCTCCGCGGCGCTCTGGCTGATGGAGCCCGACTTCGACCGCAAGCGCCTGTCGGTGCTCGACCGCTTTTTCTTCCGGGAGATCTGATTCGGGCGGCGCGCGCCGCCTTTCGCTTTCGTCTGCCCGGGCCCGCGGCGATGACGTTACACTCGCGCCGTGGACTGGGTCGTCTGCCCGCGATGCCACTTCAGCCAGCAGCCGGCCGACCGCTGCCGCCGATGCGGCGAGGCGCTGCCCTCTGCGGCAAATTCCGCCGTCGCATCGCCGGCTCCCGACACCACCCCCGCTCCCGCCCCTTCCGGGAAGACGCTGTCCCGCCGCGCCGGCGCGCTCGTCGCGGCCGCTGCGGTGATCCTGCTCCTGCTCGTCCTGCGAATGCTGCGCCCGGCCGCGAGCCCGTCGGCCGTGCCGGGAACGGCGACTCCCGCTCCGACCGCCGCGGCCCTCGATCTTTCCGGACGCTGGCACGGCTCGCTCTCGAAGACCGTCGCGGGCAATCCGCCCCGCCCCGTGCTGACCGAGATCGTGCTCGAGTCCGACCGCGGCGGCCGTTTCACCTCGGGCCGCGTCGTCTTCACCGATCCCGGCCGGGGCGGCGCCGCCGCGGGATACCGGATGGCGCCCGACGGCCCGCGCCGTATCGCCGAGGCCTCCGCGGCGCTCGCCGCCGAACCACGCGGGGCGCCGTTGGCGCTCGATTTCCTGCAGCTGCCGGGCTGGGTGCCGGCGCGCGACCGCCTCTGGAAAGCCTTCGAGGGCGCGAGCCCCGGCGGAGCGCCGACGTCGTATCTGCTCGTGGAGTCCCTCGAGACCGACTATCTGCTCCAGGCCGGAATCAACGCCTCGGGATTCCTCTCCTGGGTCTGCTTCTCGCCCGAAGACGCTCCGCCCCGCGGGCGCGACGAGATCTCGCGCGTCATCCATCCCGAGCCCGGCGCGTCGCTGTCGGGCTTCCAGAACCTGATCTGGGACCTGTCGGGCGCCGCGAACTTCCTGACGATGCAGCTGCCCGTGACGATCTCGGGCCCCGAGGGCGGGGCGACCGACCCGATCACGCTGACGCGCTGACCGCGACGCGCTACAGCGAGATCATGTAGCCGCCGCTCTTCGCGTCCTTCTTCATCGAGATCAGCTTCTGGCGCTCGGCGTCCTCGAGCAGCTCCGAGAAAGAGTGGTAGCCGTAGTAGGACTCGTTGAAGTAGGGCTGCTTGCGCTGCATCGTCTGCTTCACCATCGAGCCCCAGATCACGTCGTAGTTCTCGCGCTGGAGCGCTTGAATGGAGTCGAGCATCAGACGGAACAGCTCCCGCTTCTTCTCGGGCAGGTTCTCGATCGACGGCAGGGCCCGCGTGGCGCGAACGAGATCTTCGTAGAAGATGAACTCGTCGCAATTGGAGAGCAGCAGGTCCGACGTCGAGTTCTTCACGCCGACGCCGATGACGGCCTTGTCGTTCTCTTTGAGCTTCGAGACGAGCGGCGAGAAATCCGAGTCGCCGGAGCAGATCACGAACGTCGTGATGTGCCCCTTGGACGCGGCGAGATCCATCGCGTCCACCACCATGCGGATGTCCGCGGAGTTCTTCCCCGTGTAGCCGCGCTGCGGGATGTCGATCAGCTCGATCGCCGCCTCGTGGAACTCCCGTTTGTACTCCTGGTAGCGCGTCCAGTCGGCATAGGCCTTCTTGTAGACGATGCGCCCCTTCTCGATCAGCCGCTGCAGCACCAGGTTGACGTCGAACTTCTTGTACTGGGCGTCGCGCACGCCGAGCGCGATGTTCTCGAAATCGATGAAGAGCGAGAGCCGTTGGTCGACCGCGGCGCGCGCGGGCGGTCCCGCGGAGACGCCGGGAGAGTTCGGGGCCGTCATCGCGACGGCCGACGGCGGGGGCGCGGCCTCCACGGAGGCGCGGGGCTCCTCGGCCGCGGGCGGCCGGCTCTTGTGGCGCCGGCTTCCGCCGCGGCGGCGCCTCCCCTTCTTTTCGGGCTCGCCGTTCTCGGCGGCGGGGAATGGAATCGGATCGTCGGTCATGAGTCTTTCTTTCCTTCCGGCGCGTACTCGAACGCGGAAGTCGTCAGCACGAACGTCGCGAGGGCCCGGGCCACCGCCCGCCCCGCCGCGTCCGTGATGTCGACGTCTCCCACGTTGACGCGCCTTCCTTTCTTCAGGATCCGCGCCCGGGCCCACACGTCCGCGCGCGCGCGGGCCAGGAAATGGATCGTCAGGTCCGCGGTTGCGAAACCCATCTTTCCGTCGAAATTGGTCGAGAGCGCGAAGGCCACCGCCGTGTCCGCCAGCATCGCGAGCACGCCCCCGTGCACGGTGCCCGACTGGTTGGCGAGGTCCGCGCGGTACGGCAGCCGCATCGTGCAGGTGTCGGGGCCGAGCTCCTCGAGGACCGAATGGAGATGCGCGAGCGCCGGCGAGGCGGCGAGACGTCCCCGGAGCCGTTCGATCAGATCCGCGGCGAGGGCCGGAGAGGGAAACGTTCGGACGCTCACGTTCGCTCGGGACGGCTCCCGGCGAGGATTACTCCTCGGGTCCGTCCTTCTCGTAGTACGGCAGCTCTTCCGCGCGGCGGGTCGAATTGTCGAGGTGGCGCGGCACCTCGATGACGGTTCGGGTCACGTTTGGATCGCAGACGTCGTTCTCGCATTCGTAGGTGTAGACGTTCCGGTCGCCGTGCTTCTTGAAACCCACCACGGTCTGATAAGTGTCGCAGTTGCCGCACTTGACCGACATCATGAAGATGTCGATGACGTGCAGCTCGGGTCGGTCGGCCGGCGCCTCCACCCCATCATAATACGCCGGGAGGAGCAGACCGCCATGAAGACACGCCTCGCGATGCTTTCCCTGATCGCCGCCGGAGTGGCCGCCGCCGCGTCGGCCGAGAGCTTCGAGAAGACCGTTCCCGTCCCGCGCACCGGGGTCGCGCGGCTCAACTGGACCTCGGGCCAATGCTCCGTCGCGCTCGTCGAGCTCCGCAACTATCCCGAGCCGGAGGACATCGAGAAGGCTCGGAAGTCGGATCCGAACGACCACTCCTGGGTCTGGTGGGATTTCAACGTCGAGAACCGCGGCGACACGAAATGCAAGATCAAGCTCTGGGTCGAGGTGCTCGACAAGGACGGCAAGGTCCTCAAGCAGAGCGACCGCAGCGACACCGTGGACGCGCACAAGCTCGACGACAACATCAAGGTGTCGACCCGCATGCGGACGATCGACATCGCCGACGCGCCGAAGGCGCATCTGAAGGCCGAGATCACATCGAAGTAACGGCGCCGACCGGATTGCGCCCGGGACGCGAACGGCTCGGCCATCGCGCGCGCGAGGCCGCCGTCCTCTCCGTCGAGGGCCGCGACCGTGAGTCCTTTCTCCAGGGGCAGCTGACGCAGGACGTGCGCGGGCTCGTCGGCGGGCCGGCACGCCCGTTCGCGGGACTCACGCCGAAGGGGAAGCTCCTGTACGTCGGGCGCGTCGCGGCGCTGCCCGACCGGTTCCTCCTGATCCTGGAAGGACCCGGTGGCCCCGCGGAGGCGCACCTCGCGCGCTTCGCGGCGTTCCAGAACGTGACGGTTCGGGACGCGACCGCGGAATACGTCCTTCGGACGCTCTACGGGCCGGGTTCTGACGCCGTCGCCGCTCCCGACGGCGCCGTCCGCCTGCCGCCGCAGGCCGAGACGTCCGGAGAGATCCTGGCGCCGGTGGCTTCGCAGGAGGCGCTCGACGCGGCGCTCGCCGCGGCCGGATCGCAGCTTCTTTCCCTCGAGGACGCCGAGACGCTGCGGATCGAGGCCGGCCGGGCGCTTTTCGGCCGGGACGCGGACGAGTCCTGCCTGCCGGACGAGGTGGGAATGCAGGCGGCGATCGCGCGGGACAAGGGCTGTTACGTCGGCCAGGAGGTCGTCGCGCGCCTTCGCAATCACGGGAAGATCGCGCGCCGACTCGTCGGCTTTCGGTTCCCGGACGCGATGGTGCCCGCGGGAACCGCCTTCGAGGATCCCGAGAAGCCGGGCCGGGTCCTCGCGCGGGTCACGAGCGAGGTCGTTTCTCCGCTCTTCGGCTCGATCGGGCTCGGCCTCGCTTCGCGCGACGTGCCGGAAGGCGAGACGTTCACGGCTCCGGGCGCGCCGGAGCGCGTCGCCGTCGTCGTCGGCCTGCCGTTCGCGTGAGCCGGCATTCCGAGAGTCCGGCCTGGGAGGCGCACCTCGCGCTCGTGGGCGCGCAGATCGGGTTCGCCCTCTACCCGATCTTCGGAAAGATCGCCCTCGCGACGATCGGGCCGCTCCCCTTCGCCGCCTTCCGCGTCGTGGCGGCCGCGGCCCTGCTCGCGCTGCTGCGCCGGCTGTCGGGCGCCGAGCGCGTCGCGCCCCAGGACCGCAAGCGCATCCTGCTCTACGCGCTGCTCGGGATCTCCTTCAACCAGGTCTTCTACATCCTCGGCCTTTCGCTCACGACCGCGATCAACGCGACGATCCTGAACTCGATGATCCCGGTGTACACGCTCGCCGCGGCCGCGCTGCTCAAGCACGAGCGCCTGACGCCCCGAGCCGTGCTCGCGCTCCTCGTGGCGGGCGCGGGAGCGCTGCTTCTCCTCCGGACCGAGCGCTTCGACTGGGGCAGCAACGCCTTCCGCGGAGATCTGCTTCTGATCGCCAACGGAATCTCCTACGCCTTCTACCTGGTCCTCTCGCGCCCGATCCTCGCGCGCTACCGCGTTCTGACCGTCGTCTCGGCGATCTTCGCCTACGGGACGCTGCCGATCCTGATCGCCGCGGCTCCCGCCCTTGCGGCGTTCGATCCCTCGCGCGTCACGACGGCCGGCTGGGCAAGCGTCGCCGCGATCATCGTCTTCTCGACCGTGCTCCCCTACTTCTGGAACTCCTGGGCACTGGCGCGCATGCACGCCTCGCGCGTCGCCTTCTACGCCTTCCTGCAGCCGCTCATCTCGACCGTGCTCGCGGTCGAGACCCTCGGCGAGCGTCTGACGCTCCGGACCGCCGCCGCATCGCTGCTCATCCTGTCGGGCCTCGGCGTGTCTCTCTCGCCCGGCCGCCTTCCCGCACGCCCGATTCCATGACGCCGGGCCTCGGCCGCGTCGCCGTCGTCATCCCGGTCCTGAACGAGCGCGAGGCGCTGCCCCTCGTGGTCGCCGAGATCCCGCGCAACGCCGTCGACGAGGTCGTCGTCGTCGACAACGGCTCGACGGACGGGACGGACGCGGTCGCCCGGACACTCCCCGTGCGCCTCGTGCGGGAACCGCGGCGCGGCTACGGGAGCGCCTGCCTGGCCGGGATCGCGGCGCTGTCCGCCGATCCGCCCGGCGCCGTCGTTTTCCTCGACGGCGACCACTCGGACTATCCGGAGGAGCTGCCGCGCCTGCTCGACGCGATGGCGGGCGGCGCCGACCTCGTCGTCGGCTCCCGGTCCCTCGGGCGCGCCGAGCCCGGCGCCTTGCTGCCGCAGGCCCGTCTCGGCAACGCTCTCGCCTGCGCCCTCATCCGCGTCCTCTACGGACGTCGGGCGACCGACCTCGGGCCGTTCCGCGCGATCCGCTGGGAGGCCCTCGAACGTCTCGGCATGCGGGACCGCGACTTCGGCTGGACGGCCGAGATGCAGGTGAAGGCCTACCGCGCCGGTCTCGCCGTCACGGAAGTGCCCGTCTCCTACCGCAGGCGCGTCGGGGTCTCGAAGATCACCGGCACGTTCGCGGGCACGGTGCGCGCGGGCTGGAAAATCCTGTGGACGGTCTTCCGCTACGGCCTGCGGTGATTCCGGAACCGCTCGAGCGCGTCGAGGACGTCGGCCGGCGCCCGCCGGAGCCGTCCCTCGGAGTCGGCGAAGACGTGGCGCGTCGCGCCGTCGGCGAGCAGCGTCTCGTCCTCCCCGACGACCTCGTAGGCGAAGGTCAGGCCGCGCGCGGAGAGCTCCGGCAGCTGCGTGCGCACGCGCAGCGCGTCGTCGTAGCGCGCCGGCCGGCGGTACTTGCACTCCAGGCCCGTGACCGGGATCCGGATGCCCGCCGCCTCCAGATCGCGGTAGGGATAGCCGGCCGCGCGGCAGAATTCCGTACGCCCGATCTCGAACCAGACGGCGTAGTGGGAGTGGTACACGATTCCCATCTGGTCGGTCTCGGCGTAACGGACCCGCAGCGCGATCTCGACGGAGCGCATGGACGCGAGGTCGCGCCTAGAAGCGCGCCATGAGCTTCTGCCGCACCGAATCGGGCACGAGGCCCGAGACGTCGCCGCCGAGGCGGGCCACTTCCTTGACGAGCCGGCTCGAGACGTAGGAGTACTCCTCCTTCGCCATGAGGAACACCGTCTCCACCGTCGGCGACAGGCGTCGGTTCATGAGCGCCATCTGAAGCTCGTACTCGTAGTCCGACACGGCGCGCAGTCCGCGCACGATGAGCGTGGCCCCGGAGGCCCGCGCGACGTCCACGAGGAGTCCCTGGAAGGAGCGCAGCGAGACGGCCGGATCGTCGCCGACGGCCTCGCGGATCATGGCGATCCGCTCCGGAACGGAGAAGAGCGGCGTCTTCGTATCGTTCTCGAGGACGGCGACGACGACGCGGTCGGCGAGCCGCCGCGCGCGGGCGAGGATGTCCAGATGGCCGTTGGTGAGCGGATCGAAAGAGCCCGGGTAGAGCGCCACGCGTTCCGGCATCAGCTCCTCCCCCTCTCGCTCGCTCCCGCGCGCAGCCCTTCGGCGAGCAGATTATAGGCGGCGACCGTCAGGAAGAGCGCGAGACCCGGGAAGAGCGCCAGCCACCAGGCTTCCTCGACGTAGCTCGTCGCGACCCCGAGGATTCCGCCCCACGACGGCGTCGTCGCCGGAAGCCCCACGCCGAGGAACGACAGTGCGGCCTCCGCGAGGATCGCCCACGCGACGCCGAACGCCGCGGAGACGATGAGAGGCGGCAGCACGCTCGGGAGGAGATGCCGCCACAGCACGCGCCCTGTCGAGGCGCCCGCCGCCCGCGCGGCGCGCGTGTAGTCGAGGTCCTTCACTTTGAGCACCTCGGCCCGCGCATACCGCGCGTCGCCCGGCCACGTCGTCAGTCCGATCGCGAGGATGACGGTCAGCGGCGTCGGCGGCAGAAACGCCGCGAGCGCCAGGAGCAGGAAGAGCACCGGAAAACAGAGCACGACCTCGATGAGCCGCGACAGGAGGAGATCCACGGCGCCGCCGAAGTATCCCGCGAGCCCGCCGACCGTGAAACCCACGAAGAGCGACACGGCGGCCGCCGTGAGCCCGATCCCGAGCGAGACGGGCGTCGCGACGACGATCCGCGCGAGCAGATCCCGGCCGAGATCGTCCGTGCCGAACGGATGCGCCGCCGACGGGGCCTGCAGGCGCTCGCCGAGGCGGATCTCCGCCGCCCGCGCCGAGAAGAGCGGCGAGAAGGCCGCGACGATCCAGAGACCGACGACCACCGCGAGGGCGGCGCCGCCGCTCCCCGACAGGCGCCGTCGCGCCGGAACGACCGCGGGTCCCGCGGCCAGGAACTCGGCGCTCACCGCGCCTCCGTGCCGTCGCGCACGCGCGGATCGGCCATCGCATAGGCGAGATCGGCCGCCAGGGTGACGAGGAGGGTCGCGACCGCGCCGAAGAGAGAGAGCCCGAGGACCACCGGATAGTCGCGCGCGAGGATGGAATCGAAGTAGAGCCGGCCGAGGCCCGGCCACGCGAAGATTTTCTCGACGATGACGCTGCCCGAGAGCAGCGCCGGCAGGATGAGGCCGAGCACCGTGATCAGGGGAAGCAGCGCGTTGCGGAACGCGTGCGCCCAGAGCGCCCGCCGCGGCGACGCGCCGCGCGCCCGTGCGGCCAGGACGAAATCCTGCCGGCGCGCCTCGACGACACCGGATCGGACGAGCCGCGCGAAGAAGGCGAGCGAGCCGTACGTCAGACACGTCACGGGAAGAGCGAGGTGCGCGAGCCGGTCGCCCACGCCCGCCAGGCCCTCCGGCGCCGTGTCGGAAACGACGCAGCAGAGCGGCAGCCAGCCGAGGCGCACCGAGAAGAGCGTCTGGAGAAGGAGCGCCGCCCAGAAGGTCGGCAGCGAATACAGCGCGAAGAGGACCGGCGCCGAGATGCGGTCGAGCGGCCCGTCGGGTTTCCCTCCCGACGCCACCCCGAGCGGGATCGCGATCGCGAGCGTCAGGAGCAGGGCCAGCCCGTTCAGGAGGAGCGTGTACGGGAGCGCCTGCCGGATCCGGCGCGAGACGGGCTGGCGGTCCACGAACGAGGTCCCGAGGTCGAGCCGCGCGACGCGGCCGACCCACGCGCCGAAGCGCTCCGGCAGGGGCCGGTCCAGCCCGTACTGTTTCCGCATCTCCTCCGCGGCGCGGGCGGAGACGCGCCGGCCCGACTCCCCGCCGATCGCGCTGACCGGGCTGCCCGGCGCGAGATGGAGCAGCAGGAAGACGAGGATCAGGATGCCGGCGAGCGTCGGAACGGCGAGAGCGAGACGCGCGAGCGCGTAGCGCGTCACGGGCCGGACCCTCTGCCGCCCGCCGCCGCCGTTGCCCGCCACCCGACCGGACCCGGCCAGATCGAGAAGAGGCCGAGCGGCGAGGTCTCGACGCCTTCGAGCCGCCGCCGGAGCGCGTACTTCTTCGTCGAGTTCACGATGAAGATCGCCGGCGCGTCGTCGCGGAAGATCCGGTGGAGCCGGTGATAGACGGCGATCCGTTTCGTCTCGTCCATCTCCGTCCGGGCTTCGTCCATCAGGCGGTCGGCCTCGGCATTCTTGTAGTAGCCGCTGTTCAGGCCGCGAGGCGGCCACTGCGAGGAGTGCCAGTAGGCGTACGGATCGGGATTCGGATCCGGCGCGCTCGACGCGAGCGAGGCCGCCTCGAAGGAGCCCGAGTCGAGGCGCTCGACGAAGCTCGCCCACTCGAGCGAGCGCACATGCGCCCGAATCCCGGCGCGCGCGAGCTCGGCCACGAACGTCTCGTCGATCTCGCGGCCGATCGTGTTCCCGGACGACACGAGGAGCTCGAAGTCGAACTCGCGGCCGCCGCGGTCCCGGATTCCGTTCCCGTTCGTGTCGCGCCACCCGGCCTCGTCGAGGAGGCGTGCCGCCGCCGCAGGATCGAACGGGAGCGGGGTCACGGAGGGATCGGAGGCGGGCGACTGCGGCGCCCACGGCCCGGAGATGACGCGCGCCGAGCCGCGGTAGAGGTGCGCGGCGATCCCGTCGCGGTCGAGGAGCATCGTGAGGGCCCGCCGCGCCCGGGCGTCCGAGAAGAACGGCAGCCGCGTGTCGAGCGCGATGTAGCTGTAGTCCAGATCGTAGAACTCGAGGACGCGGCAGCAGGCGGCGAACGCCGCGTCGCCGGCGGCGCGATCCTTCAGGCTCGCGTCGATGAGCGTCTCGTCGAGAGACCCCTCGACGAGCGCCCGGTACGCGACGTCGTTCTCGGGAAGGATCCGGAAGAGGATCCGGTCGAAGAAGTCGGGCGGACCCCACGCCTTCGGGTTGCGCTCGAGCACGAGCGACTCCTGCGGCTTCCAGGACGCGAGGCGATACGGACCGTTGGCGAACGGCTTCCGGTTGTCGGGGGCCCGGTCGAAGGGCACGCCGGCGAAGCGCCGAACGGGAAGCACGGGCATCACGAAGGACATCGCGCGGTAGGCGTAGGGCTTCCGGAACTGCACCCGGAAGGCGCGGTCCGAGACCTCCTCGGCCGAGACCAGGTCCTCGAACAGCGGCTTGAAGAGCGGCGCGGGAGTCGCCGGGTCGGCGATCTTCCGGATCGTGAAGACCGCGTCGGCCGGGGTGACCGGAGTACCGTCCTCCCAGACGGCTTCGGCCCGCAGGGTGATCGTGAAGGCCAGCCCGTCCGGAGACGCGTCGATCCGCTCCGCGAGACCCGGGACGAGATGCAGGCCCGCGTCGAAATCGAAGAGGTTCCGCGAGACGTACGCGAGGACGAGCTGTTCCGGCACGTCGGTCTGGAGGACGGCGTTCAGCGTCCCCGGCTCGCCGAAAAGACGTCGGGAGAGCGTGCGGTCGGAGGCCGCGGCTCGCGGCGACGGCGGGGCCGAGGACTCCCGGGCGCGGCAGGCGCAGGCGCCGGCCGTGAGGAGGAGGAGCGCCCCGAGTTGTCGCCGCACGGAGAGATTATGAGGGAGGCGCGAGTCTCCGGGAGCTACGGCAGGGTGAAGCTCGCGACGGCGACGTTTCGAGAGGCGTCCGTCACGCGCACGAGGACGTACGCCCCGCGCGCCGCCCCGTCCAGCTTCACCGAATAGGTCTCCGTCGGGGAATCCGAGAGGCCGTCCTCGGGCTCGAGGCGAACCCACTCCTTCGCGTCGACGCTGTACTCGGCTTCCTGGATCGGCGAGGCCGCGTCGGCCGCCTCGAAGCGCAGTGGAGTCCCCGAGCCCAGGCGGCGGATCACGGGCGGCGTATTGTCCACCCGCACCGGCGAGGAGTCGCGCTCGGCCGTCTTCGGCTCCTCGGGATTGGCGTCGGCGTCCGACGCGACCACGCGAAAGACGTAGTCGCCGTCGGGCAGCGACGTCGTGTCGAAGGCGTAGAAGGTCTCGCGGACGTCCTTGCGCAGGAGGACCCAGCGATCCGAGCCGGACGGCCGAAGGCGGATCTCGTAGCGCAGCGGATCGCCGTCGCGGTCGCTCGCCCGCCACGTCAGGGTGCGGTAGCCCTTGCGGATCAGCTTGCGCGGCGCGCCTTCGGCCTTCGCCTCCTCGAGACCGGTGAAGATGCCTTTCTCGTCCGGCGCCTGCGACTCGAAGACGTTCTGGCTGCCCGAGACCGCGCGGGCGAGCACCTCGCCCGGCGCCATCGCGCTGACGCTCTCGACGTCCGGCGCGGCGTTGCGGTTGCGGTACGCGGCCTCGACGCGCCGCACGGACGGAACCGCCTTTCCGCTCCCGTTGCTCGAGAGCCGGAGTTTCCACTGCAGGTACCGGCCCGGCGGCGCGGCGACTTTCGACGCCGCCTCGCCGGAGGTCCAGGCCGACCAGGCGCTCCAGGTCGGGTCCGGGATCTGCGACTCGCCGGAGCGAAACGCGAACTCCGCCTCCGCCCCGGCGGGCACGTCTCCCTCCCAACGAAACGCCCCGAAACGGCTCGTGCGGCCCGTGTCCTTGACCGCCGAGACGTACTCGCCCTTGCGGGCGCCGTCCGAGAGCCGGTACACCGCGCACGATCCGTTCGTCGCGATCGCGTCGCCCGTCAGAACGCTGACCTGTTTCTCGTCGAGCGTGCGGTCCAGAGACCAGCGCCCGAATCCGATGCGGTAGAGCTTGCCGTTCGGGCCCGTCGCGGCGACGACGTCGCTTGGACCGAAGGGCTCGAGCGCGAAGACCAGCTCCTCGGAGCTCGTCCAGACCGCGCGGGGGGGCTCGTCTGCCGGAAAGGCCACGATTTCGGAGGAGTACGCTCCTTTCCCGCCGGGGCGCGAGGGCGCCACCCGCGGCGAGGAGACGCTGATGGTCACTTCGGCTTTGTCCTTGCCTTCGTCACCCTCCCCACCCGTCCCCTGCGCCGGCTTGCTCGCCGGAAGCGAGAACGGAGCCGTGATCGACTCCCCCCCGCCCGTCGCCTCGCCCGAGACGGCGGACGCCCAGACGCGGCCGTCGGCGCTCGCCGTGATCGAGGAAATCTCGGTCTTCGAGGAGTCGTACATGGTGGACACCGTTCCCGTGCGGTCGATCCGGAGGACGAGGCCCGAGCCCGACGTGCCGGCCCACAGGCGCCCCGCGACGTCCACGAAGAGCGAGCGAACGTGCGCGTCGGTCGATGTATAGACCCGCTCGCCTTTCTTCCCGGCAGTGACTCGGTAGATCACTCCGGGCAGGCCGGTGGCCACATAGAGCGTCTTGCCGTCGAACGCGAGCGCCCAGACGTATTTCGCGCCGGTCTCGAAGTACACGTCGGCGCTCCCGCCGGCCACGCGGTAGATCTTCCCGCCCGGCGACGCGCCGGCGTAAATCGCCCCGTCCGGCCCGACCGCCAGCGAGGTCACCTGCTTCTCGGGCAGCGTCGCGGCGACCTCGGACTTCGGGCCTGCCACCCGGAGAATCTTTCCCTCCTCGCCCGTGCCGAGGTACAGCGCGCCATCCGATCCGCGCGCGCCGGCGTAGATCGCCGCGGCCGAGACTCCCGACACCGCCTCGAGGCCGCGCGCGAGCGCGAGCGTGCCGTCACCCGTGACGGAGACGCCGCGCGCCTCACCCGTCGAGAAGTCCGAGGCCGAGTCGAGCAGCCAGATTCGCGTCTCCGACGCCGGAAGGGGTCCCGCCGAAAGCCACAGCGCGACCGCCGCGAGCGCGGAGGCCGCTCGAATCCCGCGGGGGGTCAATAGATTCTCGGCTGGACTTCGAGCCGCAGGTGGACCGAGCCCGTCACCGGCACCGGCTGCTCGACCGATTGCGATTCGAGCCGCGCGGAGGAGAGATCGGGAGCGCCGCTGCCGCCCGGACCGCGGTCGAGCAGAACCGCGCCGACCGAAGGCGGCAGCGCGACCAGCGGCTCGCCGCCGACGACGGCGCCGACTGCGCGCCGGTCGGCGAGCAGATTCAGCGAGTTCGGCGGGCGCACGCGGGCCAGGAAGTCGAGCACCTGCGAGAGCGACCGCGGGTCGGGCGGATAGAGCGCCAGGTCGTAGGCCGTCGCCGCCGCGCCGTCGCCGATGAAGACGTTCACCGGCCCGGCCGGCGTGTTCTCCGGGATGTGGACCTCGAGCGGCACCCGCCGCGTGCTGCCGCGGAAGTCCACCAGGTCGACACGGACGGGCACCGTCTCGCCTGGCCGCACCTTCCCGCGATCGGCCTCGACGTTGACGATCCGGGCGCTCTGGAGCCGGTCCGAGTGGCGGATGTCCACGTCGAGCCCGGTGATCGTCAGGTCCTGGAATTCGTTCGCCATGAGGTAGTTCGTCAGGAGCGCGAGCGACGCCACGGCCTCCTCCCGCGCCGCGAGGCCGGTGAACACGGTCTGCCACGGGATCACGCGGTCGGGCGTCGAGATCGACGACTTCCAGACGAGCGTGCGCTCGCCCGTGCGCTTCTCGATCGTCGTCAGCACGTTGTCGATTGCCATCGCCGCGAGGATCGGCGTGAGCATCGCGTTGTGCACGACCTCGAAGTGGAAGGTCTGCGTCGGGATGTCGTCGGAGGACAGGCGCACCCGGATCGGCACCATGTTCGCGTGAGTTCCGAAGCTGCCCAGGATGCCGCTCGAGCGGTCCTGGGAGATCGAGCCGAGCACGCTTCCGGTGGCGGCGAACTTGAACGAGCGGAAGACCGACGGCAGGACCGTCAGCACCTCCGCGTCGGCCATCGGCATGTCCACGGGACCCATCGAGAGGAACGGGTGCCCGAACGCGAGGACGCTCGAGCCCTCGACCCACGTCACCGTTCCGGTCGCGGCGATGTCCATGTCGCCCGTCAGGAGCACCGTCGCGATGGCGGAGCCCGGCTCGAGGCGCGCCGGCGCCGGCCCCGCGCCGGACGGCCGGGTCGATCCCCCGGTCGGTACGGCCATCGCTCCCATGGCCGAGGCGAAGCGCTCGGCGAGGCCGCTCGGAGTGCCGGCGCCGGAGAACGACAGCGGCAGGGGCAGCGGCGCCATCGCGTCGGCGGGAGCCGGACGGAACGGCGACAGGAGCGCGTCGAGGCCGGCCCTGAACTTTCCGTCGCGGAAGGACGAGATGAGCGACGCCGTCGAGACGGCCGCGCCGGCGATCGGCACGGGCGGCGCCGGAGGCGCCTTGCGGATGTCGAGCATGCTCTGGATCGGCGTGATGCCGCAGATCGGATCCTTCGCGAACGGCCAGCCGTACGCGAGCGCTCCGACGAGCTTGTTGTCGACGTAGATCGGGCTGCCGCTCATGCCGGCGATGATCCCGGACTTCTCGAGCCCGGCGCCGGCGACCCGCGCCAGGATCATGTCCTGGCCCGGAGCGAATCGCTTCACGATGCCGAGGATCTCGACGTCGAAGCGCTGCACGCCCTTCCCGTCGCCGAAGTCGGAGAGCCCGTAGCCCTTCATCCCGGCCACGACCCGATCCGCCGACAGGATCTCGGCGGGCTGCGCCGCGGCCGCTCCCGGAATCACGAGCGCCAGACCGAGAAGCCAGCCGCCCATGCGCCGCGTCATGGAAAGGACAACCGTCTCGCCGCGAGCGCCCATTCCCTTTGAATTCCCCAGAGCGTATGTTACGTTCCTTCCGGATGGCCGCGGCGCTTTTTCAGCAGGTTTCGACTGAAAATCTCCCCGGCGGCACGTCCCTCCTGGCCTTCTTTCGAGAAGCCGGAGGCACCGCGAAGGTGGTGCTGGCCGTCCTGTTTTTCTTCTCGCTCGTCTCGTGGATCATCATCTTCGCCAAGTTCCTGAGGCTCCGCCGCGTCGGCCGCCAATCCGACAAGTTCATCGCCTTCTTCCGCAAGTCGAAACGCTTCTCCGAGGTCAACGGCATCGCGAGCCAGCTTCCCGACACTCCGCTGACGACCCTGTTCCGGGCCGGCTATGCCGAGCTCGACGCCCAGGTGAAGGCCAACCGGCCCGAAGACCCCGCCGTGACGGCGGGCGGCGGCGGGAAGCTCCTCATCAAGAACATTTCCGGCGTCGAGCGGGCGCTCGAGCGCGCGATCACGGCCGAGGTCTCGCGGCTGACCAAGTACATGACCTTCCTCGCCACGACGGCCTCGGCCTGTCCGTTCATCGGGCTCTTCGGAACGGTCTGGGGCATCATGCAGTCCTTCCGCGCCATCGGCACGACCGGCTCGACGTCGATCGTGGCGGTCGCCCCCGGAATCTCCGAAGCCCTGATCAACACCGCCGCGGGCCTCGCCGCGGCGATTCCGGCCCTCGTCTTCTACAACTACTTCATGGGTCGGGTGCGGATGCAGCGGGCCGGAATGGAAGATTTCGCGCTCGAGTTCATCAACCTGGCCGAGAGAAATTTCACGTAGACGGGATCCCACATGGCGTTCCAGCGATCCTCCGGAGACCCCTTCGACCACCTCGCCGACATCAACGTCACGCCCCTCGTGGACGTGATGCTCGTGCTCCTCATCATCTTCATGGTCACCGCGCCGATGCTCCACCAGGGCGTCTCGGTCGCCCTGCCCCGCACCGCCACCACCAACCTGCCGACCTCGATCGAGGACCCCGTCGTCCTCTCGATCACGCGCGACGGCGCCTACTACATCAACGAGACACCGGTCGCTCGCGGTCTGCTGCGGGACCGGCTGCGCGCCTTCCTGAGGAACCGAAAGGACCGCACCGTCTTTCTGAAGGCGGACCGCGCCCTCTCCTACGGAACGGTCGTCGAGACGCTCGACATCCTCAACCGGATGGGCATCGAGAACCTGGGCATGATCACGGACACGAGCGGACCGAAGAAGAAGTGAGCTCCTAGGCCCGATGGACGCGGTCGGAGAGATCCTCGCCGAGAAACAGAACGAGCACTTCCCCTGGGCCGCCGGGGTGACGCTCGCCGCGGCACTGCACCTGGGCATCTTCGGGGCCTTCCTCGCCTCCTCCCTCGGCAAGCCGATGCACCTCGCGCCCCCGCGCTCGGTCGCCGTGCGCATCGTCCAGGCCGGCGCGATCCGCGCCGAGCCGGCGAAGGCCGCCGCGCCGGCGCCGCCGCAGCCCGTCAAGCCGCGCATCGAGAAGCCGCCGGAGGAAGCGCCGCCTCCCCCGTCGCAGAAGGCGGTCCTGCTCCCGGCCCCGGAGAAGAAGAAGAAGGAGAAAGCGCCGCCCACCCCGGCGCCAGCGGCCCTCACGGCCCCGCACGCCCCCGACGTGTCTCTCCCGAGCTCGGGAGAGTCCGCGGGCACCGGGTCCGCGCCGTCGAACTCGGGCGCCGGAGGCACAGCCAAGGTGGGCGGCGGCGCGCAGATCGACCAGCCGGACTTCAAGTACGACTACTACATCGAGGCCGTTCAAATGGCCCTCTACCGCAGCTGGACCCCGACGACCGCGACGCAGATCGCGCCGCGCGTCCACTTTCGCATCAACCGGGACGGCAGCGTCGCCGATCCGGAGATCGTCCGGTCGAGCGGGCTCCTCTTCGCCGACCGGACCGCCATCCGGGCCGTGCTCGACGCCACCTTCCCCCCGCTCCCGGCCGACTGGCCCGGCGCCTACGTCGGACTGACCGTCACGTTCGAATGAGGCCCATTCCCCAACGCGGAGGCGATTCGATGAAAGTGCTTCGGCTCCTCCTCGGGGGCGTTCTCGCGCTCGCCGGCGCCGCCGTCCGGGCGCAGACGCCGCCCGCTCCCGTCCCGACCGCCGCGCCGCAGGAAGTCGAGATCACGATCCGAAAGGAAGGGTTCCGGCGTCTCGCGCTTGCCGTGCCGGAGCTCTCCCCTTCGGGATCGGCCGCTCTCACCTCCGCCGTCGTCGGCCCTTTCACGGCCACGCTGCGCTCGGACGTCGAGTACTCGGACGTCTTCGTGCTGGCCGACACGTCGCTCTATCCCGCGGCCCAGCGCGACCCGACGGTACCCGACGCCGCGGCGCGGTGGCTCGCGGGCGGCGCCGAGGTTCTCGTGGACACCCGCGCCGAGGTCTCGGGCGACAAGGTCACGATCGAGGCCAGGGTCTGGGACCTCAAGTCGAAGAAGATGGTCCTCGGACGCCGCTACTCCGGCGGCGCCTCCTGGGTGTCCCGGATCGCCCACACGCTGGCCAACGACCTCGTCAAGTACTTCACGGGCAAGGACGGCTCCTACCTCTCGACGATCGCGTTCGTCTCCGACCGGGACGGAAACAAGGAGATCTACGCGATGGACTTCGACGGGCGCAACGTCCGCCCGCTGACGGCCCACAAGTCGCTCTCGATCAACCCCAACGGCCGCGGTTCCCGCATCGTCTACACCTCCTACCTGCACCTCTTTCCCGCACTCTTCTCGATGAACGTGGATGGCAGCGACAAGAAGGAGATCCCGACCGGCGTGGACCTGAACGCGTCGCCCTCCCTCTCGCCGGACGGCACCCAGGTCGTCTTCGCGGGATCCCAGCACGGGAACTCCGACATTTACGTCATCGGGATCAACGGGGGCAACCTCCGGCGCCTCACCAACACGCGGTCGCTCGAGGCGGGACCGGAGTGGTCCCCGACCGGGCGGCAGATTCTCTACACTTCCGACCAGACCGGCCTGCCGCAGATCTGGCTGATGGAGGCCGAGGGGACGAGCCCACGACAGTTGGTGTTCGCGGGCAACTGGAACGACGAGGGCTCCTGGTCTCCCGACGGAGCGCGGATCGCGTTCGCCTGCCGCAACGAGGGCGACTTCAACATCTGCGTGATGGACGTCGCCACGGGACGAACGGTTCAGCTGACGTCGGAAGGCTCGAACGGCCATCCCGCGTTCTCGCCGGACGGCGACAAGATCGTCTATCACTCGCGCCGCAACGGGAAGACGCAGATCTACACGATGAGCGCGGCCGACGGAAAGGACAAGCGCCTGCTCACCGACGCGGGCAACAACAGCCAGCCGGTCTGGCTCCCTTGATCGCCCGCGAACGTCCGCGAAAGCGCGCGTCTGCTATATTTGTAACCTCCGCGCGGCGCGTCCTGCGCCCAACTCGGTTCCGGAGCGTCGCGCTAAGAGAACAGGAGATGAGGTGATGAGAAGGAAGCTCCCGACCCTGGTTTCCCTGGCCCTGCTGGCCACCGGAATGCTCTGGATGGCCGTGGGCTGCAAGAAGAAGGCTCCGACGACGGTCGCCGAGAAACGGCCGGCCGAGACCGCCCCCGCGCCGCCGGCGACGCCCGTGCCGGCCCCGGTCACATCGGCGCCGATCGACGATACCCAGCGGATCCTGTCTTCCTCGATCCAGGAACTCAACTCGAAGGGATACCTCCAGGACGCGTACTTCGACTACGACAAATACGAGCTGCGCGACGATGCGCGCTCGGCCCTCGCCACCGACGCCGAGTGGCTGAAGAAGTTCGGCACGATCCAGATCCTCATCGAAGGCCACTGCGACAACCGCGGCACAGACGAGTACAACCTGGCGCTCGGCGAGCGGCGCGCCAACGCCGCCAAGGACTACCTCGTCTCGCTCGGCGTCGACGGCGGGCGGGTCAAGACGGTTTCCTACGGCGAGGAACGTCCGTTCTGCCAGGAAGACAACGAGTCGTGCTGGGCCAAGAATCGCCGCGGCCACCTCGTGATCACGGCCAAGTAGCGTGCGGCTCCCCCGAACCCCGGTTCTGCTGGCGATCGCGGTCGGAGCGGCGGTCGCCGGCGCCGGGTGCGTCTCCTCGAGCGACATCGACGGACTGCACCGTCAGATGAACGACATCGAGAAGGAGATCCAGGCTCTCGAGCGCAAGTCCTCGAGCAAGGAAGAGGTCGCGAAGCTCAACTCGAGCGTCTCGCAGCAGACGCAGCAGCTGCTCAAGTCGAACGCCGACATGGGCGTCAAGGTCGGGGAGCTGACGACCAAGATGGAGCAGCTCGAAGCCAAGCTCGAGGACACGAACCGCCGGCTCTCGCAGCTGTCCCAGCAGATCGCCGAGACGCAGGGAGACCTGGCACGGCTGCGGGCGTCGGCCGGAGGGTCGCCCGGCGCGCCCGGCTCCTCGCCGGGAGGCGTCGCTCCGAACCCGTCCGGCGCTGCTCCGGACACGACGGTCGTCGCGCCCCCGGCGGGCGCGGCGCCCGGCCCCGGCGAGCTCTACGACACGGCCACCGCCGACTACACGAAGGGGCGCTACGCGCTGGCCATCCAGGGTTTCGAGGACTACCTGCGCACCTATCCGAACACCGACCTGTCGGACAACGCCCAGTACTGGATCGGTGAGTGCCACTACGCCCAGAAGAAGTACCCGGAGGCCGTCGAGGACTTCGACAAGCTCCTCAAGCAGTGGCCCAAGAGCGACAAGGCCGCCGCGGCGCTGCTCAAGAAGGGCTATGCCCTGGGCGAGCTCGGCCAGAAAGCCGAGGCCGTCGTCCAGCTCCAGTACGTCGTCCACGAATATCCCTCTTCCGAGGAGGCCCGCCTCGCGCGGGCGCGCCTGAAGGCGCTCGGCGTCGAGACGCGATAGACTCCGCTTCCCGGAAAACCGGCAGAGAGGAAGGACGATGGCGAACATCCAGTCGGCGGAGAAGCGCATGCGCCAGACGGCGCGCCGCCAGCAGCGCAATCGGAGCGTGCGGACGCGGTTGCGCTCGACCGTGAAGGCTTACCGCGCGGCGAGCGAGACAGACAAGTCGAAGATGCTCCCCGCGACGGTCTCGGAGATCGATCACGCCCTGAAGAAGGGCGTCATCCACCGGAACGCGGCGGCGCGCTACAAGTCGCGCCTGGCCCGGAAGGCGAAGGCCGCCAAGGCCGCGGCGAAAGGCTGAGCCGCCAGCAGGTTGCCGGAAAAGGGTGTGGGATGGCGTTACGAGCGCCGCGGGGTCAGATCCGAGGAAGCGCGACGACGGCGATGCCATCGCATCGGCGAGGAGCGATAGCTACGGCGGCGGCGGTCGAAGACGACCGGCAGCCGAGAGTTTCGGCCCGGAGGGCTCAAGGGCGGGCCGAGCTAGAACTCTCGGCCGCCGAATCGCGAAGCGAACGCCTGCGGCCGAGAGCCGGACACGACGCCCGCATCCATTTTTCAGCAGCCTGCTAGAACCCCTCGAGGAGGCTCGCCACCAGGGCCTCGGCGAACTTCTCGGCGACCTTGTCGATCGTCTCGTTCTGGCGGTCGACGGTCGAGCCCGCACCCTCGAAGCTGTAGTTCTCGCGGAACGTGTACGCCGGGTTCTCCCAGACCGGGGCGCCGTCGGGCAGGTTCTTGAGCGCCACGCGCGCGGTCACGGCGACCTGGTACTGCGTCGCGCGCCCCGAGGAGTCGAACGCGACGGGATAGAAATCGAACCGCGTGACGGCGCCCGAGAGCTGGGCGTCCGCTCCGGCGGCCTCGGCCTGGACGCGGAAGTGGCCTCGCGCTGCGAGCTCCTTGGCGATCTCGCCGGAGACCCGCTGCTCGACGCCGGCGAGCGAGGTCTGGTTGACGAGGGTCGAGAACTGGATGACCTTGATCGACGGCGGCAGGGTCGAGGTCCGTCCGGCCAGGGCATAACCGCACGCGGAGGTCAAGAGGCACAGGGCCAACACCGGCCACCAGACCGAGGACTGGGGACCGAGGACTGAGGACTGCCCCGGCTTTCGCCCGGATGCTCCTTGGCCGAAAGCCACGTGAGTCCTCTGTCCTCCGTCCTCGGTCCTCAGTCTCACTGCACGACCAAATTCAACAGCCGATCCGGGACGTACACCGCGCGCGCGATCTGCTTGCCCTCGACCCAGGGACGGATCTTCTCGTCCGCCCGCGCCAGCGCCACGGCTTCCGCCTCGGCCGCCCCGCGCTCGAGATCGAGCCGGCCCCGCACGCGCCCGTTGATCTGGACCACGAGGGTGACGCGCGCCGTCGTCGCGAGCGCCGGATCGAACGCGGGCCAGGACGTCTCGAGGAGGGATTTCCCTCCGCCCAGCCGCTCCCACCATTCCTCGGTCAGGTGCGGCGCGACGGGGTGGAGCAGCTTCAGGAGCGTCTCGACGGCCGCACGGATCGACTCCGGGCTCTCCTGCCCGCCGTCGAGCGCGTCGGCGATGCCGCGCTGGAACTCCATGAGCGCCGCCACGGCCGTGTGAAAGTGGAAGCGCTCGGCGTCCTCCGTCACGCGCCGGATCGTCCGGTGGGTCAGGCGGTCGAGGTCGGAAGCCTCGCGTTTCCCGGCGTCGCCCCCCCGGGGCAGTCCCGCGGCGCGCGAGGCGACCTCGTGCACGCGATTCAGGAACCGCGAGGCGCCCAGCACGCCGTCCTCGGACCACTCGGACTCCTTCTCGGGCGGGCCGATGAACAACGTGTAGACGCGCACCGTGTCCGCGCCGAACCGCGCGATGAGCTCGTCCGGCGAAACCGTGTTGCCCCGCGACTTCGACATCTTCTCGATCTTTCCCGTCGAGGGGTTCAGGCTCGTGATCATTCCCTGGTTGAAGAGCCTCTCGAACGGCTCCTCGAGCTCGACGAGCCCCATGTCCTTCAAGACCCGGCAGATGAACCGCGCGTAGAGCAGGTGCAGGATCGCGTGCTCGATTCCGCCGATGTACTGGTCGACCGGCATCCACGCGTGCGCCCGCGACGAATCGACCATCCGCTCCGAATCGCCGGGCGCGAGGAAGCGCAGGTAGTACCAGGACGAATCGACGAACGTGTCCATCGTGTCGGTCTCGCGCCGGGCCGGACCGCCGCAGACGGGACATTCGACGTTCACGAACGACTCGGACCGGGCGAGCGGGTTACCCTCGACGCCCCGGAAAGCGACGTCGCGCGGCAGGACCACCGGCAGGTCGCGGTCTGGCACCGGGACGACGCCGTCCTTCTCGCAATGGATCGCCGGGATCGGCGTCCCCCAGTAGCGCTGCCGCGAGATGAGCCAGTCGCGGAGGCGGTAACCGACCTTCCCGCGGCCCACGCCCTTCGCCTCGACCCAGTCGATCGCGCGCGCGACGGCGGCCTCCCCTTCCGGAGTGCCGTCCCAATCGCCGGACCCGACGAGCACGCCGCCGTGAGGGGTCGGCCCCGTCATCGTCTCCGGATCGACGTCGCCTTCGGGCCCGCGGTACACGGGGCGCACGGACAGCCGGTACTTGCGCGCGAACTCGAAGTCGCGCTGGTCGTGCGCGGGCACGCCCATGATGGCGCCGGTGCCGTACTCGGGCAGGACGAAATTCGCGAGCCAGATCGGAATGGGCTCGCCGGTCCCGGGGTGGACGGCCCGCACGCCCGTGTCGAGCCCTTCTTTCTCGCCCGTCTCCGACTCCCGTTCGAGGCGCGATTCCCGGCGGACGCGCTCGACGAACCGCGCGGCGTCGGAGCCCGGACCGGCCCGGCGCGCGATCTCCTGCGCGGCCGGGTGCTCGGGCGCGAGCGCCAGAAACGTCGCGCCGAAGAGGGTGTCGGGCCGCGTCGTGAACACGGTCACCGGCGCCTCGAAGCCCTCGACCCGAAACTCGATCTCGGCGCCGCGCGATCTCCCGATCCAGTTGCGCTGCATCGTCTTGACGCGGTCGGACCAGTGCGGCAGCTCGTCGAGGCCCGCGAGCAGGCGGTCGGCGTAGTGCGTGATCCGCAGGAACCACTGCGTCAGGTCGCGCAGCTCGACGGCGTCGCCCGAGCGCTCGCAGCGCCCGTCCACGACCTGCTCGTTTGCGAGCACCGTGCGGCATCCCGGGCACCAGTTGACGGGCGCCTGCTTGCGGTACGCGAGGCCTCGCTCCCACATGCGCAGGAAGAGCCACTGGTTCCAGCGGTAGTAGTCCGGATCGCAGGAAGCGAGCTCCTTGGACCAGTCGTAGAGCAGCCCGAGCGAGCGCAGCTGCTCCTTCATCCGGGAGATGTTGGCCAGCGTGTACTCGCGCGGCGGCGTGCCGCTCGCGATCGCGGCGTTCTCCGCCGGCAAGCCGAACGCGTCCCAGCCCATCGGGTTCAGGACACGGCGGCCCTTCATCCGCTCGAATCGGTAGAGCGCGTCGCCGAGGATGTAGTTGCGCCCGTGCCCGACGTGCAGGCGGCTGCCCGACGGGTACGGGAACATGTTGAGCATGTAGAACTTGTCGCCGGGCTGGGCCGTGTCGACGAAGGCCGCGCGGTCCTTCTCCCAGCGGCTCTGCCACTTCGCCTCGATCGCGGCGTGGTCGTATCGCTCGGCCATGGGAGGGGGAATCCTACAGGAGCGCGGGGAGCGGACGGACTAGGGTCTCGCGCCGCCGCGCGCCGACCGCCGCTCGAGGAGACGCGCGGCGCCCGCCTCGACCGGAACGTACGAGAGCCCGCCCGACTGATCCACGAAGACGAGCGTCAAGGAGCGCGGCTTGACGAGCGCACGCGACCGGAACGGGATGTAGCGCGCGTCCACGCCGTTGATCGACGCGGACGGATCCGAGAACACCCAGCCGCGGTCCGGGTAGTAGACCTCGATCCACCGGTGGTAGGCGCCGGCGATGCGCGCCTCGTGCGCGGGCTGTCCGGGGTTCGTGCGCAGGATGCCCTGAACGGTGCGCGCGCGGACGCCCACACGGCGCAGCAGATCGACGGCGAGCTCCGAGAAACCGACGCAGTCCGCCCGGCCCGACGCGAAGACGGCCGCGGGATCCTGCGGCAACGCCCGGTCGGCGTCGTACCGGACGCGCGCGGCCAGAGCCATGAGGATCCGGGCCACCGCATCGGCCTGGCGCCGGCTGTCGCGGGTCGCGTCGCTCGCGAACGCGTCGCGCTCGCGCGAGGAAGGCAGCGCCGCGTCCCTCGGCGCGCCCGTCGGAAACGGAGCGACGCTCTCCAGAGGAGCGTCGTCCACGCGGACGCGGAGCCGGACGGCGCCGCCCGCGGCCGGCTCGACCTCCAGGGAGTATCCGTCGTTGTCGTAGTGGTCGAAGAGTCGGATGTCGTCCCCCTCGGCGAGGTAGAGCGCGCGCTCCTCGGCGGCGGACGCGAAGCGGCCGGCCGCCAGCCATGCGGCGAGCACGGCGGCCACGAGCGTCCGCCGTCGTTTCACGCCCTTCCCCGCTCGCGCGCCTTGAGAACGCCGTCCAGGATGCCGTTGATGAACTGCGACGAACGGGGCGTCGAGTAGCGCTTGGCGATCTCGAGCGCTTCGTCGATGACGACGGGGTGCGGCGTGTCGGGCTCGTGCAGGAGCTCGAACAGCGCCAGGCGCAGGATGTTTCGGTCCACGACCGGCATCCGCGCGAGACGCCAGTTGTCCGCCTGCTTCGAGATGAGGTCGTCCAGGTCGCCGCGGTTGGCGAGGGTTCCCGTCACGAGGCGCTCGGCGAACCGCCGCGTGGCCTCCGGCGCCGTCTGGAGGTCGGACGACCGCGTGAACATCTCCCCCGGCGCCGTGCCCGCCACGTCGTTCTCGTAGAGCATCTGGAGTGCGAGCTCGCGCGCGCGTCGCCGGGCCCCCACGTCTACTTCTTCCTCGCGAGCGCCCGCCGGAGGTTGGCGACCTCGACCGCGGCCTCCGCGGCCTCGGCGCCCTTGGAGACGCGCCGCCGCGCCTGCTCCATGGTGTCGCACGTCAGGAACCCGAATCCGATCGGCACGCCCGTCTCGGCGGACAGCGAAGCCAGGGCCCCGGCCACGGCGTGCGCCAGGACCTCGTGGTGGGACGTCTCGCCCCGCACGACGGCGGCGAGCACGACGAGGGCGTCGCAGCGGCGCTGCAGGAGGGCCCGGGCGGCCGCCGGCAGCTCGAAGGCGCCGGGCACGCGGACGACGGTCACCGATCCTTCGCGCGCGCCGTGAGCTCGCAGCGCCTCGAGCGCCGAAGCGAGCATCGCTTCGGTCACCGTCGGGTTCCAGCGCGCGCACGCGATCCCGATGCGAAGGCCGCGGGCGTCGAGGCTCCCCTCCCACGCCGGCGGCGCAGGAGCCGGCTGGCGGAAAGCGGCCCGGCGGCTCTTCAAGGATCGACCTCTCGGAAAGGAAAGAGATTCTAGCAGGTCGGCGAAGAGGGACGCGGAATGGCGTTGTGCGCGCCGCGAGCGCCGTGGCCTCGGATCCAAGAGGGCGCGACGACGGCGATTCCATCGCACCCGCGAGGACCAACAGAGCCCGAGAGCTGCGCTCCAGGCTCGAATGATCTCCTGAGATCCGGGCCGAAACTCTCGGCCGCCGTTCGCGTAGCGAACGCCCGCGGCCGAAAGCCTCGCCGCTCAGCCGAGGCGCGCGAGGAGAGGCTCCCGGCCGTAATTGCGCTCGTACCGCGCCCGAAAATCGGCCAGGGAATACGGAGGCGGCTGCGGTCCCGGCGATTCGAGACCGAACGCGGCCGCGACGCTGCCCATGCGGCCGGACACCTCCCATGGCAGCCCGAGCCGCATCCCGCGTACGAGGCCGGCGCGGTAGGCGTCGCCGACGCCCGTCGGGTCCAGGGCCTCGCGCTCGAGCCGCGCCGGTGGAATCGCGTGCCGCGAGCGCCCGCCGGAAGCGGCGACCGAGATCGTCGATCCCTCGGCGCCGTGGGTGGCGACGAGCACCGGCATCTCCGCCTCGAGCTCCTCGCGCGAGCGCCCGGTCTTCTGCACGATGATGCCGAGCTCGTAGTCGTTCACGATGACGACGCGCGCGCCGCGCGCGCCGGCGAGCAGCTCTTCTCCCGTGAGCCGCGCCACCTGCTGGCTCGGGTCGTAGAGGAAGGGCAGGCCGATCCGCCGGCACTCGTCGGCGTATTTCTGCATCGCGGCGGGGTCGTTCGGCGACACGACGGCGAGGGACGCCGCGGCGTCCCCGAGGCCGGTGAGCGACAGATCCCGCGCCCGAGCCATCGCGCCCGTATAGAACGAGGCGATCTGGTTCTGGTCGTGGTCGGTCGAGACGAAGAAGGACGCCGTGAAGACGTCCGGCTGGAGAGCCAGGCCCGAGACGTCCACGCCCGCCGCCGCCAACGCCTCGCGATACGCCGCGGCGTCGTGGCCGGCCGTGGCGAAGAGGAGCGGACGCTCGCCGAGGAGCGCCAGGCCGTAGGCGATGTTCGGCGCGCAGCCGCCCGGCACGCGGCGCATCTCGTCCACGAGGAACGACACGGAGAGGCGCTCGAGCCGATCCGGCATCAGGTGCTCGACGAACCGGCCGGGAAACCGCATCAGGTAATCGAACGCGACCGATCCGGTCACGATGACACGCCCTTCCGGGCCGGGCCTGGGAATCACAAATACCTCCCGAGGATCGGTTGCAGACGCCGCCGCGCCGGATCCGCGATCGCCGCGCGGTCGGTCAGAATCGAGAAACGCATGGCGTCGCGGCAGCCGCAGGTCCGCGCCGGGTCGAGGCGGCGCACGGCGTCGCGCAGGGCCTGCCGGGCGGCCTCCGTATTGTCGTGCAGCACGGCGAGGATCGTATCCACGCCCACCGGCTCCTCGGTTTCGCGCCACGCGTCGTAGTCGGTCACGAGCCCGAGCGACGCGTAGCAGACCTCGGCCTCACGCGCCAGCTTCGCCTCCGTCAGGTTCGTCATCCCGATGACGTCCGCGCCCCAGGAGCGGTAGAGCCGCGACTCGGCGCGGGTCGAGAAGGCCGGGCCCTCGATGCAGACGTAGACGCCCCGCGGCGCGACCCCGAGGCCGCTCGCCCGCGCGCCCGCTTCGAGGGCCGCCGCCGCGGACGGGCACACCGGATCGGCGAACGTCGCGTGCGCGACGAGACCGTCGCCGAAGAAGGAATCGGCGCGGCGGCGCGTGCGGTCCAGAAACTGATCGGCGATCACCGCGCGCCGCGGCGCGTGCTCCTCCTGGAGACTTCCCACGGCGGACGCGGAGAGGATGGCGTCGCAGCCCAGTATCTTGAAGCCGCAAATGTTCGCGCGGTAGTTGATCTCCGAAGGCCCGATGACGTGCCCGCGCCCGTGCCGCGAGAGAAACGCGACGGGAACCCCGTCGAGCGATCCCGTGACGAAGACATCCGACGGCGCTCCGAACGGCGTCTCCACTTTCTCCTCGCGCCGGTCCGCGAGGCCCTCGAACGCGCCGAGGCCGCTGCCGCCGAGGAGACCGATCCGGCCGCGCGCCGTCGTCACGAGGGCGCGCCCTCGGCATCCACGCGCCGCCGATGCTCCTCGATCGCTTCACGGACCCGGTCGGAGAGCGCCAGCGCGTCGCGCCCCGCTTCGCCCGGCACGCGCGGACGCGCCCGCTCGCGGACACACCGCGCGAAGTCCTCGAGCTCCCGGCGCAGCGGTTCCTCCTGCTCGACCGGCAGGACGACCGGCACGACCTCCGGCGCTCCGCGCTCCGTCGAGAGGCGGAAGGCCGTCGCCGATCGCGTCAGCATGTCGATCGAGACGTAGAGGGACGGCGCGAAGACCCGGAACTTGCGCGTCTTCTCGAGCGAGACGCGCGAGGCCGTGAGGCTGGCGATGCACCCCCCCTCGAACTCGATGCGCGCATTGGCGATGTCCAGCCGGTCGGTCAGGACCGCCAGGCCCGCCGCACGGATCTCCGTCGGCGGCCTCCCGACGAGCTCGAGCACCATCTGGAGGTCGTGGATCATCAGGTCCCGAACGACGTCCACGTCGGTGCTCCGCCCGGTGAAGGCGCCGAGCCGGTGCACCTCGACGAACCGCGGCTGCGAGAGCAGCCCGAACGCCGCCTCGACGGCCGGGTTGTAGCGCTCGACGTGCCCGACCTGGATGACGCGCCCGCCGGCGCGCGCGATCGACAGGAGGCGGTCCGCCTCCGCGACGCTCGCGGTCATCGGCTTCTCGATCAAAACGTCCCGCCCGCGCTCGAGGAGAAACGACGCCACCTCGGCGTGGGTCGCCGTCGGCGTGGCGACGACGACGGCTTCCGCCTCGCGTGCCACCGCCTCGAGGTCCGGCAGAACGGACAGGCCGTGCTCGCGCGCCACTTCCTCGGCGCGGGTCCGGTCGATGTCGTGGACCCCGACGACGCGCGCGTCCGGCAGTCCGGCGGCGACCCGCGCGTGCTGCCGGCCGAGGTGCCCCACGCCGACCACGGCCAGGCGGACGGGTCCGGCCGAGGTCAAGCCGCCCTCCGAAGCGTCACCGATGGAAGCCGCGCTCGCTCTCGCGGACGAAGCGGACGAGCTCCTCCACGTCGGCCTGCGGCGGGATCTCCGCCGCGATCGACGCCAGCGCCTGCGTCGTGTTCTGATTCGAGCGAACGAGCAGGCGATACGCTTTCTCGAGGGCGTCCAGACGCTCCGGCGTGAACCCCCGCCGCTTCAGTCCGATCGAATTCACGCCGTAGGTCTTCGCGTCGCGACCGTCCGTCTTGCAGAACGGCAGGACGTCCTGGCGGATGACGGTGAAGGCGCCGACGTAGGCGTGGTTTCCGATCCGGATGAACTGATGACAGCCGACGTACGCGCCGAGCACCACCCAGTCGCCCACGTCGATATGGCCCGCGAGGCCGACGTAGTTCGCGAGCACCGAGTGCGAGCCGATCCGGCAGTCGTGCGCCACGTGGCAGTACGCCATGAAGAGGTTCTCGTCGCCGACGACCGTCTCGCCCCGGCCGCCGGCCGTCCCGCGATGAACGGTCGAGAACTCGCGAAAGATGTTTCGGTTTCCGATCGTCAGACGCGTGTCTTCGCCGCGGTACTTGAGATCCTGCGGCTCGAACCCGACGACCGCTAACGGAAAGATCCGGTTCTCCTCGCCGATCGTCGTCGGACCCTGGACGTTGGCGTTCGCGCCGACCGACGTCCCGCGGCCGAGGCGCACGCCGGCGCCGACGATCGCGCCCGGGCCGATCGTGACGTCCGGCCCGATCTCCGCATCCGGCGAGACGGTCGCCGTCGGGTGGATCGCGGCCGTCACGGGCGGTCGACGAGGACCGAGGTCAGCTCGGCCTCCGCGCACAGCGCGCCGTTGACGAGCGCCCGCGCGCGGCACTTGCACGTGCGCATCTTGAGCGCGACGATCTCGGCCTCGAGCCGCAGCTGGTCGCCGGGAACGACCGGCCGGCGGAACTTCGCGCGGTCGACTCCGGCCATGTAGAGGAGCTTCTTCTGCGGGTCGGGCACCGTTCCGAGCAGGCCCACCCCGGCCACCTGCGCCATCGCCTCGACGATCAGGACGCCCGGCATGACCGGATTGCCCGGGAAGTGACCCTGGAAGAACTCCTCGTTGAACGTCACGTTCTTGATTCCGACGACCCGCTTGCCCGGCTCGAGCTCGAGGATCCGGTCCACGAGCAGGAACGGGTAGCGGTGCGGAAGGATCTTCAGGATGTCGACGATTCCGAGCTCCACGCGCGCCCCCTTTACCTTTCGCCCATCCGCCGCTCGAGCCGCTCGAGGCGGCGCGCGAGCTCCGGCAGGCGAGCCACCCAGGCCGATCGTTTCAGGAACTCCCGGTGCGGCGCGGCGGGCATGCCCGAGACCGTCGCGCCCGCCTCGACCTCGGCGCCGGACACGATCCCCGACTGCGCCGTCGCGATCGCGCCGTCGCCGATGCGCGCGTGATCGGCCACGCCCGCCTGTCCGGCAAGCGTCACGCGCCGTCCGATCCGCGTCGAGCCGGCCACGCCGGCCTGGCCGCACAGGAGCGAATGCTCTCCGATCAACACGTTGTGCCCGACCTGCACGAGATTGTCGATCTTCGTGCCCTTCCCCACCACGGTCTCGCCGAGCGTCGCGCGGTCGATCGCCGCGTTGGCCCCGATCTCCACGTCGTCCTCGACGCGGACGATCCCGACCTGCGGGATCTTTCGATGTTGGGCGCCGTCCCACACGTACCCGAACCCGTCCGACCCGACGACCGCGCCCGCGTGCAGGACGCAGCGATCGCCGATCCGGCACCCGTCGTACACGACCGCGTTCGCGTGGAGCCGGCCGTCCTCGCCGATCGAGACGTCCGCTCCGACGTACGCCCCCGGCCCGATGACGGTGCGCGCGCCGATGCGGGAGCGCGGCCCGACGATGGCGCCCGCCTCGACCGCGACTCCCGGCCCGAGGCGGGCGGTCCGGTCGACGCGCGCGCCCGGCCGGACGCCGGGACGCGGCCGGGGCTCGGGCTGGAACACCCGGAGCCAGGCGGCGAGGGCGGCGACGGGTTCCGAAACGATGACGGCGGGGCGCCCCTCCGGCGCCGTGGCCGGCGAGGCGAGGTACGCCCCCGCCCGGCTCTCTCGGGCCGCGCCCGCGTGGCGAACGTCCGCGACGAAAGAGAGGTCCTCGGGACCGGCATCCTCCAGACCCTGCACGCCCGTCAGGCGCAGCCCGGAGTCGCCCCGAACTCTCCCGCCCACGGCCCGAGCCACGTCGGCGAGCGTGAAGCCGCCGCGCGGCTTCCTCGCTCGGAGGCGTTTCCCGCGCAAGGCCTTCTTCCGGACTGCTTTCACCGGGCCGGATACTACCCGCAACCCGCGGACGTCCGAAAATGGAAGGGGCCGCCCGTGGGCGGCCCCGTGACTCTCTCTCCGAACGCGGAGTCTCAGTTCGGCTTCTTCGGGGTCGGCTTGGCGGCCGCGGAATTCGGATTGGGCGTCGGCCTGGGCGCCGCGGCGCTCGGCGCGCCGCCGGCCGGAGCCGAGGCCGGGACGGCCACGGTCGTGTTGAAGCGCTTCAGCACGTCGTCCGTCACGTCCACCGCTTCGTCGGCGTAGACGAGACCCGACTGGAACTTGTTGAAGATCAGGGTGAAGCCCCGCTCCTTCCCCACCTGCGTGATGACGGGCATCACCCGCTTCTGCAGCTCCTCGAGCTCCTTCTTCTGCGCCTCGTCGAGCGAGCGCTGCGCGTCGTCCTGGAACCGCTTGAAGGCGATCGCCTTCTCCTGGTACGTCTTCTGGAGGGCTTCCTTCTTGTCGTCCGCGAGAGACGCGCCCTGATCGGCGAGCTTCTGCTCCATCTCGCGGAGCTCCTTGGTGAGCTTGTCGCCCTCTTCCTTCTTGGAGTCGGCGATTTTCTTGACGCGGGCAAAGGCTTCCTTGCCGAGCGCCGAATCGGTGACGAGCCGATCCACGTTGATCACGGCGATTTTCGGCGGGCCCGCCGGGGCCGCCGCGGCCGGTGCCGCCGCCTGCGTCTGACCGAACGCCGCGGCCGCGCTGACGGCCATCGCGACCGAGACCAGGATGCGCTTCATTCTTTTGACTCCTTCTCTTTCCTCCGGCTCGGGGGCCGCGCGGAAAGAACGGCGAATACTAACAAAAATCCTCCAGGCGGCAACAGGCTGGCCCGCGCAGGCATTCCCCCGGGGGGCCGGTCTAGAAGGTCCGGCCGATCGAGAAGAGGAACCCGGACTTCTTCTCTTTCAGGCTGGTGATGGGGAACCCGAACTGGTCGATCGGCTGAACGATCTCCGGGTTGAAGAAATAGATGAACCGCAGAGGTGCCTGGAAGATCGGCAGAAAGATGCGGAGCTCCGCTCCCACCGAGTACCGGAAATCGGCCGGATTGAAGGACTGGCTGTCGTGGTAGGTGTTCCCGAGGTCGCCGAAGAGCAGCATCTTGCCGGGGCCGAACTGCAGGAACGTGTACTCGAGATTCAAGACGTAGAACTTGTTCCCGCCGAGGATCCGCCCGAGCGAGTCCGTGAACACCTGATTGTTTTTCTGGAGGGGCAGGATCGATCCCGTCTGGAAGCCCCGCAGGCTCTGCTCGCCGCCCAGCTGGAACCGCTCGAAGATCGGCACGTCGTGGCCTCCGTAGTTGGCCACCCAGCCGACCTCCAGGTTGGCCGCGATGTAGGAGTGCCGCGGGAATCGGACCGGAATGTAGATCGTGCCGCCGACGATGGGCTTGAAGAAGAAGTCCGTGCCCCCGAGGGGTCCGCCGGCGATCTGGACGCTCGCGAAGAGGCGCCGGCCGAGCGTGGGGTCGAACGGATCGTTGCGGGTGTCGTAGCGATAGGCCGGCGTGAAGGACGACGTCTTTCCGTTCGTGTCGGTCAGCTTGTCGGGCGGAATCGGCTGCCCGGGAGGCGTCGGCGACCCGCGCACCGGATACTTCGCTTTGACCGACTCGTACTGGTAGAGCAGATTCCACGATGAGAAGAGGCTGAGCCCGCGGCCGTAGAAGACGCTGGCGCCCGTGCGGTTCTCGTTGATGTTCAGGTAATCCGCGGTCCGCCGGTAGATCGAGCCGCCGATCGACTGGTTCTGATCCATGAACCAGGGAACCGTGTACGAGACGTCGTAGAAGCTCGAGATCGAGCCGACCTGGGCGGAGGCCGCGAGCACCTCGCCGCGCCCCATGAAGTTGCGGGTCTGAAACGAGAACTGACCGAAGAATTTGTCCACGGCCGAATACCCGGCCCCGAACTGGACCTCGTTGCGCGAGGTCTCGGTGCCCTTGACCGTCAGGTTGACCTTCCTCTGCTCCTGGTCGACACCGAACTCCGGCTCCTCGGCGACTTTGAAGTATCCGAGCTGCTGGAGCTTCTGCAGGCTCTTCTTGACGGCGTCCATGTCCATCACGGCGCCTTCGTCGAGCGCGAACTCGCGCCGGATGACCTTGTC
Source organism: uncultured Acidobacteriota bacterium (assembly GCA_963823185.1). GTDB lineage: Bacteria > Acidobacteriota > Thermoanaerobaculia > UBA5066 > Gp7-AA6 > DATBFU01. The sequence goes on from CAWGKP010000011.1 coordinate 266,313, forward strand.
GCGCGTGGTCGTGTTGCCCTTCACCTCGAAGCGACCCAGGTAGAACTTGTCGCCCTCGAAGATCTTGACGTCGATGTCGACGCGGTGGTTCCCGACTTCCTTGTACGCGGGGTCGGCGAACCAGTAGATGTAGCCGTTCGCCTTGTACATCGACTCGACTTCCGAGAGGCCTTCGACGAGGAAGTCGCGGTTCAACACCGTGCCGGGTGCGAGCTCCCAGAACTTCTTCAGGATGGCCTGCTCCGGAAAGACCATCGGCGGCCCGTTCTCGACGGGCTTGCCGGCCTGATCCACGCGCGTGACCCGAATCTCGTTCACGAAGTACCGATCGCCTTCTGCGATCGGGATCTTGATGCGAACCGCTCGCTTGATCTTCTTCGGGTCGGCCTTGGGGTTCTTCACGTAGATGTCGAGGATGGGATCCTTGACGACGACGTCCTTGTAGCCCTTCGCCTGATAGACCGCCTTGATGTTCTCGACGTCGGCCTCGTAGTTGGCCTGGCTGTAGGTCGTGTTCTCCGAGAAGACCCGATACCAGGTGTTCACCTTCGTCTTCTTCATCGCGTTCTTCAGCTGCCAGGCGTGGAAGACCGTGTTGCCTTCGAACGTGATGGAGGCGATCTTGATCTTGTCGCCCTCGTCGATGTTGAAGACGACCTTCTTCTCCGTCTTCGTGATGTCCTCGATCTTGTAGTCGACGGTGACGCTGCGATAGCCCTGCTCGACGTAGAGGTCCGAGACGACCGATCGCACGTGCGCGATGTCGCGCAGGGCCAGCGGCGATCCGGCACGCAGCTCGATTTTCTCTTCCCGCAGCCGGTCGCGGATCTGCGACGTCGTGATTTTCTTGTTGCCGACGAAATCGATCGACGTGATCGTCGGCCGCTCTTCGACGGTCACGACGAGGGTCACGCCCTCGGGGCTGTGATCGGCCTCGATCGTCACGTTGTCGAGGAGTCCCACGTCCCAGAGCGTATGGAAGCGGGCCTGGATGGCTTCCTTGTCGAACGGATCTCCGACCTTCACGCCCAGGTAGTGCGCGATCGTGTCGGGAGAGACGGTCTGGTAGCCGAGGACGCGGATTCCGACGATCTTCTCGACCGGCGCCGGCCGTCGGCGCGGCCGCGGGTGGGGTCGCCTGGGCGGGCGGCGCGGGGGTTGGTTCGGGAGTCGGCGGAGCGTCCTGGCCGATTGCGGCCGCGGAGGCGCCGAGGAGCATCGCGAGGAGGATCGAGCCGACGGCGGGTCCGCGGCCGCGCGCGCCCTCCTCGCGCCGGCCCGCCCGGCCCGGATGTCTCATCGGTTCCGCACCATCCCTGCCCCCCGTTCGAACGAGGCGCTAGCCTAACTTCTTCCCTTCGAGAAGCAAACGGTAAATGGTTGACGCGCCGCGGAGGGAAAAATCACAAGAGAAGGGGCGGGGACGAAGAGATCCGGGGAGGGACGCGAGCCTACCGGCCCTGTCCGATCGGTTCGCCTTCGCGGGCGGCCACCGTGAGTCCGTCCGGGCCGACGCGCACGTCGATCGCCTCGGGCCTCTCGTCGCGCGCCTGAATGAGAAGCTCGGAGACGGGATCCTCGATGTGCTTCTGAATCGCCCGGCGCAGCGGACGCGCGCCCATGTTCGGGTCGTCGCCGCTCTGCGCGAGCAGCCACTCGACCGCCGCCTCGTCGACGTCCACGAACGCTCCCTTGGGCGCGAGCGTGGAATTGACGTCGTCGATGAGAAGCCGGCAGATCCGGGTCAGGTCGTCGCGCGACAGCGGGTGGAAGACGATGATGTCGTCGATCCGGTTGATGAACTCGGGCGAGAAGTCTTTGCGCAGCTCCTTGAGCACCAGATCCTCGATCTCCTTGACGTCCTGGATCTCCTTGGTCCCGCCGAAGCCCATCCGGCTGCGGCTGACGAGATGCCGCGTCCCGATGTTGGACGTCATGATGATGAGCGTGTTCTTGAAATCCACGACGTTGCCGTAGGAGTCCGTCAGGATGCCGTCCTCCAGGATCTGGAGCAGCAGGTTCGCGATGTCGGGATGCGCCTTCTCGATCTCGTCGAACAGGATCACGCTGTAAGGGTTCCGGCGGATCCGTTCGGTGAGCTGCCCGCCGTCCTCGTGTCCGACGTAACCCGGCGGCGAGCCGATGAGCTTCGAGACGGCGTGCTTCTCCATGTACTCGGACATGTCGAAGCGCACGAGCGCCTTCTGGTTCTCGAAGAGGAACTCCGCCAGGCGCCGCGCGACCTCCGTCTTGCCGACTCCGGAGGGGCCGAGGAACACGAAGGAGCCCATCGGCCGATTCGGATTGTTGACGCCGAGGCGCGACCGGCGGATCGCCTTCGAGACGCCGATGATCGCCGCCTCCTGCCCCACGATCCGGCGGCGAAGCGCGTCCTCCATGTGGAGGAGCTTCTCGGCTTCCTCCATCTCGAGGGAGGCCACCGGAATCCCCGTCCAGGACGAAATGATCTCCTCGATGTCCCGGCGCGTGACTTCCTGCGTCGTGTCGCTCTTCTCCGCCGTCTGCGCCTTGGCCCGCTCGATCTCCTCTTTCAGCTCGATCTCCCGCTCGCGCAGGAAGACGGCCTTCTCGAAGTCCTTGTCGGAGATCGCCTTCTTCATCTCCTTGACGATCTGGCGCGTCTCGAGCTCGAGCTTGCGCAGATTCTGCGTGTCGGCGACGCGCTTCAACTTCACCTTCGCGCCGGCCTCGTCCAGGATGTCGATCGCCTTGTCCGGGAAGAATCGGTCGGTGATGTAGCGGTTCGACTGGTAGACGGCGGTCTTGATCGCCTCCGCCGAGTAGCGCACCTTGTGGAACTGCTCGTAGCGATCCTTGACGCCTTCGAGGATCTCGAACGTCTCGCTCTCCGAGGGCGCCGTCACGTTGATCGCCTGGAAGCGCCGCAGCAGGCTCCGGTCCTTCTCGATGTACTTGCGGTACTCCTTGAGCGTCGTCGCGCCGATGCACGACACCTCGCCGCGCGAGAGCGCCGGCTTCAGGATGTTCGCGGCGTCGAGCGAGCCCTCCGCCGAGCCCGCACCGATCAGCGAGTGGATCTCGTCGATGAAGATGATGAGGTCCGGGTTCTCCCGGAGCTCCCGGATGATCCCCTTCAGGCGCTCCTCGAACTGACCGCGGTACTTCGTCCCGGCGACGATGAGGGAGAGGTCGAGCGCGAGGATTTTCTTCTGCGCGAGGAACATCGGAACCGCGCCCTCGACGATGCGCGTCGCGAGCCCTTCGACGATTGCCGTCTTTCCGACGCCCGGCTCTCCGAGGAGGATCGGGTTGTTCTTCGTCCGCCGCGAGAGGATCTGAATGATGCGCTCCACTTCCTTCTCGCGCCCGATGAGCGGATCGAAGGTGCCCGAGGCCGCGAGCTGCGTCAGGTCGCGGCTGTACTCGGAGAGGAACGGAAGCTCCTTCTTCTGCTTCGAGACCTCGCGCTCCTTGATGAGCGAGATCGTTTCCTCGCGGACGCCGTAGAGGTTGAATCCGCGCGCCGCAAGCAGCCGGCCCGCGACGCAGCCGTCCACGCGGAGGAGCCCGATCAGCAGGTGCTCCGTCCCGACGTAGGGGTGCATCATCGACTCCGCCTCGTGGGAGGCATAGGCGAGGATCTTCTTCGACTCCTCCGAGAGCGGCAGCTCGGCGGTCGAGGAGATGCGCTCCACGAAAATGCGGTCGCCCTCGATCTCGCGGCGGACCTCTTCCGGCTTCACGTTGAAGCGGGAGAAGATCTCCTTGATGATGTCCTCCCCCTCGCGGAGGATTCCGAGCAGCAGGTGCTCGGACTCGATCACCTTGGAGCCGAGCTTGGAGGCCTCGTAGCGCGCGAAGAACAGCGCCCGGCGCGCTTTCTCGTTGTATTTCTCAAACATCGCTGGCGGGCATGCAGGCCATTCCCCTGGGGCCTATCCCCGCCCCGCGAAACTCTGCAGGGGAGAAATTGCTTCCCGGGACATCGTGAAAATTTTATCACATCGCTTCGCGAGATCGGGGTTATGCGTCACGAGAATCGTGCTCATCCCCCGCTCGCGGTGGAGCTCCTCGAGGAGCGCGAAGACGCGCGCCGCCGAATCGGCGTCCAGATTCCCGGTCGGCTCGTCCGCGAGGAGGAGGCGCGGGCCGCGCGCGAGCGCGCGGGCGATCGCGACGCGCTGCTGCTCTCCTCCGGAGAGCGCGCGCGGCCGGTGCGCCGCGCGATCCGACAGACCGACGCGGTCGAGCAGCTCCCGGGCCTTGCGTCGCGCCTCTCCGGCCGAGAGACCGGCGATCCGGTGCGGGAAGGCGACGTTCTCTTCGGCCGTGAACTCCGGAAGCAGATGGTGGAATTGGAACACGAACCCGATCGTCGCGTTCCGAAATCGGGCGCGTTCGGCCGCCCTCATCTCCTCGAGCGACTGCCCGAAGACCTCGACGCGGCCCGCATCGGGACGGTCGATGGCGCCGAGCAGATGCAGGAGCGTCGACTTCCCGGACCCGGACGGGCCCATCACGGCCGCGAAGAGTCCCTCGGGAAGCTCGAACGAGAGGTTCCGGAAGACGGTCACCGGCGCCGTCTCGCCGAGATAGGTCTTCGAGAGACCCTCGGCCCGGACCGCGAGCGTCACGGTCGCCCTCCGCTCATCGCGAGAGCTCGAGCGCCTCGCGCTCCGCGGACCGCGAAGCGGCGCGGGCGGGGAGGATCGAGGCGGCCAGCGCGGTCGCCATCGAGAAGAGGCCGACGAGCGCCACTTCGCCCGGATGGACCGCGAAGGGCACGTGCGAGAAAAGGTACACGTCCGCGGGGAGCGGCACCCACCCGAAGCGGTCCGCGAGGAACGACGCGGTGACGCCGAGGACGAGGCCCGCGGCCGTCCCCGCGGCGCCGATGCGCCCCCCGAGCGAAAAGTAGATTCGGGCGAGCGCGCGCGGGCCGGCGCCCATGGTCGCGAACATGCCGAGGTCCCGCTTCTTCTCGACGACGAGGAGCGCGAGGTTCGAGACGACGTTCAACGCCGCGACGAGGATGACGAGCGCGATCGTGAGGAAGAGCACGAGCTTTTCGAGGCGTAGCGCGAAGGAGAGCGGCGCGTTCTTGTCGCGCCACGTCTCGACCCGGTATCCGGCCGGCAGACGGCGCGCGAGCTCCCGAGCGGCCCGATCGGCCTGCGACGGATCCGCCAGCCGCGCCTCGATCGCCTGCGCTCCGGATGGGAGCGCCGCGAGCAGGCGCGCGATCTCCTCCGAGACCTCCACCTCCGGCGCGCGATCGAGGGCGCCGCGCCGCGGCGTGCCCGCGACCTGGAGGCGTACGGAGACGGGCACCGGACCGATCGGCGACATGCGCGTGCGCGAGCCCGTGAGGAGGACCGGCTCTCCGGGTGCGACGCCGATGCGAAACGCAACGGACGACGCGACGCGGATCGGGGGATCGGCGCCCGCGCGCGTGGGAAGGCTCCCCGCCGGCGCGTCGCGGTAGCGCACCGGCGTCGCGGGCCCGCCGGCCGCCGGCGCGAGCCACCCGCGGCCCGAGACGACGGGCTCGACGTCCACGACGCCCGGCGTGTCGCGCAGGAGCCGCTCGATCGCCGCTTCGTCCGACAGCAGCGCGCCGCGCTCCGGCGACACCGTCAGATGCGGCGTGCGCTCGGCCATCTGCGCGCGGATGTGGTCCTGGAATCCGGAGAGCAGCGCGAGCGAGATGACGAGCGCCATGACGCCGAGCGCGAGACCGCAGACCGAGATCGCCGAGATCAGCGCGACGTGGGCCGTCTTGCTCGAGGTCGCGAGGTAGCGCCGGGCGACGAAGGACTCGAAGCTCACTCCTCGTCCCCGGACCCCGCCGCCCGCGGCCGCAGGAGCGGGAACAGGATCACGTCGCGAATCGAATGGCGGTCCGTCAGGAGCATCGTCAGGCGATCGACGCCGACGCCCTCGCCCGCGGTCGGCGGCATCCCGTACTCGAGCGCCTCGACGTAGTCGTCGTCGTAGGGCGCGGCCTCCAGGTCGCCGCCGGCTCTCTTCTCCGCCTGCTTGCGAAAGCGGACCGCCTGCTCCGCCGGATCGTTCAGCTCCGAGAACCCGTTGGCGACCTCCATGCCGCCGGCATAGAGCTCGAAGCGGTCCACCCATTCGGGCTCGCGGGGATCCTGCTTCGAGAGCGGCGAGATCTCCGTCGGGAACTCGTGGACGAAGGTCGGCTGCTGCAAGAGCGGCTCGGCCACCGCCTCGAAGAGCTCGGCGAGGAGCTTCCCCTTTTGCCCGGCGAATCGCTCGGGCTTCTCGACGCCGTAGGCGCGGGCCGCGGCGAGGAGCCGCTCGGCCGTCTCGAGGTCCGCCGCCGCGAGCGCGCCGCGGGAGTCCCCGCGCGCCGCCTCGAGCACCGCCTGCCGCATCGTGACGCGGCGGTACGGCGCCGCCCAGTCGAGCGTCCGCCCCTGCCACGGCGTCGTCGTGCCGCCCACGACCGCCGCGACGAGACCGGTGAACATCTCTTCGGTCAGGCGCATGAGGTCGGCCGCGCGAGCGTAGGCCTCGTAGAACTCGAGCATCGTGAATTCGGGATTCCAGCGCCAGCCCACGCCCTCGTTGCGGAAGTTGCGGTTGAGCTCGTACACCCTCGGGATCCCGCCGACGACGAGCCGCTTGAGATACAGCTCGGGCGCGATCCGCAGGTAAAGCTCCAGATCGAGCGCGTTGTGGTGCGTCACGAACGGCCGCGCGATCGCGCCGCCGGGCAGCGGCTGCATCATCGGCGTCTCGACCTCGAGGTAGCCGCGGGCGTCGAGGAAGCGCCGCAGGAACGCCACGATACGGCTCCGCGTCTCGAAGACGCGGCGCGAGTCGGGGTTCACCGCGAGGTCGAGGTAACGCTGGCGGTACCGGCGCTCGACGTCCTTGAGACCGTGCCACTTCTCGGGAAGCGGACGGAGACACTTGGCGAGCAACACGAGGCTCTCGGCCTTGACCGTCAGCTCTCCCGTCCGCGTCTTGAAGACTCTTCCGGAGACCCCGAGCCAATCGCCGAGGTCGAGCAGGCCGTAGAGCGCCCAGCCGGCCTCCCCCACCGCGTCCCGCCGAACGTACACCTGGACGCGATCGGCGCCGTCGGAGAGGTCCAGGAATCCGGCCTTCCCCTGCGTCCGGCGCGCCAGGATCCGCCCCGCTGTCGAGACCGCGATCGACTCGCGCTCGAGCTCCTCTCCCGGACGCCCGCGGTGCGCGGCCCCGATCTGCGAGACGGTCGCCGTGACCGGATAGTCGAACGGATACGGTTCGCCGACGAGCTTGCGCGCCTCCTCGAGATTGCGGCGCCGGTTCTCGATGAGCGTGTGCTCCGGAGGCGCCGGAGGCGTCGAATCGGGGGGATCGCTCACGCGGCGGAGTATACGAGGGACCGGGCGGGCGGCCGGCAGCCCGTCCGAGTAATGCCAAGAAGGCTCCTCGGGATCGGGAATCGTCGGCAATCAGTCCGCGGCGCGAGGAGTCTCCCGAGGTCATCGAGGGAGGAGCCTCGCGCCGCGGGAGCGAGCCCGAAGGGAGAGATCAGGCGAGCGATCGAGGCCCTTTGGCCGAGTTGCTCGCCGGTGCGCCCGATGGGCGCAGATCCCGAGCGACGGGCGAGCGACGTCTAGCAGGTTGCTGAAAAATGGATGCGGGCGTCGGGTCCGGCATTTTGCACCCGGCGCCAGTGAGATGACGTTGTTCGAACCTCTCTCATCATGTTTAGCAGGCGCCGGCAAAATGCCGTCCCCCCTGCGGGTTACGGCGGCGCGGGGCCATCTCCTTCGTCATCGCTCCTCGCCGATGCGATGGCATCGCCGTCGTCGCGCTTCCTCGGATCTGACCCCGCGGCGCTCGTAACGCCGCCCCACACCCTTTTTCAGCAGCCTGCTAGGAGGCGCGGTCCGACTCGAGCCAGAGCGCCGATGCCGCGAGCCGCAGGCGATGGCGGGTGCGGCCGATCGCGCGCGCCTCCTCGAAGCCCGCGCTCTCGAGGGCGAGATGCTCGAGCGTCGCCTCGATCGCCTCGCAGCGCGCGAGCGTGCCGCGGACCGCCCGGACGAGGTCGCCGGGCGCGCGGCCGGCCTCCCAGCGCCGCAGCTCGGCGGCCTGATCCTCGGCGCGCACGCGCAGCGCCGCGGCGCGCAGGAGCGTGCGGTCCTCGTCGGACGGCGGGTCGCCCGCCTCGAGCGCGCGACGCGCCGCCGCGAGCTCCCGAGTCTCGAGCTTCAACGCGGCGAGCCCCGTCCCGCCGGAGCCGGAGCCGCCGCCCGCCTCGGCCGCCCGCGCGACGGGCTCCAGAACGCGCTCGAGGCACGGCTTCCAGAAGCCTTCGTCTTCCGAGGCGGCGTCCACTTCCTCGACGAGCTCGAGCGCCTCGTCGATGTCCTCGGCCTCGAGCCCGGAGATGTCGAACTTGTCGAGGACGTCGCCGATCGCGAGCTTCAGCTCCAGGATGTGCTGTGCGCGGAGGTTGCGCTCCATCGCGAGCCGGTCGAACCGGACGCGCGACTCGCGAAATCGCCGAAACTCGAGCGGCGCGCCCTCCTCGCCGCCGCGCGACAGCTCGCGCTCGAGGTCGGCGATTCGGCCGGTGGCCTCGTCGAGCCGCCGCTCTTCCTTCTCGTACAGGCGATGGAAGACGGAGCGCGTCGTCAGATTGCACCAGGCGACGGCCGTCAGGATGTCGGGGTCCGCGAGGCCGGTCGCCACCCGGCGCTTCATCGTGCGCGCGTTGTTGAGCAGACGCTCCGTCAGGAGCTGCTCGAACTCCCGCGCCTGCGTCACGTCGGAGGCGAGCTCGTCGAAAGCCCGGACGATCGCCGGCGTCATGCCGGCCTCCATCCGCGGCCAGACCGACGACGCGGTCACGGACTCGAAGAGCTGGCGGATGGCGGCGCGCGGCCGCGTCGCGGTGGCGTCGGGCTCGGGGCGCCCCGTCGCCGCGACCGTCGCGAGGAAGTCCACCTTGTCGATGACGTCCTCGTCCACGTCGGGCTGCGCGAAGTAGAAGCGCAGAAGGTAGAAGGCGATCTTCTCGTCCTGCGGGCGGATCTTGTCGAAGAACCGGCGCACGAGCGACGGCGAGATGCCGCGGTCGGTGTCCCGAAGCTCCTGGGCGACGGTGTCGAGACGGGCGAAGAGCTCCTGGAGGCGGCGCGCGACCGCCTCCGGCGGCGACGACGACAGTTCCGAGCCGGCGGCCTTGACCTCCTCGTAGAGGCCGTTGAACGCCGCCGACGGCTCCGGCGCGTCCGGCGAGAACGTCTTGCCGATGCCGCGCAGGAACTGATGGAACGTCCAGAGCGCTTTGAAGCGCTCCGTCAGCCGGATATAGTCTTCGTGGAGCAGCTGCAGCTTTTCGACGGACATCTTTTTCTGAATTGCGGCCAATTGTAGCGCCGCGCGGCTGGTCGGCCGCCGGATAGGTGAATGCGCCTAGGCAGAACTCTCATCGATGCCGCGACGCTGCAGGAAGGCGTCGCGCGCCTGGCGGCCCAGATCGACCGCGATCAGGACGGCCGGGCCCTCCTGCTCGTCGGCATTCTCAAGGGCTCGATCTTCTTCCTCTGCGATCTCGCGAAGAAGCTGCAGACGCCGGTCTCGGTGGATTTCCTCCAGGTCTCCTCGTACGGCAAAGGGACGAAGTCCTCGGGAAACGTCCAGCTCCAGCGCGACCTCACGACCGACGTCGCCGGGCGCGAGATCCTGATCGTCGAGGACATCGTCGACACGGGCCGCACGCTGCAGAAGATCGTGGAGCTCCTCGCGACGCGCCGGCCGAAGTCCGTGCGAATCTGCTCGCTGCTCAAGAAGCGCGTGGCGACCAACTCCGCGATCCCGGTCGACTACCTCGGGTTCACGATCGACGACCACTTCGTCGTGGGCTACGGCCTCGACTATGCCGAGAGCTACCGGAACCTGCCCTACATCGCAATCCTGGAAGAAGAGAAGAGAGGAGAGAACTGACGTGGATTTCATTGCGACCGACGGCGCCCCGAAGGCGATCGGCCCCTACTCGCAGGCCGTCCGGGCCGGCGGCATGCTCTTCGCCTCGGGGCAGATTCCGCTCGATCCGGCCACCGGAGAGCTCGTCCCCGGCGGCATCGAGGCCTCGACCGAGCGGATCCTGGACAACCTGCAGGCGGTCCTGCGGCAGTCCGGCCTGACGTTCTCGGACGTCGTGAAGACGACCGTCTATCTCACGCGCGGCGAAGACTTCGCCGCGATGAACGCCGTCTATGCCCGCCGCTTCGGCGAGCACCGGCCCGCGCGCTCGACCGTCATCGTCGCGGCGCTCCCCCGCGGCGCCGCCGTCGAGATCGACCTCATCGCGCTGAAGAGCTGAAGAGCTGAAGGGCTGAGGGTGGTGGGCGCGGCGACGCTCACGGCCGGAGGGCGAGCGCGACGGCCGCGGCGATCCCGCCGAGGAGCAGCACGCGCACGCTTCGCCGGTGGAGGGAGTCGAATTTCTTCCGCCACGGATCGTCGGGAGTCGCCGCGTCGAAGGACCCGACCTTCATCCGGAAGTACTTGAGGCGCGGGCGCAGGACCATCGCGAGATAGACGTTCGTCGCGACGGCGACGAAGATCGCGATCGCCGAGACGACCCCTCCGCCGCCCGGAATCCGGCCCTCCCGCTCGAGCTCGACGAAGACGGCGATCACCAGCGCGAGCGAGAGAACGTGCTTCAACGCCTCGAAGCGCGCGAGGATCGCGTCGAAGAGATCCCCGGCCGCGTCGCGCGAGGCGAGGCGGCGGAAGACGAGCGGCGCCTCGAGGACGAGCAGCAGCGTGCCGCCGACCCACAGCGCGAGCGCGAAGCGGATCGCGAGCTCGGGGAGCGAGGTCGGAACCACCGGGCCTACTTCGCCGCGACTTCCGCCGGAAGCTGACGCACCAGCGCGTCGCCCTCGGCCGTCGGGAACGCCTTCGACGGGAGCGTCGAGGACCAGGAACGCAGCGCATCCGACCGCGGTCCCGCTCCCAGAACGAGCCAGGCGTCCTGGCCGCGATCCCACGCCTGCAGGAGCGTCGGCACGTCGCCGTGGACGTCCAGCATTTCCCGGCGACCGGGCTGCCGGCAGGGCGGCCAGTCGGGCCCGCAGACGTAGAACGCGACGCAGAAGAGCGTGTAGGGGTTCTCCGTGAAGATGCGCGTCGAACCCGGCGTCGCGGCGAGGTAGCGAGCGAGCGGCCGCCAGTCGGCCCGTCCCGTCCGGAAGTACTGCCGCAAGCCGCCGGCATTCACGAGAAGAGCCGCGGAGAGAACGACAACACCGGCCGGCCGGAGAGCCGGCCGCCGAAGCAGGAGGACCGCCCCGACGCCGGCGAGCGCCGTCAGGCCGAGTCCCGCCGGAAGCCAGTGAAAGATCGAGTCGAATTGCGGGTGGCGCCGCTCGAGGATCTCGATCGCCGGAAGCCCGACGAGGGCCCAGACCAGCGCGAACCGCAGCCGGGGCCGGCGCCACGCCGCGATCGCCCCGGCGACGACGAGCAGCGCGAACAGAATTTCCGCCGCGCCGAGCGTTCGGGCGTCGAGACCGCGGAACCCGAAGTAGGAGAGCCATCGCACGATGCGGGCCGTCCCGAACGCGGCGGGTGGCCCGGAATCCGGCGGCAGGCCGAGAGCCCGCGCCAGGACCGGCCACCATGGGAGGTAGCCGACCGCGAGCGCCGCGACGAACGCCGGGCTCCACTTGAGAAACCGCCGCGCCGCCACGCGGCGATTCGGCTCCGGATCGAAAGAGTCGAAGAGGACGATCGACGCGCCGGTCAGCAGGAGAACGAGCGCCGCGAGATACAGCGCATAAAGCGTTGCGAGGCAGGCCGCAAAAAGCATCGTCAGCCGCGGCGCTCCGGGACGATCGAGAAATCGCTCCAGGCACAGCAGAGAGAGGGCGAGGAGGAGCAGTCCGAGGGAGTACGGCCGCACCTCCTGCGAATACCGCACGTGATACGGCGCCAGCGCGAGCATCGCCGCGCACGCCACTCCGACCGCGCGTCCCGCGCGGCGCGCGAACAGGGCGCCGAACGCCGCGACGCAGCCGACTCCCCAGATCACTCCGGAAATCCGCCGCGCCGCGTCGCCGGGACCGAAAGACTCGATCACCTTCCGGATCGCATAGTCGAGCGGCGCCTGGAGTCCCTGGGCGCGCAGCGAGCGCCAGAGCTCGTCCCATCGCGAGCGAATCAAGTAGGTCTCCAGGATCTCGTCGAGCCAGTAGGAGAAATACCCGAGCCGGAAAAGGCGAATCGCGAGGGCGACGGCGAGAACGAGCGCCCAGGGCAGCCAGCTCGTCGAGACGTCCCGCCGGGAGGCGTCACGGAGGTTGGCGCCGGAACTCATCGCGCGGATTATCGACTAACATCGCCGCGTGGACGCGGAGCTCGCGGCGGCGCTCGACGACCTGATCCTCGGGCGCGGCGTGGCGCGCGGCCGGCATTCCCTGACGCTCCGCGGCCGGAGCCGCCGCGCGGAATTCGAGGAGCGCCTCTCGGCCAACGGCTTCCGCCGCATGACGGTGCGGGAGGCCGAGATCGAGGCGGGCGAGCGCGTCCCCGCGTTCTACCTCGACGGCGACAGCGCCGACTTCGGCTACATCCGGTGGGAGATCTTCACGCCGCGCAGCCGGCGCAAGCTCTTCCAGTCGGAGTACCGCCGGCCCGACAACCAGGAATGGGCCGTGCAGCTCAACCTCTCCTCGCCCGAGGAGGTCTGGGCGTCGCCGGAGCGCAAGGAGCGGCACGACGTCGAGACCGTCGTGGCCGTCAACCCGTGAGCGCGCCGCTCATCGAGACCTTTCCCGTCGGCATGCTCGAGTGCAATTGCTCGGTCCTCGTCGACGAGGAGAGTCGCGAGGCGGTCGTCATCGATCCCGGCGACGAGCCCGAGCGGGTCCTGCGGGCGCTCGAGAGCGCCGGCGCGCGGGCCGTGGCCCTCCTGCACACACACGCCCACTTCGACCACATCGGCGCGACACGAGCGGTGGCGGAGGCGACGGGCGCGCCGATCCTGTTGCACCCTGCGGATCGGCCGCTCTACGACGCGCTGCCCGACCAGGCGGCGCTCTTCGGTCTGACCGCCGATGCACCGAAGGCCGTCGACGCGCCGCTCGCGGACGACGAGGCCATTCGCTTCGGCCGGTTCGCGCTCCGCGCGATCCACACGCCCGGCCACACGCCGGGCTCGACGTGCTTCGAGCTTTCGGGCGACGAGCGCCTCCTCTTCTCCGGCGACACGCTCTTTCGCCGCTCGATCGGCCGAACGGACCTCTGGGGCGGCGACACGGACGCGATCCTCGCCTCGATTCGCGGGAAGCTCTTCCGTCTGCCCGGCGACACCCCCGTCGTCTGCGGCCACGGCCCCGACACGACGATCGAGGAAGAGAAGCGGCTGAACCCCTTCGCCGCGCTCTGACCGCTGCTAGAATTCCGCCTGCATGAGACTCTCGCTGCCGCAGAAGTCCTCGCTCGTCGAGGCGTTCTGGAATGAGGCGCCGCCGCTCTGCCCGCGCCACGACATCCCGATGCGCTCTTTCTTCGTCGACCGCGTCTACAAGCCGCAGATCGTGATGGTCTGTCCCAAGGGCGAGATGCTCCGTTTCGACCAGAAGCCGAAGCAGATCGCCTTCTCGCGGCCGCATCTCAAGACGATGGTCATCGACGCGCAGGAGCTCGAGGCGCCGGCCTGCCCCCAGGACTTCGAGCCGCTCGTCGTCTACCGCACGCCGGCCACGTTCCTGCCGGTGGGCTGGGACTACCGCTTCATCTGCCCGAACTGCCTCTCGTACGGCCAGTGGATCGACTCGGGCCGGCCGGAGGAAGACGTCGCCGCGGCGCCCAAGCCGAAGAAGGAGGCGCCCGCGTTCCACGACGAGACGATTCCGCTGCCGAAGCGCATGGAGATGGCCAAGGACGGCAATCTCACACTGAAGCTCTACGCCGCCATGGCGCAGACCGACTGCACGGCCTGCGGCTACGACTGCGAAGGCTACGCCGCCGCGCTCGCCAACGGCAAGGAGAAGGACCCGAACCTCTGCGTCCCGGGCAAGGAAGAGACGGCCAAGGTCGTCAAGGATCTCCTGCGCGGCACCGGGCTCCCCGCCGCCTCCGGCTGATCCCCCGGCTCACGCCTCCCCGGCCAGCCTCTCGATCTCGACGATCTCGGTCTCCGCGGTCCCACGCCACGCGCGGATCGGGAGGCTGAACGTGAAACGGCTGCCGCGGCCGACGGCGCTCTCCGCCCAGATCGTTCCGCCGTGCAGCTCGACGAGCGACCGCGCGAGCGAGAGCCCGATCCCCATTCCCGGATGCCGCCGCGTGGCCGATCCGTCCACCTGACGGAACCGCTCGAAGACGTGCGGCAGCTCGGCCTCCGGGATGCCCGCGCCGTCGTCCTCGACGCTCACGAGACATCGCTGGGGCTCGCGCTCGACGCGGACGATCACGCGGCCGAACCGCGGCGTGAACTTGATGGCGTTGACGAGCAGGTTCCAGAGGACCTGCTGGAGACGGAGCGGATCCGCGCGGACCGCCGGCAGATCATCCGGCAGCGGCGCGGCGAGGAGCGTCACGCCGCGCCCTTCCGCCATGAGGCGCATGGTCTCGATCGAGCGTGCGACGACCTCTCCGATCGAGACGGCGCGCCATTCGAGCTTGAGCGTCCCGCGGTCGAGACGCGCGAGATCGAGCAGGTCGTCGATCAATGCGAGGAGGAGCCTCGAGGACTGTCGGATCTGCCGCAGGCCTCGCTGCAGCGTCTCCTCGTCCGTCGCGCCGTCGTCGAAGAGATCGGTCCAGCCGACGATCGACGTCAGCGGCGTGCGGAGCTCGTGGTTCACGTTCTGCAGGAAGTGGTCCTTCAGGCGGCTCGCCCGCTCGAGCTCGGAGACCGTTCCGGTCAGCGTGGAGTAGAGCCGGGCGTTCTGGATCAGCAGCGAGGCCGCATCGGCGAAGATGACCATCGCGTCCGCTTCCTCGGGCCCGAAGCCACCCTTTCTGTTCGTCGCGGCGACGACGCCGATCATCTTCCCTTCCGTCTTGAGCGGAGCGAAGATCGCGTTGTCGGCGCCCTCGAGCGTCTGGAGCTCGCGGTTCGAGTACGGATCGCGTGAGAGATCGTTCGAGACGTGGAGCTCGCCGGTACGGAAGACCATCCCGGCGAGCGACGGCTTGTCCGACGGGATCTTGAGCTTCTGCGCGAGCTCCTCGGGCAGGTTCCAGCCGGGCCACGCGGCTTCGAGCCGGTTCGTGTCCGGGTCGTGGAAGAAGAACCAGACGCGCTCCGCGTCCGTGAAGGCCGCGATGGCGGCGGTCGCGCGCGACTGCACCTCCTGCAGGTCGGCCGTCGGATGCGCCGCCCGCAGCAGGCCGTGGAGGCGATGCAGAGTCTCGACGCGCCGCTCGACGCGGCGCCCCATCCGGTCGATCGCGGCCGCGAGGCGGCCGAGCTCGTCGCGTCCTTCCTGCCCCGTCACCTCGACCTCGCGGCCGCGGCCCATCGCCTCGGCGGCGCCGACGAGCCGGCGAACGGGCGCCGAGATGCGCCGCGCGGCCCAGAGCACGGCGCCGAACACGAGGAGGAGCAGCAGGCCGAACAGGAGAGCCGTGTCGCGGCGCAGCTGTGCAATCTTCGGATCGACGGACCCGTCGGGCTCCGCTGCGAGGCGCGCGAGGCGGTCGGCGGAGAGGCCCTCGACGAATATCCAGCCGGTGGCGGGGCTGCGCGCGGCGGCGAACCGATGCTCGCGACCGCGGAAGCGGTACGTGTCGACCGCGCGCTCCTCGGCGATGACCGCGCGCGCGAGGCGCCGGCGCTCGGGATCCTCGGAGTCCTCCAGCCGCTCGGTTTCGTCGCCTCGCCAGCGGATCAGTTCGCCCGCCTTCGCCGGCATCACGAGCGCGTGGCCCATTCCGTCGAGCGCGAACCAGAGATCGCCGGGCAGCCCGCCGCGGTCGACGGCCTGCGTGGCGTAGCGGCGCGGATCCACCTCGAGCGCCACCGCTCCGCGCAGGACCCCCGAGGCGTCGCGCACGGGAACGAAGAGGGAGACGTCGCGCGTTTCGGGCGTCATCGTCGGGCCGGCGAACGCGGCCGTCCAGACGGCGCGATCCCCTTCGGGAGACGGGTTCGTCGGAAACCGCGCCAGCCGGTTGAACTGGAACCGCTCGAGCGCTCCGCCCGAGGTGCGGATCCCCTCGTGCAGGTCCACCCATGGGGAGACGCGCACGACGCCCGAAGCCGTCCAGAGCGAGACCGTGCGGACGGCCGGCAGTCGGCGGCGCACGCCCTCCAGCAGCGGATCGAGCGCCCGGGTCGCGGAGAGGTCCCGCCGCGCGGCGGCGTCGGCCGAGCGGTCGCGCGAGATGTAGGCGAGCGAGGTGGCGTTCGGATCCGCGTTCCAGACGTGCCCGTGCGCGTCGGCCGGAGGGACCGCGCCCGCCGCCGGCGCGGCGCCCGAGAGAAGCACGCGGGCCGCGTCCGCCAGCGACCAGGCCGCCTCCTCCGCCACGCGCGCCCCGCGGTCCATCGACTGCGCGCGCATCTCGGCATCCTGATGCAGCCGCATCGTCTCTTCCCCGAGGCGCGCCGCGGCGACGCGGCTCGCCGCCGACTCCTCGATCGCCGAGAGGCGCCGCTCGAGGAGAAACACGAGGATCGCCCCGGGCAGCGCGAACGTCAGGAAAAGCGCCACGAGCAGGCGTGCCGCGAGCCGCCGGCGCGGATCGAGGCGCCGCCACAGGGACCGGAGAGAGGTCATGGCGATGCCTCGATTGTAGCGCCGCCGGCGCCCGCCGGCGCCGAGCGGGGCCCTACTCGTACCGGAGGGCTTCGATCGGATCGAGCAGCGACGCCTTCTGGGCCGGATAGAAGCCGAAGAAGACGCCGATGGCCGCGGAGAATCCGAACGCCAGGACGACCGCCTCGGGCGACACGAGAATCGGCCAGCGCGCCTTCGCCGCGATGAACTCGCAGACGCCGATACCGAGGGCGATCCCGCAGAACCCGCCCGCGATCGAAAGGCTCAGCGCCTCGACGAGGAACTGCATGCGGATGTCGCGGCCCTTGGCGCCGATCGCCATGCGGATTCCGATCTCGCGCGTGCGCTCCGTCACCGAGACGAGCATGATGTTCATGATCCCGATTCCGCCCACGAGGAGCGAGATCGACGCGGCCGAGGCGAGGAGCAGGGACAGCGTGCGCGATGTTTCGTCGGCGGTCTGCGCGATCTCCTGCTGCGAGCGGATCATGAAGTCGGAGTCCTGACCGGCCCCGAGCCGATGCCGCTGCCGGAGCAGCGCCTCGATCTCCTTCTGCGCCTCGGCCACGGAGTTCCGCGACACGGCCGACGCCATGAACATGTCGATCTTCGCGGTCTTCTTCAGGAGGCGCATGACGGTCGTGTACGGCGCAACCACGAGGTCGTCCTGGTCCTGGCCCATGACGCTTCCGCCCTTGGTCTCGAGCACGCCGATCACGCGGAAGGGAAAGTTTTTGATTCGCACCATCTGCCCGATCGGGTCCTGCCCCTCGAAGAGCGCGTTGGCGACCGTCGAGCCGAGCACGCAGACTTTCGCCGCGGCGCGCACCTCGGAGTCGCCGAAAAACGTGCCCTTCTCGACGTTCCAGGAGCGGACGAGCGGCCACTCGACGCCGACGCCCTGCACGCTCGTGCCCCAGTTGAGGCTGCCGGACACGATCTGCGCGGCGCTGCGCGAGGAGGGCGACACGTAGGCGACCGCGGGGCACTCCGCCTTCACCGCGGCCACGTCCTCGTCGGTGAGCGTGGAGTTGCCCGTGAAGATGCGCGCGCCGGACTGCGTCGCGATGCCCGGAAAGACCATGAGGAAGTTCGTGCCGAGCGCGGAGATCTGCGCCTGGATCGCGGCCTGCGATCCCTGGCCGACGCCGATCATCGCGATCACGCAGGCGACGCCGATGATGATGCCGAGCGCCGTCAGGATCGACCGCATCTTGTTGCGACCGATCGCCTTCAAACCGACCTTGAGGATCGTGAGGAACTTGAGCATCGCTACACCGCCGCTCCCGCGCGCCGCGGCCGGGCCACGGCGCGATCCTCGACCATCCGGCCGTCGCGAAAGACCACCACGCGCTTGGCGTGCTGGGCGATGTCCGGCTCGTGCGTGATCAAGACCACGGTCTTTCCCTCGTCGTTCAGCTTCTGGAAGACGGCCATGACCTCCTCGGAGGTCCTCGAGTCGAGGTTGCCGGTCGGCTCGTCGGCGAGAAGCAGCTTCGGGTCGTTGATGAGCGCCCGCGCGATCGCGACGCGCTGCTGCTGGCCGCCCGAGAGCTGGCTCGGCTGGTGATCCTCCCGGCCGGCGAGCCCGACGGTCTGCAGGCAGCGCCGCGCCATGTCGGCCCGCTGTTTCGCGGTGTGGCCGTTCGACGAGTAGATGAGCGGCAGCTCCACGTTCTCCAGGGCCGACGTTCGCGCGAGCAGGTTGAACGACTGAAAGACGAAACCGATCTTGCTGTTGCGGATTTCCGCGCGGGCGTCGCGCCCGAGCTCGGACACGTCCACGCCGTCGAGAAAGTAGCGCCCCGACGTCGGCCGGTCGAGACACCCGACGATGTTCATGAACGTGCTCTTGCCGGAGCCCGACGGTCCCATGACAGCCACGAACTCGCCCGGAACGATCTCGACCGACAGGCCGTCCAGGGCCCGCACCTCGACCTCGCCCATGTGGTAGACGCGGACGAGGTTCTCGATCCGGATGACCGGGTGGGCCATCCTCAGAACCGGCGCGCGCCGGCCGGCCCCATTGCCTTGGACGCTTCGGCCTTGGCCGTCACGAGTCCGATGACGAGGGTCGTGCCCTCCGTCAGGTCGCCGCCTGTGACCTGCGTGTAGCGTCCGTCGGTGATGCCGGTCTTGATGTCGATCGGCTTGACGTCACCGAGGCCGTTCGCGGCGATCTCGTAAACCGTCTGGCCGGGCTTGCGGGAGCGCTTGGCGCCGGCGCCGGCGGTCTGATCGAACTGCTTCATCGCCGCATCGGGTCCCTTGCCGCCGGAGGCGCTGCGCGCGGCGCGCTCCTCGGGCGATGCCGCCGCGGGAGACGCGGAGGCCAGCTCCTCCGGGCGGAAGCGGAGCGCGGCATTCGGAATCCGCAGCACGTCGCGGGCGACGGCGACGTCGATGATGACGTTGGCGGTCATGTTCGGCCGCAGCGCCTGATCGGGGTTCGGCACGTCGATGATCACCGGGTAGGTCACGACGTTCTGGTTCACGGTCGCGTTCAGGCGGATCTGCGAGATGGTGCCGCGGAAGGTCTGGTCCGGGTAGGCGTCCACGTTGAACCGCACCGGCTGTCCTTCCTTGCACATGCCGATGTCGGATTCCGAGACGTCGGCCGAGACCTGCATCTTGGTCAGGTCCTGGGCGATCGTGAAGATCGTCGGCGCCTGGAACGACGCCGCGACGCTCTGCCCGACGTCGTACTGGCGGTCCACGACGACGCCGTCAATCGGCGCGACGATCTTGCTGTTGCGCAGATCAGTAGTTGCCTGTTCGAGAGTCGCCTTCGCCTGCGCCACCGACGCCTTCGCGGAGTCCGCGTTGGCCTGCGCCTGATCGAAGTCCGCCTGCGGCGCGAGGCCCTGGTCTTTCAGCGCCTGCTGCCGGCGGAGCGAAATGTCGGCGTTGCGCGCGTCCACCTCGGCCTTCTGCAACGCGGCCTGGCCCTGCTCGACCTTCGCCTGAAACGGTGCGGGATCGAGCTCGGCCAGCAGATCGCCCTTCTTCACGACCTTGTTGAAGTCCGCGTGGAGCGCGACGACGTTTCCGGAGACGGCGCTTCCGACTTTCACGGTTATCACGGCGGAGAGCGTGCCTGTCGCGGTCACCGTCTGCGTCACGCTGCCCCGGTCCACCTTCGCGGTCCGGTACTTCGGCCCCGCCTCTTTCCCTCGGAACCCGACGACCCAGACGAGGCCCCCGAGAAGGAGCACCGCGAGCGCAACGATCGCCGTCTTCTTCATTACTCGTTTCAACGTCTTTCCGGCCGTCCGCTCTTCCCGGCTCGGGCCGTGACTCAGACGCGGTCGGGCCCGGAAAGATTACCCTTCCGGCCGGAAGAATTGCGGAAATCGTGCCGGGCCGCGCGTCAGTGCCGGCCGCGCTCCCTCTCCTTGGCCGGCAGGATCTCGAGGCACGTCGTCCACCAGCCCGTCCGGATCGTCTCGACGAACTCGCGCGGCAGCCCTTCTTCCGCCATCTCCCGCGCCATCGCCTCCTCGTCGTAGGAGACCGGCACGAACTCGACGCCGACCTCCCGGCCCAGGGTCAGACGCGCGTACCAGACGTTGCGCCGCCCGTCGTTGGCCGGCCGGCCGAGCACACCCGCGTTGACGACGAGACGCCCGGAGGGCAGGCGACGGGACCAGTGCAGCCCCGTGTGCGTGCAGACGAGCACGTCGGCTCCGTGATCGGCGAGCAGTTTCTCCAGGAACGCCACCGGGGACGTGGACTCCCAGAGAAACTCGTTGATCTTCCGCGGCGAGCCGTGGACGAGGAGCACGCGGCGGCCGCCGGCCTCGAAGCGCCGCGTGAGCGGCAGCGTTCCCATCCAGCGCTTCCACTCGCGCGACGTGCGCGCCGCCGTGTAGTCATAGGAGATCTGTGCGAAGCGGTTGTCGCGCGGATCGGTGTAGCCGCAGTGGCAGTCGTCCGCGCCCGACGAGAGCGACTCCTCGTAATTGCCCTGGATGCACTGGACGCCGCCGTCGAGGAGGATCGGAAACACGCGGTCGGGATGCGGGCCGAACGCGCCGAAGTCTCCGAGCGCGTAGAGACCGTCCGCGCCCCACGCGCGGGCGCTCCCGACGGCCTCGACGAGAGCGCGGGAATTGCTGTAGATCCCTCCGAAGAACGCGAGGCGCGGGGACTCCTTCATGCGGCCGCCGGCGCGCTCACGTGCGGCACGTGACGCCGAACTCGTGACACGTGTAACAGGCGGGAAACGCCAGCGGGAACGGGCGCAGCGTCTCCTCGAGGCGGTCGCCCATCCGCGCGGCGGGCTCGTCGACGAGCAGCGGACAGACGTACACGCCGCGCGCCGTCACCATGCGGCAGGAAGAGCACTGGAGCCGCTCGGTCTCCTCGGCCGAGAGCGACCGGCCGGCGAGCGTTTCCGACGGGAGGTATCCGCGCACCCGGCCCTCCTCGGCGCCCATCCGGAAGAGCGACAGGATCTTGAGGCGCGGACGCAAGAGCCCGATCTCGCGCATCCAGTCGAGCAAGCGCGCGCGTCCGGCGGACGTCGCCGCCTCGTCGCAGGCCTCGCTCACCGTCACGACGGGATTGATTCCGGCGTCGGCGAGATTCCGGATCCCGGCGAGGATCCGCTCGAACGTGCCCGCGCCGCGGATCGCGTCGTTGGCCTCGGCCGTGTAGCCCTCGATCGAGACGCGGAGGTCGAGCGAGTACTCGCTCGCGTCGGCGAGCGCCCGCAGGCGCCGGCAGCGCTCGGGCGTCAGCAGAACGCCGTTCGTCAGGACCGTGGCCGGCCCCTGGCGCAGCGTCTCCTGGAGCATTACGAAGATCTCGGGGTTGAGGAAGGGCTCCCCGCCCGTGAAGTAGTACTCCCGCACGCCGAGCGGAACGGCCTCCCGGAGCCGTTGCCGGACCTCCGCGAGACCGAGCATCGCGTGGCGCTGATTCGTCGGCGAACAGGAGATGAAGCAGTGGGTGCACTGCAGGTTGCAGAGCGTGCCCGCCACCTGGAACCAGAGCGTGTCGAGCGACCGCGAAGGGACCGAAGGGTAGGAAGCGCCGGTGGACTCCACGCCGCGATCTTAGTCGCGCGGCGCCGGCGCAAAGAAAAGGGGCCTCGACGGCCCCCAAAGATTTCGCGCCCGATCGGCGGGCGGCCGATCGGCGATCAGAGGTTGCGGTCGATGAACTTCACGAACTCGCTGCGCGGCACGGCGCCGAGCATCCGGTCCGCCACCTGCCCCGACTTGAACAGGATGAACGTCGGAATCGACGTCACCTGGTACTTCATCGCGACCTGCGAGGACTCATCCACGTTCAGCTTGGCGATCTTGAGCTTGCCGTCGTACTGGTTCGCGAACTCGTCCATGAGCGGCGCGACCGTCCGGCAGGGCCCGCACCACGGGGCCCAGAAGTCCACCAGCACGGGCGTGCTCGACTTCAGGATGTCTCCTTCGAAGGAGGCGTCGGAAACCTCCTGAATCTTGGGGTTCGACATGCGCTCTTTTCCTCCCGCCGCGTAAATATGCCTCTTCGAGGCCGGCGGATTCTAGCAGGCCCGTTCCTCCTCAGCGGACGTGGGCGTGGACCCGGCCGCGGACGTGGGCGATCCCCTCCCGCAGAAACCACGGCAGCATCAGCAGCGACAGCGTCGGATCCACCCAGGCCGGCGCGCCGGCGAGCCCCGCGATCATCGCGAGCATCGTCAGGCCGGAGTCGATCGAGCAGGCGATGGATTCCTTGGCCTCGGCCGCGAGGCCCTTGCTGCCCAGACGCCGGCTCGTCTTCCATTTCCAGTACCCCACGAAGGGCATGCCGAAGGTCGCGAAAATCGTCAGGAAGAGGCCGAGCGGGCTCGCCTCCGCGCGGCTTCCGACGGAGATCTCGTAGACGCCGCGCGCGCCCGTGTACGCCGCGAGCGCCAGGAACGAGACGCCGATCCAGCGCGCCAGAACGATGTCGCGGTGCGCGTGGTCCTCCTCCTCGTCGGCAAGATGGTGCAGATGTCGCACCGCGAGGAACGCCGCGCCGCCCTCGATGACGCTCTCGAGCCCGAACGCGAGCAGCGCGAGGCTCCCCGTCCGGATCGACTCCCAGAGGGCGAGCCCCCCTTCCCCGAAGACGTGGACGAACGTCAGCCCCAGGAGCCAGTACATTCGCCGCCGCGAGGCAGCGTCCGGCCCGAAGGGCGCACCCGGACCCGGCCGGCCGGTGGCGTCAAGGGACATGCGGCGGGCATTGTACGCAGGGGTATGGGCCGAGTCGGAGGAATACAATGAGCCGGCGAGGTCGTTGAAGCACCAAATGTTGCGTCGATTCCGAAGAGCCCGGGCGGCCCACGTTCTGCTGGGCCTGGCGGCCCTGCTCGCGGTCGGAGCATCGTTCGGCCTGCACCCGGAGCCCGCCAGCGCATCGCCGGTCGTTCCAGACGGCATTTCGGCCTCGACGGCCGCCCTGGACTCCCACGGCTGCCTGGCCTGCCTCACATACGGGGCGGCGCTCGCCCCGCCCCTCTCCGGTCTCCATCTCGATGCCGCCCCCGCGGCATCGGCGCCGCTCGGGCCGGAGGCTCTTTTCACTGGCCGCTCGCCCGGCCGCGACCTCTCCGGGCGCTCTCCTCCCGCCCGCGCTTAGGACCCGGCCGGCGTGCCGATGCGCGCCGGCGTCCCGAAAGCGCACGTGGAAGGAGGTCCCCCTGAAGGTCAGTCGGTTCCCCCTGCTCTCCCTGGCCGCGGCTCTGGCCGCCGCGCCGGCGCTCGCCCAGGAAGCGCCCGCGCCGCCCCCCGTGGCCGCCGCGCCCAGCCAGACGTCGAACTACTTCAATCCGAGCATCGCCGTGATCGGAAACTTTCTCGGAATCGCGGGCCACAACCCCGTCGACAACCAGGACAGCCTGCAGCTTCGGGAATCCGAGCTCTCGCTCCAGGCGATCGTCGACCCGTACGCGCGCGGAGACTTCTTCCTCTCCTTCTCCAACGACGGCGTCGCGGTAGAGGAAGGCTACGTGACGTTCCTCCATCTGCCCTGGGACCTGCTCGTGAAGGTCGGCCAGCTCAAGGTCGCCTTCGGCAAGGTCAACACGCAGCACCTCCACGTCCTCCCATGGCCGGACGAGCCGCTTCCGATCATCAATCTCCTGGGAACGGAGGACGGGTGGAACGACGCCGGCGTCTCGATGGCGAAGCTGATTCCGCTTCCCGGCGACACGTTCTCCGAGGCGACGGTCCAGGTTCTGCGCGGAAAGACGGAAGGAATCTTCGACGCTCCGTCGCGTGGCAAGCTCGCGGTCGACGGGCAGTACCGCCTCTACCGCGACTTTGGAGACGACAACAACCTGGAGCTCGGCTTCAGCTACGGCCAGGGCTGGAACGGCACGACGGCCGATGCCCAGACCACGCTCGAGAACACGCACCTCGTGTACCGCTGGAAGCCGCTCCAGGGGCGTCCGTACCGGTCCTTCATCCTCCGCAGCGAATACTTCTGGAGCCAGCGGGAGCAGCCGGACGGAAAGCAGAACGCGCAGGGTTTCTACGTCAGCGGCGATTACCAGCTCGCGAAGCGCTGGTTCACCGGCGCCCGCTACGAGTTCTCCGATCACGCCGACAACGCGGGCCTGCGCGACCACGGGGAGGCGCTCACTCTGACCTTCTGGCCGAGCGAGTTCTCCCAGGTCCGCGGCGAGTTGCGGCAGCGGCACTACGCCAACGGCGTCACGGCCAACGAAGGCCTGCTCCAAATTCAGTTTTCGATCGGCGCCCACGGCGCCCATCCCTTTTGAGGATTGCGAGATGAAACGATCGCTGACGTCTCTGTTCGCGCTGCTCTGCCTCGCGACCCCCGCCCTCGCCAAGGTGAAGGTCGTCTCCACGCTCCAGGACTTCGCCTCGCTCGCCGACTCCGTCGGCGGCGACCGGGTCGAGACGTTCGCGCTCGCGCGCGGATACCAGGACCCGCACTTCGTCGACGCGAAGCCTTCCTTCATCCTCAAGCTCTCGAAGGCGGACCTGCTCATCGTCGCCGGCCTGGAGCTCGAGATCGGCTACCTGCCGCCGCTGCTCGACCAGAGCCGCAACGACAAGATCCGCGCGGGCAGCGCCGGATACCTCGACGCGTCGGTCGGCTGCGAGATCCTCCAGCGGCCGACAACCCTGGTGACGCGGGCCATGGGCGACGTGCACCCCTACGGCAACCCGCACTACTGGACCGACCCGAGCAACGGCCGCGTCATCGCGCGCGCCATCGCGGCGAAGCTGAGCGAGCTCGATCCGGCGGGCAAGGCGGACTACGACAAGAACCTCGCCGCCTTCGAGGCGAAGCTCGCCGAGAAGGAGAAGGAGTGGGACGCCAAGATGGCGCCGTACGCCGGCACGAAGGTCGTCACGTTCCACGACTCGTGGCCGAACTTCGCCAAGCACTTCCAGCTCGTCGTGGCCGGGCACGTCGAGCCCAAGCCCGGCATCCCGCCGACACCTTCGCACACGCTGGAGATCATCAACCTGATCCAGGCCGAGAAGATCCCCGTGATCCTCGTCGAGCCCTACTTCGACAAGAAGACGCCCGACTCGATCGCGTCCAAGACCGGCGCGGCGGTCGTCACGTTCTATCCCTCGGTCGGCGGCATTCCGGCCATCAAGGACTACTTCTCGCTCTTCGACACGGACATCGACGCCTTCGTCAACGCGATGAAAGGGAAGAAATGAGCGTCGCCCAGATTCTGCTTCCCGCGTTCGTCGCGAGCCTGATCCTCACCGGGATTCACGCTTACCTGGGCGTCCACGTCGTCGAGCGCGGGGTCATCTTCGTGGACCTCTCGCTCGCGCAGATCGCCGCCCTGGGCACGACGGTCGCGTATCTCGCGGGCTACGACCTCCATTCGGCCACGGCATACGTCTTCTCCCTCGGCTTCACCTTCATCGGGGCGGCCATCTTCGCGATGACGCGCGTGCACCGAAAGACCCGGATCCCGCAGGAGGCGATCATCGGCATCGTCTACGCGGTCTCGGCGGCCATCGCGATCCTCGTCATGTCGAAGGCGACCCAGGAGACCGAGCACCTCAAGGAGATGCTCGTCGGCAACATCCTGTCCGTCTCCTGGAAGGAGCTCGCGAAGACCGCCGGCCTGTACGCGCTCGTGGGCCTCTTCCATTACATCTTCCGCGAAAAGTTCCTCATGATCTCCATGAACGAGGCCGAGGCGGAGCGGCGAGGGCTGAACGTGCGCTTCTGGGACTTTCTCTTCTACGTGTCCTTCGGCTTCGTCGTGACTTCGTCCGTCGCGATCGCGGGCGTGCTCCTCGTCTTCTGCTTCCTGATCGTGCCATCGGTGACCGCGATGCTCTTCGCGGAGCGGCTGGGACCGCGCCTGGCGATCGGGTGGACGATGGGGGCGCTCGTCTCGGCACTCGGCGTGATGTTCTCGTTCTGGCTGGACCTTCCGACCGGAGCGGCGATCGTTGGGACCTTCGGCGTGGCGCTTCTCATCCTGGCCGGCTACCGCCGCGTCTTCCGGAGGCCCGCCGCGGCGTGAAACGGCTCTTCCGTTTCTTCCGGTAGATTCTACGGAACAGCATTTCGGCGGCCCGCCGGGCGACCGCGCCGGGGCATGATCATCGAGACTTCCGCGGTCGGCTCTCCCGTCCCTAGGAGCTCGCCAGAGCCTCCAGTTTCTGCGCCCGTACGACCGCCGCGGCCACAATGCCGGCGTAGTAGCGCGTCATGGCGCCCGCGCCGGGGGGCGCGAGCCGGGCGGCGTCCGGCGAGGAACCGAGCGCCAGTCCCTCGAGCGTCTTCAGCCCTCCCCCGTCCACGACGGGCCTGACCCAGACGAGCGGCTCGGTGCCGACGTCGGTCACCGCGACGCGGCGCACGACGCGTTCGGCGTCGAACGCGACCGCCACGCCGACGGGGCCGTGCTGGGACGGCATCCAGAGAAACACGACGGACCCGACGAGGCCGCCGGCATCGTCTCGCCCGACATAGACCTTCGCGTCCTCGTCGGTCGGAGTCCAGCCCGTCGCCTGGCGGATCGCGGCGCCCTCCGGGCCCGCGATCATCAGATGCTTCTCGAAATATTTCGTCGCGCCGGGAAGAGCGTCCTTGAGGAAGTCTCCCTTCCTGACGAGCGTGACGTTCGGTGTGACATGAGCGAAAACGGCCGCGGCGCAGCCGAGCGCCGCGAGCGCGGAGAAGACTCTACGCATGAGACGGCTCCTTTTTCTGAATCCAGAGTTGAAGGACCGCGACGCCGAGGACCGCGAGATACGCAGCCCCCATCAGAAAACCGCCGCCGACGGCCAGGGCGCCGAAGGCAGACCCCTCACCCGGCCAGAGGTGCGCGCCCCAGAGGCCCGCGAAGTCCAGGGCGGGGGCCGCGAAGAGCAGCGCGATGACCGCCGACCGAACCCGTGAGGACATACGGAGCCCGAGGACGACCAAGGCCAGCAGCGCCGCGGCCATCGCGTACACCGGCACGTGAACGTGCGTGTCCTGCACGAGCAGCTCCCGGTTGATGTGATGTTCCGTCACGTCGAGTGTCTCGGGCGAGACCGGCGTCTCGGCCGCTGTCGAAACGCTGCAGCAGGCCATCGCCATCTCGTGGTGCCCGGCGGGCGCCACCGCGCTCGCGACTCCTTGCGGGGTGAAGGCCGCGAAGTTGCGCACCTGCCACGCTCCGAACAGGTCGGCGACGCCCAGAAGCAGCAGGAAGAGCGTCGCGGCCAGCCGCGCTTCGAACGGACTCTCCGGAAGCTTGCCCATTTCGACCTCCTAGAACAGGAAGACCGTCTGCAGCGTCGTCGAAAAATGATCGCGTCGGCCGGCGTCCTCGACACGCGTCGCGAAGACCGGTTCAGTCGACCAGTCGTAGCGCAGGTCCAGACGGACCGAGAACCCGGGAAGTTGGAGCGACGTGCGGTCCAGATACCGGAAAATCCCGAAGAAACCGCTGCCGAGCAGAAACTGCGGCGAGACCGTGACGGACTTGAGGACCTGCCGCACGCCCGTGCGGGATCCGCCGGCGTCGTCCATGTAGTCGAGCCGCAGGGTCGCGCCCCAGCGGCCGCCGAACCGGTGGTGGGTGAAGAGCGTTCCCGCGTACCACTTGGCCGTCGTGTCCTCCGCGGACGAATGCGGCTCCGAACCGTAGACGAGCTCGCTCCCGAAGACCCAGCTCGGGGACGGCTGAAAGAGGAACGTGCCGACGAGCGTCGTGCGCGCGTCGCCGGTCCGGTCGTCCTTCTCGGGCCCGTAGATGACGCCCAGGCCGACATGCGCCGCGAGCGACGGGCTCCACATGCCGTACAGGGCGCCCGTCTTCGCCTTGTTGTTGTCGTGGTCCACGTCCCAGCCGTTGGCCAGGATGCCCCAGAGCTCGAAGTGCTCCGAGAAGGCCTCGTGGACCTGAAGGCCGGTGAACTTGACCGGGCGCGCGAAGTCGAAGGTGAAGGACTCGGTGGCCTGAAAGTTCAAGGGTGCGTCGTCGCGTTCGATCGCGAGCGGCGAATCGAATTTGCCGAACGTGATCTGGAGGCCGCTCCGCGCCGACGGCACCCACGTGACCATGAGGTTGTCGATGTCCGTGTCGATCCCGGACTCCTCTTCGGCGCCGACGAATGGAGAGTCCGCTTCGCGGGCCGCCGTGAGCTGGGCGAAGACGGAAAAGTGATCCGAGAGAACCTTCGAGAAGGCGATGGCGAGGACGCTGTCGCCAAACGAGTTCTGGTCGTTCTCAAAATTGTAGGAGTAGGTGCCGACACCGAATCCGCTGATGCTCAACTGCCGCGCGGGATCCTCGCCGAAGAGCGAAACCGCCGGGTGATCGGCCGAATCGGGAGAGGCGGGCGTCTCTTGCGCTCGAGACGGCGGGCAGAGAGCCAGGAAGGCGGCTGCCGCAAAGGCGGCACGGCGCCCGTGAAGACGTCCCACGAGAATCCTCCTTTCGAGTCGGAAGCGACCGAAGGGCGCCTAGGCTCGAGGAGGAGGATCGGGCAGATCCATGGCCGGGAGGCCCGCGGGCAGGATCCCTGGGGGCACGATGCGCCCGGTCTCGGCCGGCGGCAGCGACAGGACGCTCGGCGGCAGAACCCCGGGAGGAAGAGCGACAAGAAAGAGAGTATCGGGCCGAGCGCAGCGCCGGATCGAGCAGGAAGAGTCCTTGCAGCACGCGGCGTCCTTGCCGAGCGGGCAACAGCTCATGCCGGCCGAGGTCGTCCGCGCCAGCGGCGAGAGCGGCGCCAGCACGAGGAGAACGCCGAGAAGCAGAATGCCGCGCCTCATCCCAACGAGGATACCGTCTTCCGGGCCGGCGACGCGCATAGCGGAACCCGATAGGGGTCACGCCGTTTGGCTCCCGCGGGCGCTCATCGGTTGACGTGTGCCATCCCATCCCCTACCCTTGTCGGATGGGCCCGCTGATCCCAAGGCGCCTTGCGGCCTGGGCGTTGGCGGCAGCGGTGTTCGCTGCCGGCGCCGCACCGCATCGTCACATCGGTCTGGAGGATGAAGGCGCGGGAGACAAACCTTCCCAGAGCGTTCTGACGACCCACGACCCTCTTTCTCGCGCTTTCCACTGGCACGCCGTTCTCAAGATCGTTCAGGAAGACCCCTGCTGGGCTTGCCATTGGAATCGGGTCGCCGGCCTGAGCTCGATATCTACCTACCGCGCCGCCTTGCTCCCCGGCCAGGCGTTGGCGCTTCTGCCTGCGCGCTCGGCGCTTTCCGTCGCTCGATTCACGCGGCTCTCCCGCGGCCCTCCCCCTCTCCTCTAGCTCTCGAATCTCGTCGCCTCAACAGATCGCTTCTCCCGGAGAAGCGGGCCGGCTCATTGCGCCGGCCTTTCGAGACATTGAGAGGAAAACAAACATGGCGAAAGCCACGCGACGATTCAGGCACATTCTCCGAGCAGCCCTCTGGCTGACTCTCACGTTCTCCGTCGAATCGGCGTTCGCGGCCGGAAGCGCGGGCGCGATTCACGGCACGATCACGGGCCCGGACGGCAAACCGATGGCGTCGGTGCCGGTGCAGCTTCGGAACGACATCAGTGGATTCAAAGCCGACACGACCACGGGCCGGGACGGCACCTTTCAGTTCTTCGGCGTTCCCTTCAATCCCTACGAGCTGCACGTCGAGGTCCAGGGCTTCAAGTCAGTTCATCAAGCCGTCGACATACGAACGTCGATCCCGAAAGAGATCAACGTCGCGCTCGAGCTCCAGCCCATCGCCGAGAACGTTCAGGTCACGGTCGCCGAACCGACCGCGGCCGAGCTCGAGACGGACACATCGATGTCCCACATCGACATCGACAAGTCTTACATTCAGCGGGTTCCGGCAGCCGTCTCCTCCCGTGCAATGGAGGACATCATCACTTCGACGCCGGGCTTCGCCAAGGACGAGAACGGCCGCTACCACTTCCAGGGCGCGCACAGCCAGAACGAGTACGTGATCGATGGTCAGACGATTTCCGACCAGACCGGCGTCACCTTCTCCAACTCGATCGACCCGGGGATCGCCCAGTCGATCGAGGTCATCTACGGCAACGTGCCGGCCGAGTACGGCGAAAAGATCGGCAGCGTCGTCAACATGGTGACGAAGTCGGCGCTCGGAACATCCGGCCTGAAAGGCAACGCCTATGGCGGCTACTCGCGCTTCGACACCTACGAAGCGGGCGCTTCGGTCGGAACCGGAAGCCAGACGTTCGGGTTCTTCGGCTCGGTCGCGGCTTCCGGCTCCAATTACTTCACCGACCCGGTCAACCCGGACAACCTCAACAACCATGGGGAGACGCAGCGGGCCTTCCTGCGATTCGACGTGGCCTCCGCGAATCTCTCCCAGAGCTTCCGGCTGTCCGCGCTGCTCGGCCGCACCGACCGCGACGTTACCAACACGTACAGTCAGGCCGCCAACGGCCAGGACAAGACGGCCAAGACCGAGGACCAGAACTACAATCTGGGCTATCAGGCCATCATGTCCGCGGGCACGGCGCTCGATGTGACGGCGTTCGGCCGCATCGCGAGGTTCACGCTGTACCCGTCGGCCGGCGACACGCCCCTGTACTCCCACTCGGACCGGTCTCTGGACAACTACGGCATCACTCCGTCGCTGACCGTGCTCGCCGGCGTGAATGAGTTCAAGGTCGGCGCCGTCTACAAGCGGTATCCCGTCGACGAGCTCTTCCAGTTCGGAATCACGGACCCGGCGTTCAACGACCCCGCATCGGAGGATTACAACCCGAATATCGCTCCCTACGACCTGACGCGCGGCGGGACGCTCTTCGACTTCCAGGAGTCCAAGAGCGGCACCTACTGGGCCGGATACGTTCAGGACAACATCCGGTTGAAGAACCTGACCGTCAACGTCGGGTTTCGGTACGAGCACAACCAGCTACTCGTGACCGATTCCCAATTCGAGCCGCGTGTCGGAATCGCGTACTACATCCCGTCGACGGGCACCGTTTTTCGCGCGAGTTACAACCGGGTGGTCTACACGCCGGAATACGAGAACATTCTCTTGAGCTCCTCGGCGGAGGCGGCGGCCATCGTGCCGCCGGCCGTCCAGGACTCCCGGCCGCTCGGCGGCGGAGTTCTCCCGGTGAAATCGGAGCGCCAGAACGCGTACACAATCGGCTTGCAGCAGGCGCTCGGCTCGAAGCTTCGCCTGGACCTCGACTACTGGTGGAGGCGTGGCACGAACGCCGGCGACCAGGACCAGTTCGAGAACACGGGCGTCGTCTTTCCCCTGGCCTTCGCGGAGGGCAAACACAACGGCTGGGACGTGCGTCTCGATCTCGCAAAGACCGCGGGATTCAGCGGCTTCGTCTCGGTGGGCCACGTTCACGCCATCTACGTTCCGCCCCCGGCCGGCGGTCTGTTCCTCGACCAGGGATTCGTCGACGCGATCACGGGGGGCCCGTTTCTCATCGACCACGACCAGAAGATCCAGATCCAGTCCGGCATCTTCTACGACATCGCCGATACCGGCCTCTGGCTCGGCACGAACGTCCGCTACGACTCGGGCCTCGTCGTCGACGCGAGCCCCGAAGACCTTCTGGCCGACCCGGACAACGCGTTCGCCGCGCCGTACGTCGTCGTCCACAGCGGAACGGATCTCGATCCCAATCGAATCAAGGCGCGGACGGTCGCCGATTTCTCGGTCGGCGCCGATCTCGCGAAGTACCACATTCCCGTTTCGCTCCAGGCAATTGTCCTGAATGCGTTCGACGAGAAGGGCGTCTACAACATCGAGTCGGTCTTCGGCGGAACTCACGTCATTCCGCCCCGGCGCTACGCACTGAGGGCGACGGTCAACTTCTAGTTTTCCTGCAGGTCGCGGCGGAGGGCCCGCGCCTCCGCCGCCTCAGCCCTTCGTCCGAAAGTGCTCCCGCGTCGCCTCGATGTCGCGGCCGATTTGCTCGGTCAGCGCCATCACGGAGGCGAACTTGCGCTCCTCGCGGAGGCGCTCGAGGAAAAAGAGGCGCACGCGCTCGCCGTAGACGTTGGCGCTGAAGTCGAGCACGTACGTCTCGATCGTCGTCGCGAAGTCCTCGTAGACCGTCGGCCTCCGGCCGATGTTCGTCACGGAGTCGAAGCGACGCTCGAAGGAACGGATCTCGATCTGCGTCACGTAGACCCCGTCGGCGGGAAAGAGCTCGTTTTCGGGAGCGAGGTTGATCGTCGGGTAACCGATCTTCCGGCCGACTCGTTCGCCGCGCGCCACGATCCCGTCGACTTCGTAGTCCCGGCCGAGGAGCTCTCGCGCGAGCGCGACATCGCCGCCCGCGAGCGCCTTGCGGATGCGCGTGGAGGACACCGGCTCTCCCCCGACCATCACTTCCTCGACGCCTTCGGCCACGAAGCCGCACTCCGGCCCGAGCCGCTGGAGGAGTACCAAGTCGCCGCGCTTGCCGCGCCCGAAGGCGAAATGCGCTCCGAGCACGACTTCGCGGACGCGCAGCCGCTCGGCCAGGAAGCCGCGCGCGAAGTCCTCGGGCTCCGTCAGCGAGAAGTCCCGGGTGAACGGCACGACGAGCAGCCACTCGACGCCGATCGCCTCGATCGCCTCTTCCTTCTGGCGCAGGGTCTGGAGCCGCGGCGGCGCGTGATCGGGGCGCAGCACCGCGAGCGGGTGCGGCTCGAACGTGATGGCGACCGAGGGGCGCCCCGCAGCGCGCGCCCGCGCCACGACGGTCTCGAGGATGCGGCGGTGCCCGCGGTGAACGCCGTCGAAGTTGCCGATCGTGACGACGCCCTCGCGGGGCAGGTCCGAGGCGCGGAGGGGATCGCGGACGACGTGCATCACTCGGCGCCCAACGCCCCGTCGCGTCAGACGATCCGTCCGACCAGATCGTACTCGTGGGCCTCGGTGATCTCGGCGCGCACGATGGCACCCGCCGCGACGTCCCGGCCGTCCGTGTCGTTGATCAGGAGCCTCCCGTCGATCTCGGGCGCCTGCGAGCGCAGCCGCCCCTCGAGCAGGTGCTCCGTCTCGTCGCACGGCCCTTCGACGAGCGCCTCGACGGTGCGGCCGACGAGACGCCGGTTCGCGCCCCGCGCGATCGGCCTCTGGAGCGAAAGAAGGAAGTCCTTCCGGCGCTCTTTCTCCTCCACAGGCACCGGGTCGCCCAGCGCCTCCGAGGCCGAGCCCGGCTCCGGCGAGTAGGTGAAGGCGCCGAGATTGTCGAATTCGACGTCGCGGACGAACTCGCAGAGCTCGCCGAACTCCGCCTCACCTTCGCCCGGGAAGCCCACGATGAAGGTCGTCCGGATCGCGATGTCCGGCACGCGCTCGCGCATGCGCGCGATCATCGCGCGGTAGGACGCGGCGTCGCCGCCCCGGCGCATCCGCGACAGGACACCCCGGGAGACGTGCTGCAGCGGGATATCCACGTATGGCAGAAACCGCCGATCGCGCGCCATCACGTCGAGTACGGAATCGTCCAAGGTCTTCGGGTAGGCATACAGGAAGCGGATCCACGGAAACGACGTTTCCGAGAGCAGCGCGTCGACGAGGCGCGCCAGCCCCTGCCGCTTCATCCCCAGGTCCTCGCCGTAGCGCGTCGTGTCCTGGGAGATCAGGACGAGCTCGGAGACTCGCTGAGCCTCGAGGGCCTTCGCCTCCGCGACGAGCGACGCGATCAGCCGGCTCCGCTGGAAACCCCGCATCTGCGGGATCGTGCAGAAGGTGCACGGATTGTCGCAGCCCTCGCCGACCTTGAGGTAAGCGTACCCGCGGCGGCGCGAGAGCACCCGCGGGGAGGCGTCGTCGTACAGCCGCGTCGCGAGCGGCTTGTCGGTGAACCGCGGGAGCGACGGCAGGCCCGCGGCGGCGGCCGGCGCCTTCTCGAGCTCGTCGAGCCCCAGGAACACGTCCACCTCGGGGATCTCTCCGGCCAGCTCGCGGCCGTACTTCTGCACCATGCATCCCGCCACGACGACCCGGTCGACCTCACCACGGCGCTTGCGCTCGACCTGCTCGAGGATCGCCTCGACGGATTCTTCCTTGGCCTTGTCGATGAAGCCGCACGTGTTGACGACGACCACACGCGCCTTCCCGTCCGGCACGACCGCGTGGCCGGCCCGCGCGAGATGTCCGAGCATGATCTCGCTGTCCACGAGATTCTTCGGGCAGCCGAGCGAGACGATTCCGACCGACGGGAGGTTCGGCGCGCTCACGGGTAGATCCGCTTGAGGGTGCGCGGATACGGGATCGCTTCGCGCAGGTGGTGGATCCCGCAGATCCACGTCACGACGCGCTCGAGACCCATGCCGAAGCCCGAGTGCGGGAACGTCCCGTAGCGCCGGACGTCCAGGTACCACTCGTAGGCCTCGCGCGGGAGCTTGTGCTCCTCGAGGCGGCGCTCGAGGAGCGCGAGGTCGTGAATGCGCTGCGAGCCGCCGATGATCTCGCCGTAGCCCTCGGGCGCCAGCATGTCGAGCCCGAGCACGACCTCGGGATCCTGCGGGTCCGGCTGCATGTAGAACGACTTGATGGCCGTCGGGAACCGCGACACGATGAGCGGCCGGTCGAGGCCCTCGGCGAGCGCCGTTTCCTCGTCGGCGCCGAGGTCGTCGCCGAACTTGACGGGAAATCCCTTCGCCGCGAGGCGCGCGATCCCTTCGCGATACGTGATGCGCGGGAACGGGAGCTTCACGGCCTCGAGCTTCGCGGCGTCGCGCTCGAGGCGCTTCAAGATCCTCGCGGCAGCGGTCGAGAGCCCATCCCACGAGATGCGCGATGAAGTCCTCCGCGAGCCGGCAGAGCCCCTCGAAGTCCAGGAAGGCGACCTCCGGCTCGACCATCCAGAACTCGGTCAGGTGCCGCCGCGTCTTCGACTTCTCGGCGCGGAACGTCGGGCCGAAGCAGTACACCTTCCCGAACGCCGCCGCCGCCGGCTCGAGATACAGCTGGCCCGACTGCGACAGATACGCCTTGTCGCCGAAGTAGTCCGTCTCGAAGAGCGTCGAGGTGCCCTCGACCGAGGAGCCCGTCAGGATCGGCGAGTCGATGCGGACGTACTCGCGCCGGTAGAAGAAGTCGGCGATCGCCTGCTCGAGCTCGGAACGAACCCGCAGCACGGCGTGCTGCTGCGAGGACCGCATCCAGAGGTGCCGCAGGTTCATCAGGAAGTCGACGCCGTGCTCCTTCGGGGAGATCGGGTAGTTCTCCGACGGGCCGAGGAGCTCGACCGCCGAGGCCGTCATCTCGAACCCTCCCGGCGCGCGCTTGTCCTCGCGCACCGTGCCCGTGACGCGGATCGAGGCCTCCTGCGTCGCGCGCTCGGCGGCCTCCCAGGCCTCCGGCGGGACGTCCGCCCTGGGGACGACTGCCTGGAGGTATCCGGAGCCGTCGCGGACGATCAGGAACTGGATCTTCCCCGAAGAGCGCTTCTGGAAGAGCCAGCCCTCGACGGTCGCCGGCTGCCCGGTCTTCTCCCCGATGTGCCGGATCGCGGTTGTGGCCATAAAGGGCGGGGATTATAAGGGGGATGGCGATTCGGCGAGAGCGGCTCCCGGTTCTCGCCCTCACGCTCGGGCTCCTCGCCGCCCTCGCCGCCTACGGCGCCTTCGTGGCGCGGCATGCGGCGCACGCCGTCGGCGGCTCGGACAGCTCCGGTTACGCGAACACCGCCCGGCGCCTCCTTTCGGGCACGCTCGTCGCGCGCCCGCGCTCCCTCGACCGACTGGGTCTTCCGGACGCGCTTGCGCCGATCGTCACGCCGCTCGGCTTCCTCGCCGGGCCGACGCCGGGGACGATGGCGCCGCTCTATCCGATCGGATTTCCCGCGCACCTCGCCGCGGCGGCGCTCGCCGGCGGCTGGGAGAAGGGGCCGTATCTCGTCAGCCCGATCGCGGCCGTCCTCTGCCTCGCCCTTCTCTATCTCCTCGCCCGCGAGCTCGGCCTCTCGCCGGCGTGGTCCGCCGGCACGACCGCGGCGCTCGCCGCGTGGCCGGCCCTCCTCTTCCAGGCGATTCAGCCGATGAGCGACGTCGTGGCGACGCTCTGGGCGACCGCGGCGATCTTCTTCGCGGTCCACGCGCGCCGGCGCCCGGCGTGGGCGCTCGCCTGCGGCGCGGCGCTCGGACTGGCCGTACTCGTGCGGCCCACGAGCCTCCTCCTCGCCGTGCCGCTCGCCTTCGCGATTCCTCTGACGTGGCGATGTCTCGGCCTTCTCGTCCTCGGCGGGGCGCCGATGGCCGCGGTTCAGGCCGCGATCAACGTGACCTGCTACGGCGGCCTTCTCGCGACGGGCTACGGGAACATCGGTCTCTTCGGAGCCATGGCGGTCGCGAACTTCCCGGATCGAATCTGGTACTACGGGCGCTGGATCTTCCACACGTTCACGCTGATCGTGCCGCTCGCCGCCGTCGCCTCGGCCGCCGATCGGCGCACGCCCGCGCGCGATCGCGCGATGCTCCTTTCCTGGTTCGGCGTCTTCCTCCTCTTCTATTGCTTCTACGGCCCCTACGAATCGTTCGGCTTCCTGAGATTTCTGCTGCCCGGGATCCCGGCGCTCTTGCTCGCCGCGGCTCTCGGGCTGCGCGCCGCGATCGCGCGCATTCCGAGCTCCGCCCTTCGAACCGCGATCGCCGTCGTGGCGCTCGCCGCCGTCATCGCGGTCGAGAGTCGCCAGACGCGCCTCATCGGTGTCCTCGGCACGGCCGAGACGCAGGCGACCTATCCCCTGGGCTGCCGCTGGGCGCGCGCGAGGCTTCCCCAGAGGAGTGTCGTCGTGGCAACGTACGCGAGCGGCGCGCTCGAGTACTACACGGAGCTCCCGTACGTGCGCTGGGATGCGATCGCGCCCGACCGGTGGCCCGCGCTGCGCGGCGACCTCGAAGGGCGCGGCTACGGCTTCTACGCGCTGCTGTTCCCCGAGGAGGAAAAGGAGCTCGCCGCGCACGTCCCCGGCGCGTGGAGGAAGGTGGGCGCGCTCCGCGAGATCGGCCTCTGGGAGCTGCCGCCGCTCGCGCCGCGGATTACCGCACGCGAATGACGCGCCGGACAGCGGCCTCCCCGCCGTCGCGCGCCACGGCCGTAACGGTCAGCGTGTGGTCCCCCGGCGGGAGGTTCGGCATTCGGAAGTGGTATCCGAGCTTCGCCCCGTCGGGATAGCCGGGGAAATAGCGGGCCACGTCGGCGCGCTCGTCGCCGATCGCGGCATCGTCCGAGGCCCCGATCTCGGT
Organism: uncultured Acidobacteriota bacterium; assembly: GCA_963823185.1. GTDB lineage: Bacteria > Acidobacteriota > Thermoanaerobaculia > UBA5066 > Gp7-AA6 > DATBFU01. The sequence goes on from CAWGKP010000011.1 coordinate 303,721, forward strand.
CGCAACCCGAACGCGCGCGATGCCCGAGTCGTCGGCGGCCCAGCCGTGCCCGATCTCTCCCGGGGCGACGGCGAAACCCGCCGACGGGAAGTCCAGCACGACGATCGGCGGCGAGTTGTCGAAGCCCGGCCGAAGGGTCAGCGAGTGGAAGGCTTCCGCGGCGCGCCGGCGCTCCTCCGGCGTCACACCCGCGTCGAACGGCGGAGCGCTCGCGATGCGGAAGACGAAGTCCCGGTCGACGCCGTGCGGCAGGTCCCGGAGCAGCTCGATCCGGTGCAATCGAAGCCCCCGTTTGACGGCGTCGGCATGCGCGAACAGAACGCCCGGCGGCGCGTCGTGCGGGTGGAAGACGAGCACCGACGCCCGCACCTCCGCGGCGCGGTCCCAGACGGAATCGGGGATCGCGAGCTTGTTGAGATCCTCGGAGAGGCGGAAGTAGCCCGGAGGAGTGAATCCGGACGCCCCGTTGACGATCGGCTTCCAGTGCGCCGTCGAGCGGAACTCGTACTCGTAGTCGTACGGAGCCCCGAGCGGCCACTCCATGACCCCCGCCGGTACGCCGGGCCGCGCGAGCCAGCGGGAGACCGCGGGGGGATCGGCCGCGACCTCGTGGAGATCGAGCGGGAAGGCGCGATATTCGATGCCCGTCAGAACGAGCGCCCCGGCGATCATCGCGCCGCGCCGAAGGCCCGCCGCCCGACCCGCCGCGAGCGACAGCCCCCAGGCCGCGAGGGCCGCGAGCGCGAGGTCGAAGAGGACGATCCCACGCGCCGGCGCGCGGATCGATCGGAACAACGAGCCCAGGGAATCGAAGAGGAATCGGTAATACGGGGTGTGGAGGCCGAGGGCGACGAGGAGCCCGACGATCCCGATCCCGAGGAGCAGCGAGGCGCGCGGGTCGAGCGGCCCGCGGCGGAGAAAATCGCCGAGATTCCCGTAGCGTGACCGCGCGGGAAAGGCCAGGACCAGGCGGAGAAGCGCCGCGGCCGTTGCGAAGACGACGAGGCGTGAGGGATCTCCGAGGCGAAGGGGACCGACCGAAAGCCCCGGTCGCAGCGCGGCAGCAATCCCGACGGAGAGGAGCGCGAGAGATGCCCCATCGAGCGCCCGGGCCCACGCGCGGCGCCGGGTCTCGGCGCGCAGCACCCGGCCGTCCGCCGCCGGCCGTCGCGAGCGGCGCAGCGCCAGAACGGCGAGCGCCACCGGCACGAGCCCCGGAAAAAAGTCCCCCTCCGGGTGCGACCAGCGCTGCGTGACCGCTCCGTAGAGCCTGTTGCGACTGCCCGCGGAGAGGAATTCCGTCACGCGGCCCGAGAACCACTCGGCCTCGTGCGATCCACGCTCGAACCCGTAGAGCCGCGAGGCGAGCACGTAGGGAAAGAAGAAGGGCGCGACGATCACGCCGACCGCCGCCGCGGCCAGAAGCGCCCGCAGCACGCGCCGCCGAGACCCCGCGTCCTCCCCGGAGAGAAGCCGCCACAGCAGGGCCGCCCCGACGAGGAAACCCGAGAAGATCGCGTAGTGCACGTTGGCGAGCGCGTTCCACGCGAGGCACAAGGCGAACAGAGCGAGGTCGCGCCGGCGCCCCGCCTCGAGATACCGGAGGAGGAACAGAAGGAGCAGCGGCAGGAACGCTCCCCACTGAAACTGGACGTGCGGAAGCTGCGAGATCCGCCACGGGAGCAGCGCATAGACCACGCCGGCGAGCAGCGACGCCGCCGCGTCGCCGGTCAGCTCGCGCGCCAGCGCCCATGCCGCGAGCGCCGACGAGAACATGCCGAAGAGGAAGAGGACGTTGTAGACCGTCAGCGTCGAGAGCCCCGCCGCGTACAGCGGAAATCCGAAGACCGCCGCCCCGAGCAGGTTCTCCGAGAAGGCGAGGCTGTACCGCGCCGGATAGAAGATGTTCGCGTCGAAAAGCCGCAGCGGGTCGCGAAACGTCTGGTGAAAGTCCCAGTGGAGGATCCACGCGCAGAGCTTCGCGTCCCAGAGGTCCGGGAGCGCCGAGGAAACGCGCGCCGCGAGCGGCCAGGTCTGGAGCAGAGTGGCGCCGAGAAGGAGGAGCGCCGCGAGGAGAACCTCCCGGCCGCCGCGCCGCCCCGCGCCGGTCAGCGCCGCTTGCTCCGGGCGCTGTTGGCGATCGTCAGGGCCTGCTGAAGCCGCTGGAGCTTGCGCTGCCGACTCTGCGTCGCCATCACGTCGTCGGCCGGCGCGGGATTCCCGCGGATCTCCCGCAGGAGCCGGTCCGCCTCGAAGAGGAACGTCTGGAAGTCGGGATCCTTGAACTGCTTGAACGTCAATTCGGTCGTGATGATGTAGCCGTCGGCAATCGACGACGCCATGTTGTAGGCCGAGCCGCCGGCAAAGACGCTCATGGAGAGGCGTTCAGTGTAATTCAGCGCGGCCGCGCCCGGAACCGCCGGTCTTGAGGTATTCTTCGCCGCCCATGGCATTCGACGGCGTCGACTATCTCGAGTTCGACACCCTCCTGACCGAGGAACAGCGGCTCGTGCGCGACACGGTGCGCGGCTGGGTCGAGGACAAGGTCCTGCCGGTCATCGAGGAGGCGGCCTGGGAGGGCCGGTTCCCGAATGAGCTCGTGCCGGCGATGGCCCAGATGCATCTCTTCGGCTCGACGATCGCCGAATACGGCCTGCCGGGTCTCGACAACGTGGCCTACGGCCTCATCATGCAGGAGCTCGAGCGCGGCGACTCGGGCCTGCGGTCGTTCGTCTCGGTCCAATCCGCCCTCGTCATGTATCCGATCTACGCCTTCGGCTCGAAGGAGCAGAAGGACAAGTGGATTCCGAAGCTCGCGAAGGCGGAGGCCATCGGCTGCTTCGGCCTGACCGAGCCCGACTTCGGGTCGAACCCCGCCGGGATGCGCACGACGGCGAAGAAGGACGGCAACGGCTTCGTCCTGAACGGCGCGAAGGCCTGGATCACCAACGGCTCGATCGCCGACGTGGCCGTCGTCTGGGCGAAGCTCGACGGCGTCGTGCGCGGGTTCCTCGTCGAGAAGGGCACGAAGGGTTTCTCGACGTTCGAGCACAAAGGGCAAGATGTCGCTTCGCGCCTCGGTCACGTCGCAGCTCGCTTTCGAGGACTGCCGCATCCCGGGCGACGCGATTCTCCCGGCCGTCGAGGGACTGAAGGGCCCGCTCTCCTGCCTGACGCAGGCGCGCTACGGGATCGCGTGGGGCGCCGTCGGCAGCGCCATGGCCACCTACCGCGCCGCCCTCGACTACTCCAAGAGCCGGAAACAGTGGATGGACCGCCCGATCGCCGCTCATCAACTGGTGCAGGAGCGCCTGGCCTGGATGATCACCGAGATCACGAAGGCGCAGCTGCTCGCCTGGAAGCTCGGCTCCATGAAGGACGCCAAGACCATGCGCCCGCACCACGTGTCGATGGCCAAGCGCAACAACGTCTGGGTGGCCCGGGAGTGCGCCAAGCTCGCCCGCGAGACGCTCGGGGCCAACGGCGTGGTCAACGAGTACCCCGTTTTCCGGCACCTCGCCAACATCGAGAGCGTGTACACCTACGAAGGGACCCACGACATCCACACCCTGATCATCGGCGAGGCGGTGACGGGGATCGCCTCCTACAATCCGCCCTCCGAATAGGCCCTCCCGCCCCGGCCGGCGTGGCCGGATCTCTTTTCGGCTAAAATAGATCGGTTCCGGACAATCGAGTGGGAATTAGCGGCAATCTGAACACGATGCAGCTCTCCGAGCTGCTTCAATGGCTGTCCCTCGGGCAGAAGACTGGAACTCTGCTCATCGAAGGACGGGGCGTCGAAAAACGGGTCTATTTCCAGGGCGGGCGGATCAACTCCTCCTCGTCCTCCGACCAGCGCGAGTACCTCGGCCACTTCCTCGTCTCCCACGGATACATCACCGAGGAGGAGCTGAAGATGGCCATGGAGGTCCAGGAAGAGTCGAACATCCTCCTCGGCAAGATCCTCGTGATGATCAACGCGATCTCCGAGACCGACCTGCTGCGTCTGATGCGCAAGAAGGCCGAGGAGTCGATCTACGACGTCTTCCTCTGGACGGAAGGCAACTTCGAGTTCGTGGACGGCGAGCTGCCGGAGTTGAAGATGGTGCCGCTGTCGCTCGACGTGACCGGCATCATCATGGAGGGCCTGCGCCGCTGGGACGAGTGGAAGCGCATCCGCGTCGAAATCCCCGACAACCAGATCGTCCCGCGGATCACGAAGCCTTTGAACCTCGACACGCTGACCGAGCAGGAGAAGCTCATCGTGCCGTACATCGACGGCCAGCGCACGATCGAGGAGATCGCCCTCCAGACGCACAACGCCGAGTTCAACGTCTCGCGTCTCGTCTTCGAGGGACTGCGCGGCGGCTCGATGGCCCTGGTCGAAGGCACCGTCGCGCGGCAGCGCGCGGTGGCCGGAGGCGTCGCGATCGCGGGGAACGAGGTGGAGCACTTCCTGCAGCGCGGCCAAGCTTCGCTCAAGCAGGATCCCCAGACGGCCTACCGCATGTTCAAGGTCGCCTCCGACCTGAACCCCTCGGACGGCCGCGCCGCGGAGGGGATCCGCGACGCCGAGCGGGTCATCAAGGCGAGCCTCGAGAAGGACGGCATCAAGGGCGAGAAGATTCCGGAGCTCGCGATCTCGATCTCCGACGTCACCGACCGCACGTTCTCACCGCACGAAGGATTCGTTCTCTCGCGCATCAACGGGCAGTGGGACGTCAAGGCGATCATGAAGATCTCGCCGATCAAAGAGCTCGACGTCCTCATGATCTTCCAGAAGTTCCTGAAAGACGGCGTCATCCGTTGGAAGGCGAAGAAGTGACGCCTCGGGTGCGCCCGCGCCGGTCATGACCGCCGCGCCTGCCTCCGATACCGGCCGGCGCGAGCAGGCGTTTCGGATCCTCCAGATCGCCGTCGTCGGCTCGGCGGCGCTGCTCTTCCTCCTCGAGCTCCCGTCGATCCCGTCGGGCCGCGTCCTCGAGCTCGCCTTCTTCACGGGCCTGGCGACCCTCGCCTTCCGCCTGCGCGTGCGCTACGCCGGCAACTTCCTCGGGCTGGAAGCGGCGGCGCTGGTCCCGGTCGTCCTCCTCTTCGACTCCCCCGGAGCGGCGATCCTCGTCTGCGTCGCCGCCGACGTGCTCGCGAAGTTCCTGCGCCGGACCCGGCGCCTGACGCTCTCGACCGCTTTCGACCTCTCCCAGCTCGCCCTGTCCTACGGCCTCGCGGCCCGCTTCTTTCACGCCCTCGCGCAGCCGCCCTCCGGGCCGATCGCCGTCGCCGTGGCGGCCGCGATGGTTCTGCTCGTCTTCTTCTTCATCAACACGCTGCTCGTGTTCGGCTATCTCGAGCTCGGCCGGCTCGTGCCGACGGATCGCCTCCTCGGAATGGGCCTCTTCCAGCTCGTGGCGCTCCTGCTCGTCGTGCCGATCGTCGTCCTCGAGATCCTGACCTACAACCACTACGGCGTGCTGGGCCTGTTGCTCGCGTTCTTCCCCGTCGTGCTCACGTCCTTCGTGCTGCGGGGCTTCTCCTCGATGGAGGAGAAGTACGCGCGCGTCGCGCGCGAGAATCGCGAGCTCGAGGTGATGCGCGAGATCTCGAACATCTTCTCCCTCGGCGCCCGGCCGGACCGCTACCGCCGGGCTTTCGAGGCCCTCCGCAAGCTCCTCCCCGTCGAGGGCTTGGCGTTCGTCGAGTGGCGGGACGATGCCGAAGACGCGATCGAGATCCACCTCGAGGGATCGGCCACCGTCGGCCTGCAGGAGATCCGCGACTGGGTGAAACGCCGGCGACTCGACGAGGTCCTCGACGTCAAGGCCGAGTCGGTCTGGTCGCTGACCGGCGGAGAGCGCGAGGTCGCGCTCTCCCCCGCGACGCGGCACCAGCTCGTCGCCCGGCTCTCGACCTACGAGCTGCACACCGGTCTCCTCATCCTCGAGAGCTCCTACGCCGCGCTCCAGACGCCGGCGGCCATCAATTCGCTGCGCGCGCTCGCGGGCCAGATGGCGCTCGTCCTCCAGGATCGCGCGATCCGCGCGCAGGTGCAGGAGCTCTCGATCCGCAACCGCGAGCGGGCCGAGACGCTCGGGCAGATCCTCGAGATCTCCAACGAGGTGAAGCGGCACCTGACTCCCGACAACCTCTTCCAGTCGATCGTTTCGGCGGTCGGCCGGAGCCTGGGTTTCGACGCGGTGCTCCTCTCGCTCTACGTCCCCGACCGCGACCTCTTCGTGCGCCGCGCGCAGTACGGCCTCGACCACCGGTGGGCGGAGATCCAGGGACAGGAGGTGCCGGCTCCCGAGCTCACGAAGCACTGGACCGAGCGCCACCGTGTCTCGAAGTCCTACTTCGTGCGCGAGCGGACCTCCGGCGAGCTCACCCGCTTCGACGTCGTGACGGCCCGCCGGGGGCGCGCGATCTCCAACGGCTGGCGCCCCTACGACATGCTCTTCATCCCGCTCCACTCGGGCGACAGCCTCGTGGGCTGCCTCTCCGTGGACGAGCCGCGCAACGGCCAGGCGCCGACCCTCGAGACGATCCAGGCGCTCGAGATCTTCGCCAACCAGGCGGTGACGGCCATCGAGAACGCGCGGCGTTACAGCGATGCCAAGGAGCAGAGCATCCGCGATGGCCTGACCGGCGCCTACAACCACCGCCACTTCCAGGAGACGCTCCAGCGCGAGCTCGGGCGCGCCGACCGCCAGGGCCGGCCCCTTTCCGTCCTCATGCTCGACATCGACGACTTCAAGGCCATCAACGACCGCTACGGGCATCCCGTGGGCGACGCGATCCTCGAGCGCATCGTGGCGGAGATCCGATCCGAAGTCCGCGGCGACATGGACCTCGTGGCGCGTTACGGCGGCGAGGAGTTCGCGGTCATCCTGCCCGAGACGCCGATGGAGGTCGCCGCGGACGTCGCGGAACGCATCCGCCGCCGGATCGACGAGCGGCTCTTTCGCCCGCCGGAAGGCGAGGACGTCATCCGCGTGACCGTGTCGATCGGCCTCGCGGCCTATCCCGACGACGCCTCGACCAAGAAGGAGCTCGTCGAGAAGGCCGATTCGGCGCTCTACCGGGCCAAGCGCGGCGGAAAGAACGCCGTCGTGGCGACGGCCCGGCCCGGGGACGAGCCGCTCCCGACCCTGCCCCACTGATTCCGGGCCGCGCCCGCGTAACCTGGCCCGCCGCCGGACGTCTGACCGGCATGAACATCGTGACGTCCGGAGCGCTGGTCCTCGCGCTGTCCGCCTCGCCGCTCGCGTCCGCGGCGCCGAACTCCGCGACCCGCGACTCCTACGCGCTCTCGCGCGGCCACTTCGTCAGCATGGACGGGTCCATCGACCAGCTCGAGGCTCTGCGCGACGCGTACGGGGAAAACTTCCTCTGGGTGCGGCGTTCGGGATCGCGCTACGTCATCCGCGACCCCAAGATCCTCGACCAGGCCGTGGCCTGTTTCGATCGGCTGAGCGAGCTCGAGCCCGAGCAGAGCGCGCTCCAGCGGCGCCAGGAGGCGCTCGACCGCGAGGAGGAGGCGCTCGACCGGCGGCAGGAGCGGATCGAGAACGCCCGCGAGAGCCTCGAGAACGACGACGAGCGGGTCTCGTCCCCCGACCCGAAGGCCGAAGCCGAGGAGCGGGACATCGAGCGGCGCCAAGCCGACGTCTCGAAGCGGGAGCGCGAGCTCGAATCCGTCGAGCGCGATCTCGACCGCCGGGAGGACGCCCTCGAGAAGGAAGCCGAAGCGGCCCTCTGGAAGCTCATCGACCGCGCCATCCGCGACGGCGCGGCGGCCAACGCGGGGCGTTAACGGCGGGACACGGCCGCGGAATCCGCGTCGTAGAAGCGCAGCGGCCAGGCCGCCGCGTCGCCCGCGTAGTCCACGCCGATGCGCGTCGCGACGGCGAGGCGCGGACGCCGTCCGGCGCGGCGGAAGATCCGGACAGGGCCGTCCAGAAGATCCCGCCCGCTGTCCCGCGTCGTGATGCCGAGCGCCGCGCAGAGCCGGCCCGGCCCCGAGAGCAGACGGCCCGGCGCCCGAGAGCCGGCGAGCGGCTCGGCCGCGCGTAAGAGCACGGCCTCGGGCACACCCTCGCGCCGCGTGACGACGTTCGCGCAGAAGTGCATCCCATAGACGAAGAAGACGTAGAGGTGCCCTCCATCCGCATACATCGGCGCGACACGGGCGGTCCGGCGCCCGTTCCAGGAATGCGCCGCGCGATCCTTCGGGCCCAGATACGCCTCCGTCTCGACGATCCGCGCCCCGTACCATCGGCCGCGATGCCGCCGCGCGATCCAGGCGCCCACGAGATCCCGCGCGACGACGGTCGTGGAACGCCGGAAGAAGGCGCGGTCGGGCTCGCGCCGCGCGAGGACTGCGGGATCGAAACGGAGGCGGGGGTCCGGCGCGCGTTCGGCTATCATGGCGTCGCGATCGAAAGTCTATGAACATTCTCGTCACCGGCGGGGCCGGATTCATCGGGTCGCGCATGGCCGCGCGCCACCTCGCCGACGGCCATCGCGTCGTCGTCGTGGACGATCTCTCGGCCGGAAAGCGCGAAAAGGTCCCGGCGGGCGCGCGTTTCGTCCAGGCCGACATCGCCGAGGCCGACCTCGAACCGCTGATGCGCGAGGAGAAGATCGATTTCGTGTCGCATCACGCCGCGCAGATCGACCTGCGGCACAGCGTCTCGGACCCGATCTTCGACGCGCGCGCGAACGTCCTCGGATCGCTCAAGCTCTTCGAGGCCTGCCGCCGCGCCGACGCGCGTCGGGTCCTCTTCGCCTCGACCGGCGGCGCGCTCTATGGCGAGCCGGAGGGCGGCCGTCCGGCACCCGAGTCCCATCCGACGAACCCGATCTCGCCATACGGCTGCGCGAAGCTCTCGATCGAGAAGTACCTCCACTACTACCGGGTCGTGCACGGCTTTCAGACGCAGGTCTTCCGATACGCGAACGTGTACGGACCCGGCCAGAACGGGACCGGCGAGGCCGGCGTCGTGGCGATCTTCTCGGAAGGGATGCTCGGCCATCGCACGATCAGGATCAACGGCGACGGGAAACAGACTCGCGACTACGTTTTCGTGGACGATCTGACGCGCGCCGCCGCGGCGGCCGTGACGACCGACCGCAGCGACACCTGGAACCTCGGCACCGGGATCGAGACGTCGGTCAATCGCCTCTTCGAGCTCCTCGCCCGGGAGTTCCAGTACACGGCGGCCCCGCCCCACGCCCCGGCGCCGGCCGGCGAGCAGCAGCGGAGCGTCCTGGACGGATCGGCTGTGCGGCGCGACTTCGGTCTGCCCGACTGGACGCCGCTCGAGAAGGGCCTCGTCGTGACCGCGGACTACTTCCGGAAGGCGCCGGCTCCCACGGCGTAGAATCGCCGCACAAATGCCCCTCGCTACGGGCTCCCGCCTCGGGCCCTACGAGATCCTCGGTGCGATCGGCGCGGGTGGCATGGGCGAGGTGTATCGGGCGAGAGATCAGCGCCTCGGCCGGGACGTCGCGATCCAGGTCCTGCCGGCCTCCTTCTCGAGCGATCCGGATCGGCTGAAGCGCTTCGAGCAGGAGGCTACGTTTACCGATCGCGCGAGTCGCCGGCGCGAGTCTTCAAGATCGACATCGCGACCGGAAGACGCGAGCTCTGGAAGACGATCGCACCCGTCGATCGCGCCGGGCTCATCGCGATCGACAACATCGTGATAACCCCCGACGCGCGCGCCTACGCCTACAGTTTCCAACGCATCGTGACGAATCTGGAAATCATCGAAGGGCTGAAGTGAGCCTCGCCGCGGGCACGCGCCTCGGCCCTTACGAGATCCTCGCGCCCATCGGCGCGGGAGGGATGGGAGAGGTCTACCGGGCTCGCGACGCGAAGCTCAATCGCGACGTCGCGATCAAGGTGCTGCCGGAGGCGGTGGCGGACGACGCCGAGCGTCTGGCGCGGTTCCAGCGCGAGGCGCAGGTCCTGGCATCGCTCAATCATCCTCATATCGCGGCGATCTATGGGCTGGAGAAATCAGGGAACGTCGAGGCGCTGGTGCTCGAGCTCGTCGCGGGCGAAACGCTCGCGGAGCGGATCGCGGCCGGGCCGATGCCTGTGGACGAAGCCCTCGCGATCGCACGCCAGATCGCGGACGCGCTCGAGGCCGCGCACGAGAAGGGCATCGTGCACCGGGACTTGAAGCCCGCCAACGTGAAGGTCACACCGGATGGCCAGGTCAAGGTCCTGGACTTTGGTCTGGCGAAGGCGCTCGATCCGGTTGGTGGCACCTCGTCGCCCGATGCGACGCGCTCGCCGACGATCACGGCGGCGGCGACGCAGGCCGGCGTGATCCTGGGGACGGCGGCGTACATGTCGCCGGAGCAGGCGCGCGGAAGGCCGGCCGACAAGCGGTCCGACATCTGGGCGTTCGGCTGTGTCCTCTGGGAGATGCTCACCGCCAAACGCCTCTTTCAAGGCGAAACGGTGTCCGACACTTTGGCGGCGGTTCTCCGAGCGGACATCGACTGGGGCCCCTTGCCCGCCGCCACGCCCCCGCCGATCCGTCGGCTGCTCGAGCGCTGTCTCGAAAGGGACCCGAAGCGCCGGCTGCGCGACGTCGGCGAAGCCCGCATCGCGATGGAAGAGGCTCCGGCCAGCCTCATCGGCGCCCGCCCGGAAGCTGCCGCGGGAGTGGCGTCTGTGAGCGCCGGACGAGGGCGGATCGGGGCGTCGGTGTTGGCCGGGGTGGCGCTCGGGGCGGCGCTTTTCGCAGGGATCGCCGCGCTGCGTCACCGGCGATCGGCTGGGGACTCGGTGGTCCGATTGAACGTCGTCCTCCCGAAGGGGCAGGCGATTCTGGTCGAAGATCTGCCGAACCTCGCGTTGTCGAAGGACGGGGCACGAGTCGCCTACGTTGCGAAGAGCGAGTCGGGAGCAAGCGCGCTCTACCTCCGTTCCATGGGGGCTTTCGACGCGCGGGAGCTTCCGGAGACCGAAGGCGCGACCGCCCCATTCTTCTCTCCCGACGGTCAGTGGCTGGGATACTTCGTCGGAGGAAGAGTCCAGAAGATGTCCGTATCGGGGGGGCCGCCCCAACCGGTTTGCGACACGCCGGTCGCCGGACTGGGAAGCGCCGCCTGGGCCGACGACGGAAGCATCCTCTTTCCGTCGACGAACGGGAGCCTCATGCGCGCTGCCGCCTCGGGCGGAAAGTGCGAGGAGATCGTCAAGCCCGATGCCAAGCGCGGCGACCTGCTGGAACCCGAATCCCTTCCGGGGGGGAAGGGGATTCTCTTCGCGAGCCTCGGAGGGTTTCAAGCGAGCCAGGCCCACATCGACGTCCTCGACCTGGCGACGGGCAAGTCGCAGGTGATCATTTCGCAGGGCACGAACCCTCGCTACGTGGATCCGGGATTCATCGTCTTTGGCCGGTCCGGCGCCATCCTGGCCGCGCCGTTCGATCCGCATGGCCTGAAGCTCCTCGGCCAGCCGGTTCCGGTCGTCGAGGGCGTGATGCCGGATTCGGCGTCCGGGATCGAACAGTTTGCCGTTTCGAGAAGCGGCGTCCTCGCCTATGTCGCCGGTCAACGCACAGCCGTCAAGAGGCGGATCGTGATGGTGGACCGGAAGGGCGTTTCCACGACGGTGACCGCGGACGCGGGCGCCTACGAGGATCTCGCTCTTTCGCCCGACGGACGCGAGATCGCCATGACCGTCGAGGGCGCGAGCTGGAACATCTGGGTCTACCACCTCGATCGCGGGACCCTCACCCGGCTGACGTTCGAGAACGACAACCGCGACCCGCTCTGGACGCCCGATGGAAAGCGGGTCGTCTACACGTCGCTGCGAAACGGCCTCTACGGCCTCTACTGGAGGCCCGCGGACGGGAGCGGCCAGGAGGAACTCCTCTTGAACAACAAGAACTGGCAGTTCGCCAACTCCTGGTCTGCCGACGGCCGCTTCCTATCGTTCGGCGAGCAGGATCCGAAGACCGGCCAGGACATCTGGATTCTTCCCGTGGGAGGAGACCGCAAGCCCTATCCCTTCGTGAATTCCTCCTTCCGGGAATGGTTCGGCGAGTTCTCGCGGGACGGTCGCTGGATTGCCTACCAGTCGAATGAGTCCGGCCGGAGCGAGATCTACCTCCGCCCATTTCCGGGTCCCGGCGGCAAGTGGCAGGTCTCGACGGCAGGGGGCGCGCGGCCCGAATGGTCCCGAGACGGAAAGGAGCTTTTCTTCTTCGAGAGCGACCGGCTGATGCGCGTGACGGTGGACACCGGCCCTGCGCTCGCGGTCGGTCGGCCGGAGATCCTCTTCCCGTGCAATTGCTTCGATTCCGGCCGCTACTACGAGGTGACGCCGGACGACAAACACTTCCTGCTCATTCAGAACACGCAGCCGGTGAGTCCCGTCACCGAGATCCACCTCGTGCTCGGCTGGGGGGGCGAGCTCGAGCGGCAGATGCGCGAGAAGCCGGCCCGATGACAGTGGCGGCCGGCTCCCGCCTTGGGCCCTACGACCGTCGCTTCGCTTGCTCGGGAATCTGGCTGCGCCACGGGCTGCGCCGCTCGGCGACCCGGCCTCGATCGCGCGCCTGATTCCCTCGCCGCGCTTTGCTCCCGCGATGCCGCCTACGACGGCTTGATCTCGCCGCTCGGGCGCGACACCTCGGTCGGAAACGCCTCGGCATGCCGTTTGAGAACCACGACGGTGCGGTCGTCCTCCGGCTCTCCCCCGCCGGCCCACTCCGCGACCCGCTTGATCAGCGCCCGCGCGATCTCGTCGGGCGGGAGCTCGCGCAGGTCGAGGAATTCCTTGATGAGCCGGCCGACGCCGAACTCCTCGCCGCCCGGGCCGTGGGCCTCGACCATGCCGTCGGTGTAGAGCAGGATCGCGTCGCCCTGGTCGAGGCGGCGGTATCCCCGGCTGTAGGTCGCCTTCTCCGACGGCCCCAGCACGAGCCCCGTCTGCACGAGCGGAGTCACGGTCGTGCCGTGGAAGTGCAGCGGGTGCGGATGTCCCGCGTTGACGTACATGAGGCTCCCGTTGTCCTCGATCTCGCCGTAGAAGAGCGAGACGAAGCGCGTCGTCAGGCGCGACTGATGGATGATCCGGTTCAGGCGCTCGACGGTGCGCGTGATCTTGAAGTCGCGCTCGACCGCCATGCGCAGGCCCGTGTAAACGTCGCGCACCTGGAGCGCGGCCGGCAGGCCATGACCGGAAGCGTCGGCGATCGCGATCCCGAGGATCCGGTCGGAGACCGGGATGAAGTCGAAGTAGTCGCCGCCCACGAGCTCCGCCGGCGTCGTGAATCCGGCGATCTCGATGTCGCCGCGCCGCACGGCGCGCTTCGGGAGGATCGACATCTGGATGCTGCGCGCTTCCTTGAGCGCCGACACGTACCGGCTCTGCCGGAGCTTCTGGTCCACCGCGTGGCGCAGGATCCCGAGCGCGGCGAGGAGGTCCTCTTCCGACGCGGTCGGCTCGACGGTGAAGGAGATGACGTACTCGTCGTCGCCGACGGCGATCGCGGCGAAGCGCTCGGCGCCGAGGCGCCTTTCGAGCTCCGTGTCCACCCCCGGCGCCGTCGCGTCCATGACGACGACGCCCTCGTCCACGACCCGCTCGATGGGTCCGTAGTTCTCCGGAATGAAGAGGCCGGGCGCGATGGCCGGCACGCCGCCGAACGTCCGCACGAGCTCGTAACCGCCCTCGCGGTGCTCGTACAGCCGGCCGCCCCGCACGCCGAGCGCGTCGGAGAACTGCTCGAGGACGGCGGACGCGGTCTGCGTGATGGTCGAGGAGGGATCCGAGGCGCTTTCGATCGCTTCGAGTGCCTTCTCGACCTTCCGGAAGAGGAGCTTTCCCGTCGTGGCTGTGGACATGAGAGCCCGCGATTCTACCCTGCCCGCCGGAGTAGATTGGAACCGTGAGCGCAAACCGACCCGCCGGCACGCCGCGGCGCGTCGTCATCCTCGGCGCCGGCTTCGGCGGTCTCTCCGCCGCGCGGGAGCTCGACGGCGCGCCGGTCGAGGTCGCGGTCGTCGATCGCCGCAACCATCACCTCTTCCAGCCGCTCCTGTACCAGGTCGCGACGGCGTCGCTTTCCCCCGGCGACATCGCCTACCCGATTCGCTCCATCCTGCGGCGCCAGGCGAACGTCCGCGTCCTGCTCGCCGAGGCGGTGGGCATCGACGCGGCGGCGCGCGAGGTGCGTGCTCGCCGACGGCCGCCTGCCTTACGACTACCTCATCGTCGCGACCGGCGCGCGCCACGCGTACTTCGGCCACGACGAATGGGAGCCGAACGCTCCGGGGCTCAAGACGCTCGAGGACGCCATCGAGATCCGCCGACGGATCCTCCTCGCCTTCGAGAAGGCCGAGCGCGAGACCGATCCCGTGCGGCGCCGCGCGTTGCTGACGTTCGTCCTCGTCGGCGGCGGGCCGACGGGCGCCGAGCTCGCCGGGGCGATCGCCGAGATCGCGCGGCACGTGCTCGTCTTCGACTTCCGCTCGATCGACCCGCGCGACGCGCGCATCGTCCTGGCGGAAGCGGGACCGCGAATCCTCCCGGCGTTTCCAGACGATCTCTCGCGGAAGGCGCAGGCCGAGCTGGAGCACATGGGCGTCGAGGTCCGAACGGCGGCGGCCGTGACCGACATCGCTCCCGGCGCCGTCGTCGTAGGCGGCGAGCGGATCGCCTCCGAGACGGTCCTCTGGACGGCCGGCGTCCTCGCCTCTCCGCTCGCCCGTTCGCTCGCGATCTCCCTCGACCGCGCCGGCCGTGTCCCCGTTGAGATCGATCTCTCACTTGCCGGACATCCGGAAATTTTCGTCATCGGCGACCTTTCGCGATTCACGCATCAGACCGGCGAGCCGCTGCCGGGGGTCGCTCAGCCCGCGATTCAGGGAGGCCGCCACGCCGCGCGCAACATCCGGCGCGCGCTCGCCGGGCTGAGGCCTCTCCCCTTTCACTACCGAAACCTCGGCAACCTCGCGGTCATCGGGCGCTCGGCCGCCGTGGCGGATCTGCCCTGGCTGCGCTTCTCCGGCTATCCCGCCTGGCTCTTCTGGTGCTTCGTGCACATCATGAAGCTCGTCGACTTTCGCAGCCGCGTCCTCGTCTTCTTCGAGTGGGCCTGGTCGTACCTGACGTGGCAGCGCGGCGCGCGGCTGATCACGGGCGGGGACGAAGACACCGCCGGGGGGACTAGAATCCCCGAAAGCGTTCCGAACAGGAGGCGACATGCCGCTCCACCGCCGCGCCCTCTTCGCCGGTCTCGGCGCCGGACTCTCCGCCACGCTCCTGCCCGCCTTCCGCGCCGACGCGGGAACCGCGCTGGCCGAGGCCTCGCGCAACGCCGGCGACCGGACGCCGTCCGAGCTCGCCGGCGAGGAAGCGTACTGGTCGCAGATCGCCCGCGCCTTCGACGTGGACCGCACGCTCGTGAACCTGAACAACGGCGGCTGCAGCCCCGCGCCGGCGCACGTGCTCGAGGCGATGATCCGCGACCTGCGCTTCTCGAACGAGATGCCCGTCTACCACATGTGGAACGTGCTCGAGCCGCGCATCGAATCGGCTCGCCGCGAGCTCGCCGCCGAGTTCGGGTGCGATCCCGAGGAGATGGCGATCGTCCGCAACGCCTCGGAAGCGCTCGAGACGCTCATCCTCGGGATCGACCTGAAGGCCGGCGACGAGGTCGTCGTCACGAACCAGAACTACCCGCGCATGATCACGACCTGGAAGCAGAGGGAACGCCGCGACGGCATCGTGCTGAAGCAGATCTCGTTCCCCGTCCCGCCGCCCTCGTCGGCCGACGTCGTCGAGCGATTCCGCCAGGCGATCACGCCACGCACCCGCGTGATCGAGGTGACGCACATCACGAACCTGACCGGCCAGATCCTCCCGGTCCGCGACATCGTCGCCATGGCGCGCCCGAAGGGAATCGAGGTCTTCGTGGACGGCGCGCACGCCTTCGCGCACTTCCCGTTCCGCCGCGACCAGCTCGACTGCGATTACTATGGCACGAGCCTCCACAAGTGGCTGTTCGCGCCGATCGGAACGGGATTTCTCTACGTCCGCAAGGCGAAGCAGAAGTCCATCTGGCCGCTGATGGCGGCGCCGGCGTCGATGGACGAGAACGTGCGGAAGTACGAGGAGATCGGCACGCATCCCGCCGCCAACCACAACGCCATCTCCGCCGCGATCTTGTTCCACCGCGGCATCGGCGCGGAACGCAAGGCCGCGCGGCTCCGGTGGCTGCGCGACCGCTGGGCGATGCGCGTGCAGTCCGGGAGCTCGCGCGTGCACATCCTCACGCCGCTGAACGACCGCGACTCCTGCGGCATCGGCTTCGTCCACGTCGACGGCCTCGACACCGAGAAGCTCCAGGCCTGGCTCTGGGACAAGCACCGCATCATGACGACGCCGATCGTCCACCCGGAGTTCAACGGACTGCGCGTCACGCCGAACGTCTACACGACGCCCGACGAGATCGACCTCTTCTGCGAAAAGATGGACCAGGCGCTGAAGACCGGAATCGCCTGAGCCCGGCGCGCTTCTACTTCTCCGAAGGGAGCTCGTACTCGAGCTCGTAGAAGTGCTCACCGTCCCGAATCTCGATGCCGAGGCGGCCCGAGATCCCGGCGAGGCCCTCCGTCCCGGAATCCGGCACGACCGCGATCGCGAGGTCCGGGACGCCCCGCGCCATCACGCCGCGGTGCTGCAGGGCGAAGGACCCGCGGCGCCCCCGGAGCGCGCCGCGGACGACCTCGACCGCGACGTACGCCCCCGAGCCCTCGACGCCCGACATGGCCGTCAGCATCTCGCCGCGAGCGGTCGCCTCGAGATCCCCGCGATAGACCTTGTCGAGCGACATCCGGCCGAGCGCCGCCTCGGGCGCATCCCCCTCCGGCGCCTTCGGCGTCATCTTGACCTCGAAAGTCCCGCGGGCGTGAGCCACCCCGTTTCGCATCGGGCGAGACTATGACGCCGCCTCGGCGCGAGTCCAGACCGCGGGAACCGCCCGGCCGGAACCGGTGTCTCTTACACTGTTGCGGACGAAACCCGTGTCGCTCGACGAACCGCGGCCGTTGCCTGCGACCCCGGAGGGTCTCTCCGACGAGGAGCTGATCGGGCGCGCCCGCGGCGGCGACGAGGCCGCGTTCGGGGATTTCGTTCGCCGGCACACCGCGGCCGTACATCGCTGGATGGCGCGCTCCGTCGGCGAGCAGGACGCGGAGGACATGACCCAGGAGGTCTTTCTGAAGGCATATCGCGGCCTCGACCGATTCCGCGGAGACGCGCCCGCGCGCGCGTGGCTCGCGGCGATCGCCGACAACGCCGTCAAGAACCGCTATCGAAGCCTTTCGAGATTCCGGCGAATCTTCTCGGGTGCCGATCCGTCGGAGATCGAGGCCGCCGCCGAGGCGGCCGATCCCGAGCAGACCGCGCGGTCCGACGAATCGCGCCGGCACGTCGCCGAGGCGCTGCGTCGGATTCCGCCGGAGTTCCGCATGCCGGTGGTGCTGCGCGACCTCGAGGAGTGGAGCTACGAAGAGATCGCGGTCTCGCTCGCGGTCCCGGTCGGAACCGTCAAATCGCGCATCGCCCGCGGACGCGGCCAGTTGAAGGCGATCCTTCTGCCGCTTCTCCAGGCGGGGAGCCTCTCGCGATGAGCCGCGTCGCGCATCCCGCCCGCTCGCTCGAGTTCCTGTCGCGGCTGCATGACGGAGAGCTCTCCGCGGCCGAGAAGGCGCACTTCGAGTCGCACCGCGCCCACTGCGACGACTGCCGAAAGGCCGCGGCCGACTTCGAGGCGACGCTCGCGTACTACCGGACGGCCGGCACCTCGCCCGCCGCGTCGGACCTCTCCGCGCGCATCCTGCGCCGGCTCGAGACGGCCAACCGCCGCCGGCCAGCCTTCGGCGTCGTGTTCGGGATCGATCTCCGCTGGGCGGGCGCGTTCACGGCCGCGCTCGTCGCCGTGATCCTGGGCGCGTCGCTCGTCGAACGCCAGAGGGCCGCGCGCAGCATCCCGGTTTCTTTCGCGACGCCGCCGCCGGGCGCCCCGGCCGACGCGCTCGCGAAGAAGGAAGCCCTCGCGGCGCAGACACTCGAGCGGCAGACCGCCGCGGCTTCGGCCAAGGACCGCGCCGCCGCGACGCCGAATGCTCTCGCGACGTCCCTCCAGGAGCCGGCCGCCGCTCCCGCGCCTCTCGCCGACAAGACGCAGCGGGTCGCGGCGGCGGGCGCGATTGCCGCCGTGCCGCCGGCCCCCGCTCCGAAACTCGCGGCGAAGCCCGCGCGCGCCCGCGACGCCGGAGGCGAGGGCGCGGCGAGCGAGGAGAGGACGCGACGAGCGCCGGCGGAGGCGCAACTTCGCTGCGATCAGCGAGTCCGTCGCCCTGACCGCGCCGCCGCGACTCACCGTCACGGCCCTCGACGATGGCGGTCTCGCGCCCGCCGTCCTCAACGGCGCGAAGATCGAGCTCTCGGAGAGCGACCGCGGACGCTACGTCGTCACCGTGGGCGCCGACGGCGTGCCGCTCGACGTCGTTCGGGAATCGCGACCCGCGACGGCCAAGATGATCGCGGCGGAGCCCACACCGACCGATCGCACGCTCCGCGTGCTGAAGCAGCTTCGCTTCGCTCCCGGCAGCCGCGCACGCCGACTCCTCGCGCAGGTCGAGTAGAGCTACCCGGCGAGCGCCAGCCGCGCCCCCCGGCCTTCGGCGACGGCCTTCTCGAACACGGCGGCCGCCGCCGCCACGTCCTCGAGCGCGACACCCGTGCTGTCGAAGACCGTGATTTCCTCCGGCGCGACGCGGCCGGGCCGGACGCCCGCCACGACCTCGGCGAGCTCGGCCGGCTCCCGCGTCCCGGCAAAGGAGCCCTCGCGGAGGGCATGGTGGAGCTCGCCTCCGTGCGCGCACTGCTCGCGGGAATCGACCACGAGCGTCGCGTCCGAAAGGAACCCCGGGCAGAGCTCGCGCTTTTGCGGGTTGTCCGCCCCCACCGCGGCGACGAACGTCCCGGGCCGGACGTCCTCGCGCCTCAGGAACGGCTCCCGCGACGGCGTGCACGTCACGACGACGTCGCTCGCGCGGACGGCGCCGCCGAGATCCGCCGTGGGCGCGATCTCGAGGCCGGCGCGGCCCGACGTCTCGGCGAGCCGGCGCGCCGCGGCGGGGTCGCGGTCCCAGGCGAACACCTTCCGCAGCGGCAGCACGCGGGCGAGGGCCTCGAGGTGCGCCCGCCCCTGATTGCCGCAGCCGGCGATCGTCAGGACCGCCGACTCCGGCCGCGCGAGGTGCTTCGCCGCGACGGCCGTCGCCGCCGCCGTCCGCAAGATCGTGATCTCGATCGAGTCGAGGATCGCGAGCGGCCGCCCGTCCGAGGCGTCGCAGAGCACGATCGCGCCCTGGATCGCGGGCAGCCCGTGCGCGCGCGGGTTGTCCGGGAAGTTGCCGTTGACCTTCGCGGCGAAATAGCTCCGTCCGAGGTCGAGCGCCGCGGCTTTCACGTGGAATCCTCCCCCGATCCCCGCGACGCCGAGCGAGGCGGGAGGCGCCGCCTTTCCCTGTCCGTGCTGGAGGAACGCCCGCTCGACCGCCGCCGCGCAGTCTTCCGGCGACAGGAGCGCGGCGACGTCGGCGCGGGTCAGCAGCAGCGTCTCGTGGGGTGTCATCGGGGTTCCAGAAGTTCCTCCACGCGCCGGACGGGCAGCGCCTCGACGGGCGCGCGCCCGCGCCGGAAGATCCGCGCTCCCGAGACGCCGTGGAGCGTCACCGCGCCATCCGCGATCTCGAGGTGCGCGCCCTCGCGCAGGCCCGCGACGGGCGCGTCGTTCTCCTCGAGGAACTGCAGGATCCGCTCCTCCTGCGTCTCGCCCATGTGGGTCGAGGCGGGATCCGGATCGAGGTAATGCGGGCTGATCTGAAACCGCACGAGTCGGAGCGCCTCGAACGAGGGCGGCTCGACGATCGGCATGTCCTTGGTCGTCTTGAGGCTCGGGCCGGCGGCGATCGCGCCGGCGCTCGACCCGACGTACGGCATTCCCTCGCCGACGCGGCGTCGGATCGGCTCGAGGAGCTCGCGCCGCCACAGCGCGTCGACCAGCCGGAAGGTATTGCCGCCGCCGACGAAGATCGCCTCCGCGCGCGCGACGGCCTCCCGCGGATCCGCGGCGTCGTCCGCCGATTCGACGCGGAAGCCCATCGCGCCGAGCCGCGTCCGCGCTTTCTCCGCGTACGCCGCGCGATCGAAGAGCGCGTACGGCAGAAAGAGGACGCGCGCGACGCCGTGGAGGAACCCGCGGATCGCGCTCTCGACGTGATCGAGGTACCCGTGGCCATGGAGCGTCGAGTTGCTGATCAGGAGGACGCGGCGCGCCGACATGAAACGACGCTATCAGTTGACATATCAATATAGCAACTGATATATGAGAGACATGCCACGCAAGCGTGCTCGGAAGCCGTCCGCCCGGCCGGCGCCGGCGCGCTGGTATCTCCTGATCCACCAGATCCCGCCCGAGCCCCTGTATCTGCGGGCCAAGATCCGCCAGCGCCTGACCCGCGTGGGCGCGGTGGCCCTGAAGAACTCGGTCTACGTGCTCCCCTTCCGCGACGACTGCCTCGAGGACTTCCAGTGGATCGCCGGCGAGACCGTGGGCGGCGGAGGGGAAGCCCACGTCTGCGCGGCCGAGTTCCCCGACGCGGCCGCCGACCGGGCCCTCCGCGACCGATTCCGCCGTGACCGGGACGCGGACTACGCCGCCCTGGCCGCCGAGCTCTCCGACCCCGCCCGAGGCGCGGCACGTGGAGGCGATCCCGGGGAAACCGCCGCCCTCCTCGCGCGCGCCCGCCGCCGCCTCGACCAGATCGCCCGCCTGGACTTCTTCGGCGCCGACGGCCGCAAAGCCGTCGAGGCGCGCCTTTCCGAGCTGGAGGACACCATGCGCTCCCCCGAACCGCCGGCGAAGACCGCCGCCCCTTCGCGCCGCCGCGCCGCCTCCACCTGGACGACGCGCCGCGGGATCAAGGTCGACCGGATCGCCTCGGCCTGGCTCATCCGGAGGTTCCTCGACCCGAAGGCGCGATTCCGTTTCGTCGATCCCGCCGCCCGCGCGGCGAAGGGCGAGATCCGCTTCGACATGGTCGGCGGAGACTTCACGCACGCGGACGGCGGCTGCACGTTCGAGACGCTCCTCGCGCGCCACGCCCTGAAGGACCCCGCGCTCACGCCGGTCGCCGAGATCGTGCACGACATCGATCTGAAGGATGAGAAGTTCGGCCGCCCCGAGACGCCCGGCGTCGAGCGGGTTCTCGCGGGGCTCCTCCGCGCGCACGCGAGCGACGAAGACCGCCT
Organism: uncultured Acidobacteriota bacterium; assembly: GCA_963823185.1. Taxonomy (GTDB): domain Bacteria; phylum Acidobacteriota; class Thermoanaerobaculia; order UBA5066; family Gp7-AA6; genus DATBFU01. The sequence continues at coordinate 325,076 of CAWGKP010000011.1, forward strand.
CGCGCGCGGGTACGAGCTCTTCGACGGGCTCTACGAATCGTTCCGAGCGGATCGCACCTCGCCGGCGTGATGCCGCCGGAGACTCCGCCGGCGCCGTCCTTCCGCGAGGCCTTGCGCTACTGGACGCGCCTCGGCTTCATCAACTTCGGAGGGCCGGCCGGACAGATCGCGATCATGCATCGCGATCTCGTGGTCCGGAAGCGATGGATCTCCGAAGAGGGATTCCTCCACGCGCTGAATTTCTGCATGCTGTTGCCCGGTCCCGAGGCCCAGCAGCTCGCGACCTACGTCGGGTGGCGGCTCCACGGCACGCCCGGAGGCCTCGCCGCCGGGATCCTCTTCGTCCTGCCGTCGGCTTTCCTGCTGCTCGGGCTGTCGATGCTCTACGCCCTCTATGGCCGCCTCGCGCCCGCGGCGGCGGTTCTCACCGGGCTCAAGGCGGTCGTCGTGGCGATCGTCATCGAGGCGGTGTGGCGGATCGGACGGCGAGCCTTGCGCGGCCCCGCTCGCGTCGCGATCGCCGCGGCGGCCTTCCTCGCGATCTTCCTCTTCGGCGTGCCCTTCCCGCTGATCGTTCTCGCGGCGGGAGCGGTCGGGTTCGTGTTGCCAGGGCTCGCCCGCGAGCAACCGACGCCGACTCCTCCCCCGTCACGCGGCGATCGAACCGCCTCCCGCCGCCGGCTCGCGGCGACGGCCGCGACCGGACTCGCGCTCTGGTCGCTCCCCCTCGCGATCCTCGTCGCCCTCCGCGGGCCGGGGAGCCTGCACGTCCACGAGTACACCTTCTTCACGCAGGCCGCGCTCGTCACCTTCGGCGGCGCGTACGCCGTCCTCGCCTACGTGACGCAGGCCGCCGCCGGCGCCTTCGGCTGGATCACGCACGCGCAGGCCGTGGACGGCATGGCGCTGGCGGAGACGACGCCGGGGCCGCTCATCATGGTGCTGCAGTTCGTGGGATTCCTGGCGGCGTGGAGGCATCCCGAGGGGATGACGCCGCTCGGCAGCGGCATCCTGGGCGCCGCGGTCACGACGTACGCCACGTTCCTGCCGAGCATCCTCTTCATCCTTCTCGGCGCTCCGTACATCGAGGTCCTGCGCGGTTACCGGAAAGCTCTCCGCGGCGCTCTCGGCGAATCACGGCGGCGGTCGTCGGCGTGATCCTGAATCTCGCGCTCGTCTTCGGCGCCGCCGCGCTCTTCCCCGGAGGCTTCCCCGCCGGCGGCGACGCGTTCGCGCTCGCCGTTTGCGCGGCTTCGCTCGTGGCGCTCTTCGCCTTCCGCGTGGACCTGCTCTGGCTCGTCGCGGCAGGCGCGGTGGCCGGACTCCTGCGCTTCGCGCTCGCCTGAATCATTCCGGCGCGAGGTTTTCCAGCGTTCATGCTGCGTTCACTCGCTCGCCTCTGCTCTTGCTCTCGTGAAAATCACGCGGGCATCTGGCCCGCGGCGAAAAGGAGTAGAAGCAATGAAGAAGGCCCTGTTCCGGATCTCGACCCTCGCGGTGATCGCCGCGATTCCCGCGAGCGTCTTCGCGCAGTCCGCGCAGCCCGCTCCGACGCCGGCTCCGACCAAGGCGGCCACTTCGACGACCACCAAGAAGCACAAGTCGTCGAAGAAGCACACCACCCCCAAGGCGACTCCGGCTCCGGCCAAGACGCCCGCGGCGAGCAAGAACTAACTTCGATCCATTTCGGATCTTCGGGGCGTGCCGGATGGCCGGCACGCCTTTCTTATTTCCGCCCGGCGACGCGGGGTTATCATCCCCGCGTGCGCGGACCCGACCTCCTCCGGCGCGGCTTCGTCTCATCCCTTCTGCTCGCCGCCGCCTCTCTCCCCGCGCAGGCGCTTCGACTGACAGGCCCTGCGGCCGGTGACCGCCTCGTTCCCGGATCGGTCCTCGAGGCGTCCTGGGGCTCGGACGCGACGCCGGAGGGCTTCGACGAGGGCGAGCTCGTGCTGTCCCTCGACGGTGGGCGAACGTTCCCGATCCGCGTCACGGCCGAGATCGAGCCGGGCGAGCGGCGCGCCGAATGGCGCGTGCCCGCTCTTCCGACGGCGCACGCGCGCCTGGCGATCCGCTTCGGGCGCGAGGATGACCTCGAAGCCGAGCGAATCGCGAACGTGAGCGCGGAGTTCGAGATCCTCGCCGACGCCGCGGCGTCCGAGGAACGCTTCTTCCGGGTCGGCGGCGAATGGCGCACGCGCGAGGCCCTCGCGCCGCGCGAACGCCGGATTCCAGTCTCCGCGCTCGCTCCGCCGAGCGGCCTCGCCGCGCTCCGCGAGCCCGACGAATCCGCGGACGCCCCGCGCCCGAATTCCCTCGAGATCCCCGCTCTCCACCGCGTCGAGATCGCCGCGCGCACGGCCGAGCAGCCGGCGGCGACTCGTGGCGCGATCTCAGCCGCCGGTCCGGCGTCCTCCCCGCTGCGCCTCTAGACGCGCCTTCCTTTCCCGGTTCCTCGATCCCCTTCACCGGAACGAAAGGAAGGTTTTCATGCGTTGGAAGACTCTCGCTTGCGGCGCACTCTCGGGCGCCGCCCTCTTCGCCGCGACTTCGCGCGCCGCTGCGCAGACTGCCCAGACGCCGGCCCCGACTCCCTCGCCGACCCCGCCGCCCGTCTCCGAGAGCGTCGTCGTGTCCGCGACCCGCGGCGCCGAGATGGAGACGGAGATTCCCGGCGACGTCACGGTCATCACCGGAGACGAGCTCCGGCGAAAGAACGTCACGAACCTCGCCGACGCGCTCCAGGACGTCGCCGGCCTCGACACCGGCATGGGCAGCGACAACGGTCCCCGGCAGCCGAACGTCGGCCTCTGGGGCCTCAAGGAGTTCGACGCCCTGCTCTTCATGGTGGACGGCGTGCCGGTGGGCGGCCCGTTCAACCCCTCGCTGTCCCAGATCGACATCAACGACATCGACCACATCGAGATCGTCAAGGGACCGCAGGGCACGCTCTACGGCGTCGCGGCCTTCGCCGGCATGATTCAGGTCTTCACGAAGTCGGCGACCGCCGGGACGACCGGCAGCGTCGCGGGCGGCTCCTTCTCGAACTGGCGGCTCGCCGCCTCGACCACCGCACCCATCGGCAGCGCGACGTTCCGAGTCTACGGCAACATCGAGCGCGCGCAGGGCTGGCAGGACCGCACCGACTACAAGGACGACCGCGGCGGATTCCGCTTCGACATCCCGATGTCCGGCGGCGCCCACGTCGCGATCGCCTACGACATGTTCCGGAACACGCAGTTCTTCGGATCGCCGTTGCCCGTCGATCCGCCGAGCGGCGAAGTGATCCCGGGCTTCCAGATCGACCGCAACTACGAGCCGATCGGCGCGCGCCTCGACCATCGCGTCTACTCGCTGACGGCGACGGCCACGATTCCGATGAGCTCGACGAGCTACTTCGAGAACGTTCTCGGCCTGACACGAGACGACCAGACGCAGATCCGCAGCTTCATCGGTGAAGTCGAGGACAACGACGCCGCGGCCGAAGGCGTCTCGCTGAACCCCCAGGAGACCGACGCTTACGACGACCTGCACTTCGTCACGAATTTCGAGGCGGCCGGGAAACACCGCCTCGTCGCCGGCGCCGCCGTCACCTGGGGCCGCACGACGGCTTCCGGCTTCGGGTTCGACTTCGACCTCCAGATCGACCCCGTCGTCGTGCCCAACATCAACGACATCCCGCACGGCGACGACCGCTCCTTCCACGACCGCCGGACCTTCGGCGGCTTCTACGTCAACGACGAGTGGACGCCGGTCCCGTTCCTGACGATCACCGGCGGCGCACGGTACGACCTGACCTCCGAGAGCCTCTTCGCGCAGCAGCAGGAGGTCGGCACTCCGGAGCCCGACGTCTCGACCGACGCGAAATCCTTCAACCAGTGGTCCGGCGGCGGCTCGATCCTGGGCCGCGTCGTGCGGGACCAGGCCGGCGCCTTGAACGAATTCAACGTCTACTTCTCGGGAAAGACCGCCTTCAAGCCCGCGGCGCCGAACCTGTCGGAGGCGGAGAGCGCCCAGATCCTCCTGCCCGAGCGGACGACGAGCGAGGAGCTCGGCGTCAAGACACGCTGGCTCGACCGGCAGATCTCCTTCGAGGCGTCCGCCTTCCACATGATCTTCAACAACCTCGTCACATCGATCCTCGGCCAGGACGGCAACCCCGAGCTCGTCAACGCCGGCGAGGAGCGCTTCCAGGGACTCGAGCTCGAGGTCGGCTATCACCCGGCGGCCCTGCCCGACCTGTCCATCCTCGCCGGCTACGCGCACCACGACGCGACGTACGTCCACTTCACGTTCATCGACCCGGACGAGGGGCCGCTCTCGGCCGACGGCCAGCGCCTCGAGCTGACGCCGCGCGACCTCTGGAACGCGAACGTGAGCTGGCACCCGGCGCAGGGGTTCGGCGGCTGGTTCGCCGTCCGCCACCAGAACCGGCGGCCCTTCGACAAGATCAACGAGGCCTACATGCCGTCCTTCTTCGAGTACGACATCGGCGCGTCGTACACGTTCGGGCCGGCGCGCATCTCCTTCGTCGGGCGCAACCTGGGCAACAGCCGTCACTACGTCGCCGAGAGCGAGATCGGCGACGCGCAGCTCTACGTCGCGCCGCCGCGGCGGTTCCTGGGCGAGCTGGCGGTGAAGTTCTAGGCGGACCGGCTCGATGCTCAAGGTGCGCGACATTCGCGACGACGGTCCCGACCGGACGGTCTTTCGCCTGGCCGAGGACGAGGCGCGGCCGGCCGCGGCGAGCCTCGACCGACTGGTCGCCGTGGCCTCGCGGCTCCTCGCCGAGAACGGTCTCGCCGGCTGTTTCCGGGTGGCGGGAGAGGAGGAGGTGGCCCTCGAGGTCGCCTCCGCCTCCCGCCATTTCCTCCACGACGGGATCCTTTTCGCGGCGCTCGACGCCGTGAACGACCCGGTCAAGAACCCGACGCTGACGTTTCTCTCGTAGGGGCGGCGCTTGCGGCCGCCCGCGGGCGGGGACGAGCCGCCCCTGCCCTTACGACGGCAGCCTGACGGAGTAGGTGGCGTCGGCGGCGTCCTTGTCGACGCCCCCGGCCGGGGTCTTCTCGGCGCGCGCCGACCGCAGCATGGCCGACGCCGCGTAGGCCACGACCGCGACGACGAGCCACCGCAGCGCCGTCAGCGGCAGCGACTTCACGACGAGGCCGGCCACGAGCACCGCCGGAATCCCGCCGAGCATGAGGCCGAGCGACGGGCCGACGCTGTAGCTGCCCGCGCGGATGAAGCGGATGCTCGCGACCGGCATCAGGAACGCGCAGGCGCCCATCATGATCGGGAACGCCGCGCGCGGGTTCATGCCGAGCAGCGCCACGAGGATCATGCACGGCGCGTAGAGCCCGATCCCGAGGGTGTTGAACGCGCCGAGGACGAAGATCACGGCGACGCCGATTCCGAAGAGCGCGCCGTGAAGACCCAGCGCCTGCCCGCCGCCCGGGAAGAGGCCCAGGTTCGTCATCGCGAAGAACGCCGCCGCCGCGAGCAGCGCGATGCCCATGCCGATCTGGATGCGCCGGCGCGGCAGCCCGGACACGACGCCCGCGCCGAGCCACGCGCCGAGGATCGCCGCGGCGATCGTCGCGAAGAGCGTCGGGAGCTCCACGCCGACGGCCGCGATGAAGATGAAAGCCTGCACGACGACCGGGATCGCGTGGCCGATGTTGAGCGTTCCCGGGATCTTCTCGTCCGGCACGATGCGGCGGAGCTTGAAGACCGAAGTCGTCGGCGCGAAGGAGCCGATGCCGAGCGTGTCGAAGAAGTTCGTGACGGCGCCGACGACGATCTCGAAGAACGTCGGCCGCGCGCGGTCGCCCTTCTTCGCCCGGCGGCTCGCGTCGGCGAACCAGTACACGGCATAGACCGCCGTCAGGACGGCGAGCGCCGCGAGCAGCGCGACTCGGGGGTTCAAGCGCAACCATCCTAGACCAGCGGGCTGTTAGAGTCTCGCGCCGATGAAGATCTCCCGCATCGCCGCTTATCGGGTCGAGCTGCCGCTCAAGGAAGGCCGCTACGCCTGGTCCGGAGGCAAGTCCGTCTCCGTCTTCGACTCGACGCTCGTGCGGGTCGAGACGGACACGGGACTGGCCGGCCACGGCGAGGTCTGCCCGCTCGGGCCGGCCTACCTGCCCGCCTACGCCGAGGGCGTGCGCGCCGGGACTGCGCGAGCTCGCGCCGCATCTTCTGGGCGAGGACCCGCGCGAGCTCGAGCGCCTGAACCGCCGCATGGACGCGGTCTTCAAGGGCCACCCGTACGTCAAGTCCGGCGTGGACGTCGCCTGCTGGGACATCCTCGGCCAGGCGGCCGGACTTCCCGCCGCGGCGCTCCTCGGGGGCCGCTACGGCGAGGACTTCCCGCTCTACCGCGCGATCTCGCAGGAGTCGCCCGACGAGATGGCCCGCAAGGTCGCGGGCTACCGGAGCGAGGGGTACTTCCGCTTCCAGCTCAAGGTCGGAGGCGACCCGGAGATGGACGTCGAGCGGATCCGCGCCGTGCGGGCCGTGCTCCAGCCCGGCGACGTCCTGATCGCCGACGCGAACACGGGCTGGCTCACGCACCAGGCGATGCGCGTCGCGCGGGCCGTGCGCGACCTTGGGCTCGACGTGTATCTCGAGCAGCCTTGTCTCAGTTACGACGAGTGCCTCTCCGTGCGCCGCCACACGGACCTGCCGTTCGTGCTCGACGAGACGATCGACGGCATCGGGATCCTGCTGCGCGCGGCCGGCGACCGCGCGATGGACGCGGTCAACATCAAGATCGGGAAATTCGGCGGCCTGACGCGGGCCCGGCAGGCGCGCGATCTGTGCGTGTCGCTCGGGATCGCCGTGACGATCGAGGACTCGTGGGGAGGCGACGTCGCGACCGCGGCGATCGCGCATCTCGCCCACTCGACGCCGCCGGAATTCCTCTTCACCTCGACCGACTTCAACAGCTACGGGACCGTCTCGACCGCCGACGGCGCGCCGCAGCGAAAGAACGGACGCCTCGCGGCCTCGACGAAGCCGGGCCTCGGAATCACGCCGCGGCCGGAGTTCCTGAACAAGCCGGCAGTGGACGTCTCGTGATCTCTCCCCTCTCCCGGTGACGGGAGAGGGTCAGGGTGAGGGTCTCGTCTTCTCGCGTGCTATCTTTTCTTCGGCCCTGGCCCCATCGTCTAGTGGTTAGGACACGGCTCTTTCAAGGCCGCGGCACGGGTTCGAGTCCCGTTGGGGCCACCAACTCCTCGCGTTCTCGTCCAGTGACTTAGAAGCGCCTCCGTGTCCCGCCGGGACCACCAACGAGTGACCCAGACGAAGCGCAGCCGCCGAAACGGAAGCGCTCGCTAAGGGCTCCGATCGAACTCGCTCGGACCGGCCACGCTATGTCAGTAGTCAGTGACAACGATCTTCGGTTGATGCTTCTATCGCGGGAGACTCTTCAGCTGCGAGGCTAAATCCCGAACCGATTTCGCATCGAGGCATTCGCGACGAATGGATTCGCGCAGCAGAACAAGAGCTGCAGCCCCCTTCGCCAGAAGACCGGCCCTCTCAATCGCGGGCAACGCCGCGATAACCTCTGCCTTCGCTTCTGATTCTCTGCCCAGCGCCAGAAGAACCTCGGCGACAAGAAGGCGTGCGTAGGCTGCCAACGTTGCCAAGCCCAACTTCTCATAAGTGACACGCGCCGCAGTGTAGGCGTTCAGCGACCTTTCCAACTTCGAGCTCTTTCGGTAGCGTTCTCCAGCAACCAAGCTCAGATGCGCGACCGCCGTTGGACCTTCGTGGCGCTGAAGGATGGAGGCAGCAATCCGCAGACATCCGTCGGCCTCCACCAAGCGGCCGAGAATCGTATAGGAATCTGCCAAGAACAACAGCGCGACGGCCCTCAGTACCGGTCTTCCAACGAACGCCGAACTCCCGAGACCTCGCTTCAGCGGCGCTACCGACTCTTCGACGAACCCGAGCAACTTGAGGCAATCTGAGAGCAGGATCTCGCTCTTCGCCAAACAGGTCACCATCCCCAACGCCCGCATCCTGGGCTGTAGTTCGTGCAGTGCGTCGACAACCTCAGCGCAGCGACCCTGTTCCTGAAGGCCAACCAGTCGATTGAAGTCAACCTCCGCTCGACCCAGTTCCGGAACGATCGTCCTTTTGTTGTGCCATTCTGCGATCTGCAGCCACTCTGCACTTCGCTCCATTTCACCGGTCCACCGAAGGGACACGGCAACTGTGATCGCAAGCTGGCTCAAGAAAAAGGAACGCTCATCGCCGGCGGCGCCGATCTCAGTGTGGGATTCAAGTAGCTGAAAGAATGACACGGCATCTTCCGAAACCTTTTCCGGGAATGAATTCCTCTCCTCACGGAGGAGTGCGCAAATGGCGAACAGGCTCTCGAGGTCGGAAACGAGATTCAACGTCACCTGCGCAGACCGATCCCCGGCCGGCGATCGTAAGAACGAGCGCAAATAGTCGAGATTCGTTGACCCGTTGAGGATTAATTGGTCGAATCGCTCCGCCCAAGTTTGAGACGCCAAGGCACCCTCAAGCCTTCTCGAATGCCTCCAAGCCAGGAATGCAAATCGGGACAATAGCTCTGAGACTTCGCCAAACTGCTCTTCCGGCAGCTGTCTCTTCGAGAGCCAATGAAACGCTGACTGTGCGAGTCGTAGCACCTCGTGCGATGGGCTCCCATCCTCGGCCAATTCGTTACCTAAGACACTGAGGGCGTTCAAGACTTCATCCGGTTCGTTCGACTCCGCTGCGTAGCTCTCTCCGGACAGCAATGACCTGATCAACGCCACTTCACGAGAAACGGCTCGACTCTCGGGTACCAGCCAACGAACGCCTCGGGTCGCCTCGAGCCAACCTTGGATCGTTGCAGTGGTGAGGGGAGCGTGCTCAGTCATCAGAGGATTGCCTGTCTCTCGGAACTGGAGACGACGGAACGATCCAGCGGGCAGACAGACGGGACCTTCTGTCGACTTTGCGCTGAAAGTTGGCTGCCAAGTTGTCGACCACTTGATAGAGCCAAGCCTTGGGGTTTCGAGACGGATCCAGTCTTGCGACAGCTAAGACAAATGCATCCTGTACGATGTCGCCCGCGTCCTCGAATTGGAGACGATGGCGTCGGACTGTCCGACGCACGAGAGGCAGGAAGTAGAGCCTGTAAAAGTCTTCAAACTCGGACTGCGTCATCCCCCCGGGGCATAGCGGCTCAGCCACCGACCTCCGGTCAGCTCCGCCCTTCGCGAAGCGTCCGCACGCCCGGCTTGAGTCATTCACTAACCCTATATTGTCACGAGGTCACAAGGTCGCCCGGCGGCCAGGCTGAGGATGGGACTCGACTTTGATCATGCCCGGGGTTGTAGACGCTCCTTCACTTCGCGAAGGGCCGAAACGTCAGCTGCCCGTCGACGAACGGATTCTCGAAGGAGGGAGAGAGCCGCGAACCCCTCCGGCACCATGCATTCACTCTCGATCGTCGGCAAGGCAGCAAGAATCTCCCACTCGGCCTCTCGATTCCGCGACAGCGCGATGAGAGTTTCGGCCAAGAGCACTCGGTAGTAGGCGACGAATGTTGCCATCTCGAGGGCAAGATAGTCACCGACCGCTCCGCGTAGCAGCTCCGCAGCAAGACCGAGGCTGTTCTGGCACCTGAGATATTCCGCGGCTGCCACCTTAAGATGTGCAGCGACAAGCGGCTGCGACGTAAGCGACCCGTTTGCCAGAGCATTTCTCAGCGTCTCGATCGCCTCTGCCCCCCTACCGCTCGCGGAAAGCAGTTCAGCCCGGTTCGCCACCACCATTCCGTACAACGTCATGTCCTCAGCGATGTATGACGTGTCAGGCAGCGCCTCGAGGCGACCGAGAGCCTCCGCGGTCCGATTCAGGTTCTTTAGGGCCATAGCCTCCAGGAACCGCGTCTTAAGCTCATACCGTCTCATCTCGAGCATTTCGAAAGTCTTCATCAAGGACGGAACGGTGGCCAAGACCCGTTCGTAACGATGCATGTCATAGTGTTGAGCCATTCGCTCGAAGGAAACCCTGGCGAGAGAGGCGACCGGGCTAATCGTGTGTCGGAAGCCCGCTTCTGCGCGATCGAACCAAACATCAGCCTCGTCTCGTCTTCCGAGCAACCGGCAGGCGGCGCCCGCCAACAGCGCCGACTCACCTTCGAGGTAGTCGCAGTCGTCAAATAGGCCAAGACGAACCGGAGTCTCGGTCAACCGCTTGTGAATGACTTCCGCTTCCTTCGCGACATCGCCAGGATGGCTGTTCATCCGCGCAGCCAGATCCGCGCAGATCGCAAGAACCACGTCGGCGTCGCGAAGACACGACTCTGCTAGAGATTCAGACCGCTCGGAACAGTCGAGGCTCAGGTACTCCGCGGCCAACCTTCGCACTTCCGCTGACGTGCGGCCCGTGGAATTCCCCTTTGACGGGAACGCGAGAATGCGAGCCGAGCTAGGCATCAGGATTGATTCTCAAAGAAAGCAGCTCAAGGCTGCGGCTGAAGTCACGCGCAACATCGGCGGGTTCACGTTCGAGAAGTCGCTTGAGGCGATCGTCCGTCTCCCGAACACCGGTCCCAACGACGTACCGCTGATACTCGCGCGCGAATTGGCAACATGCCACCAAGAGGAAGGGCCTCGAATGTCGGGGAGACCGGCTGCCCGGCCGTGCGCAAAACCTCAAGAACCACACGTAGAGGTCCTTCTCTAGCTCGGTCGCCTCAGCCTCCTGGAGACCGTAGTGCGTAACTAGGGCGATGTGAAGGAGACCGACTGTGTCCTGAAAGACTTCTCGGACCTCGCGCTCGAGCGACTGCTCGCGCGACTCTCCAGATCTGATTTCGTCCGAGATCTCCATGGGCACCTTCCTCTGGGATGTGTATCTACTGCCCGGAGGTTACACCTGCCCACCAGAACAGTCAAACCACTTTCGTGACATCTATCGATATCACGTAAGTGGCCAATTACCAGCTAGTTAGCTTGTGGCTAGAAGGGGATTGGTGATACTGCCTTTTCCAAGACTGTCCCTTTCGCCAAATGGCCCGGGCACCATGCCCGTGCCGGAAACCGAGCGAAACTCGCCCTTGCGGGTCTTCGCTCTGGAATGACCGCGGCAGAAAGCCTCGATCACACCAGGGCGAAGTCGCCGTAGTGAGTGGCAGCTGAAAGACGCCGCCTAAGCTCGTTTCAGGGGTCCCACCAAGTGGCCGAATCGGTGAATCAAGAGAATTCCACCACAGAAGTGGGCGGGGGTGGCAAGTTTTTTTTACAGGGGGCGAAAAAAGGGGGGACTGGAGACCCTCACCCCGACCCTCTCCCGTCACCGGGAGAGGGGGTGGGAGGGGTCGGGAGAGGGGGGTAGGAGGGGCCCCTACCCCGCCTTGACCAGCGCCCGGAGGATCCGATCCTGGTAGGCGTGGCCGTTGGTGTCGTACACCCGGCCGCCGTTCAGACAGGATCGAGAAGACGTAGGTCTTTCCGGAAGAGGCAGTTACGAATCCGGACAGCGTCGAGACCCCCGAAATGCTCCCCGTCTTGGCCTGGACCTTCCCCTCCATCATGGCGTCGGTCATCCGGTGCCGGAGGGTCCCCTCGGGCTCCCCGGAGACGGCCAGCGTCGCCTTCCAGGCCTGCCCGTAGGGCTGAGCGTACATGGCCCGCAGGAACCGCACGACGTCGCTCGGCGGCCACCCGGTTCTGCGGGGAGAGGCCCGATCCGTCGTGCAGCTCGTACCGCGCGGGGTCGAGGCCGAGCGCGGCGAAGAACTCCTTCTCCGCGGCGATCGCCGTCGTCCAGCTCCCGACTCCCCCTTTGACTGCCCCGAGCGTCTTGAAGATCTGCTCGGCGTAGAAGCCCTGGCTGCGCTTGTTGGTGACCGCGATGCTCGGCAGAAGGCCCGACTCGGTCTCGGCGACGAGCGTCCAGGCGTTGTCGGGCTTGACGTCCTGCTGGAGCGTCTGGCCGAGAAGCGAGATCCCGGCGTTCTGGAGCCGGTAGCGCAGGGCCGATCCGAAGAAGGCCGGCGGGTCGTCGATCGCGATGGGCGCCGACCACCAGGCGCCGCGCGAGGGCATGGTCCCCCAGACCGAGACGTCGCCCGAGCCGTAGGTCTTGGCGACGCCGAGCCGCGGCCGGCCGCGCCGGACGGTCCGGGCGCCGCCGACGGTCCGGAGGACGTCGCACTGGGGCTCGATCGTCACGGCGGCCGGCCCTCCGGCCTTCAGGCCCGGCCGGACCGAGACCATGACGACGTTGTCGTTGTAGGAGAGGGCCGACGAAGGGGCCTGGTACCAGCGGGCTTCCTGGCCTCCCCTCCACTCGGGATTGCGGCCCGTCGAGTCGAAGAACGAGGCGTTCAGGATCAGGTCGCCGGAGACCCTCTGGATGCCCTGCTTCGCGAGCCCTTCGGCCCACTTGTCGAAGACGGCGTTGTAGTTGTCGTCGTAGAAGCGGCCCGAGATGTTGGGATCTCCGCCGCCGACGACGAGCAGCGACCCGACGAGCAGGCCGTCCTGCACGTCGCCGCGGCGCCAGAGCGTCGTCTTGAACTTGTAGTCGGGGCCGAGAAAATGCAATGCCGCAGCGGTCGAAAACATCTTCGTGACCGAGGCGATCGTCTGCGGCGCCGCGGCGTTCTTCTCGAAGACGGGCGCGCCGGTGTCGAGCTCGGCGATCGAGATCGAGACGCCGGAAGAGGGCGCCGGCGCGCGCCGGGCGGTCGAAGCGAGGATCTCCTCGAGCGTCGGCGGGTGCGTGACGCGGCGCTTTGGCGTGCTGCGGCCGGCTTCACCGGTCGCGAGGAGGAATGACGGCGCGAGCGCGCAGATCCCTATCGCCGCCCACAGGCGGAATCGCGCCCCGCCGGATTGCATCTGAAAATTATAATCGAGACCGGTGCGATTCGACGAAGCATCTAAGGTCTTCGAGGTCTCGGTGCGCGAGCTCGCCGAGGAGGAGGGCTTCCGCCGGGTCGGCTTCGACCGGGGGGACGGCTGGCGGCGCCTCGGCCTCGGCACCCAGGTGCACTCCCGGGTCGTGGCCCTGCGGCGCGACCGGCACACCGGCTACCGCGCCGAGGTCCACGTCCAGGCGAGGGTCCCGGTCGAGGACTGGACGGCCCTCCTGACCGGCCGCCTCGACGGCTGCCTCGAGCGGGAGTCGGGACGGTGGCTGATCGAGGAGTTCAAGTCCACCAACCTGACGGTGGACGGGGTGCGGCCGTCGGGCTATTCCTTCGAGCGGGACCGGCGGCAGCTGCTCGCCTACTGCTACCTCTGGAAGCGCCTGGGATATCTGCGGGTCTCCGGCGCGCTCGTCTACGTGGACATCGAGACCGGCGAAGAGGTCTCGATCGACTGCCTCTACGACGAGGACACGGAACGGGACGTCGAGAGGCGGCTCTCGCGCCTGCTCGCGATCTGGCGGGCTCAGGAGAAGATCCGGGAGCACAAGCGCCGGGCGGCCGAGCGGCTCCCCTTCCCCCACACGGCGCCGCGGCCGGTGCAGGAGAAGCTCATCGAGGCCGTCGCGACGGCGGTGCGGCAGGGCGAGAACCTGCTCGCCGAGGCGCCGACCGGCTCGGGCAAGACCGCGGCGGCGCTCCATCCCGCGATGGCCGAGGGGCTGCGGCAGGGCAAGCAGGTCGTCTTCCTGACGTCGAAGACGCTGCAGCAGAAGATGGCCGTCTCGGCGCTCGTCGCGATGAACGAGCGCGCCTTCTCGACGATCCAGGTCCGGGCGAAGGAGAAGATGTGCGCCAACGACCGGATCCTCTGCCACGAGGACTTCTGCCGGTTCGCGCGCGGCTACCCGGAGAAGATGGCGCGGTCGAACATCCTCGGGCGCCTGCGCGAGACCTATCCGCACCACGATCCCGACACGGTCTTCGAAGAAGCGAGACGTGACGAGGTGTGTCCTTTCGAAGTCCAGCTCGAGCTCGCGCAGCGCGCCGACGCGATCGTCGCGGACTACAACTACGTCTTCGAGCCGGGCGTCGCGCTGCGGCACCTCGTGGGCGAGGAGCTGTCGAAGGCGGTCCTCATCGTGGACGAGGCGCACAACCTGCCCGACCGCGCGCGGCAGATCTTCTCGCCGGAGCTCCTCGAGGAGGACCTGCGCGCGCTCGCCAACCGCCTGGCGCTCCAGCCGGGCGATCTCTTCGCGAACCTGGGGCGCACGCTCGAGGAGCTGCTGGCTTTGCTCGAGCGCGCCGCCGAGGAGCTGCCGGAGGGCGAGGCGATCGCGGAGACGGCACCGCCGATCGAGGAGATCCAGGCGCTGCGGGCGGAGTGGGAGCCGCGCTTCGCGCGCTACCTCGACTGGAAGCGGGAGACGCGCCTCGCGCTCGTGGACGATCCGGTGCTCGACGCGCACTTCGCTCTGCAGCGGTTCGGCGCGGTGCTCGGCATGTTCGGGCCGGACTTCACCTGCGTCGTCGAGCGGCGCGAGAGCGGCGTGCGCCTCGCCGTCGTCTGCCTCGATCCCGCGCGGTCGCTCGCGCCGGTGTTCCGCCAGGCCTCGGCGTCGGTCCTGATGTCGGCGACGCTGACGCCGCCCGAGGCGGTGTGTCGCGTGCTCGGACTCGAGCCGGACCGCACGGCCACGCTCTCGCTGCCGCCGCCCTTCCCGCCGGAGAACCGCAAGGTCATGATCCTGCCCCACGTGCGGACGACGTTCTCCGCGCGCGACCGCAACTACGGGCGCATCGGGCGCCTCATCGCGGACATGTCGGACGCCCACTCGGGAAACGACCTCGTCCTCTTCCCGTCGTACCGGTTCCTCTCGGAAGTCGCCGCGAAGATGCCGCCGACGCGGGCGCGGCTTATCGTCCAGCGCTCGGACCTCTCGGACTTCGAGCGGCAGCAGATCCTGACGGCCCTGTCGTCGCCGCCGGAGGGCGGCGTGCTGCTCTTCGCGGTGTCGGGCGGCATGTACGCGGAGGGCGTGGACTATCCGGGCGAGCTGCTCTCGGGCGTCTTCGTCGTGTCGCCGGCGCTGCCCCAGGTCTCCTTCGAGCGCGAGCTTCTGCGCCGCTACTTCGACGAGAAGGAAGAGGCGGGCTTCGACTACGCCTACCTGCAGCCCGGGATGACGCGCGTCGTGCAGGCGGCGGGACGCCTCATCCGCAGCGAGACCGACCGCGGCGTCATCGCGCTCATCTGCCGGCGCTTCATCGAAGAGCCCTACGCCTCGCGTCTGCCGCGCGACTGGTACGGCGAGACGCCGGCCGAGCTCGTGACCAACCGGCCGGCGGAAGAGATCCGGGAGTTCTTCGAGAAGTACGACGCCCCTTAGGGTTGGCCGGATTCCGGCGCCGGCCGCGCGCCGATCCGTGACATGATGCGAACGCTTCGCTCGGATAAAGAGAGAGGACCAATGAGATCTGTGCGTACTGGGTACACGTGTCTTCGCCGCGGTCGTCGCGGCTCTGCTTCTGGCCGGCGCCGCCGCGGCGCAAACGGCGGGCAAGAAGCCCAACATCGTCATCCTCTGGGGCGACGACATCGGCTACTGGAACGTCAGCGCCTACAACCAGGGCATGATGGGCTACAAGACGCCCAACATCGACCGCATCGCCCGGGAAGGCGCCCTCTTCACCGACTGGTACGGCGAGCAGAGCTGCACCGCGGGCCGCGCGGCGTTCATCACGGGGCAGAGCGGGTTCCGCACGGGCCTCCTCAAGGTCGGCCTTCCGGGCGCGAAGGAAGGGCTCCAGGCGCGCGACGTGACGCTCGCGCAGCTGCTCAAGGCTCAGGGCTACATGACCGCGCAATTCGGCAAGAATCACCTCGGCGACGCCGACGCCACCCTGCCCACGGCGCACGGATTCGACGAGTTCTTCGGCTCGCTCTACCACTTGAACGCCGAGCAGGAGCCCGAGAACCCCGACTACTTCAAGGACCCCGCGCTGATCAAGAAGTACGGCACGCGCGGCGTGATCCACACCTGGGCCAACCCCGACGGCACCCAGAAAATGGAGAGCTCACCGGTGCGCTGAACACCAAGCGAATGGAGACGATCGACGAGGAGTTCACCAAGGGGGCGCTCGACTACCTCGATAAGGCGAAGAAGGCGAACAAGCCGTTCTTCCTGTGGTGGAACTCCACTCGCATGCACATCTTCACGCACCTGAAGAAGGAGAGCCAGGGCAAGACCGGCCTGGGCACGTATCCCGACGGCATGGTCGAGCACGACGCCATGGTCGGCCAGCTGCTCGACAAGCTGAAGGAGCTCGGCCTCGATGACAACACCATCGTGATGTATTCCACCGACAACGGCGCCGAGGAAATGTCGTGGCCCGACGGCGGCACGACGCCGTTTCGAGGGGAAAAGAACACGAACTGGGAGGGCGGCTACCGCGTGCCCTGCGCGATCCGCTGGCCCGGCGTCATCAAGCCCGGCACGGTCAACAACGAGATCTACTCGCACATGGACATGATTCCGACCATCCTGGCCGCCGCCGGCGTCCCCGACGTCAAGGACCAGCTGCTCAAGGGCATGAAGGTCGGCGACAAGACCTTCAAGGTGCATCTCGACGGCTACAACGTCACGGATTCTCTAGCGGGCCGCGGGCCCGATCCGCGTCACGAGTTCTTCTACTTCAACGACGACGGTTCGCTCGTGGGGCTTCGCTATGACCAATGGAAGATCGTCTTCGCCGAGCAGCGCGCCGAGGGCTTCGACGTCTGGCAGGATCCGTTCGTCGTGCTTCGCGTTCCCAAAATCTTCAATCTGCGCGCGGATCCCTTCGAGCGGGGCGAGGAGGGCATGGGCTACCAGGAATGGCGAATCAATCACGCGTTCATGTTGGGACCGGCGGCCACGTACGTGGGCATGTGGATGCAGAGCTTCCGGGATTTCCCGCCGAGACAGAAGCCGGGCTCTTTCAACTTGAGCGAAGTGATGGAGAAGCTGACCAAGGCAGACCACTGAGGCTCGAGCCGAGCAGAAGTTCGACAGAATCATTCGGGGCGGCGGGACTCTCCCGCCGCCCTTTTTTCACGACATAAGCTGACGCCAGCTCATGCCGCGACGTTCACGCCGGACCAGGCGCCCGGTCGCTCCTCCTCCGCAGGCGTCCGATTCCCGCGTTCGCTCGCTGCTTCCGCTCGCCGTGCTCTTTCTGTCGGGCGTGTCGGCGCTCGTCTACCAGACGCTCTGGGTGAAACAGCTGACACTGATCGTGGGCGTGGACGTCTATGCCGTGACGACCGCTGTCAGCGCCTTCTTCGCCGGGCTCGCTCTTGGCGGCGGACTCTTCGGCCGCCGGGCGGATCGCGCGGCGCGGCCGCTGCGATTCTTCGCGGCGCTGGAGGCGGGCACGGGCGTGCTCGGGCTCGGCGTCACGCTGGCGCTCGCGCACGCGGCGCCGGTGTTTGTCTCGCTCGAGGCCGTGTCCCGGCTGCTCGCCTGGGGATTGTTGTTCCTCGCGATCGGTTTGCCGGCGCTCTTGATGGGCGGCACGCTTCCTGCGCTCGTGCGAGCCGTCGCGCCCGCCGAGAAGACGGTCGGCCGAGCCGCCGGGCGCCTTTATGCCGCCAACACCCTGGGGGCGATGGCAGGCGCATTGGCCGCGGCATTCCTGCTCATTCCCCTGCTCGGCCTGCGCGGTGCCGCCGCCGCAGCCGCGGTCTTGAACTTCACCGCCGCCGCCATTGCCCTGGCCGCCGATCGCCGGATGAAGCCGCGCGTATCGGTCGAGGCCTCCCGCTCGCGTCCGCCCCAAAACGTCTCCCTGGCGCTCGGGCTCTATGCGCTCGCCGGAGGGGTGGCTCTCGGCTACGAAGTCGTCTGGACCCAGGCGATCGTTCAATTCCTCAGCACGCGCGCCTTCGCATTCGCCGTCGTACTGGCGACCTACCTGACGGGGCTCTTCCTGGGCAGTCTGCTCTGGTCGAAATTGGCGGACAGCGTGCGGAGGCCGTGGCTCGCCTTCGGCGGCCTCATCGCCGCCGCGGGCGGGAGCGCCTTGTTGATGTTGGCCAGTATTGGACCGTGGCTACCCCGGACGCAGACCTGGATGGGAAGTCTCGTTTTCTCGGCGACCGGCAGCGAACTCGCGCGCATGTGCGCCCGCTTCGCCGTAGCCTCCGCGGCTGTCGTTCTCCTGCCGACCCTGCTTCTCGGCGCGGCCTTCCCCGTGGCCGTCCGGCTGGCCGGCGGAGCCGACCGTATCGGACGCGACCTGGGCACCGTCCTGGCGCTCAACACGGCCGGGGGGATCGCGGGGACCCTGCTGACCGGCTTCGTCCTGGTCCCGGCATTCGGCCTCGTTCGAACTCTCGGCATCCTCGCCGTCGCGGCCGCGGCTCTCGGCGCTGTGGCCATCGCGCGGGGAGCGGACTTTCGCAAGCCGGTGCCCGTGGCGGCGGCGGCAATCGTCCTCATCCTGGGCGGCGGTGCGGCGCTCGTTCCGAGTGATCTCCTGGCACGTCTCCTGACGAAAGCGCGGGGCGGCAAACTCGTCTTCTACGAGGAGAGCACGGGCGGCACGGTCGCCGTGCTCGAGCAGCGAAGCACGGCGGGGCCCTTTCGCCGTCTTTATGTGCAGGGGGTCTCCAATTCCGGCGATCCCATGCCCTCGCTGCGCTACATGCGCCTGCAGGCGCTCCTGCCCCTCCTCATCCATCGCGGCGAGCCGCGCGCGGCGCTCGTCATAGGGCTGGGAACGGGCATCACCGCGGGCGCCTTGCTCGCCGACGACTCGCTCGATCATCGCGTCGTCGCGGAGCTGCTACCCGCAGTCGTCCGGGCCGCGCCGCACTTTAGGGGAAACTTCGGCGTCACGCACGACGGCCGCGTGACCTTGCGGCTGGGCGACGGCCGCCGCGAGCTTCTCCGCAACGCCGACCGCTACGATCTCATCTCTCTCGAACCGCCGCCCCCGTCCGCGGCCGGCGTCGTCAATCTCTACTCCCGCGACTTCTACGCTTGGCCCGCCGCCGCCTGAATCCGGACGGGCTCCTCGCCCAATGGTGGCCGCTTGCCACGCAGAACGACGAGGACTCGCGTTCCCTCATCCGGAGCTTCCTGGACGTCTTCCCACACGCGACCCTCTGGACGACCGAGCTTCACGAAGCGCTCTTGATTGGATCGGCCGAGCCCATCCGGCTCGACGCCCCTCGGATCGCGGAACGCTTCGCGCGGCCCGGCATATCCGCTGCGCTTCGGGAGGTGGGTGTCGGATCGCCGGCCGCGCTCCTGGCGACATACGTCACGGACCGAGCCGGACTGGAGCGGTACGTGCAGGACGCGCCGCCCACGACCGACGACCGCCCGCGAATCGAGTATGCGGCCTGGCTCCGTCCGGGGGAATTCTCCCGAGTGTTGCCCCGCTTGCTCGCCCTACAGACAGATCCGCCGATTACGGGCGCCGCTGAGCCGCTCCTGGCGGCAATCGCCGTCGAGCGGGAGCACCTTCGGGACTTCTATCAGGCATTCCACGCCTACCCCGGAGACCCCGAGCGATGGGCCGGGAACATGATGAGCGTCCTCGCCGAGGACGGCTCCAACCCTTACTACTCGTGGTTTCTGGCTGGAGTTCCGAACCCGGGAAGTCCTTCGCCGATCCAATAGGGCCGTGCGCTCCGTCGGGCAGGCGTTTCCGTCGCGCTGCGGCCCGATCGCGCCGCGTCAATTCGGGAAGTGCAGACCGAGCGCGCGCGCGAAGAACGTCGCGATCTCGCCGCGCGTCACGGTCTGGTTCGGACAGAAGTTTCCGTTGCCGCAGCCGCCCGTGATTCCCGACGCCGCAAACGCCTCAATGCCCTTGTAGTAGAGGAACGTCGGCGGCACGTCGCCGAAAGTCTGCGTGCCGGGGGCCGGCGTCGAGACCTGGAGCTGGTAGAAGAAATCCACCTCGCGGAACTGGAGGTCGGCTCCTCCCGCGGTCAGATATACGCGGACAAACGCGAGCTCGGCCGTCTTGTCCACGAGGATCGGCGTCGAGGAGATGTCCCCGACGAGCCGCCCCTGGAACGGCGAGGCGGCGGTCCCGGCCGTCGCCGCGAGACCCGACTGCAGGCAGCCGTCGTTCGGGTCGAGCGACTGACACCGGATGACATTCATGTTGACCTCGCCCGTATCGCTCGCGTCGTACGTCACCGCCTCGATCCGGACGAGCTTGGAGCCGGTGGGCAAGTTGGGGTGGCAATCCCAGACGCCCGAGGCGGGGCTCGAATACATGAACTGAGTGTTGCCGTTCATGACGGGGTCGGTGCCGGCGAGCGCAAAGCATTGCGAGGCCGGTACCTGAACCATGGTCAGGGACGCGGTGCCGAACGCTTCTGGCCGCGCCTCGCGCGCGTTCGCGACACCGGCAGCACCGAGCACCATCGGGATCACAACGAACCAGGACCGCCAGCGCCTCCGAAAAACGGCGTCGATCTTCATCGCCTTCCTCCGCTTTCTTTGGCCCCGATCATACGGTGACCGCTCACACGTCCTCGCCGATCGCATAGAGTCGGCATCGCGCGCCCTCGAGGCGCCGGAGGACGATCCATGAAGATCCGATTGAGACGTCTGGTCCCGTTCCTGGCTGTCCTCTCCCTTCCCGCAGCGGCGATCGCCGACGACCTCACCGGGGAGCAGCTGCTTCTCTGCACGGCCGTGCAGGTCGCGGTCTGCGAGGACGGCGGCGACTGCAACGTCGAGACACCCAGGGAACTGAACGTCCCGCAGTTCATCCAGGTCGACCTGAAGGCGAAGAAGCTCTCGACAACGCCGGCGAGCGGCGAGAATCGCTCGACGCCGATCGGCACGCTGCTGCGCGAAGACGGCAACATCTATCTCCAGGGCGTCGAGGGCGGCCGCGCCTACAGCTTCGTCATCGGCGAGAAGACGGGAGCTCTCGTGGCCGCGGTCGCGCGCGACGGGAAGGCCGTATCGGTCTTCGGCGCCTGCACGCCGATGACGGCACCGAAGTGAGCGTCGACAGGCACAGGCACAGGAGGATCGACATGAAGAGAACGATTCTTGCCGCGCTTCTCATCGGGATCGCGGCGCAGATGGCGACGACGGCGCAGACGCAGCCCGCCTCGCAGCAGAAGTCCCTCGCGGCGACGATGAACGTCTACGTCTTTCCGGCCCAGGGGCAGGCCGCGGGCCAGCAGTCGAAGGACGAAAGCGAGTGCTACAACTGGGCGGTCAAAGAAACCGGAACCGACCCCTTCGAGCTCACCAAGCAGGCTCAGGCGGCGCAGCAGCAGCAGGCGCAGTCCGCTCAGTCGGCCCAGGGCTCGGGAGCGAGAGGCGCCGCGAAGGGTGCCGCCGCGGGCGCCCTCATCGGAGGGATCGCGGGCGACGCCGGCACGGGCGCGGCGGTCGGGGCGGCCACGGGAGCGGTCGCGGGCCGGCGTCAGCGCAAGCAGGCGGAGGCGCAGTCCCAGCAGCAGTCCCAGAACATCCAGACCGCCACCGCCGAGCAGATGGCGAACTTCAAGAAGGCGTTCAGCGCGTGTCTGGAGGCCAAGAAGTACACGGTCAAGTACTGAGGCCGCCGACGCCTTGGCCAACCCGTACAAGAGCCTCAAGTACCCGCGGCTGACGGTCGACTCGTTCGTCGTCGACCGGCGCGGCCGCCTGCTCCTGGTTCAGCGCGGCCGGCCGCCGTATCGGGGTTCCTGGGGACTACCCGGAGGCTTCTGCGAGTGGAAGGAGACGACCGAGCACTGCTGCGCGCGGGAAACGCTCGAGGAGACGGGACTGCGCGTGCGCGTGGGCGAGCTCCTCGCCGTCTACTCGGCGCCGAACCGCGACCCGCGCGGCCACAACGTGACCGTTCTCTACGCGGCGCGGGTGGTCGGCGGGAAGGTCAAGGGCGGCGACGACGCGGCGGACGCGCGGTTCTTCACGCGCCGCGAGCTCGCGCGCCTCGACTTCGCCTTCGATCACGGCGAGATCGTCAGGACGCAGCTGGCTCGCCGGGCTCGAGCGCGGGTGGCGGGTCGTCCTTCGCGCGGGCGGCGCGGCGCCGCTCGAGGATGAGCATCTCGCGCGCCGCGTCGAACTTCTCTTTGTGCTTCCGGATGATCTCGACGACCTCGTCGACCTCGGTCGTCAGGCGCACGAGCTCCAGGTCCTCGGGGTTGACGAGCTTGCGCGGCACCATCTCGCGATTCATCCATTCGACGAGCCCGCGCCACATCTCTCCGACGAGCACGACCGGCCGCTCCGTCATGAACCCGACCTGAAGGAGCTGCCAGACCATCAGCAGCTCGAGCGCCGTGCCGATGCCCCCCGGGAAGATGACGAAGCCCTGCGACATCCGCACGAAATGGTGCAGGCGCGAGAAGAACGTCCGGTGCGCCGTGACGCTGTCGAGATACGGGTTGGCCTTCTCGTACGGGATGGCGATCGTCAGGCCATAGGAGCGCGTCTTGCGCACGCCGCGCGAGGACGCCGCCCCCTCGTTGGCCGCCTCCATGAGGCCCGGCCCTCCGCCGGTCACGATGTCGCAGTTCAACTCCGTCAGCCGCTCGGCGAGCTGGCGCACGTCGCTGTACTCGCGGTCGCTCGAGACGAGGCGCGCGCTTCCGAAGACCGCCACGCGGTAGAAGTGGAGCTCCGCCGGATTCAGGGCCTCGAGCTCCTCGATCGTGTCCCAGAGGCGCACGATCGTCCGGTCGATGATCCGGCCGACGTCCGGCTCTCGCCGGATCTTCTTGGTCCCTCTCATGGATGGATCTCCCGCGGGGCGGGCGCCGCCGTGCCCCGCTGCTTTGGAGAAGCTTACTCCGGTGTCCGCAGCGTGGCCGAGAAAGCCCGCGTCAGAAGCCCGTCGGCCGTGACGGCCCACACCGTGTAACGGTAGTAAGTTCCCGCGCGGAAGCCGGTGTCGAGGTACGCGTAGCGCAGCGATTCCGGCGTGTCGCTGGACGCAGGGACGATCTGCGGACCGGTGCGGACGATGCGACCGTCCGCCTGGACCTCCTCGCGGAAGACGGCCCACCCCGTGAGGCCGGCGTTCGAGGCCGTCGTCCACCACAGACGCGGGCCCTCGGGGAGGGGCATGGCGTGCGGCTGAAGACCCGCGAACGGATAGCCGGAAACCGCCTCGAAGAAGACGGGAACCACGGGACCGGCCGGCGAGGAGCCTCCGGTCGCGGCCACGATCCAGTCCACGCGCGCGACGCCCGAGAGCGCGATCGTCTGCACGCGGTCGGGCTCGAGAAAGACGACGTCGGGCGGCAGGTCCGCGTCGCGATAGTGCACGATCGCGGCGCCGAGGCCGGCGCCGGCCGGCCAGCCGTATCGGATCGCCGCCGTGCCGTCCGCCGGCACGTAGGTCCGGTGGCGGACCGTCCAGGGGGCGGGCACGCCGGCGTCGAACGCTCCCGCTTCGAGGTCCCAGAGCCCGACGGAGGAAGGCCCGGGCTCGGTGTCGGCCGCCGACGGAGACGCGTAGAGACGCGCGCCGAAACGCGCGACGAGCGTCTCCTCGGGCAGTCCGGTGCGCTCGGTGTAGATGTGCGCCAGGCTCGCGAGCGGCTCCTCGCCGAGATCGCGCGCGCGCTCGTAGATTTGACGGACGGAAGTGCGGCCTCCGGTCGAGCGCGCGAACTCGTCGAGCAGGAGGCGCCCGAGAGAGCCCGGGTGATCCGCCAGGGCCAGGCTCGGCGCCGCCGCGGCGGACGCCGTCTCGGCCGGATCTCCGGCGTCGGCGAGGAACGCGGCGGCCGCGTCGGTCACGAAGGTGCGATCCGCGACACCGTAGCCCGAGATCACCGCGAGCGCGAAGAGGCGCGAGGCCTCGCGGACGATTGCGTCGTTGCCGAGATCCGATCCGTCGATCTCGATCGTCGGGCCGGCGATCCGCCCCGGCTCGATCGAACGCGAAGAGAGGCGCCGCACGCCGCCGGCGGCGCTCCGCGCGACGAGAAACCGGACGGGATCGGCTTCGGCGAACGGGTTCGGCCATCCCTCGCGGACGAAGAGCTCGTCGGAGAGCCGGGCGATCCGGTCGTCCAGAGCCTGACGGAGCGCCGGATCGTCGGCCTCGTCGCGCACGACGGCGTCGGAGGCCGCGAGCACTCGCGCCGGACCGAAGCTCCGATAGGGGCTTTCCGACCAGGGAACGCGCGGAGCGGCTTGCCGCGGGCTGCGCGAAGACGCCCGCTGTCCAGCCGATCGCCATCAGGCCGCAGGCGGCGACCTTCGCGGCCCACGCGGACAGCGCGAATTTATGCTGTTTTCGCATCAGCATTTCAGAATAGACGGATCCCCTCCGTGCGTCAAACCGGGTACGGAGACCGGGGCGTCCCCGTTGAGGGGTTTGTCGCCTAGGCGGCAGCCGAGGCGGTCGAGTCGTTCAGCACGCGGCACACGACGACCGTGATGTTGTCGACGCCGCCCTTCTCGTTTGCGAGATCCACGAGCGCGCGGCAGAGGTCCTGCGGATCCTCGTGCTTCGCCACGATCTCTTCGATCTCCTCGTCCGACAGCATCGTCGTCAGGCCGTCGGAGCAGAAGAGAAAACGGTCCTTCGCCGAGAACGGCAGCTCCTGAAGGTCCGCCGAGACGGTCGAGCCGCCGCCGAGCGCCCGCGTCACGACGTTCTTCAGCGGATGGGTCTTCGCCTCGTCCTCGGTCAGGATTCCCGCGGCGACCTGCTCGTGCACCCAGGAGTGGTCGTCCGTCAGGCGCTGGAGACGGCCGTCGCGGTACATGTAGGCGCGGCTGTCGCCGACGTGCGCCAGCGAGAGGATCTTCTCGTTCAGCAGCCCGGCGACCACGGTCGTTCCCATGCCCTTCAGCCACGGCTGCGCGGCGACCGCCGCCATCACGCGCTCGTTGGCCTTCTCGATCGCAATCGCGAGCCGGTTGCTGTTGAAGTCGAGCGAGTGGTCGTACTTGAACGGCCAGGTCGCTTCTTCCTTCTGCCGGGTGGCGGCGATGAACTCGCCGATCGTCTCGACGGTGATCCGCGCGGCCACCTCGCCGGCCGCGTGCCCGCCCATGCCGTCGGCCACGATGAAGAGCCCGTCCGAGATCTCGAGCGCGAAAGCGTCCTCGTTGTGCTTGCGCTTCCGGCCGACGTCGGTCAACCCGAACGCTTCGATCGACGGCATGCTCAGGACTTGACGGCCCGCTTCGCGCGAACTTCGTCGAGAGCCCGCCGGACCTCTCCCGCCGAGGGATCCCAGCGCAGCGCCTCCTGATACGCCTTCTCCGCCTTGACGAGAAGGCCGGCCTGGCGAAACACCGTGCCGGCGTCCTTCAACAGGCTGACGTTGTGCGGCTCGAGCACGATCGCCGTCTCCAGGGCCTTGACGGCGGTTCGCATGTCCCCCGACCGCGCGGAGGCCAGGCCCAGATAGTGCTGCGCCTTGGCGTCGTTGGGATTGCGGTGAACGGCGAGCTGGAAGTTGCCGGCCGCGTCGGCGAACTGACGGTCCTTGAAGGCCTGCATGCCCTGGGCGAGCAGACTCTGCGTGACGTCGTCGGCGTCGGGCGACGCGGCGCCGCTCGCCTTGAAGGCCTGCTCGAAGTCGTAGGCCTTCCGGCGCTCGGGGTTCGTCAGCACGTTGACGGCCTCGGTCAGGTTCTGGAAGTTCGCCTCGGCCTCGGCCTTGGCTTCCCGAGGCGCCCGGTCCGGGTGGGCCTCCCGGGCCAGCGCCCGAAAACGGTCTCGAATCTCGTGATCGTTTGCTTCTCGATTGACGCCCAGCAGGGCGTAGTAGTCGACGTCTCGGGACATTGGTTTGCGAAAATTTTACGGCATGCGCCCGCGAGCGCCGCGCCTTATTGGAGGCTAAAGATACGGGAAAACCGAGTGCCCCGGCAAGGGCCGTGGAAACCGCGCAGGACACCGGTTCGGGCGCGCACCGCCCGTTTCGAGGCGTCAGCGCTGCTTTTCGCCGAGGAGCTTCTTCGCCGTCAGGCGCACTCCCTCGGGCAGATTGGGGTCGCGCATCACGGCTTTCAGCTCGCGAACGGACAGATGCTTGATCAGAGGCAGCGTGAGGGCGATCGGGACGGCCGGGTTCTTGACGAGCGCCACCATCACGGCCTGCTTGCGAATCCACTCACGATTCCCGGTGATCTTCCGGAAGATCTCGGAGTCCAGGTGCCGCATCGTGCAGAAGGCCTCGATCTCCGCGAGCGTCAAACCCCGCGACTTCAGGACGGCCTGGCCGACGAGCGTGTTCGAGTCGCCGATCAGGATCCGGCGCTCCTCCTTTCCGCCCGAGTAGGCGAGGTTGACCTTCTCCTGCACGGTCATCACGCCGATCCGCCGGAAGAGGACGCCGCCCGTCGCGAGCTGATCGTCCTCCGGCGCCGCCTCGCCTTCGGCCGCCGGCTCCCCCTCGCCCGCTTCCGTCTCGCCCGCTTCCGCGGCCGCCCGCGCCGCCTCCTCCGCTTCGATCGCTTCCTGGATCCGCCGCTCCTCGGCCTGCCGCCGGCGCTCCTCCTTGTCGAAGAACTCCTCGCGGTTCTCGTTGAGCCGCCGCCGGCTCTCCGCGGTCAGGTCCGGGTTTTCGAAGAGGGCGTCGATGAGCGCCGGCAGGCGCAGCAGCCGGACCTGGTTGACGACGAGCGCGTCCTGGGGCGAGCCCGTCACGGTCCGCGCCAGGCGCAGGAGGGTCTGATCGTGCACGTTCCGGTGGCGAATGGCCCGCTCGAGCACCGCTCCGTCCGCGCAATGGCGCGCCAGCGTGTCGATCTCGACGCCCGTCGGGTCCGCGGTCTCCAGGAACCGCGAGAGATCGTCCGGGGGCGTCTCGGCCAGGGTGACGCGAGCGGTCTCGGCCGTCCCGGCGTCTGGATCGTCCAGCACGGCGAGCAGCGCCCGCATCTGGCCCTCTTGATCGAGCGGCAGCAGCCCGCGCGCGGCGAAGCGCCGGATCTCGGGAGCGGCCTCTCCCGACCGCAGCAGGGAGAGGAGGTCGAGAGTTTCCGCCGGGAGAGGCTCGGCCAAGGGCGCGCCGCCCGAGGCGCCTAGCCCCGCGCCGGCGAGCCGGGCAGCAGCAGGTTGCGCACCACCTTGCCTTCGCCGCCCAGGCGGTCGAGGGCGCGCCCGTCCACGGTCACGCGCACGGCGCCCGCGTTTCCGAGCGTGAGGCGGAATCCCGCCTGCGCCTCGAAGCGCTTCGCCTCGCCCTGGCGGGCGAGGCCGGAGAACACCATGCGGCCGTCGGCCTCGAGCTGCGTCCAGGAATCGCCGTCGAACTCGAGGAGAAGCGAGACCCGGCCGGGAGTCGCCGGCGGCGCGGGATCGGGCGCAGGAGCCGGAGCCGCGACCGGCTCGAGTCGCATCGCGGGCGTGGGCTCGCTCGAGAACGTCACGTTCTTGAGCGCCGGCGCCGCGGCGCGCGGCGCCGCGTGTCCGCGGAACGCGAGCGGGCGGCGCTCGGGATTCGCGATCAGTCCGAGGAGAAGGAGCAGGCCCGTCACCCCGCCGACGATCGTGCCGGCCGTCGCGCGGCGGCTTCTCCAGAAGCGCGAACGCGGCCGCGGCTTCTTCGGACCGGGCCCGTCCGGCGGCCTGCCGGCGAGATCCGCGAGATACGCGTTCACCTTCTCCTCGGGGTCGATGCCGAGGTGCCCGGCGTACGCGCGGATGAAGCCGCGCGTGAACGTCGGCGGCGGAAGCTTGCGCAGGTCACCGTCCTCGAGCGCCTGGAGAAGGCGCAGGGAGATCTTCGTCGCCGACGAGATCTCTTCGAGCGAGATCTCCCGAACGACGCGTTCTCGTCTGAGCTCCTCTCCGAAGCTCATGGCAGGCGGTCCCGTCGTGCCTTTAGAACCCATCGGTGGGGAAGTAAGTCATGCTAGACCTGCCGGGACCGATCCGCAAGAACTCTTTCGGCGCAGGCCTTCAGAATCTCCGGGACACCGGGATTTCGACACAGTCCCTCGAGATCCTGCCGCGAGGCGCGGGTCAGGAGGGACAGGGCGCCCGACACCGGGAGCGCGGCGTTGCGCAGCAGCGCGCTCCGGACCGACGGCCGCAGGCTCCAGCGCGGGTGCGCCGCGATGACCTCGAGCACGGCGGCGCGCGCGCCGGGCCGCGCGGCGGCCTGGACGACGTCCGGCTCGGTCGCGAACCGGTTGTCGAGAAGGGCCGCGACGACCCTCGGGTCGGGGTCGAATCGCAGGACCACCAACGTGCCCCGCCCCACGGTCCTGGCCAGGTCGATCCGTTCGGCCAGGGCCATCTCGGGAAGCCTCCGGAGGAGGTCCCGGTCCGCCGCGCGCCGCACCTCGGGGTGCACGCGAGCGTTGGCGGAGAGGGCGGCGAGATCGCGCCAGAAGAGCGTGCCGACGAGCGACAGGGCCGCCGCGCGGGGCGTCCGGGGATGGGCGGCGAGGGCCAGTCGGACGGCGTGGTATCGCCGCGCGCCGCGGTCCTCGAGGAGCTCGTCGAGCGCCTCCGGAGGCAGGTCCGCCCGCCGCAGCAGCTTGAGGAAGTGCCCTTCCGGGCGCATGCGCCGAGTTTAGGGCTCTCCGCGCCGGCACGCGCCGGCGAGCTCGCGGGCCAGGCGCTCGACCGCCCGATCGCGGTCCGGGCCCGCCCGCTCCGCCGCGGCCACGAGGGCCGACCCGACGACGACGCCGTCGGCGAGCCGCGCCGCCTGCCGCGCCGACTCGGGCGTCGAGATCCCGAATCCGATCGCGATCGGGAGATCGCCGGCCGCGCGGCGGGCCCGCCGCGCCGTCGCCGCGAGGTCGCGCGGCAGGCTCGTCCGGGCGCCCGTCGTGCCGGGGCGGGAGACGACGTAGAGGAAGCCCGAGGACAGGCGCGCGGCCGCGCGCATCCTTGCGGCGGGCGACGTCGGCGAGACGAGGAAGACGGTGGCGAGGCCGCCGGCGCGCAGCGTCGCGGAGATCTCCGGCGCCTCCTCGGGCGGCAGGTCGGTCACGAGCACCGCGTCGAAGCCCGCCGCTTTCGCTTCTCCCGCGGCGCGGGCGATGCCGCGGCGGTGCAGCGGGTTGAGGTACGTGAAGAGGAGGAGCGCGAGGCGCGTCTCGCGGCGGATCCGATGCGCGATCTCGAACACGCGCGGGAGCGTCGTCCCGGCCGCGAGCGCCCGGGAGGCCGCGCGCTGGAGCACGGGGCCATCGGCGATCGGGTCCGTGAAGGGAACGCCGAGCTCGAGGACGTCGGCGCCCGCCCGCTCGAGGGCGCGGGCCAGCGCGACCGTCGCGTCGGCGTCGGGGTCGCCGGCGGTCAGATAGGCGAGGAAGGCGGCCCGCCGCTGCCGCCGGGCGGCCGCGAACGCTTCGGCGAGGCGGCTCACGCCGGGGACCCGCGCAGGCGCGCGTATTCCTCGAGATCCTTGTCGCCGCGGCCCGAGAGGTTCACGAGCACCCAGCGGCTGCGGGGCATCTTCGACGCGAGCTTCGAGGCATACGCGACGGCGTGCGCGCTCTCGAGGGCCGGCACGATCCCCTCGGCGCGCGAGAGCGATTCGAAGGCGTCCAGCGCCTCGGCGTCCGAGACGGCGACGTAGGTCACGCGGCCCCGTTCGGCCAGAGCCGCGTGCTCGGGGCCCACGGCCGGATAGTCGAGGCCGGCCGAGACGGAATGGGTCGGGAGGATCTGCCCCGCGTCGTCCTGGAGGAGCATCGTGCGCGTCCCGTGCAGGACGCCGAGCGAGCCGCCCGAGAATCGCGCCGCGTGCTCCCCCGGCCCCGTTCCGCGGCCTCCGGCCTCCACGCCGTAGAGCTTCGTCTTCGAATTCGAACCGAGGAACGCCGAGAAGAGGCCGATCGCGTTCGAGCCGCCGCCGACGCACGCGACCGCCGCATCGGGGTCGCGGCGCGCGATCTTGCGGAACTGCTTCCGCGCCTCGCGGCCGATGACGGACTGGAACTCCCGGACCATCGTCGGGTACGGGTGCGGCCCGAGCGCCGATCCGAGGACGTAGTGCGTCGTCGCGACGTTCTCGCTCCAGTCGCGCATCGCTTCGTTGATCGCGTCCTTGAGCGTCCTCGAGCCCGAATCGACGGCGATCACCTCGGCGCCGAGCAGGCGCATCCGCAGGACGTTCGGCGCCTGGCGCGCCATGTCGACCGACCCCATGTAGACGCGGCACGGCAGCCCGATCTTCGCCGCGGCGGCGGCCGTCGCGACGCCGTGCTGACCCGCGCCGGTCTCCGCGATGACGCGGCGCTTCCCCATCCGCCGCGCGAGGAGCACCTGCCCGAGCGCGTTGTTGAGCTTGTGCGCGCCGGTGTGGAGGAGGTCCTCGCGCTTCAACGCGATGCGCGCGCCCTTGCTCCCGGCTGCCAGGCGATCCGCGACCGTGATGGGCGTGGGTCGCCCCGCGTAGGTCGACAACAGCGCGTCGAGCTCCGCCCGGAACCGCCGGTCGCGCCGCCAGCGGTCGAACGCGCGCTCGAGCTCCTCGAGCGGCGCCATCAGGGTCTCGGGCGCGAAGCGGCCGCCGTACTCGCCGAAGTAGCCGGGCCGGGCCGAGGTCCTACGTCGCGGCGCCATCCGCGCTCCGCACCGCCTCGAAGAAGCGGCGCATCTTCTGGGCGTCCTTGACCCCCGGCGAGCTCTCGACGCCCGACGCGACGTCCACGCCCCAGGGCCGCGCGCGGCGAATCGCTTCGGCCACGTTGGCGGGATCGAGACCGCCGGCGAGAAGGACCGGCGCGCCGAACTCGCGCCCCGCGACGAGGCTCCAGTCGAAGCGCTTGCCGGTCCCTCCGGCGCGGCCGGGAACGCGCACGTCGAAGAGAACCGCCTTGCACTTCGAGAGCAGCTCCGGGGGCGGCGGTTTGGGGGCCGAGATCCCCATGTGCGCGACCGCGACGACCGGGACTCCATACGCGCCCGGGTCCTCGGGCGTCAGGCGCCGGTGAATCTGCACGAGGTCGAGACATGCCGCGTCGACCGTCTCGCGGATCATCGCCGGGCCCTCCGACACGAAGACGCCGACGCGCAGGACGCCGTCCCCCGCGGCCGACGCGAGGCGCCGCGCGGTCTCGGGGCTGACGCGCCGCGGCGACTCCGCCGAGAAGTTGAAGCCGACCCAGGCCGCGCCGAGCTCGCCCGCGAGCGCCGCGTCCTCGGGCCGCGTCAGGCCGCAGATCTTGACGGCCGTCACGAGCGCAGCTCCCGCAGGAGCTCGACGGGATCCTCGGCGCGCAGGAGAGTCTCGCCCACGAGGAACGCGCGGTAGCCGGCCGCCGCAAGACGCGCCACGTCCTCGCGCGAGCGGATGCCGCTCTCCGCGAGGCGCACCGGACCCGGCGGGATCTCCGCGGCGAGCGTCTCGAGACGCGCCAGGTCCGTCGTGAAGGTCGCGAGGTCCCGCGCGTTGACGCCGAGAACGTCGGGCGCCGCCGCGGCGGCGCGTCGGATCTCCCCGCCGTCGTGCGCCTCCGCCACGACGGCGAGACCGCGGGCGCGCGCCGCGGCGGCGAGCCGCGAGAGCTCCTCGTCGGAGAGCGCCCGCACGATCAGGAGGATCGCATCCGCTCCCAGCGCGACCGCGAAGTCGAGCTGCGCCTCGTCCACGACGAAATCCTTCATCAGAGCCGGGAGGCCCGCGATCTTCTTCGCGCGCGGGAGCCACTCGGGCCGGCCGCCGAAGAAGTCCTGCTCGATGACGACCGAGAGGGCCGCCGCGTGGCCCCGGCGATACATCAGCGCGATCGTCTCGAGACGCCCCTCCGTCTCCGCCACGATCTCCCCGGCCGACGGAGAGCGGCGTTTGATCTCGCCCACGATGCGGACGCCGGGCGCGCGCAGGGCCTCGACGAAGCTTCGCCCGTCCGAGGGGCGCTCCGCCGATCGGCCTCCTTGCGACGCGTACTCGCCCCGCGAGATCCGCTCGCGTTTGGCGGCGAGGATCTGCTCCAGGACGCCGCCGCTCATGCCGGCCGCGCGACCGGCGCGCCGGCCCGGGCGTTGCGCGACGCGTCGCGAAGCGCCTCGAAGACGGCGAGCGCGGCGCCGGAGTCGATCGCGCGCCGTCCGCGCTCGTAGCCGTCCGGCAGGTCCCGCGCCCGCCCCTCGACGACGAGCGCGAGCGCGGCGTTCAGCAGCGCCGTCTCGCGGAGCGCGCCGGACTCCCCCTCGAGCAGTCGCCGGAGCATCGCGGCGTTGCCCTCCGCGTCCGATCCCGCGAGCTCGGCCATCTCGACCGCGCGCTGCCGCAGCGTCGCGGGCTCGTAGCGCCAGGGCCGCGTCCAGCCCTCCTGGATCTCCACGCCGAACGCGGCGACGCCCGGCACGAGCTCGTCGAGCCCGTTCTCCGAATGGAAGACGACGGCGTGCTCCGTGCCGAGCGACGCGAGCGCGTCGGACAGCAGGCGCACGAGCTCCGGACGCCCGACGCCGATCATCTGGCGCGAGGCGCCGGCCGGGTTGGCCAGCGGTCCGAGCGCGTTGAAGATCGTGCGCACGCCGAGCTCGCGGCGCACCGTCCCGAGCTCCTTCATCGCCGGATGGAAGGACGGCGCGAAGAGGAACACGAGGCCGACATCGTCGAGAATCCGTCCGGCGCCCGCCGGATCGAGCTCGACGTTCACGCCGCAGGCCGCGAGGACGTCCGCGGACCCCACGCGCGAGGTGATCGAGCGGTTCCCGTGCTTGGCCACCGACGCGCCCGCGCCGGCGGCCACGATCGCCGTCGCGGTCGAGACGTTGAAGAGGTCGCGCCCCAGCCCGCCCGGACCGCAGGTGTCGAGCAGCGGCTGCCGGCGGCTCTCGACGCGGCGCATCCGCGCCCGCAGCGCCGCCACCGCGCCGGCGACCTCGTCGGCCGTCTCGCCTCGCGTCGCGATGCCCAGGAGGATCGCGCCCTTCTGGGCCTCCGTGGCCTTGCCGTCCATGAGGTCCAGGAAGACTTCCTCGGCGAGGGCGCGCGAGAGGGTTTGGCGCGCCGCGACGACCTTCAGGCCCTCGGCCACGCGCGGGGTCACGCGGCGCCTCCGCGCGCGCGCTCTCTCGCGATCGCCACGAAGTTCGCGAGCAGCTTCTCCCCTTCCGGCGTCAGGACGGACTCGGGGTGAAACTGAACGCCGAAGACCGGGAGGGCGCGGTGCGCGAGTCCCATGACGAGGCCGTCGTCGCTCCGGGCGGTGACCCGCAGATCGTCCGGCAGTCCCTCCTCGCGCACGACGAGCGAATGGTATCGCGCGGCCGGAAACGGGCTCGGCAGTCCCGCGAAGATTCCGCGGCCGTCGTGCGCCACCTCCGAGCTCTTCCCGTGGCGCGGCGTCGCGCGCTCGACGCGGGCGCCGTGCAGCGCGCCGAGCGCCTGATGGCCGAGGCACACGCCGAGAAGCGGAATGCGCTCGCGCTCCGCGGCCGAGATCATCGCCATCGACCGCCCCGCGTCCTCGGGACGGCCGGGCCCGGGCGAGACGACGACGGCCGCCGGGCGCCGCGTCACGACCGCGTCGGGATCGAACCGGTCGTTGCGCGCGACCTCGACGTCCGGGTCGAGCTTCCCGAGCGCCTGGACGAGATTCCAGGTGAAGGAGTCGTAGTTGTCGACGACGAAGATCATTCGCCGCCCCGCGACCAGGCGCGCGCGATCTCGATCGCCCGGAAGAGCGCCGCCGCTTTACTCTCCGCCTCGCGATACTCCCGCTCGGGCACCGAGTCGGCCACGATGCCGGCGCCCGCCTGCACGCGGCAGACGCCGTCCTCGACGACCGCCGTGCGGATGGCGATCGCCATGTCGAGATTGCCCGCGTGGTCGAGGTAGCCGACCGCGCCCCCGTAAACGCCGCGCCGCGCGCCCTCCCATTGATCGATGCGCTCCATCGCGCGGATCTTCGGCGCGCCCGTGAGCGTCCCGGCCGGAAAGCACGCCGCGAGCGCGTCGAGCGCGGACCGCGGCGCCGCCAGCCGGCCCGACACGTCGGAGACGAGATGCTGCACGTGCGAGAACTTCTCGATCGCCGAATAACGATCGACCGTGACGCTCCCGATCTCGCAGACGCGCCCGAGGTCGTTGCGGGAGAGATCCACCAGCATGACGTGCTCGGCGCGCTCCTTCGGGTCGGCCGCCAACGCTTCCGCCAGCCGCGCGTCCTCGGCGGGCGTCGCCCCGCGGGGCGCGGTTCCGGCGATCGGCCGCGTCTCGACCCGCCGGCCGCGGCATCTCACGAGCATCTCCGGCGAGGCGCCGAAGACGACGGCGTCCCGCGTCTGCAGATAGAAGAGGTAGGGCGAGGGGTTGAGAACGCGCAGCGCCCGGTACGCGTCGAACGGATCGGCGCCGAGCGGCGCGGTCCAGCGCTGCGACAGGACGACCTGGTAGATGTCGCCCGCGAAGATCGCTTCCCGGGCGAGCGCGACCCTCTCGAGGAACTCCTCGCGCGAGAGGAGCGCCTTCCATCCGTCAGGCGACATCGCGCCGCCCGCCGCCTCGGGCATCCGGCGGACCGGACCGACGGCCGGCGCCTCGGCGAGGAGCGACTCGAGGCGGTCGAGGCGCGCGGCGGCGCGGTCGGCCTCGGCCTCTTCGTCGCCCGGGCGCTGCGGCGCGAGCTCGGTCAGCAGGAGCAGACGGCGTCGCAGATGATCGAACGCGACGACGGCGTCGAAGTGGAGGAAGAGGCCGTCCGGAATCCTTCCCTCGCGCGGATGGCGGTCCGGGATCGCCTCGAAGAGACGCACCGCGTCGTACCCGAGCCACCCGACCGCGCCGCCCGAGAGCGGCGGCAGGTCCGGATCGGGCACGAAGCCCTCGCGGACGACGAATCGCTCGAGCGCGGCCAGCGGAGCCTCGCCCGAGGGAGCCGCGCTCGCGCTCCCGATCTCGAATCGCGCGACCGGATCGCAGCCGAGGAACGTGTAGCGGCCCGTCTCGCCGGCCTCGACGCTCTCGAGGAGAAAGCACTCGCGGCCGTCGCGGCGCATGCGGTCGAGCAGCGCGACCGGCGTCACGGTGTCCGCCGCGAAGATGCGCGCGACCGGCACGACCGCGCCGGCGCGTGCCCTCGAGGCGAAGTGCCGGCGCTCGGCCTCGCGCACGTTCACGCGGCTCCCTTCGGGAGGAGCTCCGAGATCTCCTCGAGCGTCGCGTCCTTCG
This sequence comes from uncultured Acidobacteriota bacterium, assembly GCA_963823185.1. Lineage (GTDB taxonomy): Bacteria > Acidobacteriota > Thermoanaerobaculia > UBA5066 > Gp7-AA6 > DATBFU01. The sequence goes on from CAWGKP010000011.1 coordinate 360,088, forward strand.
ACCCGAAGAGCCGCGCCTGGCGCACGGCCTGCGCGGCGAACATCTGTATCCCTTCCACGACCGGGCAGCGCGCGGCGCGCGCCGCGGCGACGGTCGCCGTTTCCGATCCGTCGCGCCGATAGACGCAGTCGAAGACCAGCGGGCGATTCTCGAGAACCGTCCGGGGGAAGGCCGGCGGATCGCCGGGGCGCGACCCGAGGGGTGTCGCGTTCAGGTACAGATCGGCTTCGCTCGCCGGAAGATCCGCGAGGGCCAGCGAGTCGACGTGCATCGCGTCCGCCAGGGCGTCCGCCGCGGCGTCGTCGCGGCCCGTGACGAGCACCTCGTATCCGAGGCGGCGCGCCGCGAGCACCGCCGCGCGCGCCGTTCCGCCGGTGCCGAGGATCACGGCCGTGCGGCCCTCCCCCGTATCGTGATCGGCCAGAGGATCGAAGATGCCGTCGACGTCCGTGTTCTCGGCGCGCCAGCTTCCGCCGGCGCGCACGAGCGTGTTCGCCGCCTTCGTCTGCGCGACGTCCTCCGAGCCGCGCGCCGACGCGGCCGCCGCCAGTTTCCAGGGCTGCGTGATCGAGAAGCCGCGGAAGGCGGGGTCGAACACGAGGTCCTGCGGGCGCGCGCGGTCCCAGTCGGCGACGGGAAGGGGCAGATAGAGATTCGGCAGCGACCGCGCGCGGAAGAGCGCGTTGTGGACGCGCGGCGAGAGCGACCCCGAGACGTCTGCGCCGACGATGCCGTAGAGCGCCTCGATTCGGCGAGGCGCGCTCGACCGCGTAGATGTCGAACAGATCCTCGAGCGGAATCTGCCCCGGAGCCGTCGCCGCCTCGACCGGGCCATACACGAGCGCGGAGCCCGAGAGCGCCGAGAGCACGCGGCCGGGCGCGCTCGCCGGCCCCATCGGAAAGATGGCCGCCGAGTCCCTCGCCTCGCGCGCCTGGATGGCCGCCACGGCGAGGCTCGCCGGAAGGTCCGCCGCGCCGCAGACGAGCTTGACCGCGCGCGCTCCGGCGGCGCGCATCGCGGAAAGCCGTTCCGCCCAGTCGGCCGGGAGGCCGAACGGCGCGTGGTGCGACACGATGACGCGGCGGCGATCCGGCAGCTCGCCCGGATCCGCGAGCAGGCCGCTCGCGTGCTCGACGTCCACCGTGGCGCCGGCGGCGTACGCATCGCGGACGAGTCGCCGGTAGTCCTCGGCCGATCCCGAGAAGTCGCCTCCCTCGGCGCGCGTTCGCCAGGTCGCGACGACCGGCCGCGGGTCGAGCTCGAGGAGGCGGGCGGCCGGGATCGGCGCCGCCGCGCGGTCGAGGCGCATCTCGATCGCCGTCGCTTTCGGCGGCACACGCGCGACGAGACGGCGCGCGTCGTCGAGGTCGCGCGGTGCGAGCGACGCGACGTAGGCCGGAATCGGAACGATTCGTTCGCTCAAAACGAAAACCCCCGAGCCCGTCCGGGCCGGGGGTTCCATTCTGCCGCCTCTGGTTTCGCCCCGCCCGAACGAATTCGGCAGGGCGCAAGCCGCCCTACCGGGTCGCCTCCCGCCACCACCACGACCGAGCCGAGCGAATCTTCATGGGCCGGAGGATCATCCTGCAAAGGATCGGCCGAAGTCAATTCGAGGAAGGAGGAGTCGCGGTGGGCGCCGGCATCGGCGAAGCCGTCGGCGCAACGGCCCGGCGGTCGGCGCGGGTCGAGAAGGAGAGCGGCAGGTTCAGACCGGACTCCGACGACGGCGGCTTGCCCTGGAACGCGATCTCGATCGACGATCCGGTCCGGCGGTACACGTACCGTTCGCCGGGGCACGCGCGGGACGCGTCGTCCTCGAGGTTCGCGGGCCACTTGCCGTCGCGGGAGCCGGCGCGCGCGAGGCGCAGCTCGAGGATCTTCGACGTCAGCTCGGAGTCGATCGCCGACCTCCCCGCGCGCTCGAGGACGTTGCGAAGCTGCGGCACCTGCATGTCCGTCATGATCCGCGCCATCTCGGCCGAGTCGCCGCCCGAGTCGGTGCGGCGGTACTCCTCGATCATCGGCCTCGCGATCTCGTCGTTCGAGACCTCCGCGAGGGCGCACGGCGCGACATGGCGGAGCGGCTCGGCGGCGGCCTTGCGGGCGCGAACGCTCAAGTTCGAAAGCGCGGACGAGGACAGGAAGCTCTTCGGTTCCTCTTCGTAAGTGTCGAGAGCCCGGGTCCAGGGATCGTCGCGAGAGAGGCGATCGAGCCACGACACGGGCGGCTCGCGCAGCTTTCGGAGCGTCCCGGACTGCATCTTCATGACCGCGATCGCGAGCAGATCGTCGATCAGCTGGGAGCCGCGGGCGAAGGACTCGAAGATGGACCAGGAGGCTTCCAGAAACCGAGCGCTCTCTTCGGTTCGGCCTCGACGCTCCGCGGAGAGCGCGGCGGCGAGCAGGAGTCGATCCAGCCGGATGAGCGCCAGGGCGCGCGGCGCGACGCCCTCCCGGGAGCTGATCGGCCGACGACCACTCCGGCACTCCCTTCTCGAGCGCCGCGACGACCGGCCAGAGAGCTCCTTGACGGCTCTCGAGAAAGTCCCGGAGGCTCTTCGGCTCCTCGCCGATCGAGTCGTCCGCGACGGAGAGCTGCGCGTTGAGCCAGCCGCCGGCGCCCGAAGCCGTGAACGGCCTCGACGCTCTCGGGCGAGGCCCGGTCGAAGCGGGAGTCGCCCGGCTCGAACTCGATGCCGAGGGCGGGCCCCCTGCGGCAGAGCTCGTCGGCAACCGAGTTGCGTGGCCGGGCCCGACGGCTTCGGGACGAGGTCCTCGGCGCGCGGGGCGGGAGTCGTCTGTCCCGAGGAGCTCGCCGCGGCAAGGAGGAGAACGAACGCCGCGGCGACGCGGCTCACGCCCTCTTCCACCTCGTTCCCGCGGGGCCGTCCTCGAGCACGATGCCCCTGCCGGCGAGCTCCTTGCGGATGCGGTCGGCCTCGGCGAAATCGCGGCGCTTGCGGGCGTCGTTGCGGGCGGCGATCTGCGACTCGATCTCCTCCGGCAGCGCCTCGGCCGCCTTCGGCAGGATCCCGAAGACCCGATCGGCGGCGGCGATCGCCGCCTTCGCTTGAGACGCGCCCGCCGCGTCGAGCGTGTGCCCGTCGACCGCCGCGTTGACCTCGCGCACGAAGGTGAAGAGCGCGCCCTGCGCCTCGGCGGTATTCAGGTCGTCGTCGAGCGCCGCGGTGAACTCCTGGCCGCAGCCGGGCCGCGCGCTCGGCCGCCGGGAATCCTCCCGAGGTCTTTCCGGACGCCGCGATCTCGTCGAGTCGCGCCGCCGCCGTGCGGACGCGTGCGACCGCCGCCGCCGCGCCGGCGAGCCCGTCCCACGTGAAGTTCAGCTTCTTGCGGTACGGGACCGAGAGAAAGAGATAGCGCACCGCCGCGGGATCGTCGCGCTTCGCGAGCACGTCGGCGAGAGTGAAGAAGTTCCCCTTCGACTTGGCCATCTTCTCGCCGTCCACGATGAGGTGCTCGGCGTGCATCCACAGGTTCACGAAGGGATGGCCCGTCGCGCCTTCGCTCTGGGCGATCTCGTTCTCGTGGTGCGGAAAGATGTTGTCCACGGCGCCCGTGTGGATGTCGAAATGCTCGCCGAGATACTTCATGCTCATCGCCGAGCACTCGATGTGCCACCCCGGCCGCCCCGGACCGAACGGCGACGGCCACGTCGGCTCGCCGGGCTTCGCGGCTTTCCAGAGGACGAAGTCCTTGACGTCCTCCTTCTCGTACTCGTCGTCCGCCACGCGCTCGCCGCGGCGCGTGCTCGTCAGGTCGATTTGCGACAACTTCCCGTAGCCCGGGAAGGACGCGATCCGGAAGTAGACCGAGCCGTCGGCCTCGTACGTGTAGCCGCGCTCCCGGAGCTTCTCGATCATCGCGATCATCTCGGGGATGTGCTCGGTCGCGCGCGGATAGCGCTCGGCCTTCTCGATGCCGAGCGCCGCGATGTCCTTGAAGAACGCCTCGATGTACTGCGCCGTGAAGTCGTCGAGCTTCTGGCCCGCCTGCGCCGCGCCGCGGATCGTCTTGTCGTCCACGTCCGTCAGATTCATGATCTGCGTGACGCGCAGCCCGCTGGCGAGCAGATGGCGGCGCAGCACGTCCTCGAAGAGGAACGTGCGCAGGTTCCCGATGTGGACGACGTTGTAGACCGTCGGCCCGCAGGTGTACATCCGCACGTGCCCCGCTTCGAGCGGCGACAGCTCGTCCACCCGCCGTCCCAGCGTGTTGAAGAACCTCACCACACCCCCCGCGCCTGCGTCTTCGCGATCTTGCGCCAGGTCATCTCGCGCTTCAACCCGCGCAGGCGGTCCACGTAGAGGACGCCGTTCAGGTGATCGATCTCGTGGCACAGAGCGCGCGCCATGAGGCCCGTGCCCTCCATCTCGCGGAGCTGTCCGTTCGCGTCGAAGAAACGCGCCTTCACCCGCGCCGGACGCACGACCTTCTCGGCGAAGTCGGGAATCGAGAGGCAACCCTCCTCCTCCTTCTGCTCGCCCGAGGTCTCGACGATCTCCGGGTTCACCATCGCGATGCGCGCGGCGGGATCCGCGCCGGCCGACAGATCGATGACCGCCACGCGCCGGTTCACGGCGATCTGCGGCGCGGCGAGGCCGATGCCGGGAGCGGCCCGGCACGTGTCGAAGAGGTCGGCGATCAGGGCGGGGAGGTCGGCGCCGGCCGGGTCCACCTCATCGTTGGGATCGAGCAGACGCGGGTCGCCATACCGTACGATGTCGCGAATCACGCCGGTCCCCCGGCGCCGGGGGCTGTCCTCCCGCCCTCGACAATGTCCCCGACTTGGGACAAACCCTCCGCCGAGCCCCGGCGCAGCCATTCCATAAGTCTTTTATTTAGAGCATATTTCGCGTCTCGGGACAAGGGCTGCCGGTGGCACGTTTATGGCTCTTTAATCTCGCCGGAGGCTCGAAGTCGATGGACGTCAAACGCAGCGGTCTTCTGGCGATCGGGATCGCCCTCGCCCTCTCGGGCGCGGCGGCCGGCCAGACCGGCGGCTCGGGGGGCGGCTACTCGTACATCCGCGAGGCGACCGGCGACGTGCGCGTCGAATCGCGCTACAACGGGACGGTCACGGCCGGACGCAACATGCCGATCTCGGTCGGCGACCAGATCGTGCTCGCGGACTCGGGCAAGGCGGAGGTGAGTCTCGCCGACCGGACGAATCTCTATTTCGGCGGCGGGACGCGGGCGCGGTTCGATTCGATCCGCGACCAGCAGGGCGAGGACGACGCGTTCTCGATGGTGCGCCTCGAGGAGGGCTCGCTCATCCTCGCGGCGATGGGACAGGACGACCGCGGCATCCCGCGGATCGACACGGACGACGCGACCGTGTACCTGGACCCGGGCGACCGCGCGCGCGTCAACTACGATCCGAACCGCGGAACGGTCGTCATCGGACGCGAAGGGACGATCGAGGTGCGCACGCGCGCCGGCAACTACCGCGTGCGCGCCGGCGAGTACCTCATGGTCCGCGGCGAGGAAGAGCCCGAGATCGAGAAGGGCGTGTTCTCGCGCGACCGCTTCGACCTGTGGGCGGCCGACCGTTTCGACGCCGCGACCACGACGCGCACCGCCTCGGCGAACTCCGTGGACGAGGGATACGCCAACGATCTCGTCGCGCTCGACGGCTACGGCAACTGGGACTACAGCGACACGACGGGCTCGAACGTCTGGCGGCCCAACGTGGACAGCGGATGGAGCCCGTACTCCAACGGAACCTGGTACTACACGCCCGCCGGCCTGACCTGGTGGCCCTACGACCCCTGGGGCTGGTACCCGTTCCACTACGGCAACTGGTTCTTCGACGCGTCCTGGTCGAGCTGGTGCTGGGCGCCCGCGAACGTCTACTCGCCGGCCTGGGTCTACTGGGCCTATGCGCCCGGCTACGTCGGCTGGTGCCCTGTGGGCTGGTACTCCTTCTACTCGCCCTGGTGCAACAACTACTACAGGCACTGGGGCTGGACGGGGCGGGGCGGCGTGTACCTCTCGGTCAACGGCCGCTTCAACTCCCACAACGTGGATTTCCGCGGCTGGAACTTCGCGGGCTCCGGCGGCATCGGCGCCGCCGGCCGCATGGACGTGATCCCCGGCTCGCGCATGGGCGGCCGGCTCGGCGACACCGTCTCGATCTCCTCGCGGCCGATCGTCGCGCCGGCGCGCCCCGGCGCCGGAGCCGAAGCCGTGCAGAGCTTCGTGCGTGAGGCGCCGCGCGTGATCGACCGCTCGAGCACGACCGCGGACTCCGACCGCCTGTCTCCGATCATGGCGCGGGAGCGCACGCTCCCCGCGTCCGCGGTCGACGCGCTGCGCGACCATGCCGTCATCGCCGAACGCGGCCGGCTGGCCGGCCCCGGCGCCGCGGGCATCGCGCCGCGCGGCGCCCTCGTGGATCGCGGGCGGACGCTCGATTCGCTCGGACCGGCGCCCGCGATCTCGCGCGCGGACTCGGGCCGGAGCTCGATCCCTTCACGCACCGTCATCCGCGGCGACGCGAACGGCGTCGAGGCCCGGACGGCGCCGCCGAACGGCGCCTCGGACTCCTGGCGCAACTCGCCGCGCCGCACCTTCGACTCCTCGCGCCCGTCGGCGGATTCCGGAGCCGGCGCCCGCGCCCAGGCGCGCGACGACTGGCGCGCGCGCCAGCTGAGCGGCGATTCCCCGCAGCCGCGCAACACCGCCCCGCGCGACGGCCTCTCGCGTTCGATCGAGGACTGGCGCTCCCGCTCGTCGATCCCGCCCGCGCGCCGCGTGGTCGAGGGCTCGGTTCCCAACCGGCGCGATCTCCGGCAGCCGGACAACGCCATGCCGACACGCGACGCGGCGCCCCGCTCTTTCCGGTCCGCGCCGCCGCGCGACTATCGCCCGGCGTCTCCGCCGCCCCGCGGCGAGGTGCGCTCCGCTCCCGCTCCGCGCAGTGAAGTTCGCTCGGCGCCCGCGCCGCGTTCGGCTCCCCCTCCGGCCCCGCGGCCGGCGCCCGCTCCCCACGGCCGCAACCGTTCCTGATCGTCGAGCCCCTCTCCTCGTGGCCGCGCCTTCGGGCGCGGCTCTTTTTTTGCGGGCCGGTCCTCGGGCGGTTCGGATCCGGCCGCGTTCTAAAATGAACGCAATGTCCCGGCGCCTCGTGACTCTCCTTCCGAGCATGCTGTTCATCTTCTATTGCACGGCGGTCGGCGTGTATCTCGTCCTCCGGCCGTGGTCGCCGGTCCGCGCGGCGGCGCTGCCTTCCTCCGGATTCCTCCGGGGCTTCATCTCGGGCCTCGGCCTCGTGCATCTCGTGGCCGGCATCGCCGACCTCCGGTCGCTATCGCGCGAGATCGAGGCGCCGGCCGAGGGCGCATGAAGGCGCTTTACGTCACGGACCGGGCCGCGTCGGGAACCGAGCGGCTGAAAGAGGTCCTCGCGGCGCTGTCGGGAGCGCCGGAGCTCGCGGTGCAGCTGCGGGAGAAAGACGGCTCCGACCGGGTCACCCTCGACCTCGCGCGCCGGTGCCGGGAGTGGCTCGGTGCCGGCGTCCCGCTCTTCCTCAACCGGCGATTCGATCTCGCGCTCTCGGCCGGCGCCGACGGCGTGCACCTGCCGGCCGACGGGCTGCCGCTCCGGCGCGTGCGCGCGGCCACGCCGCGGGGATTCCGCATCGGGGTGTCCACGCACTCCGCGGAAGAGGCGCGCGCCGCGATCGCCGACGGCGCGGATCTCGTCCTCATCGGCCCGATCTTCGACACGCCTTCCAAGCGCGCGTACGGCGCGCCGCTCGGTCCGGCCGTTCTCGCCGGGCTCCCGCCGGCCGCACAGCACGCGAGCGCCGTCTACGCGATCGGCGGCGTGGACGAAACGAATCTCGAAGCCCTCGCGCCATATCGCGACCGGATCGCCGGGATCGCGGCCATCCGCCTGTTCCAGGACGCCGCGGATCCGCGCGCGGTCTGCGACCGGATCGCGGCGAGCTGACGCCGCCATGCGCATCCGCGTCGGCGTCGATCTGGCCGAGGTCGAACGGGTCGCGGGCGTTCTCTCGCGGCGCGGCGAGCGATTCCTCGCCCGCGTCTTCGGGCCAGGCGAGATCCTGCGCCGACGCCGGCATCCGCGCGCGTTCGCCGAGCACGTGGCGGGGCGGTTCGCCGCGAAGGAGGCGGCGATGAAGGCGCTCGGCACGGGTTGGCGCGGGCTGTCGTTTCGCGAGATCTCGATCCGGCGCGACCCGGGTGGCGGCCCGCGCCTCGTCCTGCTCGGCCGCGCGGCCGAGCGGGCGCGCCGGCTCCGGGTGGTCGACGCGGAGGTGACGATCACGCACACCGCCACGACCGCCGCCGCCGTGGTCGTTCTCGTGACCGACGAGGCCCCCGGCCGGGACGGCCTCTTCGGATAAACTCCGCGGTTTCGAGCACATGGCCGACGCACCCGACTACAAGGCGACCCTCAATCTCCCGCGCACCGAGTTCCCCATGAAGGCGGACCTGCCGCGGCGGGAGCCGCAGCAGCTCGCCGCCTGGCAGGAGATGAATCTCGAGGCGAAGCTCCGCGCCGCGTCGGCCGGCCGCCCCCGCTTCCTCCTGCACGACGGCCCGCCCTACGCCAACGGGCCGATCCATCTCGGGACGGCGCTCAACAAGATCCTGAAGGACCTCGTCGTCCGCAGCCGTTCGCTCGCCGGCTTCGACGCGCCCTACGTGCCCGGATGGGACTGTCACGGTCTCCCGATCGAGCAGAAGGTGGACAAGAAGCTCGGCTCGAAGAGGAAGGACATGTCGGCCGTCGAGATCCGCCAGGCCTGCCGCGAGTACGCCGAGGGATTCATCGACGTTCAGCGCGAGCAGTTCCGGCGGCTCGGCGTCGGCGGGCTCTGGGAGCGGCCTTACAAGACGATGAGCTACGGCTACGAGGCCGAGATCGCCCGGGCGTTCGGCGCGTTCTACGAGAAGAACCTCGTCTTCCAGGCGCTCAAGTCCGTGCGCTGGTGCTTCACGGACCAGACCGCGCTCGCCGAGGCGGAGCTCGAGTACGAAGAGCAGACCGATCCGGCGATTTCCGTCGGGCTGCCGCTCACGGAACCCGACTCGAAGAAGCTCCTCGATCGCATCGGTTTCTCGGAACCCGGCGCCGGCCGGGCGCACCTCCTCATCTGGACGACGACCCCGTGGACGATCCCCTCGAATCTCGCGGTCGCCGTCGATCCGGACGCGAGCTACGATCTCTTGCGCCGGGACGGCAAGCTCTATGTCGTCGCCTCGCCGCTCGCCGCCGCGAACGGCGGATCGTCGGTGAAGACGGGCATCAAAGGCCGCGACCTCATCGGCCTGCGCTACGAGCACCCGCTCGGACGCTCCATGCGCGGCGTGCTGACGCCCGAGGAGGAATCGCGCTCCTTCCGCGTCGTCGGCGCCGACTACGTCGCGATGGACACCGGCACGGGCCTCGTCCACACCGCGCCCGGCCACGGCGAGGACGACTTCCGCACGGGCCAGCGCGAGAACCTGCCGATCCTGTCTCCCGTGGACGCGGGCGGCCGCTTCACGACGGTCGAGAAGTACCAGGGCAAGAAAGTCCTCGAGGCGAACCCGGAGATCATCGAAGACCTGAAGGCCGCCGGGGCGCTCGTGCACGTGGACCACGCGTTCCGCCACGAGTACCCGCACTGCTGGCGCTGCAAGAAGCCGGTCATCTTCCGCGCGACGGTCCAGTGGTTCATCCGCCTCGACGACGAGCGCGTCAACGTCCGGCAGATGGCGCTCGCGGCGATCCCGAAGGTGCGCTGGGTCCCGGCCTGGGGCGAGCAGCGCATCGCCGGCATGGTCGAGAACCGGCGCGAGTGGGTCATCTCGCGGCAGCGGCGCTGGGGCTCGCCGATCACGATCCTCTACGCGATGCGCGGCGGCGAGCGCGTCGAGAAATATCCGTGGGCCGACGACCCGGCCGAGCAGCGCAAGTTCTTCGAGCACGTCGCCGGGATCTTCCGGAAGGAGGGCGGCGACGCCTGGTTCGCGCGGCCGGCCGAGGACTTCCTGCCGCCCGCCGCGAACCGCCGCGGCCACGCGGAGTTCGCCAAGGAGACGGACATCCTCGACGTCTGGTTCGACTCCGGCGTGTCGCATCTCGCCGTCCTGCGGGAGGGCGAGTGGCCGGACCTGCGCCCGCGCGACAACGGCAGCGGGCCGCCCGCCGACGTGTACCTCGAGGGGCACGACCAGCACCGCGGCTGGTTCCAGTCGTCCCTGCTGACCTCGGTGGCGCTCTTCGGCGACGCGCCGTACCGCGCCGTCGTGACGCACGGCTTCTTCCTCGACGCGGGCCGCGCGAAGATGTCGAAATCGCTCGGCAACGTCATCGACCCCCAGGACCTGATCGCGAAGTACGGCGCCGACATCCTGCGGCTCTGGGTCTCGAGCCTCGACTATCGGGACGACATGCCGATCTCCGAGGAGATCCTCGCGCGCTGCGCCGAGGCGTATCGCAAGATCCGCAACACGGCGCGGTACCTGATCTCGAACCTCTACGACTTCGACCCGGCAAAGGACGCGGTGCCGGCCGACCGCCTGCTGCCGCTCGACCGCTGGGCGCTCGCCGCGACGCGCGAGCTGTCGGACCGGGTGCGTGCGGCGTTCGACCGGTACGAGTTCCACCTCGTCTATCACGCGCTCGTCGGCTTCACGGCGACGACGCTCTCGGCGTTCTACCTGGACATCCTCAAGGACCGGCTCTACGCCTCGCGGGCAGCCTCCCTCGAGCGGCGGTCCGCGCAGACCGCCCTCCATCGCATTGCCCGGGCCGTCGCGACGCTCGCCGCCCCGATCCTCCCCTTCACGGCCGAGGAGATCTGGAAGGAATTGCCCCCGCCGAAGGAAGAATCGGTGCATCTCTCGCGTTTCGAGACCCTGAGCGACCAGCCCGAGGGCATTCCGTCGCGGGAAGCGTGGGAACGATTGACCCAGTTGCGTGAGGAAGCGGCCGTGATGCTCGAGCAGGCCCGCCGGGACAAGCAGATCGGCGCGTCCCTCGAGGGGGCCATCCTCCTGACGCCGTCGGCCGACCTCGACCGCGACCGCGCGGCGACGGGAGCGGAAGGGCCGGGCCTCGCCGACCTCTTCATCGTGTCCGAAACCGCGACGCTGCCCGACGCCGCGGGCGACGGCTGGACCGAATCGCGCGTCTACCCGGGCCTGCGCCTCAAGTTCCGCAAGGCCGCGGGCCGGCGCTGCGACCGCTGCTGGAAGGTGACGCCGGAAGCGGAGGGCGAGGGGCTCTGCGAACGGTGCCGGGCGGTGCTCGCTTCCCCGGGCGTCGCCGCGTGAGGCGGGCATGAACACAGGAATCAAGCTGAAGGAGTCCACCCTGTACCGCGCGGCGTACCTCGTCGTGTCGCTCGCCGTCCTGCTCCTCGACCAGTGGACCAAGGGCATCGTCACGCGCGCGTTCGAGGTCCATCAGTCGACGTCCGTGCTCGCGGGCCTCCTCGACATCACGTACGTTCGCAACAGCGGCGCCGCGTTCGGGCTCTTCGCCTCCGTCGATTCCTCCGTCAAGGCGATCCTGCTGAACAGCGTCGCGGTCCTCGTCTTCCTCGTCGTGTCGGCCTACGCGCTGCGATCATCGCATCGCTCGATCCGCCTGCAGGTCGGTTTCGCGCTCATCCTCGGCGGCGCCGTCGGCAACCTGCTCGACCGCGTGCGCTTCGGCTACGTCGTGGACTTCCTCGACTTCTCGATCTCCGGCCACCACTGGCCGGCCTTCAACGTCGCCGACTCCGCGATCTGCGTGGGCGTCGGGCTGCTCTTCCTCGACATGCTGCGCAACGAGAGCGAGGGTGCGGCCTCGGGACCCGAGACCCGAGCCGGCGCCGGGAGCTAACCGATTCACCCGCGCCTCATCCAGATCGGCTCGTTCTACCTCCCGACGTACGGCGTCCTGCTCGCCATCGCCTACCTGACGGCGATCTGGGTGCTGCGGCGCAAGGCGGCGGCCGAAGGACTGCCCGAGCAGAAGATCCTCGACCTCTCGCTGTACGTGCTCGCCGCGGCGATCCTCGGTGCGAAGGGACTCCTCGTCGTCGTCGAGTGGCGCCATTACCTCGCGAATCCGCGCGACCTCATCGAGGTCGTGCGCTCCGGCGGCGTCTTCTTCGGCGGCCTGATCTGCGCCTCGGTCGTGGGGATCGCCTACCTGCGCAAGCACAGGCTGCCGGCCTGGAAAGTCGCCGACATGGCGGCGCCGGCGATCGCGCTCGGCGAGGCGATCGGGCGCTGGGGATGCTTCGCGGCCGGCTGCTGCTACGGCAAGCCGTCCGACGGGCCGTTCGCCGTGCGGTTTACCGACCCGTTCGCGCACCAGGCGGTCGGCACGCCGCTCGACACGCCGCTCCATCCGACGCAGATCTACCTCTCGATCAACGCGTTCGTGATCTTCCTCGTGCTGCAGTGGGCCTACCGCCGCAAGACCTTCGACGGCGAGGTGTTCTGGCTCTACGTCCTGCTCTATTCGGTGACGCGCGGCATCATCGAGATCTGGCGCGGCGATCTCGTCCGGGGCTTCGTGATTCCCGGCGTCCTCTCGACCTCGCAGTTCATCGGCCTGCTCACCGCCGTGGCGGCCGGCGCGATGCTCTTCTACCTGTCGCGCCGCAGCCGCGCGGAAGCGTGATCCGCCGGTTTCGCGTCGGCACCCCGTCGGCCGGGACGCGCCTCGACCTCTTCCTCGCCTCGGCCTGCTCGGACCTCTCGCGCTCCCGCATCCGGAGGCTCATCGAGGAGCGCGCCGTGCGCGTCCGTGGCGCCGGGGCCAAGCCCTCGCAGCTCGTCCGCGCCGGAGACGAGGTCGAGGTGGAGGTGCCGGAGCCGGTGAAGACGGCTCTGGAGCCCGAGGCGATTCCGCTCGCGATCCTGTACGAGGACGACGACCTCCTCGCGATCGACAAGCCGCCGGGGCTCGTCGTCCATCCCGCTCCCGGCCACGCCTCGGGCACGCTCGTGAACGCGCTCCTGCACCACGTGCGCGACTGGAAGGGCGTCGGAGGCGTCGAGCGTCCCGGCATCGTGCACCGCCTGGACCGCGACACGTCGGGCGTGCTCCTCGTCGCGAAGACGGACCGCGCCCACGCGTCCCTCTCGCGCCAGATGAAGAAGCGCTCGATGCGCAAGGAGTATCTGGCTCTCGCCGCCGGGGTCCCGCGCGTCCGCAAAGGCGAGGTCGCGCTGCCGATCGGGCGCGACCCGCGCGACCGCAAGCGCATGAAGGCGTTCCGCGCGGAGCCGGAGCCGCCCTCCGGCACCCGCGAGGCGCGGACGCTGTACGAGATCGAGCGGGACTGGTTCGAGCTCGGGCTGACCCTCCTGCGCTGCCGCCTCGTGACGGGGCGAACGCACCAGATCCGCGTCCACCTCGCCGCCGCGGGCCTCCCGGTCGTCGGGGACCCGGTCTACGGGCGTCCGAGGTACGAGCGCGTCAAGGACGCGGCGCTGAAGAAGCGGCTCCTCGAGTTTCCGCGCCAGGCGCTCCACGCCGAGCGCGTGGGGTTCCGGCATCCGGCCACGAACGAGCCGGTCGAGATCGCCGCGCCGCTTCCGGCCGATTTCGCGGAGCTCCTCGCGGCGATCGACCGCGCGGGGCGTTAGCTCGAGGCCTTCGGCTGCGGCGGTCGATGACGACCGGCAGCCGAGAGTTTCGGCCCGGAGGGCTCGGGAGCTGCGGCTAGGAAAGCTCGGCCGCCGGTTCGGGGGCCTCGAGGGCCTCCGACGCGCAGAAGAAACCGGCTAGTACTCGCCGTCCTCCGGAGTAGCCGGCGCGCCCGCCGGCTTCTCGACTCCCTCCTTCGCCGGCGCCGCCACGACCGGCGGAATTCCGGCCTGGGCCACCGAGCGGTTGAAGGCCGCCAGGTCGCCGTCGAGCACCGCCTGCAGCTCCTTCAGGATCCCATCGAGCTCTCCGCGGATCTGCCTGTAGTAGACGGCCGACGAATCGGTCGGCTTCGCGTCGGCGCTCGAGACCACCGAGGCGAGCCCCGCGAACTGGTGATCGAGCGCGGGCGGGAAGTTGAGCGGATCCTGGTTCGACTTGATGTCCGGGTTCACGAGCTTCTTCTCGATCGCCGTCAGCTTGTCGGAGAGCGCCTTCCCCTCGTCCTTCAGCGCGGCCCCCTTGCCGAGCCGCTCGGCGTGGTCTTCGACGGTCTGGATCTGCGCCTTGACGTCGCGGATCTGCTGCACCGCCTCGTGCGTCGCCGAGAGCCCGTCGCGCGTGTCGCGCAGGAGCCGGAACTGGGCCTCGAGATCGGCCGGCGTCGCCGCGATCCCCGGACGCGGCACGACCTCGAACCCCTGCGTCTGTTCCTGCCCGTTGAGCCGCACCTTCACGGTGTACTTGCCGGGCGCGACCATCGGTCCGCGGTCGCTGCCCCAGAGAATCGCTTTCGGCAGCAGCGTCGGCCGCAGGATGCGCATGTCCCACACGATCCGGTTCAGGCCGGCTTTCGGTTCGAGCGGCTTGTCGGCGCGGTCGTCGTCGGCGCCCTCTTCCTTGTCCTTGTCCTTCTTCTCGTTCGTGTAGGAGCGCAGCAGCGTGTCCCCGTCGCGGATCTCGACCGCGAGCTTGTCGCCGTCCTTGGGCTTGTCCTTCAGCCAGAACGTGATCGGCACGCCCGCCGGCGGGTTCTTCCCAGCGTCGAGCCGCGGGTTCTCGTCGTCGTTCCCCGGCCCCCCGCGTCCCGGAAACCGCACGGACGGCGCGGGCGCGAAGAGATGGAGCGCCTCGCCGCGGATCGCGTCCTTGTAGTCGCGCAGCGGCGTCAGGTCGTCGAGCACCCAGAACGAGCGGCCCTGCGTCGCGACGATGAGGTCTCCGCCCTTGACCGCCAGATCCGTGATCGGCGTCACCGGGAGATTTCGCTGGAACGGCTGCCACGTCGCGCCGTCGTCGAAGGAGAGGAAGAGGCCGAACTCCGTTCCGGCATAGAGCAGACCGCGCCGGACCGGGTCCTCGCGCACGACGCGCGTGAAGCAGCGATCCGGGATGCCGGACACGATCTTCGTCCAGGTCTTGCCGTAGTCGGCCGTCCTGTAGAGATAGGGACGCGGGTCGTCGAACTTGTACATCGTGGCCGCGACGTAGGCCGCCCCCTTGTCGAGCGGCGACGCGTCGATCGCGTTGATCTGGATCCAGTCGGGGATGCCTTTCGGCGTGACGTTCGCCCAGGTCTTCCCGCCGTCCCGCGTCACGTGCACGAGACCGTCGTCCGTGCCCACCCAGAGCACTCCGGCCTCGACCGGAGACTCGGAGATCGCGAAGATCGTGTCGTAGACCTCGATGCCCGTGTCGTCCTTGGTGATCGGCCCGCCGGATTTCTCCTGCTTCGACGGATCGTTGCGCGTGAGATCCGGCGACGTCTCCGACCACGACTGCCCCTCGTCGCGGCTGACGAGCAGCTTCTGCGCCCCGTGGTAGAGGGTGTTCGGGTCGTGGCGCGAGATCAGGATCGGCGCGTTCCACTGGAACCGGTATTTCAGGTCCTTCGCGCCGAGCCCGATCGCGAGCTGCGGCCAGGCGACGACCTGCCGCTGCTCCTCGGTCTTGCGGTCGTACCGCGTGATCTCGCCGCCGTAGGAGCCCGCGTACACGACGTCGGGGTCGCCGGGCTTCGGAGCGATCCAGCCGCTCTCGCCGCCCCCCACGTCGTACCAGTCCGTCAGACCGATCACGCCGCCCCGGCCGCGGCTCGCGATCGCGACCGTCGTGTTGTCCTGCTGCGCGCCGTAGATGCGGTACGGGAAGTGGTCGTCCGTGATGACGCGGTAGAACTGCGCGGTCGGCTGATTCAGGAGCGTCGACCACGTGCGGCCGCCGTTGTACGACACCGTGGCGCCGCCGTCGTTGCCCTCGATCAGGCGCTGCGGGTCGTCCGGGTCGATCCACAGGTCGTGGTTGTCGCCGTGCGGCACGCGCACCGGCGCGTAGGTCTTCCCGCCGTCGTTCGAATGGAAGATGCCGACGTTCAGCACCCAGACCGAGTCGGCGTTCTTCGGGTCGGCGTAGATCTTCGTGTAGTACCAGGCGCGCTGGCGGAGCTTGTTCTCCGAGTTGATGCGGGTCCATTTCTCGCCGCCGTCGTCGGACCGGTAGACGCCGCCCTTTTCGGCCTCGACGATCGCCCAGATGCGCTCCGGGCGAGCCCCCGAGATCGCGACGGCAACGTTTCCGACGACGCCCTCGGGCAGTCCGCCCGCGAGCTTCTTCCAGGTGTCGCCGCCGTCGGTCGAACGGTACACGCCGCCCTCCGTGCCGCCCGAGGAGAGCGTCCAGGGCTTTCGATAGACCTGCCAGAACCCCGCGTAGAGGATCCGCGGATTCGTGGGATCCATGCAGAGGTCCGAGGCGCCGGTCTTGTCCGATACGAAGAGGACCTTCTCCCAGGTCTTGCCGCCGTCCTTCGACCGGAAGATGCCGCGCTCGGCGTTCGGGCCCCAGACGTGGCCCTGCGCCGCGACGTAGACCAGGTTCGGGTCCTTCGGGTGCACGCGCACGCGCGAGATCTGGAACGTGTCCTTCAGGCCGACGTTGACCCAGGTGCGGCCGCCGTCGGTCGACTTGTAGACGCCGTCGCCGTTGGAGACGTTGCCGCGGATCGCCGGCTCCCCCATCCCCGCGTAGACGACGTTCGGATCCGACTCGGCCACGGCAATCGAACCGACCGAGGCCGTCTGGAAGTCCTTGTCGGACATCGGCCGCCAGTTCGAGCCGCCGTCCACCGTCTTCCAGACGCCGCCGCCCGTTCCGCCGAAGTAGAAGACGAGCGGCTGTCCGCGCACGCCGGTCACGGCGTCGACGCGGCCGCCGCGGAACGGCCCGATGTTGCGGAACTCCATGCCGCCGTAGACGGCGGACAGGCTGTCGTCCTTCCTGTCGGCCTTCTCCGCCTTCTCGCCCGCCGGCGGCGCCGCGGCGCCCGCCCCGAGGCCGGCCAGCAGACACACGACCGCCCGAAAGCTCGCTCTTCCGATCATCGCCCCCTCCTGCGCCGACTTACTCGTGCGTGTCGATCTGCGCCTTCTGCAGGCGTCCCGAGAAGTCCACGTAGATCGATTTCCATTCCGTGAAGACCTCGATGCCGGCGATGCCCGCCTCGCGGTGGCCGTTGCCGGTGTCTTTGATCCCGCCGAACGGGAGATGAACCTCGGCGCCGATCGTCGACGAGTTCACGTAGAAGATGCCCGTCTCGAACTCCCGCATCGCGGTGAACGCCTTGTTGACGTCCCGGGTGTAGATCGAGCCCGAGAGGCCGTAGGCCACGGAATTCGCGATCCGGATGCCCTCCTCGAGCGAGCCGATCGGCACGACGGTCGTGACGGGGCCGAAGATCTCCTCGCACGCGACGCGCATCCGGGCGTCGGCGTCGGCGAAGATCGTCGGCTCGAAGAACCAGCCTTTCGCGAGCTTGCCGTCGGAGAGCCTCGAGCCGCCGGTGACGAGCTTCGCGCCCTCCTTCTTCCCGATCTCGACGTAGCGCGCCACGTTCTCGCGCTGCTTCTCGGAGACGCACGGGCCCATCTCGACGCCGGCGTCGAGGCCGTTGCCGACCTTCAGCTTCTTCGCCCGCGCGGCCAGCTTGCCGACGAAGTCGTCGTAGACCTTCTTGTGGACGAGGAGGCGCGAGGACGCCGTGCACCGCTGCCCGGTCGTCCCGAAGGCGCCCCAGATCGCGCCGTCCACCGCGAGGTCCACGTCCGCGTCGTCCATGACGAGGATGGCGTTCTTGCCGCCCATCTCGAGGTGCACGCGCTTGAAGGTCGGCGCGCAGGCGACCGAGATGCGCCGTCCGACTTCGGTCGAGCCCGTGAAGGAGACGACCTTGACGTCCGGGTGCGAGACGAGCGGATCGCCGACGGCGCCGCCGGAGCCCATGACGACGTTGAAGACGCCGGCCGGGAGCCCCGCCTCTTCCAGCACCTTCGCGAGCGCGACGACCGAGGCCGGCGTGTCGGTGGCCGGCTTGATGACGATCGTGTTGCCCGCGATCAGGGCCGCCATCGACTTCCACGCCGGGATCGCCATCGGGAAGTTCCAGGGGGTGACGAACGCGCAGACGCCGATCGGCTGGCGCACGCACATGGCGAACTTGTTCGGCAGCTCCGACGGCGTCGTGTACCCGAAGAGGCGCCGGCCCTCGCCCGCGGCGAGGTAGGCCATGTCGATGGCCTCCTGGACGTCGCCTCGCGTCTCCGTCAGGACCTTTCCCATCTCGCGGGTCATGAGGCGCGCGAGCTTTTCCTTGTCGCGCTCGAGAATCCGTCCGGCGGCGTACAGGATCTCCGCGCGGCGCGGCGCCGGCATGTCGCGCCAGCCCGGGAAAGCCTTCTTCGCGGCCGCGACCGCCGACTCGACGTCCGCGGCGCCGCCTTCGGCGAAGACGCCGACGACATCGTCGTTGTCGGCCGGGTTACGGTCTTCGAACGTCCTGCCCGAAGCGGCGGGCACCCACTTGCCGCCGATGTAGTTGGATTGGGTCTCGAGCGCCAGCTCGGTGCTCATCGGAAAATCCTCCTCGTTCCGAAGCGCGGGATCGTGCCGCGCGAAGTTCCGTGTGTTGCGGGTCAGCTCTGGGCGGAGGCGGCCACGCCGGCCGGCGCCCGTTCCCGAGGCCGCTGCGCGTGCGCCTCGAGCGCGGCCCCGAGGATCCGGATCGACGCCCGAAGATCCTCTTCCTTGAGCACGTACGCGATGCGGACCTCGTTGCTTCCGAGACCCGGCGTCGCGTAGAAACCGCTCGCCGGCGCGACCATCACGGTCGACCGGTCGAGCTCGAAGTCCGAGAGCAGGAAGCGCGCGAAGTCCTCGCTGTCCTCGACGGGCAGTCGCGCGACGAAATAGAAGGCTCCCTCCGGCTTCGTCAGGAACACGCCCGGAAGTCCGCGCAAGCCCTCGAAGAGCAGATCGCGGCGCTTCTGATATTCCGCGACGATGGAAGCGTAGTAGGTCGGCGGCAGGTCCTTCATCCCGACGGCGACGAACTGCGCGAGCCCGGGCGGCGAGAGGCGTCCCTGCGCCATCTTGAGCGCCGCCTGATAGACGTCGCGGTTGCGGGTGGCGAGGCATCCGAGCCGGATCCCGCAGGCGCTGTAGCGCTTCGAAAGGCTGTCCACGACGATGACGTGCTTCTCGAAGCCCGGCAGCTGCAGCCCGCTCTCCGCGCGGCGGCCGTCGTAAACGAACTCGCGGTAGACCTCGTCCACGACCAGAAATAGCCCGCGGTCGCGGCAGAACTCCGCCACCATCTGGAGCTCGTCGTCGGTGTAGACGGTGCCCGTCGGATTGTTCGGATTGCAGAGCAGCACGAGCCGCGTGCGCGGCCCGACCGCGCGCTCCCACGCCTCGCGGGGCGGCAGGTGGAACCCGTTCTCGGAGCGCGACGGCAGCGGCTTCAGCGTCACCCCCGCCATCGTGGCGAACGAGCGGTAGTTCGTGTAGTAGGGCTCGACGACGAGGGCCTCGTCTCCCGCGTCCGTGATCGAGAAGAAGGCGAAGAGCAGCGCCTCGCTCCCGCCGGCGGTCGCGACGAGCTCGTCCGCCGAGAGGGAGACGCCGAGCTTGCCGTAGTAGTCGCGCAGGGCACCGAGGTACTCCGGCGTGCCGCCCGACGGCGAATAGGCGAAGACCTTGTCCTTGAGCTTCCCGAGACGCTCGCGGATCTCGGGCGGCGTCTCGAGATCGGGCTGCCCGATGTTCAGGTGGTAGACGTGGACGCCGCGCCGGCGCGCCTCGTCGGCGAGCGGCATCAGCTTGCGGATCGGCGAGGCCGGCATGGCCAGCCCGCGGCTCGAGACCTTCGGGACCGACGTCGGAACGGGGCTCACGGAGCCCGGATTCTACCTTCGGCGGGAGGTGGACTGCCCGGCCGGCCTCAGGAGGACTGTTTCGACGCGACGGGGGCGGCGACGCTCGGGGCGGACATGGCCACGCTGCCCTGCAGCTTCGCACCCTCGGCAATCACGACCTTGGGGGCCTGGACGCCGCCCTTGACCTCGGCCGAGGCGAGGAGCTCGGCGCGTTCCTGAGCCATGATCTGTCCCTCGACTTTTCCGGCCACCACCACGGACCGCGCCACGACGTCCCCCTGGATGTCGCCGGTCCCGCCGATCGTGACTTTCTTGTCCGTTCGGATCTTGCCCTCGAGCCGGCCCTCGATGAGGACGTCCTCGTCCCCCGAGATTTCGCCCACGACGATCGCCTGCGGACCGATCACCGTCGGTCCGCGCGTCCCGTCGTTGACCAGGTTGTCGCGCAGGTCGCGCACGTTGCTCGAAGGCGGCGAATCGGTCTTGACGAAAATGCCCAGAAGTCCTCCAGTCGGGGTTGGAGCCCTCAGTATAGCCCGAGGCCGGCCGTCAGGAGATGCCGAAAGCGCGATTCAGAAACGCGGCCATCTGCCCGCGCGTGACCGTGAGCGAGGGACAGAAGCTCCCGCCGCCGCAGCCGAGGGTCACGCCCTCGCGGGCGAGCTCTTCGATCCATTTCGCGAAGGGCGCGCCCGTCCCGACGTCCGAGAAGAGCCCCTCGGTCGCCGGCGGAGCGAACGCCCCACCCTTCCGGCCGCGCAGGAGGAACACCGCCATCTGGTCGCGCGTGACCGAATCGTCGGGGCAGAACTTCCCGCCACCGCAGCCGGAGGTGATGCCCTCGGCCGCGAAGCGCTCGATCCAGTCCGCGAACGGCGCGCCGGCCGGAACGTCGGTGTACATCGTCCCGGTGGCCGAAGGCGGGTTGTAGCTGCCGCCGTGCTCGCCGCGCAGGACGAAAACCGCCATCTCGCCGCGCGTGACGGGGAGGTTCGGGCAGAAGTTTCCGCCGCCGCATCCGGAGGTGACGCCGGCGCGCGCGATCCCGACGACGGGGTCGTGAAAGAGGCTGCCTCCCGGCACGTCGTAGAAGTCGAAGAAGAAGCCGCGCGCGAGCGTCGCGCTGCCGCTCCCGGAGACCGATACGACGACGTCGGCCGGGCCCGGCGCGTGCGCGCCGGAGGAGGCGTCGATGCGATGCGGCGTCGCGACCGCGATTCCGGTGGCCGCGGAGCCCGACAGCGTAACGCCGGCGCCGGAGGCGAACCCCGCGCCCCCGACCGTGAGCGCCGTGCCCCCGGACGCCGGCCCGGAGGCCGGCGACACCGTGGAGACGGCGAGGCCCGCCGCGGGAATCAAGAAGAGCGTCACGGTCTGCGCGGGGAGCGTCGCCACGAGGCTGCCGCCCGAGACGGCGACGTCGGCCAGGTGTGTGATCGCGTTCGACGCGTCGAGCTGCCAGGCCTGGGCGGCCGATCCGGCGGCGAAGTTCGAGAGGCTCAGGGTGAGGGCCGCGCTGCCCGTCAGACGCTTGTGCACGACCATGACCGTCAGCGCCGCGTCGTCCGAGCGGAATGCCGCGAAGGCCGACAGCGTGTCGGGATCGGGCGCCGTCGCGCGCACGTTCACGTCGCCGAAAGAGGACTTCGCGCCGTCGTAGTTGCGGTAGATCTTGATCGCCTTGTACGTCGGCGTCGAGGCATCCGGCATCGTCCACCGCGTCGCGAGATCGAGGCCCTCGCGGCCGAAGATGCCGAGGACGTCCGCCTGCGCCGTCGCCCCGTTGATGTGCGACTCGGCGCCCCAGTTGTACTCGGTGACGGCCGTCTTCGTGAACGGGTACCAGGCGCCGACCCACTCCTTGAGCCGCGGCACGAGCCGCACCGTGTCGTTGATCCAGGTCTCGTCGACGTAGGCCGGGTCCCACAGAGATCGCGTCGAGCGGTTGCGCCGCTGCTGCATCGCGGTCGAGACGTCGTCCGAGAACTCGCCGCCCTGCGGGTAGTAGTGGACGCTGAAGACGTCGAGGAGGCGGCGCCCGTTCCGGATGCCGTCGCGCCGCAGCGCGTCGAGGAGCCAGGGCAGATAGTCCTTGCCGCCGTGCGCGGCGCGATCGGGCAGCGAGCTCCAGCCGTGCAGGCTGCCGTACTGCTGGTCGGCGCCGCTGTAGAAGTAGCCGCTCCAGCCCCACTCCTCCGGGCCGACGACCAGGCCGCCCGCGTCCGCCTCCTTGATCCGGGCGGCGTAGTCGAGCGCCTTGTCCCGGATCTCCTCCATCGGCGGCCCGGCGGGATGGACGTCGCGATGCGTCGAGAACCAGATCGAGGGCTCGTTGTCGAGCAGGTAGTAGCGCACGTTCGCGGCGGAGGCCGGCCCCCACGTCGCGGCAAGGTGCGCGACCCAGGCCTTCTGGAACGCCGAGTCGACGAGCACGCTCGCGTCGGTCGGATCGTTGCCGACGACGTTTCCGCCGCCCGACTTCACGCCGTTGCCGGCGTCCGGATACCACTGCCAGTCGTTCCCGGTCTGCGCGCCGTACTTCGCGATCGAGAAGCTCGCGAGCTTCGAGCGGCTCCCGCCCACGCGCGCGACCCAGCCGATCGTCGGGATCGTCAGCATCGGGCGCGCGCCGGCGGCCGTGCTCTGCGAGACGAAGGTGTCGCCGACCTCCCCCGCCGTGCTCGATCCGTACGCGATGCTCTCGAAATACCAGTCGGCGCCGCGGTTGTCTGCGTTCGCCTGCCAGTTGTAACGGCTCGTGTTGTTGCCGCCGAGCCGGTTGAGCGGACAGTTCAGATCGGAGAGGGACGCCGTATCGCCGTATGCGACGCCGTAGACGAGCGGACTGATCGGATGGCGGTCCGCGGCGGCGTCGACCGAGACCGTGACGGGAGTCTGGGCGGATGCCGCTGGCGGCGGCGCAGAGCGCCCAAGCGCAGGCGAGACGAGCGGTGCGGCGCATGTCGACCTCACGCCCGGCGCCTCGCTTCCGCCCCCTCTCCAAGGCGAGGCCCGGGGAGGAGGCACCCCTGACCGAAACCTGAACAGGCGGCGGAAGGAAAACGTCGGCGCAGACAATGATAGCAGCCGTCCGCCGCGCGGCGAAGCCGCCGGGTCGGCCGCGGGCGTCGGACCCGCGGCCAACCCCTTCGCGGACTGCGCTACAGCCCGAACGCCGCGCGGACGAACTTGGCCATCTCGCCTCGCGTCACGGTGCCGTTCGGACAGAACGACGGCAGCGGAACGCCGGCCGCGCATCCCTGCGTGATGCCTTCCGTCTTCAGCTCCTCCATCCACTTCGCGAGCGTCGTCGTCGTCTGGACGTCCGCAAACACCGTCCCCGTCGCCGCCGGCGGATTGAAGCTCGACCCGTGCTTGCCGAGCAGCAGGAACTTCGCCATCGCGTTGCGCGTCACGTTCTGAGTCGGGCAGTACGGCGGCGGGCTGCCTCCCCCACACCCCGTCGAGATCCCCTCGGCCGCGAACCGCTCCATCCACTTCGCGAACGGCGTGCTCGTCGTCACGTCGGAGAACACGGTCCCCGTCGCGGCTGGCGGGTTGTAGGTCCCGCCATGCTCTCCGCGCAGGATGAACACCGACATCTGGTCCCGCGTCACGAGCTGCTGCGCGCAGTAGTTGCCTCCCCCGCATCCCGACGTGATCCCCGCCCGCAGCACCTTCTCGATCGCCCCGTGGTAGATGTACGCCTGCGGCACGTCCAGGAAGTCCGCCAGCCATCCCTTCGTCAGCGTGCCGGACTTCGTGCTCGTGTTGGTCACGATGACGTCGTAGAGCGCTCCCGCCGGGAGCGCCGGAGCCTTGCACGTGATCGTCGTCGCTCCGACGAACACGACGTTGGTCGCCGCGACAGTGCCGAACTTCACGGTCGCTCCCGCTGCGAAGTTGGTCCCCGTGATCGTGACCGCCGTCCCACCCGTCGCCGGGCCCGACGTCGGGTTGATCGATGTCACCGTCGGCGTCGGCGGACCGGGCGCGCCTACTGTCAGCGTGATCGTGTAGCTGCCTGAGGATCCCGACGAAAGCCCGATCCAGCGGACGCCCGTCGTCGGTGCCGTCCAGCCAGCGGCCGTGAGGATCGCGCCCGAAGCGGCGACGTCGGGGAGCTTTGTCGTCCCGTTGAAGACGGAGATCGTGGGACCGTACAGGGTGACGCCGCCGGCCGTGATCGTCACCTTGTAGATCATTCCGGACGTCGCGCTGAACTGAAACCAGTCGGAGTCCTCTCCGTCTTTGATCGCGCGATGCTGGGGCGCGTCCGGAAGAAGGCGGATCGGACCCGCGTCGCTCTCGGGACGCGACAGCACGCCAGGCGTTCCGACGTCGTCCGGCTCGCCGGGATCGGCGGGAAGCTCCGCCATCGCGAAGTCCTTGCCGGTCGTGATCGCGCCATTCGTCACGGCGACGGCGTCGGCGGTCGCCAGCGTTGCCTTGCCGTCGAAGAACTGGTAGGCGAAGTTGTCCTTCGCCAGCGCGATCAGGTTCACCGTGCCGGTATCGAGCCCGAGGATCGTGTACGTGCCCGAGCTGTCCGTCATCGCGCAGTTGTTCCCCACAGTCGTGCAGACCTTGATGCCCTGGACCGGCTTGCCGTCGAAGGTAACGTTGCCGGTGACTCCTCCCGCGAGCTTCGTGAGGCTGAAGTTCTTGACCTGGTCGGCGCCGGCCATCACGAGGGCGTCGCTCTGGCTGAGCGTGCGATAGCCGTTCGAGGTGACGATGACGCTGTATGTTCCGTCGAGCACGCCGTCGATATCGTACCCGCCGCAGGGATCGAGGCTGGCGAAGTAGAAATTCGTGCCGTAGAACTCCACGAAGCCCGAGGTCAGGCCGTTCATGCTCGCGGCGTCTGTGACCCGGCCGGTGACCTTGTGTCCCGTCGGACCGACCGAAGCGGCGGGCAGCGCCTGGTTCGAGGTCGTCGTCGCCCCGGCGGCTACGGAGATCCCGGGCGCCGCCCCGCACGTCGCGGCGCTCCCGTTCCATATGCTGCCGAGCCCGGAGTTGGCCGGCGGCGTGACCATGTACCTGTAGGTGCCGGCCGCCATGGCCGGCGACAGGAACTTTCCGTCCGAGCCCGTGAAGCCATAGCTGATCGAGCCGCTGGAGCAGTCGCTTCGGATCTGGACCGTCGCGAAAGCGACGGGACTCGAATCGGAGGCCTTCTTGATCGTCCCGCCGATCTTGCCGCCGAGCGTGAGCGGAATGTCCACTCCGAGCTTGATCTCCGCTTTCAGATCGAAGAAAGCCTTCGTGGGCGACGCGTCGTAGTAGTAGTTCGTGGTCGTGTTCGGAATGAACGGGCTCACCGTGTATCGATGGCCCGGCTGGATCCCGTCGATCTCGTAGCTGCCGTCGGCCGCGCTCGGTTGGGAGGTCCAGTTGTTCAGACCGAGCCGGAAAAGCCGAACAGGGTCGTTCGTCGTGACGCTGATGCCCGGAATCGGAGTCGTCGTACCCGCCACGACGACGTGACCTTTTACGGTGCCCGGGGTCTGGCCCGCGATCGTCCCAACGGTATTCGGGCCAGACAAAGCGGTTTGCCAGTCGCCCGCCGACACCGGAAACGTGCCGGTCGTGTTGCCGAGGGCGGTCACGAAGGGATGCGAGGGACTGCCCCAGCTCACGATCTGGCCCTGATATCCGGGATCGAGATCCCCTCCCGAAAACGTAAAGTTCCCCCCGGAGTCGGTCGTCGTGTACTGAGAGCCGCCGCCTCGCGTGTACAAATAGACCGAAACCCCGGACTCGAATCCTCCGCCGGGAATGCTGACCTTGCCGGCGATCGTCGGGACCGGCTTCAGCGAGAAGTTGATGTTCGTGAGGTTTGCCGTGAAGTTGACGACCGACGCGGCGCCGAGCGCATTCGCACCGGAGTAGTACTGCTCTGCGTACTTCGTCGGGAAGCCCCGATCGTCGGCGAGAAAGATCCACTTCCCCGCCGGCAGGTACGGAATGCTCCAGGTCGCGCTCGTGAACGTCTGCTGGACGACCGTCGGCTCTCCGTGCTCGCCGAAGACCGAGACCGAGAGGACCGAAGGAAGCGCTGCGGTCGCCGAGAACGTCCCGCCCACCGAGTGCCCCGTCGGATACTGGAGATCGAGACCCGTCATTCCCGTCGGCCCGATCTCGATGCCGACCTGCAGGTCGGGGCGGATCGTACCGGGATACAGGATCGTTCCGTGGGTGCTGTCGGTCGCGCTCATGTTCCAGCAGCCGGGAGTGAGATCAATCGTGTAGGAGCCGTCCGCAATCGAGGCCGTGGTGACGGGAAGCTGATAGAGCTGCTGGAACGAGATCGTCGCAACGAGCGGACTGCTGTCGGGCCCGCGAACGTGTCCGGTGACGGTCACCGCGCGAGCCCTCGCGGCGAAGAGTGAGAGCGCGAGCGAAAACGACAACGATCGCGCGGACAGAGAACGACCACGGAGAACAGACGCCATTCGTCCGGAACATCGCAACCTCCATCGTCGGGTTCGCCCGAAGCCCGTCGGATGCCGCGAAGCCTACTGCCGCGAAGGTGCAAAAGAAGAATGGCCCGAAGGTGCCATGCGACGAATGCGATCAATCATTGAACAGCTCGCCGGAAAATCTTTCAATCTGTCGACGAATTCGCGCGCGAAAGTAAACGGACGCTGAACGCGAAGACGAGTTTTTCGGAGGCGCGATCCATCGCGAAGAAACGAAGAAACGCGAGAGAGGCGGGCGCGAGAGGGGCTTAGCCCGACCAGCGCGCCCGCTTGCCGCGGGCGTCGATGTGGACGAAGGGGCCGTGCGCGCCGTTGCCGGGATAGACGCCGATGCCGCCGGCGAGCTCGGGATGCCGCGACTCAACGGCGTCGGCGGCGGCGCCGAGGAACGCCGCGTCGCGAAGGTCGATCCGACCATCGCCGTTGAGGTCTTCCATCCGTCCGAGGCCGGCCATGTCGGGGAAGACGTCCGCCGCGTCGCCGTACATGTGGCGCGAGACGGCCGACCGGCCCCCGGGGCTGCCGCCCGACTCGTTGTACTCCGGCGTCCGGAATCCGCTCATCACGACGAGGCCGTTCACCGGGTGACCCCGTCGCGCGAGCTCGTCGATCGTCAGCTCGAGCTTGTCCACGAGGCGCCGGTCGAGCGCCACGTACTTGGGCCACACCTCGTCCTGTCCCTTGGTGATGAACTGGCCCAGCGTGAAGTGCTCGGAGACATGCGTCCCGAAGTTCTCGGGCGTGACCTCGATGAAGCCGGACGGGCTCTCGTAGGCCGGATCACGCGGCGCGCGCCGCTCGTACGGCCACTCCCCCATCCGATAGGGCCCGATACGCCCGTTGATCTTCGCCGAGAAGGGCGTGAGCACGATGAGGGAGAGCGCCTGCCGGGCGTCGCTCAGGATCTTGTAGACGCCGGGCCGTCCCGGGATGCCCGCCTGCTGTCCGGGCAGCGCGAAGACCGCCCGCAGCTTCCCCGAGAAGCCCGAGAGGAGCGCCGGCATGCCCGTCGAGCGGCCGAAGGCGCTGCCCAGGCCGGACAGGAGCAGGATCGCGAAGAACGCGGCGGCGCGGCGGGGCCTCATGAGACGGCTGAAACCTTAGACGATCCGAGGGTTCGGGTCAACGCGGGCGAGCCCGGAATGTCGCTAAGTGTTAGTAGATGATGACTTCGTCGCCCACCTGTACCAGCCCGTACAGCTTCTCGAGGTCCCGGTCCCCGACGCGCACGCAGCCGTGCGAGACGCTGCGGCCGAGCTGGCCCGTGGCCTGCGTCCCGTGGATGGCGTAGCCGTCGCCCAGGTTCAGGCGATACCTGCCGAGGGTCTTCTCGAGACGCCGCTGCCGCGTGCCGAGCGGCGGCACGACGATGGCCTTGCCGGCTCGCAGGAATTCTTTCGGCGCGACCTCCTGCTCGGAGCCGTCCGGCCGCACCTCCACGATCGCGTCCTTGCGCACCTCGAGCACGCGCCGCGGCGCGCGGCCGCCTCCGAGGAGGGACCAGACGCCGCCGGCGCTTCGCGTCACCGCGGCGCCGGTGTCGGCGTCGATGACGTCGCCCGGTTTCGCGCGCACGAGGTCGAGCTTCTTCTTGCGCGCCTCCTCGACGTAGTGCCAGTCGGGCGGCACCCAGACCGGGTTCTCTTCCTTCGAGAGGATCTTGAAGCGCCCGGTCGGCGTGTCGAAGACCATCTTGCGGCCCTCGATCTCGAGCGTCGTCCCCTTCCCCGTCGAGACGACGGCGGAGAAGACGCTCTGCCGCCCGCGCCGGAGCCAGAGCCGGTTTTCGGCCGTCGAGACGAGGATCGTCTGCGCGCTCTCCGATGGCGCGTCGAGATCCACGGCGACCTCGGCGACCTGCGCCCTCAGGCCGCCGACGCGACCCGCGCGCTCCGAGGCTTCGCTGCGAAGACTCCGCACCGCTCCCGTGAGGCGCGAACCGAGAAGCCCGTCGATCTTCTCGAGGCGCACGATGCGCGTCGCGTCGCGCAGGTTTGCGAGCTCTCCCGCGGCGGCGAACGCCGCGAGGCCCGCCGCCACGACCGCGAGCGCCCAGCTCCCGAGAAACCCCAGCCGATATCGCCAGAGCTCGCGCATCAGAAGACGTACACGCGCGTGTCTTTGCCGACGCGCTTCCAGATCGCCGCCAGATCCGCCTCCGGCGCCTCGAAGGAACCGGGCCGCGGACCCTGCAGCGGGCTTTCCGGAGGCGGCGGCGAGTGCAGGACGACGTCCTCGGCGAGCACGATCACATAGCGGCCGAGCCCGCCCGGGATCTCGAGCAGCGGCGACGGCACCGGTCGCCGCGCGGCCGTCCAGACGGAGGCCGGCGGCTTCCACGACGGACGCTCGAGCTTCTGCCGCACGGTGAAGGCGCCCGAAAGCGGCGGCTCGCTCACGTTTTCGCCCGACGCCGTGCGGATCGTCCGCGGCGGTCCGACCGCGAGCGGCGCCTCGCGCACGATCCGGTCGCCGACGCGCAGACTCATCTGTTTCGTCTTCGTGTCGAGCACGAGATAGAAGTCCGAGCTCTCTTCCTCCTCCGCCGCGGCGAGGCGCGTGTCGAGCTCGCGGGAGAGCGCCTTCTCGTCGAGATCGAGCGACGCGAGGTCGCGCCGGATGCGCTGGATCTCGAACGGCGCCGACTGCCCGCGCAGCACGAGCGCGCCGAATCGGGCGTCGAGGCGCTTACGATGGACGATCGCGGCGGCGGCGAGGACCACCGCGAAGAGCAGAAGGCCGAGGCTCGCCTCGAGCGGCGGACGCCAGAGCCTCGCCGGCCGCTTGATGACCTGAGACCTCCGCCAGAACGCCGTTCGGAGCCGGAAGATCCCCGAGGCGCGCGGCGCGATGGTGCGCTTCCAGATCGGTTTCGAATCCTTCTCGCTCATGCGGGAAGGGACTTCAAAGGCGAGGTCCGACGAGCGCGGCGAGCACGAGCGCGAGACCCGCGACGAGCGCCGCCGACAGCGCGCCGACGGCGAACGGCTTGCCGCCGAGCTGCCGCAGCGCCCGCAGATTCGTCGAAAGTCCGACGCCAGCCATCGCCGTGCCGAGCGCCGCCGAGCCCCAGGTCTCGCCGACGGTCTTCGCGACCCCCTTCCATCCCGCGGCGTCCCAGATCCCCCAGGCGCGGCCGCCGGAGAGGAGGGACGCGTCGCCGATCGAGCGCACGATCGCCATCGCGAGAAACCCGAGGACGAAGAGCGGGAAGAGCTTGCGGAAGTCCACGCGCCCCGCGGCGCGTCCCGTGCGGCGCGCGTGGAGGAACGCGAGGCCCGGCACGATCGCCACGAGAAAGACGTTGCGCGTCAGTTTCGTGACCGTGGCGACGTCGAGGACGCGCTCGTCCCGGAAGATCTCCTTGTACGAGAGCGCCGCGCCGACGACCTGCGATGTGTCGTGAATGCCCGTCCCGAGGAAGAGGCCGGCGGCCGCGGGGTGCGCGCCGAAGAGCGCGTGGGCGAGATACGGGTACGTCAGCATCGCCACGAGACCGAAGAGGGTCACGTTGGCGACCGTGTACGCGACCTCGCTCTCCTCGGCCTCGATGACCGGACCAACGGAGAGCGCCGCAGTCACGCCACAGATCGCGGTCGAGGCGGCTGCCAGCGTGCCGAGGTTGTCGGAGACGCCGATCGCGCGCGAGAAGACGTGCGTCACGACGAGCGCCGCGACGATGATCACGGCCACGACCGGCACTCCCCAGGCGCCGAGCTTGAGGACGTCGTAGAAGGACAGCCGGATCCCGACGAAGATGATGCCGAGCCGCAGCATCCGCTTGACGGCGAACTGGAGCCCCGGCTTCAGGACCGGCGCGGCGCCCACGGTGTTCGCCGCGAGAAGTCCCAGGAGGATCGCCATCGAGATGCCGGAGATCGGGCTCGCGCCCCCGGCCGAATCGAGGCCCTGGAGGCGGAGGATTCCGGCGCCGAGCCACTTCGCCACTTCGCCGGCCAGGAGCATCACGGCGACCGCGACCAAGAGCCCGGGCAGAATTCGAGCGGCGGCTTCGAGACCCTTGCGCACGCGCGCGCAGCTTATCGCGCCGGCGTCAGCGGCCGGAGCGCGCGCTTTTCCAGTCGCGATGCCGCCCGGGAAGGCATCTCGCGCACGGCCGGTAGCCGGCGGCGATCGCCGCGGCCTCGTCGCGAAAGAAGACGCGGCGCTGCGCGTATCCGCGCGAGAGCGCCCGAGCGGCCGACGGGCAGTCGAGGCGCCCGTAGATCCGGAGACGTCGGTTGCCGCCGAGGGTCCCCGGCACGCCGCTCTCGAAGAAGGTCCCGTCCGCGGCGAGAAGGCGGAAGCTCATCCTCTGCATTTTCACGCGTTGCCGCGTTCCCGGCGTTTCGCTATATTCGAGCGGCCCGGGCGGGCATAGTTCAGCGGTAGAACGCCAGCTTCCCAAGCTGGATGTCGCCGGTTCGATCCCGGTTGCCCGCTCCAAGAATCACTCCTTCAGGCCGACAGCCCCGCCGCGCGCCGAAGGCGAAGCCGCGAAGCCAGCCGCGGCAGCCGCACCTTCGCGTACAGCCGATCGTTGACGAAGAGGACCGGGATCTCCTCGCCGTACCGGCTCGCGAGCGCGGCGTCTTCATCAACGTTCACGATCTCCCAATCGAGGCTCTCCCCTTCCAGGATCTGGTCGACCTCGGCTCGCATCCGGTCGCAGAGATGGCAGCCGGGTCGCGAAAGCAGTCGCAGCCGGATCACGCCGCGGGCTTCGGTTCGGCGGCCGAGCTCGACGCCGCCTGATAGACGTAGTCGAAGCCCGAGAAGATCGTCGTCGTCGCGGCTGCACCGAACGCCACGAGGACGAGCGCGCGCGGCCACGGCCAGATGTTCGCGCACAGGACGAAGAGCACGGTGATGATCTGGACGACCGTAGTCACCTTGCCGACCCAGCTCGGCGGAAAACGCTTGCGACCCGTCGCGAGGATCATCACGAGCGCCACGAGGAGCAGGAGGAAGTCGCGCGAGATCACGAGCACGGCGAGCCAGACCGGGACCTTGACGGTGGCCGGATAGGAAGGGATCGCGAGGAAGAGATACGAGCTCATGAGCATCAGCTTGTCGGCGATCGGATCGAGGAAGGCGCCGATCGCGGACCGCATGTCGAAGCGGCGCGCGAGGAATCCGTCCACGCCGTCCGAGAGTCCGGCGGCGACGAAGATCCCGAGCGCGATGTCGAAGCGCCCGTTCGAGATGGCCACGAGAAAGAACGGCAGCGCCGCCAGGCGGAGCAGCGTGATGAAGTTCGGAAGCGTCCAGGGCCCCTTCATTGCTTGCCCGTGCTCTCCGGATTCTCTCCCGAATGGGCGAGGGCGCGGATGCGGTCGACGGTCTTCGTGAACCCCGGTCCGGTGACGGGCGGGCCGTCTTTCTCGTCGAGGATCCCGCACTCCCGAGCGACTCGAATCGCCTCGCCCGGATCCAGCGTCTCGACCGGGCGGTCGGAGAGACACCGCGCCGACCCGGCCGGCGCCAGCAGCGCGTACAGCCGCAGATCGAGGCGCGCATAAGCGCCGAAAGTCAGCAACGCGTCGGGCCGCGCACGATGCGTCTCGCGATCCACGTCAAGGAGACCGAGGCCGACGGCGCGCGCGATCTGCTCGCGGTCGCTGCGGTCCACGATGTCGCTCGCGATGATCCCCGTTGAGACACGGACCTGGCGGACTTCCGGCACCATCCACCAGACGAGGCGGGCCGCATCCCCGCGCGTCAGGCGGCTCGACCGCGCCGCCGCGCGCTCGGGCTCGGGCCAGTTGGAGAGGCGAAACGAGAGGCGGGCCTCTTCCGCCTCCGCCTCGAAGCTCGGGTCCTCGGCGGCGAGGCGCTCGAGAGCCGGAACGGCGGAGGCCCAGTCGCCGCGATCCGCGGCGAGCCGCGCGATCTTCCCCTGGAGCTCGCGGCTCGACGGATTGCGCTGCAGAGCCTCGCCGTACCTCTCCAGAGCCGCGGAGCCCTCGCCCGCCTCGCGCTCCACGTCGCCCGCCGCCTCGCGCGCCGCCGCCGAATCCGGGTCGATCTCGATCGCGCGCCCCGCCGCGAGACGCGCCGCGGCCCAGTCCTTGCGCGCGGAAGCCTCCTGCGCCTCCTTGCTGGCTCGGTCGCGCGCCTGCACGCGCAGCTCCGCGGCCCGCGCCGTGATGCCCGCCCGCTCGGAAGCGCGGGAGGCGGCCTGACGGTAGAGGTCGTAGCCGGCGATCGGTTGACCGGACCGCGCCTCCGCCTCGCCGCATGCGACGAGAAGCGGCAGCGTGGCGCCGGCCGGTCCGGAGCCCGGCATCGCTTCGGCGCAGGCCGCGCGAGCCTCCGGGAGCGCCCCGGCGGCCACGAGCGCCTCGATCTCGCCGATCCGGACCGGCAGACTACCCGGCTCCTGGCGCCGCGCGACCTCGAACTCGGCGCGCGCGCCCGAGGCGTCGCCGGCGAGAAGCGACATCCAGCCGCCCTGCGCGTCCGGCGGGAATGCGCCCGACGCGCCCTCGCGCGGATCGAGCGGAAAGCGATCGCGCGGCGGCGGCGCCTTCGGCGGTGTCGCGCAGGAGACGGCGAGCACGAGAATCGCCGCCGTTCCGAAGCGGCGCCAGGTCTCCCCGAGCGACATCGCCGGCCGCCGGAGGCGGCTCAATCGCGCCGCCCGGCTCCCGTCACGATCCCGAGGGCAGGTTCTCGGGACGGATCGAGGCGATCGCGTGCTTGTAGATCATCTCCTCGCGTCCCTCGACTTCCAGGACCAGAGCGAACTTGTCGAAGCGGCGCAGCCGCCCCATGCGCTCTTCACCCGAGGTCAGCCGCACCGTGATGACCACGTTGTCCTTCCGGAGGTTGTAGAAGAAGGAGTCCTGAACGTTGATCGGGGCCTTGTTCATCCGCTTCTCTCCGTCTCCGTCAGCCCAGAAGCTCGAGCGCGCGCGCGAGCGCCGCGGCGGGCTCGACCCAGACGACTCCCGGTTCCCGTCGGAACCAGGTCGCCTGGCGCTTGGCCAGTTGTCGGGTGGCAGTCACGATCGTCCTTTCGATTTCCAGGGGAGCGGCGCGGCCCGAGATCGCGGCGTCGGCGAGCTCCCGGTAGCCGATCGCCTCGAACGCGTTCGCCTCCCGCGAGACGCCTCGCGCGAGAAGCCCTCGAACCTCCTCTTCCCACCCCGCTTCGAGCATCTCGCGGACTCGCCGGGCGATCCTAGCATAGAGATCCGCGGGCGCCGGCCGAACGCCGACTTTCACGACACGGAATCGATCGGTCCAGGTGTCGCCGGTCGGAAGCCGAGACGAAGCCGGCCGTCCCGTCTCGAGGAGAATTTCGAGCGCGCGCAGGACGTACCGCCGGTTGCCGGGCGCGATTCGCGAGGAGGCCTCGGGGTCGTTCAGCGCGAGCATGCGCGCCGCGCTCCCGGGATCCCGATCGCCCCAGCGCGCGAGCGCCCGGCGCCGCTCCGGATCGACGGCGTCGCCGGGAGGGAGGCCCTCGAGCAGCGCCCGGATGTAGAAGCCGCTCCCGCCGCAGACGATGGGCAGGCGGCCGCGGCTCACGATCTCCTCGACGATCGCGCGGGCCGCGCGCGCCCAGCGGCCGGCGGAGAACGTCTCCGACGGATCGGCGACGTCGATCAGGTGATACGGAACTTCCCGGCGGCGCGCCGGCGACGGCTTCGCCGTCCCGATGTCGAAGCCGCGATAGACGGCGAAGGCGTCGGCCGAGAGGATCTCGCCGTCGCGCGCCCGCGCGACGCCGTGCGCAACGTCGCTCTTCCCCGCTCCCGTCGGACCGAGCACCACGAGGAGCGCCGGCTTCTCCCGCGCGGTCATCGGGTCCCCCGCCAGGCGACGCGCGTCCACGACGGGGCGAGCTCGATCCGGATGTCGGAGGAGAGATCCGTCCGATAGACCGGAATCCGGCGGCGCCCGAGGGCGGCCAGCGTCTCCGGCGCGGGATGGCCGAATCGATTCTCGCGCCCGCACGACAGGACGGCGACGCGCGGACAGGCCGCGTCGAGGAACGCCGGCGTCGTCGAGCCGCGGCTGCCGTGGTGTCCGACCTTCAGGAGGTCGACCGGCTCGACCGCGCCGGCGCGGAGCAGATCTTCCTCCGCCGCCGCGCCCGCGTCGCCGGTCAGCAGGGCGCGCCGCCCGTCGCGCTCGAAGATCGCGACCACCGACTGGTTGTTGACGGCGTCGCGCTTCCGCGGGGGACCGCCGGACACGAGCACGCGCAGCTGCGCCTCGGGCAGCGGGAGCGTTCCCGACTCGAGCACCGTGACCGGAACGCCGCGTGCCCGCGCCCGGCGTGAGAGGTCGGCGTAGAGGCCGGCTTCGTCGTCGCCCGCGCCGCGCAGCAACCGCCCGACCGGCAGCTCGTCGAGCACGGCGAAGAGTCCGAGCGCGTGATCCGGGTGCGGATGCGTCAGGAGGACGGCGTCGAGCGCCGTCACGCCGCGGTCGAGAAGCTTCGGCACGAGCCGCGTTCGCCCGAAGTCGCGCGCGTCCAGATCGAACGGCCCGCCGCCGTCCACGAGCAGCGCGTGCCTCTTCCATCGGAGGAGGAGCGCGTCGCCCTGCCCGACGTCGAGCGCTTCGACGGAGAAGCCCTCTCGGGGGCCCGGCGGCGCCGGGCGCAGCGCAAAGAAGAGAAAGAGCGTGGCGGCGACGGCCGCCGCCGGCGCGCGCAGTCGGCGGGCTCCAATTCCCGCCAGGAGGAGCAGGACGCCGACCGCGAGCATCGCGGGCAGCGGCGGCGTCGGGCGCAGCAGCGCGATCCCCGCCGCGCGCTCGGCGGACCACTCGAGCAGCCGGCAGCCCGCGCCGAAGAGCGCGGCGAGCGGCCCGGCGGCGAGGCCCAGGGAATAGAAGAGCAGCAGCAGCGCCCCGAGGCCGATCAGCGCGCCCGAGAGCGGGATCGAGAGCGGCGCGGTCAGCCACGCGCCCGCCGCGAGGAGATTGAACCTCCAGAGGAGGACGGGCGCCGTGGCGGCCTCGGCGGCCAGCGCCGTCGCGAGGCCCGCGAAGAGCCACTCCGGCCGCTCCGGCATCCTCGCGCGGATCGGCGCGGAGAAGAGCGCGATCCCGGTCACGGCGGAGAACGTCAGCACGCAGCCGATGGAATACACCTCGCGCGGCGCCGCGAGGAAGAGAAAGATCGCCGACAGCCCGGCCGCCTGCGCCCCTCGGATCGGCCGCTCGATCAGCCGCGCGGCGAGAAAGACGGCGAAGACGAGGCCCGCGCGCGCGGCCGGCGGATTCGCGCCGCCCACGAGGACGATGACGGCGACCGCCGCGAGAAGCGCCGCGTCGCGCGCCTTGCCCCGGACGCCCGCGGCGCGCAGCATCCAGAGCACGAGGCCGGCCGCGAGGGCGACGTGAAGCCCCGAGACGACGAGCAGGTGGTAGAGCCCGCCGCGCCGGTAGCTCGCGACCATCCCGCGGTCGAGCTCCGAAGTGCGTCCGAGAAGAAGCGCGGCGAGCGGCCCGCGGACGTCGCGCTCGAAGGCGGCGTTGCCCGCGGGAAGCCGCGCGAAGAGGAAGCGGTTCGGCCATTGGAGGGGCGAGAGCGCCGTCATTCCCCGCGACTCGACGAGCCGCGCGCTCTTGATCGAGAGGCGATAGCGCGTCCACGGCAGCGCGACGTCGCGGGTCGAGGCGGGGAGATCCTCCGGACGCAGCTTCCCCGTGACCACGACGCGGTCGCCGCGATCCGCCGGCGGAAAGCCTGCCGGTGATCCGCCGACGAAGAGGGCCACCTCCGCGGGGAACGGCCGCGCCGCTCCGCCCACTCGCAGGGTCGCCCCCTGGAGGCGGCCGCGGGCTTCCGGGGGCGCGCCCGACCAGAAGTCGGCGAGGGTGCCCTCGATCCGGCTGGCGTCTCCGGGCAGGCTCGCGGCGGCGGCCCACGTCCGCGACGACGTCTCCGCCGGCATCGCGATGCGCGCGCGCCCCGAGAGAAACCCCGCGGAGAGCCAGAAGAGGACGAGGGCCGTGCGGCGCGCCCGCCGGCCTCCCGCGCGCGCCAGCCAGAGGCCCGAAAGCCCGACGAGCGCCGCGGCGCCGGCGGCCCCCGTGACGGAGCGGCTCCCGAGCAGGATCCCGACGACGAGCGCGACCGCGGCCGGCAGCGCCGGCGCCTCGCCTTCCCGCAGGACCGGACCGATCATCGGCCCGAGTCGCGCTCGAGCAGGACGAGCGCCTCGACGCGGTGCGTGAACGCGAAGAGGTCGTAGAGGAGCGCCTCGCGGATCGCGAGACCGCGGGCGACGAGGGCGGCGAGATCCCGCGCGAGCGTCGCCGGGTCGCAAGAGACGTAGAGCAGCCGCCGTCCGACGCGTCCGGGCAGCGCCTCGGCGAGCCGAAGCCCCAGTCCCGCGCGCGGCGGATCCACGACAACGACGTCGAACGATTCGGTCTCCCGCGCCACGAAGTCGAGTACGGCGCAACGCTCGATCGACCAGTCCGCGCGCCGCCCAGCCCGTTCGGGCGGCGACGGCGAGCTCGACCGCCGTCGAATCGGCTTCGACCGTGGTGACGGCGTGCCCCGAGTCGAGGAGCGCACCGGCGAAGAGCCCGACGCCGCCGAACGCATCGAGGGCGCGCCCGGCCGGCAGCGCGGCACGCGCGGCGACGTCGCGGACGAGGCGGTCGAGGAGGAACCGGTTCGACTGAAAGAAGACGGCGGCCGTCGCCGGGAGGACGCGGCCCGCGACCGGGATGTCGAGCCTCGGAGCGCCTTCCCGCGCGGCGACACCTCCCGCGGCGTCCTCCACGACGACACCGTCGAAGAGCGGGGCGAGCCCGGAGGCGAGCGCGTGCGCCTCCCGCCGGTCCGCCCCCGCCGCGAGCACGGCGCGAGCGAGTCGCGATCGCGCGTCCGGCGTCTCGACGGTCGAGATCTCGGCAACCGCGGCGCCGCTGCCTCCGACGGCCGCCTCGATCTTCGGCAGAAGCGACCGCAACCCGTCGCCGAGCGCCTCGCAGCTCCCGGCGGGCTCGACCCGGTGCGTGCGCGGCGCGAAGAATCCGACGCGCGCCGAGGACCCGCGGCCGGCGGCGTGGAAACGCGCGCGCAGCCGGTAGCCGGCCGGCGAGGGCGCGATCGGCAGCTCGCCGAACGGCGCGGCCGGCAACTGCCCGATCCGCTCCATCGTCTCGAGGAAGAGCGTCCGTTTCCATTCGCGCGCCTTTTCCAGCTCGAGGTGCGCCCAGTCGCACCCCGCGCAGCCGCGCGCATGAGCCCCCGCGGCGCGGTCCGGCGAGGCCCGGAGCACTCTCGTCGCGCGGCCCTTCCAGAAGCGGCGGCGGGCCTCGACGACCTCGGCGTCCACCTCTTCGCCGGGCAGCGCGCCCGCGACGAACCCGACGCCGTCGGCCGACCGCGCGATACCCTCCCCCGTCGGAGCGAGGCCCGAGATCTCGACCCGCCGGTTCATGCCCTCAGTTTGTCGCGAACCGGCCGGGACCGGCTAGAGAAGCGTCAGGCGCGGCAGGTCCAGGCGCTCGCGCAGCAGCCGTCGCGCGAGCGCCCGCCCGGTCCGCCGCGCGGTCTCCTCGTCCATGCGGCCGCGAAGCGTTTCGAGCTGGCCGTCGATCTTGCGGTCGATCTCTGCCCGCTCTTCCGCCGGCAGCGCGTCGAAGAGCGCGGAGGCGAGCTTGCGGTCGAGGCGCGCGAGCGATTCCTCGATCTCCCCCGCTTCCTTCGGCCCCTTCGCGAGGCGCTCGAGTGAGCGCCGGGCGCCTTCGATCGGCTCCCTCAGGTCCGGCCGGCGCCCTTCCAGCACGGCGAGCCGTTCGCCCAGCGCCGCGAGGGCCGCGCCCGTGTCGACGCTCTCTTCCCGTCCGGAACCGCGTCCCACGGAGACCTCCGCCCGGCGCTCCCAGGCGGCGAGGACCGCGTCGCGGCAGTAGGCCAGCGAGTTGATGCGGCCGGTCGCGCCCCGCTCCTCGCGGCGCGAAAACGCGTCGTCGATCCCGCGCTCGACGGCCTCGATCGGCACGCCGAGCTCCCGCCATTGCTTGAGGAGCGCGAAGTCCCGGGGCGTCAGGAGAAACGGCGTCCCGCGACGCCGGATGAATGCCGCCTCGCCCGCCGCGTAGTAGGCCCTAGCCTCCGCGGTTTCGCTCATGGATGAGACGCAGGCCGGTCAGCGTCAGCAGCGGATCGATCTGCTCGATCCGCTCCGATCCTCCGCCGAAGAGCTCCGCGAGGCCGCCGGTCGCGATCACCCGCGCGCGCGCGCCGAGCTCCTTCTCGATGCGCGCGATGACGCCGTCCACGAGGGACAGGTAGCCGAAGTACAGGCCCGACTGGATCGAGGCGGCCGTGCTCTTGCCGATGACTCGCTCCGGCTTGCGGATCTCGACCCGCCAGAGGCGCGCCGCCTTCTCGAAGAGCGCCTCGGCCGAGATGGAGATCCCCGGCACGATCACGCCGCCCAGGTACTCGCCCTTGGCGGTGACGACGTCGAACGTCGTCGCGGTTCCGAAGTCCACGACGATGCACGGACCGCCGAACTGCGCGTGCGCCGCCACGGCGTTGACGATGCGGTCGGCGCCGACTTCCTGCGGCACGTCGTACAGGATCGGCATCCCGGTCTTCACGCCGGGCTCGACGAACAGGGGCTCGGCGCCGAAGAGCTGGCGAAACGCCTGCCGCAGCGGAAAGCGCAACGACGGGACGACCGACGCGACGATGACCTCGGGCCGCACGGCCGCGCGCCCCGCCTCGGCGAGCAGCCCGCGAACGGAAAGCGCGATCTCGTCGGACGTCGCGTCCCGGCGGGTCGTGAGGCGCCACGAGCGCTCGAGCGTCGCCCCATCGTAGAGCCCGAGAACCGTGTTCGTGTTGCCGACATCGACCGCGAGCAGGCTCGCGCCGCCGCTCACCATTCGGCGACCTCGCCGGCCGCGAGCACGGCCTCCCCCGCGGCCGTCTTCAGCCGCAGGAAACCCGAGGGGTCGAGACCGATGTACTCGCCGGTCAGCTCCTCCCCCTCGCGGCGCACCGTCATCTTGTCGCCCGGCCGGTGGAGGGAGCCGCGCTCCCACGCGGCGATCTCGCGCGCCCAGTCCGGCGAGACGAGCTCGCGATCGATCCGGTCGAGCAGGGCCTGCAGCAGCGGCGCCCGCGGGACGGCGTGCCCGAGCTCCTCTTCGAGCGTCGTCGCGTTCGGCAGCCCCAGCGACGCGGCGCTGCCCGCGACGTTCAATCCGACGCCGACGGCGACGAGCGTGCGGTCGCCCTGCGTCCGCGCCTCCGGAAGAATCCCCGCGAGCTTGCGCCGATCCACGTAGAGGTCGTTTGGCCACTTGAGAACGGGCACGATCCCCGCCGCCTCCGACAGCGCCTCTCGAATCCAGTGCGCCACCGCGATCGGAACGACGGACAGAGGCACGCCCTGCCCAGGCATGATGAAGGTGAAGTAGAGGCCGCGCCCCGGCGGCGCGTGCCAGCGGCCGGTCCGTCCGCGCGCGCCCGGCTGACTCTCCGCCGCGAGGACCGACGGCGGCAGGCTCTGGTCCTCGTTGAAGTAGACCTCGATGATCTCGCGCGCGAGGTCGTTGGAGGAGTCGACCTTCTCGAAACAGGCCAGGTTCTCGAACCGCCGCCAGTGCCGCGCCTCGAGGGCGCCATCGGCGAACGGGATCATGCGCCGGTCAGCGCGGCGCGCCGCTGCTCGAGCTCGACGAGCCGGCGGCGCGTCTTCTCGACGACGTCGGCCGGCGCCCGGTCGAGAAACGAGGGATTGCGCACCTTCGCGCCGAGCGACTCGATCTCGCGGTCGAGGTCGGCCAGCGTCTTCTCGACCCGCGAGCGGTCCGCCGCCGAGGCCGGGCGCGCGAGCGCGAGGCCGATCGGGATGCCGGACACGACGTCGCGCGCGGTCGCTTCCGCGGGCGGCTCGAAGCGGAGAGACTCGAGGCGGCCGAGGTGCTTCAGCAGCGGCGCGAGCTTCTCGAGATCCGCGAGCGTCTCCCGATCGGCGGCCGCCGGGTCGAGCGCCAGCTCCGCCGGCTCCGTGGGCCCGGCGCCGCGCTCGCTCCGGAAGTTGCGCACCCGCGTGACGAGGGCCCGCAGCGCCTCCACGGATTTCTCGGCACGCGCGTCGGCCCACTCGGTCCGCGGGCGCGGGAAGGGCGTCACGATCAGTGTGCCCGGACGCGCGGTCAGCTTCTCCCAGATCTCCTCGGTCACGAACGGCATGAAGGGATGGAGGAGCGCGAGCGAATCCGCGAGGCACCGGGCGAGCGTCTCGCGCGCCGCGCGGCGGCTCTCCTCGCCCGCCGACGTCCCCGAGAGACGCGGCTTCACCATCTCGATGTAACCGTCGCAGAGCTCATGCCACACGAAGGAGTAGATCGTCTGCGACGCCTCGTCGAAGCGGAACTGCTCGAGCCGCGTCGTGACCGCGGCGGCGGCCGCCGAGAGGCGCGACAGGATCCACCGGTCCGGGAGCTCGAGATGCGCCGCCGGCGGCGCGCCCGCAGGCCGCTCGCCCTCGAACTGCCCGAGCGCGAATCGCGAGGCGTTCCAGAGTTTCGTGGCGAAGGCGCGCGATCCCGCGAGGCGCTGCTTCTCGAGCGAGGCCGTGGGACCGTTGGAAGCGGCCGCCGTCAGCGCGAACCGCACGGCGTCCGCGCCGAACTCGTCGATCGCCTCGAGCGGGTCGATGACGTTTCCCTTGGTCTTCGACATCTTCTCGCCGTCCACGCGCACGAGGCCGTGCAGGTGCACGTCGTGGAACGGCGCCTTTCCCGTGAAGTGGAGGCCCGCCATGATCATCCGCGCCACCCAGAAGAAGAGGATGTCGTAGCCCGTCACGAGCACGTCGGTCGGATAGAACTGCTCCAGGTCCGGCGTCTCCTTCGGCCAGCCGAACACCGAGAACGGCCACAACTGCGAGGAGAACCACGTGTCGAGCACGTCGGGGTCCTGACGGAGCTTGCCCGACCCGCACGTGGCGCACGCGGGCGGATCCTCCTCGGCGACGGTGACGTGCCCGTTGTCGCAATAGAAGGCCGGGATCCGATGTCCCCACCAGAGCTGCCGCGAGATGCACCAGTCCCGGATGTTCTCCATCCAGGCGAAGTAGGTCTTCGACCAGGACTCCGGAGCGAAGCGGATCCTCCCCTCGCGCACCGCGCGGATCGCCGGCTCGGCGAGCGGCGCGACCTTGACGAACCACTGGAGCGACAGATACGGCTCGATGATCGTGTCGCAGCGCTGGCAGTGGCCGACGCTGCCCGGATAGTCTTCGACTTTGGCGAGGCGGTTCTCGGCCGTCAGCCGCTCGAGGACCTTCTTGCGGCCCTCGAGCCGGTCGAGCCCGGCGAAATCCGGCCCGGCCTCCTCCGTCATGCGGCCGTCGGGGCCGATCACGACGATCGCCGGAAGGCTGTTGCGCTGCGCGCTCGCGAAGTCGTTCGCGTCGTGCGCCGGCGTGACCTTGACGACGCCGGTGCCGAACGCGCGATCTACGAGGATCGGATCCTCGACGATCGGCAGCGTCCGGCCGACGAGCGGGAGCGTCGCCGTCTTCCCCTTGAGCTTCTCCGTACGCGGGTCCTCGGGATGGATCGCGAGCGCCGTGTCGCCGAGCATCGTCTCGGGCCGCGTCGTCGCGACGACCGCGCCGGAACGGACGCCGGGCACGTCGTACCGGATGTGGTACAGCTTGCCGTCCTTGACCTCGTGGTGCACCACCTCGAGATCCGACACGGCCGTCCCGCAGCGCGGGCACCAGTTCACGACG
This sequence comes from uncultured Acidobacteriota bacterium, assembly GCA_963823185.1. Classification (GTDB taxonomy): domain Bacteria; phylum Acidobacteriota; class Thermoanaerobaculia; order UBA5066; family Gp7-AA6; genus DATBFU01. The sequence goes on from CAWGKP010000011.1 coordinate 402,155, forward strand.
TAGCGGTCGCGGTAGATGAGGCCCTCGGAGTACAGCCGCACGAAGGCGTGCCGAACCGCACGCGAGAGATCCGCGTCGAGCGTGAACCGCTCGCGGGTCCAGTCGAGCGAGCAGCCCAGGCGGCGGAGCTGGACGAGGATGGCGCCTCCCGCCTCCTTCTTCCAGGCCCACACGCGCTCGACGAACTTCTCGCGGCCGAGCGCCTTGCGGTCGATTCCTTCCTTCGCGAGCTCGCGCTCCACGACCATCTGCGTCGCGATGCCCGCGTGGTCGGTACCCGGCACCCAGAGGACGCGGTTTCCCTGCATGCGACGCCACCGCGCCAGGACGTCTTCGAGCGTGCGCCCGAGCGCGTGCCCGATGTGGAGCCGTCCCGTCACGTTGGGAGGCGGGATCACCATGACGTAACGCGGCGCGCCCGCCGGGCCGGCCGGCTGGAACCGTCCTTCCGACTCCCAGAGACGGTACCAGCGCTCCTCGAACGCGCGCGGCTCGAAGGTCTTTTCGAGCCGGCGGGAGGGCTCTTCCGTCTGCGGCAACATTGTGGCTCGTTCGGGCATCAAAAAAGAGGGCTCGAGGCCCTCTCATTTATCACAGCCGGGCGGACGGGCCGCCCGGCGCCGCGGCGTTACTCGAGCCCGGCTTCGAGCTCTTTGATCCGCTGCTTGATGACGATTTCCGCCATGTCCGGAATGACTTCCCAGGCGATCTCCCGAATCACGCGGTCCGAGAGCTTCTCGACGATGCGGGTTGCGAGGCGATCGAGATCCGCGTCCGACAGGTCGGCCGATCGCGACACGGACGTGAGCATCTGAGCGAGCTCGGGAATCGAGGACGTTTGGGCGAGCGCCTCGAGCTCGTGGGGCTCGTGGGGATGGGAAGTCGCGGGGGCGGGCGCCGGTTCCGGAGCGGCGTTGGCCGACGGCGGCTCGGGCGGCGTGGCGATCGAGGCCGGCTCGGGCTCCCGCACCGGCGCGGGCACGTCGAAGAGCGCCTCGGCCTCGTCGGCGTCGATCTCCTGGACGGTGTCCTTCGGGCGCAGGTCGAAGTTTCCCGGCCGGATCTCCGCCGTGGGCGCGTCGTCGGCCCGCGATTCCTCGGCGGGGGTTTCGAAGAGGGCCGGCGCCGGCGGAATCGGAGGCGACATCCAGAGCGGCCGCTCCGGCGCCGCGGAACGCTCCGGCTCCTCGTCGAGCCAGGACGGACTGCCGATCTCGTCCTCGACTTCGAACGGCGATGCCGGCGCGGGGGGCACGTTCGGCGCCGGCGCCGTCCCGCGGCGGCTCCCGGGCTTCTCGAACGCGGCGGCGGCGGAATCCGGGTCGGCCCGGTCGAATTCCTCTTCGAACGGATCCCCCGTCGGAATCCGGATGCTCCCGGTGAAATCGTCGGGCGCGAAGCCCGCGTCGAAGGGCTCGGCCTCCTCGCCGCGGCCCGGCGGAGCGGACGGCCCTCCGACGGCGATCTCCTCGGGGATTCTCAGCGCCATCGTCGCCGCCGCGGAGATTTCGGGCGAAACCATCGTCGTGTTCGACAGCAGCGCCTCGACCTGCCGGAGGAGCTGCTGCGAGTCGAATGGCTTCGACACGATCGCGTCGGCGCCGATCCGGTCGGCGCGCTGGCGGTCGAAAGGCTCGAACGTGCCCGTCAGAAGGATCACCGGAATGCGCGACGTCTGCGGGTCGCCCTTGATCGCCTCGCAGACCTCGTAGCCATTCTTCTCGGGCATGACGACGTCGGCGAGGATCAGATCGGGACGGGAGTCGCGGACCTTCTCGAGCGCCCGCATTCCGTTGCCCACACAGACGAGCTCGTACTCGCTGTCGGAAAACGTCAGCTCGACGACCTTCTGAATCGTCAGACTGTCGTCGGCCAGTAGAATCTTCTTGGGCATCAACTGTTAAGCAGCAGTGCCCTAAGAAGTTACACTTCGCCGGCCGTTCTGTCAATGGCGAAGAGGCCGGCGAGGCTCGCTACGCCTGCCAGACGGCGGCGAGATAGCGGCCCGGGGGGCGCCGTCCGAGAAAGCCCGCGAGATACCGCGACGCTTCGACGACCTTGGCGAGCGTCACGCCCGTTGCGATGCCGAGGCCTTCGAGCATGTAGACGAGGTCTTCGGTCGCGAGGTTTCCCGAGGCGCCCGGCGCGTAGGGGCATCCGCCGAGGCCGCCCGCGGAAGCATCGAATGTGTTGACGCCGCACTCGAGCCCCGCGAAGACGTTGGCGAGGGCGGTCCCGCGCGTGTCGTGGAAGTGCAGGGCGAGGATCCCCCGCGAGACCCCCGACTCGTACAGCGTCTCGATCACCGAGTAGACGTCCCCGGGCGTCGCAACGCCGATCGTGTCGCCGATCGAGATCTCGTCCACGCCCACGTCGAGCAGCTTGTGAACGACCTCGCGCACCGCCTCCGGAGACACGTCGCCTTCGTAGGGGCAGCCGAAGGCCGTGGACACGTAGCCTCGCACGCGGACGCCGGCCTCCCGGGCTCGCGCCGCCACGGGACGGAATCGCTCGATCGACTCGTCCACGCCCGCGTGGATGTTGTGCTGGTTGAACGTCTCCGACGCCGCGGTGAACACGGCGATCTCGAGCGCGCCCGCGCCCAGTGCGCGGTCGAGGCCGCGTTCGTTGGGCACGAGCACCGGATAGCGCACGCCGGAGGCCTTGCGGATCCGGCGAAAGACCTCCTCGGTGTCGGCGAGCTGGGGAATCGCCTTCGGCGAGACGAAGGACCCGACCTCGATCGCGGGAAGCCCGGCCTCCGTCAACCGATCGATGAAAGCCACGCGCGTCTCGACCGGAACCGTCTCGGGCTCGTTCTGGAGCCCGTCGCGCGGACCGACCTCGTACACGGTCACGCGGTCGGGCAGATGCGGCCGCCGAAAGGAGTGGCTTTCCCAGTCGGATTCCATGAACGAGATTATGACGCGGGCGCGGAGGCTCTACGAGAGCTCGATGAGCGGGGCGCCCATCTCGACGAGGTCGCCCTCGCGGTGCGGCAGACGGCGCACGGCGGCGTCCCGCGGCGCCCGGATGGCGTGCTCCATCTTCATCGCCTCGAGAACGAGCAGGACCTGGCCCTTCGAGACCGACTCCCCTTCCGCGACGTGCACTTTCCGGATCCGGCCGGGCATCGGCGCCCGCAGATCCTCGTGGTCGCCCGGCGCCGACGATTCCTTTCGCGCAGGCGCGAACTCGAAGACGTCGCCGTCGCACCAGACGAAGACGCGGTCGCCGCGGCGGACGGCGCGCACGCGGTGCCGCGTGCCGTCGATCTCCAGCACCTCGCCGGCGGCGCCCTCGCCCTCGACGCGCACGACGTGGCGCTCGCCGTCGAGCGACGCCGCCTCGGCGGATAGGCGCACGTCGCGCACACGGCCGCCGGACTCGATCCTCACGCCCCGATCCTCCAGCCGGAAGATTCGCCCCAGGGATCGGGTCCGCCGGCGGCGGCGCCGGAAGAGGCTCGAGAGGGTCCCGCCGGCACCGACGCGAACGCGCGCGCCGCGGCGATCCAGGCCGCCGAGGGCGGTTCCGGCGGACCGGCTGCGGGAAGGCGCGAGACGAGGTCCGTCGCGTAGCGGCCGGACAGGAACTCCGGAGAGCGCAGCACGGCCGCGAGCATCGCCCGGTTGGTCTCGACCCCCAGCACCACCCATTCCTCGAGTGCCCGCCGCGCGCGTTCGATCGCCGCCTTGCGGTCCGGCGCCGACACGACGAGCTTTGCGAGGAGAGGGTCGAACTCCAGGCCGACGCGCGAGCTGCGATGCGATGCCCGAGTCGACGCGCACGCCCGGGCCGGCAGGCTCCGCGTACTCGACGATCTCGCCCGAGCGCGGGAGCGAGGTGACGGGATCCTCCGCGTACAGGCGCAGCTCGATCGCATGGCCGCGCGGCGTCAGGCGCGCCCAGTGGTCCGGCAGCGTCCGCCCCGCGGCCACCTCGAGTTGCGCGCGCACGAGATCGATCCCGAGCGTGACCTCGGTGATCGGGTGCTCGACCTGGAGGCGAGTGTTCATCTCGAGGAAGTAGAAGTTGCGCTTCTCGTCGAGCAGGAGCTCGACCGTTCCCGCCCCGACGTACCCGACGGCGCGGCCCGCCTCGACGGCCGCTTCCGCCATCCGGCTCCGCAGCGCGCCTTCGAGCGCGGGGCTCGGCGTCTCCTCGACGATCTTCTGGTGCCGGCGCTGGACGCTGCACTCGCGCTCGAAGAGGTGGATGAGATGCCCGGCGCGGTCGCCGAAGATCTGGAACTCGACGTGATGGGGGCGCTCCAGGAGCTTCTCGAGATAAACCCTCTCGTCGCCGAACGCGGACGCCGCGACCCGCCGCGCCTCCGCGAGCGCCGCCGGCAGGTCCTCGGCGCGGTCGACGCGGGACATCCCCTTGCCGCCGCCTCCGGCCGCGGCCTTGACGAGCACGGGGAAACCGATGCGGCCCGCTTCGGCGGCGAGCTCCGCGTCGGTGGCCGCTTTGGGGTCGGAGCCGGGAACGACCGGCACGCCGGCCTCTCGCATCTTCGCCCGCGACCGGACCTTGTCGCCCATCTGCTCGATCGCCTCGGGCGAGGGGCCGACCCAGACGAGACCCGCCTGGTCGACCGCGCGGGCGAAGTCGGCGTTCTCCGAGAGGAAACCGTATCCGGGGTGCACGCCGTCGGCCTTCGCGCGTCGCGCGGCCTCGATGAGACGGGGCACCGAGAGGTAGGTCTCCCGCGGCTCGCCGGGACCGAGCGAAACGGCGCCCGCCATCTGTCCGACGTGGAACGCGCCCGCGTCCGCCTCGGAATAGACCGCGACGTCCTCGATGCCCATCTCGCGCGCCGTGCGCGCGATGCGCACCGCGATCTCGCCGCGGTTGGCGATCAGCAGCCGGCGGATCATGGAGCCGCGGCGGCCGCGCGTCCGCGGCGGCCGGCTTCCCAGTCGGACCACAGACCATAGGTCTTCATCTGCTTTTCGAGCCCGCTCGCCGCGAGCAGACGGCTCACCTCGTCGCGCGACTGGCGCGGCCCCGGCCGGCCGGCCGCGTTGGCGAGGCCCGAGACCGCGACGGCGGCGACGGCGGCGTTGAATCGCGCCTCGCGAAGGTCCACCTTGTCGAAGGTGTCGGACTCGGCGTGGTAATCGGCGAGGTAACGCTCCGTCTCCTGGTCCGCGACGAAGTTCGGCACGCCCTCGAGAAGGAAGTCGAAGTTGTCCGTGCCGAGGAGCGCCTCGTCGTTCGAGCCCGCGGAGCCCCAGGAGGCGACCGGCGCGAGCGCCGCCGAGAGCGCCGGCGCGAGCTCGGGCCTCCCGTTGTCGAAGTAACCGCGCACCCGGCCGTCGCCGATGTCATGGATCAGCACCGCGACGTGACGGTCGAGCTCGCCGCGATGGCGCGCGACGTAGCCGCGCGAGCCGAGCAGTCCCGTCTCCTCTCCGGTGAAGAGCACGAACCGCACCGTCCGCTTCGGGCGCGGCCCGGCGGCGAGCACGCGCGCGACCTCCAGGACGAGGGCGCAGTTGACGCCGTTGTCGAGCGCGCCGGTGCCGAGGTCCCAGGAGTCGAGGTGCGCCCCGAGAAGCACGATCTCGTCGGGCATCGACGCGCCCCGGATCTCCGCGACGACGTTCTTCGCCTCGAAGGAACCGCCGATGCGGTTGCGGAGATCCAGCGAGATCCTTGCCGGCCCGCCGCGGGCGAGAAGCCGCGAGAGGCGCAGGCCGTCCTCGCGCGCCACCTGGGCCATCGGGATGGGCGCGATCGGTCCCCAGGTGACCGTGTGTCGGTAGAGCAGGTCGCGCGGCCGCGTGGAGGTGAAGAGAACGGCCGCGGCGCCCGTGTCGACCGCCGACTGCATCGTCTCGGGAGCGGCCATGTATTCGGCGAAGAGGTCGTCGAAGGACCGCATGGGCTTCGATCGCACGAGAACCACGGCTCCGTGGGCCGCGCCGCCCAGGCGGTCGAAGTCCGCGCGCCGCCCGTCGCCTCCGTCCACGAGCGGCGCTTCGATCGCGCCGGCCGTGGAGGGCGCGAGCGCGAAGGACACGACGCGGACCGGGAACCTCGCCGGAGCGACGAGCGACGCCGCGGCGGACTCCCCTTCCCATTTCGCCGGCGCCGGATATCCCTCGACACCGACCGAGTCGACGCCGGCCTTCCGGAAGGCCTCGACGCCCCACGCGACCGCCCGCTCGCAGGCGGCGCTGCCCGTCACGCGGCCGCCGATGTCGTCGGTCAGAGTCCGCAGGTTCTCCTCGAGCCGCGACCGCGGGGACAGTGCCTCGGCGGCGAGCCGCTCGGCGGGCCGCTCGGCCGGCGGCGCGGCAGCCAGCGTGACGACCGCGAGCGCGGCCAGGGTCAGGGAGCGCCGGAGCGTTCGACCGATCATCGTCTCTCCCTTCCTCATCCCGGGGGGAATTCTACGGACCTTCCGACTTTGGGCCCCAGAGCTTAGACTGTCTCCCATGTCGATCGAAGGCGGCATCCCCGGAATGCAGCAACGTCTCGTGTGCCCCAAGTGCGGCAAGGTCTTCTTCGCGTGGCGGCCGGACACCGGCCCGGGCGCGAAGGTCAAGTGTTACTTCTGCAAGCACGAGTTCGAGGACGAGGCCGCCCGCCGGCCTCCCGCGCCGGCGCCCTCGCCCGCCGCGCCTCCGGCGACTCCCGACCCCGCGCCGCCTACGACTCCCGCTTCGTAACCCAGCGCGGGGCGCGTTTCTCGAGGAAGGCCGACAGTCCTTCCCTGGCCTCGTCTGACGCGCGGCGCTCGGCGATCGTCTCGACGGTCAGCTCCATTGCCTGCAAAGGCGAGAGCCCCGCGACGCGGCCGATCAGGCGCTTGGCCACGCCGACGGCCTCCGGACCCGACGTGAGGAGCGAGTCGACCTTTCGGCGGCCGGCCGCTTCGAGCTCCTCGGCCGGCACGACCTGGTGCACGAGGCCGATGCGAAACGCCTCCCGTGCGTCGAAGCGGTCACCCGTCAGAAAGACGTCGCGCGCCTGCCGCGCGCCCATCGCCCGCAGGACGTACGGCGAGATCACGGATGGCAGGATCCCGAGCTTCACTTCGGCGAGCGAGAACACGGTCTTCTCCGCCGCGATGACGATGTCCGAAGCGGCCACGAGGCCCACGCCTCCTCCGATCGCGTGGCCCTGGACGAGCGCCACGACCGGTTTCGGGCAGACGTCGATCGCACGCAGCATCTCGGCCATCCGGCGCGCGTCGGCCTCGTTCTCCGAGCGCGAGTACGTACCGGCCTTTCGCATCCACGCGACGTCCGCGCCGGCGCAGAACGACGGCCCGTCGCCCTGGAGCATCACGACGCGCGTCGCCGCGTCCCGGTCGAACGCGGCGAACGTCGCCGTCAGCTCGCCGATCAGGATGTCGTCGAACGCGTTGCGGACGTCCGGCCGGGACAGAACGACGCGGCACACCGGTCCCTCGCGGGCGAGCCGGAGGCGCGTCGGGGTCGAGGCGTTCACTGGGACAGCAGCTCGAAGCGCCCCGAAAGATCGAGCGGCACCGGCAGATCGCCGCCCGGGAGGCGCACGACGAGGACCCCGTTCAGGCGCCCGTCCACCTCTCCCCCGGACGTCACGGCCTCGCCGGCCGCTCCGAAGAGCGCGCCGTGGTCGAGCTCTGCGGGAAAATCGAGCGCGTTGTCCTGCTTCGGATGGAGGAGAAGCCCGCGCGTCTCCCCCGACCCGACCTCCCGGCCGTTGGCGAAGAGCCGGTACGTCGCGCTCGCCACCTTGAGCGGGAACGCGAACGGGTTGCGCACCGAGACGTGCGCCGTCGCCTCGCTCTCGAGCAGCGAGAAACGCGTCAGCTGGACGCCGCCGAGCTTCACGAAGCGCGCGGCTGTGTCCCGTTCGCCTTCGAAGGTGACCGCGCTCCACGGGAGCGTCGCCTTCCAGTCCACGGGCTCCTTCCCGGAGAGGACTCCATGGATCCGAACGTCGAAGGTGTCGAGGCGGAACCGATCGGCCCACTCCGCGGGAACCTCGTCGTAACGAATCGTCACCGGGATCCGCAGCCGGCCGCCCGCGCGCTCGGCCGTCGCCGCGACCTTGAGCTCGGACGCCGACCCGTAGAGCGCGAGAGTTCCCGCAAACGGACCGGCCGACGACCCCGGCTGGCCTCCCTCGATCACGGCCGTGAAGGAGTCGCCCGGCGCGGGACGGATCGCGACGTCGAGCGGCGCCGCGGCCGCGGTGAGAGGGAGAAGGATGGTGAGCAGGAGGCCGAAGAGACCCACGACGCGATGGTAACCGAAGCGCGAGCCGTCCTCACATGCGAAAGACGCCGAACCGCGTCTCCGCGATCGGCGCGTTGTAGGAGGCCGAGATCGCGAGCGCGAGCGCCGCCCGAGTCTCCGCGGGATCGAGTACGCCGTCGTCCCACAGGCGCGCCGTCGAGTAGTACGGGCTCCCCTCCGCCTCGTACTTCTCGCGCGTCGGGCGCTCGAACTCGGCGACCTCCTCCGGCGTCATGCGCGGCTTGTCGGCGCGCTGGAGCTGGTCCTGCTTGACCGTCGAGAGGACGGTGGCCGCCTGCTCGCCGCCCATGACCGAGATGCGCGCGTTCGGCCACATCCAGAGGAATCGCGGGCCGTAGCCGCGGCCGCACATGCCGTAGTTGCCCGCACCGAAGGACCCGCCGATGATGACCGTGAATTTCGGAACCATCGCGTTCGCGACGGCGTGCACCATCTTCGCGCCGTCCTTCGCGATCCCGCCCTGCTCGTACTGGCGTCCGACCATGAATCCCGTGATGTTCTGGAGGAAGAGGAGCGGGATGTTCCGTCGCGAGCAGAGCTCGATGAAGTGCGTCGCCTTGAGCGCGGACTCCGAGAAGAGCACGCCGCTGTTGGCGAGGATGCCGATGAGGAACCCCGAGACCCGCGCGAAGCCGCAGACGAGCGTCGTTCCGTAGCGCGCCTTGAACTCCTGGAACCGGGATCCGTCGACGAGGCGCGCGATCACTTCCCGCACGTCGTAGGGCTCGCGCAGGTCCCGCGGCAGGATGCCGTAGATCTCCTTCGGGTCGTAGGCCGGCTCCTCCGGCTCGGTGCGGTCCGGCGGCAGCGACTTGCCGCCGTGCAGGCTCCCCACGAGCGAACGCGCGATCTCGAGCGCGTGCGCGTCGTCGTCGGCGAGATGATCCGCGACGCCGGAGAGCCGCGTGTGCACGTCGCCGCCGCCGAGCTCCTCCGCGGTGACCTCCTCGCCCGTGGCGGCCTTGACGAGCGGCGGGCCCGCCAGAAAGATCGTGCCGGTGCCCTTGACGATCACGGCCTCGTCCGACATCGCGGGCACGTAGGCGCCGCCGGCCGTGCAGGAGCCCATGACGACCGCGACCTGCGGGATGCGCCCGGCCGACATGCGCGCCTGGTTGTAGAAGATGCGTCCGAAGTGCTCGCGGTCCGGAAAGACTTCCGCCTGCAGAGGGAGGAAGGCGCCGCCCGAATCCACCAGATAGACGCACGGCAGCCGGTTCTGCTCGGCGACCTCCTGCGCGCGGAGATGCTTCTTGACGGTCATCGGGAAGTAGGTTCCGCCCTTGACCGTGGCGTCGTTGGCGATGACCATCACCTCGCGTCCCGCCACGCGGCCGATGCCGGTCACGAGGCCCGCGCCGGGCGCCTCGCCGTCGTACATGCCGTGCGCGGCGAGCGGCGAGAGCTCGAGAAACGGCGAGCCCGGGTCGAGCAGCGCATCGACGCGGTCCCGCACGAACATCTTCTTCTGCTCGGCGTGGCGCTCGCGGCCGGCGCCCCCGCGGCGGGCCCGCGCGGTCTCCTCGCGGAGCGACCCGACGAGCGCCTCCATCGCCTGCCGCCGCGCGCGGAACTCCTCCGACTGCGTGTCGGCGCGGCTCTCGATCTTCTCCATCGGAACGGCGAACGGCGGGCGGGCGATTCCGGTCAGCCGGCCGCCCGCTCGCCGGCCTCCCGCTGGATGAAATCGACGAGCGTCTGCGTCGGCGTGCCGGGAAGGAAGATCTCCCGCACGCCGAGAGACTTCAGGTTCGGGATGTCCTTGTCGGGAATGATGCCGCCCGCCAGGACCAGGATGTCCTGCCCTCCGCGCTCCTTGAGCTCGCGGAAGATCTCGGGGAAGAGCACGTTGTGGGCGCCGGAGAGAATCGAGAGCCCGACGACGTCCACGTCTTCCTGCACCGCCGCGGCGGCGATCTGCGCCGGCGTCTGGCGGAGGCCCGAGTAGATGACCTCCATGCCGGCGTCCCGCAAGGCGCGCGCGATCACCTTGGCGCCCCGGTCGTGCCCGTCCAGCCCGGGCTTGGCGATCAGGACCCGGATCGGCCTCGCCATCCGGCGCAGTGTATCAATCCACGAGCGAGACGGGATCGGAGACGCGGATCCGCTGCCCCTTGGCCGCTCGGGCGCGCAATCCGAGCGAGCCGCCGCGGACCTTCAGGAGGCCGGCCACCATCGAGAGGTCGCCCGCCGGCTTCTCGAGCCGATCGGTCACCGCGAGACAGTCCTGACTCGGAGCGAGAATGTCGCAGAGCGTGTCGCCGATGCGGATCTGCCGGCCGACCCACTCGTCCTCCTCGAACGCCTTGCCCTCGGACAGATCGATCAGGAAGTTGGCGCGGAGGAACCGCGGCTCGAGCGTCGTGCCATAGACGCGCTCGACGAAACGCAGCGTCGGCCGCGAGATCAGATGCAGAACGCCGCGCTCCGGCGCGCCCTCGGCGACCGGCCGCCAGAGCACAGCCCGGCCCAGCCGACGCGACAGCTCGGCGAGCCACTCCGGATCGGCGAGCGCGAACTCCCGGCCATCCGGGGCCTTGACCCGGGTCCAGGACTCGAGGTCGTCGACGACGAGGTCCTCGAGAAAGCGCGCGGCGAAGGCGGAGAGCTCCGGCGTGTCGCGAAACGACAGGGCGCGGCCGGACGACTCCTCCACGATCTCGAAGACGCGATCCCCGACGGCACCCTCGGGGCGCACCGCCACCTCGTTCGGCGTCTCTCCGGCGAGCCCCACGATCGGAAAGCGTCGCAGGCCGACGAGCTGGCCGACGACTTCGGCTAGCTCCATGGAGCCGATCCGCGCGACGCGCGGTCCGGACTGCCGGACCGTCGCCCGAACATCCTCAAGATTGTCCTATTCTAGACCGAATTTGGTAAGAGAATGATGCTGAATCGCCATAATAAATTAGGTATGAACGCCTCGCCGCAGATCCGGCCGGCTTCGCGCGAGCGCTTCCCAGGCGCGCCGGCGGTGCGAGACGCGGTCCTTCTCGGCCGGCGCCATCTCGGCGAACGTGCGCGTATCGCCTTCGGGCACGAACAGGCGGTCCCAGCCGAAGCCGCCGGGACCCCGGGGCGTCGCGGCGATCGTGCCGCGGACTTCCCCGCGGCCGACGCCGATCTCCCGGCCGTCGAAGCACGCGACCACGCAGACCGCGGTGGCGGTCCGATCCGGGAAGGCGTCGAGCATCCGGGCGATGCCTTCGAGGCCGACCGTGGCCTCCATCCACTTCACGAGCGCGCCGGGAAAGCCTCGCCAGGCGGCGACGGCCAGGCCGGAATCCTCGACGAGCACGGCCCGCCCGGCGCGCGCGAACGCCGCCCGGGCCTTGGCCTCGACGACCTCCTCCGGATCGAGCGCCTGCGGCTCGGGCAGCTCCATCGCCTGCTGCGCGACGTCGAATCCGAGGCGTCGCGCCTCCTCGGCTTTCTCCGCCCGGGTCGTGACGAGAACGAGGCGGCCGGACATCGCGCGATTCTGACATGGACGATCGCGGCGGCACGCCCGGCGTGCGGCGGCGCCGCGCGCCGCTAGAATGATTCCGATGTCCTCCGGCTCCCGGGAGTCTCGCTGCCCGCGCTGCGGCGCGGCTGTGCCCGGGGACGCCCGCTTCTGCCCGTCGTGCGGGCAGGCGTCGATGCGACTCACACCCGGGCAGATCCTCGACGGCAAGTACGAGATCCTCGACAAGCTCGCCGAGGGCGGCATGGGCGAGGTCTACCGGGCGCGCCATCTCCACCTCGACGAGATCCGCATCATCAAGGTGACCAAGCCCGACGCCGCGGGCGAGGGATTCGAGCCGCGCCGCTTCCAGGCCGAGGCCCGGCTCGCGACGCTCGTGCGGCATCCGAACGTCGCCGCCCTCTACGATTTCTCGCGCCTTCCGGACGGCTCCTTCTACATGGTCTGGGAGTTCATCGACGGCATCACGCTCGAAGAATGGCTGCGGCGGCATGGGCCTCTGCCGGCCGCGCGAGCGCTCGAGGTCGCGCGGCAGATCCTGGCCGGCCTGGGAGAGATCCACGCGCAGGGCATCGTGCATCGCGACCTCTCTCCCGACAACATCCTGCTCCGCGAGAGCGCCGACGGCCGCCTCCAGGCCAAGATCATCGACCTCGGCATCGCCAAGCGCGTCGCCGCCGATCCGCTCGAGCGAACGGGCACGGGGCTCTTCCTCGGGAAGCTCAAGTACTGCTCGCCCGAGCAGGCCGGGGCCCTTCCCCGCGGCGAGACGCTCGACGCGCGCAGCGATCTCTACTCGTTCGGCGTCGTGCTCTACGAGATGGTCGCGGGAAAGCCGCCCTTCGAGGCGCAGACGCCGGAGGCGTATCTCGGCCAGCACCTCCACGCGGCGCCGCCGCCCCTCGACACGCGCCGGCTGCCGGCCGCCGTCGGTCCGCGGCTCGCGGCGATCCTCAAGCGCGCGCTCGAGAAGAATCGCGACCGGCGGTTTCGAAGCGCCGAGGAGTTCCGGCGAGCGCTCGAGGAGCTCGAGCCGGCGGCGCAGGAGACCGTCGCGATGCCCGCCGGCCCCACGCGCCGCGCGCGCCGGCCCTTCCCGTTCGCGGCGGCCGCCGGCCTCATCCTGCTCGCCGGCGCGCTCGCCATTTACGCCGTGATCCACGGGATCAAGCCCTCGCGGGCCGCGGCAGCCGCGGCGGAGCGCACCGAACTTCCACCCGCGGAAGCGGAAGCGACACCGACGATCGCCCCTCCGCCGACGCCGGAGGATGCGGCCGCCGGCGCGGTCACGTCGCTGCCGGCGGCTTCCGAGCGCTCCCGCGCCTCGAGCCGCAGCGTGGCCGACCCGTCCGAGGCCGGGCGCGTCGCGACGGCGCGCCCCACGCCGGCGCCTCGCCCGACGCCGGAACCCTCTGAGTCCGCCGGGGAGGTCGTCGAGGAGACCGTCGAGCCGCCCGCGAAGATGGACGAGCACGGCGCGACCCGCTTTCGCGAGTTCCTCTCCGCCTGGCACGGCCTCCCGCCAGAGCGCCAGTCCTTCGAGGCGCGCGCGCTGGCTCGCGGCGCGAATCGCTTCGTGAAGGCGTATCCGGACGACGCTCTGACCGCCGACCTGCGCCAGAGACTTCCGTCGGAATTTCGCTCCGCGGCCCACCGGGAGCTCGACCTCGGCCGCCGGCGGTCGGCGCTGCGCTTTTACGCGGCTTACAAGGAGCTCGAGTTCGCTCCGGCCGACGCGGCGCTCGATCGGCGTTTCGCCGATCTGCCCCTTCCCCGCAACGGCCGGCCCGACGCGAACCCGGCCAACCCGAACTGAGGAGCGGAAGAGCTAGCCGGCGCCCTCGCGCGGACGCGCTGCGGTCGAGGAGCGATCCATCGTCTCTTCCGGCGAGGCGGGACCGAGGACCTTGTACATCGGCACGGAAGCCGACAGGCCCTTGAGCGAGTAGTGCCCGAGGCGCGCCACCTTGTAGAGCTCGCGGACGGCGTCGTAGGTGGCGGGCCCGATCACGATGTCTCCGGCCGTCGCGACGAACTCCTCCATGCGGGCGGCGACGTTGACCGCGTTGCCGACGACCGTGTAATCCACGCGCGTCTTCGAGCCGAGGTCGCCCACGATCGCCTCGCCCGTGTTGAGGGCGATCCGCACCTCGATCGGCGGCTCCCCCGCCTCGGCGCGCTCTTTGTTCCAGGCTTCGACTCCGGCGCGCAGCCGCAGCGCCGCCTCGACGGCCCGCGCCGCGTGATCCGGCTGGTCGATGGGCGCGCCGAAGAACGCCATCGCCGCGTCGCCGATGAATTTGTCGATCGTGCCGTCCTGGGAAAAGATCGCGTCCGAACAGAGCGTGAAGAAGCGGTTCAGCTGCGCGGCGAGCGCTTCCGCGGCCATCTTCTCCGACCACGTCGTGAAGCCGACGAGATCGGCGAACAGGATCGTCACCGTCTTCGTCCGCGCGACCTCGTGGTCGCCGGTCGCGTCCACGTCCGCGATGATTTCCTGGACGACCTGGGGCGAGTGGTAGCGCTCGAGCCGTCCCCGGATCCGCTTCTCCTCGGCGGCCCGCTCGTTGAGACGCGCCCGCTCGATCGCGACCGCGGCGAAGTTGGCGAGCGCGGTGAGCAGATCGAGATCGCGCTCGGTGAAGGTGCCGGTATGGAGCGGCGAATCCACGTGAATCACGCCGATGACCGTGTCGCGATACCACAGCGGGGCGCACATCGCCGAGCGGATCTGCTGCATGCGGATCGACATGCCGGCTCCGAACCGCTCGTCCACCTGCGCGTCGGACGTGAGCACGGCCACCTTCTTCTGCATCACCATGTCCACGATCGTCCGGGAGTAGGGCGCCGAGCCGTCGGAGGTTGCGCGCGGCCGTTCCTTCAAACGGTTGACCCGGAGGTTGAGCAGGCCGTCCTCCTCGAGCAACAGGAAGCCGCGGTCCACGGGCAGGTACTCGAAGATCAGGTCCATGACTTTCTCGAGCACCGTCTCGATGTCGTCGGCCGAGATCAGCGTCTTCGCGACCTGGATCAGGATCTCGAAGACCTTGTTCTTGTAGGCGACGTCGAGCACGACGCGCTTGCGGTTCTCGGTGGACTCGACCCGCGGCGCGTCCTTCTCGAGCCCGAAATCCAGGTTGAATTCCGAGATCGGGCGGATGCAGGTGGAGGTCGAGTCGAGCGCCACCGCGGGAGGCGGAGCCTCGGCCGATTCGACCTCGCGGAACACGAGGCGGAACGTGCCGATGACGGCCTCGTCGCCGTCCGTGACCGCCCACTCGGGCACGGGCCGGTCCTTGACCCGCACGCCGTTGGTCGAGTGGTTGTCCCGCAGCATCCAGACGCCGTTCTCGCGGCGCAGATATGCATGCCGCCGCGAGACGGAGAAGTCGTTCAGGACGATGTCGTTGTCGGTCGCGCGACCGATCGTCGCCTGATCGCTCGTGAGATTGAAGGCCTGGGGCCGGCCGTCCGTCTCGTAGAGGACCTGCAGCATCGGATTCGAAAAGTATAGAACGCCGCGGCGACCGCGCGGAGGACTCTAGCAGGTTGCCGAAAGAGGGTGTGGGATGGCGTTACGAGCGCCGCGGGGTCAGGCGCCGGGGAAGCGCAGACGGAAGTATGCGGCGATGCCATGGCATCGGAGAGGAGCGCTAGCGCAGCCGGAACTCGATGCGAACTTCCTTGCGGGAGGCGACGGGCCCCTGCTTCCCCCGCGCCGGCTTGTACTGCCAGCGACGAACCGCGCCGACGGCGCTCTCCGTGAGCCCCATCGGCAGGCCGCGCACGACGTCCACGGCCGTGACCCGTCCGTCCGCGTCGATCGTGACCGCGAGAACCACGGTCCCCGAGACGTTCGCGCGGCGGGCCGCGTCCGGATACGCGGGATCGACCTTCGAAGTGAGCTCCGCGGGCTGGACCGCGCCCCCGTCCGCAGGAGCCAGCGGCACGACGGCGGGAGGCGGCGCCTCGCTCCCGGCGCTTTCCGCGCCCCCGGTCAGGGGCAGCGGCTGCGCCAGTTCGGTCACCTCGAGATTCTTCAGCACACGCTCGCGAGCCGGCGTGACGGCGGGCTGCCGCGGATCGGCGGGGATCAGGTCCACCTTCGACGACTCGATGAACGCGAGGCCGCCATCCTCTCCGCGCAGCGCGTAGTAGTCGTGGTCCACGGCGTACACCGAGACGACAGTGCCCTTGGGCAGGCTCCCCGACTGGGCCGCGACCGGGAACGGGGCGGCGCGCAGCTCCGCGTCCTCGGCGACGACGCCCGACACCACCGGGAAGGAGAAGACCGTGGAGGCGCGGCGCTTGCGCGCGTCGCGGTCCGAGTCGCGCTCGAGGGACTCGGCGGACAGGAAGCCCTTGCCCGCCGTCGATTGGACCTCGACCCAGAGGCCGGCCTCTTGCCGGATCTCGATACGGGCACCCCGCGCCAGCTTCGCGACGGTGCGGGCGCCGGCCGACGGCTCGCTCTTGAGCTCCGCCTCGTCCGCCGTCACGGTCGCCGCGATGCGCGGCGGAGCGGCCGCCCGGAGAGCCGCGCGGGGCTTGAAGAGAGTCGCGAGCGCCCCGATCGACAGGACGAGGATCACGAGCGATGCGATCAACACCGCCCGCCGCGAGAAGCGGGCCGACCGGGCCCGTCGCGCGGGCGCTTCGCTCATGCGGCGCCGAGGAGCGTCAGCAGGAGGGCCTTCTGCGCGTGGAGGCGGTTCTCGGCCTGATCGAAGACCGCCGAGGCCGGCCCGTCGATCACCGAAGCCTCCACCTCTTCGCCGCGGTGGGCGGGGAGGCAATGCAGGAAAATCGCGTCGGAGGCCGCCATGCCGAAGACGCGCGCGGTCACGGCGTAGTCGTGGAACGCCTTCACGCGCGCCGCGGCCTCTTCCTCCTGCCCCATGGAGGCCCAGACGTCCGTATAGACGGCCTTCGCGCCGGCGAGCCCCTCCTCGAGCGAGGTCGTGACCCGGATCGAGCCGCCGCTCTCGGCCGCCGCGGCGCGCGCCCAGCCCACCACCTCCAAGTTCGGCGCGAACCCCTTCGGCGTGACGACCGTCACGCGCGCGCCGAGCTTGGCCCCGGTGACGAGGAGGCTGTGCGCGACGTTGTTTCCATCGCCGACGTAGCAGAGCGGAAAGCCCTTCACGCCGCCGAAGCGCTCGCGCACCGTCTGGAAATCCGCGAGCGCCTGGCAGGGATGCAGCAGATCCGACAGCCCGTTGATCACCGGGACCGACGCGTGCTCGGCGAGCCCGTCCACCGTGGCCTGCGCGAACACGCGCGCCATGATCGCGTCGACGTAGCGGGAAAGCACCTTCGCCGTGTCGGAGATCGGCTCGCCGCGTCCGAGCTGGAGGTCGCGGGAGGACAGGAACATGCCGACGCCGCCCAGCTGGAACATCCCGGCTTCGAAAGAGACGCGCGTGCGCGTCGACGACTTCTCGAAGATCATCGCGAGCGCGCGCCCCGAGAGCGCGCCGCGGTAGCCGCGCGGATCCTTCTTCACGCGCGCCGCGAGATCCAGGATCCCCGCGATCTCGGCGCCCTTCCAGTCGTTCTCCCTCACGTAGTCCCGCTTCATGCCGTCGCCTCCCGAATCCGCGTCCCCGTCCTTCCGTCGAGAGCCTCGGCGAGCGACTCCGACCGCGTGATGAGCACCTCGCGCCCGCCCGCCTCGATGTATCGGATCGCCGCGTCCACTTTGGGACCCATGCTTCCCGGCGGGAACTGACCCTCCGCCAGCAGCGCCTTCGCCTCGCGGGCGGAGATCTCCGGCAGCTCGCGCTGAGTCGGCTTCCCGAAGTCGCGCGAGACGCGCTCGACTCCGGTCAGCACGATGAACAGGTCGGCCTGCAGCGAAGCGGCGAGCATCGAGGCAGCGTAATCCTTGTCGATGACCGCCTCGACACCCCGGATCTCCCCCTCCTCCGTGACGACGACCGGCACTCCCCCGCCGCCGGCCGCGATGACGATGTGCCCGCGATTGACGAGCGCCGCCGTGACCTCGACCCCGCGGATCGCGACAGGGCGCGGCGACGCGACCACCTTGCGCCAGCCGCGGCCGGAGTCTTCGACCATCGTCCAGCCCATTTCGTCCATCAGCCGCTCCGCCTTCTCCTTCGAGAAGAACGGTCCCACCGGCTTCGTTGGCTTGTCGAAAGCGGGGTCGGCGGCGTCCACCTGAACCAGCGTCACGATCGTCACGACTTCCTTGCGGAAGCCGGCCTTCGAGAGCTCGTTCCCGAAGGCGAGCTCGAGGAGAAATCCGATCGAGCCCTCCGTCTGCGCGACGCAGAAGTCGAGCGGCTGTCGCGGCACGCGATCGGCCGCGGCGTCGGCCTGGATGAGCACGTTTCCGACCTGCGGCCCGTTGCCGTGCACGACGACGAGCTCATAGCCTTTTCCGAGGATCGGAAGCAGCTTCCGGACCGCCTCGCGCGCCCGTCCGATCTGTTCTTCCGTCGTGCCCGAGTCTTCGGGCCGCAGAAGGGCATTGCCGCCGAACGCCACGACGGCGAGGGGTCGGACGAACGAGAAGAACGGCGTGCGGTTGATCATGCGGGCCGCGTCAGGCCGGGAGGTCTTCGCGGACGAGGGGCATCGCCATGCAGCGCGGGCCGCCGCGCGCGCGGGAGAGCTCGTGCGCCGCGAGGCGGATGACGTACTTCTTCTTCTTGCGCATCTGGAGCTCGGCGCGGCCGAGCAGCAGATCCGCCTCGTCGACGACGGAGTAGCCGTGGCGCGCGAGCTCCTCCGCGGTGCGCTCGTTTCGGTCGTACGTGAGGACGACGCCCGGCGCCATCGCGAATGCGTTCGCCCCGTCGGTCCACTGCTCGCGCCGCTCGGCGATCGGATCGGTCCCGCCGCAGCGGATCGGCTTCAGATCCATCTTCTGCGCGCGCAGCGCCGAGAGCAGATCCTTCTCCGTCGTCCAGGTGATCTCGCGCTTGGTCAGGTCGCACTCGTAGACGTCCGCCTCCTCCGCGCCGTCGGGAAGGATCATCGGCCCGTAGACGAGGCACTCCTCGCGGGAGATGACGGTGAAGACCGTATCGAGGTGCATGAACGAGCGCGCGGGAGGGATCGCAACGACGAAGATGCGCTTGATCGGGGACCGCCGGCTCTTGAAGGACTCGGCCAGGCGCTCGATCGTCGTCTTCTCCGTGCGCTCCGAATACCCGATCGCGAGCATGTCGTCGCGCAGCACGAGGATGTCGCCGCCCTCGAGCGTCGGGCGCATTCGCGCGTACGAGGACGGCCGCCGGTAATCCGTCGAGAACTCCTGAAACCAGAACCGGCCGCCGTCGGTCTCGAATCGCGGGTGGAACTGGAAGACGTACCCGGAGAGGAGCGGCTCGCGAAGCCGCGCCGGCGTGGCCATCGAGCCGCGGATCGCGCGGTCGCCGACGACGACCAGCGGATCGCGCTGGAAGAAGTAGTTGGGGACTGGCGGCAGGTAGTACAGCTCCTCCGTCGAGCTGGCGATCTCCTGCGCCGGGCGCTCGATCCCGGTGATGAGCGTCGCGGCCAGGGCCTCCGGCGTCAGGTCCTGCAGCCGGTAGTCCATGTCCGGCCCCCAGGAGAGAGCGCGCCCGAGGTCGCCCAGGATCGCCGACCGCTGCTCGGGAACCGCGAGGACCTCCTCGAGGAGCTGCTGGACGTCGAGGACCTCGTCGGCGAGAAAGCTGAGGACCTGCTGGAAGCGCCGGTGCTCCTCGCGGGCGCGGCTGCCGTAGAGGATGTCGTCGAAGAGGAGCTCCTCCATCATCGAGGGCACCATCCGGTCGATCTCGGGCCCCGGAAGGTGCACGAGCACCGACTTCAGCTTGCCGATCTCGGAGGTGACGTGAAGGCTCATACCCGCGAAAAACGGGGCATTCTATCAGAGGGTCCGCTGCGGACCCGCCCCGCGGACACCCGTCAGGAAGGCGGAAGCAGCGGCAGCGACGCGTCGGTCTGCGCGAGCTCCCCTTCCGCGCGCTCGCCGATGCCCTCGAGCCGCGCGGCGAAGCGGTCGAGAGCGCGCGTCGCGAGCTCGTACTGCTTCTGCGTGTTCTGCAGATGCGCGCCGAGCTTTCCGAACGGCTCCTCGACGCGGTCCCACAGACGCCCGAGCTCCGCGAGCTTCTCGCCGATCTCGCGCGCGCTCTGCTGGAGCTCGAGTCCCTTCAGGCCCATCGCCACCGTCGCGAGGTACGCGTAGAGGAGGCGCGGCGAGACCGGGATGACGCGGCGCTCGACGGCGTAGTCCGCGAGCGACGGCCCTTCGCCCGCGACGGTTTCGCCCGCGATCTCGCTGTAGACCGCTTCGGCGGGAACGTACATGAGCGCGAAGTCCGTCGTGCCGGCCTCCGGCCGGATGTACCGCGTGCGGATCGCCTCGACGTGCCGGCGCACGTCCGCGCCGAAGTCCCGCTGCGCGCGGCGCCGCTCCGGCTCCTCGGCGCCTTCGCGCGCCCGGCGGAAGTTCTCCAGCGGAAACTTGCTGTCGACGGGGACGATGCGCTCGCCGAGGAAGATCGCGGCGTCCACGATGGCGTCGCCGAATCGGTACTGCATCTGCCAGCAGCGCGGCGGCAGGACCTGGCGCAGGGCCTGCTCGAGGAAGGTCTCCCCGAGCGCGCCGCGCAGCTTCGGCGGCTTCAGCAGGTCCTCGAGGCGCGTGACGTCGCCCGCGAGCTTCTCGATCTTCTGGGACGCCTCGAAAATGCGGCCCATCTTCTCGCCGACTTCCTGGAGGAGGCGCCCCGACCGGCCCAGGTGATCCGTGAGGTTTTTCTGGCTGTCGGCCAGCCGCGACTCGACGCCCTGCACGCGCTCCTCGACCGCGCGGCGCATCTCCGCGAGCCCCCGGTCGATCGCCTCGGCGGCTTGCCGCGACGCGGCCGACTCGGCGAGCACACGCCCCAGAAGCTCGTCCGGCGCCTTCCGCGATCTCGACAGGCGCACGGCGAGCGCGACGATCGCCGCGATGGCGATCGCGAGAGCGGCAGCGGCGGCCGGAGCCCAGCCGAATCCCGATGAGGGCACGGTTCGATCCTCCGCCCCGGGCCGGACAGATGATGTCCGAGTGGAGTAACCGGTCCTTAGTCCTTAGTCCTTAGTCCTTAGTCTTAGCCATTGTTAGCCCGTAGTAGGGACCAGGGACTGGGGACTAGGGACTGATTCCGTTCCTCGTGCGAAAATAGTCTCGATGGAACGCCAGGACCCCCGGTTGCCGAAGCCGGCCGAGGACCGCGAGATCGACTACCTCATCTGCCAGACCTGCATGACGCCCTCCTACGTCTTCGAGATGGAGGGCTCGCGGATCTCGGAAGCCCAGTGCCTGGTCTGCGGCAACGACGAGCCCGCGCAGTTCACCCCGGGAGAAGATGCCGGCAGTGACCAGGGCTGACCGGGCCGGCAACCCGCTCGCCGAGCGCTACGCCTCGGCCGAGATGTCCCGCATCTTCTCGGCCCAATTCAAGTTCGAGACCTGGAGGCGGCTCTGGCTCTGGCTCGCCGAGGAGGAGCGCCGGCTCGGCCTCCCGATCTCGGAGGAGGCCCTCGCGCAGATGCGGAGCCACCTCGCGGACATCGATTTCGAGGCGGCGGCGAAGGAAGAGCAGACGACGCGGCACGACGTCATGGCCCACGTGCGCGTCTTCGGCGTGGCGGCGCCCGCGGCGCGCGGCATCCTGCACTGGGGCGCCACGTCGGCCTACGTCGCGGACAACACGGACCTCATCCAGATGCGCGAGGGCCTGTCGCTCGCCGAACAGCGCCTCGTCGCGGTGCTGCGGCGCCTGCGCGACTTCGCGCTGGCGCACCGCGATCTGCCGGCGCTCGCCTACACGCACTACCAGCCCGCGCAGCCCACGACCGTCGGCAAACGCGCGGCGCTCTGGGCGTCGGACCTGCTCATGGACCTCGAGGCAATCCGCGGCGCGCGCGAGGGATTGCGATTCCTGGGAGCGAAGGGGGCGACGGGCTCGCAGGCCTCCTTCCTCCTCCTCTTCGGAGGCGACGCCGCGAAGGTCGAGGACCTCGACGCCGCCCTCGCGCGGCGCGCCGGTTTCGCCCGCCGGCAGCTCGTCTCGGGCCAGACCTATTCGCGCAAGCAGGACGACGCGGTCGTCCGCGCGCTCTCGGGCCTCGCGCAGTCAGCGCACAAGATCGGCACCGACCTGCGGCTGCTGCAGCACGACGGGGAGCTCGAAGAGCCGTTCGAGGCCAGCCAGGTCGGCTCGTCGGCCATGCCCTACAAGCGCAACCCGATGCGCGCGGAGCGAATCTGCGCCCTCGCGCGGCACGTCATCGCGCTCTCGATGGACACCGCGATGACCGCCGCGACGCAGTGGCTCGAGCGGAGTCTCGACGATTCCGCCAACAAGCGCATCGCCGTGCCCGAGGCGTTCCTCGCGGCCGACGCGATCCTGATCCTGCTCGAGAACGTGGCGGGCGGACTCGTCGTCCATCCCGAGGTCTCGCGCCGGCGCCTGCTCGAACATCTGCCGTTCCTCGCCACGGAGAACCTCCTCATGGAGGCGGTGCGGCGGGGCGGCGACCGCCAGGAGCTTCACGAGAAGCTGCGCGTGCACGCGCGCGCGTCGGCGGACCGGATGCACCGCGAGGGCGGCATGCCCGACCTCTTCGAGCGGATCGCCGCCGACACGGCGTTCGGCATGAAGGCCGGAGACCTCGAGGCCGCATCGCGGCCCGAGAAGCTCGTCGGGCGCTGTCCGGCGCAGGTCGAGCAGTTCGTCCGGGAGGAGCTCGATCCGGCGCTCGCCGGCGTGGCCGAGATCGAGAGCGCGCCGGTCCGCGTTTGAGCCGACGCGCCTTTCGTTTCGGATCCTCGGCCCTCGCGATCGCCCTCGGCGCCGGCTGCGCGACGACCCGGCCGCCCGCGACTCCGACGCCGGCTGCCCCGGCGCCCACGACGACGCCGGCTCCAGGCTCGCGGCCCTCGGCCTCCGGCTGGTCCGAGGAAGGCATCGCCTCCTGGTACGGCGGGGACGACGGCTTCGAGGGAAAGCCGACCGCCTCTGGCGAGATCTACGACTCCTCGCAGCTCACGGCGGCGCATCGCGAGCTGCCGCTCGGCACGATCGTCGAAGTGATGAACGTCGACAACGGCAAGCGGGTCCGCGTTCGCATCAACGACCGCGGGCCGTTCGCGAAGGGCCGCATCGTGGATCTTTCGAAGGAGGCCGCGCGGCAGCTCGACCTGATCGGCCCGGGCACCGGGCGGGTGCGCCTCGCCGTCGTTTCGCCCGGCCCGACGCCGACGCCGGTCCCGTCCGCGACGCCCTGGTTCGTGCAGGTCGGGTCGTTCGCCGATCCCGAGCGCGCGCGGCGCCAGGCCGAGCGCGTCCGCGCGACGGGGCGCGACGTCGTCCTCGAGCCGTACCGCGGATTGACGCGTGTGAAGGTGGGGCCGTTCGCGACGCGCGAGCTCGCCGAGCACTCGCTCGCGGCGCTCGAATCCGCGGGCTTCGAGGGGATCGCCGTCCCGCAGTCGCCCTAGGTCCTAGGACGCGCCGCGCCGTTCCGGCGCGAACGGAAGGGGCCGCAGCCCGGCCTCGTGATCGAGCAGCCAGCGCTTGATCGGCAGCCCCGCGCCGTAGCCCGTCAGCGACCCGTCGCGTCCGAGGATGCGGTGGCACGGAACGACGATCGCGATCGGGTTGGCGCCGTTGGCGGCTCCGACGGCGCGCACCGCCTCGGGACGGCCGACCGCGATCGCAATGTCCGAGTAGCTCGCGCGGTCGCCGTACGGCACCTTCACCAGCGCGCTCCAGACGTCCCGCTGGAATTCCGTACCGTCCGGTTCGAGCGCGAGGTCGAACGCCTTCCGCTTTCCCGCGAAGTACTCCTGCATCTGCCGCGCGATGCCGCGGCACGGCGGCGCGTCGGGCACGGCCGAGGGATCCGTCCGCTCCCGGCCGTGGAGGAACGAGAGCCGCTTCAGCGACCCGGCGCCGTCCACGACGGCCACCATCGGCCCGAGCGGCGTATCGAAGATTCCGGCGCTCATTTTCCTCGTTCGAGTCTAAACTCTCCCCTCCCCATGAGCGAGAACACGGCGGGAGCCGTCTCCGTTGCGCTCGCCATCCGCTGCCGCGGCCTGAAGAAGCACTTCGGGGACGTCCGCGCGGTGGACGGCCTGGATCTGGAGATCCGGCCGGGCGAATGCTTCGGCCTTCTCGGGCCGAACGGCGCCGGCAAGACCACGACGATCGAGATCCTCGAGGGGCTCACGCGCCCCGACGCCGGAGACGTGGAGATCCTCGGCCGCCGCTGGGGAGAGCACGAGCGGGAGCTGCGCGCGCGCCTCGGCGTTTCGCTCCAGGAGACGCGGTTCTCCGAAAAGCTGACCGTCTTCGAGATGCTCGACCTCTTTCGCTCGCTCTACCCGCGCGGCCGCGACCCGGAGCGGCTGCTCGAGGATCTCTCGCTCGAGGAGAAGCGGGACGCGCGCATCGGCAAGCTCTCCGGCGGCCAGCGTCAGCGCCTCGCGGTCGCCTGCGCGCTCGCCGGCGATCCGGAGATTCTTTTCCTCGACGAGCCGACCACCGGGCTCGACCCCCAGAGCCGCCTCCAGCTCTGGGAGAAGTTCGAGCGGTTCCGGGCGGCCGGACGGACGGTCCTCCTGACGACGCATTACATGGAGGAGGCCGAGCGTCTCTGCGACCGCGTGGCGGTGGTCGATCACGGCAAGATCATCGCGCAGGGCACCCCGGCGGAGCTCATCGCCGGCCTGCACGCGCCGCATATCGTCGAGTTCGCCTCGGATCCCGCCCTTTCGGCCGAGGACCTCAAGGCGCTGCCCGGCGTCAAAGACTGCCGCCGGCGCGACGACCGCTGGTTCGTGGGCGTGGCCTCGCTCGTGGAGGCCGTGCCGGCGCTTCTCGCGCGTCTGGATCGGGGCGGATCGAAGCTGCTCACGCTCTCGACGCATCGCGCGACCCTCGAGGACGTCTTCATCTCGCTGACGGGACGGGAACTCCGCGATGAGTAAGCCGCGGCCCGCTCTCGTCGCGCTCACACGGGCGCGCGTGCTCGAGTTCATCCGCGAGCCGGAGGCCGTCTTCTGGGTGTTCGCCTTCCCGATCATCATGGCGCTCGTCCTGGGCTTCGCCTTTCGCGACAAGGGGCCGGACAAGGTTCCGGTCGGCATCGCGGGCGGCGGCTCCGGGGGCCTGCTCGCCGGAAAGCCGCTCGCGTCGGCCGCGCTCAAGACGACCGAGTTCGCGACGCTCGAAGAGGGGCTCCAGGCTCTCCGCACCGGGAAGATCGCCCTCCTCGTCGAGAACGGCGACCCGCTCGTGTATCACTTCGATCCGACACGGCCGGACGCCCGCCTCGCTCGCCTCGAGGTGGACGACGTCATCCAGCGGGGGGCGGGCCGGCAGAACCCGGTCGCGGTGAAAGAGGTCGAGATGCACGAGAAGGGCTCGCGCTACATCGACTTCTTGCTGCCGGGAATCCTCGGCCTGAACCTCATGGGCACCGGCATCTGGGGCATCGGCTTCGGCATCGTGAACGCGCGCCTGAAGAAGACCCTGAAGCTCATGACCGCGACGCCGATGCGGAAGTCGGATTTCCTGCTCGCGCAGATCCTCTCGCGGCTCTTCTTCCTGCTCCTCGAAATCGCAGTGATCCTGGCCTTCGGCGTGCTCGCGTTCGGCGTGCCGATCCGTGGCTCGGTCATCCTTCTCCTCGCGATCGCGCTCCTCGGATCGCTCTCGTTCGCGGGACTGGGGCTCCTCGTGGCCGCGCGCGCCAAGACGCTCGAGGCCGCGAGCGGTTTGATGAACCTCGTCATGGTTCCCATGTGGCTCCTGTCGGGTGTGTTCTTTTCCGCCGACCGCTTCCCGAACGCGGCGCAGCCCCTCATCCGGGCGCTGCCGCTGACCGCGCTCAACGACGCCCTGCGCGCCGTGATGCTCGAGGGCAAGGGACCGGC
Organism: uncultured Acidobacteriota bacterium; assembly: GCA_963823185.1. Taxonomy (GTDB): domain Bacteria; phylum Acidobacteriota; class Thermoanaerobaculia; order UBA5066; family Gp7-AA6; genus DATBFU01. The sequence continues at coordinate 427,833 of CAWGKP010000011.1, forward strand.
GGCGATCGCGGTCCCGGCGGTGATCCTCGCGGCCTGGGGCGTCGCGAGCTTCGGCGTCGCGCTCAAGATCTTCCGCTGGCAGTAGGAGGGGAGATGCCGACGCTCTTCGTGACCCAGGCCGAGGTCCCGAAGCTCCTTCCGATGGACGAGTGCGTCGAGGTCATGGCCGCGACGATGGAGGCGCTGGCGCGCGGCCAGACGATCCTGCCGCTGCGGCAGATCCTCTGGCTCCCCGAGCGGGTGGGAGCGCTCGGCCTCATGCCGGGCGCGCTCCTCTCCGAGGGCGTGTTGGGCGTGAAGGCCATCACGCTCTTTCCCGGAAACGAAGGCACGGCGCGCGACACACACCAGGGCGCGGTGCTCCTCTTCGACGGAGGCAACGGAGACCTTCTCGCCGTCCTCGACGCGACGTCGATCACCGGCATCCGCACGGCGGCGGTCTCCGGCGTCGCCACGCGGCTCCTCGCCCGCGAGGACGCCGGCGACCTGGCGATCCTGGGCTCGGGCGTGCAGGCGCGGACGCATCTCGAGGCGATGCGCTGCGTGCGGAGGATCCGCCGTGTGCGCGTCTGGAGCCGCAACGCCGCGAACGCCCGCGCCTTCGCCGCCGGCGAGTCGAAGCGCCTGGGAATCCCGATCGAAGTCGCGGCCGGCGCGCGCGAGGCCGTCGCCGGCGCCGACCTGATCTGCACCGCCACTTCCGCGCGCGAGCCGATCCTGCGCGGCGATTGGATCTCGCCCGGCGCGCACGTCAACGCCGTCGGCTCGAGCATCCCCGCAGCGCGCGAGCTCGACGCCGACGCCGTGCGCCGCTCCCGACTCTATGCCGACCGGCGCGAGTCGCTCGTGAACGAGGGCGGCGATTTCCTGCTCGCGAAGAAGGAGGGCGCCGTCGGCGACGACCACATCGTGGGCGAGATCGGCGAAGTCGCGATCGGGAAGGCGCCGGGCCGCCGGTCGAAAGACGAGATCACGCTCTTCAAGTCCCTGGGCCTCGCCGTCGAAGACGTGGCGTCGGCAAAACACATCTACGAGAAGGCGCGGGCGTCCGGCGCGGGCCGCACGATCGAGTTCGGAGGCCATCGCGAAGTCTCTTGACCCGCCGCCGCTCGAGGAGATCCGCGCGGCCCGCGAGCGGCTGCGCGGCGTCGCGCTGCGGACACCGCTCGTGCGCTTCGACGCCGGTCCCGCGGGCGCCGAAGTCTGGCTCAAGCTCGAGAGCCTGCAGCCGATCGGATCGTTCAAGATCCGCGGCGCCGGCAACGCGCTCGCGCTCGCGCGGCCGGAGGATCTCGCGCGCGGCGTGTACACGGCGAGCGCCGGCAACATGGCGCAGGGCCTGGCTTTCGCGGCCCGGCGCCTCGGCGTGTCCTGCGCCGTCGTGGTTCCGGACACCGCGCCCCGCGCGAAGCTCGACGCCATCGAGCGCCTCGGCGCGCGGTACGTGAAGGAGCCCTTCGAACGCTGGTGGCGGGTCCTCGTCGAGCACGCCTATCCCGGCCTCGACGGACTCTTCGTGCATCCCTTCTACGATCCCGCGGTGATCGCCGGCAACGGGACGATCGGGCTCGAGATCCTCGAGGACCTGCCGGACGTGGACACCATCCTCGTCCCGTGGGGAGGCGGCGGGCTCTCGTGCGGCATCGCCGCCGCGGTCAAGGCGATCTCTGCGCGCGTCCGCGTCGTCGCCTGCGAGGTCGAGACCGCGGCGCCGCTCTCCGCCTCGCTCGCCGCCGGCTCGCCGCAATCGATCGCGTATCACGCGAGCTTCGTCGACGGCATCGGCTCGGGCGGACTTCATCCCGGAATGTGGGCGCTCGCACGAACGCTTCTGGACGGCGCGCGTGTCGCGAAGCTCCCCGAGGTGGCCGACGCCGTGCGGCTCCTCGCGACACGGCAACGGCTCGTGGCGGAGGGCGCGGGCGCGACGTCCGTCGCCGTCGCGCTCTCCGACCGCGCACCGGGGGGCAAGACCGTCTGCGTCGTCTCGGGCGGCAACATCGACGCCGGCAAGCTCGCGCGCATCCTCGAGGGGCAGACGCCGGAAACGCCTACCGAAAACGCCAGCCGCCCAGAATCTCGATCGCGTTGAAGCCGAGGTTCGGCAGAACGGTGTTCGCGTTCGAATAGTGGTACCAGCGCGCTTCGACCATCCAGCCCTGCCGGGCCCCCGGCGGGCCGCGCACGCCGAATCCTCCCTGCAGGATGAAATTGAATCGCCGGCTGAGCTCGACGATGTGCAGGTCCGTCCAGCAGAGGCCCGCGCCCACGCCGAAGTAGGGAACGACGGCGGCGGAACCGGAGCCGAAGAGATAGCGGACGCCAACGGGGACGAGGCCCACCGCGTAACCGTCGGGGCGAAAGTACTTCGCGAAATGAGCCTCCGGGACGTACTCGAAGCGCGCGCCGAGCCGGAACGACGCCTGCGGCTGCACGAGGAGGCTCTGCTCCTCGGTCCGGGCGTGATTCACCTTCACGGCATAACCGAAGCCGGCGAGAAGGGCGAACGACGGCTCGTTCGCGGGGGCGGGCGGCGGCGTCTGAGCCGTGGCGCCGGCCGCGACGAGGCCGAGCCCCGCCACCGCCGTGAGAAGGGCGCGCCTCATCGCATCTTGCGCTCCTCGAGCTCCTCGATCGTCTTCGGCCAGTCGCCTTTGAGGAGCTGCGAGAGCGCGCGGTCGGCCAGGAGCTTGCCGCCGGTCTGGCAGGTCGGACAGTAGTTCGATTCGTTCTCGGCGTACACGATCCGCTGGATCGGCGTGCCGCAGACCGGACATGGCTTTCCGTAGCGTCCGTGCACCGCCATCCCGTCCCGAAACGCCGTGACCTTCTCCGGAAATGCCTTCCGGGCGTCGTCGACAAGCCGTGCGCACCATTCGCCGAGCGTCCGGCGCGTGGCGCGCCACAGCCGCTCGGTCTCCTCCTCCGTGAGACGGCTCGTGAGGCGCGCCGGCGACAAACGGGCCCGGTGCAGGATCTCGTCGGAATAGGCGTTGCCGATGCCCGAGAAGAGGCGCGGATCGGTCAGCGCCCGCTTCACGGTGTGGTTCTCGCGGGCGAGCGCCGCGCGAAATGCCGGGAGGTCCGAATCGAGCACCTCGAGGCCGCCACGGTCGAGGGCGGAGACGCCGTCCTCGCGCACGAGGTGAAGCGACGCGCGCCGCTTCGTTCCCGCCTCGGTCAGGACGAGCGACCCGTCCGCGAAGTCGAGGGCCGCCAGCGCCCCGCGGCCGCCCGACCTTCGCGCCGCGCGGCCTCCAGTGCAGGCGCCCCGCGATCATCAGGTGGAGCACGAGGCGCAGCCCGCCCTCGAGCTCGAACACCACGCGCTTGCCGAGCCGCGAGACACGCTGCACGCGCCGGCCCGCCGCCTCGGCGATCGGCGGCGACACCGACCGCAGCAGGAAGGGGCTGCCGAGGCGCACCCCTTCGAGCGTGCGTCCCACGACGCGCGGCTCGAGCGCCGCAAGGTACGCGAGGATGTCCGGCAGCTCCGGCACGGCCCGGGAGAGTAGCCCCTCCGCGCTAGAATCCGAAGCGGCGCCGCATGCTCGCCCTCCTCCGCCGATACACGCGCTGGCTCCACACGATGTGGCCGGCGGGAACGGTCGAGAAGCTGCCCGTGGTCGGGCCGGACGGCGAGACGGCCGTTCCCGGCGTCCGCATCGCCGGCGACCTGACCGGCGTTCCGCTCCTCAAGTTCGCCTCCGACACGGGCGCGCGGGCGGTGGAGGCGTTCCTCGCCGAGCCGGATTTCGCGCGCGAGCGCCGGGCAGACGCCGATCCGAGCGTGCTCGATCTCGCCATCGTGGGCGCCGGCGTGTCCGGCGTCGCGGCGGCCCTCCGGGCGCAGGCGGCCGGACTGCGCTTTGCGGTGTTCGAGGGCTCCGAGCTCTTCTCGACGGTCGCGAATTTTCCGAAGCGCAAGCCGATCTTCACGTACCCGAGCGGCATGACCCCCCGCGGCGACCTCCAGTTCCGCGCCGAGGTCCATCCGAAGGAGGAGCTCCTCGACGGCATGGTCCGGCTCGTGCGCGGGCGCGGCATCGAGATCACGGCGGCCCGCATCGAGCGCGTCGAGCGCCGCGACGGCATCCTCTGGCTCCACGCCGACGGCGCGCCGGCCGTTCGCGCGCGGCGCGTGCTCGTGGCGATCGGGCGCAGCGGCGATCACCGCCGGCTCGGCGTGCCCGGCGAGGACGACCCCGACCGCGTGTTCAACCGCCTGTACGACCCGCGGGATCACGCGGGGGAGCGCGCCCTCGTCGTCGGGGGCGGCGATTCCGCGCTGGAGACGGCCATCGCGCTCGTCGCGGCCGGCGCGCACGTCACGCTCTGTCACCGCGGCGAGGACCTCGCTCGAGCGAAGCCGGAAAACGTCGCGATGGTCCGGACGCTCGAAAACGATCCGTCGGCGAGGGTCGCGATCGAGCGGCCGACCTCCGATCAGGAGACGGCCTCCACGGGCGCGTTCCTGGACTCCGCGGCCTCGCGTCCGCCCGGCTCGCTGCGGCTGCGGCTGGCGACGCGCGTCGTGCGGATCGAGGCCGGGCGCGTCGCGCTCGCCGGAGCGGACGGCCGGGAATCGTCCCTGCCCAACGACGTCGTCTTCACGATGCTCGGCCGCGAGGCGCCGCTCGCCTTCTTCCGGAAGTCCGGAATCCCGATCCGGGGCGAATGGACCGCCCGCAAGTCGGCCGGATTCGCCGCGTTCCTCCTCTTCTGCGTCTTCCTGTACAACTGGAAGGCGGGCGGCGCGGTCAACCGGTATTTCCAAACCCACGGGCTCTTCCCCTACAACCTGCCGGCTCTCGTCCGATCTCCCGCGACGCTCGCCGGCACGCTTGCGATCTCGCTGCGCGATCCCGGCTTTTATTACTCGCTCGCGTACTGCCTCTGCGTGCTCGGCTTCGGCGTCGCGCGGATCCGCCGGCGGCGGACGCCGTACGTGACATGGCAGACCTGGACGCTCGTCGCGATCCAGTGGATTCCGCTCTTCCTCTTGCCCTACGTGCTCCTTCCCTGGCTCGGCCACAACGGCGCGTTCGACGCGGGCTTCGGCCGGATGCTCGCCGACAACCTCTTCCCGGCGGCCGGCGCGGCCGCCCACGGGCGCGAGTACTGGCGCGCGTTCGGATTCATCCTCGCGTGGCCGCTCTTCGTCTGGAACGTCTTCTCGTACAGGCCGCTCGCCTGGTGGCTGGTCATCGCGTTCCTGCAGACGTTCGTCCTCATCCCGCTCATGGTCCGGCGCTGGGGGAAGGGCTCCTACTGCGGCTGGATCTGTTCCTGCGGGGCGCTCGCGGAGACGATGGGAGACACCGAGCGCGAGAAGATGCCGCACGGCCCCGTCTGGAATCGCGTGAACATGGTCGGGCAGGCGATCCTCGCGGCCGCGCTCCTGCTCTTCGCGGCGCGCGCCATCTCGTGGGTCGCACCGGGGACGGCGGCCGGCCGCGTCACGCAGAAGCTCTTCGACGGGCTCCTGTCGGGCTGGTCGCTCTTCGGGATCGAGCTCAACTACTACCACGTCGTGGACATCTTCCTGGCCGGGATCCTCGGCGTCGGCGCGTACTTCTGGTTCTCCGGCCGCGTCTGGTGCCGCTTCGCGTGCCCGCTCGCCGCCCTGATGAACGTCTACGCGCGCTTCACGCGCTTCCGCATCTTCGCGGAGAAGGAGAAGTGCATCTCCTGCGGCGTGTGCACGACCGTTTGCCACCAGGGCATCGACGTCATGAGCTTCGCCAACAAGGGCGCGCCGATGGCCGACCCCCAGTGCGTCCGCTGCTCGGCCTGCGTGCAGTCCTGCCCGACCGGCGTCCTGTCGTTCGGCCGCTACGGCGGGAACGGGCTCCCGGTCCTCGACCGCCTCCCCGCGTCGCCGGTACGGATGCGGGAGGGCTAGCCTTTCGGCTTCGCGAGGAATTCGGCGATCGGGCCGGTCGTCTTTCGGAGCAGCAGCTCCGAGTGGTCGCGCACGACGTAATCCATGAGCGCTCCGACCATCTTGTAGCCCATCCGCTCGTAGAGCTTGCGCGCCTGGAAGTTGAAAGACGAGACGCAGATGAAGACGTTGGGCGACACCGGGAAGATCCGCTTCTCCGCGAACTCCACGAGCTTCGTGCCGATGCCGCGATTGCGAAATTCGGGCGACACGCAGATCGTCTGGATGTACCCGACGAACGCGCCCTGCATGTTGAGCACGACGAAGCCGGCGAGCACGGACCCCAGCCGCGCGACGTAGCGCTCCTTGTCCGGATTTCGCATGCGTTCGAGGGAATCGGCGTAGCTCCGCCCGAGCGTGATCCAGGGCTCGGAGGAGGACATGAGCCGGGCGCACCACTGCGCCTCCGCGTCCGACGCGAGCGGCGCGATGGCGAGCGAATCGAGGGACGCTTCGGACGGCACGGGCTGCTCCGGTTTCCGGAATTGTAGCGCCGCGGGGAACCCGGGCTCGGGGCGCGGTGTCCTTTCCCCTCGTGAGCGAGAGAACCGGACCGCGGGTGCACTCGACCCACGCGACCCGCGTCTCTACCAGATCGGCGCGCTGTCCGCCCTCCTCGCGTACGGGATGACGGCGCTCTCCTTCGACGTCACGCCCGCGCGCGCGGCGCTGCTCCTCGGCTCCGCGCTGGCGACGCAATACGCCTGCACGCGCATCTGGCGCCTGCCTTCCTTCGAGCCGAAGAGCGCTCTGATCTCCGGCCTTTCCCTGTGCCTGCTCCTGCGGACGAACGACGCGTCCCTCGCCGTCGGCGCCGCCGCGCTCGCCGTGGGGAGCAAGTTCCTGCTGCGCTGGAACGGGAAGCACGTCTTCAACCCGACGACCTTCGGCCTCGCGGCGGTCATCCTCGCGACGGGCCGCGCCTGGGTCTCTCCCGGTCAGTGGGGCGCGCCGGCGTTCTTCGGCTTCCTCGTCGCGTGCCTCGGCGGGCTCGTCGTCCTGCGCGCGGCGCGCGCCGACGTCACCCTCGCATTTCTCGGAGGGTACGCCGGCCTCCTCCTCGCGCGCTCGGCGTGGCTGGGAGAGCCGCTCGCGATCCCGCTCCACCGGCTCCAGAGCGGCGCGCTGCTCCTCTTCTCCTTCTTCATGATCTCCGACCCGAAGACGACGCCCGACACGCGCGAGGGCCGCATCCTCTTCGGCCTGCTCGTCGCCTTCGGCGCGGCGTTCGTCCAGTTCCGTCTCTTCCGGCCGAGCGGTCCGATCTGGGCGCTCTTCGCGCTGTCGCCGCTCACGCCGCTCCTCGACCGCATCCTGCCCGGCCGTCGCTACGACTGGGCCTTCCCGAAAGGAGTCTCCGATGAGACGCGCGCTTCCGTCCCTGGCCTCCTTCCTGTTGCTCTTCGCGGCGAGCCGTCCGGCCCTCCCGTTCTGCGGGTTCTACGTGGCCAAGGGCGACGCGAAGCTCTTTAACCGCGCTTCGCAGGTCGTCCTCGTGCGGGACGGCGACCGCACGGTCATGACGCTCGCCAACGACTTCCGCGGCGATCCGAAGGAGTTCGCCGTCGTCGTGCCCGTCCCGACCTTCCTGACACGCGGGCAGATCCACGCCGGCGAGCGGTCGCTCGTCGAGCCACCTCGACGCCTACACCGCCCCGCGCCTCGTCGAGTACTTCGACCCGGACCCGTGCCAGGCGGCGGCGTACCTCAAGGACAAGTTGGCGAGGGAGGCGACGCTCATGGTGTCGGCCGAGGCGCCGGCGCCGAAGGCCGCTGCCAAGAGCCTCGGCGTCACGATCGAGGCGCAGTACACCGTCGGCGAGTACGACATCCTGATTCTCTCGGCGAAGGAGTCCGACGGGCTCGAGACGTGGCTGCGCGAGAACGGGTATCGCATTCCTTCCGGGGCCTCGCGCGTGCTCGAAGGCTACATCAAGCAGAAGATGCGCTTCTTCGTCGCGAAGGTGAACCTCGAGGAGAAAGCGCGCCTCGGATTCTCGTACCTGCGTCCCCTCCAGGTCGCCTACGAGTCGCCGAAGTTCATGCTCCCGATCCGCCTCGGCATGGCCAACGCCGACGGGCCGCAGGAGCTCTTCATCTACGCGTTGACGCGCCGGGGCCGCGTCGAGACGACGAACTACCGCACCGTGCGCCTGCCGTCGGACCAGGAAATTCCGCTCTACGTCAAGGAGCAGTTCGGCGACTTCTACAAGGCGCTCTTCTCCGAGCAGGTCCGCCGCGAACGCATGGAGAGCGTCTTCCTCGAATACGCGTGGGACATGGGCTGGTGCGATCCGTGCGCGGCCGATCCGCTCGCCCGCGAGGAGCTCAAGGCTCTCGGCGTCTTCTGGCTCGACGATGCGGCGGACGCGCGGCGCGGCGGCGGATCGAACGCTTTCGTGACGCGCCTCCACGTCCGCTACGACGAGGCGCACTTCCCCGAAGACCTCGTCTTCCAGGAGACCGCCGACCGCCAGAACTTCCAGGGCCGCTACGTCCTGCGGCACCCGTTCACGGGCGATCTGTCTTGCGAGGCCGGCGAGCGCTACCGCACCGACGTGGCGCGGCGCCACGAGCAGGAAGCGCAGAACCTGGCGAATCTCACGGGTTGGAGCCTCGGCATGGTCCGGTCGAAGATGAAGCTCGATCCGCCGCCGGACTCGAAGAAGCTGGTGGGAACGGATCTGGGGAAAGTGAGCGCCGCGGCCGCCCGCCGCCTCTACGCGAGCTCCTTCGGCGGCTCGTGCGAGAGGCGGCTCCGGCGCTCGGCGCGCTCGAACGCCAGGCGGATGAGCTCGTCGAGGAGCTTCGAAAGCGGTAGTCCCGACGCCTCCCAGAGTCGCGGGTACATGGAGATCGCGGTGAAGCCGGGCAGCGTATTGAGCTCGTTGACCAGGACGCGATCCGAGCCGCGCTCGAGGAAGAAGTCCACCCGCGCCATCCCCGACGTGCCGCAGACGCGGAAGGCCTCCACCGCCAGCCGCCGCACCTCGGCCGCCACCGCCTCGGGCAGCGGTGCCGGCACGAGCAGCTTCGCGCCGTTCTCGACGTACTTGTCCTCGTAGTCGTAGAACTCGCGGCCCGGCACGATCTCGCCGACGACCGAGGCCTTCGGATCTTCGTTGCCGAGCACCGCGCACTCGAGCTCGCGCGCGTCGATCCCCTCTTCGACCATCGCCCGCTCGTCGAACGACAGCGCGCGCGCGACGGCGGGCGCGAGCGCGTCCCAGCTCTTGACCTTCGTCACGCCGACGGAGGAGCCGCCGCACGACGGCTTGACGAAGAGCGGCAGCGCGAAGCCTTTCTCGGGGAGCCGCCGCGCGAGGCCGGCCGCGTCGTCGCGCGAAGAGACCACGGCGAACTTCACGGTCGGGATGCCGGCGTCCCGAAGCAGCGCCTTCGTGACCGCCTTGTCCATCCCGATCGCCGAGCCGGTCACGCCCGCGCCGACGTAGGGAACTCCGAGCGTCTCGAGAAATCCCTGCAGGACGCCGTCCTCCCCCGTCGTGCCGTGCACGATCGGGAAGACGACGTCGGCCTTCCCCGGCGCGATCTCCGCCGGCACGAGCGCGCCCGCGGGCGCGGTCTCGCCCGCTCCAACCCGGTACTTCTCCGGCACCGGGCCCGAAGCGAGGAGGCGCGCGGACTCCGCCGCCGGAAGGAACGACCCGTCGCGGCCGACCGCGATCGGAATGACCTCGTACCGCGCCGGGTCGAGCGCGCCGACGATCGTGCGCGCCGAGAGCCGCGAGACCTCGCGCTCGACGGACCGGCCGCCGAAGAGGACGACGACGCGCTTGCGGCTCATCGCCTCACCAGCTCACCACGCGCACGTCCTCGACCCCCGGCGCGCGGCGCAGCTTCTCGAGCACCGCGGCCGGCGGCGCCGTGTCCACCGCGATCACCGCGGCCGCGCGATCGCCCTCGCCGCGGGCGAGCGAGAAGTTGGCGATGTTGACGCCGCCCTCGCCGAGGATCGAGCCGACGCTGCCGACGACTCCCGGCACGTCGCGATTGCGCAGGAAGACGACCGTTCCCTCGGGCCGGAACTCGAGCGGAAGGCCGTCCACGGCCACGACGCGCGCGTCCTGCCCCGAGAAGAGCGTCGCGTCGGCCGCGGTCCGGCCGGCGTCGCCCGAGAGCGCCACGCGGACCGAGCGGGCCCAGTTGCCCGGCCCTTCGTGCCGCGTCTCCGAGACGGAGAGCCCGCGCTCGCGGGCGACGTGCAAGGCGTTGACGTAGTTGACCGACTCGGGATCGTGCTCGGCGAGCGCTCCCTTGACCGCCGCGACCGACACCGGACGCAGGAGATCCTCGGGCAGGCCCCACGTCTCGATCCGCACGGAATGAAGTCGAGCGCCCGCGAGCGCGCCGAGAAACCGCGCCGTCCGCTCCGCCAGGCGCATCCACGCCGCGGCGCCGGTCGGGTCGGCGGGACCGCGAAACGGCAGGTTGACCGCGGGAACGTACGACGCGCCGGACAGAGCCTCGAGGAGCGCCTCGACCGTCTGCATCGCGACGCGCTCCTGCGCCTCGACCGTCGAAGCGCCGAGATGCGGCGACGCGACGACGTTCGGCAGCTTCGGCAGCGGATCGTCCGCGGCCGGAGGCTCCGGATCGAAGACGTCGAGCGCCGCACCCGAGAGGTGACCCGACGCCAGCGCCTCGCGCAGGGCCTCGGGGTCGACGAGGCTCCCCCGAGCGACGTTGACCAGGATCGCGCCTTTCTTCATCGCCGCGAGCTCCGCGCGGCCCAGCAGCGGCCGCCCCGCGTCGCCGGCGGTCGCGTGCAGGGTCACGACGTCCGATTCGGCGAGGAGCCTCGGGAGATCCACGAGCGGAACGCCCATCTCCCGGGCGCGCCCCTCCGCCAGGAACGGATCGTGGCCGAGCACCTTCGCTTCGAAGGCCCGCGCGCGGACCGCGACGCGCGAACCGACCTGGCCGAGGCCGACGATCCCGAGCGTCTTGCCGGCGAGCTCCGTGCCCAGGAACTTCGACTTCTCCCACTTCCCCGCCGCCATCGAAGCGGCCGCCGCCGGGATCTTCCGCAGCAGCGCGAGCAGGAGCGCGAACGTGTGCTCGACGGCCGAGACGACGTTGGCCGTCGGCGCGTTGACCACGAGGACGCCGCGGGCGGTGGCGGCCGGCACGTCCACGTTGTCCACCCCCACGCCGGCGCGCGCCACGACCTGGAGGCGCGGCGCCGCGGCCAGGAGCTCCGCGTCGACCTTCGTGCCGCTGCGGACGAGAAGCGCTTCCGCCTCGGGCAGCTCCGCGAGCAGGTTCTCGCGCGGCGCGCCCGTCCGGTCCACGACCTCGTGCCCGGCGGCGCGCAGGCGCGCGAGGCCGCTCTCCGCGAGACCCTCGGCGACGACGATCCGGCTCATGGGAGCGACGATCCTAACCCGCGGCGATCCACGCCGGCAGCTGCCGCAGATCGTCGAGCAGCGCGTCGGCGTCGACGTCCTCGAGCTCCTCGCGCGAGCGCGAGCCCGACGGCACGAGCACCACGCGGCATCCCGCCGCGCGCGCGAACTCCGCGTCCACTTCCATGTCCCCGACGGCGACGGTCGCGGCCGCGTCGGCGCCGGCGCGCCGCATCGCGGACACGAGCATCGCCGGATCGGGCTTCGCGGGCATCTCCGGGCTCGGGCCCTCGATCGCCTGGAAGAACCGGGCCGCTCCCTTGGCCTCGAGGATCAGGCGCGAGAACGCGGCCGGCTTGTTCGACGCGACGGCGAGCGCCAGGCCCTTCGCCTCGAGCGCGTGCAGGACGTCGAGCACCCCGGGCAGCAGATGCGACTTCTCGACCGCGACCTCCGGATAGCGCTGCCGGAAGAGGCGCACGCCCTCGGCCGCCCGCTCCGGTCCCGCCGCCTGCTCGAGCAGACGCTCGAGCCCGTGTCCCACCATGGCGCGCACCCGCGCCGCGTCCGGCGCCGGGAGGCCGAGCCGCGTCATCGCGTACGCGAGCGCGTCGCCGATCGCCGCGTAGCCGTCGATCAGCGTGCCGTCGAGGTCGAAGACGACGAGCTTCAACGCTTCAATGACGCCCGCGGGAGAGCCCGGCGATGCGCAGCACGGTCTCGACGATGGCCTCCCGATCCTCGAAGGAGACCGTCGGCACGCCGTCCGTCCCCGGCGCATCCGAGACGCGCGCGAGCGGATGCGCGACCGGCGGCCCGCCGATCACGTGGCGCCGGACTTCGATCTTCGGGAGCGGCAGCGTCTTGTAGCCCTCGACGAGCACCAGATCGCAGGAGGAGAACTCGCGCGACAGCAGATCGTCGAGCGGCTCCTCCGCGCCGAATCGCCGCGAGGTCGTCCGGTCGGGCGTGACGAAGCCGGCCACGCGCGCGCCGGCGCCGGCGTGGCGCTGCGAATCCTTGCCCTCGACGTCGTCCGCGGCGTCGCGCGAAGAGTGCTTGAGCGTCCCGACGGCGAGGCCGCGCGCGGCCAGTCGCGGCACGAGATCCACGATGAGGGTCGTCTTGCCCGAGTTGTGCGGTCCGACGAACGCGACGGCCGCCGGCCGGCGGTCCGGATAGAGGAGGAAGGGCTCGCGCCGCGCGAGAAACGCCTCGCCCCCCGCGGCGTGCCGGAGGATCTCCGGCGCGAGATCGGCGCCCGCGTCCACGAGGTCACGGAAGCGCGGCGAGCCCGTCAGGAGGTCGATCGCCGGGCGCGGATCGAATTCGTAGGGCTCGGTTCGCCAGCGGAATTCGCGCGGCGCCGCCCGGCGCGCGATCTCGACCACCCGAAGCCCCGTCTCGAAGGAGCGGAAGGCGGCCGAATCCGTCACCTCGAGCAGCGCCCCGCCGCAGATCGCGCCCGCGTGCTTGTCGAACATCGGACGGAAGTGCGTCGGGAGGAACCGCGCGCCGGGCAGGCCCGCGGCGTTGAGAGCGTCGGCGAACGGGCCTGCCGGGAGCCAGGGCGCGCCGAAGAGCTCGAAGGGGCGCGTCGTCCCGCGACCTTCCGAGAGATTCGTTCCCTCGAGCAGGCACATCCCCGGGTAGACCACGGCCGTGCGCGGCGCGGGGATGTTCGGCGACGGCGAGACCCACGGCAGGCCGGTCGCGGCGAACGGCACGTTGCGCGCCCAGCCCGCGGCGGGGACGACCTGCAGGTCCACGTCGATCCGCCGCTCCGCGGCGAGCAACCGCGCGAGCTCGCCCGCGGTCATGCCGTGGCGGACCGCGACGGGATGCAGGCCGACGAACGAGAGCATGCCGGGGTCCTGCGGCGCCCCTTCGGCCGAGGCGCCGATGGGATTGGGGCGGTCGCACACGACGAATCGCACGCCGGCGGCGGCGCACGCCTCCATCGCGAGGAGCATCGTCCACACGAACGTGTAGTAGCGCGCGCCGACGTCCTGCACGTCGAAGACGAGCGCGCCGAGCCCCGCGAGATGCTCCGGCTTCGGGCGCAGGCTCTCGAGGCGGTCGCCGTACAGCGATACGACCGGCAGCCCCGTCGGCGGGTGCACGGCGTCGCCGACCGACTCCATGTAGATCGCGCCGCCGTCCACGCCGTGCTCCGGCCCGAAGAGACGGACGAGGCGCGCCGCGCCGGAGTCGGCGAGCGCCTTCCACGAAGGCACGCCGCGCGCCGTGACGCCCGAGGGGTTCGTGACGAGGCCGATCGCCCGTCCCGCGATCGGCGAGGGATTCGCCAGCAGTCCGTCGATGCCGGGCTGCACCGCGACCGAAGGCCGCGTCACGTGCGCGAACCGCGGGGCGGGTGTTCCGCCTTCTCCCCCTGGATGAGGGCGATGGCGTGGGGTACGAGGGCGAGGATCGCCGCGAGGCAGTCCGCCGCGCCCTTGGGCGATCCCGGCAGCGACACGACGAGACACTTCTTCCGCACGCCCGCGACCTGCCGCGAGAGATACGCCGCGGAGAAGCCGCGCGAGGTCTCGAATCGCATCTTCTCCGCCATCCCCGGCACTTCGAAGTCGATCGCCTCCCGCACGCCCTCCGGCGTCCGGTCGCGCGGCGCGACGCCGGTGCCGCCCGTCAGCAGGATCAGGTCCGCCTCTCCCGCGTCGGCGCGTACGCGGATGGCGCGCGCCACCTGCTTGGGCTCGTCGGGCAGCACCTCGCGGGAGACGACGCGGTGCTCGATCCCGGACTTCTTCAGGGTCTCCTCGCAGGAGGGACCACCCTCGTCCTTGCGCGCGCCGGAGGCGACGCCGTCGGAGACCGTCAGGACCGCGACCCGGATCATGCCTGATTATGGACCGGCCGGCGGCCTACCTCCGATAGCGGCCCGACCGCCCGCCCGTCTTCTCGAGGAGCACGATCTCGCGGATCTCGATCCCCCGGTCGAGCGCCTTGGCCATGTCGTAGATCGCGAGACAGGCGCCGGCGACGGCGGTCAGCGCCTCCATCTCGACGCCGGTGCGCGCGGTCGTCGAGGCGGTCGCCGTGACGACGACCTCGCGATGCGCCGGCGTCGAGCGCGCAGTCCACCGCCACCGCGTCGAGCGCGATCGGATGCGCGAGGGGCACGAGCTCGGACGTCTTCTTCGCCGCGAGAATTCCGGCCAGCCGCGCCACGGCGAGCGCGTCGCCCTTCGACAGCCGCCCTTCCGACAGGGCCGCGAAGGCCGCCGGCGCCAACCGCACCCGCCCCCGCGCGACGGCGCGGCGCGAGGTCGTGGCCTTGGCGCCGACGTCCACCATGCGGGCGCGCCCGCGCGCATCGAGGTGGAGCTGCGTTCCGCGGTGGGGCCGCGCCGCCCGGGGACGGCGCGGGCGCCGCGGGGCCTTGCCTTTCGCGTCGCTCTCGCTCATGCCCGCTCCCGCAGGTGAACGTACTCCTGCAACGTGTTCGCGTTGAGGAAGGAGTTGCCGGACGGATCGAAAGCGCGCCAGTCGGGCTCGCGCAAGATCTCCGCGCCGACGGCCTCGGCGAGACCGTGGAGGGAGCGCTCGCCGCGCGCCAGACGATGGTCGAGCTCGGGCAGCGCCTCCCGCCGCCAGACCGCGCCGAGCGGCTGGAGACGACCGTCCGCCTCGGGCACGACGGCCGCGCGCCCGGTCGCGATGCCGCGGCGCGCGATCTCGCGGATGACGGCGTCTGCGAGGGCCGGCAGATCCACCGCCAGCACGAAGACGCGGTCGCGCGCCTCCGCGAGCGCGCGGCGCAGCCCGTGGATCGCGGCCGGCTCCGCCACGCCGTCGAGGAGGACGCGGGCCGGAACCGTGGGCCACTCCGGCGCGCTCTTGACGACGACCCACACCTCCTCGAAGAGACGCGCGAGCCGCTCCACCTGATGCTCCCCGAGCGTGCCGGCGCCCCACGGCAGCGCCGCCTTCGGTCGTCCCATCCGCCGCGACTGCCCGCCGGCGAGCACCGCGGCCGGCATCGGAAATCTTCATGCCGCCGCGATGCTAGCACCCGCGCCTAGTTCGATCCGCCTCCCAGGATGATCGGCAGGCCGGACTTCGGGTTGCCGATGACGACGACCTTCGCGTTGGCGCTCGCGGCGAGCTTCTCGGTCGCCTCGATGCCCTTCCATTCGAGCAGCTGCGCCGAGATCCCCTGCGCGACGATGCGCTGGAAGTCCGCGATGCCCTGCGCCTCGATGCGCTTGCGCTCGGCTTCCTGCTGCTCCTTCTGCAGCACGAACTTCATCTGCTCGGCCTCCTGCTCGCGCTTCAACTTCTCCTGGATCGCGTTCGCGACGACCGGCGGCAGTCCGATCTTACGCAGCAGAATCGCCTCGGCGACGATCCCACGCCCGGCGGCCATCTTCTGGAAGAGGTCGAACGTCTCATGCGCGATCTGCTCACGCTCGGCCGAGTACATCGCTTTGGCCTCGTAGGAGGCGGTCACCTCGCGGATCGCCGAGCGGACCTGCGGGAAGACGACGAGCTCGGCGTAATTTCGGCCGATGGTCTTGTAGACGTCGGCGGCCTTCTCCGGATCGAGCCGGAAGAGCAGCGATCCCTCGAGATCCATCGTCAGGCCCTCCTTCGAGGGCACCTCGGCCGTCTCCTTGACCTCCTGCGTCTGGATCGACATCTTGACGACGCGCGTGAACGGAAGGACCAGGTGGACGCCCGGCGGCAGGACGTTCTTCGAGACGCTTCCGAAGAAGTCCTTGACGCCGACGTGCCCGGCCGGGACGACCGTGATCGGCGCGCCGACCACGAGGACCACGAACAGAATCAGCGCGATGACGGCCCGGCGCAGGGCCTTTCCGCCTCCCCCGCCCGTGGGAAGGACCTCGAACGTTCTGGCTGCCATGTTTCCTCCTTACGGTTTTACGTTTGCGCGGAGGATATGCGCAGTCGCGCCGGGCCGGCGGGGCTAAACGAGCTTCAGCAGATGCCCGAGCTTGTTCTTCTTCGCCTCGAGGTACTTTCGCGAGCGATCCGTCGGGCTCGCCTCGAGCGGCACGCGCTCGACGATCTCGAGCCCGTAACCGCCGATGGCGACGTACTTGGAGGGATTGTTCGTCATGAGGCGCATCTTCCGCACGCCGAGGTCGCGCAGGATCTGGCTCCCGACGCCGTAGTTGCGGATGTCGGGCGGGAAGCCGAGCTTCTCGTTCGCGGAGACGGTGTCGTGCCCCTGCTCCTGGAGCTCGTAGGCCCGGAGCTTGTTCACGAGGCCGATCCCGCGCCCCTCCTGGAGGAGATAGAGGAAGACGCCCTTGCCGGCCTCGCGGATCTTCTCCATCGCGAGCTCGAGCTGCGCGCCGCAATCGCAACGGGTCGATCCGAACACGTCTCCCGTCAGGCACTGCGAGTGGACGCGCACGAGCACCGGCTCTTCTTCCTGGATGTCGCCGAGCACGAGCGCGACGTGCTCCTCGTGGGTGACCTCGCTCCGGTAGGCGTGGAGCTGGAATTCGCCGAACCTCGTCGGCAGGTGCGGCGAGGCGATCCGCTGCACGAGCCGCTCGTGGCGCATCCGGTGGCGGATGAGGTCGGCAACCGTGACCATCTTGAGGCCGTGCCGCTCGCAGAACGTCGCGAGGTCCGGCACGCGCGCCATCGTGCCGTCCTCGTTCATGATCTCGCAGAGCACGGCGGCGGGCGTCAGGTCCGCGATGCGGCAGAGATCGACCGACGCCTCGGTCTGGCCCGCGCGCTTCAGGACGCCGCCGACCTGCGCGCGCAGCGGGAACATGTGTCCCGGGCGCAGGAGATCCGACGGCCGCGTCTTCGGGTCGATCGCCGTCAGAACGGTCGCGGCGCGATCCGCCGCGGAGATGCCCGTGGTCGTCCGGCCGCGCGCCTCGATCGAGACGGTGAAGGCGGTGCCGAAGTTCGAGGTGTTTTCTTCGACCATCGGCGGGAGACCCAGCTCCTCGCAGCGCTCCTCGGTCAGGGCGAGACAGATGAGGCCGCGCCCCTCCCGCGCCATGAAGTTGATCGCCGCGGGCGTGACCCGTTCCGCCGCGAGCACGAGGTCCCCCTCGTTCTCCCGGTCCTCGTCGTCCACGACGACGACGAACTTCCCGGCGCGAAGATCCTCGGCGGCTTCCTCGATCGAGGCGAAAGGAAAGGCGTCGCGATCGCTCACGACGCCATTTTCTCACGCACGCGAGGGACTGCCGTCAACGCCCCGGTGGAGAGGCCGGCTGGGGGGGCGTCGTGGTTGTGGATCGCATCGGCGACCTTCCAGGCGTCGCCGGTGCGCCTCAGCACCACGAGTACTTGCCGGTCTCCTCCGTCGCACGGGATGACGCCGGCGACATTTCGCCGCCGCGCTGCTTCCTCGATATAGAAGGGTCGTTTCGGTTCGCGGCGCGAGGAGTCTCCGCGAAGTAATCGAGCGGAGGAGCCTCGCGCCGCGGGAGCCGGAGCGCCGCGAGGGGATCAGGCGAGCGGTCGAGCCGGGCTTGGCGAGCCGCTCGCCGGTGCGCCACAGGCGCAGATCCCCGAGCAAGCGACGGCGACGGTTAGTAGACCGCCGGCTCCTCGTACGTCGCGAAGACGTTCCGCATCACGTCGGAGATCTCGCCGACAGTCGCGTACGTCTTGACGGCCTCGACGAGCGGCGGCATCACGTTCTTCCCGCCGCCGCAGGCCTGCTCGAGGGACCGGAGCGCCGAGGTCACGGCCTTGCCGTCCCGCCGCCGCTTCAACGCCGCGAGCGCATGCTTCTGCTCGTCCTCGACCGCGTCGTCGATGTAGAGGATCTCGAGCGGATGCTCGCTCTTCCTCGACGAAATCGTTGACGCCGACGACGATCTTCTCCTTCGCGTCGAGCGCGCGCTGGTAGGCGTAGGCCGCGTCCATGATCTCGCGCTGCGGGAACCCGGCCTCGATCGCCTCGACCATGCCGCCGAGCGCGTCGATCCGCCGGAAGTAGTCGAAGCAGCCGCGCTCCATCTTCGTCGTGAGGTCCTCGACGAAATACGAGCCGCCGAGCGGATCGATCGTGTTCGCGACGCCGGACTCGTGGGCGATGACCTGCTGCGTCCGCAGCGCCAGCTTCACCGCGAAGTCCGTCGGCAGGGCGAGCGTCTCGTCGAGCGAGTTCGTGTGCAGCGAGTTCGTGCCGCCGAGCACGCCGGCCAGCGCCTGGAGCGCCGTGCGGACGACGTTGTTGTAGGGCTGTTGCGCCGTGAGCGAGCAGCCGGCGGTCTGCGTGTGGAAGCGGCACATCCAGGAGCGCGGGTCCTTCGCGCCGAACCGCTCGCGCATCGTCTTCGCCCACACGCGGCGCGCCGCGCGGAACTTGGCGATCTCCTCGAAAAAGTCGTTGTGCGAGTTGAAGAAGAAGGAGAGACGCGGCGCGAACTCGTCGACCGGCAGCCCCGCCTCGATCCCGTACTGCACGTACTCGACGCCGTCGCGCAGCGTGAACGCGAGCTCCTGCAGCGCCGTCGATCCGGCCTCGCGGATGTGGTACCCGGAGATCGAGATCGTGTTCCAGCGCGGCACGTGTTTCGCGCAGAACGAGAACTGATCCGTCACGAGGCGCATCGACGGGCGCGGCGGGAAGATGTACTCCTTCTGCGCGATGTATTCCTTCAGGATGTCGTTCTGGAGCGTCCCGCCGACCTCCGTCCACGGCGTCCCGTGCTTCTCGGCGACCGCGAGATACATCGCGAGCGCAATCGGCGCCGTCGAGTTGATCGTCATCGAGGTCGTGACGCGGCCGAGGTCGATCCCGTCGAACAGGACCTCCATGTCCGCGAGCGAGTCGATGGCGACCCCGCACTTGCCGACCTCGCCCCTGGCCATCTCGTGGTCCGAGTCGTAGCCGTAGAGCGTCGGCAGGTGGAAGGCCGTCGAGAGACCGGTCTGCCCGTGGTCGAGGAGGTAGTGGAACCGCTCGTTGGTCTGCTTCGCCGTTCCGTAGCCGGCGAACTGACGCATCGTCCAGAGCTTCCCGCGATAGCCCGTCGCCTGCACTCCGCGGGTGAACGGGTACTCGCCCGGCCATCCCAGGTCGCGCTCGGGGTCGAAGCCCGAGAGGGTGTCGGGACCGGCCAGCGGCTCGACCGCCGCTCCGGAGACCGTCGTCCAGTCCTTCTTCCAGGACGGGACCTTGCCGAACGCCTTGTCGGAGGCCTCGCGCCAGCGCCGCCGTCCGGCGGCCACGCCCGCAGGAACCAGGGGATCCTTTTCGCTCATGGAGGAATTCTACCCGGCCGCCGGGGGCGGTAGGATGCCCCCAGCTCGAACCCGGGAGGTGACATGAAGGGCGACGCCGAGATTCTCGAGGTCCTGCAGGAGGTTCTGTCCGCGGAGCTCACCGCCATCAACCAGTACTTCATCCACGCGCGCATGCTCCGCAACTGGCGGTACATGCGCCTGGCCGAGCACACCGAGAAGGAGTCGATCGGCGAGATGAAGCACGCGCAGGAGGCGATCGACCGCATCCTGTACTTCGAAGGCCGCCCGAACATGCAGAAGTACATGAAGATCAACGTCGGAAAGACCGTGCCCGAAATGATGAGCGTGGACCACGACCTCGAGCTCGACGCGGTCAAGCGGCTGAACCAGGGCATCGCGCTCGCGGTGGGCAAGAAAGACAACGGCTCGCGGGCGCTCTTCGAGAGGATCCTCGTCCAGGAGGAAGAGCACATCGACTGGCTCGAGGCCCAGATCCAGCAGATCAAGGACCTCGGGACCGAGAACTACCTGGCCAAGCAGATCGAGCCCTGAAGGCGCGCGCCGGCCGTCTCGCGTCTCGCCCCTATCGGCGCGCGCGCTCCCACACGACGCGGAAAGTCTTCCCGTCGGACAGCGTCAGCCGGTCGCCCTCGAGCGTGGCCGGCCGCCGCTGATCGCTCCCGACGTAGCTCGGCCCGAGGCTGCCCTCGACGTGATGGATGACGGTGCGCGCGCTCTCGTCGACGGTCCAGGTGCCGAAGTAGGCGACGTAGCCGAGGTAGGCGTCTCGTCCCTCCTCCGGCGTCGGCGTCCGATCCGCCCCCGACGCAAAACGTGGCCGCGGCATCTTGACGATCTGCACCGACATGAAGCCGTCGCTTCCGTACTGGATGTATCCGATCGGCGTCGGTCCGTAACGCTGCTCCCAGTCCTTCGACGGATCGTCCCGGGATTCGATCGAGACGAGGCGCCATCGGCCGGGAATCTGGTCGGCGAGCTTCGGGGGAGCGGCCGGAGACGAGACGGCGAGCGCGGCGAGGAACGCGAGCGGGAGGAACGCCCGAAATCTGCGAGCCATTCGAGACTCCTTTCGCCGCGGCAGCGCGGCAGCATAGTCCGGTCCTCGCCGCGCCCGTATAATCCGAAGCGACTCGCCATGCCGGAACTGACGGCCGAACAGAGGATCGCGCTGTACCGGTACATGCGCACCACGCGCCTGACGGAGGAGAAGCTCGTCCACCTCTACCGGCAGGGCAAGATCATGGGAGGCCTTTACCGCTGCCTCGGCCAGGAGGCGACCGCGGTCGGGAGCGCCTTCGCGCTGTCGAAGGGGGACGTTCTCGGGCCGCTCATCCGGAACCTCGGCTCGGTGCTCGTCATGGGCTTCTCGCCGCGCGACGTCTTCGCGCAGCACATGGGCAAGGCGACGGCGCCGTCGGGCGGCAAGGACGGCAACCTCCATCTCGGGAAGCCCGACCAGGGCGTCGTCTCGGCGATCTCGATGCTCGGCGCGCTCATTCCCGTGATGGCCGGCATCGCCCTCGCCGCGCGGATGCAGAAGAAGCCGCTCGTCGCGATGACCTACATCGGCGACGGCGGGACCTCGACCGGACCGTTCCACGAGGGCATGAATCTCGCCGGCGTCCAGAAGCTGCCGCTCGTCGTCGTCGCGGAGAACAACGGCTGGGCCTACTCGACGCCGTTTCGGCGGCAGACGGCCGCGCGGAGTCTCGCCGACCGCGCGACGGCCTACGGCATCCCGGCCGAGTCGGTGGACGGAAACGACGTCCTCGCGGTGCTCGCCGCCAGCCGCCGCGCGGTCGACCGCGCGCGGGCGGGAGAAGGGCCGTCGCTCGTCGAGGCCGTGACCTACCGCATGAAGGGCCACGCGGAGCACGACAACCAGGAGTACGTGCCCAAGCAGGAGCTCGAGGCGTGGATCCGCCGCGACCCGATCGAAGCGTACGCGCGGTCGCTCCAGGAGTCGGGGATCGCGAGCCGCGAGGAGCTCGCCGCGATCGACCGCGAGATCTCGAGCGGCGTCGAGCGCGACGCCGACCTCGCCGACCGCGACCCCTACCCCTCCCCGGAGCGCGCGCTCGAGGGCGTGTACGCGGAAGCGCGGCGCACGCCGTCGGAAGTCGCCGCGTCGTGACCGCCTCGCCCGCCGCGGCCTCCCGGCCGTCGACGACGTACGTCGAGGCGATCCGCGAGGGAATCCTCGAGGAGATGGAGCGGGACCCGCGCGTCTTCCTCCTCGGCGAGGACATCGGGGTGTACGGAGGAGCGTTCAAGGTGACCGAGGGGCTTCTGGCGCGGTTCGGCGAGGACCGGGTCGTGGACACGCCGCTCTCCGAGACGGCGATCGTGGGCGCCGCGGTCGGCGCCGCGATGATGGGAATGCGTCCGGTCGCGGAGATGCAGTTTGCCGACTTCTTCTCCTGCGCCTTCGACATGATCACCAACTTCGCCGCGAAGTCGCGCTACCGCACCGGCGTCGGCGTGCCGCTCGTCGTGCGCGGCCCGTCCGGCGGCGGTGTGCACGGCGGCCCGTTCCACTCGCAGAATCCCGAGGCCTATTTCGCGCACACGCCGGGACTGAAGATCGTCCAGCCGGCCACGGCGTCCGACGCCAAGGGGCTCATCAAGGCGGCGATCCGCGACGAGGATCCCGTCCTCTTCTTCGAGCACAAGTACCTCTATCGCCGCGTGCGCGACGTCCTGCCCGAAGGCGACCACGTCGTCCCGATCGGCAAGGCGGCGGTGCGCCGCGCGGGCCGGGACCTCTCGATCCTGACCTACGGCGCGATGGTCTGGACGGCGCTCGACGCGGCGGCCACGCTCGAATCCGAGGGCATCGACGCCGAGGTCGTGGACCTGCGGACGCTCTTCCCGATCGACGAGGAGACGCTGCTCGAATCCGTCGGCAAGACGAGCCGGGCCATCGTCCTCCACGAGGCGACGCGCACCGGAGGCATCGGGGCGGAGGTCGCCGCGGTGCTGGCGGAGCGCTGCTTCGATCGGCTGGACGCTCCGGTCGTGCGGGTCACGGCGCCCGACACGCCGGTTCCGTTCTCGCCGCCGCTCGAGGAGAGATTCCTCCCGGACGAAGAGAAGCTCTGCCGGGCGGCCCGGGCGCTCGTCGGCTATTAGCCGGACGACCCGTCGTCAACGAACGTAGGGGCGGGGGTTAGCGCCGGGCGAACCCGGCGCTTGTCGCGCTCTGCGAGCGCTCGGTGTGCCCCCGCCCGGGCGGCCGCGAGGGCCGCCCCTCGACGTGCACAATAGTCCAGTCCCAGTCCTTAATTTCCTCGGTCGCTGGTTCCGAGACGGAGCCACCGAGGGCCCGCGAGGGCCGCGGAGTCGCGAGCCGCGTTAAGCCGCCCCGACGACGTGCAGAGCGATAAGCTCGGCCGATGCGCTTCGAGGGCAAGGTCAACATCCGCGCGTCGCGAAAGAAGGTCTGGGACTATCTGACCGACGCCGAGAAGGTCTCGCACGCCGCGCCGGGTCTCGAGAAGCTCGAGGTCGTCGAACCGGGCAAGAAGTTCCGCGTCGTGACGGCGATCGGCTTCGGATCGATCAAGGCGCGGTTCACCTCCGACGTCGAGTGGACCGATCTCCAGCCGCCCGACCGCGCAGCGATGAAGGCGCACGGCATGGCGCCCGGGAGCGCCGTGGACGCGACGAGCGCGATGCAGCTCTCCGACGGTGAAGGCGGCTCGACCGATCTCGCCTGGTCCGCCGACGTGACCATCTCGGGAACGATCGCGAGCCTCGCGGCGCGCCTGATGGGAGGGGTGACGCAGAAGCTGACCGCGGCCTTCTTCGACTCGGTCCGAAAGGACATCGAGAAGGACGCTTGAGGTTCGGGCCGGTCTCGCTGGAAGCGGCCGAGGGACGCATCCTCGGGCACAACGTCGCGGGCTCGGACGGGAGGCGCGTCCTCCGCAAGGGCCGGGCGCTGACCGCCGCCGATCTGGAGACACTCCGCGCGCTCGGGCGCCGCACCGTCTACGTCGCCGAGCCGGAGCCGGACGACGTCGGCGAAGACGAGGCCGCCCGTCGCGTTGCGGCGGCGGCCGCCGGCGCGGGCGTGGAGGCGGGCCCGGCTTCGGCCGGACGGGTGAACCTCCTCGCAAACGTCCTCGGCGTGCTGCGCGTCGAGGTGGATCGGGTGACCGAGCTGAACCTCTCCGAGGGCGTCACGCTCTCGACGCTTCCTGCGAACGCGCCCGTGCGCCCGAAGCAGCTCGTCGCGACCGTCAAGGTGATCCCGTACGCCGTGCCGCGCGCGACGCTGGCGCGCGCCGAGGCGGCCGCCTCCGAGGGGCTCCTGCGCGTCGATCCGATCCCCGCGCGCCGCGTCGGGCTCATCCTCTCGGGCTCCGCGTCGGCGGAGGCCCGCATCCGGCGCGACTTCGAGGCGCCGCTCGCCGCGCGGCTCGGGATGCTCGGGTCCGAGATGGCGTGGCTGGATTTCGTCCCTCTCGATGATCCGTCGGCGTCCGGCGAGTCCGCGCTCGCGGAGACGCTTCGCAAGCAGGCGGCGCTCGGCGCAGACATGATCCTTCTCGCCGGCGAGACCGCGATCGTGGACCGCCAGGACATCGCGCCGCGCGCGATCGAGCGGGCCGGCGGCCGCGTCGAGGCCTTCGGCGCGCCGGTCGATCCGGGCAACCTGCTGCTCCTTGCCGATCTCGACGGCGTTCCGGTCGTCGGGGCGCCGGGCTGCGCCCGCAGCCGCAAGGTGAACGTCATCGACGCGGTCCTGCCGCGCCTGCTCGCGGGCGAGCGCCTCGGCCGTCGCGACCTCGCGAGCCTGGGCGCGGGCGGTCTCCTCGAGGACGTGCCCGAGCGCCCGATGCCTCGGTCCTCCGAGCGCTAGCCTCCGCACGCGGCGATATACTCCCGCGGTCTTCGGCCTGGCGTGCCGGACGAGGGAGAAGGCGCCATGAAGTGTTCCGTCTCCGTGACCGTCAATGGTGTCCGCCGTTCCCACGACGTCGAGCCTCGGCTGCTTCTCGTCCACTATCTCCGCGAAACCCTCGGCCTGACCGGCACC
Organism: uncultured Acidobacteriota bacterium; assembly: GCA_963823185.1. Taxonomy (GTDB): domain Bacteria; phylum Acidobacteriota; class Thermoanaerobaculia; order UBA5066; family Gp7-AA6; genus DATBFU01. Next base: position 452,431 of record CAWGKP010000011.1, read on the forward strand.
AACATCGGGTGCGACACGAGCCAGTGCGGCTCCTGCACGGTGCTCCTCGACGGGAAGGCCGTGAAGTCCTGCACGATGCTGACGGTCCAGGCCGACGGCGCGAAGGTGACGACGATCGAAGGCCTCGCGACGAACGGGAAGCTCCATCCCGTGCAGGACGCCTTCTGGGAGAAGCACGGACTCCAGTGCGGCTACTGCACGCCCGGCATGGTCCTGACGGCGTGCAACCTCCTCGAGCAGAACCCGAAACCTTCGGATGCCGAGATCCGGCGCGGCCTCGAAGGCAACCTCTGCCGCTGCACCGGCTACCAGAACATCGTGGCGGCGGTCCGGGAAGCCGCCGCGCGGATGCGGGCGTAGGAGGAGGCGGACATGGCATCGCGCATCTTCGGCTCCGGAATCAAGCGGCGCGAAGACCCGCGGCTCCTGACGGGCCAGGCCCGCTACACCGACGATTTCGTCCTCCCCAACATGGCGCATATGGCGGTCGTGCGCTCGCCTTACGCGCACGCGCGCATCAAAGGAATCCGGACGAAGAAAGCCGCCGCGATGGAGGGCGTGCTCGGTGTCTTCACCGGCCCGGACATGAAGGCCGCCGGCTTCGGTCCGATCCCCTGCGCCTGGGTCGTGCCGGGCTCCGACACGAAGACGCCGCCGTACCCGCCGCTCGCCCTCGACACGGTGCGCTACGTCGGCAACGCCGTCGCGATCGTCGTGGCGACCGACCGCTACCTCGCGCGCGACGCGGCAGACGCCGTCGACGTGGACTACGAGCCGCTGCCGGCGGTCGCCGACGCCGCGAAGGCCGTCGAGAAGGGGCGACCGCAGCTCCACGCCGATGTCCCGAACAACCTCTGCTTCCGCTGGACCGTCAATGGCGGCGACGTGGACGCGGCCTTCAAGGCGGCCGACGTCGTCGTGAAGGAGCGCATCATCAACCAGCGGCTCATCCCCAACGCAATGGAGCCGCGCGCGGCGCTCGCGGACTATCGCTCCGCGACGAGCGAGGTCACGCTCTGGGTGACGTCGCAGAACCCGCACATCGTCCGCTTCCTGCTCTCCCTCGACACGGGCATCGCCGAACAGAAGATCCGCGTCATCGCGCCGGAGGTGGGCGGCGGTTTCGGGAGCAAGATCCCCCACTACCCCGAGGACGCCATGGTCGTCTTCGCGTCGAAGATGTGCGGATGCCCGGTCAAGTGGACCGAGACGCGCAGCGAGAACTACCGCGGGACGATCCACGGCCGCGATCACATTCAGGACGTCGAGCTCGCGGCGAAGAAGGACGGCAAGATCGTCGGCATCCGCGCGACGGTCTGGGCGAACCTCGGCGCATACCTCTCGACGGCCTCGACCGGCATTCCGACGATCCTCCACGGCCTGATGCTCTCGGGCGTCTACGACATCCCGAACATCCGCGAGGTCGTGCACGGAGTCTTCACGAACACGACGCCGACGGACGCCTACCGCGGCGCGGGCCGGCCCGAGGCGACCTTCATGATCGAGCGGCTCGTGGACCTGCTCGCACAGAAGCTCAAGATGGATCCCGCGGAGCTGCGCAAGAAGAACTTCATCGCGCCGTTCACGGACGGTCATACGGTCGCGACCGGCGTCACCTACGACACGGGCAACTACGCCGGCGCCTTCGACAAGGCGCTGAAGATGGCCGACTACTCGGGCCTCCGGAAGAAGCAGGCGGAAGGACGCAAGAAGGGCGAGTACGTGGGCGTCGGGATCTGCACGTACGCGGAAATCTGCGGCCTCGGACCCTCGCAGGTCGCGGGCGCGGTCGGGTTCGGCGGCGGCCTGTGGGAGAGCGCGATCGTGCGCTTCCATCCGTCCGGCAAGGTCAACGTCATGGTCGGCATCTCGCCGCACGGCCAGGGCGAGGAGACGACCTTCGCCCAGATCGTCGCGAGCGAGCTCGGCGTCGCGGTGGACGACGTGGAGATCACGCACGGCGACACCGAGCGCACGCCCATGGGTTGGGGCAGCTACGGCAGCCGCTCGACGCCGGTCGGCAGCGGCGCGGTCATGGGCGCGATCGCCAAGATCAAGGAGAAGGCGAAGATCGTCACCGCGCACCTGCTCGAGGCCGCGGTCGAGGACATCGAATACGGCGACGGGAAGTTCTTCGTGAAGGGCTCGCCCGGAAAGTTCAAGACGATCCAGGACGTGGCGCTCATGGCCAACGTCGCGTGGAACTATCCCAAGGGCCTCGAGCCCGGCCTCGAGGCCTCGGCGTTCTTCGATCCTCCCAACTTCGTCTATCCCTTCGGCGCGCACCTCGCCGTCGTGAAAGTGGACGGCGAGACCGGCGAGGTCCGGCTCGAGAAATACGTCGCCGTGGACGACTGCGGCCGCGTCATCAATCCGGTGATCGTCGCCGGGCAGATCCACGGTGGCGTCGTGCAGGGCATCGGGCAGGCGCTCTGGGAAGGCGCCGTGTACGACGAGAACGGACAGCTCCTGACGGGCTCGATGATGGACTACGCGCTGCCGAAGGCGGAATTCTTCCCCGAGCTCGAGCTCGGCATGACCGAGACCCCGACGACCGTCAATCCGCTCGGCGTGAAGGGAATCGGCGAGACGGGTACCATCGCCTCGACGCCGGCCGTCTACAACGCGGTGCTGGACGCGCTCGCGCCGCTCGGCGTCGCGAAGATCGACATGCCGCTGACGCCCGAGCGCGTGTGGCGCGCGATCCAGAGCGCGCGGAGGTAGCCATGTATTCCGAACGCTTCGAATATTTCCGGCCCAAGACGATCGCCGAAGCCTCGCAGCTCCTCAAGAAGCACAAGGGCGCGCGCCTGCTCGCCGGAGGGCACAGCCTCCTGCCGGCGATGAAGCTCCGCCTCGCGAGCCCGAAGGCGCTCGTAGACATCGGCCGGATCAAGGGCCTCTGCGGCATCGAGAAGCGCGGCAAGGGCATCTGGATCGGTGCGACGACGATCCATGCCGACATCGCGGGCTCGGCCGTGCTCCGCAAGTCCTGCCCCGTGCTTTCCGAGGCGGCGGCGCAGATCGGCGACATCCAGGTCCGCAATCGCGGGACGATCGGTGGCTCGATCGCCCACGCCGACCCGGCGGCGGACCTGCCGACGGTCCTCATCGCGATCGGCGCGACGGTCGTCGCGAAGGGGCCGAAGGGCGAGCGGAAGATTCCCGCGGAGAAGTTCTTCGTGGACCTCTTCACGACGACCCTGAAGGCGGGCGAGATCGTGACGGCCGTCCTCGTCCCGCCGCAGGGCAAGGGAACCGGCGCGGCCTACCAGAAACACCCGCACCCCGCCTCGCGCTTCGCGGTGGCGGGCGCGGCGGCGGTCGTGACCCTGCGCGACGGACGCTGCGAATCGGCGAGCCTCGTCGTCGGCGGCACGACGGTGAACCCCGTGCGCGTCGTGGCGGCAGAGAAGATCCTCGTCGGGCAGAAGCCCGACGCCGCGGCGATCGCGAAGGCGGCGGACCAGGTCGCGGGCGCGATCGCCGATCCGCTCGGCGACAGCTACGCCTCGGGCGAGTTCCGCAAACATCTGGCGACGGTGCTGGCCAAACGTGCCCTCACGGCGGCCTTCGAACGCGCGCGGGGCTGACGCCGGCTCGGATCGCGCCGCGGGCCGGGGCGCCGCGCCGCCGCAGGACGCGCTCGCCTCCATCGACGCGCTGCAGGAGGCGCTCGCGAAGCGCAAGTACTTCGCCTCGCGGGCGCTCGCGACCTCGCTCTACCTCTCCTGCAAGCTGTCGCGGCCGCTCTTCCTCGAGGGCGAGGCCGGCACGGGAAAGACCGAGGTGGCCAAGGTCCTCGCCGGCGTCCTCGACACGGACCTGATCCGCCTCCAGTGCTACGAGGGTCTCGACGTCCATCACGCCGTCTACGAGTGGAACTACGCGCGGCAGATGATGCACATCCGCCTCGCGGAGGCGCGCGGCGGGACGACGGACGAGAAGGAGCTCTTCGGCCCGGAGTTTCTCGAGCGGCGGCCGCTCCTCGAGGCGATCGAGCCGGCGCGGAAGAAGGCGCCGGTGCTGCTCGTGGACGAGATCGACCGCAGCGACGAGGAGTTCGAGGCGTACCTCCTCGAGGTGCTCTCGGACTTCCAGATCACGATCCCCGAGATCGGCACGATCCGCGCGACGCACCCGCCGGCCGTCGTCATCACCTCCAACCGCACGCGCGAGGTGCACGACGCGCTGAAGCGGCGCTGCCTCTACCAGTGGATCGATTACCCGACGTTCGCCGAGGAGCTCGCGATCCTGCGCGCGAAGGCGCCCGGCGCCTCGGAGCGCCTGGCCCGCGAGGTCGCGCGCTTCGTCGAGGAGCTGCGCCGCGCCGAGCTGTACAAGCTACCCGGCGTGGCCGAGACGCTCGACTGGGCGGCCGCGCTCGTCGCGCTCGACCGCCAGGCGCTCGATCTCGCGACGGTGTCCGACACGCTCGGCATCCTCCTCAAGTACCAGGACGACGTCGCGCGAGTGCGCGGCGAGGCGGCCGCGGCGATCCTCGATCGGGTGAGGGCGGCCGGATGAGCGGGAATCTCGCCGGCAACATCCTCCTCTTCGGCCGCGTCCTGCGCGGCCTCGGACTCGACGCCGGCACCGGGCGGATGCTCGACGTCGTCGCGGCGCTCGAGCACGTCCCGATCGGCGCGAAGGCCGACTTCTACTACGCCGCGCGGTCGCTCACGACCCGCCGGCGCGAGGACCTGCCGGTCTTCGACCGCGCCTTCGAGGCCTTCTGGCGCAAGCCCGCGAGCGGAAGCCGCTCGGCGCGCGACCTGGCCGCGCTCGGCGAGCGGCGCCGGCTGCGGCCGCCGTCGTTCGATCCGGCCCCCGAGACGCCGGACGGCGGACCGGGCGCCGGCGACGCGCCCGCGGAGACCCGCCTCGTCCCGGCGCGCGTCGGGTGGAGCGCGCAGGAGATCCTCCGCCGCAAGGACTTCGCCGACCTCACCGCCGAGGAGCTCGAGCGCGTTCGCGCGCTGATCCGCGGCCTCGCGTGGCGCGTCGCGACGCGGCCGACGCGCCGCCGCCGTCCGGGAGCGGGTGCCGAGGTGGATTTCCGGCGCACGCTGCGCGCCAGCCTGCGACACGGCGGCGAGATCCTCGCCTGGGAGCGCCGCGCGCCGCGCCACCGGCCCCGTCCGATCGTCGCGCTCGCCGACGTGAGCGGCTCGATGGAACGGTATACGCGCCTGCTGCTCCTCTTCCTCCACGCGCTCTCGCGCGGCCTCGACCATCGCGTCGAGGTCTTCCTCTTCGGCACGCGCCTGACCCGCGTCACGCGCGAGCTCGCGTCGCGCGATCCCGACGCGGCGCTGGCCGGCGTCTCGGGCGCCGTTCCCGACTGGTCCGGCGGCACCCGGATCGGCGAGGCGCTGCGTGAGTTCAACTTCCGCTGGGCGCGCCGCGTGCTCGGCGGCGGCGCGGTCGTGCTGGTCATCAGCGACGGCTGGGACCGCGGCGATCCGGATCTGCTCGCGCGCGAGGCCGCGCGGCTCCAGCGGAGCGCCCACCGGCTCGTCTGGCTGAACCCGCTCCTCGGCGCGGCCGACTATCGCCCCCTCGCGCGCGGCATCCGCGCCGCGCTGCCCTTCGTGGACGACTTCCTGCCCGTGCACAACCTCGCGAGCCTCGAGGACCTGGCCGCGCGCCTCGAGCGCATCCCGGCGGATCGTCCCCGGCGCCGTCAGCGGCGCGAGGCGTCCTGACGATGCGCGAAGTCCTTGCGGACGTGCGGCGGTGGCGCGGCGAGGGCCAGCCCGTGGCGCTCGCGACGGTCGTCGAGACGTGGGGCTCGGCGCCCCGCGCCGTCGGGGCGAAGATGGCGCTCACTCCGGACGGCGGCATCTCGGGCTCCGTTTCGGGCGGATGCGTCGAGGGCGCGGTCGTCGAGGCGGGGCGGCACGCGCTCGCGGCGGCGAAGCCCCGGCTCCTCTCCTTCGGCGTCACGGACGAGCGCGCGTGGGAGGTCGGCCTCGCGTGCGGCGGGAAGATCGAGGTCTTCGTCGCGCCGCTCGACCCCGCGGTGTTCGAAGCGCAGGCGCGCGCGCTCGACTCGGAAAGCCTGGCCGTCTCGGCCACCGTCGTCCGCGGACCGGAGAACCTCCTCGGCCGCACGCGGCTGCGGATCGAGGGAGGAGCTCCTGCGGGAACGATCGATCCGGCGCTCGACGCCGCGGCCGACGCGGCCATCGCCGAGGCCCGCACGCGCCGCGTCGAGGCGGCGTCGCAGGCGGGCGAGGCCTGCGAGCTCTTCGTCGAGGCGATCCGGCCGGCGCCGACGCTCGTCGTCGTGGGCGGCGTGCACATCGCGGTCGCGCTGACGGCGCTCGCGAAGACCCTCGGCTTCCGCACGATCGTCGTCGATCCGCGCACCGCGTTCGGCAACGCCGAGCGGTTTCCGGGCGCGGACAAGCTCGTCGCCGAGTGGCCCGCGAAGGCGCTCGCCGATCTCGGCCTCACCTCCTCGACCGCCGTGGCGGTTCTCTCGCACGATCCGAAGCTCGACGACCCGGCGTTGACCGCCGCGCTGCCCTCGTCCGCCTTCTACGTCGGCGCGCTCGGCAGCAAGCGGACCCACGAGAAACGGCGCCGGCGCCTGCTCGAGGCGGGGATCACCGAGGAGCAGCTCGGACGTCTCCGCGCGCCGATCGGGCTCCCCCTCGGCGGACGCGCGCCCGAGGAGATCGCGCTCGCGATCCTGGCGGAGATCGTCGCCGCGAAAAACGCGGCGCTCTGAGATCGTCGCCGCGAAGAATGCCGTCGCCTGACGCGACGCCGTCTCAGCGGCTGCCGCGCTCGGCGAGGGCGTGCGTCACGGAGGCGCGCGACCCGGGCACGAGGAATTCGCGGGCGCGCGTCTCGGCGGCCCGGTCCGCCTGGGTCCCCCGGCTGTGCTGGCGCAGATGCTCCGCCCACGACTCGATGAGGAAGTGCTCGACGAACCGCGTCGGGTCCGACGTGTCCTGGAAGAGCCCCCAGCGGAAGGCGCCGCTGCGGCGCCGGCCGGGAGCGACCGCGTCCATGGCCTCCCGGAACTCTCCTTCGCGGCCCGGCTGTACGCGGTACTCGACCGACACGAGGACCGGCCCGCGCGCGGTGTCGAGACCGGCGGGAACCTCCGGCATGGGCCAGGGGCTCTCGGCGGCCTCGACGAGCTCCTCGCTCCCCGCCGAGAGCGGAAAACGGCGGGCGGCGGCGAGCATCGCCACGGCGAGCGTGCCGCCCGCGGCGACGAAGGCGGCGGTGATCCCGCCGTGCGTGGCGACGAAGCCCCAGACCGACGCGCCCGAGGCCATCGCGCCGGAGGTGGTCAGGAGGTAGACGGCGAGCGCCCGCCCGCGCACCCACTGCGGGACGGAGGTCTGCGTGATGACCTGAAAGCTCGAAAGATTCGTCAGCCAGACGATCCCGCACACGAACATCGCCGCGGCGACGAGCGGGAAGGCCCGCGAGGTGCCCGCGACCGCGAGACCGGCGGCATAGGCCATCGAGAGCGTCGTGATGATCGCGGCGGACGAGAAGCGCGCGCGGATCCACGGCAGTACCCCGGCCGCCGCCACGGCGCCGGTCCCGAAGCAGCCGACGAGCGATCCGAAGCCGAACGCGGAGAGATGCATCTCGTGCCGCGCGAGCACCGGCAGGAGGGCGAAGACGGCGATCGCCGAGAAGAGGAACGCGAACGCCTGGATCAGCACGCCGTGGAGCTGCGGCGCCCAGCGCACGTAGCGAACGCCGGTGCGGATCGCCGCCGCGACACGCTCGGCCGGAAGGACGCTCTTTTCCGCCGGGCGCTTCCATCGCCAGACCACGAGGACCACCGCGAGAAATGAGACGGCGTTCAGCACGAAGACGCCACCCGGCCCGATCGCCGCGACGAGGGCTCCCCCGGCCGCCGGCCCGAGCGCCCGCGCGATGTTGAAGCCGACCCCGTTCAGAGTAATCGCCGGCGCGAGCTCCGCGCGCGGGACGACCTCGGGGATGACCGCCTGCCAAGCCGGCACGGTCAGCGCGCTCCCCACCCCGAGCCCGAACCCCGCGAGGATCAGCACGCCCGGCGTCGCGCGCCCCGCGAGCGTGGCCGCGCCGAGGAGCGCCGCGACCGCCAGCATCCAGAGCTGGGTGGTCAGGAGCAGGCGTCTCCGGTCGAGCACGTCCGCGAGCGCTCCGGCCGGGAGCGCGAGCAGGAAGATCGCGCCGAACTCCGCCGAGCGCAGGAGCGACACGAGCGCCGGCGACGGCGTCAGCGACGTCATCAGCCACGCTTCCCCGATGTCCTGCATCCAGGTCCCGAAGTTCGAGACGAGCGACGCGATCCAGAGCGCGCGGAAGAGCGGGTGGACGAGCGGCGCCCAGGCCGATCCGGCGTCCGCCGGCGCCGCGCGGGCGCTCATGGCCGGCGCGCGCTCCGGCGGGACCCGAGCGCGATGAGCGCGGCGCGCAATCGCGCGTGGCCCTGGAGGAGACGCAGGTACCGGCGCTCGGGGGCGCCGGCCTTGGCGCGGAGGATTTCCAGGATCGCCCGCCGCTCCGCGCGCGTCCACCTCGCGAGGTCCCCGATCTCGTCGAGCACCAGCGCGAAAGACGCGAAGGCCCGCCGCTCGAGCGGCGCGAGCGTCGCGGGGCGCAACCCGAGCGCCTTCGCCACGCGGCGCTCCGCCGCGGCGCGGATCGCCTCCGCGCTCCCCCCGAACCGTCGGGCCATGCGCCGGTTGACCCGGAGGCCGAGGTTGCGGACGTGGAACCGGTCCCACTCGCCGGACGGCGTGCCCGGCACCTCGTAGAGCAGGTTGTGCGTCACGAGGCGCCGCAGGAGGCGCGGCGGCGTGCGGTAGTCCGGGTCCGCCGCGAGCCGCTCCTCTTCCCGCGCCACGAGCCGCGCGACGCCCCGGTCGGTCGGGCGAAAGCCGAGCTTGCGGTAGAACCAGAAGGCGCCCGACGCGATCGCCTCTTCGTTCTCGAACCCGAGCTGGTAGGGGTCGATCGAGAAGGACGTGACGCCGAGCGCCTCGCGGTGGAGCTTCATCACCTGCGCGTAGATCCACGCCGACTCCCCTTCCCGGAAGGCGTAGTAGAGGTTGAAGCCGATCTCGAGCCGCTCGAGGAACGCGAGGCCCTCGATGTAGCCGACCGGCACGCCGTTCTTCACGACGAACCCGCCGTACGCCGAACGCAGCGGCAGCCGGCGCGCGGGCTCGACGCCGAGGAGGAAGATCTCGACGCCGCGTCCCGGGCGCGCGGCGAGAACCGAGGACGGGTCGGCGTACGTGAACGTGTAGAACTCGCGGTATCGCGCGGCGGTGGCTTCGCGGACCATGTCGCACACGCGCGCGCCCTCTTTCCGCGACAGGCGGCGGATCGCGAGCGGCGGCTCCGAGAAGACGCTCGCGAGCGAGACGTCGCGGCGGGCGAGGAGCGGCTTGTCGTGCCGGAATCGCGCCGGGCCCGGCCGGCGCATGAACGTGCGCGAGGCGCGCGAGCTCCCGAGGTCCCACGCGACGGAGACGCCCAGCGCGTCCCAGCGCTCCGCGCGTTCCGGCGGCAAGAACGGCAGCCGGTCGTAACGGTCGAGCAGCCAGGCGGCGCCCGGCGTCCGGCCGCCCGCCCCCGCGCCGAGCCAGACGTCGTACGGGACGTTCGCGTCGGCGAGCGCCTCCTCTTCGAGGAGCGGCAGGAAGGACGGCCAGGTCGCGCGCATCCGCTCCTCGGACCGCGGCACGCCCCAGTCGATGGCGACGCGGCCGGGGTGACGCGCCGCGAGCCACCGGGCGAGATCGAACGAGAAGTCGGTTGCGATCGTCGTGCCGGCCACGCCGGCGACCTCCGGCGCGTCGAAGGGCGAGAGGTCGGCGCCGCGTGCCGCGAGGCGCGCGACGAGCGCCGGAATCCGGGCGAGCGCGCGCTCCGCGCTCCGCCGCACGCGCTCCGACGGCGGGTACGCGAGGAGGAAGAGCAGGCGATCGTGCAGCCGGATCAGGAGCTCCGGATCGCGCGCGGCGGCGCGAAGCAGCCGCTCCATTCGTCCCACCGTGCGAACGGCGCTCTCCTGCCGGACGCGCGGATCGCGGAGGAGCGCGAACGCGGCGTCGTGGGTGGGCGGCACGCGCCGGCATGGTAGCCGATTCGCGCCCGTGCGGTTAAGATCGCGCGGCTTCGGGCCCGGAAGAACGACCCATCTCGTGAGGAGAACGATGAAACGATTCCTGCGTCCCGGTCTCGTGTGCCTCCTGGCCTTCCTCGGCAGCGTCGCGTCGCCCGCCGACGACAGCCGCCCCGGACGCGATCCCTCCCAGGCGATCGACGAGGCCTACACCAAGAAGATCCGCGAGTACACGACCGAGCCGTTCTTCCTCTCGCCGCTGGTCGACTACCTGCCGGCGGCCCCCGGCATCCCGACGCCGCAGTCGGTCCTCGGCGACGTGGCGGGCGCGCCCGGGAAGCTCCCCCACTCCGCCGAGGTCTACCGTTACTTCCACGATCTGGCCGCGGCCTCGCCGCGCGTCCGCGTGCGCTCGATCGGCAAGACCGAGGAAGGGCGCGACATGATCGTCGTGACGGTCGCCTCCGAGGCCCTCCTCGCGAAGCTCGACGAGAACCGCGACCGGCTCGCGAAGCTGGCCGACCCGCGCACGATCGGTCTCGACGATGCCCAGGCCGAGAAGCTCGTCGCGCCGTCGGTGCCCGTCTACTACATCACCGGCACGATCCACTCCCCCGAGACCGGCGCGCCCACGGCGCTCATGGAGCTCGCCTACCGGCTCGCCGCCGACGAGAGCCCCTACATCCGGTTCATCCGCGAGCACGTCGTCACGATGATCACGCCGATCGTCGAGGTGGACGGGCGCGACCGGATGGCGGACGTCTACGCCTGGCATCTCGCCCACCCCGGCCAGAACTGGCCGCCGCTCGTCTACTGGGGGCACTACGTCGCGCACGACAACAACCGCGACGCGATGGGCTTGACGCTCGCGCTTTCGCGCAACATCCTCGCGGCGTACCTCGACGCGAAGGCGCAGGTCCTCCACGACCTGCACGAGTCGGTGCCCTACCTCTACGACAACACCGTCGGCGACGGGCCCTACAACGCGTGGCTCGACCCGATCGTCACGAACGAGTGGCAGATGTTCGGGTGGAACAACGTCCAGGAGATGACGCGGTTCGGGATGCCCGGCGTCTTCACGCACGGCAACTTCGACACGTGGTCGCCCGGCTACCTCATGTTCATGGCTGCGACCCACAACGGCGTATCGCGTCTCTACGAGACCTTCGGGAACGCGGGCGCCGACACCGTCGAGCGCACGCTCTCGCCCGGCGAGTACGGCCGGACCTGGTACCGCCAGAACCCGCCGCTGCCGAAGGCGAAGTGGTCGCAGCGCAACAACAACAACTACGAGCAGACGGGTCTGCTCGTCTCGCTGCACTACGCCGCGGAGAACCGGGCCGAGCTCCTCCGGAACTTCTACTTGAAGGGCAAGCGCGCGATCGAGAAGCCCAAGCGCGAGGGCCCGGCGGCCTACGTCTTCACCGCGGACGACCCGCGCCTCGGCGCGCAGGCGGAGCTCCTGCGCATCCTGCAGCTCCAGGGCTGCGAAATCCATCGCGCGACCGCGGCTTTCAGCGCCGTCGTCTCCTCGCCGACGAAGCCGAAGAAGGACGAGAAGACGGCAGACAAGGACAAGGACAAGGCCGCCGACAAGGACAAGGACGCCGCCGAAAAGGCCGACAAGAAGACGGAAAAACCCGCGCCGGAGACGAAGACCTTCCCCGCGGGCAGCTACCTCGTCCGGATGGACCAGCCGTACAGCCGCATCGCCGACGCGATGCTCGACTACCAGTACTGGAGCCCGAACGACCCGCAGAAGACGCCCTACGACGACACGGGCTGGACCTTCGGCGAGCTCTTCGGCGTCGACGTCCGGCGGGCGATCGACCCGAAGGTGCTGCAGGCGGCGATGGAGCGCGTAAACGCGCCCGTCGCGGCGCCGGGAAGCCTGCAGGGCAACGGCACGGTCTTCGCCGTCAATCACAACGCCGACTCGGCGCTCGCGACGCTGCGGTTCCGATTCCCGAAGGCGACCTTCGATGCCGCGGAGGAGGCTTTCGACGCGGCCGGCCGGAAGTTCTCCCGCGGCTCGTTCCTCATCCGCGACGCCGACCGCGAGGAGCTTTCGCGCGCCGCGTCGGAGCTCGGCCTGCGCGTCGCGGCGCTGCCCGCGGCGCCCAAGGTCGCGACGCACCCGCTCCGCGTGCCGCGCATCGCCCTTCTCCACACGTGGATCTGGACGCAGGACGAAGGCTGGTGGCGCCAGGCGTTCGACATGCGCAAGGTCCCGTTCGAGTACATCTCGACGCAGGTCGTGGCGAAGACGCCGGATCTCCGTTCCCGCTACGACGTCATCGTGTTCCCGCCGACGGGAGTCGGGCCGCGCATGACGGTCCAGGGCGTGCCGATGTGGGGCAACCCGGTCCCGTGGAAGACGACCGACCTCACGCCGAACCTCGGCACGCCGGACGCGACCGACGACATGCGGCCCGGGCTGGATCTCTCCGGTGTCGCGAACCTGCGCCGGTTCGTCGCGGAGGGCGGGCTCCTCGTGACCGCAATGGACACCTCGGAGCTCGCCGTCGAGTACGGGCTCGCGCCCGGAGTCTCGATCGCCGAGAGCGAGAAGTTGAAGCTGACCGGCAGCGTCGTGCGGGCGAAGGTGGTGGACGGCGCGTCCCCGATCGCCTACGGCTATCCGGAGAGCCCGGCGATCTTCTCCTTCGATGGGCCGATCTTCAATCTCTCCAACGTGGCGGGACGCCGCGGCAACCGCCGGTTCCCCGACCAGAAGGAGCGGGCGACGGGCCGCGGTACGGCGGACGATCCCGATTTCGTCGTGGGCCGCCCCGCCGTCGAAGCGCCCGAGCAGCCCAAGGCCGAGCCGTGGGAGGCGCTGCCGCTCACGGACGAGCAGCGCCGCAACAACCCCTTCGTCGTCCCGCCCGCGTACCGGCCGCGCGTGCCACTGCGTTACGGCGACGCCAAGGACCTGCTCGTCTCGGGCCTGCTCGAGGGAGGAAGCGAGATCGCGCAGCATCCCGCGGTCGTGGACGTCCCGCTCGAGAAGGGACACGTGGTGCTCTTCTCGAACAATCCGTTCTGGCGCGGCGAGACCCGCGGCAGCGAGTTCCTCGTCTTCAACGCGATCCTGAACTGGGATGGCTTGAACGCGGGACGGAAGGACGCCAAGGAGTGACGGTCCCGCGGTTCTAGGACCCCGCCTGTCCGTCCAGAAGCTCCTTCAGCCGCGCGTGGCCCTCGCGGCTCACCGGGATGCGCGTCCCGTCGGCGAGGATCGCCACGTGGCTGTTCTTCGAGTAGAGCGCCACGCGCCGGATGCGGTCGAGCGCCACGAGATAGGACCGGTGCACGCGCAGGAAGCGGCGCGGATCGAGCGTCTCGGCGAGCGAGGCGAGCGTCTGGGCCTTGCGATAGGCCTTCCCCTCCGACCTGAGGACGACGCCGTCGTCCTGCGCCTCGACGTAGTCGAGCTTGCCGATCGGGATCACGTGGACATCGGCGCCGTCGCGGACCGCGAGCCGCGAGGCCCACGTCCCGGCGGGGCGCAGCGCGGCCGAGAGCTTCGCGGGATCCGGCCGCCGCCGCTGCCGGGCGCGCTCGCGGGCGCGGGCCAGCGCTTCGAGCAGGCGCTCGGGGCGGAACGGCTTGAGCACGTAATCCACCGCCTCCACCTCGAACGCCTTGACGGCGTACTGGTCGTACGCGGTCACGAGGACCACGGCGATCGACGGATCGAGGAGCTCCATTACCTCGAAACCGTCGAGGCGCGGCATCTCGATGTCCAGGAAGACCGCGTCGGGGCGCTCCTGTGCGGCAACGCGCAAGGCCTCGAGGCCATTGGCGCAGAGGCCTGCGACGCGGACTCCCGGCGCGCGCGAGAGGAGCTCTCCGAGCAGCGTCCGCGCCGGTTCCTCGTCGTCCACGACGAGCACGCGGACCTCCTCCGTCACGCCGTCCCTTCGACGCGCGCGGGGACCGAGATGACGGCCAGATGGCGGCCGTCGAGGCGCTTGGCCGCGAAGATGGCGTCGGCGCCGTAGAGCGCCTCGAGCCGGTCGCGCACGATCTTCAAGCCGAGCCCGCTCCGCGGGCGCGCTGGCGACTCCGGATCGAAGGGATTCTCGACGACGATCCGCAGCCGGTTGCCGGCCCGGCGGGCCTCGAGCCTCACCGTGCCTCCCTCGACGAGCGTCGCGATCCCGTGCACCACCGCGTTCTCGACGAGCGGCTGCAGGAGCAGCGGCGGCACGAGGCAACTCCGCCCCGACGCCTCGATGTCCTCCTCGACCGCGAGGCGGCTCCCGAAGCGGATCCGCTCGACATCCAGGTAATGTCTCACGAGGGACAGCTCTTCGCCGACGGAGATCGCCGGCCGCTCGCCCGCCGCCAGGCTCTGACGCAGGAATTCCGCGAGCTCGATGCACATGCGGCGCGCGGCGTCCGGATCGCTCCCGATCAGCCCGCTGACGGCGTTCAGGCTGTTGTAGAGGAAGTGCGGCTGGATGCGGGCCTTCAGGGCGTGGAGCTCGGCCTCGCGCGCCAGCAACTCGAGCTCCGCCTCCTTGCGCTCGCGTTCGCGCGCGGCCTCGAGGGAAATCAGAACGTAGTGCAGCCCGGCCGAGAGGAGATAGAGGAGGATGCCCGCGGCGAAAAGAGCGGGCACCTGGAGCTCGTAGAGATCCGTCAGGTCGGAGAACGCCGGCACCTCGGCGAGCAGCCGCGCGAAGCCCGCCCCGAGGAACACCCAGAACGCCGAGACGAGCAGCGCCGCCGTCCCCTGCGTCGCGAAGAGGCGCGCCCACCGGCCGCTCTCGAGCGGCATCGCGCGGCACGGATAGAAGGCCGACAGCGAAAGGAATGCCGAGAGGAGCGTCATCGGAATCGCGAGCGCCGCCGCCTCGCCAACCGGCATTCGCCCCCCGCCCGCGAGGAGGGCCGTCAGCACCGCGGCGAGCGGCGCCGTCGCCGCGAGGTACGGGAGGAGCCGGCCGCGCCGCGCCAGGATCGGATGCATCGCTATGCCGCTTCCGTTCCCGGCGGCCCGCCGCCGGTCAGTTCTTCACCTCGACGCCGCCCATGATCGCGGCGCCCTTGATGATCAGCTTCTTGCGCGGCCCCGAGGACTCCGGAAGAGGCTTCGCGGTGTTGGCGAACATGCCGAGGATGGGGGTGCCCTGCAGGACCACGTACCAGTCCTGCGGCACCTTCAGCTCGATGCCCCCGAAGAGCGTGAAGATCTCGATGGTCGCCGAGTCGCCCTGGATCTGGGCGCCGCGCAGGTCGATCTCGAAGCCGCCGAGGATCGCCGTGACCTCGCCGCCGCGGAAATCCTGCGAGTGGACGACGAGCTCTCCGCCGCCCATGAGCGCGAACTCCGACAGGACCGAGTCGCGCGCCTCGGGGTCGCCCCGGAGACCGCGCGTCGCGACGAGGCCGGCCAGTGCTCCCTGCGCGGCCCGTTCGCTCGGCCCGGGCTCGGGCTCGGACGGCTTCGGCGACGAGGACGCGGGATCCGGCGACGGGCCGGGCGGCGTCGGCGGCGCCGCTCCCGCCGGGGCGCGGCCGCGAATCGCCTGCCAGATGAGGGTGCCGCCGATCAGAACGAGGAGCAGCGGCCACGCCGAGCGCAGCCGGAACCAGGGAACGTGGAGCGCGCGCAGAAGAAAGATCGCGCCGAGAAAGAGGAGCACGAGGCCGCCGACGCTGTCCTCCGGACGACGGGTCGAGAAGAGCCTCGTGATGCCCAGGATGATCAGGACGACGGGCCAGAAGCGAATCACCTCGCGCGCGTCGATCAGACCGAGGTTGTCGAGCAGGAAGAGGACGCCGAGAACGATCAGGATGGCGCCGGCCACGAAGCGGCCGGCGAGCTGGGGCGACCGGTCCTTCACGACGGGCCTCCGATGGCGCCGGCGGCACGCTTCCGAGCGAAGAGTCCCTCCGCGATCATCGCGAATCCGGCGATCACGCAGACGATCGGCCAGAAGTCGCGCATCGAGAGGTCCATCCAGTCGAATCGATCGGCCAGAAGCAGCGCGCCGAGCCCGACGAGGATCGCGCCGGAGACGACGTGACGGCCGCGCTTCGGGGCGAGGATGCGCGTCGCGCCGACCCAGACCAGCAGGAGCGGCCAGTAGTCGACGATCCTTCCCACGTGGACGTAACCGAAGTTCTTCAGCACGAGCAGCGACCCGACCAGGAGGAGCAGGACGCCTCCGACGAGTCTGGAGTTTCGCTGGCCTTCTTCGGACGAGGGCGAAGTCATGTCGATCTCCTTCTCCTCGCGAGAGACTACGGGGCCGACGCGCTTTCGACACCATCTCGCCGGCCAACGGTGGCACCCGGCCGGTCAACGGTGGCTCCGGACGGGCCGCCGGTCGGGCAAAGTAGAATCCGCGACGGCCGCGTCGCATGATCTGCCCTACCTGCCAGACTCCCAACCCCGACGGGGCGGTCGTCTGCCTGAAGTGCTCCGGAGGGCTCACGATCCGACTCTCGAATTCCGGGACGGATTCCGACCACGAAGCCATGCAGACCATCACCCCACCCTCCAACTTCCAGGAATGGGCGAAGGGACAGGCTCTCTACTCGACGCCCGTCTCCCTGGTGATGCCGGAAGGGGTCGAGATCGGCCACCGCTACAAGGTCATCCGGCTCCTCGGAGTGGGCGGCATGGGAGCGGTCTACCGCGTTCACGACCGCGAGCTCGACCGCGACGTCGCCCTGAAACTCATCCGCGGGGAGATCGCCAACAGCCCCGAGACCCTCGAGCGCTTCAAACGCGAGATCCAGCTCTCGAGCAGGGTCACGCACCGCAACGTCCTGCGGGTCTTCGACCTCGGTCAAACGGAGGGAATCAAGTACCTCACGATGGAGTATGTCGAGGGCGAGGACCTCGCGGGGCTCCTGAAACGCGAGAAGCGTCTTCCGATCGCCCGGACACTCACGATCTTTCGGCAGATCTGCGAAGGCCTCCAGGCGGCCCACGAGAAGGGAGTCATTCACCGCGACCTGAAGCCGCAGAACGTCATGATCAACGCCGAAGATCACGTCTACCTGATGGACTTCGGGCTCGCCAAGACGGCGGAGCAGACGGGCGTGACGCAGACGGGCGCGGTCATCGGCACGCCCAACTACATGTCCCCCGAGCAGGTGAAGGGCCTGCCGGTCGGCCCGCAGTCGGACATCTACTCGATGGGGATCATCCTGTACGAGATCCTCACCGGCGTCGTGCCCTTCACGGGCAAGTCGGTGTTCGAGGTGATGGTCGCGCGGGTTCAGAAGCCGCCGCGCCGCGCGACCGAGCTCAATCCGGAAATCCCCGGATACCTCCAGAAGATCATGGACCGTTGCCTGGCGATCGACCCGACGCTGCGGTACCAGAACGCCGGCGAGATTCTGGCGGACCTCGACAGCGGCTCCTTCCGGCCGACGATGCGCTACCGGATCCATCGGCGTCGCTGGATCGGCCCCGCCGCCGGGGCGGTGGCGCTGGTGGCCGTGCTGGCGGCGGGCGGCTTCTGGCTCTATCGCAAGGGGCGCGCCGCGCCTTCCGCTGCCGCCCATAAGACGCAGTCGGTCCTCGTCGCCGACTTCGCCAACCACACCGGCGATGCGGTCTTCGACGGAACGCTCGAGCCGGCATTCACGCTGGCGCTCGAGGGCGCCTCGTTCGTCAGCTCCTACAACCGCAATGCGGCCAAGAAGGTCGCCTCCCAGCTCCAACCGGGAGCGACGGGACTCGACCAGACTCTCGCACGCCTCGTCGCCGTCCGGGAGGGCGTCAACGTCGTCACCGCGGGATCCGTCGACAAGCGAGGGGACGGCTATTCCGTCTCGGTCCGCGCGGTCGATGCGGCGACCGGCAAGACGATCGCGAGCGACGAGGAGCAGGCGTCCGGCAAGGAGGCCGTGCTCGCCACCGTCGCCCGGCTCGCCGCCAAGGTCCGCCGGGCCCTCGGCGACGCCACTCCCGAGTCGACGCAGCTCGCGGCGGCCGAGACGTACACGGCCGGCTCGGTCGAGGCGGCGCACGAGTATGCGATCGCCCAGAATCTCCAGTGGGACGGCAAGTGGGACGAGGCGATCCGGGGCTATCGCAAGGCTCTGGACCTCGACGCCAACCTCGGCCGCGCCTACGCCGGCCTCGCGGCGGTCGAGAGCAACCGGGGCCAGCGCCAGGAAGCCGAGAGCTACTACAAGCAGGCGCTGTCCCGGATCGACCGCATGAGCGATCGCGAGAAGTACCGCACGCGCGGCGGCTATTACCTGCTCATCCGCAATCCCGACAACGCCATCGAGGAATTCAGCGCGCTCGTCAAGCAGTACCCCGCCGACACCGCCGGGATCGCGAACCTGGCCTTCGCCTACTTCCTCCGCCGCGACATGCCGCGCGCCCTTCAGGAGGCGCGCCAGGCCGTCGACGCCTATCCCAGGAACGTGCCGCAGCGGAACAACCTCGGCCTCTACGCGATGTACGCGGGGGATTTCCAGACCGCGATCAAGGAACAGGACGAGGTGCTCCGCCTGAACCCGAAGTTCGTTCTGGCCTACGTCG
Organism: uncultured Acidobacteriota bacterium; assembly: GCA_963823185.1. Lineage (GTDB taxonomy): Bacteria > Acidobacteriota > Thermoanaerobaculia > UBA5066 > Gp7-AA6 > DATBFU01. The sequence goes on from CAWGKP010000011.1 coordinate 471,054, forward strand.
GCAAGGCCCTGTCCCAGCTCGCGCTCGGCCATCCGGACCAGGCGGCCGAGACCTACCGACAGGCCGCCGCCATCGACGCGCGCGGCGCCTCGCTCGCGGCCATGGGCCTGGCGGACATCGCCCTGACGCTGGGCCGGCCGGGCGAGGCGGTCCCGATCCTCGCAAAGGGAGTCGAAGCGGACGGGGCGAACCAGGACTCCGAGGCCGCGGCCGAGAAGCTCGTCGCGCTCGCGGAGGCCCACCTCGCGCTGCGCGATCCCGCGGCCGCGGTCGCGGCGGCCGAGCGGGCGATCGCGATGGCGCGCGGGGAGAACGTCCTGTATCCGGCCGCGCAGGTGTATCTGGCGACGGGGCGGGAGACCAGGGCCCTCGCGCTCGCGACCGAGCTCGGCGCGCGCCTGGAGCCCGACCCTCAGGCCTACGCCGAGCTGATCCGCGGGGAAGCGGAGCTCGCCCGCAACCGCCCGCCGGAAGCGATCCGGCGATTCCAGGCGGCGAAGAAGATCGCCGACACGTGGGCGGGGCGCCTCGACCTCGGGAAGTCGTATCTCGCGGCCAAGGCATTTCCCGAGGCCGACGCCGAGCTCGAGGCCTGCCTGAAGCGCCGCGGCGAGGCCACAGCGATCTTCCTCGACGAGTCCCCGAGCTACCGGGTCTTCCCGCCCGTCTCCTACTACCTCGGCCTCGCGCGGGAGGGCCTCAAGAGCCCCGGCGCCGCGGACGCCTTCAAGAGCTTCCTCGCGTTCCGGCCGTCCGAAGGCGACCCGCTCGCGGCGGACGCGAAGCGGCGACTCGGCGGCAAGTAGAGAGCGGCGGCGGAGGCCGAAGCCTCCGCGCCGCCGCGGACCGTGCTACTGCAGCAGGATCTGTCGTCGCCTTCGGAGCGCTCCCGTCGTTCAGCTGGAGAATGATCTCGTAGCAGCCGGCTCCGGTCGTCACCGACTTGGTCGACCAGTTGAAGAGGAACTGGTTGTTGTTCGAGTCGTATCGGAACGTGCTGCCTCCCGTCGCGCCGCTCGTCGGCATATAGAGCAGGAACGTTGAGCCGGTCGCGGCCCCCGGCGTGCACGCCCCGCCGACGTAGTAGGTCGCCTGGAGAATCTTCGTCGAGGTCAGGCTCGTGACGAAGTTGCCCGAGGAATCCTTCAGCTGCCACTTGATCGGCAGGCCCTTGCTGAAATTGCCGGTACCGGAATTGCTCGGCACGGTGAGCGTACCCGCAGTGGAGAGCGGCGAGTTGAAGCCGATGAACGTATAGGGCGCCGTGACCGCGTGCGGGGCCCCTCCCACGCTCGAATTGAAGTTGGCATCGCCCGAGTAGGTCGCCGTCAGAGTCCAGCTTCCGGAGACCGTCAGCGTCAACGAGCAGGAGCCCGCCCCCGCCGTCAGGGCCGCGACACAGCTCTGGGCCGTGCCGTCGTTAACCGTGACCGTCACCGATCCCGCGGGTGTCCCGGCGGCCGGAGCCGCAGCCGCCACGGCGACGGAGACCGTGACCGCCTGGCCGGACGCCGAAGGATCCGGCGCGTCGGAAGACACGACGGTGACGGAGTTGCCCCGCACCGCCCACGGCGCCGAGCCCCCGCTCGCGAGGTGCGCGCCGCTGCCGGAATAGCTCGCCGAGATCGTACGGACGCCGACGGCCGTGCCCGTCACCGAGACCGAGCAGCCGGAAACGCCCACCGCGCCCGCGACGAGGTTGCAGGACGCGCCGGAGAACGAGTCGGCGCTCGAGGACGAGAGGCTCACCGTGCCGGACGGGCTCGATTTCGTACCCGCGGCCTCGGTGTCGGTCACCGTCACCGAGACCGTCGCCGCCTGGCCGGCCATCGCCGGGTTCGGCGACACGGAAACGCTCGTCGTGGTGCCGCGCTTGCTCACCTGGAGCGTCAGGGTCGTCGTGCTCGCCTGGAAGACGCCCGACACGTCCGCGTAGTTGGCCGTGATGACGTGGGGGCTCGCCGAGGCGGCGGTCACCGAAACGGAGCACGAGGCCGAAGTCCCGCCGCCCGAGGACAGCGCGCAGTTGGCCGCCGGGCTGAAGGTGTCTGTCCCCACGGAGGAGCTGAACGTCACGGAGCCGGTCGGCGCCGTCGTCGCGCCGGCCGCCGTGTTCGTGACGGTCACGGTCACGGTCGAGGGCTGCCCGACGACGACGTTCGGGCTCGAGAAGCCGATGCCCGTCGATGTCGTCAGCGCGGTGGCGGTCAGGTTGGCCCCGCCCGACGACGATTGATGCACCGCATCGGCCGGGTAGCTCGCCGTGATCGCGAAGGAACCCGCCGCCGCCGCGGACACCGACGCCGTGCAGGTCGACTGATTCGCCGCGGCCTGGGAGAGGTTGCAGTTCCCGCCCGTGACCCCCGCGTCTCCGCTCACCGCCACGGTCCCCGCCGGCGCCGAAGGCGTGCCCGTCGATTCCGTGTCGGTGACGGTGACGGTCGCCGCGCTGTTCTGCCCGACGAGCACCGAGGCCGGCGCCAGCGAGACCGACGTCGTCGTCTTCCGCCCCGCGACGGAGAGCTGGAAGGTCTGCGACGCCGTCTGCGGATTGACCGGCGTCGAGTCGGCCACCTGGATGGTGAACGTGAAGGTTCCGGAGCCCGACGGCGTGCCGGAGATCGCGCCGCCGGGCGCGAGCGTCAGCCCGCCGGGCAGGGAACCCGAGACGAGCGTCCAGGTCACGGGCGCCGTGCCGCCGATCGCCTGCAGCGTCGTGCTGTACGGCGTTCCGACGACGGCGGCCGGCAGCGTCGTGCCGCCGGCCGTCTGGATCGAGAGAAGGAGCGCGAAGTCCGAGAACGCCGCTCCCGTGTTCGCGCCGTGTGCGGTGACAACGGGCGTCAGATGCCGTGTCAGCTCGACCATGTCGTCGTGCGAGAGCTGGCCCCGGAGCGTCAGAAATACCGTCTCGCCGGGCGCGATCGATACGGTGGCGTTGTTCGCGCTCCCGTCGGCGATGTCCGGGTTCGTCGCGTCGGCCAGCGTGCCCGCGAGATTGCCGTCGGCCTCCGTCAGCACGGTGCTCTGCGGCTGGCTCTGCAGCGTGCACCCAACGGCCACCGGCGTCTGCGAGTTCTTCGTCGCGATGACCTTCAGCGGAACGGCGTTGGGGTTGTTCCCGTAGAGCGCGATCCGGTACGAGTGCGTCGTGTTTCCGGTGTTGACCACGGCGTAGTTTGCGTCCGTGTACGGCGCGTTCGAGATGTTCGGATTCGAGATGTTGGGATTCGAAATGTTCGGGTTCGAGATGTTGGGGTTGGCCGCCGTCGTGTTGGAGATGTTCGGATTCGAGATGTTGGGGTTCGAAATGCTCTGAATCGCCGGGCTCACGTTCGAGACCCCGACGTTCGAGATGTTCGGGTTCGAAATATTCGGGTTGGAGATGTTCGGGTTTGCGATGTTGTAAATCGCCGGATCCGCGTTCGAGATGTTGGGGTTCGAAATGTTCGGGATTCGAGATGTTGGGATTCAGCAGATTCACGTTCGGGTTCGTGACGTTCACGTAGGGATTCGGGTTGTCCGGATTGCCGGGGTTGTTGCCCGGGTTCCAGATCGCGAACGACGGCGTGTAGACCTCGACGCTGCCGACGTCCACCGACGATCCGTCGGGCTGGGCGAGCGGGGACACCGAGCCCTCGGGATTCAGGATCACGGAGCCGGACAGGCAGGGGTTGCAAAACGGCGTCGTCTCGGTCACGTTGACCGTCAGCGTCCCGGCGGGATTCGCGGAGCTCGCGAACACCGGCCGGGCGATCCCCGACCGGGAGCCGACGGTCAGGCCCGTCAGCGAGAGCGCGGACGAGCTCTGCTGGAACGAGGCCGACACGCCGGGCCCCGGCGCGACGCTGAGCGTGACGACGCGATCCTGCGCCGTCATGTTCTGCACGGTGACGACGAAGGCGCGCTGTTTCGGGTCCGGCAACAGCGGCTTGGCGTCCTGCGGGGAGCCGACGAGAAGCCCCTCGCTGATCCGGCTCAGGTAGATGTTCTGGTTGCGGCTGCCCGTGAACGCGCTCTGGCAAAGGGGAACCTTCTGCGTCGGGTCGAGGATGCTCGAGCTCGTCCCGTCGCCGAGGTTCGTTGCCGAGGCGGGCGGCGTGTACTTGGACCAGTCCACGAAGCCCGTGGTCGGATCGATCGGCGGCACGACGTCGCGGTTGTCGGTCCAGGACGCGAAGAACACGGGCGGCGCGGAAGCCGACGTGTTGAAGCTCCAGAGCCCCGTCGAGGGATTGACGGCGAACGTCTGTCCGGCGACGTCGATGTAGTCCCCGAGAAACGGCAACGTACCCTGGGAGAACATCGGGAGATTCGGCGCGTTGACCTGGAGCTGGTAGAGGTGGTCAGGCGGTTGCGGGCTGATCTCCTCGTTCTCGTCGTCGCGGAAGATCCCGTCGTCGCCCAGGGCCCAGAGCCCCATGCGGTACTGCGAGACGCTGGCCGACGTGAACGCCGGGTTGGCCCCCGGAAGGGCCTCCGCGACACGCAGATCGAGGGTGTGGCGGCGCTTCGTGAGGATCGTCGCGTCGTCGTCGATGAAGAGGGTGAAGACCTGATTGGCCCCCCCTGCGGCCTCGAGCTCGCCCCGCAGCGCCTGCGTGCGCAGGTAGAAGCGGCCCTGGGCGTCGGGCACGAAGGGGTTCTTCGGCTGGAAGAGAGAGAGCGTGTGGTCGAGCCTCTGGTCGTAGTAGACGACCATCAGCCGGCCCGCGGCAAACGTGAGCTGCGGCATGAACTGGTGCCCGCGCGAGAACTGATTGCCCGAGTCGTCGAGGAGGGTCCCGGAATCGACCGGAGTCGGAGCGCTCCAGGACTTTCCGGAATTCGACGACGTCGAGACGACGATGCGCGCATCCTGGCTGGCGCCCGTGCGCTGCGCCCAGGCGACGTGGACGCGGCCGTTCCCGCCGGCGTCGACGGACGTGGCGATCGACGGCAACGCATTCGTGCGGAACCGCGTGCCGGACATCGCCTGGTCGAAGGGCACGATCGTCGCCACCGTCGAGGTGTTCTTCGAGGGGAAACTCGCCCCGAAATCGTCGGAGCGCGCGACGAAAATCGAGTCCGGGTTGCTCGATGTCGCGAACTGCCGCCACGCGGCGTAGACCTTTCCGCTCGACGGATCGATCGCCAGATTGGTTCCCTGGTTGAGCGAGCTCGACTCGGACAGCTTGATCGGGTTCGACCAGGTCTTCCCGCAGTCGAGCGAGCGCGAGAGCATGATCTTCGTGCTCTGGCTCCCGGTGAACCGACTCCAGACCAGGTAGACGTTGCCCGCCTTGATCGCCTGCGGTCCGGTCAGGCCGGTGAAGGTGCAGGTCCCGCCTCCCGATCGCGGGATGTCCACCGCGATCCAGGTCTTGTCGAGAAACTGTCCCGAGGTCCCCGTGTCGACGATAGTCGTGCTTTGGTAGCGGATGGCGTCGGTTCCCTGCGGCGCCGCGCCGTTCTCCTTCTGGTTCGTATCGAAGAAAGTCGAGACGAACACCGCCCCGTTGTTCGTGCCGCGGTTGAACGCGATCCCGCTGTAATAGAAGACGCCGCCCGTCCCCGCCCGAACCGTCGGGTCCGCCGCCGCGTTGTAGGCCTTCAATCCCGACGCGAGCCCGGCGGCCGACTGGTCCTGGGGATAGCCCGGATGGAGATAGCTCTGCCACGACAGGCCTCCATCGAAGGACTTGAAGACGCTGAGCCAGGCGTCGCCCGCCAGAGATCCGGGAACCGTGTCGGACGTCGGCAGGTCCACCGTGCGGTAGTCGTTGGCTCCGGCCAGAAGGTGGAGGGGATTTCGCGACGAGACCGCGAGGGAAGGCTCGTTCTGGCGCTGAAGGAACGGGTCGCCTCCCGGCCACTGCGTGCCCGACACCATGTTGATGTTCTGGCCCGCCACCGGCTGCGCAACGAGCGTGCCGGTGCGCAGGAGCGCGATCGCCGCGGCGATCACGACGAGCCGCGGCGTCGCCGCGTTGACGGAACGTCGAGATACTCGGGTACCGGGAGCCGCGGAGCAACGCGACATCAGATCTCCTTCAGATGTGGATTTGACCAGCCGGTGAAGTACCGGCTAAACCGCCCAATCGCCCACCCGCGGCGGATTGTGTCACACTGAACCCTTCGACCCCGCCTACGCCAGACGGCGCAGGGAAATCGGCGGTGGGCTTCCCCGGCACGCTAAAATCATCGACGGTCCGGATTCATGATCTGCCCTGACTGCCACACGCCCAATCCGGAGGGCACGGCCCTCTGCCTCCAGTGCTCCGGCGATCTCTCGGATCCGGGCGAAAAGACCGTCGCCTCGTCCCCCGACGCGATGCCGACGATGGCCGCGCCCAAGAGCCTGAAGGACCTCCAGCAGGCGCGGCCGGGACAGGCCCTCTCCTCCCCCTCGCTCTCGCTGCCGCCGGGGTTCGAGATCGGGAGGCGTTACCGGGTCCGGCACCTGCTCGGGCGCGGCGGCATGGGGACGGTCTACCAGGTCGACGACATCGATCTCTCGCGCGAGGTCGCGCTCAAGCTCATCCGAAACGACATCGCGGAGAACACGCTGGTCCTCGAGCGTTTCAAACGCGAGATCCAGCTCTCGAGCAAGGTCACGCACCGCAACGTCCTGCGCGTCTACGACCTCGGCGAGGCCGACGGCGTGCAGTACCTCACGATGCAGTTCATCGCCGGGGGAGACCTCGCGTCCCTCCTGAAGCGCGAGCGCCACCTGCCGATGGAGCGCGTCCTCAAGATCTTCAAGCAGGTCTGCGAAGGGCTGGAAGCGGCGCACGAGCAGGGGGTCGTCCACCGCGACCTGAAGCCGCAGAACGTCATGCTCGGGTCGGGCGATCACGTCTACCTGACCGACTTCGGCCTGGCCAAGACGCTCGAGCAGTCCGGCATGACCCAGACCGGCGCCGTCGTCGGCACGCCCTACTACATGTCTCCCGAGCAGGTGAAGGGCGAGCCGGCGGGCCCGCGCTCGGACATCTACTCGCTCGGAATCATCCTCTACGAGATGGTCACGGGATCCGTGCCCTACGGCGGCAACTCGGTCTACGAGGTCATGATCCAGCGGCTCCAGAAGCCGCCTCGTCCGCCGCGCGAGCTCAACCCGCAAATCCCCGGCTACGTCGAGAAGATCCTCGAGCGCTGTCTCGCCGTGGACCCGGACGCGCGCTACCAGACGGTGCGGGAGATCCTGACCGACCTCGAGTCGGGAACGTTCCACACCACGATGAAGTTCGAGCTCCACAAGCGGCGCTGGCTCCGCCCGGCAGCCGCGGGGCTCGTCATCGTGGCCGTGCTGGGCCTCGCCGGCTGGTGGCTGCGCGGCCGTCTCAGGCCTTCGGCGCCGCAGGCCGCCCGCAAGCCGGAATCGGTTCTCATCACGGACTTCGTGAACAAGACCGGCGACCCGATCTTCGACGGCACGCTCGAACCATCGCTCGGCCTCGCGCTCGAGGGCGCCTCCTTCCTGACGACCTACAACCGCGGCCAGGCGCGCAAGATCGCCGCGCAGCTCCAGCCCGGCGCGACGAGCCTCACCGAGGCGCTCGGCCGCCTCGTGGCGGTCCGCGAAGGGATTCAGGTCGTCACGGCGGGCTCGATCGAGACGAGCGGGTCGGGCTACCGAATCGAGGCGCATGCTCTCGATCCGACGACGGGAAAGACGATCCGATCGGAAGAGGCGACCGCGGCGAGCAAGGACGCCGTGCTCGGCTGCGGTCGCCAAGCTCGCGACCGGCCTGCGCGCGGCGCTCGGCGATACGACGCCGAAGGCGCTTCAGCTCGCCGCCGCCGAGACGTACACGGCAGGCTCGCTCGAGGCGGCGCACGAGTACGCGCTCGCCCAGGACTTCCAGTACGGCGGCAAGTACGGCGAGGCGATCCCGCACTACCTGAAGGCGATCGAGCGCGATCCGGATCTCGGCCGCGCGTACGCGGGCATCGCCGTCCTCTACTCGAACCAGGGACGCAAGGACGAGGCCGAGAAGTATTACCAGCTCGCGATGGCCAAGATCGACCGCATGAGCGATCGCGAGAAGTTCCGGACGCGCGGCGGCTACTACCTGATCGTCCGCCGCGATCCCGACAAGGCGATCGAGGAGTACGGGCAGCTCGTCCAACGCTACCCCGCGGACACCGCGGGCATCTCGAACCTCGCGCTCGCCTACTTCTACAAGCGCGACATGGCGAAATCCCTCGCCGAGGGGCGTCGCGCGATCGAGATCTATCCGAAGAACGTCCCGCAGCGAAACAACGTCGGCCTCTACGCGATGTACGCCTCGGATTTCGAGACCGCGATCCGCGAGCAGAACGAGGTCATCCAGATGAACCCGCGGTTCGTCCTGGCCTACGTCGGGCTCGCGCTCTCGCAGCTCGCACAGGGCCATCCGGATCTCGCGGCCGATACCTGGAAGAAAGCGTCGGCGATCGATGCGCGCGGGGCGTCGGATGCCGCGCTCGGTCTCGCCGACCTGGCGCTCCATCAGGGCAAACCCGCCGACGCGGTCCCCCTCCTCGAGAGGGGAATCGACGCCGACGTCGCCGCGTCCGACCCGGGCTCGGCGGCCGTCAAGCTCGTGGCGCTCGCCGAGGCGCGGCTCGCTCAGGCGCAGGCGCCCGCGGCGCTCGCCGCCGCCGACCGCGCGGTCGCGCTCGCCAAGGGCGAGAACGTGCAATACCCCGCCGCGCGGGTCTACCTCGAGGCCGGCAAGGACGCCCGGGCGCTCGAAATCGCGCGCGCGCTGTCCCAGCGGCTCGAGCCGGACCCGCAGGCCTACGCCGAGCTCCTCAAGGCGGAGGCCAGCCTCAAACAGAACAAGCCGCGCGACGCGATCCGTATGCTCGAGGGCGCCACGAAGCTCGCCGACACCTGGATGGGGCGATATCTCCTCGGCCGCGCGTACTTCGAAGCGGGGGTCTATCCGGACGCCGACCGCGAGCTCGAGGCCTGCGCGAAGCGCCGCGGCGAGGCGACGGCGCTCTTCCTCGACGAAGGGCCGACCGTCCGCTACGCGCCGCCGGCCGTCTACTGGCTCGGGCGCGCGCGCGAGGCGATCAAGAGCCCCGCGGCCGCGGAGTCGTACAAGGCGTTCGTGGCGATCAAGGACGGCGGCGAGGACCCGCTTCTCGCGGACGCCCGAAAGCGGCTCGGCGGCAAGTAAACCGCCGCGGGCCCGACCGGCCGGCTACTTGAGCCGGCCGATCTTGCTGGTCGACTGCTCGATGAACCAGATCGCGCCGTCGGGCCCCGTCGCGATCCCGAAGGGCTGCGAGGCGTCCGTCGGGATCGGATATTCGGTGATGAGACCGGAGGTCGTGATCCGGCCGATCTTGTTGCCGTTCCGTTCGGTGAACCAGAGGGCGCCGTCGGGGCCCGCCACGATGTACTGCGGCTGGCTTCCCGCGGTGGGAATCGTGTAGCTCGTGTAGTTGGCCCCCGTTGCGTCGATGACGCCGATGAGGTTGGCGTCCTGCATCGTGAACCAGATGCGGCCGTCCGGGCCGACCGCGATGCCCTCCGGCCGGCTGCTCGCCGTGACGCCGAATGCCGCCGTGGCGCCCGACGGAGAGATCTGAATGACGCGGTCGTTGATCCCGTCGGTCACCCAGAGATTGCCGTCCGGCCCCGTGACCACCTGACGCGGGTCGCAGCCCGTGACCGGGCAGATCGAGGGGCTCAGGACGACGTCGCTCGCAGTGGGAGTGATGCCCGTCGTCAGGCGCTTCAGGAAATTCGGGCCGCCGGAATTCTCGACGAAGTAGAGGTTGCCGTCCGGACCGTTGGCGATGCCGAGAAGCACGTGTAACTCGCCCGGGACGACGAACTCCGAGATGAAGCCGCCCGTGGTGACTCGGCCGACCTGGTCGTGATGGTTCGTGACGCTGTCGCCGATGGCTTCCGTGAACCAGATGTTTCCGTCCGGTCCCGTAGCGATTCCCCAGGGCTGGCAGGATGTCGTCAGTCCGGACGAGAACTCGCTGATCGCGCCCGTCGGGTCGACCCGGCCGATCTTGACGGCGTTCGTCTCGGTGAACCAGAGCGCGTTGTCCGGCCCCGCCGCGATGGCCTGGGGACTGGACTCTCCCGCCGCGAGCGGGAACTCGGAGAACGCGGGGGCCGTCGCCGAGATCGGGCCGCTCGGATAGAAGATCTCCGCGGTCCGGTCGAACGCCGAGCTTCCGACGACGAGGGCGGTCCCATCGTTGAGCGCGACGGCCGAGCCGCCGCCGCGCGGAGTTGCGAGAGCGCCCGTGAAGCTGAACGTTCCGAGCGTCGGGCTCGTCGGCGTGTAGACCTCCGCCGTCTCGAGGGGAACGCCGTTGATGAATCCGCCCGCGACGAGCACTCGGCCATCCGGCAGCGCGGCCGACTGCGCCGACATCCGCGCGGCGTTGAGCGAACCCGTCGCGGCGCTCCCGACGAACGGCACGTCGACCTCCGCCGCCGTCGTTGCGGCCGTCCCGAACGTCGGCGCGTTGCCGCCGGCGATGAGCACGTTGCCCGACGCGAGCCGGTTCGCGGAGTGCGAGTTGCGCGCCTGAGCCATCGATCCGATGAATCCGAAGGAGCCTCCGAGCGGGGAGAACTCCTCGATTACGCCGACGTTTCCGGACGAGTCGGCGCCGCCCACGAGCACGACGTTTCCGTTGGAGAGGAGCGTCGCCGTATGGAGCTCGCGCGCGGCGATCATCGGGGATGGCGTCGACGCGAACAACCCCGTGCTCGGATCGAACACCTCGGCCGAGCCGAGGGCCACGAAGCTCGCGTTCGCGCCACCCGTCAGAAGAACGCGCCCGTCGGCGAGCCGCGTCATCTGGAAGGAGCGGCGGGCCGTCGTCATGAGGCCGGACGTCGGCGTGAACAGGCCAGTCGTTGGGTCGAAGGTCTCGGCCGTCTGCAGGTCGTCTCCGTTCGTCCCGCCGGCGATGAGAACCCGCCCGTCTGCGAGGAGCACGGCCTGGGCGTCGAACCGCGAGTTGTTCATCGACCCCGTCGTCGAGGAGAAGGTTCGCGCGGCCGGATCGTAGATCTCGGCCGATGCCTGTGCGGCACCTAGGTTGCTTCCGCCGGCCACGAGCACGCGGCCGTCGGCGAGCTTCGTCACCGTGGGCTGGTTCCGGCCAACGACGGCGAGGCCGGCGGTTCCGCAGAAGCCTTCGACGTTGAACGCGTTCGAAGAGACGCCCACCGGCGCGCCGGCCACGTTCGCGACGAACGTGTAGCCCCATCCGCCGCGATCGAGCGACAGGTTGAAGAGCGCGTCCCCGTCGACGCTGGTCGTGTTGCTCGTCGCGCCCCCGATCTCGACGCCCGTGCAGGGCGTGCTGCCGAGCGACAGCGTCACGTGAGCTCCCGGTATGGGGGACGCCGACGCGTCCTGGACGTGGACCACGACGTTGAAGCTCTGGCTGCCGACGGCGTTGGCCGGCGGCTGCGTGGTGAACGAGATCCCCGAGGCCGCGACGGGATTGACCGTGATGCTGAAGCTCGTCAGCTTCATCTGCTGCGGGTTCTCGGTGTCCTTGACGCCGAGCGTGAAGTTCGTCGTACCCGCCTGCGGCGGGCGCGCCCGTGATGGCGCCGCCGGCCGAGAGGTTCAGGCCGAGCGGCAGCGTGCCCGAGATCGAGGCTGAAGGTGTACGGGCGTGGCGCCGCCCGTCGCGGAAACGCTCGCCGCGTAAGGCGCGCCGACGGTGCCGGCCGGAAGGGCGGCCGGCGGGAAACTGAGCGGGCTCGTGACGCGAATGGAGAGGTCCCGCGAGCTCGTGCCCGTCGGATCGGCCGAGTCGAAGACCTTGACGGTGAAGACGGTCGTGCCGGGCGGGCCCGAGCGGCGTGCCGGTGATCTGACCGCTGCCCAGGAGCGTGAGTCCGGGCGGAGGCGGGCTCGTGGAATCCCACGAGTAGGTCGGCGTCCCGCCGGTGGCCACGAGCGAGGCCGAGTAGGGCACGCCGATGACGGCGTCGGGAAGCGACGCCGTGAGGATCTGAAGCGCCCCGGTGATCGTCGTGCCGCCGGGCCCGACAGCCACGGGCGTGTTGGTCGGGTCGTTGGTGTTCGCGGCCTGCGCCACGACGACGGGAGCGATCTGCGTCAGCCCGTTGGGCAGCGGCGTGTTGCTGAAGGCGCGCAGGATGATCGTGGCCGACTCGTTCGGCCTCAGATTCACCGTCGCGTTGCCGATCGATCCGTCGAACGTCGCCGGGTCGTTCAGGTTGGAGCCCGGCGGCAGGAAGACGGGATTGACGACGTTGGTGAGCAGCAGCTCGTGGTCCTGCTCGAAGAGCTGGCAGTCGAGGACCGAAGGGGTCTTGTAGGTCTTCGTGATGATGAGCTGGATCGTCACGCCCGGCGGAGCGTTGCCGACGAGGGCGATCCGGTACGACGCGGACGTGTTCGCGCCGCTCGACACGTTGTACACCGTGTCCGAGACGCTCTGGTTCGTCACGTTGGGGTTGGTCGGATCCACGTTCGTGACGTTCGGGTTCGTGACGTTGGGGTTGGTCACGTTCGGGTTGGTCACGTTCGGGTTCGCCGGGTTCAGGCTCGCGATGTCCGCGTTGGTGACGTTGGGATTGCCGACGCTGGTGTTCGTCACGTTGGGGTTCGTCACGTTCGGATTCGTGACGTTCGGATTGGTGACGTTGGGATTCGTGACGTTGGGATTGGTCACGTTCGGGTTCGTCACGTTCGGGTTGTAGACCTCGACCGTGCCGGGATCGGACCCGCCGCCGTCCGGCGGCACGAGCCCGGGCGTGGTCGCGTCGCTGTTGAGGACGATGAACCCGGTCAGGCCGTTGACGACGAGCGGCCCGCCGAGCGAAGACGTCTCCGCGATGTCGACGGTGACGTTCGCGGTCGGGCTCGAAGACGTCGCGAAGACCGATCGCGACGCCACGGAGTGCGCCGCCACGGCCAGGTCGAGCGTCGTCACGACGGGCGACGGCGCGGCGAGCGGCACATTCGTCCCCGCCTTGAAGGACGCCCAGCCGCCCGGCGGCTGGTTCTGGATCACGAGCCGGAAGGTCTTGTCGAAATTCGACATGTTCTGCGCCGCGACCACGAAGGCGCGCTGCAACGTCGTCGAGAGCGGCTTCGAGTTCTGGGGCGAGGAGAAGATGAAGTCCTGCGTGATGAGGGCGCCGTAGACGTTCTGGTTGCGGCTTCCCGCATAGGGAGCGAGGCAGGGCGGGACCGCCGAGCCGTCGTACACGCTGGTGCCGTCGTTGGCTGCCGAGAAGGGCGGCGTGTACTGCGTCCAATCCACGTCGCCGGTCGCGGAGTTGTACGGCGGCACGACGTCCTGATTGCTCGTCCAGATCGCGAATTGGGCGCCGGACTTCGAGTTGCCGGTGTTGAAGCTCCACGGCCCGCCCGCCGACGTCTGCACGAACGGAACGCCGAGAACGTCGATGTAGTCGCTGAAGAACGGAACCGTGCCCAGGCTGAACATCGGCAGGTTGGGCGGATTGACCTGGAGCTGCTGGAGCGCGCCGATGCTGCCGACCTCGTCGCCGCGCGTCCCGAATTTGTAGTTGGAGAGCCGCTTGGTCGTGAAGACCGGAGCCGCGCCCGGGCCCGCCTGGGCCAGGCGCATGTCGAGCGTGTGCCGGCGCAGCGTCAACGCCGGATAGGTCGTCACACCGTCCGTGAAGGCCGTATCGCTGATGAACGGCGTGAAGACCGGAGCTCCCGCCAGGCTCGGCGGCATCGTCAGCTGCGTCTCGCCGGCGCACGGCGCCGACGGCGTGGGCGACTCGTTGCACTGCGACCGTGTCTCGAGCTCGAAGCGGCCGAGCGCGTCGGGCTTCGGGTATCCCGGGACCGCGTCGAAGAGGCCGAGCGTGTGATCCAGCCGCAGGTCGTAGTAGACGACCGTGAGGCGCCCGCCGTTGAACGTGACCTGCGGCATGAACTGGTGGCCGCGCGTGAACGAGTTGCTCGGGTTCGCTTCGTCGACGACCGGATTGTTGTCCACGAAGGACGGCCCGGACCAGGACGTGCCGTCGTAGGTCGAGAGCATGATCCGGGCGTCCCCGTTCAGCGCCATGCGCTGCGCCCACGCCAGATAGACGCGGCCCGAGCCGTCGATGGCGAGCGACGGATAGGCGTTCGTCCGGAAGGTTCCCTGGGTCGTGACCTGGTCGAAGAAGCTCTCCGCGAAGGGCGTGGTGTACGAGTCGAGCGTCTTGACGGCCATGACCGGTCCCGCGGCCGTGCCTCCGCCCGTGATCTTGACAACGTTGATGGCATTGGGCTGATAGCCGGGCTGGCCCGGCATCCCCACCGCGAACTGACGCCAGGCGACGAACACGTTGCCCGTCACGGGATCCACCCCGATCGAGGACCCCTGACTGAGCTGCTGGGCCGAGGTCGAGAGCGGGAGCGCGGGACCCCAGGTCTGGCCGCAGTCGCTCGAGGTGCGCAGGAAGATCTGCCCCGTGGCGGCCCCGCTGAACGAGGAGTAGGCGACGTAGACCCTGCCCGCGGGGATCGTCTGGGCGACGAAGCCGCCGCCCTGCGGAACGTTGAGGGAGCAGGGCGCCAGGTCGCCCCGCGCGGTGTCCACCGCCATGGCGGGCTTGTCGATGAAGTTCGTCGACGTCGTGGACTCGACCTTCGTCACGCCGACGAGGCGGATGGGATCCGTCGACTGCGTCGCGTCCCCGTTTTCCTTGTTGTTGAGGTCGATCAGGGTGGCGACGAAGAGCGCGCCTTCCGTGGGATTGCCGTTGGGGTCCGTCGAGCGGTTGAAGACGATGCCCGCGTAGTGGAAGAGGCCGGCGACGCCCGCCCGGACAACCGGATCCGCGGCGGCGCCGAACTTCTGTCCCGGCCCGAGTCCCAGCGCGCTCCGGAAGGCGTTGCCCGCGCCGGACTCGTCCTGCGGGAAGCCTGGCAGGAGCGTGCTCTGCCATGTCTGTCCGCCATCGAAGGACTTGAAGAGGCCGAGCCAGGCGTCGCCCGCGTACTCTTCGTCGTCGGAAACCGCGGGGAACGGGATGTCGACCGAGCGATAGTCGTTGGCTCCCGCGATCAGGTGTTGCGGGTTGCGCGTCGAGAAGGCCCCGGATCCCTCGTTCTGACGTTGCAGGAACGGGTCGCCGCCGGGCCAGCTCGTTCCCGAGACCATGTTGACGCTCGAGCCCGGCTGCGGGTTGATGCTCACGGGCGTCCCGCAGGCGGCCGTCGTCGAGAGCGAAAGCCAGAAGCCGAAGCCGAGCGGCGAAGCCTTGTTCGTCCAGAAAATCGCCGCCGGATTGGGCCCCTTGACGGTCGGCGAGGCGAACGTCGTGTCGCCGTGGGGCGCGGCGGTTCCGGTGCCCTGCTGCAGGACGAAGGGGTTCCAGCTGATCGGGTCGGTCCCCGAGACCGGGATGCCGTAGACCTTCCACGTGAACGGCACGGCGAAGGAATTGAAGTTGTGGACCTTCCAGACGCGGGCGACCGCCGGATCGTCGGAGCACTTGTTCGTGAGGATGAGCGGAATGACCGGCGTCGGCGTGGGTGTGGGCGTGCGCGACGGCGTCCTGGTCACCGTCGGCGTCCGGGTGTTCGACGGGGTCGGCGTCGGAGTCTTCGTGGGCGTGGGAGTTTTCGTCTTCGTCGGGGTCTTTGTCTTGGTCGGCGTATTGGTCGGGGCGGCCACGAGCGCCGCGCCTCCGGCGCCGATCCAGGCGGCGAGAGCCAGCGGGGCTGCCAGGCGGAAGAAACGGGACACCAGGGCTCCGGTCGTCATGCGGACCTCCCTCGCCTGGGGACGAAACGCTTCGCCGAGCGGAGCGACAGATCTCCCTTCGAAGGCGATCCGGGGCTTCCGCGGAAGCTCAGTCTTGGGGTTGCGAGAGGTTCAAGTCAAGCCCCGGTCCGTTCTACGCCGTCGGGCGCAGAAGGCCTCCACCGATTTCCCGATCCGCGTCCTTTCGCCTCGCAAGCTGCCAAAAGATGTGAGGGAGCTGTCACGAGCCCGCATCCAATTTTTGGCAGCCTGCTAAACTGCTGACGGCGAAAGGGAGGACCATGGCCGCCGAAGTCATCATGCCGCAGATGGGCGAATCGATCGCCGAGGGAACGATCACGAAATGGCTCAAGAAGGTGGGCGATCCGGTCAAACGCGACGAGCCCATCTTCGAGATTTCGACGGACAAGGTGGACGCGGAGATCCCGTCTCCCGTCGCCGGCACGCTTCTGGAAATCAAGGTCGCCGAGGGCCAGACCGTGGCGATCAATACAGTCGTGGCGCTCATCGGCGAGGCCG
Source organism: uncultured Acidobacteriota bacterium (assembly GCA_963823185.1). Lineage (GTDB taxonomy): Bacteria > Acidobacteriota > Thermoanaerobaculia > UBA5066 > Gp7-AA6 > DATBFU01. The sequence goes on from CAWGKP010000011.1 coordinate 487,308, forward strand.
GCGAGAAGCCCGCTTCGGCCACGGCGCCCCAGCCCGCCGCGCAAGCTCCCGCCGCGGCTCCTCCCGCCGCCGCTCTGACGCCCGCTCCGAAGCCGGAGGCGAAACCTGAGCCGCGCCCCGCACCGGCTCCGGCCCCGGCGGCGGCTCCGTCTGCGGCCCCTCCGCCTCCACCCGCAGGGCCGGCATCCGCGCCCCCCGTCTCGGCGACCGGGCGCGTCGAGTCCTTCGAGGAACGCGTGCGGCAGCGCTCGTCTCCCCTCGTCCGCAAGATCGCCGCGGAGCACGGCGTTCAGATCGGCGAGATCGAAGGCACCGGGATTCACAGCCGCGTGACGAAGAACGACATCCTGTCCTACATCGACAACCGCAAGACGGCGGTGGCGGCGGCTCCCGCTGCGGCTCCGGCCCCGGCGTCCATCCCGGCCCCCGAGGCTCCCGCGCCCTCGCGTCCCGCTCTCGCGACGACGGACCGCGACGAGGTCGTCGCGATGTCGAAGATCCGGAAGATCACCGCCGAGAACATGACGCTCTCCAAGCGCACCTCGGCGCACGTGACGACGGTCTTCCACGTGGACTACACGAACGTCGCGCGGTTGCGCGATCAGAACAAGGAAGCCTTCCTCGCGAAGAACGGGGTCAAGCTGACGTACCTGCCCTTCATCTTCCGCTCGGCCATCCAGGCCCTGAAGGAGTTCCCGCAGGTCAACGCGTCGATCGACGGGGACAACATCGTGTACCACAAGGACGTCCACCTCGGGATGGCCGTGGCGCTCGACTGGGGCCTGATCGTGCCGGTCATCAAGAACGCCGACGAGAAGTCGATCCTCGGGCTCGCCCGTGCGACGCAGGATCTCGCCGAGCGCGCGCGCTCGAAGAAGCTCAGGCCCGAGGAGATCCAGGGCGGGACCTTCACGGTCACGAACCCGGGCGGCTTCGGCTCGCTCTTCGGTACGCCGATCATCCCGCAGCCGCAGGTGGCGATCCTCGGCGTCGGCACGATCGAGAAGCGGCCGGTCGTCGTGACGGACGAGCACGGCAACGACGCGCTCGGCATCCGGACCGTCGGGTATCTCGCGCTCTCCTTCGACCATCGCCTGATCGACGGCGCCGACGCCGACAGGTTCATGGCGTCGATCAAGAAGACGCTCGAAAAGGGAGAGTTCGACCTCGGGTAGCGGCGGCGCGTTCCCGCGGCTCCCTCGCGGGGTCGCGCGGGCGCTCTTCCTCCTCGCGCTCGCGGCGCGCCTCGCGGCGATCGCCTGGGTCGGGAGCGACCGGGCCGAGTTCGGCGACGCCCGCGCGTATCGTTACGCGGCACGGGTGCTTGTCGAAACGGGGCACTATCCGAAGACGACCGAGCCCTTCTACTTCCGCGCACCGGGCTACCCTTTCTTCCTCGCCCTCGTCACTCTCGGTCATCCGGAGCGCGCCGGCGCGGCGAAGGCTGCCAACGCCATCGTCGGTTCTCTCGCGGTTCCTTTGCTCGCGGCGCTCTCGGTGCGGATCTTTCGCCGCCGGGATCTGGCGATCGCCACGGGAGTCGGCGCCGCGCTGCATCCGGGTCTCGTTTCCCTCTCCGTCTCCGTCGAGAGCGAGCCGCTGTTTCTCCTGCTCCTCGTCGCGTCCGCTTTCCTCCTGCTCGTTGCCGTCGACCGGCCTTCCTCGAATCTCGCGGCCGGAGCGGGCATTGCCGCGGCCCTCGCCGCGCTGACCCGGCCGACCGGGCTTCTCGTCGCTCCCTTCCTCGCCGCGCCTCTTTGCGATCGCCGCTATCCCGCGCGAGCGAGAAAACACCTCGTCGCCTCGGCGCTCCTCGGCTTCGCGCTCGCCCTGCTGCCGTGGACCCTTCGAAATCTGTTCGTCTTCGGGGAGTTGCTTCCGGTCAACGACGCGGCCGGCAGCGCCTTCTATCAGGGCAACTCGGACTGGGC
>CAWGKP010000012.1:0-221070 GCA_963823185.1 uncultured Acidobacteriota bacterium
CGGCGAAGCCTCCGCGTACGATGAGCCTCATGAACCAAGACAAATCGCCTGGGCTGCCCATGTGGAAACTCACCAAGCAAGAGGGAAAGGTTTTCCTGTACGGGACGCTGCTCTTGGGCCTGGGGCTCATGGTCGCCGCGGCGGTGCAGGGCAAATGGCTCCTCGTCGCCGCGATGGTCCCGATGCTGGCGCTGATCTATCTCATTCCTCTCCTCGAGCAGGAGCGTGGCGAGAAGCCATTTATCGGCCCGCTGCATCCCGCGCTGCAGATCCCGCTGCAAATCCTGCTCTACGGGTATCTGCTCTACGTCGTGGTCAAGAACGCCGCGGCTAGAGATCGCATGATGATCGGAATCTTGCTGGCGACCGTCGTGGCGTATGGCGTCATCTTGATCCTGCGTCGGCGGAAGGCTAGTGCATAAGGACCTACGAGTTCGATCGCTCCGCCGCCCTCGCCGCTGAGCCGCCAGCCGTTGGGCGGCAGAAGAGATCCTACACCTTCGTGGCCGTAGACTTCTTCTTTGACCCGGCCACCGTCGCTATCCCAACTCTTAGCGATCTTCGGTGGAAGTGGAGTGGCGTATCGGACCTGACCGTCCGTGAAATGATCGTCCAGGAAGAACAGTACCTGACCTTCCACCGCGCCATGCTTTATCGCGTGCGCTCTACGGAGGCAGGCGCAGTTCGCAACCCAACATGGCGTCTACCGCTCGACATCTCGGTACGAGCAGGAGCCGTAAAGGCTGCGGCACTCGTCTGCGGCTCAATCGCGGAGGCAGCGCTAAGGCACCACGCTGAGCGCAGAAGTTTCCCGCTACCGGCGAACCCTCGCCACCGCACCTTCGGCAAGGTACTCGCAGCATGGGAGATATCCGATTCGGTTCCCCAGCCTGACGTCGCCGAGATCTGGTCCGAAGTCAAACGGCTTCACGATCTTAGGAACAACATCCACTTGTTCTGTGCGGCTAAGCCGGCACTGCAGACTTCAATTCCGTACTTGCGCAAGAACGCGAAATCCTAGCCGCCGGTGAGCGCGTGGTAGATCATCTTGCTGCTTTGCGTTCCGCATGATGCCGCCGTCGCCCAACATGCGCGGCCAGCGGACTCGCCGCCCCTCGCTTCGCTCGGGTCGGTCGCGTGGCTCGCTCGGCTCGCCGCTGATGCGCTGCCCGTTGGGCGACGAATCCTCCCTCAGCACTGCCGGGAGCTTGAAGTCATGAGACGTAGAGCGTTGTGGCCTTTCGTGCTACTTCTTGCCCTGTCCTGCGGCACCTCCTTGCAGTTCATCGAGAACTCCAGTAAGCGTTATCAGCCGAGAGGAGATCCATCGACAATCAAGGTGTTTTACAACGAGCCATCCGAGACTCATGAACTGCTCGGCACGTTGCACTGGGACTACTACCAGCCTGGCTTCCGCAGGCCGGCTATCACAGACGTCTTGCCCGAGTTGAAGAAAAAGGCATGGCAAGTCGGCGGCGACGCGATCGTAGTCCGTCAGGAGGTAGCCTCGCCCCAGAGCCGAAATCTTCTGCTCGTGATCGACGTGATTCGGTTCCGCGATGAGCCTCGGGCTTGACGGAGAGGGGACGTACGTACGGAGCCTTGGAGGTTGACCGGCGGCAGTAAGGCAAGTCCCCGAAGGGAGTCGCGGTTTGCCGGGTCACGAACCGGGGGATAAAGCCCCCCACCGGTGCTCAGCCGTTTCCCGGCGCTCGTCGGGTAGACACCGCGTTCAACCTACCTTGTATCAAAGGGCAGGCGCACCACCGAATAATGCACTCGAATCAATTCGGCCGCTGCCGGATCGTGGAAAGCTGCCGATTCAGTCAGTGGAAGGAAGGTCGCGGCTCATGAATCGCGCACTTGGATTCTTGGGCTTTCTGCTCATCCTCGCAACCTCAGCACTCGGCCAAACCGCCAAGCAGGGCGATGCAAGCGCAGACGTAACGCCCACCGTGTTTCACTCCCCGATGGTTCTCGAGACGGTCTTCGCCCCGGCAGATTCCTCGTTGTGGGTCGGTGAGGAATGGACACCCGCCAAGCCTGAGCCTTGGAAGAGTGGATACTTCACGACGGTCGAGTATCACGCGCTGAGCAAGTTCAGTTGCGATGGCGTAAGCGTCAGGGGGGATAGCGAAAACGGCTTCTTCTGGAATCGGCCCAAGTCACCCCAATGGCAGTCCGGCCTCGCAATGAAACAGACGAGTTTCGGCGGCGATATCGAGGTCAAAGTCTTGGTCCGCTTGACCAACCCGAAGCACAATCACGATAAACAGGTCATGCTTCGGTTGGATGTTCTGAGCGGGGATGAAGTCGTGTCGTCCGCCACCTTTCGCAACAACGTTGAAGAAGGCGACGAAAGTGTCCCGGGGACAACCAAGCTCTTAGTGCCATCATCCAAGCTGGCCGGTTCGCGGCTACGCATCACCATGACCACTCAGGATTACTGACCGCGCTTGGGGGCTGATGAGGAGGGCTTGGCCGATGCCACGATTCCCCAAAGCCCTAATTGCAGCGGTGATCCTCTCGGCCTCGGCGCTCAGCCAGGCCGCAACACAGGGCGATGCACATTCAGACCTAGCCCCCAACGTGTTTCATTCCCCGATGATTCTCGACACGGTGTTCGCCCCCGCAGACCAGTCGCTGTGGGTCGGAGAGGATTGGGTTCCGGCGAATCCGGTGAGGTGGAAGCGCGGCTACTTCACGACGGTCGAGTATCAACGGCTGAACAAGTTCAGCTGTGATGGCGTGACAATCCAAGGTGACGACTACAACCCGATCTTCCACCGCCCGCCGTACCCGCAGTGGCGGTCGGGTCTTGTGATGAACGTGACGCCACGGGGCAGCGATGTCATCGTCAAGGTCAGAATTCAGTTGAACAATCCGAGGCCCACCCACGACAAACAAGTGACGTTGAGGCTGGACGTTCTGAACGGCGATGAAGTCGTGGCTACCACGACGATGCGGAACAATGTCGAGGAAGGTGATGCCCGCTCGCCCACCACGACGTTCTTGGTTCCAGCGGCGAAGATCCCCGGCTCGCGGATGCGGATCACGATGACCACTGAGAATTACTGACCCGAGGGAAGGTCCCCCAGAAATGGGGAAAGACGACTCGCAGAAGCGATTCGGACACTTCTAGCGACGCACCCGAACGCGCCCAAGGAGGGGAAAATTAGCGGCCTTTCCTTGGGAATTTGGCTCCTCAGGTAGGATTTGAACCTACAACCCTCCGGTTAACAGCCGGATGCTCTGCCATTGAGCTACTGAGGAGCAGAGCGGACCGCAAAGAATAGAGGCATCCCGCAGGGGTGTCAAACCCGGCAACTCCGGCGTCCGCCGCGGCGTAGTTCGCGGCAGGAGGCCATCATGCGATTCGGAGTTCTCGGCACCGGAACGGTGGGAGAGGCGATCGCCGGCAAGCTCGCGTCGCTCGGACACGAAGTGAAAATCGGCTCTCGCCGAGCCGGCGGCGACAAGGCGAAGGCCTTCGTCGCGAAGGCGGGCCGCGGCGCGTCGGAAGGATCGTTCGCGGACGCGGCGTCTTTCGGCGAGATCGTCTTCCACTGCACGAAGGGCGAAACGGCCCTCGCGGCGCTTCAGGCCGCCGGCGCGACGAACCTGAAGGGGAAGATCCTCGTCGATGTCTCGAACCCGCTCGACTTCTCCCAGGGCATGCCGCCGCGGCTCCTGACGGCGCCGGGCGACTCGCTCGGCGAGCAGATCCAGCGCGCGTACCCCGACGCGAAAGTCGTCAAGGCGCTCAACACCGTCAACGCAGCGCTCATGGGGCAGCCGCAGAAGCTCAAGGGCGAAAGCGATCTCTACATCTGCGGCAACGACGCCGGCGCGAAGCGAACGATCACGGAGCTCCTGCAGACCTTCGGCTGGAAGACGATCCACGATCTCGGCGACATCCGCGGGGCGCGGGGCACCGAGGCGTATCTCCTCTTCTGGCTCCAGCTCTACGGCGCGCTCCAGACGGCCGACTTCAACACCCACATCGTGCGCTGAGGGGACGCGACACTATCGGTCGCCGGCGGGCTCCCAGCTCGCCCAGGCGATCTTCCACCTCGATCCGTCCGGCACGAGGCGGACGTCGAAGCGGTAGGACGCGGCCGACGGCAGGAGGCCCGCGAGGCCCGATCCCTGCCGCGGCTGCGCCGAGAGGTCCGCTCGGAATCGCGCGCGGGCGGCGCCCTCCGCGCGCTCGATGACGACGTCGGAGAGACGGACCTGCACGATCTCGTACGGCGCGAAATAGCCGCGCAGCGTCTGCTCGATCTCCGCGCGGCCCGAGCCCGAGGCGTCGCGGTAATCCGCCGCGAGCTCCGCCGCGACGGCGCCGGCGTCCCGCGCGTTGGCGGCCTTCGCCACGCGATCGAGCGTCTCGCGCGCCGGATCGCCGCCGCTCCCGCAGAACGCCGCGAAAAGAGCCAGAAATACCGCCGCGCGCTTCATCGCACCCTCATTGTCGCCCCATCGCCTGTGCCAGAATTGCGCCTCCCATGAAATTGCGCGCCATCGCTCTCCGCCTGTCGCTCGCCCTGCTCCTCTTCGCGCCGGCGCTCGCCGCCGCGGACAAGCCGTCTCTCGTCGTCGTCATCTCCGTCGATCAGATGCGCGCGGACTACCTCGACCGCTTCCGGCCGTGGTTCGGCGAGGACGGCTTCAACCGGTTTCTGCAGAAGGGCGCCCGGTTCACGGAGGCCCGCCAGCGCCATGCGACGACGTTCACGGGCCCGGGGCACGCCTCGATCGGCACGGGACTCGATCCGCGCGACCACGGGATCATCGGCAACCTCTGGTACGACAAGCGCGGCGGCGAAAGCATCTACTGCGTCGAGGATCGCGCCGTGAAATGGATCGGCGCTCCGGAGGGCGCCCCGCAGATCCCGATCGCGCCCGCCTCGCCCGTGAACCTCGACGCGACGTCCTTCGGCGACCGCCTGAAGGAGCGCTTCCCGGGCGCGCGCGTCATCGGTCTCGCGCTCAAGGACCGCGCCGCCGTTCTGATGGCCGGCCGCAAGGCCGATGCCGCGCTCTGGTTCGAGGAGCGCTTCCAGCGATTCGTGACGTCGAGCTACTACCCGCCGCTGCCCGCTCTGCTCGCGTTCAACGAGCGCTTACCCGCGTTCTTCGCCGCGCCCGAGCATCGCACCTGGGTGCCGTCCGGCCGGATCCCCGCGGCGGACCTCGACCGCATCACGGTCGACCCGTCGAAGCTCGGGGATCCGACGGCCCAGCCCGCCGGCTACGGAGCCGCCTTCCCGCACGCGCTCGACAATCCCAAGGCGATCGTGGCGTCCCCCTGGGGCGACGTCCTCGTCCTCGAGCTCGCGCGCTTCGCCATCGAATCGCAGCGGCTCGGGGCGCGCGCCGACCGGCCCGACCTCCTGTTCGTCGGGCTCTCTTCGACCGACTACTACGGACACTGGTTTGGGCCCGACTCGAAGGAGATCGCCGACGGCCTCGTGCGCCTCGACGCCTCGCTCGCGTCGTTCTTCCGTTGGCTCGACGAACGCGTCGGCCGCGACCGGGTCCTGACGTTTCTGACGGCGGACCACGGCGTGCAGTCGCTGCCGGAAGTCACGCGCGCGAAGAAGAAGAAAGAGACCGGCGAGACGGACTACCTCGCCGCCGGCCGCGTCGACTTCACGAACTCGCGCGACGGAAGTCCGACGCCTCGCCTGCGCGACGTCGGAGGCGACCGGTTCGCGCTCGAGACGTTCCTCGGCAGCAAGTTCGGCTACGAGCCCGATCCCGACGCGCGCGTCAAGACCGACGGCGCCGTGATGAGCTTCGAGGAGCCCGGCTTCACCGTCAACCGCGCCGCGCTGCACCGGCGCGGGCTCGACGTCGAGGAGGTCAAGAAGGCGATCCGCGACTGGCTCCGCAAGCGTCCCGGGATCCTCACCGCCTGGACGGACACGGAGATCGCCGACGGCCTCCCGCCCGACGCGCCGCACGCGCTCGCCGTCGAGCGCGCGTTCCGCCCCGACCGGTCGGCCGACGTCATCGTGCTCCTGAAGCCCGGCTGGATGTGGTCGTACGGAAAGGATGCCGGCACGACCCACGGCCAGCCGGGCGACGACGACGCGCGCGTGCCGCTCGCCGTGTGGGGGCCCGGAGTCGCGGCCGGTTCCTACGACACGCCGACGTCTCCCCTCGCGATCGCGCGCACCGTCGCCGCGCTCTACGGCTTCGAGGCCGGCGAGCCGGACGTCGCTCCGCTCCAGCCGGTCCTCGGCACCGCCTCCCCCGCGGCACACCGATGACCCGATGAATCCGGCGCCCGCCGTCCTCCCGTAACTCCAGCGGGAACGGAAAGGCCCCGGATCCCCGGGGAAGCCGGCTCCCGAGATCCCGGAGTCCGAGACGTGTCGAAAGAAGGCGAAAGGAGAGGTGTGTCGATATGAAGAAGACGGTCGGATTCTCCCTGATGGCGGCGGCCGCGCTCGCCGCGGCCTCGGCGCTCTTCGCGATGGACACCAAGATGGTGGGCGGCGCGCCGATGTATCCCTCCAAGGACATCATCGACAACGCGGTCAACTCGAAGGACCACACGACGCTCGTCGCCGCGGTGAAGGCGGCCGGCCTCGTGGACACGCTCAAGGGCAAGGGCCCCTTCACGGTTTTCGCGCCGACCAACGAGGCCTTCGCGAAGCTGCCGGCGGGCACGGTGGACGGCCTCCTCAAGCCCGAGAACAAAGCCGCGCTGACGAAGGTCCTGACCTACCACGTCGTCCCCGGAAGGATGGACGCGCATGCGCTGGCGAAGAAGATCAAGGAAGGCAACGGCACGGCGTCGCTCACGACCGCGAGCGGCGGCACGCTGTGGGCGATGATGCAGGGCGACAAGATCGTCGTGAAGGACGAGAAGGGCGACATGTCCACCGTCACGATCGGCGACGTCTACCAGTCGAACGGCGTCATCCACGTCGTGGACACGGTCCTCCTGCCCAACTGACCGCGATATCCTCGTCTCTCGCTTCGGGGGGCGGGCCCGCGCCCGCCCCTCCTTTTCTCCGGCGCGGAGGTGTCATGAGCGCGCGATCGCCGGCCGTTCCCGCTCCCCGGATTCCGGAGACTCCGGTGCGCATCAAGTACCAGCACCACTTCCTCGTCCGCCTCACGCATTGGGCGAACGTTCCTCTGCTCGCCGGACTCATCCTGAGCGGGCTCGCGATCTACTGGGCGGCGCCGGTCTTCTTGCACGCTCCGAATCCGGCGACCGGCTCGAACGACTACCTGGCCGACCTCGGCGTCTGGATCGTGAATCACGTGCTCGGCCGCGAAGGACTACCCGCGGCCCACGACCTGGTTCTACGACCACTTCTCGATCGGTCCGTGGCAGCTCGCGCTCGCGCTGCGCCTCCACTGGTTCTTCGCCTACCTCTTCATGGCGAACGGCGCGCTCTACCTCGTCGGCCTCCTCGCCGGCCGCGGCTACAGAGCGCTCCTGCCGCGGCGCGCGGACGTCCGCGGCGCGCTGGCGATGATGCGCTACTACGCCGGATGGCTCCCCATGAAGCTCTTCCGCTGCCCCTGGCCGCATCCCGAGGTGACGACGAAGTACAACGCGCTCCAGCGCGCGGCCTACTTCTCGATGCCCGCCTTCGGCGCGCTCTCGGTCCTCTCGGGCTGGGCGATGCACAAGCCGGTGCAGCTTTCGTGGCTCGAGCGGCTGTTCGTCAACTACAACGGCGCGCGGATCGTGCACTTCGTCGCGATGGTCGTGCTCGGAACGTTCGTCGTGCCGCACGTCGTCCTCGTGGTCGTGGACGGCTGGGACACCTTCCGCTCGATGGTGACCGGGTGGTCGAAGAGGACAGGAGTAAAGGAGGCAAGTCATGGCGCCGCCCCGGAAGCCCCGCCGCCGGCTGCGTGATCTCCTCGCGGAGACCGATCCGCCGAGCGCGGTCGTCTCCCCGCGAGAGCTTCGGCGCGCTCGCGCCGCGACTTCCTCCTCTTCGGCGTGGCGGCGACCGCGGCCGCGGCCGGATTCTGGTGGCTGCTGCCCGACGGCGCCGCTCAGGAGAAGCTTCCGGAGGGCGCCATCCACGCCCTGGACACGCGCAGCGGCGCGGCTCGGCCTGACGAAAGACCGGCGCGAGAAATTCCTGAACCGCACGCTGACCTTCGACGACGACGTCGCCGAAGCCCTCTTCTCGCGCGACCGCAGGGTGCGCACGTACACCAAGGCCCAGGTCACGCCGCTCCGAAACAATTACAACGGCGTGACGCCGGGACCGGCGTACCTCGCCGACTGGAAGCTCGAGCTCTCGGGCCTCGCGTCGGGGCGCACCGAGACGCTCCGGATCGAGGACCTCCGGAAGTTCCCCTTCCGCGAACAGATCACGCGGCTCGTCTGCGTCGAGGGCTGGAGCGCCGTGGCGTGGTGGGGCGGGCTGCGTTTCGCGGACCTGCTCGACGCGCATCCTCCCGCGCCCGGCGCGAAGTGGGCGGGCATCGAGTCGTCCGTCGATCTGGACAGCGACGGCAACTCGGACCCGTACTACGTCTCGATCGACCTCGAGACGGCGCGGCACCCGCAGGCGCTCCTCGCCACGCACATGGCCGGCCGGCCCCTCGGGGTCGACCACGGCGCGCCGCTGCGGCTGCTCGTCCCGATGAAGCTCGGCCTCAAGAACATCAAGGCGATCACGGCCATCACGTACTCCGACCGCGCAGCCCGACGACTACTGGGCCAAGCGCGGCTACTCGAAGTACGACGGCCTGTGAGCGCGGCGAAGACGGACGAAGGGCTCGCCGAGAGCCTGCGCGGGGAGCACCGGCGGCTCGACGCGCTCTTCGGCGAGTTCCTCGCGGCGGCGTCCCGCGGCGACGCCGAGGCCGCCGCGGCCGCGATCGCCGCGTTCGACGACGACCTCCGGCGCCACACGGCGCTCGAGGAGGAACGCCTCTTTCCGCCCGCCGCCCCGGGCAAGCTCGTCGCGCCGCCGGGCGAAGACTCCGCGGCCGCGCTCGGCCGCGAGCTTCGGCTCGAGCACGTCCAGATCCGCGAGCTCTCCGGGATGATGCGGCGCCTCCTCGCCGACGCGCGAGATCTCGAGGGAGCGCGGCGGCTCGCGGGGGGTCTGGCGCGCCGGTGGGATGCGCACACGGCGCGCGAGGAGGCGGAGCTCTTCGGCTCAGCCGCGGAGTAGGCGCACCTCGACGGTGCGCTCGCGCGGCCCGTCGAGCTCGATCAGGAAGATCCCCTGCCAGCGCCCGAGCACGGGCTGACCTTTCTCGACCGGCACCAGGCAGGAGACGCCGATCGCCTCCGAGAGAAAGTGCGCCGCCGAATTCCCTTCGCCGTGATCGAAGCGGACCTTCGGGACCCACGCCTCGAGCGCGCGCTCGATGTCGCCCGTGACGTCCGGATCCCAGGCCTCGCCGATCGTCACGGCGGCCGTCGTGTGCGGCAGCGACACGAGGAGCGCGCCGTCGGAGGCCGAAAGGTCCGCCGCGGCGCGGCGCACCTCGTCGGTGATGTCGCGGCGCTCGATCGCGCGCGCCGTGCGGATCCGAAAGGCCGCCATGGGGCCGCAGTCTAGAGCGCTTTCGCGGGCGATATCCTCCGCCGGATGGCGAGCCCCTCCGCTCCCCGCGCGAGCGGGATCTGGCCGGTCCTTCTCCTCGGAGGGCTGCTTCTCTGGGCCGCCTGGCCGTGGCTTCCGATCTCGCGCGCCGCGGCGCCGCCCGCGACGATCGTGTTCTACGGCTTCAGCATCCTCGGCGACACGATGGAGCAGGGCGTCTTCCCGGCGTTTCAGAAGGCGTGGGCGGCGCAGGGAGGAACGCCCGTCGAGTTCCTCTCGTCCTTCGCGGGATCGGGCACGGTCACCAACCAGGTCATCATGGGCGTCCCGGCGGAGCTCGTGCTGCTGTCGCTCGAGAGCGACGCCGACCGCCTCGCGGACGCCGGCGTCGTGCCGGCACGGAGCTGGCGCGCGCTGCCGCACGAGGGCGTCGTCAACCGGACGCCGTTGATCATCCTCGTCCGTCCCGGAAACCCGAAGGGCATCCACGACTTCTCGGACCTCACGCGTCCGGGCATCGGCGTGGTGCACCCGGATCCCCTCACGTCCGGCGGCGCGCAGTGGGCGATCGTCGCGGAATATGGCGCCGGCGCCCGCGCGGCCGGCGGCGATCCCGCGGCCGGCGAACGGCTGCTCGCCGGCATCTGGCGCAACGTCGTCGCGCAAGCCTCCTCGGCGCGCGCGGCGCGCACGCAGTTCGAGAACGGCTTCGGCGACGCGCTGATCACCTACGAGCAGGAAGCGCTCTGGGACCAGACGCGCGGCAGGCTCCGCGCGGAGATCGTGTACCCTCGCCGCACGATTCTCTCCGAGCACACCCTCGTCCGCGTGGATCGCCGTATCGGTCCGAAGGAGCGCGCCGCCGCGGACGCCTTCACGCGCTTTCTCTGGAGCGAGGAGGCGCAGAAGATCTTCGTCACGCGCGGATTTCGCAGCGTCGACGAGCGATGGAACGCCGGGAATCCGGCGTTCGGCCGGATCGAGGAGCCGTTCTCGATCGCGGACTACGGCGGCTGGGCGAAGGCGAAGAAGGACATCGTGGACGGCATCTGGAAGGACCGCGTCATGAAAGTCCGGCCGAAGCCGTGAGCGCGACCGTTCCCATCGCGGGCCCGCGCGCCGTCCGGCCTCTCGTGCCGGTGACGCTGCTGCTCGCGGTCCTCCTGCCCCTCATCCTCATGCCGCTCGCGGCGGTCTTCGTGTTCGCGTTCCGCGGCGGCCTGCCGGCGTTCGGCGAAGCGCTCGCGTCGCCCGAAGCGCAGTTCGCGCTGCGCTTCTCACTGCTCATCGCGTTCGCGACGGCGACGGTCAACGCCATCCTCGGCACGTTCACGGCGTACGTCCTGTCGCGCTATCGCTTCCCCGGCGAACGGCCGCTCGGCATCCTCGTGAACCTGCCGGTCGCCATCCCGACGGTCGTCGTGGGCACGTCGCTGCTTCTCCTCTGGGGTCCGATCGGCCTCCTCGGGAAGCTCCTCGAGCCGCTCGGCTTCCAGCCGATGTTCGCGCCGGCCGGCGTGCTCCTCGCGCACCTCTTCGTGACGTTTCCGTACATGCTCGGCGCGGTCAAGCCCGTGCTCGACGAGATCGAAGCGACCTACGAGGAGGCCGCCTACACGATCGGCGCGTCGCGATGGCAGACGTTCCGCTGGGTCATCCTGCCGACGCTGCGCGGCGGCCTCTTCACCGGCGCGCTCCTGACGTTCGCCCACTCGCTCGGCGAGTTCGGCGCGACGGTGCTCGTCTCCGGCAACCTGCGCCTGCGCACGCAGACGGCGCCTCTCTACATCTTTGCGCAGTTCGAGGCGGGCAACGTGGCGGGAGCGAACGCCGTGGCCGCGGTCCTCGCGGCGCTCTCGTTCGTCATCTTCTTCTTCCTGCTCCGCTACACGACGAGCCGCAAGGACGCCTGACGCATGGCCATCACGCTCGAGAAGGTGACCAAGCGCTATGCGGGAACGACGATCGTGGACCGCGTCTCGCTCGAGGTGCAGACGGGCGAGCTCTTCGTCCTCCTCGGCGCGAGCGGATCGGGCAAGAGCACGGTCCTGCGCCTGATCTCCGGGCTCCTCGCGCCCGACGAGGGCGCGATCCGGCTCGGGGGCCGCGACGTGACGATGCTGCCGCCGCAGAAGCGCGACGTCGGCTTCGTCTTCCAGAACTACTCGATCTTCCGGCACATGACCGTGGCCCAGAACATCGAGTTCGGCCTGCGCATCCGCGGCGTGCCGGCGTCCGAGCGTGCGGTCCGGCGCGAGGAGCTCCTCGACCTCGTCGGGCTGGGCGGCCTCGGCTCGCGCTACTGGAGCCAGCTCTCGGGCGGTCAGCTCCAGCGCGTGGCGCTCGCGCGCGCGCTCGCGTACCGGCCCGCGGTGCTGCTCCTCGACGAGCCGTTCGGCGCGCTCGACGTCAAGATCCGCGCCCAGCTGCGGCAGAACCTGAAGCAGATCCAGAAGACGCTCGGCGTCACGACGATCCTCGTCACGCACGACCAGGAGGAGGGATTCGAGCTCGGACAGCGCATCGGCGTCATCGAGCGCGGACGGCTTCTCGAGGTCGGCGGGCCCGAGGATCTCTACGCGCACCCCCGCTCGCTCTTCGCCGCCACGTTCCTGGGCGCGGGGACGATCCTCGTCGGCCGGTGCCGCGGCGAGCGCGTGGAGCTCGGACCGCTGACGCTGCCGATCCCGCCCGACGTTCCGCACGACGAGGGCGACCGCGTCCGCGTCCTCTTCCGGCCCGAGCAGGTGCGCCTGTCCGCCGATCCGCCGCCGCCTTCGGCCGCGGTCCTCGGGCGCGGGGAGCTGCTCGAGGAGAGCTTCTCCGGCTCGTTCCGGCGGGCGCGTCTTCGCCTGCCGGCGCTGCCGGGAACGCGCCAGCTCTCCCCCGCGCTCCCTTACGGCGAGAACGCGCTCCTGATCGAGGCCGCCGTGCCGGCCGACGGACGGCCGATTCCGGCGCAAACCTGGGTCGCGCTGGAGCACTGGCACATCCTGCGGCAGCCCACGCCTCGGCTCCTCGTCGCCGACTCGGGCGAGGCCTCCGACCCGGCGCTCGCGATCGCGCGGCCCCTCGTCGAGGCGCTCGACGGTGTCGCGACGGTCGTCGGGGTCGCGTCGGGATCGAGCGGACAGGACGAGCTCCGCGAGACGCTCGGACGCCGGGCGCGGGAAGCCGGCCTCGACGCGGCGGCGGTCCGCGCGCGCGCCGGCGATCCCGCCGAGCAGCTCGCTCTCGAGCAATCGGAAGCGCCTTACGACTTCCTCCTGCTGGGAGACACGGAGCCGGCGGTGCGCTCCGGAAAGCGCCGCGCGGCCGGCCTCGCCGAGGATCTCGCCGAAGGCGTCGCGACGCCGATCCTCCTCGCCCGCGGCACGGCGCAGCTGCCGAAGAAGATCCTGATCTGCACTGCCGTCGGCGAGCCGGGAAAGGCGGACGTCCGCGCCGGCGGCTGGCTCGCGCGGCGCCTCTCCGCGACGGTCACACTGCTGCACGTCTCGCTCGAGGGCCGCACGGCGACGCCGCTCGTGCGCGCGCACCTCGACCGCGGCATCGAGACCCTGCGGGAGCTCGAGGTGAGGGGCCGCGCGACGGTGCGTCAGGCGGAGGACGCGATCGAGGGAATCCTGGCCGAGCTCGACGCCGAGCCGCACGACCTCGTCGTCGTCGGCGGACCGGTGCGGGGATCGCGCGCGCCGTTTCTCCGCGGCGGCGACTCGGTCACGCGCCAGGTCCTGCGGCGGTGCCCTTGCTCGGTTCTGGTGGTGCCGGAGGGCTCGTGGTGACCGGCGCCTGCGGATACAGCTCGCGGTAGGACTCGGAGTAGAGCACCACGCGCCGCACGTAGTCGCGGCTCTCCCAGGCCGGGTGGGACTCGAAAACCTCGTCCTCGGCGAGGCCGCGATTCTGGTCGAGAACGCTCGCCATGCGGCCCGGGCCGCCGTTGTAGGCGGCGAGCGCGTAGATCGCATTTCCGCCGAACTGATCGTAGAGGCGCTTCAAGTATGCCGCGCCGAGCTGCGCGTTGAAGCCCGGGTCGTAAAGGAAGGCGCGGCGGTATCGCACGCGCAGGACCGATTTTGCGAGGCTCCGCGCCGTCGAGGGCAGAAGCTGCGTCAGCCCGAGGGCGCCGGCGCGCGATTTCGCCCGCGCCTCGAAGAGGCTCTCCTGCCGCACGAGCGCCCGCAGGATCGCCGGGTCGAGCGAGAACTCGCGCGCGCGGTCCGCCAGGAAGCCGCCCTCCTCGATCGGGTAGTAGAGGCGCCGCCACGCGTCGGGCACGCGCCCCTCCTCGGCCGTCCCCATCTCCGGAAACGCGCGCTTGGCCGACTGCGCCGCCGCGGCGAACCTGCCGAGCGCGAACTCCGATCCCGCCAGCCGCAGATCGCGCCCGCGGCTCGCCGGAAGCCGCCGTGCCTCGGCCGAGGCCTCCTCGAAGAGCCGCAGCCGGAGCAGCTCGTCCACGCGGCGGAACGTGGCCGTCGCCTGTGACGGATCGGGGAGCGGCGGACGGCGCGGCATCCGCGTCGAGACGCGCCTGCGTGCGAAGAGGGCGTACAGGTCCGGCGGATCGGCCCTTGCCAGCGACTGGAAAAGTAACCCCGCGCGCCCTTCGGAGCCTTCATGCTCGAGGCAGCGCGCGCGCCAGTAGGTCAGCCGCCGCCGCAGGTCGAGCGCCGCATAGAGCGCGCCGAGCGTCTCGAAACGCGCACGGGCGAGCGCCCACTGCCCCGAGCGATAGACGTCCCACGCGAGCCGCCAGAGCGGCTCGAAGCCGGCGCGTGTGCCCGGCGACTCCGCAACGAGCGCGCGCGCCTGCGCCAGACCGGCGTCGAAATCGCCCGCTTCGTAGGCGAGACGGACCAGCCGTTCGCGCGCGGCGGAGCGCACGCCGGGCGGCGCCTCGGGCGACGCCAGGCCGCGCAGGATGTCGGTGAGACGGGCTTCGCGATCCTCCGGCCGCTCGCGCGCCGCCCGCGGCGCTCCGCGGCCGCTCTCGATCTCCACCCGCAGGAGCCTCGCCTCGAATGACGCCGGGCTCCCGCTCGCAGGCACGCGCGCGATCGCCGCGAGCGCCTTCGCCGTTCTCCCGAGACGCGCCTCGGCCCGCGCGAGCGCCACCAGCGTCGCTTCGCGCTCGTCGCCGGCCGCGCCGGCGACCCCGGCGCCTTCGAGCACCGCGGCGCCGCGCCGAAAATCTCCGGCGGAGACGAGCGCCCTCCCGCGCCGCGCCCGATCCGCAGGCGACAGCCGCGCCTCCTCTGCGCGCAGGGCCTGACGGACTTCGGCGGAGTTGTCCGCCGCGGCGTCCGCGAGCGGCGCCTCGAGCAGCAGCTGCCGCGCGGCCGCCCGCGCGCCCGCGGCGTCGCCCGTCCGGAGCGCCAGGCGCAGGCGCTGCGGCGCGAGATCGAGACTCGACGAAGGGCTCGCGGAAGCCGCGCGCGCGAGCACGGCCGCGGCCTTCCCGGGTGCGCCGGCCCTTTCGAGCAGTGCCGCATGATCGAGCGCCGTCCGTGCGGCGCCGGCATAGGCCTCGTCGCTTTCCTCGAGCGCCGCGTACTCGGCGAGCGCCGCCGCAACCTGTCCCGACGCCGCGAGATCGCGCGCCAGACGGTCGCGCCGATAACTCTCGAGGCCGATCGGCGCCGCCGACGTCTCCGCGAGGCCCCGCGCCGCCGCCGCAAAATCGCCGCGGCGCTCGTCGTCGATGGCGAGCAGCATCGCGACCCGCGCGTCCCACGCGCGCTGGCCCGCCAGGCGCCGGATCTCGGAGAGCACGCGCTCGGCCTCGGCGCGCTGCCCCTCCTCGAGGAGGTCCGCGGCGCGCGCGAGCTCGGCGTCGAAGTCCGTCGAGACGTAGAGCGCGCCGACGTCCGCGCGCGACCAGGCGGCCGACAGAAGGACCAGCGCGGCGGCGAGGAAACGCCGCGCGATCGGGCGATCGAGAAGGCGCGGACGAGAGCGCGGGAACAACCGGGCGAGTTCTACAGCGACTAGAGCCCGAGCGCCTCCGCGCGTCCGTCGGCGAGCGTGCGCACGAGCTCCTCGTAGAAGAAGTTGGACGACGAGCGCACGTCCTCGGGGATCCGCTCGTCGTACATCTGCCGGCTGCGGTCGATGTCTTCCTTCAGGCGCTCGTACAGGTTGCCCTTCTCCCGCCCCTCCTGAACCGCGCGCTCGTTGTAGAGCTTGATCTCCGAGACGAGGAGCTTCGCGAACCGCCGCGCTTCCTCGCGGCGCTCATCGCCCTCCGCGCGCGCGAGCGGTCCGGCCAGACGGCGCGGCGCCGCGGCAGGAGCCGGAGCGGGCGCGGCCGCATCGGGCTTCCAGGCCGGTGCCGGCGCTGGCAGCGACGGTGCGACCTCGGGCATCCGGATGGTCGCCGCAGGCGACGACCAGGCGGCGGCCGGCGGCGGCACCGCCTCCCAACCCGTCGAAACAGGCAGCTCGGGCGGCGGAGCTTCGGCCGCGGCGCGCATGGGCTCGACGGGCGGCGGCGGTGCGGCGGGAGCCGGCGGCTCGAAGGCCGCGGGTTCGGGCGGAGGCTCCGGCGGCGCGGCGGGCGTCAGCGGAACTTCCCGCGGCCGCGGAATGCCGAGGTCCGAGATGTCCTCCTCGCCGGGCGCTTCGCGGCGCGACGGCAGCGGGCGCAGGGGCGGCGCCGGGCGAAGCTTGCGCGCTGCGAGGCGGTCGACGACGAGACCGGCGAGGAACGTCAGAACGCCGAGGCCTTCCGGATCGAAGCGGCTCTCCTCGCCCGGTACCGTGTCCGCATAGACCGCACCGGAGATCTTTTCCTTGACGACCATCGGAAGCACGATCGCATCCACCGCGTCGGTCGCCGAGAGGCGGCTCGAGATCTCGTTGCCGCGCGGCAGCCGCTCGGGCGATCCGTCCAGCACGCGCGCGAAGGGATTCGATTCGGATAGCGAGATCGTGATCTTGCGGACCGCTTCGTCGTCGAGGCCGTGCTCCGAGAAGCCGACCGCCTTCCAGACGCCGAGCGTCCCGCCTTTCGAGACCAGCAGGGCCACGCGCGATGCGCGGCGCCGCGCGAGCTCGAGGAACCGATGCAGCGTCTCGACCTGGTTCGCTCCCGCGTCGAGCGTCCGGGCGTCCTCGATCGAGACCGTTCCGGCCCGCGAGCCGCCGCCGCCCTCGGGCTTCTGCTCGAGCATCTCGGCCGGCACGATGCCGGCGAAGTCCTGCTCGAAGCGCTCCAGGAATCCCGCCCAGCGCCGGTCGGCTTCGAGACGAAGCCGGTCGAACTCGTCGCGCAGGGCGGCGAACCGCTCGAGCAGACGCCGCTCGATCTCGGCCTCCAGCCGACGGAGAAGCTCTGTGTTTTGCATTCTCGAGCCATTATCCGGCCTCTGCCGACCGAGTCAACCTCAAGCGACTCTGAGAGATCCGACCCTCCGATCGACCGACCGAGGAGGCACCGGCCGCGCGCCGGACCGGGACGAGCGGCGGGCCACTGTCCTCCTTAAGCGACTCAAAAGAAAAGAGATCATTGACAGTCTCTCCTCGGCGAAAATATGATGTCGAGCTCTCGAAAGCCACGGTGAAGGGGGTGACTGTTCGTGCCTCTCGTCCACGTCAAGGAAGACGAATCCTTCGAAAACGCGATGCGGCGCTTCAAGCGCAAGTGCGAGAAGTCCGGCATCCTGTCGGAGCTGAAGAAACGGCAGCACTACGAGAAACCGAGCGCGAAGCGCAAGCGCAAGATGATCCAGGCGCGCAAGAAGATGCTTCGCAAGCTCGCCGAAGAGCGGCGGGCGAACGTCTAGCCGACTCCGAATCCCCCTTCGCGGCGGGCGACGTCGCCTCGGTCCTCGAGCTCGACGTCGTCCTCCGCCTCGTTTCCTCTCTCTCCCGCACGATCCCCGGCCAGGAGGCGCTCCGAAGCACGCGCCCGTCGTTCGACGAGGCCGAGGTGCGCCGGCGTCTTGCCGAGACTTCGGAGGTTTGGACCTTCCGCGCGGCGCACGGCCGCCTGCCGCTCGCCGGCGTGACCGATCTCGCGCCGGTGCTCGCGATGCTGGAGCGGACCGCCGGCTACGGGGAGCCCGAGGACTTTCGGCCGATCCTCGCGACGGCGCGCGCGTCGGAAGCCGTGCGGCGGTTTCTCGAGCGCGCGGAGACGCCGGCGCTCTCCGCGCATCGCGAGGCGCTGCCGCGATTCGATGCCCTGCTCGACAAGGCGCGCCGCCTCTTCACGGCCGACGGCGCGGTCTCTGACGACGCGTCGCCGCGCCTGAAGGACCTGCGCGCGCGCCTGCGCCGCCGGCGTGGCGAGGTGACGCGCCGGATGTCGAAGCTCCTCGAGGATCGCCGCGACGCGCTCGGCGAGGCCCTCCTCGTTCAACGCAACGACCGCTATTGCCTGCCCGTCCTCGCCTCGGCGCGCGGGCGCGTGCCCGGGATCGTGCACGATCGCTCGGGATCGGGCCAGACCGTCTTCGTCGAGCCGCTCGAGGTCGTCGAGGCCAACAACGACCTCGCGCTCGCGGCGGCCGAAGAGCGGCGCGAGGTCGAGCGGCTGCTCGCGGAGTTCGGGGGGCTCGTGCTCGATGCGTCCCACGACCTCCTCCGCGCCGTCGGCCGCCTCGCCGCGCTCGACGCGCTCGAGGCCCGGGTCGAGTTCGGGGAGCTGTCGGAGGGCCGCCTGCCGGCGATCTCGGATGACGGCTCCTGGGTCCTGCGCGCCGCGCGGCATCCGCTCCTCGACGGCCGGCTGGCGCCCCTGCGCCGCCGCGTGCTCGAGGAGTCGCGCCCCGCCCGCGACGCCGTGCCCCTCGATCTCGACCTCGCGCCGAATCAGCGCCTCCTCGTCGTCTCCGGCCCGAACGCGGGCGGCAAGACCGTGGTCCTGAAGACCGCCGGGCTCTTCACGCTGCTCGCGCAGTCCGGGTTCCCGGTTCCCGCCGGTGCCGGCACGCGCCTGCCGGTCTTCACCTCCGCGGCGGCCGAGATCGGCGACGCCCAGGCGATCCTCTCCGACCGCTCGACCTTCTCCTCCTCGATGGAGATCCTCGCGGAGATCCTGGCCGGCGCCGGCCCGGGTGCCCTGGCGCTCGTGGACGAGATCGGCGGCGCGACCGATCCCGAGGAAGGAAGCGCCCTCGCGGTCGCGTGGCTCGAAGCGCTGCTCGCACGGGGCGGCCGCGCAATCGTCACGACGCATCTCTCGGCGGTCAAGAACCTCGCCGCCGGGCGCGACGACGCCGTCTGCGCCGCGATGGAGTTCGACGAGGAGACCGGCGCCCCGAACTACCGCCTCCACCCGGGCCTCTCGGGGAGGAGTCACGCGCTGGCCGTTGCGGAAGAGCGCGGAATTCCGGAGCCGGTCCTCGCGCGGGCGCACGAGATCCTGGGCGAGGCCTGGCGGCGGCGCGAGAAAGCCGAGTCGGAGGCGGAGGCGGCGCTCGAGCGGCTGCGCCGCCTCGAGCAGGCGGCCGCGGAGGAGCGCGGCCGGGCCGCGGCGGAGGCGGCGCGTCTGGCGAACGAGCGCGAAGCGCTCGCGCGGGAGCGCACGAAGCTCCTCGAGGAAGGCAAGTCCGGATTCGAGCGCGCCCGCGCGAAGCTCGCGCGCGAGGTGGCCGACGAGCTCTCGCGCATCCGGCAGGACACCGCGCGGCTGGCGCAGGCGTCGGCGTCTCGCGTCCTCGACGCGGCCGAACGGGAGACCGCGGCCGAGGAGACCGTGCTCGCCGAGGCGGAAGCGCATTCCGAAGAGCGCTCGCGGGAGGTTTCCGTCGGCGGACGCGCGCGGCTCTCCGGCTCGAAGACGGAGGGCGTCGTGCGCGCGATCGAGGACGACACGGTGTGGCTCGAGGTCGCCGGCAAGCGCATGCGCTGGAAACGTTCGGAGGTCGAGGCGGTCGGCGGAGGGCGCCCGGCGCCGCCGCCGCGGCGCCCGGAAAAACCACCGGCCGCCGGGCCGAGCCTCGCGGCGCGGACGCTCGAGGTCCACGTCATCGGGAAGCATCTCGACGACGCGATCGAGGAGGTCGAGCGCGCGATCGACGCCGCCATCGTGGCCGGCGACGCGCGCCTGCGCGTCGTGCACGGGCACGGCACGGGACGGCTGCGCGACGGCCTCCGCGAGCACCTGCGGGGCCATCGCGCCGTGTCCTCGATCCGCGCCGCGGACGCGCGCGAAGGCGGGAATGGAGCGACCATTGTGGAGCTCAAGTGACCGACTAGGGACCAAGGACTACGGACAAATGATTGGATCAAAGAAGAAGGAGTCCCTCGTCCGTAGTCCTTAGTCAAATGGCGACAGAGTGATGAGCGATCTCGACATCAACGACCGCGTGCTGGCCGAGCTGCGCAGCGCCGCCGACATCATCGAGGTGATCGGCGAGCACACCCGGCTCAAGAAGGCCGGGCGCTCGTGGAAGGGTCTCTGCCCCTTCCACAACGAGCGGACGCCGTCGTTCACCGTGGACCGCGAGAAGGGCCTGTACCACTGCTTCGGCTGCGGCGCGGGCGGCGACGTCATCCACTTCGTGCGCCAGATCGACCGCCTGGATTTCCCGGAGGCCGTCGAGGCGCTCGCCGGTCGATTCGGCGTCGCGATCCCGAAGCGCGCTCGCGGCCCGCGCGACGACCGGCGCGAGCAGCTCCTCGAGGCCGTCGCGCGCGCGCAAAGCTTCTACGCGGGCGAGCTCGGCAAGCCGAAGAACCCCGCGGCCGCGTATCTCGAGGGCCGCGGCGTGCCGGAGGAGATGCGCCGACACCTGGGACTCGGATACGCGCCCGACTCGTGGGACGCGCTCGCGCGGCGCCTCTCGGGCGACTTCCCCGAGGCGCTCCTCGTCGAGGCGGGATTGCTGCAGCCGCGGGCCGAGACCAAGGGCGCGTACGACCGCTTCCGCAATCGTCTCCTCTTCGTGCTCCGCGACGACCGGGGCCGGGCCGTCGGTTTCGGCGGCCGCGCGCTCGCCGACGGGCAGGAGCCCAAATACCTGAACTCGCCCGAGACGCCCCTCTTCCACAAGAAACGGACGCTCTACGGCCTCTCGCAGGCGCGCGACGCCATCCGCCGGCAGGAGCGAGTGGTCTTGGTCGAGGGCTACTTCGACCACCTCGCGCTCGTGCGCGCCGGCGTCGAGGAGACGGTCGCGACGATGGGCACGGCGCTGACTCCCGAACAGGCGGAGAAACTGCGGCGGCTCTGCGAGCGCGTCGTCCTCTGCTACGACGGCGACCCGGCCGGCCGGGCGGCGACCCGCGCGGCGATCGGGCTCTGTCTGGCGCAGGGCCTGTCGGTCTCGGTCGCGCGGATGCCGGCGGGCGAGGACCCGGACGACGTCCTCCGGCGCGCCGGCCCGGCCGATCTCGCCGCCCGGATCGCCGGGGCGCCGGACTTCCTGGAGTGGCTCCTCGAGGAGGTGCGCCCCGCCGAGCCCGGCATATCCGCGGCCGAGCGGAGCGCGCGAATCGCCGGCCTGCTCGACAGCGTAAAGGAGATACCGGACTCGATCCTCCGGCACGAGGAATGCCGGAGGGTCGCCGAGGCCGTCGCGGTGCCGCTCGAGGTTCTCTGGGACCGGATCAAGCCGCGCACGGCGGGGGCGCCTTCGCGGGCGTCGGCGGGAACGGCGCCGCCGAAACGGGTGTTAACCGACGGGGGAATTCCGGACGCCGAGAGCGCGTTGCTACCGATCCTGGCGCGGGGGGGCGAGCATATCTCTCTGATTCTAGGGCGCTTGAATGACGAATGGCTCTCCCGGGACGGCGTCCGGGCCATCGCGGCCGCCTTCCGGGCGGAGAGTGCATCGGAACCTGTTGATTTTCAGAGGATAATCGCCCACCTTAACGACGATCAGAAGAATCTCCTGGCTCAGGCGGTTACCGAGGAAGGGCTCGAGCCGACCACCCAGCGGGTGAATCAGGTGCTCGACAAACTGGAACAGGACTACCTCCGGCGGGAGAGCGCCGCGCTGCTCGCGGAGATCGGGCGCTCGCCGGAAGACAACGAGTTGCTGCGGAAGAAGATGGCCACCGACCGGAGGATCGCGGAGCTGAAGTCCTCCCGGAAAGGAAACGAGCTTGGTGATTGAGGAACGGTACCCCGAGGTTGCGGCTCTCCTGCGCGTGGGCAAGGAGAAGGGCTACCTGCTCTACGAAGAGATGCAGACCGTCCTGTCCGACGAGGTCACGGGGACTCCCGATGGATCTCGAGGAAGTGTACGTGCGCCTCTTCGACCTCGGCGTCGAGATCGTCACCGATCCGGACCGCGCGGCGCGC
This sequence comes from uncultured Acidobacteriota bacterium, assembly GCA_963823185.1. GTDB lineage: Bacteria > Acidobacteriota > Thermoanaerobaculia > UBA5066 > Gp7-AA6 > DATBFU01. Next base: position 21,808 of record CAWGKP010000012.1, read on the forward strand.
CGCCGGGCGGCGCTCGAGGCCGAGACGGCGGAGGAAGCCCGCGAAGCCGTCGAGAAGACCAACGACCCCGTGCGCATGTACCTGCGCGAGATGGGGACGGTCAAGCTGCTCGACCGCGAGGGCGAGGTCCGCATCGCCAAGCGCATCGAACAGGGTGAGGCCAAGATCTACCAGGCGCTCGCCAACAATCCGGTCGTCCTCGAAGAGATCCTCAAGCTCCTCGAGAGCGCCGGCCGCGACGCGCGCATGGTCAAAGAGCTCGTCAATCCCTCCGACGAAGCGGAAGAGGAGGAGATGGACGACCGCGCGACGCGCCGGATCGAGGGCGTGCTCGCGAGCTTCAAGAAGATCGGCGCGCTCGACAAAGACATCAAGCGGATGAAGTTCAAGGCGCGCACGATCAAGCGGGGCTCCAAGTCCCTGGCGCGCATCGAGAGCTCGATCGACCGCCGCATCGCCGAGATGGCGAACCTGATCCGAAAGGCGGACTTCACGCCCGCCGTTCTCAATCGCGCGATCGGGATCCTCAGGGACATCGACCGCCAGATGTCGGTGCCCGAGTCCACGATGCGCCAGGACACGCTGACGCTCAAGCGCGAGAAGAACCCGGCGCGCCTCGACTTCTACCGCCGCCGCATCGCGAAGTACCGAAAGGCGCTCCGCGAGCTCGAGGTGAAGTTCGGCGTCACGCACGAGGACGTCAAGAAGACCCAGCGCATGGTGCGCGAGGGCGAGGAGGAGGCCGACCAGGCCAAGCACGAGCTCATCGTGGCGAACCTGCGCCTCGTCGTCTCGATCGCGAAGAAGTACACGAACCGCGGGCTTCAGTTCCTCGACCTGATCCAGGAAGGCAACATCGGCCTGATGAAGGCCGTCGAGAAGTTCGAGCACCGGCGCGGATACAAGTTCTCGACGTACGCCACGTGGTGGATCCGCCAGGCGATCACGCGCGCCATCGCGGACCAGGCGCGCACGATCCGCATCCCCGTGCACATGATCGAGACCATAAACAAGCTCACGCGCACGTCGCGGTCCCTCGTCCAGGAGCTCGGCCGCGAGCCCAACGCCGAGGAGATTGCCAAGCGCATGGACATGCCGGTCTCCAAGGTGCGCAAGATCATGAAGATCGCGCAGGAGCCGATCTCGCTCGAGACCCCGATCGGCGAGGAAGAGGATTCGCATCTGGGCGATTTCATCGAGGACCGCCAGGTCCTCTCGCCGATCGACGCCGTCCTCGTGTCGAACCTGCAGGACCAGACGCGCCGCGTGCTGAAGTCCCTCACGCCGCGCGAGGAGCAGGTGCTCAAGATGCGCTTCGGCGTCGGCGACGGGTCCGAGCACACGCTCGAGGAGGTCGGCCGCTCGTTCAACGTCACGCGCGAGCGCATCCGGCAGATCGAGTCGAAGGCGCTCCGGAAGCTGCGGCACCCCTCGCGGGCCAAGAAGCTCCGCCCGTTCCTCGAAACGATCCGCTGACCCCTCGATTCACAGGATCCCCGGCCGCCCGGCGCCTTTTTGGAGGACCGCGGCGGCCGTTTTGATATATTCCCGCCGGATACGAAACCGAGCGCCGGGGTCCATAGCTCAGCGGTCTAGAGCCACCGGCTCATAACCGGTCAGACCTCGGTTCGAATCCGAGTGGACCCACCAGACCGGGTGGTCACGAAGGGAATGCGGGGAGCTTTGAGGGGTACGCTGACAGAAGACCGAGACAAGACGACGGAAGCAAACCACCAGGGGTGCCCTGCGAGAGGGACACCCCTTTTTGTTGCCCCGGCGGGCGCGCGATGAGCGCGCTGCTCGAACAGCTCCACCGGCTCCAGGACCGCATCCAGTTCGTGCGCGAGCGCATGCGCGAGCGCGACACCGTGCCGGCCGACCTCGTCGAGGTGGACCGGGAGTTCCGCGAGAAGGTGGAAGCGGTCGATCGGCTGAAGACCCGTCTGGCGGAGGCCGACAAGGAAGCGCGCCGGGCCGAGGCGGAGCTCACCGATCTCAAGGAAAAGCAGAAGAAGTACCAGACGCAGCTGCGCAGCGTGCAGTCGAGCCGCGAATACTCGGCGGTCTTAAACGAGATCGACGGCGTCGAACGCCTGATCCGCACGACGGAGGAGCGATTCCTCGGCCTCGAGGAGGAGATCGAGTCCGCGCGCGCCGAGCTCGAGACGCGCGAGAAGAGCCTTCCCGCCGAGACTGCGGAGCACGAGGAGAAGCTCAAGGACTGGCGGGTCGCGCAGCGGGCGATCAACGATGAGCTGACCCAGGCGCAGAAGGAGATCGAGGGGCTCGAAGCGACGATCCCGCCCCGGGACCGCGCGGAGTTCCATCGCCTGCTCGACAAGAAACGCGGGATCGCCGTCTCGCGCGTCATCCAGATCGCGAACTCCTACTCCTGCTCCGCGTGCCACGTGAAGATCCGCCCGGCGGCGCTGCAGCTGCTCAAGGCCGGCCGGGAGATGGTCTACTGCGACAGCTGTAAGCGGATCCTCTATTACGACGCGCACGCGTAGCTTTCAGCCATCAGCCGTCAGCTATCAGCCAGAGCCAGTCGGCTTGAGCTCCGGCTGAGAGCTGACAGCTGAGAGCTGACAGCTTGGCGAAGTTCACCGCTTTCATCGACGGCGCGGCCCGCGGCAATCCCGGTCCGGCGGGCGCCGGCGTGTGGGTCGCGCCGCGCGGCGACGGCGCCGCCGAGGAGCACTTCGAGGCGCTCGGGCGCACGACGAACAACGTCGCCGAGTACAGGGCGCTGCTCCTCGCGCTCGCGCGCGCCGAGGCGCTCGGCGTGCAGGACGTCGAGCTCTTCTCGGACAGCCTCCTTCTCGTGCAGCAGGTCAACGGCGCGTACCGCGTCAAGGCGGAGCATCTGAAGCCGCTCGTCTCCGAGGCCGTGCGGCGCGCCAAAGGGTTCCGGAGATTCTCGATCGCGCACGTGCGGCGCGAGAAGAATCGCGACGCCGACCGCCTGGCCAACCTCGGCGCCGACGCGAGCGAGCGCCGGTAGGCGGAGCGCGCGGATGCTCTCCGCCGACGAGATCGCCGGCCGCCGCGACGAGGCGCTCGCCGGGATCTCCCGCGCGTGCGCGCGAGCGAGCCGCGACCCGCGAACGGTCGCGCTCCTCGCCGTGACGAAGGGACATGGCCCCGAGACCGTGCGCGCTGCGGCGCGGGCGGGCCTCACGCTCTTCGGCGAGAACCGCGTGGCCGAAGGCGCCGCGAAGATCGACGCGACACGCGCGGAGCGACCCGACCTCGTCTGGAAACTGATCGGAAGTCTTCAGTCGAATAAGGCGGCAGCGGCGCTACAATACTTCGCAGCCTTGGAAAGCCTAGATCGGCAAAGACTTGTGGAGCGCCTCGAGCGGCTTCTTGGCGGCGGGGAGCGGCGGTTGCCTGTCCTCGTCGAGGTCAATCTCGGCGAAGAACCGAGCAAATCCGGCGTCCTCGAGCGGGATCTGGACGATCTGGTCGCGTCGGCGCTCGCCGCGCCGCACCTCGACGTCCGCGGCCTCATGGCCGTGCCGCCGTTCGCCGACGACCCGGAGCGTTCGCGCCCGCACTTTCGCCGGCTGGCCGCGCTCGCGGCGCGCCTCTCGGACCGGTTCGGCCGCGCGTTTCCCGAGCTCTCGATGGGCATGAGCCACGACTTCGCCGTCGCCGTCGAGGAGGGGTCGACCGAGGTCCGCCTCGGCACCTTCCTCTTCGGGCCGCGTGAGGCCGCGTGAGCTTCCGCGGGGCGTTCACGTCGGGCGTGATCGAGGTGATCTTCGCGATCCTCTCGATCATCCAGTGGACCGTGATCATCGCCGCACTCATCTCGTGGGTCAGCCCCGACCCGCGCAACCCGATCGTGCAGCTGCTCTACCGGATGACGGAGCCGATCTTCCGGCCCTTCCGACGCATCCTGCCGCCCGGCCGCACGGGCGGCATCGACTTCTCGCCCATCCTGGTGCTCCTCGTCATCATTCTGATCCGTTCCCTCCTGATGAACTGGCTCGCGCCGACGCTCGGCAGATCCTGAGAAGGAGATCCCATGCCTCGCCTGACGGCTCTCGAAATCCAGAAGCACGAATTCACGACCAAGTGGAGAGGCCTCGATCCCGTCGAGGTCGAATCCTTCCTCGGCATGGTCGCCGAGGAGATGGAGGAGCTCGCGCGAACGAACTCCGAGCTCGAGGGGCGCGTCCGGCAGCTCGTCGAGGAAAACGAGGAACATCGCGAGCGCGAGCGGATCCTGAAGGCCACGCTGCTCACGGCCCAGCGCGCGTCCGAGGACATCCGGACCGCGGCGCAGAAAGACGCCGAGCGGATCGTCCTGGAGGCGCAGGAGGCCGGCGAGCGGCTGACGCACAGCGCGCTGCAGCGCTCCGCGGAGATCGAGAAGGCGATCCAGGAACTCAAGATCCAACGCGTCAACTTCCGGCTGCAGCTCCAGAAGATGATCGAGCTCTTCCACCAGGTCCTCGACTTCGACCGCGAGGAAGGAGATCGGGACCGGGCCGTGTCCTACATGACGCGCAAGCAGGAGAAAGAGGAAGGGGCGGTCTGACGACCCGACTAAGGACTAAGGACTAGGGACTGATTTCGTTCCTTAGCGCCAGCCGAATTGGTCCTTAGTCCTTAGTCCCTAGTCGTCGATGTCCTCCATCGAGATCCGCAACGCCTCAACCCTCGCGACACCGCTCGGCCGCGCCGCGCGTCGGGGCCGCGAACAGGGCGAGATCCTCCGCATCCATGGGGCGGCGCTCCGCGCGGAGAACGGCCTCATCGTCTTCGCGGGCTCCGAGGCGGACTACCGCAGCCGCTATTCCGGGCATCCGGCCGAGATCTCGATCGACGCCGCGGGCTGCACCGTTCTGCCGGGTCTCGTGGACTCCCACACGCACCCCGTCTGGGCCGGAGACCGGGGCCCGGAGATCGGGCGGCGGCTCGCCGGCGAGAGCTACGCGGCGATCGCCGCCGACGGCGGAGGCATCAACGCCACGGTCCGCGCGACGCGCGCGGCCTCGACGGAAGAGCTCGCGCGCCTCCTGCGCCAGCGCCTCGCGCGCATGTCCGCGCACGGCGCGACGACCGTCGAGGCGAAATCCGGATACGGCCTGACCGTGGCGGACGAGATCCGGTCTCTCGAGATCCTGGCCGAGGCCGCGCGGGATCCGGAGCTGCCGCGTCTCGTGCCGACGCTGCTCGCGGCGCACGAGATCCCGCCCGAGTTCCGCGCCAACCGCACCGAATGGGTGCGCGCCATCACGGACGAGATCGTCCCGGAGGTCGCGCGGCGCGGGCTCGCGCGGTTCTGCGACGTTTTCTGCGACGAAGGCGTCTTCACCGTGGACGAGTCGCGGGCGATCCTCGAGGCCGGGCGGCGCGCGGGACTGGGCCTGCGCATCCACGCCGACGAGCTCGCGCGGTCGGGCGGCTCGTTCCTGGCGTCCGAGATGCGCGCGGCATCGGCCGACCACCTGCTGCGCATCGGCGACGAGGAAGTCGCGGCGCTCGCGCGCTCCGGAACGATCGCGACGATCCTTCCGGGCACGGCCTGGTGGATGCGCTCGAAGCCCGCTCCGGCCCGCGCGCTCGTCGCCGCCGGCGTTCCGGTCGCCGTGGCGTCGGACTCCAATCCCGGCACCTGCCTGACGGAGTCCCTCCCGGCCGCCGCCGCGCATGCCTGCCTCGACTCGGGTCTGTCCGTCGAAGAGACCCTCACCGCGATCACGCTGAACGCCGCGGCGTCGCTGGGTCTCGCCGGCGAGACGGGCTCGCTCGAGCCGGGCAAGGCCGCCGACGTCATCTGGATCGACGCGCCCGACGATCGCCACCTCATCTATCATTGGGGCGTGAACCTGGTCGCGGGCGTCGTGCAGCGCGGCCGGCTCATCTCCCGCGGCCGCGGCAGCACGTCATGACCGACTTTTCGAAGCTCTCGCTTTCCGAGCTCCTCGAGGCGATCGCCTCCGAAGCGCCGACTCCCGGAGGCGGGACGGCCGCCGCGGTCGCCGCGGCCATGGGAGCCGCGCTTGCCGAGATGGTCGCCGGAGTCACGCTCTCGAAAGAGAAGTATGCCGCGTCGCACGAGGCGGTCCGGCCGATCGCCGAGGCGGCCCGCGAAGCGCGCCGGGAATTCCTCACGCTCGCGCGGGAAGACTCGGAGGCCTACGACCTCGTCGTCGCCGCGCGGCGTCTGCCAAAGGACACCGAAGAGGAAAAGGCCGCGCGATCGAAGCGGATCGAGCAAGCCAACCGCCAGGCCACCGAGGTCCCGATGCGGACCGCCCGCGCCGCCGCGAGGCTCCTCGCCTCGCTGCCCGAGCTCGTCGAGAAGGGCAACCCGAACGCGGCCTCGGACGCGGGCTCGGCGGCCCTCCTCCTCGAAGCCGCGGCCGAGGCGGCGCTCCTGAACGTCGGCATCAACCTCTCCGGCGTGTCGGACGCCGTGCTCGTCGGAAACATGCAGCGCGAGACGGCGGACCTGCAGGAAGAGACCCGGCGCTTGCGGGACCAGGTTCTGGCCGAAGTGCGCCGCCGTTTCTGACGCGCCGCGACGGCGCAACCGATTCGCCCCGCGCGATTTAGCCGACGATGCGCACGCCGGCATTTTCTTCTTGACGGCGGCGTGCCCGTTTGTTAGTCTAGTCTTTATTGAATCGCGCGACTCCGAAAGCGGGTCGCGCGTTTTGTTTTTGCGCGCTTTCTTCCCGCCGAAGAACTCTTTCCGGTCCCGAAGGTTGAGTCGCCCGAGCGCCGCGCGAAATACGCCTGGCGCCCGCGGCCTCGCAATGGAAAAGGCGCGCCGATGGCCGCTTTCGTGCCTCGCCGGCCTCTCGAAACCCGCGCCATAGAATCGCCGCCGATGGCCCAAGCGCGTCCCACCCTCTACCTGATCGACTCCCTCTCCAACATCCATCGCGCGTATCACGCCATCCAGCGGCTGTCGACCTCGTCCGGCCGGCCCACCAACGCGATCTACGGCTTCGTGAACATGCTGCGAAAGATGGTGCGCGAGCGGGCCCCCGACTATCTTGCCGCCGCCTGGGACGGGCCCGAGCGCACGGCCCGGCACGAGGCCTACGCCGATTACAAAGCGAACCGCCCCACGATGGCGGACGACCTCAAGGGCCAGCTGCCGGAGATCCGCCGCGTGCTCGCGGCCTACCGGATCCCCATCCTCGAGATTCCGGGCTACGAGGCCGACGACGTGATCGGCACGCTGGCGACCAAGGCGGCTGCGAACGGCTTCGACGTCGTCATCGTCACGGCCGACAAGGACATGATGCAGCTCGTCGCGCCGGGAATCCGGATCTTCCACACGGGCCGCGAGATTTTCCTCGACGAGGCCGGCGTGAAGGAGTTCTTCGGCGTCGCGCCCGGTCAGGTCGCCGACGTCCTGGCGCTCATGGGCGACAGCGTCGACAACATCCCCGGCGTGCCAGGCGTCGGGCAGGTCACGGCCAAGAAGTGGATCTCGACCTACGGAAGTCTCGAGAACCTGCTCGAGAAGATGGACGAGATCCCGGGCAAGGTGGGAGAGAGCCTGCGGCAGCACCGCGAGGACGCGCTCCTGTCGCGCCGACTGGCCGGCATCCCGACGGACCTGCCCGTCCCGTTCGATCCCGTAACGCTCAAGCGGTCGGAGCCGGACCTCGAGAAGCTGAAAGCGATCTTCTCGGAGCTCGAGTTCTCGTCGCTCGCCGCCGAGATCCAGGGCGAGGCCGCCGCGCCGCCGGCCGCGCCTTCGCGGAGACTCGCCGCCGGCGAGGCCTTTTCGATGACGCCCGGCGCGACTCTGGGAGTCTCGCTCCTCGGCCGCGGCAGCGACGTCCTCCTTGCCGTCTCCGACGGCGGCGAGACGCAGATCGCGGAGGAGTCCGCCGATCGCGTCGTCGAAAAGTGGCGGGCGCTCGACCGGCCCGGTCTGTCGGTCGCCGTGGCGGACGCCAAGCCGCTCGATACGCTCCTCGCGCGGCAGGGCGCCGCGATCGCCGCGAACGTCTTCGACGTCGGCCTCGCGCAGTACGTTCTGGCGCCCGGCGTCGCGAGCGCGGAGATCGACGCCATCGCCTTCGCGCGGCTGCAGACGCGGCTCCTCTCCGACAAGGAGGCCGGCGTCGCCGCCGGCGCGCTCGCGCCGGGCTACGAGATCGGCAGCGCCGACCGCTGGCTCTCGGAGCGCGCGGTCGTCGCGCGCTCTCTCGCGCCCGTCCTCGCGGCCGAGCTCGCGCGGCGGCCGGAGCTCGAGAAGGTCTATCGCGAGATCGAGCGGCCGTTGACGCCCGTCCTCGCGCGGATGGAGCTCGCGGGCGTCGCCGTGGACGTCGCGTTCCTCCACGAGATGTCCCAACGGATGGACCGCGACCTGCGCGACCTCGAGAGCCGCATCTGGGCGGAAGCCGGCGAGGAGTTCAACGTCAACTCTCCGGTCAAGCTCGGGCAGATCCTCTTCGAGAAGCTCGGCTACCCCGTCCTCAAGAAGACCGCGAAGACAAAGTCCTCTTCGACCGGCGTCGAGGTCCTTTCCGACCTCGCCGAGCGCGGCTTCCCCCTCCCGAAGCTCGTCCTCGAGTACCGCGAGATCTCGAAACTGAAGGGCACGTACGTCGACGCCCTGCCGGCGCTCGCCGACGCACAGGGGCGCGTGCATACGTCCTTTCGGCAGACCGTCGCCGCGACCGGACGGCTCTCCTCGTCCGACCCGAATCTCCAGAACATTCCGATCCGGACGGCGGCCGGGCGGGAGATCCGCCGCGCGTTCATCGCGCCGCCCGGCCACCAGCTCGTCGTCGCCGACTACTCGCAGATCGAGCTGCGAATCCTCGCGCACCTGTCGGCCGACCGGAACCTCATCGACGCCTTCGAGCGCGGCGACGACATCCACCGGGCGACGGCGGCGAAGATCTTCAACGTGGCGCCGGACCTCGTCAGCTCCGAGATGCGGTTCGCGTCGAAGCGCATCAACTTCGCCCTCCTCTACGGCATGGCGGCCTTCACTCTCGGCAAGGAGCTCGGCGTGCCGACCGGCGAGGCGAAGACCTACGTGGACTCCTACTTCGCGCAGTTCCCGAGCGTGCGCGCCTGCCTCGACGGCGTGCTCGACGAGGCGCGGCGAACGAAGGAGGTCCGGACGATCTTCGGGCGGGTACGCCCGATCCCGGACATCGCGGCGTCCAACGGCGCCGTGCGATCGAACGCCGAGCGCATGGCCTTGAATGCCCCGTTCCAGGGCTCGGCCGCCGACGTCATCAAGATCGCCATGATCCGGCTGGACAAGGCGCTCGCCGAGCGACGCCTCGCCACGCGCCTCACTCTCCAGGTGCACGACGAGCTCGTCCTCGAGTCGCCGGACGCCGAAGTCGGCGCGGTCTCCGAGCTGGTGCGCGAGGTGATGGAAGGAGCGGCGGACCTCAAGGTCCGACTGGCGGTCGAAGTCGGTTTCGGGCGGGACTGGCTGTCGGCGAAGTGATCCTCGAATCGCTTCGCTATACTTCTGTCAAAGTCATGAGACAGGGGATTGCCGCCGCGGCGTTGATCGCGCTGACGTCCGCCCTCGCCGCGGCCCAGGACGCGGCGCCGCCCCCGGCGACGCCGCCCGCTCCGGTCGAGACGCCCGTGCCCGTTCCCGCTTCGTCGGCTCCGGCCCCCGCGCCCGCCGCCCCCGCCGCTCCCGCGGTCGCGATCCCGGCGCCGGCGCCGATCCTGCGCCTCTCCGACCCCCCGGTGATCGCGGTGGAGTCGCTGCCGGCCGACAATCCCTTCGCCTCGACGGCCGATTCGCCGGCGCTGGCCCCGGTCAAGCCCGCGACCGCCGACGCCGTCATTCCGACGACGCTCTACGCCGCCGTCCTCGTCGATCCGAAGGGAAAGGCGCTGAACGTCCGCCGCGCCCGCGACCCGATCCCGTCGCTCGGAGCCCAGACACAGGGCTCGCTCATCCGGTGGACCTTCGACCCGGCGCGAAAGGCCGGGCAGCCGGTCCAGACGTGGGCGTCGGTGCGGCTCGACCTCTCGGCCGAGGTGGACTCGCCGAAGATCGAGCAGTTTCTCCTGACGCCGATCACCGTGGCGATGCCGATCCCGCAGCCGATCGCGTGGGGCACCGACGCGTCGTGGCTCGAGAGCCTCAAGCCAGGCGCGCCCGCGGACGGGATGCTGCCGGTCGAGCAGGTGGACACGCCGCCCATTCCCAAGAAGCAGCCATGGTCGTCGAGCTCCTACAAGGGGCCCTTCTCGGTTCGGTTCTGGGTGCGCATCAATCCCTCGGGACACGTGGAGAAGGCGATCCCGATCGCCGCGAATGATCCGCTCTTCATCGCGTACTTCCGCAAGCAGATGGACGGCTGGCTCTTCCGCCCGGCGCGCAGCGGCGCCGCCCCGGCGGCCACGTGGAATGAGCTGACGCTGGGCGGCCAGATCTCCTACTCGACGGACCTCAAGTCCTCGGCGACGCTGCGGCAGTCGCTCTGACGTCTCCGGCGCGGCTCCACTCGGGAGCCTTCGCGCATTTCGCCGCGCAGCTTGTTCGCGCCCGGGCCTTCGTCGTCGGACGCCACGTCTTCCTCTCACGCGGGAGCGGACGGGAGATTGCATGCGGATCGCCCGCAGGCCGAGCGCTGCTCGCGCACGAGCTCGTCCACGTCGAGCAGTACGCGCGCCTCGGCGTCGCGCGATTCCTGCGTCTCTATTTCGCCGACTACTTCCGCTCGCGGTCGCGCGGGCTCTCCCACGCCGCGGCCTTCGGCGCGATCGTGTTCGAGCGCGAGGCCGAAGAACGGTCGGCCGAAGTCGCGGCCGGACTCATCCCGGAAGGATCTCCCGGCGATCCCCGACGCGGCGCGTGACCTTCGAAGCGTCGAGGTGCTCGAGGAGCGGGATCGCGAGCCGCCGCGTCAGACCGAACATCTCCTTGAATTCCGAAACGTCGAACGACTTCCGCCCGCTCGCGCGGAGCTTGCCGACGACGCCGTCCACCGCCTCGCGAGACACGAGCCAGCCGCCCGGCAGCCGCGCGAGATCGCCCTTCTTGGCGAGGTAACCGAGCAGGCCCTCGACCACCTTCGGGTGGTGCTGGACTCGCGAGACGACCTCCGCCGGAGACGGCGGGTCGAGCCCGCGCTCGCGGAAGAATTTCACGATGAGCGCGGAGAGGTCCCGCTCCTTCGGGTCGAGATCCTCGCGGCCGGGCGGGCGCGCTTCGTCGCCGGCGAGCTGAAAGACCCCGCGGGCGGCGAGCCCCGACTCGACGGCCTCCGCCCAGCCGGGCTCGGCGCCGGGCAGAAGCTTCCCGAGCAGCGTCCCGCGCGGCATTCCGACGGACGCGCCGCCCCGAGCGAGATACGCCGCGATCTCCGCGGACGCACGCTCGGCGAGGAGCGCGAGGGTCGCTTCGGAGATGTAGCGCTCCGGCGAGCGGCGCAGTCGATGGACACGGCCGGCGGCGATCGCCGGGGCCATCGCCGCGCGGATCTCCGCCGCGGGGACGCCGGCCCGCGCCGCGAGATCCTCCTCGCCGGCGCCGCGCTCCCGCGCCTGCTCGACCCACAGGACGCCGCGCTCGGCGAGATCGCCGCGCTCGAGGCGGTCGAGCCGCGGCAGCTCCTCGGCGCGCCGCCGTCCGACGGGAGGCCACAGAGGGTCGAGCACGACGCCTCCGCCGATCGTCTCGACCGGAGAGAGGCGTCGCAGGACGAAGCGGTCCCCCGGCGAAACCGGAAGCGGCTGGGAGAGCCGGAGCTGGACGCGCGCCGATCCGCCGGACGGAATCGCCGGCCCGTCGAGGACCCGAGCGCGCGCCCGGACTTCCGCGGAGTAGTGGTGGAGCGAAAGCCGGTCTCCCGACTTCACCGGCGGCGCCGACGCGAGAAGCGTCACGCGCGCGGTCCACAGCGGCGACACGGGAAACGCCGCCGGTCCGGTGAGTGTCAGACCGCGCCGCAAGTCCGAAAGCTCGACGCCCGCGAGATTCGCGCTGACGCGCTCGCCGGCGCGCGCCTCCGGCGTCTCTCGCCCGTGCACCTCCAGGCGCCGCACGCGGACCGCACGGCCGCCCGGCTCGAGCACGAGCTTCTGCTCGCGCGAGATCGTTCCTGAGACGAGGCTCCCGGTCACGACCGGCCCGAACCCCGCCACGTGAAACGCGCGGTCGATCGGGAGGCGGACGGCGCGGCGTTCCCGCGCCGCCTCGGACTCCGGACGCGCGAGGGCCAGGAGAGCCGCGCGGAGCGCATCGAGGCCTTCGCCGCTCTTCGACGAGACGGGAACCACGGCCGCCGCCTCGAGGGGCGAGCCGGCGAGGAGCTCGCGCACGTCGTCGGCCGTCACGGCGGCGAGCTCCGGCGCGACACGGTCGATCTTCGTCACCGCGACGACGCCGCGCGCGATCCCGAGCAGGCGCACGATCTCGAAGTGCTCGCGCGTCTGCGGCATCACCGATTCGTCGGCGGCGACGACGAGCAGCACGGCGTCGATGCCGCCCGCGCCCGCCAGCATGTTGCGGACGAAGCGTTCGTGCCCCGGCACGTCGACGAACGAGACGCGGACGCCCTCCCACTCGGCGTGCGCGAAGCCGAGGTCGATCGTGATGCCGCGCCGCTTCTCTTCGGGCAGTCGGTCGGCGTCGATGCCGGTCAGGGCCTTCACGAGCGCGGTCTTGCCGTGATCGATGTGGCCGGCCGTCCCGACGACGAATCGCCTCACGCCGGAGAGGCTAACGCAGACCGCGGTGATAGCCTCCGGCCATGCAGGATCGCCTCGAAGCCGATCTCAAGACTGCGCTCAAGGGCGGCGACAAGCGCCGCGTCTCGACGCTGCGTCTGCTCCTCGCCGCGCTGAAGAACGAGCGCATCCAGGCCCAGCGCGCGCTGACCGGCGAGGAAGTCGAGGCGGCCATCCGCCGGGCCATCAAGCAGCGGCGCGAGGCGATCGAGCAGTACGAGCGCGGCGGCCGGAAAGACCTCGTCGAGTCGGAGAGCGAGGAGCTGGCGATCCTCCAGGGCTATCTGCCTCAGGGCCTGTCCGAGGCGGAGGTCGAACAGGCCGTCCGCGACGTGATGGCGGAGAAGGGCTTCACTTCGGTCAAGGACGTCGGCCTCGTGATGAAGGAACTGATGGCGCGCCACCGCGGCCGGCTCGACGGAAAACTGGCCCAGGAGATCGCCCGCCGCCTGCTGTCGTGACCTCCGGAGCGGGACCGCAGGAGATCGAGGTCAAGCTCCCGGCGGCGGATCTCGCAGAAGTGCGCCGGCGGCTCGAGGAGCTCGGCGCTACCCTCGAGAAGGAGCGGCACGACGAGTCGAACGACCTCTTCGACGACGCCGCGGGGTCCATCGCCGGCTCGGGCCGCGCTCTGAGACTCCGGCGCGCGCAGGGGCGCGGCATCCTGACGTTCAAGGGCGCCGCGCGGTTCACCCAGGGCGTGAAGTCCCGCGAGGAACGCGAGACGGTCGTCGGCGAGCCCGGCGAGATGGAGGCGATCCTCGAGCGCCTCGGGTTCCGGCGGAAGTTCCGGTACGAGAAGCGCCGAGAGGAGTGGCGTTTCTCCGACTGCGCCGTGGCGCTCGACGAGACGCCGATCGGAGACTTCGTCGAGATCGAGGGCGATCCCGCGGCGATCCGCAAGGCCGTCGCCGCGCTCGCGCTCGATTTCGCTTCGGCGATTCCGTACTCCTACGCCGGGCTGTATGCGCGCAAGCGAAGGGAGGATCCCGCTCTTCCCGAAGACATGGTCTTCGCCGCCCCGCCGCGATGAAGGCTTTTCTCCTCGCGGCCGGACGCGGCGAGAGGTTCCAGCCCGTCACCCGAACCCTCCCGAAACCCCTACTCCCCTTCCTCAACGTTCCGCTCGTCGCCGCCCACCTCGAGCGGCTCCGCCGCGCCGGCGTGCGCGAGGCGGGCGTCAATCTCCATCACCTGGGCGACCAGATCGAGAGCCGCCTCCGCGAGCATCCGGGCGAGCTTCCGAAGCTCCAGTTCTTCTGGGAGCCGCGGATCCTGGGGACCGCCGGCGCCCTGCGCAACGCGCGGACCTTTCTCGACGGCGACGCTTTCCTCGTCGTGAACGCCGACGCGGCGATCGCCTTCGATCCGGCCGCGCTTTTCGAGCGGCACCGCCGATCGCGCGCCGCGGCGACGCTCCTCGTCGTCGACAATCGCGAGCCCCGCCGGTACACGCCGCTGCAGCCCGAAGGGGATGCGATCGCGCGCTTCGGCGGCATAGGTCCAACCCCGCTCCTCTACACGGGCGTGTGCGTTCTCTCGCCCGACGTGCTCGGCCGCATCCCTCCCGGCGAGGCCTCGCTCGTCAAGGACTTGTGGGAGCCGCTCATCGCCGACGGGCGGCGGATCGCCTGGATGCGGCACGACGGCGCCTTCGCCGACCTCGGCCGACCGAGCGATTTTCTCCGCGCGACGCTCGAAGCGCTCGCGGGCGCTTTCCCCATGCCGGCCGGCGCCGGCGACTTCGACGCCGCGGCGCGCGTCCTCACGTTGACGCCCCGCGACGGTTTCGAGGTCTCGCAGAGCGTGCTCGGGAGGGTGCGGATCGGCGCCGGCGCACGGATCGCGCAGAGCGCGGTCTGGAGCGGCGTGGAGATCGGGGCGGGCGCCCGCCTCTCGCGTTGTCTCGCCGCGGGCGGCGTCGTCCCGGCCGGCGCGTCGCACGAGGAAGTCCTTCTCTGGGGCCGGCCCGGAGAGGACGCCTCGGCGATTCCCCTGGGCTGACGAACGGCGTCCGCGCCGGATCCGATCGCGGCCGAGAACGAACTTCACTCCGTCCATCGTCGGTCCCCGCGCCGGTAATAGAGCGTCCGAACCTTTCCCGTTCGCCCGTAGACGCGCACGACGGCCATCCGGTCGTGCCCGTCCCAGAGATAGATCGAGCCCGGCGTGGACTCCCCGAGGGGAGAAAACGAGCAGATGTCCGAACGGTTGAAGCGGATCGGATCGTCGACGCTTCCCGAAAGCCTCCCCGAGCCGTCCGGGTCCGGTATCGAGGCGTCCCTCATGATGCCCGGGCGCACGTCGTCGCGCGACCAGATCACGAGAGCTCCGATCGAGCGGTCGACGCCGCTTGCGATCTCGGCGCTGCGCACGCCGTTTCCGTTCCCGTCGCCGTAGATGGCCCATTCGGCGCGCCCGTCGCGGATGCGGTACTTCAACCCGACGTTGACTCCCTGCGTGATCGCGTACATCCGCGCGCGGTAGAGCGTCGCGCCGACTTCCGCGGCCGCCGATCGAACCGACACGACCGCGCGCAGATGGTTGACCCCCGCGCCGGCTGCGGCGGCGACCGCGACGAGAATCGCGAGCGCCCCGACGAGCTCGACCGACGACAGTCCGGCCGCGGGCGGAGGAGACCCGGGGCCGCCGAAGCGGCCCCGGGCGGGCGGGGTGGTCACCGTCCCTTGCCCACCGGGGCGGTGGAGGCGGGGGCTTTCTTCGCCGACGCGCCGCGCGAGCGGCCGCGGGAAGAGCCGGAGCGGATCTTTTCGGTCACCGTCGTCGGGCCGGAGACCGTGACGTAGGGCTTGAGGGTGAGAAACAGCTTTTCGCCGATCCCCTTGACCTCCATGAGGTCGTCGGGACGGGCGAAGTTGCCGTGCTCCTTGCGGTAGTCGACGATGCGCTCGGCGACCTTCTCGCCGATGCGCGGCAGCAGCGCGAGCTGCGCGGCCGTCGCCTGGTTGATGTTGACCTTGCCGGCCGACGCGGC
This sequence comes from uncultured Acidobacteriota bacterium, assembly GCA_963823185.1. GTDB lineage: Bacteria > Acidobacteriota > Thermoanaerobaculia > UBA5066 > Gp7-AA6 > DATBFU01. The sequence goes on from CAWGKP010000012.1 coordinate 37,508, forward strand.
GGCCGGAGAAGCCGGCGCGTCTCCGTCGCCGGCCAGCGCCGCCGCGACTCCGAGCAGAAGGCTCGCGGCGCCCGCGAGAATGATCTTTCGGTGCATGCGATTCTCCTTTCCAGGTGATTCCGGTTTCGTTCTGCGTGAATCGATCGTTGTGTCCTCATCGGGTCCCGCGATCAGGCGTTCTCCATCGGCACCTCCTCGAAGTTGTTCGCACGGTTCGAGAAGGCGAAGCGCGTGCCGGATCGGGCGACGGCGCGCAAACTCCGGAGCGAAAACCGGTTAGGCGCCGAGGGCTTCGGCGGCGGCGCCGAAAAAGTGGAAACGATTTCTGACGCGCGATCGGTGATGCGCGCGCGCGCCGTTGCGCGTCAACGACTTCGCCGGCGGAAAGCTCTCTTGTCGGAGGGAGAAAACCTTGTCACCCCGCTCCGGGCCACTTCCCGGTGGCCTCGGGGCTCGCGCGTTAGACTGCCGGGCCGTGACCGGAGAGCTCGTCGTCGGCGTGTCGGGAGGCTCGGGTGCGCACCTCGCGAAGCGGTTCGTCGAGCGCATCGCGGGATCCCGCGGCCTCTCGAGGATCCACCTCGTCCTCTCCGACGCGGCGCTCGAGGTGGCGCGCAACGAGATCGATCCCGGGGTCGGCTCGCCCGCGGACTGGATCGCGCGCCTGGCGCTCCCCCGGACCGGCGCGCGCCGTCTGACGGTTCACGCCAACGCGGACCTCGCGGCGCCGATCTCCTCCGGCTCCTATCCGGTGCACGGCATGATCGTCATCCCGTGCAGCGCCGGAACGCTCGGCGCGATCGCCAACGGGATTTCCCGCGACCTGCTGCAGCGCGCGGCCGACGTCCAGCTGAAGGAGCGCCGGCCCCTCGTGCTCGCGTTCCGGGAGACGCCCTACTCCCTGGTTCACATCGAGAACATGCGCCGCGCGACACTGGCCGGCGCGATCGTGGCGCCGCCGTCGCCGGCCTTCTACGTGGACACGCCCGACACGACGCGGCTGCTCGACGCCTACTGCGTCCGGGCGGCGCGCCTCCTGGGGCTCGAGATTCCGGACGGAGATTTTCGGTGGAAGGGAACACGCCGCCGCAAGCGCCCGTGAGCGCCGGAGCGGGAGGGGCCTTCCGGTCGCTCCGCACGACGCTCGAGATGATCCGGTTTTCGCACACGCTCTTTGCGCTGCCTTTCGCGCTGCTCTCGGCGGTGCTCGCGGCCGGCGGAGTGCCGGATCTCGCGACCCTCGGGAAGATCCTCCTCGCGATGGTCGGCGCGCGCAGCGCCGCGATGGCGCAGAACCGCCTCGCCGATCGCGAGCTCGACGCGACGAACCCGCGGACCGCCGCGCGCGCGCTCCCGTCCGGCGCGCTGTCGGTGCGCTTCGTCCGGATCTTTCTCGCGGCGTCGGTCGTCCTCTTCCTCGCCGCCGCAGCGAGCCTGAACCGCCTGACGCTGTTCCTCTCGCCCGTGGCCCTCGCGCTCGTGTTCCTCTACTCGTACACGAAACGATTCACGTGGGCGTCGCACCTCGTGCTCGGCCTCTGCCTCGCGATCGCGCCTGTGGGCGCCTGGATCGCCGTGCGCGGCTCCTTCGCGGCGCTCCCGGCGCTCCTCGGCGCCGCGGTCCTGTGCTGGACGGCGGGCTTCGACGTGATCTACGCGCTCCAGGACGAGGCGCACGACCGCGGCGCGGGCCTCCATTCGATTCCCGCGCGCTTCGGCGCCCGGCGGGCGCTCGCGATCTCGTCCGTGCTTCACGTAGCGATGATCGGATTCCTCGTCCTCGCCTGGCGCGCGGCGGGCGGCGGCGCGCTCTTCGCGGCCGGCATCGCGCTGACGGCGGCGGCGCTCGTCTGGCAGCACGCGATCGTCCGCCCGGGCGACCTCTCGCGCGTCAACGCGGCGTTCTTCACCGCCAACGGATTCGTGTCGGTGGTACTGGCCGCGTGCGGCATCGCGGATGTGCTCTGGAGATAACTGATAACTTATTCTCATGGCGATCCCCTCGGAAGGCGACGTCCAACTACGCCACGTCGCGATCGACGGACCGATCGGCGTCGGGAAGACGTCGCTCGTGCAGCTGCTCGCCCGCAAGTTCCACGGCACGCAGGCCCTCGAGGACGTGGACAACCCGTTTCTGCCCGAGTTCTACAAACGGAAGAAGGGATCCGCTTTCCAGACGCAGCTCTTCTTCCTCCTCTCGCGCTACCAGCAGCAGCGCGAGATCGCGCAGATCGACCTCTTCCAGAACCTCGTCGTCGCCGACTACCACTTCCCGAAGGACAAGATCTTCGCCTGCCTGAATCTCGACGACTCGGAGCTCCTGATCTACGACCGCCTCTACAACCTGCTCTCGGAGTCGGTCCCGAAGCCCGATCTCGTCATCTACCTGCAGGGCTCCCTCGAGACGTGCATGAAGCGGATCAAGAAGGCGAGCCGGTCGTTCGAGAAGGGAATCACGCCGGAGTACGTGGCGCAGCTGATCGAGGCCTACAACTACTACTTCTACCATTACGAGGAGACGCCGCTCCTCGTCGTGGACACCAACGAGATCGACTTCGTGAACCGGCCGGCGGACTTCGAAGACCTCGTGACGCAGATCCAGAAGGCCAAGAAGGGCGTCCAGTACTACGTGCCGGCGAGCAGCCGGGAATAGCGCCCGTCCCGCCCGGCATATAATTCCCGCCTCGCCCTTTTCGGCGGCGATCCCGGACGTTCGGGACGTCGACCGAAGGGAAAGGAGCGAATGATGGCCACCCTCTCGGAGACCTCTCCCGTCAGCGTTCCCGCACTCGCCGCCGCCAAGGGCCGGGAAAAGATCGCGATGCTGACGGCCTACGACGCGCCCTCCGCGCGCCTGCTGGACGAGGCCGGTGTCGACGTGCTGCTCGTCGGCGACTCGGTCGAGATGACCGTGTACGGCGAGTCCTCGACGCTCTCGGCCACCATGGATTCGATGATCCGCCATTCGCGCGCCGTCTCGCGCGCCGCCAGGCGCGCGCTCGTCGTGGGCGACATGCCGTTTCTCTCCTATCAAGCGGACGCCGCCGAGGCCGTGCGCAACGCCGGACGCTTCCTGTCGGAGGGCGGCTGTGGCGCCGTGAAGGTCGAAGGCGGCCGGCGCATCCTGCCGGCGGTCACGGCGATCCTCGCCGCGGACATCCCCGTCATGGGGCACATCGGCCTGACGCCGCAGTCCTTCCGCAAGCTCGGCGGTTACAAGGTCCAGGGGCGCGACGCGGGCGCGGCGCACGAGATCCTGGAGGACGCGACGGCGCTCTCCGAGGCGGGTTGCTTCGCGCTGGTCCTCGAGTGCGTGCCCGAGACGCTCGCGGCCGAGATCACGCGCGCGATCCGCATCCCGACGCTCGGCATCGGCGCCGGCGCCGCCTGCGACGGGCAGGTCCTCGTGTTCCACGACGTGATGGGCTGGAACCCGGACTTCAAGCCGAAGTTCGCGCGGAGGTACGCCGACATCGCGTCCGTCATCGGTCAGGCCGCGCGCGACTTCACGCGGGACGTCAAGGAAGGCGGCTTCCCGAGCGCCGACGAGTCGTTCTCCGGCGAGAAGCCTCCGGCGCTCCGGCGCGTGTATTGATCACGGCGACCGGGCTCGGCTCGCTGCGCGAGGGCGTCGGCCGCGCACGCGCGTCCGGAAAATCCATCGGCCTCGTCCCCACGATGGGAGCGCTTCACGAGGGGCATCTCTCGCTCGTGCGCCGCGCGCGGCGGGAGTGCGACTTCACGGTCGTCACGATCTTCGTGAACCCGCTCCAGTTCGGGCCGAGCGAGGACCTCGCGCGCTATCCGCGGCGCCTCGAGGAGGACGCGGCGCTCCTCGCGGACGAAGGCGTCGATCTCCTCTACCGGCCCGACGCAGCGGCGATGTACCCGCCCGACTTCTCGACTGCAGTCGACGTGCACGGCGTCTCCGATCGCGGCGAGGGCGCGGTCCGCCCCGGCCACTTCCGCGGCGTGGCGACGGTCGTCGCGAAGCTCTTCCTCCAGGTGACGCCCGACGTCGCCTACTTCGGCCGCAAGGACCTGCAGCAGGTCGCCGTGATCCGGCGGATGACGAGGGACCTGGACTTCCCGTTGCGCCTCGTCGTCGGCGAGACCGTCCGCGAGCCGGACGGCCTCGCGCTCTCCTCGCGCAACGCCTACCTCTCGCCCGAGGAGCGGAGGCGCGCCGCGCTCTTCCCGAAGGCTCTTTTCGCCGCGCGGGACCGCGCCGCCGCCGGAGAGACCGACGCGCGGCGCCTCGGGAACCAGACGCGTGCCGAGCTCGAGCGCGCCGGGTTCGCCGTGGACTACGCCGACGTCGTCGATCCCGAAACCATGCGCCCACTCGACCGCGTCATGCCCGGAGCGGCGCTCGCCGCCGCGGTGCGCGTCGGGAAGACGCGGCTCATCGACAACGTTTCGCTCAACGATCCCAAGGAGCGATAGCAGGTTGCTGAAGAAGGGTGTGGGATGGCGTTACGAGCGCCCCGGGCCAGATCCAAGGAAGCGCGACGACGGCGATGCCGTCGCATCGGCGAGGAGCGATGACGACGGAGATGGGCCCGCGCCGCCGTAACCCGAAGGGTGGACGGCACTTTGCCGGCGCCCGGGGTAAGGAGAGATGAAAAACGCTCGAAGCACGCCATTCTGTCGGCGCCGTCTGCAAAGTGCCGGACACGACGCCCGCATCCATTCTTCAGCACCCTGCTAGAGTTCCATCGTGGCCACGACCCTCGAGACGCCGGCGGCTTCGCCGGCCGCGACTTCTTCCGATCGCCTTTCCGATCCCTTCGTCTTCGGCGGGCGGACGTTCGCCTCGCGCCTCATCGTCGGAACCGGCAAGTACGCGACCTTCCCGCAGATGAAGGAAGCCCTCGAAGCCTCCGCGGCCGAGATCGTGACGGTCGCCGTGCGCCGCGTGAATCTGACGGACCGCTCGAAGGAGTCGCTCCTCGACTGGATTCCGAAAGGCATGACGCTGCTCCCCAACACGGCGGGCTGCTACACGGCGGAGGACGCCGTGCGCGCCGCGCGGCTGGGCCGCGAGGTCGGCCTGTCGAACTGGGTCAAGCTCGAGGTGCTGGGAGACGAGCAGACGCTGTGGCCGGACAACGAGGCGCTCCTCGCGGCGACGAAGACGCTCGTCGCGGAAGGGTTCGTCGTCTTCCCCTACACGTCCGACGATCCGATCGTGGCGCGGCGGCTCGAGGACGCGGGCGCCGCCGCGGTGATGCCGCTCGGTGCGCCGATCGGCTCGGGCCTCGGCATCCAGAACCCGAACAACATCTCGATCATCCTCGAGCGCGCGAAGGTTCCGGTCATCGTGGACGCCGGCGTTGGCACCGCGTCGGACGCGTGCGTCGCGATGGAGCTCGGCGCGGCGGGCGTGCTCATGAACACGGGCATCGCCGGAGCGAAGGACCCGGTGAAGATGGCGCGCGCGATGCGGGACGCCGTCCGGGCGGGGCGGGACGCCTACCTCGCCGGCCGCATCCCGAGGAAGCGCTACGCCACCGCCTCGTCGCCCGTCGAGGGAGTCATCGGGAGATAACGAATAAGTCCTTAGTCCTTAGTCCTTTGTCCCTGGTCGCGTATGGCTCGGTGTCTCGACCTCTTCGACTAGGGACTAAGGACTACGCACCAGGGACTTGCACCCCGTCAGGGTGCATGCTACCGTCCGCCAGCTTTACGAGAGCCCCGCACAAGTCAGCCGCCACACTTATGTTTGTCCTTCCCCTTTCCGTACGCCCTTGCGGGGAGACGTGCGCGCTTCCGAAAGGGGGTCGGTCCTAGAGAAATCTTTTCGGGCGGCTTCGCGAGGCGTCGCAACCGCTCGGGTAATCGCGTGGAAACGAATCGTTGTTCAATTTTTTCAAGGGACGCCATGCCGGCGTCCCGGACGGGTAAAAACCCAGGAGATCGGCAAGTTTCATGATGCAGCAATACACGGACAAGAACCTGACCTGCGTGGACTGCGGGGCGACCTTCCTCTTTTCGGCGGACGACCAGGAGTTCTACGCGCGCAAGGGCTTCACCAACGAGCCCAAGCGCTGCAAGCTGTGCCGCGACAAGCGCAAGGCGGCCTCGGGTGAAGGGCGCGAGCGCACCTTCTACGACGTGACGTGCGACGGCTGCGGCAAGCAGACGCAGGTCCCGTTCAACCCCACCAACGGCAAGCCGGTCTATTGCCGCGAGTGCTACTCGGCACGCCGCGCGCAGCAGGCCTACTGATTCCGATTCCTTCCATTTCGGGAAAGCCCCGGCTTCGCCGGGGCTTTTTTTTGCTATCTTGCGAGCGCGGCCGCCTCGACGGCGCCGCCGTGAACTTGAACCGGCTTTGAGATCGTCGTCCCAAACTGCCGCTCCCGTCCGACCGGCGGCGTCCCTCTGTGACGCGATCGGCAACACACCCCTCGTCGAGCTCTCCCGCTTCGCCGGCGGCGCCGCGCGCATCGTCGCGAAGCTCGAGTGGTTCAACCCGGGCGGGAGCGTCAAGGACCGCATCGCGCGGGCCATGCTCGACGACGCCGAGCGCCGCGGGCTGCTCCGGCCGGGCGGCACAATCGTCGAGCCGACCTCGGGCAACACGGGCGTCGCGCTCGCGATGATCGCGGCGACGCGCGGTTACCGCTGTGTGATCGTCATGCCGGACGGCTACGGCCAGGTCAAGGCGAAGCTCATGGCGGGATTCGGCGCCGAGGTCGTGCGCACGCCCGCCGCCGCACGAATGAGCGGCGCGATCGAGCGAGCCCGCGCGATCGCCGCCGCGACCCCCGGAGCCCACCTTCCCAACCAGTTCGCCAATCCCGTCAATCCCCAGGCCCACTTCGAAACGACCGGCCCCGAGATCGCCCGTGTCCTGGGCGACGGCATCGATTCCTGGGTGGCCGGCGTCGGGACGACCGGCACCTTCATCGGCGTCGCGCGCTATCTCTCGGGACGGATCCCCGGGCTACTTCGGGTGGCCGCCGAGCCGGAGGGCTCGATCCTCGGCGGCGGCGCGCCCGGCGACCACAAAGTCGAGGGCGTCGGGCTCTCGTTTCTGCCGGAGATCCTCGATCGCGGCGTGATCGACGAGGTCATCACGATCCCGGACGCCGAGGCCTTCGACGCCTGCCGGCGCCTCGCGCGGGAGGAAGGGATTCTCGCCGGCGGCTCCTCGGGCCTCGCCGCGGCGGCGGCGCTCCGGGTGGCGAAGCGATTGGGCCCGGGCAAGACCGTCGTCACCCTCTTCCCCGACGGGGCGGAGCGATATCCCGGACAGGGAATCCTGGAATAGGAGCGGAGCGAAACATGGGCTTCTCGACCGACTGCATCCACGCGGGAAACGAGCCGGACCCGTCGACCGGCGCCGTCTCCGTCCCGATCTACCAGACCTCGACTTACGTCCAGGAGGCGCTCGGCAAGCACAAGGGCTACGAGTACGCGCGGACCCAGAACCCGACGCGGCACGCGCTCGAGGAGAACATGGCGGTGCTCGAGGGCGGCGCCGGCGCGCGCGCGTTCGCGTCCGGGATGGCGGCGATCACGGCGATCTCGACCTTCGTCAAGGCCGGCGATCACGTCGTCTGCTCCAACATGACCTACGGCGGGACGTACCGGTACTACACGAAGATCCAGGCGCGCTACGGCGTCGAGTTCACCTTCGTGGACACGGCGAACGACGAGGAGGTCCGCCGCGCCTTCCGCCCGAACACGAAGATGCTGCACCTCGAGTCGCCGACGAACCCGACGCTTCGGCTCTGCGACATCGCGAAGCTGTCGGCGTTCGCGCACGAGAAGGGCGCGATGGTGGTCGTGGACAACACGTTCTGCTCCCCGTACCTGCAGCGGCCGCTCGATCTCGGCGCCGACATCGTCATGCACTCGACGACAAAGTTCCTGAACGGCCATTCCGACTCGATCGGCGGCGTCGCGGTCGCGAAGAAGCCGGACCACGTCGAGTGGCTCTCGTTCGTGCAGAACAGCTCGGGCGCGATCCTGTCGCCCTTCGACTCCTGGCTGGTGCTCCGCGGGATCAAGACGCTCGTCGTCCGGATGGAGCGGCACGAGGCGAACGGCCGCGCCGTCGCCGCGTGGCTCGCGAAGCAGAAGAAGATCTGCAAGGTCAACTACCCGGGCCTGCCCGATCACCCGCAATACGCGCTCGCGCAGAAGCAGATGAAGGGATTCGGGGCGATGATCTCCTTCGACCTCGGATCGTTCGAGAAGGCCGGGGCGTTCCTCGCGAAGTTGAAGCTCTGCTCGCTCGGCGAGAGTCTCGGCGGCGTCGAGACGCTCATCTCGCATCCGGCCACGATGACCCACGGGTCGATCCCCGAGGCCGAGCGCAACCGCCTCGGCGTCACGCCGGGGCTCGTGCGCATCTCGGTCGGCATCGAGGACGTCGAGGACCTGATCGCCGATCTCGAGCAGGCGCTCGCCGCGGCGTAGGCCAACGTCGGCGCGACGGGCCGGGACGGTTGGGGGGAATCGTGAAAACTCCTCCTCGGCAAGAGTTCAGGAGTTCAGGACTGCCCCCTTCCCCGCTCACGGTCGATCTCGCGGCCGAGCGCAACGACTCGGCACGCGTCTCGAGCGCACCGGTCGGACGATGCTCGAGGACCTGGCCATCTCGACCGCTGCCGCGCTGAAGTCAGGCAACGTCCGGCAGGCGACGACATCGTCCGCCGGAGTCGTCTTCGCTTAGAGCGCGTTCGGCGTAACGATCAAGACCGCCGGCCTCGGCGACTGGGAGTCACCGTGTGGCTGAGTTCGTCAGTCCGTATCCTTCCCGGCGGGCCACGCCGACTCGACGCGATCGCGTGTTTCTGGTCCTCAGCAGCATGATCCTGTACTACGTTGCATCCTTCAGTTCCCCCTGGCGCATCGTTTTCCAGGGGCGCATTGCCGTGGGCACCGTTCGACGATATCTGCCTTGGGCAAGCCGATCGAGACGACCGCGCGCGGGCGTATTCGCGATTTCGAGTTTGGGGCGACCTTCAGGGTTACGCGTGAAGCCCTCCGTCGTCAGAACCATCGAGGACGGCTTAACCGGCGATAGATTTCCGGCGTGATCGCCGCCGCTGCCCTGAGCCTCGTCCTCGCCGCGCTCCCGGCGCGCTCGCCGACGCGCACGCCCACGCGCCGTGCCGACGCCCGCGCCCCGGATTCGAGACCGCCGCGGCCGCCCTCGCCGCCGTCAACGCCGCGCGCGCGAAGGCCGGCGCCGCGCCGCTGTCCGGGAACGCCGCCGCTCGACCGCGTCGCGCAGGGCTCGGCGGAGCGGGTCGCGAACGCTCGCACGGCGGAGGAGGCCGAGGACGCCGGCAAAGACATCGGCGAGCGCGCCGCGGCCGCAGGCTACGCACATCGCCGCGTCGGTGAGATCGTCCTGATGGGCGAGGGCGCCCTGCAGATGCGCCTCGCGCGCCTCGCCGAGTCCGAAGCCGAAACCTTCGCCGACGTCGTCGCCCCGGGCTACCGGGATTTCGGGTTCGGGCTCGCGGAGAGCGACGCCGGGGTCGTGCGCGTCCTCGTCTTCGGCCTGTCGCTTTCCGACGAGTTCACAGTCCGGGCGGCGGCTCTCTCCGACCTCAAGACCGTCCGCGCCGACATGCTCTCCCGCGTCAACGGGGCGCGCGCGGCGAAGAGACTGCCGCCGCTCTTCGAGAGTCCGTCGCTCGACGTCGCGGCGCAGCGCCATGCCGAGGACATGATCCGCCGCTCCTACTATGCTCACGAGAGCCCGGAGGGAACGACGGTCATGGAGCGCGTCCAGCGCGTCGGTTACGTCGCGGCCGGCGTCGGCGAGAACATCGCGGAGGGGCAGCCGACGGTCGCCGAGGTCTTCGACGGCTGGATGAAGAGCCCGAAGCACCGCGATCACATCCTGTCGCTGACGCTGCGCGAGATTGGCATCGGCGTCGCCTCCGGCAAGAACGCCCGCGGCTACGAGATCGTCTGGGTCCAGGATTTCGCCGCGCCGCGTTGACGATGCACTGATATTCTGGCCGGCCCCGGAGGGTGAAATGAGTCGAGTACGGGTTCTCGTCGGCACGAAGAAGGGCGCGTTCGTTCTCGAGTCCGACGGCAAGCGCCAGAAGTGGGACGTTTCGGGCCCGCACTTCGCGGGCTGGGAGATCTACCACCTCAAGGGATCGCCCGCGGATCCGAACCGCCTCTACGCCTCGCAGACGAGCGGCTGGTTCGGCCAGGTCATCCAGCGGTCGAACGACGCCGGAAAGACGTGGGAGCCCGTCGGCAACAAGTTCGAATACGACGGCGACCCCGGGACGCACAGGCACTACGACGACACGCAGAAGCCCTGGAAGTTCACGCGTGTCTGGCACCTCGAGCCCTCGCACGAGGATCCGGACACGGTCTACGCCGGCATCGAGGACGCGGCGCTCTTCCGCACGACGGACGGCAGGCGCAGAACTGGAGCGAGCTGCCGGCGCTGCGGAGCATCAAGGGCGACCTCTGGCAGCCCGGCGCCGGCGGCATGTGCCTCCATACGATCCTCCTCGACCCGAACGACCCGAAGCGCCTCTTCGTCGCGATCTCGGCGGCCGGCGCCTTCCGTAGCGAGGACGGCGGGAAGTCGTGGCGCGTCGCGACGCGCGGCCTCGTGTCGCGCTACGAGCTCCCCGATCCCACGGCCGAGGTCGGGCACTGCGTCCATCACGTCGCGATGCATCGCTCCCGCCCCGACGTCCTCTTCATGCAGAAGCACTGGGACGTCCTGAGAAGCGACGACGGCGGAGACTCCTGGCGCGAGATCAGCGGCAACCTGCCGACCGACTTCGGGTTCGTCGTCGACGTCCACGCGCACGAGCCGGAGACGGTGTACGTCGTCCCCATTAAAAGCGACTCGGAGCACTACCCGCCGGACGGCAAGCTCCGCGTGTACCGCAGCCGCTCGGGCGGGAACGAGTGGGAGGCGCTGACGAAGGGGCTGCCGCAGAAGGACTGCTACGTCAACGTGCTCCGCGACGCGATGGCCGTGGACTCGCTCGACTCCTGCGGCGTGTACTTCGGGACGACCGGCGGGCAGGTGTACGCGTCCGCCGACGCCGGCGACAACTGGGCGCCGATCGTGCGCGACCTGCCGGCGGTCCTGTCCGTCGAGGTCCAGACGCTGCCGTGATCCGGGTCGTCCTGCCGACGCACCTGAGGACGCTCGCCCGCGTCCCGGGCGAGGTGAGCCTGGACGTCGGCGAGCCGGTCACTCGCCAGACGATCCTCGACGCGCTGGAGGCGCGGTATCCGATGCTCCGCGGCACGATTCGCGATCACGTCACGCGGGAGCGCCGGCCGTTCATCCGGTTCTTCGCCTGCCAGGAGGACCTGTCGCTCGATCCCCCGGACGCGGCCCTGCCCGAGGCCGTGGTCGAAGGAATAGAACCATTCCTTGTGGTTGGCGCTATGGCTGGCGGATAAGGCCGCCTGTTGGCGGCCGCAAGGGCCGCCCCTACAATTCGTGCGCTCGCAGGGGCGGGGCTTGTCCCCGCCCGGTGTTCGCGGGCGGCCGCAGGGGCCGCCCCTACGAGCCTTGCCCCGTTCTCTAGCGCACCGCCAGCGTCGTCCCGTCGGCGCCGCCCGTGAGCTCGATGTCCTGCGGAAGGTGCCGCCCCTCGAGCCACACGATCGACTGGTGCTCGAGCTCGTCGTTCAGCTTCTCGACGGCGTGCTCGAGGCCGCTCACCGTCGAGATGTCCGCGATCTCTCCCCAGTCGGCGAACGCGCGGGGCCGCTTTGCCGTCGGCGAGAAGCTCCAGACGAAGAGCGGCACACGCAGGCGCTCGAGATACCGCCGCACGGGCGCCGGCTCGTACAGGCTCTCGTCGGCCGGATCGCTGCCGAGCACCAGCACCACCGCGCGCCGGGAGTAGCCGCCGAAAGCGCGCAAACCCGCCAGCGCGACGGCGTCGGCGTAGCGGCGCGGACGCTCCGTGTTTCCGGGATAGTCCACGCGCGTCAGAAGGAATCGGAAATCGCTCATCCATCCGGCGAAAGCATGCGAGCTCTCGAACAGGTCGTTCGAGATCCCCGAGTCGACCACCTGGCTCGCGACCGGCCAGAGAATGCGGAGGCGGTCGTCCGGATCGAGGGCCATGCGCTCGGCTCCGTAGCCCGGGTCTCGCGTCGTCCCCGTGAATCCGGCCGTGGACGACTTGCTGCCGGCGATGCGGCGCAGGACGCGCTGCGCCTCTTTCGAGTCGAGGTCCCGAACGACGAGGACCTCGGCCGGACCATGCTCGACGGCGGCGACTTCGAGCGTCTCGCCGTCCTTCTTTCGGAATCGCCCGCGCAGCGTCTCGATCTTGGGCGCCTTGGCCTTCTTCGTCACGACGGGCACGGCGGTCAGCTCGGTCTTCGCCTCGCTCGCCGAGCCGCCGCCGATCACGCAGTCGCTGCGGGTCCGCACGTCGTTGGGATACTCGAGCGAGGCGGTGAGCACGTGGAGCGCCGCGGGGTCGTAGGCCGGGAGCGCCACGCGCTGGGACGCGTCGAGAGCGAGCGGCTTGCCGTCGAAGGTGACCGCGACCTTCGTCGGCTTCGCGCCCAGCACGCTCTGCCAGGTCAGTTGCGCGGCGACGGCGCGGCCCTGCGCGTCGCGCTCGAGCACCACCTCCACTTCGGCCGGCGGCCGCGGGAGATTCACCCACTGCCGCGTCATGCCGATCTCGCCGCCCTGATCGTCGAACGCCCGGGCCACGAGCTCGTGCGGCGAGAACTCCGATCCGAAATCGACGCCGAGCGTCCAGGGCGCCTTCGAGAGCTTGCCGACCTCTTTCCCGTCGAGCTGGAAGACGACGGAAGCCACCGGCGCGCCCACGACCACCGAGACCGGCCGGGTGCCGACGATGAGGCCGAGAAAGAGGGAAGCGAAGGCGATCATGAGGGTGTCCGAGCGCCCCCCGCGGGCGCGGTCAGCTCGCGGCGACGCGGCGGGGGGACGCCTTCTTTCGGACGGGGACCTTCGTCTTCGAGTGCATCGTGGTCTTCGCGATCCAGGACGCGAAGCCATCCGAAGCGTCGTCCACGCGGTACGCCAGGATCTCGGGCAGCTCGTAGGTGTTGATCTGCTGGATCGTCTGCTTCACGCCGGCGAACTCCTTGCCCGTCGTCTTGATGAGCAGCAGGAACTCGCCGTCGTCGCAGACGCGGCCCTTCCAGCGATAGATCGAGTGCACGTTGGGAATCAGGTTCACGCACGCCGCCTGCCGGTTCCGCACGAGGGCGTGTGCGATGTCGAGCGCCTGATCCTCGGTGCCGACCGAGGTCACGACGACGATCAGATCCTGTGCGCGCACGGAGGGGGATTCCATTCCTCGCGGGACGGGAAGTCAAGGGTGGAGACCGCTCCCGGCCGCACGGCGATCGGGCGTCACCCGGAATCGCACGCCGGTCAAGAAAACAGAGAAAGCGAAGGCAAAAGTGAGGACTCGGGTCCCTGCGAGACCACAGACTCGGAGATGCGAGGAACCCGTGGATCGAGATCCGGGCGGGCGAAAAGGGGCGAACGTGCCCGGGCGGCGCGAGCGTTCGGGGAAGTTGCCGCGCTCCGGGCCGAAGAGAGAGAAGATGAACGGGCACATTCCCGGAGGGATGCCCGATTCCATGACGCGAGCGCCTTCGCATCGCGACGGAGGACGAACGGTCGCCGGCGCCCGGCGCCGTATCCTGGTCCTCGTCTTGCTTCTCGCGGCCGCCGTGTCGGGCGCCGCGCCCCGCGACGCCGCCCCGGACGCCGTGCTCGTGCCGGGCGGCCCGGCATCCTACCGCCGGCTCTTCGAGCTCGCCTCCGCGCGCGACGATTCGAGATTCCTCCTCGATCTGCACGAGCGGCTCCTCTTCAACGCTCCCGATGACGCGTCCTGGTCGCAGATCGAGGCCCGCCGCGAGGCGGTGGCGTTCGCCGAAGATCTCGCCGAGTGGCGGCGGCTCTTCGGAGAGCCGGCGCGCTTCTCTGCGGCGGCCGGCGGCGAGGCCGAGCGCTGCCGCCGCGCGATCGAGTTCCTCGGCTTCTCGGTCGTCGGGAACGGCGTCGCGATCGAAACGGAGCGGCGGGGCGACGCGGCGTCGATGCGCCGCCAGCGGTTCCTCGACGCGCTCGGGACGCCGACGTCGAGCTTTCTCGGGCGGCTTCGCGACGGAGAGACCGTGACGGTCTCGGCTCCCGACGCGACGGTCCCGCTCCCCTACGGGCTGGACGCCTGGCGCCGGACGCTCGCATCGCCCGACCTCTCGAAGGACACCGCCTTCGTCGCGTTCCTGCGCGACGTGCGCGCGTCCCGAATGCTCGTGGCGCTCGACGCCCTCGATCCGGAGACGCGCGACGGCCTCCGCGATGCCGGCGATCCGCCCCTCGGCTGGAGAACTCTCTACGTCGAGGCGCTCGAGGGGCTCTCGCGCTTCCCGGAGGCGCTGCGGGTGCGCGACGGCCGGCTCGAGTTGCCCGGCGGAGCGGAGGCGGAGCCGCTCTGGAAGGCGACGGTCGGCGCGCCCGCGGCCAACGGCTCGTTCTGGAGAAGCTTCTACACGCAGAACCAGGGAAAGGCCGCCTACGTCGCCGACTCCCTGTGGCACCTGCGCGACGAGGAAGTCCGACCTCTCCTCTTCGACCCTCGCCCCGGACCCGACGCGGTCGAGCGGTTCCGCGGCCTCTACCAGGCGGTCGGCGACCGCAGCTGGATTCCGCGCGACCCTTACGACTTCGCGCAACTGGCGCCGTTTCTCGCGGCCCGCCCCGCGGGCGCGATCGCGCCTCCCGGTGCCGCGGACCCGAAGTTCCCGCGCGACGAGACGGAGCTCGCCGCCCTACTCGCCGGACGACCCGCGACGCCCGTGCCCGACGACGCGGCGTTGCGGCGGCTGCTGGAGCGCGGGCCGGCGGGCCCCGGCGACACGTCCGTGCCGCGGCGCTTTCTCTTCTTCTCGAGCCTGCTCGCCCGGAGGCCCGATCTCGCCGATCCCGGCCTCGCGCTGCTCATCGCCCTCGGGTTCCCGCGCTTCTCGCCGGCCCTCGCCGTTCTTCACAGTTTCCCCTTCCCCGGACCCGAGCTCGCGCGGCGCTACGTCTTCGCGCTCGATCGTCTCGACCGGCCCGACGGCGGTCGGGACGCCGAGGTCGCCGCAGGCCTCTTTCAGGGTTACGTCATCCTGCTCGACCGATTCGCGGACGCCGGGACGCTCGGCCCGTCGTCCGCGGCCGATCTCCTTTCCTCGCTGCTCGACGTTCCCCTCTTCGCCGGCTCGGACGTTTCGCCGGCGCACGGCGAAGCGGACCTCTTCGAATGGACGTCGAAGAAATTGCTGCCCGCTTTGAGGCGGAGCCTCTCCGCCGGAGACGACGCCGATCCGGACGAGCTTCTGGACGCCGCGATGAGCGCGCGGTCCGCGCCCGCCCCGGTGCCATGGCGGGGCGGGCGGTTTCTCTTCGACGTCGCGGCGGACGAGACCGCCCGGCGCCACGCGTTTCGCCAGACGCAGAGCCTCGCCGGCTTCTCGGACATGGAGACGCTGCATCGGCAGCGCCGCGCCCTTCTCTCCGCGGCGTCGAACGGCAGCCTCGACGCCGCCCGGAGCGCGTCGGCGGACCTCGCCCTGACGCTGCGCGTCGACGCGCGCGAGGCCTCGAGCCCCGACGATCGCCTCCGGAAGGCGGAGGACCGCGCGCGGGCGGCGGCCGAGGGGATCGCGTCGCCGTCGAGTCGGCCCGACGAGATTCCCGCGCGCGCCGCGGACTTCGACGGCCTCATCGCGGAACGCCACCTCGAGGCCGTGCTCGGGCACGTCTACGCGGCGAGCGCGCGGGACCCGAACGACCTCTACTTCCAGGACCCGCTGTTCGTCGCGCGGCACTCTTTTCGCACGGTCGAGCGCGCCGGAGCTCCCTTCGCCACGGCGTCCACGGGAACGGTCCTCACGAAAGGACTTCGGGGAGGCGGCTACCAGATCTCGGGGTCGCTCTTCGGCCTGCCGGAGATCCTGGGCCTGCTGCACGCGGACCAGCTCTCGTACACCTCCGGCACGTCCACTCCGATGGAGGAATTTCGTTCCGCTTTCGTCGCGCCCATCTGGCAGATGAGCTCGTCGCGGCTCGACGACGACTCGCTCGAGCTCGTCGCCGACTGTTCGGAGGCGACGCGGGAGCTCGTGCGGGCGCTCGACGCGGCGAGTCCGCGGCAGCGCCTCGACGCCTGGGACGGCCTCGCCCGCGACATCCTTCCGCGCGCGCGGATCGCGCGGATCGCGTCGCGGGAAGGCGGAACGGACGAGCCCATCTCCGACGAGCTTTCGCCGTCCGATCTCTACCGCGTGGGGAGGCGCCTCGCGCGAGAGTCGCCGGCTTCGATCCCGCCGCTCCCCGCGGCATTGCGGGCCCGGGAGGACCTGGCTCGCCTGACCGCGAGACGGGGCGAGGCGGCAGCGGCGCGATGCCTGGCGCAGTTCGGTCCGAGCGCCGAGGTCTCCGCCGGCGAGCCGGCGCTTTCCGACCGCGACCTGCCCCCTTACGAGCGCCTGGCCGCCTATCGCCGCCCGGAGCTCCTCGCGGAGCGGCTCTACGACCTCAAGATCGCCGTCGCCGTTCGCGTCGCCGAGGCGAAATTGCCGGCCGCCGTGCTGCCGCTCGTGCTGCCGGCGGCCCTGGATCAAATGCTTTCGGGCCTTCGGATGGCCTATGCCTACGACTGGAGGGCCGCGACGCGGGCCGCGGCGGCCTTTTCGGCCGCGGACCTCGAGCGTATCCTCGACGACGCCGTGGAGAGCGGACGCCTGGTGCGGGACCTCGAGACGCCCTCCGAACGTGCGGGAGGAGGAGCGTGAGGGCGGTGCTGCGTCTTGTGGCGCGCGCGTCGGTCCTCGCCGCTTTCGCCGCGGCGATCGCGACTCCCGCGGCCGCGCAACCGGACGGGCCCTCCGGCGGGGAACGGCCGGCTCTCGAGATTCTGTCGCCGACCTCCGCCGACGTTCCGGTCGGCACCATCTCGATCCGCGTCTTCGCGAAGGGCGTCCAGCAAGGCGACGTTCTCGACTTCTTCGTCGACGGACGCAAGGTGGGCGCCGTGTCGGCGCCGCCCTGGGAGGTCGACTGGCCCGCGGGCGAGACGCTCCGGCACCACGTGGTCACGGTCGCGCTGCTCCGCGGCGGGCGCGAGGTGGCGACGGCCCGCGTGGACACGCGCGAGCCCGGATTCACCGCCCGCGCCGACGCCCAGGCCGTTGCGCTCGCGCCGATCGTGACGGATCGCTCGGGGCACTACATCCTCGGGCTGACGCAGTCGCACTTCACCGTCATCGACAATCAGAAGACGCAGCGCATCGAAACGTTCGACACGGTCGACTCGCCGCTGGCGGCCGTCCTCGTGCTCGACGTCTCCGCCTCGATGCAGCCCAAGATCGACGGCGCGATCCGCTCCGCGCGCGCCTTCGTCCGCGCCCTGAAGAAGGATGACCGCATCGGCCTCCTGACGTTCAACACCGGCATCGTCGGATCGGTGGACGTGGCCCTCGATCGGCGCAAAGTGCTCGACGGCATCGACGCCGCGCGGCCCGAGGGGGACACCGCGCTCTACGACGCCACCGCGGCGGCGATCAAGCGCCTCCGTCCTTTCAAGCAGCGCAAGGCGGTCGTCGTCTTCACCGACGGCGACGACAACCGGAGCCGGCTCTCGCTCGGCCAGGTCATCGAGATGGCGCGCTCCTCGGAGGTCTCCATCTACGCCATCGCCGAGGGCGCCGAGCAGCCGCAGAACCTTCGCGACTTCCTCGAGCGCCTGGCCGACGAGACGGGCGGCCGCTTCTACGCCATCGGATCCGTCGCCAAGCTGTCGGCGACCTTCGCATCGATCGTGCGCGAGCTGAGCAGTCAGTACTTCCTGACCTACACGCCGACCGACCGGCGGCCGCACTCGTGGCACACCGTCGAGGTCAAGGTGAATCATCCCGGCGCCGTCGTGCGGGCGCGGCGTCAGTACCGGCTTCCGTGATCGCACACGGGGAATTCGCCGTGTGCCCGCGTGTTAGCATTTCCTCCGATCTTTGAGACGAGCGAGTCCCTGGGGGCGAAACGGTTTCGACGGGGACGCGCACGAGTCAGGTTGCATGCCGAGGTCTCACCGCCCTCGTAAAACCGGTGAAAAACGATAGCTGCGAACAACAGCAATCTCGCACTGGCTGCTTAATTAAGTAGCCTCGTCCGGCCGGGAGCGCACCCGCCGCGCCTGGACGAACGTCGCCAAATGCGGGTGTAGCCGAGGCGGATCCCCGGACGCCGAGGCGAAAACCATTCGGGGTTGTCTGACCGCTGTTTTGCCTCTTCTCGAGGCGGCCGGACGAGAACCAAGAAGAGGCTGAGCATGGAGTGGCCTTTCACGTGACGCCTCCGGACGCGGGTTCGACTCCCGCCGCCTCCACCATTGATAAAGCTCGCACCCGATTCCAGAACGTCCGGGATCGGGGCCATCTCGAGCCGCGCCAGCGTTCCTAGGTCGCGACGCGCCAGGCGAGCGTCTCCCTCCATCCGGGCCGTCGCCCCCCCAACTGATCCGATCGCATCAAGCCCCTCGCGGGGGACAACCCATACCGTGGGGTTGTCCGTCAAGGCCGAAAGGAGACTGCCATGAGAGGTTTCGTCGACGACATCGAAGACATGACCGAGCACAACTCGGATTTCCGCCGCGTCCTGTATACGGGCAAGAACCTGCAGCTCGTGCTGATGGCGCTTGCCCCGGGCGAGGACATCGGCGAAGAGGTCCATCCGGATCGTGACCAGTTCTTCCGGATCGAGAAGGGCAAAGGGGAGGTTTGGATCGACGGCCGGAAGACGAAGATCGAGAGCGACTCGGCGATTCTCGTCCCGGCCGGCGCGCGGCACAATGTCAAGAACACCGGCGACAAGCCGCTGAAGCTGTACACGCTGTACGGGCCGCCGGAGCACGCGGACGCTACGGTGCACGCCACCAAGGCCGATGCCATGGCGTTGGAAGAGCACTTCGTCGGAAAGACGACGGAGTAGCTCCGCCATCGGGACGGTGGCATCCGGGCGCCTTCTTCGATCGCTTCGGGCGGAGGCTCGACGCGATCGGAGGGGCGCCGCGCCGTACCTCTCTGACTTTGCGCCGACGCTGGACACCTCCGCCCCCGGGCGCTAGTCTCGCCACAGGAGACACTCGATGAAGCCGTACATGCGGCTGACCGAACCGCTGGTGCGCGAGAACGGAAGGCTCCGAAAGGCGTCCTGGGACGAGGCGCTCGATCGGGCGGCCGACGGGTTCCGGCGCATCCGCGACGAGCGGGGCGGGGAGGCCTTCGGCCTCTTCTCCTGCTCGAAGGCGACCAACGAGGTGAACTACTACGCGCAGAAGTTCGCCCGCGTCGCCGTCGGCAGCAACAACATCGACAGCTGTAACCGCACCTGACACGCCCCCAGCGTCGTCGGTCTGACGACGGTGTTCGGGGCGGGAGGCGGGACGAGCTCTTATCGGGAAGTCGGAGGAGGCGGACGTCATCCTCCTCTGGGGCTCCAACGCGCGCGAAGCGCACCCGATCTACTTCCATCACGTTCTGAAGGGCGTGCGCAACGGCGCGCGCCTGATCGTCGTGGACCCGCGGCGCACGGCGTCGGCGCAATGGGCGGACACCTGGCTCGGCCTCGACGTCGGCTCGGACATCGCGCTCGCCAACGCGATGGGGCGGGAGATCCTCCACGCGGGCCTCGAGAATCGCGAGTTCATCGCGCGCGCGACGGCGAGCTTCCCGAACTACCGCGAGGGCGTCGAGAAGTACACGCTCGAGTACGCCGAACGCGAGACCGGAGTCCCCGCGGCGGCGATCCGCGACGCGGCGCACGCCTACGCGAAGGCCGGCAAGGCGCAGCTCTGCTGGACGCTCGGCATCACCGAGCACCACAACGCGCTCGACAACGTCTTCGCGCTGATCAACCTCGCGCTGCTCACGGGGCACGTCGGCCGCTGGGGCTCCGGCGTCTGCCCTCTGCGCGGCCAGAACAACGTGCAGGGCGGCGGCGACATGGGCGCGCTGCCGAACAAGCTTCCCGGCGGGCAGGACGTCGAGAATCCGAGATCCCGCGCGAAGTTCGAGCGCGCCTGGAAGTCGCCGATCCCGCACCGGCGCGGCTGGCATCTCTCGCGGATGTTCGAGGAGATGGAGCACGGCAAGCTCCGCGCGCTGTACGTCATCGGCGAGAACCCGGCGCAGTCGGAGGCGGACCAGGCGCGGGCGCTCCGCCTCCTCGAGAGCCTCGATCATCTCGTCGTCCAGGACATGTTCCTGACGCGCACCGGCGAGATGGCGCACGTCGTCCTGCCGGCCGCCGCGTCGTGGTGCGAGGACGAGGGGACCGTCACCTCGAGCGAGCGCCGCGTCCAGCGCGTGCGCAAGGCGCTCGAGCCGCCGGGGCAGGCGCGTCCGGACCTCGAGATCCTGCATGAGCTCGGAAAGCGGCTCGACGTCGAGCTCGGCTCCCCCGTGGCCGAGAAGGTCTGGAACGAGCTCCGGTCCCTCTCTTCCTGGCACGGCGGGATGAGCTATCGCCGCCTCGAAGAGCTCCACGGGCTCCAGTGGCCCTGCCCGGACGAGTCGCATCCCGGAAGCCCGTTCCTGCACGGCCGGCTCTGGAAGGACCCGCCGGATCCGCCGCTCGCCCTTTTCGTGGCCGTCGAGCACGACCCGCCGGTGGACCGGCTGACCGAAGAGTTCCCGGTGCGGCTCACGACGGGCCGCCGCCTCGACTCGTTCAACACCGGCGTCCAGACCGCGGGCTATACCTCGCCGCTGCGACGGCCGGAGACTCTGGACATCTCGCCGGAAGACGGGGCGCGTTGGTCCGTCGCCGATGGCGAGATCGTGCGCGCCGTGTCGCGCCGCGGCGCGATCTCGGTGCCGGCGCGATACGACGAGACGCTGCGGCCGGGGCTCGCGTTCCTGACGCTCCACTTCCAGGACGATGTCGCGACGAACATCCTGACGATCGACGCCACGGACCCGAAGACCGGAACAGCGGAGTTCAAGGCCGCGGCGATCCGGGTCGAAAAGGTGGGAGAGAGCGCCTAGCTAGCGGATCCTCGTCGGGGGACCGTTGGTCCCCCGAACCCCCCGTCGCCTTCGGCTACAGTTAGCGCGTCGTGGACCTGCATCTGATTCCCGGGGCGGAGCCCTCGGCCGCGGAGCGCGCCGCGGTGGACGCGGTCATCGGCGCGCCCGCCTCCGGCTGGGAAGGCGGGACGCGGCGCCCGGACCTCGACGGCCACGTCGCGACGGGAGGCGACGCGATCCGCGCGCGCCGGCACCTTCTCCTGCCCGCGCTCTGGGCCGCGCAGACGCACGTCGGCTGGATCTCGCCGGGAGCGCTCAACTACATCTGTCAGCGCCTCGCCGTCGCGCCCGCGGAGGTCTACGGTGTCGCCACCTTCTACGCGATGCTCTCGGTCGAGCCGCAGCCGGCCACGGTCGTCCACGTCTGCGACGATCTCGCGTGCCGGCTCGCAGGCGGGCGGGAGCTGCTCGAGCGGGCGCGCCGGGAGACCGGCGGGTCCGGCGCCGCGGCCGTGCGCCCGTCGCCTTGCCTCGGCCTCTGCGAGCGCGCCCCCGCCGTCCTCTACCAGCGCGCGGGTGAAGGCGCGAGGGACGAAGCGGTGGCGCCGGCCGCGGAAATCCGGGCGGGGGCGAGCCCCGCCCCTACAGTCCCGGTAGGGGCGGCCCTCGCGGCCGCCCGGTCCGGCTCCCCCTCCGCGCCGCAGACGCAGGATGCCCGCCGCGAAGGCCTCCGTCTGCTGCGCCGCATCGGACACGTGAATCCCGAGAGCCTCGACGACTACCGCGGCAACGGCGGCTATCGCGCGCTCCCCCGCGCGTTCGAAATGGGGCCCGACGCCGTCATCCGCGAGGCGCTCGAATCGAAGCTCCAGGGCCGCGGCGGCGCGGCGTTTCCCGCGGGGCGCAAGTGGGAGGCCGTCGCGCGCCAGCCGGCCCGCCCGCACTACCTCGTCTGTAACGCCGACGAGTCGGAGCCCGGCACGTTCAAGGACCGCGTGCTCCTCGAGGAAGACCCGTTCGCGGTCGTCGAGGCGATGACGATCGTCGGTTTCGCGACGGGCTGCGAGAAGGGCTACCTCTACATTCGCGGCGAATATCCGCTGGCGCTCGAGCGAGTCATCGCGACGCGATCGACGCGGCGCGGGCAGGCGGCTTCCTCGGCGACGGGATCCTCGGATCGCCCCACCGATTCGACATCGAGGTGCGGCGCGGCGCCGGCGCGTACATCTGCGGCGAGGAGACGGCGCTCTTCAACTCGATCGAGGGCTTCCGCGGCGAGCCGCGGAACAAGCCGCCGTTTCCCGTCGAGAAGGGGCTTTTCGGCAAGCCCACGGTCATCAACAACGTCGAGACGCTCGCCAACGTGATGGCGATCGTCGAGCACGGCGGCGCGGCTTTCGCGGCGATCGGGACGGGGCAGTCCACGGGGCCGAAGCTCTTCTGCCTCTCGGGGCGCGTCGCGCGTCCCGGCGTGTACGAGGTCGCGTTCGGCGCGACGCTCCGCGATCTCATCGCGCTCGCGGGCGGCGTGCCCGGGGGACGCTCCGTGAAGGCGGTGCTTCTCGGCGGCGCCGCGGGCTCGTTCGTCGGGCCGGGGGATCTCGACACGCCGCTGACCTTCGAGGGCACGCGCGCGATCGGCGCGTCGCTCGGCTCGGGCGTGGTCCTCGTCTACGACGACCGCGACGATCTCGCGGACGCGCTCCGCCGCATTGCCTCGTTCTTCCGCGACGAGTCCTGCGGCCAGTGCGTCCCCTGCCGGGTCGGAACGGAGCGGCAGGAGGAGCTCGTCGCGCGCCTCTCCGCCGGCCGGCCGCTCGGATCGCGCGAGAAGGAGCTGGCGCTGCTCGACGAGATCGCGCAGGCGATGCGCGACGCCTCGATCTGCGGCCTCGGACAGACGGCGTCGGGCGCCCTGCAGTCGGCCATCAAGAAGCTCGGAGCGTTTCCCGCATGATCCCCGCCGACCGCCGGCTCCATCCCGAGCGCCCGGTCGAGCTGACGATCGACGGCCGCGCCGTGACGGTGCCGGAGGGCTCGACGATCCTCGAGGCCTGCCGCCAGGAAGGCCACGACACGCCGACGTTCTGCTTCCTCGAGAACCTGACGCCGGTCAACGCCTGCCGCGTCTGCGTCGTCGAGGTCGAGGGCTCGCGGGTCCTCGTGCCCGCCTGCTCACGCCCGGCCGAGCCGAAGATGAAGGTCTCGACCGACAGCGAGCGCGTGCGCCTGTCGCGCAAGATGGTTCTGGAGTTCCTGGCGTCTTCCGTCGATCTTTCCTGCGCCTCGCCCGACGTGCGTCGCTGGATGGAGCGCTACGGCGCGCGGCCCGAGCGGTACGGCCCGCCGGCGCCGCCGCTGGCCGGCGAGGACGGCCACGCGCGCGACCGCGCGCACCCCGGGCACCATGGCGCGCCCACGGGCGCGACCGCCACGGTCGCGCAGCCCGTCAAAGTGGACAACGAGCTCTACATTCGCGACTACGCGCGCTGCATCCTCTGCTACAAGTGCGTGCAGGCCTGCGGCGTCGAGGCGCAGAACACGTTCGCGATCGCGGTCGCCGGCCGCGGCTTCGACGCGCGCATCTCGACGGAGTTCGCGACGCCGCTCCCGGACTCCGCCTGCGTCTACTGCGGCAACTGCATCGGCGTCTGCCCGACCGGCGCGCTGATGTTCAGGAGCGAGCACGACCTGCGGCAGGCGGGTCGCTGGGACGAGTCTCGGCAGACCGTCACGGAAACGATCTGCCCGTATTGCGGCGTCGGCTGCACGCTCGCGCTCCGCGTCCAGGACAACGAGATCGTTCGCGTGACCTCGCCGCTCGATAACGAGGTCGCGAGCGGACATCTCTGCGTCAAGGGCCGGTTCGGCTGGCAGCACGTGCAGCGGCGGGAGGAGGAGCCATGAAGCGGATCGTTCGATTCATCAAGACGACGCTCGTCGGCGGGGTGATCTTCCTTCTGCCGGTCGTCCTCACGATCGTGCTCCTGCGTCAGGCGGTCGGGCTCGTCGAGAAGATCGTCCATCCCATCGCGGCCCAGGTACCGGTTGAGGCGGTCGGCGGCATGAGGGTCGCGAGCCTCATCGCAATCATTCTCTTGATTCTCGTTGGCTTTTTCGCCGGGCTCGTGGCGAGCACGCGGCCAGGAAAGCGGCTTCAGGGCATGCTCGAGCAGCTCGTTCTCCGCAAGATGCCGGGCTACACGCTCCTCAAGGGCGCGACGGGCGAAGGCACCGCCGCGGGCGCCGACGAGGTCGAGGTCGCCCTCGCCCGGTTCGACGACAACACCGTGCTCGGCTACATCATGGAAAAGAATGCGGACGGCACGGTCACGTTCTTCGTCCCGAGCGCGCCGACGCCCGCCGTGGGATCGGTCTTCTACCTGCCGGAGGATCGGGTCACGCGCCTCGACGTGCCGGTGGCCGAAGCGAGCAAAGTCATCATGCGCCTCGGGGTCGGCTCGAAGGAGCTGCTCGCGAAAAGAAAAGCGGCCGCGCCGCTCGACCGGAGGCCGGCATGACGAGCCTCTTCGATCCCGCCGTGCGCCAGACAATACTGGACCGCCTCGCGAAGCTCTCGCCGGACGCGAAGCGCGGCTGGGGAACGATGAGCGCGGTCGCAGATGCTCGCGCACTGCTCGCGCGCGATGGAGGTCGGCGACGGGAGATTTCCCGCTCAAGCAGGCGCTCATAGGAAAGATCTTCGCGCCGTTCGCCCGGTCCTCGTTTCTCTCCGAGAAACCCTTCGGCCGCAACTCTCCGACCGATCCGCACTTCGTCATCCGCGACGAGAAGGACTTCGCGAAGGAGAAGGCGCACCTGACGGCGCTCATCGCGCGCTTCTGCCAGGCGGGCCGGCCGAGGCCGGGAAGCACCCGCACTCGTTCCTCGGAAGATCTCCGGCGACGACTGGGGCGTCGTCATGTACAAGCACCTCGACCACCACCTGAGGCAGTTCGGCGCCTGAGCCCGCGGACCGACGCCCGCCGATGCCGGTGACACGCGCCGAGCGCCTGACCCGGTGGCTCCTCGCGGCCGGGGCGGTGCTGCGCGTCGCGCAGTACCTGTCGAACCGATCGCTCTGGCTCGACGAGGCGTACATCGCGCCGACGATCCTGCGGCGCTCGTTCGCCGAGCCTGCTTTGCGCCGCCGGACTACGGCCAGATCGTCCCCGTCGGCTTTCTCGCGCTCGTGCGCGCGGCCGTCGCCCTCTTCGGCTCGAGCGAGTACGCGCTGCGCCTCGTGCCGCTCCTCTGCGGGCTCGCGGCGCTCCTGCTCTTCCGCCGCGTGGCGGCGCGCCTGCTGCCGGCGCCCGCGGTCCCGATCGCCGCCGCCCTCTTCGCCTTCTCGGGACCGCTCATCGGCTTCTCGTCCGAGCTCAAGCAGTACTCGTCCGACGTCCTCGCCGCGCTCTTCCTGCTCGACCGCGCGCTCGACGCGATCGAGCGGCCGCGAGCGGCGCGGCGCGCTCGCGGCGCTGGCGATCGCGGGCGCCGTGCTCGTCTGGTTTTCGCTGCCGGTCGTTTTCACGCTCGCGGGCATCGGCGCGACGCTCGCCGTGGGAGCCGCTCGAGCCGGGGAGCGGCCGCGCCTGCGGGCGGTCGCCGCGGTCGGGCTTCTCTGGATCGGGAGCTTCGCCGCGTTCTGGCTCGTGTTTCTCCGGCACATCGGGCGCGCGCCGGACGTGCTCTCGTTCTGGGCGGATGCGTTCCTGCCCTTCCCGCCGCGCTCGTTCGCCGACCTCTACTGGCTGCCGAAGACCCTCGGGGCGCTCTTCGGCGATCCGGCGGGATTCGTCTTCCGCGGGCTCGGCATCCTGGCGTTTCTGGTCGGCGCCTGGGTCCTCTTCCGCACCGGCCGCGCGCATCTGGCGCTGCTCGTCGCGCCGATGCTCTTCGCCCTCGCCGCCTCGGCGCTGCGCTGGTATCCGTTCTCGGGGCGGACGCTTCTCTTCCTCGCGCCGGCGCTCTGCCTGCTCGTCGCGCTCGGCATCGAGGAGATCCGGGAGGAGACGTCGCCGCGCGCTCCGGCCGTCTGGGCGATCCTCCTCGCGCTGCTTCTCTTCCACCCGGTGCTCTGGTCCGTCCGCGCGCTCTTTCATCCGCGCGAGAAGGAGGAGATGAAGCCCGCGCTCGCTTATGTCCGCGGCCACCTCTCGCCCGGCGATCGCCTCTACGTCTACTCGGCGGCGCTCCCGGCCTTCGACTACTACGGGCCGCGGAGCGGGCTCCCGCCGGACACCACGCTTCGCGGCGACTGGGTCGGCGAAAACGCCGGCGCGAGGCGGGACGTCGAGCGCCTCCGCGGCGGCGGGCGCGTCTGGATCCTCTTCACGCATTCGATCCGCCCCGACGGCGAGGACGACGAGGCGCGCTTCCTGGGATTCCTCGACGCCGCGGGCCGCCGCCTCGACGCGTTTCGCGCGACGGGCGCCGCCGTGTACCTTTATGACGTGAGCGGCACCGCCACGGCAGGCTCCTCTTGACGGCGCGCGCCCGGCGCTTGCCGGCGGGCGGGATCCTGCCGGCCGCTCTGGGGCTCCTCCTTCTGGCGGCCTCCGCCGCGGCGCCGGCGCAGGAAGCGACGCTCGCCTGGCAGGGACAGACCTACAAGATCGCCGCGAGCGGCGCCGACTTCAAGATCGCCGACGCGGCCAAGGCCCTCGGCTTCGACGTCGCGGCCGATCCGACGACGGGCGTCCTCACGCTCACGGGACACGGCCACAAGGTGCTCGTCGGCGCCGGCACCGCGCAGGTCCCCGTGGACCAGCGCCTCGTCTCGATCTCGCGGCCGGCGCAGACGATCTCCGGCGCGCTTTACGCGCCGACCGATTTCTTCGAGAAGGTGCTCTTCCCGCTCGTCGGGGCCGCGGGCTCCTACGACGCCGTCAAGCGCGTCTGGACGCTCGCGGAGGCCAAGGCGCTGGCGATCGACGTGGCCGTCGTGCACGTCGAGGCGGCGACCCAGGTCGTGCTGCGCCAGTCCGGGCCCGCGAAGTTCGTCTCGGCCCCGGGCGCGGCGGGGATTCAGGTGCGCTGGCCCGACCGGACCGTCGCGGCGCCCTTCGCCGAGAAGAAGTACGAGGACCCCTTCGTCTCCGCCGTCCGCTTCTCCGAGGACGGCGCCGCGATCGCGCTCCGCGAGCCGGGCCTCTCGGCGCGCGCGTACGCGCTGACGGCTCCCGACCGCGTCGTCGTCGAGGTCACGCGCGCCGCCGCACCGGGCGGTCCGGCGCCCGCGCCGCCGTCCGCCGCCGCGGAAGCTCCGCCCGTCATCGTCATCGATCCCGGGCACGGGGGCACGGAGACCGGCGCGATCGGGCCGGGCGGGCTCCAGGAGAAGCAGGCGACGCTCGAGATCGCCAAGAGGCTCGCCGCGACGCTGCCGCACTACGTCGCCGGCCGCGTGGTGCTCACCCGCGACGTCGACGGGCTCGTCTCGCTCGATGACCGGACGTCCACGGCCAACCACGAGCGGGCGGACCTCTTCCTTTCCATCCACGCGAACTCCTCGCGGATCGCCAACGCGCGCGGCTCCGAGACGTACTACCTCTCGCTCGAGGCCTCCGACAAGCTCGCGCAGGAGGTGGCGAGCCAGGAGAACGCGACGACGGCCGCCGCCGCGACGCCGTCGCCCGACGCCACCACCACGACGGACCACGCCCTCGATTTCGTGCTCTGGGACCTCGCGCAGAGCGCGCACCTCAAGGAATCGAGCGAGCTCGCCGAGGGGATCCAGGAAGAGCTGAATGGCGTCTCCGGCACGGAGAGCCGCGGCATCAAGCAGGCGCCCTTCCGCGTGCTCGTCGGGGCATCGATGCCGGCGGTCCTGATCGAGACGGCCTTCATCTCGAACGCCGACGAAGAGAAGAAGCTCGCCTCGCCGGAGTTCCAGCAGAACGTCGCCGACGCGATCTCTCGCGCGGTCGCGCGCTTCTTCGCGAAGCGGCGTCCCGCGGCCGCCGCGCCGCCTGCGCCGCCCGCGCCGAGCCCCACCCCCACGGCCGCTCCCCGATGACGCGCCGGGCCGCGGCGCTCCTGCTCGCCTTCCTGGCCGTGGCGGTCGGCGTCCTGATCCTCTGGACGCGCGCCGGCTCGGAGCTTCCCGGCCGCCGCCGGGGCCCGCTCTTCCTGCGCGTCTCGCCGGCGGCGGCTCCGCCCGCCGCGACGACGCCGGGCGCGCCGACCCCGACGCCGGGCGAGACCGTGCGCCTGACCCTCTTCTTTCCGGGGCGCGACGATGCGAAGCTACGCCCGGAGGAGAGAGACATTCCCAAACCTGCCGGACCCGGCGCCGCGCTCCGGGCCATCTTCGACGAGCTGCATCGAGGACCGACGCACCTCGATCTCGTGTCGCCGTTTCCGGACAAGATCCAGCTCCGCAACGCGTTCCTGCTTCCGGGCGGCGAGGTGGTCCTCGACCTCGCGGTGGACGCGAGTCTGTCGTTCGGCTCCGACGAGGAGCTGACGATCGTCGCGTCGCTCGTCGACACCGTTCTCCAGAACGTCGCGGAGACGAAGAGCGTGCGACTGCTCGTCAACGGCGAGCCGGCGGAGAGCCTCGGCGGCCACGTGGACCTGACGCGCCCCCTCCTCTACCTGCGCGGGGAGCTCGCGTCGTGACGGCGGGCGGCGGTACGGCGCGGCCCGACGGCCGCAAGCCGTCCGAGATGCGCGAGATCGCGATCGAGATCGGCGCGGCCCGCTGGGCCGAGGGCTCGGCGCTCGTGTCGCTCGGGCACACGCGCGTCCTCTGCGCGGCGTCGGTCGAGGACCGCGTGCCGCCGTTTCTCAAGGGCACCGGCAGCGGATGGGTCACCGCGGAGTACGGGATGCTCCCGCGCGCGACGCACACGCGCTCGTCGCGCGAAGCCGCGTCCGGCCGGCAGGGCGGGCGCACGCACGAGATCCAGCGGCTCATCGGACGGTCGCTGCGCAGCGTCATCGAGCTGCGCGGGATCCCGGACCGCACGATCACGCTCGACTGCGACGTCCTGCAGGCGGATGGCGGAACGCGCTGCGCGGCGATCACGGGCGCCTGCGTGGCCCTGTCGGTCGCGCTCGGCAAGCTCGTGCGCGGGGGAACGATCCCGCGCTGGCCGCTGCGCGAAACGGTGGCCGCGATCTCCGTCGGCGTGTGCGCGGGGCAGGCGGTGCTCGATCTCGCGTACGCGGAGGACTCCGAGGCCGACGTGGACGCCAACGTCGTCGGCACGGCCTCCGGAAAGTTCGTCGAGATCCAGGGCACGGCCGAGCGGCGCCCCTTCTCCGAGGAGCAGCTCCAGGAGCTCCTCGCGCTCGCGCGCAAGGGCCTGAAGCGGCTCGCGGCACGCGCAGAAAGAGGCGCTGGCGCCGCACCTCGAGGGGATCGACATCGAGACTTAGTCCTTAGTCCTTAGTCCTTAGTCGTGGTCCCGAGCCGCTCGATATAATCGCCGGTCCGGCGGTCCCCCCGCCGCGAGAAAGGCTGGCGGGTGTTCCCATGAAACGCATCGGAGTCCTCTTCGGCCAGGAACGGACGTTCCCGCTGGCCCTCGTCGACCGCATCAACCGTTCCGGCGCGGAGGACGTCACGGCCGAGCCCGTCAAGGTCGGCGGCCTCTCCCTCGAAACGCCGAAGAAGTACGACCTCGTCCTCGACCGGATCAGCCAGGACATCCCCTTCTACCGGGCGGTCCTGAAGAAGCTCGTGTCCGATGGCACGATCGTCGTGAACAATCCCTTCTGGTGGTCGGCCGACGACAAGTTCTTCAACAACGTCATCGCGCGCGGCCTCGGCGTCGCGGTGCCGAAGACGGTGCTGCTGCCCTCGAACCAGCATCCGCCCGACACGACCTCCGAATCGATGTCGAACCTCGTGTTCCCGCTCGAGTGGGACGAGATCTTCGCGCACATCGGTTTCCCGGCGTTCTTCAAGCCCTACTCCGGCGGCGGCTGGAAGAGCGTCTATCGCGTCACGAACCCGGACGAGTTCTTCACGGCCTACCGCGACTCGGGCCAGCACGTCATGACGCTCCAGGAGGAGATCGACTTCCAGGAGTACTTCCGCTGCTACGTCATCGGCCGCAAGGAGGTTCACATCATGCGGTACGACCCGCGGCAGCCGCACCACGCGCGCTACGTCCAGGACGGGACGCCGATCGACTCGGCGATGTACGACCGCGTGCGATCGGACTGCCTCAAGCTCACGGGCGCGCTCGGCTACGACTTCGACACGCTCGAGTTTGCGGTCCGCGACGGCGTGCCCTACGCGATCGACTTCCTGAACCCGGCGCCGGACGCCGATCCCGCCTCGGTCGGGCAGCAGAACTTCGAGTGGGTGCTCGAGCACGCGGCGAAATGGCTGGTCGAGCGCGTGCGCGAGAGCGCCGAGCCCGTCGCCCGCTATCACTGGCAGGAGTTTCTATCCGGCGGCGGCGCGAGAAAGGCGAAGTCGCCGTCCGCGCGGCCGCCCGGAACTGGCGCCACGACCCGTCGGCCGCGCCCGCGCGCCGGGGCCTGATCCGCCGCCGCGGCGGCTACGTCTCCGGTCGCCGGAAGAGGCTCGCGAAGAAAAAGGCCGCCGATACGGCGATGACGAGCGGCCCGCTCTCGACGCCGAGCGCCGGCGCGGCGAGCGAGCCCACGAGCATCGAGCCCATGGCGCTTCCCACCGAGACCCGGCGCATCCCGGAGAGGCTGCGCGCCAGGAGCTTGCCTGTCGCGGCGGGAATGATGATCAGCGAGCCCATCAGGAGCACGCCCAGGTAGCGCAGGCCGAGCGCCACCGTGAGGGCGAAGGCGAGAAGGAAGGCCAGATTGGTCCTCGCCACGTTGATCCCGATGGTGCGCGCGAGATCCGGCGACACGAGCGTGATCACGAGCCGGCTGCGCGCGCGCACGGCGAAGACGATGACCGCCGCGGCGGCGAGAAGGCCGACCGCCGTCTCCGCGGGGCTCGGGCGGCGCGCCGCCCCGAAGAGCGCCTCGATGAGTTCCTCCCCCGACGCGAGCATGCTCCCGACGGCCAGGGCCGCCGAAAACACGACGCCGATGATCGCTTCGGTCGGAACGCGGGTCTTCTGCTCGAGCGACCAGACGAGCAGCGCCCCGAGCACGAGCGCGACGAAACCGCCCGCCACGGGATTGGCGCCGATCAGCATGGCCGCCGTGATCCCGGGGAGGGCGACGTGCGAGATCGCGTCGGAGGCGAGGGTCATCCGGCGCATCACGGCGATCGAGCCGATGAGGCCCGCCGCCGCGGCCATCCCGAGAGGAAGGAGGAGGTCGGAGGCTGCCGGAAAGCTCATCGGTCCTCGTGAACGTGGAAATGCGCCGGCGCGCCGTAGGCTTCCTGCAGGCGCTCCGGCGTGAGTATGGAGACCGGCGGGCCGAGCCAGGCGCGCCGCCGCGAGAGGCACAGGACGTTGTCGGCATTCCGGTAGACGAGCGTCAGCTCGTGGGAAATGATGAGAAGCGTCAGCCCCTCCTCCCGCTTCAGGCGCCCGAACAGGCCGTAGATCTCCTCCTGCCCCGGCTCGTCCACTCCGGCCGTCGGCTCGTCGAAGAGAAGGACGGTCGGACGCCCCATCAGCGCGAAGGCGACGAGCAGTCTCTGGAATTGACCTCCGGAGAGCGTTCCGATCGGCTGCGCGGCGGTCTCGGACGGCAGGTCGACGAGGTCGAGCGCGCGCGAGGCTTCCGTCCGCGAGACTCCGGCGATCTCCGCCCGCGCACGGAGAAATTCCAGGCCCGTGAGCGGCAGATCGCGCTCGATGTCGAGCTTCTGAGGAACGTAGCCGATCCGGGTGTCCGGAGCCCACCGGATCACCCCCTCGGCGGGCAGGGCGCCGATCAGCGCCTTGAAGAGAACGGTTTTCCCCGAGCCGTTCGGCCCGATGATCGCGAGCGCGGTGCCCGCCTCCACGTCGAAGGTCAGGTCGTCGATGATCGTCGTCTTCCCGAACGCGACCGTCAGGTGCGAGACCTCGAGGGCTTTGGTCATATGTTTCCGGTCGGGCCGGCCCATGCTACCCGTCGGAAGCGATCCGGGCCGCGTTCCCGGAGCCGACGACCCCAAGTTAGTGCGGCGATCGGACCGCGCCCTGATTCAACGACACCAACCCCCTGCGGCCTCGTGCGGGAACGCCTCGATATAATCCCCGGTCCGGCGGCCCCCCTGCCGTGAGAAAGGCTGGCGGTGGTTCCCATGACGAGTCTCTCGCCCCGCCCGGTTCACCGATGAGCGAGCGCCCCGCTTTCACGCTCGGCGTGGAGGAGGAATTCCAGATCATCGACCCGGAGACCCGGGAGCTGCGGTCGCACGTCCAGGAGATCCTCGAAGAGGGCAAGCGCGTCCTCAAGGAGCGCGTGAAGCCCGAGATGCACCAGTCGGTCATCGAGCTCGGCACGGGAATCTGCAAGGACATCTCCGAGGTGCGCCGGGACGTGACCGAGATGCGCGCCGAGATCGTCCGCCTCGCCGAGAGGAGCGGCACGCGCGTGGCGGCGGCCGGCACGCACCCGTTCTCCAACTGGGCCGACCAGAAGATCTTTCCCGACCCGCGCTACGACCAGGTCGTCGAGGAGATGCAGCTCCTGGCGCGGGCGAACCTCATCTTCGGGCTGCACGTCCACGTCGGAATCAAGGACCGCGCCCTCGGGCTCCAGATCATGAACGAGGCGCTCTACTTCCTGCCGCACGTCCTGGCGCTCTCGACGAACTCGCCCTTCTGGCTGGGGCGCAACAGCGGCCTGAAGAGCTTCCGGACGAAGGTCTTCGACCGGTTCCCGCGCACGTCGATTCCCGAGTACTTCGACTCGCCCGCCGAGTTCGACGAGTTCGTCCGCATCCTGGTGAAGACCAACAGCATCGACAACGGCAAGAAGATCTGGTGGGACGTGCGCCCGCACCCGTTCTTCGACACGATCGAGTTCCGGGTCTGCGACATCCCGATGCGCATGGACGAGACGGTCGCGATCGCCGCCCTGATCCAGGCGATCTGCGTGAAGCTCTACAAGCTGCGTTTGCAGAACATCGGATGGAGGCGGTACCGCCGGGCCTACATCCTGGAGAACAAGTGGCGCGCCTCGCGCTACGGGATCGACGGGAAGCTCATCGACTTCGGCAAGGAGATCGAGGTCCCGTTCCGCGAGCTGGCGGCCGAGATGCTCGATTTCGTGGACGACGTCGTGGACGAGCTCGGCTCCCGCCGGGAGGTCTTCGGCGGGATCGGGTGGATTCTCGCCAACGGAACGGGTGCGGATCGGCAGCTCGCCGTTTACAATGCGACGGGCGGAGATCTGAAAAAAGTCGTGGACTACATTTGCGAAGAGACCTCCCACGGGCTCCCCGCCGAGTCCACGCTGCGCGCCGCGGAATCGAATCCCGCCTAGCCGAAGGGCCGGGCCCGAAGGAGAGATGACGACCTTGCCGGAAACCTACGCTGAAGAACTGATTCCGGGAGCCCGAAACGCCGTCCGCACCTGCCTGCGAATCCAGCCGGGCGAGCAGGTGGCCCTCATCACCGACCGCGAAACGGCCGAGATCGCGGCGAGCCTCGCCGGCGAGATCCGGGAGGCCGGGGCGGGATTTCAGGTCTGCGTCATGGAGGACTACGGGGTGCGTCCGATGCTCGACCTGCCGGCGGAGATCCGCCAGGCGCTCGAGCAGGCGGACGTCTCGATCTACGCCGGCCAGCCCAAGACGGGCGAGCTCGCGTTCCGGCGCGCGCTGACCGAGGTCGTGGACCGGCGGAAGATCCGCCACGCGCACATGGTCTCGATCTCGCGGCAGATCATGTGCGAGGCGATGCGCGCCGACTTCAACGAGGTGGACGCGCTATCGCAGCGGGTGCGCGACCGCGCCGCCGCCGCGCGCCGCATCGTCGCGAAGTCTCCCGGCGGCTCGGATCTCGTCGCGACGTTCGACCCCGAGATCAAGTGGCTGAAGACCTCCGGCATCATCTCGACGCAGAAGTGGGGCAATCTGCCGGGCGGCGAGGTGCTGACCTGTCCGGCGCGCGTGGACGGCGTGTACGTCGCCGATGGCGTTGTGGGCGAGTACCTCTGCGCGCGTTACGGCGACCTCCAGGCGAACCCGCTCTCGATCGCCATCGAGGACAGCCGCATCGTCGGTCTGTCGTGCGACCGGCAGGACCTCGTGGACGACTTTCGGGCCTACACACTCACGGACGAGAACTCGAACCGCGTCGGCGAGTTCGCGATCGGCACGAACATCGCCGTCGAGCAGGTCATCGGAAACATCCTCCAGGACGAAAAGCTGCCGACGCTGCACGTCGCCTTCGGCCACCCGTACACCGAGCACACCGGCGCGAAATGGCGCAGCACGACGCACATCGACGTCGTCGGCCGGCGCTTCGACATCTGGTTCTCGGAGTCCTCTTCGGCCAGGAACGGACGTTCCCGCTGGCCCTCGTCGACCGCATCAACCGTTCCGGCGCGGAGGACGTCACGGCCGAGCCCGTCAAGGTCGGCGGCCTCTCCCTCGAAACGCCGAAGAAGTACGACCTCGTCCTCGACCGGATCAGCCAGGACATCCCCTTCTACCGGGCGGTCCTGAAGAAGCTCGTGTCCGATGGCACGATCGTCGTGAACAACCCCTTCTGGTGGTCGGCCGACGACAAGTTCTTCAACAACGTCATCGCGCGCGGCCTCGGCGTCGCGGTGCCGAAGACGGTGCTGCTGCCCTCGAACCAGCATCCGCCCGACACGACCTCCGAATCGATGTCGAACCTCGTGTTCCCGCTCGAGTGGGACGAAATCTTCGCGCACATCGGTTTCCCGGCGTTCTTCAAGCCGTACTCCGGCGGCGGCTGGAAGAGCGTCTATCGCGTCACGAACCCGGACGAGTTCTTCACGGCCTACCGCGACTCGGGCCAGCACGTCATGACGCTCCAGGAAGAGATCGACTTCCAGGAGTACTTCCGCTGCTACGTCATCGGTCGCAAGGACGTTCACATCATGCGGTACGACCCGCGCCAGCCGCACCACGCGCGCTACGTCCAGGACGGGACGCCGATCGACCCGGCGATGTACGACCGCGTGCACTCGGACTGCCTCAAGCTCACGGGCGCGCTCGGCTACGACTTCGACACGCTGGAGTTCGCCGTCCGGGACGGCGTGCCCTACGCGATCGACTTCCTGAACCCGGCGCCGGACGCCGATCCCGCCTCGGTCGGGCAGCAGAACTTCGAGTGGGTGCTCGAGCACGCGGCGAAATGGCTGGTCGAGCGCGTGCGCGAGAGCGCCGAGCCCGTCGCCCGCTATCACTGGCAGGAGTTTCTATCCGGCGGCGGCGCGAGAAAGGCGAAGTCGCCGTCCGCGCGGCCGCCCGGAACTGGCGCCACGACCCGTCGGCCGCGCCCGCGCGCCGGGGCCTGATCCGCCGCCGCGGCGGCTACGTCTCCGGTCGCCGGAAGAGGCTCGCGAAGAAAAAGGCCGCCGATACGGCGATGACGAGCGGCCCGCTCTCGACGCCGAGCGCCGGCGCGGCGAGCGAGCCCACGAGCATCGAGCCCATGGCGCTTCCCACCGAGACCCGGCGCATCCCGGAGAGGCTGCGCGCCAGGAGCTTGCCTGTCGCGGCGGGAATGATGATCAGCGAGCCCATCAGGAGCACGCCCAGGTAGCGAAGGCCGAGCGCCACCGTGAGGGCGAAGGCGAGAAGGAAAGCCAGATTGGTCCTCGCCACGTTGATCCCGATGGTGCGCGCGAGATCCGGCGACACGAGCGTGATCACGAGCCGGCTGCGCGCGCGCACGGCGAAGACGATGACCGCCGCGGCGGCGAGAAGGCCGACCGCCGTCTCCGCGGGGCTCGGGCGGCGCGCCGCCCCGAAGAGTGCTTCGATGAGTTCCTCCCCCGACGCGAGCATGCTCCCGACGGCCAGGGCCGCCGAAAACACGACGCCGATGATCGCTTCGGTCGGAACGCGGGTCTTCTGCTCGAGCGACCAGACGAGCAGCGCCCCGAGCACGAGCGCGACGAAACCGCCCGCCACGGGATTGGCGCCGATCAGCATGGCCGCCGTGATCCCGGGGAGGGCGACGTGCGAGATCGCGTCAGATGCGAGCGTCATCCGGCGCATCACGGCGATCGAGCCGATCAAGCCCGCCGCCGCGGCCATCCCCATCGGGAGCAGGAGGTCCCGGAGGCGTCGGAAGGCTCATCGGTCCTCGTGAACGTGGAAATGCGCCGGCGCGCCGTAGGCTTCCTGCAGGCGCTCCGGGGTCAGCACGGAGACCGGCGGGCCGAGCCACGCGCGCCGCCGGGAGAGACACAGAACGTTGTCGGCATTGCGGTAGACGAGCGTCAACTCGTGGGAAATGATGAGGAGGGTCAGTCCCTCTTCCTTCTTCAAACGCGCGAACAGGCCGTAGATCTCCTCCTGCCCCGGCTCGTCCACTCCGGCCGTCGGCTCGTCGAAGAGAAGGACGGTCGGACGCCCCATCAGCGCGAAGGCGACGAGCAGTCTCTGGAATTGACCTCCGGAGAGCGTTCCGATCGGCTGCGCGGCGGTCTCGGACGGCAGGTCGACGAGGTCGAGCGCGCGCGAGGCTTCCGTCCGCGAGACTCCGGCGATCTCCGCCCGCGCACGGAGAAATTCCAGGCCCGTGAGCGGCAGATCGCGCTCGATGTCGAGCTTCTGAGGAACGTAGCCGATCCGGGTGTCCGGAGCCCACCGGATCACCCCCTCGGCGGGCAGGGCGCCGATGAGCGCCTTGAAGAGAACGGTCTTCCCCGAGCCGTTCGGCCCGATGATCGCGAGCGCGGTGCCCGCCTCCACGTCGAAGGTCAGGTCGTCGATGATCGTCGTCTTCCCGAACGCGACCGTCAGGTGCGAGACCTCGAGGGCTTTGGTCATATGTCTCCGGTCGGGCCGGCCCATGCTACCCGTCGGAAGCGATCCGGGCCGCGTTCCCGGAGCCGACGACCCCAAGTTAGTGCGGCGATCGGACCGCGCTCTGATTCAACGACACCAACCCCCTGCGGCCTCGGGCGGGAACGCCTCGATATAATCCCCGGTCCGGCGGCCCCCCTGCCGTGAGAAAGGCTGGCGGTGGTTCCCATGACGAGTCTCTCGCCCCGCCCGGTTCACCGATGAGCGAGCGCCCCGCCTTCACGCTCGGCGTGGAGGAGGAATTCCAGATCATCGACCCGGAGACCCGGGAGCTGCGGTCGCACGTCCAGGAGATCCTCGAAGAGGGCAAGCGCGTCCTCAAGGAGCGCGTGAAGCCCGAGATGCACCAGTCGGTCATCGAGCTCGGCACGGGAATCTGCAAGGACATCTCCGAGGTGCGCCGGGACGTGACCGAGATGCGCGCCGAGATCGTCCGCCTCGCCGAGAGGAGCGGCACGCGCGTGGCGGCGGCCGGCACGCACCCGTTCTCCAACTGGGCCGACCAGAAGATCTTTCCCGACCCGCGCTACGACCAGGTCGTCGAGGAGATGCAGCTCCTGGCGCGGGCGAACCTCATCTTCGGGCTGCACGTCCACGTCGGAATCAAGGACCGCGCCCTCGGGCTCCAGATCATGAACGAGGCGCTCTACTTCCTGCCGCACGTCCTGGCGCTCTCGACGAACTCGCCCTTCTGGCTGGGGCGCAACAGCGGCCTGAAGAGCTTCCGGACGAAGGTCTTCGACCGGTTCCCGCGCACGTCGATTCCCGAGTACTTCGACTCGCCCGCCGAGTTCGACGAGTTCGTCCGCATCCTGGTGAAGACCAACAGCATCGACAACGGCAAGAAGATCTGGTGGGACGTGCGCCCGCACCCGTTCTTCGAGACGATCGAGTTCCGGGTCTGCGACATCCCGATGCGCATGGACGAGACGGTCGCGATCGCCGCCCTGATCCAGGCGATCTGCGTGAAGCTCTACAAGCTGCGCCTGCAGAACATCGGATGGAGGCGGTACCGCCGGGCCTACATCCTGGAGAACAAGTGGCGCGCCTCGCGCTACGGGATCGACGGGAAGCTCATCGACTTCGGCAAGGAGATCGAGGTCCCGTTCCGCGAGCTGGCGGCCGAGATGCTCGAGTTCGTGGACGACGTCGTGGACGAGCTCGGCTCCCGCCGGGAGGTCTTCGGCGGGATCGGGTGGATTCTCGCCAACGGAACGGGTGCGGATCGGCAGCTCGCCGTTTACAATGCGACGGGCGGAGATCTGAAAAAAGTCGTGGACTACATTTGCGAAGAGACCTCCCACGGGCTCCCCGCCGAGTCCACGCTCCGCGCCGCGGAATCGAATCCCGCCTAGCCGAAGGGCCGGGCCCGAAGGAGAGATGACGACCTTGCCGGAAACCTACGCTGAAGAACTGATTCCGGGAGCCCGAAACGCCGTCCGAACCTGCCTGCGAATCCAGCCGGGCGAGCAGGTCGCCCTCATCACCGACCGCGAGACCGCCGAGATCGCCGCGAGCCTCGCCGGCGAGATCCGGGAGGCCGGGGCGGGATTTCAGGTCTGCGTCATGGAGGACTACGGGGTGCGTCCGATGCTCGACCTGCCGGCGGAGATCCGCCAGGCGCTCGAGCAGGCGGACGTCTCGATCTACGCCGGCCAGCCCAAAACGGGCGAGCTCGCGTTCCGGCGCGCGCTGACCGAGGTCGTGGACCGGCGCAAGATCCGCCACGCGCACATGGTCTCGATCTCGCGCCGGATCATGTGCGAGGCGATGCGCGCCGACTTCAACGAGGTGGACGCGCTGTCGCAACGGGTGCGCGACCGCGCCGCCCGCGCGCGCCGCATCGTCGCGAAGTCTCCCGGCGGCTCGGACCTCGTCGCGACGTTCGACCCCGAGATCAAATGGCTGAAGACCTCCGGCATCATCTCGACGCAGAAGTGGGGCAATCTGCCGGGCGGCGAGGTGCTGACCTGTCCGGCGCGCGTGGACGGCGTGTACGTCGCCGATGGCGTTGTGGGCGAGTACCTCTGCGCGCGTTACGGCGACCTCCAGGCCAACCCGCTCTCGATCGCCATCGAGGACAGCCGCATCGTCGGTCTGTCTTGCGACCGGCAGGACCTCGTGGACGATTTTCGGGCCTACACACTCACGGACGAGAACTCGAACCGCGTCGGCGAATTCGCGATCGGCACGAACATCGCCGTCGAGCAGGTCATCGGCAACATCCTCCAGGACGAGAAGCTGCCGACGCTGCACGTCGCCTTCGGCCACCCGTACACCGAGCACACCGGCGCGAAATGGCGCAGCACGACGCACATCGACGTCGTCGGCCGGCGCTTCGACATCTGGTTCGACGAGGACCAGGTCATGGCGGCGGGCAAGTTTCTCATCTAGCCGATCCCGGGGGCCGCGCCGCCGGATAGAGTTCCCGCGATGCCACTCTCGGCGGGAACCCGTCTGGGGCCGTACGAGATCCAGGCGCCGTTCGGCGCGGGAGGAATGGGAGACCGTCGCCTTCGCTTGCTCGAGGATCCGCCCTTCGGGCGCCGGGCCGCGGCTCGCTCGGAAGGGGACTCGACCGCGACCCTGATCCTCTCGCTGCGTTCCGGCTCCCGCGGCGCGAGTCGTTTCGCTCGTGGGCGGGGTCAAGCCCCGCCCCGACCACGCAAACAGTTATCGCGCCGCGAACGATCATGACGCTTCCCACCGGAACGAAGCTCGGTCCTTACGCGATTCTTTCTCCGTTGGGCGCGGGAGGAATGGGGGAGGTCTATCGCGCGCGCGACACCAGGCTCGACCGCGATGTCGCGATCAAGGTATTGCCGGCCGCGTTCGCCAACGACGCGGCCGCGCTCGCGCGCTTCGAGCGCGAGGCGAAAGCCGTCGCCGCGCTGTCGCACCCGAACATCCTCGCGGTCCACGACTTCGGCCGCTCGGGGGAGACGACCTACGCCGTCATGGAGCTGCTCGAAGGCGAGTCGCTTCGCGAGCGTCTCGGGGAGGCTCCGCTGCCGCAGCGCAAGGCCGTCGAAATCGCGCGGGAGGTCGCCCTGGGTCTCGCGGCGGCGCACGAGAAGGGAATCGTCCATCGCGACCTGAAGCCCGAGAATCTCTTCCTGACGAAGGACGGCCGCGTCAAGATCCTGGATTTCGGGCTCGCGCGGCAGATCGCGTTGCCTGCCGCGGGCGACACGCATTCGCCGACGGCCGCGCAGATCTCGCAGCCGGGCGCCGTGCTCGGCACCGTCGGCTACATGGCGCCCGAGCAGCTTCGCGGCCATCCGGCCGATCAAAGCTCGGATATTTTTTCTCTTGGCGCCGTGCTCTACGAGGCGCTCTCCGGCCGACGCGCGTTCACGGGCGACACGGCGATCGAGACGATGAACGCGATCCTGAAGGACGACCCGCCGGAGCTCTCGCGGCCGGACCGGCCGATTCCGGCGGGGCTCGAGCGGATCGTCTCGCACTGTCTCGAGAAGAAACCCGAGGAGAGGTTCCAGTCGGCCCGGGACCTGGCATTTGGCCTCTCGTCGCTCTCGAGCGCGACGCCGGAGAGCGGCGTTGTACGCGTGCTCCCGAAGGCGTCGATGTGGCCTCGACGCCTGGCCATCGCGGCCGCGGCGGCCGCCGCCCTGGCGCTCGCGTTTCTCACGGGCGAGCGCGTGGTGTCCGGGCACGTGGCGCGGCCGGTCACGTTCCGGCGCCTCACGTTCCGCCGCGGCAACCTGCTCTCGGCGCGCTTCGCGCCCGACGGCCAGACCGTCGTCTACAGCGCCGCCTGGGAGGGTAGGCCCGCCGAGCTGTTCTCGGTCCGTACGGACTCCATCGAGTCGCGGCCGCTCGGAATCGAGCACGCAGATGTCGCGTCTGTTTCCTCGCAAGGCGAGCTTGCCGTCAAGCTGAGCCAAGGGAGCTATCAGGCTCCGGAAACCGTCGCGACGCTCGCGCGCGTGCCGCTCGGTGGCGGCGCGCCCCGCGATATCGCCGAAAACGTCCTCTCCGCCTCCTGGACGCCCGACGGAAGCGATCTCGCCGTCATTCGGCTCACGCCGGACGGAGACGGCCGGATCGAATGGCCGATCGGGCACGTCGTCTTCGAGTCGTTCCTTCTCTCCTGGGATCTCGCGATCTCTCCGGACGGCGCTCGCCTCGCGTTCGCCGAGTTTAGCTCCGGGCCCGGTCTGACGATCTGGACGATGGACCGGCAGGGAAAGAAGACGGCGGCGGCGGCCGGCCTGACGTCGTTCGGCCATCTCGCCTGGTCGAAGCGCACCGGGAATCTTCTCTTCCTCGGCGGCCGCGGGAACGGCGACCTGGGGCTCCGCAGCGTCTCCCCTTCGGGCCGGGAGCGCCTCCTCTGGCAGGCGCCTCCGGGCTTCAACCTGCACGACGTCGCGCCCGATGGACGGCTCCTCCTCGAGCGTTACAACGTGAGACGCGGCGTGATCTGGGTGCCGCCGGGCGGAACCCGGCAGATCGAGCTCGGCTGGCTGGACAAGACCGAGCTGGAGAAGATCTCGCCCGACGGGCGCATGATCGTCTTCAACGAGATCGGCGAAGGTGGGGGGCCGAAAGGCGGCGTCTTCATCCGGTCCACGGACGGCGGTCCTGCGATTCGCCTGGGAGACGGAATTGCGACGGACCTCTCGTCCGACGGAAAGTGGGTGCTGACGCTCGCGCCGACCTCGCCCACCGGAGTGGTCCTTCTGCCAACAGGCGCTGGACCGGCGAAGTCGATTCCGACCCCTGGGCTCAATCCGGTTCTCGCCTTCATTCTTCCGAACGGACGGGACGTCGCTGTAATCAGCTCGCCGCCCGGGAAGGGCTCCGAGCAAGCCTACCGCGTCGACATCGAAGGGCATGCGCCGCCGCAGAGGCTGGACCTGCCGGGCATCAACTGGGACGCGCACGGCGCGATCACCGAGGACGGGTCCCTCATCGCGTACTCGACGACCGACCGCCGGCTCCTGATCGGACCGCCGCCGTCCGGACCGTGGCGCGAGATTCCGGGGGCCCGCCTCGCTCCGGGCGAATACATCACGATCTTCAGCCCGGACCGCCGCTTCGTCCAGACGCAGACCATCGCCGAGGTGCCGGCGAAGCTCTTCCGTATCGACGTGAGCACCGGCGCCCGGACGCTCTGGAAGGAGATCCAGCCGGACGACCGGTCCGGTGTCGTCGGGATCGACGAGGTCCGGTTCACGCGGGATCAGAGCGGTTACGCGTACACGTACGTCCGGATGGAATCGTCGGACCTCTACGTCGCCGATGGACTGGACGAGCGCCCGTGATCCCGACCCTGCGCCGCGCCTACAACGCCGCGTTCACCGACGCGAAGTATCAGGACTACCGCCGGCGGCTCGAATCGCGCGGCCGTATGGCGATCCCGTTCCGGCTGGCCG
The DNA here is from genome assembly GCA_963823185.1 of uncultured Acidobacteriota bacterium. GTDB lineage: Bacteria > Acidobacteriota > Thermoanaerobaculia > UBA5066 > Gp7-AA6 > DATBFU01. The sequence goes on from CAWGKP010000012.1 coordinate 79,856, forward strand.
AGTCGCCGGTCTTCCTGCCGCCGGAGCTGCGCGACGAGATGGTCGCGGCGTCGCTCGAGATCTTCCGCCAGCTCTCGACGCCGGAGGCGCTCGAGCGCTCGAAAGCGGCGGTGCCGGCGCGCTTCGACGTGCCCGGCTGTCCGGAGCGGCCGACGTTCGCCGTCACGGATTTCGCGGTGACGCGGGATTCGGCCGGCCGCCTCGCGCCGAAGCTCATCGAGCTCCAGGCGTTCCCCACGCTCTACGCCTTCCAGGTCGCGCAGTGCGAGGAGCTCGCGCGCCTGTCGCCCGAGGGCGAGCGGCTCGGATGGTACCTCTCCGGGCTCGACACGATCGGCTACTGGAAGGCGGTGGGCGAGGCGATCCTCGGCGGCTTTCCGTCCGAGAACGTCGTGTTGCTCGACCTCGATCCGCCGAGGCAGAAGACGGCCATCGACTTCGCGTTCACGATGCAGTTCTGGGGCGTGCGCGCGGTCGATCCGGCGCAGATCGAGAAACGCGGCGAACAGCTCTGGTGCGACTGCGAGGGGCGGCCGACGCGGATCCTCCGGATCTACAACCGGCTGATCTTCGACGAGCTCGAAGCGAGCGGCGCGAAGCTCCCCTTCGATCTGACCGAGCCGCTCGACGTGACCTGGGCGGGACATCCCAATTGGTACTTCCGGTGGTCGAAACACTGCCTGCCGGAGCTGCGCCATCCGGCGGTGCCCGAGGCGATCTTCCTGTCGGATCTGAAAGCCGCGCCGCGCGATCTCGAGAACTGGGTTCTCAAGCCGCTTTTCTCCTTCGCGGGCTCGGGCGTGAAGGTCGAGGTCACGGCGGCGGACCTCGCGGCGGTCCCGGAGGACGCGCGCGCCCACACGCTCCTGATGCGAAAGGTCGACTACGCGCCGGCGATCGAGACGACCGACGGCAACTTCTCCAAGGTCGAGGTGCGGGTCATGTTCGTCTGGAGGAACGGCCAGCCGTTCCCCGTGACGACGCTCGCGCGCCTCTCGCAGGGCAAGATGATGGGCGTCAACTACAACAAGGACCGGACGTGGGTGGGCTCGTCGGGGTGTGTGTGGCCTCGGTGACGCGGCGTCTCTAGACGAGATACCGCCGGATCTGCTCCTTCCACCACGGCCAGTCGTGCCCGTACGGCGCCGGCCAGACGCTGCCGCGATTACGAATCCCCCTCTCGCTCAGGATGCGGAGCATGTCCGTCGTGCCCGAGAGGATGTTGTCCGTCTCGCCGGTCACGATACAGATGTCCATCGTCGAGAGGCGCACGACCCACGTCGGGTCCATGTTCGGAACGTAGGCCGTCGGGCAGTGGAAGTAGCAGAGGTCGTCCCAGTAGCCGTCGAGGAAGGCGTGGATGTCGTACTTGCCGGAGAAGCCCACGACCTTGTCGCACACCTCCGGATGCCGGAATCCGAAGTTGGCCGCGTGGTACGCGCCGAAGGAGCAGCCGAGCGTGCCGATCGCGCCCCGGCCAGCCGGCCTTGGTTCGCACGTACGGAACGACCTCCGTGTAGACGTAGCGATCGTATTGATCGTGCCTGCGGATGCGCTCGGCGGGCGGCCGGTCCTTCGCGTAGAAGCTCTCCGCGTCCACGCTGTCCACGCAGCAGATCTGCAGGCGACCCGCTTCGACGTGATCCGCGACGGCGCCGACGAGGCCGAAGTCCTCGTTCTGATAGAAGCGCCCCTGCGACGTCGGGAACCAGATCGTCGGGTATCCCGCATGGCCGAACCAGAGCAGCTCCATGCGGCGGCCGAGGATCGGCGAGTCCCAAGCGTGGTACTCCCGGTGCATGATCGCGTCCGTCCTCTCCTCTGACTTGCCGCGATAGCCTATCGCCGTTTCACTCCAGGAGGTCTCATGCCGCGAAAAGAGATCGCTCCGGGCACGGCCGCCGAGGCGAGCTGGATCTTGAAGGACGCCGATCTCGCGAGCGCCCTCTCCGAAGGCCACACGAACTCCTTTCCGCCGGTCTTCGCCACCGCGCGCATGGTCGCCCTCATGGAGCTCGCCGCCGCGCGTGTGCTCGTGCCGCGGCTCGAGCCCGGCGAGCTTTCCGTCGGCGTCTCGATCGACGCCCGACACACCGCGGCGACGCCCGCCGGCGTGAAGGTCACCGCGCGCGCCGTCTTCCGCGGGATGGAAGGCAGGTTCTATCGCTTCGACGTCGAGGCCTTCGATCCCGGCGGCCCGATCGGCAGTGGCCGTTCACGACCGCGCGATCATCTCGGTGGAACGTCTGCTCGCGGGGGCCAGGAAGCGGCTCGAATAATCACCCGGGTGCGCGTCGGTCCCCAGATCGCTCCCGCAATCGGCGTAGCCGGTTGCTTTCGCAGACAAAAAAGAGGCCCCTTTCGGGGCCTCGGTGAATCAGACGCTCTTGCGCGCCACCTGAAGCGCGCTTACGCGCGAGCGTAGCTGGTCGCGTTCTCGTAGGTCTCCACCTTGGGGGTTCCGTCGATGAACGGTGAGAGCTTCTGGACGATCTGCGGATACGTGGCCGTACCGTAGGTCTCGGCGTTCTTGCGGTTATCCCAGAGGCTGATGCAGTCCGCGCCTTTGATACCGACGAGCGTCATCTCCTCCAGGAAACCATTCTGCTTGCGCAGGATCGGAAGAACTTCCTTTTCGAAGAGGTTGTTGAATTCCGTCTCTTTGCCACCCTTGATCTGGAAGTGAACGTTACGTGCGAATTTCATGGTACTGACTCCTTTCGTCGAGCCTCTACGATGAACCCGAATAGCCCTTTCGGTCATGATTCACGGGCATCATTTTCCCCGCGCATGAGTCCTTTCTCCTGCATGAGCTTCCGGCCTGCCGAATAGCCTGAACTCGGCTGGAGGGTGTGCGGAAGACGAAAGGGTCGAAGGTAACAGTTCCACCTCTGGAACTCGCCCTGGAAGTGCGCTAAGCAAGCGCGGGTCCGTTCATGGACGCCAATTTCGTAACTCTTTTCGTAACCGCCAGAGAGTTCCCGAATCGTCCGGGACCTGTAATCGATTGGAAATATTGGTCGGGGCGGCCAGGATCGAACTGGCGACCACCTGCTCCCAAAGCAGGTACGCTACCGCTGCGCTACGCCCCGAGGCCTCGAATTATCGCATCGGACACCGTGGCACGGTCGCTCGCAACGCGACCAAGGTTTGCGAGCCAGCGAGCAAACCGACTCGCGTTGCGGGAGCCGGAGCGCAGCGAGGGAATCAGGCGAGCGGTCGAGCCCCTTTGGGCGAGCCGCGAGCCGGTGGCGAATGCCAGATTCCCGGGCAAGCGAAGGCGACGGTACCCTACCGCTGCGCTACGCCCCGAGGCCTCGAATTATCGCATCGGAACCGTGGCACAGATCGCTCGCGACGCGACCAAGGTTTGCGAGCGAACGAGCAAACCGACTCGCGTTGCGGGAGCCGGAGCGCAGCGAGGGAATCAGGCGAGCGGTCGAGCCCCTTTGGGCGAGCCGCGAGCCGGTGGCGAATGCCAGATTCCCGGGCAAGCGAAGGCGACGGTAGGCTACCGCTGCGCTACGCCCCGAGGCCTCGAATTGTCGCATCCGCCGGGCGAGCATCTCTTCACCAAACGCGGCCGCGCTCCGGTTAGACTTCCGGAAACTTCGGAGGCTCTCCGGAGTGTCGGAGAACCGATCCATTTGTCGACCTCTCACCGGGATCTCGAGCCATCGGCGCGCGCGAAAAAAGGTCTTCGTGTCGCGCTCTACGAGCCCTTCGGCCGCGGGGGGATCTGTCACTACACCTACCAGCTCGCCGAAGCGCTTTCGCGCCGGGGGTGCGACGTGACGGTCGTGACTCCGGAGTCCTGGGAGCTCGCGGCCCTTCCCCGCAGCTTCCGCGTGCGCTATCTCGGCAGACGCAGCGCCATGAAGCGTCTCCTCCTGGCGCTCGAGCGGCCGGTCGCGCCCCGGCGGCGCGAAGACACGGAAGACACGGAGGAGGAACCGAGGCGGTGGAGCGCGCGACTCTCCGCGTGGCTCGGCGGCCCGAGGTGGCGCCTCCTCCAGGCGTTCCTGGCCGCCGAGATCGCGATCCGGCGATTCGACGTCGTTCACGTGCACTCGGTCGGCCTGGGAACGGGCCGGCGGCTGGTTCGGCTGTTTCGCGCCCTGGGTCTTCCCGTGCTGTGCACGGCCCACGAGGCGGTGCCCCACGAACAGCCCTCCGCCGAACAGCTCCGGGAGCTCGGTGAGCTCTACGGCTCGGTCACGCGCATCGTCGTCCACGCCGGGCGGACCCGCGACGAGCTCGTGCGGCTCTTCGCCGTCGACCCTCGAAAGATCGCGGTCGTCCCGCACGGCGCCTACGACCTCTTCTTTCCGAACGGCCGCATCTCGCGCGAGGACGCCCGCGCGCGCGTGGGGTTCCCGCCGTCGCGCCCGACGATCCTCTTCTTCGGCCTCATCCGGCGCTACAAAGGGCTCGAGTACCTGGCGGAGGCCTTCGCCCGGGTCCAGGAGACGCTCCCCGAAGCGATGCTCGCGATCGTTGGCGAGCTCTTCCGCGGAGACGACGCCGGATATGCCGACTATTCGCGGCTGATCGCGGACGTCGCGCGGCAGCCGAACGTCCGCCGGGTGTCGGGGTACGTGCCGCTCGAGTCGGTGGGAGCGTATCTCTCGGCGGCGGACGTCGTCGTGCTGCCCTACACGCAGACGTCGCAGAGCGGCGTGCTGCTCGCCGCATTCGCCGCGGGACGGCCCGCCGTGGTCACGGACACGGGCGGCCTCTCCGAGACCGTCGCCGACGGATTCACCGGCTTCGTCGTCCCCGCCCGCGACGCCGACGGTCTGGCTGCCGCGATCCTCCGCGTGCTCCAGGATCCCGCGGCCGCGGAAGCGATGGGGCGAAACAGCGCCCGCGAGGCCGACACGACGTATTCCTGGGACCGCGTCGCGTCCCTCACCGCCGACCTCTACGCCTCGGCGATATCCGAGCGTCGGGTGCGGCCCGCGCCGAGCCGCGCCCTGCCGTAACCCGCGAGCGTCCCCAGGGACTCAAGCCACGCGAGCTCGGCGTCGAAGGCGCGCGGCCGCCCGAGAAGCCTTAGGCCGATCCATTTCGCGAGACGCGTGACGGCGATGCGGCACTGGGTGAGCGGCGCGCCGAGGACACGGCCTCGGCTCTCGCCGTTGTCGTAGAACAGCCGTCGAAAATAGCCGCGCCGCATTCGGTCGGCGCCGATGCGGTGGAAGACCACGAGCGCCGCGTCATAGGCGAGCGGCAGCCCGAGCCCGAGCGCTCGCTCGACGAGGTCCACCTCTTCGCCGCGGAAGAGCCTCTTTCCCACGAGCCCGAGATGCGGGTCGAAGCCCCCGGTCCTCTCGAAGACCTCGCGGCGAAAGGCCATGTTGGGTCCCCAGATCGTTGGAAGCCGGCGCGGCAGCGAGAGGAGCCGGCTCTCCTCCGACTCCATGAGCGCCAACGACTCGCGCAGGCGCTTGCTCCCGGCGAGCCAGGGCGGCGGCCGCGTCTCCCACCGCGGAAGAATTCGGCCGCCGACGCCCTGCGCCTTCCAGCGGTCCATCGCCGCGGGGATCTGCGCGACCCAGTCCTCGGCGGGAAGCACGTCGTCGTCGGTGAAGGCGAGGATGGCGCCGCGCGATTCGGCGATCCCTCGGTTCCGGGCGTGGGACACGCCCTGACGGCTCTCGAATGCGGCGCGAACGGGAACGGGCGCGCCCTTCGCGAACCATCGGATGAGTTCCGCCGTGCCGTCGCGCGAGGCGTTGTCCACGACGACGATCTCCCAATCGAGACCCGCCGGAACGCGCTGAGCGGCGAGCGCTTCGAGGGTGGCACCGAGGAGGCGGGCGCGGTTGTAGGTCGCGACGACGACGCTGACCTGCATGATCGATCGTACACTGACCACGTATGACGCGTCCGCGCGTGCTCGCGATCGGGCTCGACGGACTGGAAGTGACGTTCGTCGAGCGCCTGATGGCGTCGGGGAAGATGCCGGCGCTCTCCGCGCTGGCCGGCCGCTCGGCGCGCTTCCGCCTCGACCACGGGCCCGCTCAGCGCACGGGGCTCGCCTGGGAACACGTCGCGTCGGGGCTTTCGCCGGAGGACGGACGCCGCTGGGCGGCCGTGGAGTTCGATCCCGCGACGTACACGGCGTGGCAGGAGGGCGCCCGCTTCACGCCCTGGTGGGAGAGCATCGACGCGCGCGTCGTCGTCTTCGATGCGCCCTACGTCGATCTGCGCCGCGCGCTGCGGACACGGGGCATCGTGGGCTGGGGCGCGCACGATCCCGGAACCGTCTCGGAGACACGCCCGCACGAGCTCGGCGCGGAGATCGCGCGGCGCTTCGGGCCGTATCCGGCGGCCCCGTGGACCTACGGGCTCCCCTGGCCGTCGGCGGCCCGCGCGCAGGAAATGGGAGAAGCTCTGACTCGCGGCCTGGACGTGCGCACGCGCGCGGCGCGATGGCTCGCGACCGAAGGGCTCCCCGACTGGGATCTTTTCCTCGCCATCCAGGGCGAGGCGCACGGCGCGATGGAGGGCCTCTGGCACGGCGTCGATCCCGATCACCCGCTCCACCGCCACGCCTCCGGAGAACCATCGGGCCGGGCCCTCGCCGACATCCACCGCGGGGTCGACCGATTCGTCGCGGACCTCGCCTCCGCCGCTCCCGACGCCGCGGTCGTCGCGTTCACGATGGGAGGGATGGGACCGAACCACTCCGACGTCCCGTCCATGGTGCTTCTCTCGGAGCTCCTGTACCGGCAGGCGTTCGGCCGGACGCTCCTGACCGTGCCGCCGGAGTGGGCCGCGTCTCCCGGCGTCCTGCCCGATCTCGAGGAAGACCAGGACTGGTCGGAGGCGAGCTTCTCGTGGGTGCCGCTCCCGAACGGCGACAACGGACGCACGGCGCGGAGCACGCTCCGCACGATGGCGCGGCGTCTGCCCGAGCCGTTTCGCCGCGCGCTGCGCGGCGCGCGGGCCGCGCTCTCCGGCGCGAGCCCGCTCCGGCCGCCGATGCAGGCGCTCGCCTGGCAGCCCGCCGCGCGCTATCAGCCGCACTGGCCGGGCATGCCGGCTTTCGCGCTGCCGTCCTTCTACGATGGCCGGATCCGCATCAACCTGCGCGGGCGCGAACGGCACGGCATGGTCGAGCCCTCGCGATACGAGGAGACTTGCCGGGAGCTCGAGACGCTGCTGCGCGAATGCCGCAACCCGAGGACGGGCGAGCCGTCGGTCGAGACGATCGAGCGCGCCGCGACGCGCGACCCGCTCGCCCTGACCGGATCCGAAGCGGACCTGCTCGTCATCTGGCGCGGCGTGGCGGCGGCGATCGAGCACCCGCGCCTCGGCCTCGTCGGTCCAGTCCCGCTGCGGCGAACCGGCGGACACACCGGGCCGCACGGCTTGGCGTACGTCGCGGCGCCGGGAATCGCACCGGGAGATCGCGGCGTGCGCTCCGCGTTCGACGTCGTTCCGACGATCGCCGCTCTTCTTGGAGTCACACCCCGGGCGCCCATGACCGGGGCGAGCCTTCTGTAAAGCCACCCCGTCCCGAAGGATTCCTGAAGCTCGCGCCATCGGCCGGGACACCGCATGAGAGACTCATCGAGCAACAACGAGGAGACCTGAATGCACCTACGAAGAACCCTGTCCTTCGCGACCGTCGCACTCCTTCTCGTCGCGGCCGGTGCCGCCGCCCAGGCCGGCGTGCGGCCACCGCGGCTTCCGACGGCTCCCGGCTTCGAGTCTCGACAGCCCCTGCGGGAACGCCCGGCCTCCTGGGGCACGGCCTACACGCAGGTGCTCCGCCTGCCGGCCTCGGCCTTCATGCCGACGTACGAAGACGGCAACACCAAGTGGTCGTACTACGGCATGGGGCGCTTTCAGCTCGACGGCTACGGCGACTACGCCTTTCCGCTCCTCCTCCCGACGGGAGCCGTCATTCTCGGAATGGAGCTCAACGGGGTGGACCTGAACCTCAACGGCGATCTCAGCGCGCTGCTCATCATCGGCAGCAAGCTCGACGCCGGGGGGCTGAACTACGGCGGCCCCTACACGTCAAACGCCCCGGGCACGACGACCGTATACGAGGACTACACTTCGGACCACCTCGTCATAGACAACAACAACAACATCTACGAGGTCGACGTCGGCTTCGGGGCGGACGCCAACACGCTTCGCCTGGCGAGTGTGGCGGTCTTCTATCGGCTGCAGATGAGCCCGGCGCCGAGCACGCCGACGTTCTCCGACGTGCCGAAGAACCATCCGTTCTTCCGGGCGATCGAGGCGCTCGCCGCCTCGGGAATCTCGGGCGGCTGCGGAGGAGGCAACTTCTGCCCGAACCAGGCCGTGACGCGGGGCGAGCTGGCGAAATTCCTCTCGAGCGCCCTCGGGCTCTACTGGCAGTAGGTCGTTGATTTAATGACCGGGGCGAGCGCGCGGCTCGCCCCGGTTTGGTTTTCCTAGGGGATCTGGTCCGGCCAGTAGAGACCGAGCGCGCGGACGAAGAACTTCGCGACCTCCTGTCGCGTCACGGTGCCGCTCGGACAGAAGTTGCCGTTGCCGCAGCCGCCCGTGATCCCGGCCTTCGCGAACGCCTCGATCGTCGTGAAGAAGGGGTGGTTGGTCGGCACGTCCCCGAACGTCGCCGTCGCGGGCGGCGGCGAGATCTGCCGCGTCCAGACGATGTCCGCCGCCCGGAACTTCGTCGTGGCGGAGCCCGCATAGAGGATGATCAGAAGCTGCGCGCCGGAGCCGTATCGGACGTTGTTGTTGACGGTGTAGGAGAACGGCGACGACGCTGCATAGCCCTTTCCTCCGCTGCCCGACGAGCTCACCGTTCCGACGGAGGCGTGCGTCGCCGAGTCGTTGTAGCCCGAAAGGCTGTACAGCGTCGCGCTGACGTCGTTGACCGCGTCGGTGTCGTCGTAATAGATCCCGATCTGGGTGATCTTCGAGCCGCTCGGGAGCTGCACGGGGGCCACGGCGAAGACGGCGCCGCCGGAGCCCGGGTAGAAATAGAACTCGGAGTCGTACGTGAAGTTGCCGGTGAGCGTCGGCTGAAACGCCGGAGCCGGAATCTGGAGGATGTTGCCGTTTCCCGTGCCGTAGTCCCGCGGCTCGGCAGCGGCGTCGGAAAGAGCGAGCTGGGCTTCGAGCGGCGCTCCCGCCAGAAGCGCCGAAAGGACGAGGATCCCCGGACGCAGGGGCATCGATTTCTCCTTTCTCGAGAGAACCGGGCTCCGCTTCGACTCGGTAGGGATCGCCTAGGGCTTCTCGACCGTGACGCTCATCAGATCGACGGGCAGCGCCTGGTAGTTCTCGATCTCGAGCTTCTTCTTGTCCTTGTCCCAGCTGATCTTCGCGGCGGGCACCATCTTCCCCTCGCCCTTGCCGCTCACGGGCAGATGGATCTCGATCAGCGTGAACTGATACTGCATCGAGCGCGTGTTGCTCGAAGCCTCGCGGAACGCCACGCGGCGATTCGTCGCCGCGACGATGCGGCGGCTGCCATCCGGATTCTGGTTGTCGCGCGCGTAGTAGAGGTCGTAGCCGAGCGAGTTGGGCGCGCGCATGTAGCCGACGGTCGGGCGGATCTTCATCAGGGCGTCGAGCAGCTTGTCCTGCCCGAACTCCTGGAGCGTGGTCAGCAGGCTCTCCCGCTCCTCGTCGGTGGACCATCGATTGATCACGATGCTGATGGCCGACGAACGGCCGCTGCCGAGGCTGGCGGCGAAGGCCCTCAATTGCAGCAGGGGCTTGTCTTCGGCGCGCAGCGAAGCCGCCGCGAGCAGCAACAGGCCCAGGGTGGCGGACCGGATCATCCTGGTGGAACGCATCGAGACTCTCCTTCCCCTCTTTCGATTCGGCCAGGCATGCTATCCCAGAGGCCTTCCGGGCAAGGGTTTGCCTGGCGCCTTTTAGCCGTAATTTAGGGCCGCCGGGGGGCGTTTCCCTCACTGGGCCGACGAGGCCTTGGCTCGTCCTTCGCATCCCCCAAATGCCCGGTCCGAGGCCGCGCCATCGGCCGGGAACGAAACCCGACCCGGCCGCATTGGCGTAAGAAGGATCGAATGATCAACCGAGAGAGAACCACGGCCACCCCCGAGAGCGAGAGCGGCGACGTGCCGGGCCGGGCCGAAGCGGAGCCTCACGGCCGGAAACGCCGGCTCGCCTGGATCGGCGCCGCCATCCTGATCGTGCTCGCCATCGTCGTGCTCCGGAGCCGGAGCGGGTCCAAGGAAGCCCGCGCCGCCGCTCCCGGCAAGGGAGGAAGCGCCGCCGGCCGCGCTGTGCCCGTGTTGGTCGCGGCGGCCCGGACCGGCGACGTCGGCGTCTACCTGACCGGCCTCGGGACCGTCGTCCCGCTCGCCACCGTGACGGTCCGCAGCCGCGTGGACGGCCAGCTCGTTCGCGTCGCCTTCCAGGAGGGTCAGACCGTGAAGGAGGGCGACCTCGTCGCCGTCATCGACCCCCGGCCGTTCGAGGTCCAGCTCGAGCAGGCTCAGGGCCAGATGGCCAAGGACCAGGCGACGCTCCAGAACGCGAAGGTCGATCAGGCGAGGTACGAGGTCCTCGTCCAGCAGGACTCGATCCCAAAGCAGCAGCTCGACACGCAGGTCGCGCTCGTCAAGCAGCTCGAAGCCACCGTCGTCAGCGACCAGGCGGCCATCGACTCGGCGAGGCTCAACCTCACCTACAGCCGCATCACCGCGCCGGTGTCCGGACGGGTCGGCCTGCGGCTCGTAGATCCCGGCAACATCATTCACGCGACGGACCCGAACGGCCTCCTGGTCATCACACAGCTCCAGCCGATCACGGTCATCTTCACGATCCCCGGAGACCGGCTGCCGCAGGTGATGGCGCCGCTCTCGGCGGGACACACGCTCACCGTCGAGGCGTACGACCGCGACCTGAAGAAGAAGCTCGCCACGGGCTCGCTCCTCGCCGTGGACAACCAGATCGACCCGACGACCGGGACGGTCCGCCTGAAGGCGAAGTTCGCCAACGCGGACACCTCCCTCTTCCCGAATCAGTTCGTCAATGCGCGCATCCTCGTGGACACCCTGAAGCACACGCTGATCGTTCCGGCGGCGGCCGTGCAGCGCAGTCCGCAGTCCACGTTCGTGTACGTCGTCGGCGCCGACGACAAGGTCGCGATGCGCGAGATCAACGTGCTCCACACCGAGGGCGACGACGCGGCGGTCAGCGGCAAGATCGCCGCGGGAGATTCCGTCGTGGTGGACGGCGTCGACAAGCTGCAGCCGGGCAGCAAGGTCTCGGTGAGCCGCGCCGGCGCCGCAAACGCGCACCCGACGAAACGCGCCGAAGCCGCGGCCGGCGCCGCGTCCGGAGGCGAGCCCACCCCTTGAGCCCGTCCCGTCCGTTCATCCTCCGCCCGGTCGCGACCTCGCTCCTCATGGCGGGGATCCTGATCGCGGGCGCGATCGCCTTCCGCGAGCTGCCCGTTTCCGCGCTGCCGCAGGTCGATTACCCGACGATCCAGATCGCGACGTTCTATCCGGGCGCGAGCCCGGACGTCATGGCGTCCGCCGTGACCGCGCCACTCGAGCGGCAGTTCGGCCAGCTGCCGGGCCTGAACCAGATGACGTCGCAGAGCTCCGACGGCAGCTCGCTCGTCACACTGCAGTTCGTCCTGGATCTCAACATCGACGTCGCCGAGCAGGAGGTCCAGGCGGCCATCAACGCCGCCGGCACGTTCCTGCCGCGAGACCTGCCGAACCCGCCCATCTACAGCAAGACGAATCCGGCCGACGCGCCGATCCTGACCCTCGCCCTCACCTCGACGAGCCTGCCGCTCTCCAAGGTGGAAGACTTCGCCGACACGCGCTTCGCGCAGAAGATCTCGCAGCTTCCCGGCGTCGGGCTGGTCTCGATCGGCGGCGGGCAGAAGCCCGCGGTGCGCGTCCAGGTCAACCCGACGGCGCTCTCGTCCTACGGCCTCGGCATGGAAGACGTGCGCACCGCCATCGCGAGCTCCAACGTCAACCAGGCCAAGGGCGCCTTCGACGGCCCGCAGCAGTCCTATTCGATCGGCGCCAACGACCAGCTCCTGACGAGCGCGGACTACAAGCCGCTCATCATCGCGTACAAGAACGGCGCGCCCGTCCATCTCTCGGACGTCGCCCGCGTCATCGACGCCGCCGAGAACGCGAAGCAGGCCGCGTGGATGGACACGACGCCGGCCGTTCTCGTGAACATCCAGCGCCAGCCGGGCGCCAACATCATCGCAGTCGTCGATCGCATCAAGCGCCTTCTCCCGCAGCTGCAGGCGTCGCTCCCCTCCGCGATCGACGTCCGCATCCTGACGGACCGCACGACGACGATCCGCGCCTCCGTCGGGGACGTCGAGTTCGAGCTGATGCTCACGATCGCGCTCGTCGTGCTCGTCATCTTCCTCTTCCTGCGCACGCTCGCGGCCACGGTGATCCCGAGCGTCGCGGTGCCGCTCTCGCTCGTCGGAACCTTCGGCGTCATGTATCTGCTCGGCTACAGCCTGAACAACCTGACGCTCATGGCGCTCACGATCTCGACGGGCTTCGTCGTGGACGACGCGATCGTCATGATCGAGAACATCTCGCGCTACCTCGAGGAAGGCGACACGCCGATGCAGGCGGCCCTGAAGGGCTCCGAGCAGATCGGCTTCACGATCCTGTCGCTGACGGTGTCGCTCATCGCGGTGCTCATCCCGCTTCTCTTCATGGGCGACGTCGTGGGGCGGCTCTTCCGCGAGTTCGCGATCACGCTCGCGGTGACGATCCTCATCTCGGCGGTCGTCTCGCTGACGCTGACGCCGATGATGTGCGCGCGGCTGCTCCGCCACAAGAAGGCCGGCGAGCAGGGGCGCTTCGACAAGGCCTCCGAGCGCGCTTTCGACAAGATCGTGGCGTTCTACGGAAAGACGCTCACGTGGGTGCTGCGCCATCAGCCGGCGACGCTCGCGGTCGCGGTCGGAACGCTCGTGCTGACGATCGTCCTTTACGTGACGATTCCGAAGGGCTTCTTCCCGGTGCAGGACACGGGGGTGCTGCTCGGCGTGTCGGAAGCCTCGCAGAGCATCTCGTTCCCCGCGATGGCCGAAAAGCAGCAGGCGCTCGCGCGCGTGATCCTGAAGGACCCCGCGGTGGCGAGCCTCTCCTCTTTCATCGGCATCGACGGGACCAACACGACCGTCAACAGCGGCCGCATTCAGATCAACCTGAAGCCGCTCGCGGAGCGCAAGATCAACGCGAGCGACGTGATCCGGCGCCTGCAGCCGAATCTCGCGCAGGTCCAGGGCGTCACGCTCTTCCTCCAGCCGGTGCAGGACCTGACGGTCGAGGACCGCGTCAGCCGGACGCAGTTCCAGTACAGCCTCGAGGACCCGGACGCGAAGGAGCTCGACACGTGGGTGCCGAAGTTCGTGGCGAGGCTTCAGACCCTGCCCGAGCTGCGGGACGTCGCGAGCGACCAGCAGAACGCGGGGCTCGAGGCCCACCTGATCCTGGACCGCACGACCGCCTCGCGCCTGGGCATCACGCCCCAGATGCTGGACGACGCGCTCTACGACAACTTCGGACAGCGCCAGATCTCGACGATGTTCACGCAGCTGAACCAGTACCGCGTGGTGCTCGAGTCGCAGCCCGGATTCCAGGCCAGCCCGCAGGACCTGCGCAACGTCTACATCGCCTCCGCGGGAGGCCCCGTCCCGCTCGGGACGTTCACGGACCTCCGCACGGGAAACGCGCCGCTCACCATCGCCCACCAGGGACAGTTCCCCGTCGTGACGGTGTCGTTCAACCTCGCGCCGCGGGCCTCGCTCGGCGAAGCGGTCCGCGCGATCGAGAAGGCGAAGGAGGACCTCGGCCTGCCCGCGAGCATCCAGGCGAGCTTCCAGGGCACGGCGGCCGCCTTCCGCGCCTCGCTCGTCAACGCGCCTCTCCTCATCCTCGCCGCGATCGTCGTCGTCTACATCGTGCTCGGCGTTCTCTACGAGAGCTACATCCACCCCATCACGATCCTCTCGACGCTGCCGTCGGCGGGCGTGGGCGCGCTCCTCTCGCTCATGATCTGTCGCGAGGACTTTTCGGTCATTGCGTTGATCGGAATCATCCTGCTCATCGGCATCGTCAAGAAGAACGCGATCATGATGATCGACTTCGCGCTCGACGCCGAACGCAAGGAGAAGAAGCCGCCGGTCGAGGCGATCTACCAGGCGGCGCTCCTGCGGCTGCGGCCGATCCTCATGACGACGATGGCGGCCCTCCTCGCCGGCATTCCGCTCGCGCTCGGCACGGGCATCGGCGCCGAGCTGCGCCGGCCGCTCGGCATCGCGATCATCGGCGGCCTGCTCTTCAGCCAGCTCCTGACGCTCTATACGACGCCGGTCATCTACCTCTGGTTCGACCGGCTCGGCGCGAAGCTCGCGCGGCGGCGCGGCCCGGTCCGGGAGCTCCGGCCGGTGGAGGGCGCCGGCTCGTGAACATCTCCGGGCCGTTCATCCGGAGACCGATCGCAACGACGCTCCTGACGATCGGCCTCGCGCTCGGCGGCGTCATCGCCTATCGCTTCCTGCCGGTCTCTCCGCTTCCGCAGGTGGACTTTCCGACGATCAACGTCTCGGCGAGCCTGCCCGGCGCGTCGCCCGACACGATGGCCTCCTCGGTCGCGACGCCGCTCGAGCGGCAGTTCGGGCGCATCGCCGGCGTGACGGAGATGACCTCGACGAGCTCGCTCGGAAACACGAACATCACGATCCAGTTCGAACTCGACCGCAACATCGACGCGGCGGGCCGCGACGTGCAGGCAGCGATCAACGCCGCGCGCGGCCAGCTCCCCGCCAACCTCCCGAGCAACCCGCGGTACCGGAAAGTCAACCCGGCCGACGCGCCCATCCTGGTCCTTTCGATGACCTCGGACCTCGTCCAGCGGGCGCGGATGTACGACTTCGCCTCTTCGATCATTCAGCAGAAGCTGGCCCAGGTGCCCGGCGTTGGCCAGGTCTTCGTCGGCGGCGGCGCCCTGCCGGCCGTCCGCGTCCAGGTGAACCCGACGGCCCTCTACAACAACGGGCTCGGGCTCGAGGACGTGCGCGCGACGCTCGCCGCGGCCAATGTGAACCGGCCGAAAGGAAGCATCTCGGGACCGGACCGGACCTGGAGCCTGTCGACCACCGACCAGCTTCTCCACGCCTCGGAGTACGTGCCCCTGATCGTCCACTATGCCAATGGCGCCGCGGTGAGGCTCGGCGACGTCGCGACCGTGACGGACTCCGTCGAGGACATCCGGACGATGGGCATGTCCAACGGCAAGCCTGCGGTGCTCCTCGTCATCTTCCGGCAGCCGGGGGCCAACATCATCGAGACGGTGGACCGCGTGCGGGATCTCCTTCCGCAGCTCCAGGCCGAGACGCCGCCCGCCATCCACCTCGGAATCGCGATCGACGCCACGCGGACGATCCGCGCCTCGGTGCGCGACGTCCAGATCGCGATGGGCGTCTCGATCGTGCTCGTCATCCTCGTCGTGTTCCTGTTCCTCCGGAGCGCCCGCTCGACGCTCATCCCGAGCGTCGCGGTTCCCGTGTCGCTCATCGGGACGCTCGGCGCGATGTATCTGCTGGGCTACAGCATCGACAACCTGTCGCTCATGGCGCTGACCATCGCGACCGGCTTCGTCGTGGACGACGCCATCGTCGTCGTGGAGAACATCACGCGGCACCTCGAGTCCGGCCTCCGTCCGCTCGAGGCGGCCCTGCGCGGCGTCTCCGAGATCTCCTTCACCGTCATCTCGATCAGCGTCTCGCTCGTCGCGGTCTTCCTCCCGATCCTCCTGATGGGAGGCCTCGTCGGACGCCTCTTCCGCGAGTTCGCGGTGACGCTCTCCATCGCGATCGGCGTGTCGCTCGCGATGTCGCTCACGACGACGCCCATGATGTGCGCGGCGCTCCTCAAGCCGATCGCGGAACGGCAAGGCGAGGGGCGCGAACGCCGCAGTCTCTTCGATCGCGTGATCGGAGGGTACGAGGCGTCGCTGCGCTGGGTGCTGCGGCACCAGCCGCTCATGCTCGCCGTGACGCTCGCGACCATGGCGGCGAGCGTCTATCTCTACGTGAAAGTGCCCAAGGGCTTCTTCCCGCAGCAGGACTCGGGCCGCCTCACCGGGACGATCCAGGCGGATCAGGACACGTCGTTTCAGGCCATGGAGAAGAAGCTCGCGTACTTCGTGGACATCGTCCAGCACGATCCCAACGTCGAGAGCGCCAACGGTTTCATCGGCGGCGGGCTGACCAACAACGGCCGGATGTTCGTGTCGTTGAAACCGAAGGAGAATCGCAAGCTCGACGTCGATCAGATCATCGCGCGCCTGCGCGGCAAGGCGGCCCACGTGCCGGGGGCGACCCTCGTTCTCCAGCCGGTTCAGGACGTGCGCACGGGCGGCCGCCCGAGCGCCGCGCAGTATCAGTACACGCTCCAGGGCGACGATGCGGCGGAGCTGCTGCGCTGGGCGCCGCGCGTGGCGGAGCGGCTGAAGAAGCTGCCCCAGCTCGCCGACGTCAACAGCGATCAGCAGAACAAGGGCCTGCAGACCTCGCTCGTCATCGACCGTTCGACGGCCTCGCGGCTCAACATCACGCCGGCGACGATCGACAACACCCTCTACGACGCGTTCGGGCAGCGGCAGGTCTCGACGATGTACACGCCGCTCAACCAGTACCACGTCGTCATGGAGGTCCAGCCGAAGTTCTGGCAGAGCCCCGACGGGCTGAAGTACACCTACGTGCGCAGCTCCACGGGCGAGCTCGTGCCGCTGTCGGCGTTCTCGCGCTACGAGCCCTCGACGGCGCCGCTCGCCGTCAATCACCAGGGGCAGTTCCCGTCGGTCACCATCTCCTTCAACCTGGCTCCGGGCGTGGCCCTCGGCACGGCGGTCGACGCGATCCAGGCCGCGGAAGCCGAGATGCGCCTGCCGGGCTCGATCCGCGGCAGCTTTCAGGGCACGGCGCAGGCCTTCCAGGCCTCGCTCGCGAACGAGCCGATCCTGATCGCGGCGGCGCTCATCGCCGTCTACATCGTTCTCGGGATCCTGTACGAAAGCCTGATTCATCCCGTCACGATCCTCTCGACGCTGCCGTCGGCGGGCGTGGGCGCGCTGCTTGCGCTGCTCGTGACGGGGAACGACCTGTCCGTGATCGCGCTCATCGGCATCATCCTTCTCATCGGCATCGTGAAGAAGAACGCGATCCTGATGATCGATTTCGCGATCGAGGCCGAGCGCCGCGAGAAGAAAACGCCCGAGGAATCGATTTTCCAGGCCTGCGTCCTGCGTTTCCGGCCGATCACGATGACGACGATGGCGGCGATGCTCGGGGGACTCCCGCTCGCCATCGGCTTCGGCACGGGCGCCGAGCTGCGCCGGCCGCTCGGCATCGCGATCGTGGGAGGTCTCTTGTTCTCTCAGATGTTGACGCTGTACACGACACCGGTCGTCTATCTGTATCTCGACCGGCTGCGCCTTCGGTGGGCGCGGCGCCGCGGGCGCGCGCCGCGGCCGGTCCCGGCGGGGTCGGCGGCATGAGAGCTCGCGCCCTGCTCGGCGCCGCCGCGTCGCTGCTCGCCGCGGCCTGCGCCGTCGGCCCCAACTACCGGAGGCCGGACGCCCCCGTGCCGCCGGCCTACAAGGAGCCGGTCCCGGCGCCGACTCCGGGCGCGGCCGCGGCGTCCGAGTGGAAGCCGGCACAGCCCGCCGATGCGGCGAACCGCGAGGCCTGGTGGGAGGTCTACGGCGATCCGGAGCTGAACGCGCTCGAGGAGAAGGTCTCCGTTTCGAACCAGAACCTCGCGCTCGCCGACGCGCAATTTCGCGGCGCCCGCGCCGTCGCCCGCGGGGCGCGGGCGGAATTCTTTCCCACGCTTTCCGTCTCGCCTTCCGTGACGCGATCCCATTCGCTCTCCCGCAACTCGGCGCTGCCCGGGGCGCCGGCCGGCACGGCCACGACCTACCAGCTCGCGGGGGACGTCTCCTACGAGTTCGACGTCTGGGGCCGCATTCGCCGGAACGTCGAGTCGCGCGTCGAGGCGGCGCAGGCGAGCGCGGCCGATCTCGAAGTCGCCCGGCTCTCGCTGCATGCCGAGCTCGCCGCGGACTACTTCCTGCTGCGGGGAGCCGACGCGCAGGCCCGCATCCTGCGGACGAACGTCGACGCCTACGAGAAGGCCCGCCAGCTCACCGTGGATCGCCACGCGCAGGGCGTCGCCTCCGGTGTGGACGTCGCGCAGGCCGAGACCCAGCTCGAATCCACGCGCGTGCAGCTGACCGAGATCGAGCTCTCGCGCGCGCAGCTCGAGCACGCGATCGCGATCCTGACGGGCCAGCCGCCGGCCGCTCTCTCGATCGCGCCGACGGACAACGAGACGCTACCGGTTCTCGTGCCGCCCGACCTGCCGTCGACCCTCCTCGAGCGCCGGCCCGACATCGCCGCCGCCGAACGGCGCGTGGCGTCGGCCAACGCCGGAATCGGCGTCGCGCAGGCGGCCTTCTTCCCGCAGTTTCTCTTGAACGCGACGGGCGGATGGGAAGGCAACTCCGTGACGAAATGGTTCTCGGCTCCGAACCTCTTCTGGTCGCTCGGCGTGGCCCTCGCCCAGACGATCTTCGACGGCGGCGCGCGCATCGCCGGAAAAGAGCAGGCGATCGCGGCCTGGGACGCCAGCGTCGCGTCCTACCGCGAGAGCGTGCTCGAGGCCTTTCAGGACGTCGAGGACCAGCTCGCGGCCCTGAGCCTTCTCTCGCGCGAGTCGGACGAACAGGCGCGCGCCCTCGACGCCGCGGACCGGGCGGCGGTTCTCGCCGACAACCGCTACAAGGGCGGCGTGACGAGCTATCTCGAAGTCGTGGTCGCGCAGGCGGTCGCGCTCAACAACGAGCGCGCCGCCGTGGATCTCAAGACCCGCCAGCTCGTCGCCAACGTGAGCCTGATCAAGGCGCTCGGCGGCGGATGGACTGAAACGGAGCTCCCGGAACCGCGGGCGGTGCTGGCGAGCGTGCCCGACTGAGGACTCGAGGACCGAGGACTGAGGACTATCGAGGCTTGAGCCAGTAGAGTCCTCAGTCCCGAGTCCTCAGTCCTCAGTCCGTTCGCGCTATCCTTCCTCCGATGCCGCTCTTCGAGTACGTCTGCCGGGCCTGCGGGAAGGCCTTCGAGCACTTCACCTCGGGCGACTCCCGTCCGGCCTGCCCGGCCTGCGAGAGCCGCGACCTTCGCAAGCTGCTCTCGGTCTTTGCCGTCTCGTCGTCCGCAGGCGGCAGCTCCCGCTCCGAGACGTCCTCGCCTTCCGGGGGCTGCGGCTCCTGCGGCGATCCGCGCGGGCCGGGCGCCTGCTCGGTCGACTGACGCCGCGTGTTCTGGCGCCGCCGGATGATCCGCTTCGTCCCCGAAGACATCGAGAAATACGCCGAGGCGCACGCCGAGCCGGTCGATCCGCTCCTCGACGAGTTGCGCGAGGAGACGTTTCGCACGATGGCGGATCCGCAGATGCAGGTGGGGCGCGTCGAGGGCACGTTCCTGAAGCTCCTCGTGCGGATGAGCGGCGCGCGCCGCGCGCTCGAGATCGGGATGTTCACGGGCTACTCGGGCCTCATGATCGCCTCCGGCCTGCCCGAAGACGGCACGCTGACGACCTGCGACGTCAACCCGAAAGCCGAAGCCGTCGCGCGGCGCTACTTCGCGCGGAGCCCGCACGGCAAGAAAATCACGATCCGCATGGGCCCGGCGCTCGAGACGATCCGGACGCTCTCGCCGCCGATCGATTTCGTCTTCCTCGACGCCGACAAGGTGAACTACCCGCATTACTACGAGGCGGTGCTGCCGCTGATGCCTTCCGGCGGCCTCCTCGTCGCCGACAACGTCCTCTGGAGCGGAAAGGTCCTCCATCCCAAGGACGAGAGTGACCGGGCGATCGTCGTCTTCAACGAGTGCGTCGCGAAGGATCCCCGCGTCGAGAAGGTGCTCCTGACCGTGCGGGACGGCATGACGATCGCGCGCAAGAAGTAGCGCTTCCGCGTCAGCGCAGAAATTCGGGCTTCTCTCCCTTCCCCCACGGGTCGTACTCCGCCGCGAACCGCAGTCGTTCGGAGAGCGGCGGGTGGTTGTACAGCCAGAACCGGATGAAGGGGGACGGATCCGGGTCGGAGAGGTTCGTCTCGCCGAGGATCTGAAACGCCTCCGAGGCGGCGCGCTGCGATTCCGGCACGAGGCCGTGGATCGCCTCGAGGCCGAAGACGTCCGCGTCGTGCTCGTGCTTGCGGATGAAGCCGTTGGTCGCGGGCTGCGCGATCTCGCTCACGACGGTCAGGACGAGCAGCAGCACCGGCAGCGAGGCCCAGTCCGCCACGCCGCGGATTCCCCAGCGGCCGCCCGGCCGGTCGAGCCAGCGCCGCAGCGCCCACGCGCAGATCGCGAGGAGGACGAAGAAGAACGCCCAGAGAAACGCGATCAGCTCCGGGATGTGGTTCAGCACGTAGTGGCCCATCTCGTGCCCGAAGACGAAGAGCGTCTGCGGGATGGTCGCCTTCGCGATCGTCGTGTCCCAGACGACCACCCGCTTCGACGCGCCGAGGCCCGTGACGTAGGCGTTGATCGACTTGTTCTTCGTGGACGCGTTCATCTCGAACATCTTCTGTTGCGAGATCGGATAGCCGGCGCGAACGGTCACCTCCTCGATCTTCGCGGCGAGCTCGGGGTGCTTCGGCGCGAGCGGCTCGAACTTGAAGAAGAGGGGATCGAAGACGAGCGGCGACACGAAGATCAGGAAGACCAGGATCGGCAGGAGCGCGAGCCAGAACCAGACCCACCAGCGCCGCGGGCTCTTGCGCAGGATCGCGTAGAGGAGCCAGACGAGCGGAATCGCGACGACGAGGCCCGCGAGCAGTCCCTTGGCCTGATCCCAGAACCAGGAGCCCCAGCCCTGCACCGACTGGTCGTAGCGCAGCGCGAGGCGCTGACCCCAGATGCCGGTCGGGAGCTCGAGGATGGTCTGCGTCGTCAGCAGCAGCGGGACGAAGATCGCTGCCTGCCAGAACCTGCCCTTCGCCGTCCCCTCGGCGCGGTCGCGGAACTTCGGCCCGAGACGCCACGCGATGATCGCGAAGAGCACGAGGCAGCTCCAGACGAAGGACGCGAAGTGGAGGCCATAGCGGGCGCGTGCGTAGGCGATCGCCTTCTCGCGCTTCTCCGGCGTCAGCGTGTACGTGGAAGACGGAGCGGCGGCGGACGCCGAAGGGGCCGCGGGCGCCGGAGCCGGGGTCGTCTGCGCCGGGAGGGTGGGAGCGAGGGAAGCGGCGAGGAGGGCGAGGACGAGCAGGCTTGTTTTCATGAAGCGAGAGCCTAGTCCCGGACCGCGAGGGGCCACAACCCTTGTGACGAGTAGAATCCCTCGGGCGATGATCGGCCAAACCGTCTCGCACTACCGCATCCTCGGCAAGCTCGGCGGCGGCGGCATGGGCGTCGTCTACGAAGCCGAGGACATCAAGCTCGGCCGCCGCGTCGCGCTGAAGTTCCTCCCCGACGAGCTCGCCGCCGACCCGCAGGCCCTCGAGCGGCTCAAGCGCGAGGCGCGCTCGGCCTCGTCGCTCCAGCATCCGCACATCTGCACGATCTTCGACATCGACGAGCACGAGGGCCGGCCGTTCCTCGCGATGGAGCTGCTGGAAGGCGAGACGCTCCGCGACCGCCTCGTTTCCGGGCCGCTTCCCTCCGAGACGCTCACCGATCTCGGCGTCCAGATCGCCGACGCGCTCGAGGCCGCGCACGCCCGCGGCATCGTCCACCGGGACATCAAGCCCGCCAACATCTTCGTGACGCGGCGCGGCGAGGCGAAGCTGCTCGACTTCGGCCTCGCGAAGACCGCGGACGCCGGGTCGGCGCAGGCCCCGGAGGCCTCGCATCTGGCGACCGCCGACGCACCGAAGAACCTGACGAGCCCCGGCACGACGCTCGGCACCGTGGCCTACATGTCGCCCGAGCAGGCCCGCGGCGACGCGCTCGACGCGCGCACCGACCTCTTCTCCTTCGGCGCCGTTCTCTACGAGATGGCGACGGGCCGCCAGCCGTTCTCGGGAAACACGACCGCGGTCGTCTTCGACGCGATCCTCAATCGCGCGCCGGTCTCTCCCGTTCGCCTCAACCCCAACCTGCAGCCGGAGCTCGAGCGCATCGTGAACACGGCGCTCGAGAAGGACCGCGACCTGCGCTACCAGAGCTCCGCCGAGATCAAGACGGACCTGAAGCGATTGAAGCGCGACACGAGCTCGGGGCGCGTCGAGCGGGCCATCCCGCCGATCGTGCCGCCCGCGCGGCCGCGGCTGCCTGCTGCCGATCGGCGTCGCCGCCGTGGTCGCCGCCGCGGCCGTGGCCTGGTTCGCCTGGCGGCGGATGCACGCGCCGGCGGCTCCGCGCGGCGGCAGCTGCGACGACGCTGGCGATCCTCCCGTTCCAGAACCTGGGCGGCGACGCGTCGCTCGACTACCTGAGTCTCGCGCTCCCGGACGAAGTGGCGACGACGCTGTCCTACGTCCCCGGGCTCGCCATCCGGCCCTTCGCCTCGACGCGAAAGTACGCCGGCAAGGACATCGACCCGCAGGCTGCCGGACGGGAGCTGCAGGTGGCCGACGTCCTGACGGGGCATTTCCTGAAGGAAGCCGACAAGCTCCAGGTCACCCTCGAGGTCGTGGACACGGCGGGCAACCGCCTCCTGTGGCGCGACTCGACTCGCGACGCCGGCGTCGGACCTGATCGGTCTGCGCGAGGAGATCTCCGGCCGCATCCGCCGCGGCCTCTTTCCGATTCTCGGCGCGACGGCGACGGCCGGCCGATGCGGCGGCGACACAGCCCAAGAACGCCGAGGCCTACGACCTCTATCTCCGCAGCGCCGCGCTCTCGAGCGACGGCGACCGCAACCGCCAGGCCCTCCAGATGCTCGAACGCGCCGTCGGGCTCGACGCGACGTACGCGCCCGCCTGGAACGCGCTCGGCAAGCGCTACTACTACGACCAGGCCTACGCCGACGGCGGCGAGCCGGCGCTCCAGCGCGCCCGCGCGGCCTACGAGCGAGCGCTTTCTCTCGATCCAAACCTCACGGAAGCCGCCGACAACCTCGTGATCCTCCAGGTCGAGGGCGGCGAGCTCGAAGCCGCCACCGTCAAGGCGCGCGACATCGTGCGCCGCCGACCCGACAGCTCCGACGCCCGCTTCACCCTGAGCTACGCGCTGCGATACGGCGGTTTCCTCGAGGAGTCCGCGCGCGAGTGCGACGCGGCGCTCGCGGCGGATCCGGGGAACTCCAGCCTACCGGTCCTGCGAGGTCACGTTCACACTCCTGAAGCGCTACGACAAGGCCCGCCAGTTCGCTCTCCTCGACGCCGGATCCAACTGGTCGCGCAACGCACTGGCCGACCTTCTTCTGCGCGAGGGCAAGCTCGAGGAGTCGATCGCGTTGCGCCCGAAGGAGGCGTTCGGCGGCGTCGAGCTCGCGACGCTCTTTCGGCCGGGGCCGGCACCGGAGCGCGATCGCGCCATGAGGATGGTGGTAAACAACTTTTCGGCTTCGCGGGATCCGGAGCCGAAATACTTCGGCGCGGCGTTTCTGGCCTACAGCAAGTATCCCGAGGCCGCCCTCCGGATGCTCCGCGACTCGGTGGACGGCAACTACCTCTGCTTCCCGGCGGCGGACAACGACCCGCTGTGGGACTCGCTCCGCGGCGCGCCCGAGTACGCCGCGATCCGCGCCGCCGCCCTCGAGAAGCAGAAGGCGCTGCGCGCCGCCCTGGAAAAAACGGGGCCGATCTAGCTAGCGCGGAACGGGTTCGGCGGCCTCCTGCAGGCGGCGCAACTCCGAGATGTCGCGGCAGATCTGGAGCGCGGCCACCGTCCGCCCATAGTCGTCCCACAGCGGCACGACGACGGTGTCGCACACGCCCTCGGCGCCGTCCTTGCGCCGGAACCGCATCTCGCCGGCCCAGCGACCCTGGCGCCGCATCTCGCCGAGCATCCGCGCCGACTGCTTCGCCGCTTCGCGCTCGTCGGAGATCGGCGGCAGGCGGCCGAGCATCTCTTCGCGCTTGAAGCCGAAGAGCTTCTCCGCGCCGGGATTGCAGTCGAGCACCTTGCCGGTCAGATCCATCGCGATGACGCCGTCGAAGAGGTGCTCGAAGGTGCGCGTGTGCCGCCGCAGGATCTCCTCCATGCGCGAGCGGTCCGAGACGTCCCGGAAGCTCCAGACGCGCCCGAGAACCTTCTCGCCGAGGCGGTGCGGCGCCGAGTAGCGCTCGAAGACGCGGCCGTCCTTGAACTCGAGCCAGTCGTAGCTTTGCGACTCCGGCTGGTTGTAGAGCTCACGCACTTTCTTCAGGAAGCGCTCCGGGTCTTTCAGCTGGTCGAGGACGAAGGCGATGAGGCGGCTGTCGTCGCGGGAGATCGCGAGGGCTTCCGGGATCTTCCACATGTCGAGAAACCGGCGGTTGAAGCTCGTGACCTTCCCGGTTTGATCCACGACGAGGACCCCGTCGGTCGTGGCGTCGAGCGTCGCCCGCAGGAGCGATAGGGAGTTCTCGAGCTCCTCCTCGACCTGGCCTTCGTCGGTCACGTCCCGGAAGCTCCAGACGCGGCCGAGATTTTTCTCTCCCGCGCGCTGGGGCTGCGACGTGCGCTGAAAGACGCGCCCGTCGGCAAGCTCCAGACGGGCCGGGGGCTCGTCGTCCCGGGTCGTCGAGACGCCGAGGACCTTCTTGAGGAATGCCGTCTGGTCCTTGAGCTGCTCGGCGACGAGCGCGAGCAGACGGTTGGGGTCGGAGGCGACCGACAGACCTTCCGGCACCCGGAAAAGCTCCCGAAAACGGCGGTTGATCGAGACGATCCGTCCCTCCGCGTCGACGACGAGGATCCCGTCGGCCGTGGCATCGAGGGTCGCCTCGAGCAGCGAGACCGATTCCGCGAGCTCGCGTTCGGCGCGCTTGCGCGCCGTGACATCCAGGGCCACGCCGATGACGCCGCCGATCGACCGGTCAGGATTGCGCAGCGGCTCGACGTGGGCGGCGAACGAGCGCCCCTGCCAGTCCACCTCGAAGCTCACGCTCTCGCCGAGCAGCGCCTGCCGGTGCGCCAGGAGCGACGGGAACTCCGGATCGTGCGTCTGAAAAAACTCCGAGAGCGAGACGCCGACCAGCCGGTCCGGCTCGCGCCACTCCTCGCGCAGGCCCGCGCCCCGCGAGGAAGTGATCACCAGCTCCGTGTCGGTGGACCAGAGCACGGCCGGCATCTGCGCGGCGACGAGCGCGAGGTTCGCTTCCTTCCGGCGCAGCGCCTCCCGCCCTTCCTCCCGCTCGAGCCGCACCCGGCGCCGCAGCTCGAGCTGCGCGATGGCCTGGCGCGACAGGGCGCGCAGGCCCTCGAGCTGGTGCGGGTCGAGCTCCCGCGGCACCCGGTCCATCACGCAGATCGTCCCGAGCGCCTGCCCGTCGGATGTGACGAGCGGCGCGCCCGCGTAGAAACGAAGCCCCGACTCCCCGTGGACGAGCGGGTTGTCAGCGAATCGGTCGTCCAAGCGCGTGTCGGGCACCACCATCACGTCGCGGCCGAGGATCGCGTGGCCGCAGAGCGAGGTCTCGCGCGGACCCTCGGTGTCCGCGATGCCGATATGCGCCTTGAACCACTCGCGGTCCCGGTCCACGAAGGAGATCCGCGCGAGCGGCGCGTCGCAGATCAGGGCCGCGAGCTTCGCGAGATCGTCGAACTCCCGCTCGGGCGCCGTGTCCAGGATTTCGTATCTGGCGAGCGCCGCCAGCCTGGCCGTTTCGTCCGAAGCCGTCGGAGCGGGTTTCATCGCGAGAGCCCTAGCGCTCCGCGGATCATATGCCACGAGGACCGGAGCGTCGGCGTGTCCAGAAAACTGGATCGGGCCGCCGCGAAGAAACGAAAAGTTCGCGACCGTCCGGAGTGAAGTCGGGGTTAGGATACGCGGAACAAGAATTTCCAGAGGAGGACCGGTTCGCCGCAACGCGATCGTTTCCGAACTCCACTAAACCGAAGGAGGGGTTTCTATGTATAGGTCGAGCTTGGCAAGAGTGCTGGTCTGGTTCGTCGCGCTCGCCGGCCTTGGCCTTTACGCCCTGGCGCAGGAGAACGCCGGAAACGTCTTCGGGCGGACGATCGACGAGCAGGGCAACGCCATTCCGGGCGCGACCGCGACGCTCATCGGCGACCAGGCACCGCGCACGACCGTCAGCGACACGAACGGAAACTTCCGGTTCCTGAGAGTCCCTCCCGGCCGCTACAAGATCAACGTCACGATGCCGGGCTTCACGACCGTCGACCGCAGCGACGTCATCGTCTCGCTCGGCAAGAACACCGAACGTGGCCATCCCACTGAAGCTCTCCGCGGTCGCGGAAACGGTCACGGTGACTGGCACGACGCCGCTCCTCGACACGCGCAAGGTCCAGACCGGCGCCACGTTCGAGAAGCAGGAGTTGAACGACATCCCGACCTCCCGCGACATCTACGCCTTGATGCAGCAGGTGCCCGGCGTGCAGCTCGACTCGGTCAACGTGGCCGGCTCCGCGAGCGGCCGGGTCGGCGGGCCCGACTTCTCGACGAAGGGCTCCGGCGGCGTCACGTATCAGATCGACGGCGCCACGACGACCGACAACTCCTACGGCACGTTCAACGGGGGTCAGGCCCGTCAGAACGGCGGGACCAACATGTTCTTCGACTTCGAGACGTTCGACTCCGTCGACGTCGCGACCGGCGGCTCGCTCCTCGACCTGCAGACGCCGGGCGTCACGATCAACGTCGTGACCAAGCGCGGCACCAACGAGTTCAAGGGCGGCGCGCGCTTCTTCTACGTCAGCGGCGACCGCTTCCAGTCGGACAACACGCCTCAGGAGGCGATCGACGAAGGGCTTCGAGACCAACGCCACGCGGTTCATCCGCGAGTACGGCGCGGAGCTCGGCGGCCCGATCGTCAAGGACAGGCTCTGGATCTGGGGCGCCGGCTCGCGGCAGGACATCGGCCTCCAGCTGACGGGCGAGGATCCCGAGGGCAACCCGATCCACTCGGATGCGAAGCTCACGCCCTGGACGGCCAAGATCAACGGCCAGATCAGCCCGTCCAACGCCGCGTCGCTCTACTATCAGTACAGCCACCGGCTCGAGAACGGCGTCGGGAACAGCCCTACCCGGCCGCCGGAGACGCAGGAGCGCCTCGACGTCCCGACGCACTACTTCAAGTTCGAGGACAACCACGTCTTCTCGCCGGACCTCGTCGCCACCGTCTTCGCGACGTACCAGAATCCCCGGTACTTCGACACGCCGGAAGGCCCGACGAACATTCAGACCATCTACTACGACGGCATCTACCACAACAGCTGGGAGACCTACATCACCAAGAACCCGCAGTACCAGGCCAACCTCTCGGTCTCCAAGTTCTTCAACACCGGCTCGGTCAACCACGAGCTCAAGGCGAGCTTCAACTACCGCCGGCAGGTCAACGACTCGGCGTCCTCGTGGCCGGGCGACCAGATCTTCGGCTCCGAGTTCTCGACCTACGCGCAGGCGGCGATCACCCGCGGCGTGCGCGCGATCTACAAGACCGTGTACTACACGGGCGCGATCGGCGACACGCTCACCGCGGATCGGCTGACGGTCAACGCGGGCGTCCGCTACGACGTCCAGCAGGGCAAGAACCTGCCGTCGTTCGCGCCGGCCAACCCGACGTTCCCGGATCTGCTGCCCGCGATCACGTACAACGGCGACACCGGAACGCCTTTCAACTACAAGAACTGGCAGCCGCGCGTCTCGGCGACCTACGCCCTCGGGAAGGACCGCACGACGCTGGTGCGCGCTTCGTACGCCAAGTTCGCCGACCAGCTCGGATTCCTGCCCTTCCAGCTGAACGGCCTGCCGGAGATCAGCGGCCTCTACTACTACTGGAACGACGCGAACCACGACCACACGGTCCAGCCCAACGAGATCGATTTCGACACCGGTTCCTTCGGCTACTACAACATCAGCCCCTTCACGGCGCCGAACTCCCCCAACCAGCTGGCGTCCAACTTCAAGACGCCGACCACGGATGAGATCACCTTCGGGCTCGACCACCAGCTCTCCTCGGACTTCGCCATCTCGGCGACGTACACATACCGGCACTCGAAAGACTTCCAGGCGCGCATTCCGATCGGATCGGACGCCTCGACGTACGCGAACGCGGGAACCGCCCAGGGCTCGATCACAGACCCCTACACGAACTTCACGCTGAACTTCAACGTGCCCTTCTACACGCTGAACCTCGCGGAGAATCCGACCGGCGACCTGTTCCTGAACCGGCCGGGCGCCACGACCACCTACAACGGAATCGAGCTGACGGCGGTGAAACGATTGTCGAACCGATGGATGGCGCGGGTGAGCGGCGGCTGGAACAACTGGACGCAGGACATTCCACCGAATGCCATTCTCGATCCGAACAATCGCTGGAACCTGGGCGGCCAGAATGAGAACGGCGGTTCCGTCGTGGGCTACTCGGGCAAGGACTACGTCTGGATCAACGCCCGGTGGCAGTTCAACGTCTCGGGCCTCTACCAGGGCCCCTGGGGCGTCAACTTCGGCGCGAACTTCTTCGGGCGCGAGGGCTACCCGCAGTCGTACTTCATCCGCACGCAGCGCGCCGACCCGCAGGCCGGAGCGCGCATCGAAGCGCTCGTCGGAAAGATCGACGACTTCCGCCTCGACGACGTCTTCGAGCTCGATCTGCGCCTCGAGAAGACGATCAACCTCGGACCGGCTTCGATCTCTCTGATCGGCGAGTGCTTCAACGTCACGAACAACGGGACGGTGCTGCAGCGCGTCAGCCGGGCCGGCGACTGGAGCGTCGCGAACCAGACGTTCATCCCGTACGACTTCTTCAACCAGATCAACGAGACCCAGAGCCCGCGCATCTGGCGGATGGGCGCGCGTCTGTCCTTCTGACGCGACCTCGGATTCCTCGGGCCCGCCCGGAGCCGCCGGGCGGGCTCTTCGTTTTGTAGACTCGCCCCCCGATGCCACGGACCCTCCGCGCGGCTCTCCTCGCCGCGTTCTTCCTGAGCGCCTGTCGCCGGTCCGAGCCGGCGGCCGCGCCGCCCGCTTCCCCGCCGCCGCAGGCCTCGGCGCGCGCCGCTCGCGACGTCGTCCTCGTGACGATCGACACGCTGCGCTACGACGCCGTCGGGTTCGACGGAAACACCCGGGGCACCACGCCTAACCTCGACCGATTCGCCGGCGAAGGCCGCGTCTTCCCGGCGACGCATGCGCACAACGTCATCACGCTCCCCTCCCACACGAACATCCTGACCGGCCTGTACCCCTACCAGCACGGCGTGCGCGACAACGCCGGCTTCCGGCTCTCGCCGAAGGTCGAGACGCTCGCTCCGATGCTCAAGGCTCGCGGCTACGCAACGGGGGCGTTCGTTTCCGCGTTCCCCCTCGACTCGCGCTTCGGGCTCACGCCGGGCTTCGACGCCTACGAGGAGATGTACAAGCAGGTGGACGAACCCGAGGACTTCGAAATCCAGCAGGCGCGCGCCGAAGAGACGATCGCGAGAGCGCTCGACTGGTACCGCAAGGCGGCCGGCAAGCCGCGCTTCCTGTGGGTGCACCTCTACGACCCGCACGCCCCGTACGATCCGCCGGAGCCGTTCAAGACGCGCTTCGCGTCGGACGCGTACCTCGGCGAGGTGGCGTACACGGACGCATCGCTCGAGCCCCTCCTCGAGGCGGTACGGGCGGGCACGCCCGCGCCGCTTCTCGTCGTCACGGCGGATCACGGCGAGGCGCTGGGCGACCATGGCGAGCTCACGCACGGCCTCTTCACCTACGAGGCGACGCTCCACGTTCCGCTGATGCTCTGGTGCCCGGACCTCGTCCCGCCGGGGCACGACCCACGCGCCGCCCGCCACGTGGACATCGTACCCACCGTCCTCGACGCGATCGGCGCCGCGGCGCCCGCGGACCGGCACGGCCGGTCGCTCCTTGCGGCGGCGAAGGAAGATCCGGCCGGCGCCTACTTCGAGTCGCTCTCCGTCAACTTCAATCGCGGATGGGCGCCGTTGCGCGGGCTCCTCCTCGGCGGCAAGAAGTTCATCGACCTGCCGATCCCCGAGCTCTACGATCTCGCCAGCGATCCGTCCGAGTCGAAGAATCTCGTCGAGACCGACAAGGACGCGGTCCGCCGCACGCGCAAGCTTCTCCTCGAGACGCCCGTCGGGCCGGTGGACCGCGGCCCCATCGGCGCCGAGGAGGTCGAGAAGCTGCGCAGCCTCGGCTACCTCTCCGGCGAAGGCACGGCGAAGACGAAGTACGGGCCGGAGGACGATCCGAAAAATCTCGTCGGCGTCGATCAGCAGCTCCATCGGGTCGTGGAGCTCTTCCAGGCCGAAAAAGCCGAGGAGGCGATCCCGATCGCGCGCCGCCTCGTGGCCGAGCACCCGACGATGAAGACGGGATACCTGCAGCTCGCCTTCCTCCTCGCGCACCGCGGTGACCGGAAAGGCGCGCTCGCCGTGTACGAGCAGGCGGCCGCGCGCGGGCTCGCGGGCGAGGGAATGCGGCGAAAGGAGGCCCTCCTCCTCTGCGAGGTCGGCCGGCCGGGCGATGCGGCGAAGCTGCTCGACCCGTACCGGCAGAGCGAGGACCTCCAGACGCTGAACGCGCTCGGCATTGCGCTGACCGACGCCGGCCGCCCGGCCGAGGGCCTCGCCGTCTTCGAGCGCGCGCTCGCGATCGAGCCCCGCAACGCGCAGAGCCACCAGAACGCGGGCATCGCGCTGCTCCGCCTCGATCGTCTCCCGGAGGCGCGCGACCAGCTCGAGACCGCGCTCGCGACGAGCCGCCGCAGTCCCCGCAGCCTGAACGCCCTCGGGGTCGTCTACTCGCGCCTGGGAGAGCCCGCCAAGGCGCTCGACGCGTGGTCGCGCTGCGTTCAGGCCGACCCGCAGCAGTACGACGCCCTCTACAACCTGGGACGGGTCGCCGGCAATCTGGGAGACTGGACGACCGCGCGGAGCGGCGCTCGAGCGCTTCGTCGCCACCGCGCCGCCCTCGAAGTACGGGAAGGACATCGCCGAAGTGAAAACCGTGCTCGCCGCCATGAACGGCCGAGGCGAGCCGCCGAAGGAGAACCGATGACGCACCGATTCCGACCGTTTCTCTTCGCTGCGTTGGCCGCGGCCCTGGCGCTGCCCGCCGCGCCCCTTCCGGCGGCGTCGTTCCTGATCCAGGGAGCGCAGGTCGCCGACGGCACCGGCGCGCCGCTGCAGACCCGAGACGTCCGCGTCGAGGGCGACACGATCGTCGCCGTCGGGAAGCTCGCGCCGCGCCCCGGCGAGCGCGTGGTGGACGGCCGCGGCCTCGTGCTCGCGCCCGGCTTCATCGACGTCCACAACCACTCGACCGACGAGCTCATGACGCAGCCGCTCGCCGAGACGCAGG
Organism: uncultured Acidobacteriota bacterium; assembly: GCA_963823185.1. GTDB lineage: Bacteria > Acidobacteriota > Thermoanaerobaculia > UBA5066 > Gp7-AA6 > DATBFU01. The sequence goes on from CAWGKP010000012.1 coordinate 111,343, forward strand.
TGTCGCAGGGCATCACGACGGTCGTCGAGGGGCCCGACGGCGACTCCGCCTGGCCGATCGGCGACTACCTCCGCAAGCTCCGCGCCGCGCCGCCCGCCGTCAACGTCCTGACGATGGTCGGGCACGCGACGATCCGCGAGATGGTCATGGGCAAGGATTTCCGGCGGCCCGCCACGGACGACGAGATCGCGAAGATGGCCGCGCTCGTCGATCAGGGGATGCGCGAGGGCGCTGCCGGGCTCTCCTCGGGCCTCGAGTACGACGTCGGCAGCTACAGCGAGACGAAGGAGCTCGTGGCGATGTCGGCGGCGGCCGGACGCCATGGCGGCTTCTACATGTCCCACGTCCGCGACGAGGCGGACAAGGTCTTCTCGGCGTTCGAGGAAGCGATCCGCATCGGGCGCGAGGGGAAGCTGCCGGTCGAGATCTCGCACATCAAGCTCGGCACGGTCGGCGTCTGGGGGAAGGCGAAGGAGGCCGTCGCGCTCTTCGACCGCGCGCGCGCCGCGGGGCAGGACGTCACCGCCGACTGCTATCCGTACGAAGCGTGGCACTCCAACATGGAGGTCCTCGTCCCCGACAAGAAGTACGACGACCCGACGAGCGTCGCGAAGGCGCTCGCCGACGTGGCCGGCGCGGACCACATCACGATCACCAACTGCAAGAAGCACCCCGAGTACAACGGCCGGACGCTCGAGGAGATCGCGAAGTCCGAGGGCATCACGCCGGTGCAGCTTTACATCCGCATGATTCCCGAAGGCGGCGCCGAGATCATCGGGCACTCGATGATCGAGAAGGACGTCAAGGTCTTCTACACGCAGCCCTGGGTCATGGTGGCGAGCGACGGTGGCATCGAGACCGAGCATCCGCGCGGCGCGGGGACGTTCCCGCGCGTCCTCGGGCGCTACGTCCGCGAGAAGCACTGGTTCTCGCTCCCGGAGGCGATCCGCAAGATGACCTCGCTGCCGGCGACGCGGATGAAGCTCGCCGACCGCGGGCGGATCAAGGCCGGCATGAAAGCCGACCTCGTCCTCTTCGACCCCAAGACCGTCATCGACCGCTCGACCTTCGAGAAGCCGCGCGAGCTCGCGGCCGGCATCACGCTCGTGTTCGTCAACGGCGAGGCGGTCTGGCAGGACGGCAAGGCGCCGGGCACGCGGCCCGGGCGCGTGATCGGCGGACCGGGCGAGATGGCGGCGGCGGGGAACGGTGCGGCGGGCAGCCTCCTGATCGTCGGCGGCGGCCCGATCTCGGACGCGCTCGAGAAGCGGTTCGTCGATCTGGCGGGTGGCGCCGGCAAGGCGAAGATCGTCGTCCTGCCGATGGCGAGCGAGGATCCGGAGGCCGGGATCGAGATGACCGGCGACTTCAAAAAGCTCGGCGCGGCGACGGAGCGGGTCGTCCTCGAGCGCAAGGATGCCGACCAGGACGCCGCCGTCCGCAAGTTCGACGGCGTGACCGGCATCTGGTTCGGAGGCGGCGACCAGGCGAAGCTCACCGCCGCGATCGGAGGCTCCCGCGTCGAGCGGGCGATCCACGAACGCTTCGCGGCCGGCGCCGCCGTCGGCGGAACCTCGGCCGGCGCCGCGGTGATGACCACGCCGATGATCACCGGCGACGAGCGCCGAGTCGGCGGCAAGCGGGCGCCCTCGGACACGAAGAGCCCGCTGTCCTCCTTCATGACGATCGACCGCGACAACGTCGTGACGACGGACGGCTTCGCGCTGCTGCCCGGCGCCATCGTGGACCAGCATTTCGTGCGGCGGCGCCGGTTGAACCGCCTGATCAGCGCGGTGCTCGAGCACCCGACGCTCGTCGGCGCCGGAATCGACGAGTCGACCGCGCTCGAGGCCGGGCCGGACGGGAAATGGAAGATCCTCGGCGAAAGCGTCGTCGTCGTCCTCGACGCCCGCAAGGCGCTCGTCACGCCGCCGGGCGCGACGCTCGGCGCCGCGGACGTGCGGATGCAGGTGCTGCCGGCCGGGAGCACTTACGATCCCCGGACCGGCGCCACGCAGCTGCCTGGCGAGTCGGCACCACGTCCCGCCAAGTGACGCCGGAAGAAAACGAGATCCTGACCCGCGTCGGCCCGGGCACGCCGATGGGCGCGCTGCTCCGGCGCTACTGGCTGCCGCTCCTCGACGCCGCGGAGCTCGGACCTCCCGACGGCGCGCCATTGCGCGTGCGGCTCCTCGGCGAGGACCTCGTCGCGATCCGCGATTCGCAGGGGCGGCCGGGCCTCCTCGCCGAGGCCTGCCCGCACCGGCGCGCCTCGCTCTATTTCGGCCGCAACGAAGAGGGCGGACTGCGCTGCGTCTACCACGGCTGGAAGTTCGACGTCGCGGGCCGCTGCATGGATCTGCCGACCGAGGCGCCCGAGAGCCGGTTGCGCGAGGGCGTCCGCGCGACCGCATACGCCTGCCGCGAGCGCGAGGGCATCGTCTGGGCGTACCTCGGGACGCGGACAGAGCCGCCGCCGCTACCGGACCTTCCGTGGGCGCTCGTGCCGCCCGCGCAGCGCGGGGCGCTCAAGTACCAGCGCGCCTGCAACTGGGTTCAGGCGCTCGAGGGCGATCTCGACACCGCGCACCTCGGATGGCTGCACTCGCGTCTCACCGACGGCGGGCGCGAGGTCGCCTTCCACGAGGCCGACCGCCTGCGCGATGCGGCGGTCCGCGACCCGCGGCCCGCGCTCGACGTCCGCGAGACCCCCGCCGGAGTCGTCATCGGCGCGCGGCGGGACCACGAGGACGCGCGGCACTACTGGCGCATCACGCAGTTCCTGATGCCGATCTATTCGAGCGTGCCGGCGATCGGCTGGCAGTCCCGCGCGAAGGCGTGGGTGCCGCTCGACGACCACCACACGATGGTGTGGGAGCCGAACTGGGACCCGGCGGGCCCGCTCTCCGAAGAGGACCGGCGTGGATGGAAGGGCCGCGTGCCCGGGAGCGGTTTCCTGCCCGACGACGGCACCGGACTCGGGCGCGGCCGCTTCGCCGCGCGGCGCGAGAACGACTACGGGATCGACCGGGCGCGGCAGCGCTCCTCGAATTTCAGCGGGCTCGAGGAGTCGCCGCCGCTCCAGGACGCGGCCGTGCAGGAGAGCATGGGGCCGATCGTGGACCGGAGCCGCGAGCGGCTCGGCGCGACGGACGCCGGGATCGTTCGCGTGCGCCGCGAGTCTGCTGGACGCCGCCATCCGCCTCCGCGACCGCGGCGAGGAGCCGCCCGGCGTGGACGATCCCGGCGCCTATCGGCGGCGGGGCTGCCAGCTCGTTCTGCCTCGCGACGCCGACTGGATGCGCGACTCGGCGGACGCCCAGCGCGCTTGACCTCGCTCCGTCGGCCGTCGCCCGTCTAGATCTTCCGCCGCGTCATGACGAGGCGGTCGCTGCCGGGAAACGTCGCGACCCATCCGTCCTTCGTCTCGCGCAGAACGCGCGTCTTGATCCGGTCGGGACCGTCCGGCTGAAACGTCTGGCGGAAGCGCGCGGTCGCGCCGTCGGCGCCCGCGACGGGCATCCCCATGGGGCGCACGCCCTCCGAGTACGACGCCGTGATCTCGCGCACCACCGTCCCGTCGGGCTGCACCTGCAGGACGCCCTTCTCCTGGATCCGTCCTCCCTCGAGGTCGAGGGCGATCAGCACGTCGAGGTTCTTCTGGACGCCGTTCCACATCATCAGCCCCTCGAAGTGCGGCACCTCCTTCCCGCCGGCGAGCAGCGTCGCGGCGCACCAGATGTAGGACTCCTTCGGTCCCCACCGGAAGAGCGCGCCGCCGATCGGCGGTCCGCCGGCTTCCGGCGCCAGGTCCCACTGCCCGATGAGAAACGCGTACGGCGCATAGGGGCTCGCGCCAGCCGGCGAGGCCTCCGCGCGCGCGCCGACGGAGAAAGCGATGAGCGCCAGGGCGGCTCCCCGGCCGAGGCGGCGTCCCGGAATTCGCGGCATTTTCATTCCTCCTCGTTGTGGTCCGGGTCACAATACGAACGAGGCCGCAGCTTGTTGGCGCGCAAAGAGAGAAACCGAACGCTCGGGCGCCCGGCGTCCGGAAAGACGCCCGGAAGGGCGCCCGCCGGAGCGCGGAAGATGGATCCGCGCGAGCGGCGCACACGCGACCGCCTCGGCGACGCGCTCGTCGCGTTGATCCTCGAGAAGCCCTTCGAGGCGATCACGGTCCAGGACGTCCTCGCGCGGGCGCGCGTCTCCCGCTCGACCTTCTACGCGCATTACCGCGACAAGCAGGACCTCTTCGTCAGCGACATGGACGAGTTCCTGGAGCCCATGGCGACGCTTCTGTCCCGCCGCGGCGAGCGATCCCACCGCGTCGCGCCCGTGCGGGAGCTTTTCGCGCACGTGGGCGACTGGAAGCGATTCCACGCGGCGCTGGCGGGATCGGCGAAACTGCAGGACTTTCTGGAGCTCGCGCAAGGCCATTTCGCCCGCGCGATCGAGGCACGGCTTCCGGAGACGCCGGGCGGCCGGACGATTCCGCCCGAGCGGCGCGGCGCCGCGGCTCACGCGCTCGCCGGCGCGATGCTGTCGCTGCTCGAGTGGTGGCTCGACCGCGGCATGAGGGAGCCGCCCGAGGAGATGGACCTCCTCTTTCACCGGATGGTCGGCGCCGGGTGAGCGGCTTGCCGCTCCTCCTCTCCGCGGCGCTCGCCGCCGCGCCGGCCCCTGCCGGGCAGCCCGAGCTCGCCGCGCGCGTCCGGGAAGAGATCCGATTCGCCTGGGCGAGCTATCGGGCTCTCGCCTGGGGTCACGACGAGGCGAAACCCGTCAGCCGGACGGCGCGCGACTGGTACGGACAGACGCTCCTGATGACGCCGGTGGATGCGCTCGACACGCTGCTGCTGGCGGGCCTGAAGTCCGAGGCGGAGGACGCGAAGGCGCTCATCCTCGACAAGCTGTCGTTCGACCGCGACATCTCCGTCAAGAACTTCGAGATCACGATCCGCCTGCTCGGCGGGCTCCTCTCCGGTTACCAGATGACGGGCGACCGGCGCCTGCTCGCGCTCGCGGACGATCTCGGCACGCGGCTTCTCCCCGCCTTCGGCTCGCGCACGGGAATGCCGTACATGTTCGTGAACCTGAAGACCGGGAAGACCGACGGACGCCGCTCGAACCCCGCTGAGATCGGCACGCTCGTGCTCGAGTTCGGCACGCTCTCGCGGCTGACGGGAAAGCCCGTCTTCTTCGAGCGCGCGCGGAAGGCGTTGTCCGCCCTCTACGAGCGCCGCTCGAAGCTCGGCCTCGTCGGCGAGGAGATCGACGTCGAGACCGGCGAGTGGACGGCCCCGACGAGCCACGTCGACGGCGGCATCGATTCCTACTACGAGTACCTCGTCAAGTGCGCGCGGCTCTTCGGCGACGCGGGCTGCGCGGACATGGCGAAGGAGAGTCTGCGCGCGATCGACGCGCATCTCGCCGAGGAGACGCCGACGGGACTCTGGTACGGACCCGTGAACATGGCGACGGGCCAGCGCGCGGGATCGACGTTCGGCGCGCTCGAGGCCTTTCTCCCGGCCGTCCTCGTGCTCGCGGGCGATCTCCCGCGGGCGCGGCGCCTGCAGGACTCCTGCTTCCGGATGTGGACGCTGTACGGCGTCGAGCCGGAAGCGATCGACTACCGGACGATGCGCGTGACGGACGCGCGCTATCCGCTGCGGCCCGAGATCATGGAGTCGGCCTACTATCTGTACCGCGCCACGCACGATCCCGCCTACCTCGAAATGGGCCGGCGGTTCTTCGAGGATCTCCAGCGGTGCTGCCGGACGGACGGCGGTTACACGGTGATCGACAACGTCGTGACCGGGAAGAAGGGCGACCTGATGCCGAGCTACTTCCTCGCCGAGACGCTCAAGTACCTGTATCTCCTCTTCGCTCCCGAGGACACGCTCGACCTCGAGCGCGTCGTCTTCAACACCGAGGCCCATCCGCTCCGGCGCCTGCCGGCCGAGCCGGAAGAAGCCCGAGTAGGCCTCGAAACCGCGGAAAACGGGGGCTTGCGGTCGCCGCCCTGTCTGCTGCTAAGCTCGATAGCAGATGCGCGTCTTCCGCCTCTCCAAACGCCGGGCGGGCACGGTTCTGGGCCCCCTCGAGGACGACATCATGGAGATCGTCTGGGCCGAGGCGGAGCCGGTCTCGGTCGCCACGGTGCACCGGGCCCTCGGCCGAAGGAAGAAGACGCTCGCGTACTCGACGGTCAAAGGCGGTGCTCACGAACCTCGCCGGCAAGGGCCTCCTGCGAAAGCGCAGCGAGGGCCGGAGCAACGTCTTCTCCGCCGTTCAGACGCGGGAGGCGTTTCGCCAGGGCGTCGTGGACGAGGTGATCGGCTCGCTCGTGAAGGACTATCGAAACCCGCTCCTCGCGCACCTGGTCGAGCACGTGGCCCGGGACCGGGCCTCCCTCGACGAGCTCGAGAAACTGATCGCCGAGAGGCGGCGGAAACTGACCAATGGCTGAGGCGCTGCGGCCGGTCCTCGAGTTCCTCGTGACGAGCCCCTGGAGCCGGGTGTGGCCGTTCTTCGCGCTGCCTCTGATCGCGCTCGTCTTCCTGCGGAGCGCTCTTGCGAGAATCGAGGAGGCGGACGGCGCCGACCCCCGGCGGCAGGCGCGCCTCGCGGCGCTCGCGGCCTGCGTGCCCGGATTGATCACCCTCGGCCTCACGGCGGGACTCGGCTTCCGGTTCCGCGGGCTCCAGCCCGAGTCGTTCGATTGCTACGTCAAGCTCTTCGGGCCGCTCGCGCTGGCGGGGGCCGCCCTGACGCGATCGGGCGGCTCGCTTCTCGTGCGGCGCCTCCGACTGGCGCGGCTTCTCCGGTACGCCGGCTCGGCCTCGCCCCGGCTCGCCGCGCTCGCCGCGAGGCTCGACGTGCCGGTGCGCGAGGTGCCCGTCGAAGCCTCCATCTGCTTCGTCACGGGATTCCGGGCGCCGGTCGTCGTCGTCTCGACGGGCACGGTCGCCACGCTTTCCGACGAGGAGCTCCGAACGGCCCTTCTCCACGAGCGGGCGCACCTGCGGAGCCGCGACGGGCTCTGGTCGACGCTCGTCACCGCCGTCTCCGAGTTCTGCCTCTTCTCGTCGGCGAGGGCCCTGCGCCTCTACCGCGCGAGCCGCGAATCCCTCGCCGACGACGAGGCGGCGCGCCAGGTCGGCGGCACGGAGGTCGCGGGCGTCCTCGTCCGCTTCGCCCGAAACGCCGCGAGGATTCCGGTCGCTTCCTCTCTGGCGGAGCCGGGCACCCTCGAACGGCGCGTGCGGCGCCTGATCGCTCCCGAGAGAGGCGCCGCGATGCCGGGCGCGCGCGCCACGGCGGCGGTCCTGGCGGCGTCGGCCGGCCTCGCGCTTTATCCGGCGGCGCACCTGTTCCTGGAGCGCGTCGTCCTTCACTGCGGCGGCTGATTCTTTCACTCGGAATGCTAAGACGCTTAGCACTGTTGATGGCTCTCGCAACGAGCTCTAAGGAGACTCCCATGACCCGCTTCCGACTCGCCGCGGCGCTTCTCCTCCTCGCAACGCCCGGTTCTCTTCGGGGCCTCCAGCAATGTCCCCGTGACGGCCACGGGCTGGTTCGACGACGACAAGTGCACGGCCGGCCGCGTCAAGAACGGCCAGATGGGTCCTTCCAACCAGGACTGCGCGCGCAAATGCATCAAGGAGGGCGCCAAGGTCGTCTTCCTCGACGAGAAGCGCAAGGCCAGCTTCGTCGTCGACAACCCCGAGGCCACGCGCGGCATCGAGAGCGACTACGTCGAGTTCACGGGCACGACTGAACGCCGAGGCGGGCACGGTGCACGTGGACTCGATCAAGGTGAAATCGAAATACGTCGCCAGCTGCGGCAAGCCAAAGGCGAAGGACGTAAAAACCGACTGAAGTCGCCGCGTTCGCCTCCCGGGTTGAAAACCGCAGCGGTTCGGTCATAGCCTCCGTCCGGAGGAGGGACTCATGAACCGCCGCCGCTTTCTCAAGTCCGCTGGCGCTCTCTCGGCGGGCCTCGCCTTTCCGGGGACGCGCCGCCTCTTCGCGCTCGCCGAACCGGAGGGCTGGCGCACGTTCGAAGTCACGACGCGCGTCGAAGTCCTCAAGCCCTCGGGTCCCACGCACGTCTGGCTTCCGACGCCGCTCCTCGCTGAGACGCCTTTCCAGAAAACGCTCGCCAACGACTTCCATGCCGAAGGAGGCTCGGCCGAGCTCGTTCGGAAGAAAGAGGACGCGCTGGGAATCGTCACCGCGAAATTCCCGGACGGCGTCCGGCCGGTCCTGACGTCGACCTGCCGCGTCGCGACGCGGGATTTCTCCGTCGATCTGTCGGCGCCCGGCAAGGCGCCGCGAGCGGACACGGCCGAGCTCGCGTACTTCCGCCAGCCGTCGAAGATGATTCCGGTCGACGGCGCGGTCAAGGTCCTCGCTCTGGACGTCACGCGCGGAAAGTCGACGGACGTCGACAAGGCGCGCGCCATCTACGAGTGGATCGTGGAGAACACCTACCGCAACCCGAAGACGCGGGGCTGCGGCGTGGGCGACATCCGTTTTCTCGTCGAATCGAAGGACTTCGGCGGCAAGTGCGCCGACCTGAACGCCCTCTTCGTCGGACTCGCGCGCGCGGCGGGCCTGCCGGCGCGTGACGTGTACGGCATTCGCATCGGTCCTTCGGCGCTGGGATACAAGAGCCTCGGGCTGTCGTCCGACAATGCGACGAAGGCGCAGCACTGCCGCGCGCAGGTCCACCTGCGCGACTACGGCTGGGTGCCGGTCGATCCCGCCGACGTGCGGAAGGTCGTGCTCGAGGAGCCGCCCGGCCAGCGACCGGTCGACGACCCGATGGTTCAGAAGGCCCGTGTGCGCCTCTTCGGCTCGTGGGAGATGAACTGGATGGCCTACAACTACGGGCACGACGTGGCGCTTCCGGGCGCCCAGGGAGCTCCGTGCAACTTCCTCATGTATCCGCAGTGCGAGACGGCCGACGGACGGATCGATCCCCTCGACGCCGAGACCTTCAAGTACCAGATCACGGCGAGAGAGATCACCGCGGCGTAGGCGCCGCGACTCCGTAGCACATCGCCGGCCGCAGGTTGAGGATCTCGACGGTCGTCTTCGAGACGACGCTCCGAACCTCGTCGGGAAGGGCCGCCTCGCTCCGGCTCTCGAGAATCGCCGAGAGGCTCGCGCGCGGCCTCAGCCGCACGTAACGCGGCGCGGTTCCGCCCGCCACCATCCGGTACCAGAGAGTCTCGTCGCGAAGCGAAGGTTGGGCCGTCGCGAGGGCGGCCTCGAAAGGCCGCGCCATCCCGGGCAGAAGCTCCACCGTCGTCATCTCGAGACGCGCGGTCGGCTCCGGCTCGCCGTCGCCGCGCGAGACCTGCGGCAGGTACTCGTAAAGGCCGCTGCCCGTGAACTCGGCGTGCGGTGTGACGTTGGAGACGTTGTCGCGCTCGTCCTCCGCCGGCGCGACCGAATTGTCGAGGCTCGCGGCCGTGTGACCGAACGTCGCGTACACGAACCAGCGCTGGCGGTCGCCGGCCCAGATCGTCCAGCCGTACCAGACCCACGGATCCTTCGCCTGCCGGTGCCACTCGAGGTGGCGGATGTACCCGGCCTCGAAGTCCACCGTGTCGCCGTCGTGCGGACGCAGGAACGCGATGCGCGCGTAAGGACCCCGCTCCGCGGTCGTGCCGATCCCGGGAAACAACGCGCTCGCGAGAAGCAGGTTGCAGGCGAGCCAGATCCAAGGGTGAATCATGATCTCTCCTCCGGCGGCGTCACACATCGCCGACGGCCTCACGGTACCGTCGAGCGTCGCGCCGATTTCCGGCAGAGATCCGCCGAAATCCGACAATGCGCGGAGGACTCCTTGCGAGCCGCCGCCGCGCGGTGGAATAGTCGTCCGCATGGATGCTCCGGCTCGCAAGACCGCGGTGCGCCGGCACTCGCCGAGCCGCCGGATGGTGGTGCTCGCGGTCCCGCCGGTGGACGCACTCGACCTCGTCGGTCCGCTTCAGGTCTTCCACTCGGTCAATCGCCTCGCGGGACGCGCCATCTACGCGTTGGAGATCGCAACCGCCGGCGACGCGCTCACCGTCCCGGGAGAAGGCGGGTTTCTGACCTTCCTGGCACGCCAGCACTTCCAAAAGCTCCAGGGCGCCTGCGATTCCGTGCTTCTCGTCTGCGGCCTCGGCTCGCGCGCGACGCGGGATCCCGCGCTTTCGAGCTGGCTGCGGAAGATGGCCGGGCAGGCGCGCCGTCTCGGCGCCGTGTGCGTCGGCGCGTTCCTGCTCGCCGAGGCGGGACTGCTGAACGGGCGCCGCGCCACCGCGCACTGGAAATTCGGCCGCGAGCTCGCCGCGCGATATCCGGCCGTGTGTGTCGAGCACGAGCCGCTTTGGGTGAAGGACGGAAACATCTACACGTCGGCCGGCATCTCGGCGAGCATCGACCTCGCGCTCGCCTGGGTCGAGGAGGACTGCGGCGCCGCCCTCGCGCACGAGGCCGCGCGCGAGCTGGTGCTGTTCCTCCGGCGTCCCGGCGGACAGCCGCAGGTGAGCGTGTCGCTCGCCTCGCAGGCCTCCGAGATGGCCTCGATCCGCGAGCTGCAGATCTGGATCGCCGAGCACCTGGCGTCGCGGCTCTCGGTCGACGACCTCGCGGATCGGATGGCGATGAGCGTCCGGAACTTCGAGCGCGTGTTCACGCGGGAGGTCGGCACGACGCCGTCCCAGTACGTGACGCGGGTGCGTGTCGAGGCGGCGCGCCGCAAGCTCGAGCGGACCGACGAAGGGCTGAAGCGCGTCGCGGCGGCCGTCGGATTCGGAGGCGTGGACGTGATGCGGCGCGCTTTCGTGCGGCTGCTCGGAATCACGCCGGCCCGCTATCGCGAGGTCGCGGAGAATTCCATCCGGGCGAACTGAGGCCTTGACCCCGGAACCGATTCCGGGGTCTACACTGCTCCCGCATGGCCCGGAGGGAGAGCCCGGCGAGTGAAATGCGGTCCGGCGAGCTCGCCGCCGCGGCCGGCGTCAGCCCCGACACGCTGCGGCACTACGAGCGCGCGGGGCTGCTGCCGGCGCCGAAGAGACTCCGGAACGGCTATCGCGCGTACTCTCCGGAGACCCTCGAGACCGTGCAGCTCATCCAGCGCGCGCTCGCGATCGGGTTCACGCTCGCGGAGATCGGCGCCTTCCTGAGAGAGCGGCGCGGCGGATCGCCGCCTTGCAAGCGGGTCCATGCCCTCGCGGCCGAGCGGCTCGCCGACACCGAGCGCCGGATCGAGGCCCTCACGCGCTTCCGCGACGAATTTCGGAGGATTCTGCAGGAGTGGAATGATCGCCTCGCCGGAGCTCCCGACGGGTCCGCCGCGAAGCTCCTCGAGTCTCTCACCTCCCACCCGAACCTCATCGCCGTCGATTTCCACGAGCGCCGGTTCATCCACCGGCGAAAACCCCAACGGAGGCCGAAATGAAGACGCTTTCTCTCGCCGCCGCGACCGCACTGTTCGCCTTCGCCGCGTCCGCGCAGGACGCCGACACCTGCGCCGCGCATCACGCCGCCGTCGACTCCCGCGGCGACATGGTCATGGGGTTCGATCACGAGAAGGCGACGCACCACTTCTCTCTCACGCCGGACGGCGGCGTCATCGCCGTCTCGGCGAACGACCCGGACGACCGGGCGAGCCGCGATGCGATCCGCGGCCATCTCGCGCACATCGCGAAGATGTTCACGGCGGGCGACTTCGAGGCGCCGATGCTCATTCACGGACAAACCCCGCCGGGAGTGCCGGTGATGAAGGCTCGACGGAAGACGATCCGCTACGTCTACGAGGAGACGGCCGCCGGCGCCCGCGTCCGGATCTCGACCGCCGACCAGAAATCGCTCGCCGCGATCCACGACTTCCTGCGCTTCCAGATCGAGGACCACCGGACCGGCGACTCCCTCGAGGTGAACGAGGCCACGAAGGAAGAGTGACCCCGGCGCCTATCGCTTGCCGACGTCTCGAGTCGCCATTTCCAGCCGCAATCGGTCCAGGCTCTCGAGAGGGAGGGCGGTGAAGAGGCCGAGGCGCCGATAGATTTCCAGTCCGACCTTCTTGATCGCCTTGCGCTGCGCCTCCTCGCCCGTCGTCTCATCCGGATCTTCCGAGCCCCAGTGGGCAATGACGGGCTGGCCAGGCCACACGGGGCAGGACTCCCGCGCCCTGTCGCACACCGTGATGACGAAGTCGAATTTGACGTCGCGAAACTCCTCCCAGGACTTGCTTCGCGCGCTGCTCGCGTCGATGTGATACCCGTCGCGGAGGAGCTCGAGCACGTAGGGATTCACCCGGCCTTTCGGGTTCGCGCCGGCGCTGGAAACCTCGAAGCGCTTCGGATCGAGGCGGCGCAGAAAGAACTCCGCCAGAATGCTGCGCGCGGAATTCCCGGTGCAGAGGAAGAGAATCTTGAACTTCTTCTGATCCGAGGCGTTTGGCATGGAATCCCCCCCTTTTCACTCCCTCTTTCCGTTCATGCCGATCCGGAGCCGCTGACCGGGAACCACCGGCGGGTCGCGACACAGGCCCGGCACACCGACAACATGACCGGCACCTCGACGAGGACGCCGACGACCGTCGCCAGAGCCGCGCCCGAGCCGGGGCCATAAAGCGCGATTGCCGTCGCCACCGCGAGCTCGAAGAAATTCGAAGCTCCGATCAAGGCCCCCGGCGCCGCCACGGAATACTCGACGCCCGCGAGCTTCATGAGGCTGTACGTCAGAGAGGAGTTGAAGTAGACCTGAATCAGGATCGGCACGGCGATCAGCAGGACGTGCGGCCAGCGGCCGGCGATGTTTTCCGACTGGAACGCGAAGATCAGGGTCAGCGTTGCGAGCAGGGCCCCTATGGTCACCGGAGCAAAGGCCCGCACGAACCGTTCCTCGAACCAGCTGGCCCCGCGCCGCGCGACGAGCACCGCCCGGGTCCCTGCGCCGAGGGCAAGAGGAATGACGACGAAGACGAGAACCGACAGGACCAGGACCCGAAAGGGTACGTCGAGACCCGCCGCTCCGGTCACGAGCAGCTTCACGATCGGGGCGAAGGCGAAGAGCATCACGAGGTCGTTGATCGACACCTGAACGAGGGTGTAGGCGGGATCGCCATCCGCCAAGGACGACCAGACGAAGACCATCGCCGTGCAGGGCGCGGCCGCGAGGATGATGACGCCCGCAATGTACTGTCCCGCAAGCTGCGGCCCGATCCATGGCGAAAAGACATGCCGGAAGAAGAGCCAGCCGAGGAACGCCATCGAAAACGGCTTGACGAGCCAGTTGACGAAGAGAGTGACGAAGAGGCCGCGGGGCCGCCGACCGACGCGGACGATCGACCGGAGGTCGATCCTCAGCATCATCGGATAGATCATCAGCCAGATGAGCACCGCGATCGGAATGTTGATGTGCGAGCCGCTGCCCAGCTCGAGGCCCCGGAGAGCGGCGCACACGGAGGGAAACGCGCGACCGATCAGCAGACCCGCCGCCATGCTCGCCGCCACCCAGACAGAGAGATAGCGCTCGAAGACCTTCAGTCGTTTGGGCTGCCTGCCCGCCGGCTCCGGCTTCGCGAGCGCCGGTGCATCAAGCATCGCCGCGTCCGACCTCCCGACGAATGGCCACGGCCGTCAGCAGCATGCCACGGCGTGACCCTTCCGCTCGGAACTCGGATCGGCCGTATCCGCTTGCGGAAGGCAGCAGGTCATCCCGGCATCGGCTTTCTCTTCGATGTCCTCGAGGACGCTGTAGACCTCCCAGCGATTGCCGTCCGGGTCGCTCAGCCAGAACTTGTCCTGGACCGCGTAGCAGCACGACTCCGTCTTCTCCTCCTCGGTCGTGACGCCGCGCGCGCCGAGCGCCGCCTTCCACTTGCGGACCTCGTCGACCGATTCGACGCGAATGCCGAGGTGGGAGAGGGAGCCGGCCGCTCCGGACGCCCGCGGCGCGGGCTGCAGAGCCAGATGGATCTCGGGGTCGGCGGTGACGAACTTCGCGTAGTCGCTCTTCCGCTTCGCGGGCTCGCCCAGGAAGCGGCGGTAGAAATCGACCGAGCGATCCAGATTCGAGACGTTCAAGGAAATGTGGACGGAGGCGGGCATGATCGGGCTCCTTTCATCAATAGATCGAGAACAAACGAACTCTCCGAACAAAAAAAATCTTCAGACGGCCTTCGCGATCTGGTCCGCCAGACGCGCGATCGCGGACTCGTTCCGGCGGTAGTACATCCAGCGGCCGCGTTTCTCCCCGTCCACGAGCCCCGAGCGCCGGAGCAGGCCCATGTGGTGCGACACCGCGGCCTGCGACAAACCGACGGCGGCCTCGATGTCGCAGGCGCAGAGGCCCGGCTCCGTGCGTGCGATCAGATCGCAGCAGGAGCGGCCCTTCGCCTTCAGAAGATTGAGAATCTTCAGGCGCGTCGGATCGGACAGCGCCTTGAACGCGGCGACGGCGTCCTGGTCGTTCATCGCGCCACCCTGGCGTGCATCATGACGGCGCTCGCCGGGCACGCCGACCGAAATTCGACCGATGACTGGAGAACCGCCGGCGCGGCCGCCCGGTCCTCCACCGCGAAGCCGAACCTCGGAAAGAAATCGCGCGCGGTCTCGGTCAGGAGGTAGACGTCGCGCGTCCCGAGAGTCCGCGCCACCTCCAGCGCCTCGCTCGTCAGCCGAGCACCGATGCCCCGGCCGCGCGCGTTCGCAGAAACCGCCAGCGACCGGAGCAGCGCGACGCCATCGTGAAGCTCGAGCGCCACACAACCGACGATGCGCCGCCCTCTCGAGGCGACCACCGCGTGCGCCAGCGCGTCCGGTAGACCATCCACGGGCAGCCGGCTTTCGCGGAGAAGCGTCGAAATGCCGTCCAGATCGGGCTTCTCGGCGCGGCGCAGCACGACCGGCTCATCCATAGATCGATAAGAATAGAACTATCGATTCCGGCTGTCAAGGCCTCGAACGCGCTCCCGGCTCCAGTTCAGTCCGAATCGACCGCCGCGGCCTCTGCGGCGTCCTCGACGGCCTTCCGGTCCGCCGCCGAGAGCGCCGACGCCTTCAGATCGATCGTGACCTTCACGATCTTTCCGGTGAACCGGTTGTCGCCCTGCTTGTAGTCGTTCGAGACGGGGGTCTCCCCGTCCACACCGACATCGGTGCCCTCGTCCGCGGAGAACGCGTAGGGCTGGGTCTTCGGGACGTGGCCCTGCGCGATCTTTTGGCCGTCGACGAAGAGCGTGCCCGTGCCGCCGGCGCCTGGCTTCGAGCCGTCCGGCACGAACTCGTAGCGGATCTCGTGCTTTCCCGCGGGCACCGCGGCGGAACCCGCGATGTTCGTGCGCTCGACGCCGAAGTAGTTGTACTCGTGGTGGACGACACCGTCCTTCATGTAGAGCGCCCACCCGCCGAACGCGCCGGCCTGGGCGATGATGACGCCGTTCGCTTTCGCGTCGGAGAGCACGACGGGCGCCGTGATCGTGAAGGCGGTGTTCTTGACGTTGATGAAGGCGTTCTCCCCGATTCCCGTCATACCGGGATAGACCGTCATCGTCGTGCGGCCGTTCAGCAGGTCGGGACGGCCCGCGATCTTCGGGTCGAAGCGCTCCGACCGCCGATCGTCGATCGGCAGAACGTGGTTGGCGATCGCCTCCTTCGTGAAGATCTCCTGCATCTCTTTCAGCTTCGCCGGATTCTTCGCCGCGACGTCGCGCGCCTCGCTGAAGTCCTCGGCCGTGTGGTACAGCTCCCAGACGTCCGCGGTCAGCGGCGGCAGCGGCACCATGAGCCAGGGGATCGAGTGGCGTGCGGCGGCGATCCAGCCGTCGTGATAGATGCCGCGGTTCCCGAACATCTCGAAGTACTGCGTCGTGTGCGTCTCCGGGGCGGCCGGATTGTCGAAGGTGGAGATCATCGAGGTGCCGTCGAAGGGTTTCTGGACGGTTCCGTTGACGCTCTTCGGAAACGGCAGGCTGGCCGCCTCGAGAACCGTCGGCGCGATGTCGGTGACATAGGTGAACTGCGACCGAACGCCTCCCGTCTTCCGGATGCGCGCGGGCCAGCGGATCACGATGCCGTTGGTCGTCCCGCCGTAGTGCGAGGCGATCTGCTTGGTCCACTGGAACGGCGTGTCGCCCGCCCAGGCCCAGCCGATCGCGTAGTGCGGGAAGGTCTTCGGGCTGCCCCACTCCTCGAGGTGGGGCATGTTGATCTCGGCCGTATTGATGATCCCGTTCAACGACATCATCTCGTTGTAGGCGCCCTCGGGACCGCCCTCCGCGCTCGCGCCGTTGTCGCCGACGACGTAGATGAAGAGCGTGTTCTCCATCACGCCCATGTCCTGAAGCGCCTGGACGAGACGGCCGACCTGTTCATCGGTGTGCTCGCCGAAGCCCGCGAACGTCTCCATCTGCCGCGCCTCGATCTTCTTCTGCGCGGGTGTCTGCGAGTCCCAGGACGGGATTTCCTTGGGGCGGACGGTGAGATCCGCGCTCGCCGGGATGATGCCCATCTTCTTCTGCCGCGCGAACGTCTCCTGCCGCAGCGCGTCCCAGCCCCGGTCGAACTGGCCCTTGTAGCGGTCGATGTACTCCTTCGGCACGTGATGCGGCGCGTGGAGCGCGCCCGTCGCGAAATACACGAAGAAGGGCTTGTCCGGCGTGAGCGAATGCTGGGCCTGCATCCACGCGAGCGCCTGGTCCGTCATGTCCACCGTGAAGTGGTAGTCCGGCGCCTGCGCGTGCTCGACGCGGATCGTGCCGTCGTAGATCGCGGGCGCCCACTGGTTCGTCTCGCCGCCGAGGAAGCCGTAGAACTTGTCGAAGCCCGAGTGCGTCGGCCAGCGATCGAAGGGACCGGAGACCGAGACCTCCCAGGGCGGCGTCTCGTGGTACTTGCCGAAGGCCGCGGTGCTGTAGCCGTTCAATCGAAGCATCTCCGCGAGCGGCGCGACGCTCTGAGGCCGGATGCCGGTGTTTCCCGGAAAGGCGGTGGCGAGCTCCATGATCGCGCCCGCGTTGTTGGCGTGATGGTTGCGCCCGGTCAGAAGCGCGGTGCGCGTCGGCGAGCAGAGAGACGTCGTGTGAAAGTTGTTGTAGCGGAGCCCTTCGGACGCGAGCTTGTCGAGCGTCGCCATGCGGATCGGGCCGCCGAAGGCGCTCGACTGCCCGAACCCGATGTCATCGAGCAGCACGATCACGACGTTCGGCGCGCCGGCGGGCGCCCGGACCTCGAACCGCGCCGGGGCCTTCGCGTCTCGCGCGGAGAGCTCGGTGATCGTGGGCGGCTGTGGCTCCGGAATCGGCAGCACCGTCCGATCGAGAGGCTGCGCGGACGTCGCCCGTGCGCCCGCGAAGACCGCGAGGCCGGTAGCAAGGAGAGCGAAAATCCGACTCGTCCGATCGTTCAAGGCGTCCCCCTTTGGATGCGGCGACAAAGCGCGGGGCATCCTATAACGCCGGACCATGCTTTTGGGCGCGCGAACCGGCCGGGAGTCGGGAGACGTTCTATTTCGTGGACGGCACGAACAGGGCGAGCGGGATGAGGTTACCCGTCGCAACGTAACCGGCGTCGTTGGGGTGCACGTGGTCTCCGCTGTCGTACGCGGGAAGAAGATGCGCCGGCCGGCTCGGGTCGCGCACGGCCTCGTCGAAGTCGATCACGGCGTCGAACCCCGATCCGCTCCGGATCCAGGCGTTGACCTTCTGGCGCACGGCCTCTTTCTCCGGCGTGAAGAACAGAATCGTCGGATTCCGGAACGTCGCGTCCTCGAATGGCGGAATCGTCGTCCCGATCACCCGGATCCCCTCCTCGCGGGCGCGCGCGGCGAGCCGGCGATTCCCGTCGATGATGTTCTCGGCGGAGACACTCTCGCTCGCCGGAATGAACGTGCCCGGGAACAGGATGTCGTTGACGCCGAGCGCCAGGATCACCCACCGGACGCCGGACTGATCGAGGACGTCGCGTTCGAAGCGCGCGAGACCGGATTGGCCGAGCGCCGGCCCGAGCTTCTGAAAGACGTCTCCGAACGGCCCGCCCACCTGGCGCGGGCTCTCGAGGTCGGTCAGGAGGCGGTTGCCGATGATCCCTTCGTTCAGGACGCCGATCTCCGCCTTCGGGTCGGCCTTCTGCAGCCGCTCGGCGACCACGTCGGGCCAGCGATGGTTGGCGTCGGCCGTCGATCCGTCGCCGTCCGTCAGCGAGGATCCAAACGCCACGATGGCGGCGCCGCGGGACGATGCGGCAACGTCCACGCCGGTCAGGAACGGCCACGTCGTGATCGTCTTGCCGATCGGGAAGTCGGCTGCGCCGGTCGCGTCGCCGGTCTCGGGCGAGACATAACTCGTCTGCTGGGCGAGCACGTGCGTCGTCGTCGCCGTGGTGGCCTCGGGAAGGAAGATGCTGATCGCGAGATCCGAGAGCGCGGGCACGTCGAGGTCGACGGGATCGCTCACGACCATCGCGTGCGCGGCGATCGTCGCGGACGCCCCGCCCCCGAATGTGAGCCTGCGGTCGGACTTCGGATCGATGGCGGCGCCCGCGGCCCCTCGGGCGACGTGGGCCGCGCCGATCCGGAGCGGCCGGTCGCCGAACGCGTTCGAGACCCTGAATCCGGACCTTCGATCCCCCGGCGCTCGTGTGAACGATCAGGCGGAGCGTCTGATTGCGAAAGGTTTGCGGACGCTCCGGGACCGGGCGCTGGGCCGCGGTGGCCCAGGTTCCGATCCAGTGCTCGCGTTCATTCGCGGACGGCTTCGATGGCACCGGCCCGGCCAGCGCGATCGAGCCGGCGATGGCCGCGAGCGACATGCCCCACCAGCCGAGCCGAACCCGGGATCGCCGCCGCATCCCGATGTGCCCCCGTTGACGCAACCTCCACCTCCCCTGTAGCGTATAGTCAGTCAGCTGACTGACTATACGGAGAGGCGATGCCGAGGTTTCGGGCAGACAACCGGGAAAAGCTCACTCACGCGGCCATGATGGCCGTCTATCGGCGGGGGTTCGGGAAGACGGCCATCGCCGACATCGCCCGGGAAGCCCGGATCCCCCTCGGAAACGTCTACTACTACTTCAAGACGAAGGACGAGATCGGCGAGGCGATCGTCGAGCGGCGGCTCGAGCGCATTCGGAGGCTCCTCCGGGGCCTGGATGCCCTGGCCACTCCGAGGGAGCGCCTCATCGGCTTCGTGCAGATCAAGATCGACGAGCGGCGGGACCTGGCGCGCAGCGGCTGCCCCGTCGGGACCCTCTGCGCGGAGCTCCACAAGGAGCGCGGCCCCGTCGCGAAGAAGGCCACGACGTTGTTCACGCAAGTCATCGACTGGCTCGAGACCCAGTTCCGCGGCCTCGGAAAGGGCAAGGAGTCGCGCGGTCTCGCCCTGCATCTTCTGTCCGCGACGCAGGGCGTGTCGCTCCTCGCATACAGCTTTCCACGACCCCGGCCTCATCGACGCCGAGGCAGCCCGGCTGATGGAGTGGATTCGTTCCCTCTGAGAAACTGGAAGCTGCATGGATCTTCGCCGGTCGCTCCTCAATCAGTTCCGCCAGCCGACGGGGTGGCTCGGCCGATGGAACGTCCGCAACATGAACGAGCGCCACTCCCGTTTGACGGCCTGGGGCCTGGAGCATGTTTCGATCGGCAGGAACTTCACGATTCTGGACGTCGGCTGCGGCGGAGGCAGGACGGTCGCCGAGCTCGCGGCCAGGGCTCCGGAGGGAAGGACGTACGGCATTGATCACGCGGAGGCGAGCGTCGCGGCGTCGCGCGCGATGAACCGGAAAGCGATCGCCGAACGACGGGCGAAATCCGACTGGCGTCCGTTTCTCGTCTGCCGTTCCCGGATGAGACCTTCGACCTCGTGACCGCCGTCGAGACGCACTTCTACTGGCCCGACCTCGCCGCGGACATGAAGGAAGTCCGGCGCGTGCTCAAGCCGGGCGGAACGCTGATCCTGATCGCGGAGGCCTACAGGGGCGGGAAGAAGGACCGGATGCTCGGCCAGTTCGCGGCCGCGATGGCGTCGATCGGACCCTACTCTCATTTGACCGTCGAGGAGCATCGGGACGCTTTCTTGCGGGCCGGCTATTCGGACGCGCAGGTGTGGGAGGACTGGGAGAAGGGCTGGGTCTGCGCAAGCGGAAAGAACCCGGAGGTCAGGCCCGCGCGCGGTGCTTGACGCCCCCCTGGGGGCGCCGGGGGATAGAATCCCTGCCCAGCTTCGCGTCGTTCGTTTTCTGATTTGGCGGTGATGGCAATCGGGTCACACCGCAACCGGAGACCGAAAGGAGGATTCCTGTGCGGCCTGGAAATCTGAAATGGGGAATCGTGGCGATCGCGGCCGTGGTCGGCCTGGTGGCGGCGGGCGCCGCACAGGCGCAGACACACATGACGACCGAGACGAAGTCTTTCGAGATCATCTCGGTGGACGGAAACGACCTGGTGGTGAAAGGGGCGGACGGCTACCGCGAGATCAACGTGCCCGCCGACTTCCTCTTCACCGTCAACGGCAAGAAGATGTCGGTCGGCGAGCTGAAGGCGGGCATGAAGGGCACGGCGACCATCACCACGACGACCACCGTCCATCCCGTTTATGTGACGGAGGTGAAGAGCGGCGAGGTCGTGAAGGCGCTCGGGACGTCCGTCATCGTGCGTACCAAAGACGGCTACAAGATGTTCACCCAGGGTGAGATGGACAAGCGCGGAGTCCGCATTTACAAGGATGGCAAGCCGGTTCAGCTGTCGGAGCTTCGCGAGAGGGATCAGCTGACGGCGACCATCGTCACGGAGGGTCCTCCCCACGTGATGACCGAGAAACAGGTGGAAGCGACGCTCGCGGCGACACCGGTTCCTGCGGCACCGGCTCCCATGGCAGCGGCTCCCGCGGCGGCGGCTCCGGCGCCGGTTGCCACGGAACCGGCTTCCGCGGCAGCGGCACCCGCGGCCAGCGCCGCCTCGGAGACCACCACGAGCACGATGAGCAGTCCGACGGAGGCGCCGGCAGCCGCGAGCCCGGCGGCAGCCCCGGCCGAAGAACCGGCCAAGGGGGGAAGCTCGTGGGTTCTGTGGGCTGCACTGATCGTCGTCGCGGTGATCGTTCTCTTTTTCGTGTTCAGACGATCCAAGAACTGATCCTTCGGGTGATGAAGCCGGGTCCCGGGCCGATCTCGGTCGACTGACGCTCCGGTAGGAGTTCCGGAATGGGCTGACGGGCCGACACTGCGCCGGCAGGGGCCGGCGCGGTGTCGCGTGTTTCACTCACTTCGTTCGCGAGCGCGCTCGGTGCGAGAACCGCCGACCCAGGTCAAGCCGAAGTCAGTTGGCCTGCCCTCGCGAGGCTCCCGAACTAGAGACTGAGGGAACCGGAAATCTGGATCGAGTACCCCTGGAACGTCGAACGATTCGAGAATTCCTTGAGGTACTTGGCGCCGAGGCTGACCTTGCGGCCGGGCAAGAGTACGTTGGCGGCCGGTCCGAGCGCGTTGACACGGTAGCGCGCTGCCATCTCGGCGGGCGTCACGATCGGGCCCGCTCCTGCCGGTCGTCTGCCACTGGCCGTAGCCGGCCAATCCGACCTGAAGTTGCATGTCCTTCCGAAGCGCGATCTTCTGCGTAAGGGAGTAGTCGAGGCTCAGTGTCTGGCCCGGATGGATGCCCGTGCCTTCCTGGGTCGTGTGGAACTCGTAGATCTGGTAGGCCGAGAGGGCGGTGGCGCGATCCCCCGTCAGGTAGACGGTCTCGCCCAGCGAGAGCGTGTGGGTCCAGTAGCCGGAGCCGACGTTGTCGCTCGCTCCGGCGTGGAAGCGGCCCGTCGGCGCCAGGAACCCGTATGCCGCGCGAAGGTCGGCGCGCCCGAAGGCCCAGCCGAGGATGACCGGCTGATAGTAGGAGTCGGCCAGCCCGCCGCCGCCGCTGATCGACCCGGAGACGTCCGACGCGAGAGAGTTGTTCGCGATCGGAATGGTCGCCGCGAGCGAGAATCGGAGACCGCTCAGAGCGGCGATCGGCTCGCTCGCCCAGGCGAACGTATTCATGTCCATCAGAACGGAGTTGGTCCCGGTCGCGATCGTCTCCCCGTCGGGACCCTTCGATTCGTCGCGCCCGTAGAAGAGGAACGCGTTCGCGTAGGTGAATCCGGGCGCGGCGACGCTCCCGGAGTTGGTGGCGGTCATTCCGAGCGGGTACACGCCGCGGTTCTGGGCGAGCGCGGCCGCGGAGGGAAAAACCAGCAGGACCGCGGACGCGATCGCTCCCGCCGCGACGCGAGCGCGGGATCGTCGTCACGCCGGTCAGCCGCGCCGGGACAGGACTCGCGACAGCGGCATGAGCATCAGCAGCCCGACGATGGCGACGACGACGACCATGACCACGACTTTCGGGTCGCTGAAATTCTGGCCTCCCACGACGAGCGCGGCGGCAATGTTGCGCTGCGCCGTTCCGAGCCCGAGGACCTTGCGCGTTTCGCGCGCCGGTCCTCCGAGGAGCGTACCCGACTACGAAGCCGAAGAGAAGGAAGAGGATCCCGGCGAGGATTCCGCGCGTGCCGAAGACGCTCAGCATCTTGTCGAAGTTCGTGACGGTCAGGAGGGCGATCAACAGGACGAGGCTCACGCTGGAGACACGGTCGAGGACCGGCTTGATCCGCGCGGCCGCGGCCTCCCATCGCGCCTTCGCCGCCAGCCCGATCCCGAGGGGCAGCAGCATGAGGAGCAGAAGCGAACGGGCGATCTTCGCCGCATCGACCGACACACCTTCGAGCAGCAGGGGCAGCACGAGCGGCATGTAGGCCACCGTCAGGATCATGAGCAGCACCATCTGCCCGACCGCGAAGGCCATGTTGCCCTTCGAGAGCTTCGCGAGAAGCGGCAGGAACGGCGCGCCGGCCGCGGATCCGAGGATGACGAGGCCGATGGCGAAGGAAGGATCGAGCCGCAGCAGCCTCCCGAGCCCGACCGCGGCCAGGGGCATGAGGACGAAATTGGCTGCGAGACTCATCGCGATGAGCCGCACGTTCCGCAGCGGGTCCGCGATCTGCCTCAGGGTCAGGCTCACGCCCACGGCGAGCATGCTCGAGACCACGAAGGAGAGCATCGCGACCGGGACGGCCTTGCTCAGGAGCTCCATCAGGCCATCCGCGCGAGATTGCGCCAGAAGTTCGAGAGGCTGTCCGTCCCGCCGAAGAGCGTCGTGAAGTGCGTGGAGTCCACGAGCAGGATGTCGCCGGCGCGCGGACCCTGCGGGGGCATCCACAGCAGCGCGTTGAGCTCCTTGTTGCCCGCGGCCGTGAACGGATGGGGGCGATCCGGGTCGATGAGCTGCCGGCCCAGGACCGTCACCGCGCCGGCGTCCCCGATCAGCTCGTAGTGCGGCAGGTGCGGATGGAAGTTGAACGTCGTCACGTTCTTCAGGAGGCCGAGCCTGTCGAGGTCGTGAAAGGCCGTCAGCGGACGCGATCTCCTTCGTGCCTTTGACGACTGCGGGGCGCAGCCCGTACTGGTTGAGGACCGGCACGCCGAGCCCCTTCATCAGCGAACGCGTGTATTGCCCGAAGCGCTGCTGGCGCGGCACGAGCGCGTCGCCGTGATGGAGGTATTCCACCTGCCGCTGCTTCAAGTCGCTCGTGAACCCCACGTCGTGGTGCGGCGCGAGCAGCAGACACGTTCCCTCGCGCTTCAGCCATTCCGCGATGGCCTCGATCTCCGCCGGCTCGGCGACCTGGTCGGACGGGAGATGGTCGAGGCCGAAGACCATGAGCGTGTCGGTGTCCGACAGGATCCGCTCGTCGATCGGCAGCCGGTAGCCCGCCTGGTCGATGCGCTGGAAGACGGCGACGGGAAAGCCGGTGGCCTCGCCCGCGATCTGCTGGAAAGCCAGGGTCGATCGGTGGAAGAGCTCCAGGGTCCCCGCGATCCCCTGGAGAAACTGCGCCGCACTGTATTCCGGCGTCTCGTAAGCCGGCCAGAGGACGTTCCGGACCTCGGTGATCGTGGAGAAACGGTTCTCCATCGACGCCGGATCGCGGCCCGCCTCCCACGCATAGCTCCACGTCCAGTAGATGCTCAGGCGCCGTTTGCCCGGCTGGTGAGGCCGGGAAACGTGGCTCTGGTTGTACGTTCGGGCCGGCGGCTTCGACGAGCTCATCACATCCCCCCTTGTCCCGGGCTTTCCGGCTTCGGACTCATGTCGGAATCGCGTCCGCCGGGGCCGACGATCGGCCCGACGAAGGCTCGACCTCGCGGGCGGCGTCCGCGGCCACCCGGCCGAGGATCCCCGCGTAGGTCGGAAAGGAAAGCGGCACGCGCGCGAGCTCCGAGACCTTCATGCCCGCAGCGACGACGATCGACGCCACCTGGGCGATCTCGACCGCCCGCTCGCCGACGACGTGACAGCCCAGGACCTGAGACGTCGCACGATCGACGACGAGCTTGCAGAAGCCGGCGGTTCGCCCGTCGATGATCGTGCGCGTCGTCGCATCGAATCGAACCGCCGCCGTCACGACGTCGTGCGCCTCCCGCGCCTTCGTCTCCGTGAGCCCCACCTGCGCGTACTCCGGGTCCGTGAAGCTGCCCGTGGGGGTGACCTGCTCTCCGGCGGCCGTCGTCGGCCCACACACCGCGTTCGTCGCCGCCACGTAGCCCTCCTGAAGGGCCGTGGGAACGAAGAGCAGGTGGCCGGTGATGTCTCCCGCCGCGAACACGTGGGGAGCGGTGGTCCGGAGATGGGAGTCCACTTTCACGAAGCCCCGGCCGTCGGTCTCGACGCCCGCGGCCGCGAGGTTCAGCTCCGCGGTATTGGCCTCCCAGCCGACCGCGACGACCGCCAGCGCAGCCTCCGCCTTCGCGGGGGCGCCGTTTCGAGTGAAGCTCATCTGGACGCCGGAGGGCGTCTTCTCGAAGGAATCGATCCGATCGAGGTTCTCATGCACGGCGACGCCCGAAGCCCGAAACGCCTCGGCCACGGCCGCCGAGACGTCGGCGTCCTCCGTCGGCAGGATCCGCGGCCCCCTCTGGAAGAGCTCGACCTTCGAGCCGAAGGCGTTGAAGATCGAGGCGACCTGAACCCCCGTCGCCCCCGCTCCGACCACCAGCATCGATGGCGGGACCGCGGTCAGGCTCCAGACGTCCCGGTGCGTGCTCGTCCACTCGGACCCGGGGACCGACAGGCGCCGGCTCGAGCCGCCCGTGCACAGAATGATCCGGTCCGCGCGGAGCCGGAGGCCGCTCTCGGTCTCGACTTCGTGACTGCCGGAGAAGCGCGCCGCGCCGGCCAGTTCGTGCACCGCGACTCCCAGAGCCTCGATCTGCGGGCGAAAGGCGGAGTGCGCGCGCACGTCCTCGACGACCTCGCGCACGCGCGCGAGCAGGCGCGAGTAATCGAGAACCGGCTCGACCGCCGCGATGCCGTACCGGCCGAGCTGTCTTGCCTCGCGGATGAGACGGGCCGCGTGGGCCAGGGTTCGAACGGGAACGGTCCCCTCGTTGGCTGCCATTCCGCCGAACTCGTCGCGCGTGACGAGCGTCGTGCGGGCGCCCAGCTCCGCGGCTCGACGCGCGGCATACACGCCGGCGGGACCGGCGCCAATGACGAGGACGTCGGTCATCGGCTAAGGAGGTCCGTTCGGTTCACAAACCTCCGTCCCGAGACGCGAGGTACTGGAGAGCCTTGATTCCGGGCAAAAAGAAGTAGGCCCCGCCCCGGACGGTCGTGAAGGCGGGCAAACCCTTGATCGTCTTCCGGATCGGGCGCTTCGGGATCTTGTATTCGAGGGTGCCGTCCTGCGTGCCGATGATCGGGTCCCGCTCGTTGCCGAGCTCGTGGAAGTTCCGATCGTTCGCCCACACGTTCTGCGCGAACTCGAACTGCCGGACCAGGCTGGCGCAGATCACGAAAGCCGCGATGCCGCGCTCGACGCCGTCCTCCTCCGAGCCCTCCGGCAGGTGCGGGCCGTACGTGGCTCCCCGACGGATCATCCGGCGACGATTCATGTTGTGCGCCGTGTCGCGGGGGTTCATGCGCCGGATGTGCGAGCCGAGCGGCACCGCATAGCCGTGCGGATCCATCTGCTTGAAGTTGAAGTCGTTGTTTCGTTGAAGGTCGGCCCCGAGCGCCGGGTCGTCCTTGTCGGGGGCCAGCACGAGCGGGGCGCCGCTGCGCCAGCGCCCCATCAGTTTCGCCGCGATGAGCTCCTGTTCCTCGGGCGTCCGGCCGTGCTGCCGCAGGAAGTCGCGAAAGGCGCCGACATGTTCCTCCATGCGGCGGTAGGCCATGTAGCTGCCGTTGCGGGAAAGGACCTCGGGCTGCGGCAGATTGACCGCGGGACCGTCCTCGTCCGGGTAGCCGAGAATGAACTCGCCCGCCTTGAGCGCCGCGCCGGAGCCGGGGGTCGGCGTCTCGCCCGTCCCTTCGATGACCGGCTGCGAGAGCCGGTCGCGGTAGCCGAAGTGGTCGTGCGCGTACTCGAAGGGAGGCGTGGCCTCGAGGTCGAGCGAGGAGAGCCGCTCGACGCCTTCGCATTTCGCGAGGAGCGCCTCGTGCTCCTTCAGGGATCTCTCGCGCTCCGCGGCGTCGCGCGCGAACAGGATGACGATGGCGTGAAGGTCGGGGCTCGCGAGACCGCCGACCCAGTTGGCCGGAGCGTTCGCGCCGGTGTCGCCCAGGACCTCTGCGCGGGCCGGCATGCCCTGCCGGAACGCGTCCGGAAACGTGGACAGCGAGGCCTCGTCGACGCCGAGCGCCCGCAGGCCGTTCCAGGTGAACGCCACGGTCACCCATCGCTTGTCGCTCTCGACCGACGCCCGCACCGCCGCAGCCGACTGCACTTTCTCCAGGATGGCCGTCAGCCACGCTCGCCCGCCGGCCGCGCTCCGAAACGTCAGGAACTCGTACCGTCCCGTGAGCGCGGGGGTGCGCGCCAGAAGAATGTGTTGGATGTCATCGGTCTCGAGCATGGAAAGTCCTATTCGGGTATCAGGCGAGGAAATCGAGCTCGACGCCGTCGGCTCGGCGGATCCACGCGCCAGCCGCCTGCAGTCATTGCTTCCCCTTCGACCACGCCCAGGCTGCGATGCGCCACCCTTCGGGGAGCTTGCGCAGCGCGACTGTAAAGACCGCGCCGGTTTGCGTCACCTGCTTGCCTTTCACTTCGAATGTCATGGTCGCGGGAACCACGACGTACGCGCTATCGCCGGTGACGTTGCTGTGAAGCGGCTCGCCCAAAGTGACGAAATAGTCGGAAGCACCGTGCTGCTTACCTTCAATCAGCACGTCTCGATACCAATCCTGAGCGGCGGTCGGTCCCTGCCACACATGCGGGGCCATGCCGTCGAGAATCGAGCCGGGAACGGTGAAAGTCGCCGCCATCTCCTTGGCGTCTCCGCTGTTAAAAGCGTCGATGTAATGCCGCACCGCCGCCATCGGATCGTTTCGTGCTCATCGCGGTCTGCCCCCTTCGAGGCGGTCTCTGCAACACTGGTCACACAAACAACAGCAGCAGTCCGCCGGCGAAAAACCGTCGCGTCGGTCAGATCGCAGGACCTTTGTTGTCATGGCAGGTTCCCGGAGCTTACTGCATCTGATCGAGCATCGTCGAGAAGGCCGCCTTCAGCTTCAGAGCCTTCTTGATCTCGTCGGCCGAGATGTACGGGTATTCGCCGTATTCCAGAAAGGCGGGCCGGTGATGGTCACGCACGAACTTGATGAATGCCGCAGGGTTCGTCTTCCAGTCCTTGGGAAAGCCCTCGAGATTCTCGAAGGACGTGCTCAGGCCCGTGGCGGAAAAGATGGCGACCGCGTCCTCGGTGTACTTGTCGAAATCGGTGTCGAAGATGCCCATGTACTGGAAGTAGGTGTCCCCCTTGATCTCGAAGAGGTTCCAGCGCAGGTAGTGCAGCCGGAGTACTGCGAGGACATCCGGACTGCCCGCGACGGCTTTCTCGATGGTTCTCGCGAACTCGTAGAATTTCTCCTCGGTGCCCGGGATGATCTTCGCGATGATCGAGAAGCCGTAACACGCCGGGGTCTTCGGGAAGATCGGGCCATATCGGCCCTGCTCCACTTTGTCCTTGAAGAATCCTCCCTTGGGGATCGCCATGGCCGCGGGCTTCGTCCAATCGTTTTTGGTCGGTGTGTCTGACATGACGCTGCGCCCTTTTCTGTTAGGAGTTGCGTTTTCTCGTGTCGAGGTCAGGAGAGTGGTGATCTTAAGGTCGGGCTCATCGGGGGAACGGATTCGTCGGGTCGGGAGTGATGGGCCGCAGCAGAGGGAAGTGGAGGCCCGCCCGGCCCGGCTGACCGATCGGGGGATCTCCCCCAGCGCGACAGCGATTGGGCATCACCACGATGCTCGTTCTATTTGGAATGAACGGATTTGGCAATTAGGACCAAGGTGTAACGGCCCGAACGTTGCCCAGGTCTTCGCGCGGCGAACTCGCACTGACGGGGGAGATGACCGAGCGGCCGTTCGCCGACGTTGTCGCGACCCACTTCGTGTTCGCTCGCAACTCGACGAGCGCTCGGTTCGAACTCCCGAGCCGAGTTCCCAAGTCGCGCCGGTAGAACTGGCCTGCCCGGGGAGATTACCGGCGGCCGTTCGCCGCCGGTTGTCGCGCTCCCTCGGTCGCTACGCGACCGACGAGCGCTCGGTACGAACTCCCGATCCGGGTACCCAAGTCACCGGAAAGCGACTTGGCCTGCCCGGGCGGATTCGAACCGGCGGCCTGCGACTTAGAAGGCCGTTGCTTGTCGCGGGCTGAGCTACGGGCTAGGGAACCTCATTATCGGCCACGCTCGCGATCGAGGACCGCGCCGTAGGTCCGGCTCCGCCGCCGACCTACGGGTGCGCGCCGGCCGGAGCCGGCGCGTGTCGCCTGCCTGCCGCGATTCGAACGCGCCGACCTACGGCTTAGAAGGCCGTTGCTCTATCCGGGCTGAGCTACGGGCAGGGATCCCAATTATCGGCCAGATGCGTTGGTCCCCGTTCCGTTGACCCGACGCACGCCGCCCCCATAGATTCCCACCATCATGACGCTCCCAACCGAACCCATCGGCAGCATTCCCCGCTCCGAAAACGCTCATCGAAGGCATGCGCGGCCGCGGCCGCCGGCAAGCTCGCGCCGGACCGCCTCGAGGCGCTCTTCGACGACGCCGTCCGCGACACGATCCGCCGCTTCGAGGAGACGGGCTCCCCCGTCATCACCGATGGCGAGCAGCGCAAGCCCTCGTTTGCGACCTATCCGATCCAAGGCGCGAAGAACCTCGCGCCCGGCGGCGTCGACGATCAAGTTCAAGGACGGCCACGAGCGGCAGCTCCCGGTCTTGAACGCCGGCCCCTTCCGCTACACGACCTATGCCGCGAGCTATCTCGATGCCGCGAAGAAGCACGCGCACAAGCCGCTCAAGGAAGCGGTCATCTCGGCCTCGGCGCTCTCGCTTCTCTACCCGCAGGCGGGGATACCGGGCTACTCGCGCGAGGCCTTCCTCGACGACCTCGTGAACGAAGCCGCCAAGGACATCCGGCAGTGCCTCGACCGGGGCGCGCCGGTGCAGATCGACTTCACCGAGGGACGCCTCGCGGTCAAGCTCGATCCCTCGAAGGGGCTGCTGAATTCCTTCGTCGATCTGAACAATCGCGTGCTCGACAAGTTCTCCGCGGCCGACCGGAAGAAGATCGGCGTCCATACCTGCCCGGGCGGCGACAAGGACTCGACGCACAGCGCCGACGTGGACTACGCGGAGCTTCTTCCCGCGCTCTTCCGCCTGAACGTCGGGAACTTCTACGTCCAGCTCGCGAGCGAGAAGGACCGGCCGCGCGTTCTCGCGATCCTCGGCAAGCACGCGACGGGCGACCGCCGGATCTTCGTCGGCGTGACCGACCCGATCGATCC
This sequence comes from uncultured Acidobacteriota bacterium, assembly GCA_963823185.1. Classification (GTDB taxonomy): domain Bacteria; phylum Acidobacteriota; class Thermoanaerobaculia; order UBA5066; family Gp7-AA6; genus DATBFU01. The sequence goes on from CAWGKP010000012.1 coordinate 141,231, forward strand.
GCGCGTCGAGTCGCCGGAAGAGGTCCGCGACCGCATCCTCGAAGCCGCGAAGTTCATCCCGCCGGAACACCTCGGCTCGACCGACGACTGCGGCTTCTCGCCGTTCGGCGACGACACGTCCACCTCGCGGGACACGGCGTTCGCGAAGATCAAGGCGCGCGTCGCGGGGAACGAAATGGCGTCGAAGAAGCTCGGGGTCTGACGCCGGAGAAAGAGCCTCGAGCGGCGGAAGCCTCGCCCTCCCGCCGCCCGAAACGACGGTCTACTTCAGGACGCTCGAGAGCAGGCCGCCCGCCGTGGGGCCTGCGGCCGAGACGTACTGCATGATGAGCGGCGTGACCTGCGACGCGACCGCAGGGCTGATTCCGAGCTTCGAATACGCCGCGTTCAGACCGTTCACGTCTCCGACCGGTCCCGTCACCGCGCCGAGGTCCTTCGCCTTCTGAACGTAGCCGGTCGCGCCGGGAACGGCATTGGCGACCTGCGTGTAGTCCGAAGCAGGAAGCTTTTCCTGCGCCAGGGAGAGGACCGAGCCCACCGCGCCCGAAGCCTGGTCGCTCGACAGACCCAGGTTCTTACCGAGCAGGCCGGTCAGCCCGCCCGCGGCCGTGGCGGCTCCCGCGGCGGTGGACATCGTCCCCGTCTCCGCCGCGTGAGTCGTCCCGGTCGCGCTGGGAGTCGACGAGGTCGAGGCCGGCGGCGGTGATTTGGCCGCCGTCGTCGTGCCGGAGCTTCCCGAAGAACTCGAGCACGCCGCGGCGAGCGTGAGCGCCGCCGCGAAAGAAGCGAGAACGCCGAGTCGAATCGTGGGTTTCATGGACACCTCCTGTTCCTTTCGCCGACATCCTCCCGGGCGAGGGGGAGGTCTCGCTATCCTAGCGCCGCGCCGGTGCGCCGGCGGCTCCGCCGTCGAGATAAAGCAAATAGTCGGTCGAGAGCGGCTTTTTGCCGAGCTGCCGCAGGAGGGACGCGACCTGGCCCCGGTGATACGTGCCGTGGTTGACGAGATGGACCATGGCCTCGCCGAGCGCATACGTCCAGGTTTGGCCGGCGAAATTGACGTAAGTGATCTTCGACGCGAGCCGCTCGGGCGTGAGCCCGGCCAGCAAACCCTCTTGCCCTTCCTCGACCGCCGTCAGCCGTTCGCGCAGGTCGTTCACGGACTTGAAATCGGATGGAATTGCGCGCGGCGAGCGGCCGTGCCAGCGCTCGAGCCAGACCCATTCAGCGCCCACGAGATGAGTGAGCGTGCCGAGGACCGAGGTGAAGCTGCCGCCGACGGAACGCGAGAGCTCCTCGGCCGTCAGCGCCGCCGCGCCCTCGAACGCGCGCGCGTTCGCCCACCGGTTGTAAGCCAACAGGCGCGAGACCTCCTCGGGCGAGTTTCCGACGGTGCTCAGAGCTCCCCCACCGAGATCTTCGTGTCCGCGTCCTTCCAGGCCGTCTCGAACTGCGCCTGCACCCACGCGGCGTCGGCCGTCTTGCCCTGCGCCTTCAGGCTCGCGGCGAGGCCGAAGAGCGATCGCGGGTTGCGCGGATGCCGGTCGAGGTCGGCGCGAAAGACCTTCTCGGCCTCGGCCGCCTTTCGATCGGCGAGCAGCGCCGCTCCGAGCGACTCCCGCATCGGCTGCTGCCAGGCGGGCGGCTCGTCATAGGCGAGCGCGTCTTCCGCCGCGACGGCCTTCGTCCAGCTCGCGATCGCCGCCGCGCGATCCTTCCGGGACAGGGCGATGCGCGCGTCGAGGTCGGCCGCGGCGACCGCGAGCACCTCGCGCAAGGTGTTGAGCGCGCCGAAGTGGTGATCGGCCGGCGTCGCCTGGATGGCCGCCTCGAGCTCCGCCTGGCGCCCGACCGCCCCCTTCGCGTCCCCCGATTCCACCGCCGCCACGGCCTGGCCGTAGAGCCAGAAGGCCCGCGTCGTCGGAAGGGTCGCGCCGGGGTCGGGCATCGCGCGGAGGTCGTCCCACTTCCGGAAGCGCACGGCCACGACGACCGGCTGCACGAGAAATCCCTCGAGCATCGGATCGAGCGAGACGACGGGCAGGACGTCGGCGTAGAGAAGATCCGCCGCCTTCTTCGCCTCGGCGTGGCGGCCGGCCATCGCCGCCGCGGCCGACTGAAAGTGGACGTTGTGGTTGTAGTACATGATCGGATAGAGACCCGAGGCGCCGGTGTCGCGGATGTAGGCGCGGTCCACGTCCGCGGCGATCGCATTCGCTTTCTCGGCGGCGGCGTAATCGCCCGTGCGCATCTGGATGTGCGCCGGCATGTGGACGAGATGTCCCGCCATGGGCACGAGCGTCTTCAGCCGTTCGGCGGAAGGGATCGCACGCTCGGGATGCGGCGACGCCTCGACCGCGTGGATGTAGTAGTGGTTCGCGCCCGGATGCATCGGGTCGCGCTTCAGGACCGACTCGAGCGTCGCGAGGATCTCGAGCGTGCCCTCCTCCGGCGTCCCGTCGGGGCGCCAGAGCTTCCAGGGGCGCAGGTTCATCCCCGACTCGGCGTAGAGCGTCGCGGCGTCGAGATCGTCCGGGTACCTCTCCGAGAGCGCCTTCATCGCCGCGTGGTAGTCGCGCAGGAGCGTCTCCTTGTCGGCGGCCGGATCCGCCGAATACCGCTTCGACAGCGCCTCGATGTAGGCGCGCTCGTTGGCCGGACCGGAGGCGGAAAGCGCGAGGGCTTCGTCCACCTCCTCGCGCGCCTTCTTCAGGCGCTCGGCGGGCGGCGCGGGATCGTTGTAGTTGGAGCCGCGCGCGAGCGCCATGCCCCAGTGCGGCATCGCGGCCTTCGGGTCGAGCTCCGCGGCCCTCTCGAAGAGACGGATCGCCTCCTCGTGGTTGAAGCCGAAGAGGAGCACGACGCCCTGATCGAAGAACTTCTGAGCCTCGGGACTCGACGTCGCGATCGGATGGCGGTGAGATCCGAGGTTCGCGAAGAGCGCGGCGGGCTTGGCCGGCGGGGCCGCCGGCGCGCCGTGATCGTGCTGCGCCCGCACCGGGACGGCGAACAGGACCAGGACGGCCAGGGCGAGCAGAAGCGGACGCTTCATCGCGGTTCCTCCGTGTTCGAAACAGCGGAATTCTACCGTCCGCTCCGCGCCGGCGCCTGCGGTCCCGCTGCTAGAATCCGCCTCCGCGGAAGGAGAACATGTGAGGCGAACGACGCAACTCGCAGCCGGACTGGCGGCCATGATCTGGGCCCTGTCTCCGGCGGGGAGTGCCGCTCCCGCTTCGGATCCCCCCATGGCCAAGAAAGTAACGAAGACCACCGACATCCACGGCGACAAGCTCCAGGACGACTACTTCTGGCTGCGCGAGAAGTCGAATCCCGAGGTGCGGGCATACCTCGAGGCGGAGAACGCCTACGCCGACGACTTCATGAAGAGCACGGAGGGCTTCCAGAAGAAGCTCTACGACGAGATGCTCGGCCGAATCAAGGAGACCGACGACTCGGTCCCCTACCGCGCCAACGGCTACTTCTATTACACGCGCACCGAGAAGGGGAAGCAGTACAACATCTTCTGCCGCAAGAAGGGCAAGCTCGCCGCGCCCGAGGAAGTCTTCCTCGACCTCAACGCGATGGCCGTCGGCGAGCGCTTCATGTCCGTCGGAGACTGGGACGTCTCGGACGACAACCGCCTCGTCGCCTACACGACGGACAACACGGGCTTTCGGGACTACACGCTCCACGTCAAGGACCTGACGACCGGAAAGGTCCTGTCCGAGACGGTCGAGAAGGTTTCAAACGTCGCCTGGGCCGCCGACGGCAAGACGCTCTTCTACTGCAAGGACGATGGCGCCAAGCGCCCGTACCGCCTCTACCGCCACGCGCTCGGCGCCCCGACGTCTTCCGACGCGCTCGTCTACGAGGAAAAGGACGAGATGTTCCGGCTCTACCTGCAGCGCTCGAAGGACCGGAAGCTCCTGCTTCTCGCGTCGAGCTCGCACACGGCCGACGAGTGGAGGACGCTCCCGGCGGCGCAGCCGGCGGGCGAATGGAAGATCGTCCTGCCGCGCGAGAAGGAACACGAGTACGCGGTCGAGCCCTGGGGCGACACGTTGTATCTGCGCACGAACAGCGGTGGCTGCCGCAACTTCCGCGTCGTCAAGGCGCCGCTCGCCGATCCGCGCCGCGAGAACTGGAAGGAAGTCGTGCCGTGCCGCGAGAACGTCATGGTCTCCGGCCTGGAGCTCTTCCGCGATTTCATGCTCCTCTCGGAGCGCGAGGACGGCCTGCCGCAGATCCGGATCACGAGCCTGCCCTCCGGCGAGTCCCACCGCATCCAGTTCCCCGAGGCCGTCTACGCGGCGTTTCCGACGAGCAACTTCGAGTGGGATACGAAGACCGTCCGCTACAACTATCAGTCGCTCACGACGCCGTCTTCCGTGTACGACTACGACCTGGTCTCGCGGAAGAGCACCCTCTTGAAGCGGACGGAGGTCCTCGGCGGCTACGACCCGAACCAGTACAAGGCGGAGCGCCGCTACGCGACGGCGTCGGACGGCACGAAGGTCCCGATGTCGGTCGTCTACCGCAAGGGCGCGCTCGACAAGGGCCCCGCACCGACGCTCCTCTACGGCTACGGGTCGTACGGCTCGACCAATTGGGCCACCTTCAACTCCAACCGCGTCAGCCTTCTCGACCGCGGCATGGTGTACGTGATCGGACACATCCGCGGCGGCGGCGAACTGGGCAAGAAGTGGCACGACCAGGGGAAGATGATGTCGAAGAAGAACACCTTCACCGACTTCATCGCCTGTGCCGAGGCCCTGATCGCCGACAAGTACACGACGAAAGACAAGCTCGTCATCGAGGGCGGCAGCGCCGGCGGACTCCTCATGGGCGCGGTCGTCAACATGCGGCCGGATCTCTTCCGCGCCGTCGTCAATCACGTCCCGTTCGTGGACGTCATCAACACGATGCTCGACGAGTCGCTCCCGCTGACCGTCGGCGAGTTCGAGGAGTGGGGCAACCCCAAGATCCCCGAGCAGTACGCCTACATGAAGACCTACAGCCCGTACGACAACGTCGCCGCGAAGGACTATCCGACGATGCTCGTCAAGACCTCCTTCGACGACAGCCAGGTCATGTACTGGGAGCCGGCCAAGTACGTCGCGAAGCTCCGGGCGACGAAGACCGACAAGAACCCCCTCATCTTCAAGATCAACATGGCCGGCGGCCACGGCGGTTCGTCGGGACGCTACGACCGCCTGAAAGAGGCGGCCTTCGACTACGCGTTCATCCTGAAGATGGTCGGGATCGACTCGTAGCGGAGCCGTGACCCCGGGGCGGAGCCTTCGCGCGCTCGTCCTCGCCGCGTCGGTCCTGGCGGCGGGGCGGGACGCCGCGGGAGAGGCGACGCTTCCGCTCGAGCGGATCAAGCTCCCGCCCGGCTTCCGCATCGCGATCTACGCGCGCGTCCCGCACGCGCGCTCGATGGCGCTCGCGCCGGGCGGCACACTCTTCGTCGGGACTCGCGAGCACGAAGTCTACGCCGTGCGCCGCGGGACGCCGGAGCGCGGCGGCGAGGTCGTCACGCTCGCGAAAGGCCTCGACACTCCCAACGGCGTCGCGATCCGCGACGGCGCGCTCTACGTGGCCGAGATCTCGCGGATCCTTCGATTCGACGCGATCGAGTCGCATCTCGACAGTCCCGGCAAGCCGGCCGTCGTGCGCGACGATTTTCCGAAGGACACGCACCACGGCTGGAAGTTCATCGCGTTCGGCCCGGACGGCTGGCTCTACGTGCCGGTCGGGGCGCCCTGCAACATCTGCGAGTCGAAGGATCCGGTCTACGCCGCGATCCACCGGATGAAGCCGGACGGCTCCGCGCGCGAGCTCTTCGCCTCCGGCGTCCGCAACACCGTCGGCTTCGACTGGCATCCGGAGACGCACGCGCTCTGGTTCACGGACAACGGCCGCGACTGGCTGGGCGACAACCGTCCGCCCGACGAGCTCGACACGGCGCCGCGCCCGGGCCTCCACTTCGGCTACCCGTACTGCCACGGCGGCGACATCTCCGATCCGGAGTTCGGATCCAAGCGCCCCTGCAAGGATTTCACGCCGCCGGCGATCACCCTGGGCCCGCACGTCGCGGCGCTCGGCATGCGCTTCTACACGGGCGCGATGTTCCCGCCCGAGTACCGCAACCAGATCTTCATCGCCGAGCACGGGTCCTGGAACCGGAGCACGAAGATCGGGTACCGCGTCTCTCTCGTCCGGCTCGAGGGAGGACGCGCCGCGAAGTACGAAACGTTTGCCGAAGGCTGGCTTTCCGGCCACTCCGCCTGGGGGCGTCCCGTGGACGTCCTCGTGGCGCCCGACGGAGCGCTCCTCGTGTCCGACGACGCGGCGGGCGCGATCTACCGGATCAGCTATTCCCGGTGAGTGCCGCGGCGCCCGGAATCACCGCACGGCCGGGCGCGTTGTAACGCGAGTTTTCGGGGCCCGCGGCGCGGTCCGCGAGGTCCCCGACGGAGGATCCGCATGAGCGGGATTCGAAGACCGACCCCCAGAATTTTCGTCGCCGTCGCGGCTCTGGCGCTCGCGGCGCGGCTTTCCGCGGATCCGTCCAAGCCGGCGCCGAAGCCCGCGGCGGCCCCGCCCGCGCCCGTCCGCGTCACCTCCGTCGAGGGCATCACGGAGTACACCCTCGGCAACGGCCTCCACGTCCTGCTCTTCCCCGACCCGACGAAGGCGACCGTGACGGTCAACATCACCTACCTCGTCGGCTCGCGCAACGAGAGCTACGGCGAGACGGGCATGGCGCACCTGCTCGAGCACCTGATGTTCAAGGGCACGCCGAAGCATCCGAACATCCCGCAGGACCTCGCCTCCCACGGCGGCCGCGCCAACGGCACGACCTGGTACGACCGGACCAACTATTACGAGACGTTTCCCGCGAGCGAAGAGAACCTGAACTGGGCGCTCGAGCTCGAGGCCGACCGCATGGTCCATTCCTTCATCGCGAAGAAGGACCTCGACAGCGAGATGACCGTCGTGCGCAACGAGCTCGAGGAGGGCGAGAACGATCCCGAGAGCGTCTTGAGCCAGCGCGTCCTCTCGACGGCGTATCTCTGGCACAACTACGGCAAGGACACGATCGGCGCGCGCGCGGATCTCGAAAACGTGCCGATCGATCGGCTGCAGGCCTTCTGGCGGAACTATTACCAGCCGGACAACGCCTACCTGCTCGTGGCCGGCCGCTTCGACGAAGAGAAGACGCTCACGCGCATCAACCGCATCTTCGGCGCCGTGCCGCGGCCGTCGCGCGTGATCCAGAAGACCTACACGATCGAGCCGACGCAGGACGGCGAGCGCTCGGTCACGCTGCGGCGCGTCGGCGAGGTGCAGGCGCTCGCGGTGGCGTACCACGTGCCCTCGGGACCGCATCCGGATTCCGCCGCCGTGGACCTGCTCGGACAGGTCATGGCGGACACGCCGTCGGGCCGCCTCTACAAGGCGCTCGTCGAGACGAAGAAGGCGACGTCGGTCGACGACTATTTCCTTTTCCTCCACGATCCCGGCTTCCTGATGTTCCAGGCGCAGGTGCCGAAGGACGCCTCCCTCGAGGACGCCCAGAAGACGATGCTCGCTACGATCGACGCGGTCTCGACGACACCCATCACGAAGGAGGAGGTCGAGCGCGCCCGCACGGAGATCCTCAAGAACATCGATCTCACCCTCAACTCCGCCGACCGCGTCGGGCTCGAGCTCTCCGAGTGGATCGGCGCGGGCGACTGGCGGCTCTTTTTCCTCAATCGCGACCGCGTCAAGAAGCTGACCGCCGAGGACGTGCAGCGCGTCGCGGCGGCCTACCTCAAGCCGTCCAACCGCACCGTCGGGCTCTTCATCCCGACCGCGAAGCCCGACCGCTCCGACGTGCCCGCCTCGCCGGACGTCGCGGCGATCCTCAAGGACTACAAGGGCGAGGCCGCGGTGGCGCAGGGCGAGGCCTTCGATCCCTCGCCCGCCAACATCGAGTCGCGCACGACCCGCACGAAGCTCGAGAGCGGGCTCCCGGTGGCGCTCCTCCCCAAGAAGACGCGCGGCGGGACCGTCGTCGCGTCGCTGACGCTGCGCTTCGGCGACGAGAAGAGCCTCGTCGGAAAATCGGCCGCCGCCGACCTCGCCGCCGACATGCTGCTCCGCGGCACGGCCAGGCACACGCGCCAGCAGCTGAAGGACGAGTTCGACCGCCTGAAGGCCCGCGTCGCGCTCTCGGGCGGGCCGACCCAGGTGGCGGTGTCTCTCGAGACGATCCGCGAGAACCTGCCAGCCGTCCTCGCGCTCGTGGCGGAGGCGCTGCGCCAGCCCGCGTGGCCGGACGGTGAGTTCGAGCAGCTGAAGCAGGAGAACTACACCGCGATCGAGCAGCAGAAGAGCGAGCCCGACTCCGTCGGAGCGACCGCCTTCAACCGGCACCTGAACCCGTATCCGAAGGGCGACGTGCGCTACGTCGAGACGCCCGATGAGGCGCTCGCGAGCTACAAGCAGGCCACCCTCGAGGACGCGAAGAAGTTCTACGGCGACTACTACGGGGCCTCCGTCGGCGAGCTTGCGGTCGTCGGCGACTTCGACCCGAAGGAGACGCTCGCGCTCGCGAACAAGCTCCTCGGCGACTGGAAGAGCCCGCGGAGCTTCGAGCGCGTGGCGCGCCCGTACCACGAGATCGCCGCGGACCATCAGACCCTGGAGACTCCGGACAAGGCGAACGCCTTCTTCATGGCGGGCGAGAATCTCGAGATCCGCGACGACGATCCGGACTACCCGGCGCTCGTGCTCGGCAACTACATCCTCGGCGGCGGCTTTCTGAACTCGCGCCTCGCGACGCGGATCCGCCAGAAAGAGGGTCTCTCCTACGGCGTCGGCTCGCAGTTCACGGCCTCGCCGCTCGACAAATCGGGCAGCCTCGTCGCCTTCGCGATCTACGCCCCGCAGAATTCGGCCAAGCTCGAGCAGGCGTTCCACGAAGAGGTGGACCGTGTCCTGAAGGACGGTTTCACCGCCGCCGAGGTCGCCGAAGCCAAGAAGGGACTCCTTCAGTCGCGGCAGGTCAGCCGCGCCCAGGACGGCGCGCTCGCGCGGACGCTCGCCCTCGATCTCTATCTCGGACGCACGCTCGCCTGGGACGCCGAGATCGAAAAGAAGCTCGCGGCCCTGACGCCGGAGGAGATCGGCACGGCCATGCGAAAGCGCATCGATCCGTCCCGCTTCACCGTCGTGAAGGCGGGAGATTTCGCGAAGGCCGCGTCGCCGCCCGCAAAGTAGACGCGCTGACGGTCGCGCCGGTCCGGCCGAGGCCGGGCGTAGGATAGGTAGCAGGAAATCCCGAAGCCGTGGCCCGCAGGATCATGACGCTCCCGGCGTCTCGTGCTCGCGACCGCGCTCGCGACCGCGCTGCCTGCCTCGGCGATCGCACAGGCGTCCGCTCCGCCGCCGACTCCCGCGGCGAGCGAAAACGTCCGCGTGACGCTCGTGCAGATTCCCGCGACCGTCGTGGACGACAAGGGCCGCTTCGTGCCCGATCTCACGGCCGCGGACTTCGACGTGCGCGAGGACGGAAAGCGGATCACGCTCGATTCCGTGGACGTTCTTCTCTATCCCGCCCGAATCCTCGAGGCCGCCGACATCGCCGCGGCGGATCCCCCTCCGGAGCTCTCGAGCGCCGCCGGCGTGCGGAAGTACATGCTCGTCTTCGATCAGACCTTCGCCACCCAGGCCGAGATCCAGCGGGCGCTCGCGGCGGCCGCGCGATTCGTGCGCGGCCAGATGGGCGCGCTCGATGCCGCGGCGATCGCCGTGATGTCGGCCGGCGGCGGCGTCTCGTTGCTGCAGAAGTTCACACCGGACCGGGCGCGCCTCGTCGAGATCCTCGAGCGCGAGGCGTCGAGCGACGGATGGGATCGGACCACACCGCCCTCGGAGAACGCGAGCGATAAGGTCCCGCAGGACATCCGAACGAGCCTCGCACAGGATCATTCGCGCTACCGCCGCCAGCTCGCCGGGCGCCAGATCAGCCAGCTCGGGAGACTGGCCGAGGGCATGGAGATCGTTCCGGGGCGAAAGTACGTCGTCCTCTTCTCGCACGGCTTCGAGCCGGAGCTCCTGTCCGGGTCCACGCAGATGCCGACCGGACCCCGCGACCTGAAGGCGGACCCCTGGGGCGACACGGACACGTTCGGCGACACGAGCCTGCGCGCCGAGCTCGATACCATGACCAAAAAGTGCCGGCAGCACGACACCATGATCTATGCGATCGACGTCGGGGGCGTCGGGGCGGACATCGCGCAGAGTCTCGACAAGAGGGTCGGACCGTTCGGGCGGACGCGCGAGTCGCTCGCGGCGATCGCGCGCGGCACGGGCGGCAAACTGCTGATGGATTCCAACGACTACACGCCGCTCCTCGAGCAGCTCCTGCAGGAGACGCGGGGCATGTATCTGCTCAACTTCGCGCCTCAGTCATTCGGAACGCCCGGCCGGTACCACGCCCTGAAGGTCAAAGTCTCTCGGCGCGGCACCGACGTCTTCGTGCGGACGGGGTACTTCGAGCCGAAGCTGCGGTAGGAGATTGGCTCATCGGGCGGGGGCAACCCCGCCCCTACGATCTGCGTGCGCCGTAGGGGCGGCCCTCGTGGCCGCCCATCTTCCGGCAGGCCGACCCTCTACCGCATCTCGTTCTTGAACACCGCGCCGTCCTTCATGACGAACCCCACGTGCTCGAGGACCTTCACGTCCTGGAGCGGGTCGCCGGACACCGCGACGACGTCGGCGTAGGCGCCCGGAGCGATCACTCCCGCCTCTCCGGTCATTCCGAGGAGCTCCGCGGCCTTCGACGTCGCCGACTGGATCGCGCCCATCGGCGTCATACCGAACTCGACGAGGCGCGGGAACTCGGCCGCGATAGGGTCGCTCCACGAAAATCCGCCGACGTCGGTTCCGAACGCGATTTTCACTCCGGCCTGCACCGCCTTGCGGAGGGACGGACCGTGCACGGCGGCGCGCTTGCGGTCGAGCGTCCCCTGGGGCGTGCCCTCGGGCGCCCAGTGGTCGTAATAGACGTTCATCGTCGGCACGAGCCACGTGCCCTGCTTCAACATCTGCGCGACCGCGGCGTCGTCGAGCTCCAGCCCGTGCTCGATCGAGTCGCAGCCGCCGTCAAGGCCGCGATGCAGTCCCACGCCGTTGTAGGCATGACACGCGACCTTCTTGCCCCAGCCGTGCGCCTCGTCCACGATGGCCTTGATCTCCTCGAGGGTGAAGGTCGGCTGCGAGACGAGGTTCCCCTGTTTGTCGACCCACGAGCGGTGCGTCACGTAGAGCTTGAGCCAGTCCGCGCCGTGGTCGAGCTGCTCGCGCGCGGCCTTGCGCGCCTCGACCGGACCGTCCACGAGCTGCGCGCCCTTCGGCACGACGACTCTCCGGCGCATAACCCTCGAGCGGATAGCCGCCGGTCGTCGAGATCGCGCGCGTCACCACGAACATCCGCGGCCCCGGAATGTAGCCGCCCTCGATCGCCTGCTTGATCCCGACGTCTCCGTAACCCGCGCCTTCGGTCTCGACGTCCCGGATCGTCGTGAAGCCCTGCTCGAGCGCGCGCCGAGCGGCGACGCCGGCGCGCACGGCCCGGAACGCGATGCCCTGCTTCAGCAGCTGCACGTCGTAGCCGCCCTCGGCCGGATCCTCGCCCTGAAGAAAGATGTGCGTGTGGCAGTCGATGAGCCCCGGCAGCACCGTCGCCCGCGAGAGGTCCACGACGTGCGCGCCGTCCGGGATGGGCGTCGAGGCGGCGTCGCCCACGGCTTCGATCCGATGGCCGCGGACCACGATCACCTGGTCGCGCCGGGCCGCAGTAGATTTCCGTCGATCAGTACGCCGGCGCGGATCGCCGTGACCTCCTGCGCGCCGGAAGGCGCCGCCGCGAGCAGGGACACGCCGAGCAGGACCGCCAGAGGACGCATCATCGGGACCTCCTTCATGCTTCGCCTTTCCGGGTCGATTGGAGAAATCCCGGAAAGACTAGCGGAAATCCCTGCCGGTGGATGTCAGGTCCGGCTCTTCAGGGCCTCCACCGGCGCGACACGCGAGGCGCGCCACGCCGGAACGGCGCTTGCGGCGAGGGCGACCGTTCCGAGAATCGCGACGACGGCGGCGATGGTCGCCGGATCCCGCCCCGACGTCTCGTAGAGAAGCGACGAGAGGAATCCGGTCAGAGCGAGGGCCGAAGGGATTCCGATTGCCATGCCGAGAAAGACGAGACGCGCACCGCCCGCGACGAACATCTTCCGGATCGAATCGTTCGACGCTCCGAGCGCCATCCGGATGCCGATCTCGCCGCGCCGCTGGCCGACGACGTACGCCATGACGCCGTAGATGCCGACGCCCGCGAGGAGCAGAGCCACGGCGGCGAAAATCGCCAGCAGGCCGGAGCTGAACCGCTCCCGCCGCAGGGACGCGCCGATCCATTCGTCCATCGAACGGACTTCTCCCATCGGCTGATCCGGATCTCCCGCCCGCACCGACTCCCGCATGGAAGTCGTCAACGACGCCGCGTCGCCGCTGCCGCGGACGACGAACGTCATCGCGGTGTAGGAGAGCTGCGGGTGCGGGAAATAGGCCGCCGGCCGCATCGGCGACGTCAGGTTCTCGATCTCGATGTCCCCCACGACCCCGACGATCTCGGTCGGCGCGGGCTTCTCCTCTGCGAACCGCACCATGTCGATCACGACGCGCCGGCCGAGCGGTTCCTCTCCGGGAAACGCCTTCCGAGCGAATGACTCGCTCACGACGACGACGTTCGCGCGCTGCCGCATCTCCCGCGGTTCGAAGAGACGCCCCTTCTTGAGGGGGATGCGCATCGCCGCGAAGAAGCCGTTGTCGCAGACACGGACGTCGGTCACCGGCTCCCGACCGACCGGGGAACGGGCTGGCCGACGACCGCGAAATCCGTCGCGGCGCCGAGCCCCGCGAATGGGAGGAAGCTGACCATCCCGGCCGCGCGGACTCCCGGAATCGCCCGCATCCGCTCGGCCGACGCCCGGAAGAACGCGAGAACATTCGGCTCGTCGTGGTACCGCGGGCCGTGGAGCGGACACGACCCGTCAGGAGACCCTGCGACTCGAAGCCCGGGTCGATCCGGGCGAGACGGACGAAACTCTGGAGAAGAAGACTGGCCCCGACGAGAAGGACTGCCGCGAGCGCGACCTCAGCGACGACGAGGCTCTGGGCGCAGCCTACGGGCCCTCGCGCCGCCGCCGGCCGTGCGGACGCCTTCCTTCAACGCCTCCCCGACGACGCCGCGCGCGCTCTCCAGAGCCGGCATGAGGCCGCTGACGACCGCGGTCACGACCGACGCCCCGAGTGAAAAAAGGAGAACCGGTAGCGAGAGTCGGACGCGCGAAGCGACGGTCGGGTCGATCGGACCGGCCGCCAGGGCAATCGAGACCCCAGCTCGGGCGATCCACCAGCCCACCACGCCGCCGAGCACCGCGAGCAGCAGGGCCTCCGTCAGGAGCTGCCGGACGACGCGGCCCCTCCGCGCGCCGAGCGCGGTCCGGATCGCGATCTCCTGACGGCGCGCCATCCCGCGCGCAAGGAGGAGGTTCGCGACGTTGACACAGACGATGAGGAGAACGAAGGCCACGGCGCCCGAAAGAACGAGAAGAGCCGGCCGCAGGTCACCCGAAACCTCGTCCCGAATCGGAAAGACCCGGGCCGTCCACCCCGCGTCGAAACGCGGCCACTCCGTCGCGAGCCGGGCCGAGATCGCCGACATCCGGCTCCGCGCCTGGGCGAGCGACACGCCATCCTTCTGCCGCGCGAATCCGGAAATGTATCGCCCGGCCGGATCGTCGAGCACGTCGCGGCTCAGGGCGAAAGGGAGCCAGAGATCAGGCGGCTTGCCGACGAGAGAACCGGACTTCAGGAAGAAGTTGAACTCTCTCGGCGCGACGCCGATCACTTCCATCGGCTGCCCGTCGAGGACGACGGATTTCCCGACGATCGCGGGATCGCCTCCGAAGAGCCGCTGCCACGCGCCCCAGGAAATCACGGTCACGGCGTCGTGGCCGTCGGGCCCCTCGTCCGGCGCGAATCCGCGTCCCAGCATCGGCTCGACGCCGAGCGTCCGAAAGAAACTCGCCGTGACGTACTGAGCGACGAGCTCTTCGGGCCGGGGACGGCCCGTCAGGCTGACGCGGCTGTCGTAGAGGGCCGTCATGTCGGAAAAGACTTCCGCGCGCTCCGTCCATCGGATGAAGTTCGCGGGCCCGATCGTGTTCCGCCGTCCCGGGCGATCGGCGTTTTCCTCCCAGAGAACGACGAGCCGATCTGGCTCCCGAAACGGCAGCCGCGCGATGAGAACGCCATGCACGATCGTGAAGATCGCAGTCGAGCCGCCGATCCCGAGCGCGAGCGTGAGAACCGTCACTGCCGCGAATCCGGGACTGCGCTTGAGGGTCCGGACGGCATCCCGAAGATCCTGGCGAAGCTCCACGAGGAAGGGAAATCCGCGCCGATCGCGCCAGCGTTCGCGGGTCGGGTCGACCCCGCCCAGCCGGACAACCGCCCTCCGACGCGCCTCCTCCTCGGTCGCGCCCGACTTCATGAGCTCGTCGGCGTCCATCTGGATATGGCTCTCGAGCTCCTCGGCGAGCTCGCGGTCCTGCTTCGCACCGCCGAAGGAGCCGCGAAGGCGGGACAGAAACGCGCGCAGCCCGCTCACGAGCGGCCCGCCTGCGGATCCAGAAAGCGGGCGAGAATCGCCATCGCCCGCTCCCATTCTCCGGTCTCCTTCCGAAGCTGCTTCTGTCCGGCGCGCGTGAGCCGATAGAAGCGCGCGCGGCGGTTGTTCTCCGAGACCCCCCAGGAGGACGAGACGCTGCCTTCCTGCTCGAGTTTGAGCAGCGCCGGGTAGAGCGTGCCGTAGTTCACGGCGAGTCGGTCTCCGCTCGTCTGCTCGATCCGCCGCCCGATCCCGTAGCCGTGCAGCGGGCCCATCGCTTCGAGGGTCTTCAGGATCATGAGCGCCAGAGTCCCCTGCCAGACGTCGGTCTTCGCGTCGGAGTCCTTCATTCCTATGGGTCTCCCATAGGAAGACTCCCATGCGCCCTATGGGAAAGCAATAGAGAAAACGGATCGGCGCCGGCGGCGAACCCCCTCCGACTGCCGGGCTCGCAACCGGCAGTCCACCGGCGGCGATTGAGCCCCGAATGGCGCTCATCCGGCCCGTTCACGCGCAAAAGGACGAAACCTGGCGCGCCGTCGGCACGTAGACTCCGCGAGGAGAAAAAACACCCATGAAAAGGGCTTCCTTCTGCGCCGTCGCGGCGATCGCCGGACTGCTCTTCACGCGCCGGGCCGCGGCCGACGCCGTTCCCGACGGCTTCTATCGCTACCCGTCGATCGGAGGCGGCGTCATCGTCTTCGCCTCGGAGGGAGACCTCTGGCGCGTCCCGGCCGCCGGCGGCGTCGCGGAGCGCATGACCGCGCACGAGGGCGACGAGAAGTTCCCGCGCATCTCCGCCGACGGCAAGCTCGTCGCTTTCACCGCCCAGTACGACGGGAACGACGAGGTGTACGTCATGCCGACGTCCGGCGGCGAGCCGCGGCGGCTGACTTTCCACCCGATGCCGGACCAGACGATCGGCTGGACGCCCGACGGGAAGATCCTCTTCCGCAGCCGCCGCGACCATCCGCACGCCGACTTCCGCGTCTACACCGTCGATCCCGCCGGCGGAATCCCGAAGATGATCCCGCTCGAGCCCGCCGCGTGGCTCTCCTTCGAGCCGGGCGGATCGCGGCTCGCCCTCCAGAAGATGGGCCTCGAGTTCCACAACTGGAAGCGCTACAAGGGCGGCGAGGCCGAGAAGATCTACGTCGGCTCGCTGTCTCCCCTCGCGTTCGACCAGGGCACCTCCTACGACGGCAAGAGCGCCTTCCCGATGTGGTCCACCGACGGCCGCATCTACTTCGTGACGGACCGCTGGGGGCGCCCGAACCTCGCTTCGATGAAGCCGGACGGCTCCGACGTGAAGCGGCTGACGAATTTCGGCGACTACGACGTGCGCTGGCCGTCGATGGGCGACGGCAAGATCGTCTACCAGCACGCCGCCGACCTCTGGCTCTACGACATCGCGACCGGCAAGAACGCGCTCGTTCCGGTGCAGCTGCCGAGCGATCGGCTCCAGGTGCGCGAGCGCTTCGTGGACCCGAAGGCGAACATCGGCAGCTTCTCGATCTCCAAGGACGGCGAGCGCATCGCGATCGAGACGCGCGGCGACCTCTTCGTGACGCGCACGAAGAAGAAGGGCCTCGTCCGGCGCCTGACCGAGTCGAGCCTCGCGCGGACCAAGGATCCCGTCTTCTCGCCCGACGGCAAGTGGGTCGCCGCCTGGTCCGAGGTGGAAGGCGAGGAGCAGCTCCTCCTCTTTTCGTCGGACAACAGCGCGCCGTCGCGGCAGCTGGGCAAGGTGGATCCGGGCTGGCATTTCAGCCCCGTCTTCTCTCCGGACGGCAAGAAGCTCGCCTGGTCCGACATGACGCTGCGCCTCGCGGTGACCGACGTCGCGACCGGCGCGACGACGCCCGTCGACACGACGGACTGGGAGACGACGCAGTACGCGTGGTCGCCCGACAGCCGGTACCTCGCCTACTCGGCCCCGCTGACGAACGAGTTCACGCAGGTCCGCGTCTGGGACGGCCAGACGAAGACGGTGCACCCGATCTCCGACCCGATGGTGAACTCCTCGTCCGCCGCCTGGGACCCGAAGGGCAAGTTTCTCTATTACCTCTCCGACCGGTTCGTGAATCCCTACCTCGACCGCTGGGAGGCCCGCTTCATCGTGAATCAGGCGACGCTGCCGGTCGTCGTCGCGCTGCAGGCCGACACGCCGCTGCCGTTCGCAGCGCGCGGCGACAGCGATCCGAAGGACGAGAAGAAGGACGAGAAGAAAGACGAGAAGGCCGCCGACGCGAAGGACAAGGACAAAAGCAAGGCGAAGACCGACGCCGAGAAGGACGCCGAGAAGGTCTCGCCGATCCGAATCGACTTCGACGGGATCGCCGACCGCCTCGTGGAGGTTCCCGTGGCTCCCGGAAACTATGACGCGCTCTCGTCGAGCCCCGGCCGGCTCCACTGGGTCTCCTTCGAGAACCGCGGGATGCAGCCGCCCGACGACGGCGCCGACGCGGTCCGCGCGGCGGGACGCTGCAGACTTACGACATGGAGAAGGAGAAGCTCTCGACGCTCTCGCCCGGCGTCAGCGGATACGACCTCTCGGGCGACCGCAAGGTCCTCGTCTTCCAGACGAAGGAAGGGTTCACGCGAATCGCGGCCGACGCGACGAGCCTCCCAAAGCCGAGCCCGGCGAGGCGGACGACTCGAAGATCGACCTCTCGGGCTGGTCGCTCAAGGTCAACCCGCGCGAGGAGTGGAAGCAGATGCTGCGCGAGGCGTGGCGCCTGCAGCGCGACTTCTTCTACGACCCGAAGATGCACGGCGTCGACTGGCCGGGCGTCTGGAAGCAGTACGGAGCGCTCGCCGACCGCATGGCGACGCGCGACGACCTCGAGGACATGCTCGGCGAGATGCTCGGCGAGCTGTAGGTCGGCCACGCCTACCACTTCGGCGGCGACCTCCGGCGCGGCAAGTCGGTCGGCATGGGCCTGCTCGCGGCGGACCTCGATCCGGACCCGGCGACCGGGTTCTGGCAGATCAAGAAGATCTACCGCGGCGACTATCCGGATCCCGAGTGGAGCTCGCCGCTCGCGCGCGCGGACCTGCGCGTCAAGCCGGGCCAGTGGCTCGTCGCGATCGACGGCGGGCCGCTCGAGAAGAGTCAGGACTACCTGGCGCGGCTCGCGAACCGCGCCGGCCAGGAGGTCGAGCTCTCGATCAACGACACGCCGAAGCTCGAGGGCGCGCGGCGCATCGTGGTCAAGACGGTCGCGACGACACGCGGATCCGCTACGCCGACTGGATCCGCGAGACGCGCGCGTACGTGGACAAAGGCTTCCAACGGACAGATCGGCTATATCCACCTCTACGACATGGGCGGCCTCGGGCTGAAGCAGTTCTCGCGCGACTACCCGCCGCAGTGGAACAAGCGCGGCCTCATCATGGACGACCGCTGGAATCACGGCGGGTTCGTGGCGCCGATGATCCTCGCGCACCTCGACCGCAAGATGCTGGCCGTCGGCTCCTCGCGGCGCGGGCTCTGCTCGACGACGCCGTACCGCGCCTTCCACGGCTACATGGTCTGCCTCATCAACCGGCAGGGAGGCAGCGATTGCGAGACGCTCGCGCAGGGGTTCAAAGACTTCGGCCTCGGGCCCGTCGTCGGCACGCGGACGTGGGGAGGCTGGGTCGGCATCCGCGGCGACAAGACGTTCCGCGACGGCGGGCTCACGACGCAGCCCGAGGGCGGCGGCTGGGACCCAAGGGCAAGGCGTGGATCATCGAAGGGCACGGCGTCGATCCGGACGTCGTCCTCGACCTGCCCCCCGACGGGTTCCTCTCCGGCAAGGACGTGCAGATCGACTACGCGATCAAGGACCTCCTGGCGAAGATCGCGAAGGACCCGAAGGACCTGGCGCCGAAGCCGGCGATCATCGCGCGGCCGCTCGTCCCGGTGCCGTGACCCGGCCGGCGACTCGCATCCGGCCTGCCGTCCGATCCGACGCGGCCACGTGGCTCCGCATGCGCGAGGCGCTCTGGCCCGGAGGCTCGGCCGCGGAGCACCCCGGGGAGATCGAGGAGTTCTTCGCCGGCCGCGCCCGCGAGCCGCTCGCCGTCCTCATCGCCGAGGATCCGGCGGGGAGCCCTCGGCTTCATCGAGCTCTCGATCCGGCCGTCGGCGGAAGAATGCCGAACGGATCACGTCGGGTACGTCGAGGGCTGGTTCGTGTTCCCGAGGCGCGGCGCCGGGGCGTCGGCCGACGGCTCGTCGAGGCCGCCGAAGAATGGGCGCGAGCCCAGGGCTGCGTGGAGCTCGCATCGGGCTCGGAAGCCGCCAACTCCGTCAGCGTGGCGGCCCACGCGGCCCTCGGCTTCGACGACGTCGGCCTCGTCCGCTGCTATCGAAAGGATCTGTGAGCAACGGAGTGGTCATGCGCGGCGATCACGATGTGGATATTGCGTGCCGCCGCCCGGAAGGCTACGCGGGGGTCACGAAGGAGACGTATGAACCGACTGATCTTCGCGGCACTGATCCTCGGACCCAACCTCGTCGTTCCGCAGACGCCCGCTCCCCCGCCGACGCTGAAGTCGATCCTCATCGAGCAGCTGAAATACACGCACGACGTCCAGGACTGGTTCGTTCCCGCCAAGCAGGCCGTCGCGGGCCTGAGCGCGGAGCAGGCAGTCTGGAAGCCGGGCAATGGAGACCACTCGGTTGCCGAGCTCGTCAGCCATCTGCTTTTCTGGGACAAACAGCAGCTCGCCACGTTCCAGGGCGAAAAAGCTCCCGCGTACAGCGGCAAGAACGACGACACGTTCCAGATGGTCAACAAAGGAAACTGGGACGCCTCGGTGCGCGAGCTCGACGCCGTGATGACCGGCTGGGAGAAAGCGGTTGCGGCGGCGGACGACGCCAAGCTGCAGAAGTTCGCCTCGACGATCGCGCACATCGGCGCCCACAACGCCTACCACACGGGGCAGATCCTCTACATCCGGAAGCAGCAGGGCTCCTGGGACGCGGCCAAGGGAGTCCGGTAGCGAACTTCCCGAAGCCGCAGGCCGGTCGTTGCCCCGCGCAGGTCCGCAGTTAGAATCGGCGGCAAGGAAGAACAATCTTCATGCCCTTATCGCCGGGGTCGCGCCTCGGTCCATACGAGATCCTCGCGCCCATCGGCGCGGGCGGCATGGGCGAGGTGTATCGCGCGAAGGATCCGCGCCTCGGACGCGAGGTCGCGATCAAAGTCCTTCCGTCTTCGTTCTCCGCGGACGCCGATCGGCTTCGCCGCTTCGAGCAGGAGGCGCGCGCCGCCGGGATCCTGAACCACCCGAACATCACGGCGGTCTACGACATCGGAGCAAACGAAAGCGACGGCGCGCCGTACGTCGTCTCCGAGCTTCTCGAGGGAGAGACGCTCCGCTCGGCGCTGGCCGGCGGCCGGCTCTCCGGGCGCCGCGCCACGGACTATGCCCTGCAGATCGCGCACGGCCTCGCGGCGGCGCACGAGAAGGGGATCGTCCATCGGGACCTGAAGCCCGAGAACCTCTTCATCACGAAGGACGGCCGCGTCAAGATCCTCGACTTCGGCCTCGCCAAGCTCACGCATCAGGAGGAAGGCTCGCAGGCGACGAACCTGCCCACCGCGACGGCGGGCACGGAGCCCGGCGTCGTCCTCGGCACGCTCGGCTACATGGCGCCCGAGCAGGTCCGCGGCAGACCCGCCGACGCGCGGAGCGACCTCTTCTCCTTCGGCGCGATCCTCTACGAGATGCTCGCGGGCAAGCGCGCCTTCCACGGCGACTCGGCCGCCGATACGATGTCTTCGATCCTGCGCGAGGATCCGCCGGACCTCTCCGCGACGAATCAGTCGATCTCCCCCGGCCTCGAGCGGATCGTGCGCCACTGCCTCGAAAAGACTCCCGAGCAGCGCTTCCACTCAGCGCACGACGTCGCGTTTGCGCTCGAGGCGCTGACCGGAATCTCCCAGCCGAGCGCGGCGGGCGCAATCGGCGCGATTCGAAGGCCGGCGCCGCGGATCGGGCTCCTGAGGCTGGGACTGCTCGCGGCGGCGGCCATCGCGGCCGGCGTCGCCGCCGGCCACTTTCTGTGGAAGCCGGTTGCGCCTTTGACGCCGACCTACCGGCGGCTGACGTTTCGCCGCGGCAACGTGGGGACGGCCCGCTTCACTCCGGACGGGGCGAGCGTCGTTTACGGCGCTTCGTGGGAAGGACGGCCCATCGAGATCTTCACGACGCGCCCCGAAGGCCCGGAATCCACTCCCGTCGGCTCGAAGAGCGCGGACCTCCTTTCCATCTCACCGTCGGGAGAGCTCGCGATCTCATTGCGCGACCGCTTCCTGGGCGGCCCGTCGGGGCCGGGAACACTCGCGACGATGCCGATCGGCGGCGGCGCGCCGCGCGCGGTCGCCGAGTTCGTCGAGCGGGCGGCGTGGATGCCGGACGGCAAACAGATCGCCGTCGTTCGCTTCGCGGAAGGGAAGAATCGATTGGAGCTGCCCCCGGGGAAGGTCATCTATGCCGCCGACCATGACATTCGGCTGCTTCGGGTCTCGCCGAAGGGAGACCGATTCGCGATTTTCCAGCGGGATGACACCGGCACCAACGCTCTCGTCACGGTCGATCTCGCCGGAAAGGCCGCGACGCTCGTCGCGAAGGGAATTCGCGGGCAGAGCCTCGCCTGGTCGCCCTCGGGCGGTGAGATCTGGTTCGACGACCGCGGCGAGCGCGGCCAGTTCCTCCTCAAGGCCGTCGATGTCGCCGGGCGAGTCCGAGTCCTGACGAGCGCCCCGGTCGGGATGATCATCCACGACGTCTCCCGTGACGGCCGCATCCTCGTCGAGCGCTACGGAAGCCAGCCCGGGATTCTCGGGCTCTTTCCCGGCGAGACCGTCGAGCGCGACCTCTCCTGGTTCGACGAATCGAAGCTGGTGGGCCTCTCGGACGACGGCCGAGCGATCCTCATCAACGAAGTCGGCGACTCCGCCGGCCAGGCCGGGGCGCACTATCTGCGTCTGACCGACGGATCGCCGGCCATCCGGCTGGGAGATGGCAAGGCCGGGAGCCTCTCGCCGGACGGCAAGTGGGTCACCCTCCCTTCCCCCGGTGCCCGCAACGCTTTCGTCATGCAGCCGACGGGGACGGGCTCGCCGATCACGATCGAGGAGCCCTTGTTTCAGGAGGTCAGCGGCGGCGCGTTCTTCCCCGACGGAAAGCGCGTTCTCCTGCAGGCCGCCGAGCCGGGGAAGGAGCGCCGGCTGTACGTTCAGGAGCTTCCCAAGGGCCGGCCGCGGGCGATTACCGATCGCGGTTATGGAATCGACCGCGGCGCCGTCTCCCCCGACGGCCTCTGGGCCGTTGCGTACGGCGAGTGGTCCGATGACCTCTTCCTCCTCCCGACCGGCGGCGGCCCGGCGCGGACGATCCCGAACACGAAGCAGCTCGACCTGATCCGCTGGGCTTCTGACGGAAAGTCTCTCTTCGCCGCGGTCTCCGGCAGCATTCCCGCCGAGATTCTCCGCGTCGACGTCGCGACCGGCCGGCGCGAGCCCGTCCGCACTCTCGCTCCGCCGGAGCGCGCGGGAATCATCGAGATCGGACCCGTTTTCATGACGCCAGATGGGAAGTCCTACGCATACGGATACAGCCGCGCCGCAACCTCCGACCTCTACGTCATCGACGGCATCCGCTGACGCGAAAGGACCCATGGCCCTCGAGCGCGCGCTCAAGACGCGGGACATCGTCCTCTTCAACGTCGCCGCGATCGTCGGCATGCGCTGGATCGCGCTCGCGGCCGCGTCCGGGCCGTCGTCGCTCTTTCTCTGGGTGCTCGCAGCCCTCGTCTTCTTCATCCCGCAGGGCTTCGCGGTGACCGCGCTTTCGTCGGCGATCCCGCAGGAAGGCGGCCTCTACGTCTGGACGACGCGCGCCTTCGGCGAGCGGCAGGGATTCCTCGCGGGCTGGCTGTACTGGGCGTCGAACATCACGTACTTCCCCACCCTGACGCTCTCGACCGTCGTCTTCGCGCTCTATGTCTTCGGCACGCGCTTCGCCGCGCTCGAACAGAGCCCGATGTACGCGGCCGGCGCTTCGCTCGTCCTCCTCGCGATCGCGCTCTTCTTCAACATCGTGGGGATGAAGACCGGCAAATGGGTGCAGAACGTCGGCGGCCTCGCGCAGTGGCTCCCGTCGGGGGCCCTGCTGGTCGTCGGCCTGCTCGCCCTTTTCCGCTCGGGCTCCGCCACGCCAATGCCGGCGGCGTCGTTGATTCCGAACTTCGCCGCGCTGCCGACGATCCTCTTTTTCGCGAATCTCTGCTTCGGCTTCGCGGGCCTCGAGCTCGCGCCCACGATGGCCGACGAGTGCATCGATCCCTGCCGGACGTTTCCCCGCGCGATCACGATCTCCGGCCTGTCGATCGCCGCCTGTTACCTCACGGGAACGATCTCGCTGCTGTGGGCGCTGCCGAAGAGCGAGATCTCGATCATCTCCGGCGTCAACCAGGCGATCACCAAGGCCGGCGCGGCCCAGGGACTTCCGTGGCTCGGAGCGCCGGTCGCGCTGCTCATGACGCTCGCCGGCCTCGGCGGCATCGGCGCCTGGCTGATCGCGACGGCGCGATTGCTCTTCGTCGGCGGCCTCGACCGGTATCTGCCGCCGATCTTCGCGAAGACGCATCCGCGGTGGAAGACGCCCTGGTTCGCGATGGCGTTCCAGGCGGCGTTCTCGGCGATCTTCATCGTCGCGGCGACGCAGGGAGACACGGTCAAGGGCGCGTATCTGAAGCTCGTCAACGCGACTCTGATCGTCTACTTCATTCCGTACCTGTACATGTTCGCCTCGGCAATTCGGCTGCGCCGCGAGATCGCCGGCAATCCCCAGGCGGTGCCGGTTCCGGGCGGGCGCGGGGGAAGCCTCTTCTGGAACGGGCTCGGGTTCCTGACGACGGCGGTGTCGATCGTGCTCGCGCTGATCCCGCCGGCCGACACGGCGAACCGGACCGCATGGTTCCTCGAGGTCTTCGTCGGCTCCTTCGGGTTCCTCGGGGCGGGACTCGTCCTCTTCGCGGTCGCCGAGCGCCGCCGCCGGCGGGCGGAGAATGAGGCGCCGGAAATGAGACAGGCGCGATGACTCTCGCGGTGGGTACCAGGCTCGGCCCTTATGAGATCCAGACTCCTCTCGGGGCCGGGGGAATGGGAGAGGTGTACCGAGCGCGCGATCCACGGCTCGCGCGCGACGTCGCGATCAAGGTCCTGCCCGCGTCCATCTCCGACGACCCGGACCGCCTCCGGCGCTTCGAGCAGGAAGCCCGGGCGGCGGGAATGCTCAACCATCCGAACATCACGGCCGTCTACGACTTCGGCTCGCATGACGGCGCTCCGTACGTCGTTCAGGAGCTGCTCGAAGGCGAGACGCTGCGGATGGCCCTCGCGGCCGGGCGGCTCCCGCAGCGCCGCGCGGTGGAGAACGCGATCGAGATCGCGCGAGGCCTCGCGGCGGCCCACGAGAAGGGCATCGTCCACCGGGACTTGAAGCCCGAGAACATCTTCGTGACGAGCGACGGGCGCATCAAGATCCTGGACTTCGGCCTCGCCAAGCTCACCCAGACAGAAGCTGCCGGAGGCGCCACGAACGTTCCGACCGTGACTCCGGGCACCGAGCCCGGCGTCGTGCTCGGCACCCTCGGCTACATGTCCCCCGAGCAGGTCCGCGGCAAGCCGGCCGATCACCGCTCCGACATCTTCGCGCTCGGCGCAATCCTCTACGAGATGCTTTCGGGAAAGCGCGCCTTCCACGGGGACTCCGCCGCGGACACGATGTCCGCAATCATCAAGGAAGACCCGCCGGACCTCTCGGTGACGGGCCAGCCGATCTCGCCCGGGCTCGATCGGATCATTCGCCACTGTCTCGAGAAGAGTCCCGAGCGCCGGCTCCGATCCGCGCACGACCTCGCCTTCGAGCTCGAGTCGTTCTCGACGGCGTCGGGAGCGACCGCGGCGGCGGGGCCGACCCGCCGCCCCGTTCCGTGGCTTCGAGCGGCTCTCGTCGCCGCGGCTCTACTCGCAGGCGCGGCGGCGGCGTTTTTCGCGGGACGGCGGGGCGTTTCGTCTGCAAGGGCGGGGAAGGCCTCCGCGATCACGACGTACAGCCGACTGACGAGCCTCGGAGGCAGCGAGCTCAGCCCCTCCCTTTCCCCCGACGGCAAGGAGCTGGCGTTCGTCCGGCAGAGCGCGACGAAGCTCGACATCTGGTCGCAGCGCGCCGGCGGCCGCAAGCCGACGAGCCTGACGGCGGACTGCGACAAGGACAGCTACGCGCCCGCCTTCTCGCCGGACGGGAACCTGATCGCCTACGGCTCGGCATGCGGAGGCGGCGGGATCTTCCTCATAGGCGCGACGGGCGAGAACGTCCGCAAGCTCGCGAGCGTCGGAAACGATCCGGCCTGGACTCCCGACGGGCGGAGTCTCGTCTACACGACGGAGATCGGCTGGAGCCCGTACGGGCGCTCGATCACGAGCGAGCTGTGGGCGGTCGACGTCTCGACGGGCGCCACGCGGCGGCTCTTCAGCGGCGACGCCGTGCAGGCGAGCGTCTCGCCTCACGGCCTTCGCGTCGCCTACTGGGGTCTTCCCTACCATGGCAGCCAGCGCGACATCTGGACGGTTCCCCTGAACGGCCTCGCCGCCGGAGAAAAGCCGGTGCCGGTAACCAGCGACACGGCCATCGACTGGAATCCCGTCTGGTCGCCCGACGGAAAGTCCCTGTGGTTCCTGAGCAATCGCAGCGGATCGATGAATCTCTGGAAGGTGCCGATCGACGAGCGCACCGGCAGGACACTCGGCCCCCCCGAGCCGCAGACACTTCCGGCCGCCGACGTGGGCGGGTTTTCCCTCTCCCGCGACGGCCGGCGGCTCGCCTACGTCGTCGTCGATCAGACGTTCTCCGTCGTGCGCGTCGCCTTCGATCGCGCCGCCGGCCGGCTCTCGGGGGCGCCGGTGGAGCTCCTCCAGAATTCTCAGCGGATTTCCAACCCCGTGCTGTCCTCCGACGGGCAATGGATCGCCTTCGACACCCTCGGCGGGGCGCAGGAGGACCTCTTCCTGATGCATCCCGACGGGTCCGGGCTCCGGCAGGTCACCGACGATGCGCCGCGGGACCGCCTGCCTTCTTTTTCGCCGGACAGCCAGCGCCTGGTGTTCATGTCGGACCGAAGCGGGCAGTGGGAGCTCTGGACGATTCGTCTGGACGGTAGCGGCCTGTCGCGGCTATCCCCGACGCTGGAGTCGGTCTTCACTCCCCTGTGGTCCCCGGACGGCAAGACGATCGCCGCGAGCACCGGGCAAAACGTCCTCCTCCTCGAACTCGACGAGAAGGGCGCGGTTCGCGCGACGACGAAAGTCCCGCGGCCGTCCGATGACCTCTCCGTCCTGGGGCTCGGCTGGACGCCGGACGGCCGACTCCTGACGAGCCTGAACCGCGCCGGCTTCGCCGTCGAGAAGCTCGCGATCTACTCTCCCGGAACCCATAAATGGGAGCCGGCGCCGGCTCTGCCGCATCTCTCCGGAACCTCGGGCGCCCTCCCCGTCACCGCCGTCGGCGATTACATGCTCGCGGTCGACTCGGATGGACTCTACGGCTCGACGCTCTCCTCGACGAGCGCCAGACTCCTCCTGCCAAACCCGCGGACCGGTATCTACACGAGCGTGATGGCGAGTCCCGGCGGCGACACTTTGTACCTGCTCCAGGTGCACCACAATGCCGACATCTGGCAGGCCGTCCTGCCCTGAAGCTCCCAGCTCATGCGGCGGATCCGCCGCGCCGCGCGCGGCCCTATCTTCGAGGGTCAGGCGTGAACTCTTGAACTCCTGAGACCAAGTTCTCAAGGGCCCGGTCGGGGGTCAGGCGTGAACTCTTGAACTCCTGAGATCAAGTTCTCAAAGCGCCGTCGCCCACCCAATCAAGAGTCGGGGCGCACCGGCGCCTCTCACGACAATCAATATCCAGCGGACGAATGGAAGGAGGTCCCGTTTGGCGCGTCCCTTACGCCTCGAGTGCGAGGGGGCCATTTATCACGTCATCGCTCGCGGCAACGAGCGACGAGACATCTTTCGGGACGATTTCGACCGGCGTCTTTATCTCAATCGTCTGGGCGTCTGCCGCGATCGTCTGCAGTTTGCGGTCCTAGCCTACTGCCTGATGAGCAACCACGTTCATCTCGTTCTGCAGCGAGGTCCGGAACCGCTGTCACGCGTCATGCTGATGCTTCACTCGGCTTATGCCCAGGCCTTCAATCGGCGGCACAGCCGAGTCGGCCACCTCTTCCAGGGACGTTACAAGGCGTTCGTCGTCGAGAAGGATCGTTATTTTCTCGCGCTGCTTCGCTATGTGCTCAGAAATCCTTGCGAGGCAGCACTTGCCTCTCGTGCGGAGAGCTACGCCTGGTCGAGTGCCCGGTTCATGCGCTCGGGGCGCGGCCCAAGATGGCTGGATCTCGATCGGCTCTGGCCGCTGCTCGGCGAAGGGCCCCTCGAGGCGACGTCCCGCTATAGAGAATTGATGGCCGCCGCCAAAACGACCGACTACGAGACGATGCCTCGATTCATTAACGCAATTCGCGGGTCGGAGACGTTTGCCCGACAGCTCATCGAACGATCCGACATCTCGCTTCGACCCGTCGCTTTCGGATGGACGGCGGCTCGAGTCGCCCATCTGGTGTCTCGGGTCTTAGGGATTTCCGTGGAACAGATGAAGGGTCGAGGGCAGGATTCCCATCGTGCCCGAGCTCGCAGCGTCGCGGCACTTGTCGGCTGGAGGCACGCGGGAATTCCTGTCGCTCGGATGGCAGCCTTTCTCGGACGCGACCAGTCGACGCTCAACAAAGGGGTCCACCGGCTGGAATCGACGTCGACTGCGAACCCCGAATTGCGACAGGTGATTCGACTCCTCGACAGCAGGAGTTCAAGAGTTCACGTCTGACCCCGTGGTCGTCCCCGTGGTCGTCCTGACCGTCGTCGTACCCCGTGGTCGTCCCGTGGTCGTCCAAGGGTCGTCCAAGAGTTCACGTCTGACCCCGGGGTTCGGACGGTATGGTCCCTCGAGGTCTTCGTCGGCTCCTTCGGGTTCCTCGGCGCGGGGCTCGTCCTCTTCGCCGTCGCCGAGCGCCGCCGGCGGAACACCGCGCGCCTCGCGGCCTGATCCGACGCCGCGGCGCTAGACGTCGCGCAGGCGCAGCGCGGCGGTCGCCGGCACCGGCTCTTCCTCGCGCGCGCGCACGCGCTCGGGCTCCACGAGCGGCGGCGCGGAAGGCCGGCCCGAGCCCTTACGGCGCGCCAGGCGCTTCTGGAGGCGATCCATCCAGATGTAGAAGACCGGCGTCACGTAGAGCGTGAGGAGTCTGCGAGAAGAGCAGCCCGCCGACGACCGCGAGGCCGAGCGGCCGGCGCGATTCGGCGCCCGCGCCGAAGCCGATCGCGATCGGCAGCGTGCCCATGAGCGCCGCCATGGTCGTCATCATGATGGGCCGGAACCGCACGACGCAGGCCTCGTAGATCGCCTTCGTGCGGCGACTTGCCGTCGTTGCGCTCGGCCTCGATGCGCGAAGTCGATCATCATGATCGCCGTTCTTCTTCACGAGGCCGACGAGCATGATGATGCCGACGAAGCGCGTAGATCGCTGAGGTCGATGCGGAAGATCAGCAGCGTGAGCAGCGCGCCGAAGCCCGCGAACGGCAGGCCCGACAGGATCGTGAGCGGGTGGATGAAGCTCTCGTAGAGGATGCCGAGCACGAGGTAGATCACGAGCGATCGCGACGATCAGCAGGAGCAGCCCAGGCCCTGCACGCGACGCCTGGAACGCCTGCGCCGTGCCCTGGAAGCTCGTCGCGATCGTCGCCGGCAGCATCGTCGCGCGCCGGCCTGCTCGACCGCCGTCGACCGCGTCGCCGAGCGCGACGCCGGGCTGCAGGTTGAACGAGATCGTGACCGACGGGCAGCTGGCCCGGGTGGTTGACCGTGAGCGGGCCCGACCGCTCGGTGCAGCTTGCGCGAGCGAGCGCGAGCGGCACGAGCTGTCCGCCGGCGCGAGCGCGACGTAGAGCAGCGCGAGCGCCGACGGGTCGCGCTGGTACTCCGGCGCGAGCTCCAGGATCACCCGGTACTGGTTGTTCGGCGTGTAGATCGTCGAGACCTGGCGCGAGCCGTAGGCGTTGTAGAGCGCGTCTTCGATCTGCTGCGCGCGTGACGCCGAGCGCGGCCGCGCGGTCGCGGTCGATCTCGACGTTGACCTGCGGGTTCGCGATCTGCAGGTCGCTCGTGACGTCCTGCAGCCCGGCGAGCGTCCGCATCTTGCTCGAGCAGGACTCGGCGCGTAGTGGTAGAGCTCGTCGAGTGTCGGGGCCCTGGAGCGTGAACTGGTACTGGCTCTTCGAGAGCCTGCCGCCGATGCGGATCGGCGGCGGGTTCTGCAGGTACGACGCGGATGCCGGGGACGCTGCGCGAGCTTGCGGCGCGCAGCTGCTGGATGATCTCGTCGGCCGAGGCTTGCGCTGCGCGCGCGGCTTCAGCTGCGATGAACATGCAGGCCCGAGTTGCCGTCGCCGACGTTGCCGCCGCGCGCCCGACCGCCGACATGAACGTCGCACGTTCGGGTCGGCGCCGGACGATGTCCGTCGACCTGCGTGCTGGTGCTGCACCATCGCCTCGAACGAGATGCCCTGCGCGCCTCGGTCGAAGCCGAAGATCTGCCCGTTGTCCTCGCTCGGGATGAAGCCCTTGGGGATCATGCACGAAGAGCCCGACCGTCGCGACCAGGATCGAGAGCCGAGAAGACGAGCACGGCGCCGGCGGTGGCGCAGCGCCCAGCGCAGCGTCCGCGTCGTAGACCGCGCAGCATGCCGTCGAACCCGTTCTCGGTGGCCTGGTAGAAGCGCCCGTGGTGCTCCTCCGCCGGCGGCTTGCAGGAAGCGGCTGCACAGCATCGGCGTGAGCGTCAGCGACACGAAGCCCGAGACGAGGATCGCGACGCCGATCGTGACGGCGAACTCGTGGAACAGCCGCCCGAGGAGGCCGCCCATGAAGAGCACGGGAATGAACACCGCCACGAGCGAGAGCGTCATCGAGAGGATCGTGAAGCCGATCTCGCGCGAGCCGTCGAGCGCCGCCTCGAACGGCGTCTCGCCCATCTCCATGTGGCGGACGATGTTCTCGAGCATGACGATGGCGTCGTCCACGACGAAGCCGACCGACAGCGTCAGCGCCATCAGCGAGAGGTTGTCGAGGCTGTAGCCGAGCAGGTACATGACGGCGAAGGTGCCCGACGATCGACATCGGCAGCGCGAGGCTGGGGATCAGGGTGGCCGAGAGGTTGCGCAGGAACAGGAAGATCACGAGCACGACGAGCGCAGAGCGTCAGGAGCAGCGTGAACTTCACGTCGTCGACCGAGTCGCGGATCGAGTCCGAGCGGTCGTAGAGCGACGTGCAGCTCGACCGACGGCGGGCAGCTGCGTCTCGAAGCGTCGGCAGCAGCTTGCGCACGGCCGTCGCGACCGCGACGGTGTTCGTGCCCGGCTGCCGCTGGATCGGCGAGCGACGATGGCGCGCTCGTCGTTGAACCAGCCGCCGCCTTGTTGTTCTCGCACGCCGTCGACGACGTGCGCCGAGGTCCTGCCAGCCGCACCGGCGCGCCGTTGCGGTAGGCGACGATGAGCGGGCGGTACGCCGCGGCGTTGAGAGCTGGCCGGTCGCCTGGACCGTGTACGGCGTCGGTCGGGCCCGCAGAGGATGCCGGTCGGCAGGTTGACGTTCGCCGTTCTGCACGGCGCGTCGCGACCTCGTCGATGCCGATGCCGCGCGCGGCCAGCGCCTGCGGGTCGAGCTGGATGCGCACCGCGTACTTCTGCGAGCCGTAACACCTGCACCTGCGCCACGCCGGTGACCATCGAGATGCGCTGCGCGAGCATCGTCTCGCCGTACTCGTCGAGCTGCGAGAGCGGCAGCGTCGGCGAGCGTGAGCGCGAGGTAGAGGATCGGCGAGTCCGCCGGGTTGACCTTCTGGTAGGACGGCGGCGCCGGCATGTCCGGCGGCAGCTGGCGCAGCGCCGCGGAGATCGCGGCCTGCACGTCCTGCGCGGCGGCGTCGATGTTGCGGTCGAGGGTGAACTGCAGCGTGATCGGCGGTCGAGCCCTGGCGAGCTGGTCGACGTCATCGAGTCGAGGCCGGCGATCGTCGAGAACTGCTTCTCGAGCGGCGTCGCCACCGAGGACGCCATCGTCTCGGGCTCGCGCCCGGCAGGCTGCGCGCTGACACCTAGATCGTCGGGAAGTCGACGTTCGGCAGGTCGCTGACCGGAGAGCAGCCGGTAGCGCCACGATGCCGAAGAGCAGGATGCCCGCCATGACGAGCGTCGTCATGACGGGGCGCTTGATGAAGATCTCCGAGATGTTCACGACGTGGCCTCGGGCGGAGGCGGCCTTGATCTCGACCTTCGAGCCGGGCGCGAGGCGGAGCTGGCCGTCCGTCACGACGCGCTCTCCGGCCGAGAGACCCTTCGCGACGACGGAAAACGTCCCGTGCGTGCGCTGGATCGTCACGGGCCGGGTCTCGACGGTCAGATCGGACTTCACGACGTAGACGTAAGAGCCCTGCTGGCTCGATTGCACGGCCTGCGTCGGGACGACGACGCGCCCGGCTCGTTCGCGAGGAGGAGCGACACCGTGACGTACTGGCCGGGCCACAGCGTGTTCGACTCGTTGGCGTAAGTCGCTTTCAGGCGAATCGTTCCGGTGGTGCTGTCGACGGCGTTGTCGAGGAAGGACAGCTCGCCTGATTCGCTCGCGGGCGTCGCGGCGGCCTGATCCGACGGCGCCGCCCGCACCTCCAGCCGGCCGCCGGAGCGGTAGCTCGCGCGGATCGCGCTGAGCGAGCTCTCGGGCACCGTGAACGTGACCGCGATCGGCCGGATCTGGTTGATCGTCACGAGCGTGCGGTCGTCGTTGGCCTTGATCATGTTGCCTTTGTGCACGAGCAAACTGCCGGTCCGCCCCGCGATCGGCGACGTAATCCGGCAGTAGGCCAGGTCGAGCTCGGCGCTCTGGACGGACGCTTCGTCCGCCTGCACCGTTGCCTGCGCCGCGTCCGCGTTGGCCCGCGTCTCGTCGTTCTGCTGCGCGGTGACGAAGTCCTTCTTGATGAGCTCGCTGTAGCGCCCAGCGGTCTCGGCGGCCGTCTTTGCGAGCGCGCGGTCGCGCGCGAGGCGCGCGCGCGCTTCCTTGACCGCCGCCTCGTACGGCCGGGGATCGATTACGAAGAGGAGATCTCCCGGCTTGACGTCCTGGCCCTCGCGGAATCCGACCTCGGTGATCTCGCCGCCGATCCGCGTTTTGACCGCCACGGTCGCGAGCGGCTCGACATGCCCGATGGCCTGCACCTCGAGCGGGACGGTCCGCGTCTCGACCGTTGCCGCCGTGACCGGCACCGTCTCCTTCGGCGCCGCCCCGCCCTTGCCGGCGCACGCGGCGCCGGCCAACGCCGCGCCGAGAACCGCCGCGGCGATGAAGTTCTTTCTCATGGAGCTCCCCCGCTCTCTTTCTTCGCCGGGTTCATGATCTCCGAGGCCCGCGGCAGGAGCGCGCCCGTCGCGTGCGCGAGCTGCGCCATCGACAGGAACCAGAGCGAGCGGGCCTCCACTTCCTGTGCGCGCGCGTCGGCGAGCAGCGCCTGCGCGGTCAGCAGGTCCAGGATGCTGCCGACGCCCTCTTTGTATCGGCCCTGCGCGACATCGGCCGACTGGCTCGCGCTCGCCAGCAAGTCGCGCGAGGTGCGCACTCGCTGCGACGCGGTCTGCACGTCGTAGTAGCTCGTCCAGACTTCCAGGACCACCTGGTCGGCGGTGCGCTCGGCGGTGGCGCCCGCCTGTTTCGCCTCTTCCTGCGCCTTCTTCGTCGAATAGACGGTGTCGCCGCCCTGGAAGACCGGAATGCGGAGCAGGATCGTTCCGGCGTAGTCATCCGTGGACGGCAGACCGACCGGGCGCGAATAATAGGTTCGGCTGACCGTTCCCGCGGCCAGGAGCTTCGGAAGGCCGTCGGCGCGCACCGACTGGATATGTTCGTGAGCCGCCTGCGCCTCGAAGCGCGCCGCCGCGAGATCGGGACGCTCGGTCGTCGCGCGGTTGATGAGCTCGTCGACGTTCTGCGAGGCCCGGTCGAGCGGCAGATCCTCCGGTAGCTCGCCCACGTCCACGGGAATCGTGGCCGGCACGCCGACCGCGGTCGCGAGCGCTCCGCGGATGACGTGCACCTGCCCCTGCGCGTCCTGAAGGTTCAGCTGCACCTGAGAGACGACCGTCTTCGCCTGGAGCACGTCGGCGATCGTCGCGACGCCCGCATGGTGGCGGCCTTCGGCCGCCTCGAGGTTGCGTTGCGCCTCTTCGAGGTTGACCTCACGCGCCACGACGAGCGCCTTGGCGTTCAGGTACCCGTAGTAGGCCTGCGCAATCGTGAGCACGACGTCCTGGATTGCGGCGCTGTGGCCCCAGTCGGCGGCAAAGAGGGCCGCCTGCGCCTCGGCCACGTCCGCCGTCCGGCCCCCGAAATCGAAGAGGAGCCAGCTCAAGGCCGCCGTCGGCCCGTAGGTCGTCTCGGTGAACGACGTGGGCGGCCCACCCGTCGTGAACGACGTTTTCTCCCGCGTGATCGTGCCGTCGATCTCGACCACCGGGAAGTACTCCGCGCGCTTGACGCCGACCTGCGCCGCCGCGGCGCGAGCGAAGTACCAGGCCTCCCGTGTGCGCGGGTTGTTGCGCAGACCGACGTCCACGAGCTGCGCGAGCGACAGGGTCGTGCCAGGTTTCGTGTACTGCTCCGGGATGTCGACCTTCTTCTCCGACTCCGGCGCCTGGGGCGCGCGGCCCTCGGGCGGCGGCGTCCAAGGGATCCCCGGCGCCGGCGCGACCGAATTCGAGATCGAACGGTCCGGCGTGAAATGCGAGCAGCCCCCGGCCAGGAGGGCGGAGGCGATGGCGAGGGAAACGACTCTCTCGGAAGCTCTCATGCGTGAGACCGCGCGATGCCTTTCGTAAAGACCCCGACGATCTCGGCCACGAGCTCGTCCAGGGTGTCTCCGTCCCTGCGGAAAACGTTGATGCCTCGAATCATTCCCAGGAAGAGCTCGGTGGCCGTGTGGGGGTCGACGCCCCGGTATTCGCGCCGCTCGATGCCTTCGAGGAGGACGCCCTGGACGTGCGCGGCCAGGCGGTCGTGCCGCTCCCGGAGGACGCCCTTCCGGCCGCGGACCATCCGTTCGTCCCGGTAGAGGAGCATCAGGAGCGACCGCTTGTCCCAGTAGAAGGCCAGAATCTCGCGCGCGAGCCGCGCGAGCCGCTCCGTCGGCGAGCCCTCCTGGGGAAGCGCGTCGCAGAGGACCTTGTCGAGCTTCGCGAGACCGTGCTCGATCGTGGCCTGATAGAGCTCCTCCTTCGTGCGGAAGTAGCGGTAAACGGTGCCCTTGCCGATGCCTCCGGCCTCGGCGATCTCGTCGATCAGGACCTCGTGGAAGTCCTTCCGCGAAAAGACCTGTGTCGAGGCCTCGAGGATCTCTTCAAGCTTTTCGTCCGTCTTGACGCGCGGCATCCTTGGCCTTCCGAAAGCAGAAGCGACCGCTCAATTCGACACTGACCGGTCAGTTTCAGTATGTCATACGGGAACAAGGCGCTCAGGTTTCGGCCGTCCATCGACTGAGACCCATAGCGACAAACTCTTTCCTGTGTTACGATTACAAGATTACATCGATGAATTTCAGCGGTGTCCTCCGTCAGAGCTTCTCGACGGCCGAGGCAGCCCGGCTGACCGGTCTGTCCCCGCGACAGCTCGATCACTGGGACCGCCAGGGATTCCTGGGGCCGTCGCTCGAGCGCGCCGCGGGATACGGCTCGGCGCGCCGCTACTCGTTTGCGGACATTGTGCGGCTGCGCGTCGCGGCGTCGCTCCGGTCCGCGGGCGTGGGTCTTGCGAGGATCCGGCGCTGTGCCGAGGAGCTGTCGCGCCTCGATCCGTCGGGGCCGGATCTCGGGCAGGCGCGCCTACTCGTCTCCGGCAATCGCGTACTCTGGGCACGGTCGGAGCGCGAGCTCATCGACCTCTTGAACGACGGGCAGATGGTTCTCGTTTTTCCGGTGGGAGACGCGGTGGAGGCGGCGGCCGTCGCCGTCGCGCGTCTGGCGCGGGAAGACGAGAACTCTCTGCCGGCATCCCGGCGGAGCCGGCGACAACGCTAAGCGGTAGTTTCGCGAGGCGCCGCCGGGGGCGGCACGGGAGGCGGTGGGGTTGGAGCAGGACGACTCGAATCCGCGCGTCGCCGCGCTCGGGCGGCTCGGACGACAGAGAGATTTTTCGCTGCCGCGCTTCCGGCGCACGCTCACGTCGGCATCGCGCAACACGAAGCGAGGGGAGATTCTGCGCCGGCTTCTGGCCGACTGGATCGGCGTCTCTCTCTCCGCGGCCGAAGCGGAGTCGTCGTGGGAACAGATCGAGGAGCTTTACCCCCGCATGCGCGAGTCGCTCGGGCGGCCGCTGTCGCTGCAGACGGTCCTCCTCCATCACTTCCACAGCCGCAAAGGCAAGATCGCGGAGCCCTGCGTCATCCCGGTGCGGGAGCTCGCGCGGCTGCGCCTCTCGGCGCTGACCGATCCGCTGACCAGCCTCTACAACCGCCGCTTCCTGCTCGAGCACTTCGCCCGAGAGATCGCGCGTTCGGAGCGGTCGGAAGGCATCGTCTCGGTCGTCATGCTCGATCTGCGCGACTTCAAAGCCGTCAACGACCGCTACGGCCATCCCGTCGGCGACAACGTCCTGATCCGCACGGCGCGCGTCGTGCGCCAGTCGCTTCGCACCGTGGACGCCGGCTGTCGGTGGGGCGGCGACGAGTTCGTCGTCGTGTTGCCGAACACGAATCTGCTCTTCGCCGTCGCGGTCGCCGAGCGCATCCGCAAGCGCGTCGCGGCCCTGTCGCTGCCGTACCGCTCCGAGCTCAAGGTCGGCGTGCACTACGGCATCGCGACCTACCCGACCGACGGCAAGACCGTGGACTTCCTCCTCAAGGTGGCGGACCTGCGTCTCTACCAGTGCCGCGAGCAAGCCAACTTCCCGGGCTCGGAGCGGCGCGAGTACCCGCGCTTCTCGCCGGCGGACACGAGCGTGCGCCTGATCCGGCACGGCAGCGATCCGTGGACGGTGCCCGTCGTGGACGTCAGCTACGGTGGCGTCGCCTTGCGCGCGCCGCAGCCGGAGAAGTGGCCGCGGCGCTGGACGGGCGAGATCTTCCGGCGCCTGAACTCCGAGCGCCACCCCGTGCGGCTGAAGGCGATCAACTGGGCGCCGCTGCCCGACGGCGGCGTGCGCGTGGGTTGCGCCTATGTGTGAAAGACCCTCACCCCGGCCCTCTCCCCTGCGGGGAGAGGGAGAAGGAAACGCCGTTTGACCTCGCCCTTCGCCGCGCACCGGGCGGCGGCGGCGGCGCTCTTCTCACTCTTCTGCCTTCTCGCGATCGTCTTCGCCGCGGGAGACCCACGCCTCTTCGCGGCGCTCGCGGGAGTGTCGCTCGTCTCGGCCTTCCTGACGACGCGCCGCTTCGCGGCGGGACTCGGCTCTTTCGGATCGCCCCTCGCGATCCTCGTGGACCAGGCGCTCCTCTGGACGGCGATCGCGCCGGCGGGCGGCGGCCAGAGTCTTTTCGCGCTGCTCCTTCCGGCGGGCGTGGCCCTCACGTGGCAGCTCGAGGGCAAGGCCGCGGCGCGGTTCTACGCCGTCGTCTCGGTCGCGGGCTCCGCCGCGATGATCGCAGGCCACGCGCTCCCGGCCTCCGGAACGGCGCAGCTCGCCCTTCTTCTCTCGGCGCTCGCCGCGCCGGCGCTGCTCGTCGCGCTCGAAGCATCCGCGGACGGACGAAAGCCCGCCGCCACGGCCGCGCGCCGGACGGAGACCCTGCGCCCGGAGGCGCCGGTCAGAGAGACTGCCGCTGCGGACGTCGCGGTCGAGCCGGCAGAACCGGAGGCCCCTTCGCGCCGCGCGGAAGAAGCGATCCTGCACGACCTGAAGTCCCCGCTCTCAGTGCTGCGCGTCTACGCGGACCTCATCTCCGAGGGCGCGAAGCGCGGCGAGCTGCCGAATCCCGAGCACCTCACGAACCTCGCGCGCGAAATCGATCTTGCCGAGAAGCTCGTCGGCGAGGGGAACGCGCCGGCGGCGGACGGCGCCGCCTCCGGAACCGCCGCCGGCCCGAGCGCCGCCGCGGAGTCGAACGCTTCGGCCGACCTCGTCGAGATCCTGGGCTCGCTCGCGACGGCGTACCGTCTCTCGCTCGGCGGCCGCCGCCGCATCGAGTTCATCGCGGAAAGGCCGGAGCTCGTCGTCGCGGCGGACCCCGTCGCACTCCAGCGCGCCTTCCGCAACGTCCTCGAGAATGCGGTCAAGTACACGCCGGAAGGCGGCGAGATCCGCGTCCGCGCCGGCCCGGCCGGGCCGCACGCCTTCGTCGTCTTCAAGGACACCGGCATCGGCATGAGCGCCGAAGAGCGCACACACGCGTTCGACTACGCGTTTCGCGGCGCCGGCGCGATTTCCTCCGGCACGCGCGGCAAGGGAATCGGTCTCGCGGTGACGAAGCAGATCCTCGAGGCCAACGGCGGCCGCATCAGCCTCTCGTCCGAGGCGGGCTTCGGCTCGGAGGTCACGATCCTGCTTCCGTTCGCGCGGGGCGCCCGATGAAGCGCATCGTCGTCGTGGATGACGAGCCCGGCGTGGGCGCCGCGGTGCGCGAGGTGCTCGCGGCCGAAGGCTACGCGGTCGAAGCGCCCGGCGACGCGCGCGCCGCGCTCCCGGACCTGATCCGCGCCGTCCCGGACCTCGTGATCCTCGACGTCGGCATGCCGGGGATGAGCGGCTGGGAGCTCTGCGCGATCCTTCGGCGCCAGTCCACGACGCGCGGCGTTCCGATCCTCTTCCTCACGGGCCGCCAGGAGCTGAAGGACCGCATCACGGCCATGCAGCTCGGCGGCTCGGATTACCTCGCCAAGCCCTTCGGCGCGGACGAGCTGCGCCGCAAAGTCCATGCGGTGTTCGCCGGAGAGCCGCGCGAGAAAGCGGAGGAGCCATGATCACGAAACGCCGCACCGGAGAGTTGCGACTCGAGCCGCACACGGCGGCGCTCTCGACCGACCCGTCCGGCAAGAGCGTCGAGCGGCTGCGCCAGGAACGCCTCGTGTACGACGGGGTGACGGGACTCCCGCTCCATCCGTTCGAGGAGCCCGAGCGCGTCCCGTCGATCGAGCGCATCGAGCGCCTGGGCGTGATCTACCTGCAGATCGGCAAGTTCTTCGGCTTCGAAGAGCTCTATGGGTGGGAGCTCTACGACCGCGTGCTGGTCGCCGTGTCGGAGGGGCTTCGCCGCGACGTCCAGTCGTCCCGGCTCGCGCCGCATTTCGTCTCGCTCCGCTACTCGGGCTCCGACGGCTTCTACGTCCTCTTCGACCTGCCGGCGACGCCGCGCGGCCGCTCGCTGCCGTCGCTCGAAGAGGCCGCGCTCGAGTTCCAGCTGGCCGCGATGCAGCGCCTGCGCGAGACGTTCGGCGGGACGACGGTGGACCTCATGAGCGTCCACGTCTCGAGTCTCTCGGCCGACGACAACCCGCGCGTGCGTCCGTCGCGGCACCTGATTCGCAACCTCTTCGAGGCCGCGAAGATCGTCTCGCAGCGCCAGACGCGGGAGAAGCTCGATCTCTGCGCGGAGCTCAAAGGCGTCATCGGGCGCCGGCGCCTCAAGGCCGCCTTCCAGCCGGTGCGGTCGCTGCCCGACGGCAAGATCCACGGCTACGAGGCGCTGATCCGCGGACCGCAGGGCAGCTCGCTCGAGCGGCCGAACGTCCTCTTCGCCGTGGCGCACGAGAACGAGATGTCGGTCGAGCTCGAAACCCTCTGCCTCGAGACGATCTTCAAGAACCTGCCGCGCGCCGTCTCCTCGGGACGGCTCTTCGTCAACGCCTCTTCGCAGCTCCTACGCCACCCGATCTTCCTCGACGAGCGCAACCTCAAGGCGATCAACCGCAGCCACGGCGACGTGGTCGTCGAGATCTCGGAGAAGGAGATGGTCGGCGACTACTCTTCGTTCGCCGAGATCGTGCGGCGCATCCGAGCCTCTCGCCTCCAGATCGCGATCGACGACGCGGGCTCCGGCTACTCGGGCCTCGAGACGATTCTCAACCTGCGCCCCGACTACATCAAGGTGGCCGACTCCCTCGTGCGCGGCCTCGAGACCGACCCCATCAAGCGCGAGATCATCGCGAGCCTCGCCGCGATCGGCAGCCGAATCGGCGCGATCGTCATCGCCGAGGGCGTCGAGCGCGAGGAGGAGCGGACGAGCCTCGTCGAGCTCGGAATCCCATTCGGCCAGGGCTTCCTGCTCGGCCGGCCCGCGGTGCACGGTCGCAACGGCCGACGCCGAGTCGAGGCGTCGCACTAACTTGAACCGCTCCAAGTGAGTTAGCTACCGGTCAAATCCCCGCGCCTTTGACAGCTCAACGAAACTCTTCCTCGGAGATGCACCGGCGCCTCGAGGAGGCGGCGCTCCTCGTCCTGCCCGCGATCCTCTTCGCCGTGTGGGGCCTCGCGGCGATCGCGGGACTGGTCTTCCCGGCCTCCGGCCTGGGCGGCGCCCGCGCCGGGTGCCTGGGACTCGCGGCGGTTTTCCTCTTCACCGGAATCGGGCATTTCGCGAAGGCGCGGGAAATGTCGCACATGCTGCCGCCGTGGATTCCGGCCCGGCTGCCGATCATCTGGGCGACGGGACTCCTCGAGTTCACGCTCGCCGCCGGCCTCGCACGGCCCGCCACGGCGCGAACGGCCGGCTTCGCCACGATCGTCTTTCTGGTTCTCGTCTTCCCGGCCAACGTCTCCGCCGCGATGCGGCGCGTCCATTTCGGCGGGCACGGCCGAGGAGCCGAATACCTCGTGCCGCGATCGCTCCTGCAACTCTTCCTGATCGGCTGGGCGTACTTCTTCGCGGTCTCCGCCCCCTCACCCTGACCCTCTCCCCCGAAGACGGGGGCGAGGGGACTCCTTAGAAGCCCCCTCTCCCGGTGACGGGAGAGGGTTGGGGTGAGGGTCCCCTCCCCGTGACGGGAGAGGGTCGGGGTGAGGGTCTCCGTCGCTTATCATCCCGCCTCCACCGTGACGTCCCCGAGCCCGCGTGCGCCCTATCTGTCCCTGCGCCACCGCGACTACCGGCGGCTGCTTTTCTCTCAGTTCTTCTCGCTCATCGGCTCGCAGATGCAGGTGGTGGCCATCAACTGGCACATCTACCTCCTGACTCGCTCGCCGCTCGCCCTCGGATTCGTCGGGTTGACCCGCGTCGTCCCGATCGTCCTCTTCTCGCTCTGGGCGGGCGTCGTCGCGGACCGCCGCGACCGGCGGCGCGTCATGATCGCCGCGCAGACCGCGATGACGTGCGTCGCGCTCCTCCTCGCGATCTTCACCTACGCGCGGCGCGAAACGCTCTGGATGCTCTACGGCCTGAATCTCCTCGCCTCGACGGCGGTCGCCTTCGACGGACCGGCGCGCCAGGCTTTGATCCCGCGCCTCGTGCCCCAGCACGACCTTCCCGGCGCGCTCTCGCTCAATCTCTCGGTCTTCCAGGCGTCTTTGATCGGAGGACCGGCGCTCGCGGGACTGATCATCGGCGCACGGTCGGGCCCGGGCATGCGCTCCCCGCGGCCGGCGCTCCGATCGCGAACGGGAGTCTCGCCCTGATCTACTTCCTGAACGCGGTGTCGTTCCTCGCTGTCATCGGCGTGCTCGCGCGGATGCACACTTCGGGGGCGCCCGAGGCCGGTTCCGACGCCGCGCCGCCCTTCGAGTCGCTGAAGGAAGGACTGCGTTTCGTTTTCTCGACGCCGCTGATGGTCTGGACGATGTGCCTCGACTTCCTGGCGACCTTCTTCTCGGGCTCCATGTCGCTCCTGCCGATCGTCGCGGACCAGGTCCTGAAGGTTGGCGCGCGCGGGTACGGCGTGCTCGCGTCGGCGCCCGCGGCCGGCGCGCTCCTCGGCTCGCTCCTCATCTCGATTCGGCCGCTCCCGTCCCGCCAGGGACGCGTGTTCCTCATCGGCCGTCGCCGCCTATGGCGCCGCGACCGTCGTCTTCGGCCTCTCGCGAAGCTTCCCTCTGACACTCCTGGCGCTCGCCGGCACGGGCTTCGCCGACGCCGTCTCGACCGTCATCCGCCAGACGCTCCGGCAGCTGCTGACGCCGGATCGCCTGCGCGGCCGCATGACGTAGGTCAACATGATCTTCTTCATGGGCGGGCCGCAGCTGGGAGAGCTCGAGGCGGGACTGCTCGCCTCGTTCTTCGCCTCCGCGGTGGTCGGCGTGACCGTCTCGATCGTCTCCGGCGGCGCGGCGACCCTCATCCTGACCGGCGCCATCGCCGCCGCCGCACCGGTCCTGCGCCGCTACGATTTCCGGCAGCACGCCGAGTACGTGCCGCGGTTCCCCGTCAAGGAGCCCACCCCCGGCCGCGCCGGAACACCGATCGGGACGTGAGCGGCCTTACGTCCACCGCGGCGATCGCCGTCGAAGCCCTGACCGTCCGCTATCGCCGCGCCGTCGGCTGCGAAGGCGTCTCCCTGCGGGTGCCACCCGGCGTGATCTACGCGTCCTCGGCCGGGAGGGCGCCGGGAAGTCGTCGGTCATCCGGGCCGTGCGCGGAGAAGGAGAAGCCGGCGGCGCCGGCTCCTCGTCGGCGGCTGGATTCCCGGAGGGATCGTCGCCGCGTGCGGCGGCTTCTCGAAGACGACGCGTCTCCGGCGATCGTCGCTCGACGATCCCGACGCCTCGACGCCGGACGCCCGGGAATCCTCGACCGCGCGGTGCGCCGCGGCGCCGCCATCCTCGCGAGCGGCTACTCGGCCGCCGTCGAGCCTGATCGCCGGCACGTGTCGGAGCCTCCGGACCGGCCGAATGGTTCTCGATGAGGATGCGAGCGCCCTCCGCGGGCGGTTCCGGCGGTTCCGTACCGCAACGAGAGAACCTCGACGGCGAGGACTTACGGCACGGAGTCGACGCGTTCGATGCCGTCCGCGTGAGAGTGCGCGGCTGGGGCGATCGAGGCGATCATCTCGAACTTCTCCGAGGACCGCCTCGGCGCGCTCCGGTGCGATGGATGGAGTCATCGACGTCGACGTCGGAGCCTCTGAGTCTCGGGGAGATCTTCGACGCCGTGTCGCCTGCGGCCGGGCGCGCCTAGCATCTCTGCTATCGTTCCCGGCCCGTGACAACGGGATTCTTCCGAGAAAGACGGCGAACTGACCTGCGACGGCGTGCCGCTGGCGGAGATCGCTCGCCACTTCGGCACG
The DNA here is from genome assembly GCA_963823185.1 of uncultured Acidobacteriota bacterium. Taxonomy (GTDB): domain Bacteria; phylum Acidobacteriota; class Thermoanaerobaculia; order UBA5066; family Gp7-AA6; genus DATBFU01. The sequence goes on from CAWGKP010000012.1 coordinate 183,325, forward strand.
CCGCTCTACGTCTACAGCTGGGACTCGATCGCCGCGGCCTTCCGCCGCTTCGACGCGGCCTTCGCGTCGGTGCCGCACCTCGTCTGCTACGCGACGAAGGCCAACTCGAGCCTCGCCATCCTCGAGGGCCTCGCGGCGCTCGGCGCCGGCGCCGACGTCGTCTCGGGGGGAGAGCTCCGCGCGGCGCGGGAGTGCGGCATCCCGGCCGACCGCATCGTCTTCTCCGGCGTCGGCAAAACGGACGAAGAGATCGCGGCCGGCGTCGCGGCGGGGATCCTCGCGTTCAACGCGGAGTCCGAGCGGGAGATCGAGAAGATCGACGCGATCGCGCGCGCGGCCGGCACGGTCGCCCGCGTCGCGTTGCGCGTCAACCCGGACATCGACGCGCGCTCGCATCCCTACATCTCGACCGGCCTCAGGCAGAACAAGTTCGGCGTGGACATCGCGCGCGCCGGCGAGATTTTCGAGAAGGCACGCCGCCTGCCCGGCGTCCGGATGGTTGGACTCCAGGCGCACATCGGAAGCCAGATCGGAGAGACCGAGCCGCTCGCCGAGACGGCGCGGGAGCTTGCGGCGCTCGCCGGCGCTCTCGTCGCGAAGGGCCACGCGATCGAAAGCCTCGACATCGGCGGCGGCATCGGGATCGGAGAGAAGGCGCTCTCACCCGAGGCGTACGCGTCGGCGGTGCTGCCGGAACTGACCGGCGGCCAGTTTCGCGTGCTGATCGAGCCCGGCCGCGCGATCGCGGGGCCGGCCGGCGTCCTCGTGACGAAGGTCCTCTACGTCAAGCGCGAGCGCGGCAAGACCTTCGTCGTGACGGACGCTGGGATGAATGACCTGATCCGCCCCGCCCTCTATCAGGCGATCCATCCAATTGAATCGGTTGCCACCCGCAGAGGACAGATTCTCACAGCGGACGTCGTCGGCCCCGTCTGCGAGACGAGCGATTCCTTTCTTCGCGACGCCGAGATCGAGGAGCCGGCCGAAGGAGACCTGCTCGCGATCCGCGACGCCGGCGCTTACGGATTCGCGATGTCGTCCAACTACAACTTCAGGCCGCGGGCGGCCGAGGCCCTCGTCGAAAACGGCGCGCCCCGATTGATTCGAAGACGGGAAACTTTCGAGGACTTAACACGCCTCGAACACGTATAGAATCGTCGTCCGTTTCGCGCAAATCCAATTCGGTTCGAAGGAGAGAGTATGCGTTTCCGCCCCCTGTTGCTCATTCTCGGCATCGCTGTGCTCGCGGCCTCTGCGCCTCTGCTCGCCCAGACGACAGGATCCGTGTCCGGCGTCGTGCGGGATTCCAACGGTGCGCCGCTGCCCGGCGCGCTCGTCTCGATTTCCGGACCGTCGATGCCGGTGGCCCGCACCGTCACGACGCGCACGGACGGCGTCTTCCAGTTCTTCAGCCTCATCCCGGGCACCTATCAGCTCAAGGCGGAGCTGCAGGGCCTGGGCACCTTCGCTCAGGACGTCGTCGTCAACCTGAGCAAGGACACCGAGGTGCGCCCGGTGCTCAGGGCGACGGCGGCCGAGGCCGTCGAGGTCACCGCGGCGCTGCCGCTCGTGGACACGAAGTCCACGGAGACCTCGCAGGTCACGACGCGTCCCACCCTCGAGAAGCTACCGCTCGAACGCACGTTTTCCGGCACGTTCCAGCTCGCGCCCGGAGTCGTGGACAGCGGCGTCGCGATCTCGAACACCAACATCGGCATCAACGCCGGCGGCGGACGCCAGGACAACACGTTCCTCTATGACGGCGTCAATGTCGGGAACCCCTTCTTCGGCGACCTTTACCAGGACTTCGCCGAGCTCGACATCCAGGAGGTCAACATCACGCGCGCCGGCATCCTGCCGGAGTACGGCCGCACGGGCGGCTTCGTCGTCAACGGCGTGACGAAGTCCGGGACGAACGCGTGGCACGGGGACGTGCGCGTCGAGTTCCAGCCCTCGTCCTTCGTCGCGGACAGCAACGACCCGAACCTGCAGACGAAGACCGAGCGCTTCCGGCCGGGCGTGGGCGTCGGCGGACCGCTCTGGAAGGACCACCTCTTCGCGTACGGCTCATACAACTACTACCGGGCGAACGAGACCGACCGCATCAACCCGACCGGCTCTCTGCCGGACAGCGTTCTGGCGATCAAGGAATACTTCCTGAAGCTGACCGCGAACCCGACGTCGAGCACGCTCATCGACGCGTCGTTCCGGTACCGCGGCATCAACCAGAGCAACGCCGACATCGGCCTCGACACGGCCGCCACGGGCGACATTCCGTTCGAGATCGACCGCGTCGGCGTGCTGTCCGCCTTCTGGACGGTCACCCCGTCCTTCAACCTCGAGGCCAAGTTCAACCACAACGACTATCCGAGCGGCGCGGCGCCGGTCGTCGCGATCGGGTTCCACGGGCCCTTCGACGCCTCGAACCCGGCCAACTCCGGCTACTGGTGCCCGCCGGGGAGCATCTCCTGCTTCGGCGTCAACCCGCTCGCGATCAACGACGACAGCTTCCGCCGCAACGAGTATCGCCTGACGGGATCGTGGCTCTCGCACTTCGGCGGCGCCTCGCACGAGGTCAAGGCCGGCCTCTATTACAGCGACAACCTGGAGAACAAGCTCACGGTCGCCAACGGCTGGGGCTCGATCGTCCGGACGACGAACTCCGACTGCACCAGGACGCCGACGGCAACGTCGATCCCGGCCGATCGCGCCTGCTATCGCGCGCGATTCAACCCGGAGCAGCCTGCCCAGATCTCGCGCGGCCGGACGCTCGGCCTCTTCGCGCAGGACCAGGCGACCTGGAATCGACTGACCGTCAACCTCGGAGTCCTGCTCAACAAGGACACCTTCATCCCCAACGACAATGGCCAGTTCACGTTCATCCAGGGCGACTTCCACGTGAGCGACGCGCTCCCGTGCAGCGATCCGGCGCACGACCCGGCCGCGTGCACGTACACGGGCCAGTACGTCTTCCCAATCTCGAAGCAGATCCAGCCGCGCGTCGGCATCGCCTACGAGGCGAACACCAAGGTCCACGACAAGTTCTACGTGAACTACGCGCGCTACGACAACATGGACAACCAGTCCTTCGCGCGCGCCGCGGCCCCCATCCGTCTCACCCGAACGGATACGTTCTTCGATCTCGCCACGGGAGCGCAGGGCTTCTCGACGACGCGCTCGAACAACACAGGCAAGATCGTGCTCCCGAACATCGATCCGACCTACACCGACGAGTTCTCGGCTGGATATGCCCGGCCCCTCGGCGGCGGATGGTCGGCCGAGGTCACCGGCATCTGGCGCGAGACGGAAGACATCATCGAGGACTTCGGCGCGAACAACCGCGACGACCAGGTGGACGGCCCGAGCGACTTCCGCTACGGGAACATCCCCGGCTGGCGCAAGTACAAGGCGATCTCGTTCCAGGCCCGCAAGGCCTACGGCTCCAACTGGACCATGGACGTCTCGTACACGCTCTCGAAGCTCGAGGGCAACTGGGACCTCGACTACGCCACACAGCTCTTCTACTCCTCCTCCTACATCGAGGACGGGCCGTTCCTCTACGTCGAGACGCCGAACCGCCGGGGCACGCTGATCGGCAACCGCACGCACGTTGCGAAGGTCTTCGCGACCTATCACCTGCCGACCAACACGAACATCGGCGGCTACCTGCGCGTGCAGAGCGGCCGGCCCTGGGAGGCCCGCGGCATCGACCCGGTGTACGGGACCGACTACGTGTACCTCGAGCCGGCCGGCTCGCGGACCACGCCGACGTGGACGAATTTCGACTTCTCGGTCTCGCAGGACATCCCGCTCGGCGGCAACATCCCTGCGCATCGAAGGGCGCGTCCTGAATCTCTTCAACAGTCAGCCTCCGCTGACCGTGGACCAGGACCTCTGTACCGACACCTGCACGTCGCTGCCGGTCGATCCCTCGATCGTCAATCCCAACTTCGGCCGGGCGACCTCGTATGCGCAGCCGCGGCGCTTCTTCATTTCGGCGATCTACTCCTTCTAGACCGCCCGCTTCGATTCGGTTCTCCGGCCGGGAGCCTTCGGGCTCCCGGCCTTATCATTTGGGGTGAGACTTCGATCCGCCGCTCGGCTTACGGGCTCGCCCGGATCGAGGTGAAGCTCCTCGCGGAGAACCCGGCCAAGAAGTGAGGGACGGCGTCCCCCTATCCCGGTGAGGGGAGAGGAAACAAGAACCCCCCTCTCCCGGTGACGGGAGAGGGTCGGGGTGAGGGTCTCCTGAAAAGTTCCGGAGTTCACGATTGGCCCCTCACACGCCAGCGTGACAGATCCGCTTTCGGACCGCCGCGCCCCCTCACCCTGACCCTCTCCCCCCGAAGACGGGGGCGAGGGGAATTCGAACCCTCAGTCGGCCTGCCGCACGCGCGAGAGGATCGCGCCACGTCGGGCTGGTTCGGGTTCAACGCGAGTGAGCGCGTGAGCAGGCGCTCCACCGCGGCGCGGTCGGCGAGGCACGTCTCGAAGAGCGCGAGCACGTTCAGCGTCTGGAAGCTCTTCGTCGAGGCTTCGAACGGCGCGAGCGCCGCGGCGGCGCCGCGGCAGTCCTTGCCCCGGTAGAGGAAGACGGCGCGGTCCCGAGCGATCCCCTCGTTGGAGGGCCACGTCTTCGCGGCGCGGTCGAGGAGCGACTTCGCCGCGGGAAGCTTCCCCGCTTTGTCGTACTCGCGCGCCCAGCCGCCGACGGCGACGGCGGGATCGGAGGAGGCCGAAGCGATCGCCAGCGCCTTGAAGAGCCAGTCCTCGGCCGCGCGCGTGTCGGCCTTCTGCCGCGACAGCAGCGCCATGTTGAACATCGGCGAGTAGTAGTCCGGCCGGAGCGCGAGCGATTTCTCGAAGGCCTTACGCGCGTCCGTCGGGTCGCGGCGCGTCTCGAAGTAGTACATCCCGAGGTTGTTCCAGGCGCCCTCGGTCATCCCCGGCTTGTCGCCGCCCGTCGGCGCGAGCGGCCTCGCCTGCGCGGGCGACAAATACCCGAGCGCCAGAAGCTTCTTCGCGTACTCGCTCGCCTCCGACGCGGACATCGCCGAGGCGGGCAGGCGGCGCACGGCGAGCTTCGAGAAGACGTCCTCGCGCGCCGGCGGCGTGAGTCCGTCGAACGCCGTGATGACCGCCGCGCCCGGCATCGTCCGGTCGGCGGGAAGATTCAGGAGCGCGAGGACTGTCGGTGCGACGTCGAGGATCCGGGCGCGCCCGCGGTCCGCCGTGCGGCGCACGCCCTTGCCCCAGGCCGCGATCACGCCCTGGGGCCGGTGCCAGAACGCCGCCGTGCTCCAATTCCCGGAAGCCAGGCCGCAGGGCCGGTCGGCGCCCCACTTGAAGCCGTGGTCCGAATGGAGGAGGAGCGTCGCGCCGTCCTCCTCCGCGCGCCGCATCCACTGGCCGAGGATGCGGTCCACGGCGGCGTAGTAGGTCTCGACCACGCGGCGGTACTTCGCAAAGTCCTCGTCGGAGATCGCCGCGCAATCGGGACGCGGCGGCGTGAACGGCGCGAAGACGTGACCCACCTCGTCGGTGCCCTCGAAGTAGACGGCGAGCAGATCCGGCAGCTGCCGGTCGTAGAGATCGCGTGAGAGACGCTGCGTCACGCGCGTCGCGGACAAGATGCGCGACAGCGCGACGATCGGGTTCTCCATGCCGGCGCCGCTCGAGAGGGCCGCCGAGACCTCCGAGGACGGGAGGTCGAGATACGGCGCGAGATCGTCGGCCGACACCTTTCCGTCGCGCGCGATGACCTGCCCGATCGCCGACTCGAGCGCCGCCGGGTACGCGGCGCCGGCGAGCGGCAGGCCGGCGAAGAGGATCGGGCTCGCGTGATCGCTGATGAAGAAGCCCTGGACTTCCTCCGCGGGATGCGTCGCCCACCACCCCACGACGCCGACCTTGCGCCCCGCGGCGGAAGCGGCGTTCCAGACGGCCGGAACCGCGCGCGAAAAACCGGAGATCGGATTCTTGGTTCCGGTCTTCGGGTCGGTCTCCTGAAAGTCGAGCACGCGATGGACGTCGGGGCCGACGCCGGTGGCCGCGGTCGTCCAGAGAATCGGAGAAATGAGCGGGTACTCGCTCTCGAGATTTCCCGTCCAGCCCTCGGCGGTCAGACGCTTCCAGTTGGGCATCCGGCCCTCGGCGGCGAGCCTGTCGAGGAGCTCCCAGTCGAGGCCGTCGAGCCCGATCCAGAGGACGGGAGACCGTCCACCCGGCGCCCGTTTCGCGCGCGAAGAGGCGTCGGACGACTCGACCGGCGGCGCGGCTCCCTCGGAGGCAGGCTTCGGAGGTTCCGGCGCTTCGCGGCGTCCGCAGGCCGCGGAGAGCGAGGCGGCGGCGAGGAGGATGGCGGCGATCCGGCGCACGGCCGGCAAGCTTACCGAAGCCGGCGGAAGGACCGCGTCTTGATGGCGATCCACACGCGCCGGCCGGGAGCCAGCCCGAGGTCCTTGACCGAGCCGGCGGTCAGGTGCGCTCGCCACGCGAGGCCCGCGGCCGTCACGTGGACGATCGCGTCCGTCGGAAAGCGGTCGATGCCCGCGACGATCCCCTCGAAGACGTTGCGCGCCGAGATGCCGTCGAGCGCCCGCACCGAGAGGAGCACGTCCTCCGGCGCGACGGAGAACACCGCCCGCCCGAGCGGAAACCCCGGATCCACGGGGACGAGGATCATCGCCCCGCGCGGCGTCGCGAGCCGGCCGACGCCCTCCTCGCCGGGATCTCTCTCGAGGACGCCGTCGAAGATGTTGTCGAAGCTCGCGCCCGGATCGACCGCTTCGACGCGGTGCGCCGCGAGCACGTCGGAGACCGGGCCGGCTGCGAGGACCCGTCCGTCCTGAAGGAGCAGGACGGCACGCGCCAGGAGTAGCGCTTCTCCGGCGTTGTGCGTGACGTAGAGGAAGGGAATTCGCATCTCGTCCCGAACGCGCAGGAGGTACGGCAGGATCCGGCCCTTGAGAGCCAGGTCGAGGGCCGCGAGCGGCTCGTCGAGAAGCAGGAGCCGCGGCCGCGTCGCGAGCGCGCGGGCGAGGGCCACGCGCTGGCGCTCACCGCCCGACAGCGTCACGGGATAGCGCGCGAGCAGGTCCCCGATCTCGAGGATCGCGACGATCTCGTCGAAGAGCCGGCCGGCCGCCGGGCCGGTCTTCGCGAGGCCGAAACGCACGTTCCCCTCCGCGGTGAGATGCGGAAAGAGGAGCGCGTCCTGCGGCACGTAGCCGATGCGCCGCCTCTCGGCGGGAACGTCCACGCCGGTGGTCGAGTCGAGCAGGCGCTCGTCCGAGACCTCGATCAGGCCGCTCGCGCGGCGAAGGCCCGCGATCGCCTCGAGGAGCGAGGTCTTGCCGGCCCCCGAGGGGCCCATCACGGCGACGGCGTCCGCCTCGAGCCGCGCCCGGACCTCCAGCCGAAACCGCGCGAGCGGCAGGCGGAGGTCGAGAGCGATCAGACGGGCGCTCCGGAGGGGCGCGACCGGCGGCGCTCGAGGGCTTCCGTCGCGAGGATCGCGAGGAACGCCAGCGCCACGACGATGGCGACCAGTCGCAGCGCGTTGCCGTCCTGCCCGATCTGCGTGCGGTGGAAGATCGCGAGCGCCAGCGTCTGCGTGCGTCCCGGGATGTTTCCGGCGACGAGAATCGTCGCACCGAACTCGCCGAGCGCACGCGAGAACGCGAGCACGGTTCCGGCGAGGATCCCGCGCCAGGCGAGCGGCATCGCGACGCGACGGAAGACCGAGAACGGCCCGTGTCCGAGCGAGCGCGCGACGCCAAGGAGGCGCGGATCCACTTCCGCGAACGCGGCGCGCACGGGCCGCACGAGCAGCGGAAACGACATCACCGCGGTCGCGAGCACGACGGCCTTCCAGGTGAAAAGAACCTCGACGCCGGCGCGATCGAGCAGCCTCCCGATCGGGCCCGAGCGCCGGAGCACCTCGAGCAGGAGCAGGCCCACCGCCGTCGGAGGGAGCACGAGCGGGAGCGCGAGGAGCGTCTCGGCGATCTGCTTGACGGCGCCGCGCCCTCGCGAGAGCGCCCAGCCCGCCGCGACGCCGAGCGGAAGGATCACTAGCGTCGAGATGGCGGCGACGCGGAGCGTCAGCAGGAGGATCGAGAAGTCTTCCCGAGTCATCTCACTTCGACGATGCGGCCGCGAATCCCGCGCTCTCGAACACCGCGAGCGACTCCGGCGTCTGGAGGAATGCGACGAAGCTCGCCGCCGCCGGGTTGCCGCTCTTCGCCACCGCCGCCACGGAGTACAGGATCGGCGGATCGGTCTGAGTCGAGAAGATCGGCTTCACCTTCTTCGAGATGCGCGCGTCCGTCGAGTAGACGACGGCCGCCGGCGCCGCTTCCGTCTCGACCGCGGCGAGCGCGGCCCGCACGTCAAGTGTCGGGACGACGTGCGGCTCGATCTCTTTCCAGACGCCGGCATTCTCCAGCCAGTGGCGGGCATAGACGCCGGCCGGAACCGCCTGCGGATCGGCCAGCGCGAGCTTCGCAAACTGCAGCAGGTCGCGCGGGCCCGCCACCTTTGCGGTGGACGCGAGCGGCACGACGACCGCCAGCTTGTTGCTCAGGAACTCGCGGCGATCTTCCTTCCGCACGAAGCCACCCTTCTCGAGGCCGTCCATCCTGGCCGTGTCGGCGGAAAAGAAGACGTCGGCCGGTGCGCCGGCCGCGATCTGCCGGGCGAGGTCGCTCGAGGCGCCGAAGGAGAACGTGATGGGCGTTCCCGTCCTGGTCTCGAAGGACTTCCCGATCTCCTGCAGCGATTCCGTCAGGCTCGCCGCTCCGAAAACGAGCAGCGGCTTCGGCGCGTCCGCTGCGTGCGCAGGCGCCGAGGCGCCGAGACCGGCCAGCACGAGACAAAGCGTGAGCACGAGAGCCTTCCTCATCGTCGAGACCTCCGTCACGAACCGATGACCATGACTTCCGTCGCTTTGATCAGTGCGATCGCCGGACGCCCCGCGCGCAGCCGCAGCTGCTCGGCCGCCGTCTTCGTGATGATCGCCGTCAGGCTCTGCCCGCCGATGTCGATGGTCACTTCCGCCAGCAGTCCCGCCTTCTTCACCCGGATGACCACGCCGGCGAGCTTGTTCCGGCCGCTGATCGCTTCGAGATCGGCCCGCATGGGGGCCAGACCGCCCCCCGAGAGGCGCGCCACTTCGGACCGCGCGATCCGGTGGTGTCCGCCGGGCGTCTGCACGGATCGGATCTTCTTTTGATAGATCCACTGCTTGAGGGTCGAATAGCTGACTCCGAGGGCCCGGGCGGCGGCGGCGGCCGTCATGCGTTCGGCGACGGGTCGGCGGTTCATCAGGCCGATTCTATACGGTTCTATACGATTCGCTGTTGACAAGCCCCGGAGCCCGGCGAGAAGGTTCACGGCTTATGAAAACGGTCAAGCCGCTTCTCACGCTCGCCGCCATCCTGATCGCCGTCCCCGCATTCGGCGCCGCCGACGCCAATTCGGAAGCGGCCGCCCCCACAGACGCGGATCCCCCCGCCGCGGACACGCCGGCGACGACCCCGCAATCCAATCCCACCTACATCGAGGGGCGTGGCTTCGACTTCAAGACCTCCGACGGACTCTTCGACCTCGCGATCGGCGCAAACCTGCAGGTCCGGTTCTCCGACCTCGACGTCGACGGGGCCGGCACGGCGACCGAGTTCCGCGTCCGCCGCTTCAAGCTGTATTTCACGGGCTCGGTCTTCGACCCGCACCTCACGTACCGCTTTCAGATCGCCTTCGAGAATCCCAACAACGTGCGGCTGCTCGACGACGCGTACTTCGGCTGGAAGTTCTCGGAGCTCCTGCAAATCCAGGCCGGCCAGTCCAAGACCTGGTACGGACGCGAGGAGCTCCAGAACGACGGCGTGCTGATGTTCGCGGAGCGCTCGATCGCGATCGACGCCTTCAAGCCAAACCGCGACATCGGCGTCTCGCTCCTCGGTTTCGCTCCCGGCTCCGTTTTCCAGTACGCCGTTGGCGTGTTCGGAGGCGACGGACAGGGAACTCTGCGCGCGACGGACCACGTGATGCCGATGGCGCGCGTCGTGTGGTCCACGTTCGGCGATCCGCGCGTGGGCGAGCCCGACCTCTCGCGCTCCCTGGTTCCGCGTTTCTCGATCGGCGCCGACGCCTTCTACAACGTTCTCAAGAAGTCGCTTGCGACGGCGTTCGAGAGCACATTCCCGAACTACGCGAGCGCCACCGGATGGCTGGGCCAGAACTCCGGACTCTTCCAGACTGGCGAGAACGTCGAGATCGGCTCGGCGAGCGTCGACACGCAGTTCGCGTGGGCGGGGCTCACGTTCCAGGGCGAGTACATGATCGCCCACGCCAAGGGCGAAACCAGCAACGTGAACCTGAACGCGCGCGCTTTCTATGGCGAGGCGAGCTTCATGCTGCTGTCTCGTCTCGGGCTCGCCTGCCGGTACTCGAACGTCGACAGCAACCGCGCCGTCTCGGGCGACCAGCAGAGCGAGATCAACTCATCCGTCAACTGGTACTTCCGGAAGCACAACGCCAAGATGCTGTTCGAGTACTCGACCCTCCACCGGCAAAAGGGGGGGCTGCTCGAACCCGCCAACGATCTCTTCGTGCGCGTCCAATTCCAGCTCTATATGTGAGCGGGCGCCGGGGTCCACGGTTTGACCCCCCCGGCCGGGGGCGGGTAGACTTCGCGGTTCCCGCGGTGGGTGTAGCTCAGCCGGTTAGAGCGCCAGACTGTGGATCTGGATGTCGAGGGTTCGAATCCCTCCACTCACCCCAGACGATCTTTGCGCCCGTAGCTCAGTCCGGATAGAGCGTTAGCCTCCGGAGCTAAAGGTCGCGCGTTCGAATCGCGCCGGGCGCACCAATTCCTTCAACGACTTAGCTGACCCGGCCCCCTGCCGGACCCCCGATTCTCCGTGTTTTCTCCGTGTCTGGAGATCGGGACCACGTTGGCCCGCTTCCCTGCTTCTGCCGCGGCGCGCGCCTCAACATTCGGAGGGCTTCGCGCTTGTCCTCTGCGAAGGCGATGTCAGTATCGGAGGAAAGTCGTCGCTGCTCGCTGCGCGGGCCTCGGGGACTGACCCCGCGAGCACAGAGACATTTTCCTGGCGGCCACTCCGCTGATCCCTTCCTCCGCAAGATTGTTCGGGTTCTGGATCGATTGCGCCGCTAGGTACTGCCGACGGCCCCGGAGCCTGGGTAAACCTCGACCCATGGGCAGTTCCGCGCGATCCCGGGCGTGTACAAACGGTCGCTTTGGCAGGCGTAAAGCGCATTGGCCCTACTAGCGGGCTGCTGAAGAGACGGTCGCAAGTGCTGGCTCGTGCGACACTCTCGCTACCATCTCAAGCTTCACCCCCAAGAGGGCATTTGGATCGACCAGACTGAGTCCAACGGTCGCGCGTTCGAATCGCGCCGGGTGCACCGACTCTTCCGACGAGCCCCTAGTTCACGGTCACGTTGTCGAAGACGACGGTCGAGACCTTCGTGTTGTTGTGGCTGGTCGCGGCCAGGCCGATGAACAAATTGCTCCCCATCGTGATCGTCGCGGACCCGACCTGAGTCCATGTGATCCCATCCGGCGACGTGAAGCCCGTGAAGCTCGTTCCGCTGCGCACCAGCTTGACCCAGTACGGCGCCGTCACCGCTCGCCCCCGCCGTCGTCGCACCTTGTCCACCCGCCGTCAACCGCCGCTGAAACGCCATCCCGTTGCCCGGCGTCACCGCCATCAGCGCGTTCGGCGCGCCCGGTATCAGCGTCTCCCGAATCATCACCCCGGCCTTGGCCCACGGATGCGTATTGCCCTCACTCACGACGCGCGCCACGATCTGGCCATCGCCGGACATCGGCCGGTAGGCGAAGTGAAACGCGTCCGCCGCGGCCCAGATGTCTCCGCCCGAGCCCGTCAGCGTGAAGACCCCGGCCGGCTGCTCGGCCGCGGAGCCCCCGAGCCCCACCGCGCCCACGTCCTGATTCAACCAGGGACTCGGCAATGAGCTCGCTCCGACCGCGACGGCGACCGGAGGGGACGTCCCGACCGCTCCCAGGTTGTCGGTCGCGCTGGCGGTGAGGCTGTAATTGCCCGCCGGAACGTTGCTCCAGAGAATCCCGTACGGAGCCGTCGTATCCACGCCCAGGGACGCGCCGTTGGAGAAGAACTCGACCTTCGAGACGGTGCCTTCGCTGTCGGCGGCCGAGGCGTTGATCGCGAGGGTCGCCGGCGCGCTGAATTTCGCCGAGCTGACCGGGCTGCTGATGCTCACCGCCGGGGAGGTATTCAGGTTGTCGAAGGTCGTCGAGGAGAGCTTCGCGGTGTTGTGGCTGGTCACGGCCAGTCCGATGAACACGTCGCTGCCCATCGCGATCGTGGCGGAACCGACCTGGGTCCACGCGATCCCATCCGGCGACGTGAAGCCCGTGAAGGTCGTTCCGCTGCGCGCCAGCTTGACCCAGTACGGCGCCGTCACGGCCGCCCCCGCCGTCGTGTCACTCGCTCCGCTCGTCGTCAACCGCCGCTGAAACACCACCCCGTTGGCGGGCGTCAACGCCATCATCGCGTTCCGCGAACCCGGCGTGAGCGTCTCCCGAATCATCACTCCCGCCTTCGCCCACGGGTTCGTGTTGCCCTGACTCACCACACGCGCCACGATCTGCCCATCGCCGGACATCGGCCGGTAGGCGAAGTGCATCGCATCCGCGGCCGCCCAGATGTCCCCGCCCGAACCCGTGACCGTGTAGGTGCCGCCGGAGCGCATGGCGGTCCCCGGATTGCCGACCGCCCCCAGGTCCTGGCTCAACCAGGGAGCCGGCAGCGCCTCGCCGTAGGTCGCCGTATACGTCGGGGGCGCGGCGGGAGCCGTCACGGTGTGGGTTTGTGCTCCCCCGTCCGACCAGAACCCGAACTCGTAGGTCGTCGGCCCGACCGTCTGAGTCGGCGGGGCGCTGATGGTGTTGAGCGAGCCCAGGATGACGGTGCGGCTGAAAGGCGCAACCATCGCCGCACCGCCGGAGACGAGCTGGAGGCCGGTCGGGTTCGATTGGAAGCCGAGGGACACGGTCTTCGGGTTGAGCAGAAAGCTCTTCGTGTCCGTCAGCCCGGAGGAATCCGTCGCGGTGAGGAGCAGCTCGAGATGCGACGGATATTCGTGGTCCGGCGCGGAAAAGGAACCGCCCGCGACGCCCGGAAAGTCCTGGATGGGATGGATGTGACACGAAGACGGACAATGGTGCAGCAACACCGACCAGGAGAGCGCCGACGCGGGGAGCGGACCGTCCTTCGCGTCCGTCGCGGAGCCCGTAAAGCTGATCGTATCGCCGACCTTCCAGGTCAGGCTGGCGGAAGGCGTGAGGATCGTCGCCGTGGGCGGCGAATCGCCCGCGGTGATCACGAACGAGGTGGTCGCGGTCAGCGAATTCGAATCGGTCACCCGGAGCCGAACGGTGTAGCTCTTCGCGACGGAATAGACGAATGTGGGCGTCGCGGAGGTCGAATCGTCGTAGGCGCCGTCGGCATCGAGGTCCCAGGCGTAAGTCAACGTGCCCGGGTTGGGAGAGGTCGACGCCGAGCCGTCGAAGTTGACCTGCAGGGGAACGGCGCCGCTCGTCGGCGTCGCGTGAATGACGGCGGTGGGCGGCTCGTTTGACCCGGCGTACTGGATCCGGCGGACGGTACCGCCCAGGAGATCGACGTAGAAGAGGTCGCCGCCCGGCCCCGTCTTGAGGGCGACCGGCCGGCTCACTCCCGACCCGAACCCCGCGACCGTCGTGGGATCAGGCTGGCCGTTGGCGCCCTTGAACATCACCCACATGCACTGGCGGGAGTAGTCCGCAAAGAAAAGAGCTCCCGCGTAAGCCGCTGGGTAGCTGGCGCCCGTGTAGAAGGCGAGACCCGAGATCGAAGAGCTCCCGTTCGGGCAGGTCTCTCCCGGCACGACGTCCTGGAGGTGCTTGTAAGAGAAGTAGGGAGGAGTGACCGCGTTCGGCGTTGCGTAGAGGTTCTCGCAGATGTTCAGGTTCGTGTTGTCGAAACCGACCTGCTTCGGGACCCCTTCGTAACAGGGCCAGCCGAAGTTCTCGACGATCGCGTCGGAGGTCGACGCGATGCGATTGATCTCCTCCCATGTGTTCATGCCGACGTCGCCGATCCAGAGCTCCTGAGTGCCGGGCCGGGTTGTAAACCGGAACGGATTTCGCAGCCCATACGCGATGATCCGGCGCGCGTTCAGATCGGCATTGTTGATGAGCGGGTTGCCGGCCATCGCGGCGCCGGTTGCGGGGTCGAGGCGGAGGATCGCTCCATCGAGGCCGACGGGATCGCCGCTCGTGCGCAGGTCCTGGGAACGCAGGGAGCCTCCTTCGGCGGTCGGGGGTGTCTGGACGCCGCCGACGGGAACTGGCGGGTCGCCTCCGGGGTTGAGCGGGCTGCCCATCTGGCCGTAATCGATGACGTTGAAGTTGGCGCCTTCTCCGGCGCTGATGTAGAGCGCGCCATCGTTTCCGAAAGCGAGGTTCCCGATCGAGTGGCTGGGAAACTGCTGGAACCAGTCGTTGATCAATACCTCTTCCGCACCGACCATCGTGTCGCCCGCCGCCTTGAGACGGGAGAGCCGGCCGCTGACGACGCAGCCGTACTTGGTCGCTCCCGGGGGATCCGGGCATCCATCGCTCGTGGCTCCTGGAGATCCCCACGTGGGAGCCGTTCCTCCGATCGGCGCATCGTAGGTGTAGAGCACATACACATAAGGATTCGTCGGGAAATTCGGCGGCAGGGCGAGTCCGAGCAATCCGCGGTCCCAGTAGTTGTGCACGTTGGTGCGCAGGTCGGCGAAGATCGTCGGGGTCGTCGCGGAGAGACTGGCGAAAACTTTTATGAGGCCGCTCTTCTCCGCCACGAAGACCCGGCCGTCAGGGGAGAACTGAATGGCGGTCGGCTTCTGCAGGCCGGAGAAAACCACCGTCTCCTGAAAGCCCGCGGGCAGCGTCACCTGGGCCTTGGCATGGCCGGCCAGCGTCACGAGGGCAGCGAGAGCTAAACCGAGAGCCTTTCCGCCAACGAGCTTGCACGCGGCCGGTGAGCAATCCGAGGGACCGGATCGGCCCCTCGCTGAGGTCGCTTCGCCGGTTTTCTTCACCTTGCGAAAGGGCTAGGAGAGCTTATCTCAAGGACGGATCGCTCGGCAAAGATCTACGTGGTTGGCGTAACGTGCTCTGTTCAGAATGGTTTGCGTCGGATCAGATTACCGAAGGGTGCAAATCGTCGGGTCTCGACGGATTCCGACGCTTGGGGTCCGGTCCCGCCCGGCACTCCCGAGCTGAAGTCTTCGCGTTCGAATCGCGCCGGGCGCACCAACTCCTTCAAGGCTTAGCTGATACCGGCCCCCCGCCCCACCCCCGATTCTCCGTGTTTGCGGATCGGGACTTCGTTGGAGGGCTGCATGCCCGCGCTGCCTTCGGCAGCTACTTGGCGCCCGCTTGAAACAAGCCGTAGACGTTCTACGTACAGGGTAGTAGACGGTCTACGACAATGACCAGAACCCCCGACGATCCGCGCCTCGAGCTCCTCCAGGGCACCCTCGACATGCTCATCCTGCGGACCCTCCGGTGGGGACCTCAGCACGGCCACGGGATCGGCCAGGCCATCCGCCGGCAGTCGGAGGAGTTGCTCCGGGTCGAGACCGGCTCGCTCTACCCTGCCCTGCACCGGCTCGTGAAGCGGGGATGGCTGAAGTCCGAGTGGGGAGTGAGCGAGGCGAATCAGCGGGCGAAGTTCTACCGTCTCACACCCTCCGGCAGGGCCCAACTGATCCGCGAGCAGGACCGCTGGTCACAGCTCGTCCGCGCGATCGGCCGGATCATGAACCCCGCACCGGCGGCCGAGGAATAGCCGAGCAGCCATGCGACCCGACGACCGCGACCTCGAGGACGAAATCCGCAGCGCCCTGCAGCTGAGCATTCGGGAACGGATCGAGCGTGGCGAGGATCCAAAATCCGCCCGGCAAGCCGCCCTCGAGGAATTCGGGTCCATGGCGGCCGTCCGCGACTCGATGCATCGGGTCTGGTACAGCCGCTGGTCCGACGCCATGCTGTTGCTCTTCCAGGAAATGCGAATCGGCCTGCGTTCTCTTCTGCGCACCCGGGGACTGGCCATCACCGTGATCGTGACGCTCGCGCTCGGGATCGGGGCCAACGCGGCGATCTTCAGCGTCGTTCGGAGCGTGCTCCTGCGTCCGCTCGCCAATCGGGATGCGGATCGGCTGCTCTACATCCGCCAGTCCGCCCGGGGCATCGGGACGGAGGACCTCACCTTCTCGATGCCGGAGATCGGCGACCTCGAGTCGCGCGTGAAGTCGATCTCCGCGTTCGGCGATTTCTCCACCGTCGACTTCACGCTGATCGGGTTCGGCGGGGAGCCTCGCGTCGTGACGGCAGGCGTGGTCAACGGATCGTTCTTCGACGTCATGGGGCTCCGGCCGGCGCTCGGGCGGCTGATCAATTCCGGCGACGACGGGCCGAAGGCGGCTCCCGTCGCGGTTTTGACTCACCGGTTCTGGACGACGGTGCTCCACGCCGATCCGTCCGTCGTCGGCAAGGTCATTCGTCTGGGTCCCGGCAACGCGACGGTCGTCGGCGTCCTCGAGCCGTCGGTGCCCTACCCGGCCGAGACGCAGATCATCGCGAACGTCGTGACGAGCCCGCACCACCTCGGGGCGACGATGCAGAAGGAACGCTGGCACCGAATGACCGAGCTCTTCGGGCGGCTCGCGCCGGGCGCCACGCTGGAAGGGGCCCGAGCCGAGCTGAAGGCCGTCCACGCGTCGATGGTGCACGCCCACCCGGAGTCGTACTCCGCGGGCGCCCGGGTCGGGCTCGAGGTCAAGACGCTCCGCGACCAGCTCGCGTCGCCCGCACGGACGATCCTCCTGCTGCTCCTGGCGGCGGCGGTGGTCGTTTTCGTGATCGCGTGCTCGAACGTCGCCAACCTGATTCTGGGCCGGTCGGTCCGCCGCGAATCCGAGCTCGTGGTTCGCGCCGCGCTCGGCGCCAGCCGGGGTGCGCTCCGGCGCACCCTGCTCGCAGAGAGCCTCGTCCTCTGCGTCGCGGGTGCCGCGCTCGGCCTGCTGCTCGCGAGGCCGCTCGTGGCCGTGGCGGCCCGCTATGCGGCGCGCTTCTCCGTCCGCGCGCTGGAGGCCACGGTGGACACCAGCGTGCTCTGCCTCGGGGCGGGACTCGCGCTGGTGGCGGCGGTGCTGCTCGCGTATGTGCCACGGCTCCCCTCCTTCGATCGGTCGAGCGCTCTGAGTCCCGCTGTCGGCGGGATTCGGATCACGCCGGGCACGAATCGCCGTCTCAAGATCTTCGCGACGACGCAGATCGCGTGCTCCTTCCTGCTGCTCATGGGCGCCGGCATGCTGGTCGCGACGTTGAATGCGATGTCGACGGCGAACACCGGCTATGACATGCGGCAGGTCCTGGCGGTCGACGTCCCGCCTCCAGCGCCCGGCGCCGGCGGCGAAGCGACGGACAACTTCTTCCAGGAAGCCATGCGGAGGATCGGCGCGCTGCCGGGTGTGGAGGGCGTCGCGTCCGGGATGGTCGTGCCCTGGCGCGACGAGTTCAGACACACCAAGATCCAGTTCGGGTTCGAGGGGTACCAGCCCGCCAGCGGCGAGGAGAACCCGACCTGCATGTTCCGTCCTGTCTCGCCTCGATTCTTCGCCGTGCTCGGTGTCCCGATTGTCGCCGGCCGCGACTTTACGGACGGTGACCGTCCCGACACCGAGGCCGTCGCCATCGTCAGCCAGAGCGTGGCGCAGCGGGTCTTCCCCAAGGGCGAGGCGGTCAACCGACACCTGTGGCTCGACAGCGGCTTCGAGCCCAGCCCGCGCCGCATCGTCGGGGTGGTCGCCGACGTGGACGACGAGAACGTCGTGCAGGTGCCGACGATGACAGTGTACCTCCCGTGGCGGCAGTTGGGCGAGCCGAGCCGCCTGTTCGTCCGCGCGGCGGCAGATCCCTACGCGCTCGTCCCGGCCGTGACGCGCACGCTTCACGACCTCTCCGCCGACCAGGCGGTCGAGCGGCCGGCGACGCTCGAGGACGTTCGCACCCAGGTGCTGACGCCGCAGCGGTTGAACGCGTTCGTGTTCTCGGCCTTCGGCGGCATCGCGCTGCTCATCGCGGTCGTCGGCGTCGCGGGCGTGCTGGCGTTCTCGGTGGGCGCTCGGACCCGTGAGTTCGGCATCCGGCTCGCGGTCGGATGCGAGCCGCGCCAGCTCAAGGCCCGTGTTCTCCGCGAGGGCGCCGTGATCGCCTTCGCCGGAATCCTGGTCGGCGGCCTCGGCGGGATCGCGCTGGCCTGGGTCGCGAGCCGGCTGTTCGGCGTGGCTCAGATGCCGGGCGTGCTGCCGATCGCCGGAGCGGCTGCGCTTCTAGCGGCCGCGGCGATCCTCGCGTCGCTCTTGCCCGCCGTCCGTGCGTCGCGCGTGGACGTCATCCAAGCGCTGCGATCGGAGTGAGGACGGAGCCACGCGTTCGTCCCGCGGCGGATGGAACGAGAGGGTCGGGGGATATTCCGTAGGAGGTTGATATGCATGACACAAAGGAGCGGTTGTCTCTACTGTGGATCTTCGCGCTACTCAACTACCTGTATGCGGACGTCGTTGCCCTGTTCGCTATTGCTGGCAATCCAGCGGAAGCCCCGCACCTCACAGAGTGGGCTCTGGCCGGTTCAGCGGTCTTGATGGAAATACCCATCGCCATGATTCTGGCGTGTCGAATGCTTCCATTTAGAGCGAACCGGCTGGCGAATATCATTGCGGGTGGCATTGTGACCCTCATAAACGGTTTTCTGACCTTCGTTCCGCCTCTGATCGGCTGGGGCCGGCCGCCCGCTCTTCCAGAGTATTTGTTTTTCGCGACGATTGAGACTGTGGCCACCTCAATCATCATCTGGCAGGCGTGGACTTGGACAGGGGTTGAGACCGTCCGCCTGTCGGAGGTGATGTTGTAGTGGAGGAAGGTCAAGGTCGTGCGGTGGCCGGACAATCAATGCTCCGAGGCGATCCAGATTTCGCTGGCTCTGATCCAACCGTTCGGATTCGCACGCCACCCGATGCGTAGAAGGCGGAGAGGAACTCGTTGACCTGGCTTGGTAGTTCTCGACTCAGATGGATGGCACAGCTCTTGATCAGTACGGTTAAGCGGACAAATCGAAAGGACGGTTTGTGATGCTTGCCCGCCGGCGTAGCTCTCACGCTCGCCGTCGTAGGTGTTTACGCGGTGCCGGCGGAGTCGCTGACGGTCTCGGAGTCGTAGCACCCGCCTCGCGCTCTGATGTAGACGGAGTGGAACAAAGATGAATCAACGACCTGCTGTCGGTATTCTCGCCTCAATCGTCCTCGCTGCCTTGAGCTGGAGTGGTTCGGCGCAATCGCAAACCGTCAAGACTCCCTATCCCGAGATGGCACCGGTCGAGCAGTACCGCATCGCAAGTCGCGGGGATGAAATCGCACTGGCACGCAGTGCCGCGCCTCCGTCAATCTCCCGGGACGCCGAGGTGCTCGTGCTCGGTAGCCACGGCTATGAGTCGGCGGTGAAGGGCAAGAACGGCTTCGTCTGCTTCGTCCAACGCTCCTGGGCGGCCGGGTTCGACGCTCCCGAGTTCTGGAATCCCAAGATACGCGGGCCCAATTGCTTCAACCCGCCAGCCGCGCACACCGAGCTGATACAAGAGCTCAAGCGCACCGAGTGGGTCCTGGCTGGCGCCACGAGACAGCAGATGATCGAGAAAACCAAGGCCGCATTCGCCAGCCACGAATTCAAAGCCCCCGAGGCGGGCGCCCTTTCCTTCATGCTGTCGAAGAACGGCTACCTCAGCGACGACGGTGCGGGCCCATGGCTTCCCCATGTCATGTTTTTCCTCCCGCATGGCCAAGCCGACAATTGGGGCGCGGGCAAGGAAGGCTCACCCGTCATCGGGCAAGATGCCAGCGCCATAGAATCGACGGTCCTCTTCATTCCGGTGCGTAGCTGGTCCGACGGCTCACCTGCTCCGCCGCCGCCCACGAAACACCTCATGTGACGACGCGTGTCCAAGGAGGCACGCAGGCTTCGCTCCTCGCGCGGCCTGCCTAGAACGGGAAATGCAGGCCGAGCGCCCGGGCGAAGAACGCGGCCATCTCGCCGCGCGTCACGAACTGGTTCGGGCAGTAGTTTCCGTTGCCGCAGCCGCCCGTTATTCCGGACGCGGCGAGAGCCTCGATCGCCCGGAAGTAAGTGTGCGTCACCGGAACGTCCCCGAAGGTCGGCGACGCGGGCGCCGGGCTGATCTGGAGGTGGTACCCGACCGAAATCTCGTAGAAGCGCAGACCGGAACCGGCCGGACCGTTGATCACGATGCGGAGCTGATAGAGATTGAAGTGGTTATCGATCGTAAACGCCGGGGTTGCGATGAATCCCGGAAACTGGCAGCCGTGACCGGAGAAAGTCGAGCCCGAAATCAGCGGATGCACGGTCGCGAGGTCTGCATGCGCAATCTGGTCGAGAGAGGCGCTGACGGTCCCCGTCCCGTCCTCGCAGGCGAGCAAAGCGATGGAGTCGACCAGCGCGCCTGACGGCAGGTCGAGAGGCGCGATGAACTCCTTGGGCCGGAACCGGTCGTCGCATACCGGCCGTTCTGGAACACGCCGACACCCTGCGTCGAGAAACTCGGAAGGAACGCAAAGGCGTGAACGTTTTCAGGATCGTCGCCTTCGTGCCCCAGTCCGGCGCCGCCACCGAAGGCGTTTCCGCCGCGACCGCGGGAAGCGCCGCGAGCAGAAACGTCAATGCGAGAGCGGCGCGTTGCGAGTTCTTCATGATGTTGGCTCCTTTCGAGAGCGATTCTAAGAGTCCATCCTGACTGTTGAGCTTTGCGGTGGTTCTCGATTCTGCGCGTTCCTCCGTTCTCGTCGATCGGCGCCGGGAATATCTGGCCGGAACGTCCAAGCCTCCCTTTTCTCCCTTCCTCGGCGATCAGATGAGGGAGTTCGCCCTTCTCCTCGTCGTGTTCCCTCTCTTGCCCCATGATGGGGGCTGAGATCAAACGTGGAGCATACGGACCCACCGACCGTTTCTTTCGGCAAAGCGTCGGGCGAAGAAGCGGAGCCGCGAGAGGGTTCGCGGAATTGGCATCGGTGACGATCGTCATCGAGTGGGACAACGCGGCGCGCTCCGACCTCGCGCGGCCTCTCGGAATGCTTCGGGCTCTGTACTGGCAGCTTCGGGAGATGCGAGGGGCTTTCCGTGCCCGGCCGGAGATTCGGGTCCTCTACGATGGGGCCAAGGTTGAAGTGGCGATCATCGAGCGACTCATGAGTGAAGCGGTCGGAGACGCGCCATGGCCGCGGAGGTCGTCCTGGAGGGTATCCGACGGAAGAACCGGGTGCGCTCGACACGGGAACCGACGTCATCTGTTTCTCGACAGCGACGTGATCCCGGAACCAGACTGGCTGAAGTGCCTCATGGAGTCCTTTCGCGACCCGCGCGTGTCGGTCGTCGGCGGGGGAACCTATGTGGCTCTTGATGACCTGCTGGGTAAGGCGTTCGCGCTTTTCTGGTTTTTCCCGCTCCGAGACGAGGCGAATGACTTGGCGGCGACGGGCTCCTTTTTTGCAAACAACGTCGCATTCCGTCGGAAGGTTGCACTACCCCGCTGCCGGTTTCAATTTCGGTCCGCGGAATGCTCCTTACTCGCGGCCGAGCTTCGCACGGGGAGTCGGCATCTTCCGCCACCGGGGCGCACGTGTCTCGCATCCTCCTCCGAAAGGGCTCGCGTATTTCGTCCTCCGGGCCCTGTGCGAGGGTCATGACGAGATCGTTCTGCGGTGTGGCCAGGTCCGGCGGATCTTCGACACGCGTCTTTCGATCCTTCCTGGAGAAATTCGTGCGCTTGCCGTGGGCCGTGTTGGGACGTCATGAGCAGGTCCAGCTCGGTGTGTTCGGGGCCCTCGCGTGTCTGGGCATCGGCTACTCGTATCACTCGTTGAGAATGTTCGGCGGATTCGTTGCCTGGGTCCACCCTCGAGGGTTCCGTAGGTACGTCTCGATCTGAAGCGCGGCCCTTCTCACGCACCCGAAACCCGCTCCACTCGTAGGGACAGACGGAGTCGGAAGGATCTCGTTCGAGATTTTTCTCGTAGGCAGACGATGCCATAGGCCACGAGGACGACGAGCACCGGATCGATCGGATGCCGGTAGCGCATTTCGGGATGGGTGACGTAAGAGACGACGGGGAAGACGATCACGGGAATCACCAGAGCAGGCACGTCCTCCCGGCGGTCCCGAATCGCGCGCCAGAGTCCGGCAAAGGCAAGCAGCGAGACGAGGGTGTAGAAGAGCACGTTCGGCAGGCCCGTCTCGTCGAATGCCAGACGCGGAGGAAAGTTCCACAAGCATGTCCAGGTGTTCAGGATTCTTCTGAGGGTAAGACCCAGGAAACGAAACGGCCGGCGCGCAATGGTCTGCCAGGCCTCCCGCTCCACTTCGGCCATGTACGCGGGCTCGCCGATCCTCTTCACTTTCTCGAGCTCCACGGGGTTTTCGCCAGGAAGCAGTCGTCCGTTCTCGACGGTGCTCGTGTCGGCGCTGTTCCCGACGAGGACTTCCAGGCCGAAGCCGCCGCGGAAGGCGACGAACCGTCCGGAGACCTTGCTGCAACGCCAGATCCATGGCGCGATGACGACGAGGAACGCCAGAAGCGCGGCCACCGCCACTCCCGTACGGTTCTCTCCGCGGCGCCGATGCCGGAGCCACACCCATGCGCCGAGAAAGGGTAACGTGGAGAGGACGGCCGGGTTTGTCAGCGCGGCGATTCCCCACAAAGCCCCGTACCCCAACCAGGCGCGAAGGCTCGTCGAACCTTCGAGGGACAGTGTTGCCAGGATCACGAGGCTGAAGACCAGCGTCGTCAAGGTCGTGTCCCAGATTCTCGTGTTCGACAGAGCCACCGAATAAGGGAAGAAGGCCCATAACCAGCCCGCCCGGACCGCCGTCCGGACTCCGAAGACCCGGCGCGCGATGAAGAAGACGGGCAGGCATGTCAGAGAGGAAAAGAGGTTGTTCATGGTCAGCACGGCCAGAGCCGCCGAGGGCGTATAGGTCCCGAACAACCGAAAGAGTCCGGCGACCAGGTACGGGTACGCGGGAGGGATGAGGTTCGTCGGCCCCGTCGGCTCGGGATAGGGAGAGCTGAACCCCTCTCCGGCCGCAATCGACCGCGCAACTCTCCCGGTTTCCCAGCCGAACAGCCAATGGTCCCGCGCCGGATCCAGCCGGTCGGTATAGGTCAGACCCATCACCACCAGGCGAAGCGCCAGCGCCACGACGACCATCGCCCACGGAGACCTGAGGCGCGGCCCGATCTTCACATGCAGAGGCGTGGCGACATTTTGCACAGCTTGCTCGCGCGGCGACCGACCGTTACGTGCATCACGCTCCGGCTCCACATGCTAAAGTCCGCCGCCAGCTTCCCCGCAACCGATGCGTATCTCCTTCGTGAAGGAGGCCGACATGCCCTCTCGCGCTCGAGGTCGCTCTTTCGCCGTCCGGTCGCTCCTGACGCTCGCGGCGGCTCTGGCGGCGGCTCGACCGGCGCGCGCGCAGGAGCTCTTCGTCGCGAACGGCTCGACCAACACCATTACCGTGTACCGTCGAGCCGACTCCGGCAACATCGCACCTCGGCGCACGCTGGGAGGCGCCTCGACCGACGTCGCGCCGACGGACCAGTTCTGCAAGCACGCGCACTATCTGGCGGCGCAGAACGTGACGCTCGGCTGCTCCACCGGCAAGTTCTGCCCGGCAGATGCCGTCAGCCGCGACGGCATGGCCGGCTTCATCGCCAAGGGCATCGTGGCGCCCGGCGGCGGCGCGGCCGTCCCGCAGACCTACGGGCCCGATCCGGTCACCGGGCTCTCGTACTCCTGCGATCCGGCCAGCCCGAGCCTCCATTTCTCCGACGTGCCGGTCTCGAACTCATTCTGCAAGCACATCCACTACCTCTGGGCCAGGGCGATCGTCTCCGGATGCAACGCCACGGGCTATTGCCCGGCCGATCCCGTCAGCCGCGACGCCATAGCCAAGTTCATCGCCAACGGATTCAATCTGCAGCTCTACGGACCCTAGAACGCAGCCCGACGGCGCGCCTCGATGAGCCGCCTCCGCGGTGTACAGTTCCACGCGACGCTCCGATGACATTCGCCGCAGGCACCCGTCTCGGCGCCTACGAGATCCTTTCGCCTCTCGGCGCGGGAGGCATGGGCGAGGTCTACCGGGCGAAGGATTCCCGGCTCGGCCGCGACGTCGCCATCAAGGTCCTCCCGGAAACGGTGGCGAAGGACGCCGAACGTCTCGCCCGCTTCGAGCGGGAGGCCCGTGCGCTCGCCGCGCTCAACCACCCCGGCATCGTCACGATCTTTGCGGTCGAGGAATCCGGGAGCACGCGCTTTCTCGCGATGGAGCTCGTGGAGGGCGAAAGCCTCGACACGATGATCCCTTCGGGCGGCCTTCCCCTCGCCGGGTTCTTCGAGATCGCGACGCCGCTCGCCGAAGCGCTGTCCGCGGCGCACGAGCGCGGCATCGTGCACCGAGACCTGAAGCCCGGCAACGTCATGGTCACCCGCGAGGGTCGCGTCAAGGTGCTCGACTTCGGCCTGGCCCGGGTCGAAGGCCGCCGACTCCGATCCGAACCTCACGAGCACGCCGACGGAGAGCCGCGTCAACCTGACGGGCGAGGGCCAGGTCTTCGGCACCGTCGCCTACATGTCTCCGGAGCAGACGCGCGGCGGCAAGGTGGACGCGCGGTCCGACGTCTTCTCGCTCGGCGTCGTGCTCTTCCAGATGTTGACCGGCGAGCGCCCGTTTCAGGGGGCGAGCGCGGTGGACCTGATCTCGTCGATCCTGCGCGACCGGCCGCCATCGGTGACCGATCTGCGCGCCGACGTTCCGCCGCACCTTTCGAGGATCCTGCGCCGCTGTCTCGAGAAGGACCCGCGCGACCGCTACCAGACCTCGCGCGACGTGTACAACGAACTGAAGGAGCTGCGGGCGGAGACCGTGTCCGATTCTCCGACCTCGAAAGTCTCCTCGCCGCAACCGGTGCGACAGCGATCGCCCGACCCGCTCCGGGAGTGCCGCCCGCGTGGAGGCGCGCCGGACTGGCGGCCCTGGCGGCGCATTCTCCTGGCGTCGGCGGTGCTATCTCGCGACGCGCTTCCGGCCGGGCCATCGACGCCTCGCCGGCGCCGGAATCCGGAAAAGAGCCACACGCCATTCGGTCGCTCGCCGTGCTTCCGCTCGACAACTACTCGGGCGACCCCAACCAGGACTACTTCGCCGAGGGAATGACCGACGAGCTGACGGCGGACCTCGCGACGATCAGTCAGCTTCGAGTGATCTCGCGCGGCTCGGCGATGCAATTCAAGGGAAAGAATCGGCCGCCCACCCCCGAAATCGCGAAGGCGCTCGACGTCGACGCGATCGTGGAAGGCTCGGTGATCCGGCCGGCGACAAGGTTCGGATCACGGCCCAGTTGATCGACGCGCGGGCGGACCGACACCTCTGGGCCAAGAGCTTCGAGCGCAATTCGCGCGACGTGCTCGCGCTCCAGGATGAGCTCGCGTCGGCGATCGCGCAGGAGATCCACGTTCAGTTGACTCCGGGCGAGCGGTCGCGGCTGGCGCGCTCGGCGAGCGTCAACCCCGAGGCGTACGACGCTTATCTGAAGGGCCGTTATTACTTCAACCGCCCGAGTGACGAAAACCTGACCAAAGCGATCGCGCAATTCGAAGAGGCGATCAAGCTCGATCCGACCTATGCCCCGGCGTTTGCGGGCCTGTCCGACGCCTACCTCTGGGCCGGTTACAACGAAGGCGTCCTGACCGCCTCGCAAGCGCGACCCAAGGCCAAGGACACCGCCGAGAGGGCGATCGCTCTCGACAACGAGTCTGCCGAGGCGCACACCTCGCTCGGCGGACTGAAGATCTGGTACGAGTACGAGTGGGCGGGCAGCGAGGCCGAATTTCGGAAGGCGCTCGCGCTCAACCCGAACTACGCGTTCGCGCACGATCAGTTCGGTCTCGTGCTCGCGTTCCAGGGACGCTTCGACGAAGCGATCGCCGAGGGCAAGCGCGCCGCCGAGCTCGACCCGCTCTCCCCGCAGATTCCCGCCGACTCTCTCGCCGCCCTCGCTTGGCAAAGGCAATTACCCGGCGGCTCGGGAGATGGCCCGGAGAGCGGCGAATCTCGATCCGACGTACTTCTTTCCTCCGTACATGGAGGGTTGGGTCGACATTCAGGCGGGCAAGCCCGGCGACGCCATTCCGAAACTCGAGAAGGCGAAGGCGATGGGATCGCCGGCTTTCGTGTCCGCGTTTCTCGCCTACGCTTACGGAGCTTCCGGCGATCGAAGCCGCGCGATGGCGGAGCTCGAGGATCTGAAGAAGAAATCCTTGGGCGGTTCCGTCACGCCGTTCAACATGGCGCTCGTGAATCTCGGCCTGGGCGATCGCGCTCGCGCCCTGGATTCGCTGGAGAACGCGTATGCCTCCGACTCGGAGTGGCTGGGCTGGCTCAAGAACGACCGGATCTTCGATCCGCTCCGGTCGGAACCGCGCTTCGTCGCGCTCCTGAAGAAGGTGGGACTCGAGAAGTGAAGGGATAATCCCGTCCCCCATGCCGCTGTCCCAGGGGACGCGCCTCGGCGCCTACGAGATCCTGGCCCCGCTCGGCGCGGGCGGCATGGGCGAGGTCTATCAGGGCGCACGACCTCGACTGGGCCGCGATGTGGCGTTGAAGCTGCTGCCGTCAGCGCTCGCCGGCGATCCGGACCGCCTGCTGCGCTTCGAGCGAGAGGCGAGGGCGGCGTCGGCGCTCAATCATCCCAACATCTGCACGATTTACGACGTCGGCGAAGCGGACGGGACCGCGTTCATCGTGATGGAGCTGGTCGATGGGCGAGACGCTGCGGGAGCTGCTGGCCGATGGCCCCGTGGCGACGAAGCGCCTCCAGGCGGTCGCCGCGCAGGTGGCCGACGGCCTGGCGAAGGCACACGGGGGCCGGGATCGTTCACCGGGACCTGAAACCGGAAAACGTCATGGTGACGTGGGACGGCTTCGTGAAGATCCTGGACTTCGGTCTGGCGAAGCTGACCCAGCCGGAGGAAAGGAACGGAAGGACGCAAGCCCAGACGAATGCCGGTGAGACGGCCGACGGGGCGCGATGGGGACGGTGGGTTACATGTCGCCGGAGCAGGCGCTGGGGAAAGCCACTCGATTTCCGATCCGACCAGTTCTCTTTCGGATCGATCCTCTACGAGATGACGGCAGGCAGGCGCGCCTTGTTCGGGAAAGCATGCCGAGAGGCTCACAGAGGAACAAAAGGACGAGCCAGAGCCGCTCAGAAACTTCAACATCACTCTCTCCGGGCCGCTGCGATGAATACGTGGAGCGCTGCTCGCGAAGAGTCCTGACGGCCGCTATGCCTCGACGCGCGACCTGGCGCAGGATCTCGCGGCGCTCAAGGACCGTATTGCGGAGACGAGCGGCGGCACGGTGTCCGCGGGGAGCTCTTCTGCCAGGCCGCGATGGCTGGTCGCTCTTGCCGCGGCGGGCATTCTGACCACGGCGGCTCTTGCGGCGCTTTACGCACTTCGGCGTGCGCCTGTACCCGCCGCGGCGCCGTCCGATTCGAGATCCGCTCCCCGGAGGGGACCCGATTTGGGTTTGCGCCGATGCAAAACCTGTTTGCCCTGTCGCCGGATGGGCGGCGCATCGCATTCGCTGCGCGCCGCTCCGATGGGCAGAGCTCCCTCTGGGTGAGGTCGCTCGCAGAGCTGTCGGCGACTGCGGTCCCGGGCACCGAAGGCGCCGCGGCCCCCTTCTGGTCGCCCGATGGCCGCTTCGTCGCATTTTTTGCGGACGGGAAGCTCAAGAAGGTCGACGCGGCAGGCGGGCAGGCGATAACGCTTTGCGAGGTGACCGGGGCGTTTCCCTCGGGTTCCTGGGGAAGCGAACACTCGATTCTCTTCGCTGGCTTGACCCAGCCAGTCGTGAACCTCGTGTCGGAAAGCGGAGGTGTCCCTCGAGCCGTATTGAAGGTTGATGCGTCCCGGCAGGAGGTCAGCGTCTGCTGGCCGAGCTTTCTTCCCGATGGACATCACTTCCTTTACGTCGGTCGTAGCAAGGCCGAGAAGCAGACGTATGTCCGTGTCGCGAACATCGAGGATGGTAAGACGGTGCCCCTCCTGACGGACTGCTCGCGCGCGCAGTACGTTCCGGGCGAACCCAGTGCGGACGCGCGCGGCCGATCCGGCCACCTTCTGTACGCCCGCGATGGCGGCTTGCTGGCTCAGCCCTTCGAGAGCGATCGGCTGCGGCTGACTGGGGACGCCATTCCTACGGGGCAGGAGGTATTTCAGCACGCGCTCATCGGGACAGGCCCGTTCTCGGCCTCCGACAATGGCGTCCTCGCCTCCCGCGGGAAAGGGGGCCCGACACGCCTGGCCTGGATCGACCGGAGCGGCCGGGAGACCGGTTCGCTCGCGTCGCCTGCCGGATTCGGATCGGTGCGCCTCTCTCCCGATTCACGACAGGTGTTCGTCGGAAAGATCGATCCTCGCACGGGCATGGGGAGTATCTGGACCGGGGATTTGTCCCGCGGCGTGCTCACGCGTCTGGAGCTGGGCTCGGACGACTATTCCTCTCCGACGTGGTCGCCGGACGGCACCCGAATGGTCTTCAGCGTCGGCTCGATGGGTCACCCCCCCGCTCTGTACGCGGTGGCGCTTCACGGGTCCGGCACCTCGGAGCTGATCGTTCCGCCGGGAGGAATCCAGCGCGCAGAAGACTGGTCACCCGACGGACGATCCCTCCTCTATTTTGGCGCCCGCACCGAGTCGGGCACCGGTCTCTGGGTCTTGAATCCGAACGGAGAGCCAAATCCGCGCAAGCTGTTGTCCGTGGGGGACACAACCGAACTGACGCAGGCACAATTCTCCCCGGATGGTCGGTGGATCGCGTACTGCGCGCCGGAGTCCGGCCGCCCCGAGATATTTCTGACCTCTTTTCCCGAGCCCGCGGAGCGGGTCAAGGTTTCGGCGTCTGGTGGGTCGCGCCCGCGCTGGAAGAGGGACGGGTCCGAGCTCTACTTCGTCTCCGCGGGCGACGAGATGATCGCAACGGCTGTCCACCTTGGCTCGAGCGCTCAGGTTGGCGCGTCGCGCCCTCTCTTCAGCATGGCTCCTGCCGGCTGGCAGGACTTCGACGTGACAGCCGATGGGCAGCGGTTCCTGGTCGTCGTGAACTGCCGGCCCCGGACGCGGACGCGATTTCTCTGACCGTCAACTGGTTTTCGCTGCTCAGGCGCTGACCGGATCGGCCGAAGCGTTGACGGCAGGGTGCGACATGTCGTCAATTCTTCCCAGCATCGCCTCGTCTACAATCGCCCGCGACGTCTCGATGACACTGCCACCAGCACCCGTCTCGGCCCCTACGAGATCTGTCCCCGCTCGGCGCGGGCGGGATGGGCGAGGTTTACCGGGCGCGGGACCGGAAGCTCGACCGGGATGTCGCGGTCAAGGTCCTTCCCCAGTCCGTCGCCGCGGACGCCGACACGCTCGCGCGTTTCGAGCGCGAAGCGAAGGCCGTCGCGGCGCTCTCGCATCCGAACATCCTGTCTATTTTCGACTTCGGCAACCAGGACGGCATCGCCTACGCCGTCATGGAGCTGCTGGAAGGCGAGACGCTGCGCGGGAAGCTCGATACGGGTCCCATTCCTCAGAAGCAGGCCCTGGACTACGCGCTGCAGATCGCGAAGGGTCTCTCGGCGGCGCACGAGAAGGGGATCGTCCACCGGGACCTGAAACCCGAGAATCTCTTCGTCAGCCGAGACGGCCATCTCAAGATCCTCGACTTCGGCCTCGCGAAACGCGTCGAGGCCGTCGCTCCGGGCAAGGAGACGAGCGCGCCGACGGGCTCGGGCCACACGCAGCCGGGGACGATCATGGGGACGGCGGGCTACATGTCGCCCGAGCAGATCAAGGGCTTCCCGGTCGATCACCGCTCGGACATCTTCTCCTTCGGCGCGATCCTCTACGAGCTGCTCTCGGGCAGGAAGGCGTTCCGGCGGGACACGAACGCCGAGACGATGGCGGCCATCCTGCGAGACGAGCCGGAGGAGCTGTCGGCGTCGGGGCAGAACATCTCACCCGCGCTCGAGCGGATCGTCCACCATTGCCTGGAGAAGGACCGGGAGCATCGGTTCCAATCGGCCCGGGACATCGCCTTCGGCCTTTCGGACCAAACCGCGCCGGCCGCGGGGAGCGTTCCGCGGGCAACCTCTCCGCCGGTCGGTTCGGCCGGCTTATGGGTCGCCGTGCTGCCGTTCAAGTACGTCGGCGCCGACGCCGACCTCGCGGCCCTGGCCGACGGGATCTCCGAGGAGATCGGAACCGGCCTCTCGCGGTTTCGGTATCTCTCGGTCGTCGCGAGTGCCTCGGTGGCTCGCCTGAAAGGAGAAGCGGGAGACGAGCGCGCCCTGGCCGCCAAACTCGGCGCGCGCTACGTGCTGGAGGGGAGCATCCGCGGAGGAGGCTCGTCCATCCGCGTGAGTGCCCAGCTCGTCGACGTCCAGACGGGAGCCCAGCTCTGGTCCGAGACGTTCAACCGGGATCTCCAGGCGTCGGGCGTGTTCGAGGCCCAGGACGACATCGCGGCGCGCATCGTCGCAACGGTCGCCGATAGCTACGGGGTGCTCGTGCATGCCATGCGCTCCGCGACCCGGCAGAAGGACGATGTCCATCTCACGCCCGTGGAGTGGCAATTCCAGTACTTCGCCTACCGCGAGCAGATCACGCCGTCGGCCTACGCGGAGCTCAAGAGCCGGCTGGAGCGCGCGGTCGAGCGGGACGGCCGCCAGTCGAACCTGTGGGCCTGCCTCGCGCAGATCTTCGTCGACGAGTACGCGTTCGGCTTTGGGGGCGACGCGACATCTCTCGATCGGGCCCTGGCCGCGGCCCGCCGCGCGGTGGAGCTCGATCGGGCGAACCAGTTCGCGCTGGTCGCGCTGGCGCAGACGCACTTCTTCCGCCAGGACCTCGCGGCGTTCGGTCCCCGCGGCCGAGCGCGCGATGGCCCTCAACCCGCTCAACACCGATGCCGTCGGGATCCTCGGTCTGCAGATCGTGCACACCGGCGAGTTCGAGCGAGGCGCCGCGATCGTGCGCCGCGCGATGGAGCTCAATGCCAACCACGCGGGCTGGATGCATTTCGCTCCGCTCTGGGAGCACTTCCACAAGGGGGAGTACGAGCAGGCTCTCGAGCGCGCAAACCGGGTGGATGTCCCCGGCCTCTTCTGGCCCTATCTGGTGATGGCTTCGGCCTGCGGGCACCTCGGCCGGCGCGCCGAGGCCGAGTCCGCGGTCCGGGATCTGCTGGCGCTCGATCCCGAGTTTGCGGCGCACGCTCGCTCGAATGTCGGGACCTGGCACTTCGCGAGCGGCCTGATGGATCCGATCCTCGATGGGCTGCGCAAGGCGGGGCTCTCGATTCCAGCGGAGGACGGATCCGCGCCGGCGCGAACCCGTGCGACATCCTCCGGACAGATCGCGTCGGGCGCAGTCCGGACCGACGAGGGTTTCTGGGTCGCCGTTCTTCCGTTCAAGTACGGTGGCGCCGACGCCTCCCTCACGGCCCTGGCGGAGGGGCTGACCGAGGAGATCGTGACCGGCCTGTCGCGTTTCTCCTACCTTCGGGTGATCGCGCGCACCTCGGCAGCCGACGCACAGTCCGCAGGCAAGGAGCTGGGTGCGCGCTACGTCATGGAAGGGAGCCTCCGCCAGGCGGGAACGAAGCTGCGCCTCGCCGTGCAGCTCGTGGACGCCACGACCGGCGCTCATCTGTGGGCCGAGAACTACGAGCGCACGTTCAGTCCCGAGACCATCTTCGCGCTACAGGACGATCTGGTTCCGCGGATCGTCTCAACCGTTGCCGACATGCACGGTGTTTTGCCGCGCAGCATGAGCGATGCCGTGCGGCTGAAGTCTGCGGATCAAATGAGCCCGTACGAAGCGCTGCTGCGCAGCTTCGGCTACAACGAGCGATTCACCCCGGAAGACCTTGCCGAGGTGCGAACCTGCCTGGAACGGGCTGTTCAGCAGTCCCCCGGAAACGCCGAGTGTTGGGCGATGTTGTCCTTGATGTACGCCAACGAGTACGGGCACTGGGACAATGCGGGGCCGGATTCTCTCGACCGGTCACTGCGGGCCGCACGGACGTCGGTCGAAGCGGCGCCGTTGCACTCCCTGCCTTATTACGCGCTGGCCCAGGCTCTCTTCTTCAAGCGCGAGATCCTGGCCTTCCGGGTTGCCGCGGAACGGGCCGTTTCGCTGAACCCGATGGATGGGGCCACTGCCGCGTTCATGGGCTTGCTCATCGCCTACGCGGGGGATTGGGAACGCGGCTGCGCTCTATCCGAGATAAGGCTCGCAACTGAATCCCAACCATCCGGGATGGTACCGCTACACCGCCTGGCACGATGCCTACCGTCAGAAGGACTATCGCAAAGCGCTCGACGTGGCTCTCCATCTCAATGCTCCACAGAACTACTACACGCATGCGGTGCTGGCCATCTGCTACGCGCAACTCGGGCAGAAGGAGGAGGCGCGCAACGCGCTCCGGGACATGCTCGCACTGAAACCGAACTACGCCGAGGTCGCCCGCGAGTTACACGGGAGATGGATCGACCCGGATCTGGTTGAGCAGCTGATGGACGGGCTGCGGAAAGCCGGTCTGGAGATTCCTCCAAAGGAGGGATCGCAGGCTCTGGCGCCCGGTCGCACCGGTTCTTCCCCGCTCGATTCGGCCGCGATCCGTGCCGACGAGGGCTTCTGGGTCGCGGTGCTGCCGTTCAAGTACGGCGGCGGCGACGCGTCGCTGACGACCCTCGCCGAGGGGTTGACCGAGGGGATCGTGACCGGCCTGTCGCGCTTCTCCTACCTCAGGGTGATCTCGCGCAGTGCGGCCGCCGACGCTCGGTCCGCGGAGAAAGCCCTCGGCGCTCGCTACGTGATGGAAGGCACTCTGCGGCAGGCGGGGACCAAGCTGCGTCTGGCGGTACAGCTCGTCGACACGAGTTCCGGCGCCCACCTCTGGGCCGAAAACTACGAGCGCACGTTCGCCCCGGAAGCGGTGTTCGAGCTTCAGGACGATCTGGTTCCCCGGATTGTTTCGACGGTCGCGGATCAGTACGGCGCGCTGGTGCACAGCATGAGCGAGTCGCTGCGCGGCAAGACCGCCGGCGAATACTCCGCGCATGAGGCCGTGCTGCGCGCCTTCGGTTACTGGGAGCGCGTGACCCCGGAGGAACACGCGGAAGTCCGCGAGATACTCGAAGCGGCGGTTGCCTCGGCCCCCGACCACAGCGACTGCCTCGCCGAACTGTCGATGATCTACTGGCACGAGTACGCGTTCGGTTACAACGTCAAGCCCGATCCCCTCGGCCGCGCCCGTGCTGCCGCGCAACGAGCGGTCGCATCGGCGCCGACCAGCCACTTCGCCCACTGCGCCCTGGCTACCGCCTTGTTCTTCCAGAAGGATTTCCTGGCCTTCCGTCCGGCAGCGGAGCGCGCCCTCGCCCTGAATCGCATGGATTCCTCCACCGCGGCAATCCTCGGAAACGATGATCGCTTATGCCGGTGACTGGGAATACGGCCTGGGCGTGGTGGAACGAGCGATGCAGCTCAACCCACATCATCCGGGCTGGTATCGCTATGTCGTCCTGACCGATGCCTACCGCCGGCGTGACTATCGCGGCGCGCTGGCAAGCGCCCTGAAGGTCAACATGCCCGGCTACTATTGGCCGCACGCGCTGCTGGCTGCTGTCTATGGGCAGCTCGGCGAACCGCAGCGCGCGCGCACCGCGCTGGGGGAGCTGCACGCGCTGGTGCCCGAACTTCGGCGCGAGTGCGCGAGAGGAGTTCGGCAAATGGCATGACGCCGAGCTCACCGAGCATCTTCTGGACGGGCTGCGCAAGGCGGGGCTGGAGATTCCCCCGGAGAAGGGAACCTCCGCCGTGACCCCTCGGCCTTCCGCAGCAGACTCGGGCGCCGCCCGCGCCGACGAGGGTTTCTGGATCGCGGTGCTTCCGTTCTCGTACAGCGGCGCCAACGGAGTCCCTCGCGACTCTGGCCGAAGGGCTGACCGAGGACATCGTGACCGGTCTGTCGCGCTTCTCCTACCTGCGGGTGATCTCGCGTCGCTCGGCCGCCGACGCACGGTCCGCTGGCAAGGAGCTCGGCGCGCGGTACGTGATGGAAGGGAGTCTCCGCCAGGCCGGGACCAAGCTGCGCCTGGCGATTCAGCTCGTGGACGCAATCTCCGATGCTCATCTCTGGGCGGAAAACTACGAGCGCACGTTCACGCCGGAAGCGCTGTTCGAGCTGCAGGACGACCTGGTTCCGCGGATCGTCTCGACCGTTGCGGACATGAACGGAGTTCTGCCCCGAAGCATGAGCGAGGCGGTGCGCAGCCGCACTCCCGAGCAGTTGAGCCCCTACGAGGCGGTGCTGCGCAGCTTCTGCTACTTCGAGCGGGTCACGGCCGAGGAGCTTGGCGCGGCGCGGTCCGGCCTCGAGGAGGCCGTGCAGAAGGCGCCGGCCTATGCCGATGCCTGGGCGATGCTGGCGCTCCTCTGCATTCAGGACTACGCGCAAGGATTCAACCTTCGGCCGGATTCACTGGCGAGCGGGTTGAACGCGGCGCAGCGCGCCGTCGAGGCGGCGCCATCCAATCCTCTGGCCCATTTCAGCCTGGCCCAGGCGCTCTTTTTCCAGAAGGAATTCCAGAGCTTCCGAATGCGGCGGAGCGGGCCGTCGCGCTCAACCCCATGGACGGCAACTCCATTGCCTTCCTCGGTGAGCTGCTGACCTATGCGGGCGACTGGGAGCGCGGCCTCGCGTTGGCGGGGCGCGCCAAGCAGCTCAATCCCAATCACCCCGGATGGTACTGGTATGCGGACTTCTACGACGCGTACCGCCGGGGCGACGACCGCGGCGCGATCGGTTTCGCGCTCAAAGCCAATCTCCCCGGCCACTGGGGCATGCATGCCGCGTTGGCCGCCGCGTACGGGCAGCTCGGGGAACGCGACGCGGCGGCGAAGGCCGTACAGGATCTGCTCAGACTGCGGCCCGACTTCGCCGCCACCGCCCGCAGGGACATCGAGAAGTGGTGGGAGCCCGAGTACGTGGAACGCATGATCGACGGCTGGCGCAAGGCCGGGCTCGAGATCGCCCCTCCGGCGGGAGCCGCTCCGGCTCCCGCGCCGGTCGCGATCGCGGTGCTGCCCTTCTCCGACATGAGCCCGGCGAAGGACCAGGAGTATCTCTGCGAGGGAATGGCCGAGGAGATCATGAACGCCCTCGTCCGAATCGACG
This sequence comes from uncultured Acidobacteriota bacterium, assembly GCA_963823185.1. Taxonomy (GTDB): domain Bacteria; phylum Acidobacteriota; class Thermoanaerobaculia; order UBA5066; family Gp7-AA6; genus DATBFU01. The sequence continues at coordinate 218,798 of CAWGKP010000012.1, forward strand.
GGATCCGCATCGCGTCGCGCACCTCGGCCTTTCGCGCGGGGCGGGAGGGCGGCGACCTGGCGTCGATCGCCCGCGCTCTTTCGGTCGGCCACGTGCTCGAGGGCAGCGTGCGCACCTCGGGCAGCCGGCTGCGGGTCACCGCGCAGCTGACCGAGGCGGCGAGCGGCTACCAGCTCTGGTCGGAGCGGTTCGACCGGGACGCGGCCGACGTCTTCGCCGTCCAGGACGAGATCGCCGCGGGCGTCGTCGAGGCGGTGAAGGCGCGCCTCGCGCCGGGCACGCGCGCGATTCCCGCCCGGCCGCAGGCCCGCAACCTCGAGGCGTACCGCAGCTACCTGAAGGGCCGGCACCTTCGAGGGAAGGAGGACTTCGTCGGGGCCCTTCGCGCCTTCGAGGAGGCCGTCCGCCTCGATCCGTCTCACGCGCCTCGTGGACCGGCCTCGCGGAGATCACGGTGCTCGCCGCTCACATCGGCATGATCCTGCCGCGCGCGGCGTGCGCGTCCGCGCGAAAGGCGCTCGACATCGCGCGGCAGCTGCAGGGGGAATCGGCGGAGGGTCTCCATGTCGAGGCGTTCGTGGCCTTGCTCGAACGCCGATGGGAGGCGATGGAGACGGCCTGGCGCCGCGCGGTGGAGATCGAGCCGCGTCACGTCCTGGCCCTGGGCTCGTTCGGGATCACCCTCTGCGCGCGCGGGAAGCCCGACGAGGGCCTGGCGCTCTTCGAGCGCGCTCGCGAGGCCGATCCGCTGGCATCTTTTCCCTACACCCTCACCGCATGGGGCCTGCTCGTCTGCCGCAAGCCGCAGGAGGCCCTGCGCTACGCCGAGGACGCGCTCTGCTTCGAGAAAGAGGACGCGTCGGCCCTCGCCGCGTCGTGCATCGCAAACGTCGCCCTCGGGAGGCTCGAGGAGGCCATTGCGGCGGGCGAGCACGTCGTCGCAGTCTCACGCCGGGCGCCGATGTTTCTCGGCGTCCTCGGGTGGGCGCTCGCCGTGGCGGGCCGCAACGAGGAGGCGCGGGCGATCCTCGAGGAGCTTCAAGCGCGGCCGGCGGGCTCGCCCACCGTCGCCTCCGAGGCCTGGCTGCTCGGCGCGCTCGGGGGGATCGACGCCGCCTTCGGCGTTCTCGCGCGGGCGGAGGAGGAATGCCAGGGCCTCCTCTCCTACACCGGTCTCGCCGGGTTCGACTCCCTGCGCTCCGATCCGCGCTTCGCGGCGCTGGAGCAGGAGTTGGGTCTGCCGGTAGCTTGACGCGAAAATTCACGCCGCTCGTCAAGTTGCTCCCGGCGAAAGTCACGGCCCCGCTGCCTGCCGGGATCCGGCTTTGCAACCATGAGATCCACTCGTCCCCGGGGGCGGATGGCCGGTTCGGGCGAAGGACACGAGGCTTGCCGAGCCATCAGGGTCCTTCCTGACGCCGTGGCGGGATACGCCGATCCGGCTACCGGACGTCCGCTCCGAATCGCTCGGTTGCTTGACATTCATCTGTCCAACCCAGAACCATCGCGCTAACATCTCGCCCAAGCAACTTTCGCGCGGGAAATCGTAGGAGGACTCCGATGTCCACCTCTCGTCGCCTCGCTCGACCCTCGACTGGCCAACGCGCCGCCGCCTGGATCGCGGTTTTCGTAGCCGTGACGTTTCTGACGGGAGGGCATTGCGGCGATGAAATGACCGCACCGCAGACCCCGACCCGACTCCTGTCGCCGCGACGAGTACCCCCACATTCCCGCCAACTCTCAGCCGACTCGACGCCGACGTCGTGCCGACTCCTGTGCCGACGAATACGCCCACCCCGACTCCCGTCCCCACTCCGACGCCGGTGCTGCAGCCGGCCCAAGATCTCGGGCTTCGTGTACGTCGCATTCGTCGGAGGCGTGGCACCGGTGAACGGTGCATCGATCACGGTCCGTCAGGACGCCTTTCTGAAATCTGCAGTGACCGACGCCTCCGGACGTTTCTTGCTAAGCGGGCTTCATTCCGGTCCAGCGAGCGTTAGCGCAAAATCGGCGAGTCGCAGCAAGTTCGTTGCAGTCGTTCTGCATCCGGGTACCAACACGATTTCGATCAACATGCGGCAGGAGCGCCGAGTCCGCCCACCAGCGTCGCGCAATTCGGCGCCGCGACGGAGGCGAGGACCGAGCATGCGCCCTGCGCGAGCAGGCCGAGAAAAATGGCGGCCTCCGGGAACATGAAGACCGCCGCCCGGCCTGCCGCCGGCTTGAATCCGACGCCGCGATAGAGTTCCGCCTCGCGACGCGGACGACGGAAT
>CAWGKP010000013.1:0-227095 GCA_963823185.1 uncultured Acidobacteriota bacterium
GCGTCGATCCGGATCACGGACTTCCTGCGGTGGTGTGTGAGGTTGAGAACGGCGCGGCATAAGACGGGGGCCGGGTGCGCAGGGCCAGCTTAAGGGTCAGGCGGATGCGGGTGGAGGCGGGCAGGCGCACGGTCAGCCACGGGCCGCCGACGGCGGCGTGGTGTCAGTGACGGCCGGCTCGCCGTGCCCGTAGTCGTACAGGCCGCCGATCCAGGTGCGGTCCGGGCAGGCGGTGTAGCGCACGGCCTCGATGGTGTGCTCGGCGAACGCGCCGGCCTGCACGACGGCGGTACGTTCCTGCTCCGGGTCGAGGTTGACCAGGTCGACGACGGTGGCCTGCGGGTCGATGCTGGAGACCAGGGCGGCAACCGAGGCGGGCAGGCCGGGGCGCCGCCGGGCCGCGTCGTAGTAGCGGACCCGGGCCTGCTGCAGCCCTCCGTTGTAGATGACCTGCGGGCCGCCCCAGGTCAGCTGGACCAGGGCCTCGGTGACGACCGGGTTGCACTGCTGCCACAGGTGGATGTCGGCCTCGGCTACGTCGACGCCGCGGCAGGCCTGCATGCGGGCGAGCCGGTGGCGTACCTGGGCCTGGGCGGCGGCCAGGATTTTCTCCGGGTAGTCCGGGTTGTGCCCGGCCAGGAACGTGAACCAGGGCTCCTCGTGGCCGGCCTCCTCCTTGCTGCGGAAGGAGCGGACGGTGCGCCAGTCGTACCCGGCGGCCTCGCGCAGCTCGTCGAGCCGCCGCCGGTCGGCCGGGTCGCTGCCGTGGTGCCACAGGGCCATCGGGACAGAGGCGAGCATCGGGTTGTAGTCGAACCAGCCGCGGTCGCTGTGCCGGTACGGCACCAGCATCGTCGGGATGGTCACGGCCTCGGCCAGCTGCGGGTGCCACTTGGAGGCCAGGGAGGAGTCGGATTCAGTGAACGGCATCACCTTGCCGCGTTCGATCATGGTGTCCAGGGCCGGGCGCACCAGGTCCAGATGACCGTCGTCGCCGGTGGCGGTGGCGGCGGCCAGTGCGGCGACGGCGGCGGCGCTGCCGACGCTGTACCAGCCGTGCGGCCAGGACCAGCCGTAGTGGCCGCCGTACCAGCGTCCGTCCAGGAGGCTGCCGACCACCCCGTCCGGGCCGACGTTGTCCGGCACGATCCCGTCGTTGGCTGCCGCTCGCTCCCGCCACGCGCCGACGTACTGCCCGATCCAGTCCCGGTAGCGCGGGTCGCCGGTCAGGATCCAGGCGTTCAGGACGAGCCCGGCGGCCGCGAGGTTCACCGCGGTGTCCCCCGCGCCCATGCGGGCGGTCATCTGGCTGGCCAGTCGCGGGTCCGCCGCCCGCTCGGGCTCGGGCGCGCCGTCGGGCACCAGCCAGTCCAGCGGGAAGCCGTAACTGCGCGCTTCCGCGTCCAGCCAGGGATAGTGCGTGCCGTCGAACAGGCCAGTCCGGCCGGGGTCCGAGCCGTTGTGGGGACGGCGGATGATACGGCGGGCGGGGTCGTAGTTGCCGTGCGCGGGATCGACGAACAGCTCGGCGAAGCGCACCGCCCGTTCGGCCCAGCGGGACGGGCGGGCCATGGTCAGGAAGTACAGCGGGAGCAGGCTCTCGCCCTGATGGAACCAGTCGTATCCGCGCTCGTACTCGCCGGAGAGCATGCCGAGCTCGGTCAGCTGCGCGGTGACCCCCTCCCAGTGCCGCTCGGCCTGGGCCAGCAGGTCGTCGGCCCCGCCGAGCAGGTACAGCTGCGGCCAGTTGAAGAACGCCTCGTAGAAGTCGTCGGCGCCGTCGCGGGAGCTCAGCGCGTGCCGGTAGTTCAGCCGCCCGTCCGGCCCGGTGAAATCACGGGTGAAGCGGCGCCAGGCGTGGTCGAGCAGGTCGAACAGCTGCCGCTCGGCCAGCGCCCAGCCGGGCGGCTCGAGCAGCGGCACCGAGGCCGTGATGCTGGCATGCGTCATGGTCACTGCTTCACCGCTCCGCCGAGCATCCCGCGGACCAGCGCCCGTTGCGACAGCAGGAACACGATCGCGACGGGGACGACGGCGAGCAGCGTGGCGAGCGCCAGCTCCGGCCGGAAGATGTTCACCTGCTGACCGCCGCCGCCCTGGGCCGGGTTGAACGAGGGGGTCGACGACAGCAGGTCCGAGAGACCGACCTGGATCGGGTACTGCGACGAGTCCGCGAGCACGGCGAACGGGAGGAAGAAGTTGTTCCAGTCGGCCACGAAGCTGAAGAAGAAGACGAGCGCGACGATGGGCTTGGCCAGCGGCAGCGCGACGCGGCGGAACGTCTGCCACTCGCTGGCGCCGTCCACGCGCGCTGCGTCGAGCAGGTCGCGTGGCATCGTGGTCGCGTAGTAGATGTACGCGAGGTATACCCCGAACGGGAAGAACGAGAACGGCAGGATGACCGAGAACACGCTCCCGATCAGGTGCACCGAATTGAGCTCGAGGAAGATCGGGAGCACCAGCGCCGCCGCCGGCATGATCATCACGACGAGCGTCAGCGTCAGCACGACCCTGCGGCCGGGGAAGTTCCCGAGGGCCAGGCCGTAGCCGGCCGGGATCGCCGTCACCAGCACGATCGCCGTCGCGCTGAACGCGTACAGCAGCGAGTTGCCGATCCAGGTGCGGTAGATGTGGTCGCTGAAGGCGTCGAGGTGGTCCCAGGCCAGGGCTAGCTGGTGGAAGCTGCCGAACGAGAGCGGGCTGCTGGTGACGAGCGCGCCGTCGGCCTTGGTCGGGGCGAGGATCAGCCAGAGGACGGGTATCACGAAGAAGACGGCGAACGCCGCGAGGATCACCAGCCGGACGCCGCGCGCTGCGAAACGCATCAGTCCTCCCTCCTGAACAACCCGGTGCGCGTCACGATCAGCACCGCGGCGAGCAGGCCGATCAGGAGAAGATCGACGGCGATGGCGGCGGCGGCGTTGAAGTCCCCGTACCGGAAGGCCAGCTGGTACGCCAGCTGGTTCGACGACCAGGTGTCGGGGACCAGGCCGAGGCTCGCCTCGTTCACGAGCTGCGGCTCGATGAAGAGCTGCGTCCCGGTGGCGAACGACAGGATGATCATGTAGGCGATCCACTTGCGGATCAGCGGCAGCTTCAGCCGCAGTGCGATGGTGACCGGGCCCGCCCCGTCGATGCGCGCGGCGTCCTCGAGTTCGTCCGGGATCGTGTTCAGCGCGCCGTACATGACGACGATCCAGCCGCCGGCGCCGGTCCAGAACGCGATCATCGCAAAGACGAACGGCAGGTGCCCGGGCGCGATCGACTGGACGAACAGCTGCGCCCCGAACACGTGGTGCAGCAGGAACGAGCCGGGGCTGACGGCCGGGTCGAGCATGAACAGCCAGACCAGGACGGACGCCGCGCCGGCCAGCGCGCCCGGCAGGTAGAACAGGAAGCGGAAGGTCGACGAGGTCCGGCTCGCGCGCCCGTGCAGGAGCAGCGCCAGCCCGACGACGAAGACCATGAGCGACCCGAGCCAGACGCCCGTGTACAACAGGATGTGCTCGAACGCGGGGACGAAGCGGTAGTCCTCGAACGTCCGCACGAAGTTGTGCAAGCCGGTCCAGCCGCCGCTGGCGTTGGTGAAGGCGAGATCGAGCGCGTACAGCATCGGCGCGACGCCGAACGCGATCAGGAACGGCAGGTACGGCAGGATGAACGGCAAGCCCCGTGGTACGCGGCGACCGCGCAGCCGCGCGGCGCGGAGGCCGCGCGGCTGCGCGGCCTCCGCTTGCCTCGAGGTCAGAGCGGGCAAACTCACTTGGTGACCTGATACCCGGCCGCTTGCGCCGCCTGTCCGAGCGCGCTGCCGAACGCGGGCATCAGCGAGCTCAGCGACTTGCCCGCGACCAGCGCCGTGACGACGGTGTTGGACCACACCGGCTGGTCGGGGTAGGTGACCAGGTTCCACCCTGACCAGATCAGAGATGCCGCGGCCTTCAGCGCCGGCGTCGGGTCAGCGGCGAAGTAGGGGTTCGCGGACAGGGCCTTCAGCCAGCTATCGGCCAAGGGCTCATAGGCCGGGTAACCGGGCCTCGCGTTCGCGCCGGGCGGATTGAACACGGTCGTGGCCCACTGGACGAAGTTGGCCGCCGTGGCCAGGTTCTTCGAATGCCCGGAGATGATCCACGGGCCACCGCCGACCTGGCCGGTCGTGATCGGCGTCTCGTTCTTCCACTGCAGCGGCATCGCGGCGGTGATCTGCCCGGCCGGGATGTGCAGCGCCGCCTGGAACACGGCCTGCGCATACCAGCTCGGCCCCGGCATCATCAGGACCTTGTCGTTGGCTCCGCCGTACTTCTTGGCGAAGTCGGGGGTAAACACGCTCAACGGCGGCACCGTCCCGTTCTTGATGAGCGGGGTGAGCAGGCTGGCCATCTCGGTGCAGTGCGTATCGGAGGGATTGATCAGCAGTTGGCTGCCTTGCAGCTTCTCTAGCGGGCACTGGTTGCCCCAGAAGTAGATCCAGTGGCTGAACGACTCCCCGCTGGTCCCGATGACGTAGCCAGGGTGCTGGGTGGCGACCTTCTGGCCGATCGCCGCCCACTGCTGCCATGTCGTCGGAACTGCGTAGCCGAACTGGCTCATCAGCTTCTTGTTGTACCAGAGCACCACCTGGGCCAGGTTGTCCTGGAGGCAGTACTGCGTGCCGTTGATCGTGCACTGCGTGGTCGAGGGTGAAGGCCACTGACTGAGGATGCTCTGCGGGATGAGGCCCTTGATCGGCGCGGCGAAGTTGAACGGGGGCTTCGCCATCCACACCGGGTCATTGACCTGCTCACTGAAGATGACATCCGGCCAGCCGCTGCCGGTCCGGTTCCACAGCTGGATCTTGGCCTGCAACGACGTCGCGCCGTTGGCGTCGCCGTCAAAGGTGACGATGTGCACGTGCACGTTCGGATGCGCTTTGGCGTAAGCCTGCGCCACCGGCAACCGGACCGAGTCAACCCAGACAGTCAGCGAACCGCCGACCTTTCCTGACGCCGAAGCGGCGGGAGCGCTCGATGTCGCTGAGCTGCTGGAGCAAGCTCCGACGGCGACAGCCAGCCCGACCACGGCCAGCGATGTCAGCACGGTCCGTCTCAGCCGGCGCGACCAGGGCCACCGCGGCGCGGATCCCCTGGAAGTCCTCAGGGCCATAGCTACCTCCACTACATGGTTTAGTTACATGGTTTAGTCGCCCTGCCCGCCGTCACGGCGGAGGACGACGGGCTCGATGAGTACTATCTATCGCGCCAGGATGAAGCGCGCGGCGGATCCCGTTCGCCGGCCGTTCGGCGATCGGGTTGACCATCATGAGCTGTATGTTTCCACGAATAATTAGGGCAGGAGTGGGCAGGCCTCGTCAAGGCTATAAGACCGCCTATTTTCTGATATCTAGCTGCTGCTGGACGATATGCGACAAAGATCCCGTTTTGCCGGGGGTCTGAGGCTTAAATAAGTAGTATCTATCTTGTTCGGCATGTCGCACATGGATATGCTCGATACGAGAGCCAGCAGGCGGGGCAGCTGTGCGCGTGCCCGGCAACGATGGAAGATAGGACCTGTGAACGGTGGTCCCCTGACGAGCGAACGGGCGGAGGCGCCTTCGGCGGACGACGCCGGGCCCGGCGCGTCCGGCGTCTACCGGCCCCGCTACGAGCTGGTGGCCGAGGAGATCCTGCAGCTGATCGGCGAGCTCCTCCTGCGTCCCGGCGACCGGATGCCCACGGAGAAGGAACTGGCTGCCCGGCTGGGCACCAGCCGCACCGTGGTCCGCGACGCGGTGAAGATCCTCTCGGCGACCGGCCGGGTCAGCGCCCAGAAGGGACGCGGCCTGTACGTCGCCGATAACAAGAGCATGCTCGGGGCCCGGCAGTGGGGCGGGTTCTTCGTCCCCACCAACCTCGACCACATCTTCATGCTGTTCGAGTTCCGGCGCGTCCAGGAGACGCAGGCAAGCAGGCTCGCCGCCAGGCGCGCCAGCCCTTCTGAGCTACGGGTGATCGAATCCGCGGTGCAGACCTGCCGCCACGGCTACACCAGCGGCGACAACGCGGAATTCGACCAGGGCGACGACGACTTCCACCTGGGTGTCGCCGCCGCCTCGCACAACTTCTTCCTCGTCTCTGCCGTCCGCGAGGCCCGCATGCTGCAGCGCCGGGCCAGCGTCATCGGCCTGCGCGGGCTGGGCGGTCACGCCGACGCCGCCGTCGGCGAACACGAGGCGATCTACCGCGCCATCCGGGACGGCGACCCCGAAGCAGCCGCCCAGGCTACCTCCGTGCACCTGGACAACACGCTCGAGGACTACCGCCGCGAAATCCAGCGCCGCGTGTTCGGCTGAAGCGCCGCCGGGACGCCTAGCCGGCTCCATGATCTCGGCGCCGGTGGTGACCATCTAGCCGAGCGGTTGCCTCATGGCCATCCCTGCCCAGAGTTGCAGGTTCCATGCTGATATCTCCGAATTCTCGGACCTGATCCCATTACAGTTACGGCAACGCATCCTGATCACGTCGGCGGCCGCTGGTCTTGAGGCGATTCCTGACCGCGTGACTGCTAGCGGTCAAAGCTCGAAAAGAGTACGTAGCCAGCGAGGATGCAAACAATGGGGAACCACGAGGGAGCCAACGCCAGACTTCTCGCCAGCGACGCCAGCAGGCCCGACAAGACATCGACGTTCTTTAATCTCCTTAGTGCGCATGCCTTCACGTTGCGCAACTGGCCGGTGTCGTGGCGCTTGTTCGCCGTGTTCATGCTGACGCTCGCCATGGGCCTGGTTTTCGGCGGCCTGCGGGTTTCGGCGGCGGTTGACAGCGCAGCCCAGTTCAGCCGCGTGTCGCAGCTCGCCAGCCTCGGACAGCAGGTCACCGGCCTGATGCAGGCCTTGGAAGACGAACGTGACGAGACGTGCCGAAGCCTTCCCGTCAGAAATCCTGGGCCCCTCCAGCGCTGGTACGACGCGACTGACGCGGCGGCGACCAAGGTCCAGGCGCTGGCCTCCGGTATAGGCGGTTCCTTCCCGGCGGACATCAAGGCGAAAGTGGCCGCCGTGCACTCCGCGATCACCGGCCTCGGGCAGCGGCGCGATGCGGCCCAGACCAGCACGTCCGCGCTGTTCGTGATCGCTGACTACACGACCCCGATCAACGCCATAATGGCCCTGAACGGCCAGATCGCGCAGGGGACCGATGATCCTGCCCTCACCAACGAGGTCCAGGCGCTCAACTCACTGTCCCTCGAGAAGGACCAGGTCGCCCAGCAGCGCGCGATCCTGTTCAACGCCTTTACGAAGAGGGCTTTCGCCAACGCCGAACTGGAGGCGCTGTATACGGTGGTGGCGGGGCAAGCGGCCGCAGCGACGGCGTTCGACGCGACCGCCACGCCTGCTGAACAGAGCTCTTTCTCCCGCGTCGTTTCCGGGCCGCTGGTCAGGCAGGCAGTGGACATCGAACAGTACGTCGTCAGTACCGGCAGTCTCGACATCGGTAATGGCGCCCTGAACATCAGCGCGCACGACGCGCCTGATCAGTGGTATTCGGCGATGTCCGACACGATCGACAGAATGCAGACTGTCGAGCAGGGAGTAGCCAGGAACCTCGTCGCGCGGGCTCAGGCCCTGCAGCGCGGCGCGGAGCGGTCCGCGCTGCTCATCGGAATCCTGGCGGCGGCGATCCTGATCCTCGTGCTCCTCGCGACATTCGCCCTCGCCAGGTCTCTGGTCCTGCCACTGCGCAGGCTGCGGGAGGGCGCGCTTGATATCGCCACGGTGCAACTGCCGGAGCGGGTCCGGCAGCTCGGAGAGACTCCGGACCCTGCTACGAGCCTGGACGTGTCGCCGATCGACGTGCTGTCCGTGGATGAGATCGGCCAGGTCGCCCGCGCGTTCGATCAGGTGCACGCGGAGGCGGTGCGGCTTGCCGGAAACGAGGCGCTGCTGCGCAGGAGCTTCAACGCGATGTTCGTCAGCTTGTCCCGGCGGAGCCAGTCGCTGATCGAGCGGCTGGTGCGAATGATCGACTCCCTGGAGCAGAACGAGCAGGATTCCGCTCGGCTGTCTAACCTGTTCGCGATGGACCACCTGGTCACCCGGATGCGCCGGAACTCCGAGAACCTCCTTCTGCTCGCTGGGCACGAGGGTGCGCGGAAGTGGAGCGAACCGGTTCCGCTCACCGACGTGGTCCGGGCCGCGATATCGGAGATCGAGCAGTACAACAGGGTGGCGCTAAGAATCCAGCCCGGGGTCATGGTCCCGGGACACGCGGTGTCCGACGTAGTGCACCTGCTCGCCGAGCTGATCGAGAACGCCACGGTGTTCTCCGCCAGCGACACCCAGGTGCTGGTGACAGTCCAGGAACTGGCCAGCGGAGGCGTGCTGATCCAGATCAGCGACGGCGGCGTCGGCGTTTCCGAGGCCCGGCTGGCGGAGATGAACCGGCGGCTAGATGATCCGCCCGCGATCGACGAATCGGTATCTAGGCACATGGGCCTGTTCGCGGTGGCGCGCCTGGCCGAACGGCACGGGGTGCGAGTCCGGCTGCGTGCCGGAACCCCGCGAGGGCTGACCGCCCTGGTATGGCTGCCGGACAGCATCGCCGAGCGGGGAACCCGCCAGTACGGCGACTTGCCGCAACGGGTCGCCTCCTTCCAGGCCAGGCGCATGCCGGGCCAGCACGCCGCTGCGATCAGCTCCGCTACCGACAGCCGGGCCTCCATGGGCCAGCCCGATGTCCTCGCCCCCACCATGTGGACCGGCGCCGGCGCGAGCGAGACGGTGCGGGCAGCCAGCCCGGCGACGTCGAACTGGTTCACTAGCCGCCGGTCGCCCGCAACGGGTACCGCCGAGGCTTACACCAGGCCGCCCGAGACGGTCCCGCAGCCGGGGGGCGCCGGGCACCCGGTAACGGACGGCTGGGCTGAAGGCCGGCAGGCCGCTCAGACCATCGCCAATCCAGTCCGCGGCGACCGCACAGTCGCCGGGATGCCCGTACGCGTCCCGCACGCGAACCTCCTCCCCGGATCCGCGGACGGCGGCCGGCGCGCAGCCAGCTGGCCGGCCGATGCTCGCGAGGGGCAGACGCCGACCGTGCTGCCGCAGCGATCCCCTGAGATAGCCCGCAGCCGCCTGAGCGGCTTCCAGCGCGGTGCCCACCGGGCTGAGGGTCTGACACCCTACGCAGGAGAGAGAACGGATCGTTGAGTTATTCATACCGCCGGGATCTGAACTGGCTCGTCACCAACTTCACCACGCGAGTCCCGGACGTCGCGCACGCGGTCGTCGTATCGGCGGACGGCGTGCTGCTGGCGCGGTCGGAGGAGATCCCGTCTGCTTTCGCCGAGCAGCTCGCGCTCATCACCTGCGGGCTGGCCAGCCTGATGGAGGGCGCCGCGCGGATCTTCGAGGCAGGGCCGCCCACCCGGGCACTGGTGGAGATGGGTGGCGGGCTGATGCTCGTCAAGATGATCAGCGACGGCTCCAGCCTGGCCGCCCTCGCCGCTCTCGAATGCGACACGGACCAGGTCTCCTACGAGATGACGCTGCTGGTCGAGGCGGTCGGCGAAGCGTTGACACCGGCGGCCCGCGCCCAGCCAGGATACTGAGCGCCGACGGCGGGGCCATGCGGGAGCCCAGCATGCCCTACCGCAGCAGCGCATCCCGGACGCAATCGAAGCGACTGACACCTGTGGGTGCCGAAAACCTATGCCACCAGGCGATATTCGTGGATGGCGCCACCCGCGCGGTCGTGGCGCCGGATCCGGAAATGATCCAAGTCGGTGACGCCATCTGGCAGGGGCCGGATGGCGAGGCCTGGCCCAGGGCGCGGTGTGGACGGTGCGAATTGTAGAAATCCTCGTACTCCCGCAGCACCATCATCAGGTGGTACTGATTCCAGATCGGGTCCGTTCCAGCAGCTCACGCCGGCAGCTGCCAATCCACCGCTCCATGACCGAATTCATTCGGGGTACCTGAACGCCGGAGCGGATGATCCGGATCCCGGCCGCCTGGAACACGGCATCGAACGCTTGCGTGAAGCTGGCATCCCGGTCATGCAGGACGAACTTCACCTGCGTCCCGGCATCTTCCAGGTCCATGAGCAGGTACAGGGCCTGCTGAACAACCCAGGACTGGACCGGTTGCTCCGTGGCGCCCCAGGACCCGGACGCGCCGGGTGCCGTGCTCGATCACCGCAAGGACGTACACCTTCGTGCCATTGAGCAGGTCAGCGGTGAAGAAGTCCAGCGCCAGGATCCCCTGCGCCTGGGAGGCCCTCGAAGGCCTGGTCCACATCGGCCGCCAGGGCGGCGCAGAGCGCGCTCTCGGCCGCCGTGCCGTCGCTTTCCATGGTGTACGGGCCCCCGGATATCACCAATCGGAGATCGTGGGAACCGCCCGGCGCGCGCCGCCTGCGGGATTCGGGACCGGGGCAGGAGTCGGTCTTCATGCGATTCGCCTCGCTGGCGATAACACGCCGGGCGCGCGAAAGGTTGCGGAACTAGTGCAGGATCAGGACGATCTTCTCGTTCTCGCCCTGCAGCTCGACGCGGTCGCGGCCGATGGAGAGGACCGTGTAGCCCTCGACGTAGCTCCCCGGCCGCACGACGTGGCCGCTGATGAGCGCGGTCGGGTTGGAGTCGGAGTAGACGATCCCCTCGAGCTCGAGCCGCGCCAGGGGAAGGTTCGCCGCGCCGTTGAAGGTGCGCGTGCGCATGGCGGGCTCGCGCGTCGGCTCGGGCCGGTGGACGGGCGCGGGAGCGGCCTCGGCAGTCGCCGGCGCCGGCGCGGGCACGCCCCCGGGGACCGCGATGCGCGGGCTGCCCGACGCGTACGAGATCTCGGCCGGCGGCGGAACGACGGGAGGCTGACGCCGCGGCGGCGGACGGGTCGGCGGAGGAGGCGCCGCGGCCACGACGGCGGCGGGGGCGCGCGTCGGCATCGGGGCGGCCGTCGCGGGAATCGTCGCCGGCGCCGCAGCGGCGATGGCCGACGCGGCGGCGGGCTCCGTCCTCGGCGCGGACGCGGCCGTCGTTCTTCGCTCGGCGGCGCGGGCCGGCGTGTCGCGGATGGCGGCGACCCTCGGCGCCTCGACGGCAATCGCGGTCGGCGTGGCCATCGCGGCGGCGGCCAGGGCCGGACGGGGCGATGGGACAGCCGCACGCGGCTCGGTCGGAGGCGCTTCGACGCGCCGCAGGAAGAGAAACCCTCCGGCGATCACGGCGGCCGCGACCGCGAGGATCGCCGCGAGGCGGCGCAGGCGGCGGCGCCGGGAGCGCCGCGGATCGGGCAGCGGGAGCGGGACGCGCAGGCCGGACGAGTCGGTGCCGTTGCCCTGCGCGGCCTGGGCGCGCCGCAGCGCGTCGTCGATCAGGCTCATGCCGCCTTCCCCTCGAGCTCGGCGATGGCCTGGCGGATGGATCGTCCCGTGAGCTCGTCGGTCGTGTTGACGAAGCCGTAGAGCAGGGCCTTGTCGCAGACGGCGTTGATGAGCCGGGGCACGCCGCGCGAGTAGCGATGGATCGTGCGGATCGCCCAGGGCGTGAAGATGGGCCGCCCGACGCCGCCCGCCACGCGGAGACGATGGTCGATGTAACGCTCGGTCTCGACGCGGGACAGCGGCGAGAGGTGGTAGCGGACGGTGATGCGCTGGCGCAACTGCCGCAGGTTCTGCCCGTTCAGCTTGTCCCGGAGCTCCGGCTGTCCGACGAGAACGATCTGCAGGAGCTTGCGCCTCTCGGTCTCGAGGTTCGAGAGGAGCCGCACCTGCTCGAGGAGCTCGTCGTCGAGATCCTGCGCCTCGTCGATGAGGAGCACGACGTCGTTGCCGGCGCTCGCCTGCGCGAGGAGGAACTCGTTCAGCGTCTCGAGCGCCGAGGCGCGGTCGCCGCGGCGGCCGTCGAGGCCGAGCTCCGTCAGGATCGTCCGGAGGAGCTGCGCGCTCGTGAGCGACGGGTTCAGGATCAGCGCCGTCCGGTACGTTTCGCCGAGCTGCTTCAGGATCGCCCGGCAGACGGTCGTCTTGCCGGCGCCGATCTCGCCCGTCAGCTGGATGAACCCCTTGCGCTCCTGGAGGCCGAAGAGGATGTGGTTGAAGGCCTCCCGGTGCCGGTCGGAGAAGAAAAGAAAGCGCGGATCGGGGGTCAGGTTGAAGGGGGGCTCGCGGAACCCGTAGAACTGCTCGTACATGCCCGGCAACACTCTAACGCGTACGGAGACGGCGCCTCCGGCGTCACGGCGCGGCGCCGCGGGGAGGCTCGATGCCGAGGACTCGGGAGAGGAACGACGCGATGCGCCAGGACGGGAACTCGTCGACACTCGAGGGGGCGATGCCGGGCGCGGCCGCGAAGAAAGTCGCATCCAGAGGCGCGTAGACGTTGCGATAGCCGTGACTCCCGTAGTTGACCGCGGTTCCGGAGGTCCGGCCCGCGACCGCCGACGTCGAGAAATTGAAGCCGGGCCGCGCAATGACGATGAGATCGCCCGACTCCGGCGCATCCAGGCCGAGCGGCCCGGCGTCGGCGCGGCGCACGATCCGGTCGAAGGGCGCTTCGCCGGCGACGCGATATTCGGCGAAAAGCGTCTCGATGCGCGCGAGCGCGTCGGGCGGCGCAGCGGCCGGGTTGAGATAGACGTTGGCGATGCCGCTCTCGGCGATGGCGGCAGCCGCCGAGGAGGGATCGATCGTCTCCTCTCCGGACATCCGCGTGAGGCCGGCCTGGCGCAGGATCTCGTTGGGGTAGATCGTCGTCCGGACCGGCGTCATCCCGTGGTCCGACGTGACGAGGAGCGCGTCCGACGGCGAGAGCGCCTTCGCGATCGCGTCGAGCGCGCGGTCCGCCATCGCATACGCCCGCTCGACGTAGCCGCGGAAGACGGCCGCTCGCTCGGGCGTGTAGCCCGCCTGACGCGGATCCGTCAGGAAGAACGGATGCTCCACCTCGTCCACCTGCGGTTGATACATGAGGAGGAGGTCCCAGCCGCCGCGCCGGATCGCCCAGACCTGTGCCCGCGTGAGGAAGGCGGCCAGCCGGTCGGCCTGCTCGACGTAGATCTCGGGATGCGGCGAGTGCGCATCGGCGTTGTCCTGGTCGGGCACGCCCGGCCAGAAGCCGGCGTTCTCGTCCAGGTCGCGCCGGAACGCCTCGGGGTAGGCGCCGCTCGAAAAGAGTCCGCCCGCGTAGATTGCGGCCACCGAGAGGTCGGGCGCGAGGGCGAGGAGCTTGCACCATGCGCCGGTGCGGCGCTCCTCGCCCGCGGCTTCGGCGGCGAACCAGTCGCCGGGGCCCGCGGCCTCGGTCCCGCCGGACTCGGGCGTGATCTCGAGGCGGTCGTAGTTCACGCGGCCGTCGTCGGTCGTGTCGATCGCGACGAGCGTCGCCGCGTGATGTGTCGGCGGAAACTCCAGCCGCGCCGTGCGCGGGGGCGAGTAGCTCGGGACGGTGCTCGCGCCGCCGTCGGTCCAGTCGCCGGAGGCGAGACGAACGAATCGGGCCGGCGCGGACTTCTTCGGGTGGAACGTCAGACCGAAGTCGGCCGTGCGCTCCGGCGCCGTCCCGTCGCCGCCCGGATAGAGGAGGACGCCGACGCGCTTTCCCTGGCGGCGCGCGGCTTGCCAGAGAGTGTCGGCGCGGATCGGCGCGTCGAAACCGGAGAGCTTCCCGCCGAAGGGCTTCGACCGGTCGAGCATCCAGTTCGCCACGATTCCCGTCGCGTCCGGCATCGCGCCGGTCACGTGCGTGACGTGCGCGGGCGCCGTGAGAGACGGCGTCGGCGGGCGCGAGCGTCGGGCCGCGAGGCCGCGCGCGGCGATCGTCCGGTAGCCGCCGAACGGCAGCTTGCCCGGCTGCCCGAGCAGCTCGGTCAGGAGATCCGCCGAGACGCCGTCGAAGGACACGAGGACCGCTCGCTCGGCGTGCGGCGAGGCGGCCGCCGCCGGTGGCGCAGCGGCCGGCGGGTGCGCCGCGCAGGAGAGAGCGAGCGCCGCGGAGAGCGCCGCCGCCGGAATCGCGGGAGCGCGGACCGCGCGCCGGCTCAGAAGCCCCACAGGGCGAGCTCGTCGAGCAGCGTCGCGAGCGCCGGGTGCTCCGCGAGCTCCCGGTAGAGCCAGCCGTGCTTCTCCTTCGCCTCCGTCAGGTGCGCGCGCAGCCTCTCGCGATCCTTATCGGCGGCGGCGGACCGCAGGCGATCGAGCAGTCCCTGTCCCGGCGCGTCCAGCCGGTCGCCGTGCCGGTCCGCGAAGGAGTCGAAAGCGTCGTTCACGCGGACGCGATGCGGGTCGTCGACCTCGGTGTCGTCGTCTTCGATCATCGTTCCCTTTCCGCGGCCGCCGGGGCCAGCCTCCGGGCGATCGCCGACGCGATCGTCCCGGCATGATGGCGGCCGTTCTCGATGAAGATCTTCCCGACCTCGGTCCCCGCGAGGATCGCGCCGGCGAGATACACGCCAGGCACGTTCGACTCGAGCGTCTCGGCGTCGTGAACCGGGACCCGCGACGGGCCCTCCAGCCGGATTCCGCACCGCTCGAGCAGGGCGAAGTCCGGCGTGTAGCCGATCAGCGGAAACACCGCGGCCGCGGCGGCGGCATGCCGGCCGGCGGGATCCTCGAAGAGGACGGACTCGTCCGAGATCTCGACGACGCGCGCCTCGAAGAACGCGCGGATCGCTCCCGCCCGGATCCGGTTCTCGAGGTCGGGCTTGATCCAGTACTTGACGCGGTCGGAAAGCTGCGGCGCCCGCACGAGAAGCGTGACGCGCGCGCCGTGGCGGTAGAGATCGAGCGCCGCCTCGGCGGCGGAATTCTTTCCGCCGATGACGACGACGTCGCGGCCGTGGAAGGGGTACCCGGAGACGTATCGGCGGTGGACGAGCGGCCGGTCTTCTCCCGGGACCCCGAGCCGGCGCGGGTTCCCGAAGAAGCCCGTCGCGAGGATCGCCGCGGGCGCGGGCCGCCGCTCGACGCGCCCCCGGCGCGCGGTTTCGATTTCGACGCCGCCGTCGGCGCGCGGACGGATCGCGCGGACCTCGGTCTCCGGCTCGACGGCCACGCCGAAGCGCTCGGCGACGGAGCGGTAATACGCGAGCGCCTCGAGCCGCGTCGGGTGCGGCTCGGGACAGCCGAAGGGGACGCCGGCGATGTCGAGCAGGTCGCGCGTCGAGAACCAGCGCATCTCCTCGGGGAAGTGGTAGAGCGAGTCGAGGAGGAACGCCTTCTCGTAACAGACGGCTCCGATCCCTCGCCGCGCGAGCTCCGCCGCGCAGGCGATCCCCGTCGGCCCCGCTCCGACGATCGCGACGCGGGCAGCTCCGTCCGGCACGAGGCGATTCTAGTCTTTGCTCGCCGCCGCGGCGTGGAGCTCCGCGATCGTCCGGAGAACGCCCGCGCGCACGACGAAGCGCACCTGCCGGAGGTTCGCGACGTCGCGCGTCGGATCGGCGCCGACGACGAGGAGATCCGCGTCCTTCCCCTTCTCGATCGTGCCGGTCTTCTTCTCGACGCCCATGGCGAGCGCGCCGCCGCGGGTCGAGGCCACGAGAACCTGCATCGGCGTGAGGCCGGCGGCCTGCATCGCCTCCATCTCGGCGTAGATCGAGGGGCCGTGGAGCGTGAGCGGATTTCCGGCGTCGGTTCCCGTCGCGATCGGGATACCGGCCTTCGCGACGCGCGCGAGGTTCGCGGAGCCGATCCGCAGTCCGTCGGCAGTGCGCTTCTCCGCTGCCGCCGCGCGATCGGCCGGGGGCGCGGGCGTCGAGACGCTGTCCGCGACCTTCGCGAGCGTCGCCGGATCGACGCAGCCGTTCGGATCGTCGACCTTCGGCGGCGTCTTCGAGAGCGCCGCCTGCGCGAGGCGCGCGTAGCCGCCGATGACCGTGAGCGTGGGGCAGTAGATCGTTCCGTTCTGCTTCGCCAGCGAGAGGAACTCGTCGTCCAGCGGCAGATCGAAGACGCTGTGGACGAGGAGTTTCGCGCCCGCTTTCAGCGCGACCTTCGCCTCGGCGAGGCCCGTCGCGTGGACGAGGAGCGGGACGCCGAGCTTCTTCGCCTCTTCTCCGGCGGCCAGCACGGCCGGAGCGGACGCCTCGACGGAATGCTCGGGGCTCACGATGTACCAGATCTTGATGGCGTCGGCGCCGCGCGCGGCGAGATAGCGCGCGCCGCCGCGGCCGGTGTCGACGTCCTTCAGGAAGATGAACTGCCGCTCGGCCGGCAGGTTGACCCAGTGATCCGCCGTCGAGAGGAGCGGCCCGGCGGCCTCGACGCGCGGGGCGCTCGGGTCGTCGCGATGCGCCTTCGCCATCGCGATCGTCCAGGGATAGCCGCCGACGTCGAAGACGGACGTGATCCCCGAGCACAGCTGCGAGCGGAAGAAGCGCTCGGGGTGCGCCGCAAGGTCCGCCTCGGTCTTCTCGTAGGGGTAACGGTCGCGCACGTCGGCGGCGTCGGGGCGGCCGTCGGCCCATCCGGTCTGGGAGAAGTGAACGTGCGCGTCGATCAGTCCCGGCAAGATCCACAGCCCCGAGACGTCGGTGACGTCGACGCCTTCCGGAATCGCGCAGTCGGCGCCCGCGCATTCGATCTTGCCGTCGCGCAGCAGGACGACCGCGTTCGCGATCGGAGGGCCGCCGTTGCCGTCCAGGAGTGTCGCGCCCTTCAGCGCCCGGGCCGGCGGCGGCGTGCCGGGAGGCGCGTCGAAGGCGCTCGTCATCGCGATCTTCCACTGCGTGCCGGTCCTCAGGAAGAGGCGCTCGGAGAGGCCGCTGTGCTCTTCGACTCCGTAGCGGACGCGGTACCGGTACGTGCCGTAGACGAGCCCGGGGCGCAGCGGCATGAGCCGCAGGTCCGACGCTTCGAAGAGGTCGGGCCATTTTTCGCCGGCCTGTTTCACGAAGTCCTCGTATCCGAGGGACGGCCCGGCCGGGCCCGTACGGGCGAGGCTCGGGGCCTCGAGGTAACAGGCGAGGTACGCCGCGCGGTCGCGCCGGCGGATCGCGTCGAGGTTCTTCTCGAAGACGGCGCGCGCGGCCGCCGCGTCGGCGGTCTCGGCGGCGGCGGGCAGCGGCCGCGGGCTCGCGAGGAGCGCGAGCGCCGCCGCGGCGAGCGCGGGAAGCCGGCGGGCGAGGGATCTCATGAAACGCCTCCTTCTCCGGGAAGTCCGGCGAGGAACTCGTCGAGGTCGCGGTCGAACTCCTCGGGCTTGTCCATCATGAGCCAGTGGCTCGCTCCGGCGATGACGCGAACCGGAACGTCCGGGACCGTCTTGTGGATCGCGAAGGGGTTCTCCGCGAGGAAAGACGTGATCGACAATCGCGGTCCCTCGTACCGCGCGAGCGCGTCGGCCAGGCGGAACGAATAGAGGCCGAGCGTCGCGCCCGTGAAGACCTCGCGCGGCGTCGCGTGAAGCGATCGCAGGACGGCCTCCCGCGTCGCGGGCGCCGCGCCTTTGAGGATGCCGTCGAACCAGGCGTCCGTGAAGGCCGCGTACGTCTCGGGCGCGAGGCCGCGTTTCAATGCCTCGACGTTCGCAGACGGCGTCGCCGTCAGATCGCCGGCGACGTCGGCGAAAACGAGGCCCGCGAGACGTTCCGGATGACGGCCGGCGTAGGCGCAGACGACGGCGCCGCCGAAACTGTGGCCGACGAGGACGAAGCGGGAAAGCGCGAGCGCGTCCGCCACCGCGGCGACGTCGGACGCGAAGGCCTCGACCGAGTAGTCGCCGTCGGCCGCCGGCGCCGACGAGCCCATGCCGCGCAGGTCGAGGGCCGCGGCGCGCCGCGTCGGACGCAGATGCGCCAGCTGCGCCGCCCACTGCGTCTTGTTCGAGCCGTTTCCGTGCACGAAGAGGACCGGCGCCGGGTGCCCTGCGCGGCCGCCTCCGCCTCCGCCTCCGCCTCCGTCGTCCACCGCGATGCGCCCGGCCGGGCCCGCGACCGAAGAAACCGGCGGTGCCGGAACCGCGGCGCGGTGGGCGCAGCCCGCGGCGGCGGCCGCGAGCAGAGCGAGTCGCGCGAGCCGCGTCACGGAACGGGAGTATAGCGAGCGGCGTCGCCCCCGATCTCTTCGATTCGCCGTTCGAGGAATCGCTTCTCGGCGTCGTTGCTCGCGAGGCCGAAGGCTTCCCGGTACGCGGCGGATGCCTCGGCGCGGCGGCCGAGGCGCGCGAGCAGGCGGCCTCGCGCGGCGGGCAGGAGGTGGTAGCCGGACAGCTCCCCGCGACGCGCGATCCCGTCGAGGAGAGAGAGGCCCGCCTCGGGCCCGCAGGCCTCCGCCACCGCGGCCGCGTGGTTCAGCGCGACGACCGGCGACGGATGGCGCTCGACGAGCTCCCGGTAGAGCGCGGCGATCTGCGGCCAGTCGGTGTCCTCGGGACGCTCGGCCTCGGCGTGGAGCGCCGCGATCGCCGCCTGGAGCGCGTAGTTTCCCGGGCCGCCTTCCGCGAGCGCCGCCCGCGTCAGCGCGATGCCCTCGCGGATCTCGTCGCCGTCCCAGAGTCGGCGGTCCTGGTCCTCGAGCAGGACGATCTCGCCGTCCGGGCCCGTGCGCGCGCGCCGGCGCGAGTCGTGGAGGAGCATGAGCGCGAGGAGCGCCCGCGCCTCGGCCCGCTTCGGCAGAAGCCGCGCCACCAGACGCGCGAGGCGGATCGCCTCGGCCGTGAGCTCCTCGCGCACCAGCGACGCTCCCGAGGTCGCGGCGTATCCCTCGTTGAAGATCAGGTACAGCACCGCGAGCACGGCGTCCACGCGCTCGGGCAGCGCCTCCTCCGGAGGCACGCGGTAGGGGATCCGCGCCTGACGGATCTTCTGTTTCGCGCGGACGAGCCGCTGCGCCATCGCTGGCGTCTCGAGGAGGAACGCGCGCGCGATCTCCTCCGTCGAGAGCCCGCCGAGCGTCCGGAGCGTCAGCGCGATCTGCGCCTCGGGCGCGAGCGCAGGATGGCAGCACGTGAAGATGAGCCGCAGGCGGTCGTCGGCGACGCGGCGGTCGTCCGCGTCCGCGAAGTCGGGCGGGTCGCCCTCGGCGAGCGCGGCCCAGCGGGCGAGCTCTTCCCGCTTCTCGCGGAAGCGCGCGTCCCGCCGGAGGCGATCGATCGCCTTGTGCCGCGCCGTCGAGACGAGCCACGCCCGCGGGTTCTGCGGCGTGCCATGCCCGCCCCATTGCTCGAGGGCGGCGGCGAACGCCTCCTGCATCGTCTCCTCGGCGAGATCGAAGTCTCCGACGAGTCGGATGAGCGTCGCGAGGATCCGCCCCCTCTCCTCGCGGTAGAGGCGCTCGACGCTCAGCCGGCCATCTCCAGGATCGGACGCACTTCGATCGAGCCGGTTCGCGACGTGGGAATCCGCGCCGCGATGGACGAGGCCTCCGCGAGATCCTTCGCCGCGACGATGTAGTAGCCCCCGAGCTGCTCGCGCGTCTCGGCGAACGGGCCGTCGGTCGTCACGGCTTTGCCGTTGCGCACGCGCACCGTGGCGGCCTTCGACGTGGGCTCGAGCGGATCGCCCGCCTTGTAGTGGCCGCTCTTCTTGATGCCCTCGGTGAAGGCGCCGTACTCCTGGTACAGCAGTCCCTTGTCCTTCTCCGCGAGCCTCGCCCAGTCCACTTCGCGATCGTAGATGAGGAGCATGTAACGCATCGGAACCTCCTTATTCACGATGTAGTCGAACGGCGCGCCCCGCAATCGACGCCGGCACGGCCGGGCGACGGCGACTCGGACCCCATTTGTCCGATGGACCCTCCGAGAATCCCGTTACCGGAGGGCACCATGTGGCACCGTCTCGACCGGATTCGTCTCGATCGGATTCTCGGATCGCGCCGGCCGGCTCGGGAAGCGCTCCTCTGCGAGGCCTGCGGCGGGCCGCTCGGCCCGGATCCGGCGCTTCTGCTCGACGCCGGTCCGGGGCGGGAGCGGCGGCGGCTCTGCTCCCCGGAGTGCCTGCCGTCCGTGTGGAAAAAATTGGGAACCAGCCGACAGAAAGTGTCAGAGATGCGCCGAGGGGACAGGGTCGGGTAGTGTAATAAACGCCTTTGGATCAGTGCCTTAGAAGATCAGGAGCGCTCTGGCGCTTCGATTGCTCCTCTTCCCGATCATGAAGATCGAGGTCAGACCCGAGACCCCAGATCCGAATGCGCGGCCCGACGGCGCCCTCGGCGGCGTCGAAGTTCTCGAGGGCGGCGACGAGTTTCTCGAGGCGCTGCAGTTGCGCTTGAACGAGATCGTCCGGAAGCCGAACGGCCGCTTCGTCATCACCTACGTGCCCGGCAAGCCCGGCGCGAAGACCCCGCCGCGAATCCAGTAGGGCCTCAGCCCTCAGCTCTCCGTTTCGGGCAGCCACGCTTCCTGCCCCGTCTCGACGAAGAAGAGACCCGCCCGGGTCGGGCGTCCGGTCAGCTTCGACCAGTAGCGCCGGTAGTGGCGGATCTGCGGCGCGTACCACCGGGCGAGCTCGTCGAGATTGCCGGCGATGCGGTCGGACTTGTAGTCGACGAGCGTCCAGCCGGCCGCGTCCTCGAAGAGCAGGTCGATCGCGCCGGTCAGCAGCGTCTCGCGCGGCGGATCGGGGAGCTCGAGCTCCGCAGACGGGACCATCAGCGCGAACGGCACCTCGACGAGACGCCGCTTCGCGGCGAGGGCCCGCTTCCAGAGCGGCGAGCGGCGCGCCGCCTCGACGAGCGCGAGCGCCGCGTCGAGGTCCGCCGTCGGGCGATCCGTCTCCGCGAAGAGATTCCGCGCGTACGCGGGCAGGTCGGCCGAGGAGTCGCGCATCGCGGCCTCGAGGAGGCGGTGGATGATGTGGCCCCACTCCATCCCGCGGCCCGTGCTCTCGCGGGACGGTCCGTCGCCGGCCTCGGCGTGTACGAGCGCGGTGACGTGCGCGACCTGGTAGCTCGGGGCCGCGCTCTCGGCGCGGCGCGCGGCGGACCGCGTGCGGCTGCCGGCGACGAGATCGGCCGCGGCGCTTACGGGCGCCGCCGGCGCGAGGAGAGCCGGCGGCGATTCCGGCAGGTCCTTCGGCAGGCGCGCGTCGAGCGCGGCCCAGGTTCCGCCGGCCTTGCCCGCGCTGGACCGCTTGACGCTCACGACGAGCGATTCCCGCGCCCGCGTCGCGCCGACGTAGTGGAAGCGCGTCTTCTCCGCATCCTCGAATCTTTTCTCGCGCTCCTCCATCGCGTCCCAGCCAGACGGTCTCGCGATCTCCTCGACGCCGTGCTCGCCGCGCTTCTGCACGACGCGGAAGTGTCCCTGCGCCGGCGAGACGCTCCGGTCGATCCACTGCGCGACCTTGTCCCCGAACTCCGCGGCGGGCTCGGCGAGGAAGACCACGGAGGCTTCCAGACCCTTCGCCCCGTGGAGCGTCATCAGGCGCACGGCGGAGGGCCGGCCCGGCTCGAGGCTCATCTGCTCGATGAGATCCTCGTTGCGGAGCCGGTCGAGCTCGCGCACGAGCGCCGGGAAGTCGCGCCCCTCGGCCGAGAGCTTGCGCGCCGCGGCGAGCGCCTTGACGAGATTTCCGGCGCGGCTGTCGCCGAGCGGCTCCGCGGCGGTCGCGGCGATCCACCCGAGACTCCCGGCGAACCGCGAGATCGCGGCGGCGGGCGGCAGCGTCTCGGCGAGCCGGGCGCCCTCGTGGAGGTGCTCGAAGGCGCGGCGGATCCGGGGATCGGCTCCCGCCGGCGGATCGAGCCGTGCGTCGAACCGGCCGCCGATCCGCGTGAAGCGATAGAGAGCCTCGTCGTCCACGCCGAAGATCGGGCCGCGCAAGGCGGCCACGAACGGAATCGGATCGTCCGGGTCCGCGAGCGTCTGGAGGAGCGGCAGGAACGCCGCGAGGTCGGGCGACTTGAACGCGCCGGTGCCGGCGATCTCGTACGGCACGCCGCGCTCCTCGAGGGCGCGGGCGTAGTCTCCCATGTAGTTCCGCCGCCGGAAGAGCACGAGGAAGTCGCCGGGCGTCTTCTCGCGCCGCGCGATCGCCGCGGCGATGTGTTCCGCGATGCGCCGCGAGTCGTGCGCGACGACCGGGCGCACCGCGCTTCCCGCAGTAGGGCACGCCAGGCGGAAGACCGGCGCGTCGCCCCCGGCCTTCGGGTCCCGCGGCTCGAGCGGCACGTAGCGGGCCTGCTCGCGGGACGCCTCGGCGGGGAAGAGCGCCGAGAAGGTCCGGTTGATCCAGCCGCAGAGCGGAGCGCTCGAGCGGAAGTTCGTCGTCAGCTCGAGGACCCGCCCGCTGCCCGCGATGCGCGCGCGCACGTCTTCGTAGGTCTCGATGTCGGCGCGTCGGAAGCGGTAGATGGACTGCTTCGGATCGCCGACGACGAAGAGCGAGCCGGGAATCGGCGTCAGGCGCCTCCAGTCCCGCTCGTCGGTCTCGGCGCCCGTGAGCAGCAGCAGGATCTCCGCCTGGATGGGGTCCGTGTCCTGGAACTCGTCCACGAGGATCGGCGTGAAGCGCTTCGCGAGGGAGCGCCGGGCCTCGGGATGGTCTCGCAGGAGATCGCGCGCCTCGAGCAACAGGTCCTGGAAGTTGAGCCGCGCCTGCGCGCGGCGCCAGAACCGGTACTCATCCCGCGCGTCGGCGAGCACGCGCATGACGGCGGGATGGACGTGCTCCGCCCAGCGCGCGAGGGCCGGCTTGACGACGTCCTCGCGCAGCGATTCGACCGCGGATCGGAACGCGCCCGCGTGGTTGCGCGCGTCGCTGCGCCGCAGAACGCGGAGGACGCGCACGAAATCGCGCGCGCGTCCGGTGTCGAAGATCTCGCTCAGGCGCCGCGCGCTGCGCACCGCCTCCTGGAAGCCGGTCCAGCCTCCGGGCGGCGCCTCGGCGGGAATCGCGCGGGCGGCGCGCTCGAGGAACGCCTCGACCTGGCGCCGCGCCGCCGTGAAGTCCGGCTCGGGCCCGTCGGGGCCCGCGGCGACCTCGACGTCGGCGTTCTCGCAGATCGTGGCGAAGGCGTCCTCGAGGTCGCGGAGGTCGATCCCGAGCTCGATGAGGCGCGCCAGCCGCGGATCGTCGCGCACGAAGAGTCCCGCCGTGAAACGCTCCCAGGCTTCCCCGCGCGCGACGCCGTCCTCGGGTTCGTCCATCTCGAGAAAGCCCGGATCGATGCCCGCCTCGACGGGGCGCTCGCGCAGGAGGCGCGCGCCGAAGGCGTGGATCGTGCCGACGAAACAGAGATCGACGCGCGCGAGCGCGTCGGTGAGCCGCTGCCGGGCAAGCGCGTCCGTCTCGCCGCGGAGCGCGGCCTCGAGCGCGTTCTGGAATCGCTGGCGCAGCTGCGCCGCGGCCTTGATCGTGAACGTCACCGCCGCGAGGCGATCCATCGTGGCGCGCCCCGTCGCGATCGCGGCGACCATCCGCTCGACGAGCGCCCGCGTCTTGCCGGTGCCCGCCGCAGCTTCGACCAGGATGGTCGTCGAGAGGTCCTCGCGGATCGCCGTCCGGGCGTCCTCGTCCGGCAGGCGCTCCGGGGGCGGCTCAGTCCTTTTCGTCATGGATCTCGCGGAACGCGGCGAGCGCCGGGTGCTCCGACTGCGCGAGCTTGCGCTCGGACTGCTCGGCCGCGAGCGCCGAGCCGCCGCAGATCGCTTCGAAGTCGCAGTGGCGGCAGCCATCCCGCTTCGTCGCGTGCGGGAAGAGGCCGGCGGCGAGCAGGTCGAAGAGGCGGTCGAGGACGTCGCGCGCCGGCCCGGCGTCCAGCGGATGAACGATGCGCTGACCCTCGCCTCTCCGGCCGGGGAAGAAATATCCGGTTCGCGCCACGCGGCCCGGGATTTCCGCGCGCGCGAGCAACGCGTCGAAAGCCATCGCGTAGAGCGCCGGCTGGATCTGGCGGCCGCCGCGCAGCCCCGCGCCCTCGCGCACGCTCCAGGTCGAGCCCGTCTTGTAGTCCCAGACCTCGAACGTTCCGTCGCGCGCCTCGTCCACGCGGTCGATCGAGCCGCGGAGCCGGAAGCGCCGTCCTCCCCCGAGCGCGATCTCGACGGGATCCGGGCTCGAGAAGGCCGAGCCTTCTCCGGCCGCGCGGACGAGCCCGAACCCGACCTCGAAGAAACGCGGCTGGACGTCGCGACAGTGCGCCTCCTCCAGCCGGAGGAAGGTGCGGCAGGCGAAGAGGATCGACTTCTCCTGCTCTTCGAACGCGACGCGGCTGCGCGGCGGTTTCGCTTCGCTCCAGGTGGCGATGCGCTCGCGGGCGATGGCCTCGATCCGCGGGAGGTGGCGGTCGTAGCGCGGCGATTCGCCGGCGGCCGTGATCTCTTCGAGGAACGCGCGGAAGACGTCGTGGAGGAGACTGCCCTCGTCCATCGCGTCCAGCCACCGGCCGGGGTCGCGCTGCAGCTCCTCGGGTCGCTCGACCCGCAGCACCGACCGCACGAAGTATGCGAACGGGCAGGACGCGAGCGCCTGGATCCGCGTCGCCGAGATGGCGCCGCCTTCGCCGCGCGGATCGAGCTCGGGCGTTCCCGACTTCACCCAGCCGTCCCACACGGTGAACTCCGCGCTCTCCCGCGCGTCGAGCGCCCGCCGGCCGTCCTCGAGCCACGGGTAGGCGGCGCGCACGGCGGCGGCCGCTTCCGCGGAGCCGCGCGAATCGCGCAGGACCGCGAGCCATCGTTCGGTGTCGTCGAGCGCGCGCCCGAGCGCCGGCACGAATCCCGCCGCCTCGGGAAGCTCGCGCGCCAGGTCCGCGTAGTCGGCGTCGGCGCGGCCGGAGCGCTCGCGGTGGATCGTGAGCAGGAAGGGCGACGGCGCGGGCTCGCCGGCCTGCGAGAGATTGCGGAGACCGAAGCTCGAGTAGCTCACGGTCAGGTCGCCGGGCAGGCGCGCAAGACAGGCCTCGAGCGCCGCCGCGGTCTCGCGTGGCCGGTCGCGCTGCAGCGCGAGCGCCGGGGAGGCCAACGTCTCGTTGATGCGGCGGCGCTCCTCGTCGAGGAGGATCGGGTCTTCGAGGTCGCGGCCCGGATGGCGGCCCTCGTCGAGACCGGCGAGGAAGACGTGCCGCCGTCCCGAGAATCCGCCCTCCGCGATTCCCGCGACGTGCACGCGGCCGGGGCGCGGACGGTCGGGCGCGATCGCGAGCCCCGCGACGGCGTCGCGCAGACGCTCGGCCGCCTGCGCCGCCGTCACGCGCACGAGGGCGAGCTCCTGCAGCTCCTCGAAGAGCGAGTCCAACGCGGTGCGCGCGCTCGCGTCGAGCGGATCGGCCACGCGCCCGAACTCGCCGACGAACTCGCGCGTCGCGCGGGCGAGCGCCGGCAGATCTCCCGGCTCTTCGAGCGCGCGCGGCGCGAGCTCGAGCGCCCGTCGCACGAGAACGCGCGCGGCCCGCGCCGCGGCGAGCCGGCGCTCGCGGCGATGCCGCCGCCTCGCGGCCTGTTCCGGCGTGGGCTCCTCCTCGCCGCGCCGCGGCCTCTCCGGCTGCTCGAGCTCCGCGACGAGGCGGTCGAGGCACCGGCGGTGGCGGTCCCGTCCCCAGCCGATCGCCGCCTCCCGCAGCTCGCTCGCCGCGGCCCGGGCGGACGGAGGCTCCTCCCCGGCGGTCTCGGGCAGCGCGAGGGAGCCCGAGGCGAGCGCCCCGCGCAGGACGTCGGCCGCGAAGTCACCGCCGATCCAGTCGAGGAACGCGAGCGCGGCGCGGCCCGGGCGCGTGAACGTCGCGGCGATCCCGCCGGAGAAGGTGCACGGGATGTCGTGCTCCCGCGAGAGCTCCCAGACGAGCGCTGGATAGACCGAGCGATCGGTGTGGAGGATCTCGACGTCGTCGAAGCGCCATCCGTTCTCGAGAACGCGTCGGAAGATCTCCCGGATCTCGTTCTCTTCTCCCGTCGCGCGGAAGAATTGCGCGCGCCGCGCCGTCGCGCGCCAGGCCTGCGGATCGGCGCGGCCGAGGACACGCAGGCGATCGCCCGCGAGCGCCTCGACGAATCGCCGCGAGAGCGGCGCCAAGTCGGTGTCCGCCGGCAGCAGGAAGATCGCGTCGCCGCGCCGGCCGCTCTTTTCGAGCGCCGCCACGGCGCGCCGGAGGAGGCCGACCGCATCGACGGCCCGCGCCGTCGCGAGGGCGGCGGCATGGCGGCGGGAGACTTCCCGCAGCTCGCGGTGCTTCTTTCGGTCCGCAAAGGCCCCGGCCGGGAGCCGCTCGGGATCGAGGCCGGCCGCGCCGAGCTCTTCGAGCGTCGCCTGGAGCGCGCGGTGGAGCCCGGGCCGGTCCCTCAGGCCGCCGAAGTAGGACGCCGGGCCCAATGCCTCGGCACAGGCCTGCTCGACGAGCGCGAGCGACTGCGCGCGCGAGAGCAGGCGCAGACCGTCGCGGGCGAGCTCGGCGCCGACGATCCCGTGCGCCAGAGTGCGCACGGTCTCGACGCGAAGACCGATCCAGGGCGTGCCCGACCGCACGAGACGCTCCACGATCTGGTGGCCGATCGCGAGCGTCGGCGCCACGAGGATCTTCTCCTCGAGCGGGTGCTCGCGGCACACGCGCGCGAGATCTTCGATCGCCGGCGGCGGCGCGGGCGGCTCGGGCGGCTCGGAATCGAAGGGGAGCAGGGACTGGACGGCCACGGGGGAGACCATTCTCCTACGGAGCGATCTCGGCGATGAGCGACCGCGCGGCCGGCGAGATCTCGCGCCCGCGCTTCGTGACGATGCCGTAAGTATCCTGGCCGAAGAGGCTCCGCGCGGCGCGCGCGGCGAGCCGGCGATCCGTCTGCTCGAGACAGAAGTCGGGCACGACGCCGATCCCGAGCCCGAGCCCGGCGTAGCGCTTGATCGCCTCCCAGCCTCCCGCCTCGAGCGAGATCTGGAGCGGCAGCCCGCGCTCCGCGAAGAGGCCCTCGATCAGCTTCCGCGTGGCCGAGCCGGGCCAGGGGAGGATGAACGGATAGCGGGCGAGGACTTCGAGCGTGAGGCTCTTTGCCTTGTGGATCGGGTGGCTCGGCGGCGCGATGACGAGGCGGTCGGCGGTGCGGAACGGGAAGTAGGTCATGTCGGCCGGCGGCTCGGGCAGCGCTCGCAGCGCGAAGTCGATCTCGCCCTGCCGCAGCATCGCGAGGGTCTCGGCGGCCGGACGATGGCGGATGATGACGTCCACGCGCGGATGGCGGCGCAGGAAAGAGCGGATCGGGCCGGGCAGCAGATAGAGGATGCCCGCCTCGCCCGCGCCGACACGCACCGGTCCGCGCAGCACGCCGTCGGCCGACTCCTGAAGACGGCGGGACGTCCGGTCCCACTGCTCCACGAGCGGGCCGACGGACTCCATGAACAGACGTCCGGCGCGGGTCAGGCGCACGCCGTGCCCCACACGCTCGAAAAGACGCGCGCCGAGCTCGCGCTCGAGCTTCTGCACGGCCATCGTGACCGTCGGTTGCGTCCGATAGAGGCGCCGCGCGGCCGCGCTGAAGCTGCCCTCGCGCGCGACGGCGAGAAAAACGCGGGCCTGCTGGATCTCCATGGCCTATCGACGTCTCTTATATCAGGAATAGACAGTATTGATTTGACCCCTGCAAAGCGGAGGCGAAAATCTCGCGAAGGAATGGTGGAAGAACGTCAGGCGCCCGGGTCCGATCTCCATCGCGACCGGATCGAGGACTCGATACGCCGCGGTCTCGCCGCCTACCGGGAGGGGGATCTCGCCGCCGCCGCCAGCGCGCTCGACGAGGTGCTCCCGGGACTCGAAGCCGAGATGCCGGAGCTCTGGGAGCGCCTCGGCAATGCCTACTTCGACACGGCGGATTTCGAGCGCGCTCTCGACGTCCTCGAGCGGGTCGTCTCGGCGGGCCGGGCGACGGCGGGGACCTGGGAACGGCTCGCGGCCTGCGCCCGGGAGCTCGACTGCCCGGTCGAGGAGCTGCGCTACCGCGAGGCGGCCGTGGACCACGCGCCCGAGGATCCCGCGCAGTGGCGCGAGCTCGGGCTCGCGCGGCGTCGCGCCGGGAGGCTGCGCGAGGCCGTGACGGCGCTGCGGGAGGCGGTTCGGCTCGACGCGGAAGAGGCGGCGGGCGCGGGCATCGAGCTCGGGAGAGCGCTCCGGGAGCTCGGGGATCGGGAGGGCGCCGCGGGGGCCTACCGCGAGGCCCTGGCGCGCCGGCCGGACCGCTCGGACCTCTGGAGCGACCTCGCCAGCCTCTACTCGGAGATGGGGCGTTTCGCGGAGTCGGATCAGGCCGTGCGGGAGGCGATCCGCCTGAAGCCGGCGAACGCGGCGGCCTGGCACACGATCGCCACGAACACGCTGAAGCAGGGTGAGCGCGACACCGCGCAGCGCGCCTACCAGCGAATGAAGGAGCTCAACCCCGATTTCGCCGACGAGATCCTGAGCTGGGTCTCGAACACCTCGGGTCTTCCGCGGGACACCGTGGGAGAGCCGGTCTTCGCTGCCGCCGCGGGAGCGGCGGGCAAGCGCCGCGGCCGCCTCCTCGCCTTCCGCCACCGCACTTAGCGGGCCGGGCCGGGCCGGCCGCGCGCCCGCGCGCTACTCGACGCCCTCGGGGAACGCCATCCGCGGATCCACGTCCACCGGCAGGTCCTTCGCCCGCTCGAGCGTCGCGCGGAGATCGTCCGGCATCTTGTCGTAGCGGGCGAACCAGGCTTCGGCGCGCACCCGGTCGCCGGTCGCCTCGATCTCGAGCAGCTCCTTGGTCAGGGCGGCGACGCCCTCGCGCCACTTCTCCGCGTCGATCGTGTAGAGGCCGGACTCGAGCCGCCGGATCGCGCCCTTCTCGGAAAGGAAGTTGAACTGCATCATCTCGCCGCGGGCATGCGCCTCCGCTGTGCCGAAGCGCACGGTCCGGAAGATGCCGGCGAGATAGGACGCCCGGTACTCGGGGAGCCGCTCCTTCGGGAGCGCGCCCTTCGTGACGAGCCAGTCGAGCGCGAACACCCCGGTCATGTCCGCCTTCGCTTCCTCGACGGCGGAGAAGATCGCGCCGACCGACTCGCGAATGGAGACGCGCGCGCCGCCCTTGCGCGCATAGGCGGGGCCGAGGCCGTGACAGATCTCGTGCATGAGCGTGTCGGTCAGGTATCCCTCGGCCGACGCGAGGCGCGCGAGCTCCGGGACCATGACGCGGCGCGCGACGGGGAGGACGACTTCGTTGACGCGCGCGTCCATGTAGTTCTTGAAGAACAGGCGCTTCGATCCCTTCTCCTCGTGGATGCGCGGGTCGTTCGGCAGGTTGTCGGCGACGGCCTGGTATCCGTGCCGCAGGTCTCCCGCACGAAACGGCGTGTCCATGACCTCCATCGGCGCGGCCTTGCCGGCGAGCGACGGACGGTCCTCGGGGGGAAGCGGGAGCGCGTCCTGGATCTGGGCGACGTACTTGCGGAAGAGATCGAGCTTGCGGCTCTCCGGCTCGTTGCGCACCATGACGGCGGCGCCGTAGGAGGTCTTCACGCCGAGCAGGTCGTCGAGATACGTCTCGTACGGCGCGAAAACGAGATCGATCCTGGGCGCGTCGAGATCGAGCCACGCCGAATCCGCCTCGTAGTAGTCGTCGGTCGTCAGCGCCTTCGAGAGGAGGCCGAGGTACTTCGCGAAGCCCGGGTCGTCGGACAGGCCCGCGGCCTCCGACAGCTTCCGCGAAGCCGGATCGACCCACGCCTTGTACGCGACGTGGTACGGCACGGCCTCCAGGCGATCGGCCTTTCGCCGCACGACCGTCCAGGGCGAGTAGATGGCCTTGCGCTCGTCGGGATGCTTCGCGACGTACGCCTCGACCTCCTCGCGCGTGAGGTCCGCCGGATAGAGCGCGCGGCCCGGCGGCATCGGCGTCTTTCCGTAGAGCGGACGGTGCGCATCGAGCAGATCCCAGCGCTCGCCGTTGATCCAGAGGAGGCGCCGCAGCGCGCGCGCCCGCGGCTCGGTCGCACCTTCGAGCGCGCGATACACGGCGATGGATTCGGGATCGCTCTGCCGCCAGAAGAGGTTCTCGAGATCGCGGCAGGCGTCCACGAGCTTGTCGACGAGCTGGCGCTCTCGCGGCGAGAGGCCCGTGGCGTCGAACGCCATGTCGACGGGCTTCCACCGCGCGAGGCGCTCGGGCAGGTCGGGCGGCGTGTCCTCGGCGATCTTCCGCACGGCGGGGGAGTCCGTCGCGGGCCGGGCAGAAGAGGACGAGGCCGTCATCAGAATGGCCGCGGCGAGCGCGGCGATCGTCTCCTTGTGGTATCGCATCGGCGGATTCTATCGGGCCGCCGCTTAAGATCGCCGCCGTGAAATCGCGCGCGCTCGCCCGGGTCGGATTCGCGGCGACGGGAGTTCTCTACCTCGCGATCGGAGTCTCCGCGGCACGCGTCGCGATCCTCGGTGTGCGCGATCCGTCGGGCGTTCCGGGCGCGGTCCGCCTGATCCTGAAGACGCCGCACGGCCGCGTGCTCGCGATCGCCGTGGCGGCGGGCCTCGCCGGGTTTGCGCTGTGGCACCTCCTCGAGGCGCGCCGCCGCCGCGGGTTCCTCCGGCGCGCCGGCCACCTCGCGAGCGCCGCCGGGTACGCGGCCCTCGCCTGGGGCACGCTCTCGGCGCTCCTTCGCCTGAACGCGCGCGGGCACGAATGGTCGGCGACGGCGCTCGGGTGGCTCCTGGCGCGCTCCTGGGGGGTCGCCGTGATCGAGATCGCCGGGATCCTGACGGTCGCGGGCGGCGTCTCGGAGATCTGGCAGGGAGTTTCCGGACGCCTGCGCCAGCGGTTCGCGGCCGGCTGGCTGTCGCGCGACGCGGCGCGTTTCGCCCATGGCGTCGCGCGATTCGGTCTCGCGGCCCGGGGGATCGTGCTCGTCGTGATTGGCGTCTTCCTGGTCCGCGTCGCCCGCGACCTCGATCCGAAGGAGCTGCGCGAGGTGGGAGGCGCGCTGAAGGCGCTCGCGAAGTCTCCGGAGGGCGGCGCCGGGCTCGCGGCCGTCGTCGCGCTCGGGCTCGCGGCCTATGGCCTCTACATGGGTGTGCTCGCCGCGTCGGCGCGCCGCTTCGAGTGAGGCACCATCGGTGCTCGGAATGGCACCTTCTGGCCCCTCCCCGGTCGTTACCTCCCGTAACGGGCGGGGATGGATCGTGGCGAAGAGGCCTCACGGAAGATCTTTCTCCTCAGCCACTTCGGCCCTGGCCGCGCTCTTGCGTCTTTCCAGGGCAGGCGGGATGGGTGTCTCGCCGACTGGAGACGGCATTGAGCGGCGTCCTGGACGATCGGGGGCTGACGATGGTGGGCGTCGACCACTCGACGCTCAAGGGCGAGCCCTCGGGAACCGACACGCGGTACTCGGTCTCGCTCGTCGGGCCGATCGACGAGGTCTGGGCCGAGGCCTACCGCATCCTCCAGGCCGACTCCACGATGTTCCGCCGTCTGCGCCTCGACGCGCCGGCGCGGCAGGTCACGTTCATCTGCCGCGCGGTCGACGGGCCGGCGCAGGTCTTCGAGATCCTCGAGCGCCTCGACGCGCTCATCAAGCGCGTCAACCGCCAGACTCTCGGGCGCCGGACCTAGCGCGACGGCGCGACGGCGCGACGGCGCGCCGCTCTAAGCCTTGATACGGGCGAGGATGTCCGAGATCCGCTTCTTCTGTGCGTCGTCGGTCGTCATCGCCATCGCCTTCCCGTAGAGATCGGCCGCTTGCTTCTTGTCACCCTTGGCGAGATACGCCTCGCCGAGGCTGTCGTACGTGTTCCACGACTTCGGGTAGTCCTTGACGTTCTTTTGGAAGACGGCGATCGCGTCGTCGTACTTCTTCTCGCCGAGGAGCTGATAGCCGTAGAGGTTCATGTCGGTCTCCGTCGCGACCTGCAGCGCCTTCGCGCGCAGGTCGGCGGCGCCCTTCGCGTCGCCCTTCGCTTCGAGGAGCCCGGCCTTCGTGCGAAGGTTCGTGAAGTTCTGGTTCATCGAGACCGAGCGGTCGGCCCACGTCGCGGCCTCGTCGAGGTTGACGCCGTTCTGGAGGCAATAGTTGGCCGCCGCGTTCCAGCCCTGCCAGGAGAATCGCGGGAGTCCCCGCAGCTGCGCTCGCAGGCTCTCGACGACGACGGCCGGCGTATCCACCGTGATTCGGATCGGGACCGCGACCTCCTCCCAGCGCAGGACGGCGCGGACGGACTTGTCCGTCGGGTCTTCGAATCGGTAGGAGAGCCGCTCCTCGAACGGGGTCTTTTCGGGATCCACGGTCACACGGAGCGCGTCTTCCTTCGGGTCGTAGCTGAAGCTGCCCCAGGCGACCGAGACGTTGCTGAACGCGACGGTCCACTGCTTCTCCGTGGGGATCATGTGGAGGCCGTACGTTCCGGCGGCGAGCTTCTGACCCTCGACAGAGACGGGCGAGGTGAACGTGATCGTCGTGTTTTCGTTCGCGCCGGCCCTCCAGACCTCGCCGTAGGGCACGAGGCCTCCCCAGATCTTCCGTTTGGCGACGGCGGGACGGTGGTAGCGGATCGTGATCTCCGTCAGGCCGACCGTCTGCTCGACCGACGCCTCCGGGCTCGCCTGGGGAACCACGATCGGCGGAACCTGGGCACAAAGGGCGAGCGGCAGAAATCCCGTGACGAAAGCAAACGCGGTGCGGATGAAAGTGCGCATGAACCCCTCCCTCGAGATTCCCGCGGACGAACGGGGGCCGGGAATCTGAAAGTTGCTACGAAGAGGCGGCTTTGGGGTTTTTTCGGGCTTCCGAGGTGCAGCCGTGTCGCGCGCGGGTCTTCAGACGTTCCGGCGCCGGAAGTCTTTCATGAAGGAGGCAAGCGCCTCGACGCCGGCCCGGGGGAACGCGTTGTAGAGCGAAGCGCGGATGCCGCCGACGGAGCGGTGGCCCTTCAGGCCGTCGAGCCCGGCGGCCTTCGTCTCCGACACGAATTTCGTCTCGAGCTCCTCCGACGGCAGGCGGAAGGTGACGTTCATGTTCGAGCGGCTGCCCGGCTTCGCGTGCCCGCGGTAGAAGCCCTCGGAACCGTCGATGGCGTCGTACAGGATCTTCGCCTTCTCGGCATTGCGGCGGGCCGCCGCCTCGACGCCGCCTTCCGCGAGGAGCCAGCGCATCGTCAACCGCATGATGTAGATGCCGAACACGGGCGGCGTGTTGTAGAGGGATTTCTCCCTGGCGTGCGCGTTGTAGTCGAGCATCGTCGGGAGATTCTTCGGCGAGCGCGCGAGCAGGTCCTCGCGGAGGATCACGAGCGTGACGCCCGACGGACCCAGGTTCTTCTGCGCGCCGGCGTAGATCAGTGCGTACTTCGAGACGTCGATCGGGCGGCTCAGGATGTCCGACGACATGTCGCAGACGAGCGGCACGGCGCCGGCTTGCGGCTCCCGCGGCCACTCGACGCCCTGGATGGTCTCGTTCGACGTGAAGTGCACGTACGCCGCCTTCGGATCGAGCGCGAGCTCGCGCGGCTCGGGGATGCTCCGGAAGCCCTCGGATTCGGTCGGCGCGAGGACGCGGACCGTTCCGGCCTTCTGCGCCTCCTTGACCGCCTTCTGACCCCAGACGCCGGTCACGATGTAGTCGGCCGACCCTCCGGCCGGCAGAAGGTTCATCGGGACCATCGAGAACTGGAGCGTCGCGCCGCCCTGGAGGAAGAGGACGCGGTAGTTCGGCGGGATGCCGGCGAGCTTGCGCACGTCCGCCTCGCATCCCTGGAGGATCTCGTCGAAGGTCTTCGAGCGGTGGCTGATCTCGAGGACCGACATCCCGACGCCCGGCAGCGCCGGCAGATCGCGCTGCGCCTCGGCGAGGACCGGCTCGGGCAGGACGGCCGGTCCGGCCCCGAAGTTGAAGATGCGGGTCGTGGTGGTCGTCATCGTCATCGTCTCCTCCCCTCCGGAGTTGCGAAGTATAGAAGGGCGGCACGCCCGCGCGCTCCGGAGCTGGAACGGCCTGCCGCCGCCGGCCCCGGTCAGAGGGGCAGAACCGAAAGCTCGATGATGTCGGGCGTCGCCCGCCGGATCGCCTCCTGCGTCTCGGCGGGAGGCTCGCGGTCGACGTGGACGCGCGCGATGGCCGCGCGGGCGCCGTCGAACACGACGTTCTCGGTCTCCTGAACGTTGATCCGCGCCTCCTTGAGGAGGTCGAAGACGGCGGCGAGCACGCCGACGCGGTCGTAGTGCCGCACGACGAGCAGGTGGGTCGCGGGCGACTTGCGCGCGAGGTTGACGCTGTTCGGGGGCCGGCCGGTGTCGCGGAACTCTCGGAGGATGCGAACCGTCTCGGCGGCGATCGCCTCCTGCGCCTGGTCCGTCGACGCGCCGATGTGGTGCGTCCCGACGACGCCGGGCAGCCGGAAGAGCGGCGCCGCGACGTCGCCGGTCGAGGCGAGCGGCTCCGCGGCGAAGACGTCCAGGCCGGCACGGATCCCCTTCTCCCGGACCGCGCTCTCGAGCGCCGCCTCGTCCACGACCTCCGCGCGCGAGGTGTTCACGAAGAGGGCGCCCGTCTTCATGGCGGCGAAGAAGCCCATGCCGCAGAGACCCCGCGTTTCGGGCTTGAGCGCCAGGTGCACGGACACGACGTCGGCGGCCGACGCGACTTCGAGCGGCGAGCCTTTGCGCTCGATCCCCCAGAGGCGGGCCTTCTCCGGCGTCAGGCTCCGGCTCCAGGCGACGACCGGCATGCCGAACGCCCGCGCGCGCGGGATCATCTCCTGCCCGATCCCTCCCGTGCCGAGCAGCCCGAGCGTCGCGCCGAAGAGGCCGCGCGCCTTCGCGTACTCCTTCTTGTTCCAGACGCCGCGCGTGAGGTCCGCGGCGCCGTCCACGATCCGGCGATCGAGCGCGAGGATCAGGCCGAAGGCGAGCTCGGCGACCGCGATCGAGTTCTTGCCGGGGCAGTTGGCGACGTAGATGCCGCGCTCCGAAGCCGCCTCGACGTCGATCGTGTTGTAGCCGGCGCCGGCGCGGACCACGAGGGCGAGGTTCCCCGCTTCGAGCATCGGGCGCGTGACCTTGGTCGAACGGACCACGAGCGCCTCGGCGCCGGTTTCGCGGATCGCGTCGCGGAGCGAGTCGTCGCGGTCGTCGGGCCGGTAGACCACGTCGAAGCCCGCGGCGGCGAGGCCGTCGAGCCCGCTCTTCTCGAACTTGTCGGCGACGAGGACCTTCACGCTCAGATCTCGTGGATGACGAGCCCGTCGCGCAGCTTGGGCTCGAACCAGGTGGATTTGGGAGGCATGATCTCGTTCGCGTCGGAGACCGCCATGAGCTCCGCGAGCGAGACCGGGAACATCGAGAAGGCCGCGGCCGCCCGCCCGGAGTCCACGGCGCGTTCGAGCTCCTCGGTCCCGCGGACGCCGCCCACGAAGTCGATGCGCTTGTCGGTTCGGACGTCGCGGATGCCGAGCAGCGGATCGAGCACGCTCTGCTGCAGGCGCTCGGCGTCGAGCGATTCAATGCTCCGGGCGCCGGCGCCGCCGCCTGGCGCCGCCGGCAGCTCGAGGACGCTCCAGCGCCCGCCGAGATAGACGCCGACTTCGCCCTTGTGCGCGGGTTGGCCCGAGGCGGCGTCGCGCAGCGGAAAGAGGCGCGCGAGCTCCGCGCGGAATGCGTCGGGAGAGCGGCCGCTCAAGTCCTTGACGATCCGGTTGTAGGGGAGGATCCGGACCTGGCCGGCCGGAAACGCGACCGTCAGGAAGAAGTTGTAGGCCTCGCTTCCGGTGTGGCCGGGGTTGCTCTTGCGGCGCTCGTCGCGCGCGCGGGCCGCGCTCGCCGCGCGGTGATGTCCGTCGGCGATGTAGAGGAGCGGCACGGATTCGAACGCACTCGCGAGCCGTGCGGAATCCTCGGGCGACAGGCGCCAGAGCGTGTGCGCGACGCCTTCGGGCGCGGTGAAGTCGACGAGCGGGACCGCGACGACGGCCTTCGCGACGAGGGCGTCCACCTCGCCGCGGTCGCGATACGTCAGGAAGACGGGCCCCGTCTGCGCGGAGAGCCGCAGCATGTGGCGCGTGCGGTCGTCCTCCTTGTCGCGGCGCGTCCGCTCGTGCTTGCGGACGACGTCCGCGTCGTACTCGGCGAGGGAGGAGCACCCGGCGACTCCGGTCTGGACGTGATCTCCCATGCGGAGCCGATAGATCGAGAGCGTCGGCGCCGGGTCGAGAGCGAGCGGCGCCTCGCGCTTCAGCCGCTCGAAATTCTTCGCGGCGAGCTCGTACACCGCGTCCGCGTGCGGATCGGCGCCGTCGGGCAGATCGATCTCCGGGCGCGACACGTGGAGGAAGGACAGCGGGTTGCCCGCCGCGAGCGCCCGCGCCTCGGCGGTGGAGACGACGTCGTACGGCACCGCGGAGACCGCGGCCGCTCGGCCGGCCGGAGGACGCAGCGCGCGGAAGGGACGCATCGTGGCCATGCGGGCGGGATTCTACGCGGGCTCCGGCGCGCCGCCCGCAAAGCGGCCGGAGTGTCTACAATGCCGTCCGACGAATCGTCGAAAACAGAGGAGGACCGCGGATGCACCGCAACCGAATGGAGAAGCTCTTTCTGCTCGCCGCGTTGATCGCGATTCCCTGGACCCTGCTGGCCGGGTCCGACCCGGTCGCCAAGCGGCGTTCGGCCGGCCCGTCGAAGGTCGAGCGCGGGAAGTACCTCGTGACCATCATGGGGTGCAACGACTGCCACACCCCCTTCAAGATGGGGCCGAACGGGCCGGAGCCCGACATGACGCGGATGCTCTCGGGCCACCCCGAGACCATGAAGCTGCCTCCGCCGCCGGCGCCGTCGGGCCCGTGGGTCGCGTCGTTCGCCGGTACGTTCACGGCGTTCGCCGGACCCTGGGGCATCTCCTACGCGGCGAACATCACGCCGGACCCGAACACCGGGCTCGGCGTCTGGACCGAGGAGATGTTCCTGAAGGCCGTGAAGACCGGCAAGCACATGGGCACGTCACGGCCCATCCAGCCGCCCATGCCGTGGATGTGGGCCGGAAAGGCGACGGACGACGACCTGAAAGCGATCTTCGCCTATCTCAAGTCGGTTCCGCCGATCGTGAACCACGTCCCCGACTATCAGGAGCCGGCGCCGCCCGCGCCCGCGAAGAAGTAGGGCTTTCTAGAGGGACGCGAGGAACTGGAAGTACTCCTCGGGGCTCGAGGAGAGGGCCATTCCGAAGCCGCTCGGCACGAGTCGCGCGAGCGCCGTCGGGGCGCGATAGGAGCGCACGACTTTTCCGACGAGCGGAATGCGCTTGCCGTCGGGCAGGTGGAGCTCGGCCGAAAGCGACGCGCCGAGGTTCGGGATCCGGATCGAGCGGACGAAGACGCCGAGCGGCGAGAGGTTGTAGGTAAACCCGTAGTAGGCGCCGCCCGCGAGGCGAAACTCGATCACGAGACGCCTCTTGACCCGAGCGTGTTTCCGCTTGTCCGCCATTTAAACCGCGGAGCCGGTCCCACCGCTCCGCGGCTCGGATCCTATCGCGAAGCTCGAAGGTCAGCGCGCCAGGCGAAGGTTGGGCGAGTCCTTGGAGCGCTCGCGGTCCGGCTCGGGTTTCGCGAAATCCTTCTCGCCGGAGTAGACCGGCGCGCACCAGTGCCGGTATTCCCGCCGGCGTCCGCGGACGACGTCGAAGTAGAGGCGTCGGAGCTCCGTAACGACCGGGCCCATGCGGCCCGCGCCGATCGCGCGGTGATCCACCCGGGTCACCGCCCCGATCTGCACGCCGGTGCCGCAGAGGAACATCTCGTCGGCGAGGAAGATCTCCGTGCGATCCACGGATCGCTCGACGACCGACAGCCCCATTTCCTTCTGGGCGAGCTCGAGGACCGTGCGCCGCGTGATTCCCTCGAGAACGTCGTCGGTGATCCCCGGCGTGATGACCACACCGTTGCGAACGAGGAACACGTTCGCGGCCGAGCTCTCCGAGACGTGCCCGGCCTGAGTCAGCAGGATGGCGTCGTCGAAGCCGGCGCGCTGCGCGTCGCTCTTGGCGAGCGCCGAGTTGACGTAGGCGCCGGCGATCTTGCCGCGTGCGGGGATCATGTTGTCGTCCACGCGCCGCCACGACGAGATCATCAGATGCAGGTTGTCGTCGTTGTCGAGATAGCGGCCATACGGGAAGGTCACCATCGAGACCTCGGGCTTCAGATTGTGGAGCCGGACTCCCACCGACTCGTCGGCGTAGAACGCGAG
Source organism: uncultured Acidobacteriota bacterium (assembly GCA_963823185.1). Lineage (GTDB taxonomy): Bacteria > Acidobacteriota > Thermoanaerobaculia > UBA5066 > Gp7-AA6 > DATBFU01. Next base: position 38,059 of record CAWGKP010000013.1, read on the forward strand.
CGGACGTGCGTAGCAGTCCTCGCGGAGGAGCTCGGCCCGCATCAGCTCGACGAGCGCCGCGCTGAAGGTGTCGGGGGTGTCGGGGAGCTCCATGCCGAGCAGCCGCGTCGAATCGAGGAAGCGGCGGAAGTGATCGCGCGGCCGGAAGACGAAGAGCTCTTCCTCCTCCTCGTTCCAGTAGGCCCGGACCCCCGCGAAGCACGCCGTGCCGTAGTTGAGCGCGTGCGTGAGAACGCCGACGCGAGCTTCGGAGTAGGGAACGATGTGGCCGCGGAAGTAGGCGTAGCGGGGAAGGGGCATGGCGTCCTCCTCAAATGCCTCTTTTCAATACCATTTTGACTCGTGTCTCATGTGGCACTAGAATCGGTCTCCTCCAGGAGGCGTTCAATAGCCACTTCACCGAAAATGGACTGGGGCCGGGAGCGGCGGACGGCGCGCGGTCCCCTCGAGTTCGTGCGAGCTCTCGGCAACTGGACGGCGGGCGAAGGCCCCGCCTACCGCCGCCTCGCCGCGGCCCTGACCGTCGCGATCCGTCGCGGCGAGGTCGGTCCCGGCGAGCGGCTGCCGGCCGAGCGGGTGATGGCGCGCCTCCTCTCCGTCTCGCGGACCACGGTCGTCGCGGCCTACGAGCTCCTCCGCGAGGACGGGTGGCTCGAGAGCCGGCAGGGCAGCGGCACGCGTGTCGCGTCCGGGAGCGCCGCTCCGCCGGGCCTGCCGGAGGAGGGGCCCGGCTCTTTCCGGGGACATCCGCTCTACCGCGGCCTGATCGAGGGCTCGGGCGGGACGGTCGAATTCCTCGCCGCGCATCTGCCCGGCGGGGACTTCCTGCTCCCGGATCTCGCGGCGATCGACCGGCGCGCGCTGGCGGAGCTCGTGCGCGGCGCGGGCTACATGCCGATGGGACTTCCCGAGCTGCGGAGCTCGGTCGCGACGTACCTCTCGTCGCGCGGGCTCCCGACGTCCGCGGAGCAGATTCTCGTGACGTGCGGAGCGCAGCAGGCCGTGGCGCTCGCGGCGGCGGCCTTCCTGCGCCGCGGCGACGCCGTCGTGCTCGAGAACCCGACCTATCTCGGCGCGATCGACATCTTCACGAGCGTGGGCGCGCGGCTGACTCCCGTCGCGGTGGAGAAGGACGGCCCTCGGCCCGAGGCGCTCGCGGAAATCGTCCGGAAGACCGCGCCGCGCCTGCTCTATCTGATGCCGACCTACCAGAACCCGACGGGCGCGCTGATGCCCGAGCGACAGCGCCGCGCCATCGCGCTGCTCTCGCGCGAGCGGGGCCTGCCGATCGTCGAGGACAACACGCTCGCCGACCTGTCGCTCTCGGGAAAATCGCCGGCGCCGCTCGCGGCCTTCGAGCCTTCGGCGCCGATCCTGACCGTCGGATCGCTCTCGAAGCTCTTCTGGGGCGGCCTGCGCGTCGGCTGGATCCGCGCCTCGGAGGCCGTCCTGTCGCGCATCGCGCGGCGGCGGATCATGGCGGACCTCGGCGGCTCGGTGCTCTCGCAGCTGGCCGCCGTGCGCCTCCTGCGCAAGGCCGACGAGGTGCGCGAGATGCGGCGCGCGCAGATCCGCGAGCGCTACGACCGGCTCACGAAGCTCCTCGGGAAGCATCTGCCCGAATGGACGTGGACGCCGCCGGCAGGCGGCCTCTCGCTCTGGGTGCGCCTGCCGCGCGGCAATGCCGACGAGTTCGCGCAGGTCGCGCTGCGGCACGGCGTCGCGTTCGTGCCCGGCTCGCTCGCCTCGCCGGACCGCGGCTTCGCGGAGTACCTGCGCCTGCCGTACGTGCTCGACCGCGAGCCGATGGAGGAGGGCGTGCGGCGCCTCGCGCGCGCGTGGTCGGCGTACGCGGCGGTCCCGCGCCCGGACCGGGCGAGCCTCGACGTCCTGGTCTAGCTTCCGCTCCCGGCCGCAGCCGAAGCCCGCCCGAAGTACCGCCGCTCGATGTCCTCGGCGATCGTCGGCGCGCCGGCGTCCGTCGAGATCCGCACGATCGCGTCGCCGGCCCCGACGCCACCTTCCTCGAGCACCCGCAGGTAGAAGCCCAGGCGGCGGCTCTCGAGCAGCGCTCCCACGAAAGCCTGCGAGCCGGCCTTCCGCCCCATCTTGAAGCAGGGCGACCGCGGTTTGGTGACCTGCACCACCGCGCTCCCGACCCGGTAGACGTCGCCCACGCGCACGGCCTCCTCGGACAGCCCCTCCGTCGTGAAGTTCTCGCCGAAGAAGCCGAAAGACAGGTTGGGCCGGCCGAGCGCCCGGCGGAAGTGGGCGTAGTGCTCGGACGGGAAGACGTAGACGGCCTGGTCCGGTCCGCCGTGGTATCGCTTGTCCGCCTGGATGTCCCCGGCGAGGGTCAACCGTGTCAGCGCGACGCGGCCGGACACCGGTTCCTTGAAGATTCCCGTGCGGACGTGCCGTCCGCGGACGTGAAAGCTCGCGGGGACCGCGACGTTGACCGAGAGGAGTCGGGCGGGATTTGTCACGCCGCCAACTACGCCCGGCCGGCGCCCGCGGTTTCGCGGGAAGTAAGACCGGCGCGCTAAGATCCCGCGCGCAACGCCGAGCGAGAACGAGGTGACGATGCCACTCCTGGCCCTCCTGATGCTCCTTCATCCCGCGCCGCAGACGACGCCGGCGGCCCCCGCGCCGCCGGAGCGCGCGACGATCGCCGACCGCGCGCGCGGCCTGACGCGGCAGGACGGGTTCCTGCCGTACTACTGGGATGCCCGCAAGGGACAGTTCCTGCTCGAGATCTCGCGGTTCGGCGAGGAGTTTCTCTACGGCGCGGGGCTCGCCGGCGGGGCGGGGCTTCTCGAGGCCTCTCTCGACCGCGGGCAATTCGGCGCGCTCGGCGTCTGCCGCTTCGAGCGGTCCGGCCCGCGCGTGCTCCTCGTCCAGCTCCAGACGACGCAAACGAGCGGCGCGGACGACCCGGAGCGGGCGCGCGCCGTCGTTGAGTCGTTCCCGATCTCGGTGCGCGCCTCGATGCCGATCGAGGCCGAGGAAGGCGACCGCGTCCTCGTGGACGCGACGGCGTTCCTGCTCGCGGACTCGGAAGTCCTGCCGATCCTCCGGGCGTCGCGCGTCGGCGACTGGAAGCAGGACATCGCGCGCTCCGCGATTCACTTCGACCGCACCGGCGCCTTCCCCCGCAACACCGAGATCGAGGCCGTGCAGACCTTCGTCTGCGACAACCCGCCGCCGGCGGTCGCCGCGGTGCTTCCCGACGGGCACACCATGAGCCTGCGCGCGCACCACAGCTTCTGGAAGATGCCGGAGCCGGGGTTCCGGACCCGGCCCTTCGACCCGCGCGTCGGGATCATCTCGGTGCGCCGCGTCGATCACGCGGCCCGCTTCACCGAGCCGATCGAGAAATACCTGACGACGCGGTGGCGCCTGCAGAAGAAGGACCCGTCGGCGGCCGTCTCGGAGCCGGTCCAGCCGATCGTGTACTACCTGGACCGCGCGATTCCCGAGCCCGAGCGGACGGCGATCCGCGAGGCGGCGCTCTGGTGGAACCACGCGTTCGAGGAGGCGGGGTTCCGAAACGCCTTCGTGTTGAAGGATCTGCCGGAAGGCGCCACGTTCCTCGACGCGCGCTATTCCGGGATCGAATGGATCAATCGCGCGGAGCGCGCCTGGTCGATCGGCGACATCCAGGTCGATCCGCGCACCGGCGAGATCCTGCACGGGGTGGCGCGCATCGACTCGCACCGCCGCTGGACCACGGCGCGGATGTGGCGCAATCTGCAGCCGCCGGAGCGCGGACGCGCCTGCCTCGCCGGTGACGCGCCCGACCTCGCGTTCCTCGCGGCCGGCGATCCGGACGCCGGGGAGGAGACGCTCGTGCTCGAGCGCCTCGCGTATCTCTCGGCCCACGAGGTGGGCCACACGCTCGGCCTCGAGCACAACTGGGCCGCGACGACCTTCGGCTGGGGCTCGGTCATGGACTACCTCGCGCCGCACATCGAAGTCCGCAACGGCGCGCTCGATCTCTCCGACGCATACCCGAAGGACATCGGCTCCTACGACCGCCTGGCGATCGCCTGGGCGTACACGACGGAGGAGGATCCGGCGCGCCTCGACGCGATCATCCGCGCGGCCTACGCGAAGGGGATCGTCGATCCGCTCGAGAGCGATCCGCGGTGGGCCGAGTACGACTGGGGCCCGGATCCCGTGCGATGGCTCGCGACGACACAGGCGGTGCGCCGCGTGATCCTCGATCGTTTCGGCGCCGGGCAGCTCTCGCACGGCGAGTGGGTGTCCTCGCTGCAGGAGCGCTTCAATCTTGCCTACCTGTATCACCGCTTCGGCATCCAGGCGGCCCAGCAGTTCGTCGGCGGCCAGTTCCAGACCGGCGCCGTCGCCGGAGACGGGCAGACGCCCGTCGCCTGGGTTCCCGCCGCGAAGCAGAAGGAGGCGCTGGATCTCCTGCTGGCGGCGCTCGAGCCCGAGAATCTCGACATTCCCGACCGCATCCTCGCGGCCCTCGTGCCCGCGGCCGCGGGCCCGCCGACCCGCGAGCGGTTCGCCTCGGAGGCGGGGCCGGCCTTCGACCGGCTGACCGCCGCCCGTACGCTCGCGGCGCTCATCGTCGATCCGCTCCTCGATCCCGAGCGCGCCGCACGCCTGTCGCTCGCGTCCGGCCCGGACGCGCTGACGCTCGACGCGGCGCTCGGCCGTCTCGTCCAGTCGACGTGGGGCGCCCGCGCCGACGGATCGGAGCGCCTCGCGGGCCTGCGCCGCGTGGCGCAGCGCGAGACGCTCGACGCGATGATGGATCTCGCCGCGCGCCCGGAGGCGGCTCCGGAAGTTCGCGCCGCCGTCTTCGCGCGGCTCGAGCGGTTGCGCTCGGAATTGCGCGCCCGGACTCCCGCGGATCCGGCCGCCGCCGCGCACGTCCGCCAGGCGGTGCGCGATCTCTCGGACTTCCTCGACAAGCCCGAGACCCGCAAGCCGCGCGCGCGGCGGATCGAGCCGCCTCCGGGACGGCCGATCGGGTGAGATGACGGACTGAGGACTCGGAGGACCGAGGACTGAGGACTGAGGACCGAGGACGTCCCGAGTCCACAGTCCTCAGTCGGGCTGTCCAATCCCCGGTGGGGACACCGTAACCGGCCCCTTCAGGTTCACGTCGCGCTGCGGGAAAGGAATCTCGATCCCCGCCTCGGTGAAGACGCGATTGATGGCGCGCCGGATGGCGCTCTGGAGAGCGAGCGCCTGCTCGAAGCGCGCCGCCCAGACGTGCAGCACGAAGTCGAGCGAGCTGTCGCCGAACCCGATGAAGTAAGCCGCGGGAGGCGGATCGGCGAGCGCCTCGGGATGGTCGCTCGCGGCCTGCAGGAGGAGCGCGATCACCTTCTCCGGGTCCGTGCCGTAAGCGACGCCCACTCGGACTTCGACGCGCCGGCGCCGGTCGGAAAGCGTCCAGTTGATGAAGCTCTTCGAGATCAGGTCGCCGTTGGGCACGATCACCTCGGCGCCCTCGGCGGTTCGGACCGTGGACGAGCGCATCCCGATGCGCTCGACCGTGCCGACGAGCGATCCCACGTCCACGACGTCGCCCACCTGGATGGGCCTCTCGAAGAGGAGGATCAGACCGGCGACGAAGTTGGAAACGAGATTTTGCAGCCCGAAGCCGAGGCCGACGCCGAGCGCACCGGCGAGCAGGGTGAAGCGCGACAGGCTGATGCCCGCGGCGCTCAACGCGAGGAAGATGCCGGCGACGAGGATCGCGTACCGCGTGGTCGTCGTGATCGTGAAGGGCAGGCCGCGTGAGAGGCGGAATCGCGGAAGGACCTCGTCCTCGAGGAGGAACTTCACCGCGGAAGCCGCGAGGAACGTCGCGACGAGCACCGCGACGAACGTGAGGACGCCCGAGATCGATACCGTCGCCGACCCGACTTGCAGCGTGGCCTGCAGCCCGGCTCGGAGCGCGCGACCGACGGGCTCCCGGAGCCCGAAGGAGAAGAGAGACCACGAGATCCATTCAAACGCGATGAGGACGCCGATCGCGCGCCGCAGGAACTGCCGGATAGCTCCGTCGTGCGCCTGCACGAGGCGGAGCGCGCGGCCGGCGCGCGTCGCGAGCAGCGCCCCGGCAATTCCGTAGAGAAGCGAATAGAGCCCGATCGAGATCATGCCGAGCCCGTCCGTGGCCAGAGTGCCCGTGCGCAGGAGGTGCGCGGTCCCGACGTAGCCGAGGATCGCCAGGACGAACGCCGCGGAGAGAGACACCATCGAGATCGCGAGGACGGCGGTCACGAAGCGCCGCGGCCACTTGTCCCGGAAGATCCCCTGCCAGCGCCCGCTCTTCCAGTCGAGGGCCAGGGCTGCGATGACGAGGCCGACCTGCAGGAGAAGAACGAGGCGATCGAGGAGAGGCTCCTGCTCGTAGAGGTATCGGAGGGGCACGAGGCAGGACGCGAGCGCGAGGGCGTCCACGCTGCGCCAGATCGCTTTTCCGAACAGGCGGTTCAGGAGCAGCGCGGTCGTGAGGATCAGCGCGACCCAGAGCGCGTCCCAGAAGAGCACCGGGGCGACCGCGGATGGCGTCCACCAGACGAGGGCCATGAGCGCGATCAGCGCGGCGGCGGCGACCGGATGGTCGATCAGGCGGAGGAATCCGCGCGCGTGCGGATCTCCCTTGGCGCTCTCGCGGGCCGGGGCCCGCACGGCGAGGATGAGGCCGAAGCTGGCCGCGAACAGCAACAGAAATCGCGCGCCGGCGAACGGCCCGCGCTGCCCGGCGAACGCGGAGAGACGCGCGAAGTCCCGGGCGAGACGCTCCCCGGCCCCGCGGCCCATGCGGCGGCCCGCCCACGGAGTCTTCCAGATCGGGGCCTCCGAGATTTCGAAGATCCGCCGCTGCGCCTGGGAGCGCCGGTCGGACATTTGCGCGCGCGCCGCCGCGAGGTCGGACCGCACGCGGGAGACGCGGTCGAGAGACGTCAGCGCCTCGTCCCGGCGGCTCTTGAGATTCGTCTTCAGCCCGTCGATCGTCTCGAGGATGTCCGCGGCGCGTTTCTGGATGGCTTCGGGCGCCTCGTGCTCCGCAACGGCCGGCAGCGTCGCGCTCCAGCGGCCGCGCTCCCGCTGGAGCTGCTCGATGTCTCCGTCGAGCAGCCGCGCCCGGGCGGTGAGCGCCGCCTCGAGCTTCGCGGCGGAGGCATCCGCTTCCCGCAGGTCGACCTCGAGGTCCTGCAGCTCCACGAGCTGGACCTCCTCCTCGGAAGACAGGGCGTGGCCGTGGAGGATGCGATCCGCGCGCGCCTCGATCCGCGCGAACTCGGCCTCCGCGCCCGAGACGTCGGCGCCGGGCGACAGATGCGCCGCCATCTGCCGGCGCAGCTCCTGAAAGGCCTCGGCCTCGGCGGGGATGTCGGAAATCGCGATCGGCGCCGGTGTCGGAACCGCCGCGACGGCCGTCGGCGGGGGCGCGGCCGGCGCCACGACGCTCTTCCCGACGGCCGGGATCTCGTTGCAGGCCGCGAGCGTCAGGAGCGCCGCGGCCCCGAAGGTCAGGCGTCGCCCGCCCGCGCCGCGCCCGGGGATCACCGGGCGATCCAGCGCCGCACCCGCTCCTCGACGTACGGGAAGAACGGGTTCCACGAGATCCGGAGGAAGTCGCCGGGGGAGACCGTGAGAACTCCCTTCTCGCCCCGGGGCGCGACGACGCCGAGGTGGATCCCGCCGCCCTGTCCCGCGTCGGGCGTTCCGCCGTAGAGCGAGTCGTCGGCGGGGAATGGGATCGCGACGTGGCCGACGGAGTAGACCTGCGCGGGCCACGCGAGCGGGAGCGGGTGAACGGCGGGCGAGGCGCTTCCGGCCGGCGTCGAGCGTTCCACCACGTCGAGCGTGTCGGGACCGGCGTTGGCGATCACCGTCAGGGCGTAACGCCGATTCCCGCCCGACGCGAGCCGGGCCATGAGCTCGCCGACCGAGGGGTCGATGAACGCGCGCGCGGCGGAACCATGGTTCACGTCGAAGAGGACGAGCTCGCTGCCGTTGGCGGGCAGCGCGTCGAAGAGGCGTTCCTTGACCGCGCCGGCGACGATCGTCGAATCGATCAGCGACTGGAACGCCAGGATCGGCGGCATCTTGTCGAGGGCGCCGGCCTTTCCGAGCCGTTCGATCTGCGCCTGGATCGCCTCGGTCAGGCGCGACGTCTGGAGCCCCGCGTTGACCGGGAACGAGTTGTACTTGAACGGGTTGTATTCGGGCAGGACGTCCAGCCAGCGCGCCTTCTCGAAATACGGAATCACGGCGAGGATGCCGACGTACTTCGCGAGGCCCGCCGCCGGCGTGACGCCGATCATCGGCGACATGAGGATGATCCGTTCGACGCGCGGGAGGCTCGCGTCTTCGGCGGCGTCGAGCGCGTACTTGACCGAGAGCGCGCCGCCGTTCGAGTAGCCGACGAGATAGAGCGGCTTTCCCTCGCCGATGCGGCGTCGCACGTGCCGCACGCCGACCCGCGCCGCCGCGCTCCAGTCCTCCCAGACCGCCTTCGTGAGCGCTCCCGGGACGGTGCCGTGTCCCGGCATGCGGAGGCCGAGGCAGTAGATGCCTTCGCTCTTCAGGACCTCGGCGAGCCGGCGCATGCTGTACGGCGCGTCGGTGAGTCCGTGCAGCAGAAGCGCGCCGCCGCGGACGTCTCCGCCGTCCGGCGCCATCTCGAAGGTCCGGTTCCAGTCCCGAGGGAAGCGCCGCGGGCTCGTCAGGCTCTCGGCGAAATATCGGTTGGTCGGCGTTCGGTCCTCGGGCGCGAGGCGCTGCGCGACGTTCTCGTCCACTTCGCGGAAGACCTGGTCCTCGCGGCGCAGGTAGTCCTCGATCGTGAAGCTCTCGGTGAGATCGGCGGCCCGCACCTCCGAGGGCGGCACGAAGCGGTGCCAGGCCTTCAGGAACGGCCGGCGTTTCGCTTCCCAGGCGCGGTACAGAACGAAAATCGCCAGAAGAACGAGGAGTGTAACGAAGGCGCGTCGCAGCCACCGGAGAAGGAGATGCGGCAATCCTTCCGCTCGGCTCATGCGGGGATCATAGCCGCGCAGCGCGAGAGGCGCGCCATCCAGTTCGTGACGATCGAGAGCGGCGCGGCGTTCCGCACGCTCGTCGAACGTGCCGCGACGAGGACGCGTTGGTGGTCGGAGGTGATATCCCAGACCTCCGTGCCCGTGGGAAGGGTCATAAGGACTCGTGGTTCTGCCGCTTCGAATCCGTTCCGCGTCTTGACCTCGACGGCCATCAATTTGTCGCCGCAGCACTGATAGACGATCTCCCGTCCGTCACGGCTCCAGCGCGGCAGCCCCCCGCCGCCTTTGGAGATCTGCGTGCGGCTTCCCGGGCCCGGAAAGGGACGGATCGAGACTTCCGGATGCCCCGACTCGTCTGACTCATAGGCGACCCAGCGGCCGTCGGGGGAGAACACGCCGAAGCGGGTCTTCCACTCGCTCTGCAGGTACGGCGAGGCCTTCCTCTCCGCGACCGACCAGACCACAGGTCGGGCTTGCCCAGACCGGGCCCCTCCTGTCCAACCGTCTGCATGAAGAGAATCCAGCGGCCGTCCGAGGACCAGTCGAGCGGGGCCTTGTCCTGCGGCGACTCCAGCAGCAAGTCGGGCTTCCCCTCTCCGCTCGAGTCGGTGACGTATAGACCCGATGCGGCGGACCCTGGCCAAGCGACTGCGACACGGCGGCCGTCCGGAGAGAAAACGGGATTGCGTGCGCCGTCCGGGGCCAGCCGCGCGCGGGCGCCCCGGACGAGATCATAGGACCAGGGGGCGGTGCTGCCGGTCTGCACGTCGAAGATTTCCAGCACGGCCGTCTTGCCGTCGGGCGACAGCCGCGCGTTCCAGACCAGCGCCGGGGGCACTTCGGGAACTCCGGCGGCCTTGCCGGATCGATCCAGCCACGAAAGCTGCGCCGGCTGGGGACCGGGGCCTATGCGATATGCGAGCACGCCGGTCGCAGATGCTGAGAAGACCCCGATGGACCGTAAGGCTCCGAACTCGATCTTCTCGGCCACTGGGACCGCCGCGCCCGAGGCTTTCAGCGTTTTCGCGTCGAACGGCAGGGCCATGAGCGTCTCTTTCCGCCGAAAGAGAACGAAACCCGGTGGGGCGTAAATGGCATTGGACCGGTCGGGCAGAAGGGCCACCGTTTCTCGTGAGTCGATCGAACCGATGAGGATGCCGAGTTCCTCGTCGCGAAGTTTCGCCGATTCCTGAGTCTTGAAGGCGAGATAGAGGAAGTGTCGTCCATCCGGAAGAAAGGACGGGAAGCGATGGGTGAGGATGCTCTCCTGCGCGCTCGGGAACGTGACCGGCGTCGGTGTTCCGCCCTTCTCGGACACGCGGAAGATCGCCCCCCCGCCTTTGGGCGCGAAAATAATCGTTCCGTCAGGGCCCCAGCTTCCGCCCCGCGCATTCGGCGCGCTGGCGATGACTTCTGCCGGACCGCCACCCGCGCGAATTCTCTTCAGCTTCGACTCCTGAAAGAAGCCGATCGAGGCTCCGTCCGGCGACCAGAACGGGAACCAGGCCTGCTCGGTCCCTTCGAGAGGCTGCGCCTCGAAGGAGTCGAGGGAGCGGACGTACAGGCGAACGGTATCGAGATCCTGCGCGCCGAAGACGAGCCGCCTGCCATCGGGAGAGATCGCGACCGGAGCGGGAGCATCCTGTCCGTAGTCTTCGCCGACGAAGGAGAACGTCTTACCTTCCGGCGGCAATAGCGAGAGGCGCAGCGACACAGACGGGGTCGCGCGCGAGCGCCAATACGCCGCGGTGAGAAGCCCGGCGGCGAGGGTCAGCGCCGCCGCCACACCCCACGCGAGCCGCTCGCGTCCCCTTCGCCGCGCGGCGACGGGAGCCGGGATCCCCGCCTGCGAGCCCTCGGCGATCCACAGCAATTGCAGCATCACGTCGTGGGCCGTCTGCCAGCGGTCGTCGGGGTCCTTGGCGAGGCAGCTGCGCACGACTCGGTCGAGGGCAGGCGGCGTCAGCGGTGACACCGCCGAGATCGGCTGCGGTTCGTTCTTCAGGATCGCCGCGATCAGCGAGGCCTGGCTCTTTCCGGAAAAGGCCTTCTGACCCGTAGCCATCTCGTAGAGCACGGCGCCGAAAGCAAAGAGGTCGCTTCGCGCGTCCGCCTCCTTGCCCTCGAGCTGCTCGGGCGACATGTACTGAAGGGTCCCCAGGATCTGGCCCGTGTCGGTCAATTGCCGGGCCGCCTCCGTGGGCAGGGCCGAGAGACTCGCGGCGGACGGTGTCACCGTGAACTTCGCCAGGCCGAAGTCGAGAAGCTTGATCCCCGACTTCGTCAGCATGATGTTGCCGGGCTTGAGGTCCCTGTGGACGATCCCCTGCCGGTGAGCACGGTCGAGGGCGTCGGCGATCTCGATGCCGTAGCGCAGATACGATTCGGCGGGGAGAGCGCCCTTCGCGAGGCGCTGCGACAGCGTCTCCCCCTCGATGTATTCCATGACGAGAAAGTCGATCCCGTCCTGCCGGCCAACGTCGTAGAGCGCGCAGATGTGGGGATGGGAGAGCTGGGAGATGGTTCGGGCCTCCCGTTCGAAGCGCTGGCGGCGCGGCTCGTCCGCGGAGAGGTGCGCGGGCAGGACCTTGATGGCGACGTCGCGGTCGAGGCGTGTGTCGCGTGCCCGATAAACTTCGCCCATGCCGCCCGCGCCGAGCGGTCCCAGGATCTTGTAGGGCCCGAGCTGCGTTCCTTGCGAAAGAGGCACGCGGCCGGGAGCATACACCCCGCAGTCGCGCGAGAAGCTATATCAACTTGATATAGCGGCGACTCGGATATCCTGGATCGCCTTCCCCATCCGGTCGGCGTGCGTGCGGAAGGAGAGCACGCAGATGCGGATCGCGAAGCGATCCCCGAGCATCGTACTCGTCAGGTGGACGCGGGCGCGCGCGTTGACCCGCGCGAGCAGGTCGCGGTTCAACGCCGTCAAGGCCTTCTCGTCGAGCCCCGAACGCCGCAGCCGGAACGCGACGATCGAGAGCTGCGGCTCGGCGACGATCTCGACTCCCGGAATCCTCCGGAGCTCTTCCGCCGCCCGGACGCGTGAGATCGAGCTTCTCGTCGAGGTTCCGGCGGAAGGGGCCGACCCCGTGCATCGAGATCGGGAGCCACACGCGCAGCCCGCGCCAGCCGCGCGAGAGCTCGGGCGAGAGCTGGCTGAAGTCCGGGCAGTCGGGGTCGTCCTGCATCGGCGGCATGTAGTCCGCGGTGACGGCATGCGCCGCGCGCAGGGCGGCCACGTCCCGCACGAGGAGCGCGCCGGTACCGTAGGGGAGAAAGAGGCCCTTGTGCGGATCGAGCGCGATGGAGTCGGCGCGCTCGATTCCGGCGAGCGCTCTCCGGCCGCGCTCGTCAGGACGAAGAACCCGCCGTACGCGGCGTCCACGTGATACCAGAGGCCCTCGCGGCGCGCGATCCCGGCGAGGCCGTCGAGGTCGTCCACGGCGCCGGTGTTGGTCGTTCCGGCGTTGCCGACGAGCAGGAAGGGCCGCTTTCCGGCGGCGCGGTCGCGCGCGATGGCCTCGCCGATCGCGTCGGCCCGGATCCGGAACGCGGCGTCGGTCGCGATCTTCCGGACGTTGCGCTCCGGGAAACCGGCGAGCATCGCGGCTTTGGCGACCGAGTAGTGCGCCTGATCCGACACGTAGATCGTGCCGTCGAGGAAGTTCTCGGGCAGGAGCCGCCGACGCGCGGCGACGAGCGCCGAAAAATTCGAGAGCGAGCCGCCGCTCGTGAGCACGCCCCCGGCGTCGGGCGGGAGGCCGGCCATCGCGCAGAACCAGCGGACGACGTCCGCCTCGATCGCGGCGACTCCCGGCGCGGCGGCGAAGACCCCGACGTAGCGGTTCGTGATGCCGGAAATGAGGTCGGCGACGGCGGCGTGGGGCAGGCCGCCGCCCGGGATGTAGGCGAGGTATCCCGGACCGGCCGTGTTGAAGCTCTTCGGGATCACGCGGGAGAAGACGAGATCCAGGAGCTCCTCCGCCGGCCGCCCCGTCTCGGGGAGCTCCGTCCGTAGCGAACGCGCGAGCTCCGCTCCGCCCGCGGTATCGGCCGCGGGCTGTTTCGGGAGCGAGGCGACGTGCGCGACGAGGCGCTCCGTGGCGGCGGCGACGAGATCCCGCAGCGCATCTCCCGAGAGCTCGAGCGAGCGGTCTTCCGGCAAGCGGGTCATCCTATCCGCGCAGCGCGTCGATCGCCTGCTGCATCTCGGAGCGGACGCGCGCGACGATCTCCGGAAGGTCCTTCGCGGCGAGCCCCCGCGTCTCGACGGGGGCGAGGACGCGTACCGGGAGCGTCCCGGGGCGGGCGCGCCGGCGCTTCATGTCGCAGATCGCGGCGAGAGGCCCCGCCACGACGGGCACGATCGGGACGCCGGCCGCGAGCGCGAGGCGGAAAGCGCCGCTCTTGAAGGGGAGAAGCTGCGCGCCGGAGTTGCGATGCCCCTCGGGCATGAACCAGACGGAGAGCCCCTCCTGCCGCATCGTCTCCGCCGCGCGTTCGAGCGAGTGGAGCGCCGTGCGGGCGTGGTCGCGGTCGATGATCAGATTCCCCGAGAGACGGTAGAACCAGCCGAAGACGGGGATCTTTCCGATCTCGCGCTTGCCGGCCGACACCGTGCGCCGCGGGAAGATCGAACCGAATGTGATGACGTCGGCGAAGCTCTGGTGGTTGGCCACGATGACGCAGGGGCGGAAATCCTCGAGGCGTTCGCGGTTCTCGACGGCGACGTCCCAGCCCATCATCTTCACGACGCCGCGGCAGAAGACGCGGCCGTAGACGTAGAGCGTCTGGCGATTTCCCGGGCGGAAGAGGAGCCAGACGACGCCCAGGCCCGAGCAGAGGAAGAACCAGAGGCCGCCGAAGAAGAAGCCGAGGTAGAAGGCCGACCGCTCCTTCACTAAGACGTCGTCTCCCAGTTGTCCTTCGCGCCTTCGGGCGGCAGCCACGGAGGCAGCGGCATGAGAAGCCGGTCCGACAGCGCCTGCGCATACGGCTCGTACTGGCGCCGCAGCGAACCGAGGCGCTCGTCGCAGCCCGCGCCGCTCCCCCAGGTCACGCCGCTCGCCGCGAGGGCGCGGTGCAGGCGCTCGAGCTCGGGTCCGGGAAGACGGTCCGGACCGTCGGAGCGCGGCTTCAGGCCGAGGACGCTCGTGAGATCCGCCAGCGCGTGCCGCGCCATCGCGAACGTGAGCCGCGCCGCCCGCGGGGGAACGCCCTGGATGCCGCTGATGACGAGAGCGCACGTGTCGAGGATCGTCGTGAGTCCGGCGACCCACGACTGGTTGTCGTGCTGCGACCGGTAGAACGCGAGGACCGGATAGGAAATGTGGCTCTCGAGCAACTCGGCCGACCAGCGCTCCCAATCGTTCAGAAGTACGCCCATGGCTTCGGAGCCGCCGTCCGCCGCATGCCGGCGCAGCAGCTCCGCCGCCGTCGGGGGCGAGCCGGCGCGCGCGTCGAGGAGCGCGATGGCGCTCTCGCGTCGCGAGAACGCCTGCGAGAGCACCGGCAGATAGCCGATCACCATGGCGAGGAAGGCGAACCCCATCCCCGCTTCGACGGTCGTGAGAATTCGCGCCGCCGTCGTCGTCGGCGTGACGTCGCCCAGGCCGAGCGTGAAGAAGGTCGTGCCGCTCATGTAGAGGTCGGCGCCGAAGCCGCGGATTCCGCTCGGCGACGAGAGATGCGACCCGAATCCCCACTGGAGCAGCGCGAAGCCGAAGACCAGGGAGACTGCCCACGCGGCGAGCAGAACGATGAGCGAAAGCGGGCCGAAGACCGAGAGGAAGTTTTCGCGCGGGTTGCCCGGCTTCATCCGCCGGCCGGCGGCGGCGAACGGGGGCCAGACCGACCGGTAGAAGAGCTTCGTCAGCCGGAGACGGAACGAGGCGCGGCGCGGCAGGACGATGGTCTCGAAGGCGTCCCACAGCACGATGACGAGGAGGACGACGCCCGCCGCGATCGCGAGAAGAGACATTCGCCGGCGGATTCTATGCGGCGCAAAAAGAAAGCGCCCGCGCGGGGCGCGGGCGCGAAGGAGGATTCCGCAGAAGGGTCGTTGGGTCAGTTGCCCTGCGTCTGCATGTCGTGCTTCTGCCGGTAGATCTGGCGCGAGAGCCGGTTCTGCTGGTGATTCACGAGGGCGCGATCGGCGGGCGAGAGCTTGCCGCCGTTTTCCTGGCGCATGCCGTGAATCTCCTTGTTCAAACCGGCTTCCCTGCGCTCGATCCGCGCCGTCTCGCCGGCCGTGAGCTGGCCGCTCTTGACGCCGTGCGCGATCCGGTCCTGCTGGTTTTCCTTGCGCCGGGCGATCCGTCCGGGAGCCGCCGAAGCCGGGGAAGCCAGCAGAACGGAACCCGCCACCGCTGCCGCCGCCATCCACCCGAAAGCCTTCTTGCCGTGCATGTTTGTCACCTCCGCCGATTGGACGAGGGCGGAGGCGGAGGCGTTTACGAGCCGGGAAGCCCGTGGGGCCGGATCGTGCTACTTGCGGGGCGGCCGGCTCGGGCGCAGCTCGATGCGGGAGGGGATCGCGCGGTCCGGAAAGCGCAGAAGGTCGGCGACGGCTTCCGCAACGTCCTCGCTCCGAAGCATCCAGGACGACTCGCGTCCGCGGTGCGAGTCGCCGAACTCCGTCGCGACGGAGCCCGGCATGACGACCGCCACGCGGATCCCGTCGTGGCGCAGGTCGAGCATCGCGGCGTCGGAGAGGCCGAGGAGGCCGAACTTCGACGCGTTGTAGGCGGCGCCGCCCGCGAAAGCGTTGATCGACGCGAGCGAAGCGACGTTGACGATGAAGCCGCCGCCGGACGCCTTCATGAGCGGCGCGGCGTGGCGGATGGCGTACCAGGCGCCGAAGAGGTTCGTCTCGAGAACGTCGCGGAACTCATCCGCCGAGATCTCGTCCACGCGGCCGAAGGAACCGATGCCGGCGTTGTTCACGAGCGCGTCGAGCCGGCCGAACTCGGAGCGCGCGCGCTCGACGAGCCGCCGCTGGTCTTCCTCGCGCCGTGCGTCGGCCGCGACGCCCACGGCCGTGTGGCCCTTCGCGCGCAGCGCCGCGGCGGTCTTCTCGGCCAACTTCACGTCGCGCCCCGAGAGGATGACCGCGTAGTCTTCTCGTCCGCGAGGCGCTCGACGACCGCACGGCCGATGCCGCGCGTCCCGCCGGTCACGATCGCGACGCGCTCTCCCGAATTCGCCACGGTCCGATCCTAACCCCCGAAGGATCCGCGCGGCATCTGGGAGCCCTATTACTGAGTCGGGCCGGCCTCCCGCGCGAACAGCGCCGTCTCGGTCGGCCGCGGCGCCGTGAGCGCCGCGAGGGCCCAGTACAGGATCCCCGACGCGAAGAAGCCGACGAACCAGGCGTAGGAGTAGAGCGGCTTGAGCGACGGCACGACGAGCCCGCCCCAGGCGAGCGCGCAGCCGGCGAGTGTCGCGACGACGGCGCGGAAGTTCCAGCCGCCGGAATAACGATAGACGCCGGTCGGCAGATACAGGTCCTCCAGGCGCAGGCGCGTGCGGCGCACGAGCCAGTAGTCGGCGATGAGCACGCCGGCGATCGAACCGAGCCCGCCCGAGTATCCGAGCAGCCACGCGAAGATGTATCCCGACGGGTCCGCGAGCAGCTTCCAGGGCTGCATGAGGATTCCGAGCACGCCGGTCAGGAGGCCGCCGGTCTTGAACGAGATCCGGCGCGGGAACGCGTTGGCGAAGTCGTTGGCCGGCGACACGACGTTCGCCGCGATGTTGACCGCGAGCGTCGCGACGACCGCCGTGAACATCGAGATCGCGACGACGACCGGGGCCTTGAACTGCCCGACGAGCTGGATCGGGTCCCAGATGGGCTTGCCGAAGATGAGGACGGTCGCGCTCGTGATGAAGATCCCCATCGCGGCGAAGACGGACATCGTCGTCGGCAGCGCGACGACCTGCCCGACAATCTGCTCGCGCTGGCTCTTTCCGAAGCGCGTGAAGTCCGGCATGTTGAGCGAGAGCGTCGCCCAGAAGCCGATCATCGCGGTCAGCGACGGAACGAAGACCGGGAAGAACTCCGCGAACGTGCGGAAGCGGCCCGGCTGCGCGAGGAGCGGCCCGAAGCCGTTCGCCTTGCCGACCGCCCAGACGAGGAGCGCCGCCGTCATGACGAGGACGAACGGCGCCGCCCAGTTCTCGACCTTCCGCAGGAGATCCATGCCGCGATAGATGATCGCGACGTTGATCCCCCAGAAGACGAGGAAGGAGAGCCACTCGGTCGCCGTGTGGCCCTGGAAGAGGCCCGCGCCGAGGAGCGTCTTCCATCCGGGGACGAGCACCGCGAAGAGCGTGTTGAGCGCCTCGCCGCCGATCCACGCCTGGATCCCGAACCATCCGCACGCCACGATCGCGCGCATGAGCGCCGGAAGGTTCGATCCGATCGTGCCGTAGGAGGCGCGCGCGAAGACGGGGAAGGGGATGCCGTACCGCGTGCCGGGGTGCGAGTTGAGGAGGATCGGGACGAGGACGATCGAGTTGCCGAGCAGAATCGTCGTGAGCGCCTGCCACCAGTTCATGCCCGCGGCCATCAGGCCCGAGGCGAGCATGTACGTCGGGATGCAGTGCGCCATCGAGATCCAGAGCGCCGCGTAGTTGTAGGTCGTCCAGACGCGGCGCGCGATCGGCACCGGCGCGAGGTCCGGGTTGTAGAGCGGGCTCTTCTCGATCCGCGCCACGTCCCGGAGCTCGACGCGGCCGTCCGGATGCGCCTTCTGGTTGGGGATGGCGTCGGCCACTTGCCGTGAGTTTAGCCCGACGTGCGTCTAAGATGGCGGCAGCCCTTGAGCTCCGGAGAATTCTTCGTGCGCGGCCGCCGGGTCATCGTGCCCGGAGGGGAGCGGCCCGCTTCGCTGCGAATCCGCGGCGGGCGGATCGCCGCCGTCGGCGAGCCGGACGACCTGGCGCCCGGCGCGGAGGTCCTCGATTTTGGAGACGCCGTCGTGATGCCCGGGCTCGTGGACACGCACGTGCACGTCAACGAGCCGGGGCGCGCCGACTGGGAGGGCTTCGCGTCCGCCACGCGCGCGGCGGCGGCCGGCGGCGTCACGACGATCTTCGACATGCCGTTGAACAGCGTTCCGCCGACGACGAGCGTCGCGGCGCTCGAGGCGAAGCGCGCGGCGGCGGACGGGCAGTGCGCCGTGGACGTCGGCTTCTGGGGCGGCGTCGTGCCCGGGAACGCGGGCGAAATCTCCGCGATGTCCGCCCGCGGCGTCCACGGATTCAAGTGCTTCCTCGCGCCGTCGGGCGTCGAGGAGTTCCCGGCGGTCGGCGAGGCGGACCTCCGAGCGGCCCTGCCGTCGCTCGCCGAGTCGGGCAGCGTCCTCCTCGTTCACGCCGAGGATGGCGCGCGCCTCGGGGAGTGCGTGGCGGGAACGCGAGACTACGGCGCGTACCTCGCTTCGCGGCCGCCGGCGGCGGAGGGGTCCGCGATCGCGCTCCTCGTCCGGCTGGGCGGCGAGTTCCGGACGCCGATCCACGTCGTTCATCTCTCGGCCGCCGACGCGCTGCCGCAGCTCGAGCGGGCGCGCGCCGAGGGGCTGCCGCTGACCGCGGAAACCTGCCCGCACTATCTCTACTTCGACGCCGAAGCCATCCCGCCCGGCGCGACCGAGTTCAAGTGCGCGCCGCCGATCCGCGGCCGGGAAAATCGCGAGCGGCTCTGGAAGGCGCTCGGCGAAGGTCTGATCGGAATGGTGGTCTCCGATCACTCGCCCTCGCCGCCGGAAGGCAAGCGCCGGGAGTCCGGCGATTTCGCGCGGGCGTGGGGCGGCATCTCGTCGCTCGAGCTCGCCCTGCCGGCGGTCTGGAGCGCGGCGCGACGCCGCGGTGTGAACGTCGCGTCGCTCGCCGAGTGGATGGGCGCCGGGCCGGCGCGCCTCGCGGGCCTCGCGGGACGGAAGGGGACGCTCGCGCCCGGCGCCGACGCGGACTTCGTCGTCTGGCGCCCGGAAGAGTCCTTCGAAGTCCGCCCCGAGGCGCTCCACCATCGCCACAAGCTCACGCCCTACGCCGGCCGCACGCTCTTCGGCCGCGTCGAGGCGACGTTCCTTCGCGGTGAGAAGATCTACGAGATGGGACGTTTCGTCGGGCCGCCGCGGGGGGAGATCCTGCTCGCGCGATGACGACCGTCCTCGATCCCTCCGCCTTCGCCGATCTCATCGACCTCGCCTCCGAGCGCGTCGGCGGCGCGGCCATTGCGGCGAACGACGAGTTCTTCGCGCCGAAGGAGAGCCTTCTCAAGACGTCGCGGCCGGTCTTCCGGGAAGACGAGTACACGGACCGCGGGAAATGGATGGACGGCTGGGAAACGCGGCGCCGGCGCGAGCCGGGCCACGACTGGTGCGTCGTCCGCCTGGGACTTCCGGGAGACATCCGCGGCGTCGTCGTGGACACCCGTTACTTCGTCGGCAATGCGCCCGAGGCCTGCGCGATCGAAGCGTGCGAGGCGTCCGCGGAGGCCTCGGCCGTGGAGCTCGAGCGCGCGGCCTGGTTCGAGATCCTCCCGAAGATCCTGCTCACGCCCGATTTCGAGAACGCCTTCCCGGCGCTCGCCGGCCGCCGCGCGACGCACGCCCGGCTCCACATCTTTCCCGACGGCGGTGTGGCGCGGCTCCGACTCTACGGCGCCGCGGTTCCCGACTGGGACCGCCTCGCGCCGGAATCGGAGATCGACCTCGCGGCGGCGGAGAACGGCGGGCTCGTCGTGGCGGCGAGCGACATGCACTTCGGCAACCGGCAGCACCTCGTCTTTCCGGGCCCGCCCCGTGGGATGAAGGACGGATGGGAGACGCGGCGGCGCCGCGGCCCCGGACACGACTGGGCGATCGTGCGCTTGGGGCACGAGGGCGTCGTGCGGAAGATCGTCCTCGACACGACTCACTTCAAGGGGAACGCGCCCGGCGCATGCTCGGTCGAGGGAGTCCGTGCGCCGGACGCATCGATCGAGGAGCTCACGAGCGCGTCCGCGCCGTGGCGCGAGATCCTGCCGCGCACGCCCG
This sequence comes from uncultured Acidobacteriota bacterium, assembly GCA_963823185.1. Taxonomy (GTDB): domain Bacteria; phylum Acidobacteriota; class Thermoanaerobaculia; order UBA5066; family Gp7-AA6; genus DATBFU01. Next base: position 58,142 of record CAWGKP010000013.1, read on the forward strand.
TGCAGCCCGACGCCGTGCGCGAGCTCCGGAGCGAGGTCCGCGAAGTCGGCCCCGTGACGCACGCGCGCCTCAACATCTTTCCGGACGGCGGCGTCGCGAGGCTGCGCCTCGTCGGAACGGTGTCGCGGGGGCCGGCGTGACGCCGGGGATCGAGCGCCTGAACGGGCTCGGACGGGAGGAGGCCGAGGCGGAGCTCCGCGCCTGCTGCGGCTCGACGGCGTGGGCGCGGCGGATGGCCGAGGAGCGTCCGTTCCGCGACCTCGAGCATCTGCGCGAGACCGCGGAGCGCGTCTGGCAGGAGCTGTCGCGCGAGGACTGGCTCGAGGCGTTCCGCGCCCATCCGCGGATCGGCGACCCGAAGGCGACGGGCCGCGCCGCGCGCGAGCAGGTCGCGACGCGTTCGGCGCCGGCGGAAGTCCTCGCGGCGCTCGCCGCGGGGAACCGGCGCTACGAGACGAAATTCGGCCACGTGTTCCTCATTTGCGCGTCCGGAAAGAGTGCGACGGAGATGCTCGAGGAGCTCGAACGGCGGCTCCCGAACGACCGGCAAATGGAGCACCGCGTCGCCGCGGCCGAGCAGCGTAAGATCACGCGACTGCGGCTGGGAAGCGCTTTCGGACAATGAGCGGAATCACCACGCACGTGCTCGACACGTCCCGGGGCAAGCCGGCTGGCGGCGTGCCGGTCGTGCTCGAGATCCGCTCCGACGACGGCGGCTGGCGGGAGATCGCGCGCAGCGCCACCGATGGCGACGGCCGTGCGAGTCTCCTCGCCTCGAAGTCGCAGGTGCCGCGAGGCGTCTATCGCATCTCGTTCGACACGGGCGCCTACTTCCTCGCGGCGAACGTCAAGGCCTTCTACCCCGAGGTGCGGGTCGTGTTCGAAGTGCGGGACCTCGCGCCCCATCATCACGTGCCGCTCCTGCTCTCGCCGTTTGGATACTCGACCTACCGGGGAAGCTGAAGGACTGAGGACCGAGGACCGAGGACTGAGGATTGACGTGACGATCGCTCCAGAGAATCTCAGCATCGGCAGGTCGAGACTTGAGCCTCTCGAGTCCTCAGTCCCAAGTCCACAGTCCTCAGTCGGGAGGCGGCTTTCCCTCTTTCGCCATCTCTCCTGATGCTCGGCCCAAACTCCTACGGCAAGTCCGGCATCCGGCTCGTGCAGGTGGCGCGCCGGGGAGACCGGCACGAGGTCCAGGACCTGACGGTCGCCGTGCGGCTCGAGGGCGAGTTCGGCGCCGCGCACGTCGCGGGCGACAACGCGGCCATTCTTCCGACGGACACGATGAAGAACACGGTGTACGCGCTCGCTGCCGGGCGCGCGCCCGGGCCGATCGAGGTCTTCGCGCGCGACCTCGCCGGGCACTTCGTCTCGACCCACGCGCCGGTGGCGCGCGCGCGGGTCGAGATCGTCGAGCGTGCCTGGGAGCAGCTGGAGACGGGCGGCCGGCCGCACGGCTCGGCCTTTCGCCGTCCGGGCGGCGAGACGCGGCTCGCGATCGCGACCGCCGGACGCGGAGGCGAGGACGCGATCGAGGCCGGCCTCGACGATCTCGTGATCCTGAAGACTTCGCGCTCGGGCTTCGCCGGGTTCGCCCGCGACCGGTTCACGACACTGCGCGACACGGACGACCGGCTCCTGGCGACGGCGCTGCGGGCGGTTTGGGCCTACACGGCGGCCGACGTCGCGTTCTCCGCCCTGCGCGCGGGGATCCGCCAGACCCTCCTCGACACGTTCGCCGAGCACGACAGCCGTTCGGTGCAGCACACGCTCTACGCGATGGGCGAGGCCGTGCTCGAGCGCCACGCCGAGGTGCGCGAGATCCGGCTCACGATGCCGAACCTGCATCACCTGCCCGTGGATCTCGCGCCGTTCGGCCTTCCGAACGAGAATGCGGTCTTCGTCGCGACCGAGGAGCCCTACGGCCTGATCGAGGCGACGGTGACGAGGGAGAAGATGTGAACGCCGAGCCCGGGCATCTCGCGAGCCCCGGCAGGCGGCTCGGCGGACTGCTGATCGACTTCGCGGTTCTCGCCGTGATCGTCGTTCCGATCATGGCCCTGACCGGCGGCTTTCGGGATGCGCTCGCCGGGCACGAACCTGCGATGAACCGCAAGCTGATCTACGGCGGTCTCACGATTGCCGTCTGGATGGTCCTGAACGCGCAGCTCCTTGCCGCGAAGGGACAGACGATCGGGAAGCGAGCCGTCGGCACGCGCATCGTCGACCTGCAGGGCGGCGTGCCGCCGCTGGGCAAGCTCCTCGTCCTGCGCTATCTCATTCCGTGGCTCGTCGGCACCGTGCCCTTCCTCGGCGGGATCTTCGGCCTGGCGGACGGCCTCTTCGTCTTCCGGAAGGATCGGCGCTGCATCCACGACCATCTGGCGGGGACGCGCGTCCTCGATGCCTGACCGCCGTCAGGTTCTGCGCCGCCCCTTCAAGATCTTCACGAACGATCGGCTCCGCAGCTCCTCGAGCGTCAGGCCGCTCTTCTCGACGGCCTCCGGCTCGGTGATCGCGCCGCAGCCGAGCGCGCGCAGAAAGTAGTTGAGGAGCCCCTGCCCGGTGGCGGCGTCGTCGAAGATCTCGCCCACGAGCGTCGCCTGGCCGGCCTTCTCGACGAAGTTGGAGAGGCGCGCCGAGGCGGCGTCGAGGCCCTCGAGGAAGAAGGCGAAGACGGCGGCGTATCGCGTCGGGAGCTGCGCCGGATGCAGATCCCAGCCCTGGTAGAAGGCGCCCTCGAGCGAGCGGCGCACGTGGCCCGCATGGAGCCGCCAGGCGGCGTGCACGGCATCGCGGTTCTCCCGCACCTGGGCTCCCGTCAGCTTCGATCCCTTCGCCGCACGGTGGATGGGGACCGGGAGGACGTTCGTCGCGCCGTCGGAAAGCCAGACGCCGGTTCCCGCGAGCGCGACCTGCATCGCGTGCTTCGCGAAGTCGCAGGCCGGGTGCGCCATGTGCTGATGCGCCGCGGTGATCTGGAGCGAGGCGGTGTAGTCGTACGTTCCGAAGTGCGCCGCCTCGCAGCGGCCCCGTCCCGCCTCGACCAGCCGGAGCAGGGCGGCCTCGCCGCGCTCGCCGAGGATCGCCTGCGGCGTCTCGACCATGATCTCGAGGCGGAGCGCTCCCGGCCCGAGCTTCCGCCGCCGTTCGAAGCGGTCGAAGACGTCGGCGAGCGCCCAGACCTGCTCGGGCACGGTGACCTTGGGCAGCGTGACGACGAAGTTGTCGGGCAGCCGCCCGGCGTGCTCGAGAAGCTCGGTGAGAAAGAGGTCGAGTGTGCGGAGGCTCCGGCGTTTGAGCTCCTCGGTGAACGGCTTGATGCGGATGCCGATCGCGGGGGGAAGCGTCCCGGCGGCGAGGCCGGCCGCGACCTCGCCCGCCGCGGCGGCGGCGTGCCCGTCTTCCTCGGCGTCGGGCCGATTGCCGTAGCCGTCTTCGAAGTCGATCCGGAAGTCTTCGACGGGCTCGCGCCGGAGCTTCTCGACGACACGCGCATGGATTCGCGGCGCGAGCGCGCCGGGAAGCCCCGCCGCGGCCGCGAAGGCACGGGCATCCGGCGCGTACTCCTCGAGCGCCCGCAGCGCGAGCGCGCCGAGGCGCGTCGCCGTGTCGGACTTGAAGACCTGAGCGCCGCCGTAGACCGTGTGGACGGGCTGCCGCCGGAGCGACTCGCCGGGATAACGCGCGGCGAAGGCGGCGTTGGCCTTCCGCAGGTTCTCGAGGATCGGGGACAGGGCCTCCCCCGAGAGCGTCGTCTTCACGCGCGCGCCTCTCGCCAGAAGTGCTCGAGCAGGTTGCCGCACACATGGCGCCGGTACTCCGCCGTCGAGCGGAGGTCGTCGATCGGCGCGATCTCCTCGAGGAGCGCGCGACGGGCCTCTGCGATCGGGGCGCCGGAGGCGAGCAGATTCTCCGTGCGTCTCGCGCGGACCACCGTCGGTCCGACACTCCCGACCGCGACGCGCACCGAGGGGCCGAGGACCGCGGCCATCACGACCTTCGAAATGGCCTGCGCGGCGCGCGTCCCGACCTTGCGGAAGAGCTGGCTTCCGCGGATCGGCGGGATCTCGACCGCGACGAGGAGCTCGTCGGGACGCATCAGGCTCTTCCGATAGCCGGTATAGAAGGCGTCGAACGGGATGCGGCGCTTCCCGTCCGCGCTCCCGAGCACGAGCGTGGCCTCGGCCGCGGCGAGCACCGGCAGCGTGTCTCCGGCCGGCGAGGCGTTGACGACGTTGCCGCCGATCGTGCCGCGATTCTGGATCTGGACGCCGCCCACCTCGCGCGCCGCGGCGGCGAGCATGGGGACGTGCCGGCGCACGAGCGGCGAGCGCTGCAACTCCGTGTACGTCGTCAGCGCGCCGATCGAGAGAGTCTTGCCGCGCCGGCGGATGCCGCGCAGCGCGTCGAGCGGCCAGATGTTCATGAAGCGTCGGTTCGGGAGCGTCCCGAAATTCAGGTTCACGTAGACGTCGGTGCAGCCGGCGAGCGGCGTGAGCGGGCCTTCGTCGCGAAGAATGCGGAGGGCTTCGGCAAGGGACTTCGGTTCGAGCATCGTGAGAGAAGAGGTTGCTGTGCGCATCCGAGGTCGGTCCCTAGTCCCTAGTCCTTAGTCCGGGCCGGGGCGCCTGAAGGTGCTTTATGAAGCCGCCGACGAGCTTCTTGACGTCGTTCGCTGTCCGAATAGATGCGATGGAATGCCTGCGGTTCGACATATCTCCGATCCGAGGCGACGTAGAGGTGCGACTGGAGCTCGCTCGCGGAGCGTTGTGAGAAATTCTCAGAAATCGGGCGAACTCCCGGTCGGATCCAGAATCGAAACCCTCTGCGATGTTGGCCATCGCGGAAACTGCGGAAGAGAGCATCTGGCGCTTGAGTTCCAGATCTCTTGACAGGTCCCGGCCTGCTGCTGCGTCGTAGACGAGGCCCACCAGTTGCCTGGCGAGCCTTCCAGGCGTCAACGTCTTCGAAGGCGATCTGATTCTTCGGCGCCTCGCCATGCTTCCGACTAGGGACCAAGGACTAGAGGACTCCTTCTCGTTTACTCTGTTGTCGTGACCGCTTTGATCGCCCTATAAATCCCTTCATACCCCGTGCACCGGCACAGGTTCCCCGCGAGCCCGAACCGGATGTCCTCCATCGTCGCCTTCGTCGGCAGCGCCGCGGCGGCCAGGATCATCCCGGGCGTGCAGATGCCGCACTGGGCGCCGCCCTCGGTCACGAACGCTTCCTGGAGCGCCGCCTGTCCCCGCAGTCCCTCGATCGTGGTGACGCGCGCGCCGCGCGCTTGCGCGAACGGGACGAGGCAGGAGACGACGGGCGCGCCGTCGAGGAGCACCGTGCACGCGCCGCACTCTCCCTCGCCGCAGCCCTCCTTGGTGCCCTGGAGGCCGCACTCCTCGCGCAGCACGTCGAGGAGGCGCTTCATCGGCGGAGCCGCGACATTCCGGCGCCGCCCGTTGACCGTGAGCCTCATCGTTTCGGACCCGCCGCGAGGAGTCTTTCCGGCGTGGCCGGAATCGAGCGCGCGTCGAACCCCAGGTGACGGATCGCGTTCACGATCGCAGGCGCCGGCCCGTCGATCGGCAGCTCGCCGACGCCCTTCGCGCCGAAGGGGCCATGCGCGTACGGGTTGTCGAGGATGACGGCGTCGATCGCCGGCGTGTCGGCGGTCGTGGGCACGAGATAGTTCGTGAGCTGCGCGTTCGCCATGCGGCCGTCGCGCATCGCGACGTCCTCCAGGAGCGCCCAGCCGATCGCCTGCGCCGTGCCGCCCTCGATCTGGCCCTTCGCGAGGATCGGGTGGATCGCGCGGCCGAACTCCTGCACCGCCGTCAATCGGATCGGCCGGATCTCGCCCGTGACCGGATCGCGCTCGACCTCGGCGACGTCGCAGCCCCAGCCGTACGCGCCGTAGGCATCGCCGCGGTAAGTCTCGTCGCTCCAGCGCATGCCGGGCGGCCGGCGGTACTCCTTCATGACGACGAGCGGGCCGTGCCGGCGGAGATACTCGCGCGGCGACGTCTTCCCGAGCCGCGCCTTCATCTCCTCGGCGCACTCCTGCAGGATCTTTCCGACGACCATGCACGTGCGCGAGGCGACCGTGGGCCCGCTGTCCGGGACGCGCGCCGTGTCGGCGTCCGCGACCTCGACGCGCGCGTAGGGGATGCCGAGCGTCTCCGCGACGATCTGGGCGTGCATCGTGCGCGTGCCCTGGCCCATCTCCGTCGAGGCCGCGAGGATGCGCGCGCCGGTCTCGGTCAGCTCGAGCGCGGCCTTCGAGGCGAGCTTCACTTCGCCCGAGCCGGTGAACCCGGAGCCGTGGAAGAAGAGCGACAGCCCGATCCCGCGGTTCGTCCCGGCCCAGGCGCGGCGCTTGCGGCGGAAATCGGTCCGGCGCACCGCCTCGCGGAGCACCGCGAGCGCGCTCGTGTCGCCGCCGAGCTTCTGTCCGGTGGCCGTCTCGTCGCCGGGGCGCAGCGCGTTGATCTCGCGCAGCCGAACGGGGTCCATGCCGAGCGCCTCGGCGATCCGCTCCATGTGGACCTCGGCGGCGAACTGCGATTGCGGCGCGCCGAATCCCCGGAATGCGCCGTTGGGCGGCGTATTCGTCATCACGGACCGGGCGCGCACGCGCACGTTCGGGCAGCGGTACGGGCCTGCCGCGTGGATCGCGGCGCGCGAGAGCACGACGGCCGAGAGCGTGGCATAGGCGCCGCCGTCCATGAGGATGTCCACGTCGATCGCCTTGAGGCGGCCGTCGCGCGCGGCGCCGGTCCGGTGCCGGATGATCGCCGGGTGGCGCTTCGTCGTCGCGACCATGTCTTCCGTGCGGTCGTAGACGATCTTGACGGGCCGCTTCGCCTTGAGCGCGAGGAGCGCCGCGTGGCCGGCGATCATCGAGGGGTACTCCTCCTTGCCGCCGAAGGCGCCGCCGGTCTCCGTCTGAACGACGCGGACCTTCTCGTCGGGCAGCGCGAGGAGGATCTTGAGCGCGCGGTGCACGTAGTACGGGCACTGGAGCGAGCCGTAGACGGTGACGCCGCCGTTTTCCGGCACCGCGATGACTCCGTTGGTCTCGATGTAGAGCTGCTCCTGATGGCCGGTCCGGTACTCGCCCTCGACCACGACGTCGGCCGCCGCGAACCCGCGCTCCAGGTCGCCCTTGCCGATCGTGAAATCCTTGAACGCCTTCGGCGATTTCTCGGGATCGAGGACCGGTTGCGCCGCGTCGCACGCGACGTCCACGCGCGCCTCGAGGAGCCGGTCGCGGTCCGCGTGCGCGAGGAGCAGGATCGGCTCGGCGAAGTGCCGGATCTCGCGCTCCGCGAGGCAGGGCTGGTCCTCCTCGATCAGCGCGACGACGTTGCGGCCGGGAATGTCGCGGTGGTCCGCGACGACGAAGCCCGCGTCGAGCGAATGGCGGACCTCGCGGATCCTCCCGCGGGGGATCTCCGACCGGATGGTGCGGCCCCAGAGCATTCCCGGAAAGGAGAGGTCGTCGACGTACCGCGCGCGCCCCGTGACCTTCGCCGCTCCCTCCTTGCGCGGGACGTTGCGGCCGACGACGCGCGTTCGGGGAGCGGGGCGGCGCCTCCTCACGAGGACTTCGAGCCTGCCGATTCCGTTTCGTAGCCGCCGTGATAATCGGCGGCGTCCGGCCGCTTGATCTGCGAATGCGCCACGACGCGGTCGCGGCGCAGGCCGCGGAAGTCGTCGAGCGTCTTCCAGCCGCGGTGCGCGTTTTTCTCGAGGAACTGCGCCATGCCCTGCCGGAGCTCCCGGATCACGTTCGGGCCGACGGCATGATCGAGCATCGCGGCGGTGCAGACCTGGACGGTGCCGCAGCCGAGGAGGAAATAGTTGAGCGCGTGCGCGAAATTCGAGATGCCGCCGATGCCCGAGAAGCTCCGGTCCGGCAGAGCGGCCGTCATCTGCGCCATCTTGGCGAGCGAGAGCGGGAGGATCGCCGGGCCTCCGAGGCCGCCCATCGAGGTCAGGCCCTCGACGTTCATCTCGAACTCGAGCGTCTCGGGGTCGATGAGCGTGAGCGACGTGAAGGTGTTGGACGACGAGATGGCGTCCGCGCCGCCGAGGAACGCGCCGCGCGCCTCGACGACGATGTCGGTCGTGGACGGCGTCAGCTTGGCCCAGATCGGGACGCGCGCCACCTCGCGCACGACGTGCGTCACGATCGAGATCTGCTGCTGGTCCTTGCCGATGTTCGAGCCCATGTCCTTGCGGTCCATGTGGGGGCAGGAAAGGTTCAACTCGAGCGCGTCCACGCCTTCGTCCTGGCAGGCCTTCGCGAGCGTCTGCCAGTGCCGGAGCTCCTCGTCGGAGCCCGAGCCGGCCATGATCGAGGCGACGAGCGCCTTCGTCGGGTGCGCCTTCTTGATCCGCGACAGGCGTCCGACCCACCAGTCGATCGGTTTGTCGGAGATGAGCTCCCAGTTCCAGGACGAGTGAAGCGCGGCGCCCGGCCGCTTCTTCATCGACAGGTGCGGCGAGTCCGCGTCGGCGCGCAGGAAGTTCGTCTTGGGGCCTTTGACGTTGACGACCGGGTGCAGGCCGATCGTCTTCGTGACGACGCCGCCCCAGCCCGCCTCGAACGCGCGCAGGATGTTCGACTCCGATTCCGTCGGCGGGGCCGAGGAGAGCAGGAAGGGATTCTCGAAGTGAATCCCGGTGAAGACGGTCGAGAGATCGGAGCTCATGGGGCGCGTCGGAGTGAGGTCATTCTACGCCCCGGTCATCGCGCTCCCGCGGCCTCGAGCGACTCCCGCAGAATTTCGAGCGCCTCGTCGATCTCCGCCTTTCCGACCGTCAGCGCCGGCGCGATGCGGAAGGAGTTCCCTTCGAGCCCGCCCTTGCCGATGAGGAGCCCGCGCTTCTTGGCCTCCTCGAAGACGCGGCCGGTCATCGCGCGGTCGGGCGTGCGATTGCCGGCGGTCTCGTCCTCGACGAGCTCGAGCGCCTGCATCAGCCCCATTCCGCGCACGTCGCCGATCGAATGCGGAAAGCGGTGCTGCAGCTCCTCGAGTCCCGCGCGCAGGAGGCGCCCCATCTTCTCGGCGTTGCCCGGCAGATCCTCCTCCTCGATGATGCGGATCGTCGCGTTGGCCGCGGCGCAGGAGACGGGGTTGCCGCCGAAGGTCGAGATCGTCAGCGCCTTCAGCGACGCGGCGATCTCGGGCGTCGCGATCGTGACGCCGAGCGGCAGTCCGTTGGCGACGCCCTTCGCCATCGTCATGACGTCGGGCTGCACGCCCCAGTGCTCGATGCCCCACATCTTGCCGCCGGTGCGCCCGAAGCCGGTCTGGACCTCGTCGCAGAGGAAGAGCCCGCCGTACTTCTTCACGATGCCGACCGCGATCTCGAAGTACTCCGGCGGCGGCGTGATGAAGCCGCCCACGCCCTGGATCGGCTCCGCGAGGAATCCGGCGATGCGGCCGGTCGTCGTCGTGCGGATCAGCTCCTCGATGTCCTTCGCGCACGCGATGCCGCAGGAGGGATAGGTCAGGTGCAGGGGGCAGCGGTAGCAGTACGGCGAGACGGCGTGCTTGACGCCGGCGACCTGCGTCGGCAGCGCGCGCCAGGCCGAATGGGCCGTCAGCGACTGGGCGAGCATCGAGCGGCCGGAGTAGCCGTGGCGCAGGGCGATGATCTCGGTGTTTCCGGTCGAAAGCTGCGCCATCATCACGGCGGTCTCGTCGGCCTCGGTGCCGGATGCGGTGAAGTAAGACTGCTTCAGGTTTCCCGGCGCGAGGCGCGCCAGCCGCTCCGCGAGCTCGACGACCGGAATCGTCGGGTAGAGCGTCGAGACGTGCGCGAAGCGGTCGAGCTGAGCGACGATCGCCGCGTTGACGCGGTCGTCGGCGTACCCGATCGAGACCGTCAGGATGCCGCCGAAGAAGTCGAGGTAGTCGTTGCCGTCGGCGTCGCGGATGCGCAGGCCCTTGCCCTCGGTCAGGACGACCGGTTCCTGGTAGTACTGGATCGTGGCGGGGAAGAGGTACTCCTTGTGCTTCTCGCGCACGGCCTTGGTCGTCGCGGAGGTCGGGGCCTGAGTTTTCGTCGTGCTCATCACGTGCTCCTTGGCTGGCGTTTCAGAAATGACCCCGCACCCGGCTTGCCGATGAACTGTCCGTTCTCGATGATGACTCTTCCACGGGACAGGACTGTCTCGGCCTTCCCCGTGACCTCTCGGCCTTCGTACGGGTTGTAGTCGACCTTCATGTGATGCGTCTTCGCCGACAGCGTGTGCTTCTTCGCGGGGTCGAAGATCACGAGGTCCGCGTCGGAGCCCGGCGCGATCGTCCCTTTCTTCGGGAAGAGGCCGAAGATCTTGGCCGGCGACGTCGACGTCAGCTCGACGAATCGGTTGAGCGGGATCCGGCCGGTCCGCACGCCGCCGTCGTAGAGCAGGCTCATCCGCGTCTCGATGCCGGGCGCGCCGTTGGGGATCTTGGAGAAATCGCCGCGGCCGAGCTCCTTCTGCTCCTTCATGCAGAAGGGGCAGTGGTCGGTCGAGACGGCCTGCAGGTCGTTCCCCGCGAGCCCGCGCCAGAGCTTCTCCTCGTTTCCCTTCGCGCGCAGCGGCGGCGACATGACGTACTTGGCGCCCTCGAAGCCGGGCTCCTCGTAGTTGGCGTAGGAGAGGAAGAGATACTGCGGGCAGGTCTCGGCGTAGGCGGGCAGCCCGCGGTCGCGCGCGAGCGTGACCTGCTCGAGCGCCTCGGCGGCCGAGAGATGGACGACGTAGAGAGGCACGCCGGCCATCTCGGCGAGCGCGATCGCGCGGTGCGTCGCCTCGGCCTCGGCGCGCGGCGGGCGCGTCAGCGCGTGGTACTTCGGCTCGGTCTTCCCCTCGGCGAGCGCGCGCTTCACGAGCACGTCGATGACGTCGCCGTTCTCGGCGTGCATGCAGATCGTTCCGCCGTTGCGGGCCGTGCGCAGCAGCGCGCGGAAGATCGAGCCGTCGTCGAGCATCAGCACGCCGCGGTACGCCATGAAGAGCTTGAAGGACGTGATGCCCTCGGCGACCATCGCGTCCATCTCGCGCTCGACGGCGTCGGGAAGGTCCGTGATGATCATGTGGAAGCCGTAGTCGATGGCGGCCTTGCCGTCGGCCTTCTTCATCCAGGCGTCCCGTGCCTCCCGCAGCGATTGGCCCTTGTATTGGATCGCGAAGTCCACGATCGACGTCGTGCCGCCGTGGGCCGCCGCGATCGTGCCCGAGGCGAAATCGTCGGCCGACGTCGTGCCGCCGAACGGCATGTCGAGGTGCGTGTGGACGTCGATGCCGCCCGGGATCACGTACTTGCCGGACGCGTCGAGCGTCCTGTCGGCGGGCCCGTCGAGGCTCGTGCCGACGGCGGCGATCTTCTCGTCCACGACGAGGACGTCTCCGCGGTAGATGTCGGCCGCCGTGACGACCGTTCCGCCGCGGACGAGCGTCCTCACGGAAGCAGCTCCGCCATGTCGCGGTAGGTCTCGGGGCGGCGGTCGCGGAAGAACTGCCACACGCGGCGCACGTCCTCGATCATGTCGAGATCCATCTCCGCCGTGACGAGCTCGTCCTTGTCCTCCGAACCCTGCGCGAGGAAATTGCCGCGCGGATCCACGAAATACGACGAGCCGTAGAAGCGGCCGATGTTCCACGGCGCTTCCGCGCCGACGCGGTTCGAGCACGCCATGAAGTAGCCGTTCGCCACGGCGTGCGCCGGCTGCTCGAGCTTCCAGAGATATTGCGAGAGCCCCGCGACCGTCGCCGACGGGTTGAAGACGATCTCGGCGCCGTTCAGGCCGAGCAGGCGCGCGCCCTCCGGGAAGTGGCGGTCGTAGCAGATGTAGACGCCGACCTTCGCGTAGCGCGTCTGGAAAACGGGGTAGCCGAGGTTGCCCGGCTTGAAGAAGTACTTCTCCCAGAAGCCGGCCGTGTGCGGGATGTGGTTCTTGCGGTACTTGCCGAGATAGGCCCCGTCGGCGTCGTAGACCGCCGCGGTGTTGTAGTACACGCCGGCCTGCTCGCGCTCGTAGACCGGAACGACCATCGCCATCCGATATTTCTTCGCGTACTCGGCCATCCGTTCCGTGGTCGGCCCGGGCACCGGCTCCGCCATGTCGTACCAGCGCGGGTCCTGCGAGGGACAGAAGTACGGGCCGTTGAAGACTTCCTGGAGGCCGAGGATCTGGACGCCGCGTTTCCCCGCCTCGTCGATGAACGGCAGGTGGCGCGCGATCGCGTCCTCCTTCACCTTCTCGATCGGGAGAGAGGGATCGGAGACGGGGGTCGCGCACTGAATCAAGCCGCCCAGAACTTTTCGGGGCATTCGACCTCCGGTAAACGAGTCCCTAGTCCTTTGTCCTTCGTCGACCAAGACTACGGACTAAGGACCAGGGACTTCTTCTAGAACCACCTCGATATGACTACCTTCTTATCCGTGTAGAACTCGAAGGCATCCCTCCCGTGCACCTTCAGGTCGCCGAAGAAGCTGTCCTTCGCGCCGCCGAACGGGAAGGGCGCCATCGGCGCCGCGACGCCGATGTTGACGCCGACCATCGAGGCCGACGCGAGCCGCGCGAACTCGCGGGCCGCCTTGCCGCTCGACGTGAAGATGGACGTCGCGTTGGCGTTCGGGTGGGCGTGCATGACGTCGATCGCCTCCTCGAGCGTCTTGACCGGCGTGATCGACGCGACGGGCCCGAAGATCTCCTCGCGGCCGATCGTCATCTTGGGAGACACGCGGTCGAAGACGGTCGGGCCGACGAAGTAGCCGTGCTCGCGTCCCGGCACGCGGGTCGGCCGGCCGTCCAGCAGCAGCTCTGCGCCCTCGGAAACCCCGCGGTCGATGTAGCCCGTCACGCGCTCGCGATGTTTCGCGCTGATGACGGGGCCCATCGTGATCCCCGGCTCGACGCCGTCGCCGACCTTGAGCGACCGCGCCGACTCGACGATACGGTCCCGCGCCACGCGGTGCGCGTCGCCGACGGGCACGAGCACGCTTCCGGCGAGGCAGCGCTCGCCGGCGCAGCCGTAGAAGGACTCGGTGATGATCGGGATCGCGCGGTCCAGATCCGCATCCGGCATCACGACGACGAAGTTCTTCGCGCCGCCGAGCGCCTGGACGCGCTTGCCCGCGTGGGTCGCGCGCTGATACACGGCGCGCGCCACGGGCGTCGAGCCGACGAAGGACACGGCGCGGATGTCGGGGTGATCGCAGATCGCCTCGACGACCTCGCGGCCGCCGTTCACGAGGTTCACGACGCCCGGCGGCAAGTCGCAGCGCTCGAGGAGCTCGAAGATCCGCGCCTGGGAGAGCGGCACCTGCTCGGAGGGCTTCACGATGAAGGTGTTGCCCGTCGCGACCGCGAAGGGGAGGAACCAGAGCGGCACCATCGCGGGGAAGTTGAACGGTGCGATCGCGGCGCAAACCCCGAGCGGCTGTCGGATGACCTGGCAGTCGATTCCGGCGGAAATGTTCTCCTGCCCGTAGCCCATCGTGAGCGACGGCGCGCCGCACGCGACCTCGACGCACTCGATGCCGCGCCTCACGCTGCCGCGGGATTCCTCGAGCGTCTTGCCATGCTCGGTCGTCACGATGCGCGCGAGCTCCTCGGCGTGCTCCTCGAGGAGGTTCCGGAAGCGGAAGAGCGCGCGCGACCGCACGACGATCGGCGTGTCCCGCCACGCGGGGAAGGCGCGTTGTGCGGCCTCCACGGCCGCGGCGAGGTCCTCGGACGTCGAGAGCGGCGTGCGGGCGATGGTCGCGCCGGTGGCGGGATTGTGGACGTCGAGGGATTCGGCGGCGCGCGACGGCGTCCAGCGCCCCCCGACGTAGTTGCGGAGTCGCTGCGGCTCGCGGGAGCCGGTCGAGGTCGCGGCGCCGCTTTCGATGGCGGATGACATGTCGGCCTCCCGGGTCGAAGGATCGGCGGAAGTCTACCTTTCCTGCTATTCTTGCCGCACGCAAAGCCACTCCCGAACGGGCGGACTGCGACTTTCATGAACAGTTGGCGGCTGAAGACCGTCGTGGCGCTGTCGGGCGCGGTGCTCATGTCGCTCGAGATCCTGGGCTCGCGCGTCCTCGCCCCGACCTATGGTTCTTCCGTCTACGTGTGGGGCGGGCTCATCACGACCTTTCTCGTCGCGCTGGCGGTGGGCTACGCCGTCGGGGGACGCCTCGCCGACCGGCGGCCGACGACGGCCCTCCTCTCGGTGATCCTGGCGGCGGCGGCCGCGCTCGTGCTGCCCGCCGTGGTGTGGGCGCCCGAGCTCCTGCGCCGTCTCGGGGACGCCGGCGGGGACGTGCGATGGTCGGCGCTGCTCGCGGCGCTGATCCTCTTCCTGCCGCCGTCGCTCGCGATGGGGATGGTCTCGCCGTTCGCCGTGCGGCTCGCGATCCGCGGGGCCGAGCGCGCGGGCTCGGTGGCCGGAGGCTACTCGGCGCTCTCGACGGCGGGCTCGATCGTCGGGACGCTCGGGACCGCGTTCGTGCTCATCCCGCTCCTTCCGGTGCACGTACTGCTCCTCGGGCTCGCGGGAACGCTCGCGGTGTGCGCGCTGCTCCTCGTCGGCGGCCGCGCGAGCGCGCTCGCCTCGGGAACCGCCCTGCTGGCCTGCGCCCTCGCCGGGTTCACGCAGGGACCGCCCGCGAGCATCGGCGGCGAGAAAGTGCTCCTGCGCAAGGACACGCCCTACCACCACATCGCGGTCACGGAGATGGACTCGACGCGCTACCTGCGCTTCGACAACCTGCGACAGAGCGCCGTCAACATCGCCGATCCCGGCCGTTCGGTCCTGAACTTCGAGCAGGCGTTCTTCCTCCCGTTCGCGGTGCGGCCCGGCATCCGGAGGATCTGCATGATCGGCCTCGGCGGCGGCGTCTTCCCCCGCGAGGTCTCCGCCGCGGCGCCCGACGTCTCGATCGAGTCGGTCGAGATCGACCCGGCGGTCCGGGACATCGCGAAGGAGTTCTTCCTCTACGCGGAGGGGCCGCGCGTCCGGACGACGATCGAGGACGGGCGCGTATTCCTCTCGCGGCCCGGCCCGCTCTACGACCTCGTGGTCCTCGACGCGTTCAACTCGACGGGCGTCCCGTTCCACCTGACGACGCGCGAGTTCTTCGAGGCGGTGCGCCGCCGGACCGCGCCGGACGGCGCCTTCGTGGCCAACTACATCGGATCGCTCATGGGCCGCGAGGGGAAGCTCTTCTGGGCGAGCTACGCGACCATCCGCCGGCAGTACGGCCAGGTCTACGTCTCGAGCCCCGAGATCGCCGCGGGCAGCCGCAGCCCGAAGGGCAACGTGTTCCTCCTCGCGACGATGTCGAACGACCCGGTCCCGCTCGAGCTCATCCGCGAGCGCGCGGCGAAGCTCGGGCGGGAGTGGCGTCTGCCGCAGCTGGCCGACTTCGCGAACGCGATGCTCCACAGTCCGGATCCGCCGGAGGGGACGCCGGAGCTGACGGACGCCTACGCACCCGTCGAGGCCCTGCAGAACTTCTGATCTAGGGCTTCGCGGGCGACGCCGGCACATCGAGGGACTGCCCGTTGTCGAGGATCGTGAACGGAGGAGGGTCTCCGGAGGCGCCCGCGAGCGCGGCGCGCAGGTCATCGGCCGGCTCGCTCTCGGCGTCGTCGGACACGGGAAACGTTCCGAAGTGCATCGGAACGCATGCGCCGGCACGCAGGTCCCGGCAGGCGC
Source organism: uncultured Acidobacteriota bacterium (assembly GCA_963823185.1). GTDB lineage: Bacteria > Acidobacteriota > Thermoanaerobaculia > UBA5066 > Gp7-AA6 > DATBFU01. The sequence goes on from CAWGKP010000013.1 coordinate 73,860, forward strand.
GCACGGCGTCGTCCGGTCCCATGTGCACCGGCGCCATGTACCAGGCGGGAACGAACCCGCCGATCGGCAGCAGCGCGAGGCGCAGGGCGGGGAAGGCCGCGGCGATCTTCGCGAAGTGCGAGCCGTATCCGGTGTCGCCCGCGAAGTAGGCGGCGCCCGAAGGGCCCTGGACGACGAACCCGCACCAGAGCGTCCGATTTCCGTCGAAGAGCCCGCGCCGCGACGAGTGGCGCGCCGGAACCGCCGTCACGCGGACACCGGGCGCGATCTCCGCCGACTGCCACCAGTCGAGGTCCCGGCCGCCGGCGACGCCGTGCCGGGCGAGGTACGCGGCGTTGCCGAGGCCGGTGAGGACGGCCGGATGAAACGCGGCGTCGAGTCGCCGCAGCGTCGGCAGGTCCATGTGGTCGTGGTGGTCGTGGCTCACGAGCACGGCGTCGATCCGCGGCAAATCCTCGAAGCGCAGGCCGGGCGGACGGCGGCGCCGCGGGCCGAGCACCGGGTCGGCGCGCTTCGCCCACGTGGGATCGGTCAGGACGTTGACGCCGTCCATCTGCAGCAGGAGCGTCGCGTGGTTCACGAGCGTCACGCGCATTCGCCCGCCACGGACAAACGCGGGCGGCTTCTCGCCCGGGGGCGTCTCGGTGAAATCGCGCCACGGGCGCTGCTGCCGGGAGAAGACGCGGTGGATCCACCGGCCGAATCCCGAGGGGACCGGGTCGATCGCGTGGAACCGCGTCCCGTCGAAGTGGTCTGAGACCGGACCGCGGTAGCCGCGGGCGCAGGAAATCGCCGCGAGGGCGAGGAGGAGTGCCGCGGCGCCGGCGACCGGGGGAATCGGCTTCCGCGCCATGGCCATCGGATAGATTCTGCACGCCATCGGGAGGCTCACGATGAAAAAGCTGCGGGCTCCCATCCTCGTCCTGCTCCTCGCGGGAACGCCGGCCGCGCTCGTTGCCGCGGACGCGCGGCCTCGCGCCCGGGACCTCGGCGTGCCGTTCGACGGCGCGCCGGGCGCCAACGACGCGATCACCGACGTGCCGGGCGTCGAGGTCGGGCACACGACGCTCGTCTCCGGCAACGGAAAGCTCGTCGTCGGCAGCGGCCCGGTGCGCACGGGCGTGACGGCGATCCTGCCGCGCGGCAAGGCGTCCGGCGACGACGCCGTCTTCGCCGGATGGTTCTCGCAGAACGGCAACGGCGAGATGACCGGAACGACGTGGGTCGAGGAGTCGGGCTTCCTCGAAGGCCCGATCCTCCTGACCAACACGCACAGCGTCGGCGTCGTGCGCGACGCCGCGATCGCCTGGCGCGTCCAGCACGGAAAGGCGGACGCCTCGGGCTACTGGTGGTCGCTGCCCGTCGTCGCGGAGACGTGGGACGGCTTCCTGAACGACATCAACGGCTTTCACGTGAAGCCCGAGCACGTCTTCCAGGCGCTCGGTTCGGCTTCGACCGGACGCGTCGCCGAGGGAAGCGTCGGCGGCGGGACCGGGATGATCTGCTACGAGTTCAAGGGCGGGATCGGCACGAGCTCGCGCAAGTTGTCCGCGAAGGCCGGCGGCTACACGGTCGGCGTGCTCGTGCAGTGCAACTGCGGGCGGCGGTCGCAGCTGACGGTGGCGGGCGTCCCCGTCGGCCGCGAGATTCCCGGCACGGTTTACGGCGAGGACACCGGCTCCATCATCATCGTCGTCGCGACGGACGCGCCGCTGCTTCCGCACCAGCTCAAGCGGATCGCGCGGCGCGCCACGATGGGTCTCGCGCGGACGGGCTCGACCTCCGGCAACGGCTCGGGCGACATCTTCATCGCCTTCTCGACGGCGAATCCGGGCGCCTGGGAATCCAAGAAGCCCGTCAGCGTCTCGATGGTGCCCAACGACGACATGGGCCCGCTCTTCGAAGGCACCGTCGAGGCGGTCGAGGAAGCGATCGTCAACGCCATGGTGGCTTCCGACACGATGACCGGCATCAACGGGAACCGCGCCGACGGCCTGCCGCACGACCGTCTACGCGCCGCGCTCTCGAAGTACGGGCGCCTGGCGCCGCCGGCGAAGTAGGCGCCGCATGGACCCGCGCGCGATGCTCGCCGTGGCCCTCGAGGAGGCGCGGACCGGTCTCGCCGAGGGCGGCGTGCCGGTCGGCGCCGCGCTCTTCGACGCGCAGGGCCGTCTCCTCGGGCGCGGGCGCAACCGGCGCGTGCAGGAGGGCGATCCCTCCATCCACGGGGAGACCGACGCCTTCCGCAAGGCGGGGCGGCAGCGGGGCTACGGCGACAAGGTCCTCGCGACGACGCTCGCGCCGTGCTGGTACTGCAGCGGCCTCGTGCGCCAGTTCCGCATCGGAACCCTCGTGGTTGGCGATTCCGTGAATTTCGCGGGCGGGCTCGACTGGCTGCGCGGGGCCGGCGTGCGCGTCGTCGACGTCGCGTCGCCCGAGTGCATCGCGATGATGCGCGACTTCATCGCCGCGCGTCCGGACCTGTGGAACGAGGATATCGGGGAGTAGTTATCAGTTATCAGTTATCGGTTTTCAGTCCGGAACTGACAACTGATAGCTGAAAACTCTTCTCATTCTCCCTGTCCCATCGAGAACCCCTTGTCCCCGTCGAAGGTCTGCAGGTTCTCCGTCTTGACGAACTCGAGCCCGCCGCCGGCGATGCGGCCGAGGAGCTCGACGATCCGGCCCGGCGCGACGGCGCCGTCCAGCGACAGGAAGCGGCAGCGGCATTCGTCGACGCGCATCGTCTCCGGCGCGCCGTCCGGCCACACCTTCACGCCGCGGCTCGTCATCATCGTCAGCTTGAAGCCCGGCGCGGCGAGCGGCGCGAGCTTCGCGGCGAGCGCGTCGCTGTCGGGGCTCTTCCACGACACGTACACGTCCACCCCGACCGTCTCGCGACGAGTCGCTCGGCGCGGGGGCGCGGCCGGCGGAGCCGCCGGACGCGACGGCGCTTCCGCGTAGCGGACGACCTTCAGCGTCTCCGGCTGCCGACCGAGCCGCTCGACCACCGCCGCGGCGAACTCGCGCGTCCCGACCTTCTGCCGGCTGACCCCCTCCTCGAAGACGTCGTACGTGTGGACGCCGTCCTCGATCGTGCGCAACCACGCGTTGTGCACCTTCTCGGCGACGTCCCTCTGTCCGATGTGCACGAGCATCATCACGGCGCCGAGCAGCAGCCCGGACGGGTTCGCCACGTTCTGCCCGGCCCGCCGCGGCGCCGAGCCGTGGATCGCCTCGAACATCGCGCACGCGACGCCGATGTTGGCCGATCCCGCGAGCCCCACCGACCCGGCAATCTGCGCCGCGACGTCCGAGAGGATGTCGCCGTAGAGGTTCGGCATCACGATGACGTCGAAGACCTCGGGCGTGTCGGCGAGCTTGGCCGCGCCGATGTCCACGATCCAGTGCTCCTTCTCGAGGTCGGGGTACTGCGCGCCGATCTCGTCGAAGACGCGGTGAAAGAGGCCGTCGGTCAGCTTCATGATGTTGTCCTTCGTGAAGCAGGTGACCTTCTTGCGGCCGTTCGCCCGCGCGTACTCGAAGGCGTGTCGAACGATCTTTTCGGAGCCGGGGCGCGTGATGAGCTTCAGGCACTGATAGACGTCGTCGGTCAGCCGATATTCGATGCCCGCGTAGAGGTCTTCTTCGTTCTCGCGCACGATGACGAGGTCCATGACGGGATGCTTGGTGGCGACGAACGGGTGGTAAGAGACGCACGGGCGCACGTTGGCGTAGAGGCCGAGCGTCTTTCGCGTCGTGACGTTCAGGCTCTTGAAGCCGCCGCCCTGGGGCGTCGTGATCGGCGCCTTCAGGAACACCTTCGTCCGGCGCAGCGACTCCCAGGAGGAGGCCTCGATGCCGGCGCTGTTCCCGCGCTGGTACACCTTCTCGCCGATCTCGATCACTTCGGCAGCGAGACGCGCTCCGGCGGCCTCGAGGATCGAGAGCGTCGCGGTCATGATTTCGGGTCCGATGCCGTCGCCGTAGGCGACGGTGATGGGCGTCTTCGTGTTCATGGTGCGGCCGAACCTCCGTCCGGCCTCTCGGGCCGGAGAAAAGCGGCGTGCATTATCTCCCGATTCCTGCGTACGTGCCGCTTCCCAAAGGACTTAGGGGACCGCCGTATAATTGCCGCATCTTGAAGGCCGCTTCCATCGAGTTCGTGGAGTCGACCGAGCGGCAGCCCTCGGGCGGCGACAGCTTGGCCCTGCGATACGACCCGTCGCGGCGAGTCATGCTGCGCTTCAAGCTCCGCGCCTCCGCGCCGGAGGACCTGGAAGCGCTGCGCTACGCGCGGCGCGCGATGATTCGCGAGGAGCGCACGCGCGGTCTGGAATGGGAAGAGCCCTCGATGGAGGACCCGACGTTCACGGCCAACGAGGTCCGCTGGTTTGCGCTGACGTCTCAGGCGGCCTGGTGCCGGCAGAAGATCGCCGAGCTCGTGGAGAGGGCCAATCGTGCCGTCGAGGAGCTGCGAAAGCTGCAGCCTTCCTGATCAGACCACACCGCTGTTACGTTCGGTGACAGCTTTCCCGTGGCCTCTCTCGCGCCGCCTGATTTCACGCCCCTCGCAAACCCTGTGAACACGGTGCTTATTGGCAAACCTGTCCTTCGGCACGGGGCTCGCAATCTTTCCCGCCATGAGCTGCGAGATCCGGCTTCAGATGATCGGCGAGGAATCGGCTTACCCGGCTGTCGCCGTCGGTTCCGCGCTCCCGAAGCCCGACCCCGATTCGGTCTCGACCCTCTGTTTCGCGATCGCTTCGAGCGATCCGGCCGGCCTCGACGCGATCCGGCACGCCCGGCGTTCCATGCTCCGCGAGGAGTGGACCCTGGGCCGCGAGCCCGGCGAGCCGTCGCTCGATACGGCGATGTTCTCGGCGGAGGAAATCCGCTGGACGGTTCCGCTCTCGCAGCGCGCTCGCTGTCTCGAGCGTCTCGCCGAGCTCGAGGCCCGCGCCGTCCGCGCGCTTCGCGAGCTCGCGGGCCGCTGAACGTCCGACAGCGGAAGGCCCGGGGCTGACCCGTGCGGCGTATCCGCAATCTGCTGCTGCTGGTGCTCGTCGCGGGCGTCGGCTACTGGCTCTACCGCGACCGGCCGACGCCATCACAGTTCATCGACGATCTGACGCGGCCGCTCATGGGCTCGCGCGCCGCCGTCAGGGAGGACGAGCGCAAGCGCGTCATGAACGAGGCGACTTCCGTCATCAGCCAGCAGACCGACGAGAACGTCGGCATGCTGCGCATGGGAATGTCGAAGTCGGACGTGCGCGATCTCCTCGGCGATCCGGACAAGATCGAGACCATCTCGCCGAGGGATCCGGTGCGCGTGCGCTGGGACTACCGCGTCGTGCGCCGCAGCGTCGTCTTCGAAGACGGCCGCGTCGCCTCGATCTCCATCCGGTAGTCCGTCGGCCGCAGGCGGCCGTTCCCCGAAAAAGGCGCCCCGGGGCGGGGAGCCCGCGGGGCAAAAAAAAGCCCCGGGTCGGGGTGGGTCCGCCCGGGGGGCGAAAGGAGGAGGTGAGGTTTTGATCCTCGGCTTTCCATAAAGCAAGGCGACGGCCAAGTGCATGGAATGGGTATCTCTTTGATTCAAATGGTTTTATTTCGAGACGAGTGCCGCTCTGTGACGCTGATTGTCATCGTTCTGAACAATCTGTAACAACCTTTGCTCGAAAGGACGTCGCCGGCGCCTTCGAGGGGCCCGACGAGTCGAGCCGGTACACTGCGGCCCCTTGAGAGACCGCTCCCGAGCGCCCGGCCTTCTCCTGCGTCTGCTCCTCATCGCTGCCGTCGGCCTGACGTCCGGCTGCTCGCTCTTTCCGGGCAAGCGCACGGTCTACCAGTACGACCCGGCCTACGGCGTCGACAGTCCGGAGTTCCGCCGCTCGCTCGAGGTGTTGCGCACCGAGATGGTGCCGGGCAACCAGGCGACGGTTCTCCAGAACGGCGACGGTTTCTTTCCGGCGATGCTCGACGCGATCCGCGGCGCGCGCGCGAGCGTGAACATGGAGATGTACATCTTCCGCGAGGGCCGCGTGGCGACGGAGTTCGCCGCGGCGCTCGCCGAGAAGGCGCGGTCCGGTGTCCCGGTGCGTCTGCTGATCGACGGGTTCGGCTCGAGCCCGGGTCCGCTGCAGGAGCAGATGGAGAAGGCGGGCGTGAAGGTGCGCATCTATCACCCCCTGCGCATCTACTCGATCACCCGCGTCGGCAACCGCACGCATCGCCGCATCCTCACGGTGGACGGGCGCATCGGCTTCTGCGGCGGTCTCGCCCTCGACGACCGGTGGGCCGGCGACGCGCGCAACCCGCGGGAGTGGCGGGATACCGTGGTGCGCGTCGAAGGGCCCGTCGTCACGCAGCTCCAGAGCATCTTCCTCGAGGACTGGCTGCTGACGACCGGCGAGGTCCTGGCAGGCGACGAGCATTTCCCGCGCGTGCCGTCGGCCGGCGGGATGCTCGCCCAGGCGGTGGCGGCGTCGCGGACGGACCAGAGCTCCATGGCGAAGCTCCTCGTGTACATGGCGATCCAGGCCGCGCGCCGCGACATCTGGATCGAGAACGCCTACTTCGTGCCGGACGACCAGATCCGGCTGGGCCTGGTGCGCGCCGCGGCGCGGGGCGTGGACGTGAAGGTGATCGTGCCGGGGGAGCACATCGACATCCCGGCGATCCGCATGGCCTCGCGGTACTACTACGGCGAGCTGCTCGACGGCGGCGTGCAGATCTTCGAGTACCTGCCGACGATGATGCACAACAAGGTCATGGTCGTGGACGGCACCTGGTCGACGATCGGCTCGATCAACTTCGACAACCGGTCCATGCGCAAGAACGCCGAGGTCAACGTGGCCGTGTACGACCGCGACTTTGCGCGGGCGATGCAGCAGATGTTCCAGGCGGACCTGCAGTCCTCGGAGACCTTCACCAAGGAGAAGTGGAAGAAGCGCGGGTTCCTGACCCGTCTCGGCGAGCTCTTCTTCTGGCTGTTCTCCGAGAATTATTGAGGATCGCGCCCCGGCCGGCTCGGACATCAATTGGCCGCCGCCGGCGGCTAGAATGCGCGGGTGATTCACCAGACCCTCGCGCTCGAGCGCCCGGTCGTCTTCTTCGACACGGAGACGACCGGCGTCAATCCGCGCCTCGACCGGATCGTCGAGATCGCCTGCGTCAAGATTCATCCGGACGGGCGCGAAGAGCGCTGGGTGCGCCGCCTGGATCCCGGCATGCACATCCCCGCGGGCGCCACCGCGATCCACGGCATCCGCGACGAGGACGTGCGCGGGTTGCCGACGTTCCGCGACGTGGCGCCCGAGCTCGCCGCCTTCCTGGAGGGCTGCGACCTCGCCGGCTACAACATCGCGGGGTTCGACCTGCCGGCTCTGCGCGTCGAGTTCCTGCGGGCCGGCGTCCCCTTCGAGGTGGCCGGCCGGCGACTCATCGACGCGCAGCGGATCTTCTTCGTCCGCGAGCCGCGCCACCTCGCCGCGGCGGCGCGCTACTACTGTCAGGTCGACCACGACGGCGCGCACGGAGCGCTGGCCGACGCGGAGATGACGCTCAAGGTTTTCGAGGGCCAGCTCGCGAGGTATGCCGACATCCCGAGGTCCGTCGGCGAGCTGCATGAGCTCTTCTGCGCCGGCCTGGACCGCGACCTCGATCCCGAGGGCCGCTTTCGTCTCGTCGGGGGAGAGCCCACGGTCAACTTCGGCAGGAATCGCGGCCGGAGCCTGAAGGAGATCAGCCGGCTGGAGCCGGGCTTCCTGCGCTGGATCCTGAAGGGCGATTTCTCCGAGCCCGTCAAGGAGATCGCGCGACAGTATCTGCCGTCGCCGGAGCTTGCTCAGGAATCTGGCGACCGCCTCGACCGAGACTCGGGTTAGACGGTAGCAATCCGGCGGTCGCCACCGGCTCGCGGCTCGCCCAAAGGGGCTCGACCGCTCGCCTGATTCCCTCGCTGCGCTCCGGCTCCCGCAGCGCCGTAGGGGCGGGGCTTGTCCCCGCCCGTCGTGATTGGGCGGCCACAAGGGCCGCCCCTACGTCTGTTCTTGCTCCGAATTACTTCGATACCCGCTTGAACCGCAGCGTTTCGCCGGACTTCGCTTCGCGGAGGCGCAGGGAGCCGGGCTCGGCCTCGACCGTCCACTTCGTGGTGGCCCCGCGGATCGCGAGCGCGCACGACGACCCGAGCGTCTCGCTCGTGAATCCGTCGCCGCGCGGCTTGAAGTTCACTCCGCAGGCCGACCGCGCTTCCTGATCCGTGAACACGGTGGCGTTGGACGACAACGCCGAGACGGTCGGGTCGAAGTGGGGGACGTACGTGACGAGGACGTCGTTGCCCGAGGGATCGAAGCGCATGACGCCCTGCAGCCGGACGTTGTCTGCCTGGTATTTCCCGGCGATGTCGAAGTAGAGGTCGTAGGGGTGCGCCGGATCGGTCGTCAGGGAGGTCGCGTTCAGCCGGAGGCTGTTTCCCGGGGTCGTGCCCTGCCAGGTGCCCGAGAAGATCGCCGCGAGCCGGTAGGCCGGGTTCTCGATGGCCGGGGAAACGGCCGCGAACAGGAAGGCGGCCGCGGCGGCGAGAAAGAGAATCGATCGCTGCTTCATAAGTCCTCCGTCCGAAGTCTCTGCGAGAAGCGTTCCGGAGTCTGCCTCAGGGCTGGCCCATAGGGTAGAGCGGTTTACGCGGCGCGCCGGGACCCGCGGTGTCCCCCGGCGAGGACGGCGGTCACGAGGGCGGGACAGCGCGCAGTCCCGCGAGGGTCTTCCGCAGGGCTTCGCTGAAGACCTCCTGGAGGGCCTCCTTCTCGTTGTTCGAGCCCATGTAGTTGGGCCGTTCGACGTCGTCCTCGGCCTCGAACTCCGTCAGCGTCTGGCCGGCGGCGTTCCGGACCAGGACCGACCAGTCGGCGGCGCCATTCCACGTGCCGTCCTGGAAGGGCGCGGCGAAGCGATTGATCTCGATCAGGACGGACGGCACTCCCGGCGTGCCGGGGGCGGTCCACTTGCACCCGGGGAACGACCCGGTGACCGAGTCCTTCACGAGCGCCACGGTTTTCTCCGACGCCTCCCTCTCGGCGCGGCGGTCGAGAACGTCGATCGACCAGGTTCCCGAGCCTCCGATGCAGGAGCTGGTCGGGTCGGCGGAGGTCGTCGGCTTGAGGTTGGGCGGACCGCAGGCGGAGGCGAAGGAGGAGGAGGCCGAGGCCCGCCGCGAGGGATCGCGCGCGGCTCACGACCGGGCCGCCTTGCGTCGCGGCGCCGCGGCCGCTGGGTCCGCCTTCGGCTCGGACGCGTAGCTGCGCCAGAGCGCGTCGGCCTGGTCCCGCAGGTCGGCGACGAGCTCGGGCGGCGCCAGCACGCGGGCGTTCTTGCCGTAGCGCAGCACGAGCTCGCGGGCCTCGCGGATCGATACCGCCGGCAGCTCCAGGATCGCCCCGCCGTCGGGCAGGTCCTCGATCGTCTGCCGGGGATGCCAGCGCTGCTCGCGGATGTCGTCGGCGACCTCGCGCGAGAAGCGCACGCGGAAGCGGAAGGGCCGCTCGCCGCCGACGTAGAGGCCGAAGGTGTGGCGGAAGTAGCGGCGCACGTCGAAGTCCTTCGGGATCGCGTAGCGATCGCCCGTGAGGCGCGCGCCGTCCATCCGCGCGAGGTAGAACGTCTTCACCTGGCCCGCCGCGACGTCGTCGGCCACGGCGAGCCAGTCCCGCCCCGAGAGCACGATGGCGTAGGGGCGCACGATGCGCGGCTCGCCCGGCGGCTCGCCGGGGTGGCGGTAGCGAATCGACAGCGCGACGCCGCGCTCCATGGACTCGGCCACCGCCTGCCAGGTCTCCTCGCGCACCGGACGATGGGGCATCAGGCCGCTGCGCAGCTCGATCTTGTCGCGCACGATCTCCGGACGCAGCCGGACGGCCGGCGGCATCAGCTCGGCGAGACGCTCATAGCAGGACTCGAGATCCCGCGCGAGGGGCGTGCCGCCGAAGAGCGCCATGACCTGCGCCGCCACGCCGATCGAGAAGAGATCCTTGCCGTCCACCGGAAGAAACGGCAGAACGTAGTCCGACCGCGAGTAGGCGTACCCGTTCTCGCCGCGGTCGAACTCGATCGGCGCGTCGAGCTCGTCGCGCAGGTAGTCGAGGTCGCGCTGGACGGTCTTGGTCGAGACCCGCAGCTCCCGCGCGAGCGAGGAGGCGTTGGGGCGGCGGCCGTCCTTGATCTGGTGGTGAATGGTCTGGAGCCGGCGCCAGAGCGGCCGGTCCTTGAAAGCGCCCTTGCGGCCCACGCGGCGATTCTGACACGCGGGCGATGCCAGAAAATGTCGCTGCCACCGGCCGGGGCTCGCGAAACGCGGCACCGCGAGAGCCGCGGGCCGCGCAACCGTCTTCGGCGTAATGACTTGCCGCTCCCGCGTCGCTGGCGTTGTCCTTGCACTTCGATCGGGCGTGCAGATCCATACTCCGGCCCATCTCCCCGCGGAGCTCGGACCGAGCCTTCCCGAGGCGGGGCGACTGCCCGAGGTGGACGCGGAGCAGGAGCTGCTCGACGGGTTCCTCGCGAAGCTTCAGGCCATCATCCGCGGCGACGACTCGCGCCGGCCCGACGCCGGCGACGACACGCGACCGCGGCGCGGCGAGAGGCCCCGTTCGTGACGGCGCTCCTGTCCCACTCCGGCGACCTGCCCCTGGCGCTCGTGCTCATTCTGATGGTCGTCGGCATCCTGATCTCGGGCGACGACGACCTGCCGGGCCCGCGCCGCAGCTGGGCGCGGTCGCCGAGCGGCGCCAACCTGCCTTACTGAGCGACCCCAAAGCCCGAAGCGCCCGCTTCGCGCGCCGGCAACTACTTCAGAATCGACAGAAGCTCCTTGGCCGTGTCGGCCTCCGATCCGTTGGGGTCGAGGTCGAGGTACTTCTGCAGGTGCTCCTTGGCGTCGTCGTTCTTCTTGAGGTTGAGCGACACGACGCCGAGCTGATAGTGCGCGAGCGCGTAGTCGGGCTTCACCGCGACGGCCTTGGCGAAGAAGTCGGCCGCCTCCTGCATCTTCTTGTGATTGAGCGCCTCGACGCCCTTGTTGTAGATGACCTCGGGCGTGTCGGGGTTCGCCTCGGCGTACTTGGCCGTCCAGTCCGCCGCCGCCTTCTTGTCGCCCTTCTGGTCGGCCGCCACGGCCATCATCTGATACAGCTGCGTCATCGTCGGATCGAGGTCCGTGGCTTTCTGTCCCGCCTCGAGCACCTTGTTCCAGTCCTTGTTCTGGTAGGCGAGAACCGTCAGCGCCTGCCAGCCCTGCGGAAGGTCCGGGTTCTTCGTCACCGCCTCCTGGAACTTCGCGGCCGCGCCGGCCTTGTCGCCCGCGTTCATCGCCTCGACGCCGGCGTTGTAGGCCATGGCCGCCTGGTCCGACGGTGAGAGTGCGGCGGGAGCGGCCGCCACCGCGGCCTGCGGCTTCTGCATCTTGATGTCGACCGTCGTGACCTCGACCGTCGAGAACTTCTTCTGCTCGTCGTGGGGCGCGAAGCCCTCGTGCTCGAAGTGCAGCCGGTAGATCAGCGTCGCGTCGTTGACGATGAGGCCGTAGTGGCCCTTCTTGTCGGTCTTCGTCGTCAGCTTGAAGTTCGTGATGCTCGAGGTCGTGACGGCGATCGCGACGCCTTCGAGCGGCTCGCCGTCGGGGCCCGTCACGGTGCCCGCCACACGCCCCTGATTGCCCGCGACCGCTGCGGCCGCGACGGCGAGTGCCACGAGCGCCGGAAGCACGCGTCCCAGGTTCTTCATGGTCCTTCCTCCCTCGGCGCGCCGCCTCGACCGGGCGGCCGCCCGTTCGGAGATTCTATTTCGATCGGACGGGGGTCGGCTCAGGCCGAGGCCGCTTGGCGGCCCGTCGCCGTCGCCGTCGCCGCCGCGGGGATCGCCTCGAGGATCTCCGCCACGACGCCGGCGCGGCCCATCGGCATGAGGTGGATCCCCCGCGCGAGAGTCACGATCCCGGCGGCGAGCTCCCGCGCGATGGCGAGCCCTTCGGCCTTCTCGTGGTCGGGCCCGCGCCCGGCGGCGCGCCGCATCCGCTCCTGGACCGCCTCGGGGACGACGACGCCCGGGACCTCGTTGGCGAAGAAGAGCGTCTGCTTGAGCGAGCGCAGCGGAATGAGCCCCACGAGCACCGGGATCGCGCGGGGCTCGTCGCGCGCGAGGAAGCGCTCGAGCGCCGCGAGGTCGTAGACCGGCTGGGTCTGCGCGAACGTGGCGCCGGCCTCGATCTTGGCGCGCAGCTTCGCGAGCTCGATCTCGAGGTCCGCGGCGGCGGGATTGGCCGCGCAGCCGATCGCGAAGGCGCTCGGCGCCCCGATCGCGTTGCCGGCGAGGTCGGCGCCGGCGTTCAGGCCGCGGGCGATCCGGAGGAGCCCGAGGACATCCACCTCCGAGACCTGCTTGCCCTGCGGATAGTCGCCGATCTTGAGCGGGTCGCCTCCGAGGCAGAGCACCGCCTTGAGGCCGAGGCCCGCGGCGCCCAGCAGATCCGACTGGAGGCCGAGCACGTTGCGGTCGCGCGTCGTGATCTGGACGACCGCCTCGAGGCCGGTCTCGCGCTGGATGAGAGCCGCCACGGCGATCGAGGACATGCGCAGGCGCGCCATCGGGTTGTCGGTGACGTTGACCGCGTGCACGCCGGCGGCGCGCGCCTGGCGCGCCGCGTCGATCGCGCCGGCGGCGTCCACGCCTCGCGGCGGCTCGACCTCCGAGGTCACGACGAAGGCGGTGGGATCCGCGAGGAGCCGCTTGAACCGGGACGTCTCGACCGCGGGCTCGGCGGCGGCCGCGGCGGCGGGCTCTGCGACCGCCGCGATGCGGGACGGTTTCGCGCGCTCGCGGCCGGCGATCTCGCGCGCCATCGCGCGGATGTGCTCGGGCGTCGTGCCGCAGCAGCCCCCGACGATGGCCGCGCCGGCGTCGGCGAACGCCCGCGCGTACTCGCGCAGGTAGTCGGGGGAGGAGAGATAGACGTTCCGCCCGTGCGCCACGGTCGGATAGCCGGCGTTCGGCATCACGGAGAGCGGCGCCGCGATCGTCTCGGGAAGGCGCGCGAAGACTTCGTGCGTCTCCTGCGGCCCGAGCGTGCAGTTGAGCCCGACGACGTCGGCCCCGGCGAGATGGAGCGTCGGCAGCGCATGCGCGGCGCTCTCGCCGAAAGCCGTGCGACCGTCGGCGAGGAAGGTCATCTGCGCGACGATCGGGATCTCGGCGGAGAGCCCGCGCACCGCGCGGACCGCCTCGGCGGCTTCGAGGAGACTCCCGAACGTCTCGAGCACGACGAGGTCCACGCCCGCCTCGAGCAGGACGCGGGCCTGTTCCTCGAAGATCTCGCGCACCTGGCCGAGCGTCAGGGAGCCGTACGGTTTGACGAGCGCGCCGAGCGGCCCGATCGAGCCGGCCACGAACGCGAGCTCGCCGGTCGCGGCCTCGCGGGCGAGACGCGCGCCCTCGCGGTTGATCTTCTCGAGCGAGTCGGCCCACTCGTGCGCGGTGAGCTTCACGCGGTTGGCGTCCCACGTGTTCGTCGTGAGGATGCGCGCGCCGGCCTCGAGATAGTCCTCGTGCGCTTCGGAAACGGCGCCCGGATCCGAGAGATTGAGCGGCGACTTGGCCTGCTCGGGCTCCGCGCCGCGCGAGACGAGGAGCGTGCCCATCGCGCCGTCGGCGAGCAGGACCTCGCGGGCCAGGGTTTCTCGGAAGTTTCTCTTCATGACGTCGACGCCTCCCGGTCGAGAGGCGCTGGCAAAGGCCGTCGCGGCGCCCCTCATCTTCAATCTCCTCGGAGATTCCGGACTTGGCACCGGACGGGCCCGCCGCGACGCGGGCTCCGGTTGCCGTGGGGTCTTCGGGCCGGTCCCTCGCCCACTCTGGATGCGGCGGGTCGGCGCGGCGGCCGGCCCGACGGGCTCAAAGAACGCCCGCTCACGGTAACCTCGCGCCTCCCGCCTGTCAAATCCGTGCGGCCGCAGGCGTTCGCTGCGCGAAAGGCCTTTTCACACCCCTTTCGGACGTCTTGCTACAATCCGCCGGTTCTCATCGGTCCGGGCCCCGATCCGGGCGCCTCCGGCGCCTTCTCGGCAACGAGAAGGAGACCGCCGATGAGATTCCTCGCTTTCCCGATTCTGGCCCTCGTGTCGCTTTCCTCCGAGCCGCCCTGGTCGGACCTCACGCTCGCGATCGAGCTCGAGGCCGGCTATTCGAGCGATCAAGTCGCGGTCTGCCGCGTGCGCGTCGTCAACCACGGCGCGCACACCTGGCCGGGGCGCTCGCTTCATTTCGAGGCGCGGGCCCTCGACGGCGGCGTCGTCGTCGAGCGCGTGCGCGGACGCTTCGGGCTGTCGCTTCCGCCCGGCGGGACGCTCGAGACGCTCGTCGGTTTCTCGGCGCCCTATACGCGGTTCGAGGTCGCGCCCGCCGCGGCCTCCGACGGCGGCGGAACGCGAAAGCGCGGTGCAGGTAAGTCGGGAAAGACCGGCAAGCGCAGCAAGCCGAGGAAGCCGCGAGCGCCGAAGTGACGGCGCGGGACGCCGCGGCGACAGCGGTTACAATGCCGGCGCATGAAAATTCTGGTCGTGGGCTCGGGAGGGCGCGAGCATGCGCTCTGCTCCGGCCTGCGGCGCAGCCCTTCGGTGCGCGAGATCTACGGCGCGCCGGGCAATCCCGGAATCGCGGAAGTCGCCGACTGCCTGCCGGTCACGCCGGGCGACATCGTCGAGATCGCGGACCTCGCCGAGAAGCTCCAGCTCGACCTGACGGTGATCGGGCCGGAGCTGCCGCTCTCGCTCGGCGTCGTGGACGAGTTCGCGAAGCGGGACCTGCCGATCTTCGGCCCGACGCGGCTCGCGGCGCAGATCGAGTCGTCGAAGGTGTTCGCGAAGGAGTTCTTCGCGCGCCACAAGATTCCGACGGCCGAGGCGCGCGTCTGCGCGACGGCGGACGAGGCCCGCCGGGCGATCAAGGACTTCGGATTCCCCGTGGTGCTGAAGGCGGACGGCCTGGCGGGCGGCAAGGGCGTCCTGACGGCGGAGAACGCCGAGGAGGCGAAACGCGCGTTCGCGCTCTTCTTCGAGGAGCGGGTCTTCGGATCGGCCGGCGACCGCATCCTGGTCGAAGAGTTCCTGCAGGGCAACGAGGCCTCGTTCCTGGCGGTCTGCGACGGGCACACGGCCGTGCCGCTGCCGACCGCGCGCGACTACAAGAAGGTCTACGACGGCGACCGCGGCCCGAACACCGGCGGCATGGGCGGCCACTCGCCGGCCGGCGTCATGGACGCCGCGACGTCGAAGCAGGTGCTGAAGGACATCGTCTGGCCGACGTTGCGCGGCCTCTCGGCCGAGGGACGGGCGTTCCGCGGCGTGCTCTACGCGGGCCTCATGCTGACCGAGGCGGGGCCGAAGGTGCTCGAGTTCAACGCGCGCTTCGGCGATCCCGAGACCGAAGTGATCGTGCCGCGCATCCAGTCGGATCTGGCGGCGCTGCTCGCCGCGGCGGTGCGCGGCGATCTCGAGAAGTGCTCGCCGATCGAGGTCAAGCCCGAGGTCTGCGTCGGCGTCGTGCTCTGCGCGGCGGGCTACCCGGGTCCCCACGAGAAGGGCAAGGTCATCTCCGGCATCAACGACGCCGCGCGCATGCCGGGTGTCGAGATCTTCCACGCCGGCACGGCGCGCGAGGGCGACCGCCTCGTGACCTCGGGCGGGCGCGTCCTCGTCGCGACGGGCATGGCGCCCTCGATCGCGGACGCCGCCGCGGCGGCTTACGCGGCGGCCGACCGCATCGAGTTCGAGGGCAAGCACGTGCGCCGGGACATCGGCGCCCACGGCCTGCGCGCGAGCCGCATGTAGCGGGCGGCCGCGCGCCGGCCGGTCAGGAATTCCGACGGCGCTACTGCCCGCAGCTCGTCGGCACCCTCGTGTCGCCGCACTTCATCTCGAAGTACGAACCGTCGCTCGTCACGTTGTCGATCGTGATGATGAACGCCTCGAACGTCGGCGAAGGCTGGTTTGCTCCCTGTCGGGAGCACGACGGCCGGGCTCGTCAGGTCCACGAAGACGAGGACCTGGGAGATGTTCTGCGGGATCTGCGCGGTCGAGAAGACGTTGCCGATGATGCGCACCTCTCCCGGAAGGATGCCCTGCGCCACGAGATCGTTGCCGACCTTGTTGCCGGTCGCAGGGTCGTAGAAGCTGACGTCGAGCGTCGATCGGGCGGTTCGATCCCGGAGGAGCATGGACGTCGGTGTTGCGCACGCCGATGTTCGTGCGCTGCGAGCCCTGGACGCCGCCGGCGAGCGCCGCGGGCGTCGTGTCGCGCGCGATGCCGACCGCCGTCTGGTAGGCCGACTCGAAGAAGAGCGACGCCGGGAAGGCGTACCCGATCGTGCCGAGGCCCGGATTGTTCTCGTCGACGCGGTTGTAGAGACGCGCGACGGCGCTGCCTTCCCAGCCGATCGTGGAGGGCAGGCCGTCGAACCGCACGAGGAGTCCGCCGACGGACCCGTTCACCGCGCCCGCCGTGAGGAGGCCGCGGTCGTCCATCTCCTGGACCATGTCGTCGAAGTGGACGCTGTCGCGCGCCGCGAGCGGGATCACGAAGGTCGACGTCCGGAAGAATCCGGTGGGCGTGCAGGCCGTGCAGTTGTAGGAGTACTGGACCGTCGCGGTGACGCCGCCGTTGTCCGAGTGGTTCGTGATGTCGACCGCGGTGCGGTAGAAGGCGCCGGCGCCCTGGAGACGCGCGACCTCGGGCAGCTCGACCGAGTAGGAAAAGACGGCGTTGGCGGATTCCGTCCCGATCGCGCCGGGCGCTTTCGGCGCCGCTTCCGCGCGTCGCAGGACGATGCCGTCGCGCGGCGTCGGGCCCGTGGCGTCGCCGGCGAGCAAGCGGGAAGCCGGAACGAGCAGGGCGAGAACGGCCAGCGGGAGCAGTCTACGAGTTGTCATGAGATTCGTCTCCTCTTGCCCGGTAACGGGCGCGCCCGATGGCGCGTTCGTTTTCAGTTTGCCATGTTCGCAAGAATCGGTCCAGCCGAAAAGGCCCATCTGACGCGCTTTTCATGCCCATTGCGTCCCTCTGTGGAGACGCTAGTGTCCTCCTCGGCGGGCGAGGGCGGAGCCGGGTTTAGCAAAGTCTTAGACGGCCTCACGTCGCGTCCTTTATCCAGGCCTTAGTTAGACTGTCGCGATGCGCTGGGCAGGCCGCGCCGCGGCCCTCGTGCGGATCGCGGCGGGAGCGATCTTCGTCGCCGAGGGCTACGGAAAAGTCACGGGAGATTTCCTGCGCGGCGGTTTCACCAAGTCGGCCACCTCCATGGCCGCGAAGGCCTGGCCTTTCTGGCAGCGTTTCCTCCACGGGTTCGTGGTGCCGAACGCGTCCGCGATCGCGTGGCTCGTCGCGCTCTCCGAGCTCGCGGTCGGGCTCGGTCTCGTGCTCGGTCTCTGGACGCGCGCGGCGTGCGCGGGCGGCGCGCTTCTCGTTCTCACGTTTCTCTTCGGACAGTCCTACCTGCCGGGCAGCTCGTGGGACTCCTGGGTCACCGCGGGGCTCACGTCGAAGTTCGCGATCCTGCTGCTCGTGCTCCTCGCCGCGGCCGACGCCGGGCGGGTCTGGGGCTTCGACGGACGGCCGCGAGGACGAAAAGCGATTCGAGCCGCGTAGGGGCGGGGCTTGCCCCCGCCTGAATGCAAAACGGGCGGCCACAAGGGCCGCCGCTACCGACGGACGTAGGGGCGGGGCTTGTCCCCGCCCGCGGAACGCCCTACCGCAACAGCTTCTGGACCTCGCTCTCGAACGACGCGTAGGACTGCTGTCCCGCGAGCACCTTCGCCTTGCGGCCGTCGCGCCCGTAGAGGACGGTAAACGGCAGGTCGCCGCCCCATGCACGGTCCACCGCGTCGATGAAGTCCTGATCGTCGCCTCCCGACTTCTTGCGGTAGTTCGGAAACGTCGCGTTCTGCGCCGCGAGGAACTTCTCGACGCCGGGCATCTGTGACGCAAGATCCGTCGAGACGCCGAGGACCGTGAGTCCCTTCGCGCGGTACGCGGAGGCGAGGCGGGACAGCGACGGGAACTCTTCGCGGCATGGCTCGCACCACGTCGCCCAGAAGTTCACGAGGACGACGCGCCCCTTCTCCTGCGCGACACGGGACGCGAGGCCCGCGGCGTCGAGCTCGCCCGAGAGGCGCGACGGCGGCGCCGCGGCGCCGAGAAACGATGCCGCGACGACCAGCGCCGCCGCCCGGGCGAGGCGCCGCATCAGACTCTCTTGATCGTGCAGCCGAAGGCCTTCGTCTCGGCCTTGGCGACCGTCTTGTTGGCGAGGAGATCGTCGAGCGCGTTCTTCAGGTCCGGCGACGCGACCTTGGAGGCGTCCTCGGAGTTCTCGTCGATGCGGCCGTGATAGCGGAGCTTCCCGTCCGGTGTGACGACGTAGACCTCGGGCGTGTGTCCGGCGCCGTAGAGGTCCGCCACCTTGTTGTCCGGATCCTTGGCGATCGGGAACGTGTGCCCGTGCTCCTTCGCGTGTGCGATGACCTCGGCGAGCGGCTCGGTCTTGTTGCTGTTGATCCCGACGAAGAGCACGCCCTTGCCGCTGTACGCGGCGGCCATGTCCCGCATCCGGTCGTTGTAGGCGTTCGAGTAGGGGCACTTCGTCGCGATGAACATGACGACGACGGCCTTGTGGGTCTTCGCGGCCTCCGCGAGCGACAGCGTCTTGCCGTCGATCGTCTGGAGCGTGAAGTCCGGAGCGGCGGCCCCGATCTCCGGGCCCGCGGCCCGGGCGAGGCCGGCGAGGGACGCGAATGCGGCGGCGAGGAGCAGGGTCCGGGCGAAACGCATGGAGTCCTCCTTCGATTTCCAGGCTCCCAAATCCGCGCGCGGGAGCCGGTTATTCCCGCGGCAGAGCTGCCGAGCGGCCGGGCGGGCGGATCAGCGTTTTCCGAACCAGCCCTTGCGCGGGGGGCGGACCTCGAGCTCCGCGAGCCGCGCCTCGAGCACGGCGAGCCTCCGGGAGAGCGCGGCGACCGCGTCGGAGGCCGTCTCCTGCCGCTCGGCCAGGCGATCGATCGCCTCCCGCAGCGCCTCGTTCTCGCCGCGGGACAGGAGCGCGCGGCGCAGCTCGGCGAGCGGGATGCCCTCGACCGTCAGGGACCGGACGGTCGCGAACCGCGAGACGTCCCGGCCGTCGTAGCGGCGATGGCCGCCCGGCGTCTTGCGGATCGGGAACAGCGACGGCAGCTCCCGCTCGTAGAAGCGGAGCGTCGTGACCGGAATGCCCGTCCGCCGCGCGACGGCGCCGATCGAGAGCTCGCCGGCCAGGGGCGCCCCGTCAGACCGCGAAGAGCGGCCGGCTGACCACCGGATCGAACTTCCAGACGTACCTGTACACGCCGTTGAAGAAGTCGATCGTCAACTCGTAATGCGCCTCGATGGTGATCGCTTCCTTCGACCGTTTGATGATCAGGTTCTCCTTGGTGACGGGGAGCTGGAGCTCTTGTGCCTTCTGGAGGATGGCGTACTCGATCTGACCGAGTCCCTTGATGGACCCGAAGGAGGCCTGCTCCTGCATCGCGTCGTAGAAGGTCGAGGTCGCGATCTTGACCGGCACGACCTTGTACAGAACGTAGCTGACCAGGATGAGGATCCCGAGCCATACGATGCATCCGATGTTGGCCTTGCCGCGCATGGAGCGGGCGCGTCTGATCATCGATTGCCTCCGAAACTCGAAGAATTGTAACCCGGATCGCGCCGGCGAGACTCAGTGGACGGGACGGAACGTGCGATCCCACCGCGTGCGGGTGAAGAAGTCCGCGACGCGGCGGACGAAGGATCTTCCCGCCGGCTCGTCCGGCTCCGACCAGTAGACGAAGAGCGGCCGTCCCTTGACGTTCTCGAGCGGGACCGTTCCCCAGAAGCGGCTGTCGTTCGAGACGTCGCGGTTGTCGCCGAGCGCGAAGATCTGTCCGTCCGGCACGCGCGTGGGCCCGAGCTGGTCGCGCCGCCCCGCGGCATAGAGATCGCGGTCGGCGTGCGTGACGCGGGACTCGGCGAGCGGCGCCTGATTGACGTAGACGACTTTGTCGCGGATCTCGACGACGTCACCCGGCAGACCGATCGCGCGCTTGACGAAGTCGCGCCGCGGGTCGTCGGGGAACTTGAAGACGAACACGTCGCCGACGCGGATTCGCCGCTGCGGCAGGAGCCGGTCGAGCACGGGGAGCGCGCGCGGCGCGAAGATGAACTTGTTCACGACGAGGTGGTCGCCGACGAGAATGTTGTCCTCCATCGAGGCCGTCGGCACGACGTACGCCTGGAGCAGGAACGTTCGGACGAAGAGCGCGAGAACGACGGCGACGAGCACCGCCTCGACGAGGTCCCGCGCGATCGATGGCCGCGGCGGCTTCGGCGGCCCGGCCGGTCCCGTCAGCGGACCAGCGTGAACATCCGCTCCCATCGCGTCCGCGAGAAGAAGTGCACCGCGACACCCAGGAGCTGCTTGATCTTGGCGAAGGCGCCGCGCCAGACGTGCGAGTTGGGCTCGGCCTCGTAGGACCAGTAGATCAGGAATGGCCGACCGAAGATATTCGGTCGCGGGATCGGTCCCCAGAATCGGCTGTCGAGGGAGTTGTCGCGGTTGTCGCCCATGCCGAAGAAATCGCCGGCCGGCACGGTGAACGGACCGTACTGGTCGCGCAGCAGGCCCATCTCGGAGGCCTCCGGATCGCCCTTGCGGTAGAGGTCGGGGTAGATGTGCTGGACGTACGGTCCGTCCGCGGCCTTGTCGTCCACGAAGAGCGCCTTGTCGCGCACCGCAACGGTGTTGCCGGGGCCGGCGACCGCGCGCTTCACGAGCACGTTCCCGGGGTTGACGTCGTCGCCCGGCTTCTTGAAGACGATGATGTCTCCGCGGCGCACTTCGCGGTAGGGCATCCACTTCGCGAGCGCGGGCAGGCGGGGCGCGAAGGCGAACTTGTTGACGAGCAGGTGGTCGCCGACGAGGATCGTCTTCTCCATCGAGCCAGTCGGCACCTGGTAGGTCTGGACCACGAAGGTCCGGACGAAAAGCACGAAGATCCCGGCGACGAGCAGCGACTCGTACCACTCCCGCGTCGAGGAGTGGCGGGGCATCGGGGGCGCGGCGGCGTCTTTCGTTTCGCTCATTCGACTTTCAGCACGGCGAGGAAGGCCTCCTGGGGGATGTCCACCCGCCCGACGCGCTTCATCCTCTTCTTTCCCTCTTTCTGTTTCTCGAGCAGCTTCCGTTTGCGGGTGATGTCCCCGCCGTAGCACTTGGCCAGGACGTTCTTGCGGATCGCGGAGACCTGCTCCCGGGCGACGATCTTCGATCCGATCGCCGCTTGGATCACCACCTCGAACATCTGCTTCGGGATGATTTCTTTCATCTTTGCGGCGAGGAAACGACCCTTGATGGCTGCCTCGTCCCGGTGAACGATGAGCGACAGAGCGTCCACCGGCTCTCCGTTGACGAGCAGATCCAGCTTGACGAGGTCCCCTTCACGGTAAGCCGTGAACTCGTAGTCGAAGGAGGCGTAGCCCTTCGAGATCGATTTCAGCTTGTCGTAGAAATCGAGCACGACCTCGTTCAGCGGAAAGTCGTAAACGAGGACCACGCGGTTGGCGGCCAGGTACTCGAGCGATTTCTGCGTCCCGCGGCGGTCCTCACAGAGCTTCAGAAGACCCCCGAGGAAATCGTCGCGCGTGATGATTGTCGCGGTGATGTAGG
The DNA here is from genome assembly GCA_963823185.1 of uncultured Acidobacteriota bacterium. GTDB lineage: Bacteria > Acidobacteriota > Thermoanaerobaculia > UBA5066 > Gp7-AA6 > DATBFU01. The sequence continues at coordinate 95,638 of CAWGKP010000013.1, forward strand.
GCTCTTCGATGCGCTCGATGTAGTTGGGGGCCGGCAGGTGGTTGGGGTTGACGACCTCGAGCACTTCGCCCTTGGTGTTCGTGACGCGGTAGTTGACTCCCGGCGCGGTTGTGATCAGGTCGAGATCGAACTCGCGCTCGAGGCGCTCCTGAATGATCTCCATGTGGAGCAGGCCGAGGAATCCGCACCGGAAACCGAAGCCGAGCGCGGTCGAGTTCTCCGGCTCGAAGGAGAAGGAGGCGTCGTTCAAGCGCAGCTTCTCCATGGCGTCGCGCAGGTTCGCGTACTCGTCGGCATCGGTGGGAAAGAGGCCGGCGAAGACCATGGGCTTGGCCTCGGCGAACCCGGGCAGCGGCTCCGCCGTGGGGTGCACGGCGTCGGTGATCGTGTCGCCGATGCGCGTCGAGTGGAGATCCTTGATGTTGCCCCAGAAGGAACCGACCTCGCCGACGGAGAGTGCCGGCACCTCCTCCGCCTGCGGCCGGAAGACGCCGAGGGCCTCGACGTCGGTCTCGAGACCCGTCCCCATGGCGCGGATTTTCGTGTGGGGCTCGAGCCGGCCGTCCACGATGCGCACGAGCGACGTGACGCCGCGGTACGGGTCGTACCACGAGTCGAAAAGGAGCGCCTTCAGGGGCGCGTCCGGATCGCCCTTGGGGGGCGGGACGTCGCGCACGATCCGCTCGATGAGCTCTTCGATGCCGATCCCCATCTTGGCCGAGGTCAGCACGGCGTCCTCGGCCGGGATGCCGACAACCTGCTCGATCTGCTCGCGCGCGCGCTCGGGCTCGGCCGACGGCAGGTCGATCTTGTTGATGACCGGCACGATCGTCAGGTTGTTGTGCACGGCGAGGTAGGCGTTGGCGAGTGTCTGGGCCTCGACGCCCTGCGTGGCGTCCACGACGAGCACCGCGCCCTCGCACGCCGCGAGCGAGCGCGACACCTCGTACGAGAAATCCACGTGCCCGGGCGTGTCGATCAGGTTCAGCGTGTATTCGCGGCCGTCCTTCGCGTTGTAGCGGAGCGTCACCGCGCGCGCCTTGATCGTGATGCCGCGCTCCTTCTCGAGCTCCATGTCGTCGAGCATTTGCTCGTGCATCTCGCGGGCGGACACCGCGCCGCAGACCTGCAGGATGCGGTCCGACAGGGTCGTCTTCCCGTGGTCGATGTGGGCGACGATCGAGAAGTTGCGGATGAGGCTCGGGTCGGTCATGGGCGGAACCGCAGATGATAATTGAGAGTTCGAAGTGGTTGGCTATCAGTTCTGAGACCGAGGACTGCGGACTGAGGACTGTCGACTCCGGCCGCTTTTGCCAAGCAGCAGCCCGGTAAGAGCCAATGGAGTCCTCGGTCCTCCGTCCTCAGTCTCCTTAGGTCCCCAGAGGCCACCGCGACCGCGCGTTGGCCGTCGCCGGGTCGGGCGCCCCGTCGCGCCGGAAGCGCAGGAGGCCGGCCCAGGCGATCATCGCGGCGTTGTCGGTGGTGAGGGAGCGGTCGGGGAGACGAACCGGGACGCCGTGCTCCTTTCCCCAGGCGGCCAGCGTCGCGCGCAGCTCGGAGTTGGCGGCGACACCGCCCGAGAGCGCGAGCAGCCGCACGCCCTCCTGCCGCCGGACCGCCTCGACCCGTTCGACGAGGGCCGTCACGACCGCGCGCTGGAACGAGGCGAAGAGATCCGTGAGCTCCGCGTCGAGGCGGTCCGGGTCGAGCACGGCGCCGTCCACGCCGCGCCGCTCGAACTCGCGGAGCATCGCGGTCTTCAATCCCGAGAAGGAGAAGTCGAGCGTGCCGTCGCCCGCGCGGCCGATCGGGAGCGGGAAGCGCGCGCCGTTGCCGCGCGCGGCGATGCGGTCGATCGGCGGCCCGCCGGGATAGGGCAGGCCCGCGCGCCGCGCCACCTTGTCGAACGCTTCGCCGGGCGCGTCGTCGCGCGTGTGCGCGAGCGCGACGATGTGATCGCGCTCGACGCGCACGAGCTCGGCGTGCCCGCCGGAGACGACCAGGCCGTGGAAGGGGTGCTCGACCGGCGCCGCCGGACCTCCCGCGGCGTCGAGGTACGCGGAGTAGAGATGTCCCTCGAGGTGGTTGACGGGCACGAGCGGGATTCCGCGGGCGAACGCGAGCGCGCGCGCCGCCGAGAGCCCCACGAGCAGCGGTCCGATCAAGCCCGGGCCCGCCGTCGCGGCGACGAGGCCGACGTCCTCCAGTGCGACGCCCGCGCGGGAGAGCGCCTCGTCGAAGACCGTCGGGAGATTCTCCAGGTGCGCGCGCGCCGCGAGCTCCGGGACGACGCCGCCGTAGCGCGCGTGCGTCCGGAGCTGCGAGGCAACGACGTTCGACTTCACGCGGCCGTCGCCGTCGAGCACGGCGACCGACGTCTCGTCGCAGGACGTCTCGACGCCGAGGACGATCATGGCGACACCGGCGCGCTCGCGGCGACCGCGCGGCGCAGGCTCTCCGCGTACGGCGGCGCGCAGACGCCCTGCTCCGTCACGATCGCGGTGATGTAGCGCGCGGGCGTCACGTCGAACGCCACGTAGCGGCCGCCGACTCCGGGCGGCGCGATGGCGTGGCCCGCGAACGAGAGCACCTCGCCCGCGGCGCGCTCCTCGATCGGGATCGCCGCGCCGTTCGGGCATTCGAGATCCACGGTCGTCGTGGGTGCCGCGACGTAAAAGGGGACTCCGTTCTCCTTCGCGAGCACGGCGAGCGAATAGGTGCCGATCTTGTTGGCGGTGTCGCCGTTGGCCGCAATGCGGTCGGCGCCGACCAGGACGGCCTGGACGCCGCCACGCGCGAGGAAGTGGCCGCCCATGCTGTCGGTAATGAGCTCGACGGGAATCCCGTCGCGCGCGAGCTCCCAGGCGGTCAGCCGCGCGCCCTGCAGATACGGCCGCGTCTCGCCGGCGAGGACGCGCACCGCGTTTCCCGAGGCGACTGCGCCGCGGATGACGCCGAGCGCCGTGCCGTAGCCCGCCGTCGCGAGCGCACCCGCGTTGCAGTGCGTGAGCACCGTCGCGCCGGCGGGCAGGAGCGCCGCACCGTGCGCGCCGATCCGGCGGCAGGCATCGAGGTCTTCCGCGGTGAGGGCGTCGGCCTCCGCGACGAGCGCCTCCTCGATCTTCTCCGGAGACTGGCTGCGGACGGCGTCGAACCGGCGCGCGACACGCGCGAGGGCCGCGAAGAGGTTCACGGCCGTGGGCCGCGTGGAGGCCAGCAATCGCCGCGCGGTCTCGAAGCGTTCGGCCGGCGGCGTCGAGGAGCCGCTCCGCATCGAGAAGGCCGCTCCGTAGGCCGCCGCGACGCCGATGGCCGGCGCGCCGCGCACCGCCATGTCGCGGATGGCGACGGCGATCTCGGGCGCCGTCTCGAGCTCGAGCCAAACCTCGTCGGCGGGAAGGAGCCGCTGATCGAGCAGGCGCAGCCGCTGGCCCTCCCGGTAAAGCGGTCGAAAGGGCCGCAGTTCCGGTGCCTCGCGGCTCACGGCGCGGGCGCGACCACCAGCGCGGCGCCCTGCCGGCGCGGATCGGCCACCGCCTCCACGGTCCCGTCGGGGAGCACCCCCACGGCGTGCACGCGCCCGATGCGGCCGGGCACGGGCTCGCGCGCGCTGACTTTGACGGAGTGCCCCATCGCCTCGAGGGAGGCCACCCAGGCGGGATCGAAGGCGTCGCGCTCGACCTCGATCACGTCGGGAGAATCCTGCTGGTGGAAGCGCGGGGCGCCGACCGCCGCCTCGAGCGACTCGCCGCGCACTGCCAGTCCGAGGAGGACCTGGAAGTTCGTCGTGAGGATCGTCGAGCCTCCGGGACTTCCCCAGGCGAACGCCCCGCGCTTCGGGATCACCGCGATCGTCGGGCACATCGCGGAGAGCATCCGTTTGCCCGGGGCGACGGCGTTGACGTCGCCCTGAATGAGGCCGTAGAGGTTCGGTTCGCCGGGCCGCGTCGTGAAGTCGTCCATCTCGTTGTTCCACAGGAATCCCAGCCCCGGCGCGACCCGCCCGTTGCCGAAGGAGTCGTTCAACGTCGTCGTCACCGACACGAGGGCTCCGCGGGCGTCGGCGACGGAGAAATGCGTCGTCGAGCCGTCGCGCGGCTCGAGCGAGCGCAGCGCGTTCGCCGGAGTCGCCTTGGACGGGTCGATCGTCGCCGCGATGCGCCGCATGCGGTCGGCGGAGAGGAAGAGATCCTGCCGGACGCCGGGAAAGTCCGGATCGCCGAGGTACCGGTTCCGGTCGCGAAAAACGCGTTTCTCGATCTCCGCGAGCAGATGCGCGCCGGGCGCGTCCTCCGGGCGGAATCGCTTCGGCCCGAGCGATTCGACGAGCGCCGCCATCGCTGCCATCGCGGGGCCCGAGGACGGCGCGCCGGTCGTCAGGACCGCGGCGTCGAGGAGTCGGAACGCTACCGGCTTGCGGACTTTCGAGTTGTAGAGCGCGAGGTCGCCGCGGTTGATCGAGCCGCCGGCCTTCTTCTGCCCCTCCTCGATCTCGCGCGCGACGCGGCCGCGATAGAAGCCGTCCTCGCCGCGGTCCCGAATGGCTTGGAGAGTTCGCGCGAGCGCGGGTTGGCGGAAGAGGACGCCGACGAGCGGAGGCTCGCCGTTCGGCAGGAAGATCTCCGCGGTCTCGGGGTCGGCCGCCAGCTTCTTCTGATCCGCCGCGATCGACGCGCGCACGTTCTCCGTCATCGGGAATCCGTCGCGCGCGAGGCGGACCGCCGGCTCGACGACCGTCCTCCAGGAGAGATGACCGGCACGGCGGTGCGCGAGGGCGAGGCCGTCCACGGTCCCGGGAACGCCGGACGCGAGCGGCCCGTCCGTGGACGAGGGAATCGGGGCCCCGGGCTTCGAGGGCTTCGAGAACATGTTGCGCCGGGCGGCACGCGGCGCCCGCTCGCGGAAATCGATCACGGCCGCGCGCCCGTTCGCGTCGCGGGAGATCCAGAAACCGCCGCCGCCGAGGTTGCCGGCTTCCGGCCACGTGACCGCGAGCGCGAGGGCGACGGCGACCGCCGCGTCCGTGGCGTTGCCGCCCTTCCGGAGGATCTCGACGCCGACCCTCGCGGCGGTGCCTTCCTCGGCCGCGACCGCACCGCCGCGCCCCCGCGCGAAAGTCGGATCGCCCGCCGCGAGGACCACGGCGGCCCGCAGAACGAGAAGAAGGACGAGCCCGGCCGCGGCGCGTTTCACCGCGTCATTCTATGCGGCGGGTTTAAGATGCCCGCCGTGAAATCCCTGTCCGAGCTACCCCTGGAGGGGAAAGCGGTCTTCCTGCGCGTCGACTTCAACGTCCCGCTATCAGGCGGCAAGGTCCTCGACGCGACGCGGATCGTGGAGACGCTTCCCACCATCCGGGCGATCCTCGACCGCGGGGCGCGGGTGATCTGCGCCTCGCATCTCGGGAAGCCCAAGGGCAAGTCCGACCCGAAGTATTCGCTGGCGCCCGTGGCGGCGGCCTTCGCCGAGGCGCTCGGCCGGCCCGTCCGGTTCGTCTCGGACTGCGTCGGCCCCGAGGCCGAGAAGGCGGCGGGCGCGATGCATTCCGGCGAGGTCCTGCTCCTCGAGAACCTGCGTTTCCATGCGGGCGAGGAGGGCAACGACCCGGAGTTCGCGAAGTCGCTCGCGCGGCTCGCGGACGTCTACGTCGACGACGCCTTCGGCGCGGCGCATCGCGCACACGCCTCCGTCGTCGGGGTTCCGAGGCAGATGGCGGTGAAGGGCGCCGGCCTCCTCATGGAGAGGGAGGTCCGCGCGCTCGCGAAGCTGCTCGAGCCCGAGCGTCCTTTCGCCGCGGCCCTCGGAGGCGCCAAGATCTCCGGCAAGATCGACACGCTCCGCGCGCTCGCCGGCCGGGCCGACATCCTTCTTCTCGGCGGCGGCATGGCGAACCACTTCGTGCGCGCGATCGGCCTCCCCGTGGGCCGCTCGCTCCTCGAGGAGGACAAAGTCGCCGTCGCCCGCGAGATCCTCGACGTCTGCAAGAAGGAGGGAAAGACGATCGCGCTGCCCTCCGACTTCGTGGTCGCTTCGTCGCCCGACGACGCCGCCGGCGCGCGCACGGTCGGCATCGACGAGATTCCTGCCGATGCGATGGCGCTCGACGTCGGCCCGAAGACGCTCGAGCAATTCGGGCGGCTCCTCGGGGTCGCGCGCACCATCTTCTGGAACGGCCCGATGGGCGTGTTCGAGAAGCCGCCATTCGATCGCGGCACGACGGGGCTCGCGCGGAAGATCGCGGAGACGAAGGCATTCACCGTCGTCGGCGGAGGAGAGAGCGTCGCGGCGGCGCACGCGGCCGGCGTCGCGGAAAAGTTCTCCCACGTCTCGACCGGCGGGGGCGCCTCGCTCGAGTACCTGACGGTCGGAACCCTGCCGGGCCTGGAGGCTCTGGAGTAGGCCGCCGTCGCCGATGCCTTTCTTCGTCGCCAACTGGAAGATGAACAAGACCCGCGGCGAGGCGCGCGCCTTCGCGGAGCGGCTCGGTGCGCGGCTGTCGCGAGGCGTCCCGGCCGGAGTCGAGCTCGCGGTCGCGCCGCCTCTGACGGCGCTCGACGCGGCGCGCGATCCGCAGGGACGCTGGTCGCTGGCGGCGCAGAACGTCGCCGCGGAGAACGCGGGCGCCTTCACGGGCGAGGTCTCGGCGCGGATGCTCGCGGACGCAGGCTGCCGCTACGCGATCGTGGGGCACTCGGAGCGGCGCCACATCTACGGCGAGGGCGGCGCCGTCCTCGCGCGCAAGCTCGCGCGCGCGCGGGAAGCGAATCTGACGCCGATCTACTGCATGGGCGAGACGGAAGCTGAGCGCGCCGAGGGCACCACGGCCGACGTCCTCGCGACGCAGGCGGAGACGCTCGCGGGCGATCCGCCGGACGCGCCGCTCGTCGTGGCCTACGAGCCGGTCTGGGCGATCGGCTCGGGGCGCGCCGCGACGCCCGAGGACGCCGGGCAGGCGCGTCAGGAGATCGCGCGCCTCCTGTCGGAGCGGCGGGCCCTGCGCCTCCTCTATGGCGGATCGGTCAACCCGAGCAACGCCGCGGATCTGCTCCGGCAGTCCGGGATGGAAGGCCTCCTGATCGGCGGCGCGAGTCTCTCGGCCGACGATTTCGCCGCGATCGCCGGCCTGCCCTGACCCCGGGGCGCGCCTTGACGCCCCGGCGGCCCGCGCGTACACTGCCGCCCCTTTTTGGTCATTGGTCATTGGTCAATGGAGGTCCCGTGGGGTTTCTTTACGTCGGCCTGATCGTCCTGTACACCTTCGTCTGCCTCTTCCTGATCCTGGTCGTCCTCGTCCAGCAGGGCAAGGGAGCGGACATCGCCGGAGCCTTCGGCGGCGGCGGAACGCAGACGGCCTTCGGCGCCCGCGGCGCGACGACCGTCCTGCACAAGCTGACGACCGGCGGCTTCGTGGCGTTCATCGTGGTGGCGCTCGTGCTGACGGTCCTCCAAGCGCGGCCACGCGCCTCGGTCGTGCCGGCCGGCGGCCCGCTTCCGAAGCCCGCCGCGGCGCAGATTCCGGTGGCCCCGGCACCCGGGTCGAACGCGCCGGCGGCGGCCGCTCCGACTTCGGCTGCGCCGGCGCCTGCGACCGCGGCTCCGGCCGCTCCCACGGTGCCCGCCAAGAAATAGAATTCCCTTCGTGCCGTCGTGGTGGAATTGGTAGACACGTACGTTTGAGGGGCGTATGGGGCAACCCATGCCGGTTCGAGTCCGGCCGACGGCACCAGTAACGTCGCTGCGGCTTGCTCGGGATCCTGGCGGCCGCGCCTGATCACGGCGTAACGGGTCTGTAGAGCGCGACGCGCGGTCGCCACCGGCGGCCGACTCGGCCAAAGGGCCTCGACCGTCCGCCTGGATCCCTCGCTCGCGCCTCCGCTCCCGCGGCGCGAGGCTCCTCCCTCGATTACCTCGGGAGACTCCTCGCGCCGCGAGCGTATGTGCCACCTCATCGGAATAGCTATCGCTCGCAACGCGACCAAGGTTTGCGAGCGAACGAGCAAACCGACTCGCGTTGCGGGAGCCGGTGGCGAAGGCCAGATCCTCGAGCAAGCGAAGGCGACGCTACGGCACCGGGTCGTGCCCCCCTTTCGCCCAGGGATTGCAGCGCACGATCCGTCTGACCGTCAGCCAGCCGCCGCGGGCGGTTCCGTATCGCGTGATGGCCTCGCGGCCGTAGGCGGAACACGTCGGCTCGTAGCGGCAGCGCGCGAGACCCGACTTCGCGAGGAGGGGCGAAGCGGTCGCGCGATACGCGTCGATCGCCAGCACCGCGACCCGCGCGCCCACCTGCTCGGAGGCCGGCCGCGCGCAATCGCCGGCGGCGAGTCCGATCAGCGCCGCGGCGACGAGCGGCGCGAGGCTCCGTCCGGGCGCGGCCGGTGCGGCGCTAGCGGGCATACCGCGAGATGCCGGGCACGATCAGCCGCTCTCCCTGGATCGCCTTGACGAGGGCCAGGATGACGATCAGGGCGTACGCCGCGACGAGAGCGAGCATCGCGACGCCGTACAGGCATCCGAGCGAAGGAAAGAAAATCGACGCGAGGGTCGCGAGGGTCATGACCGCCGCGACGGCGCCGAAGAGGGCGAGGCCGTTGCGGGCGTGCCACCGGACGTCGCGGTCGCGCTTCTCGAGCGCGAAAGTCAGGACCCCGAGCAGGGGCAGGTAGGCGAGCGTGAGGAGCGCCGCGCGGCGAAGCGAGGCATCCGGCATGGGAGGAAGCCTAGCAGGCTGCTGAAGATGGATGCGGGCGTCGTGTCCGGCTGTCGGCCGCAGCCGTTCGCTTCGTCTTCGACCGCCGCAGCCGAAAGCCGTCGCGGGCGCCGGCGTTCAGGCGGAGGTCTTCAGGCGGATCGAGCCGTTGACGGTCTCGCAGTGGAGGGTCTCGGCGCCGCCGTTGAAGGAGCCCTTGGCCTCCTTGGGCCCGAACTTCCCCTCCACCTTGAAATCCAGGTCCGTCTCGATTCGCCCGTTGATCGTCTCGAGGTCGTAGCGCACCGAGGAGGTCTTGTCGAAGGCGATCTCGACGCTGCCGTTGACCGTCTCGAGGTGGGACTTCTTGAGCGCTCCCTTGAAGGCGACCCGCACCGACCCGTTTACGGTCGTCGCCTTGACGGGCCCGGTCACGTCGCGCAGCTCGATCGATCCGTTGACGGAATCGATGGACACGTCGGCGGAGAAGCCGCTTCCCTCGACCCGGCCGTTGCAGGTCTCGAGGCGCGTCGTCGCCGCGGTCGGAACCCAGAGCTCGTAGTCCACCTTGACGTTGTGGGTGCCGAGATCCAGGAACCCGAAGAGGCGCCGCCGTCGGGGCGTCACCGTCTCGATCTTGATCTCGTCGCCGATCTTCCGCACGCGGATCTCCGTCTCCGCGAGCGTCTCGGCCGAGGAGGCTGTCTTGACGGCGCGGACCTTGACGTAGGGCCTGTCCCAGGCCTGCGCGTTGATCTGTCCGTTGACGTTCTCGAGGGAAACCCGGGAAACGCCTTCCATCGAGAAGGCCTTCTCGAAGACCTCCTGCTGGCTGGCCTGGAGCGCAGGCGCCAGGGCCGCGGCGAGCGTCAGAGCGATCAGGGCGGCGCGGCGGTTTCTCATCTCCGCACTCATTAACGGATCAGGGCCCGAAAGGTTCACATTCCGGAGCAAGGCCTTTCGCTTCAATCGCATGGCACGATCCGGAAGCCGGCCCGCCGGTCCGATCGGCGCGGGGCGAGGCCATCCCGAAGGGCCGGCCAGGCTTCGAGGGCGTTCCAGCCCGGGAGGAGGAGGGGGAGGTTGCGCCGGACGGAGCCCCAGGGGCCGGGCGGCCGGCCATCCGCGCGCCGGACCTCGAGGGCCATCCACCGCCGGGCGCGCCCGCCGCGCGCGTCCCGAAGCAGGAAGGCCGCGACGGCCGCCGCGGCCGCCGGTGTCCAGAGCCAGAGCGTTTCTTCCCGCGCCGCCGGCCAGAATCGCCACACCGCGGCCGAGAGCGCCAGCGCGGCAGCGTCCGCCAGCGCCGCGGGGATCGCGAGATCGAGAAGGAGCGCCAGGAGCCTCGCGCGGCGATATGGTGCGTTCATGGTTTGGCGACTTCACGTCAAGTTATCAGCAATCGGATGACTGACAACCCCGCCATGCTCGCCGACTGCCACCTGCACCTCGAAGGATGCCTCCCCGAGGAGACCGTCCGGGAGCTCGCCCACCGGAGCGGGCATCGGTTCGGAGCGGCGGGCGCCTTCGCGGAGGCCCGAGCAGCCGTCGGGGATTCCGCCGGATTCCTCGCGCTCTATGCGGAGGTCTGCCGCCTCTTCCGGGGGCCGGACGACTACGCCGAGGCGGCGGCGGCGGTCGCGGCGCGGCTCGCCGGCGACGGTCTCTCGTACGCCGAGGTCTACGTCTCGCCGGAGATCTTCACGCGCCTCGGGCTGCCGGCGGCCGAGTGCCTCGCGTCCGTGGCGGCGGGATTCGAGCGCGCGCCCGAGGGGACGCGCTGCCGGATCCTCCTCGACACCGTGAGGCAGTGGGGCCCCGAGTCGGCGCACCGCGTCCTCGACCTCTACGAGAGCCGGCCGCTGCCGTCGATCGTCGGATTCGGTCTCGGCGGCGACGAGGCGTCCTACCCGGCGGCCGCGTTCGCGGATGTCTATCTGAGGGCCCGCGGCCTGGGACTCCGGACCTCCGTGCACGCCGGCGAGTGGGCCGGCGCGTCGTCCGTGGCGGAAGCCCTCGACGCGCTGCGTCCGGACCGGATCGACCACGGGATCGCCGCGGCATCCGACGCGCGCTTGCTTCGCCGCCTGGCGGAGGAAGGCACGGTGCTCTGCGTCGCGCCCTCCTCGAATCGCGTGACGCGCGCCGTGCCCTCGCTCGCCGCGCATCCGCTCTCGCGCCTCCTCGCGGCCGGCGTGCGCGTCGCGATCGCGGCCGACGACCCGCTCTTCTTCGACACGACGACGCGCCGGGAATACGGGCTCCTCCGCGGCGAGCTCGGCGTCTCGCCGGCCGACCGGCGGCGCTGCGCGGAGAACTCCTGGCGCGGCGCGTTCTGCTCGCCGGAGGAGCGGCGGGCGGGTCTCGCGGCCCTGGCGGGCGCGGACGTCTGACGCGCGCGGACGTTCAGCCGAGCGTCTTCTCGTAGATCCCGCGATACCGCGCGACGACGGCCTCCGTCGGAAACGCCGCGACGGCGCGCTTGCGGGCGCTCTGGGAGAAGTGATCCCACTTCTCCGGATCGCGCAGGAGCGAGAGACCGGCCTCCGCCATGCCCTCGACGTCTCCGACCGGCCGGAGGTAACCCTCGGCGCCGTCGGTCACCACCTCGGGCAGGCCGCCCGCCGCGGTGCCGATGACCGGAACGCCGCACGCCATCGCCTCGAGCGCGGCGAGGCCGAACGATTCGGCGTCGGATGGCAGGAGGAAGAGCTTCGCGACGGGCAGAACCGTCTCGATCGCCGCCACGTTGCCGAGGAACGTCGTGCGGTCGCGGTAGCCGCCGCTGTCGGCCAGGCGCTCCGCGAGCGAGCGGTCGGGGCCGTCGCCGATGAGGAGGAGGCGCGCCGGCACCTGGCGCCGGATGCGGTCGAACACCGCGAGCACGTCGCCGACACGCTTGACCGGCCGGAAATTCGAGACGTGCACGACGGCGCACTCGTCCGGGCCGACGAGCGTCCGCGCGTAGGCCGACGCGCCGTCGGGACGGTAGAGCGAAGCGTCGACGAAGTTGGGGACGACCTCGATCGGCCGCGCCACGGCGAACTCGCGCACCGTCACGTCGCGCAGGTAGTACGAGACCGCGGTGACGGCGTCGCTCCGCTCGATGCCGTAGCGCGTGATCGGAAGGTACGAGCGGTCCTGGCCGACGATCGTGATGTCGGTGCCGTGGAGGGTCGTGACGACCTTCAGGTCGCGGCCGTTGCGGCTCATGTCGCGAGCCAGGATTGCGGAGATGGCGTGCGGCAGCGCGTAGTGCACGTGGAGGAGGTCGAGCCCCTCGCTCGCGGCGACCTCCGCCATCTTCGTCGCGAGGGCGAGGGTATACGGCGGCGACACGAAGAGCGGGTAGCTCGGCGCGATGACCTCGTGGAATGAGACGCGCGGCCGCGGCAGGGCGAGCCGCGAGGGGAGCCGGTAGGAGATGAAGTGCACTTCGTCGCCGCGGTCGGCGAGCGCGATCCCCAGCTCCGTCGCGACGACGCCGCTGCCGCCGACGGTCGGGTAGCAGGTGATGCCGATCTTCACGGGCCGCTCAGCGCCTCAGAACCCGGCCTCGTGGCCCTCGAAGCACGCGACGAGGTCGTCGATGCGGGGCGGCCGCCGCGAGATGAACCCCTCGCCGAACTCGGCGCCGATCGAGAAGCCGATGTGCCGGGCGCGTCCCTCGATCGTTGCGAGGAACGATCGCTGCGAGAGCATCGTGGCCGGCTCCTTCGACTTCGGATCGTGGAACTGGCTCGTGAAGGCGAGGATCGCCTCGAGCCGCTTCGGCCAGTAGGGCGTCACGTCCACGACGAGGTTGGGCTCGTGGAGGATGGCCGTCGAGAAATAGATCGTCTGCTGCGGACGGTGTGCGGGATGCGCCGTCTCGAGCTTGCGCAGGCCGGCGTAGTACGCCGCATCGGTCACGAGCCGGCCCGCGCGCGCGTGGTCGGGATGGCGGTCCTCGGGGTAGGAGGTCAGGACGATCCGCGGCTTCTCGCGGCGAATGAGGTCGATCACCGCCAGCTCCTCGGCGCGCCCGGTCCGCAGGCCGCCGTCCCCGAAATCGAGCGCCTCGCGGAAGTCGGCGCCGAGGATCTCTCCGGCGCGGCGGGCCTCGCGCTCGCGGGTCGCCGCGTCGCCGCGCGTTCCCATCTCGCCCGAGGTCAGGTCCACGAGGCCGAAGCGGCGGCCCTTCGCCTTGAGCGCCAGGAGCGTGCCGGCGCAGGTGAGCTCGATGTCGTCGGGGTGGGCCGCGATCGCGAGGACGTCAACGGGCATCGTCTTCTCCTTTGGCCGGCGCGCCGAGGTTCACGACCGAGGCGCCCTCGGTGGATCCGTCGGCCGCCTCGCGGATCCGCGCGAGCGCGTCGCGCCCGAAGGCGAGCATCGGCACGAGCGGCGGGTAGAGGCGCTCCGCGGTGGTGCCGGACGGCGTCAGCATCGTCGCGAGACGCTGGCGACGCGTCGTGGTGGTCGTGTCCTTGCGCTCGGCCGCCTTGCGGATGCGCTCGGCGAGCTGCGCCAGCGGGAACGCCGCCTTCTGCCGCGTCGTGTCGAGCGCGCCCGAAAGCGACGGGTCGAGGGCCTGGAGCCGAGCGGCGAGCGCGGAAAGTTGGCCATCGAGCGTGTGCCCGATCTGCAGGACCTCGTCGGCCTCCGCCGTCGGCGTCGCGGCCGGAGCCGCCGGAGCGAGCAGGTCCACGGGAGCGACGCCGAGCGCTTCCGCGGCGCGCCGCTCGGCCGGTCCGACGAGGACGAGATGCGAGCGCGGCAGCAGCACCGGAGGCTCGAGCCCGAAAATCGGGAAGAGCGGGAGCGCTTGCGCGTGGTACGCGATCTCCGCCGGCCCGAGGATCGCCGCGGCCGTCGGCATGAGAAAGGATTTCAGGATCGGACGCGTGAGGACGTCCGTCGAGGGCCATGCGGCGCCGGCGCGCACCTTCGCGAGCGCCTCGCTCGGATCGGCGACGCGGCGGCGCTCGCCGTTCTCGACGAGGAAGAAGGGGAAGACGCCGGGACGATGGGGCACCGGGACGGGACGCCCCGAGCGCTCGAGGCGCGCGGCCGCCTCCGCGAGCGTTTCCTCGATCTTCGCGCGCCGCTCGACGGCGAGCGCGAAGAACTCCGCCATGGCGGGCCGCAGGCTCTCGTGCGACGGATCGAGGACGAGGAGCGGCTCCGGCGCGACGAGATCGAGGAGCGTCTCGATGAACGCGTCGGCGTAGGTCGCGCCGGGAGCGTAGCGGCGGACGAACGGCGCGAGGACCTCCGCGGCGTCCGGCGCCTTCGCGCTCTCGCGGAACGCGGCGAGGAGCTCCCGCGCCTTCTCCGGCACCGCGAGCCCGCCGACGGGACGGCGATTGCCGCGGTCCGCGCCTTCGAGGACGAAGGTCTCGGGGCCCTCGGCGCCGGGACGCGACGTCCGCGCGATCTCCTCGAGGTCGTGGTCGTCGGTCAGCGCCCAGAAAACCGGCGCCGCGGGGACGCCGCGCGCGGCGATCTCCTTCGCGACGCGCTGCGTGTCGAACGCCTTCGTGAGCGTGTAGAGCGGTCCCGTGAAGAGCCCGACCTGATGGCCCGCCACGGACGCCACCGCGCGGCCCGCGGCCAACGCCTCGGCGGCGGACCGCGCCTCGTCGGATCGGAACCGGAACGCGGCGGCCGGCACGCGCGACTTCGTTCCGAGAAGCTTTCGCGCGCGCGCCTCGACGGCCGCCGGCGTCGGCGGATCCGGAAACAGCTCCGAGCCGCGGAGGAACTCGAGGAAGAGCGGCGAGAGGCCCGGGTATCTCGCGAAGGGGATGCGCGCGTCGGTCACGGCTTGCTCGCGAGGAGGATCAGCCGCGGCGAGTCGCGGCCGATCGGGCTTCCGTCGAAGTCGCCCCACGTCGCTTCGACCCGCAGGCCGGCGCCCTCGAAGAGGGCGGCGAGCTCCCGGTCCGTGTACGCGCGCACGCTCTCGCGGAAGATCTCGGTCGAGCCGCCGCGGCGGACCTCGATTTCCTTCTCGACGCGCCGCGCCGCGGCGTTCCACCAGCGACGGATCCGGTACTCGCGCCCGGAGCCGGAGCGGCACTCCTCCTCGGGAACGAGGCGGGCGAGGACGTGCTCGAGCCCGAACGTGTCGCAAAGGACGCGGCCGCCTCGCGCCAGGACGCGCGCGATCTCCACGACGACGGCGGCGTTGTCCGGTTCGGCGACGAAATATCCGAAGCTCGTGAAGAAGTTCACGACGGAGGCGAACGCGCCGTCGGAGAACGGCAGCCAGCGCATGTCGCCGCGCACGAGCGCGCGCGCGCCCGCGCGGGCCCGTGCGAGCTCCAGGAGCGGCGCGGAGTAGTCGAGGCCGATCGGAGCGATGCCGAGCTCCCGGAAGAACGGGAAGTGCCGGCCGGCGCCGCAGCACAGGTCGAGCATCGGCGTGGTCCTCGGGGAGAGCCGCGCGGCGGCGAACGCGGCCTCGCGGCGCGCCGAGTCCCGGTCGCGGTGGGGATAGAGATCGAGGTATTCCTCGCCGAACCACGACTCCCACCAGGTCATGCGGGGCGCATTATGGCGCAGGCCGCATCGGCGTTAGAGTTCGCGCGATGCTCCGTTTCCGCTCGCGCGCGTTGCTCGCCGTGTCGCTTCTGCTCGGCGCGGCGGCGTGCCAGGACGAGTTCGGCGGCGGTCCGCGCACCGCGACGCGGAGCGGCTACCGCGCCGCACTCGTCTACTCGCCGACCGATCGTTACGAGGTTGCGGTGCGCGGCCAGAAGCAGCGCGTCTCGGGCATTTTCGACGGATCGGAGCTCGTCAAGATCGAGCGGCCGGACCTCGGCAAGATCTGGCAGTTCCGTCCGTCCACGCGCAAGCTCATCGAGATGCCCTGGACGCCGATGGAAGAGCTGGTGCCCGGCTACCCGCTCGACCCGCACTTCGACCCGGAGGGGTATGCCGATCGCTTCCATGGGACGGTGCGCCGCGTCGACGACGCCGCGCTGGGAATGCATCCCTGCGAGCGCTTCGTCATGACCCTGCCCTCCGGCGACCGCGTGACCCTCTGGGTCGCGCGCGATCTCGAGCGGCTCGTCGTGCGCATCGAGCACGAGAAGAAGGATCCCAAGGACGAGTACCAGGCCGTCACGGACACGCGGCTCGACGACGTGCGTCTGGGCGCCGCGGGAAAGCTCTTCGAGAAGCCGGAGGGCTTCACCCGCGTCGGCAGCTACGCCGAGCTCGGCAAGTAGCCCCGGAGCCCGCTACGGGCGGGCGCCCGAGGCGTCGAGCGAGCCGAAGTCCCGGAACAGGATGTGGTCGTAGAAGTAGTGGATCAGGAGGAACGACAGCACCACCACGTAGTACGCCCGATCCTGCGGCACGTCGAAGCCCTGCCAGAGGACGAGGTAGACGACGCCGGCGAGGACCGTCGCGCCGATCATGGACGCGTAGAAGATCCCGGTATGGGAAGTGCCGGAGATCTTCTGGACAAACGAGCTTCCGATTTCTCCGGTATCGGCTTTGCGCGACAGGATGAACCACGTCAGCGCGAGGTACTGCAGGGAGTGCCACGTGTTGAAGCCCTGGAACGCCACGTCCAGGTTGTCGAAGAGCGGGATGATGAACGCGAGCGCCACCGTCGCCGCCATGAAGACGAGCCGCGGCCAGCTCGAGCGGCCGTTCCGGATCTCGCGGTAGGTGCGGACGACATAGAAGAGGAAGAGCGCCGCGAACGCCGTCGTGAAGGCCGGCGCCACCCAGGGCTGCTTCAGGAAGTTCGGGAAGAGGAGCGCGGAGGTTCCCAGCTTGAACTGGCCCCCTACGAACTTGTACATCGCCATGGTGTAGAGCGAGCCCAGGATCACGGCGCCGTCGAGGAGACGGTCGAGGGTCGTGGTCGCGAGGCCGGCGCGCCGCCGGTAGGTCTCGGAGATCCACTGCGCCTGGTGCGTCACGTGCATCGAGGCCCAGAAGAAGAAGCCGGTCAGGAGCAGCAGGAACGAGTACATCGACCCGATGACCACCAGGGTCGGGATCAGGACCAGCGGCAGGTAGGCCAGGAAACCGTAGCGGCGTCGGAACCGGGGCTCGAGCGCCGTGCGCAGGTACGTCGAGTACATGTGCGGCCCGCCCACGAGCAGCGTCACCGAGAGGCCCACCACGAGGCTCGCCGTTCCCTCGGAGGCCCCGAGCCGCTGGAGCACGCCGTAGGAGATGTAGGGGAAGAAGACCAGCACGCCCGACAACGTCAGGAAGAGCAGGTCGAAACGGCGGTTGTGAATCCAGAGATTTCCCGCCGTCCCATCCGCCGGATGGCCGGCGCGCGCGAGCGTCGCCATGAAGACTCCCACCTCCTCGAAGCCCGGGATTCTACATCCCGGCAACAAGATAGCTCATCCGCGGGCGCCCGGAGCCGCCAAAGCTAGAATGGCCGGTCCGATGCTGCGATTCGGAACCGTCCCGCTCGACCCGCCGCTCGTCCTGGCTCCGATGGCCGGGATCACCGACCACGTGTACCGCCTGATGCTGCGTCGGATCGGCGGCGTGGGCCTCGTCACGATGGAGTTCATCTCCTCCGAGGCGATCACGCGCGGCAACGCGCGGCAGACGCGCAAGCTCCTCTTCTCCGAGGAGGAGCGACCGCTGTCGATCCAGATCTACGGCTCCGATCCCGAGCGGATGGCCGCCGCCGCCGAAATCGTCGAGGCGCTCGGACCCGACGTGTGCGACATCAACATGGGCTGCCCGGCCAACAAGGTCCTGAAGGGATGCGCCGGCGCGGCGCTGATGGGAGACCTGGATCTCGCGCGCCGCATCATCCGCGCGGTCCGATCGAAGGTCTCGATCCCGCTGACCGTGAAGTTCCGCGTCGGTCTCGACGAGTCGCGAAAGAACTTCCTCGAGCTCGGCAGGATCTGCGAGGGCGAAGGCGTCGCGGCGGTCGCGATGCACGGACGCACCGCGCGCCAGATGTACACGGGCCGCGCCGACTGGTCCCGCATCGCGGAGCTCAAGCGCGCGCTCGCGATCCCCGTCATCGGCAACGGCGACGTCGAGACGGCCGACGACGCGGCCGAGATGTTCCGCCAGACCGGCTGCGACGCCGTCATGTGCGGGCGCGCGACGATGAAGAACCCGTGGATCTTCCGGCAGATCGCCGATCGGCTGGCCGGGAGGCCGCCGCGGGAGGCGACGCTCGCCGAGCGGCGCGACCTGATGCTCGCGCACTTTTCGGCGATCGAACGGACGGCCTTCGATCCGCGCGAGGCGCTGCACAAGCTGCGCACGATGACCGGGTGGTACACGCACGGCCTCCCCAACGGGAGGGCGCTGCGCGTCCGGATCTCGTCGCTCGAGACGCCCGCCGACTTCCGCGGCGCGGTGACGGAGTTCTTCGGGGACCTGCGGGACGGCGCGCCGCTCGCCGCCACCGCGTAGTGGCCCGCGGGCTCCGCAGACCCGCCCCGGCGGGAATGCCCGTTCGGCCTGCAACGGTTCGAAGGTTTCGATGAGAAACGCCCGCTTCGCGCTCGCCCTGCTCGCTCTGGCCGCGGCCGTCGGGCTCGCCGCGCAGAGTCAGGACAAACCGGTCAAGCCCTTGCCGATCAAGACGAAGGCCGGCACCTTCCCGCTCGGAATCGGGACGGACTTCCTCGGGGAGGCCGGGAAGAAGACGGTGGTCCGCATCCGGCTGACCGCGCCGGAGCTGTCGCGCGAGGCCACCTCGCACGGCATCAAGGGCTTCCGCGGCGTGTTGAAGGGCGGCTTCCGACAGGCGGAGGCCGACGTGGACTCCTTCGAGTACCCGATCACGGCGGACTTTTCGGGAGGCGCGCCGTTCGCCTACTCCTTCCTGCGGGCGCTCGCGCCCGGCGACTACAAGATGCGGCTCCTCCTGACGGACCCGGACGGCCGGGAGATGGGGGAGGGCTCACTCGATCTCTCCGTGCCGGAGGTCCTGACGCCCTTCCGGCCCGAGATGGCGCCGGGAGAAGCCGGCACGCTCCCGTCGGCCGAGGCGATCGTGATCGCGGAGGAGTCGGCGGAGAAGCCCGCGACCCCGGCCGAGCCGAAGCTGAAGATCCTGCCGCCCGCGCGGGAGACCCCGATCGGCCTGCTGCGCCTCGAGGCCGTCGTCGCGCCGCCGATCGAGCGCGTCGAGTTCTATCTCGAGGACAAGCGCATCCTCACGCGGACGAAGCCGCCGTACTCCGTCGAGATCGACCTCGGCGACGTCCCGCGGCGGCAGACCCTGCGCGCGGTCGGCTACGACGCGACCGGCGCCGTGATCGACGAGGACGCGTATGCGATCAATCAGGGCAAGGATCGCGTTGTCGTCCGCCTGCTCCCGTACATGGACCCCGCGACCGGGGCCGTGCACGTCAAGGTCGCCGTCCAGTCCGTCAACGGCGGGGTCGCCAAGCGGATCGATCTCTTCCTCGACGCCCAGAAAATCGCCTCCTGGACGGCGCCGCCCTACGAGGCGACGATTCCCGCCGCGCAGTACGCCAACGGAACGCTCCTGCGCGCCACCGCCATGACCGCCGACGGCCAGGAGGCCAACGACATCCGGATGCTGAAGGGGCCGCAGACGACGGTCGAGTCCGTGCGCGTCGACGTCGTGCAGCTCCACGTCTCCGCGCTCGACAAGGAAGGCCGCTTCGTCCATGGCCTCGCGCAGGGCGACTTCGCGATCAAGGAGGACGGCAAGCCCGAGGAGATGACCGGCTTCGAGCTCGCCGAGAACCTGCCGCTGACGGTCGGCCTCGTCGTCGATGGATCGGGCTCGATGGAGAAGAGCCTTCCCTTCGTGCACGAGGCGTCCGCGGCGCTCTTCAAGAACCTGATCCGGACGAAGGATCAGGGTTTCGTCATCGAGTTCCGCGACAAGGCCAAGTTCCTTCAGGAGCTGACGGGCGACTCGGCTTCGCTCCAGCGCGCCGCGACGGACACGCGGGCCGAGGGCGCGACGGCGCTCTACGATGCCGTGGTCCTGGGCCTCTACCAGTTCCGGGCGCTGCAGGGACGCAAGGCGCTCATCGTGATCACCGACGGCGACGACAACCGATCCCACGTCGACTTCGACACCCTGCTCCGCTACGCGCGGTCGGCCGGCGCGCCGGTCTACTTCCTCGCGGTCGGAATCCCCCTGACGGATTTCCGGTCGCGCAAGGTCACGAAGCAGATCGCGGAGGAGTCGGGCGGCCTCGTGTTCCACATGAGCAACGCCGAGAAGATCGCCGAAGTCACGCACCAGATCGAGGAGGAGCTGCGCTCGCAGTACATCCTCGCCTTCCGCAGCGACTCGCCGAAGCCTCCGGGCGAGTACCGGTCCATCGCCGTGGCCATCGGAAAGCCCGGCGTGACCGCGCGCACGATCCGCGGCTACATTCCCTGACGGACGTTCGCGCCGACCGGCGCGGCGATTTCTGATAGACGTAATCCGTGCACGGCGAGACGGAGCTCCTCTCGACGCTCGCGGTGAGCCTCGTCTTCGCGTTCGTGGGCGGGCTCCTGGCCGTGCGGCTGAAGCTTCCGCCGCTCGTGGGCTATCTCGTGGCGGGAATCGCGGTGGGCCCGTTCACCCCGGGATTCGTGGCCGACGCGAAGCTCGCGCCGCAGCTCGCCGAGATCGGCGTCATCCTGCTCATGTTCGGCGTCGGCATGCACTTCTCGGTGCGGGATCTGCTGGCCGTTCGCGCGGTCGCGGTCCCGGGGGCCGTGGCGCAGATCGCGGCGGCGACGGCGCTCGGCGCCGGCCTCGCGCGGCTCTGGGGCTGGCCGCTCTCGCAAGGGCTGGTCTTCGGTCTCTCGCTGTCCGTCGCGAGCACCGTCGTTCTCCTGCGCGCGCTCGAGGCGCGCGGAAGGCTCGCGACGCCCGACGCGCAGATCGCCGTGGGCTGGCTCGTCGTCGAGGACCTCGCCATGGTGCTCGCCCTCGTGCTCTTGCCGGCGCTCGCCGGAGCCGCGGCGCACTCGGGAGCGTCCGGATCCCTGGGGCTCGCCCTCGCGGTCACGGTCGGAAAGCTCGTGCTGTTCGTCGCCTTCATGCTCGTCGCGGGCGTGCGGCTCTTCCCGTGGCTCCTGCGGCGCGTCGAGAAGACGGGCTCGCGCGAGCTCTTCACCCTCGCCGCCATCGCGCTCGCGCTCGGTGTGGCGTTCGGCGCGGCGCGGCTCTTCGGCGTCTCGTTCGCTCTCGGCGCGTTCTTCGCGGGCGTCGTGATCAACGAGTCGGAGCTCTCGCGGCGCGCCGCCTCCGACACGCAGCCCCTTCAGGACGCCTTCGCGGCGCTCTTCTTCGTGGCCGTCGGGATGCTCTTCGATCCGTCGGTCGTGGTGCGCGAACCGCTCCGCGTCCTCGCGGTCGTCGCGATCATCGTCGTCGGAAAGTCGCTCGCCGCGCTCGCGATCGTGCTCGCGCTGCGGCGGCCGCTGTCGACGGCGCTGACGGTTTCCGCGGCGCTCGCCCAGATCGGCGAGTTCTCGTTCATCCTCGCCGCCCTGGGCGTCGAGCTGGGTCTCCTTCCGGTCGAAGGACAGAGCCTGATCCTCGCGGGAGCGCTGCTTTCGATCACGCTCAATCCGCTCGCGTTCGGCGCGGCCGACCGGTTTGCCGCGCGGCGGCCGGCGCCGGCCCGCGCTACCAGTTGACGGCGAGACAGAACTTGTCGCCGCAAGCGAGCCAGCGCGCCGGAGGGCTCGCGCCGCGGAACTCGTCGCGGTCCCGGACCTTCGCGAGGGCCACGATCCGCTCGGAGCGCCAGGCGTCCCAGAACCGCTCGCGTGTCCAGAAGATCTCGCGCCGGCGCTCCTCGGGCAGCCACCAGTCCTCGAGCTCCCCCTTGTAGTCGACGATCGGCACGACGGCGCGCATCTCCCACGGCAGGGTCTGCGCGTAGCCGCGGTACGAGACGACGCGGGCGCCCGACGTCGCGGCGGCATCGCGGGCCTCGGCGGAGATCGCGGGCAGGCCCGTCGAGAGCTCGATGCGCGGCCACGCGAGATCGAGGACGGCGTAGAAGCCCGCCCATCCGAGGCCGAGCGCCGCGGCGGCCCGCAACGGATTCCGGGCGAGGAGCGCGACGGCCGCTCCGGCGGCGAGCGATAGGGCTCCCGCCAGGGCGAGGGCGCCGATCCGTCCCTGCGCGATCTCCTGGCGCGCGTCCGGGACGGCGGCGACCCCGGCGACGAGGATCGCCGCGAGGACGGCGTGCCAGATCCACGGCGCTTTCCGTGCGCCGGCGGCCACGAGGCCCCGGGCCGCGAGGGCCGCGGCCGCCGGAAACGCCGGAAAGATGTACGGCGGCAGCTTGCTCCGCGAGACCGAGAAGAAAACGATCACGACGGCGGTCCAGAGGAGAAGGAAGAGCGAGAACGGGTCGCGCCGCGACGCCTCGCGCACGCCGCGAAAAAAGAAGGGCAGGGCGGGAAGGAAACCCGCGAGGAAGAGCGCCGCGAAGTAGTAGATCGGCCCGGGCCGGCTCGCCGCGGGCGTCGCGAAGCGCTGGAAATGCTCGTGGACGAAGAAGAAGTCGAGGAACCCGGGATGCGCGCGCTCGGCGAGCGCGAACCACGGCGCCGCGAGCGCGAGGAAGACGAGCGGAGCGGGCGAGACGAGGAGCGCCCGGAGCGTGCGCGCGCGGCCCGAGAGGAATGCCGCGAGGACGAGGATCGCTCCCGGGAGAACGATCGCGATCAGGCCCTTCGCGAGGAAGCCCGCCGCCGCGCAGGCGCCGGCGATCGCGGCCAACCCCGCCGTCGAACGGCCCCGCCCCTCCGCCGCGCGGTCGAGCACCTCCCACGCCGCGAGGAGCGTCGCCGCGAAACAGAACGTCAGGAGCCCGTCGGTCAGGTTCGTGCGCGCCGCGGTGAAGCCGAACGGCGCCGCGAGGAAGAAGACGGCCGCGAGGAGCCCCTCCTTCCGGCCGCGCCGGCGGCCGACCGCCCACGCGAGGAGCAGGGCCGTGGCCGTGCCCGCGACGCGGGTCGCGAGGCGCGCGGTGAAGGGACGCTCGCCGAAGACGGCGAAGCTCGCGGCGTTGGCCCAGTAGAGGAGCGGCGGCTTCTCGAAGTAGGGCACGCCGTTCAGCGTCGGCGTGACGAAGTCGTGCGCCGCGAGCATCTCCCGCGGAATCTCCGCGTACCGTCCCTCGTCGGGCTCGGCGAGCCGCGAGCCGGGCGGCTCGAGCCAGACCGCGGAAAGGAGGGCCGCGAGCGCGACGACGAGCAGGCGATCGGCGCCGCGGCCGCCGCCGGGTGGGGCGCCGCCGTCGCCGCGCCGGCTCAACGGCCCGTGCGCACGCGGACGCGGTAGGTCAGGCGCGCCTCGCCGCCCGCCGGAACGGGGACGGCGAACTCGGCCACGCGCGCGCTCTTCGAGACCGGCGGGACGGACGACTCGAGGACCTTCCAGTCGCCGGGGAACGTCTCGCGAAGCATCACGGTCGCGTCGTTCTTCTTGCGGCTCGTGAACGTCACTTCCCAGGCGGACTCGGACTCGCGCGGTCCGACCTGGGTGAAGCTCGTCTGGCGGCGGCGCGCGACGAGATCGAACGCCTCGGAGACCTCGATCTCGAAGTCGGTGCCCGATGGCGTGTGCGCGATGCGGTCCTCGCCGCCGAAGACGGATCCGCCGTCCGTGTACACGCGGACGACGCCCGCCGGGAGCGCGGCCGCGAGCTTCTTCGCGCCGACGCGGTAGATCACGCCGACGGGGACGGTCTGGCTGTCGGCGTTCTCGCCGAACCAGTAGCTCGTGCGGGCGACGTAGCGCTTCTCGACCGGCACGTCCGCGCCGTCCGCGAGCGGAAACGTCGTGCGGCCCGCGGGGAGGCCGGCCGGCGACGGGATCTCGTACATGCGCGATTCGGAGACGGCCTCGGAGATGGCGACGTCTCCGGAGACGACCGTCCCGGCGCGATACGCGACGGCCGGCGCCGCCGGCGCGGGGGCGGTCCGGAGCGTCCCCGCGAGAAGGCGCAGCCGCGTCGGCGCGAAGGACGCCCCCGTGCGGTTGTCTACCGTGAACCAGCCCTCGAGCCGTCCGCTCTTCTCGTCGGCGGAGAGCGCCAGCGCGTAGTTGGCCTCCCAGCCGACGTCCGAGACGAGGTAGCGCACCGCGAGGTCCCGCGCGCCCGCCCGCTCGCTCGCGAGCTTGAGCCGCACGGCGCGCGACGGAGCGGCCGCGGCGGCGCCGCCCTCGAGGACGATGCGCGCGCCCGGTTCGCCGTAGACGAGATCGCCGCCTTCGCGGAAGAGCACTTGCTCGGGGCCCGTGCCGGACACCGCGACGACCTCCGCCTCGGCCGACGCGCCACCCGGCCGCTCGATGCGCACGCGGCGGCCGACGAGGTCGGAGAGCGGGTTGCCCTGCGGCAGTCCCGCCGTGAGGCCGAGAAAGCGCACGGCCGCGTCGCGCCCGTTGACGAGGCTCCACGTCTCCGTGCGCGCCGTGGCCGGGATGCTCCACGAAAGGACCACCGATCCGGCCGGCAGGTCCGCCCGCCGCGTTTCGTTGACGACGGCCAGGTTCTGGTTCGTGAGGACGATTTCCTGCCGCGTCGCGGCGCCCGCCGCGATTTCGGGCGGCGCCTGCCCGCGTGCGGAGAAGGAAGCCGCGAGCGCGAGCGACACGGCGAGCGGGACGCGCAATCGGACCGGCATCGAGAGCTCCTCCCGGCGCGGAGTTTACCGTGCGGCCCCGCGCCGACTCCGCCGGCACCCCCGTGCTAACATTCGCGCCGTTTTGTCGGCGGAAAATCGCACCCGCTGGGCCCTCGTCCTGGGGGCCTCCTCCGGCTTCGGCGAGGCCTGCTCGATCGCGCTCGCGCGCGCCGGCTGGAACGTTTTCGGCGTGCACCTCGACCGCAAGGCGACGCAGGCGAACGCGGACCGCATCGTCGCGGAGATCGGCGCCACCGGCCGCCGCGCGGAATTCTTCAACGTCAACGCTGCGGACGAGGCCAAGCGCGCCGAGGTCGTGGCCGCGATCGCGAAGACCTGCGGCGGCGAACCGCCCGAGTCGCGCGTGTCGGTGCTGCTCCACTCGCTGGCCTTCGGGACGCTCAAGCCGGTCTTCGGCGAGAACCGCGAGGCGTCGCTCTCCAAGGCGCAGATCGAGATGACGCTCGACGTCATGGCCAACTCGCTCGCCTACTGGACCCAGGACCTCGTCTTCGGGGACCTCTTCGCGCCCGGCGGACGCATCTTCGCCATGACGTCGGCCGGCGACCACATCGTCTGGCCCGCCTACGGCGCGGTGTCGGCCGCCAAGGCGGCGCTCGAGTCGTGGGTCCGCCAGCTCGCCGTCGAGCTCGCGCCCCGGAAGATCGCCGTCAACGCGCTGCGCGCGGGCGTGACCGACACGCCGGCGCTCCGCAAGATTCCGGGCAACCAGGACATGATCGACCGCGTCCAGAAGATGCACCCCGCGGGGCGGCTGACGACTCCGTCCGACGTCGCCGCCGCGCTCGTCGCGCTCTCGCAGCCGGGCGGCGCCTGGGTGAGCGGCAACGTCATCGGCGTGGACGGAGGCGAGGACGTGGCGGGGGGCAGGTGAGCGTCGGGTCGGCGTCCGACCACACAAACCCCGGAGCCCCCGCCTCGAGTCCGGAAAGCAAGAGCCCGAGTCCGGCGGACGCCTTCGAGCTCGTCCGCGAAAAGGGGGGCATCCGCGAGTGGCGGCATCGCCGCAACGGGCTGCAGCTCCTGCTCCTCCAGAATCGCGTGGCGCCGGTCGCGACGTTCGCCGTCGTCTATCGCGTCGGCAGCCGCAACGAGGCGGTCGGCCACACGGGCGCGACCCACCTGCTCGAGCACCTGATGTTCAAGGGCACGCCGGAGTACCGCCGCGAGGCGGGCACGGCGATCGCGGCGGTCCTCGAGGCGCTCGGGGCGCGGTTCAACGCGACGACGTGGTTCGACCGGACGAACTACTACGAGACCGTTCCGTCCGACGGGCTCGAAACGGTCGTGCGCCTCGAGGCCTCGCGGATGCGGCGCGCGCTGTTGCGCGACGAGGACCGCGCGCCCGAGATGACGGTCGTCCGCAACGAGTTCGAGCGCGGCGAGAACTCGCCGTTCCAGGTTCTCTACAAGCAATCGTTCGCGACGGCGTTTCGCGAGCACCCTTACCACCACCCGACGATCGGCTGGAAGAGCGACATCGAGGGCGTGACGACGGAGCGGCTGCGCGAGTTCTACGACGTCTTCTACCACCCGAACAATGCGACCGCGATGCTGATCGGCGACTTCGAGGAGACCGACGCGCTCGCGTTGATCGAGCGCCACTTCGGGCCGATCCCGGCGTCGCCGCGCCCGATTCCCCGCATCTACACCGTCGAGCCGCCGCAGGAGGGAGAGCGCCGGTTCGAGGTGCGGCGCACGGGCCAGGTGGCCTGGGTCGCGCTGTCGTGGCGCTCGGTCGAGGCGGCGCACCCGGACACGCCGGCGCTGGCCGTCCTCGGCAACGTGCTCGGCGGCGGGCTGACGTCGCGCCTCTATCAGGCGCTCGTCGAGAGCAATCTCACGCTTTCGATCACCGTCGTGCCGTGGCAGCTGCGCGACCCGGCGCTCTTCTCGATCTTCGCGCCGGTGCGGCCGGGCGTGGCCACGGCGACCGTCGAGACGGTCATCCGCGAGGAGACCGCGCGCATCTCGGCCTCCGGGGTCACCGACGCCGAGGTCCGCAAGGCGCAAACGCAGATCGAGGCCGAGATCGTCTTCGACCGCGACTCGACCGATCAGATCGCCGCGTCGCTCTCGGAGGCGATCGCCGTCGCGGACTGGCAGTGGTACGTGGACTACCCGGCGGCCATCGCGCGCGTCACGATCGAAGACGTGCGGCGCGTCGCCGAGTCGACGTTCCGGGGCGAGGCGCTGACGGTCGGCGTCTTTCAGCCGCGCGATCCGGGCGGCGCGGCGGGGGAGGACGGAGCGCCGGAGTCCGGCGACGAGGAAACGTCGTGACGTCCGCGCCCGCGCGCCGCGATGCGGCGCGTCCCTTTCGCAGAGGCCGTGCGGCGCCGCCGGCTGGAGAACGGCTGCGAGCTCGCGGTGCTCGAGAATCGCTTCAATCCGACGCTTGCGCTCTCGGGTTCCCTCGACGCCGGCCCGCTCTACGCGCCCGCGGAACGGCGGTTGATCGCGTCCGTCGCGGCGGGGGAGCTCTCGAAGGGGACCGCGCGGCGCTCGAAGCTCGAGATCGCGGAGGCGCTCGAGAGCCGCGCGGCCTCACTGTCCTTTTCGTGCGACGCCTCGGACCCGGTGGGGCTCGACATCGGCGGCTCGGCGCTCTCGCGCGACACCGAGGTGCTCTTCGATCTGCTCGCCGAGATCCTGCGCGAGCCGGTCTTCCCGCAGGACGAGCTCGACAAGGAGAAGAAGCGGCTCGTCGGCGCGATCCGCCAGTCGCAGGATCAGACCTCCGCGCGGGCGCAGGAGGCGGCGCTGCGACGGATCTATCCTCCGGAGCATCCGTTCCACCGGCGCACGGGCGAGGAGCGCATCGCGCTCGTCGAGTCGCTGACCCGCGAGGACCTCGACCGCCACTATCGGGAGCGCTTCGGCGCCGCGACGCTGCGCCTGACGGTCGTCGGCGACGTGGACGCCGGGAAGACGCTCGACGGGCTCGAGGCCCGCTTCGGAACGTGGGCGCCGGGGCCCGCGCGAGCGATCCCCGCCGTGCCGGTCCCGCCGGCCGCTCTCGGCGAAGAGACGGTCCGGATGCGCGACAAGGCGAGCGCCGACGTCGTGCTCGCCGAGCCCGCGACGCTGACGCGGACGGATCGCGAGTACATCGCGTGCGTGCTCGCCAACTCGGCGCTCGGGCAGTCGGCGCTCACCTCGCGCCTCGGCGTGCGCGTGCGCGACACGGAAGGGCTGACGTACGGAATCCATTCGAGCTTCTCGGCCACGCATGTGGCGGGGCCGTTTCTCGTCGCGCTGACCGTGCGGGCCGAGAGCCGGGACGCGGCCGTCGCCTCCACCCTCGACGAAATCTGGCGCTTCCGCCGGGAGGGAATGACCGACAAGGAGCTCGCCGACGAAAAGAGCTCTCGCATCGGCCGGTTCAAGGTGGACCTCGCGTCGAACGCCGGCATCGCAAACGCGCTCGACGCGGCCGACTACTACGAGCTCGGCCTCGACTACCTGGACCGGTTTCCCGGTCTCGTCGCCGCCGTCGGCCGCGAGGAAGCGAACGCGGCCTTCGCCCGGCGCGTCCATCCCGAACGCTTCACGTCCGTCTCGGCCGGTTCCTTCCCGTGACGGAGTTGTGAAAGAATGCGCGCGGCTAACGTCAGCGCAAGGAGGCTCTGATTCCCAGACACCCGCAGTACCGCAAGCCGATTCGCCGGCGTCCGGGCGAGGCGCCTCCCACGCACCGGGTGACGCTCTACAACGACGCGCCGATGCGCGAGGGTCCCGCCCCCGACGGACGCATCTACTTCCGCGCGCGTCTGGAGTCCGAGCCCGCGCCCGAGTGGATGCGCGCGTACCGCGCGGGACTGCTGGGGCTGCCTCCGGAAGATCGCGACGCGGTCCTGCGATTCGAGTTCCAGGGCGACAGCGTGCGCTTCGCCGCGCAGGAGGGAGAGGTCGGTCGCATACGCCGCGTCCTCGAGCGGCGGATCGAGTCGGTCAACACGATCCTCTCCGGCGGCCGCGGGCCGTCCAGTAGCTGACAGTTCTCCGTTCTCGGTCTTCGGTTTCCGAAACTGCCAACTGACAACTACTTCACTCCCTCCCACCGCAGCTTGCGGTAGTCGAACTCGTCGAGCTCGCGCGCGCCGAATTTGACGATCTCGAAGTAAGGCGACAGGTCGAAGTCCCGCGGCACGCAGAGTGTGGGGTGCCGCGCCCACCAGAGCCCGCTCCAGGCGCGCCGCGTCGGGCGTCCGAGGACGCGCTGCCGCAGCCGCTCGCCGATCGTCTCGGGCAGCCGGCGCGCCGGCATCGGGAGGATCGGGAACCTCACGGAGCCGAACGCCTCGGCGAGCAGCGTCGAGCAGATGGTCTCGGTCGCGACGCCGCTGCCGAAGTGGAGCGCGTCCTCGCGCAGACGCGGCGGGATCAGGTGGAAGGGAAGCAGATACCGGGTCAGGTCGAGGAAGTTGCGCCGGTCGTACGTGTGGCCCAGGCGCGACAGGACGTAGTCGATCACCTTCTGGCGGTCCGCCGCCGTCAGCGCGATCGGCCGGCAGATGCGCACGTTGAAGTCCACGTACTTGACGAGCGGCGAGACGATGACGCCCTTCTCGACGAGCGCCTCGACGACGAGGTGGCGCGACTCCCGGCCGAACCGACGCAGCGTCTCGCGCCGCGTCGGCTCGTCGCGGCGCAGCAGCGCGTCGCCGACGAAGAGCGCGCTGTGAGACCACGTCGACTGCGTCAGGTACTTGACGGCCTCGGAGACGCGCTGGTCGCCGTCCACGAGGAGGACGTCGCCCGGCTCGATCCGGGCCTTGAGCTTCTGCGGGTCGTTGTAGACGAAGCGCCGGTAGTTGCGGCGCGGCCGCGTGGCCAGATCGAGGAACCGGTCCGCCAGCCAGCGGCGCGGCGAGCGCATGCGGGCAGTCTAGCCCGCCGCCGCCTCAGTCGCGCGTGTAGAGGAAGGCGCTCTGCTCGAGACGCGGCCCCTTCGCGTCGCACACGGCGAACTTGCTGGGCACGATCTCGCCCTTGCCGTTCTTCTCGCCGCTCCAGATCGCGGCGCTCCCGTACCGGCCGTCCTTCGCGACGGCGTAGTAGTGGAGCTGGAACATCGGCCGATTCTTCGCGTCGCGCTTGGCCTCCTTCGCGAGGCGCACGACGCGCTCGAGCGTCGCGAGGCAGGCCTCCTGCGGCGACTTGCCCTGGCGCATCAGCTCCAGGATCGTGTGCGCGCCCACGACGCGGATGTTGCCTTCGCCCCAGCCCGTCGAGCCCGCCGCGCCGACCTCGTTGTCCACGTAGAGACCGGCGCCGATGATCGGCGAGTCGCCGACGCGCCCGGGGATCTTGAAGAAGAGGCCCGACGTGGTCGTGACGCCGGCGAGATCGCCGCTGGCCGTCACGCAGTCGCAGTTGATCGTTCCCTGCGGCCGGAAATCCTCGTCGCCGTATTTGTCGATATACCAGAGGATGTCCGGGTCCTTCGCCTCCGCGGGCGACGGGAGCCAGTCGTCGTTGGAGGAGGAGTTCTCCTTCCAGTAGAGCCAGATCTTGCGGGAGCGCTCGGTGAGGAGGTTCATCTCCGGAAAGCCGCGCGATTTCGCGAACCGCAGCGCGCCCTCGCCGACGATCATGCAACGGTTCGTCTGGTTCATGACGAGCTGGGCGACCCGGGAGGGATTCTTGATGTTGTGGAGCGCCGCCACCGCGCCCGCCTTCATGACGCGGCCGTCCATGACCGAGGCGTCGAGCTCGACGACGCCCTCTTCGTTCGGGATGCCGCCGTAGCCGACGGTCACGTCCTCGGGATCGTCCTCGACGATGTTGACGCCGGAGACGACGGCCTCGACCGGGTCGCCGCCGCCCGAGAGGACGGAGTACGCTTTCTCGACGGCCTTCAGCCCGTTGGCCGAGGAGATGACGAGCGGCCGCGAGCCGGCGGCGGCCTTCGGAGTCGACGGCGCCGTGATGCGCGCGGCCGCAGGCAGGATGGCCGCGCTCTTGATCAGGTCACGCCGCGTCGGTCCGCTCATGCGCTCTCCCTCATTCGTCCGGCAGCTCGGGCTCCTCCGGAATCTCGCGCTTGGTTCCGGGCGCGAGGAGGTCCATGACCAGGTCGGGCAACGTCTCCGAGAACTGGCTGCGCGCCATGACGCGCGTCACGCCGGCCGACTCCGCGTCGCGCGCCAGCTGCCGGTCCACGTGCGAGAGGAATCCCACGATCGGCAGCTCCCGCGTCTCGCCCGCCTCGCGCAGCTTGCGGATGGCGGCGAGCGTCTCGCCGTTCGAGGAGAGCTCGATGAGCAGCGCGGCCGGCGGCGCCTCCTGGAGCGCCTTCGAGAGGCCGCGCACGTCGGTGAACCGCACCGGGACGTTCAGATGGCGCGCGGTCGCCTCGATCTTCGAGCGGAAGAAGAGGTCTTCCACACAGGCCACGATCGTCTTGCTCATGAGTTCGCCGAGCGGAGATTCTAGTCCCTTAGCGGGCTGCTCGGATCAAACGCCTACGCCATGGCGGCGACGCGGCGGAAATAGTCGGCGAAAGCCGCCATGCCGCCCCGCGCCTGCGCCCAGTCGTAGTTCTCGTTGGGCGCGTGGTAGCCGTGCTCCGGAAGCGACAGGCCGAGGAAGAACACGGGCGAGCGAAACACCTTCTCCATCGAGAGGACCGCGCCGATCGAGCCGCCCTCGCGCACGAAGACGGGCTCCTTTCCGAAGGCGAATTTCATGGAGGCGCGGATCGCGTCGGCGTACGGTCCGGCGGTCTTGCCCTGATAGGCGGGCAGCTCGTGCTCGGCCACGACCTTCACGTCGGGGTTCTTCTTCTTGACGAAATCCGTCACGATTTTGACGATCCTCTTCGGATTCATGTTCGGGACGAGGCGGCACGAGACGATCGCCGTCGCTTTGGGCGGGATGATCGTCTTGACTCCCGGTCCCTGATAGCCGCCGGCGATGCCGTGCACCTCGAAGGTCGGCATCGTCCAGATGCGCTTCATGACCTCGAGCGGATCCTCGACGCGCAGCCTCTTGTAGAGGTGGTCGCGCTTGAAGCCGGACACCGTGAAGCCGCACTTCTTGAGATCTTCGAGCTCGCGCCGGGTCAGCGGCGCGACGTCCTTGTAGAAGCCGGGAATCTTGACGCGGCCGGTCTTCGCGTCGATGCACTCCGAGATGAGCTGGCACATCTCGGCGACCGGATTGCGCGCCGCGCCTCCCGCCGTTCCCGAGTGCTGATCGGTCTGTCCCGTCTGGAGCTCGAAGCGGAATCCCTGCAGGCCGCGCAGCCCCGCCGGCTGGGCCGGCCGCGCGCGCGAGACCCAGACCGTGTCGGAGACGACGACGGAGTCCGTGGCGAAGGACTTCGCCTCGCGGCGGATCGTCGACTCGAAATGCGGGCTGCCGATCTCCTCCTCGAACTCCCAGAGGAAGCGGATGTTGGCGGGCACGCCGTTCTCCCAGGCGTAGCGCGCGCCGAAGAGGGCCGTGATGGCCGGGCCCTTGTCGTCGGTCGTGCCGCGCGCGAAGTAGCGGTCGCCCCGCTTCACGAAGTCGAAGGGCGCCGTCCTCCAGTCGTCGCCTTCCGCGGGCTGGACGTCGAGGTGGTTGTAGACGGTGACGGTGGGAAGCTCCGGGCCGCGGTCGAATCGCCCGTACACGATCGGGTGTCCGGCCGTCTCGTGGAGCGTGGCCTTCGCGCCGGCGGCCTCGAGCGCCGCCACCGCCCACTCGGCGCCGCGGTGCACGTCGCCTTTGCGTTCGGGCTCGACCGAGACGGTCGGGATCTCGACGATCTGCTCGAGCGCGCGCTCGAAATCCGGGCGCCGCGCGTCCGCGTAGCGGTCGAGCGCTTCGCGGGAAAAGACCTCGTCCATGCGCCGGGCCTCCTACTTCTTCTTCGGGACGCGCGCCGCGTGCTTGCGCCCGGCCGGCTTCTTCGCTTTGCTGGCGCCCGCCGGCTTCTTCTTCGGCGCGGGCTTCGCGGCAGCCGTTTTCTTGGGGCGCGCCGGCGGCGGCGCCGCCGCGGGCTTGCCGGCGGCCGGGGCCGCCGCCTTCGCGTTCTTCGCGCGCGCGAGCCGACGCGCCTGCGCCGCGGCTTCCTTCTTCTGGCGCGCCTTCTCGGCCGCCTCCCGCTCGATCTCCCCGAGCTTCTCGGCGAGCTCGGCCTCCGTCACGTGGAAGGCCTGCGGCAGGCGCTTGCGGACGAGATCGACGCGATCGTTCGGGACGCGCAGCAGGTACATCGGGGTCTCGCGCGTCTCCTTGGCCTTGGCGAGGTAGTCGGCCGTTTCCAGGATGTGCGACGGGGCGAGGGAGAAATCGATCGCGATGGCGAAAGGCTTCTCCTTCTTCGCGACCTCGTGGAAGCCGGGCCAGCGCGGCTCGGCCACGACGACGCGCGCGCCGCTCTTGGCGAGCTTCTGGACCCGCCCGGCCCGATCGGGGCTCTCGAAATGCAGATAAAGGAGGCTCATGCGGGAGCGAGACTATAGCGTAGCTCGGCTAGTCCTCGCGATAGTGGCATCCGCGAGAAACGTCGTTGTCCGACGCGGCGCGGTGAATGGCGAGCGCGGTCTGAACGCCGTTGCGCAGGCCGAGGAGGGCGTCGGACATCGTGCCCCGCCGGTAGAACTCCTCGATCTCGACCCGCAGCTCCGACAGGATCCGTCCCGCGCGTCCGAGGCGCTTCTCGGATCGCAGCAAGCCGACGTAGTTCCACATCGTGTGACGAATGACCATCCAATCCTGCGCGATGAGCGCCGGATCGACGGGCTCGTGCTCGGGCTTCCACTCGGGGACCGCCGGCGGCGCGCTCGCGCGCGGCGCCTCGCGCGCGGCGGCCTGGCCCGACCGCCATCCCCAGACGAGGCCCTCGAGGAGCGACGTCGAGGCGAGGCGGTTCGCGCCGTGGACGCCCGTGCAGGAGACCTCGCCGGCCGCCTTCAGGTGCTCGAGCGTCGTGCGCCCCTCGAGGTCGCAGGCGACGCCGCCGCAGGAGTAGTGCGCCGCGGGCACGACGGGCACGGGACCCGCCGTCAGATCGAAACCCTGCTCGCGGCAGCGGCGGACGATGCCCGGAAAGCGCGAACGGATCCAGTCGGCCGGCTTGTGCGAGATGTCGAGGAGGACGTGCGTCTGGTCGTGCTCGAGCATCCGCTTGTGGATCGCCCGCGCGACGACGTCGCGGGGCGCGAGCTCGCCCGCCGGATGCGCCGCGCGCAGGAACTCTTTCCCGTCGGCGTCGAGGATCCGCGCGCCCTCGCCGCGCAGCGCCTCGGAGAGGAGCAGGCGCCCCTGCGGCGCGAAGAGCGCCGTCGGATGGAACTGGATGTACTCGAGATTCAGGAGCCGGGCGCCGGCGCGCCGCGCCATCGCGATGCCGTCGCCGCGCGCGCCTTCCGGGTTCGTCGTGTGGAGGTAGACGCGCCCGAGCCCTCCGGTCGCGAGGATCGTCTCGCGCGCGAGCTGGGGCGTGACCTCCTCGCTGCCGCGGGCGAGCAGGTACGCGCCGATGACGGTCGGCGGGCGATAGCGGTCGCTGTCCACGACAGAGTCGTGCGAGAGGGTCAGCAGGTCGACCGCGGTCGTGCCGGTCCTCCAGCGGATGTTCTTTTCGCGCCGGCACGCCGCGACGAGCGCCTGCTCGATCGGAATGCCGGTCTCGTCCTTGACGTGGAGAACGCGGGGAATCGAATGCCCGCCCTCGAGCGTCCAGTGGAAATCCTTTCCGTCGCGGTCGAACGGGACGTGGAGCTCGTCGATCAGGAGGCGCTGGACGAGGTCGGGTCCCTCGCGCGCGATCAGGTCCACCGCCGCGGGGTTGCACAGCCCGTTGCCCGCCTTCTGGATGTCCTCGGCGAGACTCTCGGGCCGATCGCCCGCCGGGCGCCCGACGATGCCTCCCTGCGCCCAGTAGGTGTTCGACGCCTCGGGGTTTTCCGAGCGGGTGACGATCGTGACGCTCGCTCCCGCGCGCGCCGCGGCGAGCGCCGCCGTGGTCCCGGCGACGCCGGTGCCGAGCACGAGGACGTCGGTGACCTCGGCGCTCATGCGGCCGACACCTCCAGGTCGAGTGAGATGTCGGCGGCCTCGACGGAGTGCGTCAGCGCGCCGACCGAGACGCAGTCGGCGCCCGCCTCGGCGTACGCGCGCACGCGCGCGATCGTGATGCCGCCCGAGGCCTCGATGACGGGCGGCCGCGGCGCCTGACGCGCGATCGCGCTCCACGCGGCGACCGTCTGCGGCGTCTGGTTGTCGATCAGGACGACGTCGGCGCCCGCCGCGACCGCCTCGCGGAGCTCCTCCTCGGACTCGACCTCGGCCTCGATCCGCATCGCCGCCGGCGCGCGCCGCCGCGCTTCGCGGATCGCCGCGCCGACGCCGCCTGCGAGCCGCCGGTGGTTGTCCTTGATCAGAACCATGTCGAAGAGCCCGGCCCGATGGTTCGAGCCGCCGCCGTCGGCGACCGCCATGCGGTCGAAGAACCGGAGGCCGGGCGCGGTCTTGCGCGTGTCGAGGATCCGGCACCCGGTTCCCGCGACGGCGTCCACGTAACGCCGCGTCGCGGTCGCGATGCCGCACATGCGCTGGAGCAGATTCAGCGCGAGGCGTTCGGCGGTGAGGAGCGCGCGGGCCCGGCCTTCCACGTGCGCGAGGGCGGAGCCGGGCTCGGCGCGCGAGCCGGCCGGCGCCTCGTCCTCCCACGCGAGGGCGGGGTCGAGGAGCGCGAAGGTGCGGCGCGCGACGGGGAGGCCCGAGACCACACACGGAGACTTGGCGACGAGCGTCCCTCGGGCGCGCGCGGCCTCCGGAACGGTCCACTCGGTCGTGACGTCGCCGGCGCCGACGTCTTCGGCCAGCAGCTCCGCGAGCCGCCGGTCGAGAGCCCCCTGCGGGGAAATCATGCGGCGCGGAGGATATCCGAGTCGCGCCGCCGCTCTGCGGGGCTAGGCGATGGTCGCGGCGGCGGCCTGCGCGCGGTCGAGCCCTTTTCGAAGCAGGTCGCGCAGCGAGCGCTGGTCTTCGGGGTCGAGCGCGGTGATCCAGGGCGTCGGCTCGTACAGCCGGGCGAGAAGCCTCTCCCGCAGCTCGGCGCCGCGAGCGGTCGTCTCGAGCAGTCGCACCCGCCGGTCGCGGGAGGCCGACCGCCGGACGAGGCCGCGCGCCTCGAGCTTGTCCACGACGGCCGTGACGTTGGCGGCGTCGCAGGAGAGTGCGTCGGCGAGCGCGCTCATCGGCATTCCCTCGGGACCGCCGAGGTTGCGGAGCGCCGCGAGCTGCTGGAGCGTGAGCCCGAATTCCTTGGCGACACCCTGCGACACCCGCTTCTGGGCGAGGAGCAGGTCGAAGAGGACCCGGGCGGCCTCCTCGGCGACGCGCCGGTCCTCGCCGATCGGACGATCGGCTGCGGGGGCTTCCTTCAGCTTTCGCACGGCGGCAGCCTAGCACATTTACTTTAAAAACATAATATTTTTAGTTGACAACCTTAAATATCGTACTAACCTTCCTCTTCTCGGCGGACGTTCCCTGTCGGGGGACGGGCCTCGGGATTGCACGGGGAGGCGCGGGAGATGGCAAGGCAACGGCGAATCGTGGCGGCGCTGGCGTGCTTGCTCTCTGCTCCGATGTTGCATGCGGAGACGATCCGTCTTTCGCTCAAGGAAGCGGTTTCGCGCGCGCTCTCGGACGGGACGGCGGCGCGCATCGCATCGGAGCGGATCGACGCGTCGCGCTACCAGGCGCATCAGGCGCGCGCCGCGCTCCTGCCGCAGGTCGGCGTCGAGACCGCGGGAACGAACCAGTCGATCAACCTCCAGTCGTTCGGCCTCGTCATCCCCGGGTTTCCCACCGTCATCCCGCCGTTCTCGTTCCTCGACGCGCACGCCCGGATCGCCCTCGACGTCGTGGACGTGGCGGCGCATCGCCGCTACGAGGCGGCGGTCACCGGAGTGGCCGTCAGCATGACGGAGCGGGAGGGGACCGAGAACGACGTCATGGCGGCCGTCGCCACGCTGTACGTCGCCCTCCAGCGGGCCGAGGCGAGCGTCGCGGCGGCCAAGGCGAACGTCGAGCTCTTCTCGAAGCTGCGGGATCTCGCCGACGACCAGCGGCAGGCCGGCGTCGCGACGAAGCTCGACAGCACGCGCGCCGAGGTCACGCTCTCGCGCCAGCGTCAGGCGCTGCTGCTGGCCCAGAACCGGCGCGAGGACGCGCGGCTGGCGCTCCTGCACGCCGACCGGCGCGGATCAGGCGCTGGACGTCGAGCTGACGGATCCGCTCGCGGAGCACTCGGATCCCGCCCCCTCGGTCGAGGAGGCGCTCCGCGAGGCGCGCGAGGAGCGGCCGGAGCTGCGCGCCCTCGCCGAACGGCTGCACGCTGCCGGGCTCTCCACCGAGGCCGAGAAGGCCGAGCGGCTGCCGCGGCTCGGCTTCCAGTTCCAGGGCGGATACAGCGGGTTCCACTTCAACGACCTGTTCTGGACGCGGTCGGTCTCCGCGTTTCTCTCGGTCCCGGTCTTCACGGGCGGGCGCACGGCGGCGCGGATCGCGGAGGCGGACTCCGTCTCGCGCGAGCTGCGCCTCGAGCAGATCGAGACCGATCGCCGGATCGAGGAAGACGTTCGCAAGGCGCTGCTCGCGTGGCAGATCGCGCGGGAGCGCGTGCGCGTGGCCCGGGAGAGCGAGCGGCTGGCGGGCGAAGAGCTCGAGTTCGCGCGCGACCGGTTCACCGACGGGCTTTCCTCGTCGATCGAGGTGGACAACGCGCAGACATCCCTCGTGCAGGCGCAGGAGGATCGGATCGCGGCGCTCGCCGACGAGGCGCAATCGCGTTTCGACCTGGCGCGGGCCACGGGGCGGATCCGCGAGCTGGTCTCGGAATCGTGAACGAAACGAAGGACGGACGCCGGGAGGGCGAGATGGAGAACGTGGCCAAGGATTCGCGGGAGAGGCCGCTGCGGCCGGCCGAGGAGCCGCCGAAGAAGCCCGAGGCGCCGCCGGCGGCGGTGAAGCGCTCGGGGGCGAGCCGGTGGATTCTGCTCACGGTCCTCGCGGCGGCGGCGATTGGCGGCATCGTCTTCGGCGTCCGCACGGTGACGTTCTACCGGCACCACGTCGAGACCGACGACGCGCAGGTCGAGGCGCACATCGCGCCGGTGCTCCCGAAGGTCTCCGGCTACGTGACGGAGGTCGCGGTGCGCGACAACGAGCGCGTCGCGGCCGGTCAAGTGCTCGTCCGGATCGACGAACGGGATCTGCGCTCCCGCGTCGACACGGCGAAGGCCACGCTCGAAAACGCGCGGGCCGCGGTCGCGGTCGCGCAGGCGAACGCTGCGGCGCGCCGCACGCAGAGCGAGAAGGCGGCGGTGGACCTCGTGCGGTACGCGCGCCTCCGTCAGAAGGAAGAGGTCTCGCAGCAGCAATACGACGCCGCCAAGGCCACGGCCGAAGCGGAAGCCGCGCAGGCCGAGGCCGGACAGCGCGGGATCGAGGCCGCTCGGGCGCAGGTCGCCCAGAAGAAGGCCGACCTCGAGTACGCGGAGCTCCAGCTCTCCTACACGACCGTCGCGGCCCCCGCGGCGGGCGTCGTCTCGAGAAAGAACGTCGAGGTCGGCCAGTACGTGCAGGCGGGGCAGCCGCTCCTCGCGATCGTCTCGGAAGGGGAGCCCTGGGTGGTGGCGAACTTCAAGGAGACCCAACTCAAGAAGATGCGCGTCGGCCAGCCGGTCGAGATCAAGGTGGACGCGTACCCGAAGGTGATCTTTCGCGGGAAAGTGGAGTCCTTCGGCGCCGCAACCGGAGCCAAGTTCGCTCTTCTTCCGCCGGACAACGCGACCGGGAATTTCACGAAGGTCGTCCAGCGGGTCCCGGTGAAGATCGTCCTGACCGAGCCGCCGAGCTCCGACCATCCGCTGCGCCCCGGCATGAGCGTGACGTCGATCGTGTCCGTGGACTGAACGGCCCCGCAACCCAGGACTCTTCCCATGTCGGAGACCGGCGCCCGGAAATGGATCATCACGTTCACGGTGATCCTGGCCTCGGTGATCGAGCTGATCGACACCTCGATCGTCAACGTCGCGCTGCCGCAGATGATGGGGAACCTCGGCGCGACGCTCGACGAGGTCGCGTGGGTCGTGACGGCGTACGTCGTCGCCAACGTGATCGTCGTGCCGATGACGGGGTTCCTTTCGGCGTCGTTCGGCCGCCGCAACTACTTCGCCGGCTCGATCGTCCTCTTCACCGTCGCGTCGTTCTTCTGCGGCCACGCGACCAACATCTGGGAATTGGTGACGTTCCGTTTCATCCAGGGGATCGGCGGCGGCGCGCTCCTCTCGACGTCGCAGGCGATCCTCGTCGAGACGTTCCCGCCCGAGGAGCTGGGGCTCGCGAACGGGCTCTTCGGCCTCGGCGTCGTCGTCGGGCCGACGATCGGGCCGACGCTCGGCGGCTGGATCACGGACAACTACTCGTGGCCGTGGATCTTCTACGTGAACCTGCCGATCGGCATCATCGCCGCCCTCCTGACGCTGGCGTTCATCCGCGAGGCGCCGGAGAAGCGCGAGGTGGGGGCGATCGACTGGGCGGGCATCGCGCTGCTCGTCGTCGGGATCGGCTCGCTCCAGATCGTGCTCGAGCGCGGCGAGCGCGACGACTGGTTCGCCGCGACTCACATCGTGGCGTTGACGATCCTGTCGGCCGTGGGAATCGTCGGCTTCATCTGGAGGGAGCTCACCGCGGAGCATCCGGTCGTGGACCTGCGCGTCTTCCGCGACCGATCGCTCGCCGTCGGCACGCTCTTCACGTTCATCCTCGGCTTCGGTCTCTACTCGTCCGTCTTCATCTTCCCGGTGTTCGCGCAGAACCTGCTCGGTTTCACCGCGATGCAGACGGGGCTGATCCTTCTTCCCGGCGGTCTCGCGACCGCGGTCATGATGCCGATCGTCGGGAAGGCGTTGCAGCGCGGCGTCCCGGCGCAGCTCATGAACGCGCTCGGGTTCGTCTCGTTCTTCTTCTTCACGTACCTGCTGTCGCGTTCGACGCTGTCGTCGGGGCACAACGATTTCTTCTGGCCGCTGATCCTCCGGGGCGTCGGGCTCGGGCTCCTCTTCGTGCCGCTGACGACGCTCGCGCTCTCGAACCTGCGCGGCAAGGACATCGCGCAGGGCGCGGGGATGACGAACATGATGCGGCAGCTCGGCGGCTCCTTCGGCGTGGCGCTCATCGCGACCTTCGTCGAGAAGCGCGCGTGGGCGCACCGGCAGGCGCTTCTCGCGCACGTCTCGATCTACGACCCGGCGCTGCGCGAGCGATTCCAGGCGATCGTGTCGGGGCTGATGGCGAAGGGCTCGACGCTGGCGGAGGCGACGCAGCAGGCCTACGGCGCCGTCGAAGGAATGGTCGCCCGGCAGACGTTCCTGCTGACGTACATGGACGCGTTCCGGATCGTCGGCGTCTTCTTCCTCTGCTGCATCCCGCTGCTGCTGCTCTTCAAGCGGCGCCGGCGCGGCGCGCGACCGGCCGAGCCGGTGATGGCGCACTGAGGCGGCCCGGCCGCGGCCGGCACGTCTCTTGTAACGCCCGAGGGGCGTGAGGCGCGCCGAAGAGAACACCGAAGACCTCGCCGAGGTCGATTCCTACTACGAGCGGATCCTTCCCTTCTACGAGCTCGAGACACTCGGCCGCCGTGATCTCGCGTTCTGGAAGGATCTCGTCCGCCGCTTTCGCCCGGCCTCGGTTCTCGAGATCGGCGCCGGCCTCGGGCGCGTCAGCGCGGAGCTCGCGCCCATCGCGGACCTGGTCGTCGGACTGGAGCCGTCGATCGCGATGCTCCTCCGCGCGCGCCGGCGGCTCTCCCATCACGCTGTCCGGCTCGTCGCCGGCGACATGCGGCGCCTGCCGTTCTCCCGGCGGTTCGACCTGATCGTCGCGCCCGGAGATCCGTTCTGCCACGTGACCTCGCTGGAGGAGCGCCGCGCCGCGCTTCGGGAAATCGCCCGCCGCCTCGCGCCGGGCGGCCGATTCGTTCTGGAAACGCTGCGGATGCCGCCGGGCGGCGCGCGCTGCCGGCGCCGCCGCCTCCGTCTCGGCGGCGCGATGCTCCTCATCGACGAGACGTGGCGCCCGGTCGAGCCGGCGATCTGGCGGGCGACGTTTCGGTACCGGCTTCGCGATCGCGTCGGAGAGCGCAGAAGCGAGGCGTCGTTCGTCGCGCGGCCATGGGATGCCGGCTCGATCGAAGCCCTCTTTGGCGGGGCGGGTCTCGCCGTCGAGAGAACGTGGGGCGACTTTTCCGGCGGACCGGTCCGGTCCGATTCGCCACGCCGGATCATCGTGGCGCGGATCGTCGTGGCGAGGAGGTCGCGCCTCAGGGCTCCGGTGTGATTCCCGAGATCCAGGGAATGCCGAGAGCGCCCGGCTTGACCAGGAGCACCGCGGAGCTTTCGGGAGAGAGGCTCTCGAAGAGGGACCGAGAAACCGTGACGGAATGCCTCTCGTCCGGCGAGGAGAGGGGTGTGACGACCACCGTCCTGTCACCGCGGCGACCCGCCGATCGGCTACGCACGACGACCGTCTGACGATCGACGGTGCCGCGGTCGAATGCCGCATTCACGAAGCAAATGAGCCCGTATCCATACCCGAGACAAAAAGCCAGCAAGACGGCTCCCAGGAATCGGCTCTCGAAGAGTCTCGGGTCGAGGCGGCGGGTCAAGAAGAACAGGAACAAGCCCGCGGCCAGGGCGAGCAGCAGGGCTTCGCCATAACGCATCGGAGGGACGAGAAACGCCACCAATACGCTCGCGATGAGCGGACCGAAAAAGGCCGAATCCATCCGCGGGATTCGAGATCGGCGAATGGTTTGCTCGAACGAGACGAGTCGGCCGAAGCGGGCCCGGAGCCAGAGAACGATCGGCGGGAGCGCTAAGAGCAACAGGGCGATTACCCCTCCCGTCGATCCGACGCCGCCGATCCAGAGCCTGAAGATCATGACGAGGGCGAGAAGAAAGCCGGCGATATTGAGCCCGTTCGCCGCCGTCCGAAGAAGAGACAGCCTGCCGGGTGAGGCCGCCGAAAAATCAGTGAGCGATTGCTTCTCTTCGGCCGCGTCCATGGCGTCCAGATCGCGAAAGTGGGCGTGCATCCAATCGCGCAGGCTCTTCGGGCGCTCCAGATAGGCGCTGATTCTCAGTCGCCGGCGGCCCGCAGCGTCGTAGAGGATGCCGAGCGCCTCCGCGCTCCGTCCTCCGTAGCGCCCGACTTCCGTGCGGAAGCCCGCGATGTCCTCGTAGCGAAATCGCGAATCGCGGAAGAGACTCACGTATCGAAAGCCGTCCGGGAGGATCTCGAGACGTGCGATGCGAGCCCGCACCAGGGCGATCGCGGTGCCAGCGGCCCAGGCGGCTAGAAGACAAAGAATGCCTGTCAGCGAAGTGTTGCGCATCGACGGATCGAAGAGACGAAGCCCGAGCAGCACTCCCCACGGGAGGAAGAGAACGGCCGAGATCGAGTAGACGCCGACCCGAATGTCGCGAGTCAGGCGATGCACTTCGGTCGGGGGAGGCCCGGATGGCACCG
The DNA here is from genome assembly GCA_963823185.1 of uncultured Acidobacteriota bacterium. Classification (GTDB taxonomy): domain Bacteria; phylum Acidobacteriota; class Thermoanaerobaculia; order UBA5066; family Gp7-AA6; genus DATBFU01. Next base: position 137,516 of record CAWGKP010000013.1, read on the forward strand.
CCATGCGATCGAGTGATCTACGACAGCTCGAGCATCCGCAGCAATGGCTTCTCGGCCGCGGCGCGCAGCGGCTCGGGGAGGACGATCTCGGGCCGCTCGTCGCGCAGGCAGAGATACAGCTTCTCGAGGGTGTTGAGCTTCATGAACGGGCACTCGTTGCAGCGGCAGCCGTTGTCCGGCGGCACCGGGATGTACTCGCGGTCGGGCGCGAGCTTCTTCATCTGGTGGATGATCCCCTCCTCGGTCGCGATGAGGAATCGCTTTCCGGGCGCCGTCGTCACGTAGCTCAGGATCGAGCGCGTCGAGCCGACGTGGTCGGCGTACTTCAGGATCGCCTCCGGGCACTCGGGGTGCGCGGCGAGGAGCGCGTCGGGATACTTCGCCTTGAGCTTCACGATCTCGCGCTCGGAGAACTGCTCGTGCACGATGCAGGTGCCCGGCCACAGCGTCATCGGCCGGCCCGTCTTCTTCGCGAGGAAGGCGCCGAGGTGCCGGTCCGGCGCGAAGAGGATTTCCTGCTCCTTCGGGATCGAGCTCACGATCTTCTCGGCGTTCGACGAGGTGACGATGATGTCGGAGAGCGCCTTCACCGCCGCCGAGCAGTTGATGTACGTCAGCGACACGGCGCCCGGATGCTCCGCGCGCCAGGCGCGGAACGCGTCGGGCGGGCAGGAGTTCTCGAGAGAGCAGCCCGCTTCGTAGTCGGGCAGCACGACCTTGCGCGCCGGGTTCAGGATCTTCGCGGTCTCCGCCATGAAGCGCACGCCGGCGAACGCGATGATGTCGGCCTGACTCTTCTGCGCGCTGCGCGAGAGGTCGAGCGAGTCGCCCACGAAGTCGGCCAGGTCCTGGATTTCCTCTTCCTGGTAGTAGTGGGCGAGCAAAACTGCATTTTTTTGTCGCTTGAGGCGGCGGATTTCTTCGGCGAGGTCGAGGGTGGGATCGACCGAGGCGAGGTCCGGAGGAGCCGGGCGCACGGCAGCCTCGAGGTAAGTCTCGGAGATCGTGGGCCGTGGAGCGCTCATGAGACTGGAGAGGATAACAACGGCGGTGCCCTCCCCGATTCTCGCCGGCCGACCCGGTAACTGGCACGCGGCCTGCTCCGTAGTCAAGGCATGAGCCCGTTGGGGAGCCCGCTTCGCGCGAGCCGCACCGCGATTCTGCTCGCCGCGCTCCTTCTCGCGGCGCTCGCCCTCGAGGCCTGGGGCATTCGCGCCTCGCTCGGACTCATCCGCTAGGCGCGCCGCCGTAAATCGGCGGGATGTATATTTGCCCCGATGGCAACGGAGATCGCCGCCGGGCGCTTTCATGGCCTCGATCCCGCCGCTCTGGTTGCCGCCTACCGGAACATCTATCTCTCTCGCCGCGTGGACGATAAGGAGATCCAGCTCAAGCGGCAGAACCGCATTTATTTTCAGATCAATAGCGCCGGCCACGAGGCGATCTCGACCGCCGCCGGCATGGTCTGCCGACCCGGCTACGACTGGTTCGAGCTGTACTACCGCGACCGGGCGATGTGCCTCCAGCTCGGCGTCACGCCCTACGAAATGTTTCTCCAGGCGGTCGGCGCGAAGGACGATCCCGCGTCCGCCGGACGGCAGATGCCGTCGCACTGGGGATCCAAACGCCTGAATCTCATCTCCAAATCCTCGTGCACCGGCACCCAGTTCCTGCAGGGCGTCGGGGCGGCGGAGGCCGGCTGGCGCATGTCCCGAATCTCCGAGCTGGCGTCCCGCAAGGACGTCCACGGCGACGAGCTCGTGCTCGTCTCGGGCGGCGAGGGCCAGACGTCCGAAGGAGAGTTCTGGGAAGCGCTCTCCTCCGCCTGCAACCTGAAGCTGCCCGTGATCTTCCTCATCGAGGACAACGGCTACGCGATCTCGGTTCCCGTCGAGGTCAACACGCCGGGCGGCTCGATCTCGAAGCTCGTGCGCGGATTCCCCGGACTCTTCCTCGCCGAAGTGGACGGCTGCGATTTCCTCGAGTCCTACGACGCGATGCGCTACGCGGCCGAGTACTGCCGCACGCGCAAGGGTCCGGCGCTCGTGCACGCGCACGTGATCCGGCCCTACAGCCACTCGCTCTCCGACGACGAGGCGCTCTACCGGCCGAAGGAGGAGCGCGCGCGCGATCTCGAGCGCGATCCCGTGGTCACGCTCGCGCGGCTGCTCGTCGCGGAGGGCGTGATCTCCGAGGCGAAGCTCGAGGAGCTCAAGCAGGACGTGGACCGCGAGGTCATGGAGGCGGCGGACCGCGCGCTCGCGGCGGAGCTGCCGGAACCGGAGTCCGCGTACGACTTCGTCTATTCGCCGGACGTCGATCCGACGTCCTCCGCCTTCGCGACGGAACCGGCGCCGGCGGCGGACGCGGCGCCGACGACGATGGTGGACCTCCTGAACGCCTGCCTGCGCGACGAGATGAAGCGCGATCCGCGCGTCGTCGTCTTCGGCGAGGACGTGGCCGACGCGTCGCGCGAGGAAGTGCTCGCCGAGTGCAAAGGCAAAGGCGGCGTCTTCAAAGTCACGCACAACCTTCAGCGCCTGTACGGCAAGGACCGCGTCTTCAACTCGCCGCTCGCCGAAGCCAACATCATCGGCCGCGCCGTCGGGATGGCGGTGCGGGGATTGAAGCCGGTCGTCGAGATCCAGTTCTACGACTACATCTGGCCGGCGTACATGCAGATCCACAACGAGCTCTCCAACATGCGGTGGCGCTCGGGCAACACGTTCGCGAGCCCGGTCGTCGTGCGCGTGGCGGCGGGCGGCTACATCGGCGGCGGCGCGATCTACCACTCGCAGTCGGGTGCCGTCCTCATGACGCACATTCCGGGACTCCGCGTCGTCATGCCCTCGAACGCGCTCGACGCCAACGGGCTTCTCCGCACGGCGATCCGCTGCGACGATCCGGTGCTCTTCCTCGAGCACAAGCACCTCTACCGCCAGACGCACAACAAGGGCCTCTATCCGGGCCCCGACTACATGGTCCCGTTCGGAAAGGCGACGCGCGTGCAGGAGGGCGGCGACGTGACCATCGTCACGTACGGCGCGACGGTCTATCGCTCGTGGCAGGCGGCGAAGGCGTTTACCGAGGCGACCGGCAAGACCGTCGAGATCCTCGACCTGCGGAGCCTCTCGCCCTACGACTGGGAGGCGATCGCGGCGTCGGTCAAGAAGACCAGCCGGGCCGTCGTCGTGTACGAGGACTCGATCTCGTGGGGCTACGGCGCCGAGATCGCCGCGCGCATCGCGTCGGAGCTCTTCTTCTATCTCGACGCCCCGGTCGAGCGCGTCGCCGCAATCGACACCTTCGTCGCGTATCAGCCGCGCGTCGAGGACTTCATCCTGCCGCAGGCCGCGCACATCCGAAAGGCCCTGGATCGGATCGTCTCGGTCTAGGAACGTCTCGATGACCGTCGCGGGCGACCAGCCGGCGGGTTCCTACGTTCTCGGACATTCCGACCAGGAGCTCGAGCGCCTGGGCAAGCAGGCGCGCCTCGTCGGCCCGATCACGCGGCGATTCTTCGAGGGCGCGGGCCTCTCGCCGGGAATGCGCGTGCTCGACGTCGGCAGCGGCGCGGGCGACGTCGCGTTCCTCGCGGCGGAGCTCGTCGGTCCGGGCGGCGAGGTCGTCGGCGCCGACCGGTCGGCGGACGCGCTCGAGAAGGCGCGGCAACGCGCGGCGGCTCGATCGCTTCGCCACGTCTCGTTTCGCGAAGGCGATCCCGCCACGATGAAGTTCGACCGGCCGTTCGACGCCGTCGTGGGCCGCTACGTGCTCCTGTTTCAGTCGGACCCGGCGGCGATGCTCCGGGCCCTCGCGGCGCACCTTCGGCCGGGCGGCGTCATCGTGTTCCACGAGCCGGACTGGTACGGCGTTCGGTCGATTCCCCGGTGTCCGACGTACGAACGATGCTCCGACTGGATCGTCGAGACGCTCCGACGATCAGGCCACGCGACGCACACGGGGCTCGGACTCCACGCGGCGTTCGTTGCCGCGGGTCTTCCGGCGCCCGCCCTGCGGCTCGACGCGCTCATCGGGGGAGGAGCCAATGCTGCGGATCTCTTGCACCTCAATGCCGACATCGTGCGCTCGGTCGTTCCGGAGATGGAGCGCCTCGGCATCGCGACCGCGCGCGAGGTCGACATCGAGACGCTCGCGGACCGGATGATCGCGGAAGCGGTCGCCGCGGATGCCGTCCTCGTCGGGCGCTACGAAGTCGGCGCCTGGTCGCGCGTTTAGAGACTCCTAAGCTTCTTCTCCGCGCCTGCCCTCCGCGAGGGACAGGATTGTCACCTCGTGCGACCGCCTCGTTTCGCGCCCGTCGGTAACCCCAGCCGCCTCAGCGTCATCGAAACGGGTATGAACCATGCAACGTTCTCATGCGTATCCGATGTCGAGGAGGCTTCGATGAAATGGCTGCCGCTGGAGCTCGAGGAGGATCGCGAGGCGCATCACCGGGCGCTCCGCCGATGCCACGGCTGCGGCGCCTACACGCGTCTCGTCGGAGTGGTGGACGGCCTCCCGCGCTGCGAGCGCTGCGTCGCGAAAGCGCGGCGCGAGCGCAGCCGCGAGCGGGAAGGCGATCCGACGGTCGTGGATTTCGTCGTCTGAAAGCGCGCTGGCGTAGAATCCCCGCCCGGTGAGGGCGGACCACCGAGCGCGGCACCTGCGCACCGAGCGCTACGGGCCCGGCCTTTTCTCTTCGGTCCTGGAAGCGCCGGCGCTCGCGCGCTCCGTGCGGCCGGGCCAGTTCGCGATGCTCGAGATCCCGGGCCGCGTCCGCCCGTACCTGCGCCGCGCCTACTCGGTCGCCGACGCCCGGCCGGAGTCGGGCGAGGTCGAGTTCCTCGTCAAGACGATCGGCGCGGGAACCGGAGCGCTCGAGGATTTGCCGCCGGGCTCGCCGGTCGGCCTGCTGGCGCCGCTCGGCAACGCGTTCTCGCTCGGCGACGTGCCGCGCGGCGCTCGCGTCGCGATCGTCGCCGGCGGGATCGGCGCCGCGCCCTTTCCGCTCCTCTATCGCGCGCTCGCCGAAGCGGGAATCGCGGGCGATCTCTTCCTCGGAGGGCGCGGTGAGAAGGATCTCGCGTTCCGCGGCCGCTTCGACGGGATCGTCAACGGTCGCACGCATCTCGCGAGCGACGACGGCTCGCTCGGCGAAAAGGGATTCGTGACGGAGATCTTCCGCTCGCACGCGCGGCAGACGCCCTACGCGCGCGTCTTCGCCTGCGGGCCGATGCCGATGTTCCGCGCGCTCGCGAAGGTCACGTCGGAGCTGCGTCTCCCGGCCGAGTTCTCGACCGAGGCGGAGATGGGTTGCGGCTTCGGCGTGTGCCTCGGTTGCGTGATCCCGGCGGTCGAGAAGCCGTTCCTCGTGTCCTGCACGGAGGGACCGATCCTCCCGCCCGAGAAGATCGCTTGGGAGAAGTTGTGAGCGACCGGCTGTCGGTGCGCCTCGGGCCGCTCGCGCTGCGCAATCCGATTCTGACCGCGAGCGGGACCTTCGGCTACGGGCTCGAGTTCACGGACTTCGTGGACCTCGCGAAGCTCGGCGGCCTCTGCACCAAAGGGCTCTCCTTGAAGCCGCACGCGGGCAACGCGCCGCCGCGTATCTGCGAGACGCCCGCGGGGATGCTGAACGCGATCGGCTTGCAGAACGTCGGCGTGGACGTGTTCCGGCGGGAGAAGCTGCCGAAGCTGCGCACGCTCGGCGCCACGGTGATCGCCAACGTCTGGGGCGACGCGGAGGAGGACTACGTCGCGGTCGTCGAGGCGCTCGAGGATGCCGAGGGGGTCGCGGCGATCGAGCTCAACATCTCCTGCCCGAACGTCTCGCGCGGCGGCATGCTCTTCGGGAATTCGCCCGAGCTCACGGCCGCGCTCGTCGCGAAGGTTCGCGCGGCGACGAAGCGGCCGCTCATCGTGAAGCTCTCGCCGAACGCGCCGGACCTCGTCGCCTCGGCGAAGGCGGCGCGCGACGCCGGCGCGGACGTCCTGTCGCTCATCAACACGCTCGTCGGCATGGCGATCGATCCCGAGACGGCGAAGCCGCGCATCTCCTTCGGCACGGGCGGCCTCTCGGGGCCGGCGATCAAGCCGATCGCGGTGCGCATGGTCTATCAGGTCGCGCGCGCGCTGCCGGACACGCCGCTGATGGGCATCGGCGGGATCGCGAGCCTCGAGGACGCGCTGGAGTTCCTCGCGGCGGGCGCCGCGGCGGTTCAGGTCGGAACGGCGAATTTCAAGGAGCCGGGGATCGCGGGCCGGCTCGTCACGGAGCTCGACGCCTACTGCGCGGCGCGGAACGTCGCGGTGGCGTCGCTCGTCGGGCGCGCGCAGGCGGGACGCGCGCCGGCGCGCGAGGGGGGGGCCGAAGGATGAGCGCGGCCGATCGGATCTGCATCGCCCTCGACTTCCCGACGCGCGCCGAGGTCCTCGCGGCGGCGCGGCGGTTCGGACCGAAGGTCGGATGGCTCAAGGTCGGTCTCGAAGCCTTCGTCTCCGAGGGGCCGTCGCTCGTCGCGGAAGTCGCGAGGTCCTCGCGCGTCTTCCTGGATCTCAAGTTCCACGACATCCCCAACACCGTCGCGGGCGCCGTCGCGGCGGCGGCGCGTTCCGGCGCATCCCTTTTGAACGTGCACGCCTCCGGCGGGCGCGCGATGCTCGAGGCGGCGCGGCGCGCGCTGCCCGATGGACCGTCGCGACCGAGGCTCGTCGCCGTGACCCTCCTGACGTCGCTCGACGCGAAATCGCTCGCCGACCTTCCGATGGCCGGGCATCCGGAGGGGATCGCGCGGCGTCTTTCGATCCTCGCGAAGGACTGCGGGCTCGACGGCGTCGTCTGCTCGCCGACCGATCTGCCGGTGATCCGCACCGCCTGCGGTCCGGACTTCCTGACCGTCGTGCCGGGCATCCGTCCGTCCGGCGCCGCCGCCGGCGACCAGAAGCGGATCGCGACCCCGCGCGACGCAATCGCCGCCGGCGCGGACATTCTGGTCGTGGGAAGGCCCGTCACCGCGGCGCCCGATCCGGACGCGGCGCTGGATCGGCTGATCGAAGAGATCGAACCGGCGGAGTAGGGCCGGCGGAATTCGATCTCCTGTCGACTCACCCCGACTGCTGGGGGTCCTCGCGTCGCAGGTACGCGCCGATCGCCGCGGCAGCCTTGCGGCCGTGGCCCATGGCGAGGATGACAGTCGAGGCGCCGGCCACGATGTCACCGCCGGCGAAGACTCCCTTTCGGGGCGTCATCATCGTGGCCTCGTCCACGACGAGCGTGCCGTGGCGGGTCGTCGTCAGGCCGGCCGTGGTCTTGGGGATCAGAGGATTCGGGCCGTTGCCGATCGCCTCGATGACGATCTCGACGGAAAGCTCTTCATAGGCTCCCTCGATGGGGATCGGCCGGCGGCGGCCCTTTTCGTCCGGCTCGCCGAGCTCGCACGTCTGGATCTTCAGCGCGCGCACCCAGCCGCTCTCTGTCGGGAGAATCGCGACCGGAGCCGAGAGCATGCGGAACTGGACGCCCTCCTGCTCCGCATGGTGGACCTCCTCGAGGCGGGCGGGCATTTCGTCGCGCGAGCGGCGGTAGACGAGAAAGACGTTCTTCGCGCCGAGGCGGAGCGCCGTCCGCGCGGCGTCCATGGCGACGTTGCCGCCTCCGAGGACCGCCACGTTCTCGCGGCGCAGCACGGGCGTGTCTTCTTGCGGGAACCGGTACGCTCCCATGAGGTTCGCGCGCGTCAGGTACTCGTTGGCCGAGTAGACGCCGTTCAGATCCTCTCCCGGGATGTCGACGAAGTAGGGAAGTCCCGCGCCCGTCGCGACGTACACGGCGTCGAAGCCGTCGTCGAAGAGATCGTCGATGCTCAGTGTCTGTCCGACGATGGTGTCGAACTCGAATTCGACGCCCATCTTGCGAAGATTGTCGACCTCGGCCTCGACGATGTCCTTGGGCAGCCGGAACTCGGGGATGCCGTAGACGAGGACGCCGCCGGCCTTGTGGAAGGCCTCGAACACCACCGTCTCGTGGCCCAGACGCCGCAAGTCGCCCGCGCAGGTCAGGCCCGACGGCCCCGCGCCAATGATCGCGACGCGCTTTCCGGTCGCAGCGCCCACCGGCGGCAGTTCGACGCCGCCTTCTTCGCGCTCCCAGTCGGCGAGAAAGGCCTCGATCTTGCCCACGGACACGGCGAATCCCAGGTCCTTGTGGACCTTGGCGACCATGCAGTTCTCCTGGCACTGGCTCTCCTGCGGGCAGACGCGCCCGCAGATGGCCGGCAGGAGGTTGGTCTCCTTGATGAGACGGATGGCGCCGCGAAAGTCGCCTTCGGCGACGAGCCGAAGAAAGCCCGGGACGTCCACCGACACCGGGCATCCCGTGACGCAGGGCTCGTTCTTGCAGGAAAGACAGCGCACGGCCTCGGCGCGCGCCTCCGCCGGCGTGTAAGCGAACGGAACCTCGCGCGTGTTGCGGATGCGCTCGGCGGGCTCCTGTTCCTTCCAGAAGACCTTGGGAAGCTGGCCCCGCTGCCGGTTGGTCAGGCTCTTGCGGTTCTCGACGCGCGCCGCGAGCTCCTCGGGCGTCAGGCTCGGCCTGTCGGCCTCGGTCATCGGAGCTCTCCCTCCGAGGCCGCTTCCGACTCCGACACGGCCGCGGCCACCGCGGGCTGAAGCTGACAGCTCGGATCGTTCTCGCGATAGCGTTCGAGGCTCGCGGCTTCCTCCGGCCGGTACATGGCCTGGCGGCGCATCATGCCGTCGAAGTCGACGCGGTGCCCGTCGAACTCGGGCCCGTCGACGCAGACGTACCGCGCGACGCCGTCCACGAGCACGCGGCAGCCGCCGCACATCCCCGTGCCGTCGACCATGATCGTGTTCAGGCTCACGAGCGTCGGCACCCCGTAGGGCTCCGTCGTCTTCGAGCAGAACTTCATCATCAGGGGCGGACCGATGGCGATCGCCACGTCCACATTCCCGCCGGCGGTTCGGCGGCTTTCGATGAGGCTTTTCAGCGCGTCGGTCACGAAGCCCTTGCGGCCGGCCGAACCGTCGTCGGTGCAGACCAGGAGCTCGCTCGAGGCCACACGCAGCCGATCCTCGAAAACGAGAAGATCCGCTCTTCGGGCGCCGAGGATCGTCACGACCTCGTGGCCGGCCTCCCGGAAGGCCCTCACGATCGGGAGCATCGGCGCGGCGCCGATTCCGCCGGCCACACAGGCGATCGTCCCTCGGAAGTCGTCGGGCCGGCCCGGCACGGCAATGTGCGTCGGGTTGCCGAGCGGCCCGGCGACATTGGAGAAGGCGTCTCCCTCGCCGAAGGCTTCCGTCATCTCGAAGGTCGTCTTGCCGACCGCCTGAACGACCAGCGTGACGCTTCCCTTGTCGCGGTCGACGTCCGCGATCGTCAGCGGAATGCGCTCCGAGCGCGCATGCGGGCGAACCATGACGAACTGTCCCGCGCGGTGACGTCGGGCCACGCGGGGCGCCGACACTTCGAAAAGAGTGACGTTTTCCGCGAGCGCTCGCTTCACGAGAATCTTGAACACGCCGACCTCAATTTGAAGGCGAGAGCGCGATCGCCCTGCCGCCCGTCAGGGACATGGTGGCGGCTCGGCGACGCACCGACCCGATGCAAATGCATCAAAGCCGACCGACACGCCGAAGAAAGCGCCGGCACCGGCGCCGACACGCGGAGATGCTCGAGACGAAATACAATCGCCCCGTGAGCGACTGGAAATTCCCGCATCCCCTCTGGATCGTCGGGCACCGCGGGGCGCCGCGGCGGGCGCGGGAAAACACGATCGCGAGCTTCGACTGGGCGGAGAGCTTCGGCGTGGACGCGATCGAGCTCGACGTCCGCCAGACGCGCGAAGGGGAGGCCGTCGTCTTTCACGACGAGGACATCGCGCTCGGCTCGCAGCGCATCGCGGTCCGCCACTTCACGGCGCGCGAGATCGAGAAGCTCACGTTCTCCTCGGAGTTCGGCGAGCACAAGATCCCGAAGCTCGAGGAGGTCTTTCACCGCTACGGGCGGACGCTGCGCTACGTCGTGGAGGTGAAGACGTCGGCCGGCGTCCAGCTCGCGACGATGGCGCGCCGCGTCGCACGACTCGCGGCGGCCTACCGCGTCGCCGATCGCTGCCTCGTGGCGTCCTTCGACGCGGAGTTCCTGCGCAAGATGCGCGACGCCGATCCGGCAATCGCGACGAGTTTTCTCTTCGACCACCCGGTGGCCCTTCCGGAGCCGGGCCGCGCCACGCCGCTCTTCCCGCCGGTGGATGCGATCGGGCCGCGCAAGGATCTCGTGGCGCCGCCGCTTCTCGCCCAGGCCGCCGCGGCGAACCTCTCCGTGCACGTCTGGACGGTGGACGAGATGGAAGAGGTCGCGCGACTCGCGGCGGCGGGCGTCGCCTCGATCACGACGAACGCTCCGGACGCCGCGCTCCGGCTGCGAGACGGCGAGGGTCGCGAGGAGCGCCACGTGGCGCTGCGGCCGGTCGCGACGGCCGAGCCGGTCAACTAGACGCCGCCGATCGGCGCCGGGGTCCGCGTGCGGCCGGGCTGCGGCGCTACGGCGCGATCACGACGTGCGTGCCGCCGTAGACCTCGAGCGCCGCGCCGGTGATGGCCGCGGCGTCGTCGGAGGCGAGGAAGAGCACGGTGCGCGCCACGTCGCGCGGCCAGAGCTTCTCGGCGAGCGGCGATGCGCGCTCGGCGGCGCCCGTCTCGTCCAGCCGGTTCTCGACCGCGCCGGGACAGACGGCGTTGACGGCGATGTTGTGCTCGCGAAACTCGCGCGCGAGACTCTGCGTCAGGCCGATGAGCCCGAATTTCGCCGCGCTCTGCGCCGAGACGTTGGCGTCGCCGCGGATGCCGTGGACCGAAGCGAGGTTCACGATGCGGCCGCGGCGCCGCTTCACCATGCCCGGCAGGACCGCCCGACAGAAGTTCGCCGCGCCGGTCAGGTTCGTCGCGATCACGCGATCCCAGTCTTCCGGCGTCAGCTCCAGGAACGGGCGCCAGACGAAGACGCCGGCGTTGTTGACGAGAACGTCCACGGGCCCGAGCTCCGCCTCGGCGCGCCGGACGCACTCCTCGGCGGAGCCGCGCGCCGTCACGTCGGCCGGAAGAACGAGCCCGCGGCCGCCCGCCTTTCGCACGAGACGCTCCGTCTCCTCGAGCTCGCTCTCGCTTCGCGCGACGAGCGCGACCCTGGCGCCCTCTTCCGCGAAACGCAAAGCGACGGAGCGGCCGATGCCGCGGCCGGCGCCCGTCACGATGACCGTGTGATCGCGGAACTTCACGCGCGCACGCTCGCGAGATCGTCGAAGAGATCGCGATGAAAGAGCTTTCCGGGGTCGCCGCCCGTGAAGGTGGGCCCGGCGAGGAGCCGCACGTCGCCCTCGCGCGGGGGCGGCTGGTCGATGCGGACGCGGTGCACGACGAGCGGAAACAGGTGCCGCTCGGGGTCGCGCGGGCACACGCGCCCGCGGCCGGCGCGCGCCTGGACCGTCGCCGTCATTGCCGGATGGAGATACAGGAGCGTCGCGCGACGGCGCCGGATGAGGTTGACCGCCGTTCGGCTCGTCGCGAGCACCGCCACGGCGAGCTCGGTCGGCGAGTTCGCGCGCACCTCGCCCGGCGTCAGGAGCGCGGCGCGCGGGAAGCCTCCGGCGTCGGCCGTCAGGAGGGGGAGCACGAGGCGGCGCCGCCGGCGAAACGCCTCGCCCGAGAGCGCTCGGAGCAGCTCCGACGGCAGGCGATCGAACTCCTTCATCCCCGGAGAAGTCTAACGTCCGCGCGGCCCTTCGGAGTCGAAGGCATATGATCGCGGCATGAAGCGGTACGCCGCTTTGCTCGCCCTTTCGCTCCTGGCCGCCGCCGCGGCGGCCGACGAGAAGGCGGATGCGGTCGGGCACGACCTGATCGCCGCGCTCGGCGGACAGGCCGCCTGGGACGCCGCGCGGCAGTTCCAGTTCGATTTCGTGGTCGAGAAGGACGGCCAGGTGATCGCCCGCTTCTCGCACGCCTGGGATCGCTACACGGGCGACTATCGCCTGACCGGCACGGACAAGGCCGGCGCGCCCTTCGCGGTCTACTTCAACGTGAACACGCGGCAGGGCAAGGTGTTCGTCAACGGCCGGTCGGTGGAAGGCGAGCCGGCGGCGCAGCACCTCGAGAATGCATATGAGCGATTCATCAACGACACTTATTGGCTCCTCGCGCCCTGGAAGGTCTTCGATCCGGGAGTGAACCGTTCCTACGATGGCGAGAAGCCGTGTCCCGGCGGGGGCGTGTGCGACGTCCTGAAGCTGACGTTCGGAGAGAACGTGGGCCTGACGCCGCGCGACACCTACTGGCTGTGGATTCCGCGCGAGGGGCACCGGATGGTGCAGTGGCAATACGTCCTGAACGGCGCCGCCGAGGCGCCGACGACGGTCGCCTGGAACGACTGGCAGAAGCTCGGCGGCATTTGGCTCTCGCTCGACAAACCGATGGTGGGCCGGCCGGTGGCGATCCGGTTCGAGAACACGTCCGTTTCCTCCACGCGCGACGACGCGCTCTTCCGTCCGCCGCCGAGTCCCTGAAACGCGCCCGCCTCCTCGCGCCCGTTCTGCTCGCCGCGGCCGCCGTCGGCGCCTCGCCCGCGACCTACGAGACGCTCCGGACGCCGAGCCTCCCGCGGCCCGCGCGCGTCCTGCTGCTGCGACCGCCGTCGTTCGCCTCGCACCCCGAGCGCCGATACCCGGTCCTCTACTTCCTCCACGACGCGTGGAGCGACGAGACGGCGCTCGAGGAGTACGGCGTCGCGGAGGAGCTCCATCGGCTCATGAGCGCCGGCGAGCTGCCGGAGTTCCTCGTGGTCGCCCCGGGCGCGCGCGGCTCGTGGTTCTCGGACTCCCACGACGGGAAGGATCTCTGGGAGAAGTTCGTGCGCGAGGAGCTGCCGCGCTGGATGGAGGAGAAGAATCGCGCGATTCCCGGCCGGAAGGCCCGCGGCGTCTCCGGGATCTCGATGGGCGGCTATGGCGCCGTCAAGATCGCCTTGAAGTATCCCGACTTCTACGGATCCGTTTCGGCGCTGTCCGGCGCGCTCATTCCGTTCGGCCGCGAGGACCTCGACCGCTACAGTTTCCTGGCGCGCTGGACGATCCTGCACGTCTTCGGGCGCTCGCGGACCGACAACACGCTGGCGGAGAACGACGTCTGGGAGCTCCTCTCGGCCTCCCATTTCGATGCCTCGCCGTTTCCGCTGTATCTGCGGGGCGGGACGGAGGACGTGTACGGCCTCGGGCGCGTCGCGGCGCAGTTCGCGGCCTTCGCGGCGGACCATGGCATCGCGGCGACCGCGGTGCTCGAGCCGGGCGTCCACGACTGGACCTACTGGCGTCGCGCGCTCCTCCCCATCGTGCGATGGCACGCGCGTCAGTTTTCGTATGATTCGGACCGATGACGGCCTCGGGATCGAACGGCCACCGGCTCGTTCTCTTCGACATCGACGGGACGCTGCTCTCCGCCGGCCGCGCCGCGCGTGAATCCGTGCTCGCGGCGCTCGAAGCGGTCTATGGATGGAGGTCGGATCCGGATGTGCCGCGGGAGGGCAAATACGATTTCTCGGGAAAGACGGACCCGCAGATCGTGCGGGAGCTCGTCGGAGATCACGTCGGCGTCGAGCGCCGGGAGGCGGATCTGCCGCGCGCCCTCGCGCTCTATCTCGAGGAGCTGCGGCGCCGGCTGAGTCCCGAGGCGGTCGTGCCGAAGCCCGGGATCGCCGAGCTGCTGCGGCGGCTCGCCGCCCGGCCGGGAATCACGCTCGCGCTCCTGACCGGGAACATCGAGGCCGGCGCGCGGATGAAGCTCGAGCCTCCCGGTTTCAACGCCTACTTTCCCTTCGGCGCGTTCGGAAGCGACTCCGCGGACCGCTACGAGCTGCCGCCGGTCGCCGTGGCGCGCGCGCGGGAGCACAGCGGGCGGGAGTTCTCGGGCAAGTCCGTCGTGATCGTGGGCGATTCGGTGCACGACGTCGCGTGCGGGCGGTCCCTGGGCGTGCGATCCGTGGCCGTCGCCACCGGCCCGACGCCGGCGGAGCGCCTCGCCTCCGAGCGCCCGGACGCCCTGCTTTCCGATTTCTCCGACGTGGACGCGGGGATGGCGGCGATCCTCGGATGAGACACGCGGCCGCGGCTTTCGCGCTTCTGACGCTCGCGTCGCTCGGCTGCGCCGGCGGAGGCGCCGGATCGGCTCCGCCCGCCTCGGCTCCTGCGGCGGCCGCGTCGCCGGCGGGCGCTTCCGTGCCGGCTCCGGGGAACGCCCCGTTCACCGCCGCACCCGCCGCCGCGCACGACGTTCGCGTGACGGTCGACACGCGCGCCGCCCGGGAGATCCTCCTGTCGCTGGCGCGGCCCAAGTGGGAGCCGACCGACATGAAGCTGCTCGAAGACATGACGCCGATCCGGCTCACGATTCAGGACTCGAGCCGCGACGACGAGACGTTCCAGCGGGACTTCGGGGCGGCGTGGAACCCGGAGAACCGGACCGCCGTCTTCGACTTCGCGACGATTCGCCGGGAGCTCGATCGGTGGCAGGTGCTGCTCGAAGCCGTGAACTCCGGCCGCGCCGAGCTCGAGCGCGAGAGCGCCCGTCGCGCGGCGGCGCTCTTGCCGGGAGACCGGGTCGTCTCCGCGAAGCTCACGGTCTACATCAGTTTCGGTCTGGCGGGCCTCGCCGATCACATGGTCGCGCGCCTGCCCGACGGAACGCCGGTCCTGGTGGTGGACCTCGCGCGCGTCCTCGGCGACGTCGAGCCCGCATCCACGAATCAGGTCTCGCGGCTCGTGCGCCTGATTTCCGGGGAGGCCTTTCGAATCGCCTGGGCGACCTACCGCGAAGGCAGTCCCGCCTGGGGGCGGCTGCCCGCGGCGCTCGGCTCGCTCGAGCCGCTCGTCCGCGTCACGGCGGAGTCGGGGCCGGTCGCGCTCTACGGCATCGAGGAGAGCTTCTTTCCGCTGTCGACCTGGCTCAAGGAGCCGATGCAGCGCAGCGTGAACGACCTCAATCGAATGGCCGAGCGGCTGATCGAGTCGGAGGCGGACCTCGAGACGCGCGTCTCGCTCTCGAGCGAGGTCAAGCGCCCCGACTTCGTGCGTCGCGTCGCGGGCCCTGCCGGGGCCTACATGGCCGACGGCATCGTCCAGATTTCGGGGGTCGACGGCCTGCGCCGGACGCTCGCGCAGGGGCCGGTCGCCTTTTTCCAGGCCTACGAAGCGGCCGGGGCGAAGCTCAAGGAGCTCCCGCCGTTCTCCAAGTCCGTCGTCGATCGGATCGCGGCGGCCGCCGCGGCGCCGCGGAAGTAGTGGCGCGGCCGACGCGATGGACTCCTACCTCGCGCTCGAGAAAACGCTTCTCCTTCTCTGCGCGGACCTCGCGATCATCGTCGCGGCCGCGCGACTCTTCGGCTGGCTCTTCGGGAAGGTCGGCCAGCCTCCGGTCGTGGGCGAGATTCTCGCCGGCGTCATCCTCGGGCCGTCGCTCCTCGGGCGCCTCTACCCGGGAGTGATCCAGACGCTCCTTCCGCCGAAGACGGCGTCGCTGCTCTCGGCGTTCGCGCAGATCGGCCTCGTCCTGCTCATGCTGCTGATCGGCCTCGAATTCCCGTTCGACCGGATGCGGCACGCGGCGAAGGCTTCGATTTCCGTGGCGGTGGCGGGCGTCGTGGTGCCGTTCGCGTCGAGCTACGCGCTGGCGGGATGGCTCTACCGGCTCGCACCGGGCGCCTCGTCGCTCGGCGCCTTTCGGCTCTTCTTCGCGACCGCCGTGTCCATCACGGCGATTCCGATCATGGGCCGCATCCTCATCCACACGCGGCTGACGCGCACACGAATGGGTCTGACGTCCATCACGGCGGCGGCGCTCGACGACGTCCTGGGATGGCTTCTGCTCGGCGCGGTGGTCGCGACGGTGACGCACGGCGGAATGGATCTCGGCCGTCTGGGGCTCTCCTTGGCGGGGGTCCTTGCCCTCGGAACGGGATTCTGGGCGCTCGGACGCTACGGCCTGACGCGTCTGAAAGTGCCGCGCACGCCGAGCGGGGGATTGAGCGCCGGCGCCCTCGCGGGCGTCCTGACCGCGGCGTTCACCTGCGCGATGATCACGAACGCGCTCGGCGTCTTCTCGATCTTCGGGGGTTTCCTCTGCGGCATCGCCGGCTCGTTCAACCGGGACCTGCGGGAGGCGATCAAGACGTCGATCGGCGATCTCGTGGCCGTGCTCTTCCTCCCGATCTTCTTCGTGTTCTCGGGCCTGCGCACCGACGTCGGGAGTCTCGGTTCCGACGCACGCCTGTGGCTCGCGCTCGCCGCCGTGGTGGCGGTCTCCTGTCTGTCCAAGTTTGGCGCGACGGCCCTCGCGGCGCGCGGTGCGGGATTGCCCTGGAAGGAATCCCTTTCGATTGGCCTGCTCATGAACACACGGGCGCTGATGGCGCTCGTCGTCATCAACATCGGCGCGGACATGGGCGTCGTCTCGCCGGCCGCCTTCTTCTGGCTCGTCACGATGGCGCTCTTCACAACGGTCATCACGACCCCGATCCTGCGGCGGGCCTACCCGAGCCCGGAGGCCGCGGGAGCCTGGGCGGACGATCCGCCGGAACCGCGGAATGTGGCCGGGGTCAAGGGCTTACGCCTGTCCTGATTGCCGACCACCTTCGTGACGCGGCAGAACTGCTAACATCCGACCACGAGGCGCCATGCAAACCGCCGGCTTCCGCAGGCTCGACTTCCAGATCGACGAGGAGATCTTCGGCCATCGGTCCGGTACGGTCGTCCCGCGTTATTCGGCCGACCGCGCGGCCGCCGAGCAGGTCGTGCGGAAGGTCAAGCAGCTCTATCCTGACTGGCGGTTCGCCCTCTCCGAGGACCAGTGGGGTTACACCGCCACCTGGCAGTGCCCCGGGCGTCCCTCGGTGATGCCTTTCGTGACTCTCGGTCAGCACCGCTCTCCGACGATGACCGTCGCGATCGCGAGGGCCTGCCTCGTGGCCGTTCTGGCCATGCGCCGCTACGAGGAGCGCCGCCAGGCGCGCCTGGGCGCCGCGGCGCCCGAAGCGGCGCCGAAGTCCGAGCAGAAGCAGTCGGGCTGACGGCCCACCCCGCCTGAGTCGCCGCGACCCGGTTTCGGGTCGATTCCTGTGCCTCCGATATAGGAAAAAGGTGGGGCCTTGCGGTGGGAAAAGTTTGTACTTAGAATGTACAACAAATTCCTAGGATAGCCGTGAACCGCCGGCGGCATTGGCCGTCTTCTGCGCACGCTGCGTTGTGTGCGCTGACTGTCTCTCTTGTGTCATCGAGTGTCGCGAGCGGACAGGTTTGCGCGACCCCGGGCAAAGACGGATCGGGCGGCACGCTCGCGGGCGTCGTCAACACCTACTACCCGGCCACGGCTTCGGTGGCGGCCGGCGCGACCTCGATCACGCTGGGCGCCGCAACCGGCGCCTCGACGGCGATCGCCTCCGGCGACCTGCTTCTCGTCATCCAGATGCAGGACGCGGAGATCAACTCCGCGAACACGTCCTCTTACGGGGACGGCGTCGCGGGCGATCCCGGGCAGGGCGCGTCCAGCCTGAACGGCACGGGAGGGTACGAGTACGTGGAGGCCACGAGCGCCGTCACGCTCGCCGGAGGATCGGTGTCGATCCTCGGCACCGGCACCGCAGGCGGGCTCCTGAACGCCTACTCGAATGCCGCGGCGACCGCGACACGCGGGCAACGCCGCTTCCAGGTCGTGCGCGTTCCGCAGTACTCGAGCGCGACTCTGGGTTCGACGCTCACGGCGGGCTGGTGGAACGGAACGACCGGCGGAATTCTCGCGATCGACGTCTCGGGAGTGCTCACGCTCGGCGGCGCGACCGTGAGCGTGGACGGCACCGGATTCCGCGGGGCCGGAGGACGCCTCCTGAACGGCGACAACGGGGGCAGCAATACCGACTACCGCTCGGTTTCGACGCAGGACTACCACGGCGGAAAGGGAGAGGGCATCGCAGGCACGCCGATGTGGGTCCTCGATCCCTCGACGAGCACCGTCATCTCGACCTTGGTCGAGGGATATCCCAACGGCAGCATGGCGCGCGGCGCTCCCGGAAACGCCGGCGGCGGCGGAACCGACGGCCGCACGAGCCAGAACGACCGGAACTCGGGCGGCGGCGGGGGCGGAAACGGCGGCGTCGGCGGTCAGGGCGGAAACACCTGGTCCTCGGACCTCGCGCGCGGCGGATTCGGAGGGTTTTCCTTCACGGCCAGCGCGCCCCTGGTGATCCTGGGCGGCGGGGGTGGCGCGGGGACCCGCAACAACGACTCGGGCATTGCCTCGAGCGGCGGCGCGGGCGGCGGGCTCGTGCTCGTGCGCGCGGGAAGCGTCAGTGGCGCGGGCACGATCACGGCCAACGGGGCGAACGGCCAGACCGGCGTCAGTGACGCCGGCGGCGGCGGCGGCGCGGGCGGAACGATCGTCGTGACGACGTCCTCCGGGAGTCTCTCGAGCCTGACCGTCACGGCGCATGGCGGACAGGGCGGAGACGGCTGGCCGGCTCAGGGTCCCGGGACCGGGTGCCCGGGCGGCGATGCCTGCAACTACCATGGTCCTGGCGGCGGCGGGGGAGGCGGCGTCGTCCTCCTGTCGAGCGCGCCCGCGTCAGCGGACGTCTCGGGCGGCGTCAGCGGCACGACGACGACGGATCAGATCGCGTACGGCGCGACTTCCGGCGCAACCGGCTCGACGAGCAGCATCGTGACGCCCGGCCAGATTCCGGGCGTGGGCTCGGGCGCGTCCTGTGCGCCGCCGACACCGACCCCGACATCCACGCCGACCGCCACGGCGACGCCGACGTCCACGCCGACCCGCACTCCGACGTTCACGCCGACGGCAACCGCAACGGCGACGCCTACGGCCACGCCAACGTCGACTTCTACGCCGACGCCGGTGCCGCCCACGGCGACACCTACGCCGACGAGCACTCCGACTGCGACGCCACGAACGTTCACGCACGACCTTCACTTCCACGCCGACGATCACGCCGTCGCCGACGCCGACTCAGACGCCGACGTTCACGGCGACGGCGACGCCTACTGCCACGCCAACTTCGACTTCTACGCCGACGCCGGTGCCGCCCACGGCGACACCTACGCCGACGAGCACTCCGACTGCGACACCCACGTCAACGCCGACGATTACGCCGTCGCCGACGCCGACTCAGACGCCGACGTTCACGGCGACGGCGACGCCTACGGCCACGCCAACTTCAACTTCTACGCCGACGCCGGTGCCGCCCACGGCGACACCTACGCCGACGAGCACTCCGACTGCGACACCCACGTCAACGCCGACGATCACGCCGTCGCCGACACCGACTCAGACGCCGACGTTCACGGCGACGGCGACGCCTACGGCCACGCCAACTTCAACTTCTACGCCGACGCCGGTGCCGCCCACGGCGACACCTACGCCGACTGCCACGAGCACTCCGACTGCGACACCCACGTCAACGCCGACGATCACGCCGTCGCCGACACCGACTCAGACGCCGACGTTCACGGCGACGGCGACGCCTACGGCCACGCCAACTTCAACTTCTACGCCGACGCCGGTGCCGCCCACGGCGACACCTACGCCGACGCCCGAGCACGCCGACTGCGACACCCACGTCAACGCCGACGATCACGCCGTCGCCGACGCCGACTCAGACGCCGACGTTCACCGCGACGGCGACGCCTACGGCCACGCCAACTTCAACTTCTACGCCGACGCCGGTGCCGCCCACGGCGACACCTACGCCGACGAGCACTCCGACGTGCGACACCCACGTCAACGCCGACGATCACGCCGTCGCCGACGCCGACTCAGACGCCGACGTTCACCGCGACGGCCACGCCTACGGCCACGCCAACTTCAACTTCTACGCCGACGCCGGTGCCGCCCACGGCGACACCTACGCCGACGACGACACTCCGACGGCGACACCCACGTCAACGCCGACGATCACGCCGTCGCCGACACCGACTCAGACGCCGACGTTCACCGCGACGGCCACGCCTACCGCCACGCCAACCTCAACTTCTACGCCGACGCCGGTGCCGCCCACGGCGACACCTACGCCGACTGCCACGAGCACGCCGACGGCGACACCCACGTCGACGCCGACGATCACGCCGTCGCCGACACCGACTCAGACGCCGACGTTCACGGCGACGGCGACGCCTACTGCCACGCCAACTTCAACTTCTACGCCGACGCCGGTGCCGCCCACGGCGACACCTACGCCGACTCCACGAGCACGCCGACGGCGACACCCACGTCGACGCCGACGATCACGCCGTCGCCGACACCGACTCAGACGCCGACGTTCACCGCGACGGCGACGCCGACCGCCACGCCAACTCCGACGTCGTACGCCGACCGCCGACGAGCACGCCGCACGGCGACACCGTACGCCGACTGCCACGTCAACCCCGACGTCCACGCCGACGATCACACCGTCGACGACACCGACACCGACGGCGACCAGCACGCCGACGATGACGCCGACTGCCACGTCAACCCCGACCTCCACGCCGACGCCGACTGCGACGCCGACGGTCCCCCCGTCGACGCCGACTCCGACCGTCACACCGACGGCGACACCGACGCCGCCGGCCGATTTCATTCCGACGGCTTTGGACGTGGACATGACCGCCGGCGCGAGCAGCGACGGAAACGGAGTCCTCGAGCCCAACGAAACGGCCGACGTTGAGCCTTACTGGAAGAACGCTGGCGGCTCGGCCTATGACCTCGATGGCGCCACATCGGCCGCCACCGGGCCCGCGGGCGGCGTCTACTCGATCACCGACTCCCTCGCCGCGTACGGCGTCGTCGGCGCCGGAGCCTCGGTCAGCTGCGCGCCGGATCCCTACGCGGTCTTCGCGACGGCGTCCGGACCGCGGCCGGCGTCGCACTGGGACATGACGGTCACCGAGACGCTAAACCATCCGACGACGGCCCCGAAGGTCTGGACGCTGCACCTCGGGGACAGCTTCTCGGACGTTCCGCGCTCGTATCCGTTCTACAAGAGGATCGAGACGATCTACCACAACCTCATCACCGTGGGTTGTACGGCGACCGAGTACTGCCCGACGGCCAAGGTGCCGCGCTCTCAGATGGCGATCTTCATCGCTCGCGGAATCGCCAAGGGCGGCGGCAACGTTCCGACCTCCGGTGTCTGGAACGGCCAGCCCTACAACTGCACCGCCGGCGGCGTCTCGCTCTTCAGCGACGTGAAGCCGACGGACATCTTCTGCAAGAGCGTCCATTACATCGCCGTGAAGAACGTGACGACGGGCTGCTCGCCCGGCCGTTATTGCTCCGCCGACAACATCACGCGCGCCGAGATGGGAATCTTCATCGCCAAGGCGATCATGGCTCCCGCCGGCGGCGCGGCCGTTCCGTTGACCTACGGACCCGATCCCGTGACCGGCTTCTCGTACTCGTGCGATCCAGCGAGTCCGAATCTGTACTTCACCGACGTGTCGGTCTCGGATCCGTTCTGCAAACACGTCCACTTCCTCTGGGCCAAGGGGATCATCGTCGGATGCCCGGCGAACCAGTACTGTCCGACGACGGACGTCGCGCGGGACGAAATGGCGAAGTTCCTCACCAACGCGTTCAAGCTCGTGCTCTACGGGCCGTAGCCCGTCGGCGCGTCTCGGCGCCTCATCCGCCGCGGCACGCCGGTTGCACCTCCTTCCGCGCCGGGAGGACGTCGATGTCTCACGAGCACGCGATCCTGGTGGTCGAAGATGACCCGTGCACCCGGACCGCCGTCGCCGGCATACTCCGGGAGAGCGGATTCAAGGCCTGGCGGGTGCCGAACGGGACGAGCGCGCTGCGCCGGTTGCGCCGCCGTCGAAAGCCGTGCGTCATCCTGCTCGATCTGATGATGCCGGGAATCACGGGGTGGGAGTTTCTGGAAAGGCATCGGGAGAGCCCCGGCCTCTCGAAGGTTCCTCTCGTTCTCATGACGGGGTGGACCGACACGGATCTGGCTCAGGCTCGCGCCATGGTCGCGAAGCCGATCGATCCGAGAAGGCTTCTCGCGAGCTTGCGCGGGGTGCTGGCCAAGGCGCGGTGCAATGGGCACCCGAAGGCTGCGAATGCTTCGTCGAAACTGGGGCGACGGAGGAGTGGCCGAGTGGTTTAAGGCGGCAGTCTTGAAAACTGCTGTACCGGAGACGGTACCGGGGGTTCAAATCCCTCCTCCTCCGCCACTCGAAGCCGCTAGCCGAAGGTTCGAACCGAGCGTCGTCGGCCGCGAAGCGGCCGAGGGACGCGACAAGCGGCGGGTTCGCCCGCCGCTCATCCTTCCTCCTCCGCCACTCGAGCGCCGGGCTGCGAGCGCCTACCGCCGCGTCTTCTGGACCGCGAGCGAAACCGCCGTCACGAGACGCCGCGGCGTGAATCGAACGGCCTCGGCGAGAATCCAGTTTCCGATTCCCGGAATCACGACGCGCCGTCCCGCGCTTCATGCCCCGATAACCGGCCTCGGCCACGGACCGCGCGTCTTTGACGAGCGGGCTGCGGAAGAGCCGCGTCTCGAGCATGCCCGCCGCCTTCCCGAACTCTGTCCGCGTCGGGCCGGGGCAGAGCGCGGTCACGGTCACGCCCGAGCCCGCGACTTCGCTCGCGATCGCCTCGGAAAAGGACAGGACATACGCCTTCGTCGCGTAGTAGACGGCCATGAGCGGGCCCGGTTGAAACGCCGCCGTGGACGCGACGTTCAGGATCCGCCCGCGACCGCGCGCGATCATCCCGGGCAGCACGCGCTTCGTGAGCTCCGTCAGCGCGACGAGGTTCACGCGGATCATCGCGAGCTCCCGGTCGAGCGGCGTTTCCGCGAACGGCCCGTGGACGCCGAGTCCGGCGTTGTTGACGAGCAGCTCGACCGATAGTCCCCGGGCATCGACCTCCTGGGCCACGACCCGCGCCGCCTCGCTCTCCGCAAGATCCCTCACGATGATCGTGACGGCTGCCCCGAACTCCTCGCGCAGTCCCTTGCCGATGCTCTCGAGGCGGTCGCGCCGGCGCGCGACGAGGACGAGGTCGTGCCCGTCCCGCGCCGCGATCGTCGCGAGCTCGAGACCGAGGCCGCTCGAGGCGCCGGTGACGAGCGCGACGGGCCGCGTCAAGAGTCCAGAGTCGAGAGGCGGGGATGCGCGGTCGCCGCGGGGTCGGCGCCGGCCGACGCCTTCGTGAGCGGCCGCGGGCGCACGACGTAGGTTCCGGCGTTGGCGAGCTCCGCCTTCGCCCAGCGGAGGAGGCCGTGGAACAGCATGACCCAGCGCGCCGAGCGCACGGAGAAGCCGACGAACTTCGGCCGCCGGCCCGCGTTGTGGTTGCCGTAGATGCCGAGCTTCATCTTGCGCTGGGCGATCTTCACGAGACGTCGGTTGTAGAAGCGGATCGGGTAGTAGCCGATCTCGGCGCCGTCCTCGAAGAACGGCGGCACGCCCAGCCGTTCGTGCGACCAGCGGTAGATCGGCGTGATCGCGGCGAAGTAGTAGAGCGCGGTGTCGAGGAGGAAGGCGATCGTCATGGTGTCGTAGTCGCCCATGACGTAGTACTTGTCGCGATAGATCGACTCGTAGAAGTACTTGAAGAACCGGTCGTAGCGGCGGTTGTGCTCCGAGTACTCCTTCTCCATCTTCTCGGCGGGCGCGCCGGAGAGCGCCTGGAGGATCAGCCGCGTCCGCGTCCACACGGAGAAGGACATCTGGTCGAGCCCCGGCGAGTAGAAGGGATCGAGGAAGCCGCCCGCGTCGCCGACGCACGCCCATCCCGCGCCGATGTATTTGTCGACGAAGTAGGGCAGGTGCGCGTAGTAGCGGCAGTCGCCTTCGATCGCCTCCGCGCCGACGAGGAGCTCGCGGGACAGAGGGTTTCCGTCGAGGAATCGCGTCAGCCTTTCGAGCGGCGTCTTGCCTTCGGGGTTGACGAGTCGCTTGTCCCACACGACACCGACGCTCGTCTCGCCGCCGGAGAGCGGGATGAACCAGATCCAGTATCCCCAGCCGGTCATGTGGTTGGTGGCGAGGCGCCGCGGCGCGAGGACGGCGCGGGCCCAGGGATCGCCCGGATCGGTTCCCGCGACGGCGACGCCCTCCATGTCCTTGACGTTGCGATACCGGACCCAGATCGCGGCGGTCGGGTGCGTCTCGATCGGCGTGACGCCGCCGCGCTTGCGCGCGAGCATCGCCTGACGGCCGGTCGCGTCCACCATCCAGCGGCATCGCACGGTGTGCTGCGAGCCGTCGCTCTTCTCGACGGTCAGCGAGTTGCCTTCCGCTCCGCCGAGCTCCCACGCGGTGACCTTGGCGGGACGCCAGACCTCGCTGCCTTCCTCGCGGGCGACCTTCAGGAGGTGCTCGTCGAGCTTCGAGCGGTCGAGCTGGAAGGACGGGGTTCGCGCGAGCTGCGTCGGGCCGGTCTCCGAGGCCTCGCGCAGGCAGGTGACCTGATCGTTGATGAACCAGTAGCGAAACGCCTGCTTCGGAAGCTGCTCGCGCGACAGATGGTCCCACAGCTTCAAGACGCGCGTCAGGAAATACGCGGAGACCTCGACGGTCGACTCGCCGACCTTCCAGTCGAAGTGTTCGGTTTTCTCGACGACGAGGATCTTCAGATCCGGCCGGCCGCGTTTCAGGACGATCGCCGTCGACGCGCCGGCCACGGCTCCCCCCACGACGACGACGTCGTAGTCGAAGGCGGGCTCGGGCGTGGGAAGAGGCTCGGCCGTGGCCATGAGAAATCCTAGTCTACGGCAGAACCCCGCTCTTCTCGTCCACGACCAGAGTGCGGTCGACCCTCTCGACCGGACCGAGATCCTGGATTTTTCCGGACGGCCACCTCACCGCCAGCGCACCCAGCCGGGTCGCGGCGCCGAGCCCGAGATGCGCGATCGGGCTGCCCGTCGAGAGGTAGCCGCTCGCGTTGTCCGTCTCGACGAGGAGCACGCGCCCGCCGGGGAGCGTCGCGGTGATCCTCGCGCCCACGCCGTCGCGGTTGTCCACGCCGGGCGTTCCGCGCAGACGAATCCGAAGGAAGTGCTCGCCGGGACGCCGGGTTCCGAGGAAGAGCGCCTCGGGGGCCTGGACCGACCGCACGTAGACGTCGAGCGCTCCGTCGCCGTTGGCGTCGAAGGCCACCGCGGCGCGGCCGTTCGTCTCGAGGTCGAGCCCGTCGAGAAAGCCGCGCTCCTCGAAGATCGGGTCGCCGCGGCCCGCGCCGCGATTGTGGAAGTAGCGGTCGCGCTCGATGCCGGCCATCCCGAATCCCTTGCGGTCGAACGTCCGCGTTCCCGCGACGTAGTCGTCCCAGTACGCGAGCGAGTCCCACCAGAACTCGAGCTCCGTGTCGTGGTCGCGCCCGTCGCCCCACATGCCGTTGGTCGAGTAGAGGTCGAGCCAGGAATCGTTGTCGAGGTCGGCGGCGATCGTGCTCCAGTTCCAGCCGGCGTGGGCGGCGCCCGAGCGCGCGGTCGCGTTCTCGAAGGTGTGATCGGGGCGCTGGAGGAGAAGCGAGTTTCCCGTCGCCATCTTCTCCATCCAGGCGACCGCGACCGGCAGGAAGATCCGCCCGGGGATGCCGATCGGCAGCGACGGATACTCGTGGAGGAAGTACCACTGCGTCTCCGCGCCGGTCGTGTAGAGATCGAGGCGTCCGTCGCCGTCGAAATCGCCCCAGATCGCCGACATTCCGTACGCGCGGATCTCCGCGCCGGCCTTCTTCGTCACATCCTCGAATCGCCGGCCGCCGTCGTTGCGGTACAGGTTCGTCAGGCCGAAATCGTTCGTCACGAAGAGGTCCGTGCGGCCATCGCCGTCGTAGTCGGCGAAGAGCGACGAGAGCGTCCAGCGCGGCGGCTTCGCGACTCCCCATTCGGCGCTCGCGTCGGTGAAGTGCCCGTGGCCGTCGTTGATGTAGAGATGATTCGGCTTGCCGTCGTTCGCGTCGAACGGCGGGTCCGGCATCTTGTTGTAGTAGTCGCCCGTCACGCAGACGAAGAGGTCGAGGTCGCCATCGCCGTCCACGTCGGCGAACGTCGCCGTGCGCGCGTCCTTGGGGATCGAGATGCCGGATCGGTCGGTCCATTCCTCGAAGGTCCCGTCGCCCCTGTTGCGGAAGAGACGCGCGGGTCCGAACGCGTCGGTGACGAAGAGATCGGGATAGCCGTCGCCGTCGATGTCTCCGGCGGCGACGCCCGTCGCGGCGATGCCGTGCGCCGCGTCCTTCGCGAGGCCGGCCCTCTCCGTGACGTCGGTGAAATGGCCGCGCCCGTCGTTGGCGTAGAGGATGGATCGAAGT
Source organism: uncultured Acidobacteriota bacterium (assembly GCA_963823185.1). Classification (GTDB taxonomy): domain Bacteria; phylum Acidobacteriota; class Thermoanaerobaculia; order UBA5066; family Gp7-AA6; genus DATBFU01. Next base: position 163,898 of record CAWGKP010000013.1, read on the forward strand.
CCGTCCGCCACGAAGAGGTCCTCGGCGCCGTCCTGGTCGTAGTCGAGGACCGCGACGCCCGAGCCCGGCCAGATGTCCGCGATGAGATGGTTCGTGAGCTTGTAGGGAGGGTCGTGGCGCGGCGCGCCGAGACCCGACTCGGCCGTGGCGTCATGAAAGCGGGGCGAGGCCTCCGAGCGGTCGGGCGCGGCGGAGATCAGGGAGACCGAAAACCGCGGCGCCGACGCTCCGCGCGTCTCTTCTGTCACGCGGACGTCGGCGGCCCGCTCGACGCGCGTGCCGGCCGGGAGCGAAGCCGCCGACGGTGAATCGCACGCGGCCGGAGGTCTTCTCGACGCCGCCGCGATCCTCGTGCGCCGGCTTCTCGACGCGGAAGTCTACGTAGCCGATGCGTTCGAGGCCCGACCACGCCCACGCGCGCAGCGCGGCGATGCCTTCGGGATCCGCCGGCGTCGCCTCGCGGCTCCGAAGGGCCCGCCGCGTCGCCTCGCAGGCGTCGCGCCAGCGCACGAGGCGTTCCATCCAGGGCTGGAACTCGCGCCGCAGGCGGTGGATCGAGGTGTTGTGGTACGCCCAGACGCCGATGGCGGCCGCGATCGCCGCGGCCAGAATCAGGAGGTTCCGTCGCTTCACGCGCGGGGATGGTACCCCGTCGTCGCGCGGACCTCGGGCAAGTGGCGGAGAGGACGGGATAACCGCCGGCCCGAGAGGCCGGCGTTGTCTCGCGCCCCTCGGTCGCATGCGCGGCCGACGACGCTCGGCGCGAACCCGTGAGAACGAAGAGCGCTCGGCGCTCCCCGACTCAACGAGTCCGGAGATTGGCGGAGAGGACGGGATTCGAACCCGTGATAGAGGTTTAAGCCCCTATGGCGGTTTAGCAAACCGCTGGTTTCAGCCACTCACCCACCTCTCCGCGAGCGGTCTGGACGCGTGATGTTAGTGGATCTGCTTCGAGTTTGAAACCAGCGGTGCGCTGCGCGCGCCCGCTGGGTTGCCGCCGGCAGGAGCCGGCGTCCTCTCGCCGGCTGGCGCCGGCCTCGAGTCAGCCACTCACCCACCTCTCCGCGAGCGGTCTGGACGCTGATGTTAGTGGATCTGCTTCGAGTTTGAAACCAGCGGTGCGCTGCGCGCGCCCGCTGGGTTGCCGCCGGCAGGAGCCGGCGTCCTCTCGCCGGCTGGCGCCGGCCTCGAGTCAGCCACTCACCCACCTCTCCGCGAGCGGTCTGGCCGCCGATGTTAGTGGATCTGCTTCGAGTTTGAAACCGGCCCCGCAGCTGGGGGCTTCAGCTGTCATCCCGAGCTCGGCAGGCCCCGTGCCAGGGCTCCTACCGCCGGATCGACAGCTCCTCGTAGTACACGATCGGGTTCGATCCGAGGATGCCGAGCCCTTCCACCTCCGGCCGCGCGAAGCAATAGACCTGGTCGTGGAAGAGCGGGATGACGTAGGCCTCGCGCGCGAGGAGCTCCTCGAACTGGCGGTAGATTGCGTGGCGCAGTGCGGGGGTCGGTCTCGGCGCGGCCGCGCTCGGCGAGCTCGTCGATCTCCCGCGAGCCGACGTACTTGCCGAAGAACCCGGCGTCCGAATGGAAAAGCGTGTGGACGAAGTTGTCCGCGTCCGCGTAGTCCGCGTTCCATCGGCCGATGTTCACGTCGCCTTCGCCCTTCGGTTGCCCCGCCATGTACTCCGCCATCGTCTTGTTGATCGGCCGGAGGCGGAAGCCGATGTCGCGGAAGGACGCGGTCAGCTCGCGAAAGAAGGCCGAGAACTCGCCGAGGAAAACGGGGTGGACCGCGATCGACAGCTCCGTCGGCTCCCGCGAGACCGTCGCCTCGACCGAGCTGTCGGAGGCGTGCGCGCCGGAGATCGGTCCGGAGCCCGGGCCGGAAGCCGAGTAGCCGAGAAGACCGGGCGGGATGATGCCGTGCGCCGGGATCGCGACCCGGCCCAGCGTGCGCCGGACCATCCCGGCGACGTCCACGTTCCGAACGAGCTCGCGCCGGCGCTCCACGTCCTGGAACGGTCCCTTGAGGCTGTTGAAGGTCAGGAAGTAAGTCGAGAGTCTCGGACTCTCGCGATAGTTGGCGGCGAACCGCGGATCGTGACGGAAAGCTTCGGCGTCCGCCGGCAGCAGATCGGACGAAACGGAGAACCTCCCGGCCAGGAACTCGCTCCGGATTTCCTCGGGCGACACGCCGAACCGGAACTCGATCCCGTCGCTGCGCGGGAAGCCGTCGCGCCAGTAGTGCGGGTTGCGCTCGAGCTCGAGCCGGCGCCCCGGCTCGAAGCGGACGAGCCGGAACGGACCGGTGCCGACGATGCCGTCACCGGCTCCGGATCCGACGGCGGCGGTTCCCTCGGGAAGGACCGCCGTCGGCGTATAGGAGATGACCGCCGGGAAGAAGGCGACCGGCTTCTCGAGGTCGACGTAGAACTCGCTCGGCGACACGATGTGGAATCCCTCCAGATCGGCCGCCTGGCCGTCGAAGATCTTCCGCGCGCCCTGGATCGCCGACAGCAGCCAGCGGTTGACGCTCTGGCTGAGCAACAGCCGCTCCCACGAGGACCGCACGTCGCGCGCCGTCAGGCGCCGGCCGTCGTGGAAGCGGATTCCCGGGCGGAGCCGGAAGCGATACCGCCGGCCGTCGGCCTCGGGCGTGATCTCGGAGGCGAGCCACGGGACGATGCGCGTGCCGCCGATGGCGCGCGTGAGTGTCTCGAACTGGCAAGGCGCGACGTCGCTCTGCTCCTGCGTTTCGCACAGGACCGGGTCGAGATCGCGCACGACGCCGGCGATCGGCACGTGCAGCATCCCGCCGGCGACGTGTCGGTCGGCTTCGGTGCGCGCCTCCGGCGCCTCGACCTTGCCGAGCTCCGCGTAGTTCACGTACGGCGCGGTGCTTCGCAGCTGCAGCCCGCGAACCGTCGGGCTCGCAATCCGGTAGTCCACGTCGTGGAAGAGCGGCACGACGATCGCCGGGTCGAGGAGCGCGTGCTCGAACTTCCTGTAGACGGCCTCGCGCGCCGCCGGCCGCGTCTCCGCGCGGGCCTCCTCGAGGAGCCGGTCGGTCTCGGGGGAGCAGAAGTACGCGCGGGCGGCGCCGTTGCCGGAGTGGAAGAGCGTGAACGTGAAGTTGTCGGGATCGTCGTAGTCGGCGATCCACCGCCCGAGCATCAGATCGACGTTCCGATTCTCGAGCCACGAATCGAGAAACTCGGGCATCGTCTTGGCGACGACGTCGACCTCGACGCCGAGATCTTTCCAGGCCGCGAAGAGCGCCTCGGTCAGCGCGGCGTACTGGTTCTGCAGGATCGGGTGGACGGACACGCGCAGCCGAACGGGGAGCGACAGCCCGGACGACCGGATCGCCTCGATCGCCTGGTCGCGCGAGAGGTGCGCCTGGCGGCGCCCCGCGTCGTGGCCGAGGATTCCGGGGGGAATGAGGCCCGTTGCGGGCAGCGCGAGGCGTCCGAGAGCGCCCCACACGAGGTCCTGCGTGCGCATCGCTCCGGCGAGCGCGCGGCGGAGCGCCGCGTTGCCGCCCGCCGGCGTGCCGGTCTGGAAGACGGCGAAGTACGTGTTCTTCTTCGGCGTCTCGACGAAGCCGGCGCGGAATCGCGGCTCGCGGAGGATCGCCTCGAGATCCTTCGGAAGGAGATCGCGCGCGAGATCGATCGACCCGTTGCGCAGGCCTTCCGCGATCGCGGGCGCCGGGACCGCCGCGCGGAACTCCATCCCGTCGAGCCGCGCCGGCGGCTGCTTCCAGGAGCGCGGATTGCGCTCGAGCACGACGCGCTCGGGCGTCTGCGAGGCGACGCGGTAGGGGCCGGTGCCGACCGGACGGGCCTCGGGCGCGGCGCCGCCGGCAACGATCGCCGTGCGCGAATCCGTCAGGAGCGAAGGAAAGATCGGCAGCGAGTCCGCCAGCCGGATCTCGATCTCGCGATCCGACGGCGTGGAGATCCCGGAGACGTCGGCGCTCCGGCCGGCGAGGTAGTCCTCGACGCCGCGGATCGCGACGAACGCGGCCGGGAGCTGGTCCTTCGAGAGGCGGATCGAGCGCTCGAGCGACGCCTTGACCGCCGCGGGCGTGACGGGCGTGCCGTCCGAGAAAGCGACGTCCGGACGCAGACGCAGCTTGACCGAGCGGGCCTCGTCCTCGAGAGTCCACCGCTCGCAGAGCGCCGGGGCGAGGTTTCCCTGGGGATCGGTGGTCACGAGCGTGTCGAAGACGTTCGCCAGAGCCTCCGTTTCTTCGTTGGTCTGGAGGGTGCCGGGCTCCGTCGCGGCGATCGGATTGGCCATCGCGACGATGAGCGTGCCGCCCTGCGGGATGGCCTGCTCGGGCGCCGCGTCCGCGGGCGCGAGCTTCTCGATCTCGGCCTGGTACGCCGCGGCTTTCACGTACTCGCCGCGCAGGTTCGCGAGCGTCGCGGCGAGCGAGAGCAGCTTTCCGAGCTGCTCGGTCTCCCCGCTCGCGCGCGCCGCGTCGAGCCCGCGCTCTACAAAACGTCGCGATTCATCGATGCGGCGGGCCTGCCAGGCGGTTTCCGCGACGAGCAGGATCGCGCCGACCGCCCGCGCCGGCTGCTTCTCCTCCTCGAACTCGCGGATCGCCACTTCGCCTTCCCGCATGGCCGCGTCGATGGCGCCCGCCATGCGGTGGCCGCGCGCGAGGAGCATCCGCGCCTCGGCCTCGAGCAGCCGGTCGCCCGCCTCCTCCGCGTCCTCGAGGTAGTCGAGCGCGATCTTCGCGACCCGGACCGCCTCGTCCGGGCTGAACGCGTCGAGCGACTTCTGCGCCAGCTTCAGGCCGTACTCGACGGTCTTCTCGGCGACGTCGGCCTGCGAGTAGTGATGGACGAGCTCGGGGTAGATCCGTTCGAGGCGGCCGGCGTAGCGCTTCTCGAGGAGCTCCGCGTACTTGCGGTGGAGCGAGCGGCGCCGGCGGCGCGAGAGCGCAGCGTAGAGCACGTCGCGCACGATCCCGCTCGCGAAGGTCAGCCGATCGCCGCGCGATTCGCGGTCTTCCTCGAGGATGCCCTCGAGAATCAGGCGGTCGATGGAGTCCTCGACGCTGCGGGCGCCCTCGGCGAGCGTCTCGAGGTCGCGCGCGTCGAAGGTCTTGCCGATCACGGAGGCAACGGACAGGAGTTCGCGCAGTTCCTCGGGCAGCCGCTCGATCCGTTTCTCGACGGCCTGCTGGATCGTGGCGGGCAGGGCGTCGGCGGAGATCTCGGCTTCCGTCGAGAAGCTCCAGGCGCCGGTGTCGTCGCGGGCGATCTCGCCCGACTCAACGAGGGAACGGATGAGCTCCTTGGTGAAGAAGGGATTGCCTTCGGTCGCCTGGCGCAGGCGAAGCGTCAGCTTGTCCGAGACCTTCGCGTCGCCGACGACCGACTCGACGAGCGATCGGTACTCCGAGGAGGAGAACGGAGGCAGCGTCACCGAGACGAAGCGCGGGTCGTCGCCGAAGGACTCGAGCATCTTGATGAGCGGGTGCCGCCGGTCCGTCTCCGTCTGGCGGTAGCTGCCGACGATGAGCGTCGGGGTCGTGCGCAGCCGCCGCACGATGTACTGCAGCGCCTCGATCGAGATCTCCGCGCCGTGGAGGTTGTCGAGGATCAGGACGAGCGGCTTTCCGCCCGCGATCCGCGTGATCGTCTTCGCGATCAGCTCGAAGATCTGGATCCGGTCCTCGGCCTTCTTCTCGCCCGCCGGAACGGCGATGCGCGAGTCGCCGCCGACGGCCGAGCGCAGCTCCGAGATTTCCGAGAGCTGCGGGAAGAGCGCGATGAGATCCGCCGCGAGGTCGGAGAAGTCGGGCCGTTCGCCGGAGGCGCCCAGGGCGTCGCGCGAGCGGAAGTAATCTTCGATCAGCTCGCAGAAGCCCTGATAGGAGAAGGACCGGTCCTGCTCGATGAACCGGCCGTAGAGGACTCGGATCTTCCGCGCGAGGGCGAGATTCTTCAGCTCCTCGAGCAGACGCGTCTTTCCGATCCCGGGCTCGCCCGCCACGACCGCGAACTGCGACTCGCCGGAGATCGCCGCGTTCAGGCGCCGCTGGAGCTCGGCGAACTCCTTCTCGCGCCCGATGAAGACCGACATGGCAGGCCGCTGGATCATCCGGCTCGGGCTGACGACCATGGACATCCGGAACTCGTCGCTCGCGAGGCTCGACTTGTGGCGCCGGAGCGCTTCGGCCACCTGCCCCGCCTTCTGCGGCCGTTTGGCGGGGTCCTTCTCGAGGCAGCGCAGGACGAGGTCCTGCAGCTCCTCGCGGATCTCCGCGCCGAGCGATCGGGGCGGTTGCGGGATCTCGTGCACGATGCGGTAGAGGATCGACTGGACCTCGCCGGTGAACGGCGGCTCGCCGAGGAGGCACTCGTACAGCACGACGCCGAGCGAATAGATGTCCGACCGGCCGTCGAAGGAGCGCGAGGCGACCTGCTCGGGCGAGAGATAGGCGACGGTCCCGACGAGCGTGCCCGTCTTCGTCAGGCGCGACTCGGTCGTCGCGTGCGCGAGCCCGAAGTCCATGACGCGCACGCGCGCGCCGGCGCCGTCCTCGCGCGTGACCATGATGTTGGCGGGCTTGATGTCCCGGTGGACGACACCGCGGGAGTGGCTGTAGTCGAGGGCCTCGGCGACCTGGATGCCGATGTCGACGACGTCGCCGAGGCGCAGCGACTGGTCGCGGATCAGGCGCAGGAGCGTCGTGCCCCCGACGAGCGGCATCACGAAGAAGAGGGAGCTCTCGTCGCGTCCGAGGTCGTAGATCGGGACGATCGCCGGGTGGTCCATCTGTGCGACGATCTGCGCCTCGCGCTGGAACCGGTCCTCGAGCTCCTTCGACAGGTCCGCCGAGGAGATCAGCTTGACGGCGACTTCGCGGGAGAGGAGGGGATCCTTCGCGCGATAGACGACGCCCATTCCGCCGCGGCCGAGCTCGACGAGGAGCTCGTATCGGTTGGACAGGGTCGTCGGTGTCAAGGGTTTTGGTGTTGCCGCCCGCGGACTATACGCCAGGCACGGTGCAGGCGTTACCGGTTACCGATTACTATCGCGGCGTGGCCTCCGGCCTCGGCGCGCGCCTGCGCCGCTACTACATCGCCGGGATCGTCGTGCTCGCGCCGACGGCGCTGACGCTCTGGGTCGTCTGGAAGCTCTTCACCTTCTTCGACAGCATCCTCGGCGGGCAGCTCCGCGCGCGTGGGATCTCCGTCTTCGGGCTGGGGTTCGTGCTCCTGAACCTGCTGCTGCTTCTGCTCGGCTGGATCGCGGCGGGACTTCTCGGGAAGCGAGCGTTCGCCCTGTGGGACCGCCTCATGCAGCGCGTCCCGCTCATCAACAAGATCTACGCGACGCTGCGGCAGATCGCCGAGCTGCTGCTCGGGCCCGGCCGCGCGGGCAGCTTCGGCCGCGTCGCGATCGTCGAGTTCCCGTCGCCGGGATCCTGGGGCCTCGGCTTCGTGACCTCGAATACGCCGGGCGAGGCGGGAGAGAAGACCGGCCGAAAGCTCTGCAGCATCTTCATCCCGAGCGCGGTCAACCCCACGACGGGGTTCCTCCTCGTCGTTCCGGAGGAGCGCGTGACGTATCTCGAGATGACGCCGGAGCAGGCGATGAAGATGATCGTGTCGGCGGGGGCGCTCGTGCCCGGGCCCTGGTGAAGTTGTCGATGGCGCGCTTCCCTCGCGCCTTGGTCCCCTCACTTGACTGTTTGGGAGTCGTGTGATAGGCCCGCGAGCGGGAGGTTCAAATGAAGACTCTTCTCATGGTTGCCACGATCCTGCTGATAAGTCCCGCGATCGGGCGTGCAAATGATTGCAACGCGGCCTGTTGCGTTTGCGTGAAGTCCATAGGGCAATCGCAAGGCCACTGCGAAAACGCCGGGATTGGTGAAGACGGCATTACGGATTGCGAAGACCCGTGCTCGCTCCCGATGGACATCAACTGTATGAGCTTCGCAAAGTCGGTGGCATATCGGCCTCTCGTCGTCGACAACCAGACTCGCTGCCTTGTGCCGTCGAAGAGGAATTCTTCGAAACGGTCTCAGGAGCATTCCGGAGGCGTGTACTCCTGACAGCGCGGTCGCGCTGAGAATCTATGATCGCGCTTGCCCTCGCGGCGGCCGTCGCCGCGAATCCATGCGCACTTTGGAGCCTCGCGCCCGCGCCCGGCACGGCTTTCAAGGCGCCGCCTTCGATGTCGACGGCTGCGGGTCAGCTCCTCCTGTCCGACGGCCGCGGATGCGTCTCGGCGCCGGGAGTTCTCAATTCCAAGGAGTTTCGTTACTACACCCTTTCTCGGATCGGCGAGCATCCTGGCGGCGGCGAGATCCGTTACTTCCCCTCCAATCTCACGCTCGTTCGGTGGGCGATCGACGGGCACAGGGGCGTCGGCGACGCGACCTTGGTCCTGAGACGTAAGGGCGAGCGCTGGTCTGCTTCCAGCGCTTTTTCCGCTCGAGTCGAGCGGTCGCAAGGCGGTGCGTTCGTACGGTTTGCCCTGGCCGACGGCGCCTGGGACGTTGCGCTCCTCGAGCGAGGATACGGTCCGGTCTTTCACCTCGGAGTCGGGGTCCGAGGCTCCGTCATGGACCTCCCGCGCCTCGCCGCGCTTCCAGCCGGCCGAGTTCATGGGCGAGTGCGAGGCGCGCGTTCCGGGAAAGCTCCGCCCGAATGGCGAGCCTATTTGCGGCCTTCGGCGCGAGCTCGAAACGACAGTCCGGCCGCCGCCCTCTTTGGCGATTGGCCGATCGCCGCCAATGCCGATGACCTGGACTTCGCCAGCGTCCCGCCGGCAGTCTGGGATCTCCACATCGAGGTTCCAGGCCACCAAGGCGCCGAACGAACGGGTCTCGTCATCCGCGCGGGGCAGACCGCGGATATCGGAGATTTGTTCGTGGGCGGCGACGGCGCGATCGAGGCGCACCTCGCATTTCCAAAGCGGCTTCCCGACGGCAAGCTCGTCGCATCCCTCTGGCCGGCGGGGGCACGCCAGCGCGGTGCCCCGCCGCTTGCGAGCCGCCAGGTTGACCCGAAAGCGGAGGTCGTCCTCGAGTTTCCGGACATTGCGCCGGGGCAGGTTGTCTTGTCCTTGGCGACCAGTCCCCCAAGCGGATTCTGGGGCCATATCGATGTCGCGGTGCTCGCCGACGAGGTGGCGGAGATCCGCCAGGACTTCTCACCGGTGAAGGTGTATGGGGAGATCTGGAAGAACGACGCGCCGGTCGAGGGCGCGAAAGTCGACATCTTTCAGAAAGCGAGCGAATCGGCGGGCACGACGAGCAACACAGCAGGCGAGTACGAGCTCTTTGTCTGGTCTCCCGGGACGTATGGTCTGCGGGTCTTTCCGCCGGATGCGGCGCGTTTCGACGAGCGTATCGAGATTCCGCCGTCGACCGCCGAGCTTCCGCACGACGTCTCATTGCCCGCGGCCTCACTTTCCGGCACCGTGGTCGATGCCGACTCCGGAGCGCCGATCGGCGGCGCCAGTATCGGCGTCCAGTCGAGCCCGATGCAAAACGGGACAATGGTCGGCCGGTCCGCGCAGAGCGAGTCGGTCAAGTCCGGGCCCGACGGTGCGTTTCGCGTCGACGGTCTACGGGACGAGCCCTACGATGTGGATGCGCAGGCAGACGGGTATGCCGAGAAGACTCTCCGCGGGGTCCTTCCGGGAGCCGACGGCGCCGGGATCGTGGTCTCGATGACGAAGGGGACTCGTCTGAAGGGGCGAGTCCAGGATCCGGAAGGCCGCGCGATCCAGATGGCCTGGGTCGGGCTGGATCTCGACTTGACCGGGCGACAGCCGAACGACTCCCGGATGACGGCGGAGGACGGCACTTTCGCGTTCGAGGGGCTTTCGGCCGGATCGCACGCTGTCTACGCGCACGTTTGCGGGTACGCCGTCGCCACCGCGGTCATCGATGTGGGCCGGTCGACCGACGTCCAGGTCATCACGTTGCAGCCGGCGACCTCGAGGATTCACGTGAGCTTCGCCGACCCGAGCGGACAGGCCGCCGCGGTCGGCGGTGTCAGCTACGTCATTGGAGGGGTTCGAGTTCCGAACATCGCCGTCGGCCGATACATTGCCGAATGCGTCGGCGCGGGCTCCTCGTCGGGATACGACGCGGATTTCTTTCCCCCGGGGTCCATCGTCATGCTCGGGCCGAGCGGGGCGAGACTGGGGTCCTTCACGAACGACGGCTCCTCCGACCAGTGGCGGGTCGTCGTGCCCGCTGCGGCGCCGGGTTCGCCCTAGCCGGACACGGCGCGACCGATTTCCTCGGCTCCGAAGTACGACCGCAGCGCCTTCGGAATCCCGACCGATCCGTCGGCGCGCTGGAAGTTCTCGAGGATCGCGATGAGGGTCCGGCCGATGGCGAGGCCGGAGCCGTTCAGCGTGTGGACGAACTCGGGCTTCTCTCCCTCGGCGCGGCGGAACCGGATCTGCGCGCGGCGCGCCTGGAAGTCGCCGAAGGTCGAGCAGGACGAGATCTCGCGATAGGCGTTCTGGCCGGGCAGCCACACCTCGAGGTCGTAGGTCTTCGCCGCGCCGAAGCCGAGATCGCCCGTGCAGAGCGAGACGACGCGATAGGGCAGCTCCAGCCGCCGGAGCACTTCCTCGGCGTGGCCCGTCAGCCGCTCGAGCGCGGCGTCGGAGTCCTCCGGGAGCACGATCTGGACGATCTCGACCTTCTCGAACTGGTGCTGCCGGATCATTCCGCGCGTGTCGCGGCCGGCGGCGCCCGCCTCCGCGCGGAAGCAGGACGTGCCGGCCGTGTAGGCGAGCGGCAGCGCCGACGCCGGGAGCGTCTCCTCGCGGTGGAGGTTGGTCAGGGGCACCTCCGCCGTCGAGATCAGGTAGTACCCCTCGCGCGTCTGGAAGAGGTCCTCTTCGAACTTCGGCAGCTGCGTCGTCCCGAAGAGGCAGGCCGCGTTGGTCAGCGCGGGCGGGAAGATCTCTTCGTAGCCGTGCTCGCGGGTATGGAGGTCGAGCATGAAGGCGGACAGCGCCCGCGAGAGCCGCGCGCCGGCGCCCTTGAGCACCGTGAAGCGCGCGCCGGCGAGCTTCACGCCGCGCTCGAAATCGAGGATGCCGAGGGCGGGACCGAGGTCCCAGTGCGCCTTCGGCTCGAAGTCGAAGCGCGGCGGAGATCCGACGGTTCGCTCGACGCGATTGCCGCTCTCGTCCTTGCCGCGGGGAACGCTCGCGTGCGGCGCGTTGGGGATGCGCGTCTCGACCTCCGCGAGCTCGGCGTCGTCCTTCTCCGCCTGCTCTTCGAGGGCGCGGATCTCCTCCTTCAGTCCCTTCATCTCCGCCAGCGCCTCGGGCGACGGCTTGCCCTTGACGGCGGTCAGCTCGTTGCGGCGGCGGCGCTTCTCCTCGAGCCGCGTGACCGCCTCGCGCCGGCGGCGATCCACCTCGACGAAGCGCTCGAGCCCGGATCCCGCGTATCGCTCGGGATACTCGGCGAGCAGCCGCGCCGCGTTTTCGCGGAGAAAGTCGCGTGGTAGCATGAGCCGGCGCGAGTTATATCGCGCCCGGCAGGCTTCCCGCGCGCAGCGCCACCTCTTGAACCGCCCCTCACATCTCCCCGACGTGGACGCGGTGATCGTGAACCGCGACGGCGGCGAGTCCGTCTTCGCGGCGATCCGGTCGCTGCAGGGACAGGAGGAAGTGAACCTGTCGCTTCTCGTCGTGGACAACGACTCGGATCCGGCCGAACGCGAGCGCCTGACGGCCGAGAAGGGCGTCCGCGTCGTCCCGTTCTCGCGGAACCTCGGCTTCGCCGGCGCCGCCAACGAGGGCATCGCGCGCACGCGGGCGCCGTTCGTTCTGCTGGTCAACAACGACGCGACGCTCGCGCCCGACTACGCCGCGCGGCTGGCGGCACGGCTGGCGCTCGACGAGCGCCTGGCGGCGGTCCAGGGTCTCGTCCGGACGGCGGACGGATCGCGCGTGGACACGGCCGGGATCGCCTGGACCGACCGCGGCGAGGCGGTTCCCGTCCTCTCGGGCGCCGCGGGGTCGGCGGCCCCGGCCGAGCCGTTCGAGGTGTCCGGGGTCTCGGCCACGGCGGCGCTGTACCGCCGGGACGCGCTCGCGACGGTGGCGCCTCAGGGCCAGGTCTTCGACGACACCTTCTTCGCGTACTACGAGGACGCGGACCTCTCGCTCCGTCTGGCTCGCGCCGGCTGGCGCTTCGCGTGCGACCCTCGGGCGTCGGCGCGGCACGAGGGCTCGCGCACCGGCGGCCGCACGCCGTTCCGCCGCGCCGTGTGGACGGCGCGCAATCGCTGGCGGACGCTCTTCCGGAACTTCGAGCCGCGGCGCATCCGCGGCAGCCTCGGAAACCTGCTTCGGGCGGATCTCGCGCACGCCCGGAAGCTCGGCTGGAAGGGCGCGGCGCTGCCGCTGCTGGTCTGGCCGCAGCTGCCGCTCGAGGCGCTGCGCTTCCGGCAGGAGCCCCGTCGCCTGCCCGATTGGCCTGCGGCGGCGCCCGAGCGCGGCCGTCCGTAGAATCCGCGGGTGGACGAGATCGGGGTCATCGTCGTCTCCTGGCACGACGCGCCGGACCTGTACGAGGCGATCGCGTCTCTGGCGAGAGCGCGCGCCGCGATCCCGCCGGACGGGCCCCGCGTCCGACTGACGGTCGTCGTCAACGGCGGTGACGCGTCGCCGCGCGAGATCGCCGCCCGGTGGCCGGACGCCGACGTCGTCGTCAACGCCGAGAATCGCGGGTTCGGTCCGGCCGCGAACCAGGGGGCGGCCAGAACTCCTTCGCCGATCCTCCTCTTCCTCAATCCCGACACGCGCGCGGAAGGCGATCCTTTCCGCGCGATCGCGCGGGGCTTCCGCGAGCGTCCGGGGGCGGTCGCGCTCGCGCCTCGCCTCCTCGACGAGGAGCCCGGCAACGGCGGCGGCGCCGATGCGGACGCGGCGCGGCTCGCGCCGCCGGGCCGCGAGAACCAGTTCACGTTCCAGCTGCGCGCGCTTCCCACGATCGCCGCCGACGCGCGCGAGCTCCTCCTGTTCGACCACCTCTTCCCGAACAATCCTGCGCGCCGGCGCGCGCGGTACGCCGACCGGGACCCCGACCGGCCGCTGCCGGTCGCCCAGGCCGCCGCCGCGGCGCTCGCCGTGCGCGCCGAAGCGTTTCGCCGGCTCGGCGGCTTCGCCGAGGACTTCACGCCGGCCTGGTTCGAGGACGTGGATCTCTGCGCGCGCCTGGCGCCGCTCGGAGAGATCGTCTACTGGCCCTCGGCGCGGTTCCGGCACCGGGGCGGCATCGCCTCGGGCCGGCTCGGCTACGCGCGATTCCTGCCGCTCTACCATCGCAACGCGCTTCGCTACCGCCGGCGGCGCTACAGTCCCGGCGGCGCGCGCGGCGTATCGGATGCTGTTGCCGCTCGGAATGCTTCTGCGCCTCGCCGTGCTTCCGTTTCGCCGGTCCGATCCGCGCCCGAAGGGCGAGTCGGCCCGCGCCTATCTCTCCGTGCTGCGGCTCTCGCTCGGCCTCGGCGGGCCCGCCCGATGACCGACGTCTCGATCGTCGTCGTCACGCACGACTCGTCGGCGGACCTGCCGGCGTCGCTCCCGAGCGCCGCGCGCGCAGCGGGGGGTCTCCGTGGAAACGATCGTCGTCGACGACGCGTCGCGTGACGGCTCGATCGACGTCGCCCGCCGCATCCTTCCGGGCGCGCGGGTCGTCGCGCTGTCCGAGAACGTCGGCTTCTCCGCCGCGATGAACGCCGGCATCGAGGCCTCGGGCGGGCGGTACGTTCTGGCGCTCAATCCCGACTGCCGCCTGGCGCCCGACTTCGCGGCCCGCCTGACCGCGCGCCTCGACGCGCGGCCCGACGCGGGCTCGGCGTCCGGCCGGATCTACCGGGCGGAGGGAGCGGATCTGCGCCCGACGTCGCGGCTCGACTCGACCGGCATCGTCTTCTCGGCGTCCGGCCGTCACTTCGACCGCGGGTCGGAACTGGAAGCGGCGGGGCGCTACCTGCGCGAAGAGGAGATCGGCGGCACTACGGGAGCCGCGGGCCTCTACCGCCGCGAAGCGCTCGAGAGCGCGAAAATCTCGACCGGCTACTTCGACGCCGACTTTTTCCTCTACCGCGAGGATGCCGACCTGGCACGGCGCCTTTCGCGGCTCGGCTGGAAGTGCCTCTACGTCCCCGACGCCGTCGCCTGGCACCGGCGGACGAATCTGCCCGTCGCGGAGGCGGGAGATGTCCGCGCTCGCCAACTACCACTCGGTCAAGAATCGGTTCCTGCTGCGCATCAACAACCAGACGGCCGGCGAGTTCTTCGCGACGCTCGTGCCGACGCTCGCCCGCGATCTCGTCGTGATCGGCGCCTGCCTGACCGTCGAGCGGTCGTCGCTGCCGGCGTTCGGCTGGCTCTGGCGCAATCGCCGCCGGCTCTGGGCCAAGCGCCGCGAGATCGCGGAGCGCGCGAAGCGGCGCGGATAGAATCCGGGGCGAGGAGGAATCGTGAGCCATTTTCCAAGCGGACGCGCGTTGGCCCTCGGCGCGGTCCTGGCGTCTCTCGCCGTTCCCAGTTCCGCCGCCGCGCAGGCCCCTCCACAGAAGAAGGAGGCTCGTGAGCTGGTGCGTCAAGGAGGTGGGGGGCGATTTCGACGTCCTGAAGAAGCGCCGCGCCATTCGGGTGCTCGTCGTCTACAACAAGACCAACTACTTCATCGACAAGGGCACGCCGCACGGAGTCACTTACGAGGCGTTCAAGCTCTTCGAGGACGATCTCAACAAGAAGTACAAGACCGGCAATCTCAAGATTCACGTCGCTTGCATTCCGACGGGCCGCGCGGACCTCGCCGACGCCCTGCTCTCGGGGCGCGGGGACATTGCGGCCGCGAACCTGACGATCACTCCCGAGCGTCAGAAGATCGTGGATTTCTCGAACCCGACGATCTCCAACGTCTCCGAGATCGTCGTCGCGGGGCCGGCCTCGGAAGCCATCGCGGGCGTCGACGACCTCTCCGGCAAGGAGGTGTTCGTCCGCGAGAAGTCCATCTACCACGAGAGCCTGCAGGCGTTGAACGCCGATCTCGCCAAGCGCGGCAAACCTCCGGTGAAGCTCCGGTTCGCGCCGCCGGAGCTCGAGGACGAGGATCTGCTGGAGATGACGAACGCGGGACTCGTCAAGTACGTCGTCGTGGAGGATTTCCTCGCCCGGTTCTGGGCCGGCGTCTACCCGAAGCTCGTGCTGCATCCCGGAGGCCGTCCTGCGCAAGGACGCTCAGATCGGCTGGGCGATTCGAAAGAACAGCCCGCTCCTGAAGGCCGAGCTCGACGCCTTTCTCGCCAAGTATCCGCCCGGGTCGGCGACCCGCAACATGCTTTTCCAGAAGTATCTGAAGAGCACGAAGTTCGTGAAGAACGCGGCCTCCGAAACCGAGCGGAAGAAGTTCCAGCAGACCGCCCAGTTCTTCCGGACGTACTCCGACAAGTACGACCTGGACTACCTCCTGATGGCCGCGCAGGGCTATCAGGAGTCGCAGTTGAATCAGAACGCGAAGAGCCAGGTCGGCGCGGTCGGCGTGATGCAGGTGATGCCGGCGACGGGCAAGGAGTTGAACGTCGGCGACATCTCGCAGCTCGAGCCGAACATCCACGCCGGGGTCAAGTACATGCGGTTCATGATCGACCGGTACTACGCGAACGAGCCGATGGACAAGTTGAACAAGGGTCTCTTCGCCTTCGCCTCCTACAACGCCGGGCCGGCGCGGATCGCGAGCCTTCGCAAGGAGGCGGCCAAGCGGGGCCTCGACCCCAACGTCTGGTTCAACAACGTCGAGATCGTCGCCTCCGAGAAGATCGGCCGCGAGACGGTGACCTACGTCGCGAACATCTACAAGTACTACATCGCCTACAAGCTGATCACCGAAGACCTGGAAGCGCGGAAGAAGGCGCGCGAATCGGTGGTCAAGCCCTAGGCAAGCAAGCGGGTGAGAATCGCGATCCTCGGCACCCGCGGCATTCCGGCGAGATACGGGGGGTTCGAGACGCTCGCGGAGGAGCTGTCCGCGCGCCTGGCCGCGCGGGGTCACGAGGTCACCGTGTACGGGCGGCCGCGCTACGCGGAGCCCGGCCTCTCGGAATGGCGGGGGGCGCGGATTCGGGTGCTGCCCACGGTGCCCACGAAGTATCTCGACACCGTCGTGCACGGCGGGATCTCGGCTCTCGACGCGGCGTTCGAGCGCTACGACGCGGTCCTCTTCTGCAACGCGATCAACGCGGCCGCGTGCTTCCTGCCGCGGCTCCTCGGGCGCACGCGCGTCGTCCTGAACGTGGACGGCCTCGAGCGCAACCGGCGCAAGTGGAGCGCGGCGGGCCGCTGGGCCTACCGCATCTCGGAGCGGCTCTCGACGATCGTGCCGGACGCCGTCGTCTCCGACGCGCGCGTCATCCAGGACTACTACCGGCAGCGATACGGGATCGACAGCATCTTCATTCCGTACGGGGGCGACCTCCCGCGGCCGGCGGGTCGGGGAACGCTCGACCGGCTGGGGCTCTCTCCGGAACGCTACGTGCTCTACGTCTCGCGCCTGGAACCGGAGAACAACGCGGACGCGGTCGTCCGCGCCTACCGCGACGTGCGCGGGGAGACGCCGCTCGTCGTGGTGGGGGATGCGCCGTACGCCGCGGACTACATCGCGCGCGTTCGCCGCGAAGCCGATCCGCGCGTGCGATTCCCGGGCGCCATTTACGGCGAGGGATATCGCGAGCTCCTGGCGAACGCGGCCGTCTACGTCCAGGCGACCGAGGTGGGCGGCACGCACCCGGCCCTCGTCGAGGCGATGGGGTTCGGGCGCGTGGTTTGCTACAACCAGTCGCCGGACAACGAGGAGGTGGCCGGCGGCGCGGCGCTGCCCTTCGACGTAACGAATCCGGCGTCGCTCGCGTCCCTGCTGCAGGCGGTTCTGGACAATCC
This sequence comes from uncultured Acidobacteriota bacterium, assembly GCA_963823185.1. Lineage (GTDB taxonomy): Bacteria > Acidobacteriota > Thermoanaerobaculia > UBA5066 > Gp7-AA6 > DATBFU01. Next base: position 180,866 of record CAWGKP010000013.1, read on the forward strand.
GTCGGGCCATGCCGGGTGGGGGGAGAAGGCGCGCCGCCGTGTGGGGGAGAGATACCTGTGGGAGGACGTGGCCGGGAGATATGAGGCCGTCCTTGAAGGAAAGCCTCTCATCTCATAACATGCGAACGGTTTAGCGGGCCGCGAACCGCGGTCGGTGAAGAATGCTGAAGCAGAAAGCGCGCGCGGTGGCCTTGGGGGTCCTGGCGGGGGACCTCGCGCTCACCGCGGTTTCGCTCCCTCTGGCGTACCTGTTGCGGGAGGGCGTGATGGCGCGATTCTTCCCGCGGCTCTTCCCGCAGCCGCTCTATCCCTTCGAGCAGTACTTCTTCCTCCTGACCCTGATCCTGCCGATCTGGGGGCTGCTGCTCTACGGCGCCGGTTTCTACCGCAGCCACCGGACGCTGCCTCTCGGAGAGGAGATCTGGGCGGCGGCGCGCGTCGCGTTCGGCGGGACGGCGCTGCTGGCCCTGATCGTGTACGGCCTGCGGCTCGAGTTCGTGAGCCGCTGGTTCCTCGTCGTCTTCGGGTCGCTCAACTTCGCGTTTCTCGCGAGCGAGAAGGTCGGGCTGCGCCTCGCGTCGCGCTGGGTCCGCACGCGCGGCTACAACTTCCGCACCGTCCTCGTCGTCGGCACCGGCAGCAAGGCCGCCTCGATGGCCGACTTCTTCGAGGCGCACCCGCACTGGGGGTTCCGCCTCGTCGGCTATCTCGACGACGACAACGGCGGCCAGATTCGCAGGGGAAATCGGTGGCCCTCTCTCGGGAAGATCGCGGACCTCGAGTCCGTGCTCGCGGGCAACGTCGTGGACGAGCTGATCTTCGTCATCGAAAAGGGCAAGCTCGGCGACTACGAGGAGGCGCTCCTCGTGGCCGAGCGGCACGGTGTGCGCGCGCACGTGTCGCTCGACATCTTCCCGCACGTGCTGGCGCGGCCGGTGCTGGAGGAGCTGGACGGCGTGCCGCTTCTCTCCTTCACGACGACGCCGTCGAATCCGGTCCAGCTCGTCGTCAAGCGGGGCGTGGACCTCGTCGTGTCGCTCGCGCTCTTCCTCGTCACGCTGCCGATCCAGTTGCTCGCGGCGATCGCGATCAAGCTGTCCTCGTCGGGGCCCATCTTCTTCCGCCAGACGCGCTGCGGCCTGAACGGCCGGCATTTCACGCTGCTCAAGTTCCGCACGATGCAGAACGGCGCCGAGGGGCGCCTGCCGGAGATCTCGCATCTGAACGAGATGACGGGGCCGGTCTTCAAGTCGTCGCACGATCCGCGGCTGACCATCGTCGGCCGCGTGCTCCGCCGTCTCTCGATCGACGAGCTGCCGCAGCTCGCCAACGTCATCGTCGGCGACATGAGCCTCGTCGGCCCGCGGCCGCCGCTGCCGGAGGAAGTCGCGCGCTACGAGCCCTGGCAGCGCCGCCGGCTGTCGATGAGCCCGGGCCTGACGTGCCTCTGGCAGGTCTCCGGGCGAAACGACGTGGACTTCGATCGCTGGATGGCGCTCGACCTCAAGTACATCGACACGTGGTCGCCGATGCTCGACTTGAAGATCCTGCTGAAGACCGTGCCGGCGGTGCTGTCGGGGAGAGGGGCGAGGTAGACGACAGACTGAGGACTGAGGACTCGGGACTGAGGACTCTCGTGACTTGAGCCACGAAAGTCCTCGGTCCTCAGTCCACAGTCCTCCGTCGGGATTACCGGTTTCCGTCCATCGGGCGCGCTTCCGATTCCTTCAGGAGTTCAGGGCTGACCACGGAACTCCCGTGCCGGCGGTGCTGTCGGGGAGGGGAGCGAGGTGACTAGCTGTGACTAAGGACTGAGGACTAGGGACTCCTTCCTGTCTCAGTCAGTCCTTAGTCCCTAGTCCTTAGTCGAGGCGACAGTCTGGCTACCTGTTCCCGTCCATCGGCGCGCCCTCGGCTTCCTTGAACAGGTACTTGATCGAGGTCTTCGGGATCAGCAGATTCGGGCCGCGCTCGCGGTTCACCTTCAGGCAGTTCTTGTCGTACCACTCGATCCAGCCGTGGACCTCCTCGCCGTCGTTCAACACGACGACCATGGGGGTCTTGGCCGCCATCTGCTTGAGGTAGTAGTAGCTCTCGGCGTTGGTCTGCTCGGGCGGGACCTGCTTGCGCTGCTGGAAGGTGCGCGTCGGGTACCGCTCGGAGAGCTCCGAAAGGTTCGGGCGAATCAGCTTGCGGTTGCCGGGAGCGTCCTCGCCCGGTCGAAATGCGCTCCCGGTCGAGTTCCTCTCTGCCACGGATGTTCCTCTGGCCCCGTGAAAAAGGCGGGACGCTATATTTCCCTAAACCGGGGCTTCCGAGGAAAAATTCTGGTTCTTCCGGGGGGGCGAGGAGGCTTCCGGAGCGGGCCGGCCGCCCTCGTCCTCGTAAGCTAAACAGCACATGAGCCGGCCGCACATCCCCGATATTTTGGAAGGGTTTAGCGACAGGTTCTGGCTCTTGGCCATCTTGATCGTGACGGGGTGGAACCCCTTCAGGAACGTCGAGCAGCACAGGGTCAGGCCGCACGGCCCGAGGCCGCCGCGCATCTTGGTCTCGTCCCGCGGGCCGACCTGGCGGACCTCGATCCGGACCGGGTACTTCATGGCAAGGTCCGCGACGAGCCTGCGGTAGTCGATCCGCTGCTCGGAGGTGTAGTAGATGGAGTATTTGCGGCCGTCGAAACTCTCCTCGACGCGGATCAGCTTGAGCGTGAGCCGCTTTTCCGTGGCCATCTCGCGGGTGTCGCGGAAGAACTGCTTCTCGCGCTCGAGCTTGGCCTGGTAGCTCGCGAGATCGGAATCGGTGGCCACCCGGACGAGCTTGCGGGCGTCGCGGAGCTGGCACTGCTTGACGATGAGCGGGTGCAGCGTCGAGACCTCGGCATACTCGTAGCCGCCGTCGCCCTCGATGACGAGGCGCTGTCCCTTGCGGACCTCCGTCCCGTTGGTCTCGCAAAAGACGACGCGGCCATCCTCGTTCTGGTTGATCCGGACGCCGATGTAATGGCCGCCGGGGTTGAACGAGTTGCCTACGGTGCAGCCGCCACAGCCCGACATAAGAACGGAGTAAGTTATCACACGAAACGGGTTGGGGCGGCCCGTCGCGGCGGTGGCCCTTTCAGTCGCCGCCCAGCTCTCGCGCGATCGCTTCGAGAAGGGCCGGCGGGCTCCCCGCGTCGAGGCGCCTCGCTCCCGGTATCGCCGGCGCGTCCGAAGGCAGGAAGATCGGAGGCGGCGCGAGGATGTCCTCCCGAATCGCCGCGACGGCCGCCGCCGCCTCGGCCAGGACGAGCACGGCGTCGATGCGGCGGTTGCGCCCGAGCTTCTCGACCGCGTCGTCGGCGTCGCGCGCGTGCAGGACCTCGACGGCCGACGGCGGCTCGGCATCTTCCACTCCGGGACCGCCGACGACGAGAACGGCGATCACGCTTCCGTTACCTCTCCGCGCGGATCACGACGGAGCCGAGCGGCCGGCCCTGGTCCTCGCCTTTTCGAACGAGCCAGAACACGAGCGTGTAGAGGCCGGGACCATCGGGTGCGAGAGCGAGCTCGAAATCGCGGTCGTGTCCGAGGCGGAGCCGGTCTTCCGTCAGGACGCCCACGATCTGGATGTCGCGATCGCCTTCCGGCACGAAGGCGCGCGACGCCTTCGGGTAGCGGTACGACGTGCGCCCGCTCGCTTCCTCCGCCGTCAGCGGTCGCGGGAGGGCCTCGCGCGCGATGGTGACGAACGCGACGCGATACCCCGCGCGAGCAGATGCGCTCACGCGCGCGGCGATTCCGCGCGGATCGTTGCGGACCGCGGCGCGATCGAGGCCGCGCGCGAGGAACTCCTGCGCGATCTGGAACCGGCCGCCGGCCATGGCCCACCCCACGCCGACGTGCGTGGCCTCGGGGTCGAGGATCGTGCGGCGGTGCCCGTCGTCGGGAGGCGTCTCGCCCATCATCGAGCGGTGCGCCGCGAGCGCGAGGGAAAGCGGCGTGTCGGAGAAGGTCTTCGAGGTCGTGCTCCACGAGGCGACGTTCTCCGCCTGGTAGCCGAAGACTCCCGCGAGACCGGTGCGCGCGTAGGGCGGCACGCCGTCGCGCAGGAAATGACCGTTCGTCTTTTCGGCGACCTGCGCCGCGCAGAAGGCGTCGGCCACGCGCGCGGCGCCCTCGTCCCACGCGACGGGGGAGAGGCCCGCCGCGGCGCGATCCGCGTTGATGCGCTCGAAGACGGCGCGCCGGACGGGCTCCGACGGAGACGCCGGCGCCGGGTATTCCTCCGCGACCTCCCCGCCGGGCGGCGGCGCCACGACGCGCGCGGGAGGCGCCGGAGGCTCCGGTGGCGGCGCCGAATGCGGCGCGCACGCGGCGGCGAGCGCGAGCACGGCGAGCGGCGCCGTTCGTGTTAGCTTCACGCGGCCATGACCCAGATCCGCTTCGGAACGTCGGGCTGGAGGGCCGTCCTGGCCGACGAGTTCACGTTCGGAAACGCGCGGCGGGTCGTGACGGCCATCGCGCGCGTGCTCCAGCGCGAGGGGCGCGCGGGGCAGACCGTCCTCGTCGGCTACGACACGCGATTCCTGGCCGACCGCTTCGCCTCGGAGGCGTCGCGCATTCTCCGCCGCGAGGGCTTCGCGGCCGAGATGGCGGCGCGTCCCGTTCCGACTCCGGTCCTCGCATTCGAGATTCGCCGCCGCGGCGCGGCCGGCGCTCTGAACTTTACCGCGAGCCACAATCCGCCGCGCTATCTCGGCATCAAGTTCTCGACGTCCGACGGCGCGCCGGCGCTGCCCGAGGTCACGGACCGCGTCGAGAAGGAGATCGCGGGCGTCGCGGAGATGCCGCCGCCCGAAGAAGCGGACGTCCCGCGATTCGACCCGGTCGCGCCGTACTTGACCGACCTCGGAAAGAAGGTGCAGGGCCGAAGACGTCGGCCGCGGCGCGCCGCACTTCTCGCTCGACTTCCGCTACGGCACCTCGTCGGGCTTCCTCGACGCGTTCCTCGAGACGACCGGCGCGCGCCTCGAGCGCCTGAACGCGAAGGCCGATCCGCTCTTCGGCGGGGAGTCGCCGCAGTGCGGCGAGAAGGAGCTCGTCCGCCTCGGCGAGGCGGTGCGAAAACACGGCTCGCGGCTCGGCCTCTCCTGCGACGGCGATGCGGACCGCTTCGGCGTCTGCGACGAGGCGGGGAAGTACGTCACGCCCAACCGGCTGCTGTCGCTGCTCCTCTTCGACCTGCTCGGCCGCAAGGGCCGCCGCGGCGGTGTGGCCCGAAGCGTCGCGACGACGCACGCCCTCGACGCGGTCGCGAAGAGGTTCGGCGTGCCGCTCTACGAGACGCCGGTCGGCTTCAAGTACATCGGCGAGAAGCTGATCGCGGGAGAGATCATCTTCGGAGCGGAGGAGAGCGCGGGCCTGACCGTCGAGGGCCACGTCCCGGAGAAGGACGGGATCCTCGCGGACCTCCTGGCGGCCGAGATGGTCGGCGCGGCCGGGAAGACCATCGCGCAGCTGACCGCCGACCTCGACCGCGAGATCGGCCCCTTCCACACGAGCCGACTCGACCTGCCTCTGTCGCCGGGGGACAAGGAGGCCCTGAAGGCCCGCCGCCAGTCGCCACCCGCGACCTACGCCGGGCGCCGGGTCGCCTCGGTCAACCTCATGGACGGCCTCAAGTTGCTTTTGGAGGACGGTTCGTGGATTCTGGTCCGCGAGTCGGGAACGGAGCCGGTCGCGCGCGTGTACGCCGAAGCATCGTCGGAAAAGGATCTCGACGCGCTCTCGCGCGCGGGACGCGAGCTCCTGCAGAAGTGAGGGCGATCGCGTGAGCTTCCAGATCGAGCAGCTGATCGCGCGCGAGATCCTCGACTCGCGCGGCAACCCCACGCTGGAGGTCGAGGCGCTCCTCTCGGGCGGCGCCACCGGCCGCGCCGCCGTGCCGTCCGGCGCTTCGACGGGGGAGCGCGAGGCGCTCGAGCTGCGCGACGGCGACAAGTCCCGCTACGGCGGCAAGGGCGTGCAGAAGGCGGTCGCGCACGTCAACGGCGAGATCGCGGAGGAGATCCAGGGCGCCGACGCGCGCGACCAGGTTCTGCTCGACCGGATTCTGATCGAGCTCGACGGCACGCCGAACAAGGGCCGCCTCGGCGCCAACGCGATCCTCGGCGTCTCGCTCGCCGTCTGCCGCGCCGCGGCCGAGGGCTCGGGGCTGCCGCTCTACCGGTATCTCGGCGGCGCCGCGGCGCACGTGCTGCCCGTGCCGATGCTGAACGTGATCAACGGCGGCGCGCACGCCGACAATCGCCTCGACCACCAGGAGTTCATGATCTGCCCGGTCGGATTCGCGACGTACGCCGAGGCGCTGCGCGCGGGCGTCGAGGTCTTTCACGCGCTCAAGTCGATCCTCAAGAAGAAGGGGCTGTCGACCGGTGTCGGCGACGAGGGCGGCTTCGCGCCGGACATCGCGTCGGCGCGCGAGGCGCTCGATCTGCTGATGTCGGCGATCGCGGCGGCCGGCTACGCGGCCGGCAAAGAGGTGGCGATCGCGCTCGACCCGGCGGCGTCGGAGTACTACGAGAAGGGCAAGTACGTTCTCGCGGGCGAGAAGAAGACGCTCTCCTCCGATCAGATGGTCGCGTACTGGGCGGCGCTCGCGCGCGACTATCCGATCGTCTCGATCGAGGACGGGATGGGCGAGTCGGACCGGAAGGGCTGGATCGCCTTGACGAAGGAGCTCTCCGGGCGCATCCTGCTCGTGGGGGACGACGTCTTCGTGACCAATCCGGAGATCCTCGCCGCCGGCATTGCCGACGGGATCGGCAACGCGCTCCTCGTGAAGCTGAACCAGGTCGGCACCGTGACGGAGACCCTCGAAGCCGTCCGGCTCGCGCAGACGAACGGCTACAAGACGGTCGTTTCGCACCGCTCCGGCGAGACGACGGACGACTCGATCGCGGATCTCGCGGTCGCCATCAACGCAGGGTTGATCAAGGCCGGCTCCGCCTCGCGCGGCGAGCGCCTCGCCAAGTACAACCGGCTCCTCATGATCGAGGAAGACCTGGCCGGCGTCGCAGTCTTCGCCGGCCGCGAAGCGTTCCGCGCGTGAGGGCCGCTCCCGAGCCCGCGCGCGAGCCGCGTCCCTTCGCGGCGTTCCTCGTCTCGCTCGGCGTGTCGACGATCCTGCTCTGCGTGCTGCTCTTTTCCGACCGCCGCGTCTTCGATCTCGCGGGCGCGCGCGCCAGGGTCCGGCAGCTCGACGCCGAGATCGCCGAGAAGGAGAAGGAGAATCGGGAGCTGCAGGCCGAGCTCGAGGCCGCGAACAAACACGAGTTCCCTGCCGAGCGCGTCGCGCGCGAGGAGCTTCAGCTCGTCGGGCCGTCGGATCTCGTGCTCCTCTATCCGGCCGGGAGCGTCACCGCGAAGCCGACTCCCGCGGCACCGCGGCCGAGCGTGCCGGCACGATAGCGTCCGCGAGGCTTGACGCGGCCCGGCGCGTTTCGATAAGGTGCGCCCTCCTGACGCGGGGTGGAGCAGCCTGGTAGCTCGTTGGGCTCATAACCCAAAGGTCGAAGGTTCAAATCCTTCCCCCGCAACCAAGCAAATCAAGGGGTTACGTCGCGAGGCGTGACCCCTTTTTTCTTGCTGGTGGAGCGAGAGTCGAGCGGACCCGTAATCTCGGACGGATGACCTGGAGTCAAGGTGGGCCGATTTTCCGGGGCTGCTACTGTAATCCGTCACGAGAGACAACATGACGCTCGATGAACACCGTCGGCACGGAGATTACAGCCCAGGGAACGTCCAACCTGAGGCGATTCGTTTCGTCAGCGAGCTCACGCACTCCACTGTCGCGCTGGTGCTCGCCGGAGGGCGCGGCGCCCGGCTGAGACAATTCACCGACTGGCGTTGCAAGCCGGCGGTGCCATTTGGCGGCAAGTTCCGCATCATCGATTTCACGCTTTCTAACTGTGTGAATTCCGGCATTCGCCGCATCGGCGTGGCCACGCAGTACAAGGCGAACAGCCTGATTCGCCACATCCAGCGCGGCTGGAGTTTCCTCGACGGCCGCTTCGAGGAGTTCATCGAACTGCTGCCGGCGCAGCAGCAGGTTGCAGAAGCATGGTACAGCGGCACTGCGGACGCCGTCTTCCAGAACCTGTCAGTGCTGCACCGGCATTCGGCGAAGTATGTGCTGGTGCTCGCCGGCGACCACATTTACAAAATGGACTATGGCCGAATGCTCGCTTTTCACGTAGCGCGCTATGCTGACCTGACGGTGGGGTGTGCGGAAGTGCCGCTAGCGGATGCCAGTGCTTTTGGCGTGATGAGCATCGAAGGGGATGGGCGCGTGGTGAGTTTTGAAGAAAAGCCCGCGCAACCGCAAGCGATTCCTGGCCAGCCCGAGCGGGCACTGGCAAGCATGGGGATCTACGTGTTCAAAGCCGAATTCCTGAACGAACAGCTGATCCGCGATGCCAAGGATCCTCGCTCATCGCACGATTTCGGCAAGGACGTAATCCCCTACGTAATGTCGCGCTATAGAGTGTTTGCGCATAGTCTTGCCGACAGTTGCATTGGCGTGACCACGGGCGGCGCGCCGTACTGGCGCGATGTCGGCACGATCGACGCCTACTGGGAAGCCAACATGGAGCTTACAAGGGTGGTGCCGGAACTCAACCTGTACGACAGCACCTGGCCGATCTGGACCTACCAGGAACAGATGCCACCCGCGAAATTCGTGTTCGACGACGACGACCGGCGCGGTATGGCGCTCGATTCGATGGTGTCGGGCGGCTGCGTCATCAGCGGCGCTACGGTGCGGCGCTCGCTGCTGTTTACCGACGTGCGGATCGAGTCCCATAGCGTGGTCGAGGACTCGGTGGTCCTGCCCAACGTGAGGGTCGGAAACAACGTGGTGCTGAAGCGCGTCGTGATCGACCGGGGCTGCGAGATCAAGGAAGGTATGGAGATCGGGGTCGATACGGCGCATGACCGCCGCCGCTTCTACGTGACCGAAAACGGCATCACGCTGGTCACTCCCGGCATGCTCGGGCAAGGCATCTACTCCGTGTGATGACGCGATGAGCAGCCGTACGCTTGAGCCTATCCTCGGGGGGGAAACCCTCGTCAAGACGTTTCGGTTCGCGTTGTACGGGCTCTGGATGCTAAGAGCTTGGCAAGACCCCTCAGATTCGGCGGGGTATGCCGTTTCTTCCAATCCTTCCCGCGCAACCAAGTAATTAATCGGCCGGGGGAGACCCCGGACGTTTTTGTTTCTCCTGTCGCGCGCGGCGAAGAGGGTTGCCAGTTCGCGAAATCTATAGAGTTGGGCCAACACGGAGGTCCGCGATGCCCAGCGCGGTCGAGTTCCGTCACGGTCTGTTCGCCTCGTATCCCGACGTCTACACCTCGGCGGCGCGGTCGGCGCTCGCGGCTCTGGCGCCGCTCAATCGCGACCGCCGTCGGATCATGGCCGAGCGCATCGCGCGGCGGCGCGAGCGGGTCCTCCACGGCCGCGGTCTCGCTTTTTGCGAGCCCGACGCGATCATCCCGCGCACCGCCCTCCGCGTGCGCGATGCCCGAGAAGGACGCTTCACCGGCAGCGAGATCCCGGCCGACTTGCGGCGCCAGTGGATCCAGGGCACCGGGCCCGCCACCAGGCCGCGCGCCACAACCGAGAGCGGCCTGCGCAACGTCGCCTACGCCTTGCTCTCCGGCGCCGACGGGTGGATGTTCGACGGAGAGGACGCATTGGGGCAAGTCGACACGATGTCGCTCGACAACCAGCGGAATCTCAAGCTGGCTTTCGACAGGGAACCGATCTTCCTGCGGATCGCCGAGGAGATCGCCGCGGAGACGAACTCCTGGGCGCGGGACTTCCTCGGGAGGCCGATGTTCGACGACTGGCGCAAGCAACTCGACTTCACTGCCAGGATCTTTCGTCCTCGCGGGCTGCACCTCGATGACCGCCACGTGCGCGAATCCGACGGAACCGGGTTTTCCGCGTCGATCGTCGACGTCGTGCTCTATGTCGTGAACAACCGCGAGCGACTGCGGGCCGAGGGCCGGTCCATCGCCCTCTACCTTCCGAAGATCCAGACCGCCGAAGAGGCGGCGTTGTGGAACGACATGCTCGCGGCGCTCGAACGGCACCTCGGGCTCCCGGTCGGGGCGATCAAGGTCTACGTGCTCGTCGAGCAGATCGAGGCCTGTTTTCAGCTGATGGAAATCCGCGCCGCGCTCGGGACACACTTCGTCGGCTTCAACACCGGCCGATGGGACTACATCAACAGCGTCGCCGACGCTCTGACGTGGGACGCGACGTTCGTCAACCCCAACATCGACGCGATCGGGATGACCTTTGGCTACATGCGCTGCTACGAAGACCGCGTCCGCCGGGCGGTGAACACCCCCGACCGGGAAGGCCGCTGCGCGCTGTGGCAGGGCGGGATGGAGGCCAACATCCCCGTGGGTTCGGGGGCGGGTGTCGCCACCGGCATGCAGCGGGCGGTCGCCGGCGGCGAGCGGGAGCAGCGCGAGGGGGCGAGCGGCAAGTGGGTGGCGCATTGGAAGATGGTGCAAATCATGCGGCCCGTGTGGGAGCGGGCCGGCGCCGACAATCAGGTCGGCCGCCCGTTCCCGCGCCTGAACTACACGCCGGAGGACGCCGACGGACTGACGCAGCTCGAGCCGGCGCCGCGAACGGTCCGCGGTGCCCGCGACCTCTTGAGCGTCGCCCTGCAGTACGGCAATGCCTTCGGCCGGGGTTTTCAGGCGGCCGCTTTGAAGCCCGCCGACTTCTTCGGCAACGACGACGTGCTCTACCTGATGGAGGACATGGCGACCGGGGAGATCCGCATGAGCATCCTCTGGGAGTGGCTGCACAAGAGCGCCCGGTTCACCGACGACGACCCGGAGACCGGCGTGCGGGCCGGCGACGTCTTCACCGCCGCGCTGTTCGCCCGACTCCTCGACGAGGAGTACGCCAAGCTGCTGCGGGCGAGCAATCGCGACGTCCACGATGACTCGAAGGCGACGACGCTGCCGATTGCCCGCGCCATTGTGGAGGCCTATGTCCATGAAGCCGTCAAGCCGCCGTGGTACATCGATCTGCTCAACCTCAACCTCAACAATCACGACCTCGAGACGGCGAAGCAGCGCATCGTGAGCTTCCTCGACGCGTTCCGGCGAGACGGCACGCGCCTGACCGAGAACCCGGATTTCGAAAACTAGTGTCGTAGACTCAATCGGCTGATCAGGACTTCTGTCACGCGACGGGAGCAGGAGCACCGACATGACTTCGTTCGAGCAGGAAGTCGCCGAGACCCAGAAGTGGTTCGAGAGTCCGCGGTTTGCGGGCACGAGGCGTCTGTACACGGCCCGCCAGGTCGTGGAGCAGCGTGGCACGATCGCGCACGACTACACCGTGGCGCGCGAGGCGGCGGCGGCGTTCCACGACCGCCTGCGCGAGTTGTTCGCCGAGAGAAAGAGCATCACGACGTTCGGTCCGTACTCGCCCGGCCAGGCGGTCGTCATCAAGCGCCTGGGGATTGAGGGCATCTACCTCGGCGGCTGGGCGACCTCGGCGAGGGGCTCGACGAGCGAGGACCCCGGGCCCGATCTGGCGAGCTACCCTTTGAGCCAGGTGCCCGACGAGGCCGCGGTGCTGGTGCGCGCCCTGCTCACCGCCGACCGCAACCAGCAGTATCTGCGCGCGCGCATGTCCGAGAAGCAGCGCAGCGCGACGCCGGCCGTCGACTACCGCCCGTTCATCATCGCCGACGCCGATACCGGCCATGGGGGCGATCCCCACGTGCGCAACCTCGTGCGTCGCTTCGTGGAAGCCGGCGTGCCGGGGTACCACATCGAGGACCAGCGCCCGGGCACCAAGAAGTGCGGCCACCAGGGCGGCAAGGTCCTCGTGGCGGAGGACGAGCAGATCAAGCGCTTGAACGCGGCACGCTTCCAACTCGACGTCATGAAGGTCCCCGGCATCATCGTCGCGCGCACCGACGCCGAGGCAGCGAACCTGCTCGACGGCCGCGGCGACGAGCGCGACCAGCCATTCATTCTCGGCGCGACCAACGTGAATCTGCCCTCCTACAAGAGCGGCTATCTGGCGCTGATGAAGCGCTTCTACGATCTCGGGGTCCGCGAGCTCAATGGCCACCTGCTCTACGCGCTGTGCGACGAGGAGTACCGGGTCGCCGACAGCTGGCTCGAGCGCAAGGGGCTCGCCGCCATGGCCGCCGAGAACGCCGAGGCGTACAAGCGGGGCAAGCACCTGACGATCGAGGCCGCCTTCGACCCCGTCGCCACGCGCTTCCTCGAAGCGTGGGAGGAGGAGGCCGGCCTCGAGACCTACGGCGAGGCGGTGGCCGAGGTTCTCGAGTTTCGGGCCAGCGAGGGCGAGCCGCTCGAGATGAGCGCCGCGCAGTGGCGCCGCTTCGCCGAGCGTGCCTCGCTGTGGGCGGCCAAGGAGAAGGCCAGGTCGCTCGGCGTCCAGATCGTCTGGGATTGCGAGCACTCCAAGACCCCCGAGGGCTACTACCAGATCCGCGGCGGCATTCCCTACGCCATCGCCAAGTCGCTCGCCGCGGCGCCTTTTGCCGACCTCCTGTGGATGGAGACCAAGACGGCGGACCTCGACGATGCCCGCCAGTTCGCCGATGCGATCCACGCCGTGTTCCCGGAGAAGATGCTGGCCTACAACCTGTCGCCGTCCTTCAACTGGGACTCGACCGGAATGAGCGACGAGAAGATGCAGAGCTTCCCCGAGGAGCTCGGCAAGATGGGCTTCGTGTTCAACTTCGTCACTTACGGTGGTCACCAGATCGACGGTGTGGCCGCCGAGGAGTTTGCCACCGCCCTCAAACAAGAGGGCCTGGTGGCCCTCGCCCGCCTGCAGCGCAAGATTCGCCTCGTCGAGTCCCCTTACAAGACGCCGCAGACGCTCGTTGGAGGGCCGCGCGTCGACGCCGCCCTCCTGGCCTCCTCGGGGCGCACGGCCACCACCCAGGCAATGGGCAAGGGCTCGACGCAGCACCAGCATCTCATCCAGACGGAGGTGCCCAAGAAGCTGCTCGAGGATTGGCTGGCGATGTGGGGCGAGCACTACGAGCTCAAGTACAAGCTCGCCGTGAAACTGCTGCCGCAGCGCGCCGGCTCAGAGCTGCTCGAGCTCAGGATCGGCGGCGACGGGAACGACAGGCTCGCCAACGTCGTCTTCGCTCCCATCCAGGACCGTCGCGGCCGCAACATCCTCTCGGTGCGCGACCAGAACACCTTCGAGGAGTCGCTGCGCAAGAAGCGCCTGATCACGCTCGTTCATCTCTGGCTGGTGCACCGCTACAAGAGCGACTCGGTGCACTACGTCAGCCCCAGCGAGGACAACCAGTACCAGGCCGCGAAGATGAAATCGCACGGCCTCTTCTCCGACGTGCAGACCGAGGTCGGGCAGATCATCGTGGCCCACGTCAACCCCGTCCGCATCGAGGAGCTGCTCGCGCCGGACCGAGTCGCGCTGTGGAAGCTCATTCGGAAGGAGAGCTAGATCCGGCCGGACCCAGGCCGTGATCCCTCACCCGGACGGTGACGTCATTGTGAGGTGGCGCCTCTGACCAACGAAGTGCCGGAACTCGATCTCATCATCGTGGGTGCGGGACCCGCGGGCATCGCCATCGCCGCGGAGGCCAGAGCTGCGGGCGTTTCCCCGAAACGGGTCCTGGTGCTCGAGAAGACTCAGGAACATTCCTGGATCGTTCGCAAGTACTACCCGGCGAGCAAGCCTGTGCTTGCCAATTACAAGGGAATCGAGGCGAGATGCGAGGGGGTGCTTTGCATTCCCGACCTCACGCGCGAAGAGACCTTGAGTTACCTCGACCGCGCAATCCGCGATTCAGGGGCCCGCGTACGCTACCGCGAAGAAGTTCATCGAATTGAGGCCGAGCCTGGTGGGCTGCTGCGTGTCGAGACGAACACAGGCGCCTGGCGGGCGCGCGTCGTCGTGATTGCAATCGGGATTCTTAGCCGCCCCAACAAGCCGTCGTACCCCATCCCGCGTCAAGTGCAGCACCACGTCGTCTTCGATGTGACCAGCGAGGCGATCCGAGGCGGCGACGTCCTGGTGGTGGGCGGGGGCGACACGGCCATGGAGTACTGTCAGTTTCTCGCGCAGGAAGGCAACCGTGTCACGCTCTCCTACCGCGCCAAGGACTTGAAACGGCCCAATCCCATAAATCGCGACAGTGTGCTCGAGCTCGAGCGGCAGGGAAGGCTGCGCATTCTCCTCTCCTCCAATGTGGCCGGACTCGAGAGTGCCGGAACCAGAGTCCGGGTCCGCTTCCAGGAATCCGACCTCGATCCTCTCGACGTGGATCGGATCGTCTATGCCATCGGTGGAACGACACCGGAGAACTTTCTCAAGTCTGCAGGCATCGCGTTCGATGGCCCGCAACCGATCCTGACCGATTCCTTTGCGACGAGCGTTCCCGGTCTCTTTCTCGCAGGCGACCTGACGGCCGGCAGGAAAGGCGGGTCGATCATCCTCGCATTCAACACCGCAGCAGCGGCTATACGTCAGATCTGCGAGGACCATGGCATCTGCGCCATTGATCGCCTCTCCGAGGAGTAGAGCCGCCCGAAACGCCTCACGCGTCGTCGCGGAACTTTCTCCGAGCGATACGGACCACTGCGCACACCGCGACGAGCAGGAACGGCAAAACGAGTGCGAGCGTCGCGTCCAGGTCGAAGTCGAGCCCCCGGCTCTGGATTCCTCTGAGGCGGGACGGGCAAGGATCTACGCGGCTTTGGGGACGAGGAAGGGGAGTCGGTGCTCGGGGTCGAGGAACCGGATCTGGGAGGGTGAGGCGCGTGGTCCCTGCCCCGGTTTGCCGCGGGACGGCTTTACGGCGGCGAGGTGGGCCGGCGTCAGCGCGAATAGACCTCAGCAGGCGTGGCGCCGCCGAGGGCCTTGTGAGGGCGCAGGTAGGCGCAATAGAGCAGACCAAGCTGGAGTCGCCGCCGAAGGTCGCCAACGACGGGGGGCCTGAGAGAGTCTACAGGCCCCGCCGAGGACGCTCGCCTCACGTCGTCGCTCCCGCTTCGGAACATTTTTCCGAGCCGCCTCAGGAAACCGGGATCCGCTTTTCCGGGTCCACGAACGGCATGGGCACGACGGTTCCCGTCCGCGGCCCCGATTCGCTTTGGACCCGGACCTTCGAGCCCGCGGCGGCAAGCTCGACGGGGACCCAGCAGAACCCGATGTTCTTCTTGAGGCGGGGCGAGTAGATGGCCGAAGTGACCTTTCCGATCGCCTCGCCGCCGTAGGTCCGGAAGGCCGGCCACTTGACGTTGTTGAGCTCCTTCAACGGATCGCCATCGAGCTCAACGCCTACCAGCCGCCGCTTGACCCCTTGAGCATTGATGCGCTTCAAGGCCGCGATCGAAAGGCAGGCGTCGTCGAGCAGGCCGAAGTCTACGAGCCGCTCGAGGCCCAGCTCGAGCGCGTTGTTTTCGTAGGTCATGTCGGCTCCCCAATTGAGGATGCCTCCCTCGACCCGCCGGATGTCCGAGGGCCCGGTGGGCTTGACCCCGTACGGCTTGCCCGCGTCCATCAGGGCCTCCCAGATCTCGGTGCCCTTAGCTCGGGTCGAGCAGGTAGACCTCGTAACCGACCTCGCTCGTCCAGCCCGTCCGGGTGATGATCACCGGCACGCCGCGGATCTCCGCGCGCGTCCACCAGTAATACTTCAGGTCGAGGATCGCGGGACCGACGAGATCGCGCATGAGGGGCTTCGACTTGGGGCCCTGGACCTGCAGCGGCGCCACGTCCCGCTCCCGCAGCGTGACCTGGAGCTTCGGGTAGGCGTTCTTCAGGCCGCGGGCGAAGAGCAGGACGTCCGAGGACGCCAGCGCGAACCAGAACGTGTT
Source organism: uncultured Acidobacteriota bacterium (assembly GCA_963823185.1). Lineage (GTDB taxonomy): Bacteria > Acidobacteriota > Thermoanaerobaculia > UBA5066 > Gp7-AA6 > DATBFU01. Next base: position 196,780 of record CAWGKP010000013.1, read on the forward strand.
CTCCTCCATGCGTGTCATGACCGGATCGTTGATGACGCCGCCGTCGGAGTCGCAGATCAGGACGTACTTGCCCTGTCCGACCGCGCACTTGGACAGGTTGCGCGGAGTCAGCAGCTGAGCGAAGCGGAAGCCGTCCGGGCCGCTGACTTCGATGCAGCGCTCGACGGCGACGTCCCAGATCGTGACGCCGTTTAACAGGGCGTCGAACTCCGCCTCGAAGGTATCGAACCGGATCGGGAAGTACATGTGGTTGTAGACGGTGAAACCCTTGGGGGAGTAGCGCTGGGTGGCGTCGTAATACGGGGTGCGGCGGTTGCGGGCGCCGCGCTGGACCAGACTCATGTCGAAAGGGGGCACTCTGACCTCCTTGTCGCTTTCGCCACCCATCGGGGCAGCCGCGTACCGATTCTAGTGAAGGGCCGTCCTTCCCAGAAGAGACAAACGTGACCGATCGTCGAGAAACGACGGCTACGAGCCGACCGGCGTGGCAGTTTTCCTCTTCGGGTTTTAGAACGGGGTCTTGACGACCGTCGCCGGCACCCGGTGCCGCACGGCCTCGACCGTCAACTCCATTTCGACCTTCGAGCCGAGAGCGGTGTGCTCCCGGGCGAGGGTCGCGAGCGCGATCATCTTCTTCAGCGTCGGCGACCAGGTCGTGGAGCCGAGACGGGTGCCGGCAGAAAGTGTCAAGGACTTCGAGGGGAATTCTATTCGCAGCCCGGTCCTCGGTAGCGGTGGTCACTCCAGATCATGTTCGGACCGAGGGTCGGCAATCGCCTTAGCGCGTCGGAAGCAGTGCGGAAGTTCGATTCCGTCTGCCGCTCGTTGTTGTGTTCACGACGCATGTGACCGGAAGGGCACGAACCGACCGAACCCGTTGACTCTGGCATCAAGTTTCATAATTCACGCACAGGAGGAGATTCTAATGAATCGAAACCACTTCATGGCAAACGCCGTTCTTTAGGCTGCCGCAATCGTTGCATCAGCAGCAGTCGGGCGCGCCTTCAGTCCTGTCTACCATCCTGTTGCCGGCGTTGGCGGTCTGCTCTATCCTGTTAACGCGACCCAAGTCCAGAACTACCGAACGCCAGACATAGAGCGTTCGAAGCCGCCCAGCTTTCGGAGCGAGCCGTGAATCGCGTGGTAGCGGACGCGACCTAACCCGCGGCTGCGATGAAGGAGAAGACATGAGCGGGAAGAAAATTGTCTTGGCCACGGGGACGGGTGAGTCGCCCTTGCCGTTCGCGGTCTGGGTGGACGGCAAGAAGAAAAAGGACTTCATCAATAGGGAGGAAGTCGCGACCTATCTCACCAAGGAGCAGGGCATTTCGCCTGAGTTCGCCCGTCAAAAGACCGGAGAGATGAAGCCGGGGCACAAGGTCGTTATCGACGCCGACGGGAAGGGCTCGAAGCCCTAGATCTTCGAGCAAAGGTGGTTTCCCAGTGCTGCACCTCGCAATTGTCGCCTCAAGATCTCCCGCTCCGACACTCCTAAGGCGGCTCTGACGTGCCGTCCTCTCGCCTCTTGGTCGGGCGAAAGTCGGGCGATCTGGCGGCTACAGGAGGCGAAAATCGACGACTCGAATGCCTGATCGAGTCGCGTTTTGTAGCTCCCTTTCTACTTGAGGCGACTCTTAGAGTGTTCTCATAACCCAAAGGTCGAAGGTTCAAATCCTTCCCCCGCAACCAAGATTCTGTGACGCCGGGAGGCAGCTCCCGGCGTTTCTGTTTTTCGGCGGCCGCGCGGCCCTACGCCGTCGCCGCCTTTTCGATGAGGGCGGCGACCGGGGCCGGCTGCGAGACGTAGATCGCGTGGCTTCCTCCGACCTCGACGACCGTTGCGCCCGCGCGCTTCGACATCAGGCGCTGTGCCGCGATAGGGATCATCTGGTCGTCGGTCACGAGCAAGTACCAGCTCGGCTTCGCCTTCCATGCCGGCTTGGTGATGGCGCCGCTGAGCGCCTCGACGCCCCATGGGACCTGCGAGTCGGCCATGAAGGCCGCCTTCTCCTTCTCCACGTCCGCCGCGAACGACGCCGGGAACTTCGCTCTGTCGAGGAACAGGAAGCCATCCTGAGGTGGCAGGATCGGCGGCACGGGCGCCCCCGGCGGAGGATCCTTGATCAGGCTGGCGACCGATTCGCCCTGGTCCGGAGCAAACGCGGTGATGTAGACGAGCCCGACGACTTTCGGGTCGTTGCCCGCTTCGGTGATGACCGCGCCGCCGTAGGAGTGCCCGACGAGAATCACAGGCTTGGTCTGGTTGGCGATCACCGCGCGGGTCGTGGCGACATCGTCGGCCAGTGACTTCGTCGCGTTCTGGACCACGGCGACCTCGTAGCCTTTCTTCCGCAGGATTCCGTAGACGCCCTCCCAACCCGAGCCGTCGACGAATCCGCCGTGGACGAGAACCACGGCCTTGGGTGCTCCAGCCATAGCAGGTACCTCCCGCGGAAGATCCTAGTACGCGGACTCCGCCCGGCAGCGACTCGCTGCTTTCTCGCGAATGGCCGCGAGAATTCTTGCGGGCGGCCAGATCCGCACCAATCGATGCAGTGACTTAAGGCTGGCCCTTCCTTTGCTCCTCCGGCGATCCGTAAACGAAAGGTGGCTTAGTGGATGGGTCGCTGGGACGGCGTCTACCGGATCCCGAAGAAGGAGGCTACGCTGTCATCATCGTTCAAAACCCAACGATTTCTCCGGCCGACGATGTCGCAGTAACCCGGATCTCAAGAAGATCGACGTCCCCACGCTCATCCTGCACGGTGACGGCGATCAGATCGTGCCGATCGGGGCTTCGGCGATGCTCTCCTCCAAGCTCGTCAAGGGCTCGACGCTGAAGGTCTATCCCGGCCTTCCGCACGGAACGTGTCAGACCCACAAAGACCAGATCAACGCTGACCTGCTCGCGTTTCTCGAGCAGCGTAAGGTCGTCCCTGGCGGGGAGTGATTCCCCATCGGCTCCGAGTGGGGCGAAAGTGGGGCGATCTGGCGGCTACAGGAAGCGAAAGCTGACGACTCGAACGCCCAATCGAGCCGCGTTTTGGAGCTTCTTTTCCACTTGAGGCGGCAATTGAGGAGTTCTCGCAACCCAAAGGTCGAAGGTTCAAATCCTTCCCCCGCAACCAAGAGAATCAAAGGGTTACGGCGAAGGACGTACCCCTTTTTTCTTCAAGTCGCTGGAAAGTCGCGGCAAGACGGCAGGGCCCGCGGGGCGAGGAGACCGCTCGCGCGTCAATGAGATCGGCAGTCTCGCCGCCGCGCCGCTCGATTGGCGCCCTTGACATTACTGTGAACAGCGTTCATTGTAATGAACCATGTTCAGAAAACGAGCCGCCGAGCGGAGAGAGGAACAGCGCGAGAAATCGAGGGTCGATATCCGGGAGGCCGCCCGAGCGATCATCGTGCGCGACGGCTACCAGGACTTTTCCATGCGAAAACTCGCCTCCGAGATCGGCTCCTCCACGGGGTCGACCTACCTCTACTTCCGGAGCAAGGAAGACCTGTTTCGGAGTCTCGTCGATGAGAGCTTCTCGCGCCTGAACGAGTCTCTGAAAGTGCTCGCCGACGAGCCTCGGAAGGATCCCGTCTCGCGGTTGAAACTCGGGTTGAGCCTCTACGTCGACTGGGGATGTCGCCACCCCAACGACTACCAGATCGCGTTTTTGTTGCTCGACCCCGGCCCCGGGCCCTACAAGACCCATGAGGCGTTCGATGTTCTGCGGGCGATGGTCGCCGCCTGTCTGCGCGAAGGAAGAGCTCGGAGCGAGCGGGTTGAAATCGCAAGTCAGGCCATCTGGTCGGCCGTTCACGGAATTACCTCGCTTCTGATCCAGAGACCCTCCTTTCCCTGGCGCTCGAAGGCGTCCGTCATTCGCCAGGTCATCGACAGCGCGGTCGACGGTGCGGTCGGCGCTTCGCGCGGGTACCGCACACAGCGACACGGACGACCGAATGGCTGAGCTCATGGAACCCACGCCGAACGGCGATCCGCGCGAGCCGGTGGCAAGAACCCAGGGTTCTGTGCGCGAATCCGTGGCCGTTTTCCTGGCTGCGGCGGGCCTGCTTCCATTCGCCAACGGTGGCCACAGCATTTTGGTCGCCGCGTTCTTCGCACCGCTGTTGCTCCTCCGATTCACGCGCCGCCAGCGACCTGTTCTGGGGCTCCTTACAATCCTGGTCGCACAATCGATCGCCTTCGCGATCCAGTTCCGGGGCATGATTCCCGTCCCTGGCGCGATTCACACCGTGATCGTCCTGATCTACGCGAGCGCGCTGACAGTCCCTTACGTCGCAGACCGGTTGATCGCGCCTCGGCTTCGTGGCTGGTCCGCGACGCTCGTCTTCCCGTGTGCCTGGGCCTCGACGGACTACCTGCTCTCGCTCTCTCCCTATGGGAGCTGGGGAACGGCGGCGTATTCGTTACACGGCAATCTGCCTTTGCTTCAGATGCTCGCCGTGACCGGGCTGTGGGGCCTGACGTTCCTCATCGGCTGGGTCGCTGCGGCCGCCAATCGCGTCTGGGAGCTGGGTCCCCGGTCTCCTCGCGCGCTCCGCGCTGCGGGCGTGACGGCCGCCGTGGTGACCCTCGTCGCGCTCTTGGGCGGCGCTCGGCTCGTTCTCTTCCCACCCGATGCTCCGACCGTGCGAATCGCATCGCTCTCGCGTATCGACATGACGCTGCACCCGGATCCCAAAGTGGTCGGGCGGTTCTTCCGACAGCAACCGCTGACCCCGGAGGAAGTCGCGACGATCCGTTCCCGCGCCGCCACGATCGCCAACGACCTCCTCGAGCGTTCCGAGCGAGAGGCCGGCGCTGGCGCCCGGATCGTCTTCTGGGGGGAAGCCAATGCTCCCGTGCTTGCCGAGGACGAATCCGATCTGATCCGGCGCGGCAGGGAGGTCGCGAAGCGATCCGAAATCTACCTGGGGATGGCGCTCGCCGGATGGCATCGCGATGCAAGACTTCCCCTCGCAAACAAGCTCGTCGTGATCGGGCCCGATGGCGGCGTCGCGTGGGAGTATTACAAGGCACATCCGGTTCCGGGCGGTGAGGCCGCGATGTCGATCACAACCGACGGCAAGCTTCGAGCGCTCGACACGCCGTTCGGTCGTCTCACCTCCGTCATTTGTTTCGATGCCGACTTTCCGCAACTTCTCGCACAGGCGGGCGATCTCCAAGCCGACATCGTGCTCGATCCCTCCAATGACTGGAAGGCGATCGACCCGTGGCACACTCAGATGGCTGGTTTTCGGGCGATCGAACAGGGCGTGAATCTCGTGCGCCAGACAAGCCTGGGCCTGTCGGCGGCGTTCGACTACCAGGGGCATGTCCTCGCTTCGATGGACCATTATTCGGCGACGGAGCGCACCCTCGTGAGCCAGGTCCCGACGCGCGGCGTGCGCACCCCTTATGCGCGGTTCGGCGACTGGTTCGCTTGGGCCTCGCTGGCGGGAGTTGTCGTCCTTGCCGCCTGGGGGCGGTTCCGCCGGCGGCATCTGGCGGACTAGCTGTTATTGCTCGTGAGGTTGCAAGCGTGTTAGGCACGGCATCGAGCGGGAGCGCAGCCGTAGCTACAAAGCCTCCGAGGCTTGTCGCCAGCGCGAAGTGATTCCCGCTACGCCTTCTGGCGACTTTCGCGGATCTCTCATAACCCAAAGGTCGAAGGTTCCAAATCCTTCCCCCGCAACCAGGAAACTGACCGGCCGGGAGAGACCCCGGCCGTTTTCTTGCTGGATCGCCCGACAGTCTGAGGATTGCCCTGCAGCGCGGCTCAGCTGCATCACTCCTGACGCGGCAGACCGGCGGCTTCGAGGGCTTTGTTGAGCGCCGGGAGCTCGGCATCCAGAAAGTCCTTCCAGAGCGAAAGCCCCCTCGAGACGTCCTCTCGCCGCCGCTCGAACCCGGCCAGGACGTCCGGCGTCGGCGCGACGTCGGCGCTCTCGACGGTCCGCTGGAATCGAGCCATTCCCGACGACAGGCGACGGAGGTTGGTGCTCGCGGCTTCGTTTTCGTCGAAGGCCTCGTCGGAATCGATCGGAGGCCCCGCCGCGAGATCGAGACTCTCTCACGAACGCATCCAGCGCCTCCCGGGCTGCTCCCGAGGCCCTGGCGCGAAGGGCCGTGATTCGCTCCCGAAGGGCGTGAGCCCGGGTGAGCGCGGAGGCCAACCGCACTCTTTCCGCCTCCACCTGCTTCGCCAGGTCGAACTGTTGGCGAAGATCGGCCTCCGTCGAAGAAACCCGGGGATCCTTCGAGAGGACGAGAGGCTGGGAGATCCTGTTGTCCGTTCGCGACGAGACGGACCGCATAGCGTCCCGGCGGCGCCCAGACTCCGCGGGGCGTTTCCTCTCTCCGTGAGCGCGGCAGCTCCTTCGGCGCCGCGTACCGAAGGTCCCAGACGAAGCGGTGCATCCCCGCCGCGGCCGACGGAGCCTCGGCCACGTCGACCCAGTCCGGAGTCACCGGGATCCTCTGCAGGTCCGGCGCCTCGACTTTGTCGTCGCTCGCGTATCGCCGAACGAGCTCTCCGCGCGCATCGAGGATTTCGAGGACCACGGGAGAGGGCGAGGGCGTCTTCAAACTGTAGTCGAGGATCGCGCCGCGAGGAGGATTCGCCGCGTTCGGCTCGTCCTTCGGGTCGGGGGTTCCCTGGAACGGAGCCGGATTCAGGCGGATCGCCGTCCGCGGCTCGAACAGCCAGGCCGGCGCGGCGGCGACCTTTGCGTCGAGTTGCCGCAGGGGAGTCAGGTCATCGAGCACCCAGAACGATCGGCCGTGCGTCGCGGCGACGAGATCCCCGTGGCGCACCGAGAGGTCGCGCACCGAGCAATTGGGCATGTTCGTCTGAAGGGGCTGCCAGTTGTCTCCATCGTCGAAAGAGACGAAGACTCCCGTTTCGGTGCCCGCGTACAGCAGCCCGCGGCGCTCCGGGTCCTCGCGGACGACGTTGACGTAGCTTCCATCCGGAATGCCCCGCGCTATGGACGTCCACGACTTCCCGCCATCGCGTGTCCGAAGAATGTACGCCCCGAGGTCATCGAGACGGTGCCGATCGATCGCGACGAAGGCGGCCTCGGGATCGAAGTGCGAGGCCTCGATCACGCCGACTTTGGACCAGGCCGTCAAGTCTCGAGGCGTGACGTTCTCCCAATGCTTCGCACCGTCGCGGGTCAGCCAGATCAACCCATCGTCCGTGCCGCACCAGACCAACTCCTCGCGAAGGCTCGACGGGGCAATCGCGTAGATGACCCCGCGCCGCGGGCCCTTCACGGCGCTGTCCTCCGCCGTCACGGAGTCGATCGTGCCCGGCACGCCGGGCGCCTCGCGCGTCAGGTCCGGGCTGACCTTTTCCCAGTGCCGGCTCCGCGTCCATCGTCCGGAACACGAACTGATTGGCGTAGTAGAGGGCCCGCGGGTTGGCCGGCGAGAAGGCGAGCGGCAGGGTCCACTCGCTGCGATAGTCGCCGGGGTACGCGAGGGTGGGATCGACGTCCTGTTCCTGCAGCGTCCTCCAGTCGAAGCGCCCCACGCCGCCGCCGAAGACGATGTCGGGGTCGCGCGGGTCCGGCGCGATGTACCCGTTCTCGCCGCCCACGGCAACGGGCCGCCAGTCGCGTTGCGTCAGGCTCTCGTAGTCGCTCCGCGATGCCACCGCGGCCGCTCCGCTGTCCTGTTGGGCGCCGTACATCCAGTACGGAAAGCGATCATCGGTCGCGACATGGTAGAACTGGGCGGTCGGCTGGTTGTACCAGGAGCTCCAGGTCCGGCCTCCGTCCACGCTGACCACCGCGCCCTGATCGCTGCCCGCGATCATGCGCCGCGAATCGGCCGGGTCGATCCAGAGCTGGTGATAGTCGTCCCCGCCGGGCGCTCCCTTGAACGGCACGAAGGTCCGACCCGCGTCGGTCGACTTGTACAAAGCCGTGTCGCACGCATAGACGACGTCGGCGCTGCCGGGGTCGACCGTCACGCCGGCGAAGTACCAGCCGCGCTCCCAGATGCGGCGATCTCCGCTCGCGCGCCGCCATCGAACGCCGGCGTCGTCGGACACGTACAGTCCGCCGGCCTTCGCGTCCACCAGAGCGTAGACGCGGCCACGCAGGCTCGGAGCGAATGCGAGTCGGATACGGCCGAGTTTTTCGGAGGGCAAGTCCCCGGTGACCGGCTTCCACGTGTCGCCTCCGTCTGTGGACCGATAGAGACCGCTCCCCGGGCCGTTGGAGGGCGGGTAGACGTTCCAGGGCGGTCGGCGCGTTTGCCAGAGGGCAGCGAGGATCGTTCGCGAGTCGTAGGGATCGAAGGCCAGGTCGATCGCTCCGGTGTTCTCGTCGTGGAAGAGGACGCGTGACCAGGTCGTTCCGCCGTCCCGGGAGCGGAAAACTCCACGTTCCGGGTTGGGCCCGTATGCATGGCCCAGCGCGGCGACGAAGACGAGATTCGGGTCCTTCGGATCCACGAGAATTCGCCCGATCTGCCGGCTGTCCGAGAGCCCCAGGCGATGCCAGGTCCGGCCGCCATCGACCGACTTGTACATGCCGTTGCCGTAGGAGATGTCCGAACGCATGTCGGCCTCTCCGGAGCCGACGTAGAGCACCTGCGCGTCCGAGGGCGCCACGGCGATCGCTCCGATCGATGCGATCGGCTGGCCGTCGAAGATCGGCTCCCAGGTACGGCCCGCGTTGTCGCTCCGCCAGACTCCGCCGCCCACCGAGCCGAAGTAGAAACGGTTCGGATGCCCCGGAACTCCCGTCACCGTGAGGACCCGACCGCCGCGAAACGGACCCGCCATCCGCCATTGCATTCCCGAAAACAGCATGGCGTCGAAGGGTTGAGCCGTCAGTCGGCGCCCCGAGCCGGCGAGACACACGAGCACCAGCAGGCATCGCCGGAGAAACATGCGCACCCCCACCAGAAAAATATATGCGGGTCCCGGATCGAGCAGGCGGTTTTCGCCTCCGGGGTGAAACCGTCGGCGGTTCGAAGTCGAGGGGGTGCTCTCGGTTCGGCGATCCGGCTCCCGAAGAAGTTGGTCGTGACCCCCGGCTCGCGCCCTCGGGGACGGATTGCGTGGCAGCGACGAGAGGATGGGAGAATGCCGGTCAGAGATTGATGTGTCTGAATCTCCAAGGCACTCTGTCGGCTCACCTAAGTTCTTGTCGGGGATGGTCATCGTGAACCGCTCGGCGCGATGTGTGATGGCCTTTTGCATCGTCATGCTCGCGCCGCCCGCCGTGGCCGTGACGGAACAAGCCGCCTGGACCTGGGAAACCCAGGCCGGCAAGGTGAAGCTCGGGACCGGCAAACAGATCTACGACAGCGGCTGCGCCGCTTGCCATGGGCCGCTTGGGAAGGGACAGTCTCAAAGCCTCGTGGCCTTCGAGCGGCCCTCCACGTTCCCGGACTTCAGCGACTGTTCCACCGCGACCGCCGAGCCGGACAGCCAGTGGCGCGCCATCGTCACGAACGGCGGCCCGGCAAGGGGCTTTTCCCCCATCATGCCGTCGTTCAAGGACCAGTTGACTCAGGAGCAAATCGGCCAGGTCATCCAATATCTTCGCAGCTTTTGCACCGACAAGGCTTGGCCCCGCGGCAACCTGAATCTCCCGCGCCCGTTGATCACCGAAAAGGCCTTTCCCGAAAACGAAGCGGTGGTGACGGGCGCGATCGACGGGCACGGAGCCGTCGCCACGTCGGTTCTCTTCGAGAAGCGCATCGGCGCCTCCGCGATGATCGAAGCCATCGTGCCGTACGAGTTCACCGGCGACAACGGCACGCGGAGCTCGGCGTTCGGCGACGTCGCGCTCGGTTACAAGCAGAAGCTGTTTCACAGCGTCGAGAAGGGGTCGATCTTCAGCGTGGGCGGCGAGGTGATCGCTCCCACCGGCGATCCCACCCTGGGTACCGGCGGAAAATCCACCGTCTTTGAGTTGTTCACGACCTACGGACAACTCTTGCCGGGCGATAGCTTTCTTCAAGTGCACGCGGGCGTCGAGTTGCCGACGCATCCGGCCGCGGTTTCCCGGGCAGTGTATCTGCGAACGGCCATCGGCAAGACGTTCAGCACGGACGGTGGATTCGGCCGCCGATGGTCGCCGATGGTGGAAGTCATCGCGGACCGCGAGCTCGTCAGCGGCGCATCAACGAACTGGGACGTCGTGCCCGAGATTCAAATTCCCATCAACAAACGCATGCACATTCTGGGAAGCGTCGGCTACCGGATTCCTCTCAACAACACGGCCGACCGGCCGAAACAGCTGTTGATCTACCTGCTGTGGGATTGGGTGGACGGGGGTCTCACCGAAGGATGGTAGAGGAGCATCGAATCTCGAGGAGCTTTGGATTCGTCTTTCTGCCATTGCTGGCCTTCGCCGCGATGTCTACGGCGCGCGCGCAATCGCCGCAGGCCCAGGCGTCCGGGACGGCCGCGTCCCGGAAGTTCTACGGCACGCATTTCCAGACTTCAGATCGTTGCGTCGCCTGCCACAACGGGATGACGACTCCGACCGGCGAGGACATTTCCGTCGGCACGGCCTGGCAAACCAGCATGATGGCGAACGCGGGCCGCGATCCGTATTGGATGGCGGGCGTGCGTCGCGAAATGATCGACCATCCCACCGCCTCCGCGATCATTCAGGACGAGTGCTCGATCTGCCACATGCCGATGATGCGGTATGAAGCCCGACTGGCGGGCGGCGAAGGAGAAGTCTTTGCTCACCTCCCACCCGATCCCGGCAAGCTCGCCGACCGCTTGGCGAACGACGGGGTTTCGTGTTCGGTGTGTCATCAGATCACCGAGGCGAATCTGGGCCGGCGGGAAAGCTTCGTCGGGGGCTTCCAGATCGACGAGAAGGCCGGGCCGGACGATCGTCGCGCGTATGGTCCCTTCGAAATCGACAGAGGGCACACGACGATCATGAAGTCGTCGTCCGCGTTCCAACCGACCGAGGCCAGGCACATACGCTCGTCGGAACTGTGCGCCACATGCCACACACTGCTGACGCAGGCGCTCGACGCTCGAGGCACGGTGATCGGCGAGCTACCGGAGCAGGTGCCCTATCAGGAGTGGCTTCACAGCGACTACAAGGAAACGCGAAGCTGCCAGTCCTGCCACATGCCGGAGATCAAGGAGGACGTGCCGATCACCTCGGTATTCGGCGAGCCCCGGTCCGGCGTTGCACGCCACACATTCCCCGGCGGCAATTTCTTCATGCAGCGGATGCTCAACCGGTTTCGCAACGACCTCTCGGTCGCCGCGGAGCCTCAGGAAATGGACGCCGCCGCGAACCGCACAATTGCGCATCTGCAATCGGAAGCCGCCGCGGTGTCGGTTCGCGCTGTGGAGCTTCGCGACGGCCGCCTCGAGGCCGACATTTCCGTGGAGAATCTCGCCGGCCACAAGCTGCCAACGGCGTATCCGTCGCGTCGCGCGTGGCTGCATGTGACCGTGCGCGATCGCGACGGCAAGGCGGTCTTCGAGTCCGGAGCTCTGCGGCCGAACGGCTCCATCGAGGGCAACGACAACGACGACGACGCCATCCGCTTCGAGTCGCACTACACGGAGATCACGCGCGGGGAGCAGGTTCAGATTTACGAGGCGATCATGGTCGGTCAGGACGGGACTCCGACCACGGGGCTGCTGACGGCGTTGCGCTACGTGAAGGACAATCGACTTCTCCCGCGCGGCTTCGCCAAAGACTCGGCGGACAGAGACGTGGCCGTCCATGGAGACGCGGAAGGGGACGCCGATTTCCAGGGTGGAGGCGATCGGATCCGGTACTCGATCGCCGTGGGCGATGCGCAAGGCCCGTTCCGGGTGGAAGTCGAGCTGTGGTATCAGCCGATCGGATATCGCTGGGCGATGAATCTCAAGGGGTACGACGCGGTCGAGCCCAGGCGTTTCGTCGGCTACTACGAGGAGATGGCGTCCGGTTCCGGCGTCGTGTTGGCGCGCGCGGTCGCAGCGAGATGACTCGCCCCCGACCCGCGCCCGCCGCAACGGCGGGAGGCACCTCCCGGCGTTTTCCTTTTCCGAGCCGTCGCCCGCGCCGGATATAGGATTCGACGCCCGGTGTCACTCCCATGAATGAGACCGATCTCGTCGATCGGCTGGCGAATCACAGGACCCTCGGCGCGGCGCCGCGCGAGGAGCTCGAGTGGCTCGCGACGCGCGGGACCGTTCGGAGTCTGGCGGCGGGCGACACGCTCTCGGTGAAGGGGACGCCCGTGGAGGGTCTGTTCGCCATTCTCTCGGGCCGCATCACGATCTTCATCGATCGCGGCTCCGGTCCGCAGAAGTTCGCGGAATGGCGGGATGGCGACGTCACGGGCCTGCTTCCGTATTCCCGCCTCGTCACGGCGCCGGGCCTGTCGATCGTCCAGGAGCCCGCGGAGATCTTCGTCGTGCCCCGCGAGCACATGCGCGCCCTCGCCCGGGAGTGCCACGAGCTGACGTCGATCCTCGTCCACCGGATGGTCGATCGGGCGAGGGAATTCACGTCGAGCGAGCTGCACGACGAGAAGATGATCTCGCTCGGGCGCCTGTCGGCGGGCCTCGCCCACGAGCTGAACAACCCCGCGTCCGCGATCGAACGAAGCGCGGCGCTCCTCGCCGGCCGAGTCGAGGAAGTCGAGCAGGCGGGGCGCACGCTCGGCACGGCGGGCCTGACGGACGCCCAGTTCGACGCCATCGATGGTGTGCGCAACGCGTGCGCCGCCGCGCCCGAGGCGGGAGTTCGATCGCCGATCGAGCACGCCGAGCGCGAAGAGGCCATTACCGACTGGCTCGCGGAGCGCGGCCTCGACACGGCCGCAGCCGAGGCGCTCGCCGAGACCGCCGTGACGATCGAGGCGCTCGATCGGCTCGCCGGAACCGTCGAGGGCCCCGCTCTCAGCGCCGCGCTGCGCTGGGCCGCCGCCGGATGCTCGGTCCGCCGCCTGGCTTCAGAGATTCAGGACGCCGCGACGCGAATTGCCGGACTCGTGCTGGCAGTCAAAGGCTTCACGCACATGGACCAAGGGACCGCCGCCGGGCCGGTGGATCTCGCCCGGAGCCTCGGAAACACGGTCGCCGTTCTGAAATCCAAGGCGCGCGGCAAGTCGGTCGCCGTGTCTGTCAGAGTGGAACCGGACCTCCCGCGCGTCCGCGGGTTCACCGGCGAGCTGAACCAGATCTGGGGAAACCTGATCGACAACGCGCTCGACGCCGTCCCGGAATCGGGCCGAGTCGAGGTCGTGGCCGGGCACGAGCTGCACCGAGTCGTCGTCCGCATCGCCGACAACGGGCCCGGGATTCCCGCCGAGATCCGCGACCGGATCTTCGATCCCTTCTTCACGACCAAACCGGCGGGGCTGGGGACCGGGCTCGGGCTCGACATCGTCCGCAGGCTCGTCCTGCACAACGACGGCGCGATCGAAGTCGAGTCGCAGCCCGGGCGGACGGAATTTCGGGTCACGCTGCCGATCGACGAAACCGAGGGCTCCGAAAGCACGGCGTGAACAAACCCGTTCTCCTCGTGGTGGACGACGATCCGCAGGTCCTCGCGGCGGTGCGGCGCGACCTGCGCTCGCGCTATCGCGACCAGTACACGATCATGAGCGCCGGCTCGGGATCAGGAGGCGCTCTCGACGGCCCGCGAGCTCAAGAGCCGCGGCGACTCGCTGGCGATGGTGATCAGCGATCAGCGCATGCCGGGGATGCTCGGCGGGGAGGTGCTCGCCCGCTCTCGCGAGGTGTACCCTCTCGCGCGGCGTGTCCTGCTGACGGCGTATTCCGACATCGAGGCGGCGATCCGCGCCATCAACGAGGCGCATCTCGATCACTACCTGTCGAAGCCATGGGATCCCCCCGAGGAACGTCTCTTCCCTGTGGTCGACGATCTTCTGGACGCGTGGCAGGCCGAGTCCCTTCCGGAGACGACGGGCCTGCGCCTGATCGGACACCAGTGGGCGACGCGATCGCACGCGATCAAGGATTTCCTGGCGAGCAATCTCGTTCCGTATCGCTGGCTCGACGTCGAGCGCGACGCGGAGGCGCGGACCCTGCTCGAGGCGGCGGGCATAGCGGCCGACGCGCTCCCGGCCCTGCTCTTCGAGGACGGGAGCGTGCTGACCAACCCCGAGCCGCGGCAGGTGGCCGAGCGCCTGGGCCGGCCGCTCTCGGCGGCCCTGGACGTCTATGATCTGGTGGTCGTCGGTGCGGGGCCCGCCGGCCTCGCGGCCGCGGTGTACGGCGCGTCGGAAGGCCTTCGGACGCTTCTGCTCGACCGCCACTCCCCGGGTGGACAAGCGGGGACGAGCTCTCGCATCGAGAACTACCTGGGGTTCCCCGCCGGCGTCAGCGGCAGCGAGCTGACGCGCCGCGCCATCATGCAGGCGCAGCGACTCGGCGCCGAGTTCCTCGCGCCGCTCGAGGTGACCGGGGTGTCCATCGACGGAGGCTACAAACGGCTCGCGCTCGCCGACGGGCGCGAACTGGCGACACGCAGCCATGCTCGCGGCTACGGGAATCTTCTATCGCGAGCATCCCGCTCCGGGCGTGGCGGAGCACACCGGCGCGGGCGTGTATTACGGCGCGGCAACCACGGAAGCGCCGGCGTTTCGCGGCCGGAACGTTCTCGTCGTCGGAGGCGGTAACTCGGCCGGTCAGGGCGCCATGCACCTGGCGCGATACGCGAAGGACGTGCAGATCGTCGTGCGCCGCGAGGGTCTGCAGGACACGATGTCGCGGTACCTGATCGATCAAATCGGGAAGACGCCGAACATTCGCCTGCGGCCTCGGACGGAGATCGCCGGGGTCGAAGGCGAAGGTCACGTGGAGCGGGTGACGCTCCGGTCACTGGTCGACGGGTCTTGCGGGACGGAAGAAGTCGATGCGATGTTCGTTTTCATCGGCACGCGCCCGCGAAGCGACTGGCTTCCCGCGGGCGTCATCCGCGACGACAAGGGGTTCGTCCTCACGGGACGCGACCTCATGGCCGCCGAACCCTACCGGCGGACCTGGAAGGAGCGGCGCGAGCCGCTTCCCCTGGAGACGAGCGTGCCCGGCGTTTTCGCAGCGGGCGACGTGCGCGCGGGAGCCATGAACCGCGTCGCTTCCGCCGTCGGCGAGGGGTCGATGGTCGTGCGCCTCGCGCACGAGTATCTGGCTCTGACCTGAATCGGTCGCGTCCGCCGCGCCCGCGCCGGAACGTCTACTTGCCGAGCAGCTTGTCGAGCTCCCGGCGCACGTCCTCCATCTTCACCTGGTGGTCGGGCTCTTTCCAGAGGACCTTGCCATCGGCCGATCGGATGACGAGACCGTGGTTGTCGAACCCGAGCGACTTCACGATCTTCGCGTTCTCGGGCGTCGTGGCGTCGAGGTTCTCGCCCCGGACTTTCCCCTTGTACTCCTCGCCCGAGCCCGCTCACGGCGGGCTTGATCTTTGCGCAGATCGGTCAGCCGGGCAGGTAGTAGTAGGTCACCTCGAGCACGCCGGTGCTTCTCTGCGGCGGCCGGGGCGAGCGCGGTCGAGAGCGAAGCCAGAGCGGCGAAGATCAAGACGCGTCGAGTCGTCATGCCAACTCCATTGTCGTCAAGCCTTCCTACGACGCCGGGCGTTCGCTGGTGCCGACCAGCTTCTGAAATTCCGGGTCGTCGTGCAGGCAATCGAGATCGGAGTCGTTGGCCGCCCAATTCGGGTTGCCGTATCCGGCCGCGAAAGCTTTCTTGAGCGTTTCGAGCGCCTCGGCCTTCTTCCCGAGGATGCCGTAGGTGCACGCGGCGTTGTAGAGCGTGTTGGAATCGCCGGGTCGCAGGGCGACCGCGGTCTGCAGGTGCCGGATGCACTCGTCCGGGTCCTGATCGAGATAGGCGAGATACGCGGACAAGAGGATCCGGGCGCGCACGTCTTCCGGCACCTGTTCGAGTTGCTGGCGGAGGATCTTGACCATCTGCTTGCGCAGCTTCAAGTTTTCGCTCGTCCGCCCCAGCCGCTGCAGCGCGTTCACGTAGGGAAGATACGTGTTGTAGTCGTCGCCGTTGGCTTCGATGGCTCGCTCCGTGAGCGCCGCAGCGTCTTCGAAGCGCCCCGAGGCGAAATAAGAGCGGCCGAGGATGTTCCAGGAGCCTTCGCAGTCCGGCTTGCGCTCGATGGCGCGCCAGGCCAGGAGCGCGGCCTCGTTGTATTTCTTCTGCGTATAGAAGATCCGGGCCTGTGCGACGAGAATCTCCGGCATGTCCGGCACGAGAGCCGCGGCCCGCTCGCAGGCGGCCTTCGCTCGTTCGAGCCACTCCGGCTTCTGCTCGCGAAGCTCGTAGATGAGCCCGCAGAGGTGGGCAATCCCGGCGTGCGCCAGGGCGAAATTCGGGTCCAGCTGGATGGCCTGCTCGAACATCTGCAGGCCGTAGTCCATGTTCTCCCGGCGCGAATAGCTCTTGCCGCGAAGGTAGAAGTCATACGCCAGCGGGTTGTCCGTGGGTTTGCGCGCGATCGTCGTCTCTTCCTGCGGCGTCAGCGTGATGCGCAGCGCCTGGGCGATGCTTCGGGCGATTTCCTCCTGGATGGCGAACACGTCCTCGAGCTGCCGGTCGTACCGCTCCGCCCAGACGGAACGCTTCGTCGAGGCTTCCACGAGCTGTGCGGTGATCCGCACGCGGTTGCTGGCGCGGCGGATGGAGCCCTCGAGGACGTACGCGGCGCCGAGCTGCTGGCCGACCTGAAGTGCGGTGACGGGCTTGTCGCGAAACACGATCATCTCCGAGCGGGGAAAGATCTCGAGCTTCGAGATCTTCGAGAGCTCCGTGACGATGTCTTCGGTGATCCCGTCGCGGAAATACTCGTCCTCTTTCGCGCCGCTCTGGTTCTCGAAGTAGAGGACCGCGACCGATTTCTGCTGGGCCGCCGACGCGTGCGCTCCGGAACCCGAGGCGCTCTTCTCGGCCGCGGGTCGTCGGCCGGATTCGATGTCCCGCTTGAGCCGCTTCAGGTCGGCTCGGAGCTCGGCCGCGGTCTGGCACCGCAGGTCGGGATCCTTCTCGAGGGCTTTGTTCAGAATGCCTTCGATCCCCTCCGGCAGCCGCGGATTCAGCTGCCTCGCGGGCGCCGGCGTGGAATGCAGGATGCCGTCGAAAATGAGCGCCGACGTCGAAGCGGAAAACGGAGTGAACCCCGTCGCCATCTCGTAGAGCACGACGCCGAGCGAAAACAGATCCGAGCGGGCGTCCAGCTCCTCGCCGCGCGCCTGCTCGGGCGACATGTAGAGGACCGTGCCCATCGAGCTGCCCGGGCTCGTCAGGAGGCCTTCTTCCGGCGCGTGGGTCTGCCTGGGGATGAACGTGGCGCCCACCGAGTCGGCGGAGTGCCGGGCCGCGGGCGCGAGCTTGGCCAGACCGAAGTCCAGGAGCTTGGCCGGCCCCCGCGATACCAGAAAGATGTTCGCGGGCTTGATGTCGCGGTGCACGATTCCCTTCGAGTGAGCCGCATCGAGCCCGTTGGCGATCTGGATGCCGATGTCGAGGAGCTCCGATATCTCCATGGGTTTCCCGGTCAGACGGTGCTTGAGGGTCTGTCCCTCGAGCAGCTCCATGGCGATGAACGGCCGGCCTTCGAACTCTCCGATGTCGTGAACGGTGCAGATGTTGGGATGATTGAGCGCGGATGCCGCGCGCGCTTCGCGGCGGAATCGCTCGATGGCCTGAGGGTCCTGGGAGATGTCGTCGGGAAGGAATTTCAGCGCGACACTCCGGCCGAGACGCGTGTCCGTGGCCTTGTAGACCACACCCATCCCGCCGCCACCCAGTTGTTCCAGAACGCTGTAGTGGGAAATCGCGCGGCCGAGAATCGATGAGGTGTCTGTCAACAGCCGCGGAGTCTATCTGAAGCCCACCCTCGCCTCTTGCAGAGCGAAAGCCCGGTGTACTCTCGACGACCCGATGGGTGAGAGAGAGGCCATCGACGCCGGCGCGACGGCGGCCGCGGAGGGATTGGGGCTCCGGAACGCGATCCCGGCCGATTCGTGCGCCCATTGTCGCCTGCCGCTCCCGCTGCGCAGCTACCGGGAGGATGTCGACGGCGAACCGCTCTCGTTTTGCTGCTACGGATGTCTCACCGTTTTTCGGCTCGTGGGCGCGACAGGAGAGGCGGGGCGCGCCGGCTGGTTTCTCGCCAAGCTCGGGCTGGCCGCCGTGCTCTCGGGCAACATCATGATGTTCCAGAGCCTTCTGTACTTCGGATCCCTCGATGCGCTTGGGGTCGACGTGCTCCGGACCGCCTCCTGGTTGATGCTCGCTCTGGCTGCGGCTGTTTATCTTCTGCTCGGCCTTCCTATGCTCCGGGCGGCTTATCGGGCGGCCCGAGGCGGTCATATCGTGCTTGAAACGCTGATCGCCCTGGGCGCGCTCGCGGCGATCGCGGCTTCGGCCGTCGAGACCGTGCGCGGGGGACGCCATCTCTACTACGACTCCGGAACGATGGTGCTCGTGTTCGTCGTGCTGGGGCAGTATCTGGACGCGCGAGCCCGAGAGAGAGCGACGGCGACCCTTGCCCCCGCCGTCGAGAGCGCGCGTCCGCGAGCCCGCGTGCTCGAGGAGACGGGCGAGCGAGATGTTGCGCCGGACGAGATTGTCTGCGGGGAGCGGGTGTGCGTGCGCGCCGGTGAAGAAATCCCGGTCGACGGCCGCGTGATCGAGGGGGCCTCGGACGTCTCCGAGCCGGCACTCACCGGCGAGTCGGCGCCCCGACTGGTGGGTCCGGGCGACGTGGTCTTCGCGGGATCGGTCGCGATCGACGGCGTGCTCGTGCTCGAGGCGGCGGGAGAATCGGAGACCCTCGCGACCCGCGTGGATCGCTGGACCCGGGAGGCGCGAAGCCGTCGCGCCCCGGTGGAGATCGCGGCGGACCGTTTCGTGGCGCGTTTCGTTCCGGGCGTGGCGTTGATCGCCCTCGCCAGTGCGCTCGCGTGGGGCCTCGTCGGCGGTGACCTGGCGCGCGGCGGCCTCGCCGCTCTGTCCGTGCTCGTCGTCGCGTGTCCCTGCGCTCTCGGAATTGCGACGCCCATGGCGACCACGATCGCGATCACGCAGGCGGCCAGGCGGGGAACTCTGCTTCGCAGCGGCGCGGTGCTCGAGGCCATCGGCGGCATCCGGCGGGCAGCGTTCGACAAGACCGGAACGATTACGAGCGGGCGGGCCGCGGTGCGCACGGTGCGGGTGGATCCCGCGGTCGAGATGTCGGAGGAAGACGTCCTGCGACGTGCGGCGGCGGTCGAGGCGGCTGTCGACCATCCGTTTGCGCGGGCCATCGTGTCCTGCGCCAGAGGGAGGCGGATGGCGGTTCCCGGAGCACGGGATATTCATGTGGTTGCAGGCGGTGGAGCGCGCGGGCGGGTGGGCCCGGATCGCGTGCTCCTCGGAAGCCGCTCCCTGCTTGAGCGCGAAGGCGTTTCGGATATCGATCGATTCGAGGGAAGCCCGGGGACGAGCGCCGTTGGCGTTGCAATCGACGGCCGGCTCGTTGCCGTGATTCAGCTCGAGGACCCGGTCCGGCCGGAAGCGCGCGCCGCGATCGAGGAACTGGAATCGCTCGGTATCGCGGTTGCACTCCTGTCCGGCGATCGGTCGAGCGCCGTCTCCCGTGTGGCGCAGGAGGCGGGCTTCAAAGAGGCTCGCGCGGACCTGGACCCGATGGCCAAGCTCGAAGTCTTGAGACTCTGGCGCAAGGACGCGGGGGGCGTCATGATGATCGGGGACGGTGTCAACGACGCTCCGGCGCTGGCCATCGCGACAGCGGGCGTTGCTTTCGGCGCGGCGTCGGGCCTGGCGAAGCAGACGGCGGATGTGGTGATCCTCCGCGAGAACCTGCGCGAGGTCTCGGAGCTCGTCGTCCTCGCGCGGCGCACGATGCGCGTCGTGCGGCAGAACCTCGTCTGGGCGTTCGGCTACAACACGGTCGGCATCCTGATGGCCGCCTTCGGCTTCCTGCGGCCCGTCGTCGCCGCGGCGGCCATGGTGCTCTCGAGCCTCTTCGTCGTCGGCAACTCGCTTCGGCTTGCGCGGCGGCGATCGTCGGCGGTCTAGCGCCTGCCGACCGTGTCTGCCGGCAGCCGGCCGCTGGCGAGGCCGAGGTGGGCGAGGAGTGTCCCGAGGAGGATCAGCCCGGACAGGATTCCCACGCCGCGCGTCAAGCCGGGCGGGAGCCTCTCCCAGACGCCCAGTGAGTCGAGGACGAGGTAGGTCGCGGCGAATGCGAACAGAAAGAGGAAGCCCGAGACGATCGCGCGGGCGAGCAGGGGAGCCTTCATCCGTCGCCTCCTTATCTTTTCGGCTGCGTCAAGCGCCCACGGAGGCGCGGAGGGGGCGTACCGGCTTTCCCAGGGACACCTGACGAACGGTGTTGAGAAAGGCGAGGAGCAGCGTGGACATTTCGTTCCGGCGGTACGCGACGCCAATTTCGACCGGCGGCGCCTGAGTCAGCGGACGGAATACGACGCCTTCTGTCGGCCGGCTCCCGAGCGACCTGGGCAGGATCGCCGCGCCGAGCCCGGCTCCAACCAGGCCGAGGACCGTCAGGACGTGCCCGGCCTCGTGCACGATGAAGGGTTCGAAGCCGGCCTCGGCGCACGCCCGCGAAACAAGATCGTGAAGTGCGGGTCCCGCGTCCGGCGAACCGCGTACGAAGGGATCCGAACGGAGATCCGCGAGCCGAAGCCGGCGGGCGCGCGCGAGGCGGTGAGCGGCCGGAAGCGCTACGACCAGGGGCTCGGTCCCGATGGCCTCCGCGACGATGTCTCGGTGCGACACGGGAAGGATCGGAAAGGCGATGTCGATCCGCCGGTTCGCGAGCGCCTCGATCTGCTCCCGGGAGTCGAGAGTGTGAAGGTCGAGCACGACGTTGGAATGGCGGAGGAGGAAGGCGTTGAGGGCCCTTCCCAGCACGCGAGTCTCGGAAGCATGCCCGACCCCCACCGATAGGCGGCCGACCTCGCCACGTCCCGCTCTGCGAGCCGTCGCCACCGCATGATCCGTGGCCTGGAGGATCGGGCGCGCCTCCTCGAGGAAAGCGCGGCCCGCCTCCGTGAGCGCGACGAAGTGTCGCGTCCGATGGAAGAGGTCCACGCCGAGTTCGCGCTCGAGGTCCTGAATTTGATGCGACAAGAGGGGGCTGGGAGATGTGGAGCTTTTCGGCGGCCCGTCCGAAATGAAGCTCGTCGGCGACCGCAACGAAGTAGCGCAGGTGCCGCAGTTCCATCGACGCCTCCCCGCTTTTCTTAAGCCTATCTGAATATCCCTTCGGGTCGGTCCAGGATGTAGTAGCGGCCCGCTCCCAAGAATTTATTCTGTGTTTAGTTTGGCCATTGATAGCGGGTTGGTCTCACCACGAAACGAAACGGGTATTAGACGTCGAGCTGGGGTCGTTTCTAGGATGGCCTCACCTTGCATCGCCTGCGAAGCCGAGATGGTCGGGTGGCACGGTGCCGGAGCTTCCGGATTCAGGCCAGCGGAGCTCCGACGGGGCTTTCGCCTCTCGCCATTTCGATCGGCGCCGACGTTCTCGACGAGTCCGAGTTGCGCTCGCTCACGAAATAGAAGGAGGTCGCGTGCGAAAGGTTCCCTCTTCGGCTGTGCTCTTCGGTGTCCTCGCCCTCGGCGTCTCGGCGACGGGTACCGCCTACGAAGCCGTCACGGTGAGCAATGGCGGCACGATCCAGGGCGTCGTCAAGCTCGCGGGGGCGGCTCCGACGGTCCCTCCGATCAAGACGACGAAAAACCAGGACTATTGCGGGGCGTCGATCGAGAACCCGATTTACGAAGTCGGGAAGGATGGAGGTCTCAAGAACGTCGAAGTGTTCCTGAAGGGGGTCGAGAAGGGCAAGGCGAACCCCGGCGGAACCATCACCCTCCTGAACACGCACTGCATGTTCTCTCCGCGCGTGCAGGGCTCGAGCGTCGGTCAACAGATCAAGATCGCTTCGGACGACCCCATCCTCCACAACACTCATCCACAGAACCAACGACACGAACGCCACGATCTACAACATTGCGTTGCCGTTCAAGGGCTTCTCCGTGACGAAGCCCCTGCCCGCGACACCGGAACTCATCCGCGTCAAGTGCGATGTGCACGAATGGATGCGCGCGTGGATCTGGGAATTCGATCATCCCTACTACGCGACCACGGATGCCGACGGACACTTCGAGATCAAGGACGTTCCGCCCGGAACCTACACCGTGGTGGCCTGGCATGAAGTGATGGGACAGAAGGATGCATCGGCCACGGTCGCGCCCGGAAAGCCGGTGACCGTCGATTTCAGCTTCACGCCGAAGAAGTAACGGGAATCGCGGCCCGGCCGGGCCGAGAAGGAGGTCGCAAGATGACGAGGAGAATCGGGGTCACGATTACGGCGTGGGCCGCTCTGGTCGCGGCGGCGCTTCTCGCACCCGCGCCTGCCGGTGCAATTCCCGCCTTTGCGCGCAAGTACGGCTTGCGCTGCACGGCCTGCCACGAATCGTGGCCCAAGTTGAACGACTTCGGCCGCGCTTTTCGGGACAACGGGTATCAGACGCTGACCGGCAAAGACGACACGATCTTCGAAACTCCGGGCTACTGGCCCGCGTCGGTTCGCATCACTCCGCAGTATTCCTACACGAAGGCCACGAACCAGCCGACCGACGAGGGGACCAAGAATGTCGGGTCCGGCGGGATCGGCCAGATCGGAATGGACCTCCTGATGGCCGGCGTGCTCTTCAAGGACGTGTCCTTTCTCGTCGTCCCGACCGGATTTGCGCCGGACGGCCAGGTGGTGCTCGAGTCGGCCTGGTTCCGATTCGACAACCTGTTCGGCTCGTCGTGGGCGAACTTCAAGCTCGGCCGCCACGAGGTGGATCTGCCGCTCTCGGCCCACCGGCCCTGGAACCTCAGCGATACGGGCTACCTCATCTACAGCTTCCACGCCTCGGGCTCGCAGTCAACCTACGACATGGGAGAAAACCAGTGGGGCGTGGAATACATGGGCCACGACCGCGGAAGCATGAATCGCATCTCCGTTTCCGTTTTCAACGTGCAGAATTCGATCCCGAGCCAGAACTTCTGGAGCGTCCCGGGCGTCTACGCCCACGCCACCCACGAGTGGCAGTTCGAGAATGGTCTCGTCAACGCGGCCAAGATCGGCGTTTTCGGCTCCTACACGACATGGCCGACGACCTTCTTGACGAGTGGCGGCGAGCCGATCGCGGGCGGCACGCTCGAGCCGTCGATGAAGATCGGCGGCGAAGGTCAGATCTGGTTCGGCCCGCGAGCGACGCCCTTCCATCTCATCCTGGTCTTCGCACATGGCGAGGACAACCAGGCTCTGATCCAGGACGCGACGCGAAACGGGACCTTCAACGGCGGCTACGCCGAGCTCGGCTGGTCGTTGAGCCTGAAGAACCTCATCTTCGCGCGGTACGACCTCTGCAAGAATTCTCAGCAGGGCGTCGTGGACGCTCCGCAGGACCTCAACGACCAGAACGCCATCACCGTGGGCTGGCGTCACACGTTCCAGTTCAGCAACCGTTCGGAGTACGCCTTGCACATGGAGTACTCGAGCTTGCAAACGATCGGGGCAGGGGACAACGGCCTCAACTCGCGCACCAGCCAGTATGTGGTTGGCATCGACTTCGCCTATTGAAAGGGAGGGCGCCATGAAGAAGCTCTACGTCGCTGCATTGGTTCTCCCCCTCCTCGCCCTTGCCGCTGTCGCAAGAGCGCAGGATCTGCCGCCGGGTGACCCCGTGAAAGGCGAGGTCGTGTACACGCGCTTTTGCGTCTCCTGCCACGGCGAGCTCGGCAACGGGGCCGGAGAATTTGCCGAATGGATCACGACCAGGCCGCGAGACTACCGCCAGGGCACGTTCAAGTGGCGATCGACGCCGTCGGGCTCTCTCCCGCTCGACTCCGATCTCGACAAGACGATTCGCGACGGGGTCTACGGGACTTTCATGCCGCCCTGGTACCCGATCGGCGCGGACAGCCGCCGTGACGTCATCGCTTACATCAAGACCTTTTCGCCGCGGTGGAAGACCGAGAAGCCCCAGCCGGCCATCAAGATTCCCCCCGAGCCCGTCTATTCGGAGGCCTCTGTCACGCGGGGCCGGGCGGTCTACGAAAAATCGAACTGCGCCCAGTGTCATGGCCAGAACGCCCTCGGCGACGGCCCCTCCGCGCATGATCTCAAGGATGATTGGAGCTTTCCGATCGTGCCTTACGATCTGACCGGCGGGCACATCAAGTGCGGCGACACGGGCCCGGACATCTACCGCGTGTTCATGACGGGTTTGAACGGCACGCCGATGCCCTCCTACGTCGACTCGATCTCGGAAGCAGAGGCCTGGGATCTGGTGCACTACATCCAGAGTCTGTCTCCGCTCTATCCGAAGAACGCCACGGTGGCGGCGAAGTAGCCGGAACGGCCGAACGGAGGCGACGGTGCAGGACGAACAGAAAGAGGATCCGGGAGAGATCAGTCACTATGAATTCTCCGGCATCGACGAGCGGCACGGGAAGATCCCGAAGTGGCTCGGGTTGGTCTACGGCGCGATGCTGATCTGGATGGTCTATTACCTGGTTCGCTTCTGGACCGACAAGGGGTGAAACCATGAGCTCGGTCGCCGCTCCCGTCGATCGGGACGATCTCGTCGACCGTGAAGTCGTCCTGCGCTTTCTGCTCTCGGCCGCTTTCTGGCTGGTGTTCGCGCCGACGATCGGGGTCATCCTCTCGATCAAGTTCAACTACTTCGATTTTCTCGGCAACATCTCCTGGCTGACATGGGGCCGGCTGCGCCCCGTGCACGTGCTGGGCGTCATCTTCGGAGCCTTCTCGAGCGCGATCGTCGGATTGACCTACTACATGGTCCCGCGCCTCTGCGGGGTTCGCATGTACAAGGAGAATTGGAGCCGCGCGCTCGTCTGGATCTGGAACATTGGGCTGACGGGCGCGCTCGTTTCCCTGCCGCTCGGCCAGAATCTCGGGATCGAGGCGGGCGAGTTTCCTCTCTGGGCCAACGTGATCATCGAGATCGCCCTGATCATGATCACGATCCAGGTGGTCATGACGGTGATCCGTCGCAGGGAACAGCGCATTTACGTCACGCTGTGGTATCTGACGGCCGCCTACATCTGGACCGTCTTCAACTACGCTTTCGGCCACTTCATCCTGCCGTACTCGATGCCCGGTGTGAACAACGCGGCGATGCACGGCCTCTACATTCATTACGTCGTGGGCCTGTGGATCACCCCGGCGGGCCTGGCGGTCATCTACTACTTTCTGCCGCTCTCCGCCAAGCGGCCGCTCTATAGCCACAAGCTGTCGCTCGTCGGCTTCTGGTCGCTGGCGTTCTTCTATCCCTTCGTCGGGACCCATCACTACATCTACAGCCCCATCCCCTACTGGACGCAAACGATCGCCATCGTGGCGTCGATGATGCTGATCATTCCGGTCTGGACGGTCATCCAGAACTTCTACGGCACGTTCGTCGGGAACTGGAAGCGGTTCCAGGAGTCCTACACCGCCAAATTCCTGATCATCGGGGCGCTCTATTACCTGATCGGCTGTTTCCAGGGCTCGACCGAGGCGCTCCGCGGCATGCAGCGGCTGACACATTTCACGGATTTCGTGATCGCGCACTCGCACCTGACGGTTTTCGGGACCTTCATCCTGTGGGTGACCGCTGGCATGTACTACGTGATTCCGAGAGTGTCCGGCCACGAGCTCTATTCGAAGACGCTTGCGCAGTGGCACTACTGGCTCACGGTTGCGGGATTTTCGCTGATGGCGTCGGTTCTGACGCTTCAGGGGCTTCTGCAGGGCACGATGCTCGATGTCGGGGCGGATTTCGTGGACTCGATGGTGGCGATGAAGCCCTACTGGTTCACCCGGACGCTTGCCGGCGTCACGATGGACATCGGCGCGCTGCTCGGGATGTGGAACTTCTACATGACCGTCGTGCACGGACGGCGCATCGAGAGGCCGGTCTCGTCCGTGACGGCGCCCGAGCCGCAGTGGACGTGAGGGGAAAGAGCGATCGGCGGGCGCCATGAAACGGATCGAGCCCATCATCCTGATTGCAGCGGTCGGCTTCTATGCCCTCGCGATGACGAGTCAGGGAATCCTGCCGCTGCTCGAGAAGGATGTCACCCGGCCGACGACGTTGACCACGATCTATGGCAAGACGGTCTCCACGCCCAAGCGAGACGAGCTCGAGGCGGAGGGTCGCCGGATCTACATCCGGGAGGGCTGCTGGTATTGCCACTCGCAATACATTCGCCCGGTCAATCGGGACACCGACAAGTGGGGGCCCGTGACCCAGGCCGGTGAGATCAGCGACGACCTCCCGCAGATGTTCGGAACGCGCCGCATCGGTCCGGAGCTCTCGCGCGAGGGCGATCGCCGCTCCAACGAGTGGCACTATGCGCACCACTGGAATCCGCGCTCGACTGAGCCGGAATCCATCATGCCGGCTTTCCCCTGGCTCTACGCGGAGGACCGGGCGCACGACCAGAGGGTCGCGGCATTTCTTGCGAAGTACGACGCGAATCACGACGGCCGCGTGACGAAGAGCGAGCTCGACAAGAACGGCGACGGGGTCGTGACGCCGGACGAGCTGCCGCCGGACTGGAAGGAGCTCGACGTCTGGCCGGTCAATCCCAACGAAACCGCGGGCGACGGCGTGGTCGACATGCATGACTACGGTCCCGTGCCCGCGCGGGAGATGCTGGCCGTCGAGGCGTATCTTCAGAAGATCGGCACGGCGATCGGCGAGTGGCGCGTCTGGGAACCGTGGCCGACGAACCAGCGACCGGCGCCGACGGAGGCGCTGGTACTCCGCGTGGCCCGGGGAAAGCAGGTTTTCGAGAAGAAGTGCTCCGGCTGCCACGGCAAGTTCGGCAACGGACGCCTGACGGCCAGCGACAAGGTTTCCGACAACTTCAACGACGCTTATCATTTCCTCGATCCGCAGCCCCGCAATTTCACGCTGGGAGCGTTCAAGAGCCGCACGACTCCGTCCGGGGCCTTGCCGCGGGACGAGGACATCTTCCGAACCATCACGCGGGGGATTCGGAAGGGCCAGATCATGCCGGCCTGGGGCAACGCCGCCGACGGCCACATGCTTTCCGAGCAGGACCGCTGGGATCTGGTGGACTACGTGAAGACCTTCTCGGACCGCTTCCAGAAGGAGGCGGTGCCGCCGCCGATCGACATCCCAGTTCCCCCGTTCTTGTCCGCCAAGACGGCGCCGGCCGAGCTGCTCCGCGAGGGCAAGCTCGTGTACCGCGTCCTTCAGTGCTGGACCTGCCATGGGATGGGAGGCAGAGGCGACGGTCCTTCCGCCAACGCGCTGGTCGACGACTACGAAGTGCCGATCCGTCCCTTCGACTTCACGACCGGGAACTTCAAGTTCGGCGACTCTCCGCCGGACGTCTACCGGACGTTCAACACGGGTCTGAACGGCACCCCGATGCCGTCCTTCTACGACACGATCCTCTACCCGAAGGAGGCCTTTCCCGACTTGAAGCCCTGGCAGCAGATGTACAACGGCAAGCCGGTCTTCTCCGAGACGGAGGTTCAGGAAATCGGCGAGTACATTGCCAAGCTTCCGACCGCCGACGCGATCGGCAAGATGAGCGAAGCAGATCGGGCGGCGTTTGCAGACCATCGCCGCTGGGCGCTCGTCTACTTCGCGCTCTCGCTGGCCGAAAGCCCGGCCGTGCCTCTCATGCCGTCGGCCGCCGGTTTCCGCGTCGCCAAATAACGGAGATTCGATGGGAGACCGTTTCTTCCGCCTCGTCGAGCTCGTCTTCACGGCGTACGCCGTGCCGGCCCTCCTGGTTCCGCTCGTCTGGCTGGTGCGGCGGCTGCTTCGGGGCCACGGCTTTGGAGAGGCCCGCGGGACGGCGGACCGGCTGAACAGGCAGGTCGCGGCCTACGGGATCGTTCTCCTGGCATGGGTGAGCACGTGGATCGCGCTCGCCCTCGGAGTCCCCATCGAGAAAGGCGGACGAGTCGTCGTAGCCGTCCTGTGGTTTGCCTACGGACTCTTGAATTTCGGGCTCGCCTCGCTGCTGGTGCGTTTCACGGCCGATTATGGCGACCTTCCCGAGGGACCGGCGCGAGACCGCCTCTTCCTCCGATTCCTGTCTGCGATCGTCGTTCAGCCAGTGGCCACGGCCTGTGCCTTCGCCGTGCTCTATCGGATCATGGGAGTGGTCTACCATCTGAAAGCGCCGGGCCTGGCGGCGGTCCAGGAAGGGATCTGACGACGGAGAGCCCGCCATGATGGACATCACCTTCTTTCAGTTCTTCATTGCCCTTCTCGTCTCTCTTGCGGCCTGGTGTGTCTTTCTGTGGGCCATCCGGACCGGGCAGTTTCGCGACGTCGAAGACATCAAGTACCAGATCTGGCCTTCTCCGGGCGAGCCGCCGGGAGACCCTGGCCGCGCCGCCTCGCCTTCGGTGTCCGAGCCGCCAGAGTCCACGGACGGCCGTTAGCTCGGCTTGCACCATCATCCGCTCCCGCCGTCGGGCGACCTCGTCCTGCTCTTTTTCGCGTCCTTTCTCGGAAGCGCCCACTGCGTCGGGATGTGCGGTCCCTATGTGGCCGTCTGCGCCGCCCGCCTCGCTCCGGCACCGGGCGGCGCAATTCCGGGCGTGGGAGCGCGGCTCCTCTTCAACGCGGGACGCCTGGCGACCTACGTGACAATCGGCGCATTCGTCGGGGCTTTCGGTCAAATCGCCCTGGCTGCGGGCGCGGGCACCAGGCTCGCAGGCATCGTCGCACTGGCAGCCGGTGCGGTTGCGGTCGTCTTCGGCGTTTCGCTCGCCGGGTGGATTCGGGACCCGGCAGCCATCCTCAGCCGGCTGGGCGTCGACGTCCTGATCCGAGAAGGAACCCGCGAGGCTTTCCGTGCACCGCGCTTCCTGTCGCCGATTCTGCTCGGGGGGCTTCAGGGAGCCTTCCCCTGTGCGCTCGTTTACGGCGCGGCCGCACGCGCCGCCGTGGCGGGATCGGCGGCCGCCGGCGCCGGCGTCATGTTCGTCTTCGGCCTCGGTACGGTCCCCGCGATCTTCGCGCTCTCGTCGCTATCGCCAGTGCTCCTGCGACGTGTCCGCGCCTGGCGGTGGGCGGGTCTGCTGATCGCGGCTGTCGGGATCCTTCTGATGCTGCGGGGGCTCGCCGCGATGGGTGTCGTAGGGCATTCGGTCCTCTGGTGACGCTTCGACGCAGTCTTACACGCGAGGTGGACGGACTCGTGAGGTAAAAGGGTTGTGCCGGATCAAGAGGAACCGGAAAGGGACTCGTTTCGCGGGAAGGAGCGAATCCATGAAGCGATTCGTGCAGCTCGGTTCGGTTCTCGTTTTCTGCGCGTCCATCGGCTGCGTTTCCGCGAAACAGAGGGCCCAGGAGCAGCAGGAGTTGGAGAGGAGCATACAAACGACATCGGACCCCGATGCGGTCAGAGCTTGCAGCTTCATCGTGGATCTGAGACCGGATGGGCTTCATTCCACACCGCAGGCCCAGGCCGCTTCTCTGGTGATACCGAAGGAAGGCGTCTCGTGGGTCGTCTTCGGCGGCTCGGGCCGCTACCAGCTGTATTCCTGCTCCCAGAAGACCCTTCCGACCGAGCAACAAGGTGAAGGCGCCGGCGCCGACTCCCGTGGAGACCAAGCCGGAGACGCGGGCGTCGGCTCCGGTCGGGGCGAAGGCGGTGCCGCCACCGCCGGAAGCCAAGCCCGAAGTGGTCCCGAGGAAGGAGCCGGAAACGGAGGTCGAGCCTCCGGCACCAGCGAGGATGAGCGCCTACAAGACGCGTGTCACAAACAACCCGGAAGCCGTCAAGGGCTGTAAGTTCCTGCAGAGCTTCGTCGAGTACCAGAAGGTGTCCCACTTTCAGGAAGGCGTCGTCGGAGCGGGCGGGAATCTCGGCTACATCGTGGCCGCGAACCAGAACGGCGAGGTCATCGGGGAGTCGTACTTGTGCCCCGAAGAGCCGGAGCCGTGAAGCGCCCGCAGAGGATTCCCAACAGGATCTCGTCGCGGCTTCTGCGCCCGCGTCGTGCGAGCGCGACACGAGCCAGGCGTTCGCCGGTTCGGCAGGGGGACGACGTTTCGGTTGAGAGAGTCGGGGTGCTCTCAAGCGCGCTCGAATCGACGCGGACCTCGCCCGCGGCCTGGATGGGAGTCAGCCGGAGCTTCCGGAGGACACCGGTCCACCGGGGATTTCGCGAGAGATCGAAGGAGTAGTCCGCGTACTCCGGAGGTTCGTTGGGGTGAACCTGACTCCGGAGTTTGCCGCGCGAGATCGCCAA
>CAWGKP010000014.1:0-68120 GCA_963823185.1 uncultured Acidobacteriota bacterium
AGAGCTCCCCCACCGAGATCTTCGTGTCGGCGTCCTTCCAGGCCGCCTCGAACTGCGCCTGCACCCACGCCGCGTCGGCCGTCTTGCCCTGCGCCTTCAGGCTCGCGGCGAGGCCGAACAGCGAGCGCGGGTTGCGCGGATGCCGGTCGAGGTCGGCGCGAAAAATCTTCTCGGCCTCGGCCGCCTGGCCGTCGGCGAGCAGCGCCGCGCCGAGCGACTCCCGCATCGGAAGCTGCCAGGCGGGAGGCTCGTCGTAGTTGAGCGCGTCCTCCGCGGCGACGGCCTTCGTCCAGCCGCGATCGCCGCCTTGCGATCCTTCCGGGCAGGGCGATGCGCGCGTCGAGGTCGGCCGCGGCGACGGCGAGCACTTCGCGCAAGGTGTTGAGCGCGCCGAAGTGGCGATCGGCCGGCGTCGCCTCGAGGGCGGCCTCGAATTCCGCCTTGCGCTCCGCCGCCCCCTTCGCGTCCCCCGATTCCGCCGCCGCCACCGCCTGGCCGTAGAGCCAGAAGGCCCGCGTCGTCGCCAGCGTCGCGCCGGGATCGGGCATCGCGCGGAGGTCGTCCCACTTCCGGAAGCGCACCGCGATGACGACCGGCTGCACGAGGAAGCCCTCGAGCATCGGGTCGAGCGAGACGACGGGAAGGACGTCGGCGTACAGGAGATCCGCCGCCTTCTTCGCTTCGGCGTGGCGTCCCGCCATCGCCGCCGCCGCCGACTGAAAGTGGACGTTGTGGTTGTAGTACATGATCGGGTAGAGCCCGTCGCGCCGGTATCGCGGATGTAGGCGCGGTCCACGTCCGCGGCGATCGCGTTCGCCTTCTCCGCGCCGACGTAGTCGCCGGTGCGCATCTGGATGTGCGCCGGCATGTGGACGAGATGTCCCGCCATGGGCACGAGCGTCTTCAGCCGCTCGGCCGAAGGGATCGCGCGCTCGGGATGCGGCGACGCCTCGACCGCGTGGATGTAGTAGTGGTTCGCGCCCGGGTGCATCGGGTCGCGCTTCAGGACCGACTCGAGCGTCGCGAGGATCTCGAGCGTGCCCTCCTCCGGCGTCCCGTCGGGGCGCCAGAGCTTCCAGGGGCGCAGGTTCATCCCCGACTCGGCGTAGAGCGTCGCGGCGTCGAGATCGTCCGGATACCTCTCCGACAGCGCCTTCATCGCCGCGTGGTAGTCGCGCAGGAGCGTGTCCTTGTCGGCGGCCGGATCGGCCGAATACCGCTTCGACAGCGCCTCGATGTAGGCGCGCTCGTTGGCCGGACCGGAGGCGGAAAGCGCGAGGGCTTCGTCCACCTCCTCGCGCGCCTTCTTCAGGCGCTCCTCGGGCGGCGCGGGATCGTTGTAGTTGGAGCCGCGCGCGAGCGCCATGCCCCAGTGCGGCATCGCGGCCTTCGGGTCGAGCTCCGCGGCCCTCTCGAAGAGGCGGATCGCCTCCTCGTGGTTGAAGCCGAAGAGGAGCACGACGCCCTGATCGAAGAACCTCTGAGCCTCGGGGCTCGAGGTCGCGATCGGATGGCGGTGAGATCCGAGGTTCGCGAAGAGCGCGGCGGGCTTGGCCGGCGGGGCCGCCGGCGCGCCGTGATCGTGCTGCGCCCGGACCGGGACGGCGAACAGGACCAGGACGGCCAGGGCGAGCAGAAGCGGACGCTTCATCGCGGTTCCTCCGTGTTCGAAACAGCGGAATTCTACCGTCCGCTCCGCGCCGGCGCCTGCGGTCCCGCTGCTAGAATCCGCCTCCGCGGAAGGAGAACATGTGAGGCGAACGACGCAACTCGCAGCCGGACTGGCGGCCATGATCTGGGCCCTGTCTCCGGCGGGGAGTGCCGCTCCCGCTTCGGATCCCCCCATGGCCAAGAAAGTAACGAAGACCACCGACATCCACGGCGACAAGCTCCAGGACGACTACTTCTGGCTGCGCGAGAAGTCGAATCCCGAGGTGCGGGCATACCTCGAGGCGGAGAACGCCTACGCCGACGACTTCATGAAGAGCACGGAGGGCTTCCAGAAGAAGCTCTACGACGAGATGCTCGGCCGAATCAAGGAGACCGACGACTCGGTCCCCTACCGCGCCAACGGCTACTTCTATTACACGCGCACCGAGAAGGGGAAGCAGTACAACATCTTCTGCCGCAAGAAGGGCAAGCTCGCCGCGCCCGAGGAAGTCTTCCTCGACCTCAACGCGATGGCCGTCGGCGAGCGCTTCATGTCCGTCGGAGACTGGGACGTCTCGGACGACAACCGCCTCGTCGCCTACACGACGGACAACACGGGCTTTCGGGACTACACGCTCCACGTCAAAGACCTGACGACCGGAAAGGTCCTCTCCGAGACGGTCGAGAAGGTTTCAAACGTCGCCTGGGCCGCCGACGGCAAGACGCTCTTCTACTGCAAGGACGATGGCGCCAAGCGCCCGTACCGCCTCTACCGCCACGCGCTCGGCGCCCCGACGTCTTCCGACGCGCTCGTCTACGAGGAAAAGGACGAGATGTTCCGGCTCTACCTGCAGCGCTCGAAGGACCGGAAGCTCCTGCTTCTCGCGTCGAGCTCGCACACGGCCGACGAGTGGAGGACGCTCCCGGCGGCGCAGCCGGCGGGCGAATGGAAGATCGTCCTGCCGCGCGAGAAGGAACACGAGTACGCGGTCGAGCCCTGGGGCGACACGCTGTATCTGCGCACGAACAGCGGTGGCTGCCGCAACTTCCGCGTCGTCAAGGCGCCGCTCGCCGATCCGCGCCGCGAGAACTGGAAGGAAGTCGTGCCGTGCCGCGAGAACGTCATGGTCTCCGGCCTGGAGCTCTTCCGCGATTTCATGCTCCTCTCGGAGCGCGAGGACGGCCTGCCGCAGATCCGGATCACGAGCCTGCCCTCCGGCGAGTCCCACCGCATCCAGTTCCCCGAGGCCGTCTACGCGGCGTTTCCGACGAGCAACTTCGAGTGGGATACGAAGACCGTCCGCTACAACTATCAGTCGCTCACGACGCCGTCTTCCGTGTACGACTACGACCTGGTCTCGCGGAAGAGCACCCTCTTGAAGCGGACGGAGGTCCTCGGCGGCTACGACCCGAACCAGTACAAGGCGGAGCGCCGCTACGCGACGGCGTCGGACGGCACGAAGGTCCCGATGTCGGTCGTCTACCGCAAGGGCGCGCTCGACAAGGGCCCCGCACCGACGCTCCTCTACGGCTACGGGTCGTACGGCTCGACCAATTGGGCCACCTTCAACTCCAACCGCGTCAGCCTCCTCGACCGCGGCATGGTGTACGTGATCGGACACATCCGCGGCGGCGGCGAACTGGGCAAGAAGTGGCACGACCAGGGGAAGATGATGTCGAAGAAGAACACCTTCACCGACTTCATCGCCTGTGCCGAGGCCCTGATCGCCGACAAGTACACGACGAAAGACAAGCTCGTCATCGAGGGCGGCAGCGCCGGCGGACTCCTCATGGGCGCGGTCGTCAACATGCGGCCGGATCTCTTCCGCGCCGTCGTCAATCACGTCCCGTTCGTGGACGTCATCAACACGATGCTCGACGAGTCGCTCCCGCTGACCGTCGGCGAGTTCGAGGAGTGGGGCAACCCCAAGATCCCCGAGCAGTACGCCTACATGAAGACCTACAGCCCGTACGACAACGTCGCCGCGAAGGACTATCCGACGATGCTCGTCAAGACCTCCTTCGACGACAGCCAGGTCATGTACTGGGAGCCGGCCAAGTACGTCGCGAAGCTCCGGGCGACGAAGACCGACAAGAACCCCCTCATCTTCAAGATCAACATGGCCGGCGGCCACGGCGGTTCGTCGGGACGCTACGACCGCCTGAAAGAGGCGGCCTTCGACTACGCGTTCATCCTGAAGATGGTCGGGATCGACTCGTAGCGGAGCCGTGACCCCGGGGCGGAGCCTTCGCGCGCTCGTCCTCGCCGCGTCGGTCCTGGCGGCGGGGCGGGACGCCGCGGGAGAGGCGACGCTTCCGCTCGAGCGGATCAAGCTCCCGCCCGGCTTCCGCATCGCGCTCTACGCGCGCGTCCCGCACGCGCGCTCGATGGCGCTCGCGCCGGGCGGCACACTCTTCGTCGGGACTCGCGAGCACGAAGTCTACGCCGTGCGCCGCGGGACGCCGGAGCGCGGCGGCGAGGTCGTCACGCTCGCGAAAGGCCTCGACACTCCCAACGGCGTCGCGATCCGCGACGGCGCGCTCTACGTGGCCGAGATCTCGCGGATCCTTCGATTCGACGCGATCGAGTCGCATCTCGACAGTCCCGGCAAGCCGGCCGTCGTGCGCGACGATTTTCCGAAGGACACGCACCACGGCTGGAAGTTCATCGCGTTCGGCCCGGACGGCTGGCTCTACGTGCCGGTCGGGGCGCCCTGCAACATCTGCGAGTCGAAGGATCCGGTCTACGCCGCGATCCACCGGATGAAGCCGGACGGCTCCGCGCGCGAGCTCTTCGCCTCCGGCGTCCGCAACACCGTCGGCTTCGACTGGCATCCGGAGACGCACGCGCTCTGGTTCACGGACAACGGCCGCGACTGGCTGGGCGACAACCGTCCGCCCGACGAGCTCGACACGGCGCCGCGCCCGGGCCTCCACTTCGGCTACCCGTACTGCCACGGCGGCGACATCTCCGATCCGGAGTTCGGATCCAAGCGCCCCTGCAAGGATTTCACGCCGCCGGCGATCACCCTGGGCCCGCACGTCGCGGCGCTCGGCATGCGCTTCTACACGGGCGCGATGTTCCCGCCCGAGTACCGCAACCAGATCTTCATCGCCGAGCACGGGTCCTGGAACCGGAGCACGAAGATCGGGTACCGCGTCTCTCTCGTCCGGCTCGAGGGAGGACGCGCCGCGAAGTACGAAACGTTTGCCGAAGGCTGGCTTTCCGGCCACTCCGCCTGGGGGCGTCCCGTGGACGTCCTCGTGGCGCCCGACGGAGCGCTCCTCGTGTCCGACGACGCGGCTGGCGCGATCTACCGGATCAGCTATTCCCGGTGAGTGCCGCGGCGCCCGGAATCACCGCACGGCCGGGCGCGTTGTAACGCGAGTTTTCGGGGCCCGCGGCGCGGTCCGCGAGGTCCCCGACGGAGGATCCGCATGAGCGGGATTCGAAGACCGACCCCCAGAATTTTCGTCGCCGTCGCGGCTCTGGCGCTCGCGGCGCGGCTTTCCGCGGATCCGTCCAAGCCGGCGTCGAAGCCCGCGGCGGCCCCGCCCGCGCCCGTGCGCGTCACCTCCGTCGAGGGCATCACGGAGTACACCCTCGGCAACGGCCTCCACGTCCTGCTCTTCCCCGACCCGACGAAGGCGACCGTGACGGTCAACATCACCTACCTCGTCGGCTCGCGCAACGAGAGCTACGGCGAGACGGGCATGGCGCACCTGCTCGAGCACCTGATGTTTAAGGGCACGCCGAAGCATCCGAACATCCCGCAGGACCTCGCCTCCCACGGCGGCCGCGCCAACGGCACGACCTGGTACGACCGGACCAACTATTACGAGACGTTTCCCGCGAGCGAAGAGAACCTGAACTGGGCGCTCGAGCTCGAGGCCGACCGCATGGTCCATTCCTTCATCGCGAAGAAGGACCTCGACAGCGAGATGACCGTCGTGCGCAACGAGCTCGAGGAGGGCGAGAACGATCCCGAGAGCGTCTTGAGCCAGCGCGTCCTCTCGACGGCGTATCTCTGGCACAACTACGGCAAGGACACGATCGGCGCGCGCGCGGATCTCGAAAACGTGCCGATCGATCGGCTGCAGGCCTTCTGGCGGAACTATTACCAGCCGGACGACGCCTACCTGCTCGTGGCCGGCCGCTTCGACGAAGAGAAGACGCTCACGCGCATCAACCGCATCTTCGGCGCCGTGCCGCGGCCGTCGCGCGTGATTCAGAAGACCTACACGATCGAGCCGACGCAGGACGGCGAGCGCTCGGTCACGCTGCGGCGCGTCGGCGAGGTGCAGGCGCTCGCGGTGGCGTACCACGTGCCCTCGGGACCGCATCCGGATTCCGCCGCGGTGGACCTGCTCGGACAGGTCATGGCGGACACGCCGTCGGGCCGCCTCTACAAGGCGCTCGTCGAGACGAAGAAGGCGACGTCGGTCGACGACTATTTCCTTTTCCTCCACGATCCCGGCTTCCTGATGTTCCAGGCGCAGGTGCCGAAGGACGCCTCCCTCGAGGACGCCCAGAAGACGATGCTCGCTACGATCGACGCGGTCTCGACGACACCCATCACGAAGGAGGAGGTCGAGCGCGCCCGCACGGAGATCCTCAAGAACATCGATCTCACCCTCAACTCCGCCGACCGTGTCGGGCTCGAGCTCTCCGAGTGGATCGGCGCGGGCGACTGGCGGCTCTTTTTCCTCAATCGCGACCGCGTCAAGAAGCTGACCGCCGAGGACGTGCAGCGGGTCGCCGCGGCCTACCTCAAGCCGTCCAACCGCACCATCGGTCTCTTCATCCCGACCGCGAAGCCCGACCGCTCCGACGTGCCCGCCTCGCCGGACGTCGCGGCGATCCTCAAGGACTACAAGGGCGAGGCCACGGTGGCGCAGGGCGAGGCCTTCGATCCCTCGCCCGCCAACATCGAGTCGCGCACGACCCGCACGAAGCTCGAGAGCGGGCTCCCCGTGGCGCTCCTCCCCAAGAAGACGCGCGGCGGGACCGTCGTCGCGTCGCTGACGCTGCGCTTCGGCGACGAGAAGAGCCTCGTCGGAAAATCGGCCGCCGCCGACCTCGCCGCCGACATGCTGCTCCGCGGCACGGCCAGGCACACGCGCCAGCAGCTGAAGGACGAGTTCGACCGCCTGAAGGCCCGCGTCGCGCTCGCGGGCGGGCCGACCCAGGTGGCGGTGTCTCTCGAAACGATCCGCGAGAACCTGCCGGCCGTCCTCACGCTCGTGGCGGAGGCGCTGCGCCAGCCGGCGTGGCCGGACGGTGAGTTCGAGCAGCTGAAGCAGGAGAACTACACCGCGATCGAGCAGCAGAAGAGCGAGCCCGACTCCGTCGGAGCGACCGCCTTCAACCGGCACCTGAACCCGTATCCGAAGGGCGACGTGCGCTACGTCGAGACGCCCGATGAGGCGCTCGCGAGCTACAAGCAGGCCACCCTCGAGGACGCGAAGAAGTTCTACGCCGACTACTACGGGGCCTCCGTCGGCGAGCTCGCGGTCGTCGGCGACTTCGACCCGAAGGAGACGCTCGCGCTCGCGAACAAGCTCCTCGGCGACTGGAAGAGCCCGCGGAGCTTCGAGCGCGTGGCGCGCCCGTACCACGAGATCGCCGCGGACCATCAGACCCTGCAGACTCCGGACAAGGCGAACGCCTTCTTCATGGCCGGCGAGAATCTCGAGATCCGCGACGACGATCCGGACTACCCGGCGCTCGTGCTCGGCAACTACATCCTCGGCGGCGGCTTCCTGAACTCGCGCCTCGCGACGCGGATCCGCCAGAAAGAGGGTCTCTCCTACGGCGTCGGATCGCAGTTCACGGCCTCGCCGCTCGACAAATCGGGCAGCCTCGTCGCCTACGCGATCTACGCCCCGCAGAACGCGGCCAAGCTCGAGCAGGCGTTCCACGAAGAAGTGGACCGTGCCCTGAAGGACGGGTTCACCGCCGCCGAGGTCGCCGAGGCGAAGAAGGGCCTCCTCCAGTCGCGCCAGGTCAGCCGCGCCCAGGACGGCGCGCTCGCGCACACGCTCGCCATCGACCTCTACCTCGGCCGCACGCTCGCCTGGGACGCGGAGATCGAGAAGAAGCTCGCGGGCCTGACGCCCGAGGAGATCGGCGCGGCGATGCGAAAGCGCCTCGACCCGTCCCGCTTCACCGTCGTGAAGGCGGGAGATTTCGCGAAGGCCGCGGCGGCGCCCGGAAAGTAGACGCCCTTACGGCGCCGGACAGGGGGCGCCGGCCGCGACCCAGGTCTTGAACTTCGCGACGAACTCGTCGTGCGGGATCGGCACGGCGGCGCGCCCGGCGCCCGGGCTCCAGCCCCACAGAACGAGCTGGTCGTCGCGGACGTGGCGGACGAGCGCGTCGAGACTCATGCCGCCGTTCTCGTCTTCGTCCTTCAAGCGCCGGCACAGATCCCCGCTCGAGAGGCCGATGAAGACCATTTTTCTCTCGGGCGGCGGCAGGTGCCAGTTCGGCGCCCCGGGAGGTATGTGCGGCCCCCAGCTCGCCGGCGGGTTCGCCGCGCCATGGCAGGTGGCGCAGGGCAGGCCCGGCGCTCCCTCTCCCTCCGGCCCGCGGAGCACCTCCTGCGCGTGGATCCGTCCGTCGTCGAACTGCAGGGGGGCATCCCCGGGAATGTGGCAGTTCTGGCAGCGGGGATGCTGAAGCACCGCCCGCACGGTTTCGAAGGCCGCGAGCCCCTCCGACTCCGGGGCGCGGCTCGGCGCGAGCGCGAGCGAGAAGGCGGCGGCGATCGCGAGCGCGGCGAAGGAAGAGCGAAGGTTCCTCATGAGCGTCGTCCTCTCACGCCAGCTGGAACGGGAGGCGGCGCAGCCGCTTGCCCGTCGCCGCGAAGACCGCGTTGGCGACCGCCGGAGCGATCGGCGGGACGCCCGGCTCTCCGGCGCCGCCCGACTTTTCCGCGCTCGGGACGATGTGAACTTCGACGGGCGGCGCCTCGCGCATCCGCACCATCGGATAGTCGTGGAAGTTCGACTGCTCGAGCCGCCCGTCCCGGAAGGTCAGCTCCCCGTGGAGCGCCGCCGTCAATCCAAAAATGATTCCTCCCTCCATCTGCGCCGCCACTCCGGCGGGATTGATGCAGACGCCGCAGTCGATCGCGCAGACGACGCGATGGACGCGAAGCCGTTCTCCGGCGACCGACACCTCCGCGACCTCCGCCACGAAGCTTCCGAAGGACTCGTGCACGGCAATGCCCTGGAAGCGGCCGGAAGGAAGGGGGTGCCCCCAGCCCGCTTTCTCGGCCGCGAGGTTCAGGGCGCCCAAATGCCGCGGATGGTCCTTGAGCAGCCGCCGCCGGTACGCGAGCGGATCCTGCCCGGCGGCGTGCGCGAGCTCGTCGACCATGCTTTCCGCGGCGAAAGCCGTGTGGACGTTCCCCACCGAGCGCCACCAGAGCACCGTGATCGGGGTCTTCGGCGAATGGAGCCCGAGGCGGTGATTCGGCGTCCCCTTGACGTAGGGCGAATCCGCGGCCCCTTCGACCGAGGTCCCGTCCACGCCGTCCTTGATCATCATGGGGGCGAAGAACGTCCCGTCCATGATGGATTGGCCGACGACCGTCTGCTGCCAGGCGACCGGCGAGCCCGCGGCATCTACGCCGACCTTCAATCGCTGGAACCACATGGGGCGGTAGTACCCGCCGCGCATGTCGTCCTCGCGCGTCCAGACGACCTTCACCGGAGCGCCGGCCGCCTTGGCCACGTGCACGGCCTCGGCCACGACCTGGCTCTCCGGCGTGGCGCGCCGGCCGAATCCGCCTCCCAGAAACGGCGTGTGGATCTCGACCTGCTCGGGCTTCAAGCCGGCGATCTCGGCCGCGATCTTCTGGTCCATCGTCTGAAACTGGGTGCCGGCCCAGATCTCGCACTTCCCGTCCGAGAGACGCACCGTGCAGTTCTGCGGCTCCATCGTGGCGTGCGCGAGAAACGGAACCTCGTACTCGGCCTCGAGCGTCTTCGCCGCGGACCGAAATCCGGCTTCGAGGTCCCCGGCCGCCGCGGCCTGGGCTCCCGGCGTCTGCGCGAGCGCCCGGTATTGCGCGCGCATCTTGTCGGTCGAGAGGTCGCGTCCCGGACCGAGATCCCATTCGATCTCGAGCGCGTCGCGGCCGAGCTTGGCCGAATAGAACCGGTCGGCGACGACCGCGATCCCGGAGGGAACCTGCACGACCGCGCGAACTCCTTCCACCGATTTCGCCTTGTCGGCGCGGAAGCTCTTGACGCTCGCGCCAAAGACCGGAGCGCGGGCGACGAGCGCGGTCAGGAGTCCCGGAAGCTGGACGTCGATGCCGAACCCGGCGCGGCCCGAGGCCTTGTCCGCGGCGTCGAGGCGGCGCGTGGGCTTGCCCAGGATCGTCCAGTCCTTCGGATCCTTGAGCTTCACGGCCGTGGGCGGCGTGCGCTTCTGCGCCGCGGCTGCGAGCTGCCCAAAGGTCGCCTTGCGGTCGCCGGAGACGACGGAGCCGCTCTCCGCACGGCACGTTCCGGGACCGACCTTCCAGCGCTCGGCCGCGGCGGCGATCAACATCTCGCGCGCGACCGCGCCCACCTGGCGATAGCGGTCGTACTCCGACCAGGTCGACGTGGACCCGCCCGTCATCTGCATCCCGTAGGCCGTGTGGAAGTACGCCGGCGCCGCGGGCGCGTGCTCGACGCGGACCTTCGACCAGTCGCACCCGAGCTCCTCGGCGACGAGCATGGGCAGCGTCGTCCAGACGCCCTGCCCCATCTCGGAGTGCGCGAGCAGCACCGTCACGCTGTCGTCCGAGCCGATGCGCAGGAAGGCATTGGGATCGGGCAGAGGCTTCGGCGCGCCCGCGGCCGTCTGCGCGCGCAGCAACGCCGAACGCGGCGCGATCGTGAAGCCGATGACGAGTCCCGTCGAGGTCTTCAGGAACGTCCGGCGATCGAGGCCTCGGAGCGCGCTCATGATTTCTTCTCGTTCTTCTCGGCCGGCCCGGCCGCTCGGTGGATCGCGGCGCGGATGCGCTGGTAGGTGCCGCAGCGGCAGACGTTCCCGGACATCGCCGCGTCGATGTCCTCGTCGCTCGGGCGCGGACGCGCCTTCAGGAGCGCCGCCGCCGCCATCACCTGCCCGGGCTGGCAGTAGCCGCATTGCGGGACGTCCTCGGCGACCCACGCTTCCTCGACGACCCGCCAGGGCCCATCGGGAAGCCCCTCGATCGTCGTGATCGCCTTCCCCTGGACGGAGGAGACCGGCGCGACGCAGGAACGGCGGGCCTGACCGTCCACGTGCACGGTGCACGCGCCGCACAGGGCCATCCCGCAGCCGTACTTCGCGCCCGTCAGGCCGAGGTCTTCCCGCAGGACCCACAGGAGCGGCGTGTCGGGCCGGACGTTCAGGACGTGCCGTTTCCCGTTGACGAGGAGCTCGATCATTCGATCCTCCCGATGTCGATCCTCATACACTTCGTGACGCCGCTTGTCGAGGCCCCCGAGGCGGCGGCGACACCCGGCGTAGGATAGCGACAGGACACCCCGAACCCGTGGCCCGCAGGATCATGACGCTCTCGCGTCTCATGCTCACGACCCCGCTCGCGATGGCGCTGTCCGCGTCGGCGAGCGCCCAGTCGCCCGCTCCGCCGCCGACTCCCGCGGCGAGCGAAAACGTCCGCGTGACGCTCGTGCAGATTCCCGCGACCGTCTTGGACGACAAGGGCCGCTTCGTGCCGGATCTCACGGCCGCGGACTTCGACGTGCGCGAGGACGGGAAGACCGTCACCCTCGATTCCGTGGACGTTCTCGTGTATCCCGGCCGAATACTCGAGGCAGCCGACATCGCCGCGGCGGATCCCGCTCCGGAGCTCTCGAGCGCCGCCGGAGTGCGGAAGTACATGCTCGTCTTCGATCAGACCTTCGCCACCCAGGCCGAGATCCAGCGGGCGCTGGCGGCCGCCGCGCGATTCGTGCGCGGCCAGATGGGCGCGCTCGACGCGGCGGCGATCGCCGTGATGTCGGCGGGCGGCGGCGTATCGCTGCTCCAGAAATTCACGCCCGACCGCGCGCGGCTCGTCGAGATCCTCGAACGCGAGGCGTCGAGCGACGGGTGGGACCGCACGACGCCTCCGTCCGAGAACGCCAGCGCGGCGATCCCGCAGGACATCCGGACGAGCCTCGCGCAGGATCACTCCCGCTACCGCCGCCAGCTCGCCGCGCGCCAGATCAGCCAGCTCGGGAAGCTGGCGGAGGGCATGGAGATCGTTCCGGGGCGCAAGTACGTGGTCCTCTTCTCGCACGGCTTCGAGCCGGAGCTCCTGTCGGGGTCCACGCAGATGCCGACCGGACCTCGCGACCTGAAGACGGATCCCTGGGGCGACACCGACACCTTCGGCGACACGAGCCTGCGCGCCGAGCTCGATTCCATGACCAAGCAGTGCCGGCAGCACGACACCGTGATCTATGCGATCGACGTCGGGGGCGTCGCGGCGGACATCGCGCAGAGTCTCGACAAACGGGTCGGGCCGTTCGGGCGGACGCGCGAGTCGCTCGCGACGATCGCGCGCGGCACGGGCGGCAAGCTGCTGATGGATTCCAACGACTACACGCCGCTGCTCGACCAGTTGCTGCAGGAGACGCGCGGGATGTATCTGCTCAACTTCGCTCCCCGGTCGTCCGGAACGCCCGGCCGATACCACGCCCTGAAGGTCAAGGTCTCGCGGCGCGGCACCGACGTCTTCGTGCGGACGGGCTACTTCGAGCCGAAGCTGCGGTAGGAGATCGGCTGATCGGGCGGGGGCAAGCCCCGCCCCTACACCACCGTGTGTCGTAGGGGCGGCCCTCGTGGCCGCCCATCTTCCGGCGGCCCGGTCCCCTACCGCATCTCGTTCTTGAACACGGCGCCGTCCTTCATGACGAACCCCACGTGCTCGAGGACCTTCACGTCCTGGAGCGGATCGCCGGACACCGCGACGACGTCGGCGTAGGCGCCCGGAGCGATCACTCCCGCCTCTCCGGCCATTCCGAGGAGCTCGGCGGCCTTCGAGGTCGCCGACTGGATCGCGCCCATCGGCGTCATGCCGAACTCGACGAGGCGCGGGAACTCGGCGGCAATGGGGTCGCTCCACGAAAATCCGCCGACGTCGGTTCCGAACGCGATCTTCACGCCGGCCTGCACCGCCTTTCGGAGGGACGGCCCGTGCACGGCGGCGCGCTTGCGGTCGAGCGTGCCCTGCGGCGTGCCCTCGGGCGCCCAGTGGTCGTAATAGACGTTCATCGTCGGCACGAGCCACGTGCCCTGCCGCACCATCTGCGCGACCGCGGCGTCGTCGAGCTCCAGCCCGTGCTCGATCGAATCGCAGCCGCCGTCGAGCCCACGATGAAGCCCCACGCCGTTGTAGGCATGACACGCGACCTTTTTGCCCCAGCCGTGCGCCTCGTCCACGATGGCCTTGATCTCCTCGAGCGTCAGCGTCGGCTGCGAGACGAGATTGCCCTGCTTGTCCACCCACGAGCGATGCGTCATGTAGAGCTTGATCCAGTCCGCGCCGTTGTCGAGCTGCTCGCGCGCGGCCTTGCGCGCCTCGACCGGACCGTCCACGAGCTGCGCGCCCTTCGGCACGACGACTTCCGGCGCATAGCCTTCGAGCGGATAGCCGCCGGTCGTCGAGATCGCGCGAGTCACCACGAACATGCGCGGCCCCGGAATGTAGCCGCCCTCGATCGCCTGCTTGATCCCGACGTCGCCGTAGCCCGCGCCTTCGGTCTCGACGTCGCGGATCGTGGTGAAGCCCTGCTCGAGCGCGCGACGCGCGGCGACACCGGCGCGCACCGCCCGGAACGCGATGCCCTGCTTGAGCAGCTGCGCGTCGTAGCCGCCCTCGGCCGGATCCTCGCCCTGAAGAAAGATGTGCGTGTGGCAGTCGATGAGCCCGGGCAGCACCGTCGCCCGCGAGA
The DNA here is from genome assembly GCA_963823185.1 of uncultured Acidobacteriota bacterium. GTDB lineage: Bacteria > Acidobacteriota > Thermoanaerobaculia > UBA5066 > Gp7-AA6 > DATBFU01. Next base: position 13,603 of record CAWGKP010000014.1, read on the forward strand.
GGTCCACGACGCGCGCGCCGTCCGGGATCCGCGTCGAGGCGGCGTCGCCGACGGCTTCGATCCGATGGCCGCGGATCACGATCACCTGGTCGCGCCGCGGCGCCGAGGATTTCCCGTCGATCAGGACACCGGCGCGGATCGCCGTGACCTCCTCCGCGCCGGACGGCGCCGCCGCGAGAAGGGACACGCCGAGCAGGACCGCCAGAGGACGCATCATCGGGAGACCTCCTTCATGTTCGAAAAGCCGCTCCGAGCCTAATGGAAATCGGCCGCCCGGGACCCGCCGCGGGCGGCTGAGCCCTCCGTTGGGCCTCTCCGGCCCTTTCCCACGCAAGATCACGAAACCCGGCGCGCCGTCCGAACGTAGACTCCGCGAGGAGAAAAACACCCATGAAGAGGGCTTCCTTCTGCGCCGCCGCGGCGATCGCCGGACTGCTCTTCACCCGCCGGGCCGCGGCCGACGCCGTTCCCGACGGCTTCTATCGCTACCCGTCGATCGGAGGCGGCGTCATCGTCTTCGCCTCGGAGGGCGACCTCTGGCGCGTCCCGGCCGCCGGCGGCGTCGCGGAGCGCATGACCGCGCACGAGGGCGACGAGAAGTTCCCGCGCATCTCCGCCGACGGCAAGCTCGTGGCTTTCACGGCCCAGTACGACGGAAACGACGAGGCGTACGTCATGCCGACGTCCGGCGGCGAGCCGCGGCGGCTGACCTTCCACCCGATGCCGGACCAGACAATCGGCTGGACGCCCGACGGGAAGATCCTCTTCCGCAGCCGCCGCGACCATCCGCACGCCGACTTCCGCGTCTACACCGTCGATCCCGCCGGCGGAATCCCGAAGATGATCCCGCTCGAGCCCGCCGCGTGGCTCTCCTTCGAGCCGGGCGGATCGCGGCTCGCCCTCCAGAAGATGGGCCTCGAGTTCCACAACTGGAAGCGCTACAAGGGCGGTGAGGCCGAGAAGATTTACGTCGGCTCGCTGTCTCCCCTCGCGTTCGACCAGGGCACCTCCTACGACGGCAAGAGCGCCTTCCCGATGTGGTCCACCGACGGCCGCATCTACTTCGTGACGGACCGCTGGGGGCGCCCGAACCTGGCCTCGATGAAGCCGGACGGCTCCGACGTGAAGCGGCTGACGAACTTCACCGACTACGACGTGCGCTGGCCTTCGATGGGCGACGGCAAGATCGTCTACCAGCACGCCGCCGACCTCTGGCTCTACGACATCGCCGCCGGCAAGAACGCGCTCGTGCCGGTCCAGCTGCCGAGCGACCGGCTGCAGGTGCGCGAGCGCTTCGTGGACCCGAAGGCGAACATCGGCAGCTTCTCGATCTCCAGGGACGGCGAGCGCATCGCGATCGAGACGCGCGGCGACCTCTTCGTGACGCGCACGAAGAAAAAGGGCCTCGTCCGGCGCCTGACCGAGTCGAGCCTCGCGCGGACCAAGGATCCCGTCTTCTCGCCCGACGGCAAGTGGGTCGCCGCCTGGTCCGAGGTGGAAGGCGAGGAGCAGCTCCTCCTCTTTTCGTCGGACAACAGCGCGCCGTCGCGGCAGCTGGGCAAGGTGGATCCGGGCTGGCATTTCAGCCCCGTCTTCTCTCCGGACGGCAAGAAGCTCGCCTGGTCCGACATGACGCTGCGCCTCGCGGTGACCGACGTCGCGACCGGTGCGACGACGCCCGTCGACACGACGGACTGGGAGACGACGCAGTACGCGTGGTCGCCCGACAGCCGGTATCTCGCCTACTCGGCCCCGCTGACGAACGAGTTCACGCAGGTCCGCGTCTGGGACGGCCAGACGAAGACGGCGCACCCGATCTCCGACCCGATGGTGAACTCCTCGTCCGCCGCCTGGGACCCGAAGGGCAAGTTTCTCTATTACCTGTCCGACCGGTTCGTGAATCCCTACCTCGACCGCTGGGAGGCCCGCTTCATCGTGAACCAGGCGACGCTGCCGGTCGTCGTCGCGCTGCAGGCCGACACGGCGCTGCCGTTCGCGGCGCGTGGCGACAGCGATCCGAAGGACGAGAAGAAGGCCGCCGACGACGCGAAGGACAAGGACAAAAGCAAAGCGAAGACCGACGCCGAGAAGGACGCCGAGAAGGTTTCACCCATTCGCATCGACTTCGACGGGATCGCCGACCGCCTCGTGCAGGTCCCCGTGGCTCCCGGAAACTACGACGCGCTCTCGTCGAGCCCCGGCCGGCTCCACTGGGTCTCCTTCGAGAACCGCGGCATGCAGCCGCCCGAAGACGGCGCCGACGGCGGTCCGCGCGGCGGGACGCTGCAGACTTACGACCTCGAGAAGGAGAAGCTCTCGACCCTCTCGCCGGGCGTCATCGGATACGACCTCTCGGGCGACCGCAAGGTCCTCGTCTTCCAGACGAAGGAAGGCTTCACGCGAATCGCGGCCGACGCAACGAGCCTCCCCAAGCCCGAGCCCGGCGAGGCGGACGACTCGAAGATCGATCTCTCGGGCTGGTCGCTCAAGGTCAACCCGCGCGAGGAGTGGAAGCAGATGCTGCGCGAGGCGTGGCGCCTGCAGCGCGACTTCTTCTACGACCCGTCAATGCACGGCGTCGACTGGCCGGGCGTCTGGAAGCAGTACGGGGCGCTCGCCGACCGCATGGCGACGCGCGACGACCTCGAGGACATGCTGGGCGAGATGCTGGGCGAGCTCTCGGTCGGCCACGCCTACCACTTCGGCGGCGACGTCCGGCGCGGCAAGTCGGTCGGCATCGGCCTGCTCGCGGCGGACCTCGACCCGGACCCGGCGACCGGGTTCTGGCAGATCAAGAAGATCTACCGCGGCGACTATCCGGATCCCGAGTGGAGCTCGCCGCTCGCGCGCGCGGACCTGCGCGTCAGGTCGGGTCAGTGGCTCGTCGCGATCGACGGCGTGCCGCTCCAGAAGAATCAGGACTACCTGGCGCGGCTCGCGAATCGCGCCGAGCAGGAGGTCGAGCTCTCGATCAACGACGCGCCGAAGCTCGACGGCGCTCGCCGCATCGTCGTCAAGACGGTCGCGACGGACACGCGCATCCGCTATGCCGACTGGATCCGCGAGACGCGCGCGTACGTGGACAAGGCCTCCAACGGACAGATCGGCTATCTCCACCTCTACGACATGGGCGGCCTCGGGCTGAAGCAGTTCTCGCGCGACTTCCCGCCGCAGTGGAACAAGCGCGCCCTCATCGTGGACGACCGCTGGAACCACGGCGGGTTCGTGGCGCCGATGATCCTCGCGCACCTCGACCGCAAGATGCTCGCCGTCGGCTCCTCGCGGCGCGGGCTCCTCTCGACGACGCCCGACCGCGCGTTCCACGGCTACATGGTCTGCCTCATCAACCGGCAGGGAGGCAGCGATTGCGAGACCCTCGCGCAGGGGTTCAAGGACTTCGGGCTCGGGCCCGTCGTCGGCACGCGAACGTGGGGAGGCTGGGTCGGCATCCGCGGCGACAAGACGTTCCGCGACGGCGGCCTCACGACGCAGCCCGAGGGCGGCGGTTGGGATCCCAAGGGCAGGGTGTGGCTCATCGAAGGGCACGGCGTCGATCCGGACGTCGTCCTCGATCTGCCGCCCGACGGCTTTCTCTCCGGCAAGGACGCGCAGATCGACTACGCGATCAAGGACCTGCTCGCGAAGATCGCGAAGGACCCGAAGGACCTGGCGCCGAAGCCGGCGATCATCGCGCGACCGCTCGTTCCCGTGCCGTGACCCGGCCGGCGACGCGCATTCGCCCCGCCGCCCGATCCGACGCCGCCGCGTGGCTGCGCATGCGCGGGGCCCTCTGGCCCGAGGGCTCGGCCGCGGAGCACGCCGGGGAGATCGAGGAGTTCTTCGCCGGCGGCGCGCGCGAGCCGCTCGCGGTTCTGATTGCCGAAGATCCGTCCGGCAGTCCGGTCGGCTTCGCCGAGCTCTCGATCCGGCCGACCGCGGAGGGCTGCCGGACCGATCGCGTCGCATACCTCGAGGGCTGGTTCGTGATCCCGGACGCTCGGAGGCGGGGCGTCGGAAGACGACTCGTCGAGGCCGTTGAGGACTGGGCGCGCACGCAGGGCTGCGCGGAGCTCGCTTCCGACTCGGAGGCGGGCAACGAGATCAGCCGGGCCGCTCACCGGGCCGCCGGATTCGACGAGGCGGCGTTGATTCGGTGCTATCGGAAGGACCTTTGAGCCTCGGAGTGGTCATGCGCGCGCTGCACGATGTGGATATTGCGAACGGCCGCCCGGAAGGCGACGCTTCTGCGCGACCGCCGCACATCGAATACGAAGGAGCCGTATGAACCGATTGATGATCGCCGCCCTCGTCCTCGGACCCAACCTCGTCGTTCCGCAGACGCCCGCTCCTCCGCCACCGACGCTGAAGTCGATCCTCCTCGAACAGTTGAAATACACGCACGACGTCCAGGACTGGTTCGTTCCCGCCAAGCAGGCCGTCGCGGGCCTGACCGCGGAGCAGGCGTTCTGGAAGCCGGGCAATGGAGACCACTCGGTCGCGGAGCTCGTCAGCCATCTGCTCTTCTGGGACAAGCAGCAGCTCGCCACGCTCAAGGGCGAGAAAGCTCCCGCTTACAGCGGCAAGAACGACGACACGTTCCAGATGGTCAACAAGGGAAATTGGGACGCCTCGGTGCGCGAGCTCGACGCCGTGATGACCGGTTGGGAGAAAGCGGTTGCGGCGGCGGACGACGCCACGCTGCAGAAGTTCGCCTCGACGATCGCGCACATCAGCGCGCACAACGCGTACCACACGGGGCAGATCCTCTACGTCCGGAAGCAGCAGGGCTCCTGGGATCCGGCGAAGGGCGTGCACTAGCGAACTTCCCGACCGCAGGCCGGTCGTTCTCCGCGCAGCCCACAGTAGAATTCCCGGCAAGGACACAGCGCCGATGGCCCTTTCGCCGGGATCGCATCTCGGTCCATACGAAATCCTCGCGCCGATCGGCGCCGGAGGAATGGGGGAGGTGTATCGCGCGAAGGATCCGCGCCTCGGCCGCGAGGTCGCGATCAAGGTCCTGCCGTCGTCGTTCTCCGCGGACGCCGATCGCCTGCGCCGCTTCGAGCAGGAGGCCCGCGCCGCCGGGATCCTGAACCATCCCAACATCACGGCGGTCTACGACATCGGAGCAAACGAAAGGGACGGCGCTCCGTACGTCGTCTCCGAGCTCCTCGAAGGAGAGACTCTGCGTTCCGCCCTCGCCGGCGGCCGGCTCTCCGCGCGCCGCGCGACGGACTATGCGCTGCAAATCGCGCACGGGCTCGCGGCGGCGCACGAGAAGGGGATCGTTCACCGGGACCTGAAGCCCGAGAACCTCTTCGTCACGAAGGACGGCCGCCTCAAGATCCTGGACTTCGGACTCGCCAAGCTCACGCATCAGGAGGAGGGCTCGCAGGCGACGAACCTACCCACCGCGACGGCGGGCACGGAGCCCGGTGTCGTCCTCGGCACGCTCGGCTATATGGCGCCCGAGCAGGTTCGCGGAAAACCCGCCGACGCGCGGAGCGACATCTTCTCCTTCGGGGCGATCCTCTACGAGATGCTCTCGGGCAAGCGCGCCTTCCACGGCGACTCCGCCGCGGACACGATGTCTTCGATCCTGCGCGAGGACCCGCCGGACCTATCCGCCACGAACCAGGCGGTTTCCCCCGGCCTCGAGCGCATCGTGCGCCACTGCCTCGAGAAGAATCCCGAGCAGCGCTTCCACTCGGCCCACGACGTCGCCTTCGCGCTCGAGGCGCTGACCGGAATCTCATCGCCGAGCGCCGCGGGCGCCGTCGGCGCACTCCGCAGACCGGCGCCGCCGATCGGCCTCGTTCGCGCGGGACTGCTCGCGGCCGTGGCCATCGCGGCCGGCGTCGCCGCCGGCCATTTCCTGTGGAAGCCGGCCGCGCCTTCAACGCCGACCTACCGGCGGCTCACGTTCCGCCGCGGCAACGTGGGGACGGCCCGCTTCACTCCGGACGGCCGGAGCGTCGTCTACGGCGCCTCGTGGGAAGGACGGCCGATCGAGATCTTCACGACGCGCCCCGAAGGCCCGGAGTCCACTCCCGTTGGCTCGAAGAGCGCGGACCTCCTTTCCATCTCGCCGTCGGGAGAGCTCGCGATCTCGTTGCGGGAGCGGTTTCAGGGCGGCCCGTCGGGACCCGGCACGCTCGCCACGATGCCTCTCGGCGGCGGCGCGCCGCGCGCGATCGCCGAGTATGTCGAGCGGGCGGCATGGATGCCGGACGGCAAGCAGATCGCCATCGTTCGCTTCGCGGAAGGGAAGAATCGATTGGAGCTGCCCCCGGGAAAGGTGATCTATGCCGCCGACCATGGCATTCGGGATGCTGCGTGTCTCGCCGAAGGGAGACCGATTCGCGATTTTCCAACGGGATGGCGCCGGCACCAACGCTCTTGTCACGGTCGATCTCGCCGGAAAGGCCGCGACGCTCGTCGCGAAGGGAATTCGCGGGCAGGGCCTCGCCTGGTCGCCCTCCGGCAGCGAGATCTTTTTCGACGACCGCGGCGAGCGCGGCCAGTTCCTACTGCAAGCCGTCGATCTCTCGGGGCGCGTCCGAACGCTGACGAGCGCTCCGGTCGGACTGATCGTCCACGACGTCTCCCGGGACGGTCGCATCCTCGTCGAGCGCTACGGAAGTCAGCCCGGGATTCTCGGGCTCTTCCCCGGCGAGACGGTCGAGCGCGATCTCTCCTGGTTCGACGAATCGAAGCTGGCGGGCCTATCGGACGACGGCCGAGCGATCCTCATCAACGAAGTCGGCGACTCCGCCGGCCAGGCCGGGGCGCACTATTTGCGCCTGACCGACGGCTCGCCGGCTATCCGGCTGGGAGATGGCAAGGCCGGGAGCCTCTCGCCGGACGGCAAGTGGGTGATCCTCCACTCCCCCGGTGCCCGCAACGCTTTCGTCATGCAACCGACCGGGACGGGCTCGCCGATCACGATCGAAGAGCCGTTGTTTCAGGAGGTCAGCGACGGGGCGTTCTTCCCCGACGGAAAGCGCATCCTCCTGCAGGCTGCCGAGCCGGGGAAGGAGCGGCGGCTGTACGTTCAGGAGATTCCCAAGGGCCGGCCGCGGGCGATCACCGACCGCGGTTATGGAATCGACCGCGGCGCCGTCTCCCCCGATGGCCTCTGGGCCGTTGCGTACGGCGAGTGGTCCGAGGACCTCTTCCTCCTGCCGACCGCCGGCGGGCCGGCGCGAACGATCCCGAACACGAAGCAGCTCGACCTGATTCGCTGGGCTTCTGACGGAAAGTCGCTCTTCGCCGCGGTCTCCGGCAGCATCCCCGCCGAGATCCTCCGCGTCGATGTCGGGACCGGTGGGCGCGAGCCCGTCCGCAGCCTCGCTCCGCCGGAGCGCGCGGGAATCATCGAGGTCGGACCCGTTTTCATGACGCCGGACGGGAAGTCCTACGCCTACGGATTCAGCCGCGCCGGAACCTCCGACCTCTACGTGATCGACGGCATCCGCTGACGCGAAAGGACCCCATGGCCCTCGAGCGTGCGCTCAAGACCCGGGACATCGTCCTCTTCAACGTCGCCGCGATCGTCGGCATGCGCTGGATCGCGCTCGCGGCGGCGAACGGACCCTCGTCGCTCTTTCTCTGGGTGCTCGCGGCCCTCGTGTTCTTCATCCCGCAGGGCTTCGCCGTCACCGCGCTTTCGTCGGCGATCCCGTCAGGAGGGCGGCCTCTACGTCTGGACGACGCGCGCCTTCGGCGAGCGGCAGGGGTTCCTCGCGGGCTGGCTGTACTGGGCGTCGAACATCACGTACTTCCCCACCCTGACGCTCTCGACCGTCGTCTTCGCGCTCTACGTTTTCGGCACGCGCTTCGCCGCGCTCGAGCAGAGCCCGATGTACGCCGCCGGTGCTTCGCTCGTCCTTCTCGCGATCGCGCTCTTCTTCAACATCGTGGGGATGAAGACCGGCAAATGGGTGCAGAACATCGGCGGCCTCGCGCAGTGGCTCCCGTCGGCGGCGCTGCTGGTTGTCGGCCTGCTCGCCCTCTCCCGCTCGGGCTCCGCCACGCCGATGCCGGCGGCGTCGCTGATTCCGAACTTCGCCGCGCTGCCGACGATCCTCTTCTTCGCGAACCTCTGCTTCGGCTTCGCGGGGCTCGAGCTCGCGCCCACCATGGCCGACGAGTGCATCGATCCCTGCCGGACGTTTCCCCGCGCGATCACGATCTCCGGCCTGTCGATCGCCGCCTGTTACCTCACGGGAACGATCTCGCTCCTGTGGGCGCTGCCGAAGAGCGAGATCTCGATCATCTCCGGCGTCAACCAGGCGATCACCAAGGCCGGGGCGGCTCAGGGACTCCCGTGGCTCGGAGCGCCGGTCGCGCTGCTCATGACGCTCGCCGGGCTGGGCGGCGTCGGCGCCTGGCTGATTGCGACGGCACGGCTGCTCTTCGTCGGCGGCCTCGACCGGTATCTGCCGCCGATCTTCGCGAAGACGCATCCGCGGTGGAAGACGCCCTGGTTCGCGATGGCGTTCCAGGCGGCGTTCTCGGCGATCTTCATCGTTGCGGCGACGCAGGGAGACACGGTCAAGGGCGCGTATCTGAAGCTCGTCAACGCGACCCTGATCGTCTACTTCATTCCGTACCTGTACATGTTCGCCTCGGCAATCCGGCTCCGCCGCGAGATCGCCGGCAATCCCCAGGCGGTGCCGGTTCCGGGCGGGCGCGCGGGCAGCGTCTTCTGGAACGGGCTCGGCTTCCTGACGACGGCCGTCGCGATCGTCCTCGCGCTGATCCCGCCGGCCGACACGGCGAACAAGCGGGGGTTCTTCGTCGAGGTCTTCGTCGGCTCCTTTGGATTCCTCGCCGCGGGGCTCGTCCTGTATGCCCTGGCCGAGCGCCGGCGAAAGCGGGTGGAGGAGAACGCTCGATGACGCTGGCCGCCGGAACGAAGCTCGGACCTTACGAGATCGTCGCTCCTCTCGGCGCGGGGGGGATGGGAGAAGTGTACCGAGCGCGCGATCCCCGGCTCGCGCGCGACGTCGCGATCAAGGTCCTCCCTGCGTCGATCTCCGAGGATCCCGACCGACTTCGCCGCTTCGAGCAGGAAGCCAAAGCGGCGGGGATGCTCAACCACCCGAACATCACGGCCGTGTATGACTTCGGCTCCCACGACGGCGCGCCCTACGTCGTCCAGGAGTTGCTCGAAGGCGAGACCCTGAGGATGGCGCTCGCCGGAGGGAAGCTCCCGCAGCGCCGGGCCGTGGAGAACGCGATCGAGATCGCGCACGGCCTCGCGGCGGCCCACGAGAAGGGCATCGTGCATCGGGACCTCAAGCCCGAGAATATCTTCGTGACGAGCGACGGCCGCGTGAAGATCCTGGATTTCGGCCTCGCGAAGCTCACCCAAACGGAGGTTGCCGGAGGCGCGACGAACGTCGCGACCGTGACTCCTGGCACCGAGCCGGGCGTCGTGCTCGGGACCCTCGGCTACATGTCCCCCGAGCAGGTCCGCGGCCGGCCGGCGGACCACCGTTCCGACATCTTCGCGCTCGGCGCAATCCTCTACGAGATGCTGTCCGGCAAGCGCGCGTTCCACGGGGATTCCGCCGCGGACACGATGTCGGCGATCCTCAAGGAGGACCCGCCGGAGTTGTCGGTGACCGGCCAGGCGCTCTCGCCGGGACTCGACCGGATCCTTCGCCACTGCCTCGAGAAGAATCCCGAACGGCGCCTGCGCTCCGCGCACGACCTCGCGTTCGAGCTCGAATCGTTCTCGACGAGCTCGGGCGTGACGGCAGCGCCGTTGAAGTCTCGGGGGGACGGCCGACGGTTGCGAGCCGCGCTCGCCGCCGTCGCCCTCCTCGCCGTCGCGGCGGCATACTTCGCGGGACGGCGCGGCGCATTCTCCGCGGGCACGTCCAAGTCCTCCGCGACGACAACCTACGGCCGGCTGACGAACCTCGGAGGCAGCGAGTCCGGCCCCTCCCTTTCCCCCGACGGCAAGGAGCTGGCGTTCGAGCGGCAGATTTCGGGAAGAAGCGAGATCTGGGTGCAGCGCGCCGGCGGCCGCAAGCCGACGAGCCTGACGGCGGACTGCGACAAGGACAGCTACGCTCCGGCCTTCTCGACGGACGGGAATCTCATCGCCTACGGCTCGGGCTGCGGAGGCGGAGGCCTCTTCCTCATGGGTGCGACCGGAGAGAACGTCCGCAGACTCACGAACCAGGGCAATGATCCGGCCTGGACGCCCGACGGAAAGAGCCTCGTCTATACGACGGAGATCGGGTGGAGTCCGTACGGGCGCTCGATCACGAGCGAGCTCTGGACGGTGAATGTCTCCACGGGCGCCACGAAGCGTCTCTTCGCCGGCGACGCCGTGCAGGCGAACGTCTCGCCCCACGGTCTGCGCGTCGCCTACTGGGGTCTTCCCTACCACGGCAGCCAAAGGGACATCTGGACGGTTCCCCTCGGCGGCCTCGCTGCGGGCGAGAAGCCCGTGGCCGTGACCAGCGACCCGGCCATCGACTGGAATCCGGTCTGGTCGCCCGACGGAAAGTTCCTCTGGTTTCTGAGCAATCGCAACGGATCCATGAACCTCTGGAGGGTGCCGATCGACGAGCCGACCGGCAAGACGCTCGGTCCGCCCGAGCCTCAGACCCTGCCCGCGGCCGACGTCAGCGGATTCTCGCTCTCGCGCGACGGAAAGCGGCTCGCCTACGTCGTCGTCGACCAGACGTTCTCCATCGTGCGCGCCGGGTTCGACCGCGCCGCCGGGCGGCTCTCGGGAGCGCCGGTTGAGGCGCTCCAGACGTCCCAGCGCATCTCGAATCCGTCGCTCTCTCCGGATGGGCAGTGGATCGTCTTCGACACCCTGGGCGGACCGCAGGAAGACCTCTTCCTGATGCACCCCGACGGGACCGGGCTCCGACAGCTCACCGACGACGCGCCGCGGGATCGCCTGCCGTCGTTCTCGCCGGACGGCCAGCGCCTGGTGTTCATGTCGGACCGCAGCGGTCAGTGGGAGCTCTGGGACGATTCACCTGGACGGCAGCGGCCTGTCGCAGCTGTCGCAATTGAAGGAGTCCGTCTTCACGCCGCTTTGGTCCCCCGACGGCAAGACCATTGCCGCGAGCACGGGAGAGGACGTCATGCTTCTCGGGCTCGACGAAAAGGGGACCGTCCGCACGACGACGAAGGTCCCGCGGCCGCCCGACAACCTCTCGGTCCTGGCTCTCAACTGGACGCCGGACGGCCGCCTCCTCACGGCCCTGACGCGCGCCGACTTCACCTTCGAGCGGCTCGCCGTTTATTCGATCTCTTCGGGAAAATTGGAGCCGGCCCCGATCGTGCCGAGTCTGAGCGGAATCGCAGGCGCCATCCCCTCCGCTTTCGTGGACGACTACATGCTCACGATCGGCGCGGGTGGCATCTTCGGATCGCCGCTTACCGCGTCGACCGCGAAGCTTCTCCTGCCGAACCCGCGAACGGGCACTTACACGGGGGTCATGGCCGCGCCGCGCGGCGACGCGCTATACCTGCTCCAGCTGCACAACAACGCGGACATCTGGCAGGCCGTTCTGCCCTGAACCGGCCGCGTCGCTCGCGGTCCTAGCTCTCGGCCGAGCGCAGCGCGGCGGTCGCCGGGACGGCCTCTTCCTCGCGCGGGCGAGCGCGCTCGGGTTCGGTGAGCGGCGGCGCGGACGGCCGGCCCTCGCCCTTGCGGCGCCGCAGCCGCTTCTGGAGGCGGTCCATCCAGATGTAGAAGACGGGCGTCACGTAGAGCGTCAAGGTCTGCGAGAAGAGGAGCCCTCCGACGACCGCGAGGCCGAGCGGCCGGCGCGATTCGGCGCCCGCGCCGAAGCCCATCGCGATCGGCAGCGTGCCCATGAGCGCGGCCATCGTCGTCATCATGATGGGCCGGAACCGTACGACGCATGCCTCGTAGATCGCCTTCTGCGGCGACATGCCCTCGTTGCGCTCGGCCTCGATCGCGAAGTCCACCATCATGATGCCGTTCTTCTTGACGAGGCCGACGAGCATGATGATGCCGACGAAGCCGTAGATCGAGAGATCGAGGCCGAAGATCATGAGCGTCACGAGCGCTCCGAAGCCCGCGAACGGCAGCGCCGTCAGGATCGTGAGCGGGTGGATGAAGCTCTCGTACAGGATGCCGAGCACGAGATAGATCACGGCGATCGCGACGACGAGCAGCAGGCCGAGTCCCTGGACGGAGCTCTGGAACGCCTGCGCCGTGCCCTGGAAGCTCATCTGGATGGTGCTCGGGATGTCGCGCGCCGCCTTCTCGACTTCCTTGACCGCGTCTCCGAGCGCGACGCCCGGCTTCAGGTTGAAGGAGATCGTCACGGCGGGCAGCTGGCCCTGGTGCGCCACCTGGAGAGGGCCCGTGCCCTTGGTGACCTTGCCGAGGGAGGAGAGCGGTACGAGCTGCCCGGAGGCCGAGCGGACGTAGAGCATCGCGATCGCCGCCGGGTTCGCCTGGAACTCGGGCGCGAGCTCCATGATGACGCGGTACTGGTTGTTGGGCGTGTAGATCGTCGAGATCTGGCGCGTCCCGTAAGCGGTGTAGAGAGCGTCTTCGATCGCCTGCGTGCTGACGCCGAGCGTCGCCGCCTGGTCGCGGTTGATCTCGATGTTGAGCTGCGGGTTCGAGATCTGCATGTCGCTCGTCACGTCCTGCAGCCCCGGGAGCGTCCTCATCTTGTCGAGGAGGATCGGCGCGAAGTGGTACAGCTCGTCGGTGTCCGAATCCTGCAGCGTGTACTGGTACTGGCTCTTCGAGATGCTGCCGCCCAGACGGATCGGTGGCGGCACCTGCAGGTACGCCTTGATGCCGGTGATCTGCGCGAGCTGCGGGCGCAGCTGCTGGATGATCTCGTCGGCCGAGTGCTTGCGCTGCGAAAGCGGCTTCAGCTGCGCGAGGATGATGCCCGAGTTTCCGATCGCGACATTGCCGCGCGGACCGGCAGCCGACAGGACGTTCGCGACATCCGGATGGCGCCGGACGATGTTTTCGACCTCGAGCTGGTGCTGCCTCATGGCGGGGAAGCCGATGCCCTGCGCGCCTTCCGTCGAGCCGAAGATGAGCCCCTGGTCCTCGGTCGGCAGGAAGCCCTTCGGGATCTTCACGAAGAGCCAGCCGGTCGCGACGAGCACGAGAGCCGACAGGACGAGCACGATCCCCGAATGCCGGAGCGCGGGCCCGAGCGTGCGCGCGTACATCCCCAGCATCCAGTCGAAGCCCTTCTCGGTGATCTTGTAGAGCTTCCCGTGGTGCTCCTCCCTCGGCGGCTTGAGGAACCGGCTGCAGAGCATGGGCGTCAGCGACAGCGACACGAAGCCCGACACGAGGATCGCGGCGCCGATCACCACGGCGAACTCGTGGAAGAGCCGGCCGATCACGCCGCCCATGAAGAGCACAGGGATGAACACGGCCGCGAGCGAGATCGTCATCGACAGAATCGTGAACCCGATCTCGCGGGAGCCGCGCAGAGCGGCCTCGAACGGCTTCTCGCCGCGCTCCATGTGCCGCACGATGTTCTCGAGCATGACGATCGCGTCGTCCACGACGAAGCCGACCGACAGCGTCAACGCCATGAGGGACAGGTTGTCGATGCTGTAGTCCATCAGGTACATGACGGCGAACGTGCCGACGATCGAGAACGGCAGCGCGAGGCTCGGGATCACGGTCGCGGAGAGATTGCGGAGGAAGAGGAAGATCACGAGCACGACGAGCGCGAGCGTCAGAAGCAGCGTGAACCTCACGTCGTCGACGCTCTGCTTGATGGAAACCGAGCGGTCGTAGAGCACGTGAAGGCTCGCCGCCGCCGGCAGCTGCTTCTGGAACGTCGGGAGGAGCTTGCGCACGGCCGTCGCGACCGCGACCGTGTTCATGCCGGGTTGCTTGAAGATCGCGAGCGAGATGGAGCGCTCGTCGTTGTACCAGGCGGCCGCCTTGTCGTTCTCGACGCTGTCGATGACTCCGCCGAGCTCTCCCAGGCGCACGGGCGAGCCGTCGCGGTAGGCCACGATGATCGGCTTGTACGAGGCGGCCTGGAAGAGCTGGCCGGTCGCCGCCACGGTGAAGGACGTCAGCGGGCCGTAGAGGATGCCCGTGGGCAGATTCACGTTCGCGTTCTGGACGGCCCGCGAGACCTCGTCGATGCCGATGCCGCGCGCGGCCAGCTTCTGCGGGTCGAGCTGCACGCGCACCGCGTACTTCTGCGGGCCGTAGACCTGGACCTGCGCGACGCCCGAGACGGTCGAGATGCGCTGCGCCATCATCGTCTCGCCGTACTCGTCGAGGTCCGAGAGCGGCATGGTCGCCGACGTCAGCGTCAGGTAGATGACCGGCTGGTCCGCCGGGTTGACCTTCTGGTACGACGGCGGCGCCGGCATGTCGGGCGGCAGCTGCCGGCCCGCCGCGGAGATCGCCGACTGCACGTCGAGCGCCGCGCCGTCGAGATTGCGCGAGAGGTTGAACTGGAGCGTGATCTGGGTCGAGCCCTGCGAGCTCGTCGAGCTCATGTTGTCGAGGCCCGCGATCGTCGAGAACTGCCGTTCGAGCGGCGTCGCGACGGAGGAGGCCATCGTCTCCGGCGACGCGCCCGGCAGGCCCGCCGAGACCTGGATCGTCGGGAAGTCCACGTTGGGCAGGTCCGACACGGAGAGCAGGCGGTAGCCCATGATGCCGAAGATGAGGATGCCCGCCATGACGAGCGTCGTCATGACGGGGCGCTTGATGAAGATCTCCGCGATGTTCACGAGGAGACCTCGCCGGAGGGCTTGATCTCGACCTTCGAGCCGGGCGCGAGGCGGAGCTGCCCGTCCGTCACGACGCGCTCTCCGGCCGAGAGACCGTTCGCGATGACGGAGTAAGTCCCGTGCGTGCGCTGGATCGTCACCGGCCGGGTCTCGACCGTCAGATCGGACTTCACGACATAGACGTACGTGCCCTTCTGGCTCGATTGCACGGCCTGCGTCGGGACGACGATGCGGCCCGGCTCGTTGGCGAGCTGGAGCAACACCGTGACGTACTGGCCGGGCCACAGCGTGTTCGACTCGTTGGCATACGTCGCCTTGAGGCGGATCGTGCCGGTGGCGCTGTCGACGGCGTTGTCGAGGAAGGACAGCTCGCCCGATTCGCTCGCGGGCGTCGCGGAGGCCTGATCCGACGGCGCCGCCCGCACCTCGAGCCGGCCGCCGGCGCGGTAGCTCGCGCGGATCGCGGGAAGCGAGCCCTCGGGCACCGCGAACGTGACCGCGATCGGATGAATCTGGTTGATCGTCACGAGCGTGCGGTCGTCGTTGGCCTTGATCATGTTGCCTTTGTGCACGAGGAGGCTGCCGGTACGCCCCGCGATCGGCGACGTGATCCGGCAGTAGGCGAGGTCGAGCTCGGCGCTCTGGACGAAGGCCTCGTCCGCCTGCACCGTCGCCTGCGCCGCGGCCGCGTTGGCCTCCGTCTCGTCGTTCTGCTGCGCCGTGACGAAGTCCTTCTTGATCAGCTCGGCATAGCGCGTCGCGGTCTCGGCGGCCGTCTTGGCGAGCGCACGGTCGCGCGCCAGCCGCGCGCGCGCTTCCTTGACGGCGGCCTCGTACGGCCGGGGATCGATCACGAAGAGAAGATCTCCGGGCTTGACGTCCTGGCCTTCGCGGAATCCGACTTCGGTGATCTCGCCGCCGATCCGCGTCTTGACCGCCACGGTCGCGAGCGGCTCGACGTGGCCGATCGCCTGGACCTCGAGCGGGACGGTCCGCGTCTCGACGGTCGCCGCCGTGACCGGCACCGTCTCCTTCGGCGGCGCCCCGCCTTTGCCGGCGCACGCGGCGCCGGCCATCGCCGCGCCGAGAACGCCCGCGGCGATGACGAACTGCCTCATGGAGCTCCCCCGCTCTCTTTTTTCGCCGGATTCATGATCTCCGAAGCCCGAGGCAGGAGCGCGCCCGTCGCATGCGCGAGCTCGGCCATCGACAGGAACCACAGCGAGCGGGCCTCGACTTCCTGCGCGCGCGCGTCGGCGAGCAGCGCCTGCGCGGTCAGCAGGTCCAGGATGCTGCCGACCCCTTCCTTGTATCGGCCCTGCGCGACATCGGCCGACTGGCTCGCGCTCGCCAGCAGGTCGCGCGACGTGCGCACGCGCTGCGAGGCGGTCTGCACGTCGTAGTAGCTCGTCCAGACCTCGAGGACGACCTGGTCGGCGGTGCGCTCGGCGGTGGCGCCCGCCTGCTTCGACTCTTCCTGCGCCTTCTTCGTCGAGTAGACGGTGTCGCCGCCCTGGAAGACCGGGATGCGGAGCAGGAGCGTTCCGGAATAGTCGTCCGTGGACGGCAGGCCGGCCGGGCGGGAGTAATAAGTTCGGCTGACCGTTCCCGCCGCCAGGAGCTTCGGAAGGCCGTCGGCGCGCACCGACTGGATGTGTTCGTGCGCCGCCTGCGCCTCGAAGCGCGCCGCCGCGAGATCAGGACGCCCCGTCATCGCGCGGTTGATGAGCTCGTCGATGCTCTGCGAGGCCCGATCGAGCGGCAGATCTTCCGGCAGCTCGCCCACGTCCACGGGAATCGTGGCCGGCACGCCGACCGCGGTCGCGAGCGCTCCGCGGATGACATGCACCTGCCCCTGCGCGTCCTGAAGATTCAGCTGCACCTGCGAGACGACCGTCTTCGCCTGGAGCACGTCGGCAATCGTCGCGACGCCCGCATGGTGGCGCCCGTCGGCCGTCTCGAGGTTGCGCTTCGCCTCTTCGAGGTTGACCTCACGCGCCGCGACGAGCGCCTTGGCGTTCAGGTACCCGTAGTAGGCCTGCGCGATCGTGAGCACGACGTCCTGGATCGCGGCGCTGTGGCCCCAGTCGGCGGCGAAGAGGGCCGCCTGCGCCTCCGCCACGTCCGCCGTCCGGCCGCCGAAATCGAAGAGGAGCCAGCTCAACGCCGCCGTCGGGCCGTAGTTCGTCTGGGTGAACGACGTCGGCGCCGCGCCCACGGTGAACGAGGTCTTCTCTCGGGTGATCGAGCCGTCGATCTCGACCACCGGGAAGTACTGCGCGCGTTTGACGCCGACTTCCGCGGCCGCCGCGCGCGCGAAGTGCCAGGCTTCGCGCGTCCGCGGGTTGTTTCGCAGGCCCACGTCCACGAGCTGCGCGAGCGACAGGGTCGTGCCGGGCTTCGTGTACTCCTCCGGGATGTCGACCTTCTTCTCCGACTCGGGAGTCTGCGGGGCCCGGCCTTCGGGAGGCGGCGTCCAGGGGATCGCCGGCGCCGGCGCGACTGAATTCGAGATCGCGCGGTCCGGCGTGAAGTGCGAGCAGCCGGCGGCCAGGAGGGCCGAGGCCAGGGCCAGGGAGACGACTCTCACGGAAGCACTCATACCTGAGACCGCGCGACGCCTTTCGTAAAGACCCCGACGATTTCCGCCACGAGCTCGTCCAGGGTGTCTCCGTCCCTGCGGAAGACGTTGATTCCTCGAACCATTCCCAGGAAGAGCTCGGCGGCCGTGTGGGGGTCCACACCCCGATACTCGCGCCGCTCGATGCCCTCGAGGAGGACCTCCCGGACCCGGGCCGCCAGCCGGTCGTGCCGCTCCCGGAGGATGCCGCTGCGTCCGCGAACCATCCGTTCGTCCCGGTAGAGGAGCATCAGGAGCGACCGCTTGTCCCAGTAGAAAGCCAGCATCTCCCGGGCGAGCCGGGCGAGGCGCTCCGTCGGCGAGCCCTCCTCGGGCAACGCGTCGCAGAGGACCTTGTCGAGCTTCGCGAGGCCGTGCTCGATCGTGGCCTGGTAGAGCTCCTCCTTCGTGCGGAAGTAGCGGTAGACCGTGCCCTTGCCGATGCTGCCGGCCTCGGCGATCTCGTCGATCAGGACCTCGTGGAAGTCCTTCTCCGAGAAGACCTGCGTCGCGGCCTCGAGGATCTCCTCCAGCTTTTCGTCGGTCTTGACGCGCGGCATGACCTTCCCAAAGAAAAGCGAACCGGCCAATTCGACACTGACCGGTCAGTTTCAGTATGTCATACGGGGTATGAGCGTCCGGGTTTCGGCCGCCCGTCATCCCGGATCCGTAGCGACAAACTCTGTCCTGTGTTACGATTACGAGACTACATCGATGAATTTCAGCAGTGTCCTCCGTCAGAGCTTCTCGACGGCCGAGGCGGCCCGGCTGACCGGTCTGTCGCCGAGGCAGCTCGATCACTGGGACCGCCAGGGATTCTTGGGCCCCTCGCTCGAGCGCGCCGCGGGATACGGCTCGGCGCGCCGCTACTCGTTCGCCGACGTCGTGCGGCTGCGCGTGGCGGCGATGCTCCGGGCCGCGGGCGTGGGTCTTGCGAGGATCCGCCGCTGTGCGGAAGAGCTGTCGCGCCTCGACCCGGAGCGGTCGGATCTCGGACAGGCGCGGCTCCTCGTCGCCGGCAATCGCGTGCTCTGGGCGCGCTCGGAGCGCGAGCTCATCGACCTCTTGAACGACGGGCAGATGGTTCTCGTTTTTCCGGTGGGAGACGCGGTGGAGGCGGCGGCCGGCGCCGTCGCGCGTCTCGTTCGCGAAGGCGAGAGCGATCTGCCGGCGCCGCGGCGGAGCCGGCGACAGAAGTAGTTTCGGGTTTCGGAATCGCGCCGCGGGGCGGCAGGAGGCGGTGGGGTTGGAGCAGGACGAGGCGAATCCGCGCGTCGCCGCGCTCGTGCGGCTCGGACGACAGAGGGACTTTTCACTTCCGCGATTCCGGCGGACGCTGACGTCCGCCGCGCGCAACACGAAGCGCGGCGAGATTCTTCGCAGGCTCTTCGCCGACTGGATCGGCATCTCGCTCTCGGCATCCGACGCGGAGTCGTCGTGGGAGCAGATCGAGGAGCTCTACCCGCGCATGCGCGACTCGCTCGGGCGGCCGCTGTCACTGCAGACCGCGATCCTCCATCACTTCCACAGCCGCAAGGGCAAGATCGCCGATCCCTGCGTCGTGCCCGCCCGGGAGCTCGCGCGGCTGCGCCTCTCGGCGCTGACCGATCCCCTGACCGGCCTCTACAACCGGCGATTCCTTCTCGAGCACTTCGCCCGCGAGATTGCGCGCTCGGAACGTTCCGAAGGCATCGTCTCGGTCGTCATGCTCGACCTCCGGGATTTCAAGGCCGTCAACGACCGCTACGGCCATCCCGTCGGCGACAACGTGCTGGTTCGCACGGCGCGCGTCGTGCGCCAGTCGCTGCGCACGGTGGACGCCGGCTGCCGATGGGGCGGCGACGAGTTCGTCGTCGTGCTGCCGAACACGAACCTGCTCTTCGCCGTGGCCGTGGCCGAGCGGATCCGAAAGCGCGTCGCGGCGCTGTCGCTGCCGTACCGCTCGGAGCTCAAGGTCGGCGTGCACTACGGCATCGCGACCTATCCGACCGACGGCAAGACGGTGGACTTTCTCCTCAAGGTGGCCGATCTGCGCCTCTACCAGTGCCGCGAGCAGGCCAACTTCCCCGGCGCGGAGCGGCGCGAGTACCCGCGCTTCTCTCCGGCGGACACGAGCGTGCGCCTGATCCGCCACGGCAGCGATCCGTGGACCGTCCCGGTGGTCGACGTCAGCTACGGCGGCGTCGCGCTGCGCGCGCCGCAGCCGGAGAAGTGGCCGCGACGCTGGACGGGCGAGATCTTCAGGCGCCTCAATTCCGAGCGCCACCCGGTGCGCCTCAAGGCGATCAACTGGGCGCCGCTGCCCGACGGCGGCGTGCGCGTCGGCTGCGCCTATGTGTGAGGCGTGACCTCGTCGTTCACCGCGCACCGGGCGGCGTCGGCGGCGCTCTTTTCCCTCTTCTGCCTGCTCGCGATCGTCTTCGCGGCAGGAGATCCGCGACTCTTCGCGGCGCTCGCGGGAGCGTCGCTGCTCTCGGCCTTCCTGACGACGCGCGGCTTCGCAACGGGGCTCGGCTCCTTCGGCTCGCCGCTCGCGATCCTCGTCGACCAGGCGCTCCTCTGGACGGCGATCGCGCCGGCGGCCGGCGGCCAGAGCCTCTTCGCGCTGCTGCTTCCGACCGGCGTCGCGCTCGCCTGGCAGCTCGAGGGGAAGGCCGCCGCGCGCTTCTACGCGGTCGTCTCGGTCGCGGGCTCGGCCGCGATGGTCGCGGGACGGGCGCTGCCGGCCTCCGGCGCGTCGCAGCTCGCGCTCCTTCTCTCGGCGCTCGCCGCGCCGGCGCTGCTCGTCGCGCTCGAGGCCTCCGCCGGTGGACGGAAGACTGCGGCGCCGGCCGCGCGCCGGACGGAGACCGCGCTCCCCGCGGCGGCGGAGCGTGAGGCCGTCGCCGCGCGCGCCGCGGAAGAGGCCGCCGAGCCGGCCGAACCGGAAGCCGCTTCGCGCCGCGCCGAGGAAGCGATCCTGCACGACCTGAAGTCTCCGCTCTCGGTGCTGCGCGTGTACGCGGACCTCATCTCCGAGGGCGCCCGGCGCGGCGAGCTGCCGAATCCCGAGCACCTCTCGAACCTGTCGCGTGAGATCGATCTGGCGGAGAAGCTCGTCGGCGAGGCGAGCGCGCCTGCGAGCGGCGCTCGCGGCGCCTCGCCCGCGACTCCTTCCTCAGCCGACGCGAACGCCTCGGCCGACCTCGTCGAGATCCTGGGCTCGCTCGCGACGGCGTACCGCCTCTCGCTCGGCGGCCGCCGCCGCATCGAGTTCATCGCGGAGAAGCCGGAGCTCGTCGTCGCGGCCGACCCCGTCGCGCTTCAGCGCGCCTTCCGCAACGTCCTCGAGAACGCGGTCAAGTACACGCCCGAAGGCGGAGAGATCCGCATCCGCGCCGGCCCGGCCGGTCCGCACGCGTTCGTCGTCTTCAAGGACACGGGGATCGGCATGAGCGCCGAGGAACGCACGCATGCTTTCGACTACGCGTTCCGCGGCGCCGGCGCGATCTCCTCCGGCACGCGCGGCAAGGGCATCGGTCTGGCCGTGACCAAGCAGATCCTCGAGGCCAACGGCGGCCGCATCAGTCTCTCGTCCGAGGCCGGCTTCGGCTCGGAGGTCACGATCCTGCTTCCGTTCGCGCGGGGTTCCAGATGAAGCGCATCGTCGTCGTGGACGACGAGCCGGGCGTGGGAGCCGCCGTGCGCGAGGTGCTCGCGACGGAAGGCTATGCGGTCGAGACCCCCGGCGACGCGCGCGCCGCGCTCCCGGAATTGATCCGCGCCGTCCCGGACCTCGTGATCCTGGACGTCGGCATGCCGGGAATGAGCGGCTGGGAGCTCTGCGCGATCCTGCGCCGCCAGTCCACGACGCGCGGCGTTCCGATCCTCTTCCTCACGGGCCGCCAGGAGCTGAAGGACCGCATCACGGCCATGCAGCTCGGCGGCTCGGATTACCTGGCCAAGCCCTTCGGCGCGGACGAGCTGCGCCGCAAGGTCCAGGCGGTGTTCGCCGGAGAGCCGCGCGAGAAAGCGGAGGAGCCATGAGCACGAAACGCCGCACCGGAGAGCTGCGACTCGAGCCGCACCCGGCGGCGCTCTCGACCGACCCGTCCGGCAAGAGCGTCGATCGGCTGCGCCAGGAACGCCTGGTGTACGACGGGGTGACGGGACTCCCGCTCCATCCGTTCGAGGAGCCCGAGCGCGTCCCGTCGATCGAGCGCATCGAGCGCCTGGGCGTCATCTATCTGCAGATCGGCAAGTTTTTCGGCTTCGAAGAGCTCTACGGCTGGGAGCTCTACGACCGCGTTCTCGTCGCCGTGTCGGAGGGGCTTCGCCGCGACGTCCAAGCGTCGCGGCTCGCGCCGCACTTCGTCTCGCTCCGCTACTCGGGCTCCGACGGCTTCTACGTCCTCTTCGACCTGCCGACGGCGCCGCGCGGTCGCTCGGCGCCGTCGCTCGAGGAGGCCGCGCTCGAGTTCCAGCTCGCCGCGATGCGCCGCCTGCGCGAGACGTTCGGCGGCACGACCGTCGATCTCATGAGCGTCCACGTCTCGAGCCTCTCGGCCGACGACAACCCGCGCGTGCGTCCGTCGCGGCACCTGATCCGCAATCTCTTCGAAGCGGCGAAGATCGTCTCGCAGCACCAGACGCGCGAGAAGCTCGACCTCTGCGCGGAGCTCAAGGGCGTCATCGGGCGCAGGCGCCTCAAGGCGGCGTTCCAGCCCGTGCGCTCCCTGCCCGACGGGAAGATCCACGGCTACGAGGCGCTGATCCGCGGCCCGCAGGGCAGCGCGCTCGAGCGGCCCAACGTTCTCTTCGCCGTCGCGCACGAGAACGAGATGTCGGTCGAGCTCGAGACACTCTGCCTCGAGACGATCTTCAAGAACCTGCCTCGCGCCGTCTCCTCCGGACGGCTCTTCGTCAACGCATCGTCGCAGCTGCTGCGCCACCCGATCTTCCTCGACGAGCGCAACCTGAAGGCGATCAACCGCAGCCACACCGACGTCGTCGTCGAGATCTCGGAGAAGGAGATGGTCGGCGACTACTCTTCGTTCGCCGAGATCGTGCGGCGCATCCGCGGCTCGCGACTCCAGATCGCGATCGACGACGCGGGCTCCGGCTACTCGGGCCTCGAGACGATCCTCAACCTGCGCCCCGACTACATCAAGGTGGCCGACTCTCTCGTGCGCGGCCTCGAGACCGACCCCATCAAGCGCGAAATCATCGCGAGCCTCGCCGCCATCGGCAGCCGAATCGGCGCGATCGTGATCGCCGAAGGCGTCGAGCGCGAGGAGGAGCGGACGAGCCTCGTGGAGCTCGGAATCCCGTACGGCCAGGGCTTCCTGCTCGGCCGGCCGGCGGTGCACAGCCGGGGCGGCAAGCGGCGGGTCGAAGCATCTCACTGATATAAGTCAATACAGATCAGTTAGTTACACTGTCATCGCTCCTCGCCGTTGACAGCCCTGCGAAACTTTGGTCTATTACTTAACGTAGTTAAGTAAAGGAGCATCGTTAATGGGCGTTGCGGAACGGCGCGAGCGGGAGCGGCAGGAAGTCCGGGAAAAGATCCTCGACGCGGCGCGCGAGCTCTTCGCGGAGATGGGCTACGAGGCGGTCACGATGCGCCGCATCGCCGAGAAGATCGAGTACTCGCCGACGGCGATCTACTTTCACTTCCACGACAAGACGGCACTCCTGCGCGCGCTCTGCGACGAGGACTTCGGCGCGCTCGCGAAGCACTTCCAGTCGATCGCGCGGATCGCGGACCCGATCGAGCGCCTGCGCACGATCGGCTCCGCCTACGTCGAGTTCGGGCTCGCGCATCCCAATCAGTACCGCTTCATGTTCATGACCCCGCGCCCGCCGATGGGCCCGGAGGACAGCTCGCTCGAGAAGGGGAATCCCGAGGAGGACGCTTACGCGTTCCTGAAGGCCACGATCGAAGAAGGGCTCGCGCACAAGCGCTTCCGCCCGGACCTCAAGGACGCCGAGCTTCTCTCCCAGGTCGTCTGGGAGGCCGTGCACGGCGTCATCTCGCTCCAGATCGCCAAGTGCAACGACGGCTGGATCACCTGGCATCCCGTCCGCGAGAGCGCGGCGCTCGTCGTGGATGCGCTGATCCGCGGGCTGACCCGCAAGGAAGAGTGACGCCGTGGTCGATCTCGCGACGAAGAGCCTCCTGCACGACAAGCTGCGCTTCGCCATCACGGTCTCGGGCGTGGCGTTCGCCGTCGCGCTCGTCTTCGTGCAGGTCGGCCTCTTCCTGGGCATCCTCGACAACGCGTCCGTGACGATCGAGCACGCCGACGCCGACCTCTGGATCACGTCGAAGAACACGCCGAACGTGGACTTCGCGCACACGTTCCCCGAGTCGGCCGTCCAGCGCGTCCGCTCGGTGCCGGGCGTCGCGCGCGCGGACAACCTGATCGTCTGGTACATGACGCTGACGCTCCCCTCCGGCGCGCAGGAAGCGTCGCTCGTCTACGCGCTCGACGACTTCCGCCGCTGGAACATCCCGTGGAACGTCGAGCAGGGGGACCTGACGGATCTGGGGCGCGGGCAGTACGTCTTCCTCGACGCCTCCGCCGAGAAGCGGTTCGGCCCGTTCTCCGTGGGCGAGTACCGCGAATACCTGGGCCAGCGCATGAAGATCGTCGGCCGGTCGCGGGATGCGCTCTCCTTCTCGACGACCCCGATCTCGTTCATGGACTTCTCGCGGGCGCAGAAGCTCTCGTACCAGTCGCTCGCCAACAAGACGACCTACGTGCTCGTGAAGCTCGCCCCCGCCGCCGACCTCGAGACGGTGCGCGCGGAGATCCGCCGGCGCCTGCCCTTCAACGACGTGTACACGAAGACGGAGTGGGCGAAGCGCTCGCGCGCGTACTGGGTCGAGTCGACCGGCCTCGGCCTCAACATGATGCTCACGGTCTTCCTCGGATGCCTCGTCGGCGTCGTCGTCGTGGCGCAGACGCTCTACACCTCGACGATGGAGCACATCAAGGAGTTCGGCACCGTCAAGGCGATCGGCGGCGGCAACGGCGACATCTACCGGATCCTCGGCAAGCAGGCGGCGATCGCTGCGGTCATCGGGTTCCTGCTCGGCGCGGCGATGTCGTATGCGATGCGGCCGGCGATCGCGAAGATCAGCCTGAAGCTGATCATTCCTCCGTCGCTCGCGCTGGTCGTCTTCGCCGGCGCCGTCGTGCTGTGCCTCGCGGCCGCGATGATCTCGTTCCGCAAGGTCGCCTCGATCGACCCCGCGCTCGTGTTCCGGACGTGACGACTAGGGACTGAGGACCGAGGACTGAGGACTGAATCAACGAGGCGCCACATGAACGTTCTTCAAGCAGCCGACGTGACCAAGGAGTTCCGCGAAGGGAGCGAGGCCGTGCCCGTGCTGCGCGGCGTCTCGCTCTCGCTCGCGCGCGGCGAGATCGTCTCGCTCGAAGGGCCTTCCGGCTCGGGCAAGACGACGCTCCTCTCGATTCTCGGATGCATCCTCACGCCGACCGGCGGCCGCGTGGTCGTCGAGGGCGAGGAGGTCGATCCGGGCCGGCCGGCGCGGCTTCCCGCGATCCGGAAGAAGTCGATCGGTTTCGTCTTCCAGCAGTTCAACCTCTTCCCGTCGCTGACGGCGCTCGAGAACGTCGAGTACGCCCTGAACGTCAAGGGCGTGGCCGGCGCCGGCGCGCGCCGCGAGGCCGAGCGCGTCATCGAGGCGGTCGGCCTCTCCGATCGCCGCGGATATCTGCCCCGCGATCTCTCGGGCGGCCAGAAGCAGCGCGTCGCGGTGGCGCGCGCGCTCGCGGGCCGCGCCCCGATCCTCCTCGCCGACGAGCCAACCGCCAACCTCGACTCGCAGATCGGCGGCCAGATCCTCGAGCTCTTCCGCGACCTCGCGAAGAAGGAGGACCGCGCGCTCCTCATCGTCACGCACGACCCGAAGGTCCGCGCGATCGCCGACCGCGTCGTCGGCATCCGCGACGGCGTCATCTCGGAAGTCCGCCACGCCGCGTAAAGGAGAAGCCATGGAAACCCCCAGCAGCTGGAAGCGCCTCCTCTGGCCGGTCCTGGGACTCGCCCTGCTCGCGTTCGTCGTCCTGCAGGCGCGCGCCGCGACGATGACGCGCAAGGCGTCGAAGGCGACGGCCGCAGCAGCCGCGCAGGCCGCCGCAACGTCGTCGCCGCGCGCCGCCGCCGAGGGCCGCCTCGTGACCTATCCCGGCGCGCAGGTCGTCGTCGGGACGGACCTCGGCGGGACGATCGTGGCGCTGCCGGTCCGGGAGAAAGACGTCGTGCGCAAGGGGCAGCTCCTCGCGGAGCTGCGCTCGGACGACTACCGCGCGTCGCTCTCGGAAGCGCGGGCGCGGATCGCGGAGGCGGAGGCCGACATCAAGCTCTTCGAGGCGGAGGTCGAGCGCGCCCGCCTGCTGTGGAACGAGCAGGTCGGCACGCGCCAGGCGCTCGACCGCGCCGAGCGCGACCTCGAGGCTGGCCGCGCGCGCCGCGAGACGGCGGCCGCCACGGCACGGCGGCTCGAGGCGGTGCTCGCGAAGACGCGGATCCTCGCGCCGATCGACGGCGTCGTCATCACGCGCCACGTCGAGCCGGGCGAGACGATCGAGAACGGCAGCAAGATCGTCACCGTCGCCGACCTCTCGCGCACGCGCGTCGAGGCGGAGTTCGACGAGTTCGACTCGGCGCGCCTGAAGCTCGGCGCGGAGGCGCGCGTCACGGCCGAAGGATTCGACGGCAAGTCCTGGGCGGGCGTCGTCGAGGAGATTCCCGACGCCGTCGCGGGCCGGAAGCTCAAGCCGTCGGACCCCGGCAAGCCCGAGGACACGCGGGTGCTCCTCGTGAAGATCGCGTTGAAGGAGCCGACGCCACTCAAGCTCGGCCAGCGAGTGGAGGTGGACGTGGACGCGACCGGCTCGAAGTAGCCGCGTAGGGGCGGGGCTCGCCCCCGCCCACCGATTCCGGGCGGCCGCGAGGGCCGCCCCTACGAGTTGAGACGCGGCAAGCGAGCGACGTTATCATCGCGCCGGCCACCGTGACCTCCTCGAGCCCGCGCGCGCCCTACCTGTCCCTGCGCCACCGCGACTACCGGCGGCTGCTCTTCTCGCAGTTCTTCTCGCTCATCGGCTCGCAGATGCAGGTGGTGGCCATCAACTGGCACATCTACCTGCTGACGCGCTCGCCGCTCGCCCTCGGATTCGTCGGACTGACGCGCGTCGTCCCGATCGTCCTCTTCTCGCTTTGGGCGGGCGTCGTCGCGGACCGCCGCGACCGGCGCCGCGTCATGATCGCCGCGCAGACCGCGATGACGGCAGTTGCCCTCCTGCTCGCCATCCTCACCTACGCGCGTCGCGAGACGCTCTGGATGCTCTACGGCCTGAATCTCCTCGCCTCGATCGCGGTCGCCTTCGACGGCCCGGCGCGACAGGCGCTCATCCCGCGCCTCGTGCCCGAACGCGACCTGCCGGGCGCGCTCTCGCTCAACCTCTCGGTCTTCCAGGCCTCGTTGATCGGAGGACCGGCGATCGCCGGGCTCATCCTCGGGGCGCAATCGGGACCGAGCCATCGCCTCCCGCCGCCCGGCGCGCCGATCGCGAACGAGAGTCTCGCCCTGATCTACTTTCTGAACGCCGTGTCGTTCCTCGCCGTCATCGGAGTGCTCGCGCGGATGCGCACGTCGGGGGCGCCCGAGGCAGGTTCCGACGCCGCGCCGCCCTTCGAGTCGCTGAAGGAAGGGCTGCGGTTCGTCTTCTCGACGCCGCTGATGGTCTGGACGATGTGCCTCGATTTCCTGGCGACGTTCTTTTCGGGCTCGATGTCGCTTCTGCCGATCGTGGCCGACCAGATCCTGAAGGTCGGCGCGCGCGGCTACGGCGTCCTGGCCTCGGCGCCCGCGGCCGGGGCGCTCCTCGGCTCGCTGCTCATCTCGATCCGCCCTCTTCCGTCGCGGCAGGGCCGCATCTTTCTGACCGCCGTCGCGGCCTATGGCGCGGCGACCGTCGTCTTCGGCCTCTCGCGCAGCTTCCCGCTCACGCTCCTCGCGCTCGCCGGCACGGGCTTCGCCGACGCGATCTCGACCGTCATCCGGCAGACGCTGCGTCAGCTGCTGACGCCGGACCGACTGCGCGGCCGCATGACGTCGGTCAACATGATCTTCTTCATGGGCGGCCCGCAGCTGGGAGAGCTCGAGGCGGGGCTGCTGGCGTCGTTCTTCGCCTCGGCGGTCGTCGGCGTGACCGTCTCGATCGTCTCCGGCGGCGCGGCGACTCTGATCCTGACCGGAGCCATCGCCGCCGCCGCGCCGGTGCTCCGCCGCTACGACTTCCGGCAGCATGCCGAGTACGTGCCGCGGTTTCCCGTCAAGGAGCCCACGCCCGGCCGCGCCGGCACGCCGATCGGGGCTGACCTAGCCGCCGCTTGACGTCGAGTATTAGTGTAATAGTACACTAATACACGATGCGCGCTCTGCAGATCGACCCCTCCGACGCGACGCCGATCTGGGCGCAGATCGAAGAAGGGATGCGGCGCCTCGTGGCGTCGAAAGCGCTCGTGCCGGGAGCGGCGGTTCCCTCGGTCCGGGACCTCGCGCGGGACCTCTCGGTCAACCCCGCCACGGTCGCCAAGGCCTACCAGCGTCTGACCGACGCCGGCATCTTCGCCGTCCGGCGCGGAAACGGGACCTACGTCGCCGACTCTCCCCCTGCGCCGCCGCGCGGCGAGCGCACGCGTACCATCCGCGAGGCCGCGGCGCGATACGGCAGCCTCGCCGCGACGCTCGGAGCGAGCACTCGAGGAAGCGCGCACCGAGCTCGACGCGGCCTGGAAGGAATTCGGCGTCAAAGGAGGAAAGCGGTGAGCGACGACTCCCTCCTCTCCATCGAGGACCTCACCGTCCGTTACGGCCGCAAGATCGCGTGCGACCGCGTCTCCCTTTCCGTCGCCCGCGGCGCCGTCTATGCGCTGCTCGGCCGCAACGGCGCCGGCAAGTCCTCGCTCGTGCAGTGCGCTCTCGGTCAGCGCAAGCCGGATTCGGGGCGAGCGCTCCTCTTCGGCGAGGACGCCTGGCGCACGCGGGCCCGCGCCATGGCCCGGACCGGCGTCGTGCCCGAGGAGCCCGACGCGCCGCCCGCGATGACGCGCGACGCGCTCGTGGATTTCTGCCGCCGGCTCTATCCCTCCTGGGATTCCGCCGGCACGCGCGCGCGGCTCGACCGATTCGGCGTGCCGGAGGGCGTGCCGTTCGGGAGGCTGTCGAAGGGACAGAAGGGCATGCTGCTGCTCTCCCTCGCGCTCGCGCCGGCGCCGGAGCTGCTGATTCTCGACGATCCGACCCTCGGCCTCGATCCGGTGGCCCGCAAGGCGCTCTTCGAGGAGATCGTCGTCGAGCTCGCCGACCGCGGCACGACGGTCTTTCTCACGACGCACGATCTCGCCGGGATCGAGGCGATCGCGAGCCGCGTCGGGATTCTCCGCGAGGGCCGCCTCGTCCTCGACGAAGACCTCGAGACGCTGAAGGGCCGCTTCCGCCGGATCCGCTACGGCAACCGTCTGACCGAGACGCGCGAGGCGTTCGGCACGGAGCTCGACGCCTTCGAGGCGGTGAAGGTGAAGGTGCGCGGCTGGGGAATCGACGCGGTCGTGTCGAACTTCGACGACGTCGCCTTCGAGCGCCTGCGGCAAACCGACGGCGTCGAGGACGCCTCGACGTCCGCCATGTCGCTCGAAGAGATCTTCCTCGCCGTGGCCGGCGAGGCCGAAGGAGGAGCCGCATGAAGGCCGTGGCCGCGATCGTTCGAAGAGAGATTCTGGAGCGGCGCATGGCACTGGCGGCCGCCGTCGTTCGCCGCCGTGATGCCGTTCCTCGTGCCGATCGCGCGCGGTCTTCACGGCGCCGCCGCGCGCGAGGCGCGGGAGTCGCTCGCGGCCATCGTCGCGGCGGGATTCGCGGTCGTGCTGGCGCTCGCCCTCGGCTGGTCTGCGATCTCGCGCGACCTCGCCGACCGGCGGCTCGGCTTCTATCTCTCGCGTCCCATCTCGGGATCCGCTCTCTGGGCGGGAAAGCTCGGCGCCGCCTGGCTCCTCGCGCTCGCGGGCGGTGCCGTCGTCTGGTTGCCGTCGTGGATCGCGAGCGGCGGCGCCACGATCCTCATCGACCTGCCGCGGTGGTGGATCGGGGCGCTCGTCGCCGGGACGGCGACCCTCGTCGTGCTGGCCCATGCCGCGGCCATCGCGCTGCGCTCGCGGTCGGCGCTCCTGATCGTCGACTTGCGGATTCTGATTCTCGCGGCGGCTCGGCGCTCTGGCTCGCGCGACTTCCTCCTGCGCCGGTCCGCGCTGGGGGCCACTGCGGCGCGGGAGCTCGCCGCCGGCGCGCGATCTCGTGCTGGTGACGCTCGCCGGCGGGCTCGTCGCGATCACGCGGGGCCGCGCCGACATCCGATCGGCCCATCGCGCGCTGTCTCCGTGGATCTGGGGCGGCCTGGCCGGAGGCCTCGCCGTGTACGGCGGTCTCACGGCGTGGGTACTGTCCGCCCGACCGAACGATCTCTTTCTCGCGGGCGCCGTGCCGGCGCCGAGCGGAACGTGGGTCGCCGTGAGCGGGGAGGCGCGTCACGATCCCGCCGGATTTCTGCTCGACACGAAGTCGGGCAAGTACCTCTCGGCGGGATGCGTGCGGCCGGGGAGAAGCTGGTGGAGCGCGAGTGGTGGACCGGGCCGTCGTTCTCCGCCGATGGCGAAGACCGCGGCCTGGTTCGAGCCGGCCGGCATCGGGCGCCTTACGAGCTCGTCACGGCCGCTCTCGCATCCGGAAGGGCGCGCAGCCGCAGTCGCACGGGATTCGCGACGGCGATCCCTTCCCGTCGATCTCGACCGTATCGCCCGACGGCCGGCGGGTAGCGCTTCTCCGCGTCGGCGGCGTGGAGATCGTCGAAACGGCGACCGGACGTTCGCTGGCGACCGCGCGTCTCGGCGAGACGCGAACCCGGTCGTCGGCGCGTTTCTCGACGCGGATCATTTCCTCGCGGCGCTCCAGGGCGGGCAGAAGCCTCGACCTCTTCGATCTGGACATCTCCGTCGCGGCGGCTCACGCCGCGCGCCTCGATCCGCGATCTCGAAGGCTGGTACACGTTCCGGCTCGATTCTTCGGGCGAAAGGCTGATCGTTCGCGAGAGATCCGGCAAGCGCCTGCGGCTCTTCGACGCCCGCACCGGCAATCCGATCGCCACGCTCGCGGAGGGACCGCCCTGGAATAGCAGCTGGGCCGCGTTCTTCGCCGCGGACGGCCGAATCGTGTTCCTGACCTCGGCGACGACGGCGCGGGTCTCCGGCTCTTCGCCGCCGACGGCCGGCCGCTGCAAGACGATCCCGGTTCCCGGCAAGCGCAATGCGCCGGGCGGCGAGGTCGCGCCCGGGAAGATCGTCTTTTCGACCGAAGCGGCGATCCGAGAGCGCCAGCTCTATTCGGGCCGACCTCGACTCCGGCGAGGTCGCGCAGGTCGCCGACGGCCTCTATCCCGTCGCCTGGTTCTCTCGTGGCCGCAGGATCGAGCGCGCCCGGCTCCGAAGCGACGAAGCTCTTCTATTCCACGGGCGAAGGCCGCGGCCTCGTCCGTTTCGACCCGCTGACGGGAGAGCGCCGGACGATCCTGAAAGCCCGACCCGGAGATTGATCGACTGATCCGCCGCGGCGGTCTGCTATCTTCCCGCGCCGTGACAACGGGCTTTACGCGAGGAAACGACGGCGACCTGACCTGCGACGGCCTGCCGCTGTCGGAGATCGCGCACCGCTTCGGCACGCCGCTCTACGTCTACAGCTGGGACTCGATCGCCGCGGCCTTTCGCCGCTTCGACGCGGCCTTCGCCTCGGTCCCGCACCTCGTCTGCTACGCGACGAAGGCCAACTCGAGCCTCGCAATCCTCAAGGGCCTCGCGGTGCTCGGCGCCGGCGCCGACGTCGTCTCGGGCGGCGAGCTCCGCGCCGCGCGGGACTGCGGCATTCCGGCCGACCGCATCGTCTTCTCCGGCGTCGGCAAGACGGAGGACGAGATCGCGGCCGGCGTCGCGGCGGAGCATCCTCGCCTTCAACGCGGAGTCCGAGCGGGAGATCGAGAAGATCGACGCGATCGCGCGCGCGGCCGGCAAGGTCTCCCGCGTCGCGTTGCGCGTGAACCCGGACATCGACGCGCGCTCGCATCCCTACATCTCGACCGGCCTCAAGCAGAACAAGTTCGGCGTGGACATCGCCCGCGCCGGCGAGATCTTCGAGAAGGCGCGCCGCCTGCCGGGCGTCCGCATGTCCGGGCTCCAGGCGCACATCGGAAGCCAGATCGGAGACGCCGAGCCGCTCGCCGAGACGGCGCGGGAGCTGGCGGCGCTCGCCGACGACCTCGTCGCGAAGGGCCACGCGATCGAGAGCCTCGACATCGGCGGCGGCATCGGCATCGGAGAGAAGGCGCTCTCGCCCGAGGAGTACGCGGCTGCGGTCCTCCCGGCGCTCGCCGCGCGGCCGTACCGGGTCCTCATCGAGCCGGGCCGCGCGATCGCGGGGCCGGCCGGCGTCCTCGTGACGAAGGTCCTCTACGTCAAGCGCGAGCGCGGCAAGAGCTTCGTCGTGACGGACGCTGGGATGAATGACCTGATCCGGCCCGCGCTCTACCAGGCGATCCATCCAATTGAATCGGTTGCCACCCGCAGAGGACAAATTCTCACAGCGGATATCGTCGGTCCCGTCTGCGAGACGAGTGATTTCTTTCTTCGCGACGCCGAAATCGAGGAGCCGGCCGAAGGAGACCTCCTCGCGATCCGCGACGCCGGCGCTTACGGGTTCGCGATGTCTTCCAACTACAACTTCAGGCCGCGGGCGGCCGAGGCTCTCGTCGAAAACGGCGCGGCCCGATTGATTCGAAGACGGGAAACTTTCGAGGACTTAACACGCCTCGAACACGTATAGAATGTCGTCCGTTTCGTCAAATCCAATTCGTTTCGAAGGAGAGAGTATGCGTTTGCGCCCCCTGTTTCTCGTACTCGGCATCGCTGTGCTCGCGGCCTCTGCGCCGCTGCTCGCGCAGACGACAGGATCCGTGTCCGGCGTCGTGCGGGATTCCAACGGCGCGCCGTTGCCCGGCGTTCTCGTCTCGATCTCCGGGCCGTCCCAGCCGGTGGCCCGCACCGTCACGACGCGGTCCGACGGCTTCTTCCAGTTCTCCAGTCTCATCCCCGGGACCTATCAGCTCAAGGCGGAGCTGCAGGGCCTCGGCACCTTCGCTCAGGACGTCGTCGTCAATCTGAGCAAGGACACCGAGGTGAGACCGATCCTGCGCGCGACGGCGGCCGAGTCCGTCGAGGTGACGGCGGCGCTGCCGCTCGTGGACACCAAGTCCACCGAGACGTCTCAGGTCACGACTCGGCCGACCCTCGAAAAGCTGCCCCTCGAGCGCACGTTTTCCGGCACGTTCCAGCTCGCGCCGGGCGTCGTGGACAGCGGCGTCGCGATCTCGAACACCAATGTCGGCATCAACGCCGGCGGCGGACGCCAGGACAACACGTTCCTCTATGATGGCGTCAACGTCGGCAACCCCTTCTTCGGCGACCTCTATCAGGACTTCGCCGAGCTCGACATCCAGGAGGTCAACATCACGCGCGCCGGCATCCTGCCGGAGTACGGCCGCACCGGCGGATTCGTCGTCAACGGCGTGACCAAGTCCGGAACGAACGCGTGGCACGGGGACGTGCGCGTCGAGTTCCAGCCCTCCTCTTTCGTCGCCGACAGCAACGACCCCAACCTGCAGACGAAGACCGAGCGGTTTCGCCCGGGCGTGGGCATCGGCGGGCCGCTCTGGAAGGATCACCTCTTCGCCTACGGCTCGTACAACTACTACCGGGCCAACGAGACGGACCGCATCAACCCGACCGGCGCTCTGCCGGACAGCGTGCTGGCGATCAAGGAATACTTCCTCAAGCTGACCGCGAACCCGACGCCGAGCACGCTGATCGACGCGTCGTTCCGGTACCGCGGCATCAACCAGACCAACGCCGACATCAACCTCGACTCCGCCGCGACGGGCGACATCCCGTTCGAGATCGACCGCGTCGGCGTCCTGTCCGCGTTCTGGACGGTCACCCCATCGTTCAACCTCGAGGCCAAGTTCAACCACAACGACTACCCGAGCGGCGCCGCGCCGGTGCTCGCGATCGGGTTTCACGGACCGTTCGACGCGGCCAACCCGGCCAACTCGGGCTACTGGTGCCCGCCGGGCAGCATCTCCTGCTTCGGCGTGAACCCGCTCGCGATCAACGACGACAGCTTCCGCCGCAACGAGTATCGCCTGACGGGATCGTGGCTCTCGCACTTCGGGGGCGCCTCGCACGAGGTGAAGGCCGGCGTCTATTACAGCGACAACAAGGAGGACAAGCTCACGGTCGCCAACGGCTGGGGCTCGATCGTGCGGACGACCTCCTCCAATTGTGATCTCGGCCCCGACGGCGAGGTGGATCCCAACCGCTCCGCGCCGTGCTACCGCGCGCGCTTCAATCCGGAGCAGCCCGCCCAGATCTCGCGCGGCCGCACGCTCGGCCTCTTCGCTCAGGACCAGGCGACCTGGAACCGCCTGACCGTCAACCTCGGAGTTCTGCTCAACAAGGACACCTTCATTCCGAACGACAACGGTCAGTTCACGTTCATCCAGGGCGACTTCCACGTGAGCGGCGCGCTCCCGTGCAGCGATCCGGCGCACGACCCGGCCGCGTGTACGTACACGGGCCAGTACGTCTTCCCGATCTCGAAGCAGATCCAGCCGCGTGTCGGCATCGCCTACGAGGCGGACTCCAAGGTCCACGACAAGTTCTACGTGAACTACGCACGCTACGACAACATGGACAACCAGTCCTTCGCGCGTGCGGCGGCTCCGGTCCGGCTCGTGCGGACGGACACGTACTTCGACTACACGACCGGGGCGGAAGGCGTCTCGCTCACCCGCTCGAACAACACGGGCAAGATCGTGCTCCCGAACATCGATCCGACCTACACCGACGAGTTCTCCTTCGGCTATGCCCGGCCCCTCGGCGGCGGATGGTCGGCCGAGGTCACCGGCATCTGGCGCGAGACCCAGGACATCATCGAGGACTTCGGCGCGAACAACCGCGACGACCAGGTGGACGGCCCGAGCGATTTCCGCTACGGCAACATCCCCGGCTGGCGCAAGTACAAGGCGATTTCGTTCCAGGCTCGCAAAGCCTACGGCTCCAACTGGACGATGGACGTCTCGTACACGCTCTCGAAGCTCGAGGGCAACTGGGACCTCGACTACGCTTCACAGCTCTTCTACTCCTCCTCCTACATCGAGGACGGGCCCTTCCTGTACGTCGAAACTCCCAACCGCCGCGGCACGCTCATCGGCAACCGCACGCACGTCGCGAAGGTCTTCGCGACCTATCACCTGCCGACCAACACGAACATCGGCGGTTACCTGCGCGTGCAGAGCGGCCGTCCGTGGGAGGCCCGCGGCATCGACCCGGTGTACGGGACCGACTACGTGTATCTGGAGCCGGCCGGCTCGCGGACTATGCCGACGTGGACGAACTTCGACTTCTCGGTCTCACAGGACATCCCACTCGGCGGGAACATGCTCCGCATCGAAGGACGCGTCCTCAACCTCTTCAACAGCCAGCCTCCGCTGACCGTGGATCAGGACCTCTGCACCGACACGTGCACGTCGCTGCCGGTCGATTCTTCGATTCTGAATCCCAATTTCGGCCGGCCGACCTCCTACGCGCAGCCGCGCCGGTTCTTCGTCTCGGCGATCTACACCTTCTAGTCCGCCGGCGCTTCGATCCGGTTCTTTCGGCCGGGAGCCTTCGGGCTCCCGGCCTTATCATTTCTGGAGCTCCTCGCGGAGAACCCCGCCAAGAAGTGACCCGTCCGCGGGGAAGCGAGGTAGGGGCGGGGCTCGCCCCCGCCCCCGCAGGGTCGGGCGGCCGCGAGGGCCGCCCCTACGAACGGCGGCTCGCCCCTCAGTCCGCCTGACGCACGCGCGCGAGCGAGCGGGCGACGTCGGGCTGATTCGGGTTCAACGCGAGCGAGCGCGTGAGCAGGCGCTCCACCGCGGCGCGGTCGGCGAGGCAGGTCTCGAAGAGCGCGAGCACGTTCAGCGTCTGGAAACTCTTCGTCGATGCTTCGAACGGCGCGAGCGCCGCGGCCGCGCCGCGGCAGTCCTTGCCCCGATAGAGGAAGATCGCGCGGTCCCGAGCGATCCCCTCGTTGGAGGGCCACGTCTTCGCGGCGCGGTCGAGGAGCGATCTAGCCGCCGGCAGCTTTCCCGCCTTGTCGTACTCGCGTGCCCAGCCGCCGACGGCGATCGCGGGGTCGGAGGAGGCCGACGCGATCGCGAGCGCCTTGAAGAGCCAGTCCTCGGCGGCGCGCGTGTCGCCCTTCTGCCGCGACAGCAGGGCCATGTTGAACATCGGCGAATAGTAGTCCGGCCGCAGCGCGAGCGATTTCTCGAAGGCCTTACGCGCGTCGGTCGGGTCGCGGCGCGTCTCGAAGTAGTACATGCCGAGGTTGTTCCAGGCGCCCTCGGTCATTCCCGGCTTGTCGCCGCCCGTCGGCGCGAGCGGCTTCGCCTGCGCGGGCGACAGATACCCGAGCGCGAGGAGCTTCTTCGCGTACTCGCTCGCCTCCGAAGCGGACATCGCCGAGGCAGGCAGGCGGCGCACGGCGAGCTTCGAGAAGACGTCCTCGCGGGGAGGCGGCGTGAGGCCGTCGAACGCTGCGGCCACCGCCGCGCCCGGCATCGTCCGGTCGGCGGGAAGATTCAGGAGCGCGAGAACCGTCGGCGCGACATCGAGGATGCGGGCGCGCCCGCGGTCCGCCGTGCGGCGCACTCCCTTGCCCCAGGCCGCGATCACGCCCTGTGGCCGGTGCCAGAACGCCGCCGTGCTCCAGTTCCCCGACGCGAGGCCGCAGGGCCGGTCGGCGCCCCACTTGAAGCCGTGGTCCGAATGGACGAGGAGCGTCGCGCCGTCCTCCTCGGCGCGGCGCATCCACTGGCCGAGGACGCGGTCCACGGCCGCGTAGTAGGTCTCGACCACGCGCCGGTACTTCGCGAAGTCCTCATCGGAGATCGCCGCGCAATCGGGACGCGGCGGCGTGAACGGCGCGAAGACGTGGCCCACCTCGTCGGTGCCCTCGAAGTAGACGGCGAGGAGATCCGGCAGCTGGCGGTCGTAGAGATCGCGGGCCACGCGCTGCGTCACGCGCGTCGCGGACAGGACGCGTGACAGCGCGACGATCGGGTTCTCCATGCCGGCGCCGCTCGACAACGCGGCCTCGATGTCGGAGGACGGCACGTCGAGGTACGGCGCGAGGTCGTCGGCCGTGACCTTTCCATCCCGTGCCATCACCTGCCTGATCGCCGACTCGAGCGACGCCGGGTACGCGGCGCCGGAGAGCGGCAGGCCCGCAAAGAGAATCGGGCTCGCGTGGTCGGTCACGAAGAAGCCGTCGACTTCCTCGGCGGGATGCGTCGCCCACCAGCCCACGACGCCGACCTTGCGCCCCGCCGCCGACGCGGCGTTCCACACGGCCGGCACCGCGCGAGAGAAACCGGAGATCGGGTTCTTGGTTCCGGTCCTCGGGTCGGTCTCCTGGAAGTCGAGCACGCGGTGGACATCCGGGCCGACGCCCGTCGCCGCGGTCGTCCAGAGGATCGGCGAGATGAGCGGGTACTCGCTCTCGAGATTTCCCGTCCAGCCCTCGGCGGTCAGTCGTTTCCAGTTGGGCATCCGGCCCTCGGCGGCGAGCCGGTCGAGCAGCTCCCAGTCGAGGCCATCGAGTCCGATCCAGAAGACGGGCGAACGGCCTCCCGGCGCGCGTTTCGTGCGCGACGGGACGTCCGAAGTTTCGACGGAGGAAGCGGCGGTCCGGGCCCCGGCGTCGGGCGCCGACGCTGCCGGCGCGGGCGCCGCCGTCTCGCGGCGCGAGCAGGCGCATGCCGCGGCGAGCGAGGCCGCGATCGCGAGCGAAGGAATCCACCGGCGCATGGCCGGCAAGCTTACCGAAGCCGCCGAAACGCCTGCGTCTTGACGGCGATCCAGACGCGGCGGCCGGGCGCGAGCGCGAGATCCTTCACCGAGCCGGCCGTCAGGTGCGCGCGCCAGGCAAGGCCGCCCGCCGTGACCAGCACGATGGCGTCGCTCGGAAAGCGGTCGAGGCCCGCGACGATCCCTTCGAAGACGTTGCGCGCGGAGATGCCCTCGAGCGGCCGCACGGAGAGAAGAATGTCCTCCGGCGCGACGGAGAAGACCGCACGCCCGAGCGGAAAGCCCGGGTCCACCGGCACGAGGAGCACGGTCCCGCACGGCGTGACGAGGCGGCCGACGCCGTCCCCTTCGATCGCCCGCTCGAGGACGCCGTCGAAAATGTTGTCGAAGCTCGCGCCGGGATCGACCGTCTCGACGCGGTGCGCCGCGAGCACGTCGGAGACCGGGCCAGACGCGAGCACGCGGCCGTCCTGGAGCAGCAGCACCGCGCGCGCGAGGAGCAACGCCTCGCCGGCATTGTGCGTGACATAGAGGAACGGAATCCGCATCTCGTCCCGCACGCGCAGGAGATACGGGAGGATTCGCCCGCGCAGCGCGACGTCGAGCGCCGCGAGCGGCTCGTCGAGGAGCAGGAGCCGCGGCCGTGTCGCGAGCGCGCGGGCCAGCGCCACGCGCTGCCGCTCGCCGCCCGAGAGCGTCGCGGGATAGCGCAGGAGCAGATCGCCGATCTCGAGGATCCCGACGACCTCCTCGAAGAGCCGCGACGCCGACGGACCGGTCTTCGCGAGGCCGAAACGCACGTTGTCTTCCGCCGTCAGGTGCGGGAAGAGGAGCGAATCCTGCGGCACGTACCCGATGCGGCGCTTCTCGGCCGGCACGAACACGCCGGCGGCCGAGTCGAGGAGCGTCTCCCCCGACACGACGATCCGCCCGGTCGCGCGGCGCAGGCCCGCGATCGCCTCGAGGAGCGAGGTCTTGCCGGCCCCCGAAGGGCCCATCACGGCGACGGCGTCCGCCTCGAGCCGCGCCCGGACCTCCAGCCGAAACCGCGCGAGCGGCAGGCGGAGGTCGAGATCGATCAGGCGGGCGCTCCGGTGGGGCGCGACCGGCGGCGCTCGAGGGCTTCCGTCGCCAGGATGGCGAGGAACGCCAGTGCGACGACGACGCCGACGAGACGCAGCGCCGCGCCGTCCTGCCCGATCTGCGTCCGGTGGAAGATCGCGAGCGCGAGCGTCTGCGTGCGCCCCGGGATGTTTCCGGCGACGAGGATCGTCGCGCCGAACTCGCCCAGGGCCCGCGAGAACGCAAGCACGGTCCCGGCGAGAATCCCGCGCCACGCGAGCGGCAGCGCCACGCGGCGGAAGACCGAGAACGGCCCGTGTCCGAGCGAGCGCGCCACGCCGAGGAGCCTCGGATCCACTTCCGCGAAGGCCGTGCGCACCGGCCGCACGAGCAGCGGAAACGACATCACCGCCGTCGCGAGCGCCACGGCTTTCCAGGTGAAGAGGACTTCGACGCCGGCGCGGTCGAGGAGCCGTCCGAGCGGGCCGGAGCGCCGCAGCATCTCGAGAAGCAGCAGGCCGACCGCCGTCGGCGGCAGAACGAGCGGAAGCGCGAGGAGCGTTTCAGCGATCTGCTTGCCCGCGCCGCGCCTGCGCGAGAGCGCCCAGCCCGCGGCGACGCCGAGCGGCAGGATCACGGCCGTCGAGATCGCCGCGACGCGGAGCGTCAGCAGGAGGATCGAGAAGTCTTCCCGGGTCATCTCACTTCGACGCCACGGCCGCGAATCCCGCGCGCTCGAAGACCGCGAGCGACTCCGGCGTCTGGAGGAAGGCGATGAAGCTCGCCGCCGCCGGGTTGGCGCTCTTCGCCACCGCCGCCGCGGAATACAGGATCGGCGGGTCGGTCTGCGCCTCGAGGATCGGTTTCACCTTCTTCGAGATGCGCGCGTCCGTCGAGTACACGACGGCCGCCGGAACCGCCTCGGTCTCGACCGCGGCGAGAGCGGCGCGGACGTCGAGCGTCGGCACGACGCGCGGCCCGATCTCCCGCCAGACGCCGGCGTTCTCGAGCCAGTGCCGGGCATAGACGCCGGCCGGTACCGCCTCGGGATCGGCCAGCGCGAGCCTCGAGAACTGCAGCAGGTCGCGCGGGCCCGCCACCTTCGCGGTGGACGCGAGCGGCACGACCACCGCCAGCCGATTGCTCAGGAACTCGCGGCGATCTTCCTTCCGCACGAAGCCGCCCTTCTCGAGGCCGTCCATCCTGGCCGTGTCGGCGGAGAAGAAGACGTCCGCCGGCGCGCCCGCCGCGATCTGCCGGGCGAGGTCGCTCGAGGCGCCGAAGGAGAACGTGACGGGCGTTCCCGTCCTGGTCTCGAAGGACTTCCCGATCTCCTGCAGCGATTCGGTCAGGCTCGCCGCCGCGAAGATGAGCAGCGGCTTCGGCGCGTCCGCGGCCAGCGCGGGATGCGGGCCGCAGAAAGCCACAGCGAGACTCAGGGCGAAGCCGAGCATTCTCCTCATCGCGGCACTTCCCTCACGAACCGATGACCATGACTTCCGTCGCCTTGATCAGCGCGATCGCCGGACGCCCCGCGCGCAGGCGCAGCTGCTCGGCCGCAGCCTTCGTGATGATCGCGGTCAGGCTCTGCCCGCCGATGTCGATCGTCACCTCCGCCAGCAGTCCCGCCTTCTTCACCCGGATGACCATGCCCGCGAGCTTGTTCCGGCCGCTGATCGCTTCGAGGCCTTCCCGAGCCGGGGCGATCCCGCCGCCCGAGAGCCGCGCCACCTCGGCGCGGGCGATCCGGTGGTGCCCGCCGGGCGTCCGGACCGACCGGATCTTCTTCTGATAGATCCACTGCTTCAGGGTCGAATAGCTGACGCCGAGGGCCCGGGCGGCAGCGGTGGCGGTCATGCGTTCGGCTGGTCTTCGATTCATAGTGCGATTCTATGCGATTTCATACGATTCGCGTCTGGACGATGCGGGGCGGCGGCGCCTCTCGAGTTCTCACGCCCCGCCGACTCACGCGCGGTTTGACCCCCCCGCCCGGCGCGGGTAGACTTCGCGGTTCCCGCGGTGGGTGTAGCTCAGCCGGTTAGAGCGCCAGACTGTGGATCTGGATGTCGAGGGTTCGAATCCCTCCACTCACCCCAGACGATCTTTGCGCCCGTAGCTCAGTCCGGATAGAGCGTTAGCCTCCGGAGCTAAAGGTCGCGCGTTCGAATCGCGCCGGGCGCACCAACTTTTCCCACAACCTTGCTGGATTCTCCCGCCCTGTGGGCTCCCGATTCTCCGTGTTTTCGCCGCGTTTCTCGAAGCTCGCGCCAGCACCTCGGCGTCACCAACCTCCAGATCGACAAACCCGCACAGACTTGTTTTGGGGGCGACGGGCGCTGCGATGGCCTCGTCTGATGCGAACGGATCACTTAATGCCTCGTCGTCCGGAGGATCCTCTGACTATGACTGTTGCGGGTGTGTGTTGAGACGCGATTCTTCCGAGTAATGCGCGCCTTTGAATCGAGTCCGGCGGCTTCGCTCGTTTTTGAGGAGATCTTGTATTCGAAAGTCGGCGGCATCGCACGCATCACGATCAATCGGCCGGATCGCTACAACGCCTACTCGACGGTCTGCCTCGAGGAACTCGCTTCGGCCCTCAGGGACGCCTCCTTCGACGATGCCGTCGGCGTGATCGTGCTGACAGGTTCCGGCGACCGGGCTTTCTGCACGGGGGGCGACGTCAAAGAGTACGCCGAGACCTACGTTTCCGCGCCGCGCGACTATTGGAAGTACATGGCGCTTTTCCGGGCCTACATCGACGCGATCCTTTCGACCGGCAAACCTGTTATCGCGCGTATCAACGGCATCGCCGTCGGCGGTGGCAACGAAACTGTCCTCGCCTGCGACCTGGCTGTCATGGCCGACCATGCCTACGTCGGACAGGTCGGCGTACGCGTGGGTTCGGTTGCCTGCGGCGGCGCGACACAGTGGCTCCCGATCACCGTTGGGGACAAGCGGGCGCGGGAAATGCTCTTCACCAACCGGCCCATTCCAGCTCGACTCGCGCTCGAATGGGGCCTTGTCAACCGGCTTGCCCCTTCGATCCGACGAGGGGACGAGTTCATTCCCGAGGCGTCACAAGCGGATGTCGAGAAGGCGCGCAAGGCCGACGCCGGCTACACGATCGACCTTTCACGCCTCGACGCCGAGGTAGACAACCTCGCCTCGGAGCTGCTGCGGACCTTCCCCGAGTGCGTGCGGTACACGAAGCAGCAAGTCAATTTCTGGAAGGATTTCTCGTGGGCCCTGACCGTGCGCCACGGGCAGGATTGGCTCGCGCTTCACTACACCGACTACGAGCCTTTTGCCGGAATGGGCGCCTTCGCCCACAAACGGGCCGTGGACTTCGCGGCCGTGCGTCGACGCGCGGTCGAGCCGGGCGGCTCCCCGGAGACGCCCTGGGGCGCTCATATCCGCAACTGCAAGACGTGCGGTGCAGAGGGCCTGCCGGCCTCATTCGTGCACTGCGGCGTCTGCGGGGGCCGGCTGGAGTGATCCCGCGCCGTGAGCTCACCGGCCGGGTAGCGCTGGTGACCGGCGGCGCGAGCGGCATCGGGCTGGCGTGCGCGCGGCGGCTCAAGGCCGGCGGCGCACGCGTCGCAATCGTGGACGCGGATGTCCGGCGCCTGGCGACGTTGAAGCGCGCCTTCGGCACCTCAAACCTGTACGCGGTGGACGTCGCGGACGCCGCTGCCGCCCGGGCCACAGTAGAAGACCTCCTGCGACGACGCGGACGGTTGGACCTACTCGTCCTTGCTGCGGGAATCTGCCGCGACGGAGTTCTTTGGAAGATGTCCGACGAAGCATGGGACCGCGTCATCGCAGTGGACCTCTCGGGGGCTGGCCACTATCTGAGGGCGGCCGCTCCCGAGTTGCGACGACGGCGGGGAGGCCGCGTCGTGCTGATCTCCTCGATCAACGGGAGGCGCGGAAAATTCGGCCAGGCCAATTACGCGGCCGCGAAGGCCGGGCTTCTCGGACTCGCCCGCTCGGCCGCGCGCGAGTTGGCTGCCGCCGGCGTCACGGTCAACGTCGTCGAGCCGGGCTTCACCGCGACACCCATGACGGCAGGCTTGCCGGAAGAGGTCCGGAAGAGGGCGCTCGCCGAGACGCTCCTCGGTCGCGCAGCGCAACCCGAGGAGATTGCCGAGGCGGTCGCCTTTTTCGTGAGTCCAGCCGCTGCGCACATCACGGGTCAGGCCCTGGCTGTGGACGGCGGGCAGGCGCTGGGAACCTGAGGCGATGACCACGATCCGGGGATGGGAGCTCAGGTCCGGCGCGCCGGCCCTCTCGGAGACGCGGAGAGAGCTCCCGGCGCTCGATCATGATGATGTTCTCGTGCGCGTGGCGGGTTGCGGCGTCTGCCACACCGATCTCGGTTTCATCCACGACGGAGTGCGTACACGCCATCCGCTCCCGCTGATTCTGGGCCACGAGATCAGTGGGAACGTCGAGGACGCTGGAAGCCGCCACCGGAGCCTCGTCGGAAAGGCAGTCGTCGTCCCGGCGGTGCTTCCTTGCGGCGAGTGCGCGCAATGCCGAAGTGGACGCCCGACAATCTGCGCCGCACAAGTCATGCCTGGCAACGACCGGGACGGGGGCTTCGCCGACCGCGTTGTGCTGCCGGGACGCTTCCTCTGCCCGGTGCCAGGCGCCGGCGACGACCCCGACGCCCCGCTCGGACAGGCGCGCGGCCTGACGCTGCGACATCTGGCGGTCGTGGCGGATGCAGTGTCGACGGCATACCAGGCGGTTGAGCGCTCCGGCTTGGAGTCCGGGGGCCTGGCGATCGTCGTGGGACTGGGAGGTGTCGGCACGTTCGCAGCGCAGTCCGCCGCCGAAAAGGGGGCGGCGGTCGTGGGTCTCGACGTGGATCCGCGGCGCAGAGCCGAGGCGCCGAAGATCGGCGTGAGTGTGGCGCTCGACCCTCATGAACTCGCGGGCAAGGAGCTTCGCGCCCAGATCGGGGCCTTCGCGCGAAAGGCCGGGGCACCAGCGACGGGCTGGACCATCCTGGAGTGCTCGGGGACATCGGCCGGGCAGCAGACGGCCTTCGGACTGCTGGTTCACGGTGCGACGCTGATGATCGTCGGCTTCACGCTCGAGACCGTAGCCGTGCGCCTGTCGAACCTCATGGCCTTCGACGCACGGGCCCTCGGCAACTGGGGTTGCGCGCCGCAGTTATACCCGGCGATCCTCGACCGAGTCCTCTCGGGAAAGATCGATGTTGTTTCGCAGACCGCTCTGCGGCCCCTCTCCGGGATCCGCGAGGCCCTCGAGGACGTGCGTGCCCGCCGCGTGGACCGTCGCATCATCCTGGTGCCCGGTCGGCAGGACGCCTCGTGACGCCGCCCATCCGCTGCAGCGCCGAGCGCGAGGGCCAGGTCCAGCGCATCGTCTTCGACCGGCCGAAGGCCAACGTCCTCGACCTCGAGATGCTCGAAGCCGTCCGCGGACAGCTGCGTGAGCTTGCCCGGGAGCCGGGCGCCCTCAAGCTCCTCGTCTTCGAGGGTACCGGGCAGCACTTCAGCTTCGGCGCCTCGGTGCAAGAACATCTCCCGGGCAAGGTCGAGCAGATGCTGCCGGCCTTCCACGGCCTCTTCCGCGACCTCGAAGCTCTCGGGGCGCCGACGGCGGCCGTCGTCCGGGGCCAGTGCCTTGGGGGCGCCTTCGAGCTCGTTCTCTGGTGTGGCGTCGTCTTCGCGGACGCCTCTGCACGTTTCGGGGTGCCGGAGATCCGCCTCGGTGTCTTCCCGCCGGTCGCCGCGCTCGCCCTGCCGTGGCGCATGACCGGGGCGCGAGCAACGCGCCTGATACTCGATGGTGACACCTTCGACGCACAGTCCGCGACGGCGTGCGGCCTGGTCGATTTCTGCGACGACGAACCGGAGGTGGCGTTGC
Source organism: uncultured Acidobacteriota bacterium (assembly GCA_963823185.1). Taxonomy (GTDB): domain Bacteria; phylum Acidobacteriota; class Thermoanaerobaculia; order UBA5066; family Gp7-AA6; genus DATBFU01. The sequence continues at coordinate 57,974 of CAWGKP010000014.1, forward strand.
AACGCTGGTTCGACGAACAGCTCGCTTCGAAGTCCGCGGTGGCCCTGCGTGCGGCATGGAGAGCCTCGCGGCGTCGCCTTGCGGTGTCGCTCGAAAGCGATCTGCCGGTCCTCGAAGCCCAGTACCTCCAGGGGCTCATGGCGCACCGCGACCCGGTCGAAGGCCTGACCGCCTTTCTCGAGCGCCGTCCTCCGAGCTGGTCGAACGCATGACGCGCGCGGAGATCGTGGACTGGGCCGCCGAGGTCTGCGACGACATTGATTTCAGCGCGGCCAGGCGCTGGTTGGCGGAACGCCCCGGCCGCAAGGCCGCCGGATACCTTCCCGTTTATGCGCCGCGCGAACTGATCCGTGCCGCGGGAATGCTACCAGTCGGCGTGCACGGAGGCGGTGATCGGCTCGAGATCATCCGAGGCGACGCCTTCTACCAGTCGTACATCTGCCACCTGCCGAGGTCGGTCATCGAGCTCGCCCAGTCGGGCCGCCTCAGCTTTCTCTCCGCGGTCCTTTTTCCGGCGACCTGCGATGTGATCCGAAATCTGTCGGGGACCTGGCAGCTCCTCTATCCGGAGCTTTACGTCCGGTACCTGGACCTTCCTCAGGGCGGTGATCCCCGGCTGATGGCAGAGTTCTGGCACGAGGAGCTCGGCGTCCTCTTGGAGGGTCTCGCGGGCGTGGCCGGGCGAGCCGTCACGCCGGAAGACTTGCGCGAGGCGATCGGCGCCTACAACGCGGCGCGCGCGCTGATCCGCGAGCTCTACCAGACCCGCCGCGATGCGCCGTGGAGCGTGCCGACCGAGGAGCTTTACCTGCTCTTACGCGCGGGAGAGTTCGTGCCACTCGAGGTGTTCCTCGAGCGCGGGCGCGCGTATCTTTCCGCAGTACGCAGCGAGCCCGGCAGGGTGCGAGACCGGGCTCGCGTCGTGGTCGTCGGCTCGTTCTGCGAGCAGCCGCCAATCGGGCTCATCAAGACGATCGAACGCGCCGGCTGCTTCATCGTCGACGACGACTTCCTGCTCGGCGACCGGATGCTCGAGACGGATGTGCCGCTCGATGGGGACCCGTTGCGCAACCTGGCCGAGGCCTTCGTGAGGCACGCGGTCCGAACCTCGACCCTCTTCGAGCCGGACCCGGCGGGAAAACGGCGTCTGGTCCGTGAACGGGTCGCGGCGGCACGCGCCGACGGCGTCATCTTCGCCGCGGCCAGTTTCTGCGATCCGGCGCTGCTCGACCGTCCGATGCTCCGAGCCGGCGCGGAGGAGGCGGGAATCCCGTGCATCGCGTTTCAGTTCGCCGAAAACACCGGACAGTTCCAGCAGTTCCGGGAGCAGGCCGGCACGTTCGCGGACGCGATCAAGCTCTGGGGAGGCTCCTGACGTGACCGAGGCAGAGAAAGACCGCTCCATGCTCCTGCAGAAGGAGATGCTGGCGGAGCACTATCGCCGGCTCGAGGCCGCTCCCGAGACGGGAGAACCGGTCGTCTACACCTTTGTGCCGGGAAATCTCACCGAGCTCATCCGATCCTTCGGGGCGCTGCCGGTCCTGCCCGAGATTAACGCCCTTCAGTCGGCGATGCGGGGACGGAGCCAGGGCTACATCGCCGCGGCGGAGAAGGCCGGCCACTCCGAGGACGTCTGCTCCTACGTCAAGTGCGACATCGGGATGCTCAAGGCGGGCAATGTCAGCCCGACCGGAACGCGGCTGCCGAAGCCGGATCTGCTGCTCCTCTCCTACACCGGCTGCTACACCTTCATGAAGTGGTTCGAGCTGCTTCGAGAGGAGTACCGCTGCCCGACCGTGTTCCTCCAGGTCCCGTACCAGGGCGACGGCAGCCAGTCGCCCGCCATGCGCGCCTACGTGGCGCGGCAAATCCGCGAGAGCGTCATCCCGGCACTCGAGAAGGTCTCAGGGCGACGCTACGATCCGGATCGCCTGCGCGAGAACCTGGCGCGGAGCGCCGCGGCCGAGGACGACCTTGTGGCCGTGCTCCAATCGGCGCGGAAGTCCCCGAGCCCGATCGACGCCTATTTCGGCGCCGTCTATTACGTGGGCCCGATCTTCTCGGCGTTCCGAGGCACAGAGGAGGGCGTCGCGTACTACAGGGCCCTCCGCGAAGAGGTGGAGGCGCGGGCCGCGCGGGGGGAAGGGCCCGCGACGCCGGCGGGTCGCCTCGACCGACAGAAGTACCGTCTCGTCGTCGAAGGGCCGCCCAACTGGACGCACTTCCGGGATTTCTGGCGGATGTTCGCCGAGGAAGGCGCCGTCGTCGTGGCGTCTACGTACTCGAAGGTCGGCGGGACGTATGACCTCGGCTTTCGGCACGATCCCGCCGATCCGCTCGGGACGATGGCGGACTACTGCAGCGGCTGCTACACGAATCGCAGCCTGCCTTCGCGCGTGGACATGCTGGTGCGCTACGCCAGGGAGTACTCGGCCGACGGCTTCCTCATTCACTCGGTCAAGTCGTGCAATTCTTTCTCGGCGGGCCAACTCACGATTCTCCGTGAGGTCGAGCGCCGGGCGGGCCTGCCGGGTTCCTTCATTGAGTCTGATCTCGTAGACCCGCGGTATTTCTCGGCGGCGAACCTGAGGAACCGGTTGGAGAGTTACTTTCAGATGCTCGAAGCGCGCCGTACCGGATCGGGAGCGGTGGCGTGAGGTGCTTCGTCGGCATCGACCTGGGCTCGACGACGACCAAGGCCGTCGTCCTCGACGAGCGCGGCGAAGTGCTCGGCCGAGGCATCACGAATTCGCGGTCGAACTACGATCTCGCGGCCGAGCTCGCGCGCACAGAGGCCTTCGTGAGTGCGCGGTTTCATCTCCTCGAGCAGCAGGTCGAGCGCGCGGCGGGCCGCCCGGCGATCGAGTGCCTGCTGCGCGCCTTTCGGCTCGAGCAGATGCTCGTCCAGCTGGGCACTCTCCGCGCACGGATCGACGACGAGGTCGGGCGCCGCGCGGATGCGGCCGGGCAGGCCGCTCTCCGAATCGCCGTCGGGCGCATCTTCGAGCGGATCGCGGAGGAGGAAGAGGCCCGATTCCGGGAGCCGGAACCAGCCCCGCGCTCGGACTTCTTCCGCGACGCCGTCGGGTCGGCGTATGCGCGCCTGGCCGAAGAGGTCGCCCGTGGGGCGGGTGGTACGGTGCGGTTCGACGCTCTGCTCGGTCTCTACGACAAGTGCATCGTCCTCGTCGAGAACGAGCCGCTCGAGCTCGGTTTCCGGGAGCACATTGGCAAGGCTCTCGAGCGGGTAGGCGCCACCCCGGCTGTTCGGTTGGCCGTGGACGGAGCGGTGACCTCGGTCCTCGACGTCGCCCGCACCGTCGGTACCGGCTACGGGCGGGCGCGACTGCCCTTCGCCAAGGAGCAGATCCGCTCCGAGATCCTGTGCCACGGCCTCGGCGCGCACGTGCTCTTTCCGCGAACCCGGACTGTCCTCGACATCGGCGGGCAGGACACCAAGGCGATCCAGGTCGACGGGGACGGTATCGTCACCAGCTTCCAGATGAACGACCGCTGCGCCGCCGGCTGCGGGCGCTACCTCGGCTACATCGCCGACGAGATGAATATGGGGCTCCATGAACTCGGGCCGCTCGCTCTGGAGAGCCGACGGCCTGTCCGGATCAGCTCCACCTGCACTGTCTTCGCCGGAGCGGAGCTGCGCGAGCGGCTCTCCCTCGGCGAGCGACGGGAGGACATCCTCGCAGGACTTCACCGCGCGGTCATTCTGCGTGCCATGAGCCTGCTTGCGCGTTCGGGCGGCATCGACGACGAGTTCACTTTCACGGGCGGCGTGGCGAAGAACCCGGCGGCGGTGCGAGCTCTCGAGGGCCTGGTTGCCGAGAATTACGGGGTGCGGCGCATCAACATCTCGCCCGACAGCATCTACACGGGGGCCCTGGGTGCGGCACACTTCGCGCTGAGGGACGCCGTGTGAGCGTCACCGCTGGCATCGACGTGGGCTCGAGCGCCGTCAAGGCCGCGATCCTCTCGGTCGATGAGGGGAAGGAGCGCCTTCTCGGCCATGCCGCGGCGCGCGTACGTCGCCGAAACGTGTCCGAGGTCGTCGAAGAGGTATTCGGGGCAGCAGTCGAAGCCGCAGGCGTCCGCGAACTCGATTACGTGGCCACGACCGGCGAAGGCGAGGAAGCATCCATCGCGACGGGCCACTTCTATGGCATGACAACGCATGCCCGCGGCGCCCTGCACCTCGAGCCCAGGGCGCGGGCGGTGCTCGATATCGGCGCGTTGCACGCGCGGGCTGTCGCTATGGATGAGCGTGGCAAGGTGCTTGGCTACAAGATGACGAGCCAGTGCGCCTCGGGCTCGGGCCAGTTCCTCGAGAACATCGCGCGCTACCTCGGTGTGGCCCAGTCTGACATCGGCGCGCTGTCTCTCTCGGCCGAGAGGCCCGAAGCGGTCAGTTCGATCTGTGCCGTTCTCGCGGAGACCGACGTGATCAACATGGTCTCGCGTGGCCTCGGCGCAGCGAACATCCTGAGAGGTATTCACGAGAGCATGGCCGGCCGCTTCGCCCGGTTGCTCCACTCTCTCGGTGTCGAAGGCGTGGTCTTCTTGAGCGGGGGACTGGCGGCCGACGACGGCCTGGCCGCGGCGCTTTCGATTGCGCTTTCCCAGGGCGCGGCGCGGGGCGCCCGTCCCATAGAGGTGGTGCGCCATCCGATGTCGGCTCACGCCGGCGCCATCGGGGCGGCGATCTGGGGCGCGTTCCGCCGACAACGGGTCAGCATGGAGGGGGCCGCATGGACGGCGAAGGCGACGGCGTGATCATTCGCAACCTGACGCCGCGCGACGCGCCGCGGCTGGTCCGGATGGACCAGCGACTGACGGGACACAATCGCTCGGCGTGGTACGAAGGGAAGTTGAAGAGAGCGCTCGAAGAGTCCGACGTGAAGATCTCGCTCGGCGCCGAGAAGGACGGCTTCCTCGTCGGGGCGGCGCTCGGGTCCCTCCAGTACGGCGAGTTCGGCCAGCCTGAGCCGATGGCTGTGCTCGACACGATCCTGGTGGATCCGGACTTTGCGCACCAGGGCGTAGGCAGGGCGCTGCTCGAGAACCTCACGCGCAACCTTGCGGCCCTCGGCATCGAGCGCCTGAGGACCGAGGTGGCCTGGGATGAGCACGACCTCAACCGCTTTCTCGGCCGCATGGGGTTCGCACCGGCACCACGGCTCGTCCTGGAGCTGGGTCTGGCGCCCGACCGGACCTGAGGCCGCTTCGGATGATCCGGATCATAGGCGCGGGCCCGGGCCTGCGAGATGGTTGCGGTAGGGCTCCCCGGATAAGAGCCCCGACGGGGAGGAACGATGACTCATCTGGTGACAGCGGAACGTGCCCTGGACACTCGTGCCTTGGCCGCCGCCTCCGCCGCTGCCGAAGCGCTGAACCGCTTCGACGCGCTCGAGCCCGGAGAACGTTTCATCCTTTTGGGAACGGACGACGGCGCGGAGGTCCTGCGGAGACTCCAGGCCGAGCGTACCGGGCTCTTCGAATGGTCGCCGCTCGAGGCGGGCCCCTCCGTCTGGCGCACCGAGATCGCGCGCCGCGAACAGCCGGCCGGGGCGGCGAGGCAGGTGCTCGAGGCTCTTGCTTGGGACCACGACCGGCTCGACGCGCTCGAGCAGGCCGCATTCAGCGCGCGCGAGTCGGGGGACCTGCCCGCAGCGGTTGACCTCTTCGAAGAATTCGCCGTGGGGCTTCGGCGTCACATCGGATTCGAAGAGGCGTTACTCTTTCCGGCGTTCGAGGGTGCGACCGGCACGCCGCCGACCGCGGGCCCGACGGCCGTAATGCGGGCCGAGCACCGCGAAATCGAAGAATTGCTCGATCGGATTGCCGCCGGCATGGGGGACTCGGCGACCTTCCTGGAGCCGCTGCGGGCAGCGTTCCATTCCGTTCTTGGGGATCACAACTTCAAGGAAGAGGACGTTCTCTATCCGGCCACGGACCAGCTCCTGGGACCCATGCGAGCGGATCGCTTGGTGCGTGCGATCCAGTCGTACGGTCCCGGAGGGTCGGTGGCCTAGGGTCCCGGTGGGCAATCCGGGAGTGCCCGGCTGCGCGCTGGCCTGGCCGTAAGAGGCGCTCGTAAGCAGATTCAAGAGTCGCAGTTCGGCCCTTGTCGCAGAGTTCGTACCCGCCGCGATTCTCTGTGTTTTCTCCGTGTCTCGGCGAGAACCCTCGAAAGTCCACGACAGAAGCCCGTTGCTAACTCGTTGAGAGAGCTACTCTGAACTGTCGGTCGTCCGGTGTCGTCGGCTCCTCCCCGTTCTCCCCTCCGGAGCTAAAGGTCGCGCGTTCGAATCGCGCCGGGCGCACCAACTCCTTCCAACAACTTAGCGGACCCCGACCCCCGCTTTGGACCCCCGATTCTCAGTGTTTGCGGATCGGGACTTCGTTGGAGGGCTGTATGCCCGCGCTGCCTTCGGCAGCTACTTGGCGCCCGCTTGAAACAAGCCGTAGACGTTCTACGTACAGGGTAGTAGACGGTCTACGACAATGACCAGGACCCCCGACGATCCGCGCCTCGAGCTCCTCCAGGGCACCCTCGACATGCTCATCCTGCGGACCCTCCGGTGGGGACCTCAGCACGGCCACGGGATCGGCCAGGCCATCCGCCGGCAGTCGGAGGAGTTGCTCAGGGTCGAGACCGGCTCGCTCTACCCTGCCCTGCACCGGCTCGTGAAGCGGGGATGGCTGAAGTCCGAGTGGGGAGTGAGCGAGGCGAATCAGCGGGCGAAGTTCTACCGTCTCACACCCTCCGGCAGGGCCCAACTGATCCGCGAGCAGGACCGCTGGTCACAGCTCGTCCGCGCGATCGGCCGGATCATGAACCCCGCACCGGCGGCCAAGGAATAGCCGAGCAGCCATGCGACCCGACGACCGCGACCTCGAGGACGAAATCCGCAGCGCCCTGGAGCTGAGCATTCGGGAACGGATCGAGCGTGGCGAGGATCCAAAGTCCGCCCGGCAAGCCGCCCTCGAGGAATTCGGGTCCGTGGCGGCCGTCCGCGACTCGATGCATCGGGTCTGGTACAGCCGCTGGTCCGACGCCATGCTGTTGCTCTTCCAGGAAATGCGAATCGGCCTGCGTTCTCTTCTGCGCACCCGGGGACTGGCCATCACCGTGATCGTGACGCTCGCGCTCGGCATCGGCGCCAACGCGGCGATCTTCAGCGTCGTTCGGAGCGTGCTCCTGCGTCCGCTCGTCAATCGGGATGCGGATCGCCTGCTCTACATCCGCCAGACCGCCCGGGGCATCGGGACGGAGGACCTCACCTTCTCGATGCCGGAGATCGGCGACCTCGAGTCGCGCGTGAAGTCGATCTCCGCGTTCGGCGATTTCTCCACCGTCGACTTCACGCTGATCGGGTTCGGCGGGGAGCCTCGCGTCGTGACGGCAGGCGTGGTCAACGGATCGTTCTTCGACGTCATGGGGCTCCGGCCGGCGCTCGGGCGGCTGATCAATTCCGGCGACGACGGGCCCAAGGCGGCGCCCGTCGCGGTTTTGACTTACCGGTTCTGGACGACGGTGCTCCACGCCGATCCGTCCGTCGTCGGCAAGGTCATTCGTCTGGGTCCCGGCAACGCGACGGTCGTCGGCGTCCTCGAGCCGTCGGTGCCCTACCCGGCCGAGACGGAGATCATCGCGAACGTCGTGACGAGCCCGCACCACCTCGGGGCGACGATGCAGAAAGAACGCTGGCACCGCATGACCGAGCTCTTCGGGCGGCTCGCGCCGGGCGCGACGCTGGAAGGGGCCCGAGCCGAGCTGAAGGCCGTCCACGCGTCGATGGTGCACGCCCACCCAGAGTCGTACTCCGCGGGCGCCCGGGTCGGGCTCGAGGTCAAGACGCTCCGCGACCAGCTCGCGTCGCCCGCACGGACGATCCTCCTGCTGCTCCTGGCGGCGGCGGCGGTCGTTTTCGTGATCGCGTGCTCGAACGTCTCCAACCTGATTCTGGGCCGGTCGGTCCGCCGCGAATCCGAGCTCGCGGTTCGCGCCGCGCTCGGCGCCAGCCGGGGTGCGCTCCGGCGCACCCTGCTCGCAGAGAGCCTCGTCCTCTGCGTCGCGGGTGCCGCGCTCGGCCTGCTGCTCGCGAGGCCGCTCGTGGCCGTGGCGGCCCGCTATGCCGCGCGCTTCTCCGTCCGCGCGCTGGAGGCCACGGTGGACACCAGCGTGCTCTGGCTCGGGGCGGGACTCGCGCTGGTGGCGGCGGTGCTGCTCGCGTATGTGCCACGGCTCCCCTCCTTCGATCGGTCGAGCGCTCTGAGTCCCGCTGTCGGCGGGATTCGGATCACGCCGGGCACGAATCGCCGTCTCAAGATCTTCGCGACGACGCAGATCGCGTGCTCCTTCCTGCTGCTCGTGGGCGCCGGCATGCTGGTCGCGACGTTGAATGCGATGTCGACGGCGAACACCGGCTATGACATGCGGCAGGTCCTGGCGGTCGACGTCCCGCCGCCAGCGACCGGCGCCGGCGGCGAAGCGACCGAGAACTTCTTCCAGGAAGCCACGCGGCGGATCGGCGCGCTGCCGGGCGTGGAGGGCGTCGCGTCCGGGATGGTCGTGCCCTGGCGCGACGCGTGGAGCTCCATCCTGAAGCTCCAGTTCGGGTTCGAGGGGTACCAGCCCGCCAACGGCGAGGAAAACCCGACATGCATGTTCCGGCCCGTCTCGCCTCGATTCTTCGCCGTGCTCGGTGTCCCGATCGTCGCGGGCCGCGACTTCACGGACGACGACCGTCCAGACGCCGAGTCGGTCGCTATCGTCAGCCAGAGCGTGGCGCAGCGCCTCTTCCCGAACGGCGAAGCGGTCAACCGGCACCTGTGGCTCGACAGCCGCACCGGCATGGAGTCCCGGCCGCGCCGCATCGTCGGCGTCGTCGCCGACGTGGACGACGAGAACGTCGTGCAGGTGCCGACGATGACGGTGTACCTCCCGTGGCGGCAGTTCGGGGAGCCGAGCCGCCTGTTCGTCCGCGCCGCAGCCGATCCCTACGCGCTCGTCCCGGCCGTGACGCGTACCCTCCACGACATCTCCGCCGACCAGGCGGTCGAGCGGCCGGCGACGCTCGAGGACGTGCGCGCCCAGGTGCTGACGCCGCAGCGGTTGAACGCGTTCGTGTTCTCGGCCTTCGGCGGCATCGCGCTGCTCATCGCGGTCGTCGGCGTCGCGGGCGTGCTGGCGTTCTCGGTGGGCGCTCGGACCCGCGAGTTCGGCATCCGGCTCGCGGTCGGATGCGAGCCGCGCCAGCTCAAGGCCCGTGTTCTCCGCGAGGGCGCCGTGATCGCCTCCGCCGGAATCCTGGTCGGCGGCCTCGGCGGGATCGCGCTGGCCTGGGTCGCGAGCCGGCTGTTCGGCGTGGCTCAGATGCCGGGCGTGCTGCCGATCGCCGGAGCGGCTGCGCTTCTAGCGGCCGCGGCGATCCTCGCGTCGCTCTTGCCCGCCGTCCGTGCGTCGCGCGTTGACGTCATCCAAGCGCTGCGATCGGAGTGAGGACGCAGCCACGCGTTCGTCCCGCGGCGGATGGAACAAGAGGGTCGGGGGATATTCCGTAGGAGGTTGATATGCATGACACAAAGGAGCGGTTGTCTCTATTGTGGATCTTCGCGTTACTCAACTACCTGTATGCGGACGTTGTTGCCCTGTTCGCTATTGCTGGCTCGGGAAATTCATTCGAGCCTCTCCCCCAATGGGCTCTGATGGGTTCAGCGGTCTTGATGGAAATACCCATCGCCATGATTCTGGCGTGTCGACTGCTTCCGTTTAGAGCGAACCGGCTGGCGAATATCATCGCGGGTGGCGTTGTGACCCTTGTAAACGGTTTCCTGACCTTCGTTGCGCCTCTGCTCGGATGGGGCAGGCCGCCCGCTTTCCCGGAGTACTTGTTCTTCGCAACGATCGAAACTGTGGCCACCTCGGTCATCATCTGGCAGGCGTGGACTTGGTCAGAGGTTGAGACTGTCCGCATGTCGTAACTGGTGAAAAATCTGTGTTTGGAAGACGCGAACTCTCTGAGAAAGCACGATCCCACCGGTCCGGCGACCGCTATCGGCACTCTTCCTCTCGAGTCGACTTTGAGATGACGCTCCTGAGCCGGCGTTGATTCGCCCGATTCTCCGTGTT
>CAWGKP010000015.1:0-93489 GCA_963823185.1 uncultured Acidobacteriota bacterium
AAGGAGCCTGGAGCGGAACGTAGATGTTCTGCAAAAGAAGCTCTCGTTGCAAAGCCATACCCGCGACGGCGCACTTTTCGGCTGACGGCACCGGTCTGACCGGATCGCTTAGCTCGCCCGGTGCACATGAGTTTTCTCCATTAGGGAGTCCCTGCTGGGGAGGCTCCCTGCGCTTCTACCGGGGCTCGCTTCGGGGAAGATTTCTAACTGGACTTGTCACGAACCTCGACGAGACCATCTTGGGGCCCGCCCAGGGAACTTTGTCGGACTCGGGCACAACGCTCGAGATCGTCCTCGACTACCACCTCACCGGGTACCTGAAGCCCGTATTCATGCACCTGCATCGGTAGGCCGGCCGGAAGCGCCCTGTTTCACCTGAAAAGGAAGACCCCATTGAATACGACAATTCGCGCGGGCCTTCTGCTGACCTTGACCGTCTGCCTCGCGCCGGCCGCGCTCGCTGCGCAAACGCCGCCGCTCGGACCGGAGTTCCGAGTAGATGCGCAAACGGGCACGCAGGGTCTGCCAGGCATCGCATCCCGCGGCGACGGCAGTTTCGTCGTCGTCTGGACGACGAGCGTCAAGAAGTCGGAGTATGGCGGGCTCGGCTCGACCACAACCCGTTTCATCGTCGGCCAGCGCTTCGACAGCTCCGGCGAGAGGACGGGGTCCGCTTTCGGGGTCGCCGGAGGCACCGCGTCTCTTGCCGTAAGCAAGAGCGGTGATTTCGTCGTCGTTTCGGGGACTTCTACGACCAGCTATTACAATCATATCCAGTACGGCTCCATCTCAGGTCAGCGCTTCGACAGATCCGGCACGAGAGTCGGCTCAACGTTTCCGGTCAATTCGCACACGACCGGCACTCAGCCCGTTTCCTCGGTTGCCATGGACCGAGTCGGGAACTTCGTTGTAGTCTGGCAAGGCAAAGACGGGTCGGAAAACGGCCGTATTCGGCCAGCGTTTCGACAGCTCCGGCGCGCGAGTCGGTTCGAAGTTTTCGGCCAATACCCAGACGACCGACAACCAGTCCGACTCCTCTGTCGCCATGAACGGAAGCGGCGACTTCGTCGTGGTCTGGCAAAGCCAGGACCCGTCGGGTTACGGCATCTTCGGCCAGCTTTTCAACCGCTCCGCCGCAATGGTCGGCGCTCCGTTTCGAGTGAACACGTACGCGAGGGGCCCACAGGCACTTCCCTCCGTCGCGATGAGCGAAAGCGGCAACTTCCTTGTTGTTTGGCAGAGTTGGGACGGATCGGAAGACGGCATCTTCGGCCAGCGCTTCGACAGTTCCGGCGCCAAGACGGGATCGGAATTCATGATCAATACATACACCTCGGGCTCCCAGAACCGTCCCGTCGTGGCGTTCAGCAAGTCCGGCGACTCCATCGTGGCCTGGGAAAGCGACTCCCGGGACGAATCGGGTTTCGACGTCTTCGCGCAACGCTTCGACAGGACCGGCGCAAGAGTCGGCTGGAGTTCAAGGTCAACATCCACTCGACAGACCTTCACAAATTCCCAAAGTTCGTTGACGATGGCCGCGGACTCGCGGTCGTCTGGGTCGGCTCCGGCGGTCACGGCATTTACGGTCGCCGGCAGAATCTCTATCCCCAGGCTCTATCGGTAGACTCCCACTCCGGCGGCGGCAGCTCTCGGATCGAAACGGCGTCCTAGAGCCCGGCGAGACCGTTCTCGTCGAGACATCGTGGTCCAACGTCGGCGACGCCGCCTTCGCCGATCTGACCGGCACGGCCTCGAACCTGTCCGGGCCAGCGGGCCTCTACCTTCTTCACAACACCTCTGCCGGCTACGGCGCCATGCCGCCGGGCGCGCTCGGCGAGTGCAGTCAGGGCAACCCGGACTCCTGCTACTCGCTCACCGTTGGAGGAACGTCACGCCCCGCATCCCACTGGGACGCCGATCTCGAGGAGAACTTATCCAGCGGCGGCGTGCAGCACTGGAAGTTGCATCTTGGCGACAGCTTTACCGACGTGCCGCGCACGCAGCCGTTCTACGCGAAGATCGAGACGCTGTTGCACAATGGCATCACGTCCGGTTGCAACGCGACGCAGTACTCTCCAACCTCCCGGTCCTTCGGGAGCAGATTGCCATCTTCATCGCCAGGGCTCTCGCCGGCTCGGGGGAGAACGTTCCGAACGCGGGAGCTCGGTACGACTGCACCCCTGGCGGGACATCTCTTTTCACCGACGTCGCCCCGACCGACGTCTTCTGCAAGCACGTCCACTACCTCGCGGCCCAGAAGGTGATGCCCGGCTGCGGAGAATCCCTGTTTGCTCTGGCCAGGTGGTGACGCGCGACACGATGGCGTCAGTCATTGCCAACGCCATCGTCGCGCGAGGCGGCGACAACGCCGTGCCGGCAAGCTACACGGACCCGGTGACAGCTCTCTCCTACTCCTGCGACGCCGCCAGCCCCGATCTCCACTTCAGCGACGTGCCGGTCTCCGAGTCCCTTCTGCGAGCACATCCACTATCTCTGGGCCAAAGGAGTCGTCTCCGGTTGCTCGGCTACGGAGTTCTGCCCCAGCGATGCCGTCAACCGAGGCGCCATGGCGAAGTTCATCGCCAACGGATTCGGACTGAAGCTCTACGAGCCATAGTTGAGGCCGAGCTAGCGAAACGCCAGAGAAGCGGCAGGAAACGCTAAAGACTTCCGAGCGACATCCTGACGATCATGGCTCACCTGAAAACCAAGAGCCCGGATTCTGAAGGAGAAGCATCATGAAATGCACCCGGCCTCGAGTCTCTCCTCTGTTCGTATTTGCAATCGCGGTCGGTCTGCTCGTCGGCGTTGTCATCGACCGCCAGCGTTGAAGGCCACCACCACAAGCGTGCTCGAATGCCACGCTCAACGGCTCCTTCGGGTACTACCGGGCGGGAACGATCCTCCCGGACGGGCCCGCTCGCCGCGGTCGGCATCTTCACCTACGACGGGGATGGGCACACGTTTGGATCGGAGAGCGTCAACCGTAATGGAGAGTTAGCGTTCGACCAGTCAGGAACCGGCGGGTACCAGGTAAACCCCGACTGCACCGGCATTCTCCTCAACGAAGATGGCGGCGAGTACGCGCGGCTCGTCATCGTCGACGGCGGCAAAGGCGTCTACATTCTGAGCGAATCGGGCAACGCGGTCTACGTCGTCGCGACGAAGATCGACGGGGACTGACTTGAACGGGCCCGGTCGGTGCCGTGCGGGCACGGGCCGAAGGGCCCAGCTCCAGAAGAGGAGGCTTCCATGAAACCGTCTCACCGCGCAAGATTCCTCTCCATTCTCGCCGGCGCCGGATCGATCCTCCTTCTGACAGCCTGCAAGGACTCGAACGGCGTCACGGATCCCCACGTCCGGCAGGGGCCGCCCGCGACTCCGACGGCGGCGGCCGCGGCGCATTCCGACAAGTGGGATCTGACATCCCGGGTCATCGGAGATGACGGACCGGACTTCTGCATCCACACAGCGAAAGTCGGCGGCATCTACCGCGGGATTTACACGATCCGACGAAACGGCAACACCGTTTCCTTCAGCCCCGCGGACTTCATCGACTGGGAATCGTACTCGGGAACGCTCCAGGGCACGAGCTTCACGGCATCCAACGCCCCGCTCGAATTCGGGCCCGCCAACGGCATGTGCGCTCACTATTTCCAGTCGTCGACCCTGTCCGGAAGCTTTTCGCCGGACTTCACGCGCCTGACCGCGACAGAGACGTGGTCATTTCGGCTCGACTCCGGGCAAGTGAAGACGCTGACGTTTCAGTGGTCCGCCGTGCGCCGATGAGGCAGGGAGACCGGTCGCCATCCGAGACGGACGTCGGCTGACCTCCGCCACACTGATCTTGCGCCGATGCAGCGACGCCGTGCGCGGGCGCACGGCGTCGGCCGTCCCATAAGATTGCCGCCGTGCCCACCTGGAAGCTGACGATCGAGTACGACGGGACCCGCTATCACGGCTGGCAGTCGCAGAAGAACACGGACCGCACGGTGCAAGGCGTCCTGCTGCGCGCGGCCCGGGAGCTCCTCGGCGAGGACGCCTCAGCGGGCGGCGCGGGACGGACGGACGCCGGCGTCCACGCGCTCGCACAGGTGGCGCACCTGAAAGCCCGCAAGAAGATGCCGGAGATCGAGATCGCGCGCGGCCTGAACGACCGGCTCCCGTTCGACGTCAACGTGATCGGCGGTCGAGCCGGCGGCTCCGACCTTTCACGCGCGCCACGACGCCGTGTCGCGGACGTATCTCTATCGCTTCTCGCGCCGCCGAACGGCCTTCGACAAACGCCTCGTCTGGTGGATCCGGGATCGTCTGAACGCCGCCGCGATGCAGCGCGCCGCGAAGCTCTTCGAGGGGCGGCATGACTTCGCGTCGTTCTGCGAGAACGCGGAGGGCCAGGCGTCCACGGCTGTCGTCGTCGAAAAGAGCGAGATCGCCGACCTCGGCCACGAGATCCATTTCCGGATCGAGGCGTCGCACTTCCTCTGGAAGATGGTGCGGCGCCTCGCGGGAACACTCGCGGAAGTTGGGCGCGGGAGCCTCGACGAGGCCGGAGTCACGAGGCTGCTTTCGACGAAGTCCGCCGAGCCGGCGAAATGGACCGCGCCGCCGTCGGGTCTGTTCCTGGAGAGGGTGAAATATCGGGAGGGCCGCGCCCGGGCCTAGAGCACGTCCGCGGCTTCCATCGCCGCAGCGAACGCGGTCGTCCAGATCTGCGCGAGCGCCGCGACCTTCTCGTCGATCAGGACGTTCTTTCCGATCGCGATCCGGAGCGCCGGTCCGCCCACGCGGCCGATGTGCGCGAACGGGCACGCCCGCCTTCTTCGCCGCCGCGGGCACCGCCGCCTGGGCCTCGGGCGGATACGTCACGATCACGCGCCCGGTGCTCTCGCCGAAGAGCGCGGCCGACGGCCGCACGCCTCCCTCTCCGAGAGCGATGTCGGCGCCGATTCCCTTCTTCATCGCGCACTCGGCGAGCGCCACCGCGAGCCCGCCGTCCGAGACGTCGTGCGCCGAGTCGAGCAGGCCGCCCTGCGCGAGCGCGACCATCAACTCGACCAAACGGTGCTCGGCGTCGAGGTCCACTTCCGGGCACGGCCCCTCGTCGCGCCCGCGGATCGTCCGCAGGAACTCCGAGCCGCCGAGCTCGTCGCGCGTCGTGCCGAGGAGCGCCACGAGATCCCCGTCGCGGCGGAACGGCAGCCGCAGGCGCTTCTCGACGTCGTCGAGGAGGCCCACCATCCCGACCGTCGGCGTCGGCGGGATCGCGCGGCCGTCGGTCTCGTTGTAGAAGGAGACGTTGCCCGAAACGACGGGAATCTCGAGCGCGCGGCACGCGTCGGAGATCCCGCGCACGGCGGCCTCGAACTGGCCCATCACCTCGGGCTTCTCGGGGCTGCCGAAGTTCAGGCAGTCGGTGATCGCGAGCGGGCGCGCGCCGGTGCACGCGATCGAGCGCGCCGCCTCCGCCACGGCGATCGCGCCGCCGCGGTAGGGATCGAGCGCGCAGAAGAACGGGTTGACGTCGCTCTTGATCGCGAGCGCCTTCGACGTCCCCTTCACGCGCACGATCGCGGCGTCGCCGCCCGGCCGCTCGACGGTGTTGGTCTGGACCATGTGGTCGTACTGCGTCCAGATCCAGGACTTCTCGGCGACGTTCGGCGACGCCAGGATCCGCCGCAGGCAGTCGCCGTAGTCCGCGGGCTCCGCCTCCGTGACCCATTTGCCCGGCGGCGCGGGCGTCGGCGCGACGCGCGGCCGGTCGTAGAGCGGCGCCTCGTCGGACAGCGGCGCGGCGGGCAGGTCCGCGACGATCTTGCCCTCGAAAAAGAGGACCACGCGGCCGGACTTCGTGACCTTGCCGATCTCGACGGCGTCGAGCTCCCACTTGCGGAAGATGCCGAGGACCTCGTCGAGCCGGTCGCGCCGCGCGACGAGGAGCATCCGCTCCTGCGACTCGGAGAGCATGATCTCGTACGGCGTCATCCCCTCTTCGCGGACCGGCACCTTCGAGAGGTCGATCTCGACGCCGCTGCCGGCGCGCCCCGCCATCTCGAAGGAGGAGGACGTCAGGCCGGCGGCGCCCATGTCCTGGATGCCGACGACGGCGTCGGTCTGGAAGAGCTCGAGGCAGGCCTCCATGAGGAGCTTCTCGGTGAAGGGATCGCCGACCTGCACGGTCGGGCGCTTCTGCTTCGTCTCGTCGCCGGCGAACTCCTCGGAGGCCATCGTCGCGCCGTGGATGCCGTCGCGCCCGGTCTTCGATCCGACGTAGACGACCGGATTGCCGGCGCCTTCCGCGCGGCCGCGGAAGATCCGGTCCTTCGCGAGCAGCCCGACGTTCATGACGTTGACGAGGATGTTGCCGTCGTAGGCCGGGTGGAACGTCGTCTCGCCGCCGAGCGTCGGAATGCCGATGCAATTGCCGTAGCCCGCAATGCCGCGCACGACGCCGTCCACGAGGTGCTTCATCCGCGGCGCCGACAGCGCGCCGAACCGCAGCGAATCGAGCGAGGCCACCGGCCGCGCGCCCATCGTGAAGATGTCCCGCAGGATGCCGCCGACGCCGGTCGCCGCGCCCTGGTACGGCTCGATGTACGACGGATGATTGTGCGATTCCATCTTGAACGCCACGGCGAGGCCGTCGCCGATGTCCACGACCCCCGCGTTCTCGCCCGGCCCCTGCAGGACGCGTGGCCCCGAAGTCGGGAAGGTCTTCAGGTGGACGCGCGACGACTTGTAGGAGCAGTGCTCGCTCCACATCGCGGAGAAGATCCCGAGCTCGACGAGATTCGGCTCGCGGCCGAGGATCTTCTGAATCCGCGCGTACTCTTCGGGAGAGAGGTTGTGCTCCCGGACGAGCTCTTCGGTGATCATGCGCGGGCCGGGCGGATCAGCGAACCGCCAGCGCCGAGACGACCGACTCGAACATCTTGCGGCCCGCTTCGTTGCCGAGCAGGCCTTCGGCGCAACGGTCCGGATGCGGCATCAGACCGACGACGTTTCCGCCGGCGTTGCAGATGCCCGCGATCCCGTTCGCGGCGCCGTTTGGATTCGCGGCGTCGGTGACTTCGCCCTTCGCGTCGCAATAGCGGAACACGACGCGCTTCTCGCGCGCGAGCGCGTCGAGGACTTCGGGCGGCGCCGTGTAGTTGCCCTCCATGTGCCCGATCGGCATCTTCACGACGGAACCCGGCTCATAGAGCCGCGTGAACGGCGTCTCGACGTTCTCGACCTTGAGGAACACGTCGCGGCACACGTAGCGCAGACCGCGGTTGACGCGCATCGCGCCGGGGAGGAGGCCCGCCTCGAGCAGAACCTGGAATCCGTTGCAGATGCCGAGAACCGGACCGCCGTCCTTCGCGAACTTCGCGACGCTGTCCATCACCGGCGAGAAGCGCGCGAGCGCGCCGGCCCGCAGGTAGTCGCCGTACGCGAAGCCGCCCGGCAGGATCACGGCGTCGGCGCCTTTCAGGTCCGTCTCGTGGTGCCAGACGTACTCGGCGTCGCAGTCGAGGAGATCCTTCGCGATGTGGTAGCAGTCCTGATCGCAGTTGGATCCCGGGAAGACGACGATGGCGAACTTCATCCCGCCGCCTCGACCACCCCTACCCCACGACCCGCACGTCGTAACCCTCGATGATGGGGTTCGCGAGGAGCTCCTCCGCCATCTTGCGCGCCTCGGCCTCCGCCTTCTTCGCGTCGCTCCCCGCGAGCTCGACGAAGAAGACCTTGCCCGCGCGCACGTCCTGCACGGCTTCGTGCCCCAGGCGCGTCAGCGCCGCCGCGATCGCCCGGCCCTGCGGGTCGAGCACGCCGGCCTTCGGATAGACCCGGACCTCGACTTTCATGCGTCGAACGCCTCCGACCCCGCGATCGGCTCGGCCGCCTCGAAGGGCACGTCCCATCCCGACCGCTCGAGCGCCTCGGCGAGCGCGGCGAGCGCCAGCGGCGGGGTGTTGTTGGTGCGCGAGAGATGCGTCGCGATGACGCGCCGCAGCCTCGGCCCGGCCGCGTGCCGCACGACCTCGGCCGACTGGCGGTTGGACAGGTGGCCCCAGCCGCCGGAGATCCGGCGCTTGAGCGGCCACGTGTAGGGCCCGTCGCGCAGCATGTCCTCGTCGTGGTTGAACTCGAGCAGCAGCGTCGTCGCGTCGCGAACGAACTCGACGAACGAGGCCTCGGCCCGCCCGAGGTCCGACGCGATCACGACGCGCGCGTCGCCGTCCTCGAACGCGTAGGCCACGGACTCGTTGGCGTCGTGCGGCGTCGCGAAGGATCGGAAGCCGAGCGCCCCGACCCGACCCTCACGCCCGGGGTCCACGCGCACGAACGGCGAGAAGAGGTCTCCCTCGAGCCCGATCGCGGCCGCGGTGCCGCCCGTCGTGAAGACGGGACAGCCGAAGCGCGTCGAGAACACGAGGGCGCCGGAGGAATGGTCCTGATGTTCGTGCGTCACGAAGACCGCGGCGATCGATTCCGCCGGAAGGCCGCGCGCCACGAGGCGCCGCTCGATTTCGCGTCCCGAGAGGCCGGCGTCCACGAGCACGCGCGTGCCGCCGGATTCGACGACGCAGACGTTCCCGCCGGATCCCGACGCGAGAACGGTGACGCGCACCCGGAGAGATTAGCAAATTGATTCACGGCCTGTCATTTCTCTCCGGTCGAGCCGAAGCCGCCCGCGTTTCGTCCTGAGGCCGGCAGCTCCTCGACGCGCTCGAGCGCCGCCCGCACGACGGGCGAGACGACGAGCTGCGCGATGCGGTCGCCGCGCGCGATCACGACCGGCTCGGCGCCGATGTTCGCCACGACCACGCAGAGCTCGCCGCGATAGTCGCTGTCGATCGTGCCGGGAGCGTTGGGCAGGATCAGCCCCTTCTTCAGCGCGAGGCCGCTGCGCATGCGCACCTGCCCCTCGTAGCCCTGGGGAATCGCGACCGCGATGCCGGTCGGGACGAGCGTCCGCCCGCCCGGAGCGACGACGAGCTCGGTCGAGACGGCCGCGCGCAGGTCGACGCCCGCGGCGCCCGGCGTCGCGTACGAGGGAAGCTCCAGGTCTTCGCCGTGCGGCAGGACGCGGACGGCCACTCGAATTTCCACGACCGCGCTATTTACCATGGTCCCCGGCCCGAGCCGGTCGCGGAGACCGGCGCCGGTCGAAACGGCGTATTCTTGCGATCGGCCTCTGCGCCGCACGGACGTGAGCTTTTCGACCGGAACGCGCCTCGGACCGTACGTGATCGTCGCGCCCCTCGGTCGCGGCGGGATGGGCGAGGTCTATCGAGCGCGGGACGAGCGGCTCGCGCGCGAGGTGGCACTGAAGGTCCTCCCCGCCTCGGGCGCCGACGAGGAGGGCCGGCGGCGCTTCGACCGGGAAGCCCGCGCCGTCGCCTCCCTTTCCCACCCGAACATCGTGCCCCTCTTCGACGTCGGAGACGAGAACGGAGTTCGCTTCGTCGTCAGCGAGCTCGTCGAGGGGGAACCGCTTCGGGCGCGTCTCGTCCGCGGCCCGCTCGCGCCGCGGGAGGCGGCGGAGCTCGCGGCGCAGGTCGCCGAAGGGCTCGCCGCCGCGCACGCGCGCGGCCTCGTCCATCGGGACATCAAGCCGGAGAACATCGTCGTCACGCCGCAGGGCCGCGCCAGGATCCTCGACTTCGGCCTCGTCCGATCGACCGCCGCCGATGAGGGCGCGCCGCCCCTCGAAGCGGACCCGACGCTCACCGCGTTGACGGAGCCCGGCGTCGTCGCGGGAACGGTCGGCTACATGAGCCCCGAGCAGGTGCGCGGAGAGTCCGTGGACGGGCGATCAGACATCTTCGCGCTCGGCGCGGTCCTCTACGAGATGCTGACCGGAAGCCGCGCTTTCACGGCGGAGTCGAAGATCGAGACCCTGAATGCCATCCTGAAGGAGGAGCCGCCCGCTCCCGCGACGCCGATGCCCGAAGAGATGGCCGCGATTCTCCGGCGCTGCCTCGCCAAGCGCCCCGAGAACCGATATCACTCGGGAGCGGACCTGGCCCACGACCTCCGGGCGGCGGCGGCGCCGAGATCGCCGTCCGGCTCCTCCCTGTCCGGGCCGAGGGTCGCCGCCGCGCCCGCGCCTCCCCGCCGCATCCCGGCGGCCGTCCTCGCCGCCGTCGCCGCCGTTCTTCTCCTGGGCGCCGCCGGGATATTCCTCCTCCGGCGGGCGGCGCCGGCCGCGCACGCGCCGCGGACCCTCGCCGTGCTCCCCTTTCGCGCGATCGGCGCCGAGCCGGCGCCGCACTTCGGCCTCGGGCTGGCGGACTCGGTGATCGGGCGGCTGGCGACCCTGCGTCAACTGACCGTGCGTCCGACGAGCGCGATCAGCCGCTTCGAGTCCGCGCCGACCGACGCCCGCGAGGCCGGCCGGCAGCTCGAGGTCGAGGCCGTGCTGGAGGGCACCCTCCAGAAGCTCGAGGGCACGACCCGCGTGACCTATCAGCTGACCGACGTCTCCCGCGGAGCGATCCTCTGGAGCGGCGGGCTCGATCTCCCGGAGGGAAGGCTCTTCGAGATCCAGGACGCGATCGCCGGCGGCATCGCCGAGCAGCTTCGCGTCGAGCTCGGCTCTTCCGAGGGCCGCGACCTCGCGAAGGCGGAGCCGGTCCCGGACGACGCCATCGAGGAGTACTTCACGGCGCGCGCCGAGCTACCCGGCGTCCTCCGGATGTCGCCCGATGGCCGGCGAGCCGTCATCGCGCGGCTCGACCGAATCGTGGAAAAAGCGCCGAACTTCGCGCGCGCCATCGGGGCCCGCGCTTATGCGCGCGCGTGGCTGAACTTCCAGGCCCCCTCCTCCGACGGATACGAAGCGATTCTCCGCGACGCGGAGCGGGCGCTCTCCCTCGATCCGAAGCTCGCCGAGCCGCGGGTGGCGCGCGCTTCGGCGTACTGGTCTTCCTCGGGAGGATGGCGCTTCGTCGAGGCGGCGCGGGAGCTGCGCCGGGCGATCGAGCAGAACCCCGGGCTCGACATCGCGCATCTGGACATGTCGAGGCTCCTCTCCCACCACGGCTGGCTGGCCGAGGCGAAGACCGCGCTCGAGCCGGCGCGGCGATTGAACCCGGCCAATGACGAGGTCATTGTCCTCACGGCCGGGATCCTCTGGTTCGGCGGAGATCTCCGGGCGGCGCTGGGCGAATTCCGGCGTCTGCCGCCCGAGCACGCCCGCGAGGCGACGGGCGGCCGCTGGCAGATGCTGGATCTCCGCCTGTTCGTCGAGGATCCGCGTCCTGTGCTCGCCGAGGCGGAGGCCTGGGTCGCCGAGCCCTCGAAGGGGACTCCTTTGCCGCAGGCTCTCCTGGCGCTCGCGCGGACCCGGAACGGACAGTCCGACATCCGCGATCTCGAGTCCGCGGTCGCTACGGCCGACGCGCGGATCGGCCACTTCCACCACATCTACCACGTTCTCGCGCAGGCCCACGCCCAGAGGAAGGACGCCCCCGGCGCGGTCGAGTACCTGCGCCTCGCCGCGTCGACCGGGCTCGTCTGTCTCCCCTGCTTCGAGACCGACCCGGGCCTCGAGCCCATTCGGAGCTCGACCGAGTACCAGTCGTTCCGGCAGGAGCTCGTGCGCAAGGACGCCGACGACCGGAAGGCGCTGAAAGGCGTTCTCTGAAGAAGGACTCGCTCAGAGCGCCTGCGAGAGCTCTGGCGCGGTGAGCGGAGGCCTGCCGACGTTGCCGACGATCGTCAGGGAGAGAACGCGGGAATCGAGCAGCCGGCGGGCTTCCGCGTCCATGTCCTCCGGCGTGACGGCCTCGACGCGCCGGAGCATCTCCTCGGGCGGCAGCACGCGGCCGTAATAGAACTCGTGGCGAGCCTGCAGGGACATCCGGGACACCGTCGACTCGAGCGACAGGATGAGATTGCCCTTCAGATTCTCCTTGGCCCAGCCGAGCTCTTTCGGCCGCACCCCGTCGCGCTTCAGGCGCCGCAGCTCCCGCAACGTGACGTCGAGCACGCGCGCGAGATTCTTCGGAGCGCAGGCCGCCGTGATGGTCTCGTAGCCGCCGAGGCGATAGGAGTTGAGCGACGAGGCCACCGAGTACGCCAGCCCCCGCTTCTCGCGCACTTCCTGAAAGAGTCGCGAGGACATGCCGCCCCCGAGCACGATGTCGAGGAGGCTCGCCGCGTAGCGCCGCTCCGAGGCCTGGGACGGCCCCGCCATGCCGAGACAGACGTGCACCTGCTCGAGACCCTTGCGCGAACGGACCTCGACGTGCTGGTGGGGCCGCGGCGCGCCGGCACCGCTCCCCCGCCGTCGGCCGCGGGACGGACGCCGCCGGAACAGCTTCTCGATCGCCTCGACGACGCGCGCCGCGCGCACGTGCCCGGCCACCGAGAAGATCAGGTTGCCGGGCCGGTAGCGGTCGCGATGGTACCGGTGCAGGTCCGCGACGCCGATCGATCGGACCGTCTCGACCGTGCCGAGGATCGGCTCGGAGAGCGGATGCGTCTTCCAGAACGCGCGCACGAAGAGCTCATGCACCAGGTCGTCGGGGTTGTCGTTGGCCTCGCCGATCTCCTCGAGGATGACGCCGCGCTCGACCTCGACGTCTTCGGCCACGAAGGCCGGCGACAGCACGAGGTCGGCCAGCAGATCGAGCGCGGCCGCGAAGTTCGCGTCGAGGCTGTGGGCGTAGAAGCCCGTGTACTCCTTCGTGGTGAAGGCGTCGACGTCGCCGCCCAGGCGGTCGATCTCGCGCGCGATGCCGACCGTCGAGCGCCGCGCCGTGCGCTTGAAGAGGACGTGCTCGAGGAAGTGCGAGATCCCGCGGCGCGCCGCCGCCTCCTCTCCCGAGCCCGCCCGCACGAAGATCCCGAGCGCGAAGGATCGCACGTCCCGCATCTCGTCGACGAGAACCGTGACGCCGTTGTCGAGCTCGAATTTCTGGACCATCGGCCTAATTGTTCGGCAGCGGCGTCGGCAGGAGCGGGCCCGGCAGCGGCTTCGGCTGCGAGCCGACGGCGGTGCCCGGGATCTCGTTGTCGGCGTCGCCGGCGATGAAGGACCACTCGTCGTAGTACTTGTAGCCGCGCCACTGCCGCAGGCCTTCTTCGTGAACCTTCGAGCGCACGCCGACGATCGGCCCGTTGGCCGGACCCTGGTTGGGCTGGCCGAAGGAGCTGAAGGCGCCCGGAGTGGGAGTCGGCTGCGCCATCGGGGCGCCGGGCTGGCCCGGCCGCGGCTGGCCGGGCGGGCCGCCGGCGGCGAACGGAACGGCGTCGGGCGATCCGAGGATGAGCAGCTTCCAGTTGTCGCAGCGGCACATGGGATCCTTCCAGAGCTTGCGGATCGTGCGCGGCCGGTTGTCCATCATTTCCTTCAGCGTGTTCGGGAACCGGCCGTAGCGCTTCTGGAACGCCTGGATCGCGCGCGCGTACTGCCGGCCGCGGAAGATCAGCTCCTCCTCGCGGTCGCGCTTCATGATCGTGGACAGCAGCGGCCCGACGGCCGCGAGAAGGATCGTGAGAACGGCCATGCCGATCACGAGCGCCACGAGCGTGTAACCGGCCTGAGCGCGGCGCCTGACTACCAACTACCAGTCCTTGTACGAGGTGCCGTCGAGCCCCTTGTCGGGGGATCCGCTGTGGATGTCCACGATCCCCGGCGTCGTGGGCTCGGTCGGCGCGGACGTCGACGACGTCTGGTCCTCGGGCGGCGCCTCTTCCATGGCGACCACCCAGGTCTCGGCAGACTTCGTCATCGGATCGACCGGCACCTTGCGGATGTAGCCGTCCGCCACGAGGGTCTGGAGGTCCGGCGGAAAGACGCCCTTGTCGCCGTGGTACTGGTCGATGACGCTGCGCAGCGTGAAGAGGTCCTCCTTCAGCGTCGCCTCGCGCGCCCGCTTCGGCGAATCGCGCAGCGCCGGCACCGCGATGGCGGCGAGGATGCCGATGATCGTCATGACGACGAGGAGCTCCAGCAGCGTGAAGCCCGATTGGCGGGAGCGGCGCATCACCAGTCCTTGTAGTACGTCCCGTCGGTCGCGCGGCCGTCCGACAGCGAAAAGACGTCGTAGACGTTCTGGCCGCCCCAGGACGTGGAGTCCGGCTCGTCCTGGTACGACCGCTGGCCCCACTCCGCCTTCTTCGTCATGGGGTCGATCGGGATCCGGCGCAGGAACTTCTGTTTCTTGTTGAGCTGCCCGGCCAGGGCCACCCCGTCCACGAGCGTCTTGAGCTCCGGCGGATAGCCCTCGGACCCGAGCTGCACCTGGATCTGCCCGGTGTCGGAGTACTGCTTGTACTTGTCGAGCGCGTCGCGCAGCAGCCGCAGGTCGTACTTGAGCTCCATCTCGTTCTGGCGCTTGATCGAGTACTTCGCGACGGGAATCGCCATCGCGGTCAGGATCGCGATCATCGCGCAGACGACCGCGAGCTCGACGACGGTGAAGCCCTGTTGGCTGAGTCGGCGCATGGCTACTTCGTCACCTCGATGGTCGCCGAGGACGTACCGCCGGGCGCCTGTTCGAACGTCAAGGCGGACCGGCCGGGAGCCAGCGCCCGCAGCGCGATGCGGGCGACGGCTTTCGTGCCGGCGAGCACGGTGCCTCCCGGCAGGTCGAGCACCACGCGTCCCGGCTCGATGCGTGTCTCGGCCGCCGACGGATCCTCGAGCACGGGCTCGACGCCCACGACCGCGACGACGGAAGGATCGTAGCGAACCGCGAGCGCCGAGGGCGGGAGCGAATCTCCCGTCGCCCGCACGGAGACCGTCATCGTCTCTCCGGCCTTGAGGGAAGACGAGGGCGGATCGAGATCGAACACCGGCGTCGTGGTCGCCGACGCGACGGTCACCGCCGGGGCCGACGTCGCCAGCGCGGCGCCCTGCGGCTGGGGCGGCGGCGTCGGCTGCGGGACGGGCTTCGCGAAGGGGTCGGTCGGTCCGCTGCCCGGCGCGAGGTTGATCGCCGGCGGAGCGGTCTGGGCGGGCGGCGGCGGAGGCGTGTTCGGGACCTGCCGCCGCTGGATGTCGAACGGTCCGCTGCCGGCCGATGACTCGACACGCGGCGCGCCCTGATAAGAGATGTTCTGGTCGGTCCCGACGTAGACCGGCGTGATGTCCTCCTCGGTGATGTCGGGGATCCGGATGATGTGCGGCGTCAGCGTCAGGACGATGTCCGTCGTCTGGTCCTGCCGGTTCGTGTTGGTCACCAGCCGCCCGATGATCGGAATCTCGGAGAGGAACGGGATCTGAGTGTCCGTGCGCTTGCGATCCCGGCGGAAGAGACCGGCGAGCAGGTTCGTCTCGCCGTCCTTGAGCCGGATGTTCGACGAGATCGTCCGCGTCCCGATGATCGGCAGCGGAGACCCCCCTTGCACGGGAACGCTTCCGCTGATCTGCGAGACCTCGACCGTCAGCTTGAGCGTGATCTCCCGATTGTGGTGCACGCGCGGCTCGACCTCGATCTTGATGCCGACGTCCTGATACTGGAAGGACGTCACGGGCACGATGTTGCCTCCCACCGTCGCCCCCGTGTTGAAGGTCGTGACGGGGATGGGCGTGCGGTCGCCGATGACGAGCTGCGCCTTCTGGCCTTCGGCGATCCGAAGCTGCGGCTGCGCGAGCAGTTCCGCGGCGCCCTGGTTCTTGATGAAGTTGTACGTGAGCGATGGGATCGCGAAGCCGAACGAGTTGATCGAGAGCTGCTTCAGCTGATCCCACGTGAACTGGCCGGCGGGAATCGCGCCGCCGATGTTACTCGTCCCTCCCGGCGCCGGGGCGCTCACCGAGATCGAGTTCTGTGGAGTCAGCAGCGGGCCCAGGTCGAGCAGCTTGTCCGTGTTGACCTGCAGCAGCTCGACGTCCACGACGACCTCGGAGAGCTGTTTGTCGTTCTGCTCGACGATCCGCTCGGCAATCGCCACCTTGTCGGCCGTGTCGCGCAGCGTGATCGAGTTCTCGGCCTTGTTGATCGAGATGCGCGTCGTCTGGAGAAGGGCCCGCAGCGCGTTCGAGACCTCCGTCACGTCGCCGTTCGAGAGAAAGAACGTCCGGATGACGAGGTCCTCGTAGGTCTTCCGGTTGGCCGGCGTGTCGGCCGCGATCAGCATCGTCTTCTCGTCGATGACCTTGTAGAAGTGGTTCTCCTGCCGGATGAG
This sequence comes from uncultured Acidobacteriota bacterium, assembly GCA_963823185.1. GTDB lineage: Bacteria > Acidobacteriota > Thermoanaerobaculia > UBA5066 > Gp7-AA6 > DATBFU01. The sequence continues at coordinate 16,132 of CAWGKP010000015.1, forward strand.
CGTCTCGAGCGCCGACTGGAAGGGCAGGTTCGTCAGGACGATCGAGACGTTCTCGTCCTTCAACTGCGGATCGAAGATCACGTTGATCCCGGCCGCGGCCGCGAGCGACTGGTAGATCTGCTTGATCGGCTTGGCCTGGGGGAAATTGAGGCTGATCGGCTTGTCGCTCGCGGGCTCGAGCATCGGCGGCCGCGCCCGGGCGCCGCGCGTCTTCTTCTTCAGGCTCTCGAGCTTGGTGTCGCCGTTTCTCTCCGCCGCCGCCTTGGCGGCGTCCTCTCGGGCCTTGCGCAGCTCGGTCTCGGCGTAGTCCTGGGTGGGATCGAGCAGCACCGTCTGCTCGAGCTCGACGACCGCCATCTCGGGATTGCCCGACGACCGGTAGAGCTTGCCCTTCTCGAAGTGGAACTGCGCGGCCTTCTGCTTCACCCGGATGAGCTCGTTGTGGTACTGCGGGTTCTTGGGCTGGATCTGCGCGGCCTGCTGGATCTTCTGGACGGCGACGTCCCATTGCTGGCGGTCTTCGGCGTCCTTGCCCTGCTCGTAGGCGCGGTAGGCCGAGCACCCGGCCGCGGCCGCGAGCGTCGCGGCCAGCCCGACGATCCGTAGAAGCTTCATCACCCGTTCCCTTTCGCTGCGAATCCCGGTCCGCGTCACTTTTCGATTCCCAGCCGCTTCGACGGCGCGTACGGGAATCCCAGGAACTCCACGTCGATCGACTCGTAACCGACCTTCTTCAATACGAAGCGCTCGAACACGGTGTCTCCCGCCCGTGCGTTCACGATCCTGTCGCCGGCCACCAGGACGGCGATTGGCCGCTCGCGCGGGCCGAAGCTCCCCATGAACTTGAACGGGATCGGCGGCGGCGCCGGCGTCGGCGTCGGCGTGGGCGGCGGCAGCGGTCCGACGAACTCCGACGCGCCGGGCGCGGGCGGGGGCGGCGGCGCCGGCGTCGGTGTGGGGGGCGGCCGCTTGGTCGGTTCGCGCACGTCGAAGAGATCCCTCTCCGTGATCACCGATCCGTGCATTCGAGGCCGCAGGTCCTCGGGCGAGAGCGCCTGGACTTCGTCGGGAGAGACGGGAGTCGGTCCGCGGCCGCGCCGCGCCGCGGGAGCCGAGCGGTCCTTGTCGGGGTCGAGCGCGCCGCCCGCCGCCGGTGCGCGGGAGGAGGAGGTCGCCGACGACCGGCTCCCCGAGCCCGACCACTTCACGAAGACGAAGAGCACGAGGAAGACGGCCAGGAGACCGAGAAGAACGGTCTGGCGGCGGTTCGCGGAGCCGGCGACCTTCACGACGCCTTCCTCTGGCGCGTCGCGGCCGGCACGCTCCCTGCCGCGGGCGACTTCGGAACCGGCGCCTCCTCCGGCTCCTCGACGAAGTACGTGCCGACGTCCATCCGCACCTGGACCGCACCCGGCACGTCGGTCTGGCGGGAGATGCCGATGTCCCGGACGACGATCCAGCGCGGGCCCGTCTCGAAATAGTCGAGCAGGCGCTTGAAGCGCGCATAGTCGGCGACGAAGGAGAAGGATGCCGTCATGTCCGACAGCGGCAGCTTCTTCATGGTCTTGATCCCGTAGGAGATCGAACCGGGCGCGATGCCGCCGCGCTTCAACGTCGCGTGGATCTCGTCCACGATCGGCGCCAGAGTCGCGCGGCGCGTGCCCACGCGCTTGCCGTAGAACTCCCGAATGGCCGCCGAGACCTGCGAGAGCCGGCGACTCTGCCCCTCGAGGTGGGCGGCGTCCTTCTCCGCGGAAGCCACCTCGCCTTCGAGCGCGACGCGGCGCGCCTCGAGAGCCTCCTGCCGGTCCCGCCCCGTGCCGCGGTACCAGAAGAAGAACGCCGCGTTCGCCGCGAGGAAGATTCCCGCCGCGAGGAGCCACGCCGAGCGGCGCCGCCAGGTCTCGAGCACACCGCTCACCGCGACTCCTGTGGCGCGTAGCGCATCGAGATCGAGAACGTGTATCCCTCGGGCTCGCCCTTGTCCGGGCTCGACTCCGCGTGGAGCTCGATGTCGGAGAAGGCCGGGTCCTTGGCGAGCGCGGAGAGCGCGTGGACGACGCTGTCGCCGGTCTTGCCGAGCACGGAGAGGTCGAGAGCGACCGCCTCCGGGGAATCGAAGTGCGGCGACAGCCGCGAGAGGCGGACGTCCGGCGGGAGCGTCTTCTCGAGCCGCGCCAGGAGCGCGAGCCACGAGAACCGCCGCTCGCGCACGATCGTCTGGAGGGCCGCCGACTCCTCGGCGAGGCTCGAAAGCTTGTAGCCGTTCAACGCGGCGCGGGATTGCTCGCTCGCCTTCTCGGCGCGCGCTTTCCGCTCCTCGAGGGACGCGATCTCCCGCCGCGTCCCGACGACCTGCCGGGAGAACTTCCAGTAGAGCTGCAGGTTCGCGGCGAAGAGGAGCAGACCGGCGAACACGCAGACGGCGACCGTCGCGAGCACCGGACGCTCGTCTCGGAAGGGCCGGGTGGCGAAGTTCCAGGCGGCGCTCAACGGTTCACCCCGTTCATTGGCCGATCCACCTATCCACCCCAGACCGCCGCGAAACCGGCCAGCAGCTCCGGCCGCGTCGCCAGGCTCCGATCGAACTCGGCGTCGGCGCCGAAGAGCGGACCCGACAGCGCCACGGGCGTCAACGGAAGCGCGGGAAGCGGCGTCGCGGCGCCGGCTCCCCGCTCGTCGTGCACGAACATCGCGGCGAGCCCCGGCCCCTGAAGCTTCTCCTGGTAGTAGGACAGCGACAGGCGAAGCTCCTGCTCGTGCGCCTCCGGCTCCTCCCCTTCCGGACGCTGGCGGAAGAAGAGCGGCGCGCTGCCTCGCGCGATCAGAAACGACAGAGAGCCCGCCGCGCGATGGAGCAGCGCATAGTCGCCGCCCGCCTTCGCGGAGAGCAGCGGCGCCGTTCCCTCGAAGAGGGCGAGACTCGCGGGCGAGAGGCGGCCCACGCGCACACCGAGGCTCTCGAACGATTGTTCGATCGAGGCGATCGTGTCTGCGGGAGTGGCCGCCACGAGAAGACGCTTGCCCTGGGCCGACGGCATCTCACGGAACGCGACCGCGAGGTCGGCGGTCACGCCGGGGAGCAGCTTCTTCAACTTCCAGCGCACCATCTCCTGCGCCCCGGCCTCGGCGTCGGGGATCGTGTCGAAGTCGATCGACAGCATCCGCGCCCAGGAGTCGGGGAAGACGACCGACGCGCGCGAAAGGCGCTCCTCCGAGAGACGGCGCGCCGCGGCGACCGCTTCCGACAGCGCCTCCCGCGTGAAGAGCGGCGTGCCCGATGCGGACGCCCCGACCGACCCGGCCGGATACGAGAACGAACGCGCCTCGGCGAAGCCCAGCGGATCGCGACGCACGTTCGCGTACGTCACGCCGTCGGCGAGCAGGCAGAAGACGTGCGGCGGGACGACGGGGCGGAGGAAAGGGATGTTCACGGTAGTATTTTTCTTAGTCCTTAGTCCTTAGTCCTTAGTCCTTAGTCCTTCGATTGAATCCTCAGTCCTCGGTCCGACGAAGGACTTCGGACCAGGGACTAGGGACTCCTCAATCCACAAAGGTCACCTTGTTGATCTCCTTGAGGGTGGTCAGCCCTTCGAAGACCTTCTCGAGCGCCGCGTCGCGCAGGAAGATCATCCCTTCCTCCTTGGCGGCCTTCTTGATGTCGGCCGCCGGCCGCCGCTCGAGGATCAGCCCGCGGATCCGGTCCGAGAGGTCGAGCAGCTCGGCGATCGCCATGCGGCCGTGAAAGCCGCTGCCCTCGCACTCGAGACACCCCTTCCCCTCGTAGAAGACCCGAGAACCCATGGCGTCCGGATCGAGGCCCGCCTCCAGGATCACGTCGCGGCTGAGCGTCACCGGCTCCTTGCAGTGCACGCAGATCTTTCGGACGAGTCGCTGCGCGAGCACGCAGTTCAGGGCCGACACGAAGTTGTACAGCTCGACCTTCATGTTCAGGAAGCGCCCGAGCACGTCCACGACGTTGTTGGCGTGAACGGTCGTGAAGACGAGGTGGCCCGTCAGCGCCGACTGGACGGCGATCTGCGCCGTCTCCTCGTCGCGGATCTCGCCCACCATGATCTTGTCCGGGTCGTGCCGCAGGATCGATCGGAGCCCGCGAGCGAAGGTCAGCCCCTTCTTCTCGTTGACCGGGATCTGCGTGATGCCCCGGAGCTGATACTCGACCGGATCCTCGATCGTGACGATCTTGTCCTCGACCGATTGGATCTCGGACAGGCAGGCGTACAGCGTCGTCGTCTTGCCCGACCCCGTCGGCCCCGTCACGAGCACCATGCCGTACGGCTCGCGGATGAACTTGCGCAGCTTCTTCTTCGTCTCGGCGTCGAAGCCGACGACCTCGAGGGACAGGCTCTTGAACTCCGCGTTGGCCGACTCCTTGTCCAGGATGCGGATGACGGCGTCCTCGCCGTGAACCGTCGGCATGATCGACACGCGGAAATCGATCGTGCGTCCTCGCACGCGCAGCTTGAAGCGCCCGTCCTGGGGCACGCGCTTCTCGGCGATGTCGAGCTCCGACATGACCTTGATGCGCGAAATGATCGTGCCGTGGTGCCGCTTGTCGATCGGATCCATCGCCTGGTAGAGCACGCCGTCGATGCGGTACTTGATGATGACGACGTTCTCCTGCGTCTCGATGTGGACGTCCGAGGCGCGGCGCTGGATCGCGTTGAAGACGATCGAGTCGACGAGCTTGATGATCGGCGACGCGTCCTGCGTGATCCGATCGATCGTGAGGGTCTCTTCGCCCTCCTCGTCCTCGGACACGAGCTGCATGCGGAACTCTTCGGTCGCCTCGTCGAGCACGCGCTGGGAGGACTCGCTCTTCTGGAGGATGTCGTTGATCGCCGTGCGGCTGCCGACCTTGAGCTTCAGAGGGAGTCCCGCCAGAAGCTCCAGCTCGTCGAGCTTCACGACGTCGGCGGGATCGGCGCAGACGATCGTGAGCGATTTCTCGGTGCGCTTCTCCGGGATGAACGCGTAGCGCAGCATCCATTCGACCGGAATCGACCGGAAGAGCTCGGCGTCCACGCGGACGGACGCCACGTCGACGTAAGGCAGGCCCAGACGCTCGGCGAGAGCCTGCGCATGCGCCTCGCCTTCGACCGCGGCCACGAGCGCGTTGCCGTTGACGGCCTTGACGATGGCCATGGCGTTACCCCTTGACCTGCGACATCAGGCGGAAGATCGGCAGGTAGACCGAAAGGAGGATCGTCATGATCACGCCTCCCATGATCACGAGAATGACCGGCTCGACGAACGAGATGACGCGGGCGAGCAGCGTCTCGATCTCCTCGTCGTAGAACTCCGAGACGGACGAGAGCATCTCCTCGAGCGCGCCCGACTGCTCGCCGACCTTCACCATCTCGATCGTCAGGTTGGTGAAGAGCCCGGTGTCCTCGAGCGCCTTCCAGAGCTCTCCCCCTTCGCGCACCCGCGGAACGACGTCGCGCACGCGGCGCGAGAGGAACCGGTTGCCGATCGCATCGCCCGCGTTCTCGAGGGCCGGAACGAGCGGCGTCCCGCCGCCGAGCAGCGTCGCGAGGCTCCGCGTGAACTGCGTGATGCCGAACCGCCGGAAGATGCCCCCGATGATCGGGATCCGCAGCAGAATCCGGTCCCCCCACTCGGCGCCCGCGTTGGTCCGGATCCACCGCGTGCCGAAGAAGCCCGCGGCGCCGAGCGCGGCCGCGATCCAGACGATGTTGTCGCGCAGGAAGCCGGCCGTCCGGATCACGACGATCGTCAGCAGCGGCAGCTCGCCGCCGAACTCGCCGAAGAAGTCCTGGAACTTCGGAATGACCACGGTCATGAGGATCGCGATGAGCACGATCGAGAGCACGATCAGGATCGCGGGATACACGAGCGTCGAGAGGACCTTGCGCGACAGCGCCACGACGGTCTTCTGGTACTTGAGGTACCGGCGGAGCACGCTCTCGATCTCGCCGGACTTCTCGCCGGCCTTGAGCGACGTCGAGTAGAGCCGCGGGAAGAGATTCCCCTGCTCCGCGAACGCCTCCGAGATCGAGGCGCCCGAGTTGACGCGCTCCTTGACGTCGGCGAGCACGCGTCGCAGCACCGGGCTCTGCTGGCGCTCGAGCAGGATGTCGAAGGAATGGACGACCGGCAGCCCGGCCTTGAGCAGCGCGATCAGCTCCTGGTTGAAGATCAGGAACGCCGACATCTTGATGCGGCCTCTGCGACCGCCGGCGCCCCGCGAGAGCGAGAGGCCCTTGCGGCGGATCTCGAACACGTGGCCGCCGCGGCGCTCGACCTCCGTGCGGGCGAGGCCGGCGTCGCGGGCGAGGACCGCCTCCTCGGCGATCGAGCCGTCGGGCCATCCCGTCCGCACGACGAACTGCGGGCTCACGGGCGCTTCTCCACCGTCTTCGAGCCGGCGGCGCCCTTCTCGCCCCCGGCGCGCGGCAGCTCCTGGGCGAGCACGATGAGGATGAGCGCGCTCTTCGACTGCTCCTCGCGCGAGGCGCCGACGACGAGCGTCTGGTTGAGCGTGATGGGCATCGCGGCTCGGTACAGCGGCGTCAGGGTCACGCGCCCCATCTGGTCCGCCACGCGCACGCGCGAGAGCGTGAACGGCGAAAGCAGGAGGTCGTCTCCGCTCGCGACGGGCCCGATCGAGAACGAGAGCGCGTAGTCGACCCCGAGGCGGCAGTCGACGCGACGCCCCTCGACGCCGCGCAGGACGGTCGAGTCGATGAGCGCGTAGTCGTTGAACTGGAAGAGCGACTTGAGCTTGGTCCCGAGGCCGCCGATCTCCTGCCCCATCGACCCGGCCGGGACGTCGGCCCGCGCGCGCACGAGCTTGACGGCGAAAGTGAAGCCGCGCGGCGGCACGTCGAAGTCCGCGAGCACCTTCGCGATCTTCTTGAGACCGCCCTCACGGTCGGTCACGGTCATCGCATTCAGGCGCTGCGTCAGCGTGACGGACGCGGCGTCGGAGAGCAGCGGCCGGATCAGGAGCGCCGCTTCCTCGACACGCCGGTACTTCAACTGGAAGACCTTGATCGACAGATCGTCCGCCGCGCGGAGCGGGACGGCGCAGAGCACGAGGAGCGCGGCGGCGGTGAGGAGGGTCTTTTTCATTCGGTTCCTGGCGCCGGACTCCGGTCCCAGCGCCCCGAGGCGCCCGCGCCGATTCGGATCAGATGTCGAGCGAGCCATCCACGATCCAGACCACGCGCGGCTCGCCCGCGCCCGGATTCCAGTCGTAGACGGTCGCTCCGCCGGACGCCTTCGGCGCGCTCTCGGGCGAGGCGACGGCGGATACGCCGGGCGCGACAATCTGGCCGGCCGAAGCCGCCTCGACGGACTCGACGGCCGGCGCAGACGGGGCGGTCGGCACGGAACGGGGCGGGCCCGACGAGATGGCGAGCGTCAGAAGGAGCACGGCGGCGACGGCGGCGGCGCGCGCTCCCCGGCGGCTCGCGCGGGACGGCGCCGGGGGCGCGATCCGGCGCTCGGCCTGACGGAGCGCGATCCCCGCGCGCACCGACTCGACGACCGAAGCGACCTCGGCGGACGAGACCTCGGGAGGATTCGCGAAGGCGAAGAGCAGCGTCGGGTCGGCCGCGCCCGCCTCGGCGCGGCAGGCCGCGCAGACGGCCAGGTGATTGCGCACCGCGCGCCGGTCCGATTCGCCGAGCGACTCCGCGAGATACTCCGGCAGGGCCGCGCGCGTCCGACCGCAGAGAACGGTCACGACTTCGGGTCCGAACGGAGCAGCCCCGGGTAGAGCCGGGCGATCTCGCGGCGCAGGATGCGCCGGGCGTTGAACAGGTGATTGCGCACGGTCGACTCGCCGCAGTTCAGGATCTCGGCGATCTCTTTCGTGTCGCGATCCTCCATCTCCCGCAGCACGAACGCCGCCTTCTGCTTGGCGGAGAGGCGGTGTGAGACGCGCTCGAAGAGCCGCCCGAGCTCGCCGTCCTCGGCGGCGCGCGTCGTCTCGAGGCTCGTCGACTCCTCCCGCTGGCGCACGAGGTGGAGCGTGGCGCCGTGGGCCCGCTCGCGCGAGCGGGAGCTCCGCAGGAAGTCGATGGCGAGGTTCGTCGCGATCCGGTAGAGCCAGGTGTTGAAGGACCAGGTCGCGTCGTAGCGCTCGAGCTGCTCCCAGACGCGCAGGAACACCATCTGCGCCACGTCGCGCGCGTCCTCGGGGTTGCCGACGACGCGGCGCGCCACCGCCAGGACCGCCGGGGTCTTGCGGGCCACGAGCGCCTCGAAGGCGAGGAGGTCTCCCCTGCGGGCCTCCGCCACGAGCTCCCGGTCGTCCGCCTGCGCTGTTTCCTGGCGCCGGCGGCTTTCGCTGTAGACGAGCTCCATCGGCTCTCTATACGGAGCCGGCGGCGGAGGCGTTGGGGGCTTTTCGTCCGCCATAACCTTTTGAATGGTAAAGCCTTGAACCTCTTGGAGCAAGCCCGGCGCCCGGTCATAATCCGTGGGTGCCTCTCTACCGGCTCCTGTCGGCGCTCGCCCTGATCCTGTACGCGCCGTGGGCGCTCCTGCGATCGCTCACCGGAAGGCGGAAGCTCGGCGACGTACGGGGCCGTCTCGGGAACACGGCGTATCCGGACTCCCAGGGCGGCGTCTGGATCCACGCCGTCTCGGTCGGCGAGGTCGGCGTCGCGCGCAATCTTCTCGCGGGGCTCTCACGGCGGCACCCCGAACGCCGCCTCGTCCTCTCGGTCACGACCGCCGCAGGGCGCGAGCTCGCGCCGCGCGTGCTCTCGCCCTCGGTGCCCGTCTTTCCGTTTCCGTTCGATCTCGCCGGGCCCGTCGAAAGGGCGCTCGACGCGGTGCGGCCGGGCCTCGTGCTCCTGACGGAGACGGAGATCTGGCCGCTCTTCCTCGAACGGGCCGCGGCGCGCGGCATCCCGGTCGCCCTGGTCAACGGACGTCTCTCGCCGCGCTCCTTCGGCCGCTATGCGCTCGTGCGCGGCGCGCTCTCCGCGAGCCTCGCGCGGATCGCGCTCTTCGCGATGCAGAGCGCCGCCGACGCCGACCGCGCCGTCTCGCTCGGCGCGCCGGAGGATCGGGTGCGCGTGACCGGCAACGTGAAGTACGACATGCCCGAGGCGCCGTCGTTCGCCGACGCGCCGCGCCTCTCGGCGGCGGCCGCCGGACGGCCGGTCCTCGTCGCCGCCTCCACGGCGGAGGGCGAAGAGGAGCTCGTGCTCGAGGCCTGGCGCCGGCTCGAGCCGCGGCCGCTCCTCGCGATCGCGCCGCGCCGCCCGGAGCGCTTCGACGCCGTCGCCTCCCTCGTCGAGAAGAGCGGGCTCTCCCTCGTGCGGCGCTCCTCGCCGGATCGGACGGCGGTTCGCGCGGACGCGTATCTCCTCGACTCGATCGGCGAGCTCGCGGCGCTCTATCGCGAGGCGCGCCTCGCGTTCCTCGGCGGCAGTTTCGCGCCGGTCGGGGGGCACAATCCCATCGAGGCGTGGGCCGCCGGCGTGCCGGTCGTCGTCGGACCCCACACCCAGAACTTCGCCGACATCGTCGCAGACGGAAAGGCGCGGGGCTTCCTCCGGCAGGTCGCGACGCCCGCCGCGCTCGGGCCCGAGCTCGCGCGCGCGCTCGGCGACGGCGCGGCGACCGTCGAATCGGGCGCCCGCGCGCGGCGCTTCGTCGAGGAGAACCGCGGAGCCGCGGCCCGGACGATCGATCTGCTTGCGCCGTTCCTCGACGCCGGACGGCGGCGCCAGGCGGCGCCGTGATCCTCGATCCGATCTCGCGCGTCTGGGGCTCGCTCCTCGAGACCCGGGCGCGCCTCTACGCGGAGGGCCGGCTGCCGGCGAAGCGGCTGCCGCATCCGACGGTCTCCGTCGGCAACATCACCTTCGGCGGAACCGGCAAGACGCCGTTCGTCGAATGGCTCGCGCGGCGCTTCCGCTTCGAGGGACGCCGTCCCGCGATCCTCTCTCGCGGCTACGGGCGGCGCTCCCGCGGAGTCGTCGTCGTGTCGGAGGGCCAGGGCCCGCTCGTGGACGCGGCGCGGGGCGGCGACGAGCCGGTCGAGCTGGCCCGGAAGCTGCCCGGCATCATCGTCGTCGTCGCGGAGAAGAGGGCCGAGGCCGCGGAGGAAGCGGCCCGGCTCGGAGCCGACCTCTTTCTCCTCGACGACGGCTACCAGCACCTGGCCGCCCGGCGCGACGTCGACATCCTGCTCCTCGACGCGCGGGATCCCTTCGGAGGCGGCGGTCTGCCGCCGCGCGGACGCCTGCGGGAGCCGCTTTCGGCGCTCGCGAGGGCCGACGCCTTCGTCTTCACCCGCATCGACCGCGCCGAGCCGCCGGCGGCCGCGCGCCGGACCCTCGCGGCGGCGCGGCCCGAAGCGCCGGTGTTCACGGCGCGCCTGCGGGCGGAGGGGCTCCGCGACGAGAACGGCGCGCCGGTCGCCGCGGGCTCCCTCGGCGCGCGCCGAGCGCTCGCCGTCTGCGGCGTGGCCGATCCCGCCGGCTTCGCCGCGAGCCTCGCCGAGCTCGACCTCGCGCCGGAGGAGACCCTCGTCTTCCGCGATCACCAGGTCTACGGCGGCCGCGAGCTCGCCCGGATCGCCGCCGCGGCGGAGCGGACCGGCGCCTCGTGGATCGTCACGACGGAGAAGGACGCCGTGAAGCTCTGGGGGCGGACCTCGACGCCGATCGTCGCGATCCGCCTCGCGGTCGAGGTCGTGGAGCCGGGGTTCTTCCCCTTCCTTGCCTCCCGGATCGCTCCGGCCGCCGCGGGCCGCGAGGCGGGATGAGGACGTCGCCCTCCGCCGTCTTCGACGACGGCACGCTCGCGCTGGCCCGGCGAACCCGGCGCCGGCGCGGGTCGCCGCTCCGCCACGCGATCGAGCACGCGGCGTTCCTCGCCATGGCCGGGACGCTGCGCCTCCTGCCCCGCGGGACGGGCGCACGCTTCGGACGTCTCGCCGCGCCGCTCGTGCTCCGCATCGCGCCGCGCCGGCGCCGCATCCTGCTCGAGAACCTCGCGCGCGCATTCCCCGAGAAAACGCACGCGGAGTTGCGCCGGATCGCGCGGGAGTCGCTGCAGAATCTCGGCGCGGCGTTCTTCGAGTTCCTCGAGGTCTCGCGCTGGACGCCCGAGGACCTGGCCGCGCGGGTGCGGTACGAAGGCGTCGAGAACCTCGAGGCCGCGCGGCGGCGCGGCAAGGGCGTCGTGCTCCTGTCGGCCCACTTCGGCAGCTGGGAGCTCGGGGCGCTCGCCGCTGGCCGTCTCGGCGAGCCGATCGCGTCGGTCGTCCGGCCGCTCGACAACCCCGGCCTCGAAGCGGAGCTGACGCGCCGGCGGTCGCGCTTCGGCAACGGCGTGATCGCCAAGCGCGAGGCGTTGCGCGAGATGCTCCGCGCCATGCGCGAGAACCGGACCGTGGCGATCCTGCTCGATCAGAACGTCATGCCCGAGGAGGCGATCTTCGTGCCGTTCTTCGGGCGCCTCGCCGCGACGACGTCGTCCGTCGCGCTCCTCCAGCGCAAGACCGGCGCCGCGGTCGTTCCGGTCTTCACGTGGCCGGACACCGGAGGCGGCGGCGGCTGGCGGCTCGCATTCGAAGAGCCGATCCTGGCCGAGGAGTTCGCGGCGGGCGACCCCGGCCGCGCCGAAGTCGTGCGCCGCGCGACGGCGCGCTACGCCGAGGTCACCGAGGCGGCGATCCGGAAGGCGCCCTCGGCGTGGCTGTGGCTACACGATCGGTGGAAGACGAGGCCGGAATAGCCCGTCACTTGAGCTCCGAGTTCCAATAAGCCACATCCAGGAAGTTCCGCCAGGCCGGGTGGAACTTGTTGGCGCCGAAATGGCCGACCGGATGCCAGCGCGGCTTCTTCGGATGCGCGATGAGCCTCATCGACGCCTCCTGCGGCGTGCGGTTGCCCTTGCGCACGTTGCACGCGAGGCAGGCGCAGACGACGTTCTCCCAGGACGAGTTGCCGCCGCGCGAGAGCGGGATGACGTGATCGAGCGACAGCTCGGCCGACGGGAACTTGTGCCCGCAGTACTGGCAGCGGTTCCCGTCGCGCACGTAGATGTTGTGGCGCGAGAACTTCACTTCCTGCCGCGGGAGGTGGTCGTAGTCCTTGAGCGCCACGACGCGCGGAATGCGGATCGCCATCGACGGCGTCAGAACGACCTCGTCCTGAGGCTGCGGCGGGATGTCGCACCAGTTCTCGAACTCGTAGGTCGAGTAGTCCGGCAGCACCGCCCGCACGTGGCCCTTGTAGAAGAGCGAGAACGCCTTGCGGACGGACGTGACCTGCACCGCCTGGAAGACGCGATTGAGGACGAGGACGTTCGAGTCGAGCATTGGCGTCGCGGTTTCTGCCGGTCTTGCCGGAGGCCGATCATTATAATCCGCTCATTCCATGGCTTTTGACGTCACGCGCGAGCGGCTCCTCGGGCTCGTCTCGGCGTTTTCCGGGCGCCGGCTCGCGGTCGCGGGCGATTTCGTCCTCGACCGCTTCGTCTACGGCCATCCCCGGCGCATCAGCCGCGAGGCCCCGGTCCTCATCCTCCGCTTCGCGCGCGAGGAAAGTCTCCCGGGCGGCGCCGGCAACACCGCCGCCAACGTGCGCTCTCTCGGCGGCGCGCCGGTTCCGGTCGGGGCGATCGGCGCGGACGACGAGGGCCGCGCGCTCCGGCGGAGCTTCGAGGAGCGCGGCATCGCGACGGACGGGCTCCTCGAGGTTCCCGGCTACGCGACGCCGTCCAAGACCCGCATTCTCGGCGGCGCGCCGCACGCGATCAAACAGCAGATCGTGCGGTACGACCGTGGCGAGCCCCTGCCCGCGGATCCCCGGATCGCCGACGCGCTCGCCCGCAGTCTCGTAGACGCGGCGCGGGGCGCGGCGGGGGCGATCGTGTCCGACTACGCTTATGGGGCCGCCTCGCCGGCGTCGGTGACGGCGCTGCGCGCGGCGCTCCCCGCCGGCGCGCCGATCCTCGTCGATTCGCGGCATGCCCTCCTCTCCTACCGCGGCGTGGACGCGGCCACGCCAAACGAGGAAGAGCTCGAGGAGAGCGCCGGCGCCGTGTTCGGGGATTCGGAGGAGGCGCTCTCGCGGGCCGCGGCCGACATGGCGAAGAAGATCGGATGCCGCACCCTCCTCGTCACCCTCGGCTCCCGCGGGATGGCGCTCTTCGACGGTCCCGGACCGCCCCGCCGCATCCCGGTCCACGGGACGGATCAGGTGGCCGACGTCACGGGCGCGGGCGACACCGTGCTCGCGACCTTCTCGCTCGCGCTGGCGTCCGGAGCCACGGCGCTCGAAGCCGCGCTTCTCGCCAACTTCGCCGGCGGCGTCGTCGTCATGAAGATGGGCACGGCGGTCGTCACGCCGGGGGAGCTTCGAGAGGCGATCGCGTCGGATCGCGCCATCCTGACTTGATTCATGAGTTGTCAGTCATCAGTTATCAGTTATCAGTTCCAGAACTGAGAACTGACAACTGAGAACTGAGAACTTTCCTTGAAGCTCCTCATCGTCCGCCTCTCCGCCTTCGGCGATATCGTCCACGCGCTCCCGCTCGCCGCGAACGCGAGGCGCGCGGGCGCCTCGGTCGGGTGGCTCTGCGAGGCGCGCTACCGGGAGCTGCTCGAAGGGAACCCGAACGTCGATCGCCTCTTCCTCGCCGACACGCGCGGCTGGCGCCGCAGGCCGGCGCAGGGCGGCACCCGATCGGCGTTCGCGAAGATGCGTCGCGACCTCGCCGCGTTCGGCGCCGACTTCACGATCGACGTGCAGGGACTCTGGAAGTCCGCGATCCTCGCCCGCGCGGCGCGCGCCCCAGTCGTCGGCTTCGACTCCTCGGAGCGCCGCGAGGGACTCTCGTCGCTCCTCGCGTCGCGGAAGGTGCGGCCGCCGGATTCGTCGCGTCACATCGTGGACCGCAACCTCGCGCTCCTCTCGGCCGTCGGCATCCCCGTCGTCGAGCCCGCTCCCGATGCGCGCTACCTCCTCGCCGCGCCGAGCGCCGAGGCCGCCGAGTTCCTCGCGTCGGTCCGGCGCCCCTACGTCCTCTACCATCCGGGCGCGGGCTGGCCCGAGAAGCGGTGGGACCCGGAGAAGCTGGCCGCCGTCGCGCGCGCGCTCGAAGCGCGATGGGGCCTCTTCCCCGTCATTTCCTGGGGACCGGGAGACGAGGCGGTCGTCGCGATTCTCGAAGCCGCGCTGCCCGGCGCCCGACGGATGCCGCAGCTTTCGCCCCGCGCTCTCGCGCACGTCGCCGCGGGCGCGGCGCTCTTCGTGGGAAACGACACCGGACCGCTCCATTTGGCCGACGCCCTCGGGACGCCGACGCTCGCGCTCTTCGGCCCGACCGATCCCGCCCGCAACGGCCCCTATCGGGGCGCGTCGATCAAATTCGACGCGTCCACGACGGCGGCCGAGGTCGCCCGGAAAGCAGCCGAAATCGTCGCGATCCACGCGCCCTGATGCGTCCCGCTGTTGACTGACGGCGGTCGACGCCTTACCATCGTTCAAATCCCATGGTCGTCAAGTTAGGGGATCTGCTTCTCAAAGCGAAGCTGATCACTCAGGAGCAGCTCGAAGCCGCGTTGAAGCTCCAGCGCGAAGAGGGCGGAAAACTGGGCGAGGCCCTCGTCCGCGTGGGCGCCGTGTCCGAAAGCGACATCACCGAAACGCTTTCGCAGCAATTCGGCGTTCCCTCGATCGATCTGGGCAGCTTCGCGATCGATCCGAACGTCATCAAGATCGTCCCCGGCGAGGTCGCGCGCAAGTACGGTGTCCTCCCGGTGAACAAAACCGGCGCGACGCTCACCATCGCGATGGGCGACCCGACCAACGTCTTCGCGATGGACGACATCAAGTTCATGACCGGCTACAACGTCGAACCGGTCGTGGCTTCCGAGGTCGCGCTCCGCAAGGCGATCGACAAGCACTACGGAACTCCCCGCTCGGTCGTGCTCAAGGAGAAGGCCAAGGGCGGCGGCGCGTTCGTGCCCGAGGCGAACCTCGAAGACGTCATGGCCTCCTCGTCGCTGACCATCGACGACATGGCCGGCGTCGGGCTCGGCGAGCTCAACATGGACGAGATCACCGGCATCGACACCGGCGCCGACGTCGACGTGTTGAAGCAGGACGAGGGCGAAGAGATCGATCTCTCGGACCTCACCAAGTCGACGGAGTCGGCTCCGATCATCAAGGTCTCGAACCTGATCCTCATCGAGGCGCTGAAGGCCGGCGCTTCGGACATCCACGTCGAGCCCTACGAGAAGGAGTTCCGGGTCCGGTTCCGCATCGACGGCGTTCTGCACAACATCATGGCGCTGCCGATGCGCACCCGCGATCCCCTCGTCTCGCGCCTGAAGATCATGGCGAAGCTCGACATCTCGGAGAAGCGCCTGCCGCAGGACGGCCGCATCAAGATCCGCCTGCGCGTCGAGGAGCGGTCCCGCGATCTCGACCTGCGCGTCTCGACCGTCCCGACGCAGTTCGGCGAAAAGGTCGTCATGCGGCTGCTCGACAAGACGAAGCTGCAGCTCGACATGACGCAGCTCGGCTTCGACCAGGAGGCGCTGCGCCGCTTCAAGGACGCGATCGACCGCCCGTACGGCATCGTGCTGGTGACGGGCCCGACGGGCTCGGGCAAGACGAACACGCTCTACTCCGCGATCGCGGCCCTGAACGACCCGACGGTCAACATCATGACCGCCGAAGACCCGATCGAGTTCAATCTCGCCGGCATCAACCAGGTCCAGATGAAGGAGCAGATCGGCCTCACCTTCGCCTCGGCGCTGCGCTCCTTCCTCCGTCAGGACCCGGACATCATCCTCGTCGGCGAGATCCGCGACTTCGAGACCGCCGAGATCGCCGTCAAGGCGGCGCTGACGGGGCACCTCGTGCTCTCGACGCTCCACACCAACGACGCCCCCTCGACGATCAACCGTCTGATGAACATGGGCATCGAGCCCTTCCTCGTCGCGACGTCGATCAACGCGATCTGCGCGCAGCGGCTCGTGCGCCGCATCTGCTCGGGCTGCGTCGAAGAGGTCGAGACGCCGCCGCAGATGCTGATCCAGGTCGGCTTCGCGCCCGACGAGGTCAAGACGATCAAGATCAAGCGCGGCCGGGGCTGCGAGAAGTGCAACAACGGAGGCTACAAGGGACGCATCGGCCTGTTCGAAGCCCTCCAGTTCTCCGACGAGATCCGGGACATGATCCTTTCGGGCGCCTCCTCGATCGAGCTGAAGCGCAAGGCGATCGAGGAGGGCATGGTGTCGCTGCGCATGGCCGGACTCCAGAAGATCCGCGAAGGCGTCACGACGCTCGAGGAAGTGCTCCGGGAGACTGTCCTCTAGGACAGGGATTCCCGTCGTTCGCGGCGAATCGCGCGGCGGAAAGCTGCTTCGTTTCTGAACAATTCGCCTTCCTTTTTCCTTGCCGTGGGCCTAAACTAGCGGGACACAAATTGTCATAGAGCCTGGGGGACCGATGGCCAGCGATACCACGCTCCATCAACTATTGAAACAGATGGTCGAAATGGGGGCGTCCGACCTCCATTTGACGACGCAATCGCCGCCCATGGTCCGGCTCGACGGCCGACTGCTTCCGCTGCCCTATCCCCCGCTCACGGTCGCCGAGACGAAGCAGCTCGCCTACTCGGTTCTGACCGACACGCAGAAGCATCGGTTCGAAGAGAACCTCGAGCTCGACCTCTCCTTCGGCGTCAAGGGTCTCGCCCGCTTTCGCGGCAACAACTTCATGCAGCGCGGCGCGGTCGGCGGCGTGTACCGGCAAATCCCGTACGAGATCCTCGGGTTCCGCGAGCTCGGCCTCCCGCCCGTCGTCGAGAGCCTCTGCGAAAAACCGCGCGGGCTGATCCTCGTGACCGGGCCGACGGGCTCCGGCAAGACCACGACGCTCGCGTCGATGATGGACAAGATCAACCGCGAGAAGCAGCTCCACATCATCACGATCGAGGACCCGATCGAATTCCTCCACACGCACAAGAAGTGCCTCGTCAACCAGCGCGAGCTGCACGCCGACACGCACTCGTTCCCGAACGCGCTCAAGTCCGTCCTCCGCGAGGACCCGGACGTCGTGCTCGTCGGCGAGATGCGCGATCTCGAGACGATCGAGTCGGCCCTGCGCATCGCGGAGACCGGCCACCTCACGCTCGCGACCCTGCACACCAACTCGGCCGTCTCCTCGATCAACCGCATCATCGACGTCTTCCCGGCGCACCAGCAGACGCAGATTCGCACGCAGCTCTCGTTCGTGCTCGAGGGAATCATGTGTCAGTCGCTGCTCGAGCGATCGAGCGGCAAGGGGCGTGCGATGGCGATGGAGATCATGGTGCCCAACGCCGCCATCCGAAACCTCATCCGCGAGGACAAGGTCCATCAGATCTACTCGATGATGCAGACCGGCCAGGCCAAGTACGGGATGCAGACCTTCAATCAGTCGCTCGCGACGCTGTTCCACAAGAAGCAGATCACGCTCGAGAACGCACTCTCGCGCTCGTCCAACGCGGACGAGCTGCAGGACATCATCAACCGGGGCGCCGGAATCAACGCTCCCACGGGGCCGTTGACCCCGGCCGCCGCCGCCGCCGCCGCCCGGAAGGCCGGGGCCGGGTCGGCCGGTTCGTAACGGGGGACACGCGCCATGCCCAATTACGCCTGGAAGGGGCGCAATCGCGCCGGGATGGTCCAGGAGGGCGTCCTCGCGGCCGACACGAAGGACGTCGCGCTCGCGACGCTGCGGCGCCAGAACATCGTCGTCACCGGCATCCGCGAGCGCGGCAAGGAGATCTCGCTCAGCAAGATGGGGCGCAAGGTCCCCGCCAAGACCCTCGCCGTCTTCACGCGCCAGTTCTCCGTCATGATCGACGCGGGTCTCCCGCTCGTGCAGTGCCTCGAGATCCTCGCGAATCAGCAGGAGCACAAGAACTTCCAGAAGATCCTCCTGCAGGTGCGCCAGGACGTCGAGGCCGGCTCGACGCTCGCCGACGCGATGCGGCGTCACCCCAAGGCGTTCGACAACCTGTACGTGAACATGATCGCCGCCGGCGAGGCGGGCGGTATTCTCGACGTCATCCTGCAGCGCCTCTCGACGTACATCGAGAAGGCCGTCAAGCTGCGCAACCAGGTCCGCGCGGCGCTGATCTATCCCATCGCCGTCATCGTGATCGCCGCAATCGTCGTCGCGGTCATCCTGCTGAAGGTCATCCCGACTTTCGCGGCCCTCTTCACGAGCCTCGGGGCGGAGCTGCCGATGCCGACGCGCGTCGTCATCTTCTGCTCGAACTTCCTCGCCCGCTACTGGTGGGCGTTCGTGGCGCTGATCGCCGCGGGCGTCTTCGCCTTCCGGCGCTACTATGCGACCTACAAGGGCCGCCGCGTCGTGGATGGCACCATGCTGAAGGCCCCGATCATCGGCATGATCCTGCGAAAGATCGCCGTCGCGCGGTTCTGCCGCACGCTCGCGACGCTGACCTCGTCGGGCGTCCCGATCCTCGAGGCCCTCGACATCACGGCGCGCACCTCGGGCAACGCGATCGTCGAAGACGCGATCATGGGCGTCCGGAAGAGCGTCGAGGGCGGTAAGACGATCGTCGAGCCCCTCCGGGAGTCGGGCGTCTTCCCGAACATGGTCGTGCAGATGATCGGCGTCGGTGAACAGACCGGCGCGCTCGATGCAATGCTCAACAAGATCGCCGAGTTCTACGAGGATGAGGTGGACGTGGCGGTCGCCGGCCTCGTGAAGCTGCTCGAGCCGCTCATGATCTTCATCCTCGGCGTCGTCATCGGCGGCATCGTCATCGCGATGTACCTGCCGATGTTCACGCTGATCAACAAGATCGGATAAGAAGAAGTCGTCAGTTGTCAGCTTTCAGTCGTCAGTTCCCGTTTCCGGAACTGAAAACTGGGAACTGACAACTGAGAACTCGGTGGTCCCGGTATGGAAAACTCGCTGAAAAAGTCCGTCGGCTGGCTGACGGCGGCGCGCATCGTCGTTCTGCTGCTGATCCTTCTGTCCGCGATCCTCGTCCAGGCGACTCCGGGAGTGCAGTTCGACCGGCAGGCCCTGCGGGACCACGGTCCGGTGCGCGACGAGCTCTCGTTCCTCTACCTGCTCAACGGCGCGGCGGTCCTCCTCGCCCTCTTCCACTGGACGCTCGGCCGCCACCTGCCGGCGCGGCTCGAGGCGGCGATCCAGCTGCTCGGCGACCTCGCGATCGTCACGACGCTTGTCTACGCCTCCGGCGGCCCGGACTCCGTCTTCAACTTCCTCTACCTCGTCGTCATCGGCGTCTCGGCGTTTCTGCTCTACCGCACGGGCGCCGTCTTCATCGCGTCGGTGGCCGCGGTGCTCTACGGATCGGTCGTGCAGCTGCTCGCCTACGGCATCCTGCCGCCGCCGCCGCTCGCGCCGGTGTCCGACTGGGGCGGCACGCGCATCCGCTACAACCTGGCGATCACGGTCGCCGGCTTCTACGGCATCGCGTTCATGGTCTCGTACCTCTCGGAGAAGCTGCGCGCGGCGCGCGACGAGCTCGAACTCCGGCAGAAGGCCCTCCAGCGTCTCCAGCATCTCCACGGCAACGTCATCGCGACGATGTCGTCCGGCCTCATGACGGCGGACGCGCAGCAGCGCGTGACGTTCCTCAACCGCGCCGGCGGCGAGCTCCTCGGCATCGATCCGGGGCGCGCGCCGGGGCGCCTGCTCGCCGACGTCGGCTTCCACTTCGGCGAGGACTGGGACCGCATCCGGGAGCGCGCGCGCGGACCGGAGACCTACCGCGACGAGATCGAGATCGCCCGAGGCAACGAGCGGCGGATGCTCGGCTACTCGTTCCGCCTGCTCAAGGACACCGAGGGCGAGGAAGGCGCGCTGCTTCTCTTCCAGGACCTCACGGACTTGAAGAAGCTCGAGCGCGAGGCGCGGTTTCACGCGCAGCTCGCGGCGGTCGGCGAGCTCGCGGCCGGAATCGCCCACGAGATCCGGAACCCGCTCGCCTCCATCTCGGGATCCGTTCAGGTCCTCTCGAAGGAGATCCCGGCCGGCTCCGCGGAGCGGCGGCTCATGGAGATCATCGTCTCGGAATCGAACCGCCTGTCGAAGATCCTCGAGGAGTTCCTCCGCTTCGTGCGGCCGCAGGAGCGCCGCATCGCGGAGTTCGACGTTGCGCGCACGATCACCGAGGTCATGGACCTCTTCCGCCTCTCCGACGAGGTTTCCGACGCGCACCGCATCGAGGCGGACGTCGCGCCGGAGCACTCGATGATCGAGGGGGACCGCGATCAGCTGCGGCAGATCCTCTACAACATCGCCAAGAATGCCGTCCACGCGATGTCCGCGGGCGGAACGCTCCGGGTCGTCGGCCGCGAGGAGGATGCCTGGTATCGCATCCGATTTGCCGACACCGGGCGCGGGATGAGCGAAGAGGAGCTCTCGCGCCTCTTCACGCCTTTCTCGACGGCATTCGACGGAGGAACGGGGCTCGGCATGGCCATCGTCCGGAAGATCGTGGAAGACCATGGAGGGGCGATCGACGCGGAGTCGCGACCGGGCGAGGGGACGGCGGTCACCGTCCTCCTCCCCCGCTCCGCCCGTCGCCGGTCTGACGGCGCGCGGCGCGAGCACGTCGCGGCGGGGGTGGCATGAGCAAAGCGCGGCTTCTCATCGTGGATGACGAGGCGCTCCTGCGGGAGACGCTCGGCATCCTGTTCAACAAAGAAGGCTTCGAGGTGCGCCTCGCGTCCAACTTCACCGAAGGCCTCGCCGACGCCCTGAAGTCGTCGCCGGACGCGATCATCTGCGACATCCGGATGCCGGACGGCAACGGCCTCGATCTGCTGCGCCGGGTCAAGGAAGAGAACGCGCGCATCCCCGTCATCATGATCACCGGCCACGGCTCGACCGCCGACGCCGTCGAGGCGATGAAGGCCGGCGCCATCGACTACGTCAACAAGCCCTTCGACAACGACGAGCTCGTCCTCAAGGTCCGCCGCGCGATCGGCGAGAAGACGCTCGAGCAGGAAAACGTCTACCTCAAGCAGGAGCTCGCCGCGCGCTACACCTTCGCCAACATCATCGGCAAGGGCTCGCGGATGCAGGAGATCTTCCGCACGATCGAGCGGATCGGGAAGGTCTCGTCGACGGTCCTGATCACCGGCGAGAGCGGCACCGGCAAGGAGCTCATCGCGCGCGCAATCCACTTC
Source organism: uncultured Acidobacteriota bacterium (assembly GCA_963823185.1). Classification (GTDB taxonomy): domain Bacteria; phylum Acidobacteriota; class Thermoanaerobaculia; order UBA5066; family Gp7-AA6; genus DATBFU01. The sequence continues at coordinate 37,349 of CAWGKP010000015.1, forward strand.
ACCTCGATCCGCAAGGAGCGCAAGTTCGTCTCGATCAACTGCGGTGCGCTGCCGGAGACGCTGCTGGAATCCGAGCTCTTCGGCCACGAGCGCGGCGCGTTCACGGGCGCCGTCAAGGAGAAACGCGGCCTCTTCGCCGAGGCGGACGGCGGCACGCTCTTCCTCGACGAGATCTCCGAGACGTCGCCCACGATGCAGGTCAAGCTTCTGCGGGCGATCCAGGAGAAGCTCATCCGCAAGGTCGGCGGCAACGAGGAGACGTCCGTGGACGTCCGGATCATCGCCGCGACGAACAAGGACCTCTCCGAGCTCGTCTCGCAGGGCAAGTTCCGCGAGGACCTCTTCTACCGGATCAACGTCATCCCGATCGCGCTGCCGCCGCTGCGCGCGCGGCCCGAGGACATCGCGCCGCTGACGCAGCACTTCATCGCGAAGGTCTGCAAGGAGCAGCACATCCCGGAGAAGAAGATCTCGTCCGAGGCGATGCGCCTGATCGAGGCCCATCCCTGGCCGGGCAACGTGCGCGAGCTCGAGAACACGCTCGAGCGCACCGTGGCGCTCGAGCCCGGGCCCGTCATCAACGTCTCGAGCCTGCCCGAGGCGATCGCGCTCGGCGTGCGGACGAAGGTCCCCGACTTCGAGAGCCTGCCGGCCGAGGGCATCAACCTCGAGGCGTTCCTCGAGGCCGTCGGCAAGCGCCTGATGCGCGAGGCGCTCGACCGCTGCGACGGCGTCCAGACGAAGGCCGCGGAGCTCCTGCGAATGTCCTTCCGCTCCTTCCGCTACTACGCCAAGAAGTACAACCTGGTGAAGAAGGAAGACCTCTACGAGGAGCCCGAGGCGCAGCAGGCCGGAGCGGAGGCGGAGAGCCGGTGAGGGCCGGCGCCGGCCTCTTCGCGACCGGAATCGTCTTTCTCGCGGCCTGCGGCGCCGCACCGAGTGGCTCGCCGACGCCGGCGGTGGCTCCGACACCCGCCGCGGGCCCGCGCGTCGTGATGCCGTCCGGCGCGGTCTACACGGTCGAGGTCGCGCGCACTCCCGAGGAGCAGGCCCAGGGCCTCATGTACCGCGAGAGCCTGCCGCCGCGCGCCGGGATGATCTTCCTTTTCACCGACGGCGGCGCGCACAACTTCTGGATGAAGAACACCATGATCCCGCTCGACATCCTCTGGCTCGACGTCGGGGGCAAGGTGATCTTCGTCTCGGCCAACACGCCGCCCTGCAAGTCGGACCCGTGCCCGAACTACGGGCCGAAGGCTCCGGCGCCGATCGTGCTCGAGATCGCGGGCGGAATGGCCGCGAAGGAAGGGATCCGCGAGGGCTCGGAGCTGAAGGTCGAGGGGCTGCTGAAGTAGATCTCGGCGAGCACTAGGGCTCGAAGAGATAGAGCCCGTCCCCGGCCGTCCCGATGTAGACCCGTCCGCCCGCGGCGGACGCCGCCGTCGCGAGCGCGAGTCCCGCGCGCGGGCTCGTCAGCGCGAGGCGGCGGTTGCCTTCCTCCCAGACGAGCTGCCCGTCCACGTCCTCGAGGCGGCTCCAGGCGCCGGCGGACGAGGCCGCGTTGGCTTCCGCGGCGAAGAGGCCGCCCGAGAGGACCGCGCGCTTGCGCTGCGTCCACCAGCGTCCGTCCCAGCGGTAGTCGGTGTCGGACGTCTTGACCTCGAGCACCGGCGCGCGGTCGGCGCCCGCGACGAGCTCCGCCGCGACCGCGCCCGTCGGCGACCCGCGGATGGCCTCGAAGGTCTCGCCGCCGTCCGCGGTGCGGAACACGCCTTCGGACGTCACCAGCACCGGCTGGCGATACGGCGGACCGAAGACCGCGACCGGCGATCCCGCCGGCGCCGCGGCCGCGGCCGTCCAGCGCGCGCCGCCGTCGCGCGAGAGCTTCAGCCCCGCCGACGACGCGAGGAGGAGCACCGTCTTCCCCGCCGGATCGCGAAACGCCGTCAACGAGCCGGCGGGCGGCAGCGGATCCGCCGAGACCCGGCGCACCGACGTGCCCTCGGCCGTCCAGACGCCGCTCTCCTCGCCGCCGTACGCGCGGAAGAAATAGACGCGCGACGGATCGTTGGGATCGGCGACGAGGTCTGCCACGCGCCCCTCGGCCAGGCCGCTCGAGGCGGGCAGGAGCGTCGTCCCGGCGTCGTCCGACGTGAAGACGCCCTCGCCCTCCGTGCCGACGAAGAGGCGGCCGCTGCGCGCGTCGACGGCGAGCGCCGTCACGACGAGCGACTCTCGCGAGACGCGCTGCCAGGACTTGCCGCCGTCGGCCGAGCGGTGGAGGCCGCCGACGGTCGCCGCGTAGATCACGCCGGGTCGCGTCGGGTCGCGCCGCACCGCGTGCGAGCGCCGGTTCGTGAATCCCTGAGTGAAGCGCGTCCAGCGGTCGCCGCCGTCGTCGGAGTGATAGACCCAGCCGCAGGTCGAGACCCAGACGTCGCGCGGCTCCCGGGCATCGAAGTCCCAGGAGTAGACCGTCGCATCGAGCACCATGCCCTCGGCGATGCGCGCCCACGTCGCGCCGCCGTCCTTCGTGCGGAAGGCCTGGCGCCACGTGCCGGCGTAGAGGGTCTCCGGATCCTTCGGGTCGAAGGCGAGCGACTCGACCTGCCGCAGGCCGTCGGTGTCGCCGCCGGTCGGAGTCCAGTTCCGGCCGCCGTCGCGGGAGAGGCGCACGCCGTCGTCGCCGCCGATCGCAAGCACCGGCCGCGGACCGGGCGAGAGCGCGAGCGCCCGCGTCGCGACGGAGTGCCGCCAGCGCGCGAGGGTCGTCCATGTCGCGCCGTGGTCGGCGCTGACCGCGACGAGGCCGCCCTCGTACGGTCCGGCGAGCGCCGCCCAGAGCCGGCCGGGTGCCGACGGATCGGCCACGAGCCCCGTCGCGACGAAGCCGGGAAAAGCCGGGCCCGGTGCGAGCGGCTTCCACGTCGCGCCGCCGTCCGTCGAGCCGTAGAAGTTGCCGCGGGAGGTGCCGAGATAGACCCGCCCGGCGTCGAACGGGTCCACGGCGAAGGCGCGCACCTCCGCGCCCCAGAGCGGCAGGCGGAGCCAGCGCGCGGCCGAGGCGATTCCGGGAAGGCACGCCGCGAGCGCGGCGGCGCACAGAAGGGCGCGCCGGCGCGGAGACCGCGGCCGATTCGTTACCGTGTTGAACATGGACCCCTCCATTGTAGCGTCCGACGAAGCAAGGCCGATCGGGGCCTTCGGCTACTATCTGGCGATGCAGAAGATCCGCGTCGCGGTGTTCCCCGCCGCCGGCCTGGGAACGCGATTCCTCCCCGCCACCAAGGCGCAGCCCAAGGAGATGCTGCCGCTCGTCGACCGGCCGCTCGTGCAGTACGTCGTCGAGGAGGCACGCCGGGCCGGCCTCGAGCGCATCGTGATCGTGACCGGCCGCGGCAAAAATGCGATCGAGGACCACTTCGACACGTCCTTCGAGCTCGAGCGGATGCTCGAGGAACGCGGCAAGTCGGATCTCCTCGAGGAGGTCCGCGCGATCTCGGACCTGATCCCCATCTCCTACGTCCGCCAGAAGAGCGCGCTCGGCCTCGGCCACGCGGTGCTCCAGGCCAAGGACCTCGTCGGGAACGAGCCGTTCGCCGTGATGCTCGGCGACGACATCGTGGACTCCGACGAGCCCTGCATCGGGCAGATGCTTCGGCTCTACGAGCGGCGCGGCAATCCGGTGATCGCTCTCCAGGAAGTCCCGCGCGCCGAGACGCGGCAGTACGGGATCGTGGCGGGAAAGAAGATCGAGGACCGCGTCGTCGCGATCGAAGACATGGTCGAGAAGCCGTCGCCGGACAAGGCGCCGTCGAACCTCGCGATCATCGGGCGGTACCTGCTGCCGCCGGAGATCTTCCAGATCCTCGAGGAGACGCGCTCCGACGTGGGCGGCGAGATCCAGCTGACGTCCGCGCTCAAGACGTTGCTGTCGCGGCGGCCGATCGACGGGTATCTGTTCGAGGGGAAGCGCTACGACGCGGGCGACAAGCTCGGGTTCCTGAAGGCGACCGTCGAGTTCGCGCTGAAGCGGGAGGACCTGGGCGCGCCGTTCCGGGATTATCTGAAGGGGCTGAGACTGTAGAACTTCCACGGCGAGGAAGACGTAGGGGCGGGGCTTGTCCCCGCCCGGGCGGCCGCAAGGGCCGCCCCTACGCCAACTGTAGAAGAGGGCGGCCGCGAGGGCCGCCCCTACGCCAACTGTAGAAGAGAGCGGCCACGAGGGCCGCCCCTACTCCTTCGCCGCCTTCTTCTCTTTCTTTTCCTTCTTCTCGACCTTCTCGGACTTGCCGGCGGGCTCGGACTTGGTCTCGCTCTTCGATTCGCTCGTCGATTCGCTCTTCGACTCGCTCTTGCTGCCGCCGCTCTCGCCGCTCGCGCGCGCGTAGTCGGTGATGTAGAACCCGCTCCCCTTGAACTGGATCGCCGGCGCGGAGAAAGCCTTCTTCAGCTTCCCGCCGCAATGCGGGCAGACCTTGAGCGGCCGCTCGCCGATCCGCTGGATGACCTCGGTCTTCTTGCGGCACTTCTCGCAAACGTACTCGTAGATGGGCATGGAAAAGAAGTTATCAGTTATCAGTTGTCAGTTATCAGTTCTGGAACTGAGAACTGAAGACTGACATCTGACAACTACTCCACCCTTCCCCCGCCGGTGTTGTAGCGGATCTTCTTCGCGCCGGGCGGCGCGGCCGCGCTCTTGCGCAGGAGACCGAGACAGAAGAACGCGTACAGCAGGCGCGCGTTGTCCGCCGCGGCGCCCGGGCCTTTGCCGCACAGCGGCTGGAGCGCCGTCTTCCCGTCCACGCGGTCGTAGTACGCGCGTTCCTCGGCGGTGAAGAGCGACAGAAGGTCGCCTGACGTCCCTTCGCGCTCGAGCAGCGTCGTGGCCTGCCCGAGCCGCTGGACGAGCCGGCGCGGGTCGGCCGACCGCCGGATCCCCTCGACGATGACTTCCGGGATCGAGAGATCGATGCGGATGACCTCATCCGACCGCCGCTCGCCGATGTCGAAGACGACTTCTCCCGAATCCCAGTCGAAGGCGCCCCAGAGGATCTCGCGGATCTGGCCCGACACGGCGTCGCGCAGGCCGTCCTCGTCGAGGACGCCCATCTCGAGCAGGATCTGCCCCAGACGCACGCCCTGCCGAACCTGCCGCGCCGCCTCGCGGGCGACGTCCGCCGGCAGGATCCGCCGCCGCAGCAGATACGCGCCGAGGCTCGCCTCGCGCTCGTTGGTCGCGGCGAAGACGACGAGCCCGTCGTCGATGTAGACGAGCCGCTGCCGGGCCTCGCGCGAGACGCGGACGACGCCGGGAACCCGGTAGTGATGGATCGTAGCCAGGATCTCGGCGAGCGGAGTCACCGCGAGGTCGCCGCGGTACTCGAAGCGTTTTTCCATTCTCGGCTTACGACCATGGTAGCGCGGCCGGGCCGCGCGCGGTAGCGGATTCCTGGACGCCGGGACCGTAGAATCGGCGGCGATGATGACCGTCGCCGAAGCCCTCGCCGCGATCGCCCGCCTGACACCCCTCGGCACGGAGGAGATTCCGCTCGCCGAGGCGTCGGAGCGCGTTCTCGCCCGCGCGATTCGCGCCGACGTCGACTGGCCGCCGTTCGAGACCTCGGCGATGGACGGATACGCGGTGCGGCTCGAGGACGTGCGCGCGCCCGGGACGACGCTCGCCGAGCGCGAGGGACTCGTCGCGGCCGGCGACGCGCCTCCCCCGCCGATCCGGCCCGGACAGGCCGTCCGCGTCATGACCGGCGCCGCGATGCCGGAGAACGCCGACGCGGTCGTCCCGATCGAGCAGGCGCGGCGCGAGGGCGGGCGCGTCCGGCTGGAGGTCGCCCCGGCTGCCGGCGCGCATCTGCGCCGGCGCGGCGAGAGCATCGCGGCGGGCACGCAGCTCCTGTCCGCGGGCCGCCGCCTCGCGGCGAGCGACGTCGCGCTCGCGGCGATGGCCGGCGCCGATCCCGTGAGCGTCTTCCGCCGCCCGCGGATCGCGATCGCCGCCACCGGCAACGAGCTCGTGCCCGTCGGCGAAAAGCCGAAGCCCGGGCAGCTGCGCGACTCGAACGGCCCGATGCTCGCGGCACTCTGCCGCGGGCGCGGATGGCCCGCCTTTGCGCGGCCGCGCGTGGCCGACGACGCGGCCGGCGTGGCGCGTCTCTTCGCCGAGGCCGGCGCGCATGAGGACATCCTCATGACGTCCGGCGGCGTCTCGGCGGGCGACCTCGACCTGCTGCCTCCCGCGGCGCAGAAGGCCGGCTTCGAGCTGCTCTTCCACGGCGTCGCGATGCGTCCGGGGAAGCCCGTCGCCGTCGCGCGCCGCGGCGCGACGATCTGGATCGGGCTTCCGGGCAATCCCGTGTCCTCGTCGGTCGGCTTCCACCTCTTCGCCCGCGAGATCGTGGGGCGCCTCGAGGGGGACGCGCACCCCGGCGCGCCGCGCCTCACGGCGAAGCTCGCGGCGCCGATCAGGGCGGCCGGCGCGCGCGAGTCCTACCGCGACGCGGTCTGGGACACTTCCGGCGGCGAGAGCCGTGTGACGGAGTTGCGCTCGGCCGGCAGCCACGACATCGGCGCGCACGCGCGCGCGAACGCCCTGATCGTCCAGCCCGCCGGATCCGGCGCGCTGCCGGCGGGCGCGGTCGTCACATGCCTCCTCACGCGGGACGTTCCGTGAGGCGCAGCGCCGCCGCCGATCACGCGACTCCCGCGGCCGACCACCGGGAGACGCGCGCGGCCGACGGCGTCGCGATCGCCTACACGCTCTGGCGCCGGCCGTCGAAGCAGCTCATCGTCCTCGCGCCGGGGTTCTGGCGCGTGCGCCTCGCGCGCGAGAACCTCTTCCTCGCGAGCTTCTTCGTGCGGCGCGGCTACGACGTGGCGGCGCTCGACTTTCGCGGGCACGGCGACAGCGCGGGTGCGTACACTTTCGGGAACTTCGAGCCGAACGACCTGAAGGCCGTCCTCGACGAGCTCGTGGGGAGCGGCCGGACCTACGACGAGTTCGCGCTGCTCGGCCTGTCGCTCGGCGGCACGATCGCGGCCGAGGCCCTGTCGCGCTGGCCGGAGCTTCCCTGCCGCGCGCTCGTCATGGTGTCGTCTCCGGCCGACCTGCGCGCCATCCGACCGAAGCCCTGGAAGGCCGGGGCGGTCCGCCAGGTGCGCCTGCGCCACGCGCTGCGGATGCCGCGCGTTTCGCGCCACACGCGCCTCTCCGCGACGCCGCGCGGCCACGAGGCGGTCGCGAACCTCGCCATGCCGAAGCTGATCGTGACGGCGGAGGGCGACTGGCTCGTGGACCCGTCGCACGGACGGCGCCTCGCGCGCGCCGCGGCCCCGCCCGTGGACGACGTGCACCTGGACCTGCCGGGATCGCTGCATGCCGACGGACTCGTCAAGTTCCGGCCGCTGCGCTTGCTGCGGCTGCTGGACCGGTGGTTCTTACGTAACGCCCCGCCGTAGGGCGGCCGCGAGGGGCCGCCCCTACACGTTCGCGGCGTAGGGGCGGGGGTGAGCGCCGGCGAACCCGGCGCTTGTCGCGCCCTTCGAGCGCTCGGTGCGTCCCCGCCCGCCGACGACAACGAACGCTCAGAACGCGAGCGCTCCTTCCGGCGTGAAGAATTTGTCGTCGATCTTCGCCGTGCGGTAGTCGAGGTACTCGAGGCGCGTGACGGTCCTCGGCTGGTTCGCGAGGAGGTCCCGCACCTCCATCTCGGCGACGAACGTCTGGCCGCCCGACCTCCGAAACTTCACGAACGTGACGTCCTTCGCCTGCTTCCCCGACGGCAGCGAGAAGAGGAGCCGGCACGGCAGGTGCGCCGCCGCATCGAACCAGAGCACGACCTTGCTGTAGGCCGCCTTGTCCGACTTCGCCGCCAGGTCCACGACGCGGCAGGGCTTGCCGCCGACGGTCTCGGTGCCCGGGCGGGCGGCGCCCGTGTAGTCCTTGGCGAACTCGATGCGCGCGACGTCGCCCACGGACGCGCCGCCGAGAAGCCGCTGGTTCGGCGTGATCGGCAGGGCCCGCGACGCGCCGGGGACCATCAGCCACATCTTCTCGCCGACGTTCAGGATCTTGCGGCCGTCGTTCTTGCCGCCGCGAAACACGATGAGCCCTTTGTCTTCCCCTTTCGTGTAGATCTCGAAGTCCGCGCTGCCGGTGACCTTGCCGTCCGTGACCTGGCTCGCGCGCGCGGTGATGACGGCCTCGGAGAAGGCGTTGCGCGCCCGATCCACGTCCACGAGCCAGGAGGCGATCTGGTCGGGCGTCTGCGCGAGCGCCTCGCCGGCGGGCAGCAAGAACGCGAGCGCGAGGACGGCGCTTCGAAAGCGCCTACACATGCGTCAGCGCCTCCACGATCGAGATCCGCGACGCGCGGCGCGCCGGAAAGTACGACGCCAGGAGCATGGTCAGAACCATCGCGAGAATTCCCGCCGCGTACGCCAGCGGATAGAACTCCACGTTGATCGGCATTCCGTGCGTCGCGCCGGGCGGCGGCGGCAGGATGATGCCCGACGCGTTCAGCGCCGACCGGATGACGAGCGCGAGCAGCGCCCCGGCCGCGCAGCCGACGAGCGCGATCGCGATGCCCTCGGTCAGGAACATCCGCAGGATCCCCGACGGCCGCGTGCCGAGCGCGCGCAGCGTGCCGATCTCGCGCGTGCGCTCGGTCACCGCCATCGTCATGACGATCGCCGCCGACAGGATCACGATGACGATGAGAACCGCGCCGACGAAACCGAAGATTCCGATGTAGAGGAGCTTCACCTGCCCGTAGAAGACGGCGAGATCTTTCCAGTGCCGCACCGCGACGGGATAGCCCGCCGCCGTGAGCGCCTGCTCGAGGCGCTGGGCCGTTCGGTTTTCGTCGGCGTCCTTCTTGAGGAACACGACGAGCTTCGACACCGTGCCTTCGGACTGAAGCAGCCTTTCCGCCAACCGCTCGCCGATCGCGACGTAGCGGTCGTTGAGCTCCTTGATCCGGACGTCCACGAGGCCGACGACGGTGGCGTCGACCGCGTTCAAGGTCGCGTCCGGCGTCGTGGCCATCAGCGTCACCGAGTTGCCCGGCTTGACCGCGAGGGCCGAGGCCATGCCCGTCCCGAGAACGACGCCGTCGCCGCCGTCGCCCGAGAGGTAGCGCCCCGAGACGATGAGGTCGCCCGCCAGGGTCGCCTTCGCCTCCGGCTCCGGGTCCACGCCGACGCCGAGGAACGGGACCGAGCGGGCCCCGTTCGTCCCGAGGCCGACGAAATCGATGCGCGGGATCACGGCCTCGACCGCCGGGTCGCGCGCCACGATCGCGCGCGCGCGGGCGCCGTCGTGCAGGCCGAACTCGAGCGTCTTCTCCTCGGTGCCCGAGACGGCGCGCCGGTCCACGACCTGGAGCTGTCCCACGCTCTGGATCGTGCCCTCCTTCAGGCCGGCGAAGGACTGCGCGATGAAGCCGCCCGCCAGCGCGAACGCCGCGAACCCGAGCGCCACGACGGCGCCCATCAGGATCGTCCGGCGCCGCTGCCGCAGCAGGTTCCGCCAGGCCAGCGCGAAGGCGTTCATCGTGCGACGTCCGATTCGATGCGCCCGTCGTGCAGCGACACGATGCGCCGCGCCCGCGCGACGACGCGCGGATCGTGCGTGGCGAAGAGGAACGCGACGCCGCCCGACTCGCTGACCTCGCGCATCAGGTCGAGGATCCCGTCCGCCGTGTGCGAGTCGAGGTTCGCCGTCGGCTCGTCGGCGAAGACGAGCTCGGGGCGATTGGCGAGCGCCCGCGCGATCGCGACGCGCTGCCGCTGCCCTCCGGAGAGCAGATCCGGCCGCACGCCGTATTTGCCCTGCAGCCCGACCGCGTCGAGCAGCTCGCGCGCGCGCCGCGAGCGCTCCTCCGCCGCGACGCCGGCGAGCGCCATCGGATAGGCGACGTTCTCCTCAGACGAGAGGACCGCGAGCAGGTTGAACGTCTGGAAGACGAACCCGAACCGGTCGCGGCGCAGGTCCGAGCGCGCGTCCTCCGAGAGGGCATTCGAGTCCTCGCCCCGCCACCGCGATCTCGCCCTGGTCCGGCCGGTCGAGCAGCCCGAGGAGATTCAGGAGCGTCGTCTTTCCCGAGCCGCTCGGCCCCTGGAGCGCGACGAACTCACCCCGGCGCACCTCGAGCGACACCTCGCGCACCGCCGGCACCACGGCGGCGCCGAGGCGATAGAAGCGGGAGACCTCGCGCGCGCGGACGAGAAACGGCGCCTCGGCCCCGGCCGCCGATCGGCCACTCCCCGCCGCCCGCATGTTCGCCTCCGTCGAAGTCGCCACGTCGATCATTCCTCCCGAGGCCGCTGCCGCGCGGGAGTTTAGCCCGCCCGCGCATCCCGACCCGGGCATCGGCTGGCGCCGTGCCCCCGAGCGTGCTACCTTTTTCGATGCCCCGGCGGACCGGACCGGTTGACCTGTCGCCCCGCAAGACACTCGGAGAAAGCGGAGGCGGGAGCCCTCCGCGCGCGGGTGGAGGTCACCGCTTGAAGGCCATCGCGCTCGCCGCCCTGCTCTCTATCCTCGCGTCTCCGGCCCTGCCGGGACAGGAGCCGCCGCCCGGTCCCACGCCGACTCCCGCGGCGGCCGGGAAGGTCCATGAAGAGATGGTCGTCACGGCCGAGCGCGGGCCCGAACCGCTCGCGGAGACGCCGGCGTCGGTCTCCATCCTGACCCGCGAGGACATCGAGCGCGTGCCCGCGCAGGACCTGTCGGAGCTGCTCGAGTTCCTGCCCGGCTTCCATGCGCTCTTCCGCGAGAGCTTCGGCGGGCCGCCGCCGATCGTGACGTCGCGCGGCTTCTTCGGCGGCGGCACGGCCGACTACGTGCAGCTCCGCGTGGATGGCGTGCCGGTCGAAGACGTCGAGTCGGGCCTCGCCGACTGGCGGCGGATCCGCGCCGCGGACGTCGAGCGCGTCGAGGCGCTGCGCGGCCCGGCGTCGTCCCTCTACGGCGACACGTCGCTCGGCGGCGTCATCCAGGTCTTCACGCGGCCATCGCCGCCCCCCGGCGGCACGTCGCTCTCCGCCTCGGCTTCCGGCGGCAGCTTCGGCACGGCCGCGGCGGATGTCTCCGCGGGCTTCGGCGGCTCGGCCGTTTCGGGCGGAATCGGCGGCACGTACTTCCGCACCGACGGCTATCGCGCCCACAACTCGGAGGAGAGCGGCATCCTGGGTCTCTCGACGTCGGGAGCGCTCGGCTCCGGCAAGTGGTCGGTCGATCTCGATCTCGACCGGACCAACCGCGAAGACCCCGGCGCGCTCCTCGGCGACCAGTACGCGGCCGACGACCGCCAATCCGATCCCCTCTACCGCTTCGACGAGACCGACACGGACCGCGGCCGCCTGGCCCTCTCCTTCCGCCAGCCCGACGGGCCGGTTCCCTACCAGGCGACGCTCTACGGCCTGATCCGCAGCTCCGGCATCCTGCAGACGCTTCCCGTCGCGCCGGGCATCGGCAACCGCACGTTCCGCGATCTGCATTCGGGCGCGCTCGGCGGAATCTTCGAGGGCGAGAAGTCCTACCGCCTCTTCGACCGAGACGGCCTGGTGCGCCTCGGCGCCGAGCTCGGGCACGAGACGCTCGACACCAACTATCGCTTCGTGGACGACTCGGGCGAGAAGGGGCCGATCGTCTCGAGCGAGGACGGCTCGCGCAACCGCACCGCGGTGTTCCTGACGGGCGACTACCGCGTGACCGACCGCCTGCGCCTCACCGGCGGCGTGCGCTGGGACCGGATCGCCGACGACTTCCACGTCGAGGGGACGACGCAGACGCACGAGGCCTGGTCGCCGCGCGCCGGCCTGAATTATCGCGTCGGCGATCTCGCCGCCGCGCCGGTCGCCTTCTACTTCCAGTTCTCGCGGTCCTTCAAGGCGCCGACGCTCGATCAGCTCTTCGACCCGCATCCCTTCGACGACTTCCAGGGCGGCACGATCTCGATCTCCAACCCGCACCTCGTCCCGCAGAAGGCCCAGAACTTCGAGGTCGGCGTTTCGCAGGACCTGAAGGATCTGCGTTGGGACGTGCTCGCCTACCGGATGACCGTGGACAACGAGATCGACTTCGATCCGGCGACCTTCTCGTACCAGAACATCGGCGCGAGCCTCCACCGCGGCGTCGAGGCGACGGTGCGGATGAACGCGCTGGGCTTCCTCTCCCCGTACGTCTCCTACGCCTGGACGCGCGTCGAGTCGCGCACGGGAGAGCACGAGGGCGCGCAGCTCAAGAACGTTCCCGAGCACCTCGTCCGCGCCGGACTCTCGGCGGCGCTGCCGGCCGGCTTCAGCGCCGAGGCGATCTGGAGCTGGATGGGCCGGCGCTGGCTGGACGACGACGACGTCGTTCCGCTGGGCGACGCGTCGGTCGTGGACCTGCGGCTCTCGAAGTCGTTCGGCTCGCTCCGCGCGCGCGTCGATCTGTCGAACCTGACGAACACCAAGTACGCGCAGTACGGCTTCGCGCTGACGGACTTCTCGACCGGCCAGCCGGCGCCGTTCTACTACCCCGGCGCGCGCTTCGCGGCGCGATTCGGGATCGACTGGCGCAACTGACGCCGGCCGCCCCGGCCGGCCCTGATGCGATCGCCTCATGTCCGCGGGCGCCGCGCCCGCGATGATCGAGGCGTTATGAGCAACTTTCCGCTGCAAGTTCAGTTTCTCTCACTGCCGCCATCCGAGGCCGTCGAGGCGAGGGTGCGCGAGCGATTCGAGGCGCTGGAGCGCTTCTCGAGCCGGATCCAGAAATGCCACGTCTGGATCGAGAAGCCGACGGGCCATCACCGCAAGGGCTGGCTCTACAAGGTGCAGGCGCGACTGACGGTTCCCGGGGAAGAGATCGTCGTTTCCCAGCCGGCAGAGGAGGACGTGGACGTGGCGATCCGGAACGCTTTCGACGCGACCCGGCGGAAGCTCGAGGATCATGAGCGCCGTCTTCGTGGCCGTCTCAAGTCACATCCGCGGCGGCACGGCCGGGCGGCCGATCGCGGCGAGGCGCCGGAGAAAGCGCGCCGGAGAGCGGGACGGCCATGAAGTCCCCGATGCTCGCGTCCGATGCGCCGACGCTCGTCCGCATCGGCGCCGGACCCGTCGGTCTCGAAGGAAGCCTGACCATCCCGGAGAGCGCGACCGGTCTCGTCGTCTTCGCCCACGGCAGCGGCAGCAGCCGCCACAGTCCGCGTAACCGCTTCGTGGCCGAATCTCTGCGCCGACAGGGGCTGGGCACGCTGCTCATCGATCTGCTGACGGAAGAGGAGGAGCACGTCGACGTCCGGACGAGCCAACTGCGCTTCGACATCGACATGCTCGCCGGCCGGCTCGTCGCCGCCGCCGACTGGCTGTCCCGCCGGGACGCGACGCGCCACCTGCGCATCGGCTTCTTCGGCGCATCGACCGGCGCCGGCGCGGCCCTCGTCGCCGCGGCCGAGCGCCCCGACCTGATCGGCGCGGTCGTCTCGCGCGGTGGCCGGCCGGACCTGGCGGGCGCGGCGCTCGCGCGCGTTGCGGCGCCGACGCTTCTCATCGTCGGAGGAGAAGACGACGTCGTGATCGATCTCAACCGCGCGGCCTTGACCCGGATGCGCTGCGAGGTCCGGCTCGAGATCATCCCCGGCGCGACGCACCTCTTCGAAGAACCGGGAGCCCTCGCCCGAGTCGCCGATCTCGCGGGCGCATGGTTCTCCCGACACTTGTCGACAGAGGCGCCCGCCCGGAAGTAGCCGTTCGGCTAGGCCGCGAAGTCCTTCAACCGGACGGGAACCCGCCGCGCTCCCCAGATCCCGGGCTCGTCCTCGAAGACCCCGGCGCAGGGTGCGCGGCAAACCCCGCACCGGCCCTCGTCCAGGTTCCAATCGGTCAGAACGTAGCCGTCCCGTCCGATGAGCAGCGCGCCGCAGGCATGGCAGGAGGTGTCGCCCCCCTCCCGCTCCATGATGTTGCCCGTATAGGCATAGCGCACTCCGTTCTTGAGAGCGATCCGGCGGGCGCGAAAGAGCGTCTCCGAAGGCGTCCGCGGGACGTCGAGCATCTTCCAGTCCGGATGGAAGGCGGAGAAGTGCATCGGCACGTCCGGTCCGAGGTTTTCGACGACCCACTGCGTCATCTCCTCGATCTCGCGGTCCGAGTCGTTTTGGCCGGGAATCACGAGGTTCGTCAGCTCGAGCCAGACCTTCGTTTCCTTCTTGAGGTAGACGAGAGTCTCGAGCACCGGCGCCAGGTGCGCTCCCGTCACCTCCCAGTAGAACTTCTCCGTGAACGCCTTCAAGTCCACGTTGGCCGCGTCGATGTGCGCGTAGAAGTCCCGGCGCGGCTCGGCGCACATGTATCCCGCCGTCACCGCGACGGCCGCGATCCCTTTCTCCCGGCAGGCGTCGGCCACATCCATGGCGTACTCGTAGAAGATCGTCGGATCGTTGTACGTGAAGGCGACGCTGCGGCAGTCGAGCTCCCGGGCGGCGCGCGCGATCTTTTCCGGCGAGGCCTCGTCGGCGAGCTTCGCGATCTCCCGGGACTTGCTGATGTCCCAGTTCTGGCAGAACTTGCACGAGAGATTGCACCCCTCGGTCCCGAAGGAAAGGATCGGAGTGCCGGGCAGGAAATGGTTGAGCGGCTTCTTCTCGATGGGGTCGATACAGAAGCCGCTCGAGCGCCCGTACGTCGTCAGGACGATCTGCTCGCGCTCACACGCGCGAACGAAACAGAGACCGCGCTGGCCGTCCCGCAGAGTGCAATAGCGCGGACAGACGTCGCACTGCACACGGCCGTCTTCCAGACGATGCCAGTATTTCGTCCCGACGATCGGTCCCTTCGATCCAAGCATGGCCGCAGCATGGCTTCCCCACGCGGGGCATCGATAGATCCGTTTGCATCAGGAGAATCGCCGCGGGTTCTCGGAGCCTCGCCGGGAGTCTAGGTGGTCCTCCCGCGCCGGTACCGCCGGATCAGGTTGTTCGTCGAGCTGTCGTGGGAGGGCGGCGGGTCCTCGCGGCTCTCGAGCTGCGGCAGGATCCGCTGCGCGAGGACCTTCCCGAGCTCGACGCCCCACTGATCGAACGAGTCGATGTCCCAGATCGCGCCCTGCGTGAACACCATGTGCTCGTAGAGCGCCACGAGCGCGCCGAGGGTCTCCGGCGTCAGCCGCGGCGCGAGGATCGTGTTGGTCGGCCGGTTGCCCTCGAAGACGCGGTGCGGCACGAGCCATTCCGGCGTGCCCTCCGCGCGGACCTCGTCGGCCGTCTTCCCGAACGCGAGGGCCTGCGTCTGCGCGAACACGTTGGCGAGCAGCATGTCGTGGTGTCGGCCGAGCGGGTTCAGCGTCTCGACGAACGCAAGGAAGTCGCACGGGATGAGCGGCGTGCCCTGGTGGATGAGCTGGTAGAACGAGTGCTGGCCGTTGGTCCCGGGCTCTCCCCAGAAAACGGGTCCCGTCGCGTAGTCGACCGCGGCGCCGGAGAGCGTCACGTGCTTCCCGTTCGACTCCATCGTGAGCTGCTGCAGGTACGCCGGGAAGCGCTTCAGGTACTGCTCGTACGGCAGCACGGCCACGGTCTGGGTCCCGAAGAAGTCCGTGTACCAGACGCCGAGCAGCCCCATCAACGCCGGCAGGTTCTTCCCGAAGGGCGCCGTCCGGAAATGCTCGTCCATCGCGTGGAAGCCGCGGAGCATCTCGCGGAAGCGCTCGGGACCGACCGCGATCATCGTCGAGAGCCCGATCGCCGAGTCCATCGAATAGCGGCCGCCGACCCAGTCCCAGAAGCCGAACATCTGCGCCGTGTCGATGCCGAACTCCGCCACCTTCGCGGCGTTCGTCGAGACGGCAACGAAGTGCCGCGCCACCGCGCGCGCGTCGCCGCCGAGCCCCGCCAGGAGCCATTGCCGCGCGCTTCCCGCGTTCGTCATGGTCTCGAGCGTCGTGAACGTCTTCGAGGAGACGATGAAGAGCGTCTCCGACGGATCGAGGTCCCGCGTCGCTTCGACGAAGTCGGTGCCGTCCACGTTGGAGACGAAGCGCATCGTCAGATCGCGGTCGGCGTAGTGCCGGAGGGCCTCGTGCGCCATCACGGGGCCGAGATCCGAGCCGCCGATGCCGATGTTGACGACCGCGCGGATCCGCTTTCCCGTGTGGCCCTTCCAGTCGCCGCCGCGCACGCGGTCGCAGAAGGCCGTCATCCGGTCGAGGACCTCGTGCACGGCGGGCACGACGTTCTCCCCGTCGACGACGATCGACGCGCCCTTCGGCGCGCGCAGCGCCACGTGAAGAACGGCGCGGTCTTCCGTCACGTTGATCCTGTCGCCCCGGAACATCGCGTCGATGCGGGCGCGCAGGCCGCACTCGTCGGCGAGCGCGAGGAGGAGCCGCAGCGTTTCGTCGGTGATCCGGTTCTTCGAGTAGTCGAGGAAGAGCCCCGCGCCCTCGGCGGTCAGCCGCTCGCCGCGTTTCGGATCTTTCGCGAAGAGTTCCCGCAGGTGCACGCTCCGCAGCTGCGCGTGGTGCGCCGCGAGCGCTTTCCAGCTCGCGCGCGCGGTGAGGTTGCCGGCGCCCATTTCTTTCGTCATCCCGTCTCCCGCCCCTTCTATATCCCTTTCCGCCGCTGCCTTCACGCGCCGCTTTCGACCGCTTCGGTATGATCCGGGCCCCGGGGCGGGAGCTTCGCGTCTCGGGAGGAGGCGTCCCATGCAGCTCGGAATGATCGGTCTCGGACGCATGGGATCCAACATGGTCCGCCGGCTCATGAAGGCCGGCCACTCCTGCGTCGTCTACGACCGGAGCGCCGACACCGTCAAACAGCTCGCCGGCGAGGGCGCGAACGGATCCTCCTCGCTCGACGATTTCGTCAAGAAACTCTCGCCGCCGCGCGCGGCGTGGCTGATGGTGCCGGCGGCGGCCGTGGACGCCACCCTGGCCGACCTGGCGCCGAAGCTCGCGAAGGACGACACGGTCATCGACGGCGGCAACTCCTATTACATCGACGACATCCGGCGGCAGAACGACCTGCGGCCGCGCGGCCTCCATTACCTCGACGTCGGCACGAGCGGCGGCGTCTGGGGCCTCGAGCGCGGCTACTGCATGATGATCGGAGGCGACCAGGACGCCGTCCAGCGCCTCGACCCGATCTTCAAGACGCTCGCGCCCGGCCGCGGGAACGTCCCGCGAACGCGCGGCCGCGAGAAGGCCGGCGGCACGGCCGAGGAAGGTTATCTGCACTGCGGGCCGTCGGGCGCGGGACATTTCGTCAAGATGGTCCACAACGGCATCGAGTACGGGCTGATGGCGGCGTACGCGGAGGGTTTGAACATCCTGAAGAACGCGAACGCCGGCAAGCACGCGCGCGAGGTGGACGCCGAGACGACGCCGCTGCGCCATCCCGAGCACTATCAGTACGACCTGAACCTGCCCGACATCGCCGAGGTCTGGCGGCGCGGCAGCGTCGTGGCTTCCTGGCTCCTGGATCTCACGGCGAGCGCTCTCTTCGAGTCGCCGCAGCTCGAGAAGTTCTCGGGCCGCGTCTCCGACTCGGGCGAGGGCCGCTGGACGGTCCAGGCCGCGATCGACGAGGGAACGCCGGCGGACGTCCTGACGGCGGCGCTGTACCAGCGCTTCAGCTCGCGCGGCGACGCCGAGTTCGCCAACCGCGTTCTCTCCGCCATGCGCTTCGAGTTCGGCGGGCACGTCGAGAAGCCCGCGAAGGGCTGATTCGTGCCGGAGCCTCGCCGCACCGCGCCGCGCACACTCGCCGTGGACATCGGCGGCTCGGGAATCAAGTCGATCGTCCTCGACGCCGCGGGGCGGCCGGTCACCGAGCGCCAGCGCGTCGACACGCCGAGCCCCGCGACGCCCGCAGCCGTCCTCGCCGCGATCGCCGGCCTCGCGCGCTCGCAGGGGCGGTTCGATCGCGTCTCGGTGGGCTTTCCGGGAGTCGTGCGCCGCGGCGTCACGGGAACGGCCTTCAACCTCGGGCCCGGCTGGGTCGGGTACGACCTCGACCGCGCGCTCACGAAGGCGCTGGGCAAGCCCGTCCGCTGCTGCAACGACGCGGACGTCCAGGGTCTCGGCGTCGTGAAGGGCCGGGGCATCGAGCTCGTGATCACGCTCGGCACGGGGTTCGGATCCTCACTCTTCCTCGAAGGGCGGCTCGTGCCCAACCTGCAGCTCGGCCATCACGCGGGCTGGAAGAGCAAGAGCTACGAGGACGAGCTCGGGTTCAAGGCCCTGAAGAAGGCGGGCAAGAAGAAGTGGAACCGCCGGCTCCGCAGGGCGATCGAGACGCTCGAGGCGCTCTTCAATTTCGACGCGTTCTACATCGGCGGCGGAAACGCGCGGCTCGTCGAGGGAAAGCTGCCGCCGCGCGTCAAGATCGTCTCGAACGACGCGGGGCTCCTCGGAGGCATCGCGCTCTGGACCGGAAAGGAGGGCCGCTATGGCGTCCGCTGAAGCCGCCGCGAAGCCCGGCCGCTCCGACGCGCCGGAGCGGCAAGGTCCGTCCGACGCGCTCGTCTTCTTCGGCGCGACCGGCGATCTCGCCTACAAGAAGATCTTTCCGGCCCTGCAGGGCATGGTCAAGCGCGGCCGCCTGTCCGTTCCCGTCATCGGCGTCGCCAAGTCCGGCTGGACCGTCGACCAGCTCCGGGAGCGCGCGCGCGCGAGCCTCACCGAGCACGGCGGCGTGGACGAGGACGCCTTCCGGAAGCTCTCGGCGCTTCTGCAGTACATCGACGGCGACTACGCGGACCCGGCGACGTTCACGAAGCTCCGTCAGGCGCTCGGGACCGCCAAGCACCCGATGCACTACCTCGCGATTCCGCCGAGCCTCTTCGGCTCCGTGATCGAGGCCCTCGGCAAGTCCGGCTGCGCCGACGGCGCGCGCGTCATCATCGAGAAGCCGTTCGGCCACGACTTCGCGTCCGCGCGGCAGCTCAACGTCACGCTGCACTCCGTCTTCCCGGAGCCGTCGGTCTTCCGCATCGACCACTACCTCGGCAAGGAGGCGGTCGAGAACCTCCTCTTCTTCCGCTTCGCCAACACGTTCCTCGAGCCGATCTGGAACCGCAACTACGTGGATTGCGTGCAGATCACGATGGCCGAAAAGTTCGGCATCGAGGGACGCGGCAAGTTCTACGACGAGACCGGAACGATCCGCGACGTCATCCAGAACCACCTGCTCCAGGTCGTCGGATATCTCGCGATGGAGCCGCCGAACTCCATCGAGTCCGACCGCGTGCGCGACGAGCAGGTCAAGGTCTTCCGCGCGATCCCGCCGCTGCGCCCGGCCGACGTCGTGCGCGGACAGTTCGACGGGTACCGCAACGAGGCGGGAGTGAAGTCCGGCTCGACCACCGAGACCTTCGCCGCCGTCCGCCTCACGATCGATTCCTGGCGCTGGGCGGGCGTTCCGTTCTTCATCCGCTCCGGAAAGTGCCTGCCGCTGACCGCGACCGAGGTGATCGTGGACTTGAAGCGCCCGCCTCTCTCGAGGCTGTCCCCGGAGGACAGCAACTACTTCCGCTTCCGGCTCGGGCCCATGATCACGATCTCCATCGGCGCGCGCATCAAGAAACCCGGCACCGAGCCGCTTTCGATGCCGACGGAGCTCGTCGCCGTCCGCGACGCCGGCCGCGACGAGGTGGACGCCTACGAGCGTCTTCTGACCGACGCGATGAAGGGAGACTCGACGCTCTTCGTCCGCGAGGATGCCGTCGAGGCGGCCTGGGCGGTCGTCAACGACGTCATCGGCGACGCGACGCCGGTCCACCCGTACGCGCCGGGCACGTGGGGACCGGCGGAGGCGAGCCGCATGACCGCGTCGAAGGAAGGCTGGCACGACCCGTCGCCCGAGGACTGACGGGAGGCGTCGGGCATGGGATTCGCATCGGCGACACGCGAATGATTCGGAAAGGAGCCGAGACAATGGCCGACTGCTCGGTCATCGTCTTTACGGCCCCCGGGCGCGTCTACGTCGGCGCGCTCGAGCCCGGCCCCGTGCCCGCCGTCCGTGTCTCCGGCGCGAAGTACACGCCGGGAGACTCGATCCGCGGCGAGAAGATCGTCGGCGTGAGCGTTCCGCGGGGCGTCGGCTCCCGGCGGGCGGCGGCCTTCAACGCCGCCACACTCAGGCTGCGCTAGGCATCACGGTGCTCATGGAGCACCGCCGGTCAGGCGCTCTTCTTCTTCGGGACCTTCGCGCCCGCCCGCCGAGCTTCCGACAGACCGATCGCGATCGCCTGTTTGCGGCTCGTGACCTTCTTGCCGGAGCGACCCGATTTCAGCGTGCCGCGCTTGCGCTCGCGCATCACGCGCTCGACTTTCTGCTGAGCCTTCCTTCCGTACTTCCGACCGCGGGCTCTCGCTGCCATCTTGCCTCCTCGTTTTCGAGCTCGAGAAGACTTGATTCAAGGAGCGTGCCGCGCCGACCATCCCATCGAGTCAGCGGTGCGGCGCCATCGGCGCGCGCGCTACGCCCCCGGCGGGCCTCGCGGCGTGGCCCGTCGATTGCAAAGGAATTCGCA
Organism: uncultured Acidobacteriota bacterium; assembly: GCA_963823185.1. Lineage (GTDB taxonomy): Bacteria > Acidobacteriota > Thermoanaerobaculia > UBA5066 > Gp7-AA6 > DATBFU01. The sequence continues at coordinate 57,884 of CAWGKP010000015.1, forward strand.
GGACCCTTTTCCGGTCCCAAAGGAGGATTCGATGAAGAGATTCTTAACGCCGCTGCTCGCGGCCGCCGTCACGCTGTCCGCGGCGGCGCTCGTTGCCCAGCAGGACAACAAGCGGCCGAACGATCCACGGGGCAACAACCCTCAGACGTACGACTCGGCCAAGTCCGCCGGGGCGTACGAGGGAACGGTCTCGCAGATCGACCCGAGCGGCAGCTCGTTCGTTCTTCGCGACCGCTCCGGTAAGGAAGTCACCATCTACTGGAACTCGGCAACGCACGTCATGGGCTCGTCCACACAGGGGACGACCTCGGAGCCGGCGATGTCGAACCTGAAGGTCGGTGACTCGGTCTCGGTCAAGACCTCGACCGACGGAAGCAAGACCGTCGCAACGAGCGTCGAGATCCGGCCGAAGAAGTCGTAAGGCTTCCGTGACCGAGCGCGCGGGGGCGGGATTTTCCCGCTCCCGTGCCGGTCGCGATTCTGTGAGGAGAGCGGTCATGGTTCGCAAACTGAGCCTTTTCGTTCTCGCCGGTGTCTTTTTCGTCGCCGTATCGCTTTCGGCGCAGGCGCCGCCGGACGCCGGGTCCGGCGATCTCGGAGACTTCGCCCGCAAGGCCGCGATCGGCGGCATGACCGAGGTCGAGCTCGGGCGCCTCGCCGTCGAACGGGCGTCCAACGCCCGCGTCAAGGAGTTCGGGCAGCGCATGGTGGACGACCACACGCGCGCCGACACGGAGCTGCGCGTCGCCGCCCGGGAGCAGGGCATCGCGCTCCCCACGGAGCTCGACGCCGAGCACGAGGCGGCCGTGAACAAGCTGTCACGGCTTTCCGGATCCGCGTTCGACCAGGCCTACATGCGCGACATGGTCATGGACCACGAGGAGGACGTCGCGGAGTTCGCCCGCGCGGCGCAGAGCCCGGGCGATTCGCCGGTGAAGACCTTCGCGGCGAAGGCGCTGCCGACGCTGCAGGACCACCTCAAGATGGCGCGCGACGTGGACGGCGAGCTCGGTCGCAGCGGCGGAGGCGGGGCGGAAGGGATGCTGTTGGTGAAGTAAGCCGCCGCAAGAAGCCCCCCCTCGGTCTGACCCTCGCCCCTAAGACGGGTGCGATTGAACCGACACGCGCGCCGCGCGCTTCGGCTCCCGCAACGCGAGTCGGTTTGCTCGTTAGCTCGCAAACATTGGTCGCGTTGCGAGCGATCCCATGTTCGACGGCACGAAACATCAGCTCGCGGCGCGAGGAGTCCCCCGACGTAATCGAGGGAGGAGCCTCGCGCCGCGGGAGTGAGCGCGAGCGAGGAATCAGGCCAGCGGTCGAGCGCCTTTGCGCGAGGCGACGACAGGTGCGCCCGCAAGGGAGCAGATTCCGAGCGATGCACGAGCGACGGAGTGGCGGAAGCGTGTGGGAGTCGAAGAAACTTGGTTTCTTCCGAAGCGCCAAGAAATTCAGCGATCTTGTCAGCGTCCTCGGGTCTTTGTCTGCAAACCACCGACGAAATAACTCGTCCCGCTGCCTCAGGTTCTCCGGACGGCACTGTCCTCGATCACGCATCGCTTGAAGACCTCCGTGTCTTGTGGCCAGAGATGATGGCCGGCTGTCAGCGAGATTGTCCGCGAACAGTCCGCCGCTGACCCCTTTCTAGCCTGAGTCCGGCGCGCTCACCCGCAGAAAGGAAATGCCGCCGCAAGTTCGGTTTGCGGCGGCACGCGGCGAACAGGGTAGCGAAAGCCCGTGGGAGTCTTGCGGCGCCCGACGCAACAGCGGCGAGAGCAGGACGACGCCGACCGCGGCGCCCGCTTACGGACGCCCTTCGAAGATCAGGTTGAAGGGCGTCTGTGTCGCACGCTGGAACCGCCTGAACCCGGCCTTCGTGGCCACCTCGCGCAACCGGGTTTCGCCGGCCTGCGCGCCCAGACCGGCGGCGCCGTCCTGTGATAGCGACGCCGGCGTGCAGATGACCGTGGACGCAGAGTAGTAGATGCGACCTACCGGGTTGTGATTGTCCTCCACCCTGTCGTTGGCGAAGGGCTCCACGAGCATCCAGGTCCCATCCGCTGCGAGACTCTCGCGAACGTGGCGTGCGGCCCCGAGGGGGTCGCCCATGTCGTGGAGGCAATCGAAGAAGAACACGGCGTCGTAATTCTTCCCCGGGTAGTCCTGCGCACGGGCTACCTCGAACTTCACGCGGTCCGCCACACCGGCTTCGGCCGCGTGCTTGCGCGCCGCTTCGATCGACGGCGCGTGGTAGTCGAAGCCGACGAAGGTCGACTTCGGGTATGCCTTCGCCAGGATCACGGTCGAGGACCCGTGGCCGCAGCCGACGTCCGCGACGCGCGCGCCCGCCTCCAGCTTGGCTTCGAGGCCCTCCAGCGCCGGGATCCATGAGGAGACCAGATTCGCGCTGTAGCCCGGGCGGAAGAACCGGAACGTGCCCGCGAAGAGATCCGGGTGGTGTTCATGCCATCCCATGCCTTTCCCGCTGCGAAAGGCCTCGGCGATCTTCGGCTCGTTCTTGTAGCAAGCCATCGCGAGCTCGAAGAACCCCGGCAGGAATGCCGGGCTGTCCTCGTTGGCGAAGCAGAGGGCCTGCTCCTCCGGCAGCGTGTAGGTCTGGGACGCCGGATCGTATGTCACGTACCCGCACGACGCCTGCGCGTTGAGCCACTCGCGAACCTGCCGCTCGCCCGTGCCGGTCTTCTTCGCGAGCGCCGCGGGCGTCATCGGCCCCGCACCGGCCATCGCCTTGTACAGGCCGAGCCGATCGCCTACGACGACCAGAAGACCGCTCATCGCGGCGCCCATGTCGTTGACCGCACGTCCGAGAAATTCGTCGAATCTGACCTGATCGATTGCCATTGACGTCACCTCTCCAAGAAATTTTTGCCTAACAACGGTGCGGAGCCTACGATGCCCGGGACGTTGCGACCCGCGGTCTTAGAACTCCTTAACGGCAGCGAGATAGGCGCACAACATGCGAGAAACTCGCACACCTGCGGTATTTCACCGCAGCACGATGCAGCACGTTGGCGGAAGCGTGTGGGAGTCGAACCCACCCGTCCCGGCAGAACCGCGACGCCGACGGATTTGAAGTCCGCGAGGGTCACCGGACCCCGTGCGCTTCCGGGCGCGATTATGTCAGCGGTCCCGGGATCCCTGCGCCCCCGCCGTGAACATCGGCCCCGCGGCCGCGAACCACGTGATCAGCAGGCCCAGCGCCTCCAGCCAGCCCTGCAGGTGCCCCTCGAGCGCCTTCGGATCGGTCAGCCCGGTGTGCCGCAGCTTCAGGAGCGTGCCCTTCCCCTTCGGCTCGAGATGAAACGACACGACCGTCTCGAGGTTCGGGTGATCGGGCGAGAACCACGTCATGACGAGGCGTCGAGGTGACTCGACCTCGCGCACGACGCCGTGGACGACCGCGATCTGGCCGTTGGGCATTGCGTACTCGAAGCGGTACTTCCCTCCGGGCCGCAGGTCCATCACGGCCCGCGAGATCCCGTGCATCCCCTTCCACCAGGTCGCGAGGTCGTCGGGATTCGTGAGCGCGCGGAACACGCGCTCGGGCGGCGCCGGCAGCTCCCGCTCCAGCGTGACGGTCCCCGTCTTCTCGTCTTTCACGATCGACTCCCCTTTCGTTCGCTTTCGCTTTCATCCGCCAGATAGCTCGCGAGCTCGTCCAGCCGCTCGCTCCAGAAGATCTCGTACCGGGCGAGCCACGTCTGCACCGCCCGGAGCGGCGCCGGCCGCAGCTCGTAGATTCTCTGCCGCCCGCGAGCCCGCGCGCGCACGAGGCCGGCGCCCCGCAGCACCCGCAGATGCCGGGCCACGGCGGGACGCGAGGACGGGAACCGGCGCGCGAGCTCCCCGGCCGACCGGTGCCCGCGCGCGAGCTCGTCGAGCAGGCGCCGCCGGGTCGGATCGCCGATCGCCCGGAAGATCGCCGATTCCACCACTCGACGTGTAACCATACGGTTACATTATCTCCGGACGGCCGCCGCCGGTCAAACGCTCCCGTCAGAACCCCGGCGGCCGTTCCCCCGCGACGCCGCAGGCCTTCTCGAGCGCCACGCCGGCCGTTCCGATCGTGCCCTCGTCGAACAGCTTCCCGATGAGGCTCACGCCGTGCGGGACGCGCCGTTTCGTCGCGAACGTCGGCATCGGGTGCGCCGGATCGGGCGCCCAGTCGCTGCGGGCCTGACTCACCTCGACGAAGCCCGTCCGGAACGTCAGCGCCGGATGCCCCGTGAAGTTCGTGATCGTCAGGATCTCGTCGCGCAGCGCCGGCACGAGGAGTACGTCGATCTTCTCGAAGACGCGCGCCATCTCCTGCGCCACCTTGCGCCGCAGGCGATCGGCCTGGACGAAATCCACCGCCGAGAGGAATCGCGCCTGGCGAAAGAGATTCGGCCAGGCGTCGTCCACCTGCATCTTCAGGGAGTCCAGCCCGTGCGAGAGCGTCATCTCCTCGAAAGCCGCCGCGGCCTCGGCGAAGAGCACCGTGTTGAGCGAGCCGTAGGGCCAGTCCGGCAGCGACACCTCGACGGGGACCATGCCCAGGCGGCGCGCCGTCTCGAGCGTCGCGCGATCGACCGCGGTGGCCGGAGGCTCGTTCATCCACGCCGGGAGGTAGCCGATCCGCAGGCCCTTCACGGAGCGGCCCGCGTCGTAGTCGAGCCGGCTCGGAACGCTCGAGAGATCGCCCGCGTCGGGTCCGGAGATCGCCTGGAGCACGAGGTACGAGTCCTCGACGCCGCGCGTCATCGGCCCGAGCTTGTCGAGGGACCAGCAGAGCGTCATCGCGCCCGTGCGCGCGACCTTGCCGTACGTCGGGCGCAGGCCCGTGATCCCGCAGCGCATCGCCGGATCGACGATCGAGCCGCCGGTCTCGCTCCCGATCGAGAAACCGACGAGGGCGGCGGCCGTCGCGGCGCCGGGACCGGCGCTGCTGCCGCCGGAGCCCTCCTCGAGGAGCCACGGGTTCATCGTCTGGCCGCCGAACCAGACGTCGTTCAACGCGAGCGCGCCGAGCGACAGCTTCGCCATGAGGACGGCTCCCGCCTGCTTGAGCCGCGTCACGACGACCGCGTCGGCGTCCGGCACGCGGTTGCGGAGCGGCTCCGCGCCCCACGTCGTGGGAATGCCTTTCGTGTCGAGCAGGTCTTTCACGCCGAACGGAATGCCATGGAGCGGGCCACGGCGTTTTCCGGCCGCGATCTCGGCGTCGGCCTGCCGCGCGTCGGCGAGGGCCTGTGCGGCCGTCAGCGTGATGATGCAGTGCAGCTTCGGGTCGTAGCGCTCGACGCGCGCGAGGTAGATCTTCGTGAGCCGCTCGGACGTCAGCGAGCGATCGGCGATCCAGCGCGAGAGCGCGGTCACCGGCGCGAACGCGATGTCCTCGTCGCGCGACGGGAGCGGGCCCCGATCGACTTTCGCCGGGACGAAGTGGTCGCGGCTCGGACCGGGCGGCAGGTTCGGGAGCATCGGGTCCCACCTCGTGCCGGGCGCGAGCGTCGTTTCGAGCGCCACCTTGCGCGGACCGGTCCGCCGCTCCATCGTGGACGCCATCGACTGGCGCCAGCTCCGGGCGAGCTGCGACTGCTCGGCGGCCGTCATCTCGACGCGGACGAGCTTTTGCGCCTGGGCGACGGTCTCGGGCAGGATCTCGGGGCCGACCGGCGGCGCGGTGCCGAAAGCGGGCGGTGTTCCGGCTTCGGGTGTCGGTGCGGGGGCGGGGCTCGCGGTCTGGAGGGCGCGGGCGGCGCGTTCGGCCGCGGCGGCTCCCACGAGCCCGGCGGCGACGCGGGACAGGAATTCCCTGCGGGATTTCGGCATGGGTGCTCCTTGGGGGGAATCCTATGGCGGGAGACGGAAGAGATCGTCATCACGGGCGGGGACAAGCCCCGCCCCTACGCCCATCTCGAATCGTAGGGGCGGCCCTTGCGGCCGCCCGTCCCGATGGGCCGTGACAAGCCCCGCCCTACGCCCATCTCGAATCGTAGGGGCGGCCCTTGCGGCGCCGCCCGCTGCGCCCGATGAAGCGCCAGTGACAAGCCCCGCCCTACGCCATCTCGAATCGTAGGGGCGGCCCTTGCGGCCGCCCGACAGGCGAGCGAGAAGATCTATAAGGCCAAGAGCGTCGCCAGCGCGAGCAGCAGCCCCATGCTGCACACGTCGGTCGCGGTGGTCAGGAAGATGCTCGACGCGGTCGCGGGATCGGCGCCGAGCTTCTTCAGCGTCAGCGGCACGAGCGCGCCGGCAATCCCGCTGATGACGCACGACGCCGTCATCGCCATCCAGACGATGCCGCCGAGAAGCATCGGGTTCGCCGTGTGGTTCTGGTGCGCGTACCACCACATGCCGCAGCCGGCGATGAGCCCGATCAGGACGCCGTTCAGGAGACCGACCCAGGCCTCCTTGATCACGAGGCGCACGGTCGAGAAGGAGCGCAGGTCGCCCAGCGTCAGCCCGCGCAGCGTCACGGCGAGCGCCTGACAGCCGGAGTTCCCGGACTGCCCGGCGAGCACCGGCAGGAACGCGGCGAGCACGACGATCCGGTCCACGGTGTGCTGGAAGGCGCCGACGACCGCCGCCGCCAGGAACGCCGTCAAGAGATTGAGCTGCAGCCACGGGTGCCGGAATCGAAAGCTCCGCCACCAGTGCGTCGCGACGCGCTCTTCCTTCTCGACGCCGACCATGCTGCCGGCTTGCGCGCTGATGTCGAACGCCTGCCGCTCGAAGAGCGTCTGGCCGCGGACCATGCCGACGAGAACGCCGTTCGAGTCCGTGACCGGATACGCGGGATAGTGGCGCGTCACGACGGCCCGCATCGCCTCGACGAGCGGCATCCGCGGCGAGAGCGAGAAGGGCTGGCGGAGCATGACCTCGTCGAGCCGCTGGTCGCGGCTCGCGAAGAGAAGGTCCCGGAACGCGAGCACGCCGATGAGACGGCCCGCCGGGTCCTTCACGAAGATGTACGTGATGAGCGTCTGCTTGACGAGCTCGCGAAGGGTCTCGATGACGTCGCCGACTCTTGCATCCGGCGGGAAGACGGCCGGCGCGCGCTCCATCAGGCGGCCGACCGTCTCCTCCGGATATTCGAGATTGACCTGCCACTGCTCGCCGCGGCCCTCCGGCGCCGCCGCCACGATCCGGGCGCGCTGCGCGGCCGGCAGGCGTCCGATCACGTCCACCGCCTCGGCCGGATTCAGGAGCGCGAGCGCCCGCGCCGCGATGTCGTCGCCGACTTTCCGGAGCCGCTGCGCCGCTTCGGGAGGCGGCAGCGCGTGCAGCTCTTCGGAGAGCGCGACGATTCGCTGCGCTTCGCTCATCACCTGACCGGCATCGGCCTTGGCCATCGCTCCTCCTGATGTCGCGGCGTCGGAAAACCCGCGCCATGATAGCCGCGGGCCCGCGTCCGGCCGAGGCCGAAAAGTGGGGGGCGCCGGCGGAATTCGATGCGATACGCTGCCGCCATCCTCGCCACGGCGGCGAATCCCGAACCGTGGCGCGATCCTCGAAAGGAGGGTCCCCATGCTCGAACGACGTTTCGGAGCGCCCCTTCTCGCCGCGGCTCTGGTCTCATTGTTCGTCGCGGGACCGGTCGAGGCTCAAGCCACGGTCGACCAGCAGAAGATGCCGCTGCTGCTCACGAGGCATGCCCCCGAGGAGTTCGGCACGACCTCAGACACGGTCACGACGATCTCGGCCATGTCGTTCGTGGTCGAGTCCGACGACGTGGGGTTCGGACCGGTCGCATACTTCACGTCGGGCGGGCTCGGCCGCTTCTGCCAGCCGGACGCGCCGCAGAGTCTGCACTACTACGCGGGTCTGAACATTCCGGCGGGAGCCGTGATCGACTACATCGGCCTTGAGACCGCGACCGATACCGACGCCGTGATCGGCGTCGGGCTCTGGTACCGCGGCCGCAACGGCTTCAAATACCTGGTGACCGGCTTCTCCTCCCCGGCCCACAACTGGGACGAAGACTTCTCGGGGCTTCTCAACATCTCGTGGACTACGAACGCCGGCCAGGAGCTGGTCCTCGACGTCGAGCAGGCCCCCAGCCACAACTACCAGTACTTCGCCTGGGTGTCGGTCTACTGGCACCGCCGGCTGAGCCCGGCGCCGGCGACCGCGACGTTCTCCGACGTGCCGACGACCCATCCGTTCTTCCGGGCGATCGAGGCGCTCAACGCCTCGGGAATCACTGGAGGCTGCGGCAACGGCAACTTCTGCCCGGACAAGACCGTCACCCGTGGCGAGGTCGCGAAGTTTCTGGCGGTGGCGCTCGGCCTGCAGTGGCCCAACTGAGCTCGTGATTGTGGCGGCGCCGGGGCAGCGCGCCCCGGCAGCCGCTCGGCGCCGCTGCTTACCGTCCGGTCAACTGCTCCAGCCTCTCCGGATACCGCGCCCCTTCCACCTTGATCTTCGACGAGGCGCTCTCGATTTCGCGGAGATCGTCGGCCGTCATCTCGACGGAAGCCGCCCCGAGATTCTCCTCGAGGCGGTGACGCTTCGTCGTCCCCGGAATCGGAACGATCCACGGCTTCTGCGCGAGGAGCCACGCGAGCGCGACCTGAGCCGGCGTCGCCTTCTTTCGTTCGGCGACCCGGCCGAGCAAATCAACCAGCGACTGATTCGCCTTCCGCGCCTCGGGGGTGAAGCGCGGAACGATGTTGCGGAAGTCGGTCTTGTCGAACGCCGTGTTTTCGGTGATCTTGCCGGTCAGGAATCCCTTGCCCAGCGGGCTGAACGGAACGAATCCGATCCCGAGCTCTTCGAGGGTTGGCAACACTTCCTCTTCGGGGCGTCGCCACCACAGCGAGTATTCGCTCTAAGGCGCGTCTGCACCTGTTCATCGAAGAGCGGCGTCTTCGGATCATAGGTCTGCTTGTATCTGGACCAATCCGGACCCAGGTAACTGAACAGGGAGGGGGTAACCGGCTTGAAGATCGCTCCTCGCTTGGTCCCGAAGGTCCTCTCGGCGAAATACTTGTCCACGTTCTCCACCAGCGAATAAAGGCCCAAGTACTTGCGGTCGAACTTGCCGGGCACAGTGACGAACACCCGCGCGTAGGCCGTGCGTGGCGCCGGAATCCCCGCGTCGCGGTAAAGCCGGTACGATAGCACCTCGTTCATCCAGCTCGCGTCGGTAACGTTGTTGTGCAAGTTGAGGATCCGCGACCCGCCCAGACGTGGATTGTTGACGTACCTGCCCAAATCCACTTTCAGTGATCGCTTCAGAGTGCTGCGCGATTCCAGGAAGGTCCCGTTGCCCTTGTATTGCACGCCCACGTCGCTAAAGCGATGCCCCTCAATTTCCAGGTCGGCGTGGACGTAGGCAAACTCAATTCCCAGAGCGGAAGCAAGGCCGTTCCTCTTGCCTTCTGTCCCTTGCAGCATCATGCCCGGGCCACGATTTCCCGGGCCGCCCGGACGTGGACCTTGCCCGTCGCCCGGCTGACCGAGAGAGGCATTTAGTCCGGCTCGGATCTTGCCGATATCGAGCTTGCCGGTCTTGTTGGTGTCCCAGGCGGCAAACCACTTCCCGGCCAGCGTCACGAATTCCTCGCGAGAGAGGCGGCTGTCATGGTTGAGATCGCCCTGCCTCATCAAGGCTGGAGCGATAAACATTCCTGGACCGAAGCCACCTGGCCCTCCTTTTGGTCCTCCCGGTCCACCAGCGGGCCCTCCAGGGCCGCCGCCGAATCCTCCAAAGCCGCCTTTTGGTTCCATGGCTTCCCATTGATCCGGCGCAAATGTCAGGTGAACCGTGCAGACGTTGGTCACGTTGTACAAGCCCTCGGACTCAATCCTCCCAGCCACCGCGGAGTCGGCAGCCAAACTCCTCAGGACTAACGAAGCGCAGCAAGCGCACAGCAAGAAAGCCCCGCCAAGAAGCGATGCAGCCACACCGCGTCGGCCCCTCGCGTTCCGCCCATAGGCCCACTGGCTCGCGGCGGTCTTCGATTTGATGGTTCGAGGCAAGGTTTTCACTTCTCTGCGCCCGGTAGTCCGCTTGCGGCCGCCGCCGCTCCCGCTTTCAGTCGAACTAATTGGTCTAAGGGTCTCAAACGCGTCGAATATGACAAATCCAACCTTAAGAATACATTAAGTTTCTGCGGACCTCACACCCGCTCCGCTCCTGCACCAGGGTGTCGCGCGGGCCTCGCCGGTAGCCTCGCCGTAGCACCTCTGATTCGAATCAGAGGTGCTACGGCGAGGCTCCGGCGAGGCCCCGGTGGGGCTATGGAGGCATGAGCGGGCGGCAGGTAAACATTCGGCCAACCCGCTCATTGCCTCGCGAAGCGTCTTGGACTGCGGCTGTCCTCTGCCGCTTTCCGATGGCTCCGCAAGCCCGAAAGCGGCAGAGGACAGCCGCAGTCCAAGACGCTTCGCGACGTAGCCCACCTGAGTCAGCGGGTTTGCCGAATCTTTACGGCGGCAGGGGACGCTAATGCAGCGGAAGTGGGGCAATTGCAGTCGGTTACCCGATCAGCAGGCCTCGCGCCAGCATTGCTGGAGCAGGGTATCAATGAGGAGCGTGTTCCGGCTGCACAAATGCTGAGGTGTGCCGGGCAGTCGTGCTCACTACCTTGTCTTCTGTTGTGGCGGGAACAAAATGAGTCTGTGGCGGGAACGAAATCAGATTTTCTTCTTGCAGCCCGTTCGCCCTATGGCTAGTGTCGAAACGATTTCTGGTTGGCATTGGCGCTGGGATCCGCCTTTCTGCCGCCGCGTGCCGGGATTGATCAGGCGGCTTTCAGGAGGTTGGACCCAATTCGCATCAAGCCTCCATGAGCCACAGGAAACGCAAAAATTCGTCCGGCTCTGCGCCGCCCGGTTCGCCGGGCGAGGGGAAGGGGCCTCGCTTCCCGAGCGGAGACGATGGGAACGCCGCCCGGCTGGTGTGGGGTGGCACAGAAGGGCACCGCTCATTTGCCGCGCGTGTCGCCGCCCTCCGCCGGTTGACTGGGTGGCGCGCGCTGGCGGTAAACCTAGCTACTGCCGTCATCATTCCCGCCTTCCTGCTGGTCCTGGTGGAAGGGAGCTTGCGCCTCTTTGGCTACGGTTACCCTACCACCTTCTGCCTCAAACAGGCTGGCAACTATGTCGAGAACGACAGGTTTCTTTGGCAATTCTATTCGCGGAAGACCAATCTGCGCCCCAACCCGTTTGCCGTTTCAGTAGCAAAACCAGCGGACGAGCTGCGCGTCGTTATCCTCGGCGAGTCGGCTGCGGCGGGCACGCCAGAACCGGCGTATAATTTCGGGCGCATGCTTGACCGGATGCTGCGCCAGCAGTTTCCCGGGAAGCGTATCGAGGTCATCAACGCTGCCATGCGGGGCGTGAATTCGCACATACTCCTCCCGGCGGCGAGGGACTGCTGCGCCAAGCTTAAGCCCGACGTGGTCATCGTCTATAAGGGCAACAATGAAGTGGTCGGCCTCTATGCCCCCGGGCCGCATTCCGGGAGGCTGACTTCCTATATTCATCTGCTGCGACTCTTCCAGTGGGCCCGCTCAACCCGGCTCGGCGAATTGATGGAAACGTCACTGGCTGGCTTCACCCACGAGGACGCTCCGGCGGACAAACAAGACGACCTTTTCTTCCAGCAGCATCGCGTCGCTGCCGACGACCCGCGGCGGCGCGCGGTCTATAATAACTTCCACGCCAACCTGGCTGACCTTTGCGGCTCGGCTCGCCGCTCCGGTGCTGCCGTCCTCCTGGCAACGGTCCCCGTCAACCTCAAGGACTCTCCCCCTTTCGGCTCGCTCCATCGCGCCGACCTTGCCGAAGCCGCCCTGCTTCGCTGGCAAAGCGCCTTTGACGCCGGCGTCGAGGCCGAGGCGGCCGGCAATTGCGCCCAGGCGATTAGCCGATACCAGGAGGTTGCCGCGATGGACGATCACTTCGCCGAACTGCATTTCCGCCTGGCCCGCTGCCAGTTCGCCCTCGGCCAATTCGACGAGGCCCGGCGCGAGTTTGCCTTGGCGTGCGATTGGGACGCCCTCCAGTTCCGCGCCGATTCCCGCATCAACGACCTCATCCGCCAAGTGGCGCGCCAGTGCCAGGACGGCGGCCTGCGGTTGGTGGATGCCGCGTGTGCCTTTAACGAGTTCGCCCGCGAGGATGGTGGGATTCCCGGTGACCGCTTCTTCAACGACCATGTCCATCCGAACTTCGACGGCGATTACCTGCTGGCGAGAACTCTTTTCCCCGCCCTCTGCGAAGCCCTCGACGCCAGGAGCCGCCAGACAGGGCAGCCCTTCCGTCTGCCGCCCGGCCAGGCAGCCGCCTCGTTGCCAGTGCTTTCCCGCGAGGAATGTGCCGCGCAGCTTGCCCTCACGCGCCTGAACGAGAGCCGCATCGCTGCCGACATGCTCCAGGCCACCAGTTTCGCTCCGTTCACCAGTCAGCTTGACCACGCCCGCCGCCAGGCGGCCGCCCAGCAACGCTTCCAGCAGCGCTTCGGTTCTATGACGTCGAAGGACCTCGAAGCGGCCTCAGCCATTTACCTGGCGGCCATGCGCCAATTCCCCGATGACTGGCAACTGCCCTACAATTTCGCCAAGCTCCGGCACATAGTGCGCGATTATTCAGGCGCCATTCCGCAATTCGAAGCTGCCCAGGCGCTGCTGCCCCATTGGACATCCATTCGCATGGGGCTTAGTGCCGCCCTGCTCGGTGCCGGTCGCACCAGCGACGCTCTGCGGATGCTCCGCGAACTCGAGGTCCTTCACCCCGAATCGGAGGAGGTTAAAGCGGGAATCATGGCGGCCCAGGGCCAAGTTAGAGCCCCGTAAGACGCGTCCCCTGGACGGGGCGGTGATTGGCCCAATCAGGGCGACTTGCTGGACGGGCTCGCCGGCAGTGCCTCGATGATAAGGACTTCAAACGGCTTCAGTGTGAACGATGCCTCTTCGCCGGCGTTCAACGCTGTCTATCTCCAGGTGTTGATCCTTAAAAGGGCTGACCAGCGTGTAATGCTTCGGAGCGTCTGCCGGCAACTCGAAGACCTTGCTGGGCGTCAATCTTGATGGCCTGAGCCCTGGCGGAAGGGTTCCGCAGCGTCAAAATGCCCTTCCTGGGCGACCACGAAGCCCAGCCATACACCTGACGATCCGCCGGCGACGCCGCCGATCCAGTGGGTGTCCACGAGCGTATCGGCGTTCGTGCGCGACCACTTGGCCGCCTCGGCCAGCGCGTCCCAGTTGTCCTGAGTCAGGAGACTGGGAGTGATGTACATTTCCTGCAACTGCGTGCCGTTGCCGAACATGGCCCGCACCTCGGACTTGAAGATGTTGTTCGTGTCATAGTTCAGACCCTGCGCGTGCCGGGCATAAATGATGCCGTGGAGCATCAGCGAATTCAGCGGATACAACTCGCTGCTGGACACGATGTGCTCATTTACATCGTTGTCCTTGTAGGAAATCCAGCGCTCGCGTTCGGGCTCCTTGCCGGCGATGAAGGAGTGGTCCTCGCCCCCGCGCCAGATCGAGTCGGCATACAGCAGCCAGAACGGCGACGGCCATGTGCCGGTGGTCTGGTTGATGTAAAGGTCGGGTTTGAGCGCGCGCAACTCGGCGATCAGCTTCAGCATGGCGTCGAAATCGCGCATCGGCGCCGCTGCTCTTGCCCGTGTTCTCGCCGATGCCGTCAAACTTGAACTGGTTGATGCCGTAGTCCTTTACGACCTCCACGCACAAGGAGCGGAAACGCTCGTAGTACTTCGGTCCGGCCATGCGAGAAGTTGCCGTCGCGGATTTCAAACCCCTGCTCCTTCCCGAACTTGATGCGTTCGTCGTGCGGGTTGCCGTAGCCGCCCCAGGGCGAAAGCCAGATGCCCGGCGCCGCGCCGTATTTGGCGGCTGCCTGCCGGACTTTCGTGAAGCCGTTGGGAAAGCCGGAATTAAAGCGCCACAAGGTCTTGGGGTCGTCCCAGCCGTCGTCGAAGAGGAAGGAGTCCAGCTTTACGCCGCGCTTCACGTTGAGTTCTTCGCCAAACGCGTTGATCACATCCAGCGCCGCCTTTTCGTCGTACTTGCTGAAATAGCCGATGTCATACCAGGAGTTGTAGTGGAGGAATGGCCGGTAAGGATGGGCGCGTTCACGTTCGAGGTAAGCCAGGAAGCCGCGGCGCATCTGGCCATCCGGCACGAACCCGACCACCAGCGAACAGGTGTAACTTTCGCCCGCCAGCAGCGACGTGCCGCGTGGCAGGAAACAGCGCACGTAACCCATTTCGCCCCGGTTGATCGAGAGGGGATGCTCGACGCCGAAGAAGGCCGTATCGGTCACCACCGGGGAACCGTCCACCGTGCCGGTTGGCACGTGCATTGACCAGCGGCGTATCAAGCAGCATGATTCCCTTAAGCGGGACTTGCTCCTTCCGCGCCGCAAAGATGAACTCCTCCCGGAGGTAGCGCGACCCGTCCCGCAGAATGCCGTGCCAGGTTACCTGGATATTCCCATCCGCGCTTGCCAGCTCGGCCACCACCTGGCGGCCCGGCAGCCGCTCGGCGAAGCGCGACGCTCCGGGGTTCCCTGCCAATGCTTCCGTCCGCACCGCGCCGCGGAGTCTGAAGTCCGATGCGTTGAGGAAATCGCCGTTGGTCAGAACCAGGCGGAACAGCTCGCCGCGCAAGGCAATCTGCTGCCCGGTTTGCTTGTCCTGGAGCGACAAACGCGAGAGGCGCTTTCCTTGAGCTGTCCACGCCGCGGCGACCTGGTCGTTTTGCAGAGTAACGGTGGCCGCGTGGATGCTCGTCGAAATAAGTCCCGCAAAGAGCATAATCAGAGCGACGGGCAGGCGAGTGCGCCTTTCCACTCGCTGGCCGGAGATGTCCACGGGAACGAAGCAGCGCAGCAGCGAAGCCGCGGTTCTGGGTCTGCTGAGGTATTGTCGTATCATGATTCTGTCATTGTGGACTTCTTCGTGTTGTCGCATCGCGTTCACCAGTTTACCAGGCCGTCCCGGCGTAATGCGACGAGAATCCTGATGCCTGGATTGAACACCGGCACCTTGTACCATTTGCGACAAGTCGCAGACCATCCCCCATTTGGGGGAGTTACACGGAACGGGATCCAAAGGCCGGTGTTGTCCCGCTTTGGCTCGACACGCCCGCTTTCACTGAGGGACTGCCTCGTCGGCGATAATCTCGTTGCGGCTGGAGAACAGGATGGCGTAGCTTCTTGCAGTTAAGAGATTATGGCGGCACACGCATCCAACGCCGGAGAGGGGCATCAATCATTGCGTTGTGGCGGGAGGAGGTTTGCATTCCGGTTGGCGGGAACGTTGGCGGCGGCCTTCGGCTTGGCGTGTGCTGTGTCGGTTGTTGCGGCTACGAACGGTCCCGCCCTCGGAGAGGGATTGGTGATCCGCTCGTGGCGGACCGGAGCTGGGCTGCCGCAGAATACCGTCAACTCCATTGTGCAGACACCGGACGGTTGCTTGTGGGTGGGCACCCGCGACGGCCTGGCACGGTTTGACGGAGTGCGCTTCACTGTCTTTGGCCTGCCGGATGGGCTGCAGAGTGTCGAGATCCAAACGTTGTTCGTGGACCGCCAGGGAACGCTCTGGATCGGCACCAGCGGTGGGGGCTTGAGCCGGCTGGTTGAGGGTCGGATCGAGAATGTGACCTTGCCGCGCCAGTTGGCAGCGGAAGATACCGTGACGGCGCTGGCCGAAGATGCCGCCGGTCGGCTTTGGGTTGGAACCCTCGCCGGACTGAGCGTTTGGCAGAATGGCGGGTTTGTTGAGATGCCGGAGCTGGCAAGCGTCGAGCGGGTCGGCATTCGGGCCTTGCGCCGCGATCGGAGCGGCGGGATGTGGATCGCCACCCTTTCTCACGGGTTGTACGAATACCGAAATCACCGTCTGGCGGAGAACCGGGGGCCACCGGGAAACGAGACGATTCTGGCCTATTGTTTGCTCGAGGACCAGGATGGGAGTTTTTGGGCGAGCGTCGGCAACGGCACCGTGTTGTGCCGCCGGGAAGGGGAGTGGTCCAGGTACACAGAGACCAATGGGCTGCCCTTTGTCTTTATAACGTGCCTGGCGCAGGAGGCCGATGGCACGCTGTGGGCGGGTTCGTTGGACGACGGCCTTTACTGCTTCCAGGGAGGACGATTCAACCCCCTCAGGCAGGAACAGGGCCTTTCAGCCAACGACATCCGGTCTTTATGTCCAGACCGGGAGGGCAATCTGTGGGTAGGCACCCGAACGGGAGGCCTGAACCGATTGAGCCGCCGGAAACTGTTGAGCTACGGCGCCGCGCAGGGATTGACCAATGATTACACACGCTCGGTCGCCGAAACGGCAGACGGCACACTCTGGGTGGCGACGACAGGCGGCGGGCTGTATCGGGGCGGTCCGGAAGGGTTCAAACCCATTCTCCCCTATTATTCCTTTGCGGAGTCAGTCCTGGCCGCCCGGGACGGCAGTGTCTGGTGGGGCGGGGCGAGGGGATTGTTGTGCTGGAAAGACGGGAAACTGAGCGCGAGTTACACCAACGAAACCTGGGTGCGTTCCGCGACGGTGACCGCGTTATGCGACGACCGGCGAGGCGGGTTCTGGGTGGGCACCTCCGAGGGCAGGTTAGTGCATTTTGATGATGGGAAGTTCATCGAATGGCCGGGCCGGGCTGCGCGCGGGCCTGTCACCGGCCTGGCACAGGAAGCCGATGGAAACTTGTGGGTAGGGTCCATGGCGGGAGGTCTGAAACGTTTGCGACTGGGCAGCGATTCCATTCTATCGGTCACGAACCTGCCCAGCCAGGCGGTTCGCACGCTTTACTCGGATGGCGAGGGCTCGGTCTGGATTGGCACCGCCGGAGCAGGGTTATGCCACTGGCTCAACGGGCAGGTAACCACCTTTACTTCCCGGCAAGGCTTGGGAGCCGACACGATCGTCCAAATCGTCGAGGATGATGCTGGCTATCTCTGGCTGGGCTGCAGCCGGGGCATTCTCCGCGTCCGTAAGGCCGCTCTGAATGAATTGGCGTCTGGTAAGACAGGCTTCCTTCATCCGCGCGCCTTCGGCGTCAACGACGGCATGCCCGCCGAAGAGTGCTCGAGCGGCTTTTGCCCGGCTGGCCTGAAGACCAGATCGGGGATGATTTGCATCTCAACCGTAAAAGGGCTGGTCCTCCTCGACTCGCACCAGCAGGAAAACAATGCCCCGCCCCCCAATGTCTTGCTGGAAGAGGTAATGGTTAACGGGGAGATTCTCACGCCCGAGGCTGGAGTCGCTGGCAAACCCGAGGGCAAAGTGCCCCCGAGCCGGGGGTCTCGTTGCACGCGCGCGAGATCACCATCCCTCCGGGTGGCCGCGAGCTCGAACTGCACTACACCGGTATCAGCTTTGGGTCTCCCGAGAAGCTGCGTTTCCGCTACAAGCTGCAAGGGCTGGACCGGAGCTGGGTGGAGGCCGGGGAGCGGCGGACGGCCTATTACCATCATGTGGCGCCGGGGCGATACATTTTTAGTGTGCTCGCTTGCAACGTGGATGGTGTCTGGAGCGAGCAACCCTCCTTGCTACACATCACCGTGGAGCCTTACCTGTGGGAAACTACCTGGTTCCGCATCCCCGCCGCGGCAGCCGCGCTGGGATTGCTGGCGGTGGCGGCGCGGCTGGCCGAGCGCAGGCGCTACAAACGCCGGCTTGCGCTGGTGGAAACCCGGCACGCCGTCGAGCGGGAGCGGCTGCGTATCTCCCAGGATATGCACGACGACATCGGCAGTATCCTGACACAAGTCTCGCAGCTCAGCGACCTGGGCCAGAGCGAGGCGGGCGGCCAACCCGCCGCCCGCGGCCAGTTCGAGCGTATCGGCGCTCAGGCGCGGGCCGCCGTGCAGGCGCTGGATGAAATCGTTTGGGCGACCAATCCCAAGAACGACAACCTTCCGCGCTTCGCCGAGTACGTCTGCCGATTTGCGGATGAGTTCTTCGAGGACAGCGCCGTGCGTTGCTGGCAGGAGGTGCCGACTGATTTGCCCAACATCCCCCTGGGCGCCGAAGTGCGGCACAACGTCTTCCTGGCGGTCAAGGAAGCCTTTAATAATGTTCTGAAGCACTCCGGGGCTAAGGAAGTCTGGCTGCGGCTGGCTGTGGCGGACTCACGGGTGGGCCTGGAAATCTCGGACAACGGACGCGGGTTCAATCCTCAGCAAACAGCCCCGGGCCGCAACGGCCTGGAGAATATGCTGAGCCGCTTGGCGGAGTGCGGCGGCAAGACTGAGATCATCAGCCAGGCGGGACAGGGGGCGAAACTGCGCTTCAGCTTTCCCTTGAGCGGCGCCACGAGTTAGCCAAATCGGGCTGGCGCATCCGGACCCTGCCCCCGGAGCGCGAGCCGTCCCCGGCTCGCAGCGCGTTCGCCCGTTTGGGGACCATGCCAGTGGTTCGATCGTCATATCACATTGGTGGCCGCTGCGAGCCAGGGACGGCTCGCGCTCCGGGGGCAGGGTCCGGATGCGCCCAAAAATGGGGCAGCTGCATGGCTTGGCCATCTACCATCTTTGTGGTATGGTGCGCTGTGCCCGGAATCGCGTATGAATAGACCCAAGTTGAACAAAGCGATTCAAGTTGCCCTGGTGGAGGACGATGCGGGCGTGCGCGCCAATTTGGCGGCCTTGCTCAACAGCTCGCCCGGCTTTTCCTGCCAGGCCGCCTACCCGGACGCGATGACAGCGCTTAGAGCCATCCCCGCCAACCGTCCGGACGTGGTGCTTATGGACATCAACATGCCGGGCATGCCGGGCACCGAATGCGTGAGCCGCCTCAAGACCGCCGCGCCGACATTGCCGGTGCTTATGCTCACCGTTTATGACGACAGCGAGCAGATTTTTAAGTCGCTGGTGGCCGGCGCCACGGGTTACCTGCTCAAGCGGACGCCCAAGGGCAAGCTCCTGGAGGCCATCCGCGAGATCACCAACGGCGGTGCGCCCATGTCGCGCCAGATTGCCCGCCGGGTGGTCCAGTTCTTCCATGAGATCAAGCGGATGCCGAATCCCGTCTCCCGCGCCCCCGAAGTCCATACCCTGACCGAGCGCGAAGAGCAGGTGCTGTCCCTGCTGGCCAAGGGCCACACTTACAAGGAAATCAGCGACTTGATGAACATCAGCTTCGAGACCGTCCGCACCCACGTGCGGAGCATCTACGAAAAGCTGCACGTCCACAGCCGAACCGAAGCCACGCTCAAATACCTGGGAAGGTGAGGAGGCGGTGGAGTGTGGGAGTGATGGAGTGATGGAGTGATGGGTTTTCAACCTCTCCGCTGCTCGGTGAGGCAATGAGGAAGCGGCCGGGAATTGCTTCCCGGCCGCGCGTCTATCTGGGGCGTTTGATGCTATTACCGTGTCAAATCACGGAGTGGCCTTGAAGAACAAGGCCGGCTCTGTGGGCATGAACGGGTAGTTCGGCGGCGCGGCCCCGCTGACCGGAGTCCAATTGGCGGACGGGCCAAGGACCGGAGAGCTCAACAGCGTGCCAAAGGGCCAGCTCACGGTCTGGCCGATTCCGGCGGTGGTGAAGTTGTATTGGACCTTCAACGCCGCGGTGTCCACCAGCGCGTCGCTGGCATAGACAGACGCGATCTCGGGGTCGGTCAGGACGCGGTTGTAGATGCGGAAGTCGTCCATTAGACCGTCGTAGCGTTTCCAGTAAGTGTCGTGCGAGCGGCCCAACTCGATCTGCTGGGTTGCCGGCCACGACCAGGCGGCCGAATTGGCCTGGCTGCCCTGCGACATGCCATCCACGTATATCGCCACGGATCCACTGGCAGACTGGTCGTAGGTCACTGCTACGAGGTGCCACAGGCCGTCCGGCAAGTAAGCCGCCGAAAAGCTGTTGGCGCCGCCGGCGCACTGGACGAAAATGTTACCCGCGTCGTTGAGAACGATGACTGTGCCGCTGGTCGTGCGGCGGTCAAAGAGAATAGCGCCTTCGAGGCCAGGCCCGGGAATAGGTGCGTTAGCCAGCATCCAGAACATGATCGTGCCAACCGGCGCATTGAAGTCCGCGTCCGCCGGGATCACGATCTGGCTGGCGTTGGTGGTGGCGAACTGCTCGACGCCCGTGCGCGTGACCGGTGTCGCAGCCGAATCAGTGCTGCTGGCCAACCAGGCGCAACTAAGCTCGGTGTTTGCGCCGGGGTGCAACGTGCCGACGGGCTTGCTATCCTGAATCATGCCGCCAGGGCTCAACTGGAGCCGCAACGGAGCCCCAGTGCCAGCTATGAAGAGCGTGTTGATCTCGCTCAGCGTGAGGGCGCGGTTATAGACCGCGGACTCATCGAGTTGGCCAATGTAGGTACGGTCGGAACGGCCGGGCTGATTCCCGCCGAAACCAAGTGCCGAGGTCACAGCCAGCGGGTCGTGCGTGGCAGTGTGGACTGCCGATTTCAAGGTGGTGCCATCCGACATATAGAACGTGGCTTTGGTGGGCTCGACCACCATGGCGACAAACGTCCAGGTATCAGCCGGAGCAACCAGGCCGGAACCCCAATCCCAGTAGATTCCCTTCCAGTGGTAGCGCAATTCCCGGGTGGGACGACCGGACGTATTCTCGATGTGCATACCACCGTCGCCCAGCCAGCACGGCCAACCTAGATCCCCGCCCGAGGGGATTGTCGCGGGATTCAACCAGCCTGCAACGGTGAGTGTGTTCACATTCAGATTAGTGCAGAGCGGGGCGCTGACGTAACCGTTGGTCATCGCCACCGCCAGGTTCCCGGACTCGAAACCGGCTCCAGCGGGCGGCCGCGGACCAACCGCGGCCGGCGTGAGGTCGCCGGCGTATGACCCATTCCAAGCGGCGCCAAGAGTGCCGCTGTTTTTTGGTGTAGGCGGAACGAGGCCCGCAGGGTCGTTCAATCGCCAGTAGCCCACAGGCGTGCTGGCTTGAACCAGAGTGTCGTAGGCGGTGCCGCGGGCGGAGTTGGTGCCGTTCTGGTAGTGACTGAGAATCACCTCAGGAGTGAGCACGGTGCTGTAAACGGCCACCTCGTCCACGCCACCATTCCAGGCATTGACACCCGCCGCCCCGGTATCATTGCCAGCCCCGCCTATTCGCAATGGAAGCGAAGTGTTCAGCGTGTAGCCCGCAGCCACACCCGTGCCCTGTTCGACGCCGTTTACGTAGAAGTGTGAGGTAGTGCCGTCGTAAACGCCGACGAGGTGAGTCCACACCCCAGGCACCGCAGCGGCAGTGGAGTCGATAGTGCTTCTGGCGCTTCCTTCGTAAGTGCGGAATTGCCAGCTCGTGGTCACGTTGTTGGCCCAGAACAGCCAGCCATCGCCACCCCCGGCCGCGGCGCCCCGGTTATAGAGCGGCGAGCGGGCCCCCAAAGTGTCCACCGTTGTGGGGTTGGCCCAGAGTTCGACCGTGAAAGTCGCGGAGTTCAACGCGGCGTCATACGGTACATCAATCGCTTGCGCGCCGTTGAAACTGGCGGACTTATTGGCATCGCCCACAATCGCCCCCGGCTGTTGGAAGGACGTGTAGAACTTTGCCACCCCATTATCAGAAGGGCCGGAACTGCCGCTGTTGGCCGCGCTGCCGGTCTCGACGACGGGCAGCTCAGTCTCGCTGTAGCGGAACCACAGGAGCGGCTTGGTCTGGGAGACCGCCGTTTCATAGGCGCTCGCGGCAACCTTGACCGTGAGAGTGGCTGAGGCGGCCGCAGTGGGACCGACGGGGTTGCCAACTTCCACGGTGTAGGTTCCACCACTGTCAGCGGCGACGCTCGGGATGGAGTAAGTCGTGTTGGTTGCTCCCGGAATTACCACGTTGTTCGAATTCCATTGATAGGAGAGTTGTCCGCCGGTGGCCGCCACGGTAAAAGTCGCGGGATACCCCACGTAGAGGCTCTGCGAGAGCGGGTACTGGGTGATCACAGGTGCGGTCACATTCTGCACGGTGACAACCACAACCGCGCTGGTGGCGCCGGGGCTGTAAGCGTTTGTGACGACAACGTCAAAACTGCCAGAGTCACCGACAACGATGCCGTTCTTGGTGTAGGTGGCGTCGGTTGCCCCGCTGATACCCACACCGTCCTTGCGCCACTGGTAGCCAAGCACTGGCGTGCCGGAGGCCTGGACACTCAAGCTGAATGAACCTCCAGGATAAAGCGTGTCGGTGGGGGCCTGGGGGTTCGATCTCGATGAGCGGCGGGTTGTTGCCGCCGAGGTGTAGTCAATCAGGATGCCCGCCAAGGTGGAGCGAATGATGTCTGATCCGGAGACGATTTTTGGCCCCCCCGTGATCCGCGCGGTATTATTGCCCGCCAGCGTCGCAATGGCGCTGCTGACCGTGCTGGTCCCCGCCAGGCCGCTGCCGAACACCGGCGACGTGTAGTTGTTGAGGTACTGCAAATCGTTAGTGCCACTGTCCGAAACGACGATTGCGTCCGCGAATGCGGTCGCACTGTCGCTGGAGGCGATGGTGGTGATGGTGTAGCTGGACGCAAAGTTGCGGAAGCCGCTCAGGGTGATGGAATATCCAATATAGGATCCCGAGATGGTATCGTCCAGGTAACCATAGATTACCTGTTCGTCGCCGTTGGTGGGTACGGGGTTGTAGATGCTCCAGGTGTTCCAAGCCGACCAGGCTGCGTAAAGCGTGCCGCCATCCGGCAGCGCGAACGTCGCATTGGTGGCAAAGCCGCCCCCGCTTGACGAGTTGTAAACGGACGGGGCATTGATCCAGTGGGCTAGGTCAAGGCCGAACACAGGACCCGACACGACGGGCGCGTAAGCATTTCCGTTACCGTTGTCCTGGAAGTTGATCCCGATCTGGCCGCCGTGCGCGGAGCCCAGCATCAGG
Source organism: uncultured Acidobacteriota bacterium (assembly GCA_963823185.1). Classification (GTDB taxonomy): domain Bacteria; phylum Acidobacteriota; class Thermoanaerobaculia; order UBA5066; family Gp7-AA6; genus DATBFU01. The sequence goes on from CAWGKP010000015.1 coordinate 80,712, forward strand.
GCCGCAGCGGGAATCGCCAGGGCGGTTTGTTTGAGGAACGATTTATTCAGTAGTTTTCTTTTCACAGGGACTTGGGGTTGTAGTACTTTACGATACGATCATTTAGCACGCCTCATGCGCATCGTCTATCCCCAATTTGGGGGAGGACGTAATGCCTCAGTCACGGTAGGTAGGGCGGGCAGTCCCTTGCACGCCGCCGCACGTCCATAGTCCAGCCCCGGCGTGCAGAGGACTGCCCGCCGCACCTCCTCACGCCATCACGGAGGCGTTGCGGGAGGACGCGCCGGAAGGGAGAATTGGCGGGTTGGTGACGAAAACCGGGCCACTCGACCGCTACTCCAATGCTCCATCGCTCCACTATTTACCCCCCGTAACCGAAGGCACGGCAGTAGGGGGCCAGCCGCGACTGAATCGGCTCCAACGCCTCCGCGTATCGCTCCCATCGTCCTACGGCGCGCTTATACACCGGTTGTGTCACGTCGTGGTAAGTGGGCGCGAAAAGCACCTTGCGCCGCGCCGTCTCGTAATACCGCCCCTGGTCCTGGTGCCAGGACAGGCCCAGGAACTCCGTGACCCGTTTGCCTTCGGGTTCCAGGTTCGCGACCACATCCTCGTAGCGCGATTCAATCCAGTCGAAGCCACCCAACTCGCGCAGCCGCAGCCAAACGTCCATGAGATCGGCGTAGTGTTTGGCGGTGCGCTCGAGGCTGAGGAAGTTCACGTTCGTGGAGTTGAGCATGACATTCAAGAAGAAGCAACTGATGACCACGTCGCGCGGGTCGCGCAAAGCAATGATGACTTTCAGCTCGGGGAACACGCGTAGCCAGACGTTGAGTGACATCGTGGGGGAAGGGTTCTTGTCCAGCAGGATGCGCGCGGCGGGTTCGCCCTGGATTTCGCGCAGGAGGCTCTTGATGTAGCGCCGGCGCATCTCCGCACGCCGGGGCACCGGCAACGTGTCCAGCTTGTTCAACTGCGCTTCGCCTTCCAGCGGCGCGAGGTTGATCTGGCTGGTAATCTCCTGGCTGAAGGCCACCGGTTCGTCAAAGGCCAGCACCTCCGGGTGAGCGTCCAGGATCTGCTCCAGCAACGTGGTGCCGCTACGCGGGTGGCCGCCAAGGAACGCGATTTCGTAACGCTCGACCGACGCGGGCGGTTCCTCCCGCCAGCGCCGGATCATCTCGGGTGTCAGCGCGCTCAGCAGGGCCCGCCGCTGCCTGTCCCCTTCGTCGTAGCCCCGCTCGAGCAACGCTGTGTCGGTGATGGTGCGTACCTGGGTCTTGGCCTCGACGAGCCAGCGCATCGCCTCGGCGTACTGGCCCAGTTGATCGAGCACGACGCCCAGCAGATGGCGGCTGGCGTACTTGACGTAAGGATATTGCGGGCCGTCCTTGATCAAATCGCGCAAGGTGGTCTCCGCTTCGGTATCCCGCTTCTTGCGGTGCAAAAGGAAAGCGCGGAAATAGCGGGCCTGGTCGTCGCGGGGATGCCTGGCCAAACAGGCCTCGACGCACTCCCACGCCTCATCCAGCCGGCGCTCTTTCTCAAACCAAACTGCCAGGCTGATGCGCGCGTCCACGGAGGTGGGATCCGCCGCCACCGCCCGTTCGTAGCAGGTGCGGGCATCGTCCAACTGCCGCAGGCCCTGGTATTGCTGGCCGATGCTGCACAGCAGCGAGACTTTCTGCGGCGCCAACTCCAGCGCGCGGCGATAGGCATCGTTGGCCTGAGCAAAATCCAATTCTCCGGAGGCGGCGTTGCCTAACTCGAACCACAATTCGGGCACAGCCGGATACCGCCTCACCAAATCCCGGTAGGCCGCCAGGGCAGGGCCATGCTGACCGCCGAGCAGTTTCTGCTGGGCCTTTTGCCAGCGGGCGACATCGCGCGGTGCGCGTTCGAGGTGGGCCAGGGTGCCGGGCATGAGTTAAAGGCCGAAGGCCGAAGTCCGAAGGCCGAAGAAGGCCGAAATCCGAAGGCCGAAGAGCAGTGCGGGCAGCCTGGCTTGTCTGCGATCGCCCTGCTTACTTTCGACGCACCCGGAAACGCGCGAAACACCCTCGGTTCGACTTGGCTGCTCGGCAGATCAATATGGCTGAAAGGACCAGGCATGCAAGGGCCAGCATCTCAAACCCACCAAGCGATTTCAAATTGTTTAGCCGGAGAACGGCCTTGGATCGAACGCAGCGTCCCGCCGTACTCCGGCGATTGCAGGAGGCCTGGATCGGGCAGGTGGCTATGACAAAGCGGCCGGGAATTGCTTCCCGGCCGCGTGGTTACGATTGGCTATTCTGTTCGCGGCGCATCAGAGTCCGACACGATAGAACATTGTCGTGGCCGCCGGACTGATCGGCGGCGGTGGCAGGAATGGATACGGCGAAAACGCTCCGGGCACGGGGGTCCACACAGCCGTCGGGCCGAGGGTGGGAGAGCTCTGCAGGGTGCCCGCGGGCCAGGCAAGGCTCATGCCGCCGCCCGACGTGTCGAAGTTATAGCGCACCTTGAGGGCAGCGGTATCCACCAGAGTGTCGCTGGTCGCTGGGGTTGCAATCGTGGCAATCTCCGTATCCGTCAGCACGCGGCTATAAATGCGGAAGTCATCCATCTGACCGTTGTACGTCTGCCAGTAGGGGTCATGCGAGCGGCCCAATTCGATCTCCTGGTTGGCGTCCCACGACCAGGCGGACGTGTTGGCCGCACTACCCACCTGCGCGCCGTCAACATAGACGGACACCGTCCCACTAGCAGATTGGTCATACGTTATCGCCACGTGATGCCAGTTGCTGTCCACGACGTAACCCCCTGCCGCGAAACTGGCACCGCCGGTGTACTGGACATCAAGGCCACCCGAGGGGACGCCATCCAGGAACAGCACCAGCCCGGCGGTGGTGCGGCGGTCAACCAGCATTGAGCCGGTTCCCGCATTCGGTATGCCGGAGAGCATCCAGAAACAAATCGTGCCCAAGGGCGAATTGAAGTCCGCATTCGTTGGGATGGCGATCTGAGCGCCGTTGGAGAACTGGGCCACGCCATTACGCGTCACGGGGGTGGGTGCCGAGTCGGTGACGGACGCCAGCCACATTGTCCCGTAGTTGGCTCCGGGCTGAGCGGCCCCCACAGGTTTCGAATCAAGGACGTATCCGCCCGGAACCGTGCTGAGAACGATCGGCGAGTTGCCGAGCCGCCCGTTGTAAGCATGAAGCCCGATCCGGGAGGCGGAGAGGGCATAAGTGTAGATGGCCACGTCGGAGATCGAGCCATTAAAATAGTTCACATGGTCACGTATATCCGCCCCAATGTACGTGGTGAAGGTGCTGTCCAGAGGCGCGATAAACGCGACGTTTTGAGAGACGGCAGCGGTTCCGTCAATGTAGATGACGCCATTCGTGCCATTGCGGCGGACCACCGCGATGTAATGCCAGGTGCCATCATTAACGCTGTTGGGCGTAGTCATGGTGAACTGATATCCGCCGCCGCCATAGAGAGTGAAGCTAAGGGAGCCGCTGGGGTTGAAACTGAGAAAATACTCACCGTTGTAGCCGTTGGCGTCGCGCTGTTGCAGGATTTGGCCAGCCGTGGTTGCCGTGGTGTTGATCCAGGCTTCGAGCGTGAAATCCGTGGTCCCGGACAGCGAGGGGGCGGTGCCGCCGTCAATGTAGGAGCTGCTGCCATCGAATTGGTAGGCGAGCTTGCCAGGTCCTAAAACCCTGGTAGGAGGGCGGGCGGGGGCCAGTTGCACCCAGCGTGAGCCCTCCGTTGTTGGCGCCGTTGTGAGCCGCCCCGGAATAGTCTATCGCGAGTGTGCCCGACGTTTCGCTTAGCGGCCAGTAGGTGCTGGGCGAGTCCTGGGCGACATCCGTGGTGTAAAGATCCGGCGAGGCCACGACGGTGAGATGATTCGTTGCGCTCTTGGCGACGCCAAGGGCGTTGGTCACGATTACGTGATAATCGCCACTGTCCGAAACGCTAACGTTCGTCAGCGTTAGGGTCGGGCTGTCGGTGCCAACGGGAGTGCTTCCCCTGAACCAATTGTAATACAACGGCAAGGCACCTCCCGCGACCACGCCCCACGCGGAGAAATTCGCGCCGGCGAAGAGGGTTCCGCTGACGCCCGATAGATCGCCGGTGATCACCGGCACTTGAAGCACGGTTACTGTGGCCACGCCGCTGGTGGCTGCGCCGTAGAGGTTGGTAACGACCACGTCGTAACTGCCGGCGTCGGCTGCGGTCACGCTCGGGTTTGAATACACCGCATTGGTCCGCGCCGGGGATCGGCGTGCCGTTGGTGCGCCATTGATAAGAAAGAGGCTCGACGCCAATGACGGTGGCGCTCAAATTCAATGCCGCGCCCTGATTGGGGCTGGCGTTTGGCGGGTCCTTGATCACCACGGGCTGATCCGTGATGATAAAACCAGCCAGCGCGCAGCTTTGGGCCGAGCTTGATGTTTCTGGTGACAGCGCCAAACGTGAGGGTGTCGCTGGTTCCGGCAATCGCCAGCAATCCAACAGGGCCGGGGTAATTGGCATTGCCGGCAGTATAAACCGTGTCGAAGGCGTTGGTGGTTGTGGTCACTCCATCCGTGACGACTACCCGCGAGTTGGCCGTGCATTTAACGGCGCCGATCAACTCGATGACATAGCCGTTCGGGAAGGCGGTGTTCAACCCCGACAAGTTGTTCGTCCAACCGGTGTTGTCCTCAAAGCCCCAAGTCACCTCATCGTTGCCTGGCAAGACCGATGATGTCGAAACCTGGAGTGGCCCGGCGTTGGTCCATTCGTCAGCCGGGTTCACCAGGTTGCCGATGTCGCCTGACCAAGGGTTCACAGCGCTCAGGTTTACGGTGATTGGCCCCAAAGCCACGCTCGTGTCCACTGGAGCTGAACAATTCAGGGGATCGGTAGTTGACCCAGTTTGCAGGGGCCACGCCAAAGGCCTTGGCCGTTACCGGGAAACCAGTGGTTTGGTAGCCCTGGCCGAAACCAATCGTCTGTGGGGTGGTGCCGGAATCATAATACCAGGCCTGGAAGTTCAAGCCGACGGTGGTGCCTGCCTGCGCGGCGCCGAGCATCAGAGCCGCGGCCGGGACCGCCAGGGCTGTTTGTTTGAATAGTGACTTGCTAAGTAGTTTTCTTTTCATGGGTTGATGGTGTTGCAGCAATAACACAACATCTTAGCAGCCCTGCTTCTTTCGGTCTAATACCACATTTGGGGGAGGCGACTTTTCGCTCCGGCATCACCCAAATGGGGGATGGCGGAGGGGGTGCCTTCCGGGTATAAAGTGGTTAGATTTGGTTGATGATTGACTCGGTGAATCGTCCGACCGACCACAGCACCGGGCTTGACCGATGCTGGTCGTGAGTGGGTGCCTCGCGCCCGAATTTTGGAGGCTTGACGATGCACGGAGAATGTGGTCAACATAATGAAGCGGTTTTGTTGGCTGGATCTTGAGCCAGAGAAAAGACAATTGCGTATTATGACACGTGCACTTAAATGGTTGCGGTCGGACCCACCCGGGGCCCGGTCCACATCCCGATCCGGGTTCACCCTTATCGAACTGTTGGTGGTCATCGCGATCATCGCGATCCTGGCGGCGCTGCTGTTGCCGGCCTTGGCCAGCGCCAAGGAAAAAGCTCTGCGCGCCCAATGCACGAATAATTGCAAGCAGATTGGTCTGGCGACACAAATCTACGTCAACGATTTCCAGACAAATGGCCTTCCCCAATTGGAATCCGCCTTGGAAACAAGGGTGGCTCTACGATCCGTCGCTGGGCGGCGCGGTGCCGAATATTATGGCGGCCCCTTACAATCAAAACCCGCGGTTGGCTTACGAAGGCACTGTGGGGAACGCGAGCGGTCCGGGTGGGCTGGGCGGCCAGATTTGGCACTACACAAAAACATAGGAATCTACGGTGCCCGATGGATAAAACCAACGCTCCCGGCTTCCTGGGCCGCGTCCAGAAACTCAGCACTGTACGTAGAGAATGGCGCGATTTGCGGATACGGTACCGTCAAGCCGGACGGCGCCAGCTACAAGCAGGCCGCATTCCGGCAGGACGCATACATGATGTGGGAACCTGACGACAAAGGGATTGGCTACGGTTACAACGATGCCTCCAGTTTTCCTGACCCGGCGGTGGACGGGGGCTTGGGCTATCGCCACGGCAAGATCGGTGGCGTCGTGCTGAACTTCAGCGGCTCCGTGGTCTTCGTCAAAGCCAGCGCTTGGGCTATCGAGGCCAAGGATACTCACAAGAACCGGCTGTGGTGCAATCCGGGTACCGCCAACGGTCGTTGATCACTCGTTCCCCCGTATCACCGCGGGCGGGGCAGGCGCGTTGCTGGCCCAGATTGGGGATACCGCTGGCTCGGGCGATCTGTGAAACTGGCGGGGATGAATGATTACTAAGAGCGGCACCCAGGCTTTTCGCTTTATGATGAAAATGAACCATGCAGTTTGGCTGAGCCTCCTGTTGATTACCGGCGTTTCCTTAGCCGGCTGTGGCAAGAGCAAGTCCGGTCGCGCGACGGGGGGCTTCGACGAGCGCCCCTCCGGGAATCAAGGCGGCCTGGGCCAAGGCCGTGGAGGATGACAAGGCCAACAACTACGGCCCGGCTATCATGGGATACCGGCAGGTTCTGCTGCAAAAGGATCAACTGTCGCCGGACCAGGTCAAGGCGGCCGAGGAAGGCGTACGGCAAGGTGTATGAACGCCTGACGGACGCCGCGAACAAAGGCGACCCGGCGGCACAACAAGCGCTGGCCGCGCTGAGCGCCGGGACGCGTGGCCAAGGGCCGCCACGTTGAGTCATAAAGGATTTAAGCCGGCTGCCTCCGCCACTTGGCGCCAAAGCACCCCGCACTCTGCACCGTTACGAGGGTCGCCCCGTAAGCCTCATTCACCGCCTCCAGCGGAAGGGCTAAACACCAACACGCTTCCCGACAGGGCAGTTGCTTGCCCTTACGGCCATCCAGCCGTGGGCCGGTCTGAGTCTCCCGTGATGAGAGTCTGGTCTGATTTCTCCGCCCACTCGACGAATTTGCTCGATGGTCTCTGGCTCCGCTTCATGGGCGGTGCAGCCTTGTGCGACCAAGGCATCGTTCATACCGGAGATGTCCTGAAACTCCTCGTTCGCTTGACAATGCCAGTCGGATCTGCTAGACAGGTATCCAGTGCCGCTGGAATCACTCAAACCGCCTCTTTGGCCTTCGGGCCCGCAGGCCGATATGTTGAAAACTAGTATTCTGTACTCCGTCTGCGTGGCCTGTTTGCTGGTCTTCGCTGTCCCTGCTCCAGCCCAAGTGATCATCAGCGAATTCATGGCCGATAATAAGAAGACATTGGCTGACGAGGATCACGAATTCCCAGATTGGATCGAGGTCTATAACAGCAGTGCTGCCAGTGTAAACCTGGCCGGTTGGGCCCTGACCGATGATCCCCTGCATCAACAAACGTGGCTATTCCCGGCGACCAATCTCACCACCAAAGGGTTCCTGGTGGTCTTCGCCTCCGGCAAGAACCGCTCCGTCCCGGGCCAGCCGTTGCATACCGATTTCAGCCTCAAGGCGAGCGGGGAGTATCTGGCCTTGCTGAAGCCGGACGGCAGTGTGGCGACTGAGTTCGCGCCGGTGTTTTCGGCCCAGTATCCTGATGTTTCGTAAGGTCTGGCTCAGGATGTGACGACCAACACGCTGGTTTCTTCAGGCGCCAGCGCGAAGGTCCGCATCCCGACGGATGGGAGCTTGGGAACGACGTGGACACAAGTCGGATTCAACGACTCCGGTTGGACGGCAGGTGCGACCGGGATCGGCTATGAAACGGCGGTTCCCGGTTTCGCCGTTTACAATTACATCGCCAATGTTGGGACGTGCAGTCTGCCGGCCGCACAAGGCGTGATTGGGAATCCCTCTCAGCAACTGGCCGTCTTTGTGGAGAATGCTCCTGTAATCAACTACTTCAATACGGGCAGCTCAGCCAACTACGGGAACGATCGGACTTTCCCCGGCCTGGCTCCGGGAGTGGACCAGGACAACTTCGTTGTCGAAGCTACCGCGACCATCAGCATCCCCGCGCCGGGCAATTGGACCTTTGGTGTCGACAGCGACGATGGGTTCATACTCACCGTCGGAGGCTTTACACTTTTCCTACGCGGATCCGCGAGGCCCAGGCGATACATTGGGGACTTTCTACTTCCCAGCGGCGGCGATTACCCGCTGATCTCATCTTTTACGAGTGCGGAGGGGGCTCCGAAGTCGAATTCTACGCGGCTCAAGGGAGTTTTGGCTCGTGGAATGCCACCAATTTCCGGCTCGTGGGAGATGTGGCAAGTGGCGGACTGGCCGTCCCGGCGCTGGTGGTGGCGGGCGGCGGCGGGGCGGCTGGTTACCGGTCACTGATCGCTACAGATGTCCAGGCGCAGATGATTGGGATCAATAGTTCCGCCTACCTCCGGATCCCTTTCAACGTTAGCAACCCTGCGACACTCGAGTCCTTGACCTTGCGCATGAGCGTATGACGACGGTTTTGTCGCCTACCTTAACGGAATCCCCATCGCCAGCCGGAACGCGCCGGCTGCGCCGCAGTGGAACTCCACCGCCACCGCCGCGCACCCGAACTACCAGGCGCTCGTCTTGGAGGACATCAATGTTTCTGATTTCTTTGAACGTACTCCAGCCGGGAGCGAACGTGCTGGCCATCCAAGGGCTCAATCAGAGCGCCGCCGATTTCGACTTCCTGGTTTTGCCGGAGTTGGTTGAATACAAAGCCGGCGGTCTGACCAACATGTATTTTGCGACCCCAACGCCGGGCGCGTTAAATAACAGCGGGTTCATCGCCTTCGTCGGCGATACCAAGTTCACACCGGATCGCGGCTTCCATGATTCCCCTTTCAGTCTCTCGATCACTTCGGCCACCGCCAATGCGACGATTATCTACACCACGAATGGCTCCGTGCCTTCGCTGACCAATGGCGCCGTCTATTCGACTCCCTTGCCAATCAGCCGTACCACAGTGATTCGCGCCGCCGCCTTCAAAGACGGATTCGAACCTTCCGACGTGGACACCGAAACTTACATTTTCGTCAGCGACGTGGTCCACCAGTCGCCAAACGGCGAAACGCCATCTGGCTGGCCAGCCAGTTGGGGCGCGAACGTCGTTGACTACGGCATGGACCCCGACGTCGTGAACAACCCCGCTTATAGCGCTGAACTCACCAACGATCTCAAGTCCATCCCCTCCTACTGCATCACAACCGACTTCAAGAACCTGTTTGACTCGACGACCGGCATCTACGCCAACCCCGGCAATGACGGCATCGCCTGGGAAAGACCGGCGGCCATCGAGCTGATTTATCCTGATGGAACCAAGGGCTTTCACATCAACGCGGGCATCCGCATCCGTGGCGGTTACAGCCGCAACACCGGCAACCCCAAACACGCCTTTCGTTTCTTTTTTCGCCAGGAATACGGAACCGCTAAACTCCAGTCCCCGGCGTTCGCAAGCCAGGGCGGCGCCGATACCTTCGACGGCTTTGATTTGCGCACGTTCGAGAATTACTCCTGGAGCTTCGAAGGCGATTACCGTTTCATTGCTCTCCGGGACCAGTTCTCGCGCGATACGCAGTTGGCGCAGGGCCAGCCAGGCCGAGCGCGGCGACCTTTACCACCTCTATATCAACGGCGAGTACTGGGGACTATACAACACCGACGAGCGGCCCGAGGCGTCCTTCGGCGCGACCTACTTTGGGGGAAACAAAGAGGATTATGACGTCATCAAAGTGGATACCGGGGCCGGCTACACCATTTTCGCAACGGACGGCAACATGGATGCCTGGATTCGCCTGTGGATGGCTGCCACCAATGGCTTCGCCGCTGATGCGAATTATTTCAAGGTCCAGGGGCTCAATGTGGATGGCACGCCCAATCCTGCTTACGAGAATCTGCTCGATGTTGATGATCTCATAGACTACATGCTGGTCATCTTCTTCACCGGGAACATTGACGCTCCCATCTCTGCCTTCATAGGTGACACCAATCCCAACAACATGTACGCCGTCCGCAATCGTACCGGCCTCTACGGCGGCTTTCGCTTCTTCGCTCACGACTCCGAGCACACACTCCTCCATGAATCTTCGCTCGGCAACAACGATGAGCTGCATCGCGATCGCACTGGGCCATTCCCGGCGGGCGACCCGATTCAGCAAGGCCCCGTAACCGCCCTGGCCTGCAGCAATCCCGGCTACCTTTTCACCCGGCTCTCCGCGAACGCCGAATTCCGCATGCGTGTCGCTGACCACGTCCAGCGCCAGTTCTTCAACGGCGGCGTGCTCACCACCGAAGGCTGCCGCGCCCGGTTCTTGACCCGCAGCAACGAGGTTTATGGCGCCATCGCCGCCGAATCCGCACGCTGGGGGGATTCCAAGCCAGCACACCGTTGACCCGCAATGTGGAATGGGTCACCAAGATGAATCGGTGTATGGGGATTACTTCGGCCAGCGTGCCGGAATTGTGCTCAGCCAGCTTCGCACGAACGGGTGGTTCCCCATTCTGGCTGCCCCCTCCTTTAACCAATTTGGCGGCATCGTCAGCAACGGGGTTCACCTTACTCTGAGCGCACCCGCCGGTGCCATTTATTACACCCTCGACGGCTCGGACCCACGTCTCCGCGGCGGTGCCATCTCACCGGCCGCTCTCCTTTATGGCGGCCCCGTGACTTTGAACCGCAGCGCCCATATTCGAGCCCGCGCGCTGGGCGGCACCGTCTGGAGCGCAGTTCACCGATGCCACTTTTTTTCATCGTCCAGGACTTCACCGACCTGCTCCTCACGGAGATCATGTATCATCCTCCGGGCACAACCAACCTGAGCGGCGACGAGTTTGAGTTCATCGAGTTTGAAGAACGTGGCGCCCACCAACCTCGAGCTTAGCGGCCTCCATTTTACCAACGGCATCAGCTACACCTTCCCGGTGGGCACGTTCCTGGCTCCGGGCCACTTCTTTGTCCTGGTGGCCAACCCCGCCGCCTTCACCAACCGTTATCCCACTGTTCATGTGGACGGAGTTTACACGAGTAAACTATCCAATAGCGGCGAGACCCTTACGTTGGTTCATGTCGCAGGCGTGCCCATCTTCTCGGTTAACTACGGCACGCAACCGCCCTGGCCCACGTCTGCCCGATGGTGCCGGGTTCTCTCTAGTTCCGCTCAATCCCAATCTGAATCCGAAGCCGGCTAATCCGCTCAACTGGCGTGCCAGCGCTGTGATTGGCGGTTCACCGGGCGCCGACGACGCGCCCCAAAACATCCCTCGTGTGCTCGTCAATGAGGCCCTGACGCACACTGATCTCCCCGAATTGGATTGGGTCGAGTTGTATAATCCCAACCCGACGAATGTAGATATTGGTAACTGGTACTTCACTGACAAGCGCACCCTGCCGCAGAAATTCCGCATTCCCTGCTTTCACCACGATTCCGGCCAACGGTTACAAGGTCTTCACCGAAAGTGATTGGAACTCCGACCCTCAATCCACAAACAACTTCCGTCTCAAATTCCCACGGGGAGGAAATCTATCTCTATTCCGCGGACACGAATGGCAACCTGACGGGCTACAGCGACGGATTCACTTTTGGCGCCGCGCAAAACGGGGTCAGCTTTGGCCGTTACATTATCAGCACTGGAGAAGCCCAGTATCCTGCTCAACTGGTAAACACGCTCGGCGCGTCCAACGCCGGGCAGCGTGTTGGGCCGCTGGTCATCAACGAAATCAACTACCACCCCTGGCGGGGAAGAGTTCCTGGAGCTCAAGAGTATCGCCAATGGCGTCTTGTTACTCTACGACCCGGCTTATCCCTCGAACGCCTGGCGTCTAAACGGTATCGGTTATGATTTCCCGACCAATGTCCAAGTCGCCCCCAATGGCTTGCTCCTGCTGGTGGGCAGCGACCCCGCCGCCTTTCGCGCGAAGTACGGCGTGCCGTCCGAGGTCCCCACTTTGGCCCTTATCCAGGCAAGTTGCAGGGCGGCGGCGAGAACCTCGCCATCCTGCGCCCGGACGCTCCGGACCTGGATACGAATACCGGCAGCCTCTACGTCCCTTACATTGATGTGGACGTCGTGCGTTACGACGACCAGGCCCCGTGGTCAACCAACGCCGACGGGCTCGGTGCCTCTCTGGAACGCCTCAATGCCGCGGCTTATGGCAATGACCCCATTAACTGGCGAGCCAGCCCGGGCGGACCGTCGCCCGGACTGGAGAACACCGGAAACCGGCCTCCAGTCCTCAACGCCGGACCGGATCTGGTGTTGAATGCCACTAATGCACCCATCGCAGTGCAGCTCAGCGGTGCCGCCTCCGATGATGGACGACCGGACCCACCGGGCGCATTGGCCATCTCCTGGAGCCAGGTCAGCGGACCTGGGCAAGTGTGGTTTGATTCCCCTGTCCGGACGAACGGGGATGGCTTATTTCCCGGGCGTCGGCACTTACGTGTTGCGCTTGAGTGCGTCCAATGGCGCCCTCAATGCCGCTGATGACGTGACGATCAGCATCCAACATTCTGCTGCTACCGTGCCAACTATCCTCGTGGCAAAAGGCTCAGTTTGGAAATACCTGGACAACGGCTCGGATCAGGGGGTTGCCTGGATTACCGCTGCCTTTAATGAGAGTGGGTGGAAATCAGGCCCAGCGCCGCTAGGCTATGGCGACGCCAATGGCCAGATGCCGGCAACCACCGTGGATTACGGACCAGACGCAAACAATAAGTTTATCACCACCTACTTCC
>CAWGKP010000016.1:0-295054 GCA_963823185.1 uncultured Acidobacteriota bacterium
GTTTAGCCATTTGATATTAGTGAGTCCCTAGACCGTCACGCGACAACAATGGGGTCAAACCCCCTGCGGCGGCGTACTTTATGGGACGGTACGCCACCTATCTTATAATTTTAGTTAAAAATAGCCATTTTAGCGTTGCGTTGATGATAATGATAATGCGTAGCGAGGCAGACAGACCGAGGAGGTCGGCCGGCTGTTGAGTCCTGCTTGCGCCGCGCTGATGCTAGGGGTCGGCGTCGACCCCGGAGGATCCAAAATCAGTCTCCACCTGGCTTGCCGTAGGTGGATTTCTGGTCATCTGGTTGGTCATACACTGGGCCTTCGAGCTAGATGTCGTTCTGTGTGCGGCCAAGGGGATATAGGCCGACGCGGCCTACGGTCTGCTCGATCTATCGGCCCCATCGGAAGCAGACGTTCCCGAGTAGCAGGTTACGAGAAACGGCGAATGCCTGGATTAGCCGATGACCTGGCATCCGCCTCGAATATTTGAATGGCCGCTTGACCACAGACTGCCACCCCCCAAGGCGTCGGCCGCTGGGCGGCGGTTGTGGGTCGCCAGGAGCCTAATGCCAAGCACGAAAGCCGCCGTTACGACCAACGTCAACAGCAGCGATGCTCATCAGGCAGTCCTCGGCCAAGACCGCACGTCCGCGATTGCCATTCCCTTTTTGTTTCCTTCTCGACAATGTCGCAATGATGAGGAAGGTCCAGGGGCGTTTTCAAGTCGTGTAAGCTGGTCGCGAGATGTTCATCCATGTCAAACATGTATGTCCGGGGCGTACTGGCCAACCTGATAACGCTCGCAATTTTGCTCGCGTGCCTGTTCATTCCTGCAGGTACGCTCAACTATTGGCAGGCGTGGGCCTTCCTAGCCATGTTTGAGGTGTCCGCGCAGGCATTAGGCATCTATTTTCTCGTGCACGACCGAAAGCTCGTTGAACGCCGCATGAACATCGGACCCCTGGCGGAGCAGCGGCCGAACCAGAAAATCATCTCGGCGCTCTTCATTCTCGGATTTGTAGGGTTCGTGGTGCTTCCCGCGTTTGACCATCGCTTCGGTTGGTCGCCGGTTGCGCCGGCTGTGTCAGTTATCGCAAACGCAATGATCGTACTATCTTTCCTGTTGTTCTTCGTGGTGATGAAATCGAACAGCTATGCCGCTTCTACCTGAGCGGACGCACGTAAGTGCGATATTGCTGCTTCACAAGGGACGACCTATGGCCGACTTTTGCTTGTCGCGCACCGCACTTTACATTCCAACTGGCCCGACCGGTCAATAGTTGAGTTGCAATGCTGCCAGCCGCGCGTAGAGCCCGCCTTGATTGCGCAGACTCTCCGGGGTGCCGGTTTCCACGATCCGCCCTCGGTCCATCACCACGATGCGGTCGACTTTTTGCACCGTCGCCAGCCGATGGGCGATGATCAGCGTGGTGCGCCCCTGCATGGCGGCGCTGAGGCCTTTCTGCACCAGGATTTCCGATTCCGCGTCCAGGGCGCTGGTGGCTTCGTCGAGCAGCAGCAACGGAGCGCCTTTGAGGATGGCGCGCGCAATCGCAATGCGCTGGCGCTGGCCGCCGGACAGGCGGGTGCCGCGTTCGCCGAGGAAGGTCTGGTAGCCCTCGGGCAAGCGCTCGATGAACTCGTCCGCCAGGGCTGCCCGGGACGCCTGCATGACTTCTTCATCGCTTGCCGCGGGGCGGCCGTAGCGGATGTTCTCCAGCGCGTTGGCGGAAAAGATCACCGGGTCCTGCGGCACGATGGCGATGCCTTGGCGAAGATCGTGCAGGCTCAGTTGGCGGATGTCCTGTCCGTTGAGTCGGATGGCGCCGTCGGACACGTCGTAGTAGCGCAGCAGGAGCTGGAACAGGCTGGTCTTGCCGGCGCCGGAGGGGCCGACCAGCGCGACGCTTTCGCCCGGCGCGATGTCCAGGCAGATGTCGTCCAGCGCGCGCGTTTGCGGGCGCGCGGGATAGCAGAAGTTCACATGATCGAAACGGATCGCTGCTTGCGCCGGATGCGCCGGCGCTTGCGGGCTGGGTGCCTCGCGGATGGCCGATTCGGCGTGCAGCAGATCGAGCAGCCGTTCGGTCGCCCCGGCGGCGCGCATCACGTCGCCCCACACTTCCGACATGGTGCCGACGCCACCCGCCACCAGTGCCGCGTACAGGACGAAGGAGGCCAGTTGGCCGCCGGTCATGGTGCCGTCGTGGACCTGGCGCGCGCCTATCCACAGAACGAAGATGATGGTTCCCATCACCGCGGTGATGATCAACGCGGTGAGCGCCGAGCGCACGCGCGTGCGCCTGATCGCGGTGACGAAACTGGTTTCGGTGCGCTCGGCAAAGCGCCTGGCTTCCTGCGCCTCCTGCGTGTAGGCCTGCACCGTCGGCATGGCGTTGAGGATTTCGCCTGCCAGCGCCGAGGCGTCGGCGATCCGGTCCTGGGATTCGCGCGACAGCTTCTTGACCTTGCGGCCGATGGCGAGGATGGGCAGGGTCAGCAAGGCCATCAGGCCGAGATTGAGCGAGAACAGATAGAGGCTGGTGACGGCCAGCATGATCATGCCGCCGATGAACTGGAACAGGCTGCGCAGGCCCATCGAAATGGAACTGCCGACCACGGTCTGGATCAGGGTGGTGTCGCCGGTCAGCCGCGACAGCACTTCGCCGGTCTGCAAGGTCTCGAAAAATTGCGGCGACTGGGACAAGACACGCGGCATAGACGGCGCTGCGCAGGTCGGCCGTCGCCCGTTCGCCCACCCACGACACGGTGTAGTAGCGCGCCGACACGGCCAGCGCCCAGAAGCCGGCCATGCCGAACAAGGCGAGGAAATGCCCGTTCAGGCTCAAGCCGCCGAGCAGGCCGCTGCCGGCCCGCGCCCGATTGCCGAAGCCGAAATCGATCAGGTCGCGAAACGCCAGCGGCACCAGCAGGATGGTTGCGGAACCCAGGCACAGCAGGACAAAGGCCAGCGCGATGCGCGCCCGGTAGGGCCGCAGGAAGGGCCACAGACCTGCAAACGCGGAAAGGGCTCGCGGGCTGGCTGGCGGGATGGGGGTGGCGTAGCTCATCCGCAATTATCGTTCATCTGCATGCGTGCGGCTTTGGCTGGTACCAGGCGGGAGAGGCGCTTGCCGATCGATTTGCGCTTGCCCAAATCGGATACGCGGCCTTCGAACTACCGACCGTGCGTGAGGTCCCAATTGGTAGGTTGTACACCGGCCAGCCATTTTGGTTGCCAGCGCGGCAGGTCGTCGGCCTTAGTCGAGTAGCCAGGGACGGTTGCCCGTCCCCAGCCCTCTAAGAACCGTGCGTGATAGTTTCCCATCACACGGCTCGAGCCTTACTAAGGCCTGTGTGACCCGGCATCTCGGATCGGTGGTGCAAGCGGGGTACACGATCAAGGGGTAGCTACCATGCCCCGCCACATGTGACCGTTCACGCGGCGAAAGTGCGCCCGACGCGTAAAGTAGTCGCGATAGGCAGGGTCGTATGGGGTTGCGTGACCCTGAATCTTTATGTGCCGGACGATCGGAACATTGCTCGCGTGAAAGAGATCGAGGCAAGTGATCTGGCCCAGCCCATCACGAATCTTCGTGGAGAATACCCAGTTACGTAGGCCTTCAGAGCGAAAGTACCGACGGCGCTTCCATCTGGCCGACTTGTTGGGGTGCCTCCGATCGATCCATGTCATCAGTGCCCGAAACACCTGGTCGTCGACATAGGCAAAGGTCTTCTTGGCCACGACATGGCGGTAATAGTTGGCCCAACCTCGAATTTTGCTGTTGAGCTGCCGAATTAACGCTTCCGTCTTGGCGCTTGTGTTGGCCTTGATCAGTTCTCGGACGTCATCCAGGAAGCGATGAATTGCTGCCTTGGCGGGTTTGATGAGAAGCGTACCCCCGTACTTGCGTACGTTGAATCCGAGGAAATCAAAGCCGTCGTCTATTTGCGTGATACGGGTCTTCTCTTCCGAGAGTTCCAGACCACGTTCCTTGAGAAAGGCGATTACCGCGGGCTTGACGCATCCCTCCAGCACTTCTTTGGAGGCGCCGGTGATGATAAAGTCATCGGCGTATTTGACGACATTGACCTTCTGGTTTCGTGGGGCGGCCCGTCGAGCAACCTCCTCCAAGCCATCCAGTGCCATGTTCGCCAAAACGGGGGATGCGATTCCGCCTTGAGGCGTACCTGCCTCAGTGGGATAGACGATGCCTTCTTCCATGTAACCTGCCGCCAGCCATTTGCCCAGGACAGCCTTATCCATGGGAACATGGTCGACCAGCCATGAATGACTGATCCGGTCAAAACAGGCCTTAATATCTCCTTCGAGGATCCATGTGGGCGAGTGCCGTTTTGCGAGCACGATGAAGCATTGCCCAATGGCGTCGGCAGTTGAACGTTTGGGCCGGAACCCGTACGCATTCGGGTCCGCAAGGGTTTCCGCCACGGGTTCAAGGGCGAACAGATGTAACGCCTGGTGCGCCCGATCAGCCATGGTGGGGATACCCAACGGGCCGAAGTTTGCCGTTCTTCTTGGGAATATAGATACGCCGCAGCGGCTGCGGGCGGTAGCCCCGCCGCTGTAGTGACCGTGCGGCCTTGAGTTTCTGACCTGAAGTTTTCCAGACGAACACCATCGACCCCGGCCGTGTTCCGGCCGGAGTTCCGAACTACTCGTCGCACGGCCAACAGCTTGGCCGAGGACGAGTGGGTCAGCAGCCATTGCAAGGCTTTCACCTTGCCCCAGCGCCCCTCCCGAGTTGCCTTCGCAATACGCATCTGCAGCCGCAGAACAGCCTTTTGCACGGTGCGCCAACCGATGGCGTCCCAGCTCGGAGCCGTTGAGGATGCACCAATCAACGGTTTTGCCGTTGTCGTCATTTGCTTTCCCTCATGAGACGGTTCTGCACACTCTCTTGCGATGTGAGACCAGTCGGACGTGGGCTCACTTTCGTGCCGGGTAATGTTTAAACCCATATCCACGCCATTACAGCGCGGCATTCGCTTTTTCCAACATCCCAAGCTCGCACCGCCATAGGCGACGCCTTGCAGCGTGCTGTCCCCCGAGGGGGAGCGATACGAGGTTTCCACGTTCCGTACCGAGAAGTACACCGGGTTAGGTGCCTGCTCTCGACCGAGAGGCATGTGGGTCACGAGACATCCATTCACAAGAGACGCCTCCCGCCTCCGTTACCTTTTTGGTTCAAGCGCATATACAGCCACTTTCGCTTGTTGCGAAATTACGGTCTTTATCGCAGATTCAAATACTTTCACCATACCGACTATCTAGCACTCATCCGGCTTGTGGCTGCCAGAAGGGTCTCTCTCTCGCGCTTGATACCCCACGCCTTTTGGTGCTTCGTTACATTGTCAGGGTCGCTCTTGATTCAGACCCATAGATTCATCTGGTGACACAGATGGTCTCCTCCGTTTCCGTGGGGACAACTTCTCGACACAGCTTCGTGTCTCCCTCCGTTTCCGTGGAGACAACTTCTCGATCGACCTTCCAGCGCGCGGAGCGGCGCAAGGGCATCACGGGCTCCAACCTGCTCGAGAACCTCGAGCGGCGGCTGGACAACGTCGTCTACGCGCTGGGGTTCGCGGCCTCGCGTTCGCAGGCGCGGCAGCTCGTGCGGCACGGGCACGTGACCATCAACGGAAAGAAGGTCACGATCCCGTCCTACGGCGTCTCGAAGGGCCAGGTCGTCGCCATCAAGGAGAAGAGCCGGGCGAACGAGCAGATCAAGGCGTCCGTCGAGACGGCGCGCGCCCGCGGCGTGCCCGGCTGGCTGGATCTGTCGCCGGAGACGTTCTCCGGAACGGTCGTCGAGTTGCCCAAGCGCGAAGACATCAAGCTGCCCATCCAGGAGCAGCTGATCGTCGAGCTGTATTCGAAGTAACGACCCCGGCAAGGGAGGAGAATCCATGACGCTCTGGAAAGGATTTCAGAAACCGAAGCGACTCGAGGCCGACCTCGAGACGCTCTCGAGCACGTACGGCAAGTTTTTCGCGCAGCCCTTCGAGCGGGGCTTCGGAACGACGATCGGCAACGCGCTGCGGCGCGTCCTGCTTTCCTCGATCGAGGGCGCCGCGATCACGGCGGTGAAGATCGAAGGCGTCCTGCACGAGTTTTCCTCGCTGCCCGGCGTGGTCGAGGACGTGACGGACATCATCCTGAATCTCAAATCGATTCCGATCAAGATGCACACCACGGAGGAGAAGATCCTGACGCTCGACGTCGAGCGGAAGGGTAAGGTCACGGCGGCCGATCTGCAGGGCGACTCGACGATCGAGATCCTCGACCCGGCGGCGCCGATCGCCACCCTGTCGGAGAACGGGAAGCTGCAGATGGAGCTCCGCGTCTCGATGGGCCGCGGCTACGTCTCGGCGGACAAGAACTTCGACGAGGACATGGGCATCGGGTACATCCCGATCGACTCCGTCCACTCGCCGGTGCGCCGCGTCAACTACCACGTCGAGGCGGCCCGCATCGGGCAGGCGACCGACTACGACCGTCTCGTGCTCGAGGTCTGGACCAACGGCACCGTGACGCCGGCCGACGCGGTGGGCCTCGCGGCGACTCTGCTCCGCGACCACCTCACCATCTTCGTCAACGCCGAGCACGAGACCGCGCTCGACGGCGGCGTCGAGGGCGAGCTGCCGGAGAACCTGGCGGAGTACCTCAACAAGTCGGTGGACGAGCTCGAGCTCTCCGTGCGGAGCGCGAACTGTCTGAAGAACGCGGGGATCCGGACGATCCGGGACCTCGTTCAGAAGACCGAGCGCGACATGCTCGAGACGAAGAATTTCGGACGCAAGTCCCTGAACGAGATCCGCGACATCCTCCGTCCGATGGGCCTGTCCCTCGGCATGGAGCTCGAGGCTGCGGAGTCGAAGAGCGAGTCGCGGCCATGATGCACAACCGGGCCGGGCGCAAGCTCCGGCGCTCGACGCCGCACCGTCTGGCGATGTTCTCGAATCAGCTCCAGTCGCTGATGACGCACGAGCGGATCGAGACCACCCTGACGAAGGCGAAGGAGCTCCGGCCGCTGGCGGAGCGCCTCATCACGATCGGAAAGTCGGACGATCTCGCCGCGCGGCGGAAGGTCTCGCGGTGGATTCCGGACCGCACGACGGTCAAGAAGGTCTTCGAAAGCCTCGCCCCGCGGTTCGTGGACCGTCCGGGCGGCTACACCCGCATCCTGCGCCTCGGTCCGCGGCAGGGAGACGCCGCCGAGGCGGCGATCCTGGAGTTCGTGGACTTCAAGTTCGAGGCGAAGGAGAAGGCCCCGCGCAAGGAGTCGATGGCCGACCGCGCGCGGCGCGCGGCCGGCGGCCGCGTCGAGACGGTGCGCAAGGAGAAGG
The DNA here is from genome assembly GCA_963823185.1 of uncultured Acidobacteriota bacterium. Taxonomy (GTDB): domain Bacteria; phylum Acidobacteriota; class Thermoanaerobaculia; order UBA5066; family Gp7-AA6; genus DATBFU01. The sequence continues at coordinate 7,369 of CAWGKP010000016.1, forward strand.
CCGAGGGCGCCGAGGGCGCGGAAGGTGCGGCCGAGGCCGCCAAGCCCGCGAAGAAGGCGCGCCCGGCGCGCCCCGAGCGCGGAGCCAAGGCGGCCGCGAAGGCCGCGCCCAAGAAGGGCCCGAGCCGGACCGGCCACACGAAGCGCGGAGAGTAGCGATCGGGATCCGCTGGCCGAAGGAACCGGGGGCTGCGGCCCGTCTCGCGTGGGCGAGGCGGGCCGCCGTCGTCTGGGGTCTGTTTCTTCTCGTCCTCACGTCCTGGCCGTCGCCGCCCTCCGTCCCCGTCCTCTCCTCGATTCCCTCGTTCGACAAGTACGTCCACGGCGCCCTCTACGGGGTCGAGGCGTTCCTGCTGCTCTTGGCGGTCCGGTGGCCGGGACGGCCCGGATTCACGCTGCTGCGGGCCCTCGCCGTGACGGGTGCTCTCGCCGCCTTCGGCACCGTGGACGAGACGCACCAGGCCTTCATTCCGGGGCGGTCCATGGAGGGAATGGACTGCGTGATGGACACGACGGGGGCCGCCGTGGGGACTCTCGCGGCGGGGGTGCGGGAGCGGAGGAAGAGGCGGGGACGCAGCGAATCGCGACCCCTCACCCCGCGCCGCTCCCCGCGGGGGAGAGGGAGTTCCTGAGGCGGCGCGAGGCGCTGTCGCGCCGCGACGCGGCCTATTTCTTGAAGAAGCCGCCGCCGCCGGCGGCCGCCTTGCCACCCTCGGCCATGAGGACGCGCTGGTTGAGCTCCTTGATCCGCTCGTTCAGCTGAGCGATCTTCTGCTGCGCGTCGCGGGTCGCGCGCTCGTTCTCGGCCTTCAGGCGTCCGATCTCCTCTTCGAGCTCCGAGATCGACTGCTCGCGCGACTGCATCGACTTGCGCTGCTCGCGCAGCTCGTTGGTGTACCGCGCGACTTCCCCTTCCTTCTCGCCGATGCGCAGCTTCCACTTCTCTTCCTGCTCCTCGTAAAGGCGCTTGACGTCCATCAGCTGCGTGATGGCGGAGAAGTCGTTGTCCGAAGCCATGAGGCCACCTCGCTGTTCTTCCTCGATCTGCGGGAAGAGCTTCCGCAGCTTCAAGGAGAGGTCTTCCGGGTCGGTCGAGAGCTGCATCGCGCGCTCGTAGGTGATCTTGCCGTTGACGAGGAGAGCGATCAGGGATTGGTTGGCCGACTGCATCCGGTAATAGCCGACCGAGCTCTCGATCTCGTCGTGGATCTCCTTGGTCTCGCCGCGCTCGATGTGCTTCGCGATCTTCGGCGAGTTGATCATGATCTCGCAAACGGGGACGAGGCCCGAGCCGTCCGACTTTTCGATCAGGCGCATCGAAACGATCGCTCGAAGGACCAGCGCGAGCTGCGATCGGAGCTGCTGCTGCTGGCCGGCCGGGCACGTGTCGATGATTCGGTCGATCGACTGGCCCGCACTGTTGGTGTGCAGCGTCGAGAAGACGAGGTGGCCCGTCTCGGCGGCCGTGATGACCGTCTGGATCGTCTGCCAGTCGCGCATCTCGCCGACCATCACGACGTCGGGGTCCTGCCGGAACATGTTCTTGAGGGCCTCGGCGAACCCGGGGGTGTCCGTCGAGATCTCGCGCTGGGAGACCGCGGCCTTTCCGTCGGCGAAGAGGTACTCGATCGGGTCCTCGATCGTGACGATGTGAACCGGTCGCTTCTCGATGATGGAACGCATGATGGCCGCGAGCGTGGTGGATTTGCCCGAGCCCGTCGGGCCGGTGATGAGGACGAGGCCCGCGGGAATCTGGACGAAGGTCTCCAGGACCTCGGGCAATCCGAGCTCCGAAACCTCCGGGATCTTGAAGGGAATCCTCCGGAAGACGGCCGCGACCGACCCGCGCTGCACGTAGATGTTCGCGCGGAAGCGGGCGACCCCGGTGACGCCGTAGCCGATGTCGACGGACTGGTTGAGCTCGAGCTTCTCCTTCTGGGCGGCCGAGAGGATCGAGACGAGCATCTCCTCGAGGTCCTTCGGCTGGAGAGCCTCCGTGTTGATCGGAATGAGCTTCCCCTTGACCCGCAGCAGAGGCGGCCGCATGGGCTTCAAGTGGAGGTCGGACGCCTCCTTCTTGGCCATGAACTTGAGGAGTTCGGCGAGCGTCAAACTTCGCGGATTATAACCCGTTCGGCGCAGACGCGCTTAGGACGAAAATATGAAGGATTTCAGTCGGAAGGGTAGTGTGCTCTTCGGCACTGAAGTGCCACCGCCTTAAGATCTTCGGAGACGAGCCTCGCACCAGCGACGGGCCTGCCGGCGGCTTCGAACGCGGCCCGACAGGATTTCGATGCGGAGCTCGCGAAGAAGCCGTCCCACCTCCGGGCCGGGCGCGATCCCGGTCCAGCCGATCAGATCCCCTCCCGAGACTTCGGGCCTCCGGCGCGCTCTCGCCAGGGCAGCCCGCAGGCGCCGGACGAGGGCCCCGGCCCGCGGCCGCCGGGCGGCGAGGAGGCTCAGGGCTTCCTCCGCCTCGGCGCCGGAGTCGTGAACCCAGGCCCAGGGCCCCGAGGGGGATTCGGCGGAGGCGGCAGTCTGCTCCGCTTCCAGCACGCGCGCCACCTTCCCGGCCTCGGAGGCGCCGCGCCGCCGTTGCCGGAGCCAGGCCGAGGCTTCGGCGGGGCCGAGCCCGAGGCTCCCCGCGATCGCCGCCAGTCGCAGAACGCGCCGGCGCTCGGGAGAAAAGGCGGCCAGGGGCCCGGGCTCGAGGCGCGCCAGGACTCTCAGGGCAGCGCGCCAGCGTGGCGGCGGCGTCCCCGGCCGGAGCGCCGGGGAGAGGAGCCCCGCCTTCATGGCGAACCGCCAGGCGGGCGCGATCCGTGGGGCCTCGAGCAGCCGCGTGAGCTCGGCGGCGACGCGCTCGGGCGCGACCCCCTCGAGGCGCGGTCCGAAGTCGCGGCAGGCCTGCCGGACCGCCCGGTCGGGCACCAGGTCGTGGGTGGCGTAGAACCTTGCCGCCCGAAACGTCCGGAGGGGATCGTCGGCGAGGTTCTCCCGCCGCACGAGGCGCAGGCGTCGCCGCGTGATGTCCGCGATCCCCCCGAACGGGTCGAGCCACTCTCCGCTCGAGAGGTCGATCGCGAGCGCGTTGGCCGTGAAGTCGCGCCGCGCGAGGTCCCCGGCGATCGTCGGACGCTCGAGCTCCGCCACGTCGAGGATGCGCCGTCCCGCCACGCGAAAGACGCGCGGCGGCTCCTCCGAGAGCGCGACGAAGGTGCCGAAGCCGGCTTCGGCGAGGGCGCGGGCCACGGCCTCGGCGCCGGAAGGGACCGCCACGTCCAGATCGAGCGCCGGCCGGTCGAGCAGGGCATCGCGGGGCGCGCCGCCCACGAGCCAGACGGCGATCCCGCGCTGCCGGCAGACGCGAATCAGGGTCGCCACGAGCGATCGTCGGCGAAAAGCGGCCGCGAGGGCCAACTTCTTTCGGCGAGACGCGCCGGGAGGCCGCAGAACCTTCGGTTTCATGCGGGAAAGCTCTTACAATTGTTCGAATGGCCTCCGACCGGCGCGCCGTGACCCTCGGGATCGTCCGGAACGTGGCGCAGCTCTCCCGCCTGTCCCTGCCGGAGGAGGAGCTTTCGCGCTGGACCGAGCAACTCGGCCGGATTGTCTCCTACATCGACCAGATCGAAGCGATTCCCGAATCGGCCGGCGCAGACGCCGCCGAGGACGCCCTCCCGCCGACGCCGGTCCGCGACGACGAGCCGCGGCCGGGCTACGGGCGGGAGGCGCTCGGGCGCAACGCCCCCCGGCAGTTCCAGGGATTCGGGGTGGTGCCCCGGGTTGTCGGCGCCGGGGGCGGGGAATGAGCGGCCTCGCCCGCGCCGTGGCAGCCGACGTCGCGGCGCGGCGCCGCTCGGCCGTGGAGATCGCCGCCGAGTCGCTCGAACGCATCGAGAGGGCGAATCCCGATCTGAACGCCTTCCTCGAGGTGTCGCGCGACGCCGCCCTCGCGGAGGCGAAGGAAGTCGACCGGCGGGTCGCGGCAGGGGAACCGCTGCCGCTCGCCGGCGTCCCGCTCGCCGTCAAGGACAACATGTGGGTCGCGGGCCGGGGCGTCTCCTGCGCGTCCCGGATCCTCGAGGGATTCGTGCCGCCCGGCGACGCCACCGCCGTCGGCCGGCTCCGGCAGGCCGGCGCCGTCTTCGTCGGCAAGACCAACCTCGACGAGTTCGCGATGGGCTCTTCGACCGAGAACAGCGCGTTCGGGCCGACCCGCAATCCCTGGGACCGGAGCCGCATCCCGGGTGGCTCTTCGGGAGGAAGCGCCGCGGCCGTCGCCGCGCGCCTGGTCCCGGGTGCGCTCGGCTCGGACACCGGCGGCTCGATCCGCCAGCCCGGCGCGTGCAGCGGCGTGGTCGGCTTCAAGCCGTCCTATGGCCGCGTCTCGCGCTGGGGCCTCGTCGCCTTCGGCTCTTCGCTCGACCAGATCGGGCCCCTCACGCGCGACGTCTCGGACGCCGCGCGGATCTACGCCGTGATGGCGGGCGCGGACCCGCTCGACTCGACGTGCGCGGCGCGGCCCGTCGGGGACCCCGAAGGCGCGCTCGAGCGCGGCATCGACGCGATGCGGATCGGCTTCCTCGCGGAAGGCGAGGTCGAAGGTCTCGATCCCCGCGTCGCGGAGAACGTCGAGGCGTGCCGCCGGGCCTTCGAGCGCGCCGGTGCCCGCGTGAGCGTCGTCTCCGTGCCCCGCGCCACGGCCGCGATTGCCATCTATTACGTCGTGGCCTCGGCCGAGGCCTCGTCCAATCTCGCCCGTTACGACGGTGTGCGGTACGGCGCCCGGCGATCCGACGCGAGCGTCGCCTCGCTCTATGTCGACACGCGCACGCGGGGCTTCGGGGCGGAGGTCAAGCGCCGCATCCTGCTCGGCACGTTCGCGCTCTCCTCGGGCTATTACGAGGCTTACTACGGCCGCGCGATGCGCGCGCGGCGCGTCCTGGCGCACGACTTCGAGCGGGCCTTCGAGGCGGCGGACGTCATCGTGTGCCCGTCGATTCCGGCGCCCGCATTCCGGCTCGGCGAGAAGGTGGACGATCCGCTCCAGATGTACCTCTCCGACGTCTTCACGGTCCCGGCCTCGCTCGCCGGGCTTCCGGCGATCTCGATTCCGTCGGGCCGGACGCCGGAGGGCCTGCCGCTCGGCCTCCAGATCATGGCCCCCCGGTTCGGCGAGGAAACCCTCTTCGCCGCGGCCCGCGCGTTCGAGCGCGAGATCGATTTCCCCTCGGACCCGCCGCCGGCGGCGGGTCCGTATGCGACGTAGCGTGCCCCGGGGAAGCGCCCGCGCCGCGCTCCTGGCCGTCGCTCTGCTGACGGCCGCCGCGAGCCCTCGCCCGCGCGAGAAGACGGTCGTCGTCTCGCCGGAAGTCCGGGTGATCGTCACCGAAGGAAACGAGGTCTTCCTCTCGGCCCGGCCGCTTCCCGGTGAGGGCGTCACGGCTTTCGTCAAACGCCTCACGGACGATCCGAACGCCCGCAAGGAGATCCTGGGCCGCGAAGCGAAGGGGACGCTGCGGCGAGACGTCTTCTTCCGCGTGCCTTACGCGCGCCTGTCGCCGACCTACCGCAAGATCGCGATCGAAGCACTCTTCCCGGACGACACCGCCGACGCCGACGGGTGGACGCACCGCGTCACGGCTCCGGCCGGGCGCCCCGAGAGCCTCTGGCGCATCGCCGAGTGGTTCGCGGGCGACGGACGGAAGTATCGCGAGATCCGGGAAGCCGGCGCGATCGCTTCGCTCGAGACGGAGAAGGGCCAGCTCGTCCGGATTCCGGCGGCCCTCCTGACCCCTGTTTTCCGGAGCGCCGCCGTGGCCGCAGCGCCGCAGCCGCCTGCCCTCGAGTTCGCCGAGGACGAGCAGGGCCGGTACGGCATCTATCGGCTGCAGAAGGGCGAGGCCCTGTACTCGGCCGTCGTCGTCCGGTTCACGGGGCGCGTGCACGCGGAGGACGTCAACGAGAAAGCGGTCGAGATCGCGAAGCGGAGCGGGATCGCCGACGTGCATTCGATCCCGGTGGGCTTCCCGGTGAAGATCGCCGTCGACGACCTCGCGCCCGAGTTCCGGCCGCCCGGAGACCCGGAGCGCGTCGAGGAGGAGACGGCGCGCCTCGAGACCTCCCAGTTCGCCAACCGCGTGCGCGCCGCGAACCTCTCCGGCGTCACGTTCGTCCTCGACGCGGGGCACGGCGGTCGGGACACGGGCGCCAACGTCGAAGGCGTCGAGGAGGCGCGCGAAGTCTACGAGCTCGCGTGCCGCGTCGAGGCGCTCCTCAGGCGCCACACGAAGGCGCGCGTCGTGCGCACGGTGCGCGGCGACGGGCCCTGCTCGATCGCGGCGACGGGGGCCTCGCCGGCGGACTGGCGCACCGCGCGCGTGCTGACGACGCCGCCGTACGATCTCGAGGACGCCGTGGCCGGCGTGAACTTCCGCTGGTATCTCGCGAACGCGGTGCTGCGCCGTGTCGAGAAGGACGGCGGCTCCGAGGAACGCACGGTCTTCCTGTCGCTTCACGCGGACTCGCTCCACCCGGCGATCCGCGGCCTCATGGTCTACGTCCCCGGCGAAAAATTTCTCCAGGGAACCTACGGCAAGACGGGCGAGCCCTACGCGTCTCGCCGCGAGGTGCGTGAGGCGCCGCAGGTCTCCTTCTCCCGGCCGGAACGGCTGAAGGCGGAAGGCCTGTCGCGGGACTTCGCCGAGCGGATCGTGGGGGCCTTCCGCGCGGCGAGCCTTCCGCTCCACGACTTCCAGCCGATCCGTCGCAACGTGATCCGCGGCGGCCGCGAGTGGGTGCCGGCCATCCTTCGCTACAACCGCATTCCGACCCGGGTGCTCGTCGAGGTCTGCAACCTGAACAACCCGGAAGACCGCCGGCTGCTCGTCACGCCCTCGTATCGAGACCGTGTGGCGCGCGCGCTCGTCTCGGCCCTCGTGGACTTCTACGGCGGGAAGGGCAAGGACGTCGTGCGCGATCCGGGCGCGCTCGCGGGCGCGCCTTAGCAGGCTGCTGACATTTTCGTCGCCGGGGGACCTTGCGGTCCCCCGAACCCCCGGTGGATGCGGGCGTCGGGTCCGGCTGTCGGCCGCAGGCGTTCGCTTCGTCTTCGACCGCCGCAGCCGAAAGTCATCGCTCCTCGCCGATGCAAAGGCATCGCCGCATTACTTCTGTCTGCGCTTCCTCGGACGCCCTGACCCCGCGGCGCTCGTAACGCCATCCCACACCCTTTTTCAGCAACCTGCTAACGGGACGTCTCTCCGCGGGGCGGGGTGGGCCGCGGCTCGGCGGCCGGAGCTTCGTTCAGGAACGCCACCCAGGACGGGTCGGTCGCGATCGGCAGGAACGCCGGGTCGGAGCGCAGGGCTTCGCGGTCGAGGAGCTCCGCCGGAATCTCGCGGAGCGCGGCCACGGCCCCGGTGCCGTCGGCGGACCGCGCCCGGACGCGGGCCTCGAGCTCCGCGCCGCGGGCGCCCCCGCCGACCAGCTCCCGCGCCTGGTGAATCGCCTCGAGGGCCTTCTGCGGCGCACCCAGGTTCGTTTCGACGACGGCGGCCAGTCCCAGCGCGTCGGGATCGGGTCCCGTCGCGGCGGTGTAGCGGTCGAGGAGATCCCGGGCCTCGGCGTTCCGTCCCGAGGCGAGCGCGTCGAGCGCGAGCTCGCGCGCCGCGCCCGGAGCGGGCGGCGCCGCGTCCAGGGCCGCGAGGAATTCCCGGGCCGCGGCGGCGCCGTCGCCACGCTCGCGCGCCGCGAGCCCGCGCTCGTACTGCGCCGGACCCTCCGGCGCGCCGGCCTCCGCGGCCCGCCGCCAGAGCGCATCCGCCTCGGCGAGACGTCCCTCCCGCTCCGTCTCGCGCGCGAGACGCACCCAGCGCTCCCAGGGCGCCGGCGGGAAGCTGTCGGCAACCACGTACGGCTCGGCCAGGACGCGGCGCACCGCCAGAAATCCGTCGATTCCGAAGAGGAGCGCCGGCGCGACGGCCGTCAGGTACAGGATGGCTCGCTCGCGCGGGAGGCGCAGGCGGAGACGCAGGAGAAGGAGCACGAGCGCGATCACGGCGAGTCCGACCAGGCGCGGGAGCGCCTCGCGCCGGGCCTGAGCGATCCGGTCGCGCGGCGTGACGGGGCGCGGGCCGAGCGCCTCGACGGCGCGGCGGGCGAGCGAGATGCCGGGATCCGAAAGCATCACGTCCTCGATCCGCCAGCCACCACCGGGCGCGTGCGTCTCCGCCCATCGCGTCTTGAGCGAACGATCTCCGAACCGGATGCCGAGGAACACCGTGACTCCGTCCGCCTCCGGGCGCGCGGAGGACCAGGCGATCTCGCCCGGCGCCGCCTCGGCCGGCGCGAGCGATGCGAGGAAGGTCTGGCGGACGACGGCGCGCAGGGGCTCGCGCTGCCGGTCGGTCAGGTCGCGCCACACGGCCGCGCCGAGGTGCCGTTCGAGGATCCCGTCGATGTCGAGGGCCTCGAACAGGATTCGGCTCTGGCCCTTCAGCGCCGAGGACGCGGCCCGATGGGCCACCTCGGCCGCCTCCTCGAGCTCGGGCGAGGCCGTCTGCGCGGTCAGGACCGCGGCGGCGAGCGCCAGCGACGCGGCAAGCAGAGTGCGCCCGGGGAACCGACGCGCGGCGGCCGGATTCTTCCTCAGGCGGCGATCGGTTCCAGCCGCGTGACGCGCGGCGAGAGGGACTCCGCCCCGCGATCGGTCACGAGGACGTCGTCCTCGATGCGGACGCCGAAGCGGCCCGGGAGATAGATGCCGGGCTCCGAGGTGAACGTCATCCCCGGCTCGAGCACCGTGTGGTTGTGCGCCACCATGTACGGCGGCTCGTGGACGTCGATGCCGAGGCCGTGGCCCAGACGGTGGTTGAAGTACTGGCCGTAGCCCGCCTTCTCGATGACGCGCCGCGCCGCGGCGTCCACCTCGAAGCACGGGACTCCCGGCGCCGCCTTCTCGATCGCCGCGGACTGCGCCGCGAGAACCGTCTCCCAGATCTTTCGATACTCGTCCGACGGCTTGCCGAACCAGGTCGACCGCGTGATGTCGTAGTAGTAACCCTCGGGCCGGTCCCAGGCGTCGATGAGGACGGCCTCGTCGCGGGCGAGCGCGCGCGGGCCGGCGGCGCCGTGGGGAAGGGCCGAGGACGGGCCGAACTGCACGACGTTGTCTCCGCCGAATCGCGACGAGATATCGGCTTCGACGGCACCGGCGCGCAGCGCGCCGAACGCCTTTTCGAATCGCCGGACCGCGACCGCGATCGCCCGCCGCATGGCGTCGATCTCCTCGGGCGTCTTCACCATGCGGAGCGCGCCGAACGCCGTGTCGGCCGAGACGGGCTTCCAGCCCGAGCGCTCCCGCAGGAGCTTCTCGACGTCGTCGTAGGCCGTGGAGGGCTCGACGGCGAGGACGCCCGACACCGCGGGAAGCAGGGCCGCCGCCTTCGCGAAGGCGTTCTCGGTCTCTTCCCAGGTGACGACGCGATCGACGGCCGACATGCCGCGCAGCCGCGTTTCCTCGAAGGCGGGGCAGATCATCGTGGCCTCGCCGTCTCTGGGCAGGAAGAGCGCCGTCAGCCGCTCGCTCCGGTGAAAGTCGACGCCGGTCAGGTAGAAGAGATTCGACGAGGGCGTGGCGTAGAGGGCGTCGGCGCCGATCGAGGAGAGCCGCGAGCGCATCGCCGCGAGGCGCCGCACGTAGTTTTCGCGCGCGAGTTTCATGGCCGGAATCCTACATCGGGCGCGCCGGGCTTGCGGCGAGGTCGCGCCCGGTCATTTCGGAGGGCGCCGGCAGGCCCTGCAGCCGAAGGATCGTGGGTGCGACGTCGGCGAGCGTGCCGCGCGCGAGGCGGCCGACGTCGGGACCGCGGACGAGAATCAGCGGGACCGGATTCGTGGTGTGGGCCGTGTGGGGCTGCCCCGTCTCCTCGTCGATCATCTTTTCGGCGTTTCCGTGATCGGCCGTCATCAGGACGACGGCGCCGCGATCGCGCGCCGCGCGCTCGACCCGCGCGAAGCAGGCATCGAGCGTCTCGACGGCGCGAATGGTCTCCGGGAGCTTGCCCGTGTGGCCGACCATGTCGGCGTTGGCGTAGTTGACGACGAAGGCGCCGATGTCCGGCCGCGCGAGGGCCTCGACGAGGCGGTCCGTGATCTCGACGGCGCTCATCTCGGGGTGGAGGTCGTAGGTCGATCCCTTCCACGACGGGACGAGGAGGCGCTCCTCGCCGGGATACGGAGCTTCGACGCCGCCGTTGAAGAAGTAGGTGACGTGCGCGTACTTCTCGGTCTCCGCGAGACGCAGGTTCGCGATCCCGTGCTCCGCCCAGACGTCGGCGAGGATGTGCTCGAGACGCACCGGCGGAAACGCGACGGGCAGCCGAAACTCCTCCTTATATTCGGTGAAGCAGACGAGATGCACGCGCGGCGTCTCCGCTCGCGGGAAACCCTCGAACGACGGGTCGGTGAGCGCGCGCGTCAGCTGCCGCGCCCGGTCGGCGCGGAAGTTGAAGAAGACGGCCGCGTCCCCGTCGCGGATCCGAACGGGGCCATCCGGTCCGGCGATGATCGTCGGCGGGATGAACTCGTCGCTCTCTCCACGGGCGTACGCGGCGGCGATCGCCTCGCCGGCGCTGCCGGCGGCGAGTCCGCGGCCGCCCACGAGCGCCTCGTAAGCGCGCGCCACGCGGTCCCACCGTTGGTCGCGATCCATCGCGTAGTAGCGCCCGCTGACCGTCGCGATGCGTCCGCCCGATGCGGCGAGGGCCTTCTCGAGGCGCGCGACGTAGTTCGCGGCGGACCGGGGCGGCGTGTCCCGTCCGTCGGTGAAGACGTGCACCGCGACCCGCGGCACGCCGCGCCGCCGCGCGAGCCGAAGCAGGGCCTCGAGGTGGCGCTCGTGGGAGTGGACGCCGCCGTCGGAGACGAGGCCGAGCAGATGCAGCGTCGCGCCGGGCGTCTTCTTCGCGTGCTCCGCCGCGCCGACGAGGGCCGGGTTCTCGAAGAAGGTGCCGTCGCGGATCGTCAGGTCCACGCGGAGGAGGTCCTGCGGCACCATCCGGCCGGCGCCGAGATTCAGGTGACCGACCTCGGAGTTGCCCATCAGCCCCGCCGGAAGCCCGACCGCCTCGCCCGAGGCCTCGAGCAGCGTCCAGGGCCGCTCGGCCAGCCAGCGATCGAAGGTGGGCTTGCGCGCAAGTGCGATCGCGTTTCCGGGAGAGGGCGGCGCGTGGCCCCAGCCGTCGCAGATCAGGAGGAGGACCGGCGGCCTCGCCGTCAAGCCGGCATCCGGAGCGCGGACGCGCGGCGCGGACTCGCGCCCCCGAAGCGGAGCTCGAGATCCGAGATGGCGTGGCGGAACGCCATGTACGCCTCGTAGGGCGAGTCGAAGGGCGGAATGGCCGGCGCGCCGCCCCCGCGGGGAAGGGCCATGGCGTCGAAGTGGTCGCTGCCGGTCAGGCGGCGGTAGTCCTCGACGGCCTCCGGGTCTCCCGCGTCGGGTCGCGCCGCCTGGAGGGTCGCCAGAGCCGCGCGCGCGTCGCGCTGCAGCTCGTTCGGGGCGGGTCGCGAGGAAGGCGCCGGAGGCTCGGCCCCGACCGCCGGGATGGCCTCGGACGGCGTCACGAAACGAACGTCGGAAGAAGCCGAAGCGGCGTCGATCCAACGGCCGAGCTCGTCGAGAGAGCCGGCCACGCGGGAGCGCCCCAGAGTCGCGAGATTCACGCGGAGAGGGAGGATGCCATTCCGGTCCGGCGAAAGCCAGGCGGCGGGATCGGCCGGCAGGTCGGACTCGTCCGCCCCGAGGTCGAGCCGTCCGAAGAATCCCTGCGCTTCGAGCGCCGCCGACAGCGCGTTCGGATCGCCGCCCTCCTCGCCGCCGAACACGCGCGGCGTACGGCCGAGATGCCGCTCCACGCGCTCGCGATGCGCGCGGATCTGGATCGCGAGCTCCTCCGCCGAGGAGGACCAGAGGAGACTCCGATGCGACGTCTGGGCGAGCGGCTCGACGCGGCCCGTGTCGACCAGCCGCCGGAACGCGGGAATCCGCGCGGGCGCCCAGAGCGCGAGCTGGTCGAGGAGGGGTCCCGAGAGCGCGAGCCCGAAGGCCAAACGAGGATGACGGTCGAGCGCGGCCGCGAGGAGCGCCGTCGCCGGCTCGAGGCTCCCGGCGTCGAGGCCGGCGATCCGGCGGCGCATCGCCTCGCGGTCGAAGTATTCGTGATCCCGGCCGACGTCGAAATAGTTGTAGCGCCGCAGGCGCCAGGGTGCATGGGCCGCGAAGACGAGGGCGATACGGGTCATGGCGGCGGGGGAGCTTCGGGACGCCGCGTCAGCTCGGCATACACCGACATCACGCGCTCGGCCGATCTCCGCCAGGAGAGCCGCTCGACCTCCCGGCCGCCGCGCCGCGAGAGCGTCGCGCGCAGCGGGGCGAAGAGGATGACCGAAAGGATCTTGCTCGCGAGGTCCTCGATGTCGCCGAAATCCACGGCGAGCACGTTGCGGACGACTTCCGAGACGCCCGCGCCGCGGGACACGATGACGGGCGTGCCGTGACGGAGGGCCTCGAGGGCGGTCAGCCCGAAGGGCTCGGAGATGGACGGCATCACGTACACGTCGGCGCGCCGGTAGAGGCGGTCGAGCTCGGCGGCCGGCAGGAACCCCGTGAAGAGGATGTTGCGCTGCAGCCCGAGCTGACGGACCCGCTCGCGCAGGGAGGGCAGCCGGTCTCCCGAGCCCGCCACGGCGAATCGCGCCTCCGGCATCTCGCGGGCGACGCGCGCGGCCGCCTCGACGAAGTACTCGGGCCCCTTCTGCCACGTGACGCGGCCGGCGAAGAGGACGAGAGGCGAGTCGCCGTCGGCGGGTCCGCGCCGCTGCGGCCGGCCGCCGTCGATCGCGTTGTGCACGACCCGCAGCCGGCGCCGCGGGACGCCGTATTCGCGCGCGAGCTGCGCCGCCGTGTAGCGCGAGACGGCGATGACGCGATCGGCGCGCGTGACGCCCTCGCGCTCGATCTCCCGCACGAACGGATTGCCGCCCTCGCCCGCGCGGTCGTATTCGGTGGCGTGCACGTGGACGACGAGCGGCCTGCCCGAGACGCGGCGCGCCTCGAGGCCGGCGGGGAACGTCATCCAGTCGTGCGCGTGGATGACGTCGAAACGCTCACGGCGGGCGATCGCCGCGGCGCGGCCGGCGTAGCGGAGGACCTCGCTCGCCAGGTTCGGCCCGTAGAGCGCCGCCGCCGCTTCGCGGGCGGGAGTCGCCGTGTCGCCGACCGGTTCGGCATTCGACGGTGCGCCATAGGGCCGCAGCGCGGTCTCGATGCGGCGCACGCGGAGCGCGCCCGCCGGCGGCCGCGTCGCCTCGGCGGGGTCCGCCAGCGCCTCGAGGATGCGCAGTCTCCCGGAAGACTTGCGATGCGGATATCGCGGGAGGACGAGCACGACCTCGGCGCCCGACTGCAGGAGCCCCCGAACCAGGCCCTCGCACGCGACGCCCAGACCGCCCGAGATCTGGGGAGGGAACTCCCACCCGAACATGAGCACGCGCATGGAGCCGGTCATCTCGCGATCCGCCGCTATTGTCCCTCCCGCGCCTGAAGATGGGTGTAAACGACGCGCGCGACCTCCGCCACGCTCCAGGCCTGCGCGAAGCAGCCCCGCGGCGTGTGGGGAGGATCTCCGTCGAAGATCTCCGAGATCGAGCCGAGGCCCGCCTCCCGGATGTGCGCGCGCAGCGGCGCCAGCCAGAGACGCATCGCGCGCCGCGAGTCTTCCTTGTTGCCGAAGATCCGGAAATGCGCGTCCGCGAAGGGACCGAGGAGCCAGGGCCAGACGGTGCCCTGGTGGTACGCGAGGTCGCACTCGCGCTGCGTGCCGGAGCACGTCGGGCGGTAGCGCGCGTCTTTCGGGTCGAGCGTGCGGAGCCCGAACGGCGTCAGCAGGCGCCGCCGGACCGTCCAGTACACGGCGCGCGCGCGGTGCGGGGGAAGCAGATCCTCGGCCAGCGAGACGGCGAAGACCTGGTTCGGCCGCACGGTCGGGTCCGGGCCGTCGTCGCCGATGACGTCGAAGAGGTTCTCCCGCTCGGCGTTCCAGAAGGTCTCGTTGAACCTCCGTGCGACGTGCCAGGCCTCCGACTCGAGCTCGCGGGCGCGCGAAGGCTCCTCGGCCAGACGCTCGAGTCGCGCGGCGCTCTTGAGCGCGGCGTGCCAGAGCGCATTGATCTCGACAGGCTTTCCCGCGCGCGGCGTGACCGGCTGGCCGTCCACCACCGCGTCCATCCAGGTCAGGGCGCGGCCCGGCGCGGACGCGGACACGAGGCCGTCCGGCGTGACGCCGATGCCGAGGCGCGTTCCCGCGCGGTAGCCGGCCAGGATCGAGCGGACCGCGCCGAGGAGTGGCGCCGGCCGGCCCGCGTTTCGCCGCGCGCGGGCGAACCACTCGACGGCGAGGATGAACCAGAGTGGAGCGTCCGCGCTGCCGTACTCGGGTTCGCCCGTCTCGCCGGCGAAGTTGTTGGGGAGCAGGCCGTCGCGCCGCAGCGCGGCGAAGGTGTTGAGCACGCGCGCGACCGCGCCGAACCGGCCGGTCGCCTGCGCGAGCCCCGGCGCGGCGATCATGCTGTCGCGCCCCCAGTCGGCGAACCACGGAAATCCGGCCAGGATCGTGCCGTCCCGATAATTTCCCTCGACGAGGAAGACCTCGGCGCGGCGGGCCATCTCGTCGAGCACGGGATCTCCGGTGCGCGCGAAGACGTCGCGGCGGCGCCGCTCGGCTTCGAGCAGATGGCCCGGATCGGCCGCGACCTCATCGAGCGAGAAGAGGAGATAGGCCTCGGCGCCGGGCGCCAGGGTGCCGGTCCAGACGAGCGGGCTCCAGAGGTCCTCGAGCGCGTCGTAACCGCGCTCGCGGTCGAGAGAGTAGAAGAAGTCCCGGTACCAGAGCGGATCGGCCTCCGCGGAGAGCCCGACCCCGCGAAGATACAGTCGCGGCAGGAACGGTACGGGCCGCACCCAGCTCACCTCGCCGCGCACCTCGACCGACGCGTCGAGCTCGGCCGTTTCACGCTGGAGCTCGCCCGACGCCCGGAACCGCAGCAGGGGGCGAAGGCGCAAACCGATCTCCGTCGACCCGCGATTGACGTATCGGACGATCGTCACCGACCGGTCCCGCGCGAGACAGAGCGAGCGCTCGACCTCCCAGTCGCTCGCCTGATAGGTCCAGACGGGAAACGGCGACAGGGCAAAACGGGCCAGGTGGGTGTCGCCTTCCGGGAACACCGCGTTCCTGTAGATCTGTGTCGAGATGCCGGACTCCTGGCCGTCGCGCAGGACGAACTCCTCGGCGCCCGCGACGAGCATCCAGCGGCGGCGCGGGGGAGGAATGGCCGGGATGTACCACCCGTGATACCGGCGCGTCCGTGCGCCGGCCACCGTGCCGCACGCGAACCCTCCGAGACCGTCGGCCTCGAGCCATTCGAGGCCGAGCCGCCGCGGCCGGTCCTGCAGCTCGGCCGCCGACCACTCGAGCTGGCGCGGTCTGGCGCGCGCCGTCGCTTCTTCGGAGCTCATGATTGTCGGGACGAGCGATTCTCTTACAGAACCCGAACGCGGCCAAAAGGCGGCGCTCTCGCGGGCGTATAAGATGCAGGGAGGCCGCATTTCGGGCGGCCGCCGCCGATCTGCCGCGCCGAGGAGGAGCCCACTTGAGCACGGTCCAGAAATCCCTCGATCAACTCTGCGTCGATACGATCCGAACGCTGTCGATCGACGTCGTCCAGAAGGCCAACTCGGGCCATCCGGGACTGCCGCTCGGCGCCGCGCCGATGGCGTTCGTCCTCTGGCAGCGCTACCTGAAGCACAATCCGCGCGATCCGCACTGGCCCGACCGGGATCGCTTCGTGCTCTCGGCGGGCCACGGAAGCGCGCTCCTCTACGTCCTGCTCCATCTGACCGGCTACGACCTGACGCTCGAGGACCTGAAGGGTTTCCGGCAGTGGGGAAGCCGGACGCCGGGGCATCCCGAGTTTCGCCTGACGCCGGGTGTCGAGGCGACGACCGGACCGCTCGGGCAGGGATCGGCCAACGCCGTGGGCATGGCGATCGCCGAGCGCTCGCTCGCGGCGCGATTCAATCGGCCGGGCCACGAGATCGTGAACCACCGCACGTTCGCTCTCGTCTCGGACGGCGACCTCATGGAGGGCATCTCCTCCGAGGCCGGGTCGCTCGCCGGCCACCTCGGTCTCGGCAAGCTCCTCTACCTCTACGACGACAACCACGTGACGCTCGACGGCCCGACGTCGTGGTCCTTCAGCGAGGACGTGCTGCAGCGGTATGCGGCCTACGGGTGGCAGGTGCTCCGCGTGGCCGACGGGGACACGGATCTCGACGCGATCGACGCGGCGATCCGGGCGGGGACTCGCGGAGACCGCGCGGCCGACGATCATCGCGGTGCGCACGACGATCGGCTACGGCTCGCCCCACAAGGCGGGCACCAGCAAGGCGCACGGCAGCCCGCTCGGCGTCGAGGAGGTCGCGCTGACCAAGAAGGCGCTCGGCTGGGAATGGACCGAGCCTTTCACGATTCCGGAGGACTCCGCGAAGAGCTTCCGGACCGCCGTCGAACGCGGAATCCACGCGGAGGCGGACTGGGAGCGCCGCTTCGCCGACTACGCCCGCGCGTTCCCGGATCTCGCCGCGGCCTGGCGCCGCGAACAGAAGGGCGATCTGCCGGAGGGCTGGGACTCCGGGCTGCCGCACTGGAAGGCCGGGGAATCCCTCGCGACACGCGTCGCGTCGTCGAAGACGATCAACGCGATCGCGACGAAGATGCCGTCGCTCCTCGGCGGCGACGCCGACCTCTCCGAGTCCACGAAGACGACGATCGAAGGGGATCCCGAGTTCGACGGCGCGACCGGCGCCGGAAACAACCTCCACTACGGCATCCGCGAGCACGCGATGGCGGCGATCGCCAACGGGATGGCGTACCACGGCGGCGTGCGCCCGTTCGTCGCGACGTTCTTCTGCTTTTCCGACTACATGCGGCCGTCGATCCGCCTCGCGGCGCTCTCCGAGCTGCCCGTGATCTTCGTCTGGACGCACGACTCGATCGGCCTCGGCGAGGACGGCCCCACGCATCAGGCCGTCGAGCAGCTCATGGCGCTGCGGGCGATCCCGCACCTCGCGATGGTGCGCCCCGGCGACGCCAACGAGACGGCCGAGGCCTGGCGGGCGGCGATCGAGCATCGCGCGGGGCCCGTCGGGCTCGTCCTCTCGCGGCAGAACCTGCCGGTGCTCGACCGGTCCGGCGCCCGCGGCGACGTCTCGCGCGGGGCGTACGTCCTCGCGGACGCGTCCGGAGGCGCGCCCCGGCTGATCCTCATCGCCTCGGGGTCCGAGCTGCAGCTCGCGGCCGGGGCTCGCGAGAAGCTCCAGGCGGAAGGCATCCCCACCCGCGTCGTCTCGATGCCGTGCTGGGAGTTCTTCGAGAAGCAGCCGCGCGAGTACCGCGAGACCGTTCTGCCGCGCGAGGTGACGGCGCGCCTTTCGATCGAGGCGGGGGCCACGCTCGGCTGGAAGCGCTGGGTCGGCGATCGCGGCGGCTCGATCGGGCTCGACCGGTTCGGCGCGTCGGCGCCGGGAGACGTCGTGATGCGCGAGCTCGGCTTCACCGTCGAGCACGTCGTCCGTTACGCGAAGGATCTCTTGAAATGAAGATCGCCGTCGGCTGCGACCACGCGGGGTTCACGCTCAAGCAGGACGTCCTCCAGATGCTCGAGGCCATGGGCCACACGGCCGACGACTACGGCGCCCACGCGACGACGCCGTCCGACTACCCCGATTACGCGAGGAAGGTCGCCGAAGCGGTGCTCACGGGCGCGTGCGACCGCGGCGTCGTCGTGTGCGGGAGCGGCGTCGGAGCATCGGTCGCGGCGAACAAGGTGCCGGGCATCCGCGCCGCGCTGTGCCACGACACGTTCTCGGCGCGGCAGGGCGTCGAAGACGACGACATGAACGTCGTGTGCCTCGGCGCGCGCGTCATCGGCCCGGCGCTCGCCGGGGAGGTGCTTCACGCCTTCCTCGGCGCGAAGTTCTCCGGCCTCGAGCGCCACGTCCGCCGGCTCGGCAAGATCCGCAAGATCGAGGAAGACGCCCGGGCGGGCGCCTTCGATTCCTACCAAAGGAGAGACCCATGAGCGACAACCCCCTGAAGCGGCTCGCGGCGCTCGGCCAGAGCGTCTGGTACGACTTCATCCGCCGCGACCTCTACCGAAGCGGCCGGCTCGAAAAGATGATCCGCGAGGACGGCCTCGCGGGAATGACCTCGAACCCCACGATCTTCCAGAAGGCGATCGCCGACTCCGACCTCTACGACGAAGACATCCGCGAGATCGGGGCCGGGGGAAAGGACGCCGGGCAGATCTTCGAGGGGCTCGCCGTGCGCGACGTCCAGGGTGCGGCGGACGTGTTCCGTCCGGTGTTCGACCGGACGGGCGGCAACGACGGCTTCGTGTCGATCGAGGTGCAGCCGGGCCTCGCGCGCGACACCGCCGGCTCGATCGCCGAGGCGAAACGGCTCTGGACTTCCTGCAACCGCCCGAATGTCATGGTGAAAATCCCCGGAACGGCGGAGGGCCTCGAGGCGATCCGGGCGAGCCTGGCCACCGGGATCAACATCAACATCACGCTGCTCTTCTCGGTCGAGCGCTACGTTCAGGTCGCCGAGGCGCATCTCGCGGCGATGGAGGAGCGGGTCTCGAAGGGTCTCCCGGTGGACAAGATCCGTTCCGTCGCGAGCTTCTTCGTCAGCCGCGTGGACACCAATGCCGACAAGAAGCTCGACGCCGTCGCGAAGTCGGGCGACGCGGCGAAAGCGGCGGGCGCAAGGGCTCTGCGGGGAGGTCTCGGCATCGCGAACGCGCGTCTCGCCTACGAGGCCTTCGAGCGCATCGTGGCCTCGCCGCGCTTCCAGGCTCTGAAAGGCAAGGGCGTCGCCGTGCAGCGGCCGCTGTGGGCGTCCACCTCGACCAAGGATCCGGCGCTTCCGGATCTCTACTACGTCGAGGCGCTCATCGCTCCCGACAGCGTGGACACGATGCCGCCGGAGACCGTCGATGCGTATCGCGATCACGGCAACCCGCAGGTGCGCATCCGCGAGGACCTTCCGGGCGCCCGCGCGGTCTTCCGCCGGCTCTCGGAGCTCGGCATCGACACGGCGGCGATCTTCCGGGAGCTCGAGGACGAAGGAATCAAGAAGTTCGCCGACTCGTTCGACGCGCTCCTGAAGGCCGTCTCCGAGAAGGAGAAGGCGGTGAGGGTCGCGTGAGACGCCGTCCGCCGCGGGAGCGCTCGCTCGCGCGATGAGCCCGGCGGACTCGGCGGCGCTTCTCGACGCGGAGCCGCGCGCGCACACGCCGGCGGAGGCCGAGGACGCCTTGCGGCCGCCGTGCACGCTCGTCATCTTCGGCGCGTCGGGGGACCTCACGCGGCGGCTGCTCGCTCCCGCGATCGCGCACCTTTCCCGCGACGGCGCCATCTCTTCGGATTTCGCGATCATCGGGATCGCGCGCTCGCCCTACACGGACCAGGAATTCCGGTCCTATCTCGCGGGCGGCGCGAAAGAGCACACCCCGGCGATCCAGGGGAGGCCAGGGGATCTGCCGTCGGTCGTGCGCTATCTGCCGGGCGACTTCACCGACCCGGAGCTCTACGTCCGCCTCGAGACCGCGCTCGCGCAGATCGAGGGCCGGCCGGGGCGCCCGAAGAACCGCATCTTCTATCTGGCGACGCCGCCGGAGACCGATCCCGTCATCGTCGCTCACCTCGGCGAGCGGGGGCTGGCGCGGCCGGCTGGAGGCTGGTCGCGCGTCGTGGTCGAGAAGCCGTTCGGCCGCGACCTGGCGTCGGGGGCGAAGCTGAACGCCGACCTGCGCGCGGTGTTCGAGGAGCGGCAGATCTACCGGATCGATCACTACCTGGGCAAGGAGACGGTCCAGAACATCTTCGTCCTGCGTTTCGCCAACGGCATCTTCGAGCCCCTCTGGAACCGCCGCTACATCGACAACGTCCAGATCACCGTGGCGGAGTCGCTCGGCGTCGAGCACCGCGCCGGCTACTACGAGCACGCCGGCGTGATCCGCGACATGTTCCAGAACCACCTCCTGCAGCTCCTCTGCCTGATGGCGATGGAGCCGCCGGCGGCGTTCGAGGCCGACGCGGTGCGCGCCGAGAAGGTGAAGGTGCTCCAGTCGATCCGGCCCCTCCCGCCCGAGGCGATCGACGCGTGGGCCGTGCGGGGGCAGTACGGGCCCGGGGTCGTGGGCGGAAAGGCCGTCCCGGGCTATCGCCAAGAACCGCACGTCGCGCCCGATTCGCCGACCGCGACCTGGGCCGCGGTGAAGTTCGCCATCGACAACTGGCGCTGGGCGGGCGTGCCCTTCTACGTCCGGTCCGGCAAGCGCATGGAGCACCGCGTCTCGGAGATCGACATCGAGTTCAAACGGGTGCCGCACGCGCTCTTCGGCACGGACGCCGGGGCGCTCGCGCCGAACGTCCTTCGCATGCGGATTCAGCCGGACGAAGGGATCTCGCTGAAGTTCGAGGCGAAGATCCCCGGCACGCGGCTGCAGGTCGAGTCGGTCACCATGGATTTCTCCTACTCGCAGCTCGGCGCCCCGATCCAGGGCGGCTACGAGCGGCTGCTCCTCGACGTGACCCACGGCGACCAGACGCTCTTCACGCGCGGCGACGAGGTCGAGCACGCCTGGCGCGTCATCACGCCCCTGCTCGACGCATGGGAGACGAAGGCGCCGGCGGACTTTCCGAACTACGCGGCGGGCACTCTCGGGCCCGATGCGGCCGACCGGTTCCTGGAGCGGGAGGGCCGGCGGTGGAGGACCCTGCGGTAACGACAGACTAAGGACCAAGGACCAGGGACTGATTTCGCTACAAGTCTCAAGAATCGGTCCTTAGTCCTTAGTCCCTGGTCCTTGCGGCTCAGTGGCTCGCGCTCTCCGTCGTCGCGTGCTGCGCCTTCGACTGCGCGATCACCTTCTCCTGGCTCGCGTGCGGGACCTCGGCGTAGTGCGAGAACTCGAGGTGGAATGACCCGCGGCCCTGGGTGATCGAGCGCAGCTGCGCGCCGTAGGTCAGCATCTCGGCCATGGGCACCTGCGCGCGGATGATCGTGTCCTCGGAGGCGGTGTCCATGCCCTGGACCTGCCCGCGCCGCGAGGAGAGGTCGCCCATGAGGTCGCCGACGTATTCGTTCGGCGCCGAGACTTCGACGTCCATGATCGGCTCGAGGAGCGTGGGCCGCGCCTTCTCCATCGCCTCCTTGTAGGCGAGCGCGCCCGCGATCTTGAACGCGAGCTCCGACGAGTCCACGTCGTGGTACTGGCCGTCGTAGAGGGTGACGCGGAAGTCCACCATGGGATAGCCGGCCAGGAAGCCCTTGCGGCGCGCCTCCTGGATGCCCTTCTCGACGGCCGGGATGAAGTTTCGCGGGATCGAGCCGCCGTAGATGTCGTCTACGAACTCGAAGTCCGATCCGCGAGGCAGCGGCTCGACGCGGATCCGGCAGTCGGCGAACTGTCCATGGCCGCCGGTCTGCTTCTTGTGCCGGCCGTGCGCCTCCGCCTTGCCCTTGATCGTTTCGCGGTAGGGGACTTTGGGCGGGTGGAGGATGACCTCGACGCCGTAGCGCTTCTTGAGGCGCGCCACGGCGATTTCGACGTGGAGCTGCGAGGCGCCGGCGAGGTGGAACTCTTTCGTCTCCTCCTCGCGTTGGAAGTGGAGGGAGGGATCCTCGTCGATCAGCTTGTGGAGCGCGACGGAGATCTTGTCCTCGTCGCCCTTCGCCTTGGGCTCGATGGCGTATGCGATCGAAGCCTCGGGCACGACGAGCTTCGGCAGTACGACCGGATGGTCCTTCGTCGTCAGCGAGTCGCCCGTCGTCGTCTCCTTCAGCTTCGCGACCGCCACGATGTCGCCCGCGCGCGCCTCGGAGACGTTCACGTGCTCCTTGCCCTGCGGCAGGAACAATCCCGAGAACCGCTCCGCCGTGCCGCGCGAGGCGTTCCAATAGCTGCCGTCGGACTGGAAGTGGCCCGAGTAAACGCGCAGGTAGGAGATGCGGCCGGCGAAGGGGTCCGAGACCGTCTTGAAGACCTGCGCCACGGCCGGGTCCTTCTCGTTGCAGAAGACGCGCACCGGCTTGCCGTCCTTGCCGGTGCCCTCCACGATGCGGCCTTCGGGGCTCGGGAGCAGCGCGACGCAGGCATCCATGATGCGGACCACGCCGATGCCGAGCGCCGAGGAGGCGCAGAGCACCGGGAAGATCTTGCGTGCCGCGATCTCTTCCTTCAGGCCCGGCACCAGGTCGCCGGGCTCGAGCGTGCCCTGCGCGAAGAACTTCTCCATCAGGGCGTCCTCGCCCTCGGCGACCATCTCGACGAGGCTCTCGTGCTCTTCCTTGGCACGCGCCGCGAGGGCGTCGGGGATCGGTCCGTCGACGCGCTTTCCGTTCTCGTGCAGGTGGGCCTCCATGCGCACGAGATCGACGGTGCCTTGGAAGCCGCGCTCCTCGCCGATCGGGATCTGGAGCGAGACGACGCCGCGGCCGAACTTCTTGTGGAGCGACTCCATCGCGCGCTCGAACGACGCCCGCTCCCGGTCCATCCGGTTGATGACGAAGAGCACCGGCCGCCCGAACTCCTCGGAAAACTTCCAGGCCTTCTCGGTCTGCACCTCGACGCCCGAGACGGCGTCCAGAACGATCAGAACCGCATCCGCGGCGGCCACGGCGGCCCGCGCCTCAGGAGCGAAGATCCCGTAGCCCGGCGCGTCCAGCAGGTTGACGCGGACGTCGCGGTGGACGACGTGGGCGCAGGCCAGGTTGATCGAGATCTTCCGCTCGATCTCCTCGCCGTCGAAATCCGTCGGGCAGGTGCCCTCTTCGATCCGGCCGGGACGCGTCGTGGCGCCCGAGGCGAAGAGGAGTGAGGCGACGAGGGTGGTCTTTCCGACCGTGTTGTGGCCCACCACGGCCACGTTGCGGAGCTCCGGAGCCGAGAGGATTTTCATGGAGCCGGATTATATTCACCGGGAGCGATTCGACCCGGCCATGACTGTCCTCTCCTGTCTCGCGATCGGCCTCGCCTTCGGGCTCGCCGTCATCCTGCTCACGTTTGCGGGAGCGCTGCTCGGCTGGGTCGCGCCGCGGTGGATCGACCGGATCCGGGGCCGCGCCTCGAGCGCCCCGGGCCGGCGGCCCCCTTTCGATTGACCCCCCGGCGAGGGGGGGCTAAAATTTGGCGCCGTCCCTTCCCAGCCACTCGGGTTCGGGAGGGGGATTTCCGTCTCGAGAGAAAGGGCGCACCTACCGTCGATGCCGGATAAAGGAGTCGCCGGTCCCCGGCTGAGCAAGCTCGGCCGCTACGAGGTCCTGAACGAGCTCGGCAAGGGGGCGATGGGCATCGTCTATCTCGCCAAGGACCCGGTCATCGGCCGGATGGTGGCGATCAAGACGATCCGGACGTCGAGCTTCGGCGAGGACGATTCCGAGTCGCGGGAGTTCCGGGAACGCTTCATCCGCGAGGCGCAGACCGCCGGGATCCTCTCTCATCCGAACATCGTCACGATCCACGACATCGGCGAGGACCCCGAGACGCAGACCTCCTTCATCGCGATGGAGTACATCGAGGGGAGGAACCTGAAGTCGCTGCTCGCCGAGAAGACGAAGTTCGGTTACGAGCAGATCGCCGACATCATCGCGCAGGTCGCGGAGGCGATCGACTACGCCCACCGCAAGGGAATCATCCACCGCGACATCAAGCCCGCGAACATCATCATCACGCTCGACAACAAGGTCAAGATCATGGACTTCGGGATCGCGAAGATCGCGTCCTCGAACCTGACGACGACCGGACAGTTCCTCGGCACACCGAATTACATGTCGCCCGAGCAGGTCTCGGGCGCCGCGGTTGACGGGCGGAGCGACATCTTCTCGCTCGGCGTCGTGCTCTACGAGCTCCTGACGAACCGCAAGCCGTTTCAGGGCGAGAACCTCACGGCGATCTCCTACAAGATCGTGCACGAGGAGTTCACACCGCCGGCCGACCTCTCGCCCGAAGTGCCGCCCGACTTCAACGCGATCGTGGCGCGCGCGATGGCGAAGGATCCCTGGAACCGCTACCAGCGCGGGAAGGACCTGGCGCTCGCGCTTCATCAGCTGAAGGCGCGCCTCGAGGAGCAGCGGGCGCTTCGGGATCTCGGGTCGATGGTGTCCGCCGCCGAGAACATGCCGACGCTGCGCCTCGAGAACCTCGGCAAGGCCGCCGCCGACGCGGAGCGGGCCGCGGTGGCCGCTCCCGGCACCGACAGCGATCACGGAGACTGGACCGAGGACAGCGGCGCGGGCTCGGGCCCGCGCTTCGCGGGATCGCCTCGCCGGACGCGCCACGCCGCCGGCCGACGCCTCGCCGCGGATGCGGGCCGCGGAATCTCTCGAGCGGCCCTCCGACGCGCAGACGCGCGCGATTCCGGTCGTCACGAATCTTCCGCCGCCGGCCGAGGGCGCGCCGCCGGCTGGCCCGCCGCCCGTCGCGGGAGTCGCTGCCGCCGCGAGCGACGCCGTCCCGCCTCCGGAGGCGGCGCCTGCGGCCGGGACCCTGCCGCCGACCCAGCCGCTTCCGACGGCGCCTCCCAAAATCGTCGCGAGCCTGCTGCGGATCGTGCCGGCGTCCTGGAAGCCGCTCCTCGAAGCCGAGGTCAACAAGCCGTATTTCTGGGGCCTCGCGATCGCCGCGGCGTTCTTCGTGATCGTCGTGGCCGGCGCGATCGTGGCGCGGGCGGCGATCGTCTCGCGGCCCACGGCGCCGATGGACCCGGCCGTCGAGAAGGAGGCGCTCGACCGCAAGCACGCGCTCGAGGAGGGCAAGAAGCTCTTCTCGGCCGGCAAGTACGAGCAGAGCCTGGCGCTGCTGCGTCAGGTGCTCGCGCGCAGCCCCGGCAACCAGCAGGCGCGCCAGTACGCGCAGATGGCCGAGAACGCGCTCGCCGGACGCGCGGAGGAGGCCCGCAAGAGCGAGGAGGCGGAGAAGAGCCTCGAGGCCGCGCGCGCCGCGATGACGGCGGGCAATTACGAGGAGGTCGTCCAGCGCGCCGACGAGACGCTCGCGCTCGACGGAGGAAAGGTCGAAGCGCAGCAGCTGAAGGACCAGGCATCCGAGAAGATCGCGCAGACGAAGGCGACGGAGGCCGAGGCGGCGCGCAAGAAGAAGGAAGAGAAGAAGCTCGCGAGCGCGCGCAAGCCGCCGCCCGCCGCCGCGGCGCCGGCGTCGAAGGCGGCGGAGAAGGTCGTCCCGACGCCGGCCGTCCAGGGCCCCGTGGCGACCGGTCCGGCGACCCTGACCCTCCACTTCGAGTCGCCCATCAACGACGGCAATTTGATCGTCTACGTCAACGGCGAGCGCGCCATCCAGAAGTCGTTCGACTTCTCGAAGAAGGCCGGGTTCTTCAAGCGCGTCGACGGAACCGGAACCGTCGAGGAGAAGATCACCGTGAAGCCCGGGCCGGCCGAGGTCAAGATCTGGCTCTCGGGCAAGGGCCTGAACGCCGCGGTCTTCACGTCGACGACGGCGCAGCTGAGCGCGGGGGAGACCCGGATCCTGCGGCTCGATTACTCCGGAGGGCAGCTCGCCGCGAAGATCCAGTGAGCGCGGGTTCCCCGCGCTCCTTTGCACTCCGGACGTAAATCGCGTATAACCCACAACCCCCGGGGCGTAGCGCAGCCTGGTAGCGCACTCGGTTCGGGACCGAGTGGTCGGAGGTTCAAATCCTCTCGCCCCGACCAATCCTCATCAACGAGTCACGTTGCTACGCTCCGCTCATTCCTGCGTCTACCTCACTCAGACCGTAGCTGTTCCGTAGCTGTTCTCGCCGCCAAAGCACTTCCGCAGCGCCTCGCGGGCGTCGTCGGTGGTCGGGATGCCGTAGCGATCGAAGACTCTGCGAGTCCGGTGGCCTGTGATCTCCATCGCGACGACCGCAGGGACCCCTCGCCGGGTGAGATTCCGCACCGCTGAGCGGCGCAGATCGTGAAAGGGCAGTCCGGGGACTTCGGCGGCCTCGCAGGCGCTCCGCCACGACTTCCGCCAATCTGCCAGCGGCTCGCCGGCGCGATGGAACACCAGGGGAACCTGAAGGGTACGAGCCGCCTTCCGGCGTCGAATCGCGTCCCACAGCTCACCCTCGAGCGGAAGCACGCGCCCTCGGCCGTTCTTCGAGTCCTGAAGGCGCGCCTCCCGGGCTTTCTCATCAACGTTCTCCCAGGTCAGACCTTCGACCTCGGAGCGCTAGTCGACCGGTACGCGAACAGGGCAGCATCACCCCTCGGCTGCCGGGAGGCTTCCGTAGATCTTCGAGAACGTCTCGTCCTCCACAAAGCCCGTCCGCCGGTTGTTCGGCCGGATCAGCTCGATGTAGGGCACGCGATCCGCCCCGATCCGCTTCTGCTTTACCGCGAGCTTGTAGGCCGCCCGCAGCACCTCGAGGTACCAGTCAGTCGTTGCCTCCGCCTTCGGTTCCTTAGCGTCAAGCCATGCGCGCCGAATCGAGTTCACCACGTCCGCCGTGAGTTCCACCGCACGCAGGTGCCCGATCGCCTCCCGCACCGCCTTCGCGTGCGCCTCGAAGGACGCCATCGACTTGGCGCCGCGCGTCTGCAGGTCGACCTTGTACGAATAGAGCAGCTCGCCCACGGTGACGCGCTCTGCGTCGGGGCCGCGATAGCTCCCCGCCACGATCTCCTTGCGCGAGCTCCTTTTCCCGGAGCGATTCCAGATCGTCGGGGACGAGCGAGACGCTCAATCGGCTGCTTCCGCCGTTCCGCACGATTCCTGCGCGGGAGTGACAACGCCTCCGCGGAATGACGCGGGCTGCCTGTCCCGTCGTACAGGCTGAGATCACTGGTAGGCCTCGCCCGATTTTGGTCTCGTCGACCAGTAGTTTCCCTCCCCGGATAGCCCTATCTTGGGGGCTGTTTCGTTTCCCGATAGAACGAAAGAGGAGAGAGATGCCGTAGCGGGATAAGCGCGTCTGATCGCCGGATCGGGAAGTCCGTGCGCCGGATCCGTTCGGTTGGGCGCTCATCCTCATCATGAGCAGAACGATTAAACTGGTCGCCCCTCTCCAGGCTTCGCCACGCCGATCTCTCGTCGGTTTCGCGGCGGGGTTGGCCGGCCTTCTGACGTCGGCCACAGCCCTAGTGGCGGTGACCGTTCCGAGCGGTTTCTCCCACTCTCAGATCGGCGGCACGCTCTCGAGCCCGACCGCCTTTGCCATCGCGCCGGACGGCCGGATCTTCGTGTGCGAGCAGGCCGGCAAGCTTCGCGTCATCAAGAACGGGACGCTCCTCGACACCGTTCTTGACTCTGTCGGTGGACTCCGCGGGCGAGCGCGGCCTGCTCGGCGTCACATTCGATCCGGCCTTTGCGACAAACCACTTCATCTACGTCTACTACACGGCTAAGACGCCGGCGAAGCACAACCGCTTGAGTCGCTTTACAGGCAACGGCGACGTCGCCGCCGCCGGGAGCGAAACGGTCTTGCTCGATCTGGACAATTTGTCCAGCGCTACCAACCATAATGGAGGCGCGCTCCACTTCGGACAGGATGGAAAGCTCTACGTGGCCGTCGGCGAGAATGCAAATGGCTCGAACGCCCAATCGCTTTCGAATCTCCTTGGCAAGCTGCTCCGCCTGAACGCCGACGGCAGCATCCCGACCAACAACCCGTTCTACTCGACGGCGAGTGGCAAGAACCGCGCGATCTGGGCGAGGGGCCTACGAAACCCTTTCACCTTCGCCATTCAACCCGGCACGGGCCGGATCTTCATTGACGATGTAGGGAACGCACTTGGGAGGAGATCAACGACGGCCTGGCCGGAGCGAACTACGGCTGGCCCACGACAGAGGGGGCCACGACCGATCCCCGGTTCGAGACTCCATCTTCTATTACGGGCACGGAGCGATTCGATCGGCTGCCGATCACCGGCGGCACGTTCTACAATCCGGCCTGCTCAGTTCCCGAGCTCCTATAGTGGCGATTACTTTTTCGCCGACTACTGCAGCGGATGGATCCGACGGCTGGATTCCGCAGGCTCGTACACGGGAGCGTCCACGTTTGCGAGCGGCATCACGTCGCCGGTCGACCTGGACGTTGCTCCGGACGGGACCCTCTACTACTTGGCGCGGGGATCGGGAACGAACACAGGCGGCGTCTATCGCATCCAGTACACGCTGAATACGCCTCCAACGATCACCGTTCATCCGGCGGGCCAGACCGTGACAGTTGGAGACTCGGTGACTTTCAACGTCAGCGCCTCCGGCACGACGCCTCTTTCCTATCAGTGGCAGCGGAATGGTGCGGACGTCTCCGGCGCCACGTCGTCCAGTTACACGATCGCCGCGGCGCAGACTGGCCGACAACGGCGCCACCTTCCGCTGCAAGGTGACGAATTCCTATGGAAATGCGACGAGCAACAGCGCGACCCTGACGGTCACCCCTGAGTTGCCGCCGACCGCGGCGATCACTGCTCCCGCCTCGGGGACGCTCTATGCGGGTGGGGACACGATCAACTATTCGGGAACCGGTGCCGATCCCCAGGACGGCACGCTTCCGGCCAGCGCTTTCACGTGGGAGATCGTCTTCCATCACGACACTCACACGCATCCCTTCATCGCGCCTTTCAGCGGTGTCAAGAGCGGCTCTTTCGTCATTCCCACCATCGGAGAGACTTCGGACAACGTCTGGTATCGGATTCACTTGACCGTCATCGACTCGGCGGGACTGACGAATTCGACATACATGGATGTGCTGCCACGGAAGTCCACCATGTCCTTCGCCACGAATCCGGCGGGGCTGCAGATCACTCTCGATGGCCAGCCCCTGACGACGCCGGAGCAGGTCGTGGGAGTCGTCGGGATTCAGCGCACCCTGGGCGTCGTGTCTCCCCAGACCTCTGGTGGAACGACGTACAACTTCTCTTCCTGGTCCGACGGCGGCGCTGCGACCCACGACATTTCGACGCCTGCCTCGAACACGACTTACACGGCGAACTTCAACGGAGGAGCGACGCCGACGCGCACGGCGACGCGCACGGCGACTCGCACGCCGACCCGGACGTCCACGCCGACGCGGACACCGACGCGCACATTGACTCCTGCGCTGCCGACTGCGACCCCGACACCGACGCTGCCGGCCTGGACCACTGCCGACATCGGGGGAGTCAACCTTCTGGGCAGCGGTAGCCAGTCCGGAGGGGTCTTCACGGTGAAGGGGTCGGGGCGGACATCTGGTACGGCTCAGACCAGTTTCACTTCCTGTA
Source organism: uncultured Acidobacteriota bacterium (assembly GCA_963823185.1). Lineage (GTDB taxonomy): Bacteria > Acidobacteriota > Thermoanaerobaculia > UBA5066 > Gp7-AA6 > DATBFU01. The sequence continues at coordinate 36,764 of CAWGKP010000016.1, forward strand.
TCAAAACCTCTCGGGCGACGGCTCGATCGTGGCGCGGGTAGAGAGCGTGCAGAACACGAACGCCTGGGCGAAGGCGGGAGTGATGATCCGGGAGAGCCTGGCGGCCAACTCGCGGTTTGCCGACGTGGTGCTGACGCCCTCAAGCGGTATCGCCTTCCAGCAGCGGGCGACGGCGGGGGCGATGGCGACGACCACCACGGTGTCGGGTCTGGCGGCGCCGTACTGGGTCAAGCTGGTGCGCAGCGGCAACACCTTCACGGCTTCTCGGTCTTCGAACGGGTCGAGCTGGACGGTCATCGGAACGGCGACGATCACGATGGCCCAGAACATCTTCATCGGCCTGGCCGTGACCAGTCACAACGTGAACGCCCTCTGCACCGCAACCTTCGACAACCTGACCGTGAGCGGGTCGAGCTGGACCAATGCCGATATCGGGGGAGTCAACCTGGCGGGCAATGGTACCCACGCCGGAGGGGTCTTCACGGTAAAGGGGTCGGGAGCGGACATCTGGTACGGCTCGGACCAGTTTCACTTCCTGTATCAAAACCTCTCGGGCGACGGCTCGATCGTGGCTCGGGTGGCGAGCGTGCAGAACACGAACCCCTGGGCAAAAGTGGGCGTGATGATGCGGGAGAGTCTGGCGGCCAACTCGCGGTTTGCCGACGTCGTGCTGACGCCCTCAAACGGTATCGCCTTCCAGCAGCGGGCGACGGCTGGGGCGATGGCGACGACCACGACGGTTTCTGGTCTGCCGGCGCCGTACTGGGTCAAGCTGGTGCGCAGCGGTGACACCTTCACGGCTTCGCGGTCTTCGAACGGGTCGAGCTGGACGGTCATCGGGACGGTGACGATCACGATGGCCCAGAACATCTACATCGGCCTGGCCGTGACCAGTCACAACGTCAACGCCCTGTGTCCCGCGACCTTCGACAACGTTTCCTGGACGCCGTAGGCGGCTCCGGGGCCGGCATCCGGTGTCCCGCGACAGAGACTGAGAAGCCGGGTGACCCGCATTGGGATTCTGCACGGCATGGCGACCCACCGCCCAAATGTCAGGGGGCCACACCTTATCGCTAAGAAAGGTCTGACAGCGGCCTCGGGCGTTTCGCCGGCGGAGAGCGTACCTGCCCCGTAGCTGTTCATCTGTGCTCATGCGGTGCCAGGAGAGACCGTGGACCGAGAGGAACAGCGAATCTCCAAACATATCGGTTCACCGAGTGTCAGGAGTGCTCTTCTCCGGGCGGTTTGCGACCGAGTGGTCGGAGGTTCAAATCCTCTCGCTCCGACCAATTCTTATAACGGGTCAGCTCACCGTAAGAGCCCCGCTGACAACATTCTCGTGAAGGCGGACAGAACGACAGACCGCGAAGGCATCTAAACCGGCGTTGGCGTCGCTGTCGGAACCTCGGTCGGAGTGTCCAGGGGTGTCGGAGTCGCCGTAGGAATTGGCGTAACCGTCTCAGTCGGAGTGGCTGTCGGAGTCTCGGTCGGGGTGTCCGAGGGTGTCGGTGTTGGGGTGGGAGTTGGCGTAGCCGTCTGAGTTGGGGTGGCTGTCGGGATCTCGGTCGGGGTATTCGAGGGAGTCGGTGTTGCCGTAGGGGTTGGCGTAGCCGTCTGAGTTGGGGTGGCTGTCGGGATCTCGGTCGGGGTATTCGAGGGAGTCGGTGTTGCCGTAGGCGTTGGCGTAGCCGTCTGAGTTGGCGTGGCTGTCGGGATCTGGGTCGGGGTGTTCGAGGGAGTCGGTGTTTCCGTAGGCGTTGGCGTAGCCGTCTGAGTTGGGGTGGCTGTCGGGATCTGGGTCGGGGTGTTCGAGGGAGTCGGCGTTGCCGTGGCGGTGGGTGTGAATGACCGAGTGGGGGTGGCCGTCGCGGTCCCTGTCGAAGTCTTCGAGGGAGTCGGCGTTGCCGTGGCGGTGGGTGTGAATGACCGAGTGGGGGTGGCCGTCGCGGTCCCTGTCGAAGTCTTCGAGGGAGTCGGTGTTGCCGTGGCGGTGGGTGTGAATGACCGAGTGGGGGTGGCCGTCGCGGTCCCTGTCCGAGTCTTCGAGGGAGTCGGTGTTGCCGTGGCCGTGGTGGTCGACGTGCGCGTGAAGGTTGGTGTCACTGTCGCCGTCGACGTGCGTGTCAAAGTGGGCGTTGCCGACGAGGTCTGAGTCGGCGTCCTGCTCGCCGTGGGAGTCGCGGTCCCCGTTGGAGTCCGACTGGCCGTGAGAGTAAAGGTGCGAGTCGGGGTCCGACTCGCAGTGGCGGTGACGGTCGGCACGATCGTCGCGTTGGCCGCCACGTTGTCGAAGACCGCCGTGCAGACGAGAGAGTTGTTGTGGCTCGTCACGGCGAGGCCGATGTAAACGTTGGCGGCCATCGGGATCGTGGCGGTTCCAACCGTCGTCCAACCGACACCATCGGCGGAGCGAGAAGCCGTGAAGAGATTTCCGGCGCGCGCCAGACGCACCCAGTAGGGCGCCGCGAGACTCGAGACGGTCGTGCCCACGGCGCTTGCTCCGGCCGTCAGCCGCCGCTGAAACGCCACACCGTCGCCCGGAGTGACGAGCATGTCCGCATAGGCCGAGTTGGAGGCCAGACTCTGTCGGATCATCACTCCCGACTTGGCCCATGAATTGGTGTTCTGCACACTCTTCACCCGCGCCGTTATCTGCCCATCACCTGACAGCGACTGATAAATGAAATGAAACTGATCCGCGACGCCCCAAATGTCCGCTCCCGAACCTTTCAGCGTAAAGGTTCCCGCCAGGACGCTCCCGCTACCCGCGAATCCGACGGCGCCGATGTCGGCGTTCACCCAGCCGGTGGTCGAAGCCGACGCGGTCGGGGTCGGTGTCGGCGTAACAGCCCGATATGTGGCGCTGTAGGTCTTGACGGACGTCGGCGCAGTGATGTTATGGCTCTGGGCGCCGCCGTCGGACCAGCTGGCGAAGTCGTAGATTGTCGCCGAGAGAGCCTGAGGAGCAGAGGCACTGATGGAGTTGTTCGACCCGACGATGACGGTGCGAGAGAACGGTGTGGTCTGGCTGGTGCTTCCGACGGAGAGCAGCAGCCCCGAGGGTGTTGAGGTAAAGGAGAGCCCCACCGTCGTGGGGTACAGCAGTACGGTCGTTGTGCCCTGCAGCCCGTTCGAATCCGTTGCCGTGAGAGTCAGCTCCAGATGCGACGGGTACTCGTGATCCGGGGCCGAGAAGGAGCCGCTTGCCACGCCCACGAAGTCCTGCACCGGATGAGTGTGGCAGTTCGAGGGGCAATGCCGCACGAGCAACGACCAGGTGAGTTTGGAGGCCGGCAGCGTTCCGTCCTCGGCGTCCGTCGCTGAGCCGGAGAAGGAGATCACGGTGCCCACCTTCCAGGTGAGCGTGGACAACGGCGTCACGATCTTGGGGATGGGAGCCGTATTCGACACGTTGATCACCGTGGAAACGGTGTCGGAACCGCCGTGGGAATCGGTCACGCGCAGGCGAACGGTGTAACTGCCCTTGACCGTGTACGTGTAGCTCGGTTGGGCAGCGGTCGAATCGCCGAAAGTTCCATCGCCGTTCAAATCCCAGGAGTAGGTCAAGGGCTCGCCGGGCTTCGGGTGCGTGGAGCCGGTCGCATCGAAGGAGACCGTCAGAGGGGCCTTGCCCGACGTCGGAGTGGCCAGCAGGACAGCAGTCGGAGTCATGTACTGGATCCGGTGGATCTTGCCGCCAATCAGGTCCACATAGAAGATGTCGCCAACGGGCCCGGCCACGAGCTGCACGGGCGCGCCGGCTCCGGCTGCGAAGGTCTGGAGGCTGCTCGGATTGGGGTTGCCATTGGTACCCGGAAGCATCGCCCAGATGCATTGGCGCGAGTAGTCCGCGAAGAAGAGTGCGTTCTTGTATGTGGAGGGATAGGAGCCGCTCGTGTAGAACGCGAGCCCCGTGATCGAGGAGCTGCCCGTCGGACAGCTCTCTGCCGCCACCACCTTTGCGCTGTGGTTGTAGGTATAGAACGGAGCTGTCACGGCACCCGCCTGGGCGTAGAGGTTCTCGCACAGGTTCAGATTCAGTGCGTCGTAGGACGACTGTCTCCCCGTCCCTTCGTAGCAGGGCCAGCCGAAGTTGGTGACGGTCGTGACGCTCGAGATGCGGTTGATTTCTTCCCAGGTGTTGTAGCCGACGTCGCCGACCCAGATCTCGCCGGTGCCCGGGCGCGCCGTCATGCGGAATGGGTTGCGCAGACCGTAGGCCACGATGCGACGCTCGTTCACGTCCGGGCTGCCGAAAAAAGGATTCCCCGAGAGTCCCGCACCCGTGGCCGGATCGACCCGGATCACCGTCCCGTCCAGAGTCACGGGGTCGCTCAGACTACGCAGGTCCTGGGAGCGCAACGCGCCCCCTTCGGCTGTCGGAGGCGTCTGCGCGCTGCCGACGCCAACCGGCGGGTCGCCGCCGGGATTCAAGGGATTGCCTTTCTGTCCGTAGTCGGCAAAGTTGAAGCTCGCCCCATCGCCACCGCTGGCGTAGAGAGCGCCGTCGCTGCCAAAGAAAACACTCCCGATCGAGTGGCTCGGAAACTGCTGGAACCAGTCGTGAACGAGCACCAGCTCGGAACCGGTCATCACGCTGCCGGAGGCCTGCAGACGCGACAGACGTGCACTCACGACGCAGCCGTCCGTTGTGGCTCCCGGCGGACTCGGGCACGGATCGGAGAGGACCCCCGCCTTGCCCCACTTCGGAGCCGAGCCGCCGATCGTGCCGTCATAGGTGTAGAGAACGTAGAGGTAGGGCCTGGCGGGAAAACCCGGATCGAGCGCCAGCCCGAGAAGCCCCCGGTCCCAGTAGTTGTAGACCCTCGTGGAGAGGTCCGCGAAGACCGTCGGCGCCGTGGCCGTCATGCTCGCAAACACTTTGATCACGCCGCTCTTCTCGGCCACAAAGACACGCCCGTCCGGCGAGAAGGCCACCGCTGTTGGGTTGCTCAGCCCGGAGAAGGCGACCGTGTCGCGGAAACCCGCGGGAAGCGTTTGCGCCTCAACGAGGAACGCAGACGTCGCACTTGCGACAAGAAAAACACACGCCGCTGCGCAACGCAGCTTCCCAAACATCCTGTCGTCTCCGGCCGGGGTCTCCGGCGGACCCTGCAAAGAAGCGGATCGGGCGCGAGCTTATGGTCCGCAAAGCAGGCATCAAGGGGGGAGCGGCCTCAGAATCTGGTGTGGACCTTTGGGTGGACCTCTCCCGAGATGCCTTTGGAAAACATGCCTAGGCCGGGATTCGCACCCGCCCCCGGCGGCGGCGTTCGTAGCTCCAACACGCGAAGTGCTTCTCCAGCAATTCCAAGGGTTGCGTGGCGCCCGAAGGGGTCTGCGAGCCCGAATCCGCTTGGGCGGCTTCCTTAGCCGTTGTCTCCTCAAATGATCTCTTTTGATCATTCTGGGTAGCGGGCTGGAGCGACAGGATTTCCGCTGACTGGTTCGCGACCGGTCTCGGCGGATCTCCCTGGAAGACCAGCCCCGGATGCATTGTCGCGATCCAGCTCCAGGGCAGGAGGATGGTATGGCGGCGCGAGGCCTGCTCAGAATCTCAGCAGTGGTCGTCGAAGTGATTGCTTCCATCAAGAGGAACCGGTCACCACACCTACGAGCGGTGATCTTCGCTTTCGCGGGTCTTTTCGCTGCGGCCGGAGCCGGCGCAGCGATCATTGTGGTCAACGACTCATCCGACGCGCTTCATGACGCTGGTTGCGCGAGCCTAGGGACGGGAACGTGCACGCTGCGGGACGCGATCACGTTCGCAAACGCAAACTCCGGCGCCGACGAGGTGCACTTCGACATCGCCGGCGACGGCGTCCACACCATCACACTCGACTCGGACCTTCCGGCGATTGCCGAGGACCTGACCATCGACGGCTACACGCAGTCCGGCTCGAGCCCCAACACGAACGGCCCGGGCCTGGGCGACAACGCCGTTCTTCAGATTGAGATCAACGGTAACGGGAAAGGATGCCTCTCTTTGCTCGGCGGTGCGAATACCGTTCGCGGTCTAGTGATCAACCGGTGCAGGGGATTCGGGCTTATTTCGGATTCCGACCCCCAAGTCTCCGGCCCGGATTTCATCCGCGGCAACTTCATCGGGACCGACCCGACTGGCATGCTGGCACGTCCAAGTGCGGGAGGCGTTGGGGGCGGAGTCGTCGGCGGGACGTCGCCGGAGGACAAGAACGTCATATCCGGCAACAGCGGCTACGGAGTCGCGGGGTCGCTCGAAGTGGTCGGTAACTTCATCGGAGTCGATGCGAGCGGCACAGAACCGCTGCCAAACGACATTGGTGTCGGTGTTCCTGACGCCAGCAGCGTTGGGGGCGCGACGCCTGGCGCCGGAAACGTGATATCGGGAAATCGTGGCGCCGGAGTGGTTTCCGAGGCGCCTGCCGGTCCTATCGTCATCGAGGGCAACTTCATTGGCACGGACGTCACCGGGACGAAAGCTGTACCAAACGGAAGCTCCGGAATCGAGAACTCAGAGATTGGCGATGCGGAGATCAGGAACAACCTGATATCCGGAAACGCCGGCAGAGGGATCGCGCTCACAGAGGTGCGCGCGAAGATCGAGGGAAACTTCATCGGCACCGATATCTCCGGCGTTCTTCCCCTCGGCAATCGATCGACAGGAGTGTGGCTCCAGACGAGTGGCCCGCAAAGCGTGATAAGCGGAAACATCATCGCATTCAACGGAATCGGCGACCCGATTGGCGGCGGGATCGTGGGCAAAGACCAAACCGCAAATGGAGCGTATCGGGACGGACCGATCATCCTCGGCAATGCGATCTTCGACAACACGAGCGACGGTTCCGTTTCGGAGCGAGGTCTAGGAATCGATCGGGTCAGCGAGACGGCAGACTACGGGCCCGGGTCCAACGTCGATATCTGCGAAGTCGGCATCAACCCTCCTATGAATTTCCCTGTCCTCAACAGCGCCGTCGCAACCGGCTCGGCCATCAGGCTCCGAGGGGTGCTCAACGGCTTTCCCTCAACGACCTACCGGATTGAGTTCTTCGCCAACCCGACCTGCGATCCATCGGGATTCGGAGAAGGCAAGACATTTCTCGGATCGACGAATGTCACGCCCGAGGGCTTCGACGAAAATGTTCCCTGCAACGCAACGTTCGACGTCACCCTGCCCGTCGCCGTACCGCCCGGCCAATATGTCACTGCGACGGCGACCGATGTCAACAACAACACCTCGGAGTTCTCGGCTTGCATCCTGGTTGAGGCCGCCCCGGCTCCGGAAGTCGTGAATCAGTTCGTGACGATGGTCTCCCTCACCCAGACGCGAATCCATGCGCCCGTGACCGGCGGGCCTGCCGGGACGATGATGATCCGAGCGACGTTCAAGAACACGAGCTCGACGCCGATCGACACGCCCTTCTTCGTCGTCACCGAGCTGTCGGAAGAGAACGTTCTTCTGAACGCGGACGGTAGCCCGAGCGGCGTCGGAGCCAAGTTGACCGCCGACGTGGGTGCGGACAAGCTCCTTTCGCCGGGCGAGTCCTTCACGGCGGAATTCCTCGTCGGCCTTCACAATCGGCGCCGGTTCCGTTTCTTCGTGGATCTTTGGGGGCAACCGATTCCATGAGGGAATCGCGGTCAGTCCGGTGCGGGCTGTCCTGAGTCGAACCCGCCCAGCACCGGCTTGCGGAGGAGATTAGGGTGTCGGAGGTTCAAATCCTCTCGTCCCGACCAACCCCGTCATGGGTCAACCCTTCGTCGTTCGCGGCACCCTGCAAGAGAAGCTCGCCGCTCCGCGCTAGCCGTGCATCGAATAGATCATGCGAAGGTCCCAGCTATCCCTATCGAGCAGCCGGCGTCCGCCGATGGCCCAGCCCGCGAGCAGCCGGCCCGGCGGGACCGAACGCAAGAGGAGGCCCGGGTAGCCGCGCGCGGTCTTCCCACCGTCGACGGGCCGGAATCCCCGTTTCTCGAGAAGCCGGCGCGTCGGTTCCTCGACGGTCGCGGACCAGACGACGAGCTGCGCGAACCCCCCGCAGGCGAGGGCGGCGTCGAGCAGCTCCATCCGGGTCGCTTCGTCGCGAGCCTCCCAGTCGGCGATGCACAATCGGCCGGCCGGTCGTGGCGAGTGCGCGAGGAGAAGCACCAGGTATCCATGGAGCCCGTCCCCCTCGCGATACAGGAACCGGTAGTCGCGCAGCGGATTTCGGTAGCGCCAGGCGAGATAGCGGGCGTCTCGGACTTGCCGGATGCGACCGTCGTACGGGAGACGGGCGACGAGCTCCGCCATCGGCTCGGCCCGAGGCCCTCGCTCGACCCGTACGGTCGAGGTCAGCCGGCCCACGCTCCGCGCGATCGCGCGGTCGAACCGAGAGAAGGGCTCGCTCATCCCCGCCGCTCGGGCCGCCGCACGCGCCGGACCTCCGGCGAGAAGGGGAAGGCGGCGCAGCGTCTGATACAGGCGCACGAACGACGCGGCCCGAGCCGACCGGCGGCCGACCGGTTCGGCCAGCAGCACGTTCTTCCACCCATCCACGAGCGACGAGAGCAGCGTGACCGGGCCCGCGCTCAAATTGATCAGGAGCTCGCGCTCGTCCCGCGCGAGGTCCGCGAGAGCGGTTTCCATGAGGCGCGACACGAGACCCCGGTTGCGATGATCGGGAGCGATCGCGAAGTCGTCGGTATAGAAGGCCTCGAAGCGTTCCGGCGGCCGGCCCGCCTCCCAGCGGGTCGCGAAGGCACTGCGCATCCCGACGACCTTCCCGTCGTGCAGGGCGAGCCAAGCGAGCGGCGCGGGTTGAAGCGGATTCTCCTCGTGTTTCCAGGCGAAGTAGGCGTCGTTGACGGAGACGTCGGGACTCCAGAGGTGCGTCTGGAGGCGCAGGACGCCCTCCCGGAATTCCGGCGCATAGCGGACGATTTCGTATCCGGCCGTCACGAGACCGGGCCCTCGCCGTCGGCGCCGCGTCTCCGCAGGAAGTCGAGGATCCGCGGCACGGTGTCCCACTCCTCGACGAGGTCGATCGTGCTCGGATCGATGGGCGCGCCGAGCCGCTTCTCGATCCAGTCGGTCAGGTGAAAGAGCGCCAGCGAGTCGAAGAGCCCGGAGCGCAGGAGCGAGGTTTCTTCCGTAATCTCGGCCGACGGCGGGAGATCGAGCCCTCGCAGGAAACGGAGGAGCTCCCTCTTCGGGTCTTCGGAACCCGCGCTTCGGCCCCCTTTCGTCCCCACCGGCCGGAACGGAATGGCCCTACTCCGCGCCGCTTCCGGCGGCCGCGCGCAGATCGAGCGGCCGGCGCCCGGCGCACCGTCCGGCGACCGAGGCGCGATTGACCTTGCCCCGCGACGTGCGCGGGATCTCGTCCAGGAGAAACCATCGCAGCGGAATCTGGTGGCGCGCGAGGTGTCGGCTCGCCCACTCGAGGAGCCCCCGGAGCGAGGCGTCGTCCGCGTCCTTCAACACGACCGCGACGGCGACGTCTTCGCCGTGGAGCGATCCTCGACGGCGAAAGCGCAGACGTCGAGTGTCGCCGGGTAGCGCTCGATGACCGCGTCCACGTCGCCCGGGTACACCTTCATCCCGCCTTTGTTGATTTCTTCGCGCTCACGGCCCCGGAGGTACAGCCACCCGCGCGGGTCGAGAAGACCGATGTCGCCGGTCGAAAACCAGCCGTCGGAAACCACCTCGCGCGTGCGGTCCTCGCGCTCCAGATAGCCGCGCATGAGCGCCGCCGTCTGGACCCAGACGTGCCCCGATTCTCCCGGCGCGCATGCTCGGCCGCTCCCTCCGTCGGCGCCGGCGCCCCCGCCCTGAGGACCCGGATCTCGGAGCCCCACGGACGCCGACGAGGCCGTCTTCGGGGACCACGTCCTCGAGTGAAGAGCCCGCGAGCCAGCTCGCCGTTTCGGTGATGCCGTAGGCGTTCCAGACCTGCCTGGTTCCGGCCCAATTCTGTATGTCTTTCCAGAGGGCCGCCGAGAGCGGGGCGGACCCGCAGAACACGCGCTCGAGCGAGCGCCGCCGCGGGCGGCGCGGCCGTGCGGAGAGCGACCCTCCAGAGGGACGGGACCGACGAGAGAAAGGTGATCTCGTGCGGTCGATGAGGGCGCCCAATCTGATCAGATGTCCGAGCGGAACGGGGGGAGGATGTAGAGGTCCTGTCCGGAGAGCCAGGGGAAGAGGGAGTTGCAGATCAACCCGTGGCCGAAGTGCGTCGGCAGCAGGCACAGCGTCCTCCGGTAAGCGCTCGAGGCCGAGCGATTTCTCGAGGCTCTTCCAGCGCGCCGCGAGCGAGCGGCGCGTGTGCACGACGCCCTTCGGGTGGCCCGTCGTTCCCGAGGTGAAGAGGATCAGCGCGTCCTCCCCGGAGGATTGCGGCTCCCACCCGAGCGGGTTCGCGCTCCCGGGGCCGGCCACGGGCTCCGCGACGTCCACCGATTCGGTCCCCCGCGCCGCGAGTTTCCGGGCGAGTTCCTCCGGCGGCGGTCCGAGCCAGGCCGAGAATCGGGGCGCGGCCGAGGCGGCGAGGGTTTCAACCTCGAACGCCGTCAGCCTCGAATCGATCGGGGCCGCGGCAGCGCCCCGGCTCCAGATCGCGAGGAGCTCGACGAAGAACTCCAGGTTGTTCCCGAAGTGGAGGAACACGCGATCACGTGGACCGAGCCCGCGGGCGCGATAGAAGGCGGCACGAGCGGAAACGCGCTCCAGGATCTCCGGGGGTTCCCAACGCCGTCCGGTCAGAGGCTCGTCGAGGGCGCCCGGCTTCCAATCGAATCGCATCGTGCCCTGCCCGAAGGCAACCGAGGGTAACGGCCGGGTCCGCGGCTGTCAATGAAGGGATGAGACGAGGGAGCCGGAGGGCGGAGCCAAGACGGAGCTGTTCTCCAGACAGCCGGCGTGGTCGGCGGAGCTCGCGAGCGGCCGATTCACGAGCAATCGCGCTCAGGCGATGCCAGGGATGACCGGTCTCGGCCGGTTCGGGCCCGAGTGGTCGGAGGTTCAAATCCTCTCGCCTCGAGCAGCTTCTCCGGCAACTCCAAGAGTTGCGTGGCGATCTCGTCTGCCCGCCCGGGCCTTCGCTTCGCTGCGATCGGAGCCGTAAGCCTCGAAATGATCTGTTTTGATCATCCGCGGCAGAGGTGGCGGCAAGAGGATTCTCGCTGACCGGTTCGGCGCTCGGCCTCGGCGAGTCTCCCGAATAGGACCCTCCTCAGGGCACGTCGTCATCCGGGCCAGGGAGGGCGGTCATGGTGACACGAGGGTTTTCCGAATTTCAAGAACCGATTGGCGGAGGCGAGAGTTTCTACGCCTCGCTGCGATTCGATTCTTTGTCGCGCTGGTTGTATTCGCTGTTCTCCCGGCGCGGGGTCGCGCCGATCTTCTCGTCGCCAGCTTCAGCACCGGTCAGGTCCTGCGCTACGACGACGTGACCGGAGCCTTCCAGGGAGTCTTCGCGACTGCTCTTCCGGACGATCACCCCATCGAACTGACGATCGGACCAGACGACAACCTGTACGTCGCCGTGAACAACTTCGGCGGCGCCGGTGGTTCGTTCGTCCGCCGCTTCGACGGGCGGACTGGCGCCTTCGCGGATACGTTCGCGTCCGGCGAAGGCCTCGCAGATCTCGTCTTCGGGCCGGACGGCAATCTCTACGTTTCTAGCTTCTCGGGATCTTCCGGAAGCCACATCGTTCGCTATGACGGACAAACCGGCGCATTCATCGACGATTTCGTTTCCGCGGCCGGTAGCGGCGGACTTTCGGGCGCCGAAGGCCTGACATTCGGGCCAGACGGGAATCTCTATGTCGCCAGTCGCAACACGAACCAGATACTTCGGTACAACGGCTCGACGGGCGCCTTCCTCGGCGTTTTCTCGGCGACAGAAACGGAGCCGGTGGACCTCACCTTCGGACCGGATGGGAATCTCTATGTCCTCGACCAGCCCAACGGAGATTCCGAAGTGAGACGCTTTCATGGCACGACCGGCGGTCTGATCGACGTCTTCGTGCCGCCGTTTTCCGAAACCGCCGTATCTCTCATTTTCGGACCCGACCGTAATCTGTACATTACGACGGAATTCGAGAACTCTGTCTTGAGGGCCGATGGCACGAGCGGAGGGATGCCGCGCACCTTCGTCGCCAGCGGCAGCGGCGGCTTGAGCTTTCCGATAGGTCTCCTGTTTTCTCCGCTGCTATGCGACTACTTGGGCACCTACGGTCCTTGCGCCACGGGCGCCGGGACGCGCTGCAAGGCCGACGGTCCGCGCGAGGTCGGGAAGAGTCTCACGGCAGTGAGCGCGATCGACGTCGTGGACTGCGGTCCTGCAGACGGCGCCGCGGGGTTTCCAGTTCACCGCGGATTGCCCTTCCGGCTACTCCTATTGCGTGGAAACCCGGGACGATGGCGTCGGCAACCGGGTCAAGCTGGGAGTGATCGAGACGACGGCCGAGGCGGGGGCCATCGTCGTCAACGACGCCTCGGATGCGCTTCATTCTCCCGGCTGCGCGACGAGCGGAACGGGGACCTGTACGCTGCGCGACGCGATCACGTTCGCGAACGCCACCGTAGTCGATAAGGTCCACTTCGCGATTCCCGGTTCGGGCGTCCACACGATCAAGCTCGACTCGGACCTCCCGACGGTAACCGGGGAACTGACGATCGACGGCTACACGCAGCCCGGCTCGAGTCCCAACACGAACGGTCCGGGACTGGGCGACAACGCCGTTCTGCTCGTCGAGATCAACGGAAACGGGAAGGGATGCTTCGTGTTGGAAGGGGAGGCGAATACGATCCGCGGTCTCGTCATCAACCGCTGCGGCGGACCCGGCGTCCAAGCTCTGAACGTCTTCCAAGACAATTTCGTCGTCGGCAACTTCATTGGCGTCGATGCCGCGGGTTCCGTGGCGCTCCCGAACGATATGGGCATGCTTGTCGGTCCTTCCGATGTCAGGAGGCTGGTGATCGGGGGAGCGACGCCCGACGCGCGCAATGTGATTTCGGGCAATCGCGGCGCTGGAGTGTCGAGCTCCGACTCCATCGGGGACGTGGTCATTCGAGGCAACTTCATCGGCACCGACATAACGGGAACCAAGGCGGTTCCGAACGGAGGGTCCGGAATCGACTTCAGCGGGAACGATATCGGTGTGGAGATCGGTGAGAACGTCGTGTCTGGGAATGCCGGCAGAGGCGTCGTGCTCGGCGCGGGCGGCGGTACCGTTTCCGCAAGCATTCACGGGAACTTCATCGGCACCGATGTCTCCGGCGTTCTTCCCCTCGGCAATCGATCGACAGGAGTCTGGCTCGAGACGAGTGGCGCGCATAGCGTGATAAGCGGAAACACGATCGCATTCAACGGAATCGGCGACCCGATCGGCGGCGGGATCGTGGCCAAAGACCAAACCGCAAATGGAGCCTATCGGGACGGACCGACCATCCTCGGCAATTCGATCTTCGACAACACGAGCGACGGTTCCGTTGCGGACCGAGGTCTAGGAATCGATCTGGTCAGCAATACGGCAGACTACGGGCCCGGGCCCAACGTCGATATCTGCGAAGTCGGCATCAACCCGCCTATGAATTTCCCTGTCCTCACCACCGCCGTCGCAACCGGCTCGGCCATCAGGCTCCGAGGGGTGCTCGACGGCTTCCCCACAACGGCGTACCGGATCGAGTTCTTCGCCAACCCGACCTGCGATCCATCGGGATACGGAGAAGGCAAGACATTTCTCGGATCGACGAATGTCACGCCCGAGGGCTTCGACGGAAACGCTCCCTGCAACGCAAGTTCGACGTCACGCTGCCCGTCGCCGTACCGGCCGGCCAGTCCGTCACCGCGACGGCGACCGATGTCAACAGAGCACGTCGGAGTTCTCGCCTTGCATCCCGGTTGAGGCTGCCCCGACTCCGGAAGTCGTGAATCAGTTCGTGACGCTGGTGTCACTCACGCAGACGCGTAGCCATGCGCCCGTGACCGGCGGACCGGCCGGGACGATGACGATCCGGGCGACGTTCAAGAACACGAGCTCGACGCCCATCGACACGCCCTTCTTCGTCGTCACCGAGCTGTCCGAAGGAAACGTTCTTCTCAACGCGGACGGGAGCCCGAGCGGCGTGGGAGCCAAGTTGACGCCCGACGTGGGCGCGGACAAGCTCCTTTCGCCGGGCGAGTCGTTCACGACGGAGTTCGTCGTCGGGCTGCACAATCGCCGCCGGTTTCGCTTCTTCGTCGATCTCTGGGGAGTGCCGATTCCATGACGACGATCGCGGCCCGCGTTCTCGCTCGACCAGAAGCTGCGCCCCCATCCGGACGCCGTCGATACGGAGCTCGACGGCAACGAGGTCGCGTTGCTGCATCTGGAGAGCAAGAGCTACTACAGCCTCAATCTCACGGGCATGCGGATCTGGCAGGGGCTCAAGCGGGGCTTTCGCTGAGAGAGATCAGCCGTCTCCTGCAGGACGAATTTCGGGTCGATGCCGCTGCGGCGGACCGGAGCGTCCTGGAGCTGGTCGGCAAGCTCGCCGAACAGAACCTGGTGCAGGCGGCAGAATAGCCGCAGGGCCGCTACGCTCCGGGTGGAGAATTCCCGGCGGTGAACTTGTCGCCGGAATGGCATCTCGTGTTTTCCTCCGCGCGCGCCGCGCTGATCGGCCGCGAGGGAGAAGGCCCGACCCCGGACGTCTCGAGCGCGCGGATCGACTGGCCGCGTGCCGCCGACCTCGCCTGCCAGAATCGGGTCGGGCCGCTCGTCTACTCAGCCCTCCGACGCGTCCCGCTGCCGCCCGACGCGCGGCCGGCGCTGCAGATCCTCAAGAGCGCGTACGTCGCGACGGCGGCCCGCAACGCCGTCCTGTTCCGGGAGCTCAAGTCGGTCCTCGAGGCACTCTCGGCGGAGCGCATGCCGGTCATCGTCCTGAAGGGCGCGGCGCTGGCGGAACTGGTCTATCGCCGAACGGGCACTTCGTCCGATGGCCGACATCGACCTGCTGATCCGCGAGGAGGATCTGGAGGAGGCCGAGCGCCGGCTGCGAAGCATCGGCTACGAAGCGGCACACGACCCGCAGACGAAGGAAGAACTGAGGCGGCGCCACCATCACTGGGTCTTCCGCAGTGCGCGTCCGGGCGCCGGCGACATTCCGATCGAGCTCCACTGGAATCTCGATCCGCCGGGGCGGCCGGCCGCATGGGACATCCCGGCGCTCTTCGAGCGGGCCGAGGCCGCTCGATCGCGGGAGCCGACGCCCTCGTGCTCGGCCCGGAAGACTTCCTTCTGCACCTCTGCGTGCATCTCTGCAGGCACCGATTCAACGGGGGAGTGATCGCGCTGTGCGACATCGCCGCGGCCATCTCCGCACTATGGCGAGCCGGCTCGACTGGACCCGGTTCGAGCGGCTCGCCGCCGCGGCGGGCGCATCGGCGTACGCGTTCGTCCCTCTTCGTCTGGCCGCGGACCTGATTCGAGCCGACGTTCCCACGACCGTCCTGGCCGCGCTACGCGCAGCGGAGACGGACGACGGCGTTCTCGATCTCGCCCGCGAGAGGATTCTCGAGGAGAAAGGGGACATCCGCGGAGCCGCGGAGCTGCTCCTTCGATGGCGGCGCCGAAGCCGTAGGGCTCGAGCGGCGGCGATCGGACGAGCGCTGTCGACCGGGGGCTCGAACTCGTTCTCTCTCACGCGTTTGGCGGGCCGCCTGCACCGCTACGCTCCCTGGCTCTGGGCCCTGGCGCGTCACCCACGCCGGGTCGCCCGTCTTGCCGGGCGAGAGGCCCAGAAGGCGAAGCTCGATTCCTGGTGCGCACCGCCGGCACGTCCCTACCGACTCGACGCCGGTGATATCCTCGCCGGCGGCGGGGAAGGAGCTCCGGTTGCCGCTTTCGGAGTGCTGGCTCGCGGCTCGGGTGGGTCTCTTCGTGTGCTCGCTCCCGCTGCGTCTGCGCCGTCAAACCCTGCCGCGATTTCTCGAGCGGCTGGCCTCGTCCGGACGGCCGCCGATCGCCGGCCGCGCGATCCATCCCCGGCGAGTCGCGCAGATCGTGCGGCGCGTCTGCCTCCTCGGCATCTTCCGTGCGCCGGTTTTTCCGAAGAGTGCCTGCGCCAGTCGCTCGCCCTCTTCGCTTTCCTGTCCCGGATGGGACATCCCGTCGAGATCCACTTCGGAATCCGCAAAGAGGGAGAGGACCTGGGCGGCCACAGCTGGGTCGCCCTCGACGGACACTCTCTGGGAGAGAGGGACCCGGCAGAGGACTTCCGGACGATCTACTCGTTACGCGGCGGCCTCGGGCCGCTCCGCCCTTTCCGCGAATCGGTGAACCTCAGCTGACCTAGGAGGGAACGATGAAGAGGGACGAAGAGACGTCGGAGAAAAGCAAGCGGGAGACGGGCGCGCCTTCACGGCCTGCGGACCGGAAGGCCTGGGAGGAGCCCAAGCTCGCCTTCGTCGAACCGAAGCTGACCAAGCACGGGGATCTCGAGAAGGTCACGGGCAAGCGCAAGCGCAACGGCTTCTTCGGCGAATTCAGCCCGTAGAAGAACGCCGAATCCGGGAGGTCGGCGATGGCCCGTTACGCCTTTCACGATCTGACCCTGGAGGTCGAGGGCGTCGAGGAGGCGCCGCCTCACGTCGATCTGGATCGGATTCTCGGCGAGCTGTCGTGGGAGAGAAGAGAGCCCGCCTCCGGGCCGTCGAGCTTCACCCTCTCGCTTCGTCTCGGCGAGGATCGATTCGACCCGCCTCCAAACGGCCGCGAAGTTCTCCGACGTGATGGCTATCGGGGCTTCGAGAGCGACGACGGCTTCTACCTGACGGACGGCGCGTCCAGCCTCCGCCTCGATCCCGAGGGAGGCAGAGGCGAGGCCCGGCTCGCACCTTCGTTCTTCCGCAGGCCGTTTCTCTTCCAGCAGAACTTCTGGGTTTTCGCGCTTCTCAAGCTCCTGCGAGCGAGGGGCCTCTACGGTCTCCACGCGGCCGGCCTCGTCGCCGAGGACGGCGCGGGATGGCTCCTCGTCGGCGAGTCCGGCAGCGGCAAGTCGACGCTCTCGATCGCTCTCGTCCGCCGCGGCTGGCGCTATCTCTCCGACGACGCGGTGCTCCTTCGCGCCCGGCCGGACGGCATCGAGGCGCTCGCGCTGCGGAAGCATTTCTACGTCGTCGGAACCGAGCTCGACCATTACCCGGAGATGCCGCTCGAGGAAGAAAGGCCGGATCGCGAGCGGGGGACTTCGACGGCGGCTCGGCCTCGAGACGGCCTACCCGGCCCGGCGCGTCGCCGCCTGCATGCCTCGGGTTCTCCTCTTCCCCCGCGTGTCGGGCGAGCGACACAGCCGCCTGATTCCCCTGGATCGCGCCGGGGCGCTCGGCCGCCTGATCGGCCAGAGCAGCTCGCAGCTCTTCGACCGGGCGACGATGGCGCCGCACCTCGCGACCCTGAACGCTCTCCTGCGGCAAGCTGCGCCTACGAGCTCTCCGCCGGAATCGACCTCCGGGAGGACGCGAGCCTCCTCTCGAGCCTTCTCGCCGCCGCTCGAAGGAGAAAGTCCGTGTCTCGCCTCGTCGTCGAGCTGACCAACCGCTGCAACCTCCGCTGCGCGCACTGCTACGGGGAGCGGCACGCGGCCACCGGCGACTTGTCGCTGGAGCTCTTCGAGAAAGTGCTGCGGGAGGCAAGAGACTGCGGCATCGACCACCTTTCGTTCACGGGCGGCGAGCCGACGATGCATCGCAGCTTCGCGGAGATCGTGCGCCGCACCGCCGAAGCGGGGTACACCTTCGGATTCGTGAGCAACGGATCCACGCTGCCGAGGATCTACCGGCCTGCTCCTTCGACATCGCGCCGCGTTCAAGGGCGCGACGTTCAGCCTGGACGGCGCCCGCGAGGAAACGCACGACGCGTTGCGCGGAAAAGGCTCCTACCGCCAGGTGATGCGGGCGGCGACGGTCTGCGTCGCGCGGGATCTTCCGTTCACGATCAACATGGTCCTCACGGCTCGGAACCGCGGCGAGGTCGAAGAGATGGTCTCGCTGGCCGCGCGGCTGGGAAGCCGGGCGGTTCGCTTCGGCCATGTGATGCCGACGCCGGATACGGCCGCGGCCGGCCTCGATCTCAGCCCGCAGGAGCGCCGGGAGACGGAAGCCGGGATCTGGCGCCTGCAGAAGACAGCGCCGCTGCCGGTCACGATGGGCCCGGGATACTTCAGCGAGTCGCCCTTCTTCCCGTGCGGCCCGCTGGAGCTCGAGGAGTTCAATCTCGACTACCGCGGGAATCTCACTCTCTGTTGCCAGCTCTCGGGCTACGAAGGGGGAACGGCGGGCACGGATTTGGTGGGCAACCTGCGGGATCTCAGCCTCGGGGAGGCGTGCCGGCGGTTCCGGGCGCGGGTCGCGCTCTACCTGGCCGACAAACGGGAGCGGGTCTCCCGGGGGGAGTTCACGGAGCTCGATCACTTTCCCTGCTGGTATTGCGTCAAGTACCTGGACAAGGTGCCTCGGCTCGGGACGCTTCCTCGGCACGCCTAGGAGTTGATAGCGATCGCCCGGCGGTCGGGCGTCACTCCGCCCGCAGCGCTTCGATGGGCTTCAAGCGCGAAGCCTGGCGAGCGGGGAAGAACCCGAAGAGGATCCCCACGCTCGCGGCGAAGCCGAACGCGACGGCGATGGCGGAGGGCGACAGGCCGATCGGCCACCCCTGTTTCCATGCGACGAACCGGGACGCCGCGATGCCCACGACGATTCCGAAGATCCCGCCGCCGACGGACAGGGTCAGCGCTTCGACCAGGAACTGCGTCAGGATGTCGCGCCGGCGCGCGCCGAGCGCCCGCCGCAGACCGATCTCGCGCGTCCGCTCGTGCACCGAGACGAGCATGATGTTCATGATCCCGATGCCGCCGACCACGAGGGAGATGGATGCCGCCGTCGCGAGGAGCAGCGACAGCGTTCCCGACGTCTGCTCGGCCGCCTGCGAGATCTCCTGCTGCGATCGGATGATGAAGTCCGAGTCCGCTCCCGGGCGGATCCGATGCCGCTGGCGCAGAAGCGCCTCGATCTCGGCCTGAGCCGCCTCGACCGCGTCCGGGGAGACGGCCGACGCGAGGAAGGCGTCGATCTTCGTCGCGCCTTTGAGCACCCGCATCACCGTCGTGTAAGGGGCGATCACCGTGTCGTCCTGGTCCTGTCCGGTCAGGCTGGCGCCCTTCGTCTCGAGCACGCCGACGACGCGAAAGGGAATGTTCTTGATTCGAACCATCTCGCCGACGGGGTCGCCGCTCGAACAGGGCGTTCGCGACGGTCGAGCCGAGCAGGCACACCCGGGCCGCCGATCGGACCTCCGCCTCGCCGAAGTAGTCGCCGCGCGCCGCGTTCCAGGAGCGGACGCACGCCCAGTCCACGCCGACGCCCTGGATTCTCGTGCCCCAGTTCTGGTCGCCGAAGACGACCTGCGCGCCCGTCATCGAGAACGGGGAGACGTACGCCACCGACGGGCACTCCGCGGCCACCGCGGCCACGTCGTCTTCGGTCAGCGTCGGCTGCCCGGTGAAGATCCGCGCGCCCGACTGGGTCGCGGCGCCGGGGAGGACGAGGAGGAAGTTCGTGCCGAGGGAAGAAATCTGCGACGCGATCGCCGCCCGCGAACCCTGGCCGATGCCGATCATCGTGAGGACGCAGGCGACTCCGATGATGATGCCGAGCGCCGTGAGCGCCGAGCGCGTCTTGTTGCGTCCGATGGCGGTCATCGCCACTCGAAACAGGATGCCGAAGCGGTGCAACGGCGTCTCCGCGGCTCTTCGTTCTATGCGGCCCGCACCGTGAGCACGGGGCAGGACGCGGTGGCGATGACTCTCGACGCGACGCTGCCGAGGAAAAGCCGTGCGGCACCGGTGCGGCCGTGCGTGCCGAGAATGAGCATGTCCGCACCAGTCTCGCGGGCGGCTTCGACGATGGCCTCGTCCGGCGCTCCGGAGAGCAGCAGGATTCGTCCGCGGACCCCGGCGCGCCCGGCCTCTTCGAGCAGCGTGCGCAGACGCATGCCCGCGGCCTCGGACAGCTTCGCGTCGATTTGCTCGACGGTGTCGGGCGTGAGCGCCATTTCGGCGGGCAGCGTGCCCGGTGTTCGATAGACATGAGCCAGCACCAGCTCGGCGGCATTCTGTCGGCACACCGAAATCGCCTCTTCGAACGCCCTTCGAGAAGCCGGCGAAAAATCGGTCGCGAAAAGAATGCGTCGCAGGGTGCTCACGGCGGCTTCCTCCATCGGATTGAGCATCTCCCCGAGGCTCGTGCCGGAACTGATGCATCCGAACCAGGAGCATGGCCGGGTGTAGAGTCGCGCTCCGCCGGCCTCGACGTGGGATCGAGGCCGATCTCGATATGAAGACGAAAGTCGAAGCGGAGTGCCCGAAGCGATGCGGAACGCGCGTGACGGGGGAGATCGACACGTCCACGCGCGAGTTCATTCATCGCTTCGACTTTCCGGTCGGCGCGTGGCCGGCCGGCACGAAGCGGACGGAGGTCGAAAGGTCGCACCTGGCGACCTTCGCTCCCGACTCGAAGGAATGGTTCGTCGTCTGCCCGGTGTGCGACGCGTCGATCCGGATCGAGCTGCCGGGGACGCCCGCTTGACTTGCGCCTCATTTACGCCTATGGTGAGACGTCAGGCCGACGGGTCGTTCCTCAGGCCATGGAACGACCGCGATGGCTCCGTCGGCCTAATTTAATTTCGACAGGTCGAGTAATTTCCGAATTTTATTAGGCGGAGCATGAATCTCACGAAGCGGCAGAAGGAGATCCTGGACTTCATCCGGTCCTACCGGCTCGAACAGGGCATCTCTCCGACGCAGCGCGAGATCCGCGAGCGCTTCGGTCTCTCCTCCTTCGGCACGGTGCAGAAGCACCTGAAGCGGCTGGAGGAGAAGGGAGCGCTGTCGCGGGAGTGGAACCGCAGCCGCGGGATCGCGCCGTCGGAGCCGGTCGGCTCGCGCGCCGTGGCGCTTCTCGGGCTCGTGGCCGCCGGGCGGCCGATCGAGCCGTTCCCGGACGAAGAAGCGATCGAGGTGCCGGCCTCGCTTCTCGGAAGGGGAGAGCACTTCGTTCTCCGCGTGCGGGGCGACTCGATGATCGAGGACGGCATCCGGGACGGCGACTTCGTGATCGTGGCGCGCCGGTCGCAGGCGCAGAACGGCCAGACCGTCGTGGCCCTGGTCCGGGGGGAGGCAACCCTCAAGCGCTACTACGGCGACGGGTCGCGCGTGCGGCTGCAGCCGGCCAATGCGTCGATGAAGGCCCTGACGTACGACGCCCACGACGTGACGGTGCAGGGCGTCGTGACCGGGCTGATGCGAAGCTATTCCGCCCCGGCCGGCCCCGCCGACCCCGCCGCGCGGGCCGCTCGCCCCGCGGCCCGGACGCGCTGAGAGTCGCCGGTCCTTCGGCGATGCTTGGTAAAATGCGCGTCGATTCAGGGCGACGTACCCAAGTGGTTAAGGGAGAGGTCTGCAAAACCTTTATTCGGCGGTTCGAATCCGCCCGTCGCCTCCACTTCGTCTTAGGCGTCCGGCGGTAGAGAACGGGGCCCTTCGCCGGGCGTTGCGGCGGCGGCCTCGCAGCGACAACGGGATGCCGCGCCGGAGTGGCGAAATTTTGGTAGACGCACGGGACTTAAAATCCCGAGGGCCGAAAGGCCCGTGCCGGTTCGAGTCCGGCCTCCGGCACCAGTTTTCGGGGAGGATGACGTGAGCGGCGCGGTCTCGGAAACCGTCGGCAGCCTGCAGGAGCGGATCGGCTACACGTTTCGCGACCCCTCGCTCCTCGAGCGGGCGCTGACGCACCGGTCCTTCTCGAACGAGCAGCGGGACCTGCGGGCCCCGAACAACGAGCGGCTGGAGTTCCTGGGGGACACGGTCCTGGGCTTCGTCGTCGGGGATCTGATCTACCGCGCGTTCCCGAACCTGCAGGAGGGCGCGCTCTCGAAGATCAAGGCCCATCTCGTCTCGGCCACGACACTCGGGGCCAAGGCGCGCGATCTCTCGCTCGGCCGCTACCTGCGGATGGGTGCCGGCGAGGCTCGCTCGGGCGGCTCGGAGAAGCTGTCGCTCCTGGCGGATTCTTTCGAGGCGGTCGTCGCGGCGGTCTATCTGGACGGCGGCCTGGCGGCCGCGGAGGCCTTCGTGCGGCGCACGTTTACGCCGGACGTCGCGGGCATCGACGTCGGCGACCTGTCGTTCCACGACTACAAGACGGCGCTCCAGGAGACGGCGCAGAGCCTCGGGCTGCCGCTGCCGGATTACCGCGTCGTCGACGAATACGGGCCCGACCACGAGAAGTGCTTCGTCGTCGAGGTGTACTGGGACGGGGATCCGTTTGCCTACGGGAAGGGCTCCTCAAAGCGCGAGGCGCAGCGCAAGGCCGCCAAGGAAGCGCTGAAGAAGATGGGACGCCTGCCAGCGTAACCGTCGCTCGCTCCGTCGTTCGGGATCTGCGCTCTTCGTGCGCACCGGCGATCGGCTCGGCCAAAGGGCCTCGACCGCTCGCCTGATCCCTCGCGACGTGCTCGCTCCCGCGGCGCGAGGCTCCTCCCTCGATTACCTCGGGAGACTCCTCGCGCCGCGAATCCGGAGAAGCGGCGGCTGATCTGGACTACGGAGCCTTTGCGAGACGTTTGAGGAACTCGTCCGGTCCCTCGAATCCCACGAGGCGCAGCTCCTCCTGCTCGCGCCCCTGGGCGTCCAGAAAGAGGACCGTGGGGACGCCGAGGATCCGGTACTTGTCGGCCAGCGCGACGACCTCCGGCGCGGCCGTCCGCGTCATGTCGGCCTTCCAGAGGTCGCGCTGCGCGAGCGCCTCGCGCACCCGGGGATCGGAGAAGGTCTTCTCGTCGAGCTCGAGGCACGGGATGCACCAGGTCGCGGCGAAATCCACCACCGCGGCGCGTCCGCTCTTCGCGACGGTCTCGGCGGCGTAGGGCTTCCACGCCGGCGTGGAGGCCGCGGCCGCGCGTCGCGGAGCGAAGAAGGCCGCCGCCCCGATCATCAGGACCACGGCCGCCACCCGCACGCCGGTCGCGAGCCCGCCGAGGCGCCGCCCGGCGAACGCGAGGAAGAGCGCTCCCGCCGCGAGCACGGCCGGCAGGAGCCACGCGCCGAGCGGGGCCGGGAGGACGGTGCGCAGGAAGTACGCCGCCATCGCGAGCAGGACCCAGCCGAAGATCTTCTTGATGCCCTCCATCCACTCGCCGGCGCGCGGCAGGCGCGAGAGGCTGCCCGAGAAGGCGGCGAGGAAGAGGTAGGGCAGCCCGAGACCGAGCGAGAGCACGAAGAATACGAGGAAGCCGAACGCCGCGTCCTGGCGGGCGGCGACGAAGGCGAGGAGCGCGAGGACGACGGGTCCGATGCAGGGCGCGGCCACGACGCCGACGAGCAGCCCCATGCCGTACGCTCCCGCCGCTCCGGCGCGCGCGCCCGCCTTCTGCATCCACGACGACGGCATCCGGATCTCGAAAAGGCCGAACATCGAGAGCGCGAGCGCCACGAGGACGGCGGCGACGGCTGCGAGCACCCACGGCGACTGGAGAGCCGCGCCGAAGAGGCGTCCCGAGAGGGCGGCCGCGACGCCGAGCGCGGAGTACATCGTCGCCATGCCGAGCACGTAGAGCGCCGCGAGGCCGAACGCGCGCCCGCCGCGCCCGGGCCCCTGGTTCTGTCCGCCGAAGAATCCGATCGTCAACGGAATCACCGGATAGACGCACGGCGTGAGGTTCAGGAGAAGCCCCCAGCCGAACACGATGAGGAGCGCGCCGAGCAGTCCCTTTCGCTCGAGGAGCGCGCCGAAGTCGCTGCCCCCTCCGGGCGCCGGCGCGGCCGCGGGAGCGGACGATGCGCCCTGCGAAAGGGCCACGGCGCCGCCGGGCAGGTTTCCTGCGGCGGCTCCGGCCGACGGGGTCGACGCCGTCGCGCGGAACGCGGCCGACGCCGGCGGGTTGCACTGGCGGTCGTTGCAGGCCTGGTACTCGATCGTGCCCGAGATCTCCGGGGCCGTCGCCCCCGACCACGTGACCGGCACCTCGATCGAGAACTGTTTCTCGTAGACGGAGAGCGGCTTCTCGGAGAAGGCGAACTTCCGCAGAACGCCGTCCGGGTATCGGGCCTCGCCGAACGAGATGCCGTCCGCGGGCACGAGCCGCGCCGCCGTCGGGATGAGGTATTCCTCGGAGGGCGCGTGGCTGTTGGCGTGCCAGCCCTCGGCGAGCGTCGCCTCGAGGCGGAGGGTGCCGCGCCCCGCGCCCTGGGTGTCGAGGCGCGCCCGGACGGTCAGCAGAGGCTCGGCCGCGTTGGCGATCGCCGCCGAGACGAGGAGCGCCAGGAGCGCGGTCGGTGCGATTGCGAGCCGGCGGCGGCCGGTCACTTCGCCTTTCCCTGCTGGAGCTTCTGGATCATCGCGTCGACGCCGCTGGCGTACTTCGACTGCGGGTGCTCTTTCAGAAAGGCCTGGAAGAGGGCGAGCGCCTCGGCCGGCTTGTCCTCCGAGAGGGGAATCTGGGCGCGGAAGAGCTCCGCGCGCTCGCGGCGGTCCGGATCCTTCGTCGTGGCGATCAGTTTCTCGATCGTCTGGCGCGAGGCCGCCGACTGTCCGAGATCGAGTTGCGCCGTCGCGGTGATCTCGAGGGCCTCTTCGCGCATCGCCGGTGTCGCGTCCGGCGCCTTGCCCACGCGCTCGAGGCGCGGCAGCGCCGCGCGGGAATCGCGCGCCTGGAAGAGCTGCCGGCCCGTCGCGAGCGCCTCGGCGGCCGGGAGCGTCGCGACGTCCTGCGCATCGATCTTCTTCGAGAAGGCGCGGTACGCGTCGAGGTCGTGATGGATGTGCCGGTAGAACTCGGGCGCGTTCTGGAATCCCTGCATGACGAAGACGAGCCGCCCCTCCGCCGTCACGACGAGGATCGACGGCGCCTCGTCGATCTCGTAGCGGTGAGCGGTCGTCTTGCCGTCGAAAGAATCGAGACGCACCTTGACGGGGACCATGCCGATCAGGAGGGCCTCGAAGTCGAAGGCGGGGTAGAGCAGCGCGTCCATCCGCTGGCAGTTGCCGCACTCCTTGTCGTCGAGCTCGATGAAGACGAGCTTCTTGTCGCGGGCAGCACGGTCGCGCGCCGCGGCGATGTTGGGAGCCCAGTCGGCATTTCCCGGAGTGCGCACGACCGGCGTCCTCGTCGGCGCCGGCTGGGCCGCGAGGCCGGGGGCCAGGGCGACGGCGAGCGCCGACGTCAGCGCCGCGGCGGCAGACGTCCGGCGATTCGAAAAGAGAGGGGTCCGCATCCTGCCGCAAAACCCGCGGTCCGGCGCGCGAATTCCCGCGCGGTTGTTCGAGGGGTCGCTTTCAGCTAGACTTCCGCGCCCCGGCGCGCCCAGGTAGCTCAGTCGGTAGAGCAACGGACTGAAAATCCGTGTGTCGGCGGTTCAATTCCGTCCCTGGGCACCATGATGGAAAGCCGTCAGTCGTCGGTTTTCAGCCAGAAGGCCAAGGGTGTCGGGACGGAGAGCTGACGAGCCGAGAGCTGATAACTTTCTCCATGATCCTCAAAGTCGCCAAGCTCGGCGTGAAGACGCTGCGGCAGAAGTCCACGGCCGTCGACCCGGAGGCGGTCGCGCGGGGCGACTACGAGCCGTTCCTCTCGGACCTCGAGGACACGATGCGCGAGTACGACGGGACGGGGATCGCCGCGCCGCAGGTCTTCACGCCGCTGCGTGTGTTTCTGTACGAGGTCCATCCCGAGAAGCGCAAGCGCCAGGAGCCCGAGGTCCCGCTGACCGCCCTCTTCAACGCGACCTACGAGGGGGTGGGGCAGAAGCGCGAGGAGGACTCCGAGGGATGCCTGTCCGTTCCCTTCCTCTGGGGCGGTGCCGTGCCCCGATTCGAGACCATCCGCGTCCATGCGCTCGATCGCTCGGGCCGGCCGATCAGCTTCGAAGCGTCCGGGTACCACGCGCGGGTCCTGCAGCACGAGATCGACCACCTGGACGGCTTCGTGTACCTCGACCGGATGAAGGACCTGAAGTCTCTCGCTTATACGGTGAATTTCGGGTAACCGTCGCCGTCGCTTGCTCGCGAATCTGCGCCTGCGGCGCACCGGCTCCCGCGGCGCGAGGCTCCTCCGCTCGGTTACCTCGCTGAGACTCCTCGCGCGGCGAGAAGAAAATGAGGGAGACGGGCGCCAGTATAAGATTGGGCCGATGGCCTTCGGAAAGCCGAAGCTCCCGGCCTTCGACCCCAAGACGACCGGCGGCGGGGGAGGCACGGATTTTCTGACGACCCGGCTCGAGACCATGGTGGCCTGGGCGCGGAAGAACTCTCTCTGGCCGTTCCCCTTCGCCACCGCCTGCTGCGGCATCGAGTTCATGTCCGTCGCCGCGGCGCACTACGACATCTCCCGGTTCGGCTCCGAGGTCATCCGGTTCTCGCCGCGGCAGGCCGACCTCCTCATCGTGGCGGGCACGGTGACCGACAAGATGGCGCCGATCCTGCGGCGGATCTACGACGAGATGCCCGAGCCCAAGTGGGTCATCTCGATGGGCGTCTGCGCGTCGTCGGGCGGTTTCTACCGCGCCTACCACGTGACGCAGGGGATCGACGAGATCGTGCCGGTGGACGTGTACGTGCCGGGTTGCCCTCCGACGCCCGAGGAGCTCATCTACGCGATCATCGAGCTGCAGAAGAAGATCGCCTCGGGTGAGAAGTCCCGGGACAGCCGCTCGGCCCGGTTCGCCGCGGAGCAGCCTTCGTGAGCACGGCGGCGGCGCCGGTTCTCTCGGCCGCGGCCGAGAAGCTGTCCGAACGCCTGGCGTCCTCGCCGCTCGGCGGCCGCGTCGCCGTCCAGGACCGGGACCTTCCGACAATCGAGGTTGCGCCGGCCGACTGGCTCGCGCTCGCGCGCTTCCTCCGCGACGACCCCGAGTGCCGCTACGACCTCTTCCTGGACCTCGCGGGGGTCGACAACCTCCGGAGGCCGGGGGCGAAGACGCGCTTCGAGGCCGTCGCGCACCTGCACTCGCTCGCGCGCAACGAGCACGCGCGCGTCCGCGTGGCGCTGCCCGACGACGCCCAGCCCGAGCTCCCGAGCGTCGAGTCGATCTGGCCGGCGGCCAACTGGTACGAACGCGAGGCCTACGACCTCTTCGGCTTCGATTTCACGGGCCACCCGAACCTCCACCGCCTTCTGTGCCACGACGCGTTCGTCGGGCACGCGCTGCGCAAGGACTATGCGCCCGGCCAGCGCTGGTTCTACGAGGAGAGCGATCTCCGGGTGCCGGAGTGGGCGAAGGAGACCGGCGAGCGCGCGGGCCACTTCGAGACACAGACGCTGTCGATCGGGCCGTCGCATCCGGCCACACACGGGATCATCCATCTCCTCGCGCGGCTCGACGGCGAGAGGATCATCCGCGCCGAGACGATCATCGGCTATCTCCACCGCTGCTTCGAGAAGATGGCCGAGACGCATCACTGGAACCAGGTCATCCCGTACGCCGACCGCCTCAACTACGTCTCCGCGATGGTCAACGGCGTCGGCTACGTCCGCACCGTCGAGAAGATGCTCGGCGTCGAGATCCCGGAACGCGGGCAGCTCGTGCGCACGATCCTGTCGGAGTTCTCGCGCATCGTCGATCATGCGGTCTGCGTCGGCGCGAACCTCGTCGACATCGGCGCGCTGACGGCGTTCATCTACCTGTACCAGCCCCGCGAGAGCTTCTACAGCCTGATCGAGGCCTGCTGCGGCGCGCGCCTGACCGTCTCCTATGTGCGCGTCGGCGGGCTCGCGATCGACGTCCCCGACGATTTCGTGCCGCGCTGCCGGGAGCTCCTCGAGCTCATTCCGCGGTTCCTGGACGACGTCGAGCGGCTCGTGCGCAACAATCGCATCGTCCGCAACCGCCTCCAGGGCACCGGCGTCGTCACCAAGGAGCAGGCGATCGCGTGGGGGTTCACGGGCCCGATGCTCCGCGCCTCCGGCGTGCCGTACGACGTGCGCCGCGCGCGGCCCTACGACTTCTACGACAAGTTCGACTGGGACGTCCCGGTCGCGACCGACGGCGACAACTTCTCGCGCTACCTCGTGCGGATCGAGGAGATGCGGCAGTCGCTGAAGATCATCCGCCAGGCCCTCGACATCTTCCCGTCGAAGGGCCCGGTCAACGCCGACGACTGGCGCGTCGTCCTGCCGCCCAAGGACGCCGTCTACCACGACATGGAATCGCTCATTTACCACTTCAAGCTCGTCATGGAGGGCATCCGCGTGCCGGCCGGCGAGCGCTACGAGTGGATCGAGGGCGTCAACGGCGAGCTCGGCTTCTACGCGGTCTCCGACGGCCGCGGCGGGCCCTACCGACTGAAGGTCCGGCCGCCGTGCTTTCCCAACATGGCGGCGTTCGAGAAGATGATCCTGGGCGGGACGGTCTCCGACATGATCGCGACGCTCGGGACGCTCAACGTCATCGCGGGAGAGCTCGACCGATGAGCGGCGTCGTCGACGTCTCCCGCCAGTCTCCCGCGAAGCTGACGTTCTGGCAGCGCCTCTATCTGCCCGAGATCCTCCGCGGCATGGGCGTGACGCTGCGCCACCTCGTCCGGAACCTGACGGACATGAAGCGGATGCCGACGATCCTGTACCCGGAGCGCAAGCGCGACTACTCGGGGCGTTTCCGCGGCAAGCACATCCTGAAGACGCGCGAGGACGGCTCGTTGAAGTGCGTTGCCTGCTACATGTGCCAGCAGGCCTGCCCGGCCGAGTGCATCACGATCGTGGCCGGCGAGCATCCGAAGGTGGCGTACGAGAAATACCCCGTCGTCTTCGACATCGACATGCTCCGCTGCGTCTTCTGCGGCTTTTGCGTGGACGCCTGCCCGAAGGACGCGATCTGGATGACGCGCAACTACGAGCTGGCGTTCTTCTCGCGGGAGGAAGCGGTCTTCGGGATCGACAAGCTCATCGAGAAACCGGGTCTTCCGGTGAAGGACGGGTACGGCTACCGGCCGTACTATCCGGGCGACGGGACCAATCCGCCGACCGACGCGTCGTCGGCTCCGGTGGTGCCGGGCGACGGCGAACGGTCGAAGCTGCGGGAGAAGGCGGCGTCTCTCGCCGACCGGTCCGCGGGTCCCGGGCCGCTCAACGCGCCGTCACAGGCGGAGAAGGCCGCGTCGGGACAGACGCCCGCGGCAGGATAGCCGGCTCGCCGGATGGTTCGAGATCTTCGCCGCGAATTCTCCGAGCGCCTTCGGTGGACCGGAGCGTACCTGCGCTCGTTCGATCCGGCGAAGGCGAGCTTCCGGGCCCGGTACTTCGCGGACGAGGCGGTCGATCTCGACGCGATCGGCGACTTCAAGCTCGAGAGCTTCCCGGATTCGGGTCCGCGTCCCTGGCTCGACGAGCCGGACGCGCTCGACCGGATCGATCGCCGCCTCGCGGCGGGCAAGCTGACGACGGGCGAGGCGGAGGTCTGCCGCGGCTGGGCGACGCGCGGGTTCGCCGTGCTCCCGCGTTTCTTCGACGCCGCGCGCCTCGACGGCATCTGGTCGGCCTACGAGAAAGCCGTCGCCGAGGGGAGGCTCTCGCTCCAGCCGGAGCCCTTCCGCAATCCCGAGGATCCGCACCCGAGCCGGTCGCTCGACTCGCACCTGCTGATTCCGGAAGTCAACGCGCTTCTGCGCGACGAAGGCCTCC
Organism: uncultured Acidobacteriota bacterium; assembly: GCA_963823185.1. GTDB lineage: Bacteria > Acidobacteriota > Thermoanaerobaculia > UBA5066 > Gp7-AA6 > DATBFU01. Next base: position 66,443 of record CAWGKP010000016.1, read on the forward strand.
GGCGCTGGATGTCGCTCCTCTTCGGGCGCGAGGCCGTGCCGTACCAGACGCTCGTCTCGCACAAGGGGAGCGAGCAGAGCGAGCACTCCGACGCCGTCCACATGACGACGTACCCGGTCGGGTATCTCGCGGCGGCCTGGGTGGCCTTCGAGGACATCCACCCCGACTGCGGGCCCGTCGTCTATTACCCGGGAAGCCACCGCCTGCCGTACCTGTCGAGCCTGTCACTCGGAATCTCGGCCGCCGAGTTCCGCGAGAAGGGATACGACGTCTACAACCAGCGCTACGAGCCCGCGATTCAGAAGCTCATCGCCGAGGAGGGTCTGCTGCGCGAGGCCTTCCTGCCGAAGAAGGGCGATGTCCTCGTGTGGCACGCGAACCTGATCCATGCGGGGTCGCCGCGGCGCAACATCAAGCTGTCGCGCAAGTCGGCCGTCCTCCACTTCTTCGCCCGCGGCGCGGTCTGCTACCACGACCTGGCGGGAGTCCGGACGCCGCTCGAGCGGCTGCGGTAGGGATTCGTCCGCGCGGGCGAGCGCGCGGCGCGCGTCAGCTCAGCGCCTCAGCGCCTCAGTGCGCCGCGCGGGGCGGGATGGGCGGGTGGCCCTCGGTCTTGAACATCCCGTGGACGAGGCTCGCGATCTCGTCGTCGGGCGCGCCCTTCTGCTTGAGATCTCTCGCGAGGAGCGCCTCCTTGATGCAGATGCCACAGCCGGCGGCGTGATCGTCGGTGAAGCAGGTCAAGAGAGTCTTGTGGTGGAAGCGGGCGCTCTCGGCGCACTCGCAGAAGCAGTGCAGCCGGTCGAGCGTGGCGGGGATCTCGTGCGCGACGCGGTAGGCCGCCGGGGCGTCGGCCTCGTAGGTCGTCGAATCCGTGAAGCGTGACCCGTCGAGGATCGGCCGCCGCTCGAGACAGGTCTTGCAGTTGTTCTGCGCCGTCCCCGGCGTCGGCTTCTTCTTGACGTCGGACTGTGACTTGTCGGCGGCCGGTACGAAGGCTGCGGCCGCGGCCAGGAGGGCCGTCAGAAAGAGCGCGGCGCGCGGCGAGGGTCTCATCGGGTCGTCCGGGGCAACGCGGGAGGGGAGGGGAATCTTCCCGTTTCCTACCGCAGCTCGTCCATCATCGCCGCCAGGGCCTCGCGGGGCGGCCGGACGCGCTCCATCGGCAGCGTCGCGATCGGCTCGTCGGCCAGGCCGAGGAGCGACAGGAAGTCCTTCTTCTCGGGCTCGACGTAGATCAGGCCGGTCAGGAACTCGTTCTTCTCCGACGCCTCGTGCAGCAGCTCGAATGCCATCTTCTTCTGCGTCGGGTCGTAATCGGCGCGGAGCTTCTTCAGCCGGATGTGCGAGCCGTCGTGGAGCTTGACGTCCTGCGTCGTTCCCGCGTCGTAGTCCACGTGGATTTCCTCGAAGTACGGCACGAAGCCGATCTCCTGGATCGCCTCCTCGTGGTCCTTCGCCCACTTGTACGACTTCGTCGAGCTCTCGTGGTTGTTGAAGGTCACGCAGGGGGAGATCACGTCGAGGAGCGCGGTGCCCCGATGCGCGATCGCGCCCTTGATCAGCGCCACGAGCTGCTTCATGTCGCCCGAGAAGGAGCGCGCCACGTAGCCGCAGCCGAGCTCGATCGCCATCGCGCAGAGGTCGATGGCCGGCAGGTCGTTGACGACTCCCGTCTTGAGCTGCGAGCCGAGGTCCGCGGTGGCCGAGAACTGGCCCTTCGTCAGCCCGTAGACGCCGTTGTTCTCGACGATGTAGACCATCGGCACGTTGCGGCGGAGGAGGTGGACGAACTGGCCGGCGCCGATCGAGGCCGTGTCGCCGTCGCCCGAGACGCCGAGGTACAGGAGCTGCGGGTTCGCCAGCGCCGCGCCCGTCGCGACGGCCGGCATGCGGCCGTGCACGGCGTTGAAGCCGTGCCCGCGGTCGGCGAAGTAGGCCGTCGTCTTGGACGAGCAGCCGATTCCCGACATCTTTCCGACCTTGTACGGCGCGACACCCATCTCGTAGAGGGCTTGCGTGATCTGGCGCGTGATGACGTCGTGGCCGCAGCCGACGCAGAGCGTCGACTTCAGCCCGCCGTAGTCCTTGACGCCGAGGCCGATGCGGTTGGCGGGGGCGGTCTTCGGAGGCGCTTCGGCGGCCATCAGTTCTTCTCCCCGGCTTCGATGCCTTCGACGACCGTTTCGGCGTCGAGCGGGAAGCCGTCGTAGTGGCGGATCGAGCGGAGCCTCGCGACGTGCGCGTCGGGCACCTCGAGCCGGAGGATGTCGTGCATCTGGCCGTCGCGATTCTGGTCCACGACGTAGACGCGGTCGTGCGCGGCGATGAACGCGAGGGTCTCGGGAGTCAGCGGGAGCGCGCGCAGGCGGAGCGAGTCCGTGCGCAGACCCTTGCGGGCGAGCAGGTGCCGCGCCTCCTGCACCGCGAAGTCGGAGGAGCCGTACGCGAGGACGCCGACGCGGGCGCCCGACCCGTCGACGACCGGACGCGGGACGTGGCGCCGCGCCGTCTCGAACTTGCGGGCGAGGCGGTCCATGTTGGCTTTGTAGTCCTCGGGCCGCTCGGAGTAGGTCGCGCGCTCGGTGTGCCCGGAGCCGCGCGTGAAGAACGCCGCGGCCATGTTGTCGATCTGGCCGGGGAGCGTGCGGTACGGGATGCCGTCGCCGTCCACGTCGCGGTAGCGGGCGAACTCCTTGAACTTCGAGATGTGCGCCTTGAGCTCTTCCTCGGTCCGGATGACCTTGCCCCGGTCGATCGGCTTCTCGGGATACGGGAACGGGTCGGCCATCCAGTTGTTCATGCCGAGGTCGAGGTCCGTCATGACGAACACGGGCGTCTGGAATCGCTCCGCCAGGTCGAACGCCTCCGTCGTGAGCTCGTAGCACTCCTGCACCGAGCCCGGGATGAGCAGGATGTGCTTCGTGTCGCCGTGGGAGAGGAAATACGTCGAGAGGATGTCGCCCTGCATCGTCCGCGTCGGCAGGCCGGTCGAGGGGCCCACCCGCTGGACGTCCACGATGACGCCGGGGACCTCGGCGTAGTAGCCGAGCCCGACGAACTCCGACATGAGCGAGATGCCGGGGCCCGAAGTCGTCGTCATGGCGCGCGCGCCCGCCCAGCCCGCGCCGAGCACCATGCCGATGGCGGCGAGCTCGTCCTCCGCCTGCACGATGGCGCAGGTGGGGTTTCCGGTGACCGGGTCGCGCCGGTGTTTCTTCGCGTATTCGATGATCGATTCCGCGAGCGACGAAGACGGCGTGATCGGGTACCACGCGACGACGCCGACGCCCGCCATCACGGCGCCGATCGCCGAGGCGGCGTTGCCGTCGATGATGATCTTGCCGGCCGTTGCGTTCATGCGCTCGAGACGGAACGGGTCGGACTTCGTCAGGTTGGCGGCCGCCCAGTCGTAGCCGCCCTGGATCGCGCGGTTGTTGATCTCGACGGCCTTCTCCTTGCCCTTGAACTGCTTGACGACGGCCCGGCGGATCTCCTCCATGTCGATGTCGAGAAGCCAGGCCGCGACGCCGACGTAGATCATGTTGACCGCGAGGCGGCGGAGCTTGCCGTCGTGCACGAGCTCGAGGACGAGCTTCTGGAACGGAACGGGGTAGAAGGTGACGTCGTCGCGCAGCGTCTTGAGGTTCAGGCTCTCCTCGTAGACGACCGCGGCGCCCGGGTGCACGGTCCGGACGTCCTCGTGGGCCGTCTCCGGGTTCATGCAGATGAGAACGCCGACGTCCCGCCGGCGCGCGATGAAACCCTCGCGCGAAGCGCGGATCGTGAACCAGGTCGGCAAGCCCTGGATGTTCGAAGGAAAGAGGTTCTTGCCCGAGACCGGGATCCCCATCTGGAAGATCGACCGCATGAGGATGTTGTTCGAGGACATGCTCCCCGATCCGTTGGCGGTGGCGACGTGGATCGAAAAATCATTGACGACGGACCGCGGTCCCGAGGGGGCCGCGGTCTTGTCTTCGAGGACGGCGGTGGACATGAATCTCCTTATGCCGACTTCGGCGACCCGGGGCCGAAAATAATACCAAAGCGCTCCTCCGGGCCGGGCGGCGGCGCATAGAATCCGCCGCCGGAGGTGACGATGCGCCGCCTGACCTTTCTGGCCGCCGGAGCCCTTCTCCTCTGGGCGCTCCCGGCGCGCGCCCAGAGGCCCTTCCGATTCGACGACCTGCAAAAGCTCGAGCGCCTGACCTCGTATTCCGTGTCGCCCGACGGCCGGTCGATCGCCTACGCGGTCACGACCTCGCGGCCGGAGGAGAACCGCAGCCTCTCGGCGGTCTGGCTGCAGCCCGCGGCCGGCGGACCGCCGCGCCGCCTCACGACCGGCGACTTCAAGGACACCGATCCGGCCTTCTCGCCGGACGGGCGCACCCTGGCTTTCCTCTCGAACCGCGGGGGCAGCCAGCAGATCTGGACGCTCGACCTGGCGGGCGGAGAGCCCCGGGCGGCGGCGGCGTTCGTCAACGACGTCTCCGCGTTCCACTGGTCGCCGGACGGCAAGTGGTTCGTCTTCTCCTCCGACGTCTTTCCCGACTGCGCGGATCCGGCCTGCACGCAGAAGCGCCTGAAGGAGCGCGCCGCGACGAAGATCAAGGCGCGCATTGCGGAGCGCCTCCTCTTCCGCCACTGGGACAGCTGGAAAGACGGAATGCGCCAGCACATCTGGAAGGTCGCGGTCGGCGGCGGCGATTTCACCGACCTCACGCCCGGCGACCGCGACGCGCCGGGGTACGGGCAGGACAAGGACTTTTCGGTCTCGCCGGACGGGAAGGAGCTGCTCTTCACCGCGAATCCCGACAAAGTGGAGGCCGTCTCGACCAACTCCGACGTCTGGGTCGCGAGCGTCGACGGATCCGGCGCGGCGCGCAACCTGACCGCCGCCAACCCGGCGTACGACGGCAACCCGCGCTTCTCGCCGGACGGGCGGATGATTCTGTACCGTGCGCAGAAGCGGCCGGCGCACGAGTCGGACCGCTTCGAGCTGATGGTCCTCGACCGGGGCACGGGGCGCTCGCGCTCGCTGACGGCCGACTTCGACAACTGGGTGGACGAGGCCGAGTGGACGCCGGATTCGAAGGCGATCGTCTTCTCCGCGCTCGTCGAGGGGCGGGAGAGTCTCTACCGCGTGTCCGCGGCCGGAGGACCGATCGAGCTCCTCTGGAAGGGCGGCGCCGCGGCGACCCCCGAACTCTCGCCCGACGGCCGCCGCGTCTACTTCTCGGCGACCTCGATGACCGATCCCGCGGACGTCTGGGCCGTCGGCGCGGACGGGAAGGGCGCCGCGCGCGTCACGCACTTGAACACGGCGCTGCTCGCCGAAGCGGCCCGCGGCCCGGTCTCCGAACGCTTCGTGAAGTCGGCCGACGGCCGCTCGCTGCAGGCCTGGCTCTTCCAGCCGCCGGGCTTCGATCCGTCGAAGACCTATCCCGCGATCTTCTTCGTGCACGGCGGCCCGCAGGTGCCGGTCACCGACGCCTGGTCGTACCGCTGGAATCTCGCGCTCTTCGCGAGCTACGGTTACGTCGTCTACGCGCCGAACCCGCGCGGCTCGCCGGGCTGGGGGCAGAAGTTCGTCGACGAGATCAGCGGCGACTGGGGCGGCAAGGTCTACGACGATCTCATGCGGCAGGCCGACGACCTCGAGGCGCTGCCGTACGTGGACAAGAAGAAGATCGGCGCCGCCGGCGCGTCCTACGGCGGCTACATGATCGCGTGGCTCGCGGGCCACACGACCCGCTTCGCGACGCTCGTCTGCCACGACGGGACCGTGGATCTCGCGCCGGCGAATCTCGCGACGGAGGAGCTCTGGTTCCCGAAGGTCGAGTTCGGCGGATGGCCCTGGGAAGTCGGGCGCCGATTACACCACGTGGAACCCGATCCGCTTCGCCGACAAGTTCCAAACGCCGACGCTCATCATCCACAACGAGAAGGACTATCGGGTCCCGTTCGATCAGGGTCTGGAGTTCTTCACGGCGCTCCAGCTGAAGGGCGTGCCGTCGAAGTTCGTGACGTTCCCGGACGAGGGGCACTGGGTCCTGAAACCCGGCAACGCCCTCTTCTGGCACAACGTCATGATCGACTGGCTGCACCAGTACCTGGGCGGCGCGGAGGCGGACCCGAAGGAATTGGCGAAGGCCTACAGCGTGACCAGGTAGGGGCGGGGCTCGCCCCCGCCCGTCACGCGCGGGCGGCCACAAGGGCCGCCCCTACAGGCGGGATCGACGGGGTCGCGCCCGTCACGCCGGGCGGCCACAGGGCCGCCCCTAAGGCGGATCGTAGGGGCGGGGCTCGTCCCCGCCTCAATTCGCCGGGACACACCTTCCCGCCGCCCAGGCGCGCAGCGCCGCGATCGTCTCGCCACGCACGACGGAAAGCGGGCGCGTCGAGCGGAGCGCCACGAGGATGGCCGCCGTGTCGAGCGGGACGCCGGTCGCGCGCGACTCGTAGAGCGCCGAGACGATCGCCTGCTCGATCTCGGCGCCGGAGAATCCCTCCGAGGCCCCGGCCAGCCGGTCGAGGGCGAAGCGCGCCGGCGTCTCCCCGCGGCGCTCGAGGTGCAGCCGGAAGATTTCGGCGCGCGCGGCGGCGTCGGGCAGGTCCACGAAGAAGATCTCGTCCACGCGGCCCTTGCGGACCATCTCGGGCGGGAGCTCCTGGACCGAGTTTGCCGTGAGGACCAGGAAGACCCGTGCGGCGCGCTCCTGCATCCAGGTCAGCAGCGCCCCGAGGAGGCGCTTCGAGACGCCGCCGTCGGTCTCCGTCGTGCGGACCGAGACGAAGACCTTCTCGATCTCGTCGATCCAGAGAACGCAGGGCGCCATCCGCTCGACGCGCCTCAGCGCGTCGCGGAGGTTGCGTTCCGACTCGCCGATGTACGGCGCGAGCAGCCGCCCGGCATCGAGCGAGAGAAGCGGCAGGTCCCAGGAGGCGGCCACCGCCTTCGCCGCGAGGCTCTTGCCGCAGCCCTGGACGCCCAGCAGCAGGATGCCGCGCGGCGCGTCGAGCGGCTTCTCGCCGGGGCGGGGCAGGAAGCCGACCTTGCGCGTGACGATCCACTTCTTGAGCCGCTCGAGGCCGCCGACGCGGTCGAGGCCTTCCGGCGCCGGTACGAACTCGAGGAGGCCGCCGCCCTCGACGAGGGCCTTCTTGCTCTCGCGGATGCGCGGGCGGTCGGCGGCCGTCAGCGCCCGGTCCTCCACGACGGCTCGCGCGAGCGCGCGCTCCGCCTCGAAGAGCGTGAGGCCCTGGAGGTCCGAGACGAAGCCATCGACGTCCTCGCGGGAGAGTGCGATGCGGACTCCGGGATCGTCGCGCGTCAGCCGCCGCACGGTCTGCATCACGAGGTCCCGCAGCTCGTCGGGGCCCGGAAGGTTGAACTCGAAGCGGACGGCGAGGTCCTCGAGCTCCGCGGGAGTGCCGATCGTCGGGCCGACGAGCACGATCGTGCGCTCGGAGCCCTCGAACTCCTGCGCCGTCTCGCGCAGCATCCGGAGCGTCGCGGGATTGTCGAGGAACGCGCGCGGATCCTTGAGGAGCCAGACGCCGCTCGCGCCGCTCGCCCGGATGATCCGGAGCGCCGCGGCGAGGTCCGCCGTCTTCTCCTGGTCGGACGGGTGGCAGGGGGAGAGGCCTGACGCCGCGCTCCAGGTCGCGACGGGCAGGTCGAGGTCCCCCGCCACGGCGCGTACGAGCGACTCGAAGCGCTTTTCCTCGACGGTCTCGCACACGACGAGCGGATGGCGCGAGCGGAAGAGCAGGCCGAGGTCTCGGGCGGCGACGTCCAAGTGCGGCAGAGTGTAGCGGATTGCGGGACTAGACTCTGCGCGTGCCGCCGCGGCGCGTCGTCTCGCTCTGTCCGTCCATCACGGAGACGCTCGTCGAGATCGGCGCGCGGGATCGCCTCGTCGCGGCCACGCGATACTGCACGCGCCCGAAGGGCGTGCTCCGCGGCCTGGCGCGCATCGGAGGGACGAAGGACCCGGACGTCGCGGGGATCCTGGAGCTCGCGCCGGACCTCGTCTTCGTCAACGAGGAGGAGAATCGCCGGCAGGACGTCGAGGCGCTCCGGTCGGCCGGCGTCGCGGTGGACGTGAGCTTCCCGCGCCGCGTCGCCGACGTGCCGGCGGACGTGCGCCGGTGGGGCGAGCTCGTGGGCGGCGAACCGGCCGGAGAAGCCGAGCGCCTGGCCGCGCGCATCGAGTCGGGCCTGGCGCCGCTGCGCGACGCGCCGGCGCGCGCTTTCCGGTACGTCTACTGGATCTGGCGCGATCCCTGGATGACGGTGTCCGACGATACGTACGTCGCCGATCTCCTGAGCCTCGCGGGCGGAACGAACGTCTACGGATCCGAGAGCGCGCGATACCCGGTGACGACGCCGGAGGAGGCGCGGCGCCGGCGTCCCGACGCGCACCTCTTTCCCGACGAGCCGTACGCGTTTCGCGAGGCCCGGCACGCGTCGGAGCTGTCGGAGCTCTTCGGGCGGGCCGCGCGTCTCCTCTTCGTCGCCGGAGACGACTGCTGCTGGCACGGCTTCCGGACCCTGGCGGGCCTCGAGGCGATGCAGGCTCTTCGAGAGCGACTAGCCCCGCCGGTTCAGTAGGTCGAGGAACTCCTCGCGGACGGGCCGGTTGTAGAAGATCCCGCGGATCGCCGAAGTCACGGTCAGCGCGCCCGGCTTCTTGACGCCGCGCATCTCCACGCAGAGGTGGCGCGCCTCGATGACGACCATCACGCCCTGCGGCGCGAGCTGGTCCTCGAGGAAGCCGGCGATCTGCTCGGTCAGCCGTTCCTGCAGCTGCGGCCGCCGCGCGTAGAACTCGACGATGCGGGGCATCTTCGACAGCCCGACGATCTTGTCGTTGGGGATGTAAGCGAGGTGCGCGTGCCCGTAGAAGGGCACGAAGTGATGCGAGCAGAGCGAGTAGAAGGGGATGTCTTTCTCGATCACCATCGCGGCGTACCGTTCATCGTTGGGGAAGACGGTGATCTTCGGCTCGGCGCCCTCGGCCAGCCCGCGGAACATCTCGAGGTACATCTTCGCGACGCGGTCGGGCGTCTCGACGAGGTTCGGGTCGGAGAGGTCGAGGCCGAGGAGCGCGATGATCTCGCGCACGCGCGCGGCGATCTCCGCGACCTTCTCCCCGTCGCCGACCGAGGGCACGACGATCCCGGTCTCGCTCATGGCGATGCGGGGCTCAGGCCGCCCGCGTCTTCTCGATCAGCTTCGCGATGTCGCGCGCGACCGGGATGTCCGAGGCGATGACCTCCTTGACCTTGCCGTCCTTGCCGATCACGAAGGCGGTGCGCGCCGAGATGCCTTTGTCCTCGAGGTAGACGCCGTACTTCTTCGCGACGTCGCCCTTCGGGTGGAAGTCGGCGAGCAGCGGGTACTCGATGCCGTTCTGCGCGGCGAACGCCTTGTGCGCCCAGAGCGAGTCGACCGAGATGCCGAGCACCTGGACGTCCGAGGAGCCCTTCGACGGGAGCATCTCGGCGCACTGCTTGTTCTCGACGGAGCACACGGGCGAGAAGTCGAGCGGATAGAACATCAGGAGGACGTTTTTCTTTCCACGGTAGCTCGACAGCGTGACTTTGTCTCCGACCGTCGAGGGGAGGGTGAAGTCGGGGGCGGTATCGCCGGCTTTGACGGCCATTCGGAATCTCCTTGATTCGGTCCGCGGCACGCGCGCCGCGGGCCCGCGATCATATCCGAGGGGTCGCGAGGAGACTACGGACTAAGGACTAAGGACTAAGGACGTCTGGTGAGCTGCTGAAGGAGTCCCTAGTCCCTCGCCCGTAGTCTCTCGTCAGCAGGGTGACTACGAGATCGTCTTCTTGAACGCCCGCGTGCTGGCCAGGATCAGCACGGCGTCGATCGCGAGGAGCGCGGCGACGCTCTGCCAGATGTCCGCGAAGCCCGCCCCGCGGATGATGATCGCCCGCGAGATCTTGATGAAGTGGGTTGCCGGGAGGATCTGCGCGATGACGCGCAGCGGGACCGGCAGCGAAAAGAGCGGGAAGACGTATCCGGAGAGGAAGACCGACGGCAGGAGGAAGCCCTGCGCCCGCTGGATGGCGTCCATCTGGGTCTTCGCGCGGGACGAGATCACGAGGCCGAGGGCGAGGAGCGAGAAGAGGTAGACGGTCGAGAGCAGCAGGAAGAGCGGCAGGCTGCCGTGGATCGGGACCTTGAAGAAGACCACCATGACGACGAGGATCGTCGCGAGCTGGACGAACCCGAGTCCCATGTAGGGCAGGAGCTTCCCGAGCACGACGCCGACCGGCGAGGCCGGCGTCACCATGAGCTGCTCGAGCGTTCCGCGCTCGCGCTCCCGGACGATCCCGAAGGCCGCGAGGATCGTGCCCGAGAAGGTCAGCAGGATCGCGATGAGACCGGGAATGAGGAGGTTCGCGCTGCGCGAGTCCGGGTTGAAGAGGAGGAGCGGGTGCGCCTGGAGCGGCAGGTCGCGAATCCCCGTGCGCCGGGCGATCTCCTCGAGGGAGCGCTGGAGCGCGACGCCGTTGGCGGCGCCCAAGCGTCTGCGACGAGATCGTCGAGTCGGAGCCGTCGATCAGGACGAGGAAGTCCGCCGGCTGCTCGCGCAGCATCTTGCGCGCGTAGTCCGGCGGGATCTCGATGCCGACGGACGCCCGGCCCGCGACGATCGCCTCGCGGAGCGCCTCGTGCGAGGGCGCCTCCTCGACGACGTCGAAATAGACGGTGTTGACGAGATCCGTCACGAGCTCTCGGCTCTCGCGCGTGCGGCTCTGGTCGAAGACCGCGGTGCGCACGTGCTTGACGTTCGTGTCGATGACGCCGAAGAGCACGAGCTCGAAGATCGGAATGACGAGGGCCATGACGAGCGTCCCGCGATCGCGCGTCATCTGGATCCACTCCTTGCGGAGGACGGCCCAGAACCCCCTCATGACGCTTTTCCCGCCGGCGCGGCTTCCGGAAGGGCCGCGTCGCTCTGGATCTTCGTCAGGCGCACGAAAACGTCCTCGAGCGTGGCGGCGATCGGGCGGACGTGGACCTGGGCGTGCGCCGTCGCCCCGAGGTCGTCCGCGATCTTCGCGTCGCCGACGCCGCCGTCGACGAGGAGATGGAGCGAGTTGCCGAAGATCGTGACGTCTTGGACGTAGGGCAGCGCGCGGGCGGGGCCGATGAAGGCCGCGGCGCCCTCCGCGCACTCGGCCTCGACGCGGCGCGAGCCGGCGGGCGTCACGTCGGGAAGCCGCGTCAGGTCGTCCGGCTTGCCCACGACGAGGAGCTTCGAAAGGTAGAGGTAGGCGACCGTGCCGCAGCGCTCCGCTTCGTCCATGTAGTGCGTGGTCACCATGAGCGTGACGCCTTGCGCCGCGAAATCGAAGAGCAGGTTCCAGAGCTCGCGGCGCGCGACGGGGTCGATTCCCGCCGTGGGCTCGTCGAGGAACAGGACGCGCGGCTCGTGCATCAGGGCCGCGGCGAGCGCGAGGCGCTGCTTCCAGCCTCCGGAGAGTTGCGCGGCGAGGCGATGCCGGTACGGCGCCAGGCCCGCCAGGTCGACCGCCCAGCGGCGCCGCTGCCGGGCGCGCTCGTCGCGCAGGCCGTAGACCGACGCGAAGAAGTCCAGGTTCTCGAGCACCGTCAGGTCCTCGTAGAGGGAGAAGCTCTGGGACACGTAACCGATTCGCCGCCGGACTTCCTCGCCCTCGCGCACGACGTCGAGGCCATCCACGGAGGCGCTGCCCTCGCTCGGCTCGAGCAGCCCGCAGAGAATCCGGATCAGCGTCGACTTGCCCGAGCCGTTCGGTCCGAGCAGCCCGAAAATCTCACCGCGCTTGACCTCGAGCGAGATCTTGTCGAGCGCGCGGACCTTCCCGAAGTCGCGGGAGACGGAACGGACCTCGATGCCGTTGCCGCGGGGAACGCCCGACGGGGCGGCCGGCGCGGCGCTCATTCCAGACGCACCGTGGCGGCCATGCCGGGCTTCAGGTCCGGATTCGGGTCGATCGCGACCTTGACGCCGAACACCTGGTCCATCCGCTGATCCAGCGTCTGGACGTTGCGCGGCGTGTACTCGCCCTTGGGCCGGATCTCGACGACCTTGCCGGTGTACTCGCGCTTGGGAAACGTGTCCACGCGGATCCAGGCTCTCTGCCCGAGGTGCACGAGCCCGAGGCGCGTCTCCGGGACGTAGACCCGGACCCAGATCTGGTCCGGCTCGAGGATCGTCGTGACCGGCTGGCCGGCGGCGACGAGGTCGCCCGGGCGGAGGTCGATGGTCTGGATCACGCCGTCGGCCGGCGCGCGCACGACGAGGTCCTGGCGCTGGCGCTCCAGATAGTCGAGCTGTCCCTGCTCCCGAACGACGGCGGCGCGGGCCGACGCGATGTCCTCCGGCCGGTTGCCGCGCTGCTTCTCCTCGAGCGTCTCAAGCGCGATCCGGGCGGCCGTCGCCGCCGCGTCGTAGGCCTGCTGGCCGACGACGCCGTCCTTGAGCAGGGCCTCCTGGCGGCGCCGCTCCGCTTCGGTGTTCTGCGCGTCGGCCTTCGCGCGGGCGATGTCCTCCTGCCGCGGGCCGCGCAGGGCCTTCTGAAGGTCCGCCCGCGCCGCGTCGAGACGGCCCTGCTGGGACCGGATCTGCTGATCGAGGAAGTTGCTCTCGAACTCGACGAGGGGCTGATCCTTCTTGACGGACGACCCTTCGTCGACGCGCACCGCGGCCACGCGCCCGCCGACGAGGGATCCGACATCGGCGTCCCGGACTTCGATCGTTCCGGAGAGAACGAGCGGCTTCGCGCGGCGCGTGTAGCGCCAGGCGAAGTAGCCGCCGCCGAGCAGGAGCACCGCGAGTCCCAGGAGCAGGGCTCGTTTCATTTCGGCCTCCGATCGGCGGCGATCACGCCGCGCGTCCAGATCGCGAGCAGCGCCGCGACGTACCGCGAGAGCGGGATGGGCGGCGCGAGCCGCGCCACGCGGTGCATGAAGACGTAGGACTGGATCGCGCCCATGTAGGTCAGGGCGGCGGCGCGCGGGTCCTTCACGCGGACCCGGCCGGCCGCGCGGGCGCGGCGCAGGTAGTCTTCGAGGGCGGCGAGGACGCGCGCCGGAGGGGAGCTGCGGCGCCGGGGATCGAAGGGGAGGCGCACACCGCCCGACTCCTCGCCGGCTCCCGCCCGCAGGAAGCGAGCCATCGTCTCGCCCATCTTCTGCTCGATGAAGGGCTCGAGCGTCAGGGCCAGCCGGCGCAGCACCCGCACGGGGTCCTCCCGGCCCGAGACCCCCGCCAGGAAGTCGGAGGGGAGGGGTTCCTGGCCGCCGGAGGCGAGCGCCTCGCGGAAGAGCGCCTCCTTAGTCGGAGCGTGCCGGAGGAGGGCCGCCGCCGAGACGCCGAGGCGCCCCGCGATCGCGGCCAGCGTGGTTCCCTCGAAGCCCCGCTCGGCGAAGGCCTCGCGGGCCGCCTGAAGCACCTGGTCGCGGGTGACCCGGGGGCGCCGTCCCATAATAAGTGAATGTTTACTAATTAATACTGGTCTCGTCAAGCGCCTCCGCCGGAGGCCCGCGCTGGCCGCCGGCCGGCAGGGGATCCGGCCCGCCACGGTAAGATCGGCCGCTACTATGCGCGTGGACCTGCACAGCCACTCGACCGTCTCGGACGGGCTCGACTCGCCGACCGAGCTCGTGCGCCTGATGGCCTATGCGGGCGTTTCCGCGTTCGCGCTGACGGACCACGACACGCTCCAGGGACTCCCGGAGGCGCGCCGGGAGGCGGAAACGCTCGGAATCGAGCTCGTGCCGGGAGCCGAGATCTCCGCCTTCTTCGACGGCCAGGACGACATCCACATCCTGGCGCTCTTCGTGGACGAGAACAACGACCGCCTGAACGGGCAGCTCGTGATCCGGCAGGAGAACCGGCGGCGCCGGGGCGAGCGGATGGCCCAGAAGCTCGTCGAGGCCGGCTATCCCCTCGATCTCGAGGCCATCCGGGAAGAGGTGGGGGACGGTGTCTGGGGCCGCCCGCACATCGCGCGCGCCCTCGTGCGCGCCGGCCACGCGAAGGACAACGACGACGCGTTCGACCGGTTTCTGCAGGCCGGGATGCCCTGGTACGTGGGCTCGGAAAAGTGGGAGGCGCGCGACGTCGTGCGCACGGTGCGCGCGGCCGGCGGGATCACGTCGCTCGCGCACGCCGTCTGGTACAAGGACGTGGACGCGATGGTGCGGGAGCTCGCGGTCCACGGGCTCGACGCGATCGAGGTCTTCCATCCGGACCACGGGCCCGAGCAGGAGGCGCGCTTCGGCCACCTGTCGCGCGAGCTCGGTCTCGCGGTCACGGCGGGCAGCGACTTCCACGGCACGCCCGAAGATCGCAAGCGGCCGGGAGGCGTCTCGGGGGACGGCGAGATGCTGGGAATCCTGCGGGCCCGCGCGAAGCGCTAACTCCCCTTTTCGCTCCGACACCGCTCGGACTTCATTTGTCCGTTTCCGCAGCGTCCTATTAGGACTGTGGAAAACGACGCCAAGATTTTTTTTCGCGTCGGCCCTTCGACGCGCTCTCGCGCGAACGCCTGCGGATTTCGCGCGGGACCGTTGACACGTCTTCGCGCGGGATGAAAGATCCGCCCGCTTTTCCCGCAATGATCGAGGAAGTCACTCTCGAAAAGGGTTTGCCGCAGAATCTCGAAGCCGAGCGCTCGGTTCTGGGTGGGATTCTGCTCGACTCGACGGCCCTGTCGTTCGTCGTGCCGATCCTCCGCCAGGAGGACTTCTTCCCCGACACGCATCGCCGAATCTTCCGCGCGATGCTCGAGCTCTACGAGCGATCGGCGGAGATCGACACCCTCACGCTGAAGGAGGAGCTCGACCGGACGGGCGGCGTCGAGAAGTCCGGAGGCGCGGCGTACCTCGCGTCGCTCGTGGATGCGGTGCCCGACGTCGGCAACGTCGAGCACTACGCGCGGATCGTCAAGGAGAAGTCCACGCTCCGCCGGCTGATCCAGGCCGGCCAGAGGATCGTGCGGCAGGGGCTCGCCCAGGAGCAGGACGCCGAGGACTTGCTCGGCGCGGTCACGGGCGAGATCTTCGACATCGCCGAGGACGCGGTCCGCGGCGGTTTCACTCCGATCGGCCAGATCGTCAAGCACAACCTGGACGTCATCGAGGAGGCCCGGGGCCGTCAGGGGATGCTCTCGGGCCTTCCGACCGGTTTCGTGGAGCTCGACCGCATGACCTCGGGGCTCCAGGGGACCGACCTGATCATCATCGCGGCGCGCCCGTCGGTCGGAAAGACGTCCTTCGCCCTGAACGTGGCCCAGCACGTCGCGTTCCGCGAGGGGCGCTCCGTCGGCTTCTTCTCGCTCGAAATGTCCAAGGAGCAGATCGGCTTCCGTGTCCTCTGCTCGGAGGCCGACGTGGACGCCAAGAAGGTCCGCGACGGCTTCGCCTCCCGCGAGGCCACGGTGCGCCTCGTGACGGCGCAGGCCAAGATCGCGGGCGCCAACTTCTTCCTCGACGACGGTGCCGCGCTCTCCGTTCCGGAGATGCGCGCGAAGGCGCAGCGGCTGAAGCGGGAGAAGGGGCTCGATCTCATCATCGTGGACTACATGCAGCTGATGATGGGGCACGGCCGCTTCGACAACCGGACGCAGGAGGTCTCGCAGATCTCCCGCGGGCTGAAGCTGCTCGCCAAGGAGCTGAAGGTTCCGATCGTGGCGCTGTCCCAGCTCTCGCGGCAGCCGGAGCAGCGCAAGGGCGAGTTGCGCAAGCCCCAGCTCGCCGACCTTCGCGACTCGGGCTCCATCGAGCAGGACGCCGACGTCGTGATCTTCCTCTATCGCGAGGAGCTCTACGATCGCGACACCGAACGCAAGGGCATCGCGGACGTCATCATCGCGAAACAGCGCAACGGCCCGACCGGAGACTTCCCGCTCGTCTTCCTCGCCGACCACATGACGTTCGCCAACTACGCGGGCCCGGCGCCGGTGTCCGGAGGGGACCAGCCGTTCTGAGCAGGCTGCTGACCGGTTGACAGGTTCCAGAGGACGGGAAAGAGTCGGCGCCGATGAGAGAGCCATCGCTTCGTCCGACGCGCGCCGTGGTGGACCTCGACGCCGTGGCGGGCAACGCCCGTCTTCTCCGCGCGCGCGCCGGCGGCCGGCCTCTCTGGGCCGCCGTGAAGGCCAACGCATACGGACACGGCGCCGTGCCCGTGGCGCGACGGCTCGAGCGGGAGGGCGTCGCGGGGCTCGCCGTCGCGACGATCGAGGAGGGGCTCGAGCTCCGGCAGGGCGGCGTGGCGGCGCCGGTGCTCGTCCTCGGCGGCGCCCGGCCGGAGGACGCGCATCTCTGCCAGGGGTATGGCCTGACGCCCGTGGTTCACGATCTGGCGCAGGCCCATGGCCTGGCCGAAGCGGCGGCGTCGTTCCTCCGGCCGCTGCCCGTTCAGGTCGAGCTCGACACGGGGATGGGTCGTCTCGGCGTGCGTCCCGAGCACGTCGGCGAGCTGGCGGGGATCCTGCAGAAGTCCCGGGGACTCATGCTGACCGGGACCTTCACGCAGCTCGCGTCCGGCGAGAGCCCGGCGGCCGAGCCCACGCGCGGCCAGCTCGAGACCTTTCGCTCCGGCCTCGCCGCGCTGCGGCAGGCGGGCCTCGATCCCGGGACCGTCCATGCCGCCAACTCCGGCGGAGTTCTGGCGCATCCCGAGACGCTGTGCGACGCCGTGCGCCCGGGCGTGTCGCTCTACGGGATTCTCCCGTCGGAGTCGTTGCCCGATCCGGGCCTCGTCCCCGCGATGGAGATCGAGACGCGCGTGCTCGCGGTGCGCGACGTCCCGGCGGGCACTCCGCTCGGCTACGGCGGCAAGTTCGTCACGCGCCGCCCCTCGCGAATCGCGACGCTGCCCATCGGCTATCATGACGGCCTTCGCCGGTCTTTTTCGGGAAAGATCTCGGTTCTGCTCGGCGGCGGCCGGGCGCCCGTAGTCGGGGTGGTGAGCATGGACCTGACGCTCGTCGACGCGACCGACGCGGGCGCCGCGCCCGGCGAGCGGGCCGTTCTGCTCGGCCGCCTCGGATCCGAATCCGTCACGGCCTGGGATCTCGCGCGCGCCGACGGCACGATCCCCTACGAGATCCTGTGCGGCATCGGCTCCCGCGTGCCGCGCGTGTACGGCCCGCACGGCGGCGCGGACTGAATGCGTTTCCTCGAGGGCCTCGGCCGGGTCGTCCTGCGGCTGCTCGAGCAGATCGGGCGTTTCTTCCAGATGCTGGGGCGCACGGCCGTCTGGGCCCTGCGGCCGCCCTACGACGTGCCCGAGTGGCTGCGACAGATGGTCCGCGTGGGCTGGGACTCGATTCCCGTGGTCTTCCTCACGGCCCTCTTCACCGGCATGGTCATGGCCCTCCAGACGTACAACGGCTTCGCGCGCTTTCACGCGGAGGGATGGGTGGGCAGCGTGGTGGCGCTCTCACTGACCCGGGAGCTCGCGCCGGTGCTGACTGCGCTCATGGTGACCGGCCGCGTCGGGAGCGCCATGGCGGCGGAGCTCGGCACGATGCGGGTCACCGAGCAGATCGACGCGCTCACTTCGCTCGCCACCGAGCCCGTCCAGTACCTGATCGTCCCGCGCGTTCTTGCCTCGATCGCGATGATGCCGCTGCTCGTCCTGATGGCCGACGCGATCGGGATGTACGGGGGATACCTCGTGGCGGTGCAGCTTCTGGGCGCCAACCCGGTGACGTACGTCGACAACTCGTTCAAGTACCTGACCGTCTCCGACGACGTCCTCTCCGGCCTCATCAAGGCCGCGGTCTTCGGTTTGCTCTTCAGCCTGATCGCCTGCGTCCGCGGCTACGACACGCGCGGGGGCGCGGAAGGCGTCGGGCGGGCCACGACGGCGGCCGTCGTCTCGGGAAGCCTCGCCATTCTGCTGAGCGACTTCTTCCTGACGAAGCTGCTCTTCTGATGGCCACCGACGTCTCCACCCGCAAGCTCGTGGCGGAGGACTTGCACAAGTCCTTCGGGGAGAAAGTCGTGCTCGACGGCATCAGTTTCTCCGTGGATCCGGGCGAATCGCTCGCAATCGTCGGCCCTTCGGGGACGGGCAAGAGCGTGCTGCTCAAGCACCTCA
The DNA here is from genome assembly GCA_963823185.1 of uncultured Acidobacteriota bacterium. Classification (GTDB taxonomy): domain Bacteria; phylum Acidobacteriota; class Thermoanaerobaculia; order UBA5066; family Gp7-AA6; genus DATBFU01. Next base: position 84,574 of record CAWGKP010000016.1, read on the forward strand.
TCGGCCTCATCCGGCCCGATTCCGGCCGGGTCCTCGTGGATGGCGACGACATCTGGGCGCTGTCGGGCCTCGAGCGCAACCGCATGCGGCGGAAGTTCGGGATGTCCTTTCAGGAGGGCGCGCTCTTCGACTCGATGACCGTCTTCGGGAACGTCGCGTTTCCGCTGCGGCGGTTCGGCAGGCCGGGGAAAGCCATCCGCGACCGTGTCCGGGAGTGCCTGGACATCGTCAAGCTTCAGGGAGTGGACGACAAGTACCCGGCGGAGCTTTCGGGCGGCATGCGGCGCCGCGTCGGTTTCGCGCGCGCGATCGCGCACGAGCCCGAGATCCTGCTCTTCGACGAGCCCAACACGGGACTCGACCCGATCATGACCGATATCATCGACGAGGTGATTCTCGAGATGCGGGAGAGGACTCAGGCCGCCATCGTGACGATCACACACCACATGCCGAGCGCCGAGAAGATCGCCGATCGGATCGCTCTGCTCTTCGCGGGCCGGCTCCTGTTCGAAGCGCCCCCGCGCGAGTTCCTGCATTCGCAGGATCCCGCCGTGCGGCAGTTCGTGGAGGGCCGGGCGCACGGACCGTTGACGGATCAGCTGCCGGAGACCGGCCGGCGGGGGCTAACGGAGGAATCATGAACACGGCGGCGAAGGTCGGCGCCTTCTTCCTCGCGGTGCTCGTCATCGCGGGGCTGCTCATCTGGAAGATCGAGGACATCCGCATCGGCCGCGGCAAGGCGCAAACGGTCACGGCGGAGTTCCGGGACGTGGCGGGGCTCGACGAGAAATCGACCGTCCGCGTGGCGGGCGTGCGCGTCGGCAAGGTGGGGAAGATCCGCGTGGATCCCCGGACGGGGAAGGCGCTCGTCGACCTGGAGATCGATCCGGGCGTCGAGATCCGGCAGGGCTCGGTCCCGCAGATCGCCAACCTGGGGCTCCTCGGCGAGAAGTACGTCGAGCTCTACCCCGGGCCCGCCGGAGGGCCGCCGCTGCCGGCAGGCTCGGTTCTCAAGGGCGACACGCCGGTCTCCTTCGACGAGATTACGAAGCTCGCGCGGGACATCGAGGTCCAGATCAAGGAGATCTCGACCAACCTGAACTCGTCGCTCGGCGGCCCCGCCGGCGAGGAGCGCCTGCGCACGATCGTCGACAACGTGAAGATCATCACCGACGACCTGCGCGTGATGGTGTCGGCCAACCGCGGCAACGTGGACTCGACCATCGCGAATTTCAAGGAGTTCTCCGCGATGATGACGAAGCTCGTGGACCGCGTCGACCGGCTCGTGGCGGCCAACAGCGCGAACGTCACCCAGGGCATCGCCAACATCCAGGACATCTCGAAGAAGCTCGAGACGACCGCCGACAACCTGAACCAGATCACCGGCCGGATTCAGTCCGGGCAGGGAACCATCGGGAAGCTCGTCGAGAGCGAAGAGACGCACAAGAACCTGAACGACGCGCTCGTCGCGGTCAAGGAAGGCGTCTCGGGCATCGACAAGGCGCTCGGCCAGGTGCGGCGCACGCATTTCGACTTCGGGATGCGGGGCGAGTACCTGTTTCGCGGGCAGGCCAACCCGCAGAGCTTCGGCGCGGCGCAGGGCGGGGGGAAGGGATACTTCACCCTCGACATCGAGCCGCCGGACTCGCCGCGCTTCTACCGCCTCGAGCTCTCGACACAGCCGAACGGCCGCCGGGTGGACGAGTCGAACATCTACCAGATCACCTTCCCCGACGGACATACGGAGGTCTTCACGGTCAACCGCACCGAGTTCCGGGACCAGCTCGCGATCTCGGCGCTGGTCGGCTGGCGCTGGAACGGCCTCACCCTGCGCGGCGGCCTGATCGAGTCGCGCGGCGGCGGCGGCATCGACTACGCCACGCTCCGCAACCGGCTGCGCTTCTCGGCCGACATGTGGGATTTCAACCGGCCGAACGACTTCGCCCCGCACGCGAAGGTCACGACGCGGTACTACTTCTCGCCGTCGGTGTACCTGACCGGCGGGTGGGACGATTTCCTGAACCGGAGCCGGAAGACCGACTCGATCTTCATGGGCGCCGGCATCCGCTGGACCGACGACGACATCAAGTACCTTCTGGGCTCGGTACCGATCCGCCCGTGACAATCTGGAGACGATGAAGGCCCGCGTCTCGACCGTCTTCGCCTGCCAGGGCTGCGGCGCCGTCTCGTCGAAATGGCTGGGCCGCTGCCCGGACTGCGGCGAGTGGAACTCCTACATCGAGGAGGCGCGCGGCGGCGCGGCCGGCCCGGCGCGCGCGGAGAGTCTCGCGGTGGCGATCGGCGAGGCGCCCGCGGAGACGGGGGAGCGGATCTCGACGACGCTTCCGGGCCTCGATCGGGTCCTCGGAGGAGGGCTCGTCCCGGGCTCGGTCGTGCTCCTCGGCGGCGAGCCCGGCATCGGCAAGTCGACGCTGCTCCTTCAAGCGGGCCGCGGCGTCGCCGGCGCGGGGGACGTGCTCTATGCGACGGGGGAGGAGTCCGCCGGCCAGGTGCGCCTGCGCGCCGAGCGGCTGGGGATCTCCGAGGAACGCCTGCTCGTCGTCGCGGAGACCGACGCGTCGCGGATCGTGGCCCTCGCGGAAAAGAAGCCGCCGAAGCTCCTCGTCGTCGATTCGATTCAGGCGATTCGGGACGAGGCGCTCTCCTCCGCCGCGGGAACCGTGTCCCAGGTGCGGGAGTCCGCGCTGCGGCTCCAGCGGCTCGCGAAGAGTTCGGACGTGCCGGTCATCCTCATCGGCCACGTCACCAAAGACGGCAGCCTCGCCGGCCCCAAGTCGCTCGAGCATCTGGTCGACGCCGTCGTGTCGATCGAGGGAGAGCGCGGCTCGCTCCGGAGAATCCTGCGAGCGACCAAGAACCGGTTCGGTCCGGTGGACGAGCTGGCCCTGTACGAGATGACGGGAGCGGGTCTCGTCGAGATCGCCAACGCGTCGGCGGCGATGCTCTCGGAGCGCCGCGGCGGCCGGCCGGGAAGCGCCGTCGCCGCGACGCGCGAGGGCACGCGGTCGCTGCTCGTCGAGATCCAGGCGCTCGTCGGCCCGGCGGTGGCGGGATCGCCGCGCCGCGTCGCCCTGGGGCTCGACGGCGCGCGGCTCGCGCTTCTCCTCGCGGTGCTCGAGGTCGAGGGCTTGCGTCTCTCCACGCGCGAGGTCTTCGTTTCGTGCACGGGCGGACTCGTCGTCGACGAGCCGGCGGCGGATCTGGCCATCGTTGCGGCGCTCGCATCTTCGGCGAGCGGCCGGCCGCTGCCCGTGGGCGCTGTCTACTTCGGCGAGGTGGGCCTTCTGGGCGAGATCCGGGGCGTCTCGGCCGCGGCCGCACGGCTCAAGGAGGCCTGCGCGATGGGTTTCGGCGAGGCGTACCTGCCGTCGGGTAATGCCGGAGACGCCGCGGCGTTTACCGAAGTGGCGGCGAAGCCGGTGGACCGCGTGGCGGAGTTCCTTCGCCTGATCGGTCCGGCTCCCCGAGTTCGATAGAATCGCCCTTTTCCGCCGCCTCCGCGGCGGACGCCTTAAGGAGGTGGTTGATGAGATCTCGACTCGGACTCATCCTGGTGATCGTGGGTGTCGCGACCCTGGCGGCGTGCTCGAGCATCACGACGTCGGCGGATTACGACAAGGCGGCCAACTTCTCTCAATACAAGACGTACGCGTGGAAGGACACCGACCAGAAGCAGAACGAGCTCGTCGAGAACCGGATCAAGGCGGCGGTCGACTCGCAGCTCCAGGCCAAGGGACTGCACAAAGTGGACTCGAACCCCGATCTCTGGGTGGTCGAGCACATTCGCCTCTCCGAGCAGACGCAGGTCAACACCTACGACTCGGGCTGGGGCTACGGTTGGGGGGGCTGGCACGGCGGCTACTACGGGGGCGGCGGCGGGGGCATGTCGACCACGACCGTCCAGAAGATCCCCGTGGGCAACCTCATCATCGACCTCGTGGACGCCAAGGAGAGTCAGTTGAAGTGGCGCGGCACGGCTTCGAAGACGCTCGACCCGAGTACGAGCGTCGACAAGAAGACCGAGAACGTCAACGAGGCGGTCGCGAAGATGTTCGCGAAGTACCCGCCGAAGTAGCGGCGTCGGCTTCCGGCGTCAGGGCGAGACGTGCCGGGGCAGCGTCCCCGTCAGGAGCCGGTAGCCTTCGAGATACTTCTCCCGCGTCGTGCGGATGACGCCTTCGGGCAGGCGCGGCGCGGGAGGACGCTTGTTCCAGCCGGTGGACTCGAGCCAGTCGCGGACGAATTGCTTGTCGTAGGACACGGGGCTGCGGCCCGGCCGGTACAGGGCCGAGTCCCAGTAGCGCGAAGAGTCCGGTGTGAACGCCTCGTCGATCCAGACGAGGCGGCCGTCGATGCGGCCGAACTCGAGTTTCGTGTCGGCCAGCAGTAGCCCGCGGGCCTCGGCGTCGTCGCGCGCCCGCTCGTAGAGCGAGAGCGTCGTCGTCTTCAGCCACTCGGCTTCCTCGGTGCCGACCGCGGAGGCGACCGTCGCGAAGGTCACGTTGATGTCGTGACCGCGCTCGCTCTTGGTCGCCGGCGTGAAGATCGGCTCGGGGAGCCTCTGCGCCTCGATGAGCCCCGGCGGAAGCCGGTGGCCGCAGATCTCTCCCGTGCGGCGGTAGTCCGCCCATCCGGAGCCGGCGAGATAGCCTCGCGCCACGCACTCGAACGGCACGACCTCGGCCTTGCGCACGAGGACGGCGCGGCCCGCGAGGCGGGCGGCCTGCGGCTGGAGCTCCTCCGGGAAACCGCTCGACTTCGGTCTCGATCAGGTGGTTCTCGACGTCGGAGTAACGCGCGAACCAGAAGTTCGAGAGCTGCGTGAGGATCTTTCCCTTGTCGGGGATGCCCGGCTGCAGGATGCAGTCGAAAGCGGAGATGCGATCGCTCGCAACGAGCAGCAGCGCGTCCCCCACGTCGTAGAGATCGCGCACCTTTCCGCGGCGGGAGAGGCGCGCCACGGAAAGATGGGTCTCGGCGACGTCGGACATGGGGACCGACTTATAGCATGGCCCGAAGGTGCCGGCGGCGAACGCGAAGCAACCTGCTAGGCTTTCTCCCCATGCAACTCGATATCTCGAGCTCCGTGCCGCGCGGCGCCGGAATTCGCCGCGTCGCTCTTCTCATGGAGACCGGCGGTCCCGCCGCCGGAGCCCTTCCCGCGGCCGGCGCGGCGCTCGCGCGCGCGTGCCGCTCGGCCGGTTTCCGCGGAAAGGAGAAAGAGATCACGATCGCCGCCGGCAAGGACGGGCCCTGGATTCTCGTCGGCCTCGGGAAGGCGCCGGCGACGCCCGGGCGCCTTCGCCGGGCATTGCGCCGCGCCGCGCGCGAGGCGCTTCGCCCGGGAGCGAATCGGGTGGCGTTTCTCTTCGATCGAAGGGTCGGCGAGGCGGAGGTCCGCTCGATGCTGCCGCAGATCGCCGGCCTCGACTATCGCTTCGAGCGCTATCGCTCGCGCGGGAAGACGGGGGCCGCGAAGGTCCGCGGCACGGTCGTCGTCGGCGCCGACGCCGACCGCCGGAAGCTCCTCGCCGCGGCGCACGAGGCGTCGGTGACGGCGGAGGCGGCGGCCTGGGCTCGGGACCTCGGCAACACGCCGGCCAACGACCTCGGGCCCGAGGAGTTCGCCGCCGCGGTTCAGGCGATGGGCAAGAAACGCGGGCTGCCGGTGCAGGTGTTCGACAAGAAGCGGATCGAGAAGGAGCGGCTTGCCGGGTTGCTCGCGGTCAACTCGGGCAGCGTGCGTCCGCCGCGCCTCGTGATCGCGGAACATCGCCCGGAGCGGAGCCGAGGCACCGCGGTCTTCGTCGGAAAGGGAATCACGTTCGATTCGGGCGGCATCTCGATCAAGCCGTCCGCGTCGATGGGGGAGATGAAGTACGACATGATGGGGGCGGCGACCGTCTTCGCGGTCGTGCAGGCGGCGAGCCGGCTGCGCCTGCCCGTGCACGTCGTCGCGCTCGCGCCCGTCACCGAGAACCTGCCCTCGGGATCCGCCTGCCGGCCGGGCGACATCCTCCGGATGCGCAACGGGCTGACCGTCGAGGTGGACAACACCGACGCCGAGGGGCGCCTGGTGCTCGCCGACGTGCTCGACTACGCCGCGGCGTATTCGCCCGACGTGATGGTGGATTTTGCGACGCTGACGGGGGCGGTCCTCGTGGCGCTCGGAAGCGAGTGCGCGGGCGTGATGAGCCCGGACGACGCGCTGGCCGGCGAGCTCGTCGCGGCCGGCGAGGTCGTGGGAGAGCCCCTGTGGAGGCTCCCGCTCTGGGACGAGTATCTGGAGAACCTCAAGTCCGACTGGGCCGACATGAAGAACACGGGCGGGCGCGCCGCGGGAACGATCAACGGCGGCATCTTCCTCAAGCAGTTCGTGCCGAAGGGCGTCGCCTGGGCGCACATCGACTTCGCCGGCGTGGCGCATCTCGAGAAGGAGCAGGCGGGATTCTCCGCCGGCGCGACGGGGTTCGGCGTCGCGCTCTCGATCGAGTTCCTGAAGCGCCGCTTCGGCGGCTGAGACTCGCGGCTACTTCCTCGGGGCCGGCGGCTTCAGGATCGCGGCGACGGGAATCGACCGCGCGCCGTTCTTTCCGACCGACCGCACGGCGAAGAATCGATTGTCGGTGGAGACGCCCTGGAGGACATTCTCGCCGGCGCCCGCGACCACGTCGTAAACGGACCAGCGCGGATCGGTGGTCTCCCTCCAGAGGATCTCGAATCCCGCCCGCTCGGCGTCGTCGGCCGCGGTCCAGGCGAGCTTCGCGTCCGGCGTCACGCCGCCGGAGATCGTCACGCCGGCCGGCGCCGCCGGCGCCAGGGCGAGCCGCCGCAGCGACTCGGCGTTGGCGCGCGCGACGTTGCCGAGGAATTGGTAGTTCAGAAACTTCGGCCAGTCGCCGTATTCGTGGCCGCCTTCGACGCGGGGCGTCTGGTGCTCGTGGTCGTAGTTTTCGAGGGGCTCGGTGAAGCGCACGGCGGGAAGACCCTCCTCGACGAAAGGCCGGTGATCGCCGCCGCGGCCCAGGCGGTCGAGGCGGAAGACGAGGCGGACGGCGTCGCGGCCGGCCGCGTCCTCGACCGCCCGCGCGAGATCGCGAGACGGAGAGTCCACGCCGTCGGGTCCGCCGCCGGAAAAGACGCGGACGCGGTGCGGCGCGCCGGGCGCGAAATCGGCGCCGACGATGTCGTTGTCGAGGAAGCCGCCGACCGTGTCGCCCTTCTCGCGCACGTAGTCGAGGAGTCGCTTGCCGCCGAGCAGTCCCTGCTCCTCTCCCGAGACGGCCGCGAAGAGAAGCGTCGCGCGGTGCGTGCCCGCGGAGAGCAGCCGCGCGCACTCGATCGACACCGCGACGCCCGACGCGTCGTCGTCGGCTCCGGGCGCGTCCGGCTCGGGGTCCATCACGTTCGAGGGCATCGAGTCGAAGTGACCCGACACGAGGAAGACGGTCTTCGCGAGCGCGGGGTCGGCGCCGGGGAGAATCGCGTAGACGTTCTCGAGGCGCGCGGGCTTGTCGTGCGTCCGCGGCGAGGTCGCCTCGAACCGGTCCACGACGACCTGGAGCCGGCCGCCCGACGACTTCGCGATCGCCTCGAAGCGCGCGACGATCCGGTCGCGTCCGCATCCGATCCCGCGCTTGGGGTCGTCCCAGGAGGAAAGGGAATGGCGCGTCCCGCAGGCCACGAGATCATCGACCGTCGCCGCGAGCGCCTTCTCGTCCACCGTGGAGCGCGCGATCGCTCCGGCGGGCGGCGGCAGCATCTTCGGGGACGGCGCGCCGCCCGGCGGCTCCACGGGATCCTGCGCGGCGGCGAACGACGCGAGGACCAACGCGGCAGACGCGAGTTTGACTGCGTGGGACCGCTTTGTTAGGGTGCGCGTCTCCATATATGCCCCTCCGTCGATTCGAGATCGGTCCGGCCGGCGAGGAAGTCTATCCTCGCTTCGTCGAGGAGCTCGCGCGGCGCTTCGACGACCCGAAGAGCGACCGGAACGTCACGGTACGCGAGGCTCTCGCCACGCTCTACCTCGGCGCCGTTCCGGAGTTCGAGAAGGAGCTCGCCGACCCGAAGACGCCGCTCGCGCGCAAGGCGCTCCTCGCGAGCTTCGACCCGCGGAACGCCACGCTCGAGGCGGAGTACTACCGGGAGATCGACCTCGCGAAGTGGGCGCCGCTCAAGCCGCTCCTCTGGTTCTGGCAGATGTTCGATCACTCGCCGGTCGGCCGAAACGTGCGCCTCGGGACCCGGATGCGCGCGATGCTCGCCGCCCGGGTCTTCCGGAAGTGCGGCGAGGGCGTCCGCATCTTCCACGACGTCGAGCTCTCGTTCGGGTACAACCTCACGGTCGGCAACGGCGTGACGATCCATCGCAACGTCCTGATCGACGACCGCGGCGAGGTGATCATCGGCGACGAGGCCTCGATCTCCGACTACGCGAACATCTACTCGCACTCGCACGCGGTCGAGGACATCCACGAGGTGTCGCTGCACAAGACGGTGATCGGAAAGCGGGCGCGCGTGACCTACCACGCCGTGGTGCTCTCCGGCGTCGTCGTCGGGGACGACGCGATGGTGGGCTCGATGGGCGTCGCCTCGAAGGCCATCGCCGACGGCGTGATCGCGGCGGGCATTCCCGCCAAGCCGATCGGCCAGAAGAAGATCCGCGGCTCGTCTTAGACTGGCGCCATGCTGCGCCGGCTGACGGTCAAGAACCTCGCGATCGTCGAGGACCTGGAGCTCGAGCTCGAGGGCGGCCTCACCGTCGTCACGGGCGAGACGGGCGCCGGCAAGTCGATCCTCGTGGACGCGGTCGCGCTCCTCGCCGGCGCGCGCGGCTCGTCGGACCTGGTACGCGAAGGGGCGGGGAAGCTCGTCGTCGCGGGGGAGTTCGACGCACCGGCGGGCGTGCGGGCCATCGTCGCGGAGGCGGGGCTCCCGGACGCCGACACGCTTCTGGTGCGGCGCGAGCTCTCGACCGACGGGCGCGGGCGCGCGTTCGTCGAGGACGAGCCGGCGTCGGTGCGGACCCTGGCGCGCCTGGGCGAGGCGCTCGTCGCGATCCACGGCCAGAACTCGGAACAGGAACTGACCGAGCGGGAGGCGCCGCTCGAGCTTCTCGACGCGTTCGCCCGGGCGGAAGAGGAGCGCGAGGCGACGGCGCGGGCCGCGGCGGACTGGAAGGCCGCGCGCGAAGCGCTCGAACGGCTCGAGGCCTCGCGCCGGGACCGCGCCGCGCGCCTCGAGATGCTCGACTACCAGATCCGCGAGCTCGAGGAAGTCGCGCCGTCGGAGAACGAGGAAGTGTCGCTCGCCGCCGAGCGCGAGCGGCTGCGCCACGCCGATCGGATCCGGCGCGCGGGGGAGACGGCGCTCGCGGCGTTGTCGGAAGGCGAGGCCTCCGCCGCCGACCGGCTCGGCGAGGCGGCGCGCGCGTTCGCGGACCTGGCGGCGATCGACCCGCGCGAGGCGCCGCACCTCGAGGAGGCCGAGGATCTGAAGCGACGGATCTCCGACCTCGCCGCCGCGGCCCGCGACGCGGCTTGCGAGATCGAGGCGGATCCCGGCCGGCTGACCGCGATCGAGACGCGCCTCGAGAAGATCGGCCGCCTCGTGCGGAAGCACGGCACGCCGGCGGGGGAGCTGCCGGCGCTGCTCGACCGGCTCAAGGCGGAGCGCGGGGACCTCACGAACATGGAGGACGCGCTCGACCGGCGCCAGAAGGAGTCGGAGAAGGCGCGCGCGGCATACGCCGCCGCGGCGGCGAAGCTCTCGGAAAAGCGGCGCGCCGCCGCCGGCCGGTTCTCCTCCGCCGTCGAAAAAGAGCTCCAGGCCCTCGCGATGGAGAAGGCCCGGTTCCGGGTCGCGCTCGCGCCGCTCGATCCCGGCGGAGCCGCGGGCGAGCGGTCTCGAGTCGGCCGCCCTGCTTTTCGCCCCGAACCCGGGGGAGCCCGAGAAGCCCGTGGAGAAGATCGCCTCCGGCGGCGAGCTGTCGCGCCTGCAGCTCGCCATTCGGACCGCGGCGGCCGGAAGGAAGTCCCGCGGTCGCACGCTCGTTTTCGACGAGGTCGACGCGGGAATCGGCGGCCGCACGGCCGAAGTGGTCGGGAAGAAGCTCCGCGAGCTCGCGCGCGGCGAGCAGGTGCTCTGCGTCACGCACGTCCCGCAGATCGCCGCGCTCGCGCATCGGCATTTCCTCGCGGAGAAGCGGGAGCGTGGCGGCCGGACCGTCGCCACGGTGCGTCGCCTCGAAGGGAAGGAGCGCGTCGAAGAGGTCGCGCGCATGCTGGCGGGCGAGAAGGTTCCGGAGACCGCCTTGAAGCACGCGCGCGCGCTGCTCGAGGCGGCGAGCGGATGAGCGGCTCGTCCGACCGGTTCTCGCGTTCGGTGCTCTTCCCCGGCATCGGCGAAGAGGGCCAGAAGCGCATCGGCGCATTCTCGATCGCGATCGTCGGCGTCGGGGCCGTCGGCGCCGCGGCGGCGGAGTCGCTCGCGCGCGCGGGGATCGGGCGGCTGACGCTCATCGACCGCGACGTCGTCGAGGAGTCGAACCTGTCGCGGCAGTTTCTCTTCGACGCCGAGGACGCGCGCGAGATCCGCCCGAAGGCGGAGGCCGCCGCGCGCCGGCTCACGGCCATCGCGCCCGGGGTTGCCGCCGCCGGCGTCGTGGCGGACCTCGACCACCGCAACGCGCGCGAGCTGCTCGCCGGGCACGATCTCGTCTTCGACGCCTCGGACAATTTCGAGACGCGCCTGCTCGCGTCCGACGCGGCGCGCGCGCTCGGAGTGCCGTCGATCTACGCCGCGTGCGTCGGCTCCGAGGGCTTCGTGGCCGTGTCGCTTCCCGGGGAGACGCCGTGCCTGCGCTGCTACCTCGAGGGCCTGCCGGCCGCCGGAGAAGGCCCGACGTGCGACACCGCCGGGGTCGTGCCGACGCTGCCGCCGCTCGTCGCGGCCGCCGCGGCGACGGAAGCGCTGCGCCTCGCCGCCGGCCGTCCCGCGTCGCGCGGCCTCTGGCGGGTCGAGGTCTGGAACGGCGAGCTCTCGGCGCGGCGCCTGATGGCCGCCGCGGGGCCTTCGCCGGCATGCCCGGTCTGCGCGGGGAAGCGCTTCCCGGCGCTCGAAGGGGAGGGCGCGGCGGACGCGGTCAAGCTCTGCGGCCGCGTCTCGGTCCAGGTCTCCGCCTCCGGCCGCCGGCGCCCGGATTTCGACGCGCTCGAGCGGCGGCTCGCGCGCGTGGGACCCGTCCGGCGGTCGCCGCAGCTCCTGTCGGCCCAGGTCGAGGGCGTTCATCTGACGCTCTTCTCCGACGGGCGCTGCATCGTCCGCGGCACGGGAGACGTCGCGCGGGCGAAGAGCCTCTACGCGAAGTACGTCGGAAACTAGCGGCATGCTAGCTTAGCGGCTCTTTTCGGAGACCGACGTCCATGCGCCGCATCTCGATCGACGAGCTCCTCGCCTCCCGAGAGGAGACGTTCCGCCTCCGCGAGCTGCTCGGGAAGGGCGGCGTGGTGGCGATTCCGACCGAGACTTTTTACGGCCTGGCCGCCGATCCCTGGAGCGAAATCGGCGTGCGCCGCATCTGCGACACGAAGGGACGGGAGGGCAGCAAGGCGCTTCCCGTGCTCATCGGCGTCCGCTCGCACCTCGATCGCCTGGGCGTCGAGGCGCACGCTCGCGCTCTCGATCCGTACTTCCAGATCTGGCCGGCGCCGCTCACGGTCGTCTTCTCGATCTCGCGGCCGATCGCCGCCTCGCGCGGCCTGCGGAAGCTCGGCGTGCGGCTGCCCGCGGACCGCCGCCTGCGGGAGCTCCTGCGCGCGATCGGGCCGGTCACCGGCACGAGCGTGAACCGCTCGGGAAGCCCGCCGCTCGACAACCCGGACGCCGTCGAGGGTCTCTTCCGCCGGGAGCTCGACTGGCTCGTGGACGGAGGACGGACGCCGGGAGGCCTCCCGTCGACGGTCGTGGACGCGACGAGTGTGCCGCCCGAAGTTCTGCGCCCGGGCGCGTACGCGTGGGTGCGGCCGCCGACCGAGAGGTGACGGCGGCGCGGGGCGGGCGGCGCGGCGGCCCCTGCTAAGATCCGCGTCCCGATGGGCCTCATCAAGGAATACGCGGGAAAGCGGCCGCGTCTCGGGGCGCGCGTCTATCTGGCCGAGACCGCGGCGGTCATCGGCGACGTGCGGCTCGGAGACGACGTGTCGGTCTGGTACAACTCCGTCGTTCGCGGCGACTGCAACGGCATCGAGATCGGGGACCGCACCAACATTCAGGACAACTGCGCGATCCACGTGACCGTCGAGCGCTACCCGACGGTCCTCGAGGAGGAGGTCACCCTCGGGCATGGCGCGATCGTCCACGGGGCCGTCGTGCGGCGGGGCGCCCTCATCGGAATTCGCGCGACCGTGCTGGATGGCGCGGACGTCGGCGCGTCGGCGTTCATCGGAGCCGGCGCGCTCGTGACGCCGCGCACCGTCGTACCGCCGCGCACGATGTGGCTCGGAACGCCGGCGCGCCAGGTCCGAGCCCTGTCCGATGCGGAGGTCGAGGACCTGAAGCACTACCACCGCAACTACCTCGGCTACAAAGAGGAGTACTTCCGCGTGGACGGGAAATGGGCGGGATGAAGGCGCGGCTGAAAGCCTCCAAGGGCACGCACGACCTCTTTCCGCCCGAGAGCGAGAAGTTCGCGGCCGTCGAGAACACCGCCCGGCGTGTCTTCGGCTCCTACGGCTACGGCGAGATCCGGACGCCGACGTTCGAGGCGACGGAGCTCTTCGCGCGCTCGGTGGGCGACACGACGGACATCGTCCACAAGGAGATGTACACGTTCGCGGACCGGAAGGGCCGCTCGCTGACGCTGCGGCCCGGAGAACACGGCCGGCGTCGTGCGTGCGCTCGTGGAGAAGGGGCTCCAGGATCTCCCGCGCCCGATCCGGCTCTGGTACGCGGGCCCGCAGTTCCGCTACGAGCAGCCGCAGGCGGGCCGCTACCGCGAGTTCCGACCAGATCGGCGTCGAGCAGCTCGGGGTCGCCTGCCCGGCCGGCGACGCCGAAGTGCTCGCGATGCTCTTCCGGTTCCTGCGGGCGCTCGGCTTCACCGATCTCGTCGCCGCGATCAACTGCATCCCGCGCGGCGCCGCGCGCGAGAAGCTTCTCCCGCGCGCTGCGCGAGCACGCGGCGGCCCGCGCCGGCGAGCTGGGGGCGGAGGACCGGCGGCGCCTCGAGGAGAACCCGCTGCGCCTCTTCGACTCGAAGGACCCGAAGGCCGTCGAGATCCTGAAGAGCGCGCCCGCCGACGCTCGACTTCCTGGACGAGGCCTCGCGGGCGCACCACGAGCGGCTCCAGGAGCTCCTGCGATCCGCCGGCGTCGATTTCGTCGAGGAGCGCCTCGATCGTGCGCGGGCTCGACTACTACACGCTGACGGTCTTCGAGGTCGCCTCGCGGCGCACTCGGCGCGCAGAACGCGATCCTCGGAGGCGGGCGCTACGACGACCTCGTCGCCGAGCTCGGCGGCCCGCCCACGCCGGCCGTCGGCTTCGCGATCGGCGAGGACCGGTTGGTCGCGGCGATGGAGGCCGACGTCCGACCCGGAGTCCGGGCTCTTCTGGGTCGTCCCGGATTCGCCCGACGAATACGTCTACGCCCTCGGCGTCGCGGACGCGATCCGCAGCCTCGCTCCCGGCGACGTCGTCGAGACCGATCTGACGGGCCGCGGCATCGTCAAGGGACTCGCGCGCGCGAGCCAGATCCTGGAGGCGCCCGCGGCGTATGGGTTCCGCGTGCGGGGCGTGCACGCCGTGCTCCTCGGGTCCCGCGAGCGCGAGAAGGACGAAGTGACCATCAAGGACCTGGCGGCGCGCACGCAGGACACGTTTCCGCGGCGGCAGCTCGCCGAGCGGCTCGGGACGGGACGGCGGGCATGACCGGGACGCGCGAGCGGCAGCCGGCGGGAGATCTCCGCGCCGCCGACGCGGGGCGCCGGGTCCTGCTCAAGGGCTGGGTGGGCCGCCGCCGGGACCTGGGCGAGCTCATCTTCCTGACGGTCCGGGACCGGAGCGGCGTCGTGCAGGTGCTTTTCGACCGCGCGCGCTGTCCCGAGGAGGCGGTCCGCCTGGCCGGGGAGGCGCGGGCCGAGGACGTGGTCGCGATCGAGGGCGAGGTGGTTCTGCGCGCCGAGGCCCAGCGGCACAAGGACCAGCCGACCGGCGACGTGGAAGTCGTCGCGCAGAGCCTGACCTTCCTCGCGCGGTCCGACACGCCGCCCTTCCTCGTCGAGGATCGCACCAACGCGACCGAGGAGCTGCGCCTCCAGTACCGCTACCTCGACCTGCGCCGTCCCGCGATGCAGCGGAACCTCCGGCTTCGCGACGAGATCGCGTTCCGGGTCCGCCAGACGCTGCACGAGCGGGGGTTTCTCGAGATCGAGACGCCGATGCTGACGCGCTCGACGCCGGAGGGCGCGCGCGACTTCCTCGTCCCGTCGCGCGGTCACCACGGCAAGTGGTACGCGCTGCCGCAGTCGCCGCAGCTCTTCAAGCAGATCCTGATGATCTCGGGGTTCGAGAAGTACTTCCAGATCGCTCGCTGTTTCCGGGACGAGGACCTGCGGGCCGACCGCCAGTTCGAGTTCACGCAGATCGATCTCGAGATGTCCTTCCCGACGGAGGAAGCCGTCTTCGAGGTGGTCGAGGCCTTTCTGGCCGCGGCGTTCTCGGCGGCGGGCATCGAGGCGGCCCGGCCGTTCCGCCGGCTGACGTACGCCGAGGCGATGGCGCGCTACGGGACGGACCGCCCGGACCTGCGATTCGACCTGACGCTCGTGGACCTGACGCCGGAAGCGAAGGGCTCGGGCTTCCCGCCGTTCGAGAAAGCTCTGGCAGCCGGCGGCACGGTGCGGGGCTTCCGGGTGCCCGGCGGCGCGGGCTTCAGCCGCAAGAAGCTCGACGAGCTCGCGGCGCTCGCGGGCGAGCACGGCGCGGCCGGCCTCGTCTGGTTCAAGCGGGCCACGGGCGAAGTCACTTCGCCGGCGAAGAAGAGCCTGGCGGAGCCGGTCCTCGAGCGGATCCTCTCGCGAGCGGAGGTCGGCGACGGCGACCTGCTGCTCGTCGTCGCGGGTCCCGAGAAGTCGACGCTCGCGGCGCTCGCCGCCCTGCGGGCCGCTGCGGCGCGGGAGGCCGGGCTCGTGGACGAGAGCCGCCACGTCTTCTGCTGGGTGACGGAGTTCCCGCTCCTCGGGCTCGACGACGAGACCGGCCAGTGGTTTCCGATGAACCATCCGTTCACGTCGCCGCGCGAGGAGGACCTGCACTGGCTCGAGTCGGAACCGGGACGCGTGCGGGCCCACGCGTACGACGTCGTCGTCAACGGCTGGGAGCTCGGCTCGGGCTCGATCCGAATTCACCGCGCCGACCTCCAGGAGCGGATCTTCCGGCGCCTCGGCATCGCGGAGGCCGAGGGGCGCGAGCGCTTCGGATTCCTGCTGGACGCGTTGCGCTTCGGCGCGCCGCCCCACGGCGGCATCGCCCTCGGGCTCGACCGGATCTGCGCGATCGCGGCCGGGGCGACGTCGCTCCGCGACGTGATCGCCTTCCCGAAGACGACGTCGGGAATCGATCTCATGACGCAGGCGCCGGCCCGCGTGCCGCGGGGACAGCTCGAAGAGCTCGGGCTCGCCCCGCCGCCCGCCCGCGACGGGTCGTGAGCCGGGAGCCCGAGCAGCTCCTCGTGACGGCGGCGTCGCGCGCCGCCCTGACGCGAATCTGGATCGGGCCGGGCCTCCTCGACGCGGCGGGCGAGCGCCTCTTTTCTCCCTCCGGCCGTTTCCTGATCGTCGCGCCGCCGGCGGCGGCCGCCGTCCGCGACCGGATCGCGCGGGCGCTGGCCGGCAGGGTCCTGGCCCACGTCGCTCTCGACGACCGCGAAGAAGCCAAGACGCTCGCCGCCGTCTCGCGGATCGCCGACGCCGCCTTCGCTGCCGGCCTCCGCCGTGACGACGCGGTCGTGGCGGTCGGCGGCGGCGTGACCTCCGACGTCGCCGGATTCGCGGCGTCCGTCCTCCTGCGCGGCGTCGCCTGGAACGCCGTGCCGACGACGACGGGCGCGATGTGCGACGCCGCGATCGGCGGGAAGACCGGCGTCGATCACGCGGCCGGCAAGAATCTCATCGGCGCCTTCCATCCTCCGCGCGCGGTTCTGATCGATCCCGAGGCCGCGGCCGGGCTGCCCGAACGCGACTTCCGCGCCGGCCTCGTCGAGGCGTTCAAGGCCGCCTGGATCGCCGACGCTTCCCTGGCGTCGCGGGCCGCCTCCTCACTCGACCGCATCCTCGCGCGGGAGGAGGAAGCCCTTCTTCACCTGATCGCGGGCGCGGCGCGGATCAAGGCGGAGATCGTCGCGTCCGATCCGCGCGAGGAGAACGGGCGGCGCCGCCTGCTCAACTTCGGACACACGCTGGGGCACGCCCTCGAGGCCGCCGGCGGATACCGGGACCTGCGGCACGGGGAGGCGGTCGCCTGGGGCATCGCGGCGGCGCTCGAAATTTCGGCGCGGCGCAGTCGGCTCCCGAAGTCCGACGCCGACGCGGTCCGCGGCACGCTGGCTCGCCTGGGACCGTTTCCCGAGCCCATCCGGGACGCCGCGCGCCTCGAGGCCTATCTCCAACGAGACAAGAAGGCTTCCGCCGCCGGGACGGCCGCGGTCCTGCTCGAGGGGATCGGCCGCGGCCTCGTCGAAGAGGCCGTGCCGGCCTCCGAGTGGCTGTCCGCGGCGGCTATAATGTCTCTTAAGTGAACAGTCCCCGAGGGCGGTCTCGGATCCGCCTCTTTGTGCTCCTTTCGGGCGCCCTGGTCGTGGCGTCTCTGGCGCCGCTCCTGATCTCGGATTCCGTCCTGATTCGGCGCAATCGGAGGGCCCTGGAGACCCTGGAGGAGAAGTACCTGACGCGGTCTTCCTCGGCGCTGGCGGACCGGATCTCGGCCTACTACGCCTCGGCGACGACGCAGCTTGCGAGCACGGCCGAGGAGATGCGCCTGGCGAGCCAGCTCACGGGAAGGGATCCCTTCACCTCCGCGGAGGCGCCCCGGATGCTCGGCGCGGCCATCGAGCGGCAGCGGTCGCTCCTGGCGCTGCGGGGCGTCAATCCGGACGGGCTCGGCTCCTTCGCCGGCCCGGAGATCGCGTCGCCGCGCGTGGACGAGGAGTTCCGGCGGGGCTTCGACGCGGCCCACCGCGGCGAGCGGTACTCCGGCCAGCCGTTCTGGGTGCCGTCGCTCGGGCCGGTGGCGGTCCTGGCGGTCCCGGTCGCCGGTTCGGAGGACAAGAGCCTCGGCGTCGTCGAGGCGCTCGTGTCCTGGGGTCCCATCCTCCAGGAGTTCCTGGGGGAGGCGCGGCGCGAGGTGCGCGCGACGCTCGTGGACCGCTCCGGCCGCATCCTCTTCCCCTTCTCGCCGGGCGAGGAGACGCGCAAGCACCCGTCCACTCTCGTCGCGGATTTCACCCGGTTTCCGG
The DNA here is from genome assembly GCA_963823185.1 of uncultured Acidobacteriota bacterium. Classification (GTDB taxonomy): domain Bacteria; phylum Acidobacteriota; class Thermoanaerobaculia; order UBA5066; family Gp7-AA6; genus DATBFU01. The sequence continues at coordinate 102,109 of CAWGKP010000016.1, forward strand.
CCCGCGTGACGCGGTCCGAGGAGACCGGCCACGGCGCCGTGCTCGCGTCGATCGCCCCCGTCGGCGAGCCGGACTGGGGCGTGCTCCTCGAGCGCGACCTCGACTTCGCGTTCGCTTCGGTCAACCTCATGGTGCGCGACACGCTCGTCTGGGGCGCCGTGTCGCTCGCCCTGGCGCTGCTGGCCGGTATCCTCTTTGCCCGCCGGCTGTCGCAGCCGATCGCGACGCTCGCCGCGTCGGCCCGGGCCATCAGCGAGGGCGCGTATGGCGCCAAGGTCGACGCCGGCGGGACGGCCGAGATCGCCGCCCTGTCCGCGAGCTTCAATCGGATGAGCGAGTCGATCCGCGACGCGTTCGAAAAGGTCCAGCGCGCCGCCCGCGAGAACCGCGAGCTGTTCCTGTCCTCCATCCGGGCGCTCGCCGAGGCGATCGACGCCAAGGACCCGTACACGCGCGGTCACTCCGAGCGCGTCGCGCGCTATTCCGCCTCGATCGCCGAGCAGATGGGCATGTCCTCCGAGGAGGTCGAGCGGGTACGGGTGGCGGCGCTTCTCCACGACGTCGGAAAAATCGGCGTGGACGACCGCATCATCCGCAAGCCGACGGCGCTCACGGAGGAGGAGTTCGAGGTCATGAAGACGCACCCGGCCAAGGGCGCGGCGATCATGGGCGCGATCCCGCAGCTGGCCGACATCGTCCCGGGCATGAGGCACCACCACGAGAAGTGGGAGGGCGGGGGGTATCCCGACGGGATCAAGGGCGAGGCGATCCCGATGCAGGCGCGCATCGTGACCATCGCCGATACCTTCGACGCGATGACGACGACTCGCCCCTACCAGAAGGCGATGGAGATCGGCTACGTCGTCGAGAGGATCAAGAGCTTCTCGGGAGTGCGGTACGATCCCGTCGTGGTCCAGGCGTTTCTGCGCGCGCACGCTCTCGGGAAGTTCGTTCCTCCGCCGCGCGAACAGGTCTCGGAGCCGGACGAGGAGCTCGCGGCTCCTCTCCGGCGCGCGCTTTGAGATCGCTCGCCGTGCGGCGCCTCGCCGCCGCGGCCGCGCTCCTCGCGGGCGCCGCCGCATGCTCGCACCAGTCCAAGCCGCAGCCGAAGACCTCCGCCGAAGTGCTGCTCAACGAACGGATGGCGGCGGTCCTCCTGAGCGAGGGCCAGGCGGCCGAAGCGGAGCGCCAATACCGCGAAGTCCTCAAGGACGACCCGAACAACGCGGACCTCTACGACGGCCTGGGATCCTCGCTCATGATGCAGGGCCGGCCGAAAGACGCCGTCGAGTCCTTCGAGAAAGCCGTCAAGATGTCGCCCAAGAAGGCCAGCTTCCGCATCAACCGCGGCCTCGCCTACATGGAGCTCGCGCGGTACTCGGACGCGGAAGAGGACTTCCGGGTCGCCGACGCCTCGTCGATCCCCGACGACCGGCTCGCGGCGGCGATCAACCGAGGGCGCCTGCGTCAGATGCAGGGCGACTACGTCGGCGCGGAGGAGCAGTTCACGGCGGCCCTCTCGCGGGATCCGAATTCTTTCGCCGCGCACCTCGGACGGGGCGTCTCGCGGGAGGCGCACGGCGACCTGTCGGCAGCGGCGGAAGACTACCTGGAGGCCGTTCGCCTGCAGCCCCGCAGCGCCGACGCGAACCTGCGCCTGGGCCTGGCGCTCCTCGAGCTCAACCGCGGCTCCCTCGGCTGCCGGTATCTGGAGCGCGCCATCGAGATCGATCCGGGCGGCGACGTCGGCTCGAAGGCCCGCATGGTCATGAGCGCGACGCCGCCTCCCTGCGACAAGCCGGCCTCCAACAAGGCTTCCTGAGGCCCGCCCGGGGATTCCGGGCCTCGCGTTTCGGGCCCGCACTCGCGATATTTTCGCCCTTCCCATGAGCGACGAACGCCCCGGCGCGTCCGGCCGAAGCGGAGGTTTCTTCGCGAAGATCCGGCGCGGGCTCTTCATGACCCACACCGAGATCCTCGAGAAGGTCGGGGCGGCGGTCAAGAAGGGCCTCGGGATCGACGAGACCGTTCTCGAGTCGCTCGAGGAGGCGCTGATCGCGGCCGACGTCGGCGCCGAGACCGCGGCGGCGCTCGCCGACGGCGTCCGCCAGCGCGCGGACGTCTCGGAGCGCAAGGATCTGGAGGGCGTGCGGCGGCTGCTGATCGAGGAGATCGAGAAGCTGCTCGCGGGGGCGCCGCGGCCGGCGGAGCGGGAGAGCGTGCCTCTCGAAGTGATCTTCCTCGTCGGCGTCAACGGCTCCGGAAAGACCACGACGACGGCCAAGCTCGCCCGGCGGGCGATCGCCGACGGGCGCAGCGTGCTCCTCGCGGCGGCCGACACGTTTCGCGCCGGGGCGATCGAGCAGCTGGGCGTCTGGGGCGAGCGACTCGGCGTCCCGGTCGTGCGCCACCGTGAGGGAGCGGACCCGTCGGCGGTGCTCTTCGACGCCCTCTCGGCGGCGCGCGCGCGCGGCGTGGCGGTGCTCTTCGTCGACACGGCGGGGCGGCTCCACACGAAGAAGAACCTCATGGACGAGCTCGCCAAGATGCGCCGCATCGCCGCGCGGGAGGTGCCGGGCGCGCCGCATCAGACGCTCCTCGTGCTCGACGCCACGACGGGCGGCAACGGCCTCGCGCAGGCGCGGCGCTTCGTCGAGGCGGTCGGCGTCACGGGCGTCGTGCTGACGAAGCTCGACGGCAGCGCGCGCGGCGGTATCGTCCTGGCGATCTACCGCGAGCTCAAGCTTCCCGTGCTCTACGTCGGCGTCGGGGAGGGGATGGACGACCTCGTGCCGTTCGACGCCACCGAGTACGCGAAGGCGCTCCTCGAGGAGGGCTAGCCACGCGCCGCCGCCGCCCCGCCGCCGATCCGCGCTTTCTCGACCGGGCCCTGGCGCTCGCCGAGCGGGGCCGCGCGGGCGTTTCGCCGAACCCGATGGTGGGCGCCGTCGTCGTGCGCGGCGGCCGCGTGGTCGGCGAGGGCTGGCACCGGCGGGCGGGCGGGCCGCACGCCGAAGTCGAGGCTCTGCGCCGCGCGGGCGAGCGGGCGAAGGGCGCCGACCTCTACGTGACGCTCGAGCCTTGCAACCACACCGGGCGCACGCCGCCGTGCGTCGACGCGATTGTGCGGGCCGGCGTCGCGCGGGTCGTCGTGGCGGCGCGGGACCCGAATCCGACGGTCGCGGGCGGCGGGATGCGCGCGCTCGCGCGGGCCGGAGTGACGGTGCTCCGGGCGGATGCGGCGCGGGCCCGCCGGGCCGAGGAGCAGAACGAGAAGTTCCGGACGTGGGCGCGGGAACGCCGGCCGTTCGTCCTGGCCAAGTGGGCGGCGAGCCTCGACGGCCGGATCGCGGCGGCGGGCGGGAGGAGCCGCTGGATCACGGGCGATGCGGCGCGCCGGCGCGCGCTGCGGCTGCGCGAGGAGCACGACGCGGTCCTCGTCGGCGCCGGGACCGTCCTCACGGACGACCCGCTTCTCACGCGGCGCCTCGGGCTCAACCGCGGCGGGAAGCATTGGCGGATCGTCCTCGACGGGCGTCTGCGGATTCCGGAGCGGTCGAAGCTGCTCGCCGATCCGGCTGGAGTCATCGTGGCGACGTCGCGCCCGCAACGGAGCGCCCGGGTCCGCCGGCTCGTCGCGCGCGGCGTCGAGGTCTGGAGCCTGGCGGGGGATCGCGCGGGCCGGATCCCGGTCCGGGCTCTGCTCCGGCGCCTGGCGCGGCGCGGCGTGACGAGCCTCCTCGTCGAAGGCGGCGCCGAGACGCACGGGGCGTTCTTTTCGGCCGGCGTCGTGGATCGCGTCGCCGTGTTTCTCGCGCCGCGACTGCTCGGCGGCCGCCGCGCTCCGGCCGCAATCGGAGGCGCGGGCTTCTCGCTCGGCGCGGGCCCGCGACTCGAGGACGTCTCCGTCGAGAGGGTGGGGCAGGATCTGCTCCTGACGGCCCGCGTCGCCTCCGGCTCGCCCCGCCGCGCGCGGCGGCGTGGATAGACTGACTCTCCGATGTTCTCCGGGATCGTCGCCGGCGTCGGCCGGATCGTCTCGCGAACCAAGCGCGGCCGCGGCGCCCGGATCCGCCTCGCCCCGCCGCGCGGCCAGCGCGCGTTCTCGCCCGGCGAGAGCGTGGCGATCGACGGCGTCTGCCTGACGGCGCTCCGGCGCGGCCGCCTCTTCGAAGCCGATCTGTCGGCGGAGACGCTCGCGCGGACGACGCTCGGCGGCCTGCGGGCCGGCGACCCCGTGAACGTCGAGCGATCGCTCCGGTGGGGCGATCGAGTCTCCGGGCACTTCGTGCTCGGCCACGTGGATGCGGTCGCGCCCATCCGGTCGGTCGAGGTTTCCCGCGGCGGCGGCTGGACGTACCGGTTCGGCATTCCCGCCGGCCTGGGACGGTTCGTCGTCGAGAAGGGGTCGGTGACGCTCGACGGGATCAGCTTGACGGTCTCGCGGCGCCGCGCTCGGGAATTCGAGGTCGCGGTCATTCCGGAAACGCTCCGCCGGACGACGCTCGGCCGCAAGCGCGCCGGCGCGAAGGTCAACTTCGAGGCCGACGTGTTTGCGCGCTACGGCCGCTCGCGGGGAGTCGCGCGCGTGCGGCGCGAGGCCCGCCGCCGTTGATCCGCTATGCGCCGGGAGCGGCGACGGTGAGGTTCGGCGAGACCGAGGTGGCGGGGCGCCGCATCGCGGCGCGCGCGATCCCCTGGGAGGGCGAGGCCGGGCCGCCACGCTTTCGATTCGACCCGGTTTCGAGGGCCGTCGTCCTGAGGCCGGAAGAGGGGGCGGTTTCGGTCGGGCCGTCCGATCCGGAGGACTGGCGCCGGGCCCTCCGCCGCCCGCCGGCCGGGCCGGTGCTCGTCGGTCCCGGAGCTCCGGCCGAGGAGCTGCGCGAGGCATCCCGGGCCGCCGCCCGGGGAGCCCTCGACGCGGGCCGCGCGGTCTATCTGCTCGATCCCGAGCCATCCGACCTGCCCGACGGTCCGCCGGAGGCCTTCGTGGCCATCCACTGCGGGATCCCCGACGAAGCGCTCGTCGCGCGGCTGCGGGCGGCCGCGGACCGTGCGAGCGCGGGGCTCCTGCTGCCGATCGTGCCGGGCTGGACCGCTGAGCCCGCGTTTCTCGAGCGCGCGATCGCGTCGGCGTCGGACGCCGGGGCGGGGTTCGTCGCCGGTCTGCTTCTCTCGGACGACGGAGAATCCCGCCGCCGCGCGGTCGCCGCGCGCGCGATTGCCGAGCCGGGCAGCGAGGATCGCTTCTTCGACCGCGCGCACCACGGCGACTGGGAGGGCGAGTCTCGGGCGGCGTTCGAGCGCCTGGAGGAGCTCGCGCGCCGGCGGGGTCTTGCGACGAGGCCTCCGCGGCCCCGTGGCGCCTCGGAGCCCCGGGTCAACGCCGCGGCGTCCGGAGCGCTCGAGGAGCTCGCCGAGCGGGAATCGGCCGACGAGCATCGCGCGACCATGCTCCGCGCCGCGGTGCGCTGGCTGGACGAGCTCGGCCGGGACCTCGGGCCGGTCGTGGCCGACGGCAACTTCCGGAAGGTCTTTCCGCTCGGCGAGGACATCGCGCCGGAGGTCGAACGGGCGCTCGTGGCGGCGCGCCGATGAACGCCGGGCTGTACGTCCATCTGCCGTACTGCGCCTCGCGCTGCGGCTACTGCGCCTTCGCGGTCACGACCGACGGCTCGACGCGCGGCGCCTACCTCGAGGCGCTGGCCCGGGAGATCGATCTCGTCGCCGCGGAGGCGGAGGACGAAACGTTCGACACGGTGTATCTCGGCGGGGGCACGCCGTCGCTCCTCCCGCCCGCGGACATTGCCGGGCTCCTCGAACGCATCCGCGGCGCGTTCGACGTCGCGGCCGGGAGCGAGGTGACGCTCGAGGCGAACCCGGAGGACGTGACGGCGGAGCGGCGGGACTCCTGGATGGCCGCCGGGGTGACGCGCGTCTCGGTCGGCGTCCAGTCGTTCGCGGACCGGGAGCTCGCAGCGGTCGGGCGGCGGCACGACGCCGCGCGCGCGCGGGAGGCGCTGGCGCTCCTCGCGGGTCGGGTCTCGAGCCTCTCGGGAGATCTCATCCTGGGCCTTCCGGAGCAGACGGCGGATTCGTTCCGCGCGAGCACGCGCGCGCTCGCCGAATCCGGAGTGGACCACGTCTCGGTCTATCTTCTCGAGGCCGACAAATCGAAGGCGCTCGAGGAGGACCGCCGGGCGCACCCGGAGCGCTACCCGGACGACGACGCGCAGGCGGCGCTGTGGCTGGAGCTGTCGGACGAGCTCCGCCGCCGCGGCTTTGAGCACTACGAGATCTCCAACTGGGCCCGGCCGGGCCGCGCGTCGCGGCACAACCGGAAGTACTGGGAGCGGACACCGACACTCGGCCTCGGGCTCTCGGCGCACGAGCTGTGGCGCGAGCGGCGGCGGGCGAACGTCGCGTCGCTGCCGGCCTATCTCGAGCGGCTCGGGATGGGGGAGCGGCCGATCGCGCTCGACCGCGAAGTCGGCGCCGAGGAGCGGGAGAGCGAGCGCATCGTGCTCGGCCTGCGGCTCTCCGACGGGGTCGCCCGCGGCGAGGTCGAGTCCTGGATCGCGCGGCGGGGCGACGCGCGGCTCCGGGAGGACTGGGAGGCGTGGCGCGAGGCGGGGCTCCTGCGCCTGACGGCCGACCGCGTCGCCCTCACCGAGCGCGGCGGGCTCGTGTCGAACGACATCCTGTGCCGTTTCCTGTGAGCCGCCGTAGAATCGTCCGGCCGCGCGGCGCCAACCGATGAGACCCTCGACCTGCCTCCTCTCCGCCCTCCTCTCGGCGAACCTGCTGGCGGCGAGCCCCGAGACGCCCGTGACGGCCCACTGGAAGACGACGGTCACGGTCGAAGGCGCCCGACCCGGGGACAAGCTCCAGGAGGCCGAGGTCTGGCGGGACGGCGGAAGGATGCGGATCGAGGACCGCACGCCGGGTGGCGTGCCGACCAATCTCGTGAGCGACGGGGGAGAGGCCTTCGTCTGGGAGGTCGGCAAGACGGTGGGCGTCCGCATGGCGGAAGGGGCGGCCCGCAATCGCGGGCGGCCCGTGCATGACTACGTGCGGCGGGTCGACCAGATCCGAACGAAGGGAAAGCTCGTCGGCGAGGAGAAGGTGGACGGGCACGCTTGCGACGTCTACGCCTACGAGACGCCTCAGGACGGCAAGGGAACCTACTGGCTCGCGCGGGATCTGAAGGGCTTTCCCGTGCGCGTCGTGATCGAGCGATCGGTGATGTCGCCCTACCGCGGCAAGCCGATCGACACCGTGAAGCTCGACTACCGGAACCGCGACGTCCAGGTCCCCGCCCGCGTTCCCGAGGAGCTCCTCGAGCCGCCCAACGACGTCCAGTTCCAGGACGCCTCGGAGATCTTCACGAACCTGCCCAAGGCGGCGCCACACTAACCGTCGCGAGCGCTTGTTCGGGCGCCTGGCTGTCGCCACCGGCTCGCGGCTCGTCCAAAGGGACTCGACCGCGAGCCTGGCGCCCTCACTGCGCGCTCGCTCCCGCAGCGCGAGTCGCTTCGCTCGGTGAACTTCGCGAAGCTTGGTCGCGCTGCGAACGACTCGTTATCGCCCGCTTTGACAGTCGTTCGCGGCGCGAGGAGTCTCCCGAGGTAATCGAGGGAGGAGCCTCGCGCCGCGGGAGCGAACGCCGAGCGACGGATCAGGCGGACGGTCGAGTCCCTTTGGACGAGCCGTCCGCCGGTCGCGAAGCGAGATCCGGAGCGATAGCGTTCGCGACGGCTTAGATGAACAGCGGCGCCAGGACGAGCGTGATCGTCGCCAGGAGCTTGATGAGCACGTGAAGCGACGGGCCGGCGGTGTCCTTGAAGGGATCGCCGACGGTGTCGCCGACGACGGCAGCCTTGTGGGTGGGCGAGCCTTTGCCTCCGTAGGCGCCCGTCTCGATGTACTTCTTGGCGTTGTCCCAGGCGCCGCCGCTGTTGTTCAGGAACGTCGCCACGACGATGCCTGCGATCGTCCCGACCATGAGGAGCGCCGCGACCGCCTCGGCCCCGACGCCGAGCGAACGGAAGATCAGACCGGTCAGGATCGGCGTGCCGACCGCCACGAGACCGGGAAGGATCATCTGGCGCAGCGCGCCGCGCGTCACGATGTCCACGGTGCGGCCGTAGTTCGGTTTCTCGGTGCCCTTCATGATCCCGGGGTGCTCCTGGAACTGGGCCCGGACGTCCTGGATGACGACGTACGCCGCCTTACCGACCGCCTTGATGGCGAGGCCGGAAAAGAGGAACACGAGCATCGCGCCGATGAGGCCGCCCACGAAGACCTCGGGCTTGGCCAGATTGACGGACTGGAGCGCCGCGCCGTAGTTCTTGAGCTCGTCCAGGTACGCGGAGAAGAGCAGGAACGCCGCGAGAGCGGCCGAGCCGATCGCGTAGCCTTTGGTGAGCGCCTTCGTCGTGTTCCCGACGGCGTCGAGCCGGTCCGTCTTCTTGCGGATCTCCTCCGGCTGGCGCGACATCTCGACGATGCCGCCAGCGTTGTCGGTGATCGGGCCGAACGTGTCCATGGCGAGGATGTACGCCGCCGTCCCGAGCATTCCCATCGTCGCCACGGCGGTTCCGAAGAGACCTCCGCCCGGCAGCGCGGCCGCGCCGATCTTGTAGGAGGAGAGGATCGCGATCGAGATCGCGACGACCGGCGGCAAGGTGCACTCGAAGCCGACGCCGATGCCCGCGATGACGTTGGTGGCCGGGCCCGTCTGCGACGCCTCGGCGATCTCCCGAACGGGTCGGTACTTGTACTCCGTGTAGTACTGCGTGATGAAGACGAAGGCGATCGAGGCGAGCACTCCGATCATGCCGCACAGGAAGTACATCCACCAGGCGTCCGGGCGCGCGGGATTGGCGAGGAGCCACTTGGTCGCGACGAAGAAGCCGACGATCGCCAGCGACGCGGCCACGTAGTAGCCGCGGTTCAACGCCTTCATCGGATCCGCGTCCTCGCGGGTGCGCACGAGAAAGATCCCGACGATGGAGGCGAGAAGCCCGAAGGCGCGCGCGACGAGGGGAAAGAGCATGACGCCGACGACGCCGGCCGAGAAGGCCATGTTCTGCTTTCCGAGGGAGGCCGCGAGGGTCGCCCCGAGAATCATCGCGCCGATGTTCTCGGCGGCGGTGGATTCGAAGAGATCGGCGCCGCGGCCCGCGCAGTCGCCGACGTTGTCGCCGACGAGATCGGCGATGACCGCCGGATTACGCGGATCGTCCTCCGGGATCCCGGCCTCGACCTTGCCGACGAGATCGGCGCCGACGTCGGCCGCCTTGGTGTAGATGCCGCCGCCGAGCTGAGCGAAGAGCGCCACGAAGGAGGCGCCGAAGCCGTATCCGACGATGAGCAGGGGGATGTGCTCGACCGGCACCTCGGTGAAGCGCCGCACGAGCCAGTAGAGGCCGCCGACGCCGAAGAGGGACATCGCGACCACGAAGAGCCCCGAGACCGCGCCGCCCCGCAGGGCGATGCGCAGGGCGTCGTTGAGTGACGAGCGGGCGGCGGAAGCCGTCCGGATGTTCGCGCGGATCGAGATCCACATGCCGATGTAGCCGGCGATCACCGAGCAGCCGGCGCCGAGGACGAAGGAGAGCGTGGTCCAGAAGGCCAGCCGCAGGGCCGTCGGGACGGGGTCGAAGTCGTGGTGGCCGCGCACGAAACCGTAGAGAAGGAAGATGACCGCCGCGAGGAGCAGGGCGAGCATCAGGATCGTCCGGTTCTGGCGGCGCAGGAAGGCCTCGGCGCCTTCCTTGATGGCGTTGGAGATCTCCTGCATGGCCGACGTCCCGGGCTCGCGCTTCAGGACCCAGGACATCAGGTATCCGGCCACTCCCAGGGAGCCCACCGAGAACACGAAAATCAGGGGCAGTGCGAGATCGTAGGACATCCGCTATCTCCTGTCGTTTTCGGGTGTCGATCCGCGCCGGGCGCGGGCGCGGAAGGATATCAGAAGAGAAGTTTTCGGCCGGACGCCGTCCCGGCCGCGCCGGCTTACTGGATCGGAACCGTCTCCAGGACGATTCCGATGTTGGTTGCCCCGGCGCTCCGGCAGAGGTCCATCACCTTGGCCACGTCCCCGTACGTCGCGCCGTCGTCGCCCGAGAAGAAGACCGTTTTGTCGCGGCGGTTTTTCAGGATCGAAGAGAGCTGTGTCGCGAGCTGCGGGACCGTCAGCTCCTGCTTGTTCAGGTAGATCTTGTTCTGCGCGGTGAGCGACACGATCAGCTGATCGGGATCGACATGCGGATTGTCGGCGGTGGCCTTGGGCGGCACCTTCACGTCGTAGCCCATCTGGAGCAGCGGCGTGATGACCATGAAGATGATCAGGAGCACGAGCACCACGTCGACGAGCGGCGTGATGTTGATGTCGCTCTTGTAGTCGCCCGAAACGCCCGCGGACATGGCCATGGATGAGGTCTCCTCGTCTTCCTTACTTCGCCCCGGGCGCGACGACTTTCTTCGACGCGATCAATCCGACGTTCTGAAAGCCCGCGTCCTTGGTCATCTTCATGACTTCTTTCACGTCGGAGTACTTGAGGCGCTGATCCGCCTTGATCACCAGCTCGGCGGAAGGCTTCCGCTGATAGAGCTCGTCGAGCTCCTTCTGGAAATCCTGCTTCGAGAGCGGGTTCTGGCCGAAGTAATACACGGGGGGATTGGCCCACTTGACCGAGATGAGGGTCTGGTTCGCGTTCTCCGGTTTCTTGTCCGGATTGTCGGTGGTCGGAAGCTGGACGTTGACGCCCTTCTGGAGCATCGGCGTGACGACCATGAAGATGATGAGAAGGACGAGGCAAACGTCCACCAGGGGTGTGACGTTGATGTCGCTCTGGAGCTTGTCGCGCCGGCCGCCGCCGCCCATGCCCATGGTGAAGGCTCCTCTTGGTCCTTAGCTACGCCCGGCCGGTCGTGACGCCGCGGCGCTTGATGAAGTAGTCGATGAGCTCCGAGGCGCCGTTGGACATCTCGACCTGGAACCGCTCGATCTTGTTCATGAAAATGTTGAAGAGCCAAACGGCCGGGATCGCGACGAAGAGCCCGAGCGCCGTCGTGATGAGGGCCTCGGCGATACCCGTGGAAACCGCCGCGATACCGCCCGAGCCGGTCATGGCCATGCCGCGGAACGCGTTGATGATGCCGATGACCGTTCCGAAGAGTCCGATGAACGGCGCCGTCGTGCCGATCGTCGCGAGACCCGAGAGCCCCTTCTTCATGTCGGCCGTCGTGATCAGCGCCTCGCGCTCGAGGGCCCGCTCGGCCGCCTCGATGGGGTCGTGGCCCGGCGTGTCCGCCGTGCCGCTCGAGATGTCGTGCTGGAACTCATAGAGGCCCGCCGCGAGGACGCGCGCGAGATGGCTCTGCTTGAACTTCTTCGACGAGTCGATCGCCTCCTGAAGCTTGTCCTGCTTCAGGTACCCGGTGACCAGACGCGCGAAGTCGACGGACTGCTTCTTCGCCTTGCGGTAGTACAGGAAGCGCTCCGCGGCGACCGTCAGTGAGTACACCGACATTATTATGAGGAGGATGGCCACCGACTTGGCCAGGATCGTCATGGTGTGCCAAAGCTCTACGGGATCGAAACTCATGGAAGGCTCCTTCTCATCAAAGTTTCCGGCAGTCGGCTCCGGCAGCGAATCCTAGTGCAGATTGAAGGTGACCGTGACGGTCAGGTACACGCGGACTGCCCGGCCGTTCAGGGTCGCGGGCTTGTATCTCCACTGCTGCACGGCCCGGACCGCCGAGGCGTCGAGGAGAGGGTTGACGGACTTCAGGACCTTGACGTCCTGGACCGCGCCCTCGGCCGTGATGATGGCCTCGAGGATGACGACACCCTCCATCCGGGCCTTTCGGGCCGCCTCGGGATACGAGGGCTCGATTTTCTGGAGAAGAACCGGGGCCTTGACGTCGCCGCCGACCCGCAGCGGCTCGTCGCCTGTTCCGGGACCCGTGCCGCCGACCACGCCGCCGAGCACGCCGCCCGGCACGCCGCCCTCGACGCCGCCTTCCACGCCGCCTTCGACTCCTCCGGCGGGCGCCTCCGGCTCGGGCGCCGAAAGGGGCTCGGGGATCTTCTCCGGGATGATGGTCGGAGCCGTCATCTCGGTGGGCCTGACCGGCTCGACCTTGGTCTGCTGCTGGACCGGCTTGGGAGCCGCCTTGGGTGCCGCGGGCGGCGGCGGGGGAGGGGGAGGAGCCGAGGCGTAGAACGTAACGGGAATTGGTGGCTCCGGCACGTCCTCGACGAACCAGATCGAGGCGCCGAGCACGATGCCGATCACGATCGCGTGGACCGCGATCGAGACCGGAAGAGTCATCGCCGTGCGGTGATCGCCTTTCCGATGAGACGACTCGATGAGACTGTTCTCAAACATGGACTACCCTCCCGACCCTTCCAGACACCGCTTCTACTTCCCCGGTTCCGGAGTCGGGGCGGCCTTGGCCGCCTCCTGCTGTTTCTTGCGGAGCTCGAGAGCCTGGGCGAGGTACTTGTTGGCGTTCTCCGTGTCCTCGGCCGCCTTGGCGGGGTCGGTTTCGATCTTCGCCTTCTCGCGCCAGAGGAGATTGACGTAAGTCAGGGCATCGAAGGAGTCGGGCTTGATTTCGAGCGCCTTCTGGAGGGCTGCCATGCCCTGATCGACGATGTGCGCGCGCGTAGCGGGATCGAGGTCGGGGTAGTGGTAGGAGCGGTCCCAGGCCTGGACGCCGATCATGACGTACGGATCCGGATTCCGGCCGTCGGCGTCGGCGACCTTCTGCTGCCACTCCATGCCCTTATCGAAGTCGCCCTTCTTGAAGTACATCGAGGCGATCGAGCCCATGGCCTTGGTGTCCTTCGGATCGGCCTTGAGCATCTGCTCGTAGAAGACGATCGCGTCGTCATAGCGGTCGGTCGCGAGATACATCGAGACCAGGAACTCGCGCGCCTTCTTGTCGTCGGGGAAGGCCGTAACGTAGGTCTTCAGGTTCTCGATCGCCTTGCTTGCGTACTCGAGGTCCTTGGCGTGCTTGGAGCCGGGCTGGTAGAGACCCATGTACGCGAGGCCGATGTTCTTCTTGAGCTTGACCTCGTCGGGATCGAAGCGCTGCGCCTCTTCGTACTTGGCGAGGGCGGTCTCGTACTTTCCAGCCTTGAAGAACTCGTTGCCCGCCTTGACGGCCTGCTTCGACTTGATCTTGTCGCAGGCCGCGGTCGAGGCGAGTGCCGCTGCCAGAAGGAGGAGAATCGCTCCCCGCTGCCTTTTTCGAGGCATCACCGACACGCTCCTTCGCTCTTCGCTTCCAACCGGGCGGGCCCCGCCCGGAAAGCCCGGATTCTGTTGCTTTCCCTGGGACAAAAGCAACATCCTTTTTGCGAGGGACGGCCGGCGGCGCCCGAGAAGGGAATTTTCGGCGTCGCCGACCCGCTTCCGCTCGAACGAGAGGAGTCCCCACTTTGAAGAGAACCCTTGCCGCGCTGGTGATTCTGGCTACCGCCGCGGTCTTCCGGGCTCAGGAGAAGCCCCCGGCGAAGCCTCAGGAGAAGCCGCCGGCGTCGGCGCCCCAGGCAATGTCCCCCGTGATCGAGAACGTCGAGGTCTCGGTGACGAGCATCGACGTCATCGTCACCGACTCGAAGGGAAACCGGGTGCCCGGACTGACGAAGGACGACTTCCAGGTTCTTCAGGACGGCGTGCCGCAGAACATCACGAACTTCTACGCCGTCACCGGCGGGAAGGTCCTCCTGGAGGACGGCCAGACGGTCTCGATCGAGGAGCCGAAGACGGCGGCGATCGTGCCGCAGGAGCTGAAGGCCCGGTACATCATTTACATCGACAACCTGAACATCCAGCCGCTCAACCGGAATCGGATGTTCAAGCGCTTGAAGGAATTCGTCGGGCAGACCGTCGGCAAGCAGGCCGAGGCGATGGTGGTCGTCTTCAACCGCTCCCTCAAGATCCGCAAGAAGATGACCGACGATCCCTCCGAGATCCTGCAGGTCCTCGAGGAGATCGAAGGCGAGACGGGCGGCGCGTCGTCCCAGGTCGGCGATCGCAAGGACACTCTGCAGCGGATCAACGACGCCACGTCGCCTAGCCAGGCGGAGTCGATCGCGCGTCAGTACGCGGAGGCCTATCGCAACGATCTCGAGTTCTCGGTGGACGGCATCCGGGACACGGTCAACGGCCTCGCCGGCATGCCGGGCCGCAAGGTGCTCGTGTACGTCTCGGAAGGGCTGCCGGCGACGGTCGGGCTCGAGATGTACGACGTGATCCAGCAGAAGTTCAAGGAGAACGCGAGCAGCCTGAGTCAGTTCGAATTCGACATGAACAGCCGTTACGCGAGCATCGTCCAGGCCGCGAACGCGCAGGGCGTCACGATCTGGGCGTTGGACGCCTCGGGCCTTCAGGTGGACGACATGATTACCGCGGAGAACAAGACGATGGACGTCCGTCCGTCGAGCTTCATCATGCGGACGAACATGCAGGCGCCGCTCCAGCTCATGGCGGAGCAGACCGGCGGGCTGGCGGCGATCAACACCAACGACTGGAAGTCGAGCCTGGACGACCTCGCGTCCGACTTCTCCAACTTCTACTCGATCGGTTACCGCTCGACCAAGGCGACCGTCGACAAGCCGCACTCGATCGAAGTCGTCGTCAAGCGCAAGGGCCTGCACGCGCGGACGCGGCGCGGGCTCGTCGAGAAGTCGCTCGAGACGCGGACGGCCGAGACGGTGGTCGCGAACCTGCACTACCCGCGAATCGACAATCCGCTGAACATCAGCGTCGCGATGGGGCAGGCCAAGCCGTACGACCGGGAGAACTACCTGATGCCGGTCCGCATCTCGATCCCGATGTCGAAGCTCGGGCTCGTGCCTTCGGGCGACCGCTACGAAGGCAACTTCTCCGTCTACTTCGTGGTCCTCGACGCGTCGGACAAGCAGTCGGACCTCGCGGTGCAGCGCCAGAAGGTGGAGGTCCCGGTTGCGGATTTCCAGAAGGCGCAGGGCAAGGACTACTACTACGACGTCTCGCTCATCTGCGTGCCGGGCGGGCAGAAGCTCTCCGTCGCGCTCCGGGACGGCGTGACCAACGTGACCTCCTTCGTCCAGAAGAGCTTCTTCGTCTCGGTGCTCCCGCCGGAAAAGAAGACGGCTTCGAGCAACCCGTCGTAAGTTTCGCCGGCCGCCGGCGATAGCAGGCTGCTGAAAGATGGATGCGGGCGTCGTGTCCGGCACTTTGCACGGGGCGCCAGCCGCGGGATTCTTGCGGAGCTTCGTCGCCCTTGTCGGCGCCGGCAAAGTGCCGTCCACCCTCCGGGTTACGGCGGCGCGGGCCATCTCCTTCGTCATCGCTCCTCGCCGATGCGATGGCATCGCCGTCGTCGCGCTTCCTTGGATCTGACCCCGCGGCGCTCGTAACGCCATCCCACCCCCTCTTTCAGCAGCCTGCTCGAGGATTAGCCGATAATCGGGCGATGGGGCAGAAGCCCGCGCCCTCGCTCCTCCTCTTCGCCCGCGCTCCAGAGCCGGGGCGCGTCAAGACGCGGCTCGCGCCGGCGCTCGGCGCGGCGGGGGCGGCGCGCCTCTACCGCGCATTTCTCGAGGACGCGGCGCGGGTCTATGGACCTCCCGCCGCCTGGTCGGCGGTTCTCTGCGCGGACCCCGATCCCGACGTCGCGCCATTTCCGGCCCTCTTCCCGGCGCCCTGGCGCGCCTTTCGCCAGCAGGGCGGCGACCTCGGCGAGAGGCTCACGGCGGCGTTTCGCGAGGAGTTCTCGGCGGGAGCGTTGGCCGCGGCGGCCGTGGGATCGGATCATCCGGCGTTGCCGCGGCGCCGGCTCGAAGAAGTCTTCGAGCGGCTGTCGGCCGGAGTCCCGGCCGTGGTGATTCCCGCCCTCGACGGCGGCTATTGCGCGATCGGGCTTCGGCGCGAGGCGCCGCTCTCGGAAGCGTTTCGTGAGATTCCCTGGTCCTCGCCAGACGTTCTCGCCGCGACGATCTGCCGATTGTCCGGCTCGGCGGTGGACGTTCTGGCGCCGTCCTACGACGTCGACCGCCCGGAGGATCTCGAAACGCTCCGGGCAGACATCGAGAGCCGTGATCCCGCGGCGCCGGATTTTCCGAGCGCGACCGCCGCGGTCCTGCGCGGCCTCGCGGCGAAGGTCTTCGCGTGATTCCCATCCTCGATTCGCGGGCGATGCGCCGTGCCGACCGCGCGGCGATTCGGTCCGGTGTCGCCTCGTCCCTCCTGATGGAGAACGCGGCCGAGGCGCTCGTGGACGTTCTGCAGGCGTCCGACTCCGAGTGGCGACGCGTCGTCGTCGTGTGCGGGCCGGGCAACAACGGCGGAGACGGGCTCGCCGCGGCGAGGATGCTCGCCGGCCGCGGCCTCGCCGTGAGCGTCTTCACGCTGGCGGATCCGGAGAGTTACCGGGGGGACGCCGCGGAGAACGCGGTGCGCGCGCGGGCGTCAGGGCTCGCGCTCCAGAGCCTGGCGTCGTCGCCGGCTCGCGCGGCGCTCGCAAGGGCCCTGGCGGACGCCGACGTCGCCGTGGACGCGCTCTTCGGCACCGGGCTCGCCCGTCCGCTCCGGGGTCTCGCGGCCCGCGTCGTGGACGTTCTGAATCACAGCGGACGTCCGATCGTCGCCGCCGATCTCCCGTCGGGCCTCTCGTCGGACACGGGCGCCCTGATCGGTCCTTCGGTCGCCGCGTCGCGAACGGTCGCGTTCGGGGCGCCGAAGATCTGCCACGCGACCTATCCAGCCCGCGAGCGGTGCGGGCGCATCACGGTCGCCGACATCGGCATCTCGCGAAAGATTCTCGATCGGATGGGACGGCGGTTCTTCCTGACCGAGGCCGCCGACGCGGCCGCGGCTCTCCGTCCGCGGACTGCCGACTCACACAAGGGAGACTTCGGCCGGCTCGCCGTGATCGCCGGCTCGCGCGGAAAGGCCGGCGCCGCCATTCTCGCGGCGCGCGGGGCGCTGCGCGCGGGCGCCGGTCTCGTCACGGTCTTCTGCCCGGCGTCGCTCGAGGCGGAAATCGTGGGAGCGCTCCCCGAGGCGATGACCTTCGGTCTTCCGGAGGAGGGCGGCGCGATCGCTGCGGCGGCCTGGCCGTACGCCGCGGCGACCCTGAAGGGGTTCGACGCCGCCGTCGCCGGTCCCGGCCTCTCGACGGCGGACGGCGCCGTGTCGTTCCTCGATCACCTCCGGCGCTGGCCGCGGCCGCTCGTCTGCGACGCGGACGCGTTGAACGCCTTCGCGGGAAGGCCGCGCGCCTTCGCATCGCGGTCGCCGCGCGTCCTGACCCCGCATCCGGGCGAGGCGGCGCGGCTGCTCGGGGTCTCGACGCGCGCGATTCAGGCCGATCGGCTCGGGGCGGCGCGACGGCTCGCCCGGAGCGCGGGCGCGGTGGTCGTGCTGAAGGGCGCCGCGACCCTCGTGGCGGAGCCGGGCGGATCGGCGGCGGTCAATCCAACGGGCACGCCGCTGATGGCGACCGCCGGCTCGGGCGACGTGCTCGCGGGAGCGCTCGGGGCCCTTCTCGCCGGGGGCATGCGGGCGGCCGAAGCGGCGCGCGCCGCGGTCTGGCTGCACGGCGCCGCCGGGGAATTGCTGGCCCGCGATCTCGGCGACGCGGGGCTTCTCTCCCACGAGCTCGCGGACGCGATTCCCCGCGCGCGGCGGGATCTGGCCGCCGGCGCAGCCGGGCGCGTGTGAGCCGGGAAATCGTCACCCGCGGCGAAGAGGAAACCGAGGAAGAAGGACGGCGGCTGGCGGCGTCCCTCGTGCCGGAGGACGTCGTGTATCTCGAAGGGGACCTCGGCGCCGGGAAGACGTGTTTCGCGCGC
Organism: uncultured Acidobacteriota bacterium; assembly: GCA_963823185.1. Classification (GTDB taxonomy): domain Bacteria; phylum Acidobacteriota; class Thermoanaerobaculia; order UBA5066; family Gp7-AA6; genus DATBFU01. Next base: position 119,972 of record CAWGKP010000016.1, read on the forward strand.
GGCGTCGCGTCGGGGCTCGGGGCGGAGCCGCGGGAGGTCGCGTCGCCGACGTTCGCGATCCTGCACGAGTACGCGGGTCGGTGGGGTGAGATCGTTCTCCGTCATCTCGATCTCTACCGCCTCGCCGACTCCTCCCGGGAGCTCGAGGTCCTGGGCCTCCCGGAGTCGGTCGCGGGTGCCCCCGTGGTGGTGGAGTGGCCGAGCCGCGCGCTGGAGGCCGTTCTGCCGCCGACGCGCCGGATTCGCCTCGCCCGCGATCCGGCGGGCCGCCGCATCGTCTTCGACGGCTAGACGCCCGGCCGGGCGTCAGAACGCGACGAGAAGGCCTCCCGTCGTCGTCCAGTTCGAGAGCCAGTGGTCGTGCGAGCAGCCATCGCAGCCGTGGTCGTTCAACAGGGTGCCGAAGTAACGCCCGTCGAACCGCAGCCCGAAGTGCGGCGTCATGAAAACCTTGAGCCCCCCGGCGACGCTCGACGTGAAGCGCGTGTCGGTGGACGCTCCCGGCGCGATGGCAACGTCGGGATTGAGCATCGCGGCCCCCATGCCGAACGAGATGTAGGGGACGGCGCGTCCGTGCCCGAAGTTGAACGTCGCGTATCCCATGTAGTAGTCGATGTCGAGTCGACCGAGGCGGACCGTCTGTCCGGGCGGGCCGAAGATGGGTCCGGAGCTGCTCGTGTGCGTCTGGAAGTTCGTCTCCGTCCGCTGGAACATTGCCTCGAACTCGATGAGACTCGTCAGGTTGTAGCCGATCCGTCCGCCGTACGTGAAGTGGTCTTCGACGTCCACCTTCTGGTCGAAGATCGAGGTGGTCCCGCGGTCGAAGTGACCGCCCCAGAGGTAGCCGGCAAAAGGCTCGATCTCGACCGTGCCCTCGCGGAGCTGAGCGAAGAGGCACGGCGCGGCGAAGGCCGCGGCAACGGCGAAGAAGAGAATCCGGGTTTTCATGGAACGACCTCCCTCGGGATCGGGCGGGATCAGTGGGCGGGCTTGCGTACCTTGAGATGCTTCTCGACGACCTGCTTCCAGTGTTCCTCGACGTCCGGCGAAAATCCGACCGCGCGGTCGATGAGCTTGCGGTCGGGCGCGAGGATGAACGTCGACGGGATGCCCATCGACGTCATCGCGGCGGCTTCCTCCGGGGCGGCGTAGTAGATCGGAAGGGAGAGGTTGAACTTCTTCAGGAAGGGATCGATGCGGCGCCGGTCGGCGTCGATGTTCACCGCGAGGACCACGAAATTGCGGTCGCTGTAGCGGTCGTACATCTTCTGGACGATCGGCAGCTCGAGCCGGCAGGGGCCGCACCAGGTGGCCCACACGTTCAGGAGAACGACGTTGCCCTGGAGCTCCGAGAGGCGCACGGAGCTACCGTCGGCTCCGGCGAGCTCGAGATCGGGGAAGACGGGCGGCGGCTCCTCCGCGGCGGCAACGGGGGCCAGGGCCGCGGCGAGGCAAAGGCCGACGGCCACAGCGGACAACGCTCGCATCGGTTCGGGAAACGGCCCCGCCCGGCCGGATATTTCCTCCAGGATTTTCCGGCGGTTGCCGGGGGCCGAGGCTGATACGCTCGGACCAACGAGGCGTCACACATTTGAGGCGGAAGAAAGTGGGAGGGGACGGGACGCGATCGGCCCCGCCGGTTCTGGCGCGCGTGCTGCGGGGAGGCCGCGTCGAGTCGGTGCACCGCGGCGCCGTGGCGGTGGTGGACGCCGCGGGACGCCGCGTGGCGCGCGTCGGCGACGACGGCCACCGGGTCTTCATCCGCTCGGCCGGGAAGCCGTTTCAGGCGCTTCCGCTCCTCGAGGCCGGAGGCGAGAAGGAATTCCGTCTCGGAGACGACGAGATCGCCTTGATGTGCGCCTCGCACGGAGGCGAGCCGTCGCACGTCCGGGTGGCGGCGCGGCTGCTCGCGCGCGGAGGATTCACGGCGCGCGATCTCGGCTGCGGCGCGCAATGGCCGATGCACGAGGGCTCCGCGCAGGCGCTCGCGCGGCGGGGGCTGCGACCGACGGCGCTCCACAACAACTGTTCGGGCAAGCACGCGGGGCTGCTCCTGGCTTGCCGGATCTACGGTTTCTCGCCGCGCGGGTACCTCGAGCCCGGCCATCCGATCCAGAGAGAAATCCTGCGGCGCGTCTCGGACTTCAGCGGCGTTCCGGCGGCGAAGATTCCCATCGGCGTCGACGGCTGCGGCCTCCCGGTGTTCTTCCTGTCGCTCGCGGCGCTGGCGCGCGCCTACGCGGGGCTCGTGGCGAAGGAGAGGCCGGGCGAGAGCCGCGTCGCGGCAGCGGCGCGCCGGCGCGTGGTCCGCGCCATGACGGCGAGCCCCGCGATGGTCGCCGGCCGCGGCCGCTTCACGACGGATTTCCTGCGAGCGGGGGGCGGGCGGTGGATCGGAAAGGAGGGGGCCGAGGGCGTGTACGCGGTCGCCATCGCTGCCTCCGACGCGACCCGCGGCCGCGCGGTCGGGCTCGCGCTCAAGATCGAGGACGGCTCGACGCGAGCCCGCGACGCCGTCACGCTCGCCGTCCTCGATCGGCTCAGCCTGCTTCCCCGGAGCGCGCGCGGAGCGCTCGCCGCTTACCGGGCTCCCGAGGTCCGCAACGCGCGCGGCGACGTCGTCGGCTCGATCGGGACCGAGGTGTTCGCAACCGCTGCGCCATAATCCGGGAATGGCCTACGAGAACCTGTCGGCGTTCCTGACGGCTCTCGAGCGGGACGGCGACCTCGCGCGCGTTCGCACGGAGGTCTCACCCCGCCTCGAAATCACGGAGATTGCCGATCGTTCGGTGAAGGCCGGCGGCCCGGCCCTCCTCTTCGAGAAGGTGCGGGGCTCGGCCATGCCGGTGGCGATCAATCTCTTCGCCTCGCGGCGCCGGATGCTCCGCGCCCTCGAGCTCGCGTCCTACGAAGAGTGGGACGCGCGACTCGAGTTCTTTCTCGATCCGACGCCGCCCGAGGGGATTCTCGACAAGCTGAAGGCGGTGCCGCGACTGAACGAGCTCGCGTCCGTGTTTCCAAAGACCGTCCGGTCCGGCCCGAGCCAGGACGTGGTCCGGACGGGAGAGGACGTGAACCTTCGCGAGCTTCCGGCTCTCACCTGCTGGCCGCAGGACGCCGGCCCCTTCGTGACGATGCCGCTCGTGATCACGCGCGATCTCGCCTCCGGCAAGACCAACGTCGGAATGTACCGGATGCAGGTCTTCGACGAGCGGACGACCGGCATGCACTGGCAGAAGCACAAGGACGGCGCCGGCCAGGCGCGCGGCTACGAGCGGGAGGGCCGGCGAATGGAGGTCGCGGCCGCGATCGGCTGCGATCCAGCGACGGTTTTTTCCGCCGTCGCGCCGCTGCCGCCCGGAGTCTCGGAGTTTCTCTTCGCGGGATTCCTGCGGGGCGAGCCCGTCCCCGTCGTCAAGGGGAAGACGGTGGATCTGCTCGTGCCGTCGGAGGCCGAGATCGTGCTCGAGGGCTACGTCGAGCCGGGGGAACGTCGCGTGGAAGGGCCGTTCGGCGACCATACGGGGTTCTACTCGCTCGAGGATGAGTTCCCCGTCTTCCACGTCACCGCGATCACGCGGCGCCGCAACCCGACCTATCTGACCACGATCGTCGGCCGGCCGCCGATGGAGGACGGCTTCCTCGGCGAAGCCGTCGAGCGCCTCTTCCTGCCGCTCGTCCGCAAGACGATTCCCGAGATCGTGGACATGTGGCTTCCCGTCGAGGGCATCTTCCACAACCTCATGATCGTGTCGATCGACAAGCGCTTCCCGGGCCACGCGCGCAAGACGATGCAGGCGATCTGGGGCACCGGCCAGATGATGTTCACGAAGACGATCGTCGTCGTGGACGCGGACGTGCCGCTGCGCCGCGGCCCGGAGCTGCTCTGGCGCGCTCTCACGGCGATCGATCCGGAGCGCGACATCGCGTTCGTGAAGGGTCCGGTCGACGAGCTCGACTTCGCATCGCGGCTTCCGTGTTACGGGAGCAAGATGGGAATCGACGCCACGCGCAAGTGGAAAGGGGAGGGCTTCGAGCGGCCCTGGCCGCCGGAAATCGTGATGAGCGAGGAAGTCCGAAAGCGCGTCGACGAGCTCTGGCCGTCGCTCGGCATCCGCCTGCCCGGCGCTTCGTCCTGAAGGCCGTTCGGCCCGGCCGGGCCGGGTGCTAGAATTTCGGGTCCGGCCATGAGAGTCCTCGTCGTCGATCCTCTGGAAGAGTCTCGAGATGCCCTGCGGCTGGCCTTTTCCGGGGCCGGCGATCAGGTGCGCGGCGTCGGGACGGCGGCGGAAGCCGATCGCCTCCTGGCCGAGTTCGCGCCCGACGCGGTCGTCGTGGCGTTCGACCCCGGGGCGGCCGACTCCGCCGGCTTGCTCGAACGTGCCCGCGCCTCGGATCCGCGTCGCGGCGTCTACGCGCTGATCGACGGGGCACGACTGGAGGACGGCGTGCGGGCGATGGATCTCGGCGCCCACGACTTCCTTTGGCGGCCGGTCTCGGACGGCCGCGTGGCGCTCCTGCGTTCGCGCTTCGCCGCCCGGCGTGAGCGCGAGGGCGGGATCGAGCAGATGCGGATCGGGCTCGCGCGCAACGAGATCGCCGCGGCGCTGCCGGGCCGCTCGGCGTCCTGGACGGCGGCCCTGGCGGATCTCGAGCACGAGGCGCCGCTCGAGTCGCCCGTGCTCCTGACCGGAGAGGCCGGCACCGAGAAGGAAGCCGCGGCGCGCGCCATCCACCGCCTCTCGCCGCGCGGCTCGGAGCCGTTCTCGGTCGCCTCCTCGTGGGATTCCGGCGCTCGCTCGGAATCCGCGGCGGGGTCGCTGTTCGTGTCGGGCATCGAGGCGATGCCGCTCGAGACGCAGGCGGCGCTCCTCGCCGAGGCCGAGCTTCCCGGCGCGCGGCGGCTGATCCTGTCGACCGACGAGAATCCCCGCGAGGCCATGGCGCGTGGCCGGCTTCTGCCGGCGCTCGCGGCGAGCCTCTTCGACCATGTCGTCCACCTGCCGCCGCTCCGGGAGCGCGGCGAGGACATCGAGAGGCTCGCGCGGCAGTTCCTGCACGAGCTCGATCCGGCGCTCTCCTTCGAAGCGGAGGCGATCGATGCCCTGCGCGCGCACGACTGGCCGGGCAACGTCCGCGAGCTGAAGGAGGTCGTGCGCCGCGCCGCGAGGCTGACCGAGGGGCCGGCGATCGGGCCGACCGTCGTGAGGTCGGTGCTGGGCCGTCCGCTCGCGTCGCGCCGCTCGCGGCGGAAGAAGGCTCCGGTCGTGCGGATCGCCGTGGGCGATTCGCTCGCGGACGTCGAGCGCCGCCTGATCCAGAAGACGCTCGAGTTCGCCCGCGGCAACAAGCGCAAGACCGCCGAGCTCCTGAAGCTGTCGCTCAAGACGATCTACAACAAGATCAAGGAATACGGGCTCGAGCACTAAGCCGTCGCCGGAGCTTGCTCGGGGATCTGCGCCCTGACGGGCGCACCGGCGCTCGGCTCGCCAACCCCGGCTCGCCGCTCGCCTGATCCCCTCGCGGCGCTCCGGCTCCCGCAACGCGAGTCGGTTTGCTCGGTGAACTTCGCAAACCTTGGTCGCGTTGCGAGCGGAACGATCAGTCTTCCGACAAGGAACTCACCGAGGCATGTCCTTACGCTCGCGCCGCGAGCAGTCTCTCCCAGGACAATCGAAGGAGCAGCCGCGCGCCGCGGAAGTCCGTCGCCGGAGCTTGCGCGGGGATCTGCGCCCTGACGGGTGCTCCGGCTCGCGGCTCGCCAACCCCGGCTCGCCGCTCGCCTGATGCCCTCGCCGCGCTCCGGCTCCCGCCGCGCGAGGCTCCTCCGCTCGATTACTTCGCGGAGACTCCTCGCGCCGCGACCGTGGGGGAGAGTTTGGCGTCATGGTGCCGGAGGAGGGGGTCGAACCCTCATGCCCTTGCGAGCGGGGGATTTTGAGTCCCCTGCGTCTGCCATTCCGCCACTCCGGCGCGGGATAAGCCTCCGAAGTCTGAGCAATTTAGCACGGGCGTCATGCCGTAGCGGCATGGCGGATGCTCGCTAAACCCCTGTCCCGGTTGCATTTTCGGCCGTTCGGCCCTATAATTCGGGGTTCGGCGTATCGGGTTCTTTTTTACTTTTAGGAGGATTGAGTGAGCTTCCGAGTGGGTGAGAAGGTGGTGTACCCGAACCACGGCGTCTCGGTCGTCGAAAAGATCGGCGAAGGATTCGGAACCGAACCGGTATCGCCTCGCAGCTTCTATCACCTCCGCCTCCTGTCGAACAACTCGAAGGTCATGGTCCCCATCGGGAACACGGACCTGATCGGCCTGCGCCGCCTGACGCAGCGCAAGGACATCACCGGGTTGATGAAGATGCTGGCGGATGGCCGTTTCTCGGCCTCGGGCGACTGGAAGGGACGTTACAAGCAGAATCTCGACAAGATGAAGAGCGGCCGGCTCCAGGACATCGCCGACGTTCTGAAGACGCTCAACTACATCTCGGCCCGCAAGACGCTGTCTTTCCGGGAGAAGAAGATGTACGAGCGCGCGCGCTATCTCATCATCTCCGAGATCGCCGTCATCAATGGCATGGACGAGCACGAGGTGGAGCGCCAGGTGGATCGGGCGCTCGCCAAGTCGGCCCAGAGCCGCGGCGTGTCGATTCCCCGGCCGGTGCTGGAGGCGCAGGCCTCGCACTGAGCCGGCTTCGTCTCGATTCGAGGGGAGGCCCGGGGCCTCCCCTTTTCTTTTGTTCCCCCGAAACCCGCGCCCGCCCGCCGCGCGGGCTAGAATCGCAGCCGGGATGACTCGGCGCGCGGCGGTGGCCCTTGGCTTCGTCTGCTGGTCGCTCTGCGCCGCCCTCGGCGCCGACGCGGTCTCCGATGCGGCTCGCGCCGAGCTGTCGCGCGAGCGCCGGTTGCTCGCGGCCGACACGTCGCGCCTCTCCGCCATTTCCCGGCGCCTCGACACGGCCCTGTCCGATCTCGCCGCGGCCGCGCGCGTCGCGGCGGACGCGGCCGCCCGCGCCGACACGCCCGATGACATCGTCCGCCGGGAGGACGCCGTCTCGACGGCGGAGCAGGAGGTCCGCTCCCTCCTCGAACGCCGCCGCCTCCTCGCCGACAAGATCGTCGACCGCTGGCGCCGCATCGCGCTGCTCGAAGCGGCGAGCCAGAGCGCGGCGGTCGAGAACGTGCTCTCGGGGCGCTGGAGCGTCCTCATTCAACCCGGCGACCAGCGCGGCGTCTTCCGGCTGAACCTCCAGGGCACGATCGTTTCCGGGGAGTATCGGCTCGAAGGCGGGTTCGACGGGTCGGTACGCGGCACGCTCATCAACGATCGCCTGAAGCTCGAGCGCGTGGATTCCAAGAACGGGTTCGACGCGATCTTCTACGGCCGCCTCTCTCCCGACGCGCAACAGATCGTCGGCACCTGGGAGGCGACGACGCTCGGAACGGGGCAGGCCGGCTCGGGCAGCTGGAGCGCCGCCCGGCTCGCCCAGGAGGAGGAATCTCGTTGAAGCGCCGCGCGGCGATCGTGCCCCTTCTCGTGGGAGCCCTGCTCGGGTTCATCGGCGGCTACTTCGCGGGCGGCGGAGGGCGGCCGGGCGGCGCCGCGACCGCGGGCGACGGCGCGACGCACGGTGCGGTTCCGGACCTGGAGCGCGCGATCGAGCGCGATCCGGAGAATCCGCGGCTCTGGACCGAGCTCGGCAACGTCGCGTACGACCGCGGCGACTGGTCGCGCGCGATCCGGGCGTACGAGAAGGCCCTCCGCAAGGCCCCGAACGATCCCAACGTCCTCTCGGATCTCGGCGCCGCGTACCGCAATCGCGGCGAGTTCCAGCGCGCCGTCGGCTTGTTCAAGAAGGCGCGCGCGGCCGATCCGGACCACTGGCAGTCGCTGCTCAACCTCGTGCTCGTCTACGCCTACGACCTGCGGGACCTCGACTCCGCCCGACGCGCCTTCGGCGAGCTGAAGCGCCGGTACCCCGACATTCCGAACCTCGACCGGCTGGAGCGCCAGATCAACGAGGGGAAGCCGGAGGCCTGAGCGTGGCACGGGTCGTCCTGGGAGTCGTCCTGCTCTTTGCCGCGCTGTGGCTCGTGCGCGTCCTGCGCCATCTCGTCGCGGGATTCTTTCGGGCGCGATGACGGACCTCTTCGACCCGCAGCCCGAAGCCGCGCCGGCGCCCGAAGAGGCGCCGCTCTCGCCCGACACGCCGCTGGCGGACCGGATGCGGCCGCGGTCGCTCGACGAGGTGGAGGGGCCCGAGGCGGTCGTGGGCGGCAACGGATTTCTTCGCCGCGCGATCGCGGAGGACCGCGTGCCTTCGCTCGTCCTCTGGGGACCGCCGGGGGTCGGAAAGACGACGCTCGCTCGCCTGATCGCGGCCCAGACGGCCTCGACGTTTCTGGCGTACTCGGCCGTCGCGACGGGCGTCAAGGAGATGCGCGAGGTCCTCGAGAGCGCCAAGAAGCAGCGCCGCCGGTCGAAGCGCCGCACGATCCTGTTCCTCGACGAGATCCACCGGTTCAACCGCTCTCAGCAGGACGTCTTCCTGCCTTACATCGAGGCCGGGGACATCGTCCTCGTCGGCGCCACGACCGAGAACCCGTCGTTCGAGCTCAATGGCGCGCTCCTCTCGCGATGCAAGGTCGTCGTGCTCGATCCCCTGAAGCCCGAGGCGATCGTCCGCATCGTCGAGCGGGCGCTCCAGGACATTCCCCGAGGCCTCGGCGCCCGCGACTTCCGCCTGGACGACGAGGCGCTCTCCTTCATCGCGCAGACGTCGGGAGGCGACGCCCGCCGCGCGCTCAACCTGCTCGAGGCGGCGGCGGCGGACGCCGAGGCGGGAAAGACGAAGCGGATCGAGGTCTCCCGGCTGCGCGACCTGCTGCAGCGAAAAGTCCTCCTCTACGACAAGGCCGGCGAGGAGCACTACAACCTGATTTCGGCCCTCCACAAGTCGATGCGCGAGTCGGATCCGGACGCCACCATCTACTGGCTCGTGCGAATGCTCGAGGCGGGGGAGGACCCGCTGTACGTCGCGCGGCGCATCGTGCGATTCGCCTCGGAGGACGTGGGTCTGGCCGACCCGCGCGCGCTCGCGATCGCGCTCGACGCGAAGGAGGCGTTCGACTTCCTCGGTCTGCCGGAGGGCTCGCTGGCGCTCGCGCAGGCGGCCGTCTACTGCGCGCTGGCGCCCAAGTCGAACGCGCTCTACGTGGCGGAGAACGAAGCCAAGGGCGACGTCGCCGAGAAGCCCGCCGAGCCCGTCCCCGCCGTCATCCGCAACGCCGTGACGAAACTCATGAAGGAAGTCGGCTACGGCGCCGGCTACCGCTACGCGCCGGCCGAGCCGGAAGGAGTGGGCGGTATCGAATGCCTGCCCGAATCGCTCCGCGGGCGGCGCTACTACCGGCCCCGGGCGTCGGGAGAGGAAGCCGAGTGGTCGCGCCGCCTCGAAGCCGTGCTCAAGCGGCGCCGCGAGAAGTGGGAGAAGGAAGAGGGAACGGACCCGAAGGGAAGGCGCCGAAAGTAGGAGGCGAGCCTTAGCCCTCTTCCCGCCGGTAGTTCGGGGCCTCCTTCGTGATGATCACGTCGTGCGCGTGCGACTCGCGCAGGCCCGAGGACGTCACTCGGATCATGTTCGACTTCGTCCGCAGATCGTCGATCGTCCGCGACCCCGTCAGCCCCATGCCGCTCCGCACGCCGCCCGTCAGCTGGTGCACGAGCGCCTCGACGCTGCCTTTGTACGGGACCATTCCCTCGATGCCTTCGGGCACGAGCTTCGACAGCCCGTTCGCGGGCGCGGACGCCTCGACTTCCATGGATTCCTGGAAATAGCGGTCCGAGGACCCCGCCTTCATCGCGCCGAGCGAACCCATGCCGCGGTAGGCCTTGAAGGTGCGGCCCTGGTACAGGATCGTCTCGCCGGGCGACTCCTCGGTGCCCGCGAAGAGCGAACCGACCATGACGATGTGCGCGCCGGCAGCGATCGCCTTCGTGATGTCGCCGGAGTACTTGATGCCGCCGTCCGCGATCAGGGGCACGCGGGTGCCGCGTGTCGCGCGCGCGCACTCGCGGATGGCGTGGATCTGCGGGACGCCGGATCCCGTGACGACGCGCGTCGTGCAGATCGAGCCCGGTCCGATCCCCACCTTGATCGCGTCCGCGCCGCGGTTGAGCAGGTCGCGCGCGCCGGCTTCGGTGGCCACGTTGCCCGCCACGATCGGCGTGGACGGAAACTTCTGCTTCAGGAGCTTCAACGCGTCGAGGACGCCCTGGCTGTGCCCGTGAGACGAGTCGAGGACGAGCACGTCCACCTTCGCGCGCACGAGCTCGCGCGACCGGTCGATCAGGTCCTTCGAGACGCCGATGGCCGCCCCGACGCGCAGGCGCCCGAGAGCGTCCTTGGCCGCGTTGGGGTACTTGATCGCCTTCTGGATGTCCTTGACGGTGATGAGGCCCTTGAGGTTCCCGGCCTTGTCCACGACGAGGAGCTTCTCGATGCGGTGCTCGTGGAGGAGCTCCTTGGCCTGCTCGAGTGTCGTGCCGACGGGCGTCGTGATGAGGTGATCCTTCGTCATCCGCGTCGAGATGGGCTGGTCGAGCCGCGTCTCGAACCGCAGATCGCGGTTGGTCAGAATCCCGACGAGCTTGCCGCGGTCGTCCACGACGGGAACGCCCGAGATCTTGTAGCGGGCCATCACGTCGAGCGCCTCGGCGATGCGCTGCTCGGGCCGACAGGTGACGGGGTCCACGATCATGCCCGACTCGGACCGTTTGACCTTGTCCACCTCGTCGGCCTGCGCCGCGATGCCGAGGTTCTTGTGGATGACGCCCAGGCCGCCCTGCTGCGCCATCGCGATCGCCAGGCGCGACTCGGTCACGGTGTCCATCGCGGCCGACAGGATCGGAATATTGAGCGCGATCGATTCGGTCAGCTGAGTTCGCAGGTCCACGTCGCGCGGGTGGACCGCGGAATGCGCCGGCAGGAGCAGGACGTCGTCGAAGGTCAACGCCAGCGTGATCTCGCGCTCCTCCAGTTCCCGCGCCGGTTTCGCCGTGCGACGCGGCATCAGGCGGCGGTCCCGTGGCATTTCTTGTACTTCTTGCCCGAGCCGCACGGGCACGGGTCGTTGCGCCCGACCTTCGGGGCCTGCCGGTGGACGGTCTCGACCCTGGCGTCCTGTCCGCCGGAGGCGGCGGCGCCGTACGAATAGTTCTGCGCGGCGTTGCGCCGGGAGGGGAGGCCGACGGGCCGGGCTCGGCCCTCGCCGACGGCGATCGGCGTGTCCTCCTCGGCCACCTGCCGCACCACGGGCTGAAGCCGGTAGAGATACTGGACCGTCTGGTCCTCGATCCGCTCCTTCATCAGCGTGAAGAGCTCGAAGGACTCCTTCTTGTATTCGACGAGCGGATCCCGCTGCCCGTAACCGCGCAGGCCGATGCCTTCCTTCAGGTGGTCGATGGCGAGAAGGTGGTCCTTCCACTGCTGGTCGACGATCTGCAGCATGACGAACTTCTCGTGCAGGCGCATCGTCTCGGGGCCGAGCAGCTTCTCCTTGCGCTCGTAGACGTCGGGCAGATCGGCCACGAGCATCTCGCGGACTTCCTCGCGCGTCTTGCCGGTGAAGTCGAAGTGTCCGGGCTCGAAGCCGTAGTACTCCTTGAGGTCGAGATCGAAGGCCGGGAGGTCCCACTGCGAGGGATCCTTGTCCTCCGAGAGGTGCCGCCCGAGCAGGTAGTCCACGATCATCTCCGCGAGGCCCAGGATCTCCAGCTTGCCGCGCTGGCCCGTCAGGATCTCGCGGCGGAGGCGATAGATCTCCTCGCGCTGCCGGTTCATGACGTCGTCGTACTCGAGCAGGTGCTTGCGCGACTCGAAGTTGCGCTGCTCGACCTGCTTCTGCGCGCGCTCGATCGAGCGGGAGACCATGCGGTGCTCGATGGGGACGCCCTCCTCCATTCCGAAGCGCCGCATGATGTTCTGGAGCCGGTCCGACCCGAAGATCCGCATCAGGTCGTCCTCGAGCGAGATGTAGAAGCGCGAGGCGCCGGGGTCGCCCTGCCGGCCGCTCCGGCCGCGAAGCTGGTTGTCCACGCGCCGCGACTCGTGGCGCTCCGTGCCGATGATGAAGAGGCCGCCCGCCTCGAGGACCTTTTTCTTGTCGGCCGCGGCCTCGGCGCGGATCCTGCCGAGAAGCTTCTGGAAGTCCTCCTCGGTCTCGGCTTCCTTTCGGCGGGCCTCGGCGAAGGCCTCCGGGTTGCCGCCGAGCACGATGTCGGTGCCGCGGCCCGCCATGTTGGTGGCGATCGTGACGGAGCCGGACTTTCCGGCCTGCGCCACGATGTCGGCCTCCTTCTCGTGGAACTTGGCGTTCAGGACGACGTGCGGCACCTTGCGGCCCTTGAGCAGCGCCGACAGCCGTTCGGACTTTTCGATCGAGACGGTGCCGACCAGGACCGGCTGGCCGCGCTCGCGCAGCTGGAGGATCTCGTCGGCCACCGCGTCGAACTTCTCGCGCTCGGAGACGTAGACGACGTCCTGATTGTCGTCGCGGATCATCGGCATGTTGGTCGGGATGACGACGACATCGAGCTTGTAGATCTCGTGGAACTCGCCGGCCTCGGTGTCGGCCGTGCCCGTCATGCCGGCGAGCTTCTCGTAGAGGCGGAAATAGTTCTGCAGCGTGATCGTCGCGAGCGTCTGGTTCTCGCGCTCGATCTTGACGTTCTCTTTCGCCTCCACGGCCTGGTGGAGCCCGTCGGACCAGCGCCGGCCCGGCAGCACGCGGCCGGTGAACTCGTCCACGATCAGGACCTGGCCGTCCTTGAGCATGTAGTCCACGTCCTTGCGGTAGAGGGCGTGGGCCCTCAGGGCCTGCTCGACGCCGTGGAGCATGTCGATGTTCGTCAGCTCGTAGAGGTTCTCGACCTTGAGCAGGCGCTCCGCCTTGGCGACGCCCTCCTCGGTCAGAACCGCGGTGCGCGCCTTCTCGTCCACGAGGTAATCGCCCGTCGTGAACTTGTTGCCCGCCTTGTCCTTCTCCTCGGTCCCCTTCGTGAGGTGCGGGATGACGCGGTTGCAGCGGTAGTAGATCTCGGTGTTTTCCTCGGAGGGCCCCGAGATGATGAGCGGCGTCCGCGCCTCGTCGATCAGGATCGAGTCCACCTCGTCCACGATCGCGTAGACGTGGCCGCGCTGGACCATCGCTTCGACTTCGAACTTCATGTTGTCGCGCAGGTAGTCGAAGCCGAACTCGTTGTTCGTTCCGTAGGTCACGTCGCAGGCGTAGGCCTTCTGGCGTTCGTCGTCGAGCAAGGAGTTCTGGATGCACCCGACCGTCAGGCCGAGGAACCGGTAGATCTTGCCCATCCACTCGGCGTCGCGGCGGGCCAGGTAGTCGTTGACCGTCACGACGTGCACGCCGCGGCCGGCCAGAGCGTTGAGGTAGACCGGCATCGTGGCGACGAGCGTCTTGCCTTCGCCCGTCTTCATCTCGGCGATCTTTCCCTGGTGGAGAACCATGCCGCCGATCAGCTGCACGTCGAACGGGCGCAGGCCGATCGACCGGCGGGAGGCCTCGCGCACGACGGCGAAGGCCTCCTCGAGGAGATCGTCGAGGGCGGCGTTCCGGGCTTCCTTCAAGTCTTCGGCCGGGATTCCCTCGAGCGCCGTTCGCAGGCGCTCGCGAAACTCGACGGTCTTGGCGCGCAGGGCGTCGTCCGAAAGCGCCTGCGTGGCCGGTTCGAGGGCGTTGATGGCCTCGACGCGCGGCGCGAGCTTCTTCAGGTCCCGCTCGTGCTGTGTGCCGAAGACTTTGGCGAGGACGCGGTCGATCATTTAGGCCCTAAACACCCCAGGCGGGGTAGTTTATTCAAGGTTTGTCGCGGGCGGGGAAGAGAAGCGCGGGCGGGCCGGACTAGCGGGCGTCGAGGATGTATTCGAGGGGATTGACCGCGCGATCCGCCCGGCGCACCTCGTAGTGGAGGTGCGGGCCCGTGGAGCGTCCCGTCGAGCCGACGAGGCCGATGCGGTCGCCACGCTGCACGGTCTCGCCGTCGTGGGTCAGGATCACGTCGAGGTGGCCATAGACGGTCCGGAAGCCGGCGGGATGGTCGATCTCGACGACGTTGCCGTAGTCGGGAGACCAGCCGGCGCGCGACACGATGCCGGCGGCCGTCGCGAGCACGGGCTCGCGCCAGCGCGTCGAGATGTCGAGGCCCGCGTGGAAAGCCGGCGACCCCGTGAACGGATCGGCGCGGGAGCCGAACCCGGAGTTGAGCAGACCACGCACGGGCGCGACGGTCGGCGTCGAGCTCGTCACGGCCTCGCCCTTCGCGAGCTGGGTCTCGAGCGCGTCGAGACGAGCCTCGATCGCGTGCTGGCGCTCGGGAGACGTCGGGTCGAGGTTCGCGGAGGTCTCCAGGGGGCCGCCGAGCCCCGCCTTCTCAGGCGGAAGGCCGGCCACGATTGCCAGGCGCCGCGTGCGGTCCTCGAACTGCGAGATCTGCTTCGCGAGACCCGCGATGCGGTCTTCGAGCCGCTTCGCCGATGACTTCAGCCGGGCGTTCTCGGCGGCGGTATCGCGGTAGCGCCGGTCCTCGCGCGCCGTCGCGACGTAGGCCCAGGCGAAGACGACGGCGGAGATGAGCAGGACGAGAACTCCGCCGGCGGCGGCGGCGAGGAGGCGGGTCGAGACGGTCAGCTTGCGGAAACGCGCCCGGGCGTGGGGGACGAAGATGATCGTGCTGTAGCGACTCATCCGTCTCTTGACTCCCTCACCGGCGCGTGGCTCTCACGATACCCGCCGAGCCATCTCGGTCACCCCGCGCCTTTTCAAGCTGTGCCGAATCGGAGTGCCTCGGCATCCTATGGACCGGTCGCCGGAGTGTCAATCCTGCCCGAATGGTCAGGGAGCGTCCGAAGCCGATAGGAGATCGCCTCGGACAGGTGTCCGGCCTCGACGCGCTCGGATTCGTCGAGGTCGGCGATCGTGCGGGCGACGCGGAGCGCGCGGTGCAGGCCTCGGACCGACAGGCCGAGCCGCGAGACGGCGGTTTCGGCGAGGCGGCGGCCGGCGCGGTCGAGCGGCGCCGCGACCTCGAGCTCGGCGGCGGTCAGCCGCGCGTTGCCGGCCGCCTCTCCCGAGGGAGCGCGGGCTGCGGCTCGCTGCCGGGCGAGTTCCACGCGCGCGCGGATCACGGCCGAGGATTCGCCGGGGGCGCCGCGCGCCAGGTCGTCCCAGGTGACCGCCGGGACGGAGATGCACAGGTCGATGCGGTCGAGGAGGGGCCCCGAGATCTTTCCCGTGTAGCGGCGTCGGTTCGCGTCGCCGCACGCGCAAAGCCCGCCGGCGGACCCGGCGCGCCCGCACGGGCACGGGTTCATGGCGGCGACGAGGAGGAAGTCGCAGGGGAAGACGCTCGCGCCGCCCACGCGCACGAGCGCGATGCGCCGCTCCTCGAGCGGCTGGCGGATCGCTTCGAGCACGTCGCGGCGAAACTCCGGCAGCTCGTCGAGAAACAGCACGCCCCGATGCGCGAGCGAGATCTCGCCGGGCGCCGGATGCGGTCCGCCGCCGACGAGTCCCGCGGCCGAGATGCCGTGGTGCGGGGCGCGGAAGGGGCGCGCCCGCACGAGGCCGCTGCCCGCGGGGAGCCGGCCCGCGGCCGAGTGGATCTTCGTGATCTCGATCGCCTCGCCGCGCGAAAGCGGAGGAAGGATCGTCGGCAGTCGCCGGGCGAGCATGGTCTTGCCCGCGCCCGGCGGTCCGACGAGAAGCGCGTGGTGTCCGCCGGCGGCGGCGATCTCGAGCGCGCGGCGCGCCACGGCCTGGCCGCGGACGTCGGCGAAATCCTCGAGAGCCGCGGGCGTTTCGCCGCTCGCGAAGATCGGCGCGCGGCGCTTCGCGATCGGCTGGCCGGTCAGATGCGCGATTGCCTCGCCGAGCGACGCGACGGCCACGAGCTCGAGCCCGTCGACGCACGCCGCTTCGGCGAGATTCTGCTCCGGCAGGAAGACCTGCTCGAAGCCGGCCTCCTTCGCGGCCAGCGCGAGCGCCAGGGCGCCCCGGACGGGGCGCACCTGTCCCGAGAGGCCGAGCTCTCCGAGGAAGACGCGGCGCCGCGCCTCGCGCGGAGCGACGCCCGCGATCTCGCAGAGCGCCGCGGCGACGGCGAGATCCACGGTGGCTCCGGCTTTGCGCCACTCGGCCGGCGCGAGGTTGACGGTCACGGCGCCCGCCGGGACGGGGAACCCGCCGTTTTTCAGCGCCCCGCGCACGCGCTCGCGCGCCTCGCGGATCGAGGCGTCGGGCAACCCGACGATCGTGAACCTGGGTAGCCCGCCGCCGACGTCGACCTCGACGTCGAGCACGCGGGCCTCGATTCCATGGAGCACGGCGGAATGGGTCCGGGCGAGCATGCAGCCCTCCAACGATGCGAGGGAGACGCCCGCGGGGGATGAGGACGGACTAAGCGAAGCCTAGCAGGGAAACGCGGGGGAGTCCAAGCGCCGCGGGCGGTCAGCGCCGGGTCGCGGGCGGGATCTTCAGCCGGTCGCCGGGCTTGATCTTCTCGGGCGAGTCGAGATCGTTGACGGCCATGAGGGAGTCCACCGTCGTCCCGGTGCGCCGCGCGATGCCGGAAAGCGTATCCCCGCCTTTGACGCGGTAGCTGCGCGTCGCGGTCGCCGGAGCGGCGGCCGACGCGGCCTTCGCGGGCGCGGGTTTGGCCTTGGTCTTGCGGGACGCCGTCTGGACGGGTTCCTTCGAGGGGACGACCAGCACCTCGCCGCGGGAGACCTTCGCGGTCGCCGGGAGTCCGTTGCTCACCGCCAGGCGCGTGGTCGAAACGCCGTAGCGGCGCGCGATCGAGGCGAGCGACTCGCCCTTCTTGACCGTGTGGCGGCGGGGCCCGGGCAGCTTCGCCGTCGGCGCCGCCGCGAAAGCGAGGCGCGCCGCCTCGACCTGGCCCGACGGGATCTTCAGCGTGTAGCCCTCGGGCTGCCGCGGCGTGACGCCCGTCTTCAGCTCGGGGTTCAACGCCTGGAGGCTCTCGAGGTCCAGGCTCGGCGACTGGGCGAGGTCGGCCAGGCGCACGGGCCGGTTCAGCTCGATCGTCTCGTACTCGAGCGGCGCCTCGTACTCGACGGTGAACCCGTAGTGCTCCGGGTTCTTCGAGATGAGCGTCGCCGCGATCACGGCCGGCACGTAGTTCTGCGTCTGCGCGCGGAGGAGTCCCGAGGCCGCGAGCTGCCAGAAATCGATGAGGCCCGTGCGCTCCTGCGCGCGGAGGATCTTTCCTTCACCGGCGTTGTACGCCGCGAGCGCGAGGTACCAGTCGTGGAAGAGCTCGTGGAGATACGCGAGGTGCTTCGCCGCGGCGCGCGTGGCCTTCTCGGGATCGCTCCGCTCGTCGACGACCCCGTTGCTCGTCAGGCCGTATTGCCGCCCCGTCCGCGGCATGAACTGCCAGATTCCGTGCGCCGCGCGATTGGACCGCGCCCGCGGCAGGAACGACGACTCGATGAGCGCGACCTGGGCGAGATCCGTCGGAATGCCTTCCTCGCGGAAGACGCGTTGGATCATCGGGACGTAGCGGCCGGAGCGCGCGAGACCGCGGGCGATGATGTCGTGGAGCTGGCCCTGGAAGGTCGCGAGGACCTTCAGGACCGCGTCGTTGACGACGATCGGGATGTCGTAGGTGATTCCCGGCGCGTCGGAGGCCACGGCCTCGCGGGCCGTCGAGATCTCCGCCGGAGACGCCGACGGCGACTCGATCGGCTGCAGCTCCGGCGCGATCGTGCCCTCTCCCGCGGCCGCTTCGTCGGGAGGCGTCGCGAGGGCCTCGTAGCGGAGGATGCCCTCGTAGATCTCGAGGCTGAGGGCGCGCGTCTCGGCCGACGGGGGCGCGGTGGCGTCGGGCGGCTGCAGGGTCGCGATCGACTGCCCGAAGAGCTCGTGCGCGCAGGCGAAGTCACCCGAGAGCGCCGCCTCGCGTCCCGCGGAGAACTGCTCGGCCGCGCGGCGGCGGGTCAGCTCGTCCGGCGAAGGCCCGGCCTCCCGCGGACGCGCGGGCGGGGCAGAAGCGCAGCTCGTGAGGAGGAGAGACAGGCCAAAAAGAAGACAGTCTCCCCGCCTCCCGCGAGGTCTCCGGTTGGTCACGTGACGGTCAGGGTAAACCGGTGTTTCGGGGGAAAGCAAGGCGATTTCGCGTTCCTCCTGTCCCATCGAGAGGACAGGCTACTTCGCGAAGATGTGGAACTTCAGCGAGAGCAGAAGCTTTTCGAGATCCGGCCGCGTGTGCAGCTCGATCGCGAAGGTCTTCTCGTCGCCGACTGCGTTCTGCTCGCGATCCTCGATGCGGAGCGCGACGCGGACCTGGTGCCCGCCGGCCAGCTCGCGTCGCGGCACCTGCAGCTCGAAGATCCGGCTGATTTCCTTGCGGTGGTTCAGGCTCGACGCGAGCAGGTCGTCGATCGACACGCCCGGCGCCTGGCGCTTCGCCGGGCGCTCGGACACCGGCGCCGCGGTCGCGTCCTTGCGCAGCTTCTCGAGCTCGGCCAGGATGTCGATGTTCGATCGCACCTTGACGTGCTTGACGTCTTCGACCGATACGGATTCGGGCTCGGGCGCCTGCGCGAAGGACACGTCGGCGATCTCGGTCTCCTCCGTAACGCGCGGCTCCTCCGGCAGGGGAGAGTCGAGCGACGCGAGCGCGTCCTCGAACTCCTGGACGGCCTCGGCCGAGCCCGCGTCGAAGGACGTGGTCTCGCGCGGGGCGGCCGCGGGGGCCGGTAGCTCCGGCTCGTCGTCGAGCGAGATGAGCTCGTCTTCCGCCGGCGCCGGAGGCGGCGGCGCGAGACCCGAGGCCCTCGGACGCTCCGTCACCGCGGAGAGCTCCTGCAGGATCTCGGGGATGGCCGGCGCTTCGGTTTCGGCCGGCGGGGTCGTGACCCGTTCCGCCACCGTCGCCACCATCGTCGGGCGCGCGCCGGGCCGCTCCTCGCCGAGCATGCGCTTCTTGAGCGATCGGAGCGTGAGACGGGAGATCGCCTTCAACGTCTCGAAGACTCCCTGGCCGAGGACGGCGCACGCCTCGTAGCTCTCGTACGCGCGTCCGGGATTGAGCGTTTCCTCGAGCTCCTCGAGCGCGAGGATGTTGGCGAGATCGCGCTTGTTGAACTGCAGGACGAGCGGCAGATCCTCGAGCTTGACGCCGATCTCGGCGAGGTTCGAGCGCAGGTTCTGGAGGCTCTCGATGTTGGCTTCCTTCATCGCGCGCTGCGAATCCGCCACGAAGACGATGCCGTCGACGCCCTTGAGGACCAGCTTGCGGGTCGTGTTGTAGAAGACCTGGCCCGGCACCGTGTAGAGCTGGACGCGCGTCTTGAAGCCGCCGATGACGCCCACGTCGAGGGGCAGCAGGTCGAAGAACAGCGTCCGGTCGGTCTCGGTCTCGAGCGAAACCATCTCCCCGCGGGAACCGGGAGCGGTCCGGCCGTAGATGTGATGGAGGTTGGTGGTCTTCCCGCAGAGGCCCGGACCGTAGTACACGATCTTGGCCGCCATCTGCATGGTGGCGTAGTTGAAGAAGACCATGACGCGATTATGCCCCTGCGGGGCGAGGGAAATCCTCGAAATTTTAGCACCGCGGCCCGGGGCGGCCGCGTCGGTTACGTCGAACGGCGCCGCCGCTCGTGCGTGCGGCGAGCCTCGCGCCTTCCGACGCCGAGAGCCGCTCGAACGCGCCGCTCCCCGCCGCGCGGGGGCATGGTCTCGAGGATCTCTCGCGCCAGCATCCGGTAGAGCTCCAGGAATTCCGGCAGGCCCGCGGCCGCCGCGCGATGCGCGCGGACGGTGTGCGCATCCCGCCGGGCGATCGGACCCGTGTAGGCCCGCGGGAAGGGACGGCTCACGGTCGCCGCCGCCGCCTCGGCGGCGAGCCTTCCGAGCGCCGCGCGCGCTTCGGGCTCGGTCAACCCGGCCCGGACCGCGGCGCGCACCGCGACGGAGAGCAGGGCCATCGTTCCGCCGGCGGCCAGCGTCGCGGCCGCGTGGTACAGGGGCTTCGACGCCGTGTCGATGCGGCGGCCGGTGGCGCCGAGCGCGGCGGCGAGCCGCTCCCCGGCGTCGACCGCCGCGGGATCGCCCTCGATGGCGACGAGGGCGCCCTCCCATCCGGCGCGGTCTCCGTCGCTTTCTCCGTCCTGCGCGGGGAACGCCCGCAGCGGGTGGAGTGAGCCGACGGCGGCGCCGCGGCGCGCGAGCGGCGCGAGGAGGGCCGCCGGGAGCGCTCCGGAGAGGTGAAAGGCGAAGCGGCACGACGTCCGCCGCGCGAGATCGCGGGCCACCGCGGCGATCCGGTCGTCGGGCACCGCCACCACGAGGAGCTCGCAGCGCTCCGGCATCCCGGCGGCGGTGGCGCCGCGCGCCGAGAGCTCGCGTCCGGCGCGCGCCGCGCCGGACCGGGTCCGGGCGACCACGAGCGCGAGGCGGCCGCCGGCGCGCTTCCAGGATCGGGCGAGCGCTTTTCCCGCCCGGCCGGGCCCGACGAGAACGAGCGGCAGCGCGAGGATGTCGGCCACGGCCACGCGGGCAGTGTACCGTCGGCCGGTTGACTCGGTTTCGGAGAGCCGGTACCGTGGTTTCTGGCGCTCCCGCCGCGGGAGTGCCAGGAGCCGATGTCCAGGCCGCAAAGAGCGCCCGAACGTGAAAAAGACCCTCGACAGCCGCAGCCGCGCCCTCCTGCGCGAGATCATCCGCGTGCACGTGGACACGGGGCTTCCCGTCTCGTCTCGGACGCTCTCGCGCACGAGCCGCTTCGGCCTGTCGCCGGCGTCGATCCGGAACGTCATGGCGGACCTGACCGACGCCGGGTTCCTCATGCAGCCCCACACTTCGGCGGGGCGCATTCCGACCGACCAGGCCTATCGCCTCTACATCGACGAGCTCATGGGCCACCGGCGGGTCGCGGCGGACTTGCGCGAGCAGATCGACTCCGACCTGGCCTCGGCGGGGGGCGACATCACCCGGCTCTTCCAGGCGACCTCGAGACTCCTCGGCGAGCTCGCCGGCGAGGTCGGATTCGTCGTCGCGCCGGACGACCTCCACACGGTGCTCAAGAGCCTGCGCTTCCTCTCGGTCGCGCCGCGGAAGATCCTCGTCGTGCAGATCAACGAGCCCGACGTCGTGATCTCGCGGGTGCTGGAGACCGAAGTCGATTACACGACGCCGGAGCTCGAGGCGGCGAGCGAGCGGCTGACGCGCGAGTACGGCGGGCTGACGCTCCACGCCGTCCGGCGCAAGCTCGTCGCGGAGCTCGAGGAAGAACGCGCCGCTTTCGACCGAATCTCCGAGCGAGCCAGCCAGCTCGGCCGCCGCGCGCTCGAGGGCCGCGAGGGCGAGGAACGCATCTACGTGGACGGCACGGCGCGGCTGCTCGACAAGCCGGAGTTTTCGGACGTCGACAGCCTGAAGCGCGTCCTGCACGCGTTCGACGAGAAGACCCGGCTGCTCTCCCTGTTCACCCGCTATCTCGAGTCGCCGGGAACGAGCGTCGTGCTCGGATCCGAAGACGCCGTGACGGAGGACCCGCGCGTGTCCGCCGTCTTGACGTCCTACGGTTCGGGAGAGACACTGACGGGAATGCTCGGGGTCATCGGACCGGCCCGCCGGGAGTATCGGCGCGTCATTCCCGTCGTCGAGATGCTCGGCCGCGCTCTGTCGAGCCGGCTCGAGGGCCGCGAGGCGCCGCTTCCGGAGGACGACGAGGAATGAGCGACCGCGACCGGCGATCCGAAAGCGGCGCCGCCTCCGCCGACGACGCGCTCGAAGTGCACGACTCCGGGGAGAGTCTCGAGGAGGCGCTCGCCGAGGAGGAGCGCACCGCGATTCTGGCGGCGGAGGAGAAGCTGCGGTCGGTCGAGCGGGATCTCGCGGACCTCAAGGACCGCCACGTCCGCAAGCTCGCGGAGCTCGAGAACATCCGAAAGCGCACCGAGCGCGAGAAGCGCGACCTCTTCCGGGTCGCGCTGATGGACCTGGCCCGCGACTTCCTTCCGATCCTCGACAACCTGGAGCGCGCGATGGCGCACGCCTCCGCCGAGGAGCGCAAGAGCCATTTCGGGCAGGGGATCGGCCTCATCCGACGCCAGCTGATGGATCTCTGGAAGCGCCACGGGCTCGAGGAAGTCGAGACCAACGTCCCGTTCGACCCCAACCGTCACGAGGCCGTCGCCACCGAGGCGACCAACGAGGTGCCTCCCAACACGATCCTCGACGTGATGCAGAGGGGCTACGTCCTGCAGGACAGGCTCGTGCGGCCGGCCGTCGTCAAGGTGTCGGTGCGCGACCGGGAGACCCAAGGGGAGAACGGCGACCCGAACTCCTGATCCATACCTCCGGCGCGTTCGGGCGGCCCTTCCGGGGTAAAATGAACGCCAACGGCTAGCGGGAAAAGGGCTTCCGCTGCTCCGGCTTCCGTCAGGAGGGCTCTTGGGCAGGATCCTCGGAATCGATCTGGGCACCACCAACTGCTGCGCGTCCGTCGTGGAAGGCGTGACGCCGCAGGTCCTGACCAACCGCGAGGGCAGCCGGACGACGCCTTCGATCGTGGGCTTCACGGAGGACGGAGAGCGGCTCGTCGGGCAGATCGCCAAGCGCCAGGCGATCACCAACCCGATGAACACGGTGTTCGCGGTCAAGCGTCTCGTCGGACGCAAGTTCGACTCGGAGGAGACGCAGCACGCGCGCGAGGTGCTGCCGTACGAGATCGTCCGCGCCGTCAACGGCGACGTGAAGATCCGCGCGCGCGGACGCGAGTACAGCCCCGAAGAAATCTCGGCCTTCATCCTGAAGGAGATCAAGGAATTCTCCGAGGAGATCCTCGGCGAGGAGATCACCGAGGCGATCATCACCGTCCCCGCGTACTTCGACGACGCCCAGCGGCAGGCCACACGCGACGCGGGCCGGATCGCCGGGCTGGAAGTCCTGCGCATCATCAACGAGCCGACCGCGGCTTCGCTCGCGTACGGCCTCGAGCGCAAGGGGAGCGAGATCGTCGCGGTCTACGACCTCGGCGGCGGCACGTTCGATATCTCGATCCTGCAGCTCGGCGACGGGATCTACGAGGTCAAGGCGACGGCGGGGGACACCTACCTCGGCGGCGAGGACTTCGACAAGAAAATCATGGACTGGCTGCTCGACGACTTCAAGAAGGCGACGGGCATCGACCTGCGGCAGGATCGCATGGCGCTGCAGCGCCTGAAGGAGGCCGCGGAGAAGGCCAAGTGCGAGCTCTCGACGGCCACCGAAACGACGATCACGCTGCCGTTCATTTCGGCCGACGCCTCGGGGCCGAAGCACATCAACCGCACGCTCACGCGCGACCGCTTCGAGACGCTCGTGGCGGACCTCATCGACCGGACGGCCGCTCCGTGCCTCGACGCGCTGCAGTCGGCGGGCCTCAAGCCCTCCGACGTGGACCAGGTGATTCTCGTGGGCGGCCAGACGCGCACGCCCAAGGTGCAGCGCATGGTGGCCGAGCTCTTCGGCCGCGAGCCCAACCGCGAAATCAACCCGGACGAGGTCGTGGCGATCGGCGCGGCGATCCAGGGCGGAGTCCTCAAGGGCGAGATCAAGGACGTCGTCCTCCTCGACGTCACGCCGCTCTCCCTCGGTATCGAGACCCACGGCGGTGTCTTCGAGAAGCTCATCGAGCGCAACTCGACGATCCCGACGAAGAACACCAAGGTCTTCACGACGGTCGCCGACAACCAGTCCGTCGTCGAAATCCACGTGCTCCAGGGCGAGCGCGAGGTCGCCAAGGAGAACAAGTCACTCGGGCGCTTCGAGCTCGTCGGCATTCCGGCCGCGCCGCGCGGCATCCCGCAGATCGAGGTCACGTTCGCGATCGACTCGAACGGCATCGTCAACGTCTCGGCGCGCGACCTCGCCACGGGCAAGAACCAGGGCATCCAGATCAACCCGGCCGGCGGTCTCTCGCAGGGCGAGATCGACCGCATCATCAAAGAGGCCTCCGCGTTCGCCGAGGCGGACCACCAGCGCCGCGAGCTCGCGCAGGTCCGTAACCGTCTCGAGGGAATGCTGGCGTCCAACGAGCGTGTTCTGGCGGAATTCGGAGAGGCGCTCGCGCCGGACGAGCGGGAGCGGATCGAGGAGACGCTGAAGCGCTCCCGCGAGATCGCGTCGGGCGATTCGCGCGAGGCTCTGAACGAGGCGATTTTCGACATGCAGGGCGTTTCGAAAGTGCTGACCCGGGTCATGCTCCAGCGCGTCGGCGGCGGCGCCGCGGCGCCGGCCACGCCGCCGACCTCCTAGGCCTTTCATGGCGGAGAAGCGGGACTACTACGAGGCCCTGGGAGTGTCCCGGGACGCGGAGGCGGCGGAGCTGAAGTCCGCCTACCGCCGCGTCGCGATGGCGTCACACCCGGACCGCAACCCGAACGATCCGGTGGCGGCGGAACGGTTCAAAGAGGCCTCGGAGGCCTACGCCGTTCTGTCGGATCCCGAGAAGCGCGCCCGCTACGATCGGTTCGGGCACGCCGGCGTGTCGCCGGGAGCCTTCGCGGGCGGCGGCGGATTCGACCCGTCGATCTTCGCGGACTTCTCGGATCTCTTCGGCGAGCTCTTCGGCTTCGGCGGCGGGGGCGGTTCCCGTCCGATGGAAGGCAGCGACCTCGTGTACCGCGTCGAGATCTCGTTCCGCGAAGCGGCCTTCGGAACGGAGGCGCCGCTCGAGGTCTCCCGGCTCGAGCCGTGCGAGACCTGCGCCGGCTCGGGCGCCGCGGCGGGCTCCCGGCCGCGGACCTGCCCGGGATGCGGCGGACGCGGGCGCCAGCGCTTCTCGCAGGGATTCCTTTCCGTCACGCGCCCCTGCGGGACCTGCCGGGGCGAAGGCCGGGTCATCGATCACCCGTGCGCGGTCTGCCGCGGCGAGGGACGCCGGCGCGCCTCGAGGAAGCTCGAGATCCGAATTCCCGCGGGCGTCGAGACCGGATCGCGCCTGCGCCTTGCCGGCGAAGGTGACGCGGGCCCGGCCGGCGGTCCGGCGGGGGATCTCTACGTCGTCCTGACCGTGGCCGAGGACGAGGTCTTCGAGCGCCAGGAGGACGACGTCGTCCTGCGCCTCGATCTGCCGTACCCGACGCTCGTGCTCGGCGGGGAAGTGGAGGTTCCGACGCTCGAAGGCCCGGAAAAAATCTCCGTTGCCGCGGGAACGCCGGCGGGATCCGAGATCCGGCTGCGCGGGAAGGGATTCGGGCGGCTCGGGCGCCGCGGCCGCGGCGACCTCGTCGTGCGGACCGGCGTCCGGATTCCCGAGTCGCCGTCGGCGAAGGAGAAGGATCTCCTGCGGGAGTACGCCGGGCTGATCGGAGCGCCCGTGGACGGCAAGGGCGTGCTCGGCAAGGCGAAGAAAATCTTCAAGTAGTTTTCAGTTCACAGTTCTCAGTTTTCAGTTCCGGAACCGAAAACCGACGACTGTAAACTGACCACTTTGTCTCCCAAGTACTCCCGCCTCACGATCGCCGGCAAGGCGAAGGACGACGCGATCGTCGGCCTTCTCGCCCTCCACGGCCCGCTGGGATTCGCCGAGGAAGGGCGCAATCTCGTCGCCTGCTTTCGCACGGCCGCGGCCGCGCGAGAGGCGGAAGCCGCGGTCCGCTCGCGCGGGCTCCGCACCGCGCTGACCACCGACGTCGCCGAGGAGGATCCCCTCGAGGCGTTTCGCGCCGCGTCGCGTCCGTTCCTCGTGGGCCGCCGATTCTGGATCGACCCGGGCGAGCCCGGCACCGGGCAGCCGCCCGCCGACCGCATTGCGCTCCGAATCCCGGCGTCGCGCGCCTTCGGCACGGGAACGCACGAGTCGACGCGGCTGGCGCTGCTCGCCCTGGAAGACGAGGTCCGCCCGGAGACGAGCGTCCTCGACGCGGGGACCGGCTCGGGCGTCCTCGCCCTCGCGGCAGCGGCGCTCGGGGCATGCGGCGCCGCGGGCTTCGACACGGACGCCGAAGCGGTCTTCGTGGCGCGCGAGAACGTGCGGCGCCATCCGTTCGGATCGCGCGTCCGTCTCTTCGTCGGGTCGGCCGACGCGGCGTCCGGCCGATTCGCGCTCGTCGTCGCCAACATGCTGCCGGAGGAGTTCCTGCCGCTGCTGCCGGCGCTCGCCGCCCGCGTCGAGCGGAGCGGCCGGCTGGTTCTCTCGGGGATTCCGATCGAACGGGAGAGCGCGGTGGCCGCCCGCGCGCGGGCCCGCCGCCTCCGCCTCGCCGGCCGTTATCGCGAAGGCGCCTGGAGCTGCCTCTGCCTGTCCCGCGCTTCGTCGTAGACCGCCTGCCGGCGGCCGGGGCCGCGGCGCGCCTCCCGCGCGCCGAGTCGGCGCACGCCCGTGCGCGCCGCGTGAGGGCGGGAGACGCGGTCGTCCTCGTGGACGGGAAAGGTGGCGAGGCCGCGGCGCGGGTGGTGCGCATCTTGAAGGACGGGATCGAAGTCGCGGTGGAGCGCGTTCGAGCGCCGGGAGCGCCGGCGTCCGCCATCTCGCTGCTCGTCGCGGCCGTGCGCCTCGAACGCCTCTCGTGGATTGCCGAGAAAGCGACGGAGCTCGGCGCGACGCGGCTGGTGCTGCTCGCGACGGGGCGGACCCAGTCGTTTCGGGCGGCCGCTGCGGCTTCCGGCCGCCTCGAGCGCGTCGCGCGCGCGGCCGCGAAGCAGTCGGGCGCGGCGGCGTGGCCGGAGATCGTCGGTCCGATCGCGGCGCCGCAGGCGCTCGCCGCGGAGACGGCGCCGATCCGCCTCCTGCTCGACGAGTCCGGCGCTCCGTTTCCGGCGGCGCTCGCCCCGAAGCCCGCGGCGATCGCGATCGGGCCGGAGGGCGGGTGGGCTCCCGAGGAGCTCGCCGCGGCGAAGTCGCTCGGATGGTCGGTCGTTCGGCTGCCCGCGGGGACGCTCCGCGCGGAGACCGCCGCGGTCGTCGCGCTCGCGCTCCTGCGGGCGGCGCGTGACCGCGGGGAATCGCCGCGGGGCACTTCGGTGTGATTGACACCGCTTCGCGGCGGGGGGGATACTCACGCGGGTCCGCTTCGCGTTCCGAATTCCTTCGGAGGTGACGCGATGTCCTACGAGGACGTCAAGAAGGTCTGGATGAACGGCCGGCTCGTGGACTTCGCGGACGCGAAGATCCACGCGTTCTCGCACGTCTTCCACTACGGCTCGGCGTTCTTCGAGGGCGCGCGCGTGTACAAGACGAAAAACGGGCCGGCCGCCTTCCGGCTCGACGACCACATCAAGCGCCTGTACGACTCGTGCAAGGTGTACCGCATGGAGATTCCGTACGCGCGCCCGGAGTTCCAGTCGGCGATCTTCGAGACGATCCGCGCAAACGGCTTCGAAGACTGCTACATCCGGCCCGTCGTGTATCGCGGCATGGGCGCGCTCGGGGTGAATCCCTTCAAGAGCGCGGTGGACGTCCTCATCGCCGTCTGGCGGTGGGGCAAATACCTGGGCGAGGAAGCGATCGAGAGCGGCGTGGACGTCTGTGTGTCCTCGTGGAACCGGATGGCGCCGAATACCTTCCCCGCGATGGCCAAGGCCACCGGCAACTACCTGAACTCGCAGCTCATCAAGATGGAGGCGATCACCAACGGCTACACCGAGGGGATCGCGCTCGACAGCGCGGGACGCATCTCCGAGGGCAGCGGCGAGAACATCTTCCTCGTCTACGGCGGCAAGATCCTGACGCCGCCGCTCTCCGGGACGATCCTGCCCGGGATCACCCGCGACACCGTCATGACGCTCGCGCGCGACGCCGGTTTCACGGTCGTCGAGCAGCAGATCGCGCGCGAGATGCTCTACATCGCCGAAGAGGTCTTCTTCACCGGGACCGCCGCCGAGGTCACGCCGATCCGCTCGGTGGACCGGATCAACGTCGGCAAGGGCCGCCGCGGCCCGGTCACGGAGCGCATCCAGAAGGACTTTTTCGCCGTGACTTCCGGCCAGGTCGAGGACCGCTACGGCTGGCTGACGCCGCTGCCGGTGGAAGCGAGAGTCTGACCAAGACGGAGGACTGAGGACCGAGGACGGAGGACTCTCGGTTCGGGAGTCACGATAAGTCTTATTGAGACAGTAGCTTCTAGAGTCCTCAGTCCCTGGTCCTCGGTCCTCAGTCGGGGACGACCCAAATCGGCGTTAAACTGAACGCCAAAAAAAGGGCTAATTCATGCACATCAACGATCTGCTCAGGGTGGCGGTCGAGCGGAAGGCTTCCGACCTCCACCTGAAGGTGAGCGCGTTTCCGGTCATCCGCGTGGACGGACAGCTCACTCCGCTCACCGACACGCGCCGCCTCATGCAGGAAGACACGATTGCGATGGCGTTCTCGATCATGTCCGCCCGGCAGAAGGAAAAGTTCAAGAACGACCTCGAGATCGACATCGCGTACTCGGTTCCCAATCTCGGCCGCTTCCGCTGCAACATCTTCCAGCAGCGAGGCACCGTGGGCCTCGTCCTCCGCGTCATCCCGGCGCGCATCCTGACGATCCGCGATCTGCTGCTCCCGCCGGTGCTCGAGAAGATCTGCCAGGAGCAGCGCGGCCTCGTCCTCTGCACGGGGACGACCGGCTCGGGCAAGTCGACGACGCTCGCCGCGATGATCGACCACATCAACACGATGCGCAACGAGCACATCGTCACCGTCGAGGACCCGATCGAGTTCCTGCATCGCGACAAGAAGTCGATCATCAACCAGCGGGAAGTCGAGGTGGATACCAAGAGTTTCGCCGTGGCGCTGCGCAGCGCGCTGCGGCAGGACCCGGACGTCATCCTCGTCGGCGAGATGCGCGACTACGAGACGATCGAGACCGCGCTGCTCGCGGCCGAGACCGGCCACCTCGTCTTCTCGACGCTCCACACGCTGGACGCGACGGAGAGCGTCAACCGCATCATCTCGGTCTTCCCGCCGCACCAGCAGAAGCAGATCCGTCTGCAGCTCGGCGCGGTGCTGAAGGCCGTCATCTCGCTCCGGCTGATGCCGCGCGCCGACAACCTCGGCCGCGTTCCGGCCGCCGAGATCCTGATCCGGACGCAGTACATCCGGGAGTGCGTCGAGAACAAGGAAAAGACGAAGTTCCTCAAGGACGCGATCGCGGCCGGCACGTCGCAGTACGGCATGCAGACCTTCGACCAGTCCCTCTACATGCTCTACAAGCAGGGGCTGATCACGCTCGACGAGGCGCTGAAGCGCGCGACGAACCCGAACGAGTTCAAGCTGAAGCTCCAGGGCATCCAGTCCACCGCCGACATCGCGCGGGAAGAGATGGACTCCGAGCTCGAGGCGCCGGGCGAGTACACCGACGTCGCGCCCGCCGAAGAGTCGCCCTTCGACTTCAGCAACCAGCCGCCGGCCGGGCGTTAGTCTTCCCGGCGGAGGAGCCGCGTGAGTCCTCGCCGGATCTCGCGGGCGAAGGAGCCCGATTCCGCCGATGCGGCCTACGCGCGCGGCCTGCGCCTCCTCGCGATTCGCTCGCGCGGCCGCGAGGAGCTCCGGCGGGATCTCGCAAGGCGCGGCTTCTCCGCGGAGGCCGCGGGCCGGGCCGTGGAGCGTCTCGTCGAGCAGGGCTGGCTCCGCGAGCAGGAAGCCGCGCGGGCGCTGGTGCGGGTGCGGGGCGGCCGGTACGGCCGTCGCCGGATCGCGCGCGAGCTCGAGGCGCGCGGCTTCGGCGAGGAGGAGGCATCGCGGGCCATCGGGGAGCTCGACGCCGGCGTCGAGAGCGCGGCGCTTGCCCGCGCGTACCGGCGGCTCTGGAACTCCGCGGGGAAGCTGCCCCCGCCCGAGCGGCGGCGCCGGGTCCGGCGGGCGCTCGTCGCCCGCGGCTTCGCGCCGGAGGCGATTTCTGCGATGATCCGGGGTTCTCATGGGCGTGACGTCGAAGGAGATTCGGGAGAGGTTTCTTAGCTACTTCGAGGAGCGGAGGCACCGCCGCGTTCCCTCCTCGTCCCTCATCCCCGCGGAGGACCCGACCCTCCTCTTCGCCAACGCCGGGATGAACCAGTTCAAGGACGTCTTCACCGGGCGCGAGAAGCGCGAGTACCGCCGCGCGACGACGTCGCAGAAGTGCGTCCGCGCCGGGGGCAAGCACAACGACCTCGACAACGTCGGGTACACGGGCCGGCACCAGACGTTCTTCGAGATGCTCGGCAACTTTTCCTTCGGCGACTACTTCAAGAAGGACGCGATCGCGTTCGCGTGGGAGCTGATGACCGACCCCGTCCACGGCTACGGCCTGGCGAAGGACCGCCTCTGGGCGACCGTCTTCACCGACGACGACGAGGCGGCCGCCCTGTGGGAGCCTATCTTCCGAAGGAGCGCATCCTCCGATTCGGCGAGAAGGACAACTTCTGGTCGATGGGGGAGACGGGGCCGTGCGGGCCGTGCAGCGAGATCCACTACTACCAGGGCCCCGACCCCGGCGATCCGTCGAAGAACAGCGCCCGGCTCGTGAACGGCGAGGGCGACACGACGATGGAGCTGTGGAACCTCGTCTTCATGCAGTTCGAGCGCGACGCGTCGGGGAAGATGACGCCGCTGCCGAAGCCCTCCGTCGACACGGGGTTGGGGCTCGAGCGCCTGACGGCGGTGCTCCAGGGCGCCAGCAACAGCT
This sequence comes from uncultured Acidobacteriota bacterium, assembly GCA_963823185.1. Lineage (GTDB taxonomy): Bacteria > Acidobacteriota > Thermoanaerobaculia > UBA5066 > Gp7-AA6 > DATBFU01. The sequence goes on from CAWGKP010000016.1 coordinate 150,645, forward strand.
TCGACACCGACCTCTTTCGTCCGCTGATCCGCGGGATCGAGCGCGCGACGGGGAAGACGTACGTCGGCGGCATGGCGGTCGCGGACGCGCCGTTCCGCGTCGTGGCCGACCACGCGCGGGCCGCGACGATGCTGATCGCCGACGGCGTCCTGCCCTCCAACGAGGGCCGCGGATACGTCCTGCGGCGGATCATTCGGCGCGCCCTGCGGTACGGTCGGCGCCTCGGCGTGGATTTTTCGGCGCCGTTCCTGCCGGCGCTCGTCCCCGAAGTCGCCGAGATCTACCGCGACGTCTACTTCGATCCGGACCGCACGGCGGACGCCGAGTCTCTGCGCGCCGTCGCGGCGACGCTGCGCGACGAGGAGACGCGGTTCGCGCGGACGATGTCCGTGGGCGCCGACCGGGTCGGCGAGGAGGTCGAGCGCGTTCGGCGTCAGGGCGAGACCCGGATTCCCGGCGACGCGGTCTTCCGCTTCTACGACACGTACGGCATTCCGCTCGAGCTCATCGAGGAGATCGCGGGCGACGAAGGGGTCGCGATCGACAAGGCGGGCTTCGAGGCGCTGCTCGAGAAGCAGCGCGACAGCTCGCGCGCCTCGGCGAAATTCCAGGCCGCCGACGCCTCCGTCTTCGAGCGGCTGGAGCTGCCGGACGCGCAGTCGGTTTTCCGCGGCTACCCGGAGCTCGATTTCGTGAAACTCGACGGCGCGCGGGTCGTGGGGCTCGTGAAGGATGGCGCGCCGGTATCGCGCATCGAAGCGGGCCAGATCGCCGACGCGATCGCCGACCGGACGGTGTTCTATCCGGAGGGCGGTGGACAGGTCGCCGACACCGGCGTGTGGACGTGGCCGGGCGGCGAGGCCGAGGTGCTCGACGTGCAGCGGCCGATTCCCGCCGTGATCGCGCACCGGCTGCGCGTCGTGCGCGGGAGCCTCGCGGTCGGCGCCTCCGTCTCGCAGTCGGTTCCGGAGTGGGTCCGGCGCCGCACCCAGGCCAATCACACGGGCACGCACCTGCTCCACGCGGCGCTGCGCCGCGTGCTCGGGGCGTCGGCGCGGCAGATGGGCTCGCTCGTCGCGCCGGACCGTCTGCGCTTCGACTACGCCGCCTCCACCCCGACGACACCCGAGCAGCTCTCCGAGATCGAGCGCCTCGTCAACGAGGAGGTCCTGCGCGACCAGCCCGTCTCGAAGGAGATCGTGGCGATGGACGAGGCGCGGCAGCGCGGCGCCGACATGTTCTTCGGCGAGAAGTACGGGGAGCGCGTGCGCGTCGTGGCGGTCCCCGGGTTCTCGACGGAGCTCTGCGGCGGATGCCACGTCGGCCGCACGGGGGAGATCGGCGCGTTCAAGATCGTCTCGGACCGCGGCCTCGCTGCGGGCGTGCGCCGCCTCGAGGCGGTCACGTCGCTCGGCGCCGTCGAGCTGCTCTCGCGCGACGAGGAGACGCTGAACGCGATCGCCGCCGCCGCGCAGACGCCGCGGGAGCAGCTCTCGCAGCGCTGGCAGGAGACGCAGGATCGCGTGAAGGCGCTCGAGCGCGAGGTCCAGTCGCTGAAGCTGAAGCTCGCCTCGGGCGACGGCGGCGCGTCGGGGGAGACCGTGGACGTGGGCGGGGTGCCGCTCGTTCGCCGCATCGCGCCGGGCCTCTCGATTCCGGAGCTGCGCAATCTCTCCGACACGCTGCGGTCCCGCATCAAGAGCGGCGTCGTCGTGGTCGGCACGGCGCACGAGGGGAAGACCTCGGTCGTCGCGGCGGTGACGCCCGATCTCTCGGGCCGCGTCCCGGCCTCGCGCATCGCGGCGCGAATCGGAAAAGCGCTCGGCGGAAGCGGTGGCGGCAAGGCCGACCTCGCGCAGGCGGGCGGCAAGAACGAGGCCCTGCTGCCCGCGGCGCTCGCCGAGGCGGAGGCCGCGCTGCGGGACCTTCTCGGCGAAGTGGCCTGACTCGGGGCCCCGCCCGCCGGTGCGTTCGGCGCTGCGCTATAATTATCGGAGTTTCCGGACCGAACCGAAAATCGCCATGAAGCGGAACGGCCTCCTGGGCCTCGCGATGCTGCTTTTCCTCTGCCTGCCGGCCGAGGCGCGCATGCGCGTCGGCTGGAAGGAAGGGCGGCGCGTCGTGTACAACGACGGCGTCGGCGAGACGGTCCACGAGGCGCTCGCGCACAGCGACGACTGGCTCTCCGCGCGGGTCGCGATGCCCTCGCTCTACGACGGGCTGATCGATGACGCGGCGCGCGCGCACGCGGTCGATCCGAAGCTCGTCAAATCCGTGATGCTCGTCGAGTCGGCGTTCAATCCGGGCGCAGTCTCGCGCAAGGGCGCGCGGGGGCTCATGCAGCTGATGCCGGACACCGCGCGGCAGCAGGGCGTCGAGAACATCTTCGACCCCTCGCAGAACATCCACGGCGGGGCGAAGCACCTGGCGTATCTCCTCTCGCTCTTCGGCAACGACGTGACGAAGTCCCTCGCGGCGTACAACGCCGGCGAGAACGCCGTGCTCCGCTACGGCGGGGTGCCCCCTTACGACGAGACGCGCCTCTACGTGCACAAGGCGCTGACCGCCTACTACGGCAAGTCCTCTCTGGCGGGGGGCTTCGGCCTGCCGTCCGCAACGACCTACGGCGCCGCCAAGGGCCGCCCGGTGCGGGTGACCCGCGACGCCAACAACCGCGTGCTCCTGACGACCGAGCCGGCCCGAAAGCCCACCGGCCGCGAAGCGCTCTAGACGGAACGGCGGTGGCTCGAGCGCCCGGCGAGACGTCTTCGGTCGATCAGGGCGTTTTCCTCGTCCATCTGATCCGGGTGCGCAAGAGCCTGCGCGAGGGCCGCCTCGACGCGGCGCGGCAGGAGCTCGAGCAGGCGCAGATGCTCCGCGCCGACGACGAGGACGTGCTGAATCTCCTGTCGATCGTCGAGTTCAAGCGAGGCAACTTCCGCGAAGCGGCGCGCGCCGCGCGGGAGCTCCTCGCGAAGAACCCCGAGTCGGCGGTCCTCCACGCGAACCTGGGCCTGATCCTGTTCAAGGACGGCGCGATCGACGAGGCGGAGGAGGAGCTGCGGCGCGCGGTCGAGATCAAGCCCGACCACGCGCGCAGCCACCTGTACCTGGGCCTTCTCTATCGCGATCGCGGCAAGCTCGGCCTCGCCCTGGAGCATCTCAAGTTCGCCGGGGCGAAGAAGCTCGTCGGCGAGCTCGAGGAAGCGCTGCGGAAGGGCGCGCGGGGCATGGCGGAGCGGCCCGTCCTCGAGTCGATCCGTGCGATCGATTCGCCGCCGTTTCTCGCGGGCGCCGACGCCGAGCCGGCAGAGTCTCTCTCCGACGCCCCGCCGGGCCGATCGATCCTGCGGCTCGCGACGCCCGTCGTCTCGTCGCCGACGCCCGCTCCCGAACCGGCCGCCGCTCCGCCCGATCCTCCTCGCGAGACGGCGCCGAGCCCCGCCGACGCGGACCCGGCCGCCCCGCTCCCGGAGACGGAGTCCGAAACGGCCGCCGAGCCCGACACCTGGACCGACGAGATCGCGGCGGAGCGGGCCTCCGAGGCGCATCCGCTCTTCGTCGTGCGCGCCGACGGCGCGCTCGAGATCGCGTCGCCCGGCGTCGTGTACGTGCGCAAGGGATCGGTCGTCTGGTACAGCGGCAACGTCCGTTTCACCGCGGAGCAGGCCTTTCGTGGCACGCGCCTCGAGAGCATTCTCCGCGCCGACGGACGCGGTTATCTGTTCGTCAACGATCCGGGCCGACATGCCTTCCGGAGGGATCTCGCCGGGCAGGCGCTGTCGCTCGAGGGCAGCCGCCTGCTGGCCCTCGACCACGGCCTGTCGTTTCGTCTGGAGCCCATCCACGACTTCCGGATGAACCGTCGCGTGGACATCCTGCGCATCCAGGGCCGCGGCAGCGTGATCCTGTCGGTGACGGGGCCGCTCCTCGCGCACGAGATCTCGGGCGAGTTCCCGCTGATCGTTTCGGCGCACGACCTGGTGGCCTGGAGCGGGAACCTCCTGCCGTCCGTGCTGGAGGATCGGTTCCTGGAAGAGGTCATGCTGCCCGACTCCGCGAGCGCCCCGAAGATCCGCTTCGAGGGCGAGGGGACGGTCCTCACCGAGCCCCCGCGTCCGCGCCGCCGCTCGACCGACCGCGCCACCGGCGTCGTCGGCGACCGCCGCCGAACCTGATTCGACGCGGTCTTAGTGCCGCGACACGGCGCCCCGCGCCGCCGCGAAGGTCTCCAGGCGCCGCTCGGCCTCGTGCAGGACGCGCCGCACCGTCTCGGCGTGGACGTGCTCGCAGTAGAGGCGGATCAGGGGCTCGGTTCCGGAGAGGCGGTGCAGCAGCCATCCGTCGCCTCCGAAGTCGTACTTCACGCCGTCGAGATCCCGCACGCCCGTGACCGTCTCGCCCGCGAGCCTCGCGGGGGGCGCGTCGCGGACCTCCTCGAGGAACGCCCGGACCACCGGCACCGGCAGCGGAACGTCGCGGCGCCCGTAGGCGAAATCCCCGAACTCGCCGGAGAGGGCGTCGAGCGCGCCGTCGAGGTCGCGCCCCGAGAGCGCCAGGCTCTCGAGCAGAACGAGCGCGGAGAGGATGCCGTCCCGCTCGGGCAGGTGGAATCCGAAGGCGTAGCCGCCGCTCTCTTCGCCGCCGACGACGACCTCGCCGCGGGTCATGAGCTCGGCGATGTGCTTGAAGCCGATCGGCGTCTCGTACAGCCGCGCCCCGAGTCCCGCCGCCACCCGGTCGATGAGGAGCGACGTCGAGAACGTCTTGGCGATGCCGCCGGAGAGCCCCCGCGCGCGGAAGGCATGGAGGATCAGCAGCGCGAAGATCCGGTGCGGCGAGACGAACTGGCCGCGGCGATCGAGCACGCCGAGGCGGTCGGCGTCTCCATCGTTGCCCACGCCGAGATCCAGGCCGGCGGCGCGCACCCGCTCTCCCGACGCCGCGAGGTTCTCACCGATCGGCTCCGGGTGCACTCCGCCGAAGAGGGGATCGCGCTCGGAGCGGAACGGAAGGACGCGCGCCGGACCACCCGTCACGATGTCGGCGAGGAGCGAGCCGGCGGCACCGTGCATCGAGTCCGCGAGGACGGAAAGCCTCGAGGCCCGGATGGCCTGGAGGTCCACGAGCGACGCGAGCCGCTCGCGATAGGGCGTCGTGAGGTCTCGTGTCTCGACGGTGCCCGGTCGCGCCGGAACCGGCGCGGGCTTTCCGATTTCCCGCGCGACCGCCTCGTACATCTCCGGCGGCGCGCTTCCGCCGAACGGCGCCTTGATCTTGAAGCCGTTGTACGCGCCCGGATTGTGGCTCGCCGTGATCGCGACGCCGAGCGAGAGGCCGAGCCGCCGCACGTGGTAGGAGACGGCGGGCGTCGGAATCGGGCGGTCCGAGAGGAGCACTCCGGCGCCGCCTGCCGCGAGCTCGCGTGCGGCCGCCTCGGCGAGCTCGGGAGAAAGGAATCGCGGGTCGTAGCCGACGGCGACTCGGGGAGCCGGCCCGGCGTTCGCCGCCAGCCAGCGCGCGGTCGCCCGGGCCACGGCGCGGATCTCGGCGAAGGTGCAATCCTCCGCGAGGAGGCCGCGCCACCCGTCCGTGCCGAGGTGGAGGCTCAAGGCGTCCGGGGTGCGGGACTGCCTCCGCGCGCGGCGAGAGCGAGGAGCCGCTCCTCGGTCATTCCCATGCGGTCGAGGAAGCGGGAGGCGCGGGCGAACTGGAAGCCGCGGCGGGACAGCGTGTCGAGAAGCTGCGGGACGCGATCGGCCACCGGATCCTCGCGGTCGCTGCCGAGGTGCAGGAGAATGATTCCTCCGTTCTCCGCGTGCGCGACGAGGCGTTCCACGACGCCGTCCGCGGTCCGGTAGGCGCGCGAATTCGGGTCGCTGACCCAGTCGAGGCCGTCCAGGCCGGCGCGGCCTCCCGTCCAGCCGACGTGCCAGTAGCCCTCCAGGGCCGCCCAGGCGCGGATCTCGGCGTTCTGCTCGCCGAAAGGCGCCCGCCAGAGCGGCGCCATCGTCCGGCCCGTCGCCGCGCGGTAGGCCTCGGCCGCGGCGCGCAGCTGTCCCGCGACGAAGGCGCGGTCCACGCCCCGCTTGGTCGCCTGACGCCCGTCCTGCGCGTAGGTCGTCATGTGTGGGTGCGTGTCGGTGTGGTTTCCAACCTCGTGTCCGTCCGCCGCGACCTGACGCGCGATGTCGGGGTAGCGCCGGATGAAGTCGCCCGTCAGAAAGATCGTCGTGTGGATGCCGCGCTCCGCGAGGGCGGAAAGGATCTGCCGCGCGCCGCGCGAGGAAGAGCCGGCGTCGAACGACACGACGAGCTCGGGCCGATCCTGCGGCCCGCGGGTCATGTCGGGGAAAGCGGCGAAGCTCGGGCCGGAAACGGCGGGTGCGTGAGGCGTGTCGTTGACCGACAGGGGCGGCGCGGCGGCCGGCCGCGGCGTCGGGACGGCCCGGGGAGGCAGCGCGGCGACGGCCACCGGCGTCTCGGCGCGCGCCGGAACCTGGGTGGGAGCGGGAATCGCTTGCGGCGCAGCCGCGACGTCGGTCGGGGCGGCCTCCGCCGCGCCGGGCATCGACTCGGGGGACAGCGGCATGAGTCCCACGCGATACGGCCCCGGGTCGCGAACCGCGTCGAAGCGGAACCGCCCGTCCCGGACGGGCGTCGAGGCGACGAGGCCGCCCGATCCGAACAGGAATACGGCTCCCGAAGGCGAGGCGCTGCCCTCGATGAGCGCGCCTGCGGCGCCCGGCGTGACGCTCTCGATGTGCGCCGTCGGCCGGCGCAGCGGCGGGGGCGGCGCCTGCCGGGAGAGACGGTCGAGCTCGCCCACCGTCCGCAGGGCGAGGAGGACGGGCGCCGCGGCTCCGAGCGCCAGCGCGACGAGCGCCAGACGGGGCGGGACGGGCCGGACCAGGATCTCTCGCACGGGCCGCCAGAAGGCGAGCCGTCCGTCCTCGCGGGCGCACCGCGGGGAGCAGTAGAGGTGCCCGCGCATCCGGAGCTCGCACAGGCGGCAGATCGCGCGGCGGCAATAACGGCAGCCCCGGTGCGCGCGGCGACCCTCGTGGACCGGACAGGGGACGTTCACGACGGTATTATGAGGACTCTCGGTCCGACAGTCGACTCCCGGCGTAATGGCAGCCCGGCGGCCCTCTTGTAGACTGCCCCCGGCCGACCGAATGAAGCTCAATCTCCCCAATTCTCTGACCCTCCTGCGAATCTTTCTGGTGCCGTTCCTGGTCGTCGTGCTCCTCACGAAGTTCGACGGCCGCGAGACGGTGGGTCTTCTGATCTTCCTCGTCGCGACCGCCACGGACTTCCTGGACGGCTGGCTCGCGCGGCGCCGGGGTCAGATCACCACCTTCGGGACGCTTCTCGATCCGATCGCGGACAAGCTCCTGATCTCGGCGGTGTTCATCTCGCTCGTCGAGCTCGGGCTCGCGCCGGCGTGGATGGTCGTGGTGATCGTCGGGCGCGAGTTCGCGGTCTCGGGCCTGCGGGCGATCGCGTCGGGCCAGGGCATCGTGATTCCGGCCTCGGGCTGGGGCAAGGCAAAGATGCTGTCGCAGGTCGTCGCCGCGTCTCTCCTGATCCTCGCGCTGCGCCACGAGATGTTCATCATGCCGGGGAAGGTGGCGCTCTGGCTCGTCGTGATCGTGGCGCTCGCCTCCGGGACCCAGTACTTCCTGCGATTCCTCCAGCGCGTCACTTCGATCGAGGGTGCGCCCCCCGCCGAGCTCTAGCGTGGCGATCTAGGTGTCAGTTCTCAACAGGTTGTTCACTGAGGCGTTGAGCTGGGGAGCGCTTGTTGAGAGCGGCATGGGGTCTCCTGAGATTGTAGTAGTTGAGGTAGCGAGGGAGCCTGTCGGTTCTCTGGATCGATGTGAGGTAGGGCCGTTTGTAGGCCCACTCGCGCAGCAGGGTTTGGATAAAGCGTTCGGCTTTACCGTTGGTGCAGGGGCGATAGGGGCGAGTTCGTAGGTGACGGAGTTGGAGTTTCTTGCAGGTGGCGTTGAACATATGGGAGACATAACAGGAGCCGTTGTCGGACATGACGGCCTGGACATGGACGCCGCGGCTCTGGAACCAGGCGACCGAGCGTCGAAGGAACGCGGTGGAAGCCGGCGATCTTTCGTTGGGTAAGACCTCGACATAAGCCAAACGGGAGGCGTCGTCGATGGCGACGTGGACGAATTCCCAGCCGATGCCACGCACACGGCTTGTTCGGTCGCCATGAATGCGATGGCCGATTCGGCCGATGCGGCCGAGCTTCTTGATGTCGATGTGCACCAGCTCGCCGGGTCGGTCCCGCTGATACCGGATGATCGGCTCTTTGGGCTCGAGGCTCTTAAGCCGAGACAGACCGTGACGGCTCAGGATGCGCGCCACGGTAGCGGCGGAAAGGCCAACACGAGCGGCGATTTGAGGTCCGGTAAAGCGTCGCCGGCGCAATCGCAAGGCGGCCTCGACCCGCTCAGGATGGGCCTGTCGCGGCAGCCGCCAAGGGCGAGAGCTCCGATCAACCAGGGCCGCCTCGCCGGCCTCCAAGTAGCGTTTCTTCCATTTAAAAGCCGTGCGCTTCGAGACTCCAGCCGCCTCGGCGGCCCTGGTCACGGGCATCCCTCCCATGATCCGGTGGATGAGCAAGGCTCGACTGGCGGGACAGCTTCGGGCATTGTTGTGAAGCTCCATCTGGGTTCCTCCGATGAGCCGGTGGCTTTGAACACTTCCAGCTTCATCGATCTGGGCCCAGATGGGCAACAGACCCTACCCGTGAACAACGTGTTGAGAAACGAGATCTAGGCTCCGCGCCGCAGGAGGAAGCGCCAGATCGGCCGGCCTTCCTCCCGGTACTTGAGCTCGTAGTGCGTCTGCGGCGGCGCGGGAAGCGCGGTCCACTCCGCGCGCTCGAGGCCGGGCACCGTCTCGAGGAGCGGCGCGATCGCCGCGGCGTAATCGGCGTGGTCGGTGACGATGCGCAGGACGCCGCCCGGCTCGAGTCGCGAGGCGAGGACCTCGAGGCCGATCCCGTCGAGCAGCCGCCGCTTGCGCTGCCGCTTCTTCGGCCACGGGTCGGGAAAGTAGACGTGGAAGGCGCGCACCGACGAGTTCGGGAGCGCGCGCTCGGCGAAGCGGCGTCCGTCGGCGCGCAGGATGCGCACGTTGGGGAGCGCGGCGCGCGCGACGCGCTCCCGGCAGATCCGGTAGTAGGCGAGCGCCAGCTCCACTCCCAGGAAGTCGTGCGCCGGCATTCGCCGCGCCGCCTCGATCAGGAAACGCGCCTTGCCGCTGCCGATCTCGACCTCGAGCGGCGCCCGGCGCCCGAACGTGCGCGCCGCGTCGAAGGGGACGTCTCCCCAGAGCTCCTCGTCCGGCGAGCCCGGGAACCGCCCGCCGGCGGCCGGCTCTTCCACGCCCCTACGCCAGGCGGGACGCCACGGCGTCGGCGAAGGCGCGGGTGCCGGCCGATCCGCCGATGTCGGGAGTCCGGATGCCGGAGGCGAGCGTCGCATAGAGCGACCGCTCGATGCGGTCCGCGTGCTCTTCGAGGTCCAGGTGGCGCAGCATGAGGATCGCGGACAGGAGAAGGGCCGTCGGATTCGCGCGGTCCTGTCCGGCAATGTCCGGTGCCGTGCCGTGGACCGCCTCGAAGATCGCCGCCTCGTGGCCGAAGTTCGCGCCGGGCACGAGGCCGAGACCGCCCACGAGGCCCGCCACCAGGTCCGACACGATGTCGCCGTACAGGTTCTCCGAGAGGAGCACGTCGAAAGTCTCGGGGTTCATCACGAGGCGCATGCAGGCCGCATCCACGATCCGGTCGTCGGCGACGATGTCGGGATAGCTCTCGGCGACGCGCCGGAAGCAGTCGAGGAAGAGCCCGTCCGACAGCTTCATGATGTTGGCCTTGTGCACGGCCGTGACGCGGCGGCGCCCGTGCCGGCGCGCGTACTCGAAGGCATAGCGCGCGATGCGCGTCGAAGCGGTCTCCGTGATGATCTTCAGCGATTCGACGACGCCCGGCACGACCGTGTGCTCGAGACCCGAGTAGAGGTCCTCGGTGTTCTCGCGGATGACGACGAGGTCCACGTTCTCGAAGCGCGAAGCGATCGACGGGAGGTTCTTCACGGGCCGGAGGTTCGCGTACAGCTCGAGCTCCTGGCGCAGACGGACGTTCACGGAGGCGAAGCCCTTGCCGATGGGCGTGCCGACCGGACCCTTCAACGCCACGCGGTGGCGCCGGATCGCCTCGAGGACGCGGGCCGGCAGGGGCTCGCCCTCGCGCTTCTCGGCCTCGCGCCCGACGACGGCCTCCTCGTAGGCGAGCGGCGCGCCGGATTTTTCGAGAATCGAGACGACGGCGTCGGACACCTCGGGCCCGATGCCGTCGCCGCGAATCAGGACGATCGTCTTCTGTTCCAAATCACTTCTCCGATCTTCCGTCAGCGGGTGATGCGGTCCGCGGGCCGCGCCGGGTCGCGGGTGGCGGCCTCCCGGACGATCATCCGGACCTGCTTGATGGCCGTCGGCGTCGCCTCCTCGATCACGAAGTCGGCGAATCGCCCCTTCCAGCGCTCGCCCTTGCGCGGGATGCGGCCGAACCGCAGCATGAGGTGCCCGGCGATCGTCTCGGCCTCGTCGCGCGGGAGGTCGATGCCGAACTGCTCGTGCAGCTTGTCGAGGCGGTACGTTCCCTCGAGCACGAACGTGCGCTCGCCGGCCGCGACGAACCCCGGCCCTTCTTCCTCGTCGAACTCGTCCTCGATCGGACCGAGAAGCGCCTCGATGACGTTCTCGATCGTGACGATGCCCGCCGTTCCGCCGTGCTCGTCGACGACGGCGGCCATGTGCGAGCGCCGCCGGCGCATCTCGCGGAAGAGGTCCTCGGCGCGCTGGAACTCCGGAACGAGGAAGGGCGCGTCGAGATGGTCGGCGAGGCGGAACCGGCGCTCTTCCTCGTCGGTCAGGTCGAAGAGGTCTTTGGCGTGGAGAATGCCGACGACGTTGTCCAGCGTGCCCCGATAGACGGGAAGCCGCGAGAGCTTCTGCTCGCGCAGCAGCAGGCGGACGTCCTCGAACCTCGCCGTGTCCGGAAGCGCCACGACACGCGTGCGCGGGACCATCAGGTCGCGCACCGTCTTGTCGCCGAACTCGAGGACCCGGTGGAGCAGCTTGCGCTCTTCCGGGGCGATCGTGCCCTCCGCGGCGCCGAGGTTGATGACGCTCTTCATCTCCTCTTCCGTGAGCGTCGGCGTCCGCTCGGGAATCCCGAACAGCCTCAGCGCACGCGTCGTGAGTCGGACGCACAGGGTCGCGATGGGGGAAAGGACCTTCATGATCACCGTCAGGGGCACGGCGACGGCGCGCGAGATCGAGACGGGCGAGGCCGCGCCGATCGACTTCGGCGTCATCTCGGCGAAGACGAAGAGAGCGACGGTCGAAAAGGCGATCGCGAGGGGCACGCCGTACTCGTCGCCGATCCAGTTCGTGAGGAGTGCGGTCGCGAGCGCCGAGGCGGAGCTGACGAAGAGATTCTGCCCGATCAGGATCGTGGCGAGCAGACGCGGCGTCTGGGACTTGAGGTCTGCGATGAGCTTGCCTTTTCGATCGCCGCTCTCGCGCATGCGCTGCAGGTCGATTCTCCCGAGCGAGACGAGAGCCGTCTCCGCTCCGGCGAAGAACGCCGAAAGCGCGAGCGACAGCAGGAGCAGTGCGAGAAAGATTCCGGATTGCACGTCCATGGGGATCCTTTCGGAGGGAGCTAGTCTATCCGCCGTCGAGCCGCGCCAGCGCCCACGCGGCGGCGTCGGCGAGGCCCGGCTCCGCGGCGGACTCGGCGGCGCGCTCGAGATCCGGCCGCAGCGCGGCGTCGCGGCACGATCCCGCCGAAGCCGCCGCGTTTCGCTGCAGGCCGCGGCGGCCCGCGCGGTTGTAGGCCGACTTTCCGAAGCGCCGCCGCCAGGCGCCCGGGCCGAGCCCGAGCCAATCCGAGCGCGTCGGCGGCGCGTCGTGCGCCGTCTCTTCTTCAGCCGGGCGCGTCCCGGTCTCCGCGTTCCACGGGCACACTTCCTGGCAAACGTCGCAGCCGAAGACGCGATCTCCGAGCGCCTCCTTCACACGATCGGGCAAGGCTCCGCGGTGCTCGATCGTCCAGTACGCGAGGCAACGCGACGCGTCGAGCAGGCCGGGCGCGACGAAGGCCTGGGTCGGGCACGCCTCGAGGCAACGCACGCAGGCGCCGCACTGTTCGGCGATCGGCTCGTCGGGAGGCAGATCGAGATCGGTCACGATCTCCGCGAGCGTCAGGTACGAGCCGCGGTCCGGGTCGATGAGGCAGCCGTTCTTGCCGATCCAGCCGACGCCCGACGCCGCGGCGAAGGAGCGCTCGGCGATCGGTGTGGTGTCCACGCACACGCGGTAGCGGAAGCCTCCGGGCAGGCGCCGGGCGGCGGCGCGGACGGTCCGCTCGGCCGCCTGGCGAACGGTCTGGTGATAGTCGGCGCCGCGGGCGTACCGCGCGACGCGGCTCCCGTCGGCAGCCACGAAGGGCGCGGCCGAGTGGAAGGCCGAGAGGCTCACGACCGAGCGCGCGCCCGCCAGGATGCGCCGCGGATCGGCGCGCGCGTCGCGCGTGTCTTCGAGGTACTTCATTCCGGCGTGGCGGCCGGCCGCGAGCCAGTCGCGAAAACGGTCGAAGCCCGGCGGCTCCTCCGCGCGCGAGAAGCCGGCGCGCGCGAATCCCTCGCGCCGCGCTTCTTCCCGGAGAACGCGCGCGGCGAGCAGGCGATCGGGCGCGAGCGAGCTCACCGAAGGGCGCATGCCCGCAAGGGCGATCGAAATGGATGGGCTCCCGCGCAACCTGCTAGCATCGCGGCCGAGGTTCTCCTGGCGTCGGACGATCGATTCTATGCGCGCGTCTTCGCCCTGGCGGCGGCCGCCGTCCTGGGGTATCTCGCCCTTCGGATCTCCGAGCCGTTCCTCGCGCCGGCGCTCTGGGCGGCGCTGCTCGCCTTCATCCTGTTTCCGGCGAACCGGCGCTTGCGCGCCCGTTTCGGCGGGCGGAAGCTCGCGGCCGCGCTCCTGACGGTCGTCGTGCTGCTCGCCTTCGTCCTGCCGGCGGTCCTCGCGGGATACGCCTTCGTCGATCAGGCGGTGAGCCTCGGGCGCCAGCTTTCGGGGGCGGCCTCGCGGTACCGGATCACCGGTGTCGAGGACCTGCTGCGCCTCCCGGTCGTCGGCAAGCTGGTCGCCTGGGCCCAGGCGCATCTCGATCTCGACCCGGCCGGCGTCCAGGATGCGCTTGCACAGGTGCTGCATCAGGTCGTCGCCTGGGTGGTCGCTCGGGGCCAGCAGGCGATCGTCGGGGCCTTCGGGCTGGTCGCCGGAGTCGTCCTGATGCTCTTCCTGCTCTTCTTCTTCTTTCGCGACGCAGACGACGTCGCCCGGCGGCTGCTGCGTTGTCGTTCCGCTCGACGAGCGAAGGAAGCGCCGGCTCGTCGCGCATCTCTCGGACGTGACGTCGGCCGTGGTGAAGGGAACCATCCTCACTGCGGTCGCTCAGGGGATCCTGGTGGGAATCGGGTTCTGGATCGTGCGCCTTCCGTCTCCGGTCGTGTTCGGCGTGCTGACGGCGATTGCGTCTTTCGTTCCCCTCGTGGGAACGGCGCTCGTGCTCGCACCGGCGATTCTGTACCTGGCGTCCCTCGGCGTCTGGTGGAAGACGATCTTCCTTCTGATCTGGGGCGTCGTGGTCGCCGGCAGCGCGGACAACGTGCTGCGGCCCCTGCTCATCTCGGGGCGCGCGGAGATCGGAACCGTCGCGGCATTCGTCGGCGCGGTGGGCGGCCTCGCGACCTTCGGCCTCGTGGGACTCTTCGTGGGCCCCGTGGTCGTCGCGCTGACGATCGCGCTCATCCAGTTCGCGGAGGAAGCGCCGGCGCCGGGCACGACGGCGGCGCCCGGCGATGCGGGCTGAGACGGTGGAGCCAGGGAAAGATCTCGAGCGGGAGCTCGCGGAGGAAATCCGGTCGGCGATCCGGAAGATCGCTCCGGAGGCCGCCGGGAGCTCCGGATCCGACGCGTCGCCGCCCGATCCGTTGCGCCTCGCCGAAGCGCACCTGACGCCTTCGGTGCCGGACGGCGCGCGCCTCTCGGGATTGAAGAAGGGGATCCTGCGCGCCCTGCGCCTCGTGTGGCGTGACCAGGCCGCCTTCAACGCGCTCACCCTCGAGGGATTCCGTCGGGCGCGCCAGGAGTGGGAGGGCCGGTTCGCGAGCTTTCGCGACGCGACCGAGCGCGACCTCGCGGAGTCGCGGCGCCGGGCGGCCGTCCAGGACGCTCGCTTCGCCGTGCTCGAGGCGGCGCCCCGAGGTGCCGCTGCGGCGCCGACCGCGCTCCCGCCGGCGGGCTCGGCGACTCCGGAGCCGAGGCTGCCGGACGCCGTCTACAGTCTCTTCGAGGAGCGCTTCCGCGGCGATCCGAAGAAGATCGCCGACAGCCAGCGGTTCTACCTGTCTTTCCTTCGCGGCGCGCCGGGCCCGGTGCTCGACGCGGGCTGCGGGCGCGGCGAGTTCCTCGGCCTCCTGCGGGAGGAGGGGATCCCCGCCTCTGGCGTCGAGTCGAACCCCGTCTCGGTCCGGCTCTGCCGCGACGCGGGCCTGGAGGTCGTCGAGGGCGACGCGGTGGCCTTCCTCGCGGGGGCGCGGGTCGGGAGCCTGGGGGGCGTGGTCGCATTCCAGGTCGTCGAGCACTGGCCCGCGGCGCAGATGTTCGCGTTCCTCGCGGCGGCGCGCCGCGCGCTCGCGCCGGGCGGGGTCCTCGTCGCGGAGACCGTCAACACGGACTCGCTCTCGGCGCTGCGGGCGTTCTTTCTGGACCCGACGCACGTGCGGCCGGTGCCGCCGGCGGCGCTCGCGTTTCTGGCCGAGGCGGCCGGCTTTTCCGACGTGCAGATCGAATACCGCTCGCCTTTGCCGCCCGAGGAGCGGCTCACCGAGCGCAGCGAGAACGACGCGCGCCTGAATCGCCTGCTCTTCGGCCCGCAGGACTACGCCGTGATCGCACGAGTGCCCGGCGCGTGAGCGCGCCGCGGGTCCTCGTACTGGCCGTCCAGACTCCCTTCGCCCACGGCGGAGCGGAGAAGCACGTGCGGCGACTGACGGAGGAGCTCGCGCGGCGGGGCGTCGAGGCGGACCTGGTCGCGATGCCGCTCGTCGAGCGCGAGCGGTTCGATCTCGTGCGCAGCGCGCTCGCCTGGCGGATGCTCGACGTGACGGAGATCGGCGGTCGAAAGGTCGATGCCGTGATCGCGACGCGGTTTCCGAGCTATGCCGTCCGCCATCCGAACAAGGTGGTGTGGCTCATCCACCAGTACCGGCAGGCCTACGACCAGTTCGGGTCGGCTTACAGCGACCTGACCGCGGCGCCCGAGGACCGGCGCACGCGGGAGGCCATCGCCGAGATCGACCGGGTCGGCCTCTCGGAGGCGCGGCGCGTCTTCGCCAACTCGCGCACGGTCGCGGAGCGCCTGCGGCGATTCAACGGGATCGCGAGCGAGCCTCTCTACCATCCGCCGCCGCTCGCCGGGCGCTATCGGACTGGTCCCTTCGGCGACTACGTCCTCTCGGTCGGCCGGCTCGACGCGTGGAAGCGCGCCGATCTCCTCGTGCGCGCGCTCGCGTCCGCGCCGTCGGCGAAGCTGACCCTCGTCGGGCGTGGCCCCGAGGAGGCGCGACTCCGCCGCCTCGCGGAAGAGACGGGAGTCGCCGGCCGCGTCCGCTGGGTTTCGCTCGCGAGCGACGAGGAGCTGCTCGACCTCTACGCCGGCGCGCGCCTCGTGGCCGTCGCGCCGTCGGGCGAGGACCTCGGCTACGTGCCCCTCGAGGCGTTTCTGTCCGGCAAGCCCGTCCTCACGACGGAGGACGCGGGAGGCCCGCTCGAGTTCGTTCGCGACGGGGAGACGGGATTCGTCGTCGCGCCGGAGCCGCGCGCGCTCGGCGCCGCGCTCGAGATCGCCTGGAATCGTCCCGACGCCCTCGTCCGGATGGGGGAGAACGGGCGGCGGCGCGTCGAGAAGCTCTCGTGGGACGAGCCCGTGGCGGCGCTGCTCGCGGCGGCGGGGCTCGCGGCGCCGTGATCGACCCGGAAGTGCTCGCCCGCCTCGCCCGCGAGACGGGCGCCGATCTCGCGGCGCTCGGCGTGTGCGCCTCCGACGGGCGGTGGATCGCGCGCCACGCGGAGTCGATCGCGAGCCTCGCCCGGCCGGAGCCGCGGCGCGCCCGGCTCGCCGAGCGGCTCTACCGCCTCGCGCGCAGGGCGGCACGCACCGCGAGGTAGCCGGCCAGGATCCCGTCCTCGAATTGGAAGTCCGGGTGATTCGCGAGCCTCGGATGGTCGTGCGGCTGCAGCAGATCCTCGGCT
The DNA here is from genome assembly GCA_963823185.1 of uncultured Acidobacteriota bacterium. GTDB lineage: Bacteria > Acidobacteriota > Thermoanaerobaculia > UBA5066 > Gp7-AA6 > DATBFU01. Next base: position 167,061 of record CAWGKP010000016.1, read on the forward strand.
GTGATCTCCGGCGCGATCCTCCGCGCGATCTCGAGAAGACGGGCCCGCTGTCCGGCGATGAGCTCGTCGAGCAGGTCCTCGATCCCGGCCGTCATCGCCGAGCCGACTTTCGGCGCGGGGCTCCCGGCCAGACGACGACGCGGTTCCGGCCGCCGTCCTTCGCGCGATAGAGGGCCTCGTCGGCGCGGAAGAGAAGCGTCGCCGGCTCCCGCGCGTCCTCGGCTCCCGAGACCCCGGCCGACACCGTGGCGTGGAACGCCTTTCCCTCCCAGGCGAAGGCTTCTCGTTTCAGGGCCCGGCGGATGCGCTCTGCGACCGCGCTCGCCGCCGCGGCGGTCGACTCGGCGAACAGGATCGCGAACTCCTCGCCGCCGTACCGGCAGGCCACGTCGCTCGAGCGGATCTCTCCGCGCACGATCTCGCCGAACCGGCGCAGCACGCGATCTCCCGCCGGATGCCCGTAGCGTGTCGTTGATGCTCTTGAAGTGGTCGAGGTCGAGGATCGCCACCGCGAGCGGCGCGCCGTAGCGCTCCTGGCGCGCCCACTCTTCGGCGAGGCGCGTCTCGAAGTAGCGGCGCGACGCGAGGCCCGAGAGCTCGTCGGTCACGGCGATCCGCCAGTTGCGGGAGCCATGGAGCGCCGACGTGAGCGGTGCGAGCAGCGCGCGGATCTCCGCTTTGGCGCGGTCGTCGATCGGGGAGGGACTCTCGAGGACGAGGTGGGCGACGAGCCGGTCGCCGGAGAAGAGGGGGAGCTGCAGGCGCTTCGTCGCGGGGCCGCCGGCGAGCAGGTCGCGCGGCGCGAAGGAGAGCTCGGTCTCGGTGGCGGTCAGATTCTTCACGCGGAGCGCGTCCACGCGCTGGCCGCGCCAGGGGCTGGACGCGTCGCGCCGGGGAAGGCGGCGTCCGGGTTCCCCCGAGAGTGTCCACGCTTCCTCGACGCGGCCGCCGTCGTCGATCGTGTAGAGATCGAACTGCGAGATCGCGAGCCGCTCGGCGGCCGCCTCGAAGGCTCGCCGCAGGATCGTCTCGGGGTCCGGCGACTCGGAGAGGAGATGCGTCTCGCGCTCCCGCGCGGCGAGGCGATCCGAGAGCAGGGCGGCGCGCCGGCGCTCGCGAAGCGCCACGGCCGCAGAGAGAAGGGCCGCGGCCGCCAGAAGGATTCCGACCCAGAGCGGGACCACGCGGGAGGAGTGTACGGGAAAAGAAAAAGGCCCCCGAATCGGGGGCCTCGGATTGCGGTCGGTTCCGCAGTTACATCTTCGGGGTGACCGTGCTCGTCGTCGTCGTGGTGGTCTCGGTCGACGTCGTCGCCGTGGCCGTCGACTGCGTGCCCGTCGCCGTCGTGCCGGTCTCCTCAACGACCGCCGGGGCCTCTGTCGTCGTGGTCGTTTCGGTCGTGGTCTGCTCCGCCTTCTTGCAGCCCGTCAGGAGGGCAGTGCCGAGAACGGCCGCGAGGCCCAGGGTCCAGAACTTCTTCATAAACCTCATCTCCTTCTTTCGTCTCCCGCTTCTGTGGCGCGAAAAGAATCCCACAGGAAAAAAACGAGGCGGAATGATACCCCATCGCCACGGGCTGTCAACCGCCGCCGGGCGGTCGACCCGGGCCTCTGGCGCGATTATTCTAGGGTCCTGGACGGGCCGAAGCCCGTCCGAAGGGGGGAGCCGGGATGTTCGAGGGCCTGGGCGACAGGATTCAGGGTGTCTTCAAGGAGCTGCGGGGCGAAGGCCACCTGACCGAGCATCACCTCGACACGGCCCTGCGTGAGATCCGCCTCTCCCTCCTCGAGGCCGACGTCGCTCTGCCGGTCGTGCGCGACTTCACCGCGCGCGTCAAGGAGAAGGCGGTCGGCGGCCAGGTGCTGGCGCAGCTCTCCCCGGCCCAGGAAGTCACGCGCATCGTCCGCGACGAGCTGGTCACGCTTCTCGGCGGAGCGCGCGCCGACCTCGATCTTTCCGGCCGGCCCTCCGTCATCGCGCTCGTCGGCCTGCAGGGCTCGGGCAAGACGACGTCGGCAGGCAAGCTCGCGCTCCAGCTCAAGTCGCGCGGACGGTATCCGCTGCTCGTGGCGGCGGACCTCGCGCGGCCGGCGGCCGTCACGCAGCTCCAGACGCTCGGACGGCAGATCGGGATTCCCGTCTTCGATCCCGGCGGAAGGACCGATCCCGTCGCGGTCGCGCGCGAGGGGCTTGCGGAAGCGAAGCTCACGGGCCGGGACACGGTCCTCGTCGACACCGCGGGACGGCTCCACGTGGACGAGGACCTCATGCGCGAGGTGCGCGCGGTCGTGGACGCCATCGCGCCGCAGGAGATTCTCTTCGTCGCCGACGCGATGACGGGACAGGACGCCGTGCGCTCGGCCTCGGGATTCGCCGCGGCGCTTCCGCTGACCGGGATCATTCTCACCAAGACGGACGGCGACGCGCGCGGCGGCGCGGCGCTCACGGTCGTCACGACGGTCGGAAAGCCGATCAAGTTCGTCGGCGTCGGAGAGAAGCCCGAGGACTTCGAGCCGTTCCATCCGGACCGGATGGCGTCGCGCATTCTGGGGCTCGGCGACATGCTGACGCTCATCGAGAAGGTCGAGGCGCAGACCGACGAGGCGTCGGCGCGGCGCGTTGCCGAGCGCGCGGCGGCCGGCGAGTTCACGCTCGAGGATCTGCGCGATCAGCTGGCGTCCATGAAGAAGATGGGGCCGCTCTCCTCGCTGCTCGACCTGCTGCCCAAGGGAGGAGCGTTCCGCGGGCTGGCGGGCCCCGAGTCGGTGGACGAAAAGTCCCTCGTCCGCGTGACGGCCATCATCGACTCGATGACCCGGGACGAGCGCCGGTACCCGCAGATCCTGAACGGTTCCCGGAAGAAGCGGGTCGCTCTGGGGTCGGGGACTTCGGTCGCCGAGATCAACCGGCTTCTGAAGCAGTACCAGCAGATGCGAAAGCTCATGCGGATGGCGAAGAAGGGGGGCCGGGGAATGGACATGTCGCGGATCCCCCTGCCGGCCCCGAAGTAAGCTAGAATCCGCCGTTTCTCGGAAAGGGAAAGGACCGTCGAACCATGGTGAAGATCCGGCTGCGCCGCATGGGCGCCCGCAATCGTCCGTACTACCGCATCGTCGTCTCCGATTCGCGCCGCACGGCGCGGGCCGAGGTGCTCGAGGAGCTGGGCTCCTACGACCCCGTCGTCTCGCCGGCCGTGCTGTCCTTCGACCGCGAGCGCGCGCGGTTCTGGGTCGCGAAGGGCGCGAGCCTCTCGCCGACCGTCGCATCGCTTCTCGCGCGGCCCGAGCCGGCCGCTCCCGCCGCCTCCTGATGCGCAAGCTCGTCGAGACGGTCGTCAAGCGCCTGTCCGACCACCCGGACGAGGTCCGCGTGCACGAGTTCTTCGAGGGACCGACCACGATCTACGAGATCTCGGTTCCGTCGGGCGACCGGGGCCGGCTCATCGGCCGCGAGGGGCGGACGGTGCGTGCGCTGCGCGGCTTCGTCAACGCCGCCGCCTCGGCGCGCGGAAAGCGCGCGGTCGTGCGGGTCAAGGACTAGGCGGAGGCGCCGCGGTTCTTCTCGTCGGCCTCGTCCGCCGGCCTCACGGCCTCGACGGAGAGGTCTCCGTGGATCTCGCGACGGATTTCCCCGAACGTTTCCGTCCGGGGGCTCGCGTCACGTGGAGGCGGTTGGGCGAGGAGCGGGCGCTCGTCGTTGCGTCGGCCCGGCCCCACGCGCGGCGGATGCTCCTACGATTCGAGAACGTCTCGGGGGTCGACGCGGCGCGCGCGCTCTCGGGCGGCGAGCTCGTCGTCGCCGAGTCCGAAGCCTTTCCGGCGCCCGAAGGCTTCCACTACGCGCACCAGATCCGCGGCTGGCCGTGCGACGACGAGGCCGGGCGGCCTCTCGGCGAGGCCGCGGAGCTCGAGACGACCGCCTCGGGGCCGCTCCTGACCGTGCGCACGCCGGAAGGAAAGCTCGTCCTCGTGCCCTTCGTGGCGGGCATCGTCGTGCGTGTGGACTCCCGCGCGAAGCGAATCGTGCTCGATCCGCCGGGCGGGCTCTTCGATCTCGCGGCGGACGTGTAGCGTCCGGGAGCCTCCGCCGATGCGCATCGAGATCCTGACCCTCTTTCCCGGCTTCTTCCGATCGCCGTTCGAGGAGAGCCTCCTCGGTCGGGCGCTCGAGGGAGGCCGCATCGAGGTCGCCGTGACCGACCTGCGCGACTTCGCGCGCGACCGCCACCGGAAGGCGGACGACGAGCCGTACGGGGGCGGGCCCGGGATGGTGCTCCTCGCGCCGGTCGTCGCGGAGGCGATCGAAGCCCGACAGGGAAATCCGCCCGCCTGGCGGGTGCTGCTCTCTCCGGACGGCCGGCGTCTCGACCAGGAGAGCGTCGAGCGGCTCGCCGCACGGGAACGGCTGCTCCTCGTCTGCGGCCGGTACGAGGGCATCGACGAGCGGGTGCGCGCCCTCGGGCTCTTCGACGAGGAGATCTCGATCGGGGACTACGTTCTCTCCGGAGGGGAGGCCGCGGCGCTCGTGCTCGTCGAGACCCTGTCGCGCCGCGTGCCGGGAGTCGTCGGCCGCGCCGAGTCGGTCGAGCGGGATTCCTTCATGGGAGACCGTTTGGACTACCCGCACTACACGCGGCCGCAGGAGTTCCGCGGGCTGCGGGTCCCCGACGTCCTCCTTTCGGGCGATCACGCGCGGATCGAGCGGTGGCGCCGCGCGCGGGCGCTCGAGCGGACGCGGGAGCGCCGGCCGGACCTGCTGAAAAGGCTCCCGGAGAGGCCCGGGGAGTCCGACGGCGGGTAGGCTTGCAAGGGGCGGGCCGGTTCGTCTAAACTCCGACGTTTTCGCCGAGGAACACCCTTCATGAGCGACCTGCTGTTGGAAGTCGAAAAGCCCTCCCTGCGCGCCGAGGTCCCGGACTTCGCGCCCGGCGACGCGATCCGCGTCCACGTGAAAGTGCGCGAGGGCGAGAAAGAGCGCATCCAGGTCTTCGCCGGCGTCGTCATCGCGCGGCGCGGCGGAGGCGCGCGGGAGACGTTCACCGTCCGCAAGATCTCGAGCGGCATCGGCGTCGAGCGAATCTTTCCACTGCATTCCCCCGTCATCGATCGCATCGAGGTGGAGCGCAAAGGCGCCGTGCGGCGCGCGAAGCTCTACTACCTGAGACAGCGCAAGGGGAAGGCCGCCCGCATCGACGAGAAGCGGGACGAGAAGCGCGCCGAGTAGGCGGAGGCCCGACGCCCCGTGCCCGCCGACCCGTTCTCCGCGCTGTTCGCGGAGCTGGGTCGCCTCTCCCGGCTGCATCGTCTCGAGCGCGAGCTCGCGCGCCGCGGATATCGCCTCGTCGCCGGAGTGGACGAGGTGGGACGCGGATGTCTCGCGGGACCCGTCGTCGCGGCGGCGGTGATCCTTCCGTCGGAATGCGTGGTGCCGGGTCTCGACGACTCGAAGCGCCTCGACGCCGAGACGCGCGAAAAGATCGGGAGCGTCGTGCGAACGCGGGCCGTGACGTTCGGCGTCGGGACCGTGGCCGCGTGCGAGATCGATCAGCGCGACATCCTTCGCGCGAGCCTGCAGGCCATGCGGCTGGCCGTCGACGCGCTGACGCCGCCGGCCGAAGCGCTCCTCGTCGACGCGGTGACCATTCCGGGCGTCCGGCGGCCGCAGCTTCCGATCATCCACGGCGACGCCCTCTGCGCCTCGATCGCAGCGGCCTCGATCGTCGCCAAGGTCTATCGCGACGGGCTTCTGCGGGATCTCGCGCGCCGCTATCCCGTGTACGGGTTCGAGCATCACAAGGGTTACGGCACCTCGGAGCACTGGGACGCGCTGCGGCGCTACGGACCCTGCCCGGAGCATCGTCTGAGCTTCGAGGGCGTGGCCGAGGGCGTTCCGCGGCCCGTTCCGACGGCCCCTGCGGGGCGCCGCCGGGAGGCGCGCTGACCGCGCCGCCGCCGCCCCGGGCCGAGCGCACGCCCTTCTCCGGTTAGAATTTAGGCAAACATGGCCAATCGGGATCAGATCCTTCAGGGCGCCGAGAAGCTGCTCGCCCGGGGAAAGCTCGACGCCGCGCTGAAGGAGTACCTGCGCGTCCTCGAGGAGAACCCCAAAGACATCTCGACCCTGAACAAGGTCGGGGACCTCTACGTCCGGATCAACCGGCCGTCGGACTCGATCCCCTTCTTCATGCGGATCGCGGACTTCTATGCCAAGGACGGCTTCTTCCTGAAGGCCATCGCGATCTACAAGAAGATCAACAAGATCGATCCGGCGCGGCTCGAGGTCTACGACCAGCTCGCCGACCTCTACCACAAGCAGGGCCTGACCCAGGACGCGCGGAGCCAGTACCAGGTCCTGGCAGACCACTACTCGAAGAACAACCGCCCCGAAGAGGCCATCGGGGCCTACAAGAAGATGGTCGCGGTCGAGCCGGGCGACCTCAAGATCCAGGCGCGTCTCGCGGACCTCTACCGCGTCAATCGCCAGATCAACCACGCGGTCGCACAGTACGGGGTGATCGGCGCGACGCTCGCCGAGCGCGGCGCCCACGACGAGGCGATCGCCGTTTTCCAGAAGGCTCTCGAGCTCGTGCCCGGCGACGCGGACGTCCAGCGCAAGCTCGTCCGCTCGATGCTCGCCCAGAGGAACGCCGCCGCCGCGATCGCGATCCTCAAGAAGGCTCCGGCCACGCCCGAGGGACTCGCGCTGCTCGCCGAGGCGCTGTTCGACACCGGAGACCCCGCCGAGGCGGTGCGCTCCGCGGAGCAGGGTCTGGCGCTCGATCCCGCCAGCGAGGCGTGCCGCGTCCAGCTCTCGCGCGTCCGCATCGCGCAGGGCAACGCCGACGCGTCGCTCGCGGCGATTTTTCCGGCCGTGGACGCGGCGGTTTCGGCGAAGGATTTCGCGCGCGCGGCGGCGCACCTGACGCCGATTCTCGAAGCCCAGCCGTCGTACGGGCCGGCGCTCGAGAAGCTCGCGGACGTGCGCGAGGCGGAGGGCCGGCGGCCGGAGGCCGCGGCGCTTCTTTCGACGGCGGCGGCGGACGCCGTCCGCCTCGGAAACAACGACGTGGCGGTCGCGCTGTACCGCAAGGCGCTCGTCCTCTCGCCGGGAGACACCGAAGCGACCGCGAGGCTCAAGGAGCTCGCGCCGTCCTCATCGCCGGCACCGGCGCCGGCCGCTCCCGAGATCGAGGTCGAGGTGGAGGTCGAAGACGAGCCGCCGGCCGCGGCGCCACGCGCCGCCGCCGTCTCCGTCGCGCCGCCCGTCTTTCCGGCGCCGCCGCCTCCCGCGGCCCCGCCGTCGCCGGTTGCCGCGGCGCCTTCCGCCCCGCCCGAGGATCGCGAAGTCGAGACGCTCGTCGTCGAGGCGGAGGTGTTCGCCCGCTACGGCCTGGCGGACAAGGCCGTCGAGCGACTGCGCACGCTCGTGCGCCGCCGGCCCGATCTCGTGCGCGCGCGCGAACGGATGATCGAGCTGATGGCCGAGTCCCAGAATCCGGCCCTTGCCCGAGAAGTCGACGAGCTCGCGGCGTATTACCGGAGCACGGCCCGGAACGCCGACGCGGAGAATCTCCTGCGGCGCTATGGTTCGCCCCCGGCAGCTCCGCCGTCCGTCACCGCGTCCGCCGCTCCGGCGGCCCCGTCTCCGCCTCCGGCCGCGCCTCCGCCGCCCGCGGCGCCGGCCGAGTCGGGTTTCGACGAGTTCGGCCTCGAGGGGGCGGCGCATCCGGGCCTGCCGGAACCGCTGCCGGTTCCCGAGCTCCTCGAGGACTTCGAGCCGGAGCCGGCCGCGCCCGCGCCTCCCCCCGCGGCGACGCCGGCGGCAACGCCGCGCGCGGCCGCGCCTCCGCCGGCCGCTCCGCCTCCTCCGGACATCTCGGCGCCCCGCGCGACGTCTTCGGTTCGCGTCGCGACGTCGTCGGACTCCGAGTTCGTGTCCTACGAGGAGCTCGGGTCGCTCCTCGAGGAGGAGATGCAGAAAGCCGGGGAGGCGCCCGAAGGGGAGACCGGGGCCCCCGCGCCCGTTCTGGACGAGCAGAGCCTCTTCGCCGACGAGCAGCAGTTCTTCAACCTCGCGGAGGAGCTCGAGAAAGAGCTCGCCGAGGAGGCGCCCGTACCGGACGCTCCGGCGCTCGGAGGTCCCGAGGGCGAAGCCTCGCTCGAGGAGATCTTCCGCGAGTTCAAGAAGGGCGTCGAGCAGCAGCTCTCCGCCGAGGACTACGAGACCCATTTCAACCTCGGAATCGCCTACAAGGAGATGGGCCTGACCGACGAGGCCATCGGGGAGTTCCAGCTCGCGAGCAAGGATCCCGCGCGCATGGTCGAGTGCTGCAGCATGCTCGGGCTCTGCTTCCTCGAGAAGGGCATGCCGCAGCTCGCGATCAAGTGGTATCGCAAGGGGCTCGAGTCGCCCGACATCAAGGAGGTCGAGACGGTCGGCCTCCTCTACGACCTCGGCGGCGTGTACCAGGACACCGGCGACCTCGAGCTCGCCTATCGGACCTTTCTCGAGGTGTACGGCCTCAACACCAACTATCGGGACATCGTGAATCGCGTCAAGGAGCTCGAGGCGGTCAAGAAGAATTGACGATCGCTTGATCCGGTGACCGCGCCGCTCCTCTCCGTCGCCGACCTCTCGGTCGAGTTGCCGCACGGGGGGCGGTGGTTCCCCGCGGTGGACGGCGTTTCGTTCGCGCTGCGGCGCGGCGAGACCGTGGCGCTCGCGGGCGAGAGCGGCTGCGGCAAGAGCCTGCTGGCGCGCGCCCTGATCGGGCTGCCGCCCGAGTCCGCGCGGGTGTCGGGCGCGGTCGCGTGGGAGGGCCGGCCCCTTCTCGGTCTTCCCGAGAAGGAGTGGGAGCGGCTTCGCGGGGCGCGCATCGGCATCCTCTTTCAGGAGCCCGGCGCCGCGCTCGATCCCGTCCGGACCGTCGGCGACCAGATCGGCGAAGCGATCCGTCTTCACGCACGGGTCTCGGCGGCGGAGGCTCGCCGGCGCGCGGTCGATCGGCTTCGCGAGGTGTCGTTGCCGGATCCGGAGTCCGCGGTGGACGAGTATCCTCACCGGCTTTCGGGAGGACAGAAGCAGCGCGTCGGGCTCGCCATCGCTCTCGCGGCCGATCCGGCGCTCCTGATCGCCGACGAGCCGACGACGGCGCTCGACGCGACGGTCGCGGGCGAGATCCTGGAACTGCTGGCCCGCCTGCGGGGAAGCCGCGGACTGACGCTCCTCCTCATCAGCCACGATCTCGGGCTCGTCGCGCGCGAGAGCGACCGGGTCCTCGTCCTCTACGCGGGACGGATCGTGGAGGAGGGCGCGACGGCCGAGATCTTCCGGTCGCCGCGCCATCCCTACACGCGCGGGCTGCTCGCCAGCCGGCCGCGCCTCGAGGTCGATGGCGGTTCACGCCGCCGGTTCCCGGCCATCCCCGGCACCGTCCCGGATCTCTTCGAGCGCGTCGAGGAGGGCTGCGCCTTCGCGCCGCGCTGCCCGGAGCGCTTCGCGCCGTGCGACCGCTCCCGGCCGCCGCTCTTCGCGGACGGCGGCGTCAGGGTACGCTGCTTCCTTTACGAAGGTTCGGGCTCGCGCTCGGACCGCGATCGGCGGGCCTCGTGAACGCCGAGCCGGCTCTCTTCGAGGCGAATGGTCTCGTCAAGGTCTATCCGGTGCGCCGCGGCCTCTTTGGCGCGGCCGCGGGGCACATTCGCGCCGTCGACGGCGTGTCGTTCGCGATCGCGCGCGGCGAGACGCTCGGGCTCGTCGGCGAGTCCGGCAGCGGCAAGAGCACGACGGGCCGGCTGCTGCTCCGCCTCGAGGAACCGACGAAAGGCGAGATGCGGTTCGACGGCGAGGACTGGAGCGCGCTGTCGGGGCGGCGCCTTCGGGAGAAGCGGCGCGACATCCAAATGGTCTTTCAGGATCCGCAGAGCTCGCTGCACCCGCTGCTCCGCGTGGGCGATCAGATCGCGGAACCGCTCCGCGTCCAGCGGATGGCGCGGGGCCGCGCGCTCGCCGAGCGCGTCGCGGCTCTCCTGACGGAGGTCGGCCTGTCTCCGTCCGCGGCGGACCGGTATCCTTCGGAGTTCTCCGGCGGGCAGCGCCAGCGCGTCGCGATCGCGCGCGCGCTCGCGACGGGACCGAAGCTTCTCGTGTGCGACGAGCCGGTGTCGGCGCTCGACGTCTCCGTGGCGGCGCAGATCCTGAACCTGCTCGCGGACCTGCGGGAGCGGACCGGCATGGCGGGGCTCTTCATCTCGCACGATCTCGCCGTCGTCTCGCGCGTGGCGGACCGCATCGCGGTCTTCTACTGCGGGCGGATCGTCGAGGAGGGGCGCGCCGCCGAGATGGTCGCGTCGCCGCTCCATCCCTACACGGTGGCGCTGCTCGCGGCGGCCACGGTGGGCTCGAGGGCTCGGGGCCTCGTCCTCGCGGGAGAGCCGCCGTCGCGGGTGGCGCCGCCGTCGGGCTGCGCCTTCCATCCGCGGTGCCCGATCGCGCGACCGCGCTGCCGCGTCGAGACGCCACCGCTCGACGCGAAGCCGGGCGGCCGGGCGGCCGCGTGCTTCTATCCCGGCGAGCTCTCGCCCCGGAGCGAGAGCGCCTCTCCGGTATGATGGGCGCCTCCGCCGGGTGGGTGTCGCCGAGCCGGTAAATGACGCTCCGGAAAGGGAAAAGGGGCGATTCGGGGAAACATTCGTCCGGCAGGTGCGTAGAAGGGTTGACGAAGGAGTGACAGGAATGAGCAGGTTCCCGATTCTTCGGTGGGGTTGCGCTGCCCTGGCTCTGGGCGGCTTTTTCGCGCCGACTCTCGATGCGGCGGCACAGACGGCCCAGACGGTCTCCGCACGGGCGGGACAGCGGACGCCGCGCGCGTTTCCGGCTCCCGTGGACGGGCAGATCAAGCTGTCTCTCGACGAGGCGATCTCGCTCGCGCTCGCGAACAATCAGGATCTGAACGTCACCGTCAACGCGGCCGAGGCCACCGATTACGAGCTCGTCGCCAACGAGGGAATTTTCGATCCGGTCCTGAGCGGCTTCGCCAACCGAAACCACCAGGACTCGCCTTCCTCGAACCAGCTCTCCGGCGCATTCCTCGTCGTTCAGGACACGTACAACTACGGCGCGCAGGTTCAGCAGCTCGCGCCCTGGGGCGGCACGTTCACCCTGGGCACCTCGGGCGGACGTTTCTCGACGAACTCGCAGTTCTACAACATCAGCGGCATCAACCCGTCCTACAACGCAGGACTCACGGTTCAGTTCTCCCAGCCGCTCCTGCGCAACTTCGGATTCACGGCCACGAAGTGGCAGATCTACATCGCGAAGAACACGCGCGACGCGGCGTACCAGCAGTACGTTCGCAGCGTCCAGACGACCGTCAACAACACGGAGCAGGCCTACTGGGATCTCGTCTACACGATCCAGAACCTGGACGTGAAGCGGGAGTCGCTGCGGATCGCTCAGGAATTGAACCGCATCACCAAGATCAAGATCGATGTGGGCTCGCTCGCTCCGATCGACATCACGCAGACCGAGGTCGGCGTTGCCCAGGCCGAGCAGGACATCATCACGGCCGAGGGGCAGGTCGGGGACGCGCTCGACCGCCTCCGGCGGCAGTTGAACATCGATCCCTCGCTCGGCAACGTTCCGATCGTGGCGACCGACGAGGTGCACGCGGAGCCCATGACGGTCGACCTGCGGGCGGGCACGCTCATGGCGATCGAGAAGCGGCCCGAGGTCGTGGCCGTGGCCTACCAGACCCAATCCGACGAGGTCCGCCTGGAGTACTGGAAGAATCAGCTCCTGCCGGGCCTGAACCTGGTCGGGAGCTACGGCAACATCGGCCTCGACGGGACGATCCACGACGCCGACGGGAACCCCATCGCGTTCAACGGCCTCGGGGACGCGTACAGCCAGGTCTTCGACCGCAAGTTCAAGAACTGGTCGATCGGGCTGAACGTCTCCTATCCGATCCTCAACCGGTACGCCAGGGGTCAGCGGGGCGCGTCGCAGTACCTCCTGGAGTCGGACCGTGCCGTCCTCACGACCACCCAGCAGAACGTCGTCGTCGACGTGCGCGCCGCGGCGCGGGCGATCGACACGGCGCAGCGCCAGATCGTCGCCGCCTCGAAGGGCCGGGAGCTCGCCGAGAAGAACCTCGACGCCGAAAAGAAGAAGTTCGACAACGGCATGAGCACGACGTTCCAGGTCAACCAGATCCAGCGAGACTTGTCCGCCGCGCGCACCACGGAGCTGCAGGCGCTGGTCGTTTACCGGAAGGCGGTCGCGGCGTATCATTATTCCGTGGCCGACAACCTCGAGTGGAAGAAGATCGGCGTGGAGGGACTCCCTGACACGACGACACCTCCCATCCCGTCTCCCTGGCCGGCCGTCGGGAAGCCGTGACGGCGGAGGCGGGCACCGTCGCGCCAACTCCCGGAGATTCCGCGATCGCGCGGATCCCGGGAACGTTTTTCGCTCCGGGCAAGACCTTCGAAGCGATCGCGCGGCGGCCGACGTGGATCCTTCCCGTCGCGATCTGGATCGTGCTGTCCCTCGCGATCTCGGCCGTCCTGCTCCCGCGGATGGACTTCGAGAAGATGGTTCGCGACCGCATCGAGAAGAGCGGCCGGAAGGTTTCCGACGAGCAGCTCCAGTCGATCGTCGCGCGGCAGAAGTCGTTTGCGCCGATCTTCAGCTACGTGATCGGCGGCCTGGCGCCGCTCGTGGTCACGCTGGTCTGCGCCGTCGCGATCTGGGGGGCATTCAAGGCGTTCGGCTGGGATCTGACCTATTCGCAGTCTCTCGGAGTCACCTCGCACGGGTTCCTGCCGGGAGTCCTCGGGGCGGTGCTTCTCCTGCCGCTCCTCGCCCGCCAGGAAACCATGGATCCCAACGCGATGGGGGATCTCCTGCGCTCGAATCTCGGATTCCTGGTCGGCCGCGACGAGAAGGTCCTGCACTCGCTGCTGTCCTCGATCGACCTGTTCTCGTTCTGGAGTCTGGTCCTGTTCGTGATCGGATACTCCATCGCGGCGAAGGTCCGGAAGGGGCAGGCGGCCGGCGTGATCGTCACCCTCTGGGTCGTGTTCGTCCTGGCAAAGGCGGGGCTTGCCGCGGTCTTCTGAGGCCCGGCGGCGGAACGGTCGAACCCGCGACCCCGGCGCCCGTATAACTCCTCAGATCGACATCCCATGCTGATCGACATCCGGGACATCACCAAGTTCTACGACATGGGCGAGGAGCGCGTGCGCGCCCTGGACGGCGTGTCGCTCGGCGTCGAGCGGGGGGAGTACGTCGGCATCATGGGCCCCTCGGGTTCGGGCAAGTCGACGCTCATGAACCTCATCGGATGCCTCGACACGCCGACGTCGGGGTCGTACGTCCTCAACGGCCGCGAGGTCGCGCGCATGACGGACGACGAGCTCGCGCAGATCCGCAACCAGGAGATCGGCTTCGTCTTCCAGACCTTCAACCTGCTGCCTCGCACGACGGCGCTGCAACAGGTGGAGCTGCCGCTCGTCTACACCGGAGTCCCGCGGAAAGAGCGCCACGAGCGTGCGGTGAAGGCGCTGCAGGCCGTCGGGCTCGGCGACCGGATGGGGCATCAGCCGAACGAGATGTCGGGCGGCCAGCGGCAGCGCGTCGCCGTGGCGCGCGCGCTCATCAACAACCCGTCGATCCTTCTGGCCGACGAGCCCACCGGGAACCTCGACTCGCAGACCGGCACGGAGATCATGGCGCTCTTCGACGAGCTGAACTCGCGCGGCAACACGATCATCCTCGTCACGCACGAGGAAGACATCGCCGCCCACGCGCGGCGCATCGTGCGCCTGCGCGACGGGAAGATCCGCGAAGACGGCGCCAACGAGAAGCGGGCGGCGCGCGAGACGAGCACGGCGACCGCCGGTCGCGCGATCTAGGGCTTCAGCGAGAGAGCGTTCTCGGGCTTCGCGCCCGACATCGGCAGGTACTCGCCGGCCCTCCAGAGCGGCAGCAGATTCCGGTAGTGCCCGGAGAAGACGTTACCCGACTGCCCGGTCGTGTGCACGAAGACCGACTTCGAGAGGTCCGAGAGGTCCACGATCTGCCGGTAGCTGGGGCCGTCGCTCATGACGTACGACCCGTCCCGCCGGTAGGCGCCGACGTTGACCGTCGAGGCGTCGCCGCCCTGGCCGACCTCGAGCGAGAAGAACGGGCGAAGCCACGCCACCTGGTCGAGCACGCCGTGCGGGAAGCGGGCGTGGTGGAGCCGCTCCCAGCGCCAGGCGGACGGGTCGGGCCCGAACCGCTTCGCGAGGAAAGCCACCGCGCTCGCGAGCGCCGCGGTCTTGAAATCGGCGCACGTCTCCTTTTGCGGGGTGCGGACGTCGTCGCACCAGCCCGCGTCCGCGCGCAGCGCGTCGATCAGGAAGCGCGACCGGACGCTCCCGAGCGGCGTGTCCCCGGCTTCGTCCTCCGGCATCGCCGACAACGCCGTGTACCACGCCGCGTAGATCGCGGCGGCCGGCGACTCCGGCGCGAAATCACGGTCCCAGGCGCGGAGCGTCGCCAGCGCCCGCGCCGACGCCGCATCCGCCGGCTTCGTGTCGAGGAGCAGCGGCAGGAGATCGTCGGCCTGCTCGGAGTGGCGGTCGAGCTGGATCGCACGCATCGCGGCGACGTCGAGCCGGGGCGTCGCGAGGATGCGCTTCGTGATCCGATCCGCCCGGTAGGGCTCGGGCCAGTCCCGGGTGAACGGCCACGGATAGCGCTCCGAGACGGCCCGATTGTTCGCCGTCGCCACGAACCCGCGCGGCGGATCGAACGCGCGGGGCAGACGCTCGACGGGGATGTATCCGGACCAGTCGTCGTTTCCCGCGCCCGACACCGGCAGGAGGCCGTCGGATCGCGGCCGGGTCGGGATGACGCCGGTCGCCGTGTAGCCGATGTGCCCGTCCACGTCGGCGTAAACGAGGTTCTGCGCCGGCGCCTTGAGGTGCGCCGCCGCGTCGAGGAACTCCCTCCAGTCCGACGCGCGGTCGATGCCGAGGAACGCCTCCGCGGTCGTGTCGCCGGCGTCGAGCCCGGTCCAGCGGAGGGCCACCGGCTGGCCGAGGGTGGCGGCGCCCTCCATCACGTCGCTCACGATCGGACCATGGACCGAGGAGCGAACCTCGAGCGCGACGTCTGCGGCGCCGCGGACGCGGATCGTCTCCGTGCGGGTCTCGAATCGACGCCATTGCCCGCGGTGCAGGTAGCGCGTCGGGTCCTTGGGATCCGTCTGCTCGAGGTAGAGATCCTCGACGTCGGGCTCGACGCTCGTGAGCCCCCACGCGATGCGCGCGTTGTGCCCGATGATGACTCCGGGGACGCCCGGCAGCGTCGCCCCCGCGACCTCGAGCCCCGGCGCCTGGAGGCGCGCAAGGTACCAGACCGAGGGCGTCCGAAGGCCGAGGTGCGGATCGTTCGCGAGAAGCGGCTTTCCCGACGCCGTGCGCGAGCCGGCCACGACCCAGGAGTTGCTGCCGATCTCCTCGCCGCCGAAGCCGAGCGGCGAGAGCAGCGCGAAGGCCGCGTCGAGGCGCCGCCAGTCTCGGTCGCCGGAACGTCGCGGCGGCGGTGGAAAGGCGGACGCAACGGCGGCGACGGCCTGCCACTCGTCGTCGCGGAGGATGGTCGGTTCGGCGGGGACCGCGGGAAAGAGCGCGCGCGCCCGTTCGGCTCCGAGCACGGCGGTCAAGCGGGCGCGGCGGATCTCGTCGCGCGCGTTGGCGCCGAGATCCCAGGCCATCATCTTGGCCCAGACCAGCGAATCGACCGGCGTGAAGGGCTCGGGCGTGACGCGCAGCAGGCGAAACTCGACGGGCCGGGCGCGCTCGGCGGCGAGAAAGGCGTTGACGCCCGCGGCGTACGCCTCGAGCGCGCGGCGCGTCGCCGGCGACAGGCTCGGCCAGCTCGCCTCGGCGGCTCGGTGAAAGCCGACGGTTCGGAGGAAGCGGTCCGTGGCGACGAGCTTCGGGCCGAGGATCTCGGCGAGTCGGCCGCTGCCGATCCGCCGCTGGAACTCCATCTGCCACAGGCGGTCCTGGGCGTGGGCGTACCCGAGGCCGAAGAGCGCGTCGTCGGGGGACGCCGCGCGGATCGTGGGAATTCCCGCCGGATCGCGCTGGATCACGATCGGCGCCGAGATCCCGCGGACGCGGCGCGATCCCGAGACGGCCGGAAAAGTCGAGGCCGCGAGCAGCGCGAGCCCGAGCCCGGCTGCGGCGAGCAGGATGAGGCCGGCGAAGGCCGCTTTGCGGACGGCGGACGCCACCGTCACGGGGTGGCGGCGGATGCCGGAACGAGCGGCGCGGTGATCTTCGAGAGCAGGTCGGGCCGGGTCTCGTCGCGCTCGAGGCGCGGATATCGCTCGCCGCCCGAGTACTCGAGCCGGTGGGTCGCGAAAGCGTCGCCGTTCTCGACGATCAGCTCGACCCGCCGCGACGCCGAGTCGCGGATCGCGTCGCGCAGCAGATCGCGGGAGTAGCGGCGCCCGTTGACGGCCACGAGCTTGCTCCCGGCCGCCACGCCGGCGCGTGCGGCGGGGGAGTCGGGGATCACGTCCGGGATGTCGCCGTCGTCGTCCACGCTGAAGCCGAGCGAGAACCGCGCGTCCACGAGGCGGCCGGTCTCCTCGGCGGCGCGCTGCATCTCCGTGGGCGTCGGCCCGTAGGCGAGTCTCCAGCCGCCCGCCGCGATGCCGTCGAGCGGCGCCTTCGATCGGGTTCCCTCGAGCCGCGCCTTCCAGAATCCGCTCCAGTCGTACGGCGCGACCTGGTTGAGCGCCGCGACGACATCCTCGAAGCGGTAGGGCCGGACGGCGGGAGGGCCTCCCGGGGCGCCGTGGAAGAGGCGGCAGAAGTCGTCGAGGCTGCGTTTCCCGGCGCTCTCCCGCCGGATGATGGTGTCCGCCTCGAGCCAGAGCAGCTCGCTCTCGGGATAGAAGTCCGTGCCGCGGCGCCAGGCGCCGCCGTCCGGGCGCGCCGGAAAGAGGATCTGCGCGGCGACGGCCGTGTCGGCGAGCGGCCGCCAGTCGCGCCCGCGCTGGATGTCCATCTCTCCGGCGGTCTCCGCGAGCGTCCTCGCGGTACTGCGCCGGGGTCAGGAGCTTCGCGCGCGCGGCGAGAACCTGGCCCAGGTACTCCGTCAGGCCTTCGTAGACCCAGAGGAGATCGCCCTGCATGGGCTCATCGAAACGGCCCGGCGCGAGATCGGCCGGGCGCCGGTACTTGCCGTTCCACGAATGGACCATCTCGTGCGGCAGGAGCCCCGCCATCATGCGCCGCGCGTCCTCGTCGATGAGCGAGCGCTCGGCGACCCGGTCGTCGCTCGATTCGTGATGCTCGAGACCGAAGTGCGCCACGTGGTCGGAGAGCGTCAGGAGGAAGTCGTAGTGCCGGTAGTGCCGCGCGCCGAAGAGCGCGCCGGTCTCCGCGACGAGGGCGCGATAGGCCGCCTCCTCCTCGGGCCGCATGGCGAGCGCGGCGTCGCCGTCGGCGGCGATCCGGATGCGGTGCGGGATCGGGCCGCCGTCGAGCGTGACCGTCCGGAAGTGCGCGCCCGCGAGGACCGGCGAGTCGACGAGCGCCGTGAGAGACACCGGCGCGAACGCGATCCCGTCGGGTCCTTCGCGCGTGGCCGTGAGGGCCGTTCCGTATTTCCAGCCCTCGGGGAGCCGGAGGCTCGCGGCGCAGACGAGATCGTCGGGTGGGACGGACTTCGGGTAGAGGAGGACCTGATTCCAGCTCACGAGGGCCAGCTCCGCCGTGGTCGAAGGACCCGACGTGAAGCCCTGTGTCGCGGCCGGAGCCAGGAAGTCGAGCGCGACCTCGATGGCCGCGGCGCCGGACGGGACGTCGAGATGAAAGGCGTACATGTCGACGGGATCGCGCTTCCAGGGGAGCGTCTGTCCGCCCGCCGAGAATCGCAGACCCGCGAGGTCGGCGATCGGGCCGGTCGGTCCGTGCTCGCCGGGCAGCCACTGCGGATAGAGGAGCGTCAGGGGGCCGGCCGCGGCCGGGATCCGGAGCCGCGCGTGGAGGACGCGACGGGGCGCCTCGCGCGCGTCCACTTCCACCGTCATGGGCGTCTGTCCCGCCAACCGCGCGGCGCCGACGAACAGCGCGAAACCGGCGGCGGGCGCGACGCGGCGAAAGGTCATTTCGTTTCTCCGGCGCGGAGCTTAACCTAGGCTCCGCGTGCCACGCGTCCTGCTCCTTCTGCCGACGACGACGTACCGCGCCCACGATTTTCTCGATGCGGCGGCGCGGCTGCGTCTCGACGTCACGGTCGGGACCGAGGAGACGAGCGCGCTCGAGGGCGTCAACCCACAAGGCCTCCTGACGCTCGACTTTCGTGATCCCGCGGCCTGCGCGCGCCGCGTCGAGGAATTCGCGCGGGACGTTCCCGTGGACGCGGTCGTCGGGGTGGACGAGGAGACCGTGGTCGCCGCGGCGGCGATCTCGGCGCGTCTCGGCCGACCGTCGAATCCTCCGGGCGCCGCGGTGGCGGCCTGGCACAAGGGCACCCTGCGGCGCCGGCTCGCGGCGCACGGCGTCTCGCAGCCGGCCTTCCGCCTCTTCTCCCGCGACGAATCCGCCGCGAGCGCGGCCGCCGCCGTCCGGTATCCATGCGTGCTCAAGCCGACGTTCCTCGCCGGCAGCCGGGGCGTCATCCGCGCGGACGGCCCGGAGGAGTTCCTCACCGCCTGGGAACGGATCGGCCGGATCCTGGACCTGCCGGACGTTGCGCGCCGCGGCGGCAAGCTCGCGCGGGAGATCCTGGTCGAAGAGTTCGTGCCGGGACCCGAGCTCTCGCTCGAGGGCCTTCTCGATCGGGGGTCGCTCTCCGTTCTCGCCCTCTTCGACAAGCCCGATCCGCTCGACGGTCCGTTCTTCGAGGAGACGATCTACGTGACCCCGTCGCGGCGACCCGTGGAGGAGCAGGCGGCGATCCGCGATCTCGTCGCCGAAGGCGCGCGGGCCCTCGAGCTCTCCGAAGGCCCGGTGCACGCCGAGGTGCGGTGGGGACCGAGCGGGCCGCGTCTCATCGAGATCGCCGCGCGCTCGATCGGGGGCCTCTGCTCGCGGACGCTCGTGTTCGGCACCGGGATGTCGCTCGAGGAGATCATCCTGCGCAGCGCGCTGCGGCTCCCGGTCGAGACGCTCGAGCGCGAGAAAGGCGCCGCGGGCGTCCTCATGATCCCGATTCCGAAGGCGGGTGTCCTCGAGTCCGTCGCCGGCCTGGATCGGGCGAAGGGCGTGCCCGGTATCGTGGACGCCGTCGTCTCGGCGCACACGGGCCAGCGCCTCGTGCCGCTGCCGGAAGGCTCGCGCTATCTCGGGTTCGTCTTCAGCCGCGCCGCGACACCGGAGGAGGCCGAGGCGGCGCTGCGCGAGGCGCACCGGCGCCTGGAGTTCCGGATCGCCTGACGCGTCCTACTTGGCGGGGGAGTAGTACGGATTCCGTCCCGACGCGTGGTCCGTCGTGTCGAGGATCTCGCCGACGGATGGCGCGAGATCCCGGATCGCTCGTTCGATGCCTTGCTTCAGAGTCACGTCGGCCGCCCCGCAACCCTGGCATCCGCCGCCCAGCCGCAGGTACACGTTGTTTTTCTTGACGTCGATGAGCTCCACATAGCCGCCGTGCTGCGCCACGGCCGGGTTGATCTCGCGCTCGAAGAGATCGTGGATCGCCCATTTGAGATCTCCCTCGGAGGGGAGGCTCTCGAAGTACTCCGGCGCGACGGCGGGCACGCCGGCGCGCAGGTGTCTGCGGATCACGTTACCGATGCCGAGGGCCGGCCAGTCCACGGCGTGCGCGGCCGAGACCGTGACGACGTTGTCGGCGACGAGGACCGACGCGACTCCCGGAAGCGCGAGCAGATCCGCCGCGAGCGGCGAGAGGCCCGCGGCCTGTGCCGGGTCCGAGAAATGCGCGGAGCCGTCCGGGACCACGGGGCGATCGACGACGAAACGGCAGCGGTCGCCCGCGCTGGACGGCTCGCCGGTGATCTTGATCTCTTCGCTCACGAATCGAGTATAGCCCCGCGTTGACGGCGTTTCGGGCTCTCGCAGATAATCGGCCGGATGAGCGAAAAGATCACGCGCAAGGAATTGAAGAGAAACGATCTGGTCGAGACGGTCGGCCGGACGGTGAACTACGTCACCTCGCACCGCAAGGGGGTCGGCGAAGGGATCGCCATCGCCGTCGCCGCCGTGCTGCTCGTCGGAGGGTTCTTCCTCGTCAAGACGTACCGGGAGGGCCGCGCCGGGCGGGAGCTCTCGGCCGGGCTCGCCGCTCTGGACGCGCCGCTCGCGGCCGAGCCGGGCGCCTCGTCGGCGCCGCTGTCCTTCCCGACGGCCGCCGCCCGGGAGGAAGCGGCCGCGGAACACTTCCGGAAGGCTTCGTCCTACGGCGGCACGACGCCGGCCAGAGCCGCCTCGGTGATCCTCGCGGCTAAAGGAGGGGGAGCGGGAGGGAAGGGGACGGCGGCCGAGTCCTTCGAGCGCGCCGCCCGCGACGGCCACTTCGAGGTCGCGGCCGCAGCCGAGATCGACGCGGCGCGGCTGCTGGCCTCGCAGGGCAAAATCACCGAGGCCGTCGAGCGTCTGAAGCGCGCCGTCGAAGCGCCCGAGGCGACCGTTCCGAAGGACGCGCTCCTCTTCGCGCTCGCGCAGATCTACGAGAGCAGCGGCGCTTCCTCGGACGCCCGCTCCGTCTATCAGCGCATCGTCAACGACTACCCGAACTCGCCGTACCGCGCGGACGCGAGGCAGAAGCTTCCGAACGGGTAGTCAGTCCCGCGACGTCGGTTCGATGAGTCTTCCTCTCCGGACCGTCGCGCGGCTCGTCATCCTCGACGCCCGGGATTGCGTGCTCCTCCTGCGGTACGAGAGTCGCCGCCCGGGACGGCCGGCGTCGTTCTGGACTGCGCCGGGCGGGGCGCTCGAGCCGGGCGAGACGCATCGGGCCGCGGCGGCGCGCGAATTGAGGGAGGAGACGGGCCTCGAGTGCGAGGTCGGGCGCGACCTCTGGGAGAGCGCTTTCGACGTGGACTATGGGAGCGGAGGCGGTCCGGTGCATCAGATCGAAAAGTACTTCCTTGTCCGCGTCGAGACGGACGCGCCGGCCGTGACGGACTCCTCTGGCGAGGGCATCTGCGAGTACCGCTGGTGGAGTTTCGCGGACCTGCGGTCGACGTCCGAGGTTCTGCTGCCCGGCGACCTCGCGGCGTCGCTGGCGGCACTTTTCGCGTCGCCGACGCCATGAGCCGCCGCGCCGTCGTCCTCGTCTGCGACGGCCTGGGGGTCGGCGAGGCGCCCGACGCCGAGGCCTACGGCGACGCGGGCAGCAATACCCTCGCGCACGCGCTGGAGCGGCATCCGGCGGCGCTCCCGAATCTCGAGCGGCTCGGCCTGACGGGCCTCGTCGGCGCGGGCCGTCCCGGCGGCGCGCGCGGGAAGATGTCCGAGCTGTCGGCCGGCAAGGACACGACGACCGGGCACTGGGAAATGATGGGTCTCGTCGTCGAGCGGCCGTTCCCGCTCTACCCGCACGGCTTTCCGCCGGAGGTCGTCCGGCCATTCGAAGAGCACGCCGGCAAGACGGTCCTCGGCAACAAGGCGGCATCGGGCACCGTGATCCTGGAGGAGCTCGGCGCGGAGCACCTGGCGACCGGCCGGCCGATTCTCTACACGTCCGGCGACTCCGTCTTCCAGGTGGCGTGTCACGAAGAGCTCTGGCCGCCCGAGAAACTGTGGGAGCTCTGCCGGTTCGCCCGCGGGATCCTGACCGGCGTCCACAACGTCGGGCGCGTGATCGCGCGCCCTTTCGTCGGACGCCCGGGGTCCTTCAAGCGCACGGCGAACCGGCGGGACTTCACGGTCGCGCCGACCGGCGAGACGTGGCTCGACCGCCTCGTCGCCTCGGGGCGCCGCGTCTATGGCGTCGGCAAGATCGTGGACATCTTCTCGGGCCGCGGCATCACGGACGCGGTCCACACGGGCTCGGACGCCGAGGGACTCCGGGTCACGGCGGAGCGCCTCCGCTCGGGCGGCTGGGACCTCGTCTTCACGAATCTCGTGGACTTCGACAGCAAGTACGGGCATCGCAACGATCCGGAGGGATTCGTCGGCGCCCTCGCGATCCTGGACGAAGGGCTGCCGGAGGTGCTCGCGGCGCTCGGGCCGGAAGACCTCTTCCTCCTGACGGCCGACCACGGCTGCGAGACGACGGACGCCTCAACCGATCACACGCGCGAGTACGTGCCGCTCCTCGCCGCAGGACCGCGCGTACGCCCGGACGTCGACCTCGGCGTGCGGCGCGGTTTCTGCGATCTCGCGGCGACGGCCGGGGAGTGGCTCTCGGTGCCGGCGCCGCGCGGCGCGAGCGCGCTCGCGCAGATCCTCGCCGGCTAGCCGCGATGCTCCACGCGGCGCTCGCGGCGGCGGCGGGGATCGAGGCCGTCTTCCTGGCTCTCGTGCTCGCCAACCTGGCGCTTCTCCCGCGCCTGCCGCGGCGAGCTCCCGCGGCGGCGCCGCGGGTGTCCATCGTCGTTCCGGCGCGCAACGAAGAGCGCGACGTCGAGGCCTCCGTGCGCTCGTACCTCGCGCAGGATTATCCCGATCTCGAGGTCGTCGTCGTGGACGACCGCTCGACCGACGCGACGCCGCAGATCCTGGAGCGCCTGGCGCGCCGGGACCCGCGCCTTCGAGTCGTCTCGGGCGTCGAGCCGCCGGCGGGCTGGCTCGGGAAGCCGCACGCCCTCGCGGAGGGAGCCGGGGCGGCGCGGGGCGAGCTCCTGCTCTTCGCCGACGCCGACGTCGTCTACGCGCCGGACACGGTTTCGCGGGCCGCCGCGCATGCCGAGAGTGAAAAGCTCGACTTCCTCTGCCTTCTCCCGCGGATCGAGATGCGCGGGTTCTGGGAGAACGTCCTCCTCCCGTATCTCTACGTCGCGCTCTTCCAGTCGCCGGCCTTCGCCGCGAACTGGCGCCGGCCGCGCTGGATCGCCGTCGGGGGAGGGGCGGGCAACCTCGTGCGCCGCGGCGTGTACGACAAAGTCGGCGGCCATGCGGCGTTGCGCGACTCGGTGATCGACGACGTCCGTCTCGGGTTCACGATCAAAGCCGCGGGATTTCGCTTCGGCCTCGTACGCGCCGAGGACGCCGTCCGCGTTCGGATGTACCGCGGGTTTCGCGAGGTGTTCGATGGATTCACGAAGAACGCCGCGTACATCTACCAGGGCGCGGCGGGCTTCGGCTTCTTCGCGCTGACGGCCGCGACGCTCGGATCGGCGTTCCTCCCTCCGGCCGCCCTCGTGGCGACCCTTCTCGGCGCGCCTATTGCCGCCGGTGACGTTCGGCTCGCGCTCGCCGGGACCATCCTCGCGCTCCTCTCGCGCCTCGTCCTCGCGCGGGCTCTTCGCGATCCACTGTGGCCCGCTTTCGCGCACCCTATAATGTCGGCCATCTGGACGGGGATCCTGTCCCGTTCCCTGTTTCATCGTTTCGTGCGGCGGCGTCTGACGTGGCGCGGCCGCGAGTTCGAGGCGCGCGGGGCGCGCTTCTGATCGGAAGGGAGGAACGGATGCGCTTCCTGGGTCTCCTCGGCGTCGCCGTGATCCTGGGCGTGGCGCTCCTCTTCTCGCGCAATCGCCGGGCGATCCGCTGGCGGACGGTCGGATGGGCCTTCGCGCTGCAGGTCGCGTTCGCCTTCCTCGTCCTCGACTGGGACCAGGGCAAGAACGCGATCGAGCGCTTCTCGAGCTTCGTCTCGAATGCGATCGGCTACGCCGACCAGGGCTCGTCGTTCCTGTTCGGCTGGCTGGCCGGACCGCAGGACGCTCTGGGGCAGAAGCTGGGGCTTCCGATCGGCGGATTCCTGTTCGCCTTCAAGGTCCTGCCGCTGATCATCTTCATCTGCGCCTTCTTCTCGATCCTGTACCACTTCGGGATCATCCAGCGGATCGTCCAGGTGATGGCGTGGGTGATGCAGCGCACGATGAAGGTGTCGGGCGCGGAGGCGCTGTGCGTCGCGGCCAACGTCTTCATCGGCCAGACCGAGGCGCCCGTCATGATCGCGCCCTACATCGCGCGGATGACGACCTCCGAGCTCCTGACCATGATGACGGGCGGAATGGCGCACGTCTCGGGCGCCGTGATGCTCGCCTACGTGACGATGGGCGCGCCGCTCAAGTACCTGATCACCGCCTCCGTCATGGCGGCGCCGGGGACCTTCCTGATCGCCAAGATCCTCTGGCCGGAGACGGAGGAGCCCGTCACCATGGGCGAAGTGCGGATGAAGGTGGAGAAGACGAGCGCCAACTTCATCGATGCCGCGGCGGCCGGCGCGTCTCAGGGGATGACGCTCGTGCTCAACATCTCCGCCATGCTCATCGCGTTCGTCGCGCTCGTCGCCATGGCGAACGGCGTGCTCGGCTGGGCGGGCGGCCTCTTCGGCGCACGGGGATTCTCGCTGCAGACGATCTTCGGCTGGGTCCTCGCGCCGCTCGCCTTCGTCATGGGCACGCCGAAGGCCGACATCCCGATCGTCGCGAACCTGATCGCCAACAAGACGGTCATCAACGAGTTCTTCGCCTTCTCGATGTTGAAGGGCGTCGTCGGGCAGCTGTCGGACAAAGGCAAGCTCATCGCGACGTTCGCTCTCTGCGGCTTCGCGAACTTCTCCTCGATCGGGATCCAGATCGGCGGCATCGGCGGGCTCGCTCCGACGCGCAAGTCGGACCTCGCGCGCCTGGGACTGAGGGCGCTTCTCGCCGGGTCGCTCGTGTCCTTCATGACGGCGTCGCTCGCCGGCATCCTCTTCGAGCTCGGCCAGTGAAAGAGTCGGCGCTCCTCGCGCGGCTCGACGAGGCCGCCGCGGCGGTCCGGAAGGCGGGCGGCGTCGGCGCCGCGCCGGGCGTCGGGCTCGTGCTGGGCTCGGGCCTCGGAGGATTCGCGGCGAGTCTCTCGGGCCGCCGCGCCATCGCGTACGGCGACATTCCAAACTTCCCGAGGCCTTCCGGTGTCGTCGGGCACGCCGGGGAGCTCGTTCTCGGCAAGGTCGGCAAGACGGCCGTCGTGGTCCTGTCCGGACGCATCCACTACTACGAGGGCCGCCCGATGACCGACGTCGTCTTCCCGGCGCGCGTGCTCGCGCGACTGGGAGTGCGCGCGGTGATCCTCACGAACGCGGCCGGCGGGATCCGCAAGGGCTTTCGGCCGGGCGACCTCATGCTGATGTCGGACCACATCAACTTCTTCGGAACGAACCCGCTGATCGGAGAGAACGAGGAAGGGCTGGGTCACCGGTTCCCGGACATGAGCACGGTCTACGACGTCCGCATCCGGCGGCTGGCGAAGGAGACCGCGCGCAAGCTCGGGATTCCGCTCAAGGAAGGCGTCTATCTCGGGACACACGGGCCTTCCTACGAGACGCCGGCAGAGATCCGGGCGTTCACGCGCCTCGGCGCGGACGCGGTCGGCATGTCCACGGTTCCCGAGGCGATCGCGCTGCGGCACGCGGGCGTCCGGGTCGCCGGGATCTCGACGATCACGAACATGGCGGCGGGGATTCTCCCGAAGCCGCTCGTCCACGAGGAAGTTCTCGAGGTGACGAAGAAAGTCGGGCAGCGGTTCGTCGGTCTCCTCACCGCCCTCGTGCCGCGCGTGGCGGAGGAAGTGGGCGCATGACGCCGACGTCCGACCGGGAGAAGTCCTGGGTCGAGGCCGCCAAGCGCGTCCGGGAGAACGCCGTCTGCGGCCGCAGCGGATTCGCCGTCGGCGCGGCGCTCGAAGCGGCCGATGGCACGATCTTCACCGGCTGCAACGTGGAGAATTCGACCTACGGCCTGACGGTCTGCGCCGAGCGCGTGGCCGTGTGGAAGGCGCTGTCGGAAGGCGTGCGGCGTTTCACCGGGATCGCGGTGGTGACCGACGCCGCCGAGCCGACGGCGCCCTGCGGCGCCTGCCGGCAGATCCTCTGGGAGTTCACCGGCGACATCCCGGTGGTCATGGAGACGATGGGCGGAAAGCGCAAGCGGATGACCCTCGCGGCCCTCTTTCCCGAGCCCTTCGAGTTCTGATGCGCCGGCTCGCGTTCCTGAGCTTCTTCCTCGGGGCGGCATCGCTCTTCGCGGCGGGTCCGA
Organism: uncultured Acidobacteriota bacterium; assembly: GCA_963823185.1. Taxonomy (GTDB): domain Bacteria; phylum Acidobacteriota; class Thermoanaerobaculia; order UBA5066; family Gp7-AA6; genus DATBFU01. Next base: position 193,228 of record CAWGKP010000016.1, read on the forward strand.
CGGCACAGACCTCGGCCGCCGACTTCCTGATCGTCAACGCGCGCGTCGTGACCGTGGACGCGAAGTTTTCCATCTACGACCCGGGCGCGGTCGCTCTCGGCGGCGGGCGCATCGTGGCCGTCGGGCCCGCGACGGATCTCGCGCGGCAGTTCGCCGGAGTCCGGCGCTGGGACGCGCACGGCAAGATCCTTCTGCCCGGCCTCGTCAACACGCATACCCACGCCGCGATGACGTTGCTGCGCGGCATCGCGGACGATCTGCCGCTCGACCGCTGGCTCCACGAGAAGATCTTCCCGGCCGAGGCGAAGAACGTCTCGAAGGACTTCGTCTACGACGGCACGCTGCTCGCCGCGCTCGAGATGATCCGCGGCGGCACGACGACGTTCGCCGACATGTACTACTTCGAGGACGACGCCGCGCGGGCCGTCGACAAGGCGGGGCTCCGGGGCGTGCTCGGCGAGACATGGATCGACTTCCCCGTGCCCGACCACAAGGACATGGCCTCGACCCTCGCCTACATGCAGTCGTTCGTCAAACGCTGGAAGGGCAAGGCGCGCGTGACGCCGGCCGTCGCGCCGCACTCGTCGTACACCTGCTCGAAGGAGACGCTTCTCGCGGCCCGGGACTTCGCCGTCAAGAACCGCATCCCGATCCTGACCCATGTGTCCGAGACCGGGAAGGAACGCGAAGACGCCCTCGCGAAGTGGGGGAAGTCGCCCGTCGCGTACGAGGAGGAGATCGGTTTCTTCGAGGGCACCGGCGTGGCCGCGAAAGTCCCCGTGGTCGCGGCGCACTGCGTTTCCGTGGACGAGGCCGACCGCGCGATCCTGAAACGCCGCGGCGTCGCCGTCTCGCACAACCCCGAGTCGAACATGAAGCTGGCCTCGGGAATCGCGCCGATCGCCGCGATGGCGAAGGAAGGCCTCCTCTGGACCCTCGGCACCGACGGTCCCGCCGGTTCGAACAACGACCTCTCGATGATGGAGGCCATGGACTTCGCCGGAAAGCTCGCCAAGGTCGCCACACTCGATCCCACGGTCCTCCCGGCGGCGGATCTCGTCGTCGCGGCGACGCGCTCCGGAGCGCAGGCGCTCGGTCTCGGCTCCCGGATCGGCTCGATCGAGCCCGGCAAACAGGCCGATCTGATCGCCGTGGACGCCCGCACGCCGCACGCCGAGCCCTTCACCGACCTCGCTTCGACGCTCGTCTATTCGGCCAAGGCCTCCGACGTGACGGACGTCTGGGTGGACGGCCGGCGTCTGCTCGACGCGCGGCGTTTCGTGACCCTCGACGAGCGGGCGATCCTCGACGCGGCGATCCGTTGGCGCGCGAAGGTCGAGGCGTCGCTGCGGACGGGTGCGGCGGCGCCGTGAGAACGATCTACGAGATCCTGCGGGCCAAGCGCGACGGGAAGGAGCTCGCCGCCGAAGAGATCGCCTCGCTCGTCGGAGGGCTCGTCTCCGGCCAGGTCGCGGACTATCAGGCGGCGGCCTTTCTGATGGCGGCGATGATCAACGGCCTTTCCACGGCCGAGGCCGCGGCCCTGACCGAGGCGATGCGCGATTCGGGGGAGAAATGGGATCTCTCGGATCTGGCGCCGGTGGTGGACAAGCATTCGACGGGCGGCGTCGGCGACAAGGTGACCCTCGTGCTCGCTCCGCTCGTGGCGGCGTGCGGGGTGCGCGTCGGGATGATGTCGGGGCGCGGCCTCGGCCACACCGGCGGGACGCTCGACAAGCTCGCGGCGATCCCCGGGTTCCGCACGGACCTGGACGAGCGGGGCGTTCGCCAGATGCTGCAGAAGGTGGGGGCGGCGCTCTTCGCGCAAACCGACGCCATCGCGCCGGCCGACCGGATCCTCTACGCCCTGCGCGACGTGACGGGGACGGTCGAATCCCTCTCGCTCATCACGGCCTCGATCCTCTCGAAGAAGCTCGCCTCGGGGACCACCGGCATCGTTTTCGACGTGAAGACCGGCGACGGCGCCTTCATGAAGACGGTCGAGGAATCGCGCGCGCTCGGGCATTCTCTCGTGGAGACGGCGCGCGCCGCGGGCCGGCAGGCCTCGGGCTGGATCACCGACATGAGTCGGCCGCTCGGCCGCGCGGTCGGCAATTCGCTCGAGGCGGAGGAAGCGATCCGCGTGCTGCGCGGCGAAGGGCCGGGCACGGTCCGCGAGATCTCCGTGAGGCTCGGCGCCGAGATGCTCGCTTTCGCGGAGCCGGACCTCCTCGAGCCGGCTGCGCGGGAGAGGCTCGAGGCGGCGATCTCCTCGGGCAAGGCGGCGCGCGTCTTCGAGCGGCTGATCGAAGGGCAGGGCGGCGATCCGAAGGTCGTCGAGAACCCGTCGCTCCTGCCGCAGCCGAAGGAGAAGATCCCCGCGGTGGCGCCGCGCTCCGGCGTCGTGCAGGCGATCGCGACCGAGCGCATGGGCTTCCTTTCGATCGACATCGGCTGCGGCCGCCGACGGCGCGAGGACACGATCGACCCGGCGGCGGGATTCCTCGTCGAGAAGACCGTCGGCGATCGCGTCCGGGAGGGCGAGCCCCTCGGGTTCCTGTGTCTCGGCGAGCGGCCCGCGCCGCGTTCCGGCATCGAGAAGGAGCTCGCGGAGCTGTTCACGATCGGCGACGCTCCCGCCGCGCCGCCGCCGCTGATGCTCGAGAAGCTGTAGGCCGGCCTACCGCAGGCGGAAGTCCGCCGTGACCGTGAGGTACACGCGCACGGCCCGTCCGCTCAGCGTCGCCGGCCGGTAGCGCCAGCCCCGCACGGCGCGAATCGCCGAGTCGTCGAGCATCGGCGATGCGGACTTCACGAGCGCGATCTCCTCGACCCGCCCGTCGATCCCGATGATCGCCTGGAGGATCACCACGCCTTCGATGTGCGCCTTGCGCGCCGCCTCGGGATACTGGGGATCGATCCGTTCGAGGAGCGACGGCGGGCGCACGTCGCCGCCGATGACGAGAGGCCGTTCTCCCGGACCCGATCCCGCCCCGGGATCGACCGCGCCCGGCGTGTCGCCGGTGCCGCCTTCGACGCCGTCCGATTCGCCGGAAGCGGCGCCCTCCGTGTCGGCGTCGTCGAAGGCCGTCCCGGTCGACTCGGGAATCGCCGGCGGGTTCGGAATCGCGGCGGGGATGTCTCTCGGCGCGGGCAGGGTCGCGTGGGCCGGAGCGGCTGCCGCGGCGCGGTGGGGCGTGCCCGACGGCGCTCCGACGGGCGGCGGTGCGAGGGCGAACGTCACGAGGGTGATCGGCTGCTCCGGCGCCGGCAGCTCCTCGTCGCGCCAGAGCGAGGCGCCGAGGGCCGCGAGGACGGCGGCGGCGTGGAGCGCGATCGCGAGCGTGAGCGAGAGCGGGCGGCGCGCGGCGGATTTTCCGGAGAGGATCGCGGATTCGAACATCGGCGGGCCCTCCTTTGATTCGTGAGACCCCGGCCGCGCCTCGCCGGTTCCCGCTAAAATCGCGCCGTGCTCTACCGATTCGATCGCGTGCGCAAGGCCTACGGCCCCAAAGAGGTGCTGCGGGACGTCACCTGGCAGCACAACCCCGGCCAGAAGGTCGGGCTCGTGGGGCGCAACGGCGCCGGAAAGACCACGCTCCTGCGCCTGGTCCTGGGCCGCGAGGAGCCGGACGCCGGCGCGGTCGTGAAGGCTTCGGGGGTGCGCATCGCGACGGTCGAGCAGATGCTCGAGGCGGACCTCTCCGAGACGCTCCACGACTACGCCGCTGCGGCCTTCGAGCATCTCCACAAGATCGAGGCCGAACTGCGGCGCCTGGAGCACGCGATGGCGGACGGGCAGGATTCGGCCGCGGTTCACGACAAATACGACGCCCTGACCCATCGCTTCGAGAACGAAGGCGGCTACGACATGGTGGCCGAGGTGGAGAAGGCGCTCTCGGGCCTCGGGTTCGACAAGGCCGATTTCGCGCGGCCGCTCCGCGAGCTCTCGGGCGGCCAGAAGAACCGCGCGATGCTCGCCCGGGCGATCCTGTCGTCCCCCGACGTCCTGCTGCTCGATGAGCCCACGAACCATCTCGACTTCAACGCCGTCGAGTTCCTGGAGGACTATCTCGCACGCTCGCGCCGGGCCTACCTCGTCGTCACGCACGACCGGCGTTTCCTGGACCGCGTCGCCGAGGAGATCGTGGACCTCGAAAACGGCCGACTGACCTCGTACACCGGCGGCTACACGTCCTACCGGCGCCAGAAGGCCGAGCGCGTGCTCGCGGCGACCCGCGTCTTCGAGAAGCAGCAGGAGTTCATCGAGAAGGAAAAGGAATACATCCGCCGCAACATCGCCGGCGTCAACTCCCGCCAGGCGAAGGGGCGCCGGACGAAGCTCGCGCGGCTGGAGATCGTCGAGAAGCCGACCGAGGACACGACCCGCGTCGCGTTTCAGTTCGAGGCGGCGCGGGTGGGCGGGCGAACGTTCCTCCGCGCGAAGCACCTCGACGCCGGCTACGAGGCCGTGCCGATCGTCCGCGACGTGTCCTTCGAGCTCCTGCGGGGCGAGCGGCTGGGGATCCTGGGAGAAAACGGCACCGGCAAGACGACCCTTCTCAAGACTCTGGCCGGCCGCCTTCCGGCGCTCGCGGGCAGCGTCGCGTCCGGCCACGACGTCTCGATCGGCTACTACGACCAGGAGCTCTCCGATCTCGACCCGACCCGGCGCGCGATCGACGCCGTCTGGGACGAGCACCCCGACGAGACGGAAGAGGCGATGCGCTCCTATCTCGCGCGCTTCGCATTCCGCGGAGACGACGCCTTCGCCGAGATCTCGGGTCTCTCGGGCGGGGAAAAGGGCCGCCTGACGCTCGCCGTCGTGATGCGGCAGAAGCACAACCTGCTGCTCCTCGACGAGCCGACGAACCATCTCGACCTCGACTCCCGCGAAGCGCTGGAGGAGTCGCTCGACGACTTTCCGGGCTCCATCGTCTTCGTGTCGCACGACCGGGCTTTCATCGACCGGCTCGCGACGCGCGTGGTCGATCTGCGCGGCGGCCGCGCCGTTGCCGCTCGACGGCAACTACACCGAGACGGCCGCGGCGCGCGCCCGGCGCCGGGAGCGGCCGGAGCCGCCCTTCGCCGCGCCTACGGCGTCCGCGGCCGAGGAGCCCGTTCCGACGCCGGCGCCTCCCGCGCGCCCCCGCCGCCCGGCGTCGCGGGAACCCGAATCGGCCGCAGACAAGGAAGCCGCGAAACGCCGCCGGCGGATCCGGTCCCTGGAGGAGAAGATCGCAGGCCTCGAGCAGGAAGTGGAGGGCATCGAGACGCGGCTCTGGGAAGAGGCGCTGACGCTGGGGCCGGTCGAGGCCCACCGCCTGGCCGGCGAGAAGCTCGACCGCAAAGCGGAGCTCGACCGCCTGGTCGAGGAGTGGGCGGCGCTTTCCGAAGAAGAGGGCCGGGCGGCGGCTCCGTCGGCCCCACAGCGCCCGTGACGACCCGCCCGGGCAACGCCGCGGCGATCGTCGCGATCGGCAGCGAGATGCTGTCGCCGCTGCGGTCGGACACGAACTCGCTGTGGATCACCGAGCGGCTCGAGGCCGTGGGAATTCTCGTCGTCCGCAAGTCGATCATCGGCGACGACGTCGGGGCGATCGGCGCGGAGCTCGAGGCGGCCGCCGCGAGCGCGCCACTCCTCTTCACGACCGGCGGCCTCGGTCCGACGGCGGACGACGTCACGGTTGCGGCCGTGTCGCGCTGGCTCGGCGTGGAGCTCCGGCGCGACGCCGCCTTCGTGGCGAAGATCCGGGCCCGCTTCGAAGCGCGCGGACTCCGGATGCCTGCCGTCAACGAGAAGCAGGCCGACTTCATCGTCGGGGCGCGGGTGCTCGAGAACCCGCGCGGCACGGCGCCGGGCTTCTGGGCCGCAGGCCGCGGGGTCGAGATCGTCGTCCTGCCCGGCGTGCCGTCCGAGATGAAGGAGATCATGACGGACAGCGTCCTGCCCGAGCTCGCGGCGCGCGCGAAGGGCGAAGTGATCGCCCGGCGCGTGCTGCGGATCGGGGGCACGGGCGAGTCCGCCGTCGAGGAGCTCGTCGAGCCGATCTACCGCAAGTGGGCCGAGCACCCGGTCACGATCCTGGCCGCGCCGGGCGAGGTCCAGCTCCACCTCGCGGTCCGGGCGGCGCCGGAGCGCGCCCGGGAGATCCTGGCGGCGATGGAGGGCGACTTCCGCGAGGCGCTGGGTTGGAGGGTCTTCGGCCGCGACGGCGAAGATCTCGCCGCGGCCGTCGGAAGTCTTCTGCGGCGGGAGCGCAAGTCGCTCGCCGTGGCCGAGTCGTGCACGGGCGGGATGATCTCGTCGCTGCTGACCGACGTGCCCGGATCCAGCGAGTATTTTCTCGGGGGCGTCGTGTCGTACGCGAATTCCGCGAAAGAGCATTTCCTCGGAGTTTCGCCGGCGACGCTCGCCGCGCACGGCGCCGTCTCCTCGGAGGCCGCCCTCGAGATGGCGCGCGGCGCCCGCGAGCGCTTCGGGGCGGACCTGGCCGCAGCGGTGACGGGGATCGCCGGGCCGGACGGCGGCTCGGAGGCGAAGCCCGTGGGAACGGTCTTCCTCGCGCTCGCGGGCGACGGAGGCGAGATCTCGCGCAAACGTTTCTTCGGCGGCGACCGCGCCGTCGTGCGCCGGGCGGCATCGCTCGCCGCGCTCGAGCTGATCCGCCGCCGCGTGGCCGGGACCCTCGCGCATGAGTGACGCGGCCGTGCGGGCCTTCCTCGCGATCCCGCCGGACGCCGGCTGGTCGGAGAGCGCCCGGCGCCTGCTCGCAGAGCTGCGCCGGGACCTTCCCGAAGCGTCCTGGACGCGGCCCGAGACGTGGCACGTGACGCTGCGGTTCCTGGGCGACGTTTCGCCCGAGACGCTCGCGGGGATCTCGCGGTCGATCGCAGAGTCCGCCGCGGGCCTCGGGCCGGCGAGTCTCGTCGCTCGCGGGGCCGCGCTCCTTCCGCCGCGCGGACCGGCGCGGGTGGTGGGGATCGCACTCGAAGGTCAGGGGTCGATCGGGGATCTCGCCGCCGCGGCGGAGGCGTGCGCGCGGCGCGCCGGCCTCGCCGCCGAGACCCGGCCTTTCCACCCGCACGTCACCTTCGCCCGGATCCGGCGGCCGTGGCCGCGCGAGGCGGTCGCGCGGTTTCGCGAGGCGGCGGATTCCTGGGAGCTTCCGGCCTGGCCGGTCCGGAGCTTCGCGCTCTACCGCAGCGAGCTTCGCCCCGAGGGGGCGATCCACACCGCGATCGCGCGCTGGGAGCTGCCGGCGAGGGAAGGGGCGATCGCGTGACTTCGCAGATCGCGCTCTTCGCGCTGGCCGGCTACCTCCTGGGGTCCGTCTCGTTCGCCGTGCTCCTCGTGCGGCGGCGCACCGGGAGGGACATCCGGCAGGAGGGCTCGGGCAACGCCGGGGCGACGAACGTCCTGAGGTCGCACGGCAAGGGACTGGCCGCGGTGGTTGCCGCCGCCGACATCGCGAAGGGCGCGGCCGCCGTGCTCCTGGCGCGCCTCTTCACCGCCGATCCGCGGGTCGCCGCCGCGGCGGGGCTCGCGGCCGTGGTGGGCCACGTCTTCCCGATCTTCTACGGATTCCGGGGAGGCAAGGGCGTCGCGACCGCGGTCGGCGCCTTTCTCGCGCTGACGCCCTGGGCGACACTCGTGTGCCTCGCGGTGTTCGCGGCGGTCGTCGCGGCGACCCGCTACGTGTCGCTCGGTTCGGTCGTCGCGATGTGCCTTCTGCCGCCCGTCGCCGGGATCCTCTTCCATGCCCCGCGGCCGGCGGTTCTGGCGGCGGCCGGAGCGGCGATCCTGATCGTCGTCAAGCACTTCGAGAACCTCAGGCGCCTCGCCCGCGGCGAGGAGCGGAAGCTGGGCCGCAAGTGAGGCTCTCGATCCTCGGGGCCGGATCGTGGGGAACCGCGCTCGCGCTCCACGCGGCGCGGGCCGGCCTCGAGCCCCTGCTCTGGGGGCGCGACGCGGCGACGCTCGAGGCGATCGCGCGCGACCGGCGGCATCCGCGCCGTCTGCCGGGCATCGCGCTGCCGGAGCAGGTGCGAGTGACCGGAGATCTCGCGAAGGCGCTCGCATCCGCCGACACGCTCGTGCTCGCCGTTCCGTGCGCCTCGATGCGGGCGCTCCTCGCCGAAGTGCGCTCGAGCCCGCCGCGCCACCGGTTCCTCTCGACCGCCAAGGGGCTCGAGCCGGAAACGGGCCAGCGCATGTCCGAGCTCATCGAGGAGAGCTGCCCGGGAGCGCCCGTCGCGGCGCTCTCGGGGCCGACGTTCGCCGAAGGCGTCGCGCGGGGCGATCCGTCGGCCGCCGTCGTCGCCGACGATCACGGGGCCTTCGCGCTCGAGGTCCAGTACCGGTTCTCGACGGCCGTGTTCCGCCTCTATACGTCCGAGGATCTCGTCGGCGTCGAGCTCTGCGGAGCCCTGAAGAACGTCGTCGCGATCGCGGCGGGCATCGTCTCCGGCCTGGGATTCGGGCACAACACGCTCGCGGCGCTCGTGACGCGCGGGCTCGCCGAGATCGAGCGGCTCGTGCGGGGCGGCGGAGGGAAAGCGCAGACGGTGCACGGCCTCGCGGGCGTCGGAGACCTCCTGCTGACCTGCACGGGACAGCAGTCGCGCAATCGCCGCGTCGGCGAGGAGATCGGCCGGGGCCGGAAGCTCTCCGAGGTTCTTCTCGAGATGCCGGAGGTGGCGGAGGGCGCCCGGACGTGTCTCGCCGTTCCCACGCTCGCCGCGAGAGCGGGCGTCGAAGCGCCCATCGCCGAGGCGGTCGTCCGCGTGCTCTACGAGGACGTGCCGCCCCGGGAAGCGATCGAGCGCCTGATGACGCGGGCGCTGAAGGCGGAGTGACGTCGCGCTGGCCTACGGCGTCAGCTGGACGTCCTTGAACGCGGTGGCGTCGCCGGGGTTGATCCCGTCGGCCGTCATCGAGGCCTGGATGCGGACCGTCATTGCCGCCGATCCGGCGGGCAAGGTCCCCGCCGTCGTGATGTGGAGCGTGGACTGCGTGTTCGCGTCGAGCGTGTTGAGCGTCCATGTGACGGAGCCGCCGGAGCCTCCCGTGAACGTCGCGGAGGTGCCCGGCGACGCGTCGACGGCGCTGACGGTCAGCGGTCCGGGGAGCGTGACCTGCACCATGCCGTTGTGGATGCCCTGAACGCCGACGTTCAGAGCGCTCACGTCGACGCGAAAGGATGTGCCGGAGACGGCGGAATCGGGAGCGCTGACTGCGACGCGGCCGAGCGCGGCGTTGGCGCCCGTCACGTCGCTACTCTTGCTGCACGCAACAACGGCCGCGAGAAGGGCGGCGGGCAGAACGATGCGGAGTAACCGGAGACACTTCATGAGGACCTCCCGGTCCCCGACTTAGCAAGCGCCATGCCGGGGCTCGCGAATCAGGACGCTTTTCGCGCGCGGTCGCGCCGCGGGTCGGTCACGCGGATCGGCAGGACGATCGCCTGGAGCCCCGCGAACTGGAGCCGGCGCTGGATCGCGAAGGCGGTTTCGTTGTGGAGGAGCCGATAGTAGAAGCGGTCGTTCTCGAAGACGAGCTGCCCGAGATAGAAGATGGCCCGCGGGAATTCGTCGCGGATCTTCTCGCAGAGCTCGACGACCTGCGCCACCGCCTCGCGCCCGATCGCGTAGCGCATCTCCGCGCGGAACCCGAGCGTATGAGCGAACTCCACGTACTTCTCCAGGTCCCCGATCGTCTGCTTCTTCAGCGCCTCGATCTCGGCGGCGCCCTTGAAAATCGAGGAGTCGATCACACCGACGGAGACGAAGAGGTAGTTCTTGTACTGCCGCGGGAAGAGGTTCTGGACGGACAGCACCGTGTGCACGCCGAGCCCCGAGAACCCCGAGACGAGCATGACCGCCACCGGCTCTTCCCGCGGAATCGGCGTCTGGGGCTCGGCGTGCTTGCGGATCGGGATGTTGAGCAGGGTGTCGTCGAGCCGGCGCAGCTGCTCGCGCACGCGGTTGTAGTGGCGCCGCACGAGGAAGGCCAGGGCGACGAGGGAGCTCGTGACGACGACCGTGACCCAGCCGCCCTCGAAGAACTTCTCGTAGATCGTGACGACGAGGATCGAGGCGCAGAGGACGAACCCGCAGAGGACGAGCGCCAGATTGTGCACGCGGCCGGCCTCGCCGCGCGCCTGGTACCAGTGGCGCACCATGCCGAGCAGCGTCAGCGAGAACGTGAGGAAGACGTTGATCGCGTACATGACGAGCAGGTGCGAGACCGACCCGTGCGTGTACACGAGGGTCGCGAACGCGGCCAGGCCCATGAGCCAGATCCCGTTGTTCGTCACGAGGCGGTCGGAAAGCTGCGCGAAGCGATGGGGAGCCCAGGAGTCGGTCGCCATGTTGGCGAGGATTCGCGGGCCGTCGAGGAAGCCCGTCTGGGCGGCCACGAAGAGCAGGCAGCCGGCGGAGACGAGCGTGAGGACGACGAGCGCCGTGCCGACGTGCAGCGCGCCGATGCTCCAGCTGCCGAACACATTCTCTGCGAGGACCGCATTCATGACCTTGTTCGGGTTCGGACGCGCGCCCGTCAGCAGGTAGCCGAGCATGATGCCGCCCGCCGTGAAGGCGAGCGAGAGGGCCATGTAGGTCATCGTCCGCTTGGCGTTCGGGACCTTGGGCTCCCGGATGATCGGGATGCCGTTCGAGACGGCCTCGATGCCCGTGTAGGCTCCGCCGCCGAGCGAGTACGCGCGGAGGATGATGGCGAGCATCGGCAGCAAACCGATCGTCGAGGCCGTCGTGCGAACCTCCTGGATGGCGCCGAGAAAGACGCCGTTCATCTGGAAGAAGCGCTGGGCCACGGCCGCGACGATCATCGTGAAGTGCGTCGCGATGAAGAGCAGGAAGATCGGGACGAGGATCTGGACGCTCTCCTTGATACCACGCAGGTTCAGGAGCACGAGGAGGCCGAGGATCACGAGCTTCGCGACGAACTGGTAGCGGTGCCAGGCCGGCGGCAGGAAGCTGAAGATCTGATCGACGCCCGACGCCACGGAGGTCGAGATCGTCAGGACGTAGTCCACGATGAGGGCGCAACCCGACACCACGCCGAAGCGGCGCCCGAGCAGCTTCGTCGCCACGAGGTAGCCGCCGCCGCCGCCCGGGAAGAGCTCGATGACCTTGCTGTAGCAGGCGGAGATGATGAGGACCGTTCCCGCGATCATCAGGGCCAGGATCACCGCGAGGTAGGCGTGGCTGCCGAGGGCGCGGAAGGCTTCCTCCGGTCCGTAGGCGGACGAGGAGAGGCCGTCCGCCCCCAGGCCCACCCAGGCCAGGAAGGCGACGAGGGTCACGTGCTGGAAGATGCTCGGATCCGTCGGATCCCGCGGCTTCCCGACCAGGACGTTCTTGAGTGTGCTGGGCAAAGTTTCGGCCCCACGAAGGGGCCGTTTTCGGATTATGGGAGAGGGGTTCCGAGGCTGTCAAACGGAGCGGCGCGGAGTATCCTGTGAGCGTCGGCGGGCGGAGGTTCGATGTGAAAAAGGCGTGTGCGCTCTCGCTCGCGGCCATTCTCTGCTTCGCGGCCCTCGCGCCGGCCGGCGGCCTCGACGGCACGATCCGCCAGGTGAACCGGGAGGAGAAGTGGATCTCCGTCGCCGGCGCGTCGGGGCAGGAGACCCGGATCTACTGGAACGACGCGACCCGCGTCGAAGGCGGCGACCTGAAGGAAGGCCGGAGCGTGAGCGTCAAGGCGATTCCGAAAGATGGAAAGCTGCTGGCGACATGGGTCCATGTCGGCGCCGCGAGCGGCGACGTGAGATAGAAGCGCCATGGCGCGGGGACGTCGCGGCGCGGCTCTGACGGCGGCGGCGCTCGGCCTGATGCTGCCGGCGCTCGCGGCGGCCGGCGAGGGGCGATGGACGAGCCAGGGACCGAGCGCGGATTTCGTTTCTGCGTTGGCGGTCGATCCGTCGGAGTCGGGAATGGTCTTCGCCGCGACCAAGACGGTTGACGCCGAGGATCCGTCTCGCGCCGCGGGCGAGCTCTTCGCGAGTGGAAGCGGCGGGGCCGGATGGCGGGCCCTGGTTGGATCGCCGAAAGGAACCTTCGTTCTGTCGCTCGCGATTGACGCGGAGCGAGGATTCCTCTTCGGCCTTTTGAGCTCGGGTGATCTCTACCGGAGCTCCGACGGCGGCGCCTCGTGGCAGCTTTCTCGGCACGTTCGGAACGACGTCCGCCGGCCTCGTGCTCGACCCTCGCGGCTCGGGGGTCGTCTATGTCCTCGGGTCGATCTGCCCGGACCCGGAGGGGTGCGGGCTGCCGGTCACGACAGTCGCGCGGGTGGCGACGATCTTCCGGCAGCGGCCCGGTCAGGACTGGGAGATGGTGCCGATCGACGGCGCGCGGACCGTTTCGTCCCTCGCGATCGATCCCGCGATCCCGGACCGGCTCTATGCGGGGACGGACACGGGCCTGTGGAAGTCGTCCGACGGCGGGAGCCACTGGGAGGCCGCCGGTCGCGGGACCGAGATTGGATGCAGCTCAGTTGCTACGGTGTCGATCGGCGCGAACGGCGTGCTGCTGCTCGGCTACTACCAGCGTCTTTCCGGCTTTTTCGAGTGCGGGGCGGTGTACCAGAGCACGGACGCCGCGGCGACTTGGCAGCTCGTTTCGAGTCTTCCATTCCACGCACTCTCGTTCGCTTTCGATCCCGCCGACCCGCGCACAGTCTGGGCGGCCGCCACGGGAGCCTTCAACTCCTTCGGCGTCTATCGATCCTCGGACTCTGGCGAATCCTGGGAGCTCGCAAACGATGGGCTCGACGGTTATCTGCCGAGCCAGCTCGCGATCGACGCGACGGGTCATCGGCTCTATGCGGCGACGAACGCCGGAGTCTTCGACCTCGAAGTGCCGGACTCGAGCCGGTCGGTCCTCCCTCCGGCGAGCCAGCGCCGGGCCGCGAGATCCGTCGGTCCGAGGCCCTGAGGCGCCTGCCCGCAAGGCCAGTCGGGCCTCCTGAGCCTTTCCCCCGAAGGGCTTAGCGCCCCCTTCCGCCCGGATTCCCAAGGGGCTAAGGTCATCTCGTCGTCCGCCGGGAGGTGACTTTGAAGGTTCGACTTCCGCGGCGGAAAGAAGCGAGCGCCGGAGCCTTCCGACTCTCGCTTCTCTCCGTCGAACGGTTCGGGAAGATCGCGAGGATCCTCGGCATCCTCGCCGTCCTGGCGATCCCCGGCCGGATCGCGCTCGCTCAGGGCGGCCCCGTCAGCGGCGCGGCCGGCGTGTCGCTCCTGCCGAGCGCGATGCCGGGCGTCGTCGGAACGCCCGTCACGTTGACGCTCCGCGTGAATCTGTCCGGCGTCACGGGCAAGTCGCCGGCCGGCGCCTCGGTCCCCGCGGTCCTCGGCGCCTATCAGGTGCGCGTCAGCTTCGACAAGAACCTCCTGCGATTCGATTCCGCGTCGGGCGGCGGCGCGACCGGATACACGTCGGCGCCCGTGTACACCGATCCCGGCCTCGCCAACACCAACGGCGCCGTCACGCTCGCGGCCGCGCAGACGAGCCCCATCGCGCCCACGGGTCTCGTCCCGGTCGCGACGCTCACGTTCCAGGCGCTGGCTCCCGGCGCGGCGGTGCTCCAGCCGACGCCGCTTTCCTTGTCGACGGCGCTGCAGGTCGGGCCTCCGGACGTCGGCCTCGCGCCGATTCCGGGCACCGGCGGGGCTCTGACCGTGCCGCTCGACGTCGTGAGCGGCGAGCTGCAGCCGCAGCTGATCCGCGTGGATCCGAGCACCGGGCCGAATGGCAACGGCAACGGCATCCTCGAGCCGGGGGAGCAGGCGACGGCGGCGCCTTCGTGGAAAAACATGACCTCCGGCGCGATGGACGTCACCGGCGCCGCCGACGGCTTCGCGGGACCGACGGGCGCGACGTACGGCGCCCCGGTCGCGGCGGCCGGCTACGGCGCGATCGACGCCGGCGCGACCTCCGACTGCCTGACGGCGACGGGCAACTGCTACGCGCTCACGGTCTCGGTGCCGGCGACGCGTCCGTCCGCGCACTGGGACGCCTACTTCACGGAGTCGCCGAGCACGGGCGACATCAAGACCTGGTCGGTGCACGTCGGGGGCAGCTTCACCGATGTCCCGACGAGCTATCTCTTCTACAAGGGAATCGAGACGATCTTCCACAACGGCGTCACGGGCGGATGCGGCGGCGGGATCTACTGCCCCGACCAGACGGTGACGCGCGCCCAGATGTCCGTCTTCCTCCTCAAGAGCCGGTTCGGCAGCACCTACGTCGCGCCGCTTCCGACGGGCACGGAGTTCCTCGACGTTCCCTTCGCGGCCTTCGGCGCCGCCTGGATCGAGGACGTGGCCGCGCGCGGAATCACGACCGGATGCGGCGGCGGCAACTTCTGTCCGAACAGTTCCGTGACGCGTGCCTCGATGGCGGTTCTCCTTCTGCGCACCGAGCATGGCAGCTCCTACGCGCCTCCCGCGGCGACGGGCATGTTCTCCGATGTTCCGGCGAACGATCCCTTCGCGAAATGGATCGAGCAGCTCTCGCGCGAAGGCGTGACGTCGGGATGCGGCGGAGGCAAGTACTGCCCGAACACCGCCGTCACGCGCGGGCAAATGGCCGCCTTCCTCTCGAAGACCTTCAAGCTCTCGCTCTGACCGGGGGCCGCGCCTCGCCGTTCGGGTTTTCGCTGGACAGTTCGCGGCGAAGCCCGTACATTCGTTGCGGATGCTCTCCGCGGGTCGCCGATCGGGGGTGTGGCTGCTGCTCGCGGGCGGGCTCCTCTCGATCGCCGGACGCGCGCTCGCGGGCTCGGGTCTCTGGACGACGGCAGGCCCGGCGCCGGCGTTGATCAGCGCGATCGCCCTCGACCCGTCCGATCCGACCCGCCTCTACGCCTCGGTGTTCGACACCTCCACCGGCCTCGTCAAAGGGGAGATCTATCGCGGTACGAGCCGCGGATCGTCCTGGCATTCCCTGATGCGGACGCCCTCGAACAGCTGGGTGCTCTCGCTCGCGGCCGACCCGTCGACGCCCGCGACGATCTACGCGTTCGTCAGCTCCGGCGACTTGCAGAAGAGCCTCGACGGAGGCTCGACGTGGAACTCGGTCGCCTCGTTCGGGCGGAGCAGCGGTTCTCTCGCGTTCTCGGCGGCGGACCCCGGCGCGCTCTATCTGGCCGGGGCCTCCTGCACGTGCGGCCCGACGGGTTGTCTCCCGGGCGATTGCGTCGCGGCGATCTTTCGCAGTCGGGACGGCGGCGCGAACTTCGACACGCTCCCGCTCGGGACGGGGTCGTTCGTGACGGCATTCGTGGCCGATCCGACGCGCGCGAACGTGCTCTACGCCGGCACCGACGCCGGCCTCTTCGAAGCGGTGGACGGCGGCGCGACCTGGGGCCGCATCTCGAAGACGATCGACGGCTCCTGCCCGCTCGTGTCGGCGCTGGCGCTCGATCCGCACGACAACCAGTCGATCCTCGTCGGCTTCTTTCAATCGGGATCGAGCCCCTGCGGCGGCGCGTTCCTCACGGGCGACGCCGGGAATTCCTGGAAGCGCCTGAACGGCCTCCCGATGCACCCGACCTCGTTTCTCTTCGGGCCCGCGGGAACCGGGCATCTCTATGCCGCGGCCGGGACGGCGTCCGGGGCGTCGGTCTACGAGTCCGCCGACGGCGGCGATCACTGGACGGTCCTGGCCGCCGGTCTCGCGGGGCACTACCCGCAGCAGCTCGTCGGCGACGCCAGCGTCCAGCAGCTCTACGTCTCGACGGATGGAGGCGTCTTCGATCTGGAAGTCCTCGAGGGCCGCGCGGTCGCGCCGGCGACGAGCCGCAAGGCGGCGACCCGCGTCTTGACCGACCGCCAGCCCTGACGGCGCGAGGATGACGGAGCGCGGCGGCCGCCCCTGCGTCCCGGACTACGGGCTGGACGCGCCGAAGGTCGTCCGCAATCTGCTCGTGCTCGGAAGTCTCGGGCTCGGCCTCTGGCTCTCCGTTGCGCTCCGTCTCTGGTCGGGCGTTCTCCGAACGCCGCCGCTCGCGGGCGTCTCGCTCGTCTTCCCGCTTTCCCGGATGGGACTCTGGGTGGGCTCCGGTCTGCTCGCGATGGGATTCTGGATGATGTGGTCGTCCCGTGTCGGCAAGGTGCGCGGGCGCGAGCGGCTCCTCGACCGGATCCCGTGGACGGGGAAGGAGCGCGTGCTCGACGTGGGATGCGGACGCGGCCTCATGCTCGTCGGGGCGGCGAAGCGGCTGACGGCGGGAAAGGCGACGGGTGTGGACATCTGGCAGGCGGAGGACCTCTCGGGCAACCGGCCCGAGGCGACGCTCGAGAACGCGCGCTGCGAGGGCGTGAGCGATCGCGTCGAGGTGCGCACCGCCGACATGCGCGAGCTGCCCTTTCCCGACGCCTCCTTCGAAGTCGTCGTTTCGTCGGCGGCCATCCACAACCTCTACAAGGCCGGCGACCGCCAAAAGGCGATCCGCGAGATCGCCCGGGTGCTCGCGCCCGACGGACGCGCCTTGATCGACGACATTCGCCACGGCGCCGAATACGCGGCCGCGTTCACACGCGCCGGATGTTCGACGATTCGATGCGACTCGCGCGCGGCGGCCCTGGGTCTGACCGTCGTGACGATGGGCTCGCTCCGGCCGGTCACGCTCCTCGCGCGCAAGGGCGCTTAAAGCAGCGCCGCCGCCGTCGTCACCACGGCGAGGCGGGAATCGCTCCCTACGCCTGCGGCGTCCAGAGCTTCTTTTCTTCGGCGAGCAGCTTGTTGATCGCTTCGACGGGCAGCGGCTTGCTGAACCAGTAGCCCTGCATCTCGTCGCAGCCGTACTTCTGCAGGTGGGCGAACTGATCCTTGGTCTCGACGCCCTCGGCGATGACGTTCAGCTTCATGCCGTGGGCCATCTCGACGACGGCGCGGACGATACCGGCGTCGGCGGGGTTGGTGGCGACGTCGGTCACGAACGAACGGTCGATCTTCAGCGAATTGATCGGATAGCGCTTCAGGTAGGTCAGCGACGAGTATCCCGTCCCGAAGTCGTCGATGGAGATGCCGACGGCCATGTTGCGCAGGGACTCGAGGTTCGCGACGACGACCTCGGCGCTCTCCATCGCGATCGATTCCGTGATCTCGATCTCGAGGTGGTGCGGCTCGACCGCGGAGTCGCCGAGCGCCTTCTCGATCGTCCGGACGAGACTCGTCTCGCGGAACTGGCGGGCCGAGACGTTGACGGCCATGCGGAGATCCGGCAACCCGGCGTTCTGCCAGTGCTTCAATTGTTTCGCGGCGGTCCCGAGCACCCACTCGCCGAGCGGCAGGATCGAGTCCCGTCTCCTCGGCGACGGAGATGAAGGCGCCCGGCATGATCAGGCCCTTCTCCGCGTGCTGCCAGCGCACGAGGGCCTCGAGGCCGACGATCCGGCCCGAGGTCAGGCTCACGACCGGCTGGTAGTGCAGGACGAGCTCGTCCCGGTCGAGCGCGAGTCGGAGGCCGTTCTGGATCGTGAGCCGCTCGACGGCCTTGGACGTCAGCTCGGGCGTGCAGAGCTGGAAGTTGTTCCGGCCGAGCTCCTTCGCCCGGTACATGGCCGTGTCGGCGTTGCGCAGCAGCGTCTCGGCGTCCTCGCCGTCGGCGGGGAACGTCGCGATGCCGATCGAGGCGGTGATGTTGAGCGCCCGGCCCTCGACCTGGAGCGGCCGTGACACGGAGTTCAGGAGCTTCTGCGCGACGATGCTGATGTCCTCGGCCCGCGAAACGTCCGGGATCAGGATCACGAACTCGTCGCCGCCGACGCGGGCGACCGTGTCCATCTCCCGCACGAGCCCCTTGAGCCGCGTCGCCACCGTCTGCAGGAACTCGTCGCCGACGCTGTGGCCGAGCGTGTCGTTGACGAACTTGAAGTGGTCGAGGTCGAAATAGACGATCGAAAGCTTGCGGCTCTGGCGCCGCGCCTGGGCGAGCTGAAGCCGCAGGCGCTCCATGAAGAGCATGCGGTTGGGGAGCTCGGTCAGCGGGTCGTGATACGCGTGGTAGACGATCTGCGCCTCGGCGCGCTTGCGGTCGGTGATGTCGAGCAGCGTCCCGATGATCGCGGGCTTGCCCTGGAATTCCGTGCCGGCGCCGTGAACCTCGAGCTCGATCTCCTGGCCGTCCTTGCGCAGGGCGCGGAAGCTGTACCGCACGGTCTGCGCCTCTCCGGCCAGCCGCCGCCGGATGTTCTCCTGGACGACGCCCCGGTCCTCCTCGGAGACGAGCGACATGACCGAATCCATCGCGAGCATCTCGTCGGCCGTGTAGCCGAAGATCTCGGCGAGCTTGGGATTGACGTACTGGTATCGGCCGTCCTGGATCACGTAGATGCCGACGAGCGACTGCTCGACGAGCCCGCGGAACTTGGCCTCGGCGGCGGTCAGGGCCTCCTTCGAGCGCTTCTCCTGCGTGACGTCGCGCACGACGCCGATGACGCCCGTGATCGCGCCGCTCGCGTCGCGGTTCGGGCCGTACGTCGCGCTGACCCATCCGCTCTTGCCGGTCTGCGGGATCTGGAACTGATAGGTGTGCGACGTGACCTTTTCGCCCGCGAGGGCCTTCTGGAGCAGCGGCGCGATGCCCTGGTCGCGGAAGTGGGGGAAGAGCTGGATCGCGCTCTGGCCGAGCACGTGCCGGGACGGCATGCCCGTCAGGTCCTCCATGAATCGGTTCCAGACGACGTAGCGGAACGATCGGTCGTACACGACGATCCCCTCGCCCGCGCTCTGGATGATCGCCGACGTGAAATGGTTCACGTCGCGCAGCTGCCGCTCGACCGATTCGCGCTCCTCGATCGTGCGCGCGAGGCGGTCGATGTAGGTCCGGACCTCGAGCTGCTTCTCCGCCTGGCGGGCGAGCGCCTCGAGGGCCTGGATCTGCTGCGGCTCGAGCGTTCGGGCCTTTCGGTCCATGACGGAGATCGTTCCGATCGCGTGGCCGTCCGGCGTGATCAGCGGAACTCCGGCATAGAAGCGGATGCCGTCTTTCGCCTTGACCAGCGGGTTCTCGCGGAAGCGGTCGTCCTTGGCGGCGTTCGGGACGATCAGGGGCGTCTTCTGCTGGATCGTGTGGGCGCAGAGCGCGATCGCGCGCGGCGTCTCCGGATATTCGAGGCCGACGCGCGCCTTGAACCACTGGCGGGTCTCGTCGATGAGGCTCATCGCGGCCATCGGGGTGCCGCAGATGCGCGAGGCGAGGAGCGCGAGGTCGTCGAAGGCCTGCTCCGAGGAAGTGTCCAGTATCTGGTAGCGGCGCAGCGCTTCCAGACGCGCGGTCTCATCCCGAGGCATTGGCGCACTCATCGCACAGTTTTTCCGGAACTCTTGATTTTCCAAGGGATTATAGCAGGATCGGCCGGGCGTTCCGAAGCGAGAATGTGACGAAGGATCGGACAATCCTGTCCGGCAGCCGAAGCGCGGTAACGAAAGGGCTTAGCCGGAGGGTTTCGGCGGCGTCGGGGCGCCCGCGGCCGGCGGACGTTTGTCGTGCCAGTCGGTCCTCTGCTGATACAGGCGCGCCAGGGCCAGGATCCGACGCTCCTCGAGCGGCCGTCCGACGATCTGCATGCCGACGGGCAGGTTCGCCCGCGTGAAACCGCAGGGGATCGTGACCGCGGGCAGCCCCGCCAGGTTGCCGGCGGCGCCGAGCGGATCGGGGCCGGAGAATGCCTGCTCGAGGTTGGCGTCGAGAGGCGTGGCGACGAAGGAGACGCCGGGCGCGATCAGGACGTCGTACTTCTCGAAGATGCCGTCGAGCGCCTTCTGCATCAGGCGCCGCGCCTGCATCGCGCGGACGTAGTCGGCGCCGGAGACGGCCTTCGAGGCTTCGAGAGCCGTGCGGCCCTTCTCGCGCAGACCCGCGTCGAGGTTCGGATCAGAGAGCAGCGGCCGGAACGCCGCGACCTGCTCGCACGCGAGGACGATCTGGGCCACCTGCTCGAAGGGCAGCTCCGGCAGCTTCGCCTCCTCGATGCGGCAGCCGAGCCGCGCGAGAAGTCGCAGCGCGTCTTCGAAGGGCGCGTGCGCCTCCTCGTCCGGCCACACCGGTCCTTCCACGCGGACGACGCCGACGCGGTAGTCGCGTGCGAAGGCGGAAACCTTGAGATCGGCCGGCGAGGAGAGCGCGGAGAGGTCGTCGGCGTCGGGGCCCGCGATCGCGCCGAGCACGAGCTGGCAGTCCTCGGCCGAGCGCGCCATCGGTCCGAGCTTGTCCATCGTCCACGAGAGCGCCATCGTGCCCGTCCGCGGCACGCGTCCGTACGTCGGGCGCAGGCCCGAGACGCCGCAGAAGGCGGACGGGCAGACGATCGAGCCCCAGGTCTCCGACGCGATCGCGAATCCGACGAGCCCGGCGGCGACGGCGGCCGCGGAGCCGGAGGAGGAGCCGCACGTCCAGCGCGTCGGGTCCCAGGGATTCTTCGCCGGGCCGGTCGCGGACGTCGCGGCGTTGTCGTAACCGAAGGCGCCGGCGAACTCGATCATCGAGAGCTTGCCGACGAGCACCGCGCCCGCTTCGTGCAGGCGGCGCACGACGATCGCGTCCTCCTCGATGGTGCGGTCCTCGAACATCGCGGCGCCCCAGGTCGTCGGCGCGCCCTTCGCGGAGACCAGATCCTTGACCCCGTAGGGGATGCCCTGGAGCGGCCCGCGCTTCTTGCCGGCCGCGAGATCCTTCTCGACGGCGCGCGCTTCGGCGAGCGCGCGGTCGCGCGTCAGGTTGGCGACGGCGTTCAGCGCCTTCCCGGCGCTCTCGAGCCGCGCGAGCGCCGCTTCGGCGAGCGCGACCGGCGAGAGCTTGCGCTTCTCGATCAGCGGCGCGACGTCGGTCACGTCGGCGGAGAGCGCTTCCTCGGGCGTCACTTTCGGTTCAGCAGGGGAGAGAAATGAATCGCCGGCTCGCTCCCGGCGGGCAACTCGAGCTGCGAGAGGGCCGCGACGTTCTTCTGGAGCTCCGCGACGGAGCGCGCGACGTCGTCGCGATGTTTGCGCTCCGCGGGCGGGAGGCGGTCGGAAGATCCGCCCGATCCGGACGTGCTCGTGCAGGCGGCCGATGCGGCGGCCAGAGCGGCAGGCGCCGCGAGCAGAAGTTTCGTCACCGTGCGGCGGGTCGGCGTCGGATTCATGGCGGTCCTCGAAAAGGCGGGGCGAGTTTACCAAGCGGGCCGGTGCGGGTTCTAATAACGGCGGGAGGGGTGCAGGCTCTGAAGAACGTCCTCTATCTTCACGGATTCGCGTCGTCGCCGGCGGGCCGGAAGGTGAAGGCGCTGCGCGAGCGCCTCGAGCCGCAGGGCCTGCGCGTCGTGGCGCCGGACCTCAACATTCCCTCGTTCGAGAGACTGGATTTCAAGTCCATGGCGCAGCTCGCCGCCTGGGAGGTCAAGCGGCACATGCCGGCGGTGGTGGTCGGAAGCTCGCTCGGGGCGCTCGTCGCGCTCGCCGTCGAGAAGGCGGCGCTGTTCGCTCCCCTCGTCCTGGTGGCCCCGGCGCTCGGCTTCGGGAAGCGCTGGACCGAGAAGCTGCCGGAGGGCGATCCGGTGACCTTCTTCCATCACGGGTCGGAGTCCGAACGCACGATTCACCGGCGCTTCTTCGACGAGATGGCCTCGTTGGACGTCGAGCGCGAAGCGCCGCGCGTGCCGACCGTCGCCTTCATGGGGCGCCGCGACGAGAGCGTGCCCTTCGACGGCGTGCGCGCGGTCTGGGATCGGTGGGAGGCGTCGGGGAAGCTTCCCGCCGGATCGCGCTTCGTCGAGATCCCGGACGGCGATCACGGGTTGGTCGAGCACGTGGACCCGATCGCCGCGCAGGTCGTCGCGTTTTCCGGCCGATAGCCGCCCGCTGCTAAGATCCGCGCCTCATGGCGATCGGAGGGCTCGGTCTCTTTCTGCTCGAAGCGGGAGCGGGAACGGCGCTTCTCCTTCTCTTCTTCCCGGTCAAGACGCTCGGCAAGGGATTCTTCGCGCTCCACGGCGCGCTCGTCGCGGCGTTTCTCGGCGGCGCCTGGCTGACGCGCCCGCCGGGATATCCGGTGGCGGTCGGCGGGGCGGCGGCGGGGGCCGCGCTCCTCTATACGGGTCTCGCGCAGGCGGACCGCGCCTCATGGGGCCGGCCGATTCTGGCGGCGGCGGCGATTCTCGCCGGGATGTCGCTGCGTGCCGTCGCCCTCGACGCACCCCGGCCGCACGGCGACGCCTGGACGGTCGGCGGAGCGTTCCTCGGAGGCCTCCTCTTCGGGGCGGTGCTCCTGACGATGAACCTGGGCCATTGGTACCTGGTCTCGCGGTCGCTGCCGTTCACGCTGCTGGCGCGCGGTGCGGTGCTCTTCGCCGCGCTCGCCGTCGCGCGCACGGCGCTGCTCGCGGCGGCCGTCGTGTCCGGCACGTCGCCGGACGGACTGGCGTCGCTTCTGTCGCTCGAGCGCGACGCGCTCTTCTTCCTCTTCCGGGTGACCTGGGGCATCGTGGGGCCGCTCGCGTTGTCGTGGTTCATCTGGAGGACGGCCGACATGCGCTCGAATCAGGCGGCCACGGGGCTCTTGTACGTCGCGCTCGTGTTCGTGCTGATCGGCGAGCTCCTCTCCTCCTACCTGACCGTCGCCACGGGATTTCCGGCGTAGCGGCCCGCCGTGCGCGCGCGGTACTACTGCCCGGACTGCCTGACCTCGCGCGAGTTCTCGGGCGGCGAGACGGGCGAGTTCGCCTGCGAGAAATGCGGAAAGGCCTACTCCGCTCGGATGCCGGAGGCCGCCGGCGCGAGCGGCGTCGAGCGCTGCGCCTTCTGCGGCAACCGAACCTTCTTTCTGCAGAAGGACGTGGACCAGCGCCTGGGATGCCTGTTCCTGGCGGCGTCTCTGGGGCTCGCGTTCTTCGTCGGCTGGAAGTATGGCTGGATCTGGTTCACGCCCGTGCTGCTCGCGACGGTGCTCGTGGATTGGGTCGTCGCCGCCTGGGTGCGACCGGTTACGATCTGTTACCGATGCGACGCCGAGTATCGCGACGTGCCGCTCAATCCGCGACATCGCGGACACGACCCGCACGTCGCCGAACGGTACGCGGAGAAGAAGACCATCCGAAGGATGCGGTAGGCAAGAGCGCGTCGCGGCCGGGCGGAGCGCTGGAGATCCTCGACATCTCGCGGCCGATCGGCGACGCGACGAAGCCGTGGCCCGGCGACGTCGGATTCAGCTTCCGGACGACCTCGAGCCTCGCGGGCGGCGATCCCTGGGAGTCGACGGCGTTCTCGATGTCCTCCCACCTCGGGACGCACGCGGACGCGCCGTCGCACGTGCTGCCGGGCGGAAAGGCGATCGGCGCGATGTCGCTCCATCCCTACCTCGGGCCCGCGCGCGTCGTGGAGCTCTCCGGCCAGGGGGAGATCGGTCCCGACGGCCTTCCCCCGCGGGCGATCGGCGTCGCCGCGGGTGCTCTTCCGGACGAAGGGCAAGGTCTTTCTCTCGCCGCTCGCGGCGATGCGCCTGATCGAGAAGGGGGCCATCCTCGTCGGCACCGACGCCTCCTCGATCGATCCGGCCGACGCGTACGACGTGCCCGTGCATCGGACGCTCCTGTCGCGCGGCGTGGCGCTCCTCGAAGGGCTGCTCCTCGCCCACGTCGAGCCGGGCGATTACGGCCTCGTCGCGGTGCCGCTGGCGTTCGAGCTCCTGGATTCCTCGCCCGTGCGGGCCGTGCTCATCCGGCAGACGGCTTGAGGGGGTTCCGCGCACCCGTCTCGCCGCCGCCGGGAGTTCAGGAGTTCAGGGTCAGACCCCGGCCGGCCGCCCGTTTCGCTGCCGCCGGGAGTTCAGGAGTTGAGGAGTTCAGGGCGGGTTCCTGCCGCCGGGGTTCAGGGAGTTCAGGAGTTCAGGGTCAGACCCCGCGGGTACTCCCGCGGCTCGGCCCAGAGGACGACGTGCGCGGACGTTTCCCGCACGACCGCGGGGTGGCGCAGCATCGCGTCCTCCCACCGGAGCAGCCGCTCGACGGCCGCCGAAAAGACCGCCGGGTCGGGTCCGCCGGCTCCGGGCCGCCGCAGATTCGGATAGACGAGCAGAAGCAGATTCCCCCCGTAGTCGCGCCGCTCGAGCACGCGGAAGAATCGCTCGACGGCGGGAAGAATGTCGGCCGACGCGATCTGCTCGGTCGGGTCCTCGCCGGTCACCGGGCTTCTCACGATGTGCGTCCGGCGCGCCGCCCGCGGCAGCATCCGGTAGGCGATGATTCGGCAGGACGAGATGGCGCATCCTCCAGTCGCCGCGGGAGCGGCCGACGTACTCGTCGAGATAGAGCATTCCGCCGGGTTTCAGCGCCGACCGCACGCGCCCGAGGATCCCCGGCACGTCCTCGAAGTGGTGGAGGGAACCGTGAAAGAAGACGGCGTCCCAGTGCTTCTCGCGCTCGAGCAGCGACCGCGCCTCGGCCTGCGCGTAGGCGATGCGATCTCCCATTCCTTCCGCGCGGGCCGCGCGCCGCGCGAACGCGAGCGGCGCGAGCGTCACGTCCACGCCGGTGGCCTTCGCCGCGATCCCGCTCCGCACGAGATCGCGTTCGAGCGGTCCCGTCCCGCATCCGATGCTGAGCGCCCGGCCGAAGGGCAGCCGCGCGGCGGCGCGCGCGCGAAACCACGGGATCGGCCAGACGGACGGATCTCCCGTGATCCGCCGGTTCACCCGGGACCGGACCGTCGGGTCCGCCAGCCAGAAGTATTCCGACGGCGCGTGCCGGTCCGCGTCGTCCCAACAGCTCGCCGGGGTGGTCCGAGGTCCGTTCGGCTCTACGGGAAGATCCCCCGGATCCGCGTCGCCTCTTCGACGCGATGCACCGCGAGGATGAGCGCGCCGGTCCGCAGATCGGTGTGGTGCTCGCGCGCGGTCGCCTCGACGTCGGCGTAGGAGCGCCGGATGTTGCGCTGGAGCTGGGTGCGCACCATGTCGGGATCCCAGAAGAACGAGTACAGGTCCTGGACCCACTCGAAGTACGACACGGTCACGCCGCCGGCGTTGGCGAGGATGTCGGGGATGACGACGATGCCCTTCTTGTGGAGCACGTCGTCGGCGTCGGGTGTCGTCGGGCCGTTGGCGGCCTCGGCGACGATCTTCGCCTTGATGCGCGAGGCATTGCGCCGGGTAATGACGCCCTCGAGCGCAGCGGGTACCAGGATGTCCACCGGCAGCTCGAGGAGGTCCTCGTTCGAGATGCGTTCCCCCTTGAAAGCCGTGACGGTGCCCTTCTTCTCCTTGGTTGCGAACAGGTCCTGGACCGAGAGACCCTTCTTGTCGTAGATGGCTCCCTTCGTGTCGGAGACGGCGACGACGCGCACCCCGGCCTCGTCCAGAAACTTCGCCGCAAACGATCCCGCGTTGCCGAAGCCCTGCACCGCGGCCGTGGAGCCCTTGAGCGGCAGCGACATCCGCTTGGCGGCCTCCTCGATGGCGACGAAGCAGCCCTCCGCCGTCGCCTCGTTGCGTCCGGCCGATCCGCCAAGGGCCAGGGGCTTGCCGGTCACGACACCGAGCGTCGAGTAGCCCTTTGTCATCGAGAAGGTGTCCATCATCCACGCCATCGTCTGCGAGTTCGTGTAGACGTCGGGCGCCGGGATGTCGCGGTCGGGACCGAGGATGATCGAGATCTCGGACGTGAACCGCCGCGTCATCCGCTCGTTCTCGGAGAGCGAGATGGCCTTCGGATCCACGGTGATGCCGCCCTTGGCGCCGCCGAACGGGATGTTGACGACCGCGCACTTCCAGGTCATCCACATCGCGAGGGCCTTGACCTCGTCGAGCGTGACGCCGGGGTGATAGCGGATCCCGCCCTTCGACGGCCCGCGCGCGATGGAATGCTGGACGCGGTAGCCCTGGAAGCATCGGACGGAGCCGTCGTCCATCTTGACGGGGATCGAAACGGTGAGCTGGCGCTTGGGATTGCCGAGCACCTCGCGCGTGCCGGCGTCGAGGCCGAGGTGGTCCGCGGCGCGCTCGAACTGGAGACGCGCGAAGTGAAACGGGTTGAGGTCCTCCGCGGCCGCGTGGGTTGCGGGCGCGGCGGGTCGGGGCCGGGACGCGGGCTTGGGCTTCGCGGACATTCGCTACTCCTTCTCGACGGTTTGCGGCGCGGCGCGCCGGTGTTTCAGTTGCGAGGCGAGGGAGTTCTCATGGACCGAAGAACGGGAGGCTCTCGGCGGCGCTCCGGGCGAGCCTCCAGAGGCCCGACGGAAAGACGCCGAGGAGAAGAATGCCGGCCGCGCAGAGGGCGAGCGCCAGGCCGTCGGATACCCCGAGCGGCGGCGGGCCTTCGGCTTCGACCGGTTCGCGCATGTAGAGGACGTAGACGACCCGCAGATAGTAGCCGATGGACACGAGGCTGTTCAGGATGCCGATGATCGCGAGGCCGTAGAGCCCGCGGTCGATCGCCGCGCCGAAGACGAAGAACTTGCCGATGAAGCCGGCGGTCGCCGGAATGCCGGCGAGCGAGAAGAAACAGAGCGTCAGGACGCCCGCCGCGAACGGCGCGCGCCGCCCTTCGCCGGCGAGCAGGCCCACGGGATGGGGCCGCGTCTCGTCGCGGTAGAGGACGGAGACGCAGGCGAAGGCGCCGGCGTTCGAGACGAGGTAGGCGAAGAGATAAACGATCGCCGCCGCGAAGGCTCCGCGGCCGAAGACCGCGAGCGTGATCGTGATGTAGCCCATGTGCGCGATGCCGGAGTAGGCGAGCAGGCGCTTGATGTCGCGCTGCGCGAGCGCGACGACGTTGCCGAGCGTCATCGAGAGGATCGCGAGCGCCGCGACGCCCGTCTGGAGGCGCGACGGCAGCGCGCCCTGATAGACGGCCGTCAGCACCCGGTACAGCACGATGAGCGAGGCGCCCTTCGGCGCGACCGAGAGGTAGGCCACGGCCGGCGTCGGCATTCCCTGGTACACGTCCGGCGCCCAGGCGTGGAACGGCGCGAGCGACATCTTGAATCCGAACCCGGCGAGAAGAAGGATGAGGGCGAAGACCACGACCGGATCGCTCCCGAGCCCCACCTGCGAGAGGGCCGAGATGCGCAGGCTCCCGCTCCGCCCGAACAGGAGCGCGATCCCGTACAGGGTGAAGGCGGATCCGAACGCGCCCGTCAGGAAGTACTTGAGGCCGGCCTCCGACGACGCGTGGACGCCGCGGAAGATGGCCGCGAGAACGTAGAAGGAGAGCGACAGCGTCTCGAGGCCGATGAAGACGACGAGCAGGTCGATCCCGCGCACCATGAGGGAGACGCCGAGGTGCCCCCAGAGCAGGAGGGCGTAGAACTCGCCGCGCTCCTCGCCCGCGCGCTCGAGATACCGCTTGGCGACGAGGACGGCGACCGCGGCCGTGGCGGCGATGAAGAGGCTCGCCACGTTGGTGAGCGAAGAGGTCTCCAACCGTCCGCCGAAGTTCGCCCCGATCGGAGCGCGGGAGACGAAGTACAGCGACAGGGCGATGCCGGCGAGCGAGAGCGCCGAGAAAGCGCGGCGCGTCCGCGGCGCAAACGCCTCGAGAAGCACGATCAGGGCGCCCGCCGCCGCGAGCGTGATCTCGGGCGCGGTCGCCGCGAGCTCGGCCGGGCCGAAGGTGATCACGGCGCGGCCTCCGCCCGGCCCCGGTTCTCGGCGGAGGTCTTCTCGAGAACGCCGGACCGGATCGCCTCGACGGTCGGCGAAAGGCGCGACAGCAGGTCGTTCGGCCGAACGCCGATCCAGATCATGCAGGCGACGAGCACGGCCGCCGCCAGGAGCTCGCTCGGGCGGATCTCGGGCAGGCTGCGGTTCTCCTCGTGCGTCACCGGGTTCCAGAAGACGCGCTGAACGAGCGTCAGCATGTAGACCGCGGAGAGGATGATTCCGGTCGCGGCGAGCACCGCCCACCAGCGGTGCGGGGAGGTCCAGGTCCCGAGCAGGATCAGGAACTCGCCGACGAAACCGTTCAAGCCCGGCAGGCCGATCGAGGAGAGCGTCGCCACGAGGAAGAGGGCCGTCGTGACCGGGACGATGCCCGCGAGACCGCCGTACGCCTCGATCTCCCGCGTGTGGCGGCGCTCGTAGAGAACGCCGACGAGGAGGAAGAGTGCGCCGGTCGAGAGGCCGTGGTTGATCATCTGGAGGATCGAGCCGGAGAGCGAGACGGTCGTGAAGGCGGCCACGCCCACCACGACGAGGCCGAGGTGAGACACCGAAGAGTACGCGACGAGACGCTTCATGTCCTTCTGCGGGAACGCGACGAGGGCGCCGTAGACGACGCCGATCACGCCGAGGAGGCCGACCCACGGCGCGAACCGCAGCGCGGCTTCGGGGAAGAGCGTCAGGCCGAAGCGCAGATAGCCGTACACGCCGAGCTTCAGGAGCACGCCGGCGAGGATGATCGAGCCGGCGGTCGGCGCCTCGGTGTGCGCGTCGGGCAGCCACGTATGGAGCGGGAAGACCGGGACCTTGATCGCGAACGCGAGCGCGAACGCGAGGAAGAGGACCGTCTGGACGCCGCTCGCGAAATCGAGTGTCGCGAGGTCCTCGAGCGCGAACGACCACATCCCGGTGACGGCGTGGTGGCGCACGGCGAGATACAGGATGGCGAGGAACATGAGGAGGCTTCCCGCCATCGTGAAGAGGAAGAACTTCATCGCGGCGTAGATGCGCCGCGTGCCGCCCCAGATGCCGATGATGAAGTACATCGGGACGAGCATCACTTCCCAGAAGACGTAGAAGAGAGCGAGGTCGAGCGCCACGAGGCTGCCGAGCATTCCGGTCTCGAGCAGCAGGAACGCGATCGAGAAGCCGCGCACGCCCTTCGAGACATGGGAGAGCGAGAAGAGCAGCGCGACCGGCGTCAGCAGCGTCGTGAGCATCACGAGCACGAGCGAGAGGCCGTCGAGGCCGACGGCGTAGGAGATTCCGAAGGTCGGGATCCAGGGAACGTTCTCCCCGAACTGGAAGCCCGCGGCCGGGACGAACCGCGTCCAGAGCGGAATCGAGACGAGGAAATCGAGCGTCGCGATCGCGAGCGCGAGGTTGCGCGCCGCCTTCGCGGCCGACGCCGGGAAGAGGGCGAGGAGGACCGCGCCCACGGCCGGCAGGAAGACGACCGTCGAGAGCAGGTGGCTCTGGAGGAAATCCATCAGAAGCCGCCCATCACGATCAGCATCAGCGCGACGACGCCCAGGAGGAACGTCAGCGCGTAGTTGCGCACGTTGCCGGTCTGCAGGAAGCGGAGGAGATCTCCCGCGAGCTCGACGAGGAAGGCGCCGGCGTTCAGGACGCCGTCGATGACGAGCACGTCGATGACCTTCCAGCAGATCCGCGCGGTCCAGGCGAAGGGCCGGACGATCAGCGCGTCATACAGCTCGTCCACGCGAAACTTGTCCGCGACGAGGGCGTAGAGGGCCGGAGAGGCAGCCGCGATCCGGTCCGGCACGCGGCCGTTCTCCTTCGCGTACCACTTCCAGGCGAGCGCGATGCCGCCGGCGGCCACGGCGACGGACGCGGCCATCAGGAGCCACTCGGTCGCGTGCGGCAGCGCGTGCTCGGCCGACTCGTGCGCCGCGAGCGGCAGGAAGATCGGCGAAAGGAACGCCTCGATCCGGTTGGCGTGCTCGCCGAAGACGGCCGGCAGGCCGACGAACCCGCCGATCGCCGAGAGGGCGGCTAGAACGACGAGCGGGACGGTCATCGAGGGCGGCGACTCGTGGACGTGGTGCTCCTGCTCGGGCGTTCCGCGGAACGAGCCCGCGAAGACCCGGGCGACCATCCGGAACATGTAGAAGGCGGTCAGGCCCGCGGTGAGGAGGCCGACGGCCCAGAGGACGGGCTTGCCCGCCTCGAACGCGCCGGCCAGGATCGCGTCCTTCGAGAAGAAGCCCGCGAGCGGCGGGATGCCGCAGATCGCGAGCGCCGCCACGAGGAACGTCCGGTACGTCGTCGGGAGCCTGGCCTTCAGCCCGCCCATCTTGCGCATGTCGAGCTCGCCCGACATCGCGTGCATGACGGAGCCCGCGCCGAGGAAGAGGCAGGCCTTGAAGAACGCGTGCGTCATGACGTGGAACATGCCGGCCACGAACGCGCCGACGCCGCAGGCGAGGAACATGTAGCCGAGCTGCGAGACGGTCGAGTACGCCAGCACCTTCTTGATGTCGTTCTGGGCGAGCGCGATGAGGGCGGCGAGGATCGCCGTGATCGTCCCGATGACCGCGACGACGAGCATCGCGTCCGGCGAGAGGCGGAAGAGGACGTTGCAGCGCGCGACCATGTAGACGCCCGCGGTGACCATCGTCGCCGCGTGGATGAGCGCCGAGACCGGCGTCGGGCCGGCCATCGCGTCGGGCAGCCAGACGTACAGCGGCACCTGAGCCGACTTTCCAGCCGCTCCGAGGAAGAGACAGAGCGCGATGAGCGTCAGCGCGGGCGCGAACCGCGAAGGTTCCTTCGCCGCGGCCTGGAAGACGCCGTCGTAGTCGAGCGTCCCGAACTGCGTTACGAGGCCGAACATGCCCAGCAGGAAGCCCCAGTCGCCGATGCGGTTGACGACGAAGGCCTTCTTGCCCGCGGCCGGCGCGAACGGCTGCTCGTAGTAGTAGCCGATGAGCAGGTACGAACACAGGCCGACGCCTTCCCAGCCCACGAACATCAGAAGGAAGTTCTGGGCGAGCACGAGCGTCAGCATCGAGAACATGAACAGGTTCAGATACGAGAAGAACCGCGCGTAGCCGGCGTCGGTCTCGTCGTGATGCATGTACCCGGTCGAGTACACGTGGATGAGGAAGCCGACGAAGGTCACGAACGAGAGCATCAGCGCCGACAGCGGGTCGAGGCGGAACGCGATCTCCGCGCGGAAGTCGCCGGCGGCGATCCACGAGGCGACACGCTCGACGGCCGGCGCATGGTCGCCGCCGAGATAGGGGACGAGCCGGAAGAATGCCGCGAGGGTCGCCAGCCCCACCGACCCCACGCCCACGACGCTCACGAACCGCTTGCCGAGCCGCGTGCCGAGAAGGCCGCACGCCAGGAAGCCCGCGAGCGGCAGCGCCGGGATGAGCCAGAGCGGAAGCGCGCTCATCTCACCACTTCAGGAGGTTGATCTTGTTCACGTCGATCGTCTCGGTGTGGCGGAAGAGGGCGACGAAGATCGCGAGGCCGACCGAAGCCTCCGCCGCCGCGATCGCGATGACGAAGAAGACGGCGATCTGCCCGTCCACGGTGCCGAGCGCCGCCCCGTAGCCGAGGAGCGCGAGATTCGCCGCGTTCATCATCAGCTCGATCGACAGGAAGATCACGATGGCGGTGCGCCGGAGCAGGGCGCCCGCGAGGCCGACCGCGAAGAGCGCGGCCGACACGACGAGAACGTCCGCCAGCGGGATCTTGCCGATCACGGGCGCCCCTCCTTCGAGACGAGAACGAAGGCGCCGACGAGCGCGGCGAGGAGGAGGACCGAGAGCGCCTCGAACGGCAGGAGGAAATCCGAGTAGACGGCCCGGGCCACGTCCCCGATGTGCGGCGCGGCGGTTTCCGACGCGGGCGGGAGCCCGGGCGGCGTCCCGTGCTTCGAGAGGAGCGCCACGAGAACGATCGTGAAGATGAGGATCGCCCCTCCGCCCAGGATGCGCTGGATCGGCCGGGGATCCTTGTCCGGGCCCTCGTGCCGGATGTTGAGGAGCATCAGGACGAAGAGGAAGAGCACGAGGATCGCGCCGGCGTAGACGATGACCTGGATCGCCGCGATGAACGGCGCGAAGAGGAGGATGTAGATCACCGCCAGGAAGAAGAACGAGACGACGAGCGCGAGGACGCTCTTGACCGGATTCCGACTCAGAACCATGAGCGCCGCGAAAACGAGAGCGATGGTCGCGGCGGCGTCGAAGACGATGCGTTCCATGGCTAGCGGGCCGCCTTCCACATCTCGAGCGCGGCCACCCAGAAGAGGTTGACGAGCGCGAGCGGCAGGAACACCTTCCAGCCCAGCGCCATCAGCTGGTCGTAGCGGAAGCGCGGGAGCGTCCAGCGCACCCAGATGAAGATCGACACGAGGAACGCCGTCTTGGCGGCGAAGACGAGCAGGGAGAGCAGGACGCCCAGGACCCCGTGCGGATGGAAACCCGGCAGCGACCACCCGCCGAGGTAGAGCGTCGCCGTCAGCGCGGAGGCCACGATGACGTTCACGTACTCGGCGAGGAAGAACGAGCCGAAGTGCATCGCCGAGTACTCGGTGTGGTATCCCGCCACGAGCTCCGCTTCGGCCTCCGGCAGGTCGAAGGGGAGGCGGTTCGTCTCCGCGAACGTCGCGATGAAAAAGATCAGGAAGCCGAGGATCTGCGGGAAGACGTTCCAGCGCGGGATGAACCCGAGCCACGTGCCCTGCTGCGCCGCGATGATGTCGGCGAGCTTGAAGGAGCTGGCGGACAGGATCACGCCGCCGGCCGCGGTCGTCATGGCGAGCTCGTACGAGATCAGCTGCGCGCTCGAGCGGATGCCGCCCATCAGCGAGAACTTGTTGTTCGACGACCATCCGGCGAGCACCAGCGCGTATACCGAGAGCGACGTCATGGCGAAGATGTAGAGAACGCCGATCGAGATGTCCGCGCCGAGCAGAGGGATCTCCTTGCCGCCGATCGTGAGCGTTCCGCCGTAGGGGATGACGGCGAAGGTCGAGAGCGCGGAGAAGACCGCGAGTCCCGGCGCGAGATAGAAGAGGAGCCGGTCCGTCTGCGCCGGCACGACCTCTTCCTTCATGAAGAGCTTCAGGATGTCGGCGGGGCTCTGCAGGAGGCCGAAGGGGCCGACGCGGTTGGGGCCCGGCCGGTCCTGGATGAACGCGGCCATGCGGCGCTCGTACCAGACGAGCGGGATCACGATCGCCGGGAGGATCATCGCCGGCAGCGCCACGCGCGCGACGAGGATCACCCAGTCGAGCAGCGTCACAGGGCGCCCTTCCAGGCGAAGTCGCCCTTCTTGAGAAGGCGGCCGCCGTCGAGCTCCGACTCCGGCCGGTCGCCGTAGCCGGGCACCTCCTGCGCGATCTGGGCGCGGAGGTCCGCCGGCGTCCAGTCGGGATCGCCCCAGCCGAGCGAGTTGGCCAGCAGGAGAAGCAGTTCCCAGTGCGCGCGCACCGGCGGCTTGGAGAGGAACGCGCGCTCGAACTTCTGCGCGCGGCCCTGGAGGTTCGTGAACGTGCCTTCCTTTTCGGCGAGCGACGCGGCGGGGAGCACGACGTCGGCGGCGCGCGTGAGCGCGTTGCTCGTGCGGGCCGCGACCGCCAGGAATTTCGCCTTTCGGATCGCCGCGACGGCGGCGGCGTCGTCGGCCGCCGCGCCGAATCCCGCGTCGGCGACGATCACGACGTCCGGCGCGCTCTTGCCCGAGAGGACGGCCTCGAGCCCGTAGCCGCCGCGGCCGGGCGTCAGCCCCATCTCGCGCGCGCCGCGGAAGTTCGGCGCGGCCTCCTCGCCCGTGATCCAGCCCTTCTGCGACTTGATCTTCCGCGGCTTTCCGCGGTCCACGACGACGTCGCGGTTGGGACAGCCGAGATGGTCGGCGAGCTTGCGCAGGAGGAAGTTCTCCTCGTTCGAAAGGTGCGCGGATCCCAGGAAGAAGACGGAGGCGGCGCCCTTCGAGTCGATCGCCCCGCGGATCCCGGCCGCGATGCGCTCGACGGCGGCGGGGACCGGAAGGTCCTTCACCGCGCCGGCCTCCCGCGAACTCGCCTTCGAGACGTCGCGCAGGTTCAGGCTCTCCGACAGGAAGCGGCCGTGGTCGCACAGCCAGTAGTCGTTGACGTCGGGGTTGAGCCGCGGCAGGAAGCGGTAGACGACGTTCTCGCGCGACTCGATCGAGTTGTTGCAGCCGATGTTGCAGCCCGGACAGATCGACGGCGTCTTCTGCAGGTACCAGACGCGGCTTCGGAAGCGGAATTGCCGGACCGTCAGCGCGCCGACGGGGCAGACGTCCGCGGCGCAGGCCGACCACTCGTTGGCCAGCGGCCCGCCGTCGTGCGTCCAGACGAGCGTGCGGCCGCCCCGGTCGAGGAACGTCAGCTCGGAGGTTCCCGCGATCTCCTGGCAGAACCGGATGCACCGCGTGCACTGGATGCAGCGGGTCATGTCGGCGATGACGTTCGGCCCGATCGGGCGTGCGGTCGAAGGTCGGGTACTGGCGCTTCGACTCGTCGTACTGCGACAGCTGCTGGCCGTAGCCGAAGGAGTTGTCCTGGAGCGTGCACTCGCCGGCCTGGTCGCAGATCGGGCAGTCGAGCGGATGGTTGATGAGGAGGAACTCCATCGTCGCGGCGCGCGAGCTGCGGACCTTCTCGGTCGTCGTCTTGACCGAGAGCCCGTCCTTGAGCGGCGTCGTGCAAGCGGCCTGGATCTTCGGGATCCCCTCGATCTCGACGAGGCACATCCGGCACTGGCCGACCACGGAGAGGCGCGGGTGGTAGCAGAAGTGCGGGATCTCGACGCCCGCGAGCTTCGCCGCGTCGATGAGGTTGAGGTTCTTCGGCACCTCGACGGGCTTGCCGTCGAAGATCACCGTGAACGTGTCCTTGGCCGGCGGGGGAGGCGGGCGCCGGCGCCTTCGGCGGCTCGGGGTTCGCGCTCATGCGGTGACCGCCATTTCCGCCTTCCGGCCCACCAGGCATCTCTTGTTCTCGACGTGGTGCCGGTACTCGTCGGCGAACTTCTTCACGGACGAGAGCGGTCCGGCGATCGCCGCGTCGGCGAAGACGCAGATCGTCATGCCGTTGGCCATCTGGTTGCAGATCCGCTCGAGGAGCGCGATGTCCTCGGGCCGTCCGGCGCCTTCCTCGATCCGGTCGAGGACCTTGTGGAGCCAGGGCGTGCCCTCGCGGCAGGGCGTGCATTGCCCGCACGACTCGTGCGAGAAGAACTTGGAGAGATTCCGCGCCGCGTCCACGATGCAGGTGTCTTCGTTCATCACGATGATCGCGGCCGATCCGAGCATCGAGCCCTTCGCCGCCACGCCGTCGAAATCGAGCGGGCAGTCCTCGATCTCGGCGCGCCGTGAGCATGTTGGCCGACGCGCCGCCGGGGATGACCGCCTTGACCTTGCGCCCGTCCTTCATCCCGCGCCCGTACGCGTCGCCGAAGATGAGGTCCTTGAGCTGCAGGCCGAGCGGCGCCTCGTAGACGCCGGGCCGGTTGACCTGGCCGGAGAGGCAGTAGAGCTTCGGCCCCGTGTTCTTCTCGTTGCGCCCGATCTTCGCGAACCACTCGGCGCCGCGGTTGACGATGTGCACGACGCACGCGAGCGTCTCGACGTTGTTGACGATCGTGGGCGCGCCGAAGACGCCGGACACGGCCGGGAAGGGCGGCTTGATGCGCGGCTGGCCGCGCTTGCCCTCGAGGCTCTCGATGAGGCCCGTCTCCTCGCCGCAGATGTAGGCGCCGGCGCCCCGGTGGACCGTCAGGTCGAGCGCGTAGGAGGAGCCGAGGATCTTCTCGCCGAGGAACCCCTTGGCGTAGGCCTCCGCGACGGCGGCCTCCAGGATCCGCGCGCCGTCGTAGAACTCGCCGCGGATGTAGATGTACGCGTCGCGGCACTTGATCGCGAACGCCGACAGGATCACGCCCTCGATGACCTGGTGCGGGTCCTTCTCCATCAGGAGCCGGTCCTTGAAGGTTCCCGGCTCGGACTCGTCGGCGTTGCAGAGGAGATAGACGGGCTTGCCCTTCGTGTCCTTCGGGATGAAGCCCCACTTCACGCCGGTCGGGAACCCGGCGCCGCCGCGGCCGCGCAGCCCCGACTTCTTGACCTCTTCGGTCAGACGTTCGGGCGTCCAGCCTTCCGAGAGGACCTTCTTCCAGGCGCCGTACCCGCCGTCGGCGATGTAGGCGTCGATGCCGCGCGAGCCGGGCTTTCCGATGCGCGCCGTCAGGACCGGGTCCATCTAGGTCTCCGTTCTCGTAGGGGCGGGGCTCGTCCCCGCCCGCGGGCGGCCGCAAGGGCCGCCCCTACGAACCGGCCGGGACAGACAACGCGTCCGCATCAGGATTCCCCGGCGAGGCGGTCGAGCAGGTCGTCGAGCTTCTTCTCGTCCATCGGCTCGTGGTAGGCGTCGTTGATCATCATGGACGGCGCGCGGTCGCATCCGGCGATGCACTCGACCTCCATCAGGGTGAACTTGCCGTCCGCCGTCGTCTCTTCGAGTCCGATGCCGAGGCGCTTCTCGCAGCGCTCGACGAGTCGCTCGGCGCCCGCGAGGTGACAGGAGATCGAGGTGCAGAACTGCAACAGGTGCTTCCCGACCGGCCGCAGGTTGTACATCGTGTAGAAGGTCAGCACGCCGTCCACGTGCGACACCGGCAGGCCGAGCAGGCGCGCGACCTCTTCGGCCGACTCCTTCGAGATCCAGCCCCAGGTCTCCTGCGCGACCCAGAGAACCGGCAGCAACGCCGCCTGCTTCGTCGGATAGCGCTTCAGGATCTTCTCGATCCGCGCCATCGCCTCGGGGGGAAAGGGACGCGGCTCGCCGGCTTCCTGGATTCGGTAGCGGGTATGGCTCACCAGTCGAAGGCTCCCTTCTTCCAGATGTAGGCGTATCCCACGGCCAGCACGGCGAGGAACGCGAGCATCTCGACGAAGAGGGGCCAGCCCATCGAGCGGAAGACGAGCGCCCAGGGGTAGAGGAACGCGATCTCGACGTCGAACAGGATGAAGATCATCGCGATCACGAAGAACTTGATCGAGACGCGCTTGTGCGAGGCGTCGAGGATCGGAACGCCGCTTTCGTAGGTCTCGAGCTTCCGGGCGGTCCGGAGCTTCGGGCCGAGGAGCGCGTTCAATGCCAGGATGGTCGCCGCCATTCCCGCGGCGACGCCGAGCAGGATCAGGACGGGAAGAAAGCTTTCCGCCATCGTTAACCTCGCGACTTTTTCACAGAGCTGAGGCCCGAGTCAACGCATGCCCAAGAATCGAAAGGCACTTGCGGATCGCGGCGCCACCGCGAGACGTTAGGATGCGCGCCGTGACGGCCCGGTTCGCTCCGATCGCGATCGTTCCGGCCTACCAGGCCGCCGCGACGGTGGGATCCGTCGTGCGCGGGATTCTCGCGAGCCTGCCGCGCATCCTCGTCGTGGACGACGGGTCCTCCGACGACACGGCGGCGGAGGCCGAGCGCGCCGGCGCGTCGGTCCTGCGGCTGCCGGAGAACCGCGGAAAGGGCGGCGCCGTGCGCGCGGGGCTCGCGCGCGCGCTGGCGACCGACGCGACGCACGTCGCTTTCCTCGACGCCGACGGCCAGCACGATCCCGCGGATCTGCCGCGGCTCCTCGCGGCCGCGGCGGCAGGCGAGGATTTCGTGATCGGCTCTCGCATGGGCGATCCCGACGCCATCCCCGCCTACCGCTATCGCACCAACGAGATCGGCAGCCGGATCCTGACGCGGATGACCGGGCTCGAGGTCGAAGACGCGCAGTCGGGGTATCGCGTCGTGGCGGCGGACCTCCTGCGGCGCCTCGACCTCAACGCGCGCGGCTACATCATCGAGACGGAGATCCTGTTGAAGTCGGCGCGGTACCTCACCCGCTTCGCCCACGTCCCGGTCCGCGCGATCTACGGCGGCGGCTCGCACTACCGCCCCTTCCGCGACACGTGGATCATTTCGTGGGGGGCCGTCTACTACAAGGTGTTCGAATGCGACTGACGCGATAAGCTCGCGGCCAGCCCGATTCGAGGAGGTTTGCCATGGCCGTGCGCAACGTCCGCCGCGCCGTTTGGGCCGCGCTGGTTCTCGCCGCCGGAGTCCGCGCCGTCCCGGCCCAGGAGGCGCCGGCCGGGAGCGCGGCGCGGGGCGGAGTCGGGGCGACTCCCGTGATCGTCCGGCGGCCCGAGACCGCCGCCGAGGCGCGCACCTACGGGACGTCCGGCATGAGCGTCCTGACGTTATCGTCGGACGCGTTCGTGCCCAACGACTCGACCACCGTCTGGACCTATTCGACGGTGGCGCCGGGCGGCCAGTACATCGTCAGCGGCCATCGCTTTCTGAATCACGCGGTCCTGCTGCCGGCGGGCGCGCTCGTCAAGAAAATCGAGCTCGACGGGTGCGACAACACGAATTCCGGCAGCATCCTGCTCTATTTCTCGAAGTGCGCCGTCGGCGGGCCGTGCAGCGACCTCGACTCCGTCGGGACCGACACGACCGACGTCCCCGGATGCGGCCGCTTTCCGCTGACACTCCCGCAGGCGGTGACGATCGACAACTTCAACAATTCGTACTTCGTCGACGTCTACACGTCGGGCAGCGACCTCGCGACGTTCTTCGCGGTGCGCCTCTACTACCAGCTCCAGATCAGTCCCGCGCCGGCGACCGCGACCTTCGGCGACGTGCCGACGACGAACCTCTACTTCCGCGCGATCGAGGCGCTCGCGGCCTCCGGGATCACGGGCGGCTGCGGCAGTGGCAACTTCTGCCCGGACCAGTACGTCACGCGCGGCGAGCTCGCGAAGTTCCTGGCGAACGCCCTCGGCCTTCACTGGGCGCCGTGAAGCGCGCGCTCGACGCGCGCGAAGAGAATGAGCAAACGGCCGCAGGGCAACAGCCCATGGCGGTTTCGCGGTTCGCCGGCGACTAGAATCTGCGTTCCATGTCGCCGCCGATCATCACGCCGCTCCGCACGCCGGGACGCGCGCCGCGCGTCCTGACGATCGACGCGGAGGACTGGTTCCACGTCTGCGGGGACGACTACTACTCGGACCCGCGGCGGTGGGACTCCTTCCCGTCGCGCTTCGATCGGACCTTCACCGCTCTGCTCGAGCGGCTCGACCGGGGGACGCATCGCGCCACGATCTTCGTGCTCGGCTGGATCGCCGCGCGTCATCCGGATCTCGTGCGCGAGGCCGCGCGGCGGGGGCACGAGATCGCGCTCCACGGCGACCTGCACCGGCGCGCCGACGAGCTCACGCCGGAGGAATTCCGCGCCGACCTGCGGCGGGCGGCGGATCGCGTCGAGAAGGCCGCCGGCGTGCGCGCCGAGCTCCATCGCGCCGCGGAATGGTCCATTCGTTCGCCCGAGGATCCCGCGCTCGCGATCCTCGCGGCCGAGGGATTCCGCGCCGACGCCTCGATGACGTCGATGCCGCCGCTCGGCCGCGCCGGCAACCCGCTCGGCCCGCATCGCGTCGAGACGGCCGCGGGGCCGCTCGTCGAGATTCCGCCGCTGACGGGCCGCGGCTTCGGGCGCCGCGTTCCGGCCGGCGGGAGCTGGGGCTTCCGGATGCTTTCGCCGGAGAGGCTCGCGGAGTCCGAGACTCTCTATCGGGACCGCGGGCATCCGGCGGTCTTCACGTTCCATCCGTGGGAGTTCGATTCCGATCATCCCCCGATGGAAGGTCTCGCGCCGATGACGCGCCTGGTGCTCTTCGCGGGGCGCCGCGGGCTGCCGGAGCGCTTCGACGCCTGGCTCGAGCAGGAACGCTGCGTGTCGCTCGGCGAAGCGCTCTCGGAGCTTCGCGCCGCGTGAGCGCGTCTGCGCCGGCCTTCCTCTTTCCGGGGCAGCTATCCGAGGCGGTCGGAATCGGCCGGGACTTCTACGAGAGCGACGCGGCGGCGCGCGACCTCTTTTCGCGCACGTCGGAGCGCTGCGGGCGAGACCTCGTTTCCATCCTCTTCTCCGGCCCCGAGGCCGCGCTGCACGAGAACCTCTCGGCGCAGGCCGGCGTGTTCCTCGTCTCGACGCTCGCGGCGCGGCGGCTCGAGGCGCGGGGCGTCGCCGCGGGGGCGACCGCCGGATACAGCCTCGGCAACTACGCGGCGATGGTCGCGGCCGGCGCCGTCTCCTACGACGACGCGCTCGAGGTGCTGATCGCCGTCTGGCGGGAGACCGAGCGCCTCGAAATCCGCGGCGGAATGGGCGCCGTCGTCGGCGCGCGCCGCGAGGCCGTCGACGAGGTCTGCGCGCGCCTGCGCTCGGAGGGCCGGCTCGTCTGGATCGGCAACGTGAACGCGGCGACCCAGTTCGTCCTGACCGGCCAGGCCGAGGCCGTGGCCGCCGCGCTCGCCGAGCTCGCCCCGCGGGCGCTGAACGTGCTGCCGCTCGGCATGAGCTGGCCGATCCACAGCGAGCTCATGCGTCCGGTCGCCGAGGCGATCCGGCCCGTGATCGACGCCTGCGCCTCGTTCCGCGCGCCGCGGATTCCGTACGTCGGTCCGGACGGCGCGCCGGCCGAAACGGCGGAGAGCGTCCGCGAGATCCTCGCGTCGGGTTTCTGCCGCCCGACGCTCTGGAACTCGGCGGTCGAGCGCCTGATCGCCGACGGCCATCGCGTCCTCCTGGAGGTCGGGCCCGGCGAGATGCTCCGCAAGATGGCGCGCTGGATCGATCGCAGCGCGACGTGCCGCGCGGCGGGGACGATCGCGGCCCAGGACGCTCTCGCGGATATCATCGGATCGTGAGCTCGGAGAAGGGCGCGCGGCGCAAGACGGCCGTCGTCACGGGCGGCGGCCGCGGCATCGGGCAGGCGATCGCGCACGCGCTCGCGGCCGACGGAATGCGGGTCGTGCTGACCTGCCGCCAGGACCTCCCGCGCGCGGAGAAGACGGCCGAGGAGATCCGCGCCGCGGGCGGGGAAGCGATCGCGCTCGTCGCCGACGTGCGGCAGACCGAAGCCGTGAAGGCCGCGGCCGAGCGCGTCGAGAAGGAGTTCGGCGGCGCGGACATCCTCGTCAACAACGCCGGCGTGATCAAGGACGCCCTCCTCCCGTTCATGAAGGAGGACGACTGGGATTTCGTCCTCGACACGGATCTGAAGGGCGCCTTCCGGATGACGAAGGCCTTCCTGCGGCCAATGCTGCACCGGGGTTGGGGGCGCATCGTGAACGTCGTCTCGGTCTCCGGGATCTCCGGGCACGCGGGCCAGGCGAACTACTCCGCGGCGAAAGGCGGGCTCATCGCCATGACGAAGGCGGTCGCTCTCGAGCTCGCCAAGCGCGGCATCACCGTCAACGCCGTCGCGCCGGGTCTCGTCGCGACGGAGATCATCGCGCACCTGAAGGACGCGGAGATGTCCGAGCTCGTCGGCCGCGTGCCGATGGGGCGCCTCGGCTCGCCCGCCGAGATCGCCGCCGTCGTCGCCTTCCTGGCGTCCGAGCGGGCGTCCTACGTGACCGGGCAGGTCTGGCGCGTGGACGGCGGGATGGCGTGACGCCCGCGCGGGCTCGCCTATAATCGCGGGGGAGAAATCCATGTCCAACCCAGGTATCGCGCAGCGCGTCAAGGAGCTGATCGTGCGCCGGTTGAAGCTCGAGATCGACCCGGCCACGATCCAGGACGACGCGCCGCTCTTCGGCGAAGGCCTCGGCCTCGACTCGATCGACGCGCTCGAGCTGGTGCTCGGGCTCGAGCAGGAGTTCGGTATCAAGGTGCAGGACGAGGAGGTCGGCGTGAAGGCCTTCGCCTCCGTCAACGCCCTCGTGGACTTCATCGAGCAGAAGAAGATCGCGTGACCCCGACGGACTTCCCCCACGCCTATCCGTTTCGTCTCGTCGACGCCGTTCTGGAGGAACGCAATTCCGACTTCTCCCGCGGCCGGGTCCGCGTCGGTGTGACCGCCAACGGCCGGCTGGCGATGGGAGAGCGCTGGGGCAGCCCGCTGCTCCTCGCCGAGGCGATCGCGCAGTCGGCGCTCCTCCTCGAAGGCGGGGACGCCGATACCGGCCGCCGCGGATTCCTCGCCGGCATCGAGGGCTTCCAGGCCCGGCGTCCACCGGTCGCCGGCGAATTGCTCTGCGTGGACGTGCGCCTCTCGGCGCGCTTCGGATCGATCGTTCGATTCGACGGAGAGGTGACGTCGGGCGGGGAGGAGATCGCGCGCGGAGGCGTTCTCGTGAGGAAGGGAGAGCCGCCGCCGCCTGCGGTTTGATGGCAATGAAGATCGCGGAAGAACAGGGTCCCGAACACACGGTGCTGCGGGTCGAGGGCTCGCTCAAGGTGGGGGACACGGCGCAGACGCTCTCCGAGGCGTGCGAGCGCGTCGCGCACGAGCGCAAGGGCGCGCTGGTCCTCGACCTCTCGGGCCTCGAGTACATGGACTCGACCGGCGTCGGAGTCCTCATCGGCGCGCTCAAGCGATTCCACGAGCGCAAGCGGGAGATCCTGCTCGCCGCGCCGCAACGCCGCATCCTCGCCGGACTGCGGGTCACGCACCTCGACACGCTGTTCCGGATCTACGAGTCGCTCGACCTCGCGCTCGCCGCGCTGGCCAAGGAGATCAACAAGGAGCCGACGGGTGAGCACAAACGCGTCCCCTGAGCCGGCCCCCGGCTTCACCTGCAGCGGCGATCCCCGGCACCGTTTCGCGGTCGCGGAGCGCTCGCGCACGCGGGGCGGCATCCTCGTGACGTTGACGCGCCTCGACGCGCCCTATCCGCGGCGGCAGGTCTTCGTGACCAACCGCGAGATGAAGATGGGGTACGACGACGTGTACAAGGCCTGCTTCGTCTGCGTGGACCGGGGAAAGAAGGAAACGGCGATCGCCATCCCCAAGGCGGACATCGAGCTGGGCCTGCCGCCGGAATAGCCGTTCCCGGCCGCCGGCCGGACCGCCGGCGTGGACGCCGGGGACCGCCGGTGGTACCGTTTTTCCGGAGTGAGCGAGCAAGTTTCCTTCCCGGACGTAGGCGCAAAGAGGGGCGGCGCGCGCCGGCTCATCGAATGGGCCCTCCTCGGCGTCGGCGCCGTTCTGCTGCTCGTCTACGCGGCCGCGCGGATCCACGGCGAGGCCGGGAGGCGGGCCGGGTTACGACAGTTCGCGTCGCTCGAAAAGGGCGTCCACCGCGCTTCGCTGACCCTGCCGTCCCCGTCCGGCGTGGACGACCGTCTCTGGTCGGCCAAGCGCATCGTCGCGTTCAAGGAGACGCTGACCCTCAAGGGTGCTCCGCCGATCGCCGTCCTCCGGATCCCGCGAATCGGCCTCGAGGTTCCGGTGCTGGAAGGCACCGACGAAATGAACCTGAACCGCGGCGTCGGGCGCATCGAGGGCACCGCGACGCCGGGCGGCGGCGGGAATCTCGGAATCGCCGGGCATCGCGACGGGTTCTTCCGCGGGCTGAAGGACGTCGCGCGCGGCGACGCGATCACGCTCGAGACGCTCTCCGGTCCCGAGACCTACGTCGTCGACTCGATCAAGATCGTCGCGCCCGACGACGTCTCGGTCCTCGATCCGACGACGCAGCCGGTGCTGACCCTCGTCACCTGCTTCCCGTTCTACTTCGTCGGGGACGCCCCGGAGCGTTACATCGTGCGGGCCGTTCGGCAGGGGGCCCCGGTCGCCAGCCGCTGATGGGCGTCGTTCCCGGGCCGCCCCCGGCGCGGGAGCGGTGCTAGTCTCGAAGCCCAAGTGATCTCCATGACCGCGCGGCGATTGGGTCTTCGACGCCCGACGGCCGCGCTGCGGGCGGTCGCCCTGCTCGCCGCGCTCGTCCGCGGCGGGCTGCGCCTCTCTTCCGACGCTCGACGGGCGAACGACGACCTCGGCGCTGACGGGCACCGGCGACACGCGGCTCGGCCGAGCGGTGTCGGCGCTCGCGGCCTCGCATGCGGAAGGGGAGGACGGAGTCTACGCGATGCCCCAGGGGCCGAACGCGTTCGCGGCGCGCGTGGTGCTCGCCCGGGCCGCCGAGCGCTCCCTCGACGTGCAGTACTACATCTGGCACGCGGACACGACGGGATTCCTCCTCCTCGAAGAGCTCTGGAACGCGGCCGAACGCGGCGTGCGCGTGAGGCTCCTGGTCGACGACAACGGGATCCCCGGGCTCGACCCCATC
The DNA here is from genome assembly GCA_963823185.1 of uncultured Acidobacteriota bacterium. Classification (GTDB taxonomy): domain Bacteria; phylum Acidobacteriota; class Thermoanaerobaculia; order UBA5066; family Gp7-AA6; genus DATBFU01. Next base: position 237,027 of record CAWGKP010000016.1, read on the forward strand.
CTCCGAGCGTTCGACAGCCATCCCAACGTCGAGGTGCGCCTCTACAACCCGTACCCGACCCGGGGATTCAAGGTCGGCGACTACCTGTCCGATTTCGGGCGCCTGAACCGCCGGATGCACAACAAGTCGTTCACCGCGGACACGCAGGCCACGATCGTCGGCGGCCGGAACGTGGGGGACGAGTATTTCGCGGCGGGGGAAGGCACCTTCTTCATCGACATGGACGCGCTCGCCGTGGGGCCGATCGCGGGCGAGGTGGGCGCGGCGTTCGATCTCTACTGGAACAGCGTCTCCGCTTATCCGATCGACCGGATCGTGAAGAAGGCCGACCCCAACGGGGTCGAGGCGATGAAGGCGAAGTTCGCCGCGGTGCACGGCTCGCCGGAAGCGATCGAGTACATCCAGGCCGTCCGGGAGGCGCCGCTCGTGGAGGCGATGGCGGATCACGGAGTCCCGTTCGAGTGGGGAACGATCGAGCTCGTCTGCGATCGGCCGAAGAAGACGCTCGGCGAGGCGTCGGAGTCGGAGTTGCTCATCACGGACCTCCGGCGCGCCGCCGGAGCGCCGAAAACCTCGCTCGACATCGTCTCTCCCTACTTCGTGCCGCGCGAGAAGGGGACGAAGGCCCTGACGGCCCTTCCGGCGAGGGGCGTGAATCTGCGGATCGTCACGAACTCGCTCGCCGCGACGGACGTCGGCGCCGTCCACGCCGGCTACGCCAAGAGCCGCAAGGCGCTCCTCCGGAGCGGCGCGCAACTCTACGAGCTGCGCCCCGACGCGGGCGGCGCCCGGCGCGCCCGGCACGGCGGTTCCGGAGGATCGGGCGGGTCGTCCGGCGGCTCGTCCTCCGTGAGCCTGCACGGGAAGACGCTTTCGGTCGACCGCGAGCGCGCGTTCATCGGGTCGTTCAATCTCGACCCGCGCTCGAAGAACCTGAATACGGAGATGGGCTTCGTGATCGAAAAGACGACGCTCGCGCGGCAGATCTCGGAGCGTCTGGAGGCGACGCTGCCCGCCATCGCGTATCGGGTGATCCTGACGCCGGACGGGTCGCTGGAGTGGATCGAGCAAACACCCGGGGGCGAGGCGCGGTACCACCACGATCCCCACACGGGATTTCTCAAGCGGGTCTTCGTCCGGATCCTCGGCTGGCTCCCGATCGACTCGATGCTCTGAGGCGGGACGCCGGTTCTCAGCCGGCGGCGCCGTCGGCGACCCGTCCGCGCGAGGCGGCGAGCACGATGGCGGCGAGGAGCGCGTACGCCGCGGCGAAGTGGAACGGCACGGGCGAGCCGGACTGCCACGGCAGGAAGAGCGTGCCGGCCGGCGCCGCGGAATGGATGACGCCGAAGAGGCAGAGAATCGCCGCGGCGAAGAAGGCCGCCGCGCTGCGCAGGAAGCGCCGGTCGATGAGGTCCGCCGCCGCCGCGCCCCAGAGGAGCGCGGTGATGACGAAACCGTTTCCGAGGAGCGTCAGCGCGCGGAGCGTCTCGCCGGTCTCTCCGGGCGGAAGCGCGGCGCCCGGCGGCATCGCGGAACGCGCCTCGAGCGCCGCGACGAACGCGAGCGACGGCAGCGTCGCGATCGCGGCCGCCGGCGCATGGCGCTGCGGTGTCGCGGTGAAGGCCTGCGCGAGGACCTCGACGCCGATGTAGATCAGGATCGGCGCGACGGCCGCCGCGGGGATCCAGTCCACGAGGAGCGGCAGGTAGCCGAGGATGCCGCCGAGCCCGACGAACAGGCCGGTCGCGACCGCATAGCCGGCGCCGGCGCCCATCTTCTTGTAGGCCGGATGGCCGATGTAGGGCGTGCTTTCGACGACGCCGCCGCAGAGCCCCGCGACGACCGTGCAGATCCCCTCGGTCGCGAGGATCGCGCGCGTGTCGTATTCGTCGCCGGCCGCGGCGGCGCTCTCCGTGTTGTCGATGCCGCCGACGATCGTCGACAGCGCGAACGGAAGAGCGATCGGCAGGTACGACCAGGCGAGCGACAGTCCCCCGAGGAACGCGAGGCTCGGCCAGGGGATCGAGAAATGGAGCGGCGCCTCCGCGTGGACGGCCGGCGCGAGCAGCGGGCTGCGCAGCCCGGCGGCGGACAGGATCTGGGCGACCGCCACGGCGGCGACCACCGAGACGAACGCTCCCGGCAGTCCTCCCGGCAGGCGCACGCGCGCGAAGAGCGTGATGAGGATGATGCCGACGCCGACGAATCCCACGATCGGGTCGGCGATCACCTTGAGGAGCGGCAGGAGCCCGATGAGCGCGATGCCCGCGCCGCCGATCGAGCCGAGGAGCGCGGCGCGCGGCAGCATCGACCGGACGCGGTTGCCGGCCGTCGCGAGCGCCGTCTTGAAGATCCCGACGAGCACCGTGACCGCCATGCCCATCTTCCAGGACAGCATCGCGTCGCCCGTCGCGAGATACGCCGGTCCGAGGACCGCGAACGACATCCCGAAGACGCTCGGCGCGTTCAGGCCGAGAGGCATCGCCGTGACGTCCGTCCGTCCGGTCTTTCGCGCGAGGCGGCGGGCGAGGACGGCGTAGGTCAAGTCACCGAGGAGGACGCCGATGGCGGTCCCGGGCACCATGCGCTCGAGCACGATGTTTCGCGGAAAGTGGAAGGTGCCGATGAGGATGGTCGAGAGGATGACGAGGTTCGCGACGTTGTCGAACATGAGCGCGAAGAACGCGTTCAAGTCGCCGGCGCGGAAGAAGCGCGGTTGCGTCGTCATGTCAGCGAGAAGTCGGGCGGATCGTACGCCAGGCGGGGCGGAGGTGAACGTGAGTCTGGTAGCGTACGTGACGTGGGGTCGAGGCGATTCGTCTTCGCGGCCGCCGCCGCGGTTCTCGCCCTGGCGGCGTCGAGCGCTCCTCCGTCTCCGGCGCCCGCCGGGATGCAATGGATCCCGCCCGGCGAGTTCACCATGGGCACCGACAATCCGAACAGCATGTCCAACGAGCGTCCCGCCCATAAGGTGAAGGTCGACGGGTTCTGGATGGACGAGACGACGGTGACCAACGCGCAGTTCGCGCGTTTCGTGAAGGCGACGGGCTACGTCACGACCGCCGAGCAGAAGCCCGACTGGGAGCAGCTCAAGAAGCAGGTGCCTCCCGGCACGCCGAAGCCCGACGCGAAGGATCTCGTGCCGGGCTCGCTCGTGTACACGCCGCCGGACCGTCCGGTCCCGCTCGACGACATGGCGAACTGGTGGCGGTGGGTGCCGGGCGCCAACTGGAAGCATCCCGAGGGGCCGAAGACGGACATCCAGGGCCGCGACAACGAGCCCGTCGTCCAGGTCTCGTGGGACGACGCCGTGGCCTACGCGAAGTGGGCCGGCAAGCGTCTGCCGACCGAGGCGGAGTGGGAGTACGCCTCGCGCGGCGGGCTCGAGGGCAAGCGCTTCGTCTGGGGAGACGAGTTCCGCCCCGGCGGCAAGTACATGGCGAACACGTTCCAGGGCCATTTCCCCGACGTCTCGACGCCCGAGGACGGCTACGCGCGCCGGTCGCCCGTGAAGTCGTTCCCGGCGAACGGCTACGGTCTCTACGACATGGCCGGCAACGTCTGGCAGTGGACGAGCGACTGGTACCGCGTGGACTATTTCGCCGAGCTCGCGCATCGCGGCGTCGCGAAGGATCCCAAGGGTCCGGCGAGCAGCCTCGATCCGAACGATCCGCTACGCGCCCAAGCGGGTCATCAAAGGCGGCTCGTTCCTCTGCAACGTGTCCTACTGCGAGAGCTACCGTCCGAGCGCCCGCCGCGGCACGCCGCCCGACACGGGAAGCGAGCACGTGGGGTTCCGCTGCGTGAAGTCGGGGACGGGGACCGCGAAGGCAGCGAAGGCGGGGAAATAGGTTCGCGAACACGGGTCATCGCTGGGATTCACACCCTTCGGATAAGTCTCTTCTCAAGGTCGACGGTGGGAAACGGCGGATCGCCTAGCATGCGCGGGCCGGAGATGTCGCATTCCCTCACAGCCGGCCGCCGCAGGCCGCAGAAGGAGCCCCGATGCCTCGTGAGATCGTTTTCAGCACCAAAGCCGCCAAGGCGCCGGCGACGTACAGCCAGGCCGTCAAGGCCGCCGGCCTGGTCTTCGTTTCCGGGACTTCGCCCCAGGATCCCGCGACCGGAGCGATCAAGGGCACCACGATTCAGGAACAGACCCGGCAATGCCTGACGAACATCTCCGCGATTCTCGAGGAGGCCGAGAGCTCGATCGACAAGATCGTGAGCGTCACCGTCGTTCTCGCGGACGAGGACGATTTCGCGGGGATGAACGAGGAGTACCTGAGGTGGTTTCCGTCCAATCCGCCGGCACGTCAGGGGGCGAAGCTTCCCGTTCGCGTTCCCGGGCTCAAGGTGTCCATCGCGGCCATCGCGGAGGCATGAGGTCGGCGCTCGGCCGGGGTCATCGGAGTGGTGCGAAAGGAGGGACTCGAACCCTCACGGTTTTACCCACAGGTTCCTGAAACCTGCGCGTCTACCAGTTCCGCCACTTTCGCGGGGACGGGGAGATTACTCGCAAGGTCTTCAGAAATCAAACCCTTCGTCGTTCGCGGCACCCTGCAAGAGAACCTCGCCTCCCCGCGCTAGCCGTGCATCGAATAGATCATGCGAAGGTCCCAGCTATCCCGATCGAGCAGCCGGCGTCCGCCGATGGCCCAGCCCGCGAGGGGCCGGCCCGGCGGGACCGAACGCACGATGAGGCCCGGGTAGCCGCGCGCGGTCTTCCCGCCATCGACGGGCCGGAATCCCCGTTTCTCGAGAAGCCGGCGCGTCGGTTCCTCGACGGTCGCGGACCAGACGACGAGCTGCGCGAACCCCCCGCAGGCGAGAGCGGCGTCGAGCAGCTCCATCCGGGTCGCTTCGTCGCGAGCCTCCCAGTCGGCGATGCACAATCGGCCGACCGGTCGTGGCGAATGCGCGAGGAGAAGCACCAGGTATCCATCGAGCCCGCCCCCCTCGCGATACAGGAACCGGTAGTCGCGCATCGGATTTCGGTAGCGCCAGGCGAGATAGCGGGCGTCTCGGACTTGCCGGATGCGACCGTCGTACGGGAGACGGGCGACGAGCTCCGCCATCGGCTCGGCCCGAGGCCCTCGCTCGACCCGTACGGTCGAGGTCAGCCGGCCCATGCTCCGCGCGATCGCGCGGTCGAACCGAGAGAAGGGCTCGCTCATCCCCGCCGCGCGGGCCGCGACACGCGCCGGACCTCCGGCGAGAAGGGGAAGGCGGCCCAGCGTGTAATACAGGCGCACGAGCGACGCGGCCCGAGCCGACCGGCGGCCGACCGGTTCGGCCAGCAGCACGCTCTTCCACCCGCCCACGAGCGACGAGAGCCGTGTGACCGGGCCGGCGCTCAGATTGATCAGGAGGTCGCGCCCGTCCCGCGCGAGGTCCGCGAGAGCGGTTTCCATGAGGCGCGACACGAGACCCCGGTTACGATGATCGGGAGCGATCGCGAAGTCGTCGGCATAGAGGGCCTCGAACCGTTCCGGCGGCCGGCCCGCCTCCCAGCGGGTCGCGAAGGCACTGCGCATCCCGACGACTTTCCCCTCGTGCAGGGCGAGCCAAGCGAGCGGCGCGGGCTGAAGCGGATTCTCCTCGTGTTTCCAGGCGAAGTAGGCGTCGTTGACGGACACGTCAGGACTCCAGAGGTGAGTCTGGAGGCGCAGGACGCCCTCCCGGAATTCCGGCGCATAGCGGACGATTTCGTATCCGGCCGTCACGAGACCGGGCCCTCGCCGTCGCCGCCGCGTCTCCGCAGGAAGTCGAGGATCCGCGGCACGGTGTCCCACTCCTCGACGAGGTCGATCGTGCTCGGATCGATGGGCGCGCCGAGCCGCTTCTCGATCCAGTCGGTCAGGTGAAAGAGCGCCAGCGAGTCGAAGAGCCCGGAGCGCAGGAGCGAGGTTTCTTCCGTGATCTCGGCCGACGGCGGGAGATCGAGCCCTCGCAGGAAACGGAGGAGCTCCCTCTTCGGGTCTTCGGAACCCGCGCTTCGGCCCCCTTTCGTCCCCACCGGCCGGAACGGAATGGCCCTACTCCGCGCCGCTTCCGGCGGCCGCGCGCAGATCGAGCGGCCGGCGCCCGGCGCACCGTCCGGCGACCGAGGCGCGATTGACCTTGCCCCGCGACGTGCGCGGGATCTCGTCCAGGAGATACCATCGCACCGGCATCTGGTGCCGCGCGAGGTGTCGGCGCGCCCACTCGAGGAGCCCCCGGAGCGAGGCGGCCCCCGCGTCTTTCAACACGACTGCGACGGCGACGTCCTCGCCGTGCAGTGGATCCTCGACGGCGAAAGCGCAGACGTCGAGCGTCGCCGGGTAGCGCTCGATGACCGCGTCCACGTCGCCGGGGTACACCTTCATCCCCCCTTTGTTGATTTCCTCGCGCTCACGCCCCCGGAGGTACAGCAACCCGCGCGGGTCGAGAAGACCGATGTCGCCGGTCGAGAACCAGCCGTCGGAAACCACCTCGCGCGTGCGGTCCTCGCGCCCGAGATATCCGCGCATGAGCGCCGCCGTCCGGACCCAGACGCGGCCTGATTCTCCCGGCGCGCACTGCTCCGCCGCTCCCTCCGTCGGCGCCGGCGCCCCCGCCCGGAGGACCCGGATCTCGGAGCCCCACGGCACGCCGACGAGGCCGTCCTCGGGGACCACGTCCTCGAGCGAGGAGCCCGCGAGCCAGCTCGCCGTCTCGGTGATGCCGTAGGCGTTCCAGACCTCCCGGGTTCCGGCCCAATTCTGTATGTCCTTCCAGAGGGCCGCCGAGAGGGGGGCGGACCCGCAGAACACGCGCTCGAGCGAGCCCCCCGCGGGCGGCGCGGCCGTGCGGAGAGCGACCCTCCAGAGGGACGGCACCGACGAGAGAAAGGTGATCTCGCAGCGGTCCACGAGGGCGCCCAATCCGATCACGATGTCCGAGCGGAACGGGGGGAGCAGATAGACGTCCTGTCCGGAGAGCCAGGGAAAGAGCGAGTTGCAGATCAACCCGTGGCCGAAGTGCGTCGGCAGCAGACACAGCGTCCTCCGGAACCGCTCGAGGCCGAGCGATTTCTCGAGGCTCTCCCAGCGTGCCGCGAGCGAGCGGCGCGTGTGCACGACACCCTTCGGGTCGCCCGTCGTTCCCGAGGTGAAGAGGATGAGCGCGTCCTCCCCGGAGGATTGCGGCTCCCACCCGAGCGGGTTCGCGCTCCCGGGACCGGCGACGGGCTCCGCGACGTCCACCGATTCGGTTCCCCGCGCCGCGAGTTTCCGGGCGAGTTCCTCCGGCGGCGGTCCGAGCCAGGCCGAGAATCGGGGCGCGGCCGCGGCGGCGAGGGTTTCGACCTCGAACGCCGTCAGCCTCGAGTCGATCGGGGCCGCGGCAGCGCCCCGGCTCCAGATCGCGAGGAGCTCGACGAAGAACTCCAGGTTGTTCCCGAAGTGGAGGAACACGCGATCGCGTGGACCGAGCCCGCGGGCGCGATAGAAGGCGGCACGAGCGGAAACGCGCTCCAGGATCTCCGGGGGTTCCCAGCGCCGTCCGGTCAGAGGCTCGTCGAGGGCGCCCGGCTTCCAATCGAATCGCATCGTGACCTGCCCGAAGGCAACCGAGGGTAACGGCCGGGTCCGCGGCTGTCAACGAAGGGATGAAACGAAGGAGTCGGAGGGCGGAGCCAAGACGGAGCTGTTCTCCGGAAAGCCGCCGTTGTCGGCGGAGGTCGCGAGCGGCCGAATCACGAGCAATCGCGCTCCGTCAGAGATGACCGGCCTCGGCCGGTTCGGGACCGAGTGGTCGGAGGTTCAAATCCACTCCTCTCGATTCCCTCACCGTCCGATCGCCCAGGGGATTAGCTGCTGTATCGGCCGTTGTACGGGATCGGACCGTTTCTCGACCGATTCACTTCAACTTAGGCGACGAAAACGACACTCATGAAAATTCGCCAAAGAGTCCGTGTCTATTGGTCTTTCTCGGTTTTCGACGACACCGGCGCGCGGACTCCTGAAACCTGCGCGTCTACCAGTTCCGCCACTTTCGCGGGGATGCGAAGGATAACGGCTGGGGAAGAGAGGGTCAACCGGCGCGGTCATGCCTCGAGGACTGCGCGGAGCCTGCCGAGCTCGGGATCCCTCGCTGGTCGCTCGGGATGACGCGCGAGGAAACGGGCGGGGACGAGTCCCGCCCCTACGAGGAACGAGGCAGCGCGAGGAAAGGGCGGGGGCAAGCCCCGCCCCTACGAGACGCCGAGAATCGGGTGGAGAATCGCCCCGATGAGCACGCCGCCGCCCACTCCCTCCGCCTCCTTGCCGCCGCTGGTGACGGGACGCCGCGAGGACATCTTTCCGGCGCTGACGACGGATCAGATGGCGCGCATGACGCCCCACGGCAGGCGGCGCAGGGTCTCGGCGGGCGAAGTGCTCTTCTCGGCCGGCGGCGCGCCGGCCTCGATCTACCTCGTCGTCTCGGGATCGCTCCGCATCGAGCGGGGCACGGAGGGCTCGCCGCAGACCGTCTCGATCCTCGGGCCGGGCCAGTTCACCGGCGAGATCAACATGCTCGCCGGCCGCCGCGCGCTCGTCACGCTCCGGGCGATCGAGGACGGCGAGGTCGTCGAGGTTCCGCGCGAGAACCTCCTCGGCCTCGTGCAGACCGACAGCGATCTCTCCGACGTCATCATGCGCGCCTTTCTTCTCCGCCGCGCCGAGCTCGTCGCGCAGGGCGTGAGCGACGTCGTGCTCGTCGCCTCCGAGTATTGCTCCGCCACGCTCCGCATCAAGGAGTTCCTGACGCGCAACGGTCACCCCTACGCCTACGTGGATCTCGAGCGCGACGCGACCGCGCAGGAGCTCCTGGAACGCTTCGGCGTCGATCCGAAGGACGTGCCCGTCCTGATCTGCCGCGGAAAGACGGTGCTCCGCAATCCGTCGAACGCGGAGATCGCCGACTGTCTCGGTTTCAACGAGGCCGTGGACCCGGCGCGCGCGCGCGACGTCGTCGTCATCGGCGCCGGACCTGCGGGCCTCGCGGCGGCGGTCTATGCCGCGTCCGAGGGGCTCGACGTGCTCGTCGTCGAGACCGAGGCGCCCGGCGGCCAGGCCGGCGCGAGCTCGAAGATCGAGAACTACCTCGGGTTCCCGACCGGCATCTCGGGCCAGGAGCTCGCGTCGCGCGCGATCACGCAGGCGGAGAAGTTCGGCGCCGAGATGCTCGTCGCCCGGAGCGCGGCGCATCTTTCCTGCGCGGGCCGCCCGTACCGGATCAGAGTCGAGCGGGATACCGAAGTGGCCGCGCGGGCCGTCGTGATCGCGACCGGCGCGCGGTACCGCAAGCTCGACGTCGAGAACCTGTCGCGCTTCGAAGGCGCCGGCGTCTACTACGGCGCGACGGCGGTCGAGGCGCCGCTCTGCCGCGGCGAGGAGATCGTCGTCGTCGGCGGCGGCAACTCGGCCGGCCAGGCGGCGGTCTTCCTGGCCAACAGCGCGAGCCGCGTGCACCTCGTCGTGCGGGGGCCCGGCCTTTCGGACACGATGTCGCGGTACCTGATCCGCCGCATCGAGGACAATCCGGCGATCGTCGTCCACTCGAACACGGAGGTCGTCGCGCTCGACGGAACGAACCGTCTCGAGCGGGTCAGCCTGCGGCACAAGCCGAGCGGGGAGGTCACGACGCTTCCGATCCGGCACGTCTTCACGATGGCGGGCGCGATGCCGAGCACCGCCTGGCTCGACGGGTGTCTCGTCGTCGACGATCACGGGTTCGTAAGACCGGGCCGGATCTCCTGAAGGAAGATCTGGCGGCGGCGCAGTGGCCGCTCGCGCGCGCTCCGTATCTCCTCGAGACGAGCCGGCCGGGCGTCTTCGCGGTCGGCGACGTGCGGGCGGGCAGCGTGAAACGCGTGGCGTCGGCGGTGGGGGAGGGATCGATCGCCGTCTCCTTCATCCATCGCTACCTGCGGGAGTAGGGCCGCGATCGTGGCCGCGTCCGACGTCTGGCTCGCCGCCGGGCTGCGCACGCCGTTCGTGCGCGTGGACGGGCCGTTCGCCGGGCGGGACGCGCTCGCGCTGTCGGTGCCGGTCGTCGAGGCGATGTCGAAGCGGGCGTCCGGACCCGTGGATTTCGCGGTCTGGGGCTCGGTCGTCCTCAACCTCGGCTACAGCAACCTCGCCCGCGAGGTCTGGCTCGAGGCGGGGCTCGAGCCGCACGTGCCGAGCTACACGACGATCATGCAGTGCAGCACCAGCATGGTCGGCGTCTTCCAGGCGGCCGGCCTTCTCGGGCGCGGCGGCCGCGCGCTCGCGCTCGTCGGCGGCGTCGAGAGCATGAGCCGCGTGCAGATCGGCCTCGGGCAGAACCTGTCGGACTGGATCCGCCGCGTCGGCCAGGCGAAGGGCCTCCGGCGCAAGTTCGACGCGGCGCTCGCGCTGCGGCCGCGGGATCTGCGGCTCGACGTTCCCGATATCCGGAACCGCGCGACCGGCAAGAGCATGGGCGAGCACTGCGAGGAGATGGCGAAGGAGTGGAAGATCGGCGCGCGAGGCGCAGGACGAGCTCGCGCTCGCGAGCCACGTCCGGACGGTCGCGCGCACAGGACGCCGGCTTCTTCGACGATCTGATCGTTCCGCTCGGCGGCGTCTCCCGCGATGCCTTTCCGCGCCGCGACACCTCGATGGAGAAGCTGGCGGCGCTGAAGCCCGCGTTCGACCGGAAGAGCGGCCAGGGGACGCTCACCGCCGGCAACAGCTCGCCGCTGACGGACGGCAGCGCGGGTCTCTGGGTCGCGACCGAGGCGGGCCTCGCGCGCCTGCCGCCGTCCGTCCCGCGCGTGCGCCTCGTGGACTTCGAGATGGCCGCCGTGGATCTCTTCCGCGAGGGCCTGCTCATGGCGCCGGTCGCCGCGATCCCGCGGATCCTGGCGCGGCAGAACTTGCGCTACGCCGACGTGGCGCTCTGGGAGATCCACGAAGCGTTCGCCGCCCAGGTGCTCTGCAACATCGCGGGCCTCGAGAGCCCGGACTACGTTCGCGCGAAGGCGGGCGTGCCCGTTCACCTTCGGATCGTTCCCGCGGAACCGCGTCAACCCCAACGGCGGGAGCGTCGCGATCGGGCATCCCTTCGGCGCGACCGGCGCCCGCATCCTGAGCCAGACCGTCAAGGAGCTCGCCGCGATGCCGGCGGGCAGCCGCGCCATCGTCAGCATCTGCGCCGACGGCGGGGAAGGGACGGTCGCGCTGCTCGAGAACTAATTCCGGCGCCTTCCGCCGTCCCGGGCGTACCATGGAGACAACCAGAAAAAGGGGGTCCCATGAGCATGTCCCGGCGGCTCCTCGCCTCCGTGTGGATTTCGCTCGGTGTCGGCGCGGCCGCGAGCGCGCAGCCGGCGGAAAGCTTCTATCGCGTGAACCCGCCCGACTTCGTTCCGTACAGCGGGGTGAACAACTATCAGAACGTCGGCGCGTCCTTGAGCGGGTCGGATTCCGCGGACGTGTTCGTCGCCTCGATTCATCTGCCGCCCGGGGCACGGCTGACGTCCTTCGAGCTCGACGCCTGCGATACCGCGGCCGACGCGATGCAGATCCAGGCGACGCTCCATCAGTGCGACCGGTTCGGTCAGAACTGCGTCAGCGTGAGTCAGCAAACCGTCGGCGACAACGCCGGCTGCGCCCAGGCGACGGAAGATCTGACGCTCCAGCCGACGACCTACGTCAACGATTCGGCCCATCAGCTCTACGTCTATGTGCAGACGGGCTCGACCTTCATGGACATTCGAGGCGCCGTCGTCGGCTATCGGCTCCAAATCAGTCCGGCTCCGGCGACGGCGACCTTCGGCGACGTCCCGACCGGTTACCTCTATTTCCGCGCGATCGAGGCGCTGGCGGCCTCGGGCGTCGCCTCGGGATGCGGGAGCGGAAACTTCTGCCCGGATCAGCCGGTCACGCGCGGAGAGCTCGCGAAGATCCTCGCCAACGGCCTCGGGCTTCACTGGCAGTAGTCAGGGCGGGCGGCGGCGATGGGACGTTGGCGCCGCTCGCGAGCGGCAACCGCCGCACGTCCCGGCCTTCCGGGCGTACCATGGAGACAACCGAAAAAAGGAGGTCCCATGAGCATGCCCCGGCGGCTCCTCGCCTCCGTGTGGATGTCGCTGGCCGTCACCGCGGCGGTTTCGGCACAGGCCGGATCCCGACCGCGTACGTACGGCACGAAAGCCGAGAGCTTCGTCCGCGTCACTCCCGCCGAAGTCACCACGTTCAACCCGACGGTCCCCTTCCAGAATCGCGGCACGTTGCTCTCGGCCGGGCTTCCCGGCGCGGCGTTCTTCGGCGCGCTGCACGTTCCCGCGGGGGCGGTGCTGACCTCGTTCGAGCTCGATGCCTGCGACACCGCGCCCGACACGTTCGTCGTGACTTGTCGTGCTCCGCCAGTGCGACCATTTCGGAAACAACTGCACGGTGGTCTCGGATCTGTCGGTGGCGGACAACGCCGCCTGTCAGGCGATCACGGACGACCTGACTCTTCTTCCCGTGCCGGTCGTGGCCGACTCGCAGCACGAGCTCGTCTTCGAAGTGATTCTGAACTCCGGCGACGGCACGAATTCCTTCCGGGGCGTCGTGGTCGGCTACAAGCTCCAGATCAGTCCCGCGCCCGCGACCGCCACGTTCGGCGACGTGCCGACCGGCTACATCTACTTCCGCGCGATCGAAGCGCTCGCGGCGTCGGGCATCGCGACGGGATGCGGCAGCGGGAACTACTGCCCGGATCAGCCGGTGACGCGCGGCGAGATCGCCAAGTTCCTCGCCAACGGGCTCGGGCTGCACTGGCAGTAGGCCAGCGCCGCTCCTACTTGCAGTCCGCCTCGACGCCGTCCACGACGGCCGTGATGTCGCCGTTCGCGTTGATGATCAGGTGAACGTTCTGGTGGACGAGGTAGTTGTTTCCGCTTCCCTGGCCGATGATCCGGAAGTTGTTGATGAACGAGACGATCGCCTGGCCGTTGTGGAGCGAGGACTTGAACTCGCCTTGGCTCACGCCCGTCGCCTGGTAGCGTTCGCCGCTGACCGAGCCGAAGCCTTCGATGCCTTCGGGCTGGTCGTGGAACCGGCCGCGGACGACGTTGCCGTTGATCGAGTAGGTCGTCAGGACGTGCAGATTGCCGGTCAGGGACACGAGCTCGCCGGCACCGCCGTTGGCGCAGGGGATGTCCAGGTCGATCTCGACGGGGATCTTGTCGTTCTCCGTGACCTCCGCCGCCGCCGGCGGAACGGCCGAGAGCGCGAGGAGCAAAGCGAGGGCGCCGGTGATTTGGAATCCCGGATGTTTCGCGTGCATTTCTTGCCTCCGCCCGGAGCGTAGCAGGATTTGGGCCAGCCGCCCGGAACGGAAGGCTAGGGTTTGCGGGCGACCACGTAGATCTCGGTGTCGCCCCGCTCGCCCGAGGAGAGGCGCAGATCCTCGATGGTGAACCCCGCGATCTCCACGATGTGCCGGGCCTCGGCCTCGGTGTAGAAGCGCACGCGGCCGGGGCTGCGCGGCGAGGCGGCGGCGCCCTCCAGGAACGCGCGCGTGTACTCGGGCGAGAGGAAGTTCGGGAACTGGACGAGGAGCTTCCCGCCGGGCTTGAGCACCCGGAGGGCGTCGCGCAGATAGGCGAACGCATCCTCGCGCGCGAGGTGCTGCAGGACGAGGTATGAGAAGACGAGGTCGAATCGATCGGCCTCGAAAGAGCGCAGGAACTCGTCGTTGCCGATCTCGCGCAGATGCACGGTCGGGAGGCCGGCCAGGCGCTGCCGCGCTCGCGCGATCATCTCGCCGCTGACGTCCACGGACGACATCTCCCGGACATGGGGCGCCAGGTACTTCTCGACTCGGCCGACGCCGCATCCGATGTTCAGGACGGCGGCGTTCGGCGGCAGGTGGCGGCGGATCTCCGCGGCGTCGGCCTCGCCGGTGCGCTCGAAGGACTCGGCCGTCGAGCCGGTCAGGATCGCGTCGTGCGCGTCGGCCCGCGCCGCCTCGTTCCAGGCCCGCTTGTAGTCGAGCGACGCCGGCGCGCCGCCGGGCGCGGCCTTTTTCCCGAGCCGGCCGAAGAGTCCCACGCCGGGAGGTTAGCGCAAGTCGCGGGCTCTTCTCCCTCTCCCGGCGACCTCTTCCCCTCTCCCGGTGACGGGAGAGGGTCGGGGTGAGGGTCTCCCGTCGGTATATCAGTCTTGATATAGCTATCCGGTGCCGCCTCACCCGCCGCCGGAGATAGACTGCGCCGCGTGATTCCGCGGGATTCCGAAATCCTCGACCGCCTCCGGCAGAAGAGCTCGCGCATCCTCTCGTTCCGGGAGCTGGCGAAGGCCCTCCACGTCGGCGACGCGGAGGAGGACGCCTTCCGGGAGCGCCTCGACGGGCTCGAGCGCAAGGGCGAGATCGCCCGGATCCGCGGCGAGAAGTATTCGGCCATCGAGTTCTCGAACCTCGTGGCGGGCCGGATCACGGTGCGGCCCGAGGGCTTCGGGTTCGTTCTCGTTCCGGACGGCGAGGACCTCTTCGTTCCGCGCTCGGGTATGCACGGCGCGATGGACGGCGACACGGTGCTGGCGCGCGAAGAGCGCTCCCGCGCGCGCGGCCGCGATGCCGGGAAGACCTCGGGCACGGTCGTCAAGGTTCTCGACCGCGCGCGAGAGCGGGTCGTCGGCCGGTTCGAGTCCGAGGAGGGCAAGAAGGTCGTCCTCCCGTACAACCCGAAGATCGACGCCGTCGTGCGGATCGCGGACGGCAAGACGAAGGGCGCCCGCAAGGGCGAGATCGTCGAGGCGCGGCTGACGGCGTTCCCCGACGCGCGGCGCGTGGCGCACGGCGTCGTCGAGGAGCGCCTGGGCTTCCTCGGCGAGCCCGGAGTGGACATCGAGATCGTGCTCCGATCGCACAACCTGCCGCACCGGTTCCCGGAGCCGGTCGTGGCCGAGTCGGAGGCGTTCCCGGAGGAGGTTCCGCCCGGCGACCTGCGCGGCCGCCGCGACTTCCGGGACCGGCGCATCGTCACGATCGACGGCGAGACCGCGAAGGACTTCGACGACGCGGTCGAGGTCGAGCGGACGGCGAACGGATATCGCCTCGGCGTTCACATCGCCGACGTCTCGCACTACGTCGCCGAGGGGACGGCGCTCGACGACGAGGCGCGGTCGCGCGGCACGAGCGTCTACTTCCCGGGCCGCGTCCTGCCGATGCTGCCGGAGCGGCTCTCGAACGGGCTCTGCTCGCTCAACCCGCGCGTGGACCGCCTCGTCCTGTCGGCGATCCTCGATCTCGACAAGTCCGGCCGCGTCGTCCACTCGGAGTTCACCCGCGGCGTGATCCGGAGCGGCCACCGGATGACCTACACCGAGGTCGCGCGCCTCGTCGGGACCGCCGCGCCGCACGACGACGACCGGCAGAAGTACGGCCCGTACTTCGACGACTTCCGCCTCATGGCCGAGGTCGCGGCGCTGCTGCGCGCCCGCCGCGAGGCCCGCGGATCGATCGACTTCGACCTGCCGGACGCGGACATCGTGCTGGACGACGAGGGGCTGGTCGTCGGCATCGTCCCGGAGTCGCGCAACGTCGCCCACAAGCTCATCGAGGAGTTCATGCTGGCGGCCAACGAGGCCGTCGCGAAGCATCTGCTCTTCGCCAAGCAGCCGGCGATCTATCGTGTCCACGACCGACCCGATCCGGACCGCCTGGTCGATCTCCGGGAAGTCCTCGAGGGCTTCGGCTACGAGCTGAAAGGCGATCTCTCCGAGATCCCGCCCGCCGCGTTCCAGAAGATCCTCAACGCGATCGCCGGCAAGCCCGAGGAACGCCTCCTGCGCGACCTGCTGCTCCGCGCGCAGCGCAAGGCGCTCTACAGCCAGGAGTGCCGCGGCCACTACGCGCTCGCGGCGCCTTACTACTGCCACTTCACCTCGCCGATCCGGCGCTATCCGGACCTGATCGTGCACCGGCAGCTCACGCGGCTCCTCGCCGAGGGCCGTCCGGTCGCCGCCAAGGACTTCGAGGCCGTCAACCAGCGGTTCGCCGAGATCGCCGCGTTCTCCTCCGAGCGCGAGCGGCGGGCCGAGGCCGCCGAGCGCGAAAGCCTCCTCTGGAAGAAGATCGTGTTCATGAAGGACAAGGTCGGCCGCGATTTCGACGCCTTCGTGACGGGTGTGGCATCCTTCGGCGTGTTCGTGACGCTGAAGGACTACTTCGTCGAAGGTCTGGTGCCGGTCTCGGGGCTGGGAGAGGATTTCTTCGTGTACGAGGAAAAGCAGCATCGCCTGCGCGGGCGCTCGGGCGGCAAGACGTATCGCCTCGGCGACACGCTGCAGGTGAAGCTCAAGGCGGTCGACGAGGTTCGCCGGCGGCTCGACTTCCAGCTCGCGGCCGCTCCGGCGCCGGCGCGTTCCGCCGGATCGTTCGGGCGCCGGCCTCGGAAGGTGGGACGGTGAAGCGCGCCGCCGCCGTTCTCCTGATGTCCGCGCTCGCGCTCTGCTGCCGCGAGAAGGGCCGGCCCGATCCCGACGTGCGCATGGCGATCTCGCATCAGCCGGCGGCGGAGTCCGAGGCCCCGGAGGCCTCCGGCGAGAACCCCCATGCCGCGGGCGGCGGTCAGAACGCTCCGCGGGTGCCCGATCGCCTCGAGGTCCCCGATGCCGTCAAGCAGGCCTACTCCGGCGTGAGTCTCGCCTGGCGCGACGCGCAGACCGGCAAGACCGGCGCGCTCGTGGTTCCCCTCGGCGGCTCGGCGGAGCTGCCGGGGTCGGGCCTGACCGTCACGGCAGACGTCTTCCTGCCGGCGTTCACGATGTCGTCCGACGTCATCACGTCCTCTGGAATCGAGCCGGAGAATCCGGCGGCTCGGATCCGCGTGTCCGAGGGCGGCAAGGAGATCTTCTCGGGTTGGATCTTCAAGCGTTTCCCCGATGTCCATCCCTTCACGCACCCGCGGTTCTCGCTGCAGCTCGACGGCGGCGTGCGCAAGACCTGAGGCCGTCCATGTCCGGGCGACTTTTCCGCGTCGTCATCGCGGGCCGCCCCAACGTCGGCAAGTCCACGCTCTTCAACCGGCTCGTGAAGCGGCGCCGGTCGCTCGTGCACGACCTTCCCGGCATGACGCGCGACGTCGTCGAAGAGCGGGTGACGCTGCCCGATGGCCGCGCGTTCCGCCTCTTCGACACCGGCGGGTACGATCCCTCGGGCCACGACGAGATCCCGGCGGCCGTGCGCCGCAAGGCGCTCGAAGCGATCGCGCAGGCGGATCTGCTTCTCCTCGTCGTGGACGGCGCGGCGGGCCTCGCGCCCGGCGACCGGATGGCGGCCGAGGCGGCGCGGCAGTCCGGCGTCGCGACGGTCGTCGTCGCGAACAAGGTGGACCGCAAGGAAAGCGAATCGGGGGAGCTCGAGGCGTGGGAGCTCGGGTTCCCCGAGGTTCTCGGTGTCTCGGCGGAGCACGGCATCGGCGTGGACGACGTGCTCGCCGCGGTGGCGTCGCGGATGCCGGCGGCGGGCGAAGAGAGCTGCCGAGTGCGCCCGAAGAGGCGCCCGAGCCGCCCGAGATCGCGATCGCCGTCGTCGGCCGGCCCAACGTCGGGAAGTCCTCGATCGTCAACGCGATTCTCGGCTCCGAGCGGTCCATCGTCTCGGAAGTCGCCGGAACGACGCGCGACGCCGTGGACACGTACGTCGAGCTCCACGGCCGGAAGCTGCGCCTCGTGGACACGGCCGGCATCCGCCGCAAGGGGCGCACGGAACAGGGTCCCGAGGTGCTGTCGGTCGTGCACGCGCGCCGGCGCATCGAGCAGTGCGACGTCGCGATCCTCGTCATGGACGCGGCGGAAGGGCCGACCGCGCAGGACGCGACCGTGGCTTCTTACGCCCACGACGCCGGCAAGGGGCTCGTGCTCGTCGCCAACAAGTGGGACCTCGCGACGCGGCCCGGCAGGGAGGGCGGCGAGGTGTCGAAGGCGATCCTCGCCGAGATCGAGCGCCAGATCCCGTTCGCGCGGCACGCGCCGGTGCTCCTCGTGTCGGCGAAGTCGGGGCGCGGCGTCGCGAAGGTCCTGGAGACCGCCGTCCAGGTCGCCGCGAACCGGCAGCGGCGCATCTCGACGGGGGAGCTGAACCGGGCCCTGGGCCGGGCGCTCCGGGACAAGGCGCCGCGGACGGCCTCGGGCAAGTCGCTCCGCGTGCTCTACGTCGCCCAGACCGCGACCGATCCGCCGACCTTCGCGCTCGTCGGGAGCCGGGAGGAGCGGCTGCACTTCTCCGAGGAGCGGCGGATCGAGAACCTCCTGCGCGAGGCGGCCGATTTCTCCGGGACGCCGATCCGGATCGAGGTCCGGCAGCGGTCGGGCGAGGAGCGGGGGGAGAAGAAGCGTTCGAGGGGTTCCAGGCCGCGTGCGGGCTTCACGAAGGCCCGCAAGTCGCGCTAGAGTAACGGCCGTGGCGAAAGCCGAGCCCGAGTCCCTCTACAAACCGGCCGAGGCGTGCAAGATGGCGGAGGTCGCGCCGTACGTCCTGCGCTACTGGGAGACCGAGTTCCCGGTGCTCGCCGAGAGCCGCGAGCGCGCCGGCGGGAAGTTCTACTCGGGACGCGACGTCAAGATCATCGGCCGCATCCGCGAGCTGCTGTACGACGAGGGCTTCACGGTCGCCGGAGCGAAGAAGCGTCTCGAGTCGGAGATCGCCGAGGGGCGGTTCGACGCCGGTCTGGCGGCGGCGCCCCCACCGTCGGACCAGAAGCGTGCGGCGAAGGTCGCGGCCGAGGTCGAGCAGACGCCGCCGCTTTTCGTCTCCGATGCGCCGTCGCGGGCGGCGAAGGCCGGGACCGTCTCCGCGATGCCGCCGGTGAGATCCGCCGCGGCGCCGCCGCCGCCTTCGAACGAGTTCCCCGAGCGCAAGCGCGTGCTGAAGGAGCTCCGGGAGATCGCAAAGCTGCTCGAGCGGCCGCGGGCGCGCTGACGCCGAAGTCTTCTCTTTCCATCATCGGACGGCCGCCGCATTGACCACCATGGCTTCGACTCGCCGGCGACACGTTGCGGCGCTCGGGTGCGCCGGGCTGACGCTCTTCCTATCGGCCGCCCCGAGCCGGGCGCAGGACGCGCCGCCTCCGGCGCGTGCATCGGATGCATTGCGTCCCGAGTGGGGCACGAAGGACCGTATCTTCACTCACATCGGCTTCAATGAATTCACCGTGTCGGCCGAGTTTGGAGCGACTGTCTACTACTCTCTCGGGCGCTCTTTCGGCGTCTATTCGGTCGGAGGAACAGGTTTCTATGCCGCCGTCGCGCACGTGCCGTCCGGCGCCCTGGTGACCTATCTCGAGCTCGACTACTGCGATACCAACCCGGCGGGCGACGTTTCGCTGATCCTGTACCGCTGCAACTATCTCGGGACGGATTGTCATTCGATGTCGTCCCTCTCGTCGGCCTCCGGTGCGACGGGGTGTCACGTCATGACCGACGACCTCACGTCCCAGGGCTTCACGATGGACAACAACGCAAGCGAGCTCGTACTGGATGCCGCGACGAGTGGTGGCGACGACAGGACCATGCTTTGCGGCGTCTACATCGGCTACGGGCTGCAGATCTCACCCGCGCCGGCGACGGCGACGTTCACGGACGTCCCGCTCTCGCATCCCTACTTTCGAGCGATCGAGGCGCTCGCGAAATCGGGGATCACCGGCGGGTGCGGGGGAGGAAACTTCTGCCCGAACCAGAACGTCACCCGCGGCGAGATGGCGGCGTTCCTGGCGCGGGCGCTTGGATTGCATTTCCCCAACTAACACAGCCGTTTGACAGCGGCGCCGCGCCCTGCTCAAATGCGCCCTCCGGTCGGGACGTGGCGCAGTCTGGTAGCGTACCTGAATGGGGTTCAGGGGGTCCCGGGTTCGAATCCCGGCGTCCCGACCAACAATCCCCGCGATTCCTTCCCATCGTCCGAGCGATCCTTCTCGCCGTCGTCGCCGGCCTGCTCGTCATTCGCGCGAGCCGTCTCGCGCGCCCGGCCGTGCCGCTGGACTCCCGAAACGAGCAACGCTTCTATGAGTGGGCGTTTGGAGCGCGCGGTCTTGCGCTCCACCAGGCGCTGGCGGACAAGGAGTCACTCTTTCGCGACGGAGAGGTCGTCTGTTTCAGCGGAGAGACGGTGCCGTCCGGACTGCGCGGGGCGGAATCCGTGATGGCGAGCTATCTCCTGCCGCGGCAGATCGTCCTCGCGCCGGCTGCCCGCGAATCGGCCGCCGCCGACCCGCTCCCTTGTCGCACGCGGATCGTCGTCCCGCCGGATGGGACCCTCCGGATCGAGCGGCGGCCTCTCGTTGATCGCCGTCCTTAGCGTCGCCGTCGCCGCCCTCGCGGTGGCCTTCGCAGGCTCCGGGGTCGTGCCTCCGCCGGCGGATCGGAGCATCGATGTTCGCTTCGACTGGCTGTGTTTCGCGGCGACGGTCGGCGCGGGCCTGACGGCGGCAGTCGCCGTGGCCGCGGGTCTCCTGGGCCTGCCCGTCTTCGGCGGAGCGTCGATCGGGATTGCGGCGGCGATCGGGATCCTCGGGCGGTGGCTTCTCCCGCGGCGCGCGTGGGCCGTGCCGTCCTCTCCGCCCGAGCGCCGCTGGCCGGTCGCGATCTCGCGCGCGGTTCTCGTGGCGGCGCTGGCGGTCTTCGCGTGGAAGATCCATCGCGTCCCGCTCTGGTCCTGGGACCATCACTCGGTCTGGGGAATGAAGGCCAGGCACATTGCCGAAGGCGACTTCTTGAATCTGACCTTCCTGCGCGTGGCGCCGTTTCGATACATGAACCCGGAGTATCCGATCGGCCTGCCGGTCCTCTGGCGGATCCTGACGCTCGGGCGGGAGCCGACATGGCCCGACTTCAAGGTGTGTCACGTGCTCTTCGGCGTCGCGACGATCGGTCTGTTCCGCCTCGCCCTGAGGGTGGGCGGGGTCTCTTCGAGCTTCGCCAACGCCGCGGCGGCGTTCGTGGCGGCGTCGCCTCTCTACTGGGACACCGAGTCGCTGGGGCTCGCGGAGATGCCGCTCGCCGCGGCGATCCTCGCGGCCGCCGTTCTTCTCCTGCGCGGGCGAAATCCGGGGGAAAGTCCTCCGGCGTGGCTGGCCGGCTTCGTGCTCGGCTTTCTCCCGTGGATCAAGCAGGAGGGGTTGTCTCTGGCGGTGCTGCTGCTCGCGGCGGGCTGGGGGATGAGGCGGGGTCCGGGAGTCGCACGACGGCCGCCCGGCGAGCGCGCCGCAATCGCTCTGAGCTTTCTCCTGACCGCCGGGCCGACAATCGCTCTGGGGCGCACCTTGCCTCCCGGACTTTCTTTCCTGCAGGGACCATGGGTGCAGCGGTTCGCGGCGCGGCTTCCCCATGTCCTGGAGGTGCTGGGAAAGATGGGGGAGGAGCTCGTCGCGTCCGACTGGATCGGGTTCTGGCCGGTCTTCCTGCTGGCGGCCGCCTACGGGATCTGGCGGCGCGACCGGCGCGTCGCCGCGCTCTCGGCCGTCGTCGCCGCGCAGACGGCGCTCTATCTCTTCGTCTACCTCGGCACCTACCTCGACCCGGCCGGCCACATCCGGTCGTCGTTCTTCCGTCTCATGTCCGCCCTCTTGCCGCTCGCGGCCGTGGCCGTGGGCCTGCTCGCCGCGCCTCGCGATCGCGTTCCGGCGGAAGTCGAGGCTCGCGACGCCTGAGGTTCCGGTCCGGTTCCGGAAAGCGACGGACCGAGTGTGACGGCTCGATCTCCGCTACGGCACGCTGAGAGCGACGGGTGCAGGCGGCGGGGCAGCGACCGCGGACCGCTCCTCCTCGGCCTTTCGATAGGCGTTGGGGTCGTGATCCAGGGCTCCGGCCGGCAGCCAGTCCCAGAGCGGTCCGAGGTCCTTGCGGACCTGTTGGACGTAGAACTCGGGAAGCTCGCCGGTCTCCTGATCGAAGTATCGCCGGACCTGCCGGTCGGCCTCGAGCCTCCGGCGCACTTCCCGGTAATAGCGGATCCTGCCGTAGCCTTCCGACGACACCGCCCGGACGACGTTCATCCATCGCGGGATCGCCGTCCGGGTCCCTCGGAAGCGGTTGAAGATCGCGCGGGGAGAGAACGTGTGGCGGGTCAGACCGATGACCCGATCGTAGAAATCGCCCCAGGAGTAGTTGCGCGGCTTCAGGTTCATGGCGCGGTTGTTGTCCAGGAAGTGAAACGGGAACGGCAGAACGCGGTTGGCTCGCTGGTACTGCAGGTTCAAAGGTGCTGCCCGCCCGAACGCCGAGAGAAGCGAGTAACCGGGAAACGCCCCCGGAGTCAGGTCCACGAACCGCTTCGTCAGCTCGAAGGGCTCGGGCCCGGAGTCGCCGTCCAGGCCCAGCACGAAATTGGTCTGAACGTAGGGAATGTGCCGGAGGATCAGGTTCACGTGCTCGGAGACGCGGCGGACCTTGTCCATTCCCTTGAGCTGGCCCGTCTTCGACTTGTCGCCGAGTTCGTACCAGGATTCGACGCCGGGCAACAGAGCCTTGAAGCCGCTTTTCGCGAGTCGCTTGAGATGCGGCTCCGACAGCAAGGAGAGGCTGCTCTCGGCGATGAAATCGATCCGGCCCGGGGGCACGGCGGCGTCGATGGCGTTGAGGTAATCGTCGAAGCGGACTCCGAAGTTCGGATCGTGCCAGCCGACGAGCGGTCTTGCCATCGTTCGCGCGAGAAACTTCAGGTCCTCGGTCAGTTTCCCGAAGTCGAGGGGCTGGTAGGGAACGACGGAGTCGATGCAGAAGCTGCACGTGTAGGGGCACCCGAGGCTTCCGATCATCGGGACGATCTTGATCAGGGGAGCCTTTCGGAGCGTCGGCTCGATGAACTTCCAGCGCTCGCGCACCCCGGGCAGCTCCGCCGGCTGCCGCTTCGCTTCGAGGTGCAGGCCGAGCGGCCTTTGCGGCGCGCAGTCCTGGAGAAGCTCGCGGATGACGGTCTGGTCGGTGAAGCCGACCACGTAGTCGAAGTACTTGCGGGCGTCCTCCGGGTAGCAACGCGCATGGGGACCGCCGAGGACGGTGACGGCTCCCTTCGATCGAAACAGGTTGCTCAGCGAGTAGGCGAGAAGAGCGGCCTCGGTGAAGGCGCCGATGAACACCAGATCGACCGGATCCGGCAGCTCGTCTTCCAGGTTCTCGAGGCCGGTGTAGCAAATGAGCGTGACCTCGTGGCCCTGAGCCTCGCACCACACGGCGATGACCTGCGGCATGATGCTCGCGAGATTGGCGTTCATGACCCGCGCGTAGAGAGTCCGCGTCGGCCCCTTGGTGACGAGGTCGATGACGCCGATGCGGAGCTTACGCAAAGAGATTCCGGCGCGGGTCGAGCGCCTGGAACGCGGCGAGGCGCGTTCCGGATGGCCGTGTCATGAAGTGGTCACCGCGACCAGTCTACGCTGCGGGACCGGCGAATTCCGAGGCCGTGGGACAAAAGGCGGCGTTTCCGGCGAGATTTCCGGGTATCGCGCCGTTCCGATGGTGCCGAGCTACGGCCCGTAGAGCTTCAGGCCGAACGCGTTGACGAGGAACTTGGCCATCGCGTCGCGCGTCACGCTGCCGGTCGGGCAGAAGGTCGTGGCGGTGCACCCGCTGACGAAGCCCTTGGCCCAGAGGAAATGGACGTGCTTGCAGAAGGGATCCGTGTCTGGCACGTCGGTGAAGTGCAGGTTCGGGCTCGCGGCGTTGCAGTCGTAGGTGAGGCCCGTGGTCGCATCCGTGTAGGCGAGCGGCACGGCAGGGCCTCCGCCGGGGGCCACGATGGCCTTCGCGAGGAAGCCGGCCATCGCGTCGCGGCTGACGTCCGCCCCGGGGCAGAACGTCGTCGCAGAACAGCCGAGAGTCACGTTCTGGACCGCGAGGTAGTGGGCGTGCTTGCAGAAGCTGTCCGTGGGCGCGACGTCGGTGAAGACGGACAGGCCTCCGGCCGTGCAGTTGTAGGGCTTCCCGTTGGCCGTGCCGCTCGACGGAACGTTCGCGCCGCCGCCCGCCATCGCCTTCGCGATGAAGATCGCCATCTGGCCGCGCGTGACCGTCTGGTCCGGGCAGTACGTGGTCGGGGTGCAGCCGGACGTGATCCCGTTGTGGAGCAGGGTCTCCGCCTTCTTGTAGAAGGGTGAGGACCGCGGCACGTCCGTGAAACTGTCTCCGATGTGCAGCACCCAGACCTTTGGAACGTCGCCGGTTGAGGGCGTCTCGGTGAACGTCGTGTCCCAGTGCAAGACGGGGCGCGGCGACAAAGAAACCGTCATCCCATAGCAGTTGGGCGTCGCGCCGCAGTTGACCGTCGCTCCGGGCGCGATGCCGCCGTAGTCGGCGGCGGCGTCCGCGATGTTGTAGATGGGACCGGCGGCGGGCCCCGTAAACGCCGAGCCGGTGCCCTGCAGCGCCACCGGTGCAGAGCCGATGTTCTTCCAGGCCGGCTCGACGAGAACCGTTTCCCCGGGCTCGAAGACTCCATTGCCATCCGAGGTCAGTGAGGCGAACGGATCGACCACGAGCGCCTGAGGAGCAACCGCGACCGGCGTTGGCGTCGCAGTCGGAGTCGACGTTTGAGTTCGGGTGAAGGTCGGCGTCCGTGACGCCGTGGAGGTCGCCGTGCGAGTCGGAGTCGCGGTCGACGTCGACGTGCGGGACGGAGTCGGGGTGGGCGTGAACGAAGGCCCCGGCGTCACCGAGGGCGGCGTCAGCGTCGGAGTAATTGAAGCCGTCGGTGTCCGACTGGGAGTCGGCGTGTTCGTACGCGTGGGGGTCCGGGTCGGGGTCATGGTCTTGGTCGGCGTCGAGGACGCCGGCGGAGTGACCGTCGGCGTCTTGGTGGTCGTCGCCGTGGGTGTCGAAGTGGAAGTCGCCGTCCGCGTCGCCGTCGCCGTGGATGTCGGGGTGCTCGTGGTTGTCGGCGTTCGCGTGATCGTGGGCGTCGGTGTCTGCGCGACGACCGTGAAGCAGTGAGAAAACTCCGACGTGTTGTTGTTGGGATCTGTGGCGGTCGCGGTCACGGCTTCTCCAGCACCGCTTGGAGAGTTCAGATCGAAGCTGAAGCTCACGTTCCCGCTCCCGTCGGTCGTCACGGGCGTCGAGCCCTGGAAGACTCTTCCCTCTCCGAAGCCCGAAGAATTGCAGGCCGGGTTCGAGAAGAACTCGATCCGGAAGGTCGTGTTGGGCGTGCTGTTCAACGTGCCTTTGACGGTTGTCGTCCCACCAACGGTGGCGGCCGACGTGAGGACGGGATAGTTCTGCAGGTTGTTGGGACCGGTATCGCCGTCGCCCGTGTCGTTCGCCGTCACGCCGTTCTTCCCGAGATCGATCCCCAATCCTGCGACGTTGTCGTTGTGATAGATGCTGTTGCCTAGAATTGCATTTCCCGTAGGGCTGCTGCCCTGAACGTAGATCCCCGCATCGAAGAAGCCGGACTGGTTGTTGAATGCGATGACGTTACCGAACGCGCTGTTGTTTCCACCGATCAGAATGTTCTTCCCGCCGACCTGGATGCCCGTGTGGGAGTTCCCGATCGCGTCTCCGGAAAGGTTCGTCCCGATGAAGTTGCCCTGAATGAGGGTGCCGGATCCCCCTGCGCTGATGCCGTAATAACCTCCGGCAATGACGTTGCCATCGCCCCCGGTCCCGCCGATCGTCGTGTTCGTTCCGAAGTCGATGACACCGGTCTCGTTCGGCGCAAGGCCAATCGTGCCGGTGTAGTCCGTTCCGATGTAGTTCGCCGTGATCTTCGTCTGGTCCGAGCCGACATTGACGTCGATGCCGCTGTTGAACCCCGTCGCCGCCACGATCGTGTTGCCGTTGAGGACATTTCCTGTCCCGGTCAGATTGACTCCAATGTTGACCGGCATCGCCGTCGTGCTGGTCCTGTCGCCGAGACCGATGAGGTTGAACTCGATCGTGTTGGTATTCCCGGCGACCTCGATCGCATGGCCAAGGGAATCCGGCGCTGCGATTGAGTTACCGCTGATTGTGTTGCTGTTCCCGCTGAGGTCGATGCCGACAACCCCCGCGCCGAGGCTCTCCGTGGCATCGGCGGTCATGTTGACGAGGTTGCCTTGGATGGAGTTTCCGGTTCCATGCGCGGCGATCGCCCGGTTTTGCCCGACGATCACGTTGCCATTGCTCACACCGCCGATCGTGCCGCCGCCCGCGTCCACCAAGATTCCAAAAGCGGTGCCTGTCGAGGTGGTCCCGAGGTAGTCCGTGCCGATGAAGCAATTCTGGATCACACAAGGACCCTTGCATTCCACGGCGGTGCCGCCAGAGTAGTTGATGACCAAGTCCTTGAGCTGGCCATTGCTCCCGAGGCTCCATCCGGAACCGGTCGTTTCAATCAGCGGCTTTCCGAGAGGGCCCGGCTGAGTCGTTCCACTCACTTTGACGCCGCTCGGAACGCTGAGCGGGGCGATCAGCGAGATCGTCTGGTGGCCGGTTCCAATGCTGAAGTTCACGGAGTCGCCGGACACCGCGAGCGTCAGCGCATCGCGCAGGATGCAAGTCGTCGTGCAATCCGCCGTCTGAAAAGCGTCGGCGGTCGAGTTGACGGTGTATGTCTGCGCGCCCTCCGCGACGTGGGCAAACCCGAGCGTCGACACGGCGACCCCGAGGCAGACGAGGATCGACGACGCCAGGTTTCGCCTGCGGGGCACCGGAAGCGGAGACAAGTTGGCAGAGACATGTCAGGGGCGTTCCCACGGCCGCAATAGGAAAACTCCTATGGGAAAAGGTGTCGGGTGTCTCCACTCCGAAGCCCTTCGAGAAGGGCGAGACCCTCCGGCCAGTCCCCGAGGCCGGACTCGGAGTTGACGTGGCCGACGGGGCCGAGGTGCTCGAATCGAGCGCCCCACGCCGCGGCGAACTCCGCCGCGCGCGCCACCGACACGTAGGGATCGTTCGCGCTCGCGGCGACGATCGACGGAAACGGCAGGGGAGACAGCGGCATCGGCGCGAAGCCGGTGGCGCCGGCGGGAAAGTCCGGCCGGTCCACGTCGGCCGGCGCGACGAGGAGCGCTCCGCGAACCGGACCGCGATGCGCGCGCGCCCAGTGCGCGACGAGACTGCAGCCGAGCGAATGCGCGGCGAGGACGACGGGCTCTTCCGAGGCGACGATCGCCGCCTCGAGCCTCGCGACCCATTCCGCGCGGTCCGGCGCCTCCCAGTCCCGCTGCACGACGCGGCGGAACGTCGGATGCGAACGCTCCCAGCGGCTCTGCCAGTGGTCCGGTCCCGAGTCGTGGAGGCCCGGGAGGATCAGGACGCGGGAGCGCACGCCGCCGGCCTCAGACGCTCGCGGGAAGCTCGAACGTCCCGTCCACGACCTCGAGAAACGTGCGCTCCTCGCGCAGAACGAGGCGCTTCTCGTTCGCCGTGGCGAAGTTCGCGCGGCCTTCCGCGTCCGTCCGGAGGCGCGCGCGGTAGGCCTCGTAGGAGGCGAGAGAGTCGAACGCGATCAGTGCCCAGGCCACGTCGTTGGTCCCCTCGTGCGGAAGGAAGTATCCGACGAGATGGCCGCCGGCGCGCGGGATGATGCGGCCCCAGTTCTCCGCGTACGTTCGGAACGCGTCGCGCTGGAAGGGGTCGATCTGGTAGCGGATCAGGCAGACGATGGACATGGGTCCTCCTCGACCCGCACTCTGAGGCTTGCGCCGCGACCACGCTTCGGTGACAATCAAACTATGGATGTCGCGGAAGACGCCGCAGACGCCGACGCGCCGGTCGCGCACATCGCCGCCGCCATCGGGGAGCCGGCCCGCGCGCGCATGCTCTACAGCCTCATGGACGGCCACGCGCGGACGGCGACCGAGCTCGCCGCGGTGGCGGCCGTGGCGCCGTCCACCGCCAGCCTCCACCTGGCGCGACTGAAGTGCGCGCGTCTCGTGCGCGTCGAGGCCCAGGGAAAGCACCGCTACTTCCGACTGGATGGCCCCGACGTCGCGGCGGCGCTCGAGGGTCTCCGCGTCCTCGCCGGCGGCAAGCCCGTCCGTTTCGTTCCGACGGCGCCGACGCGTCTGCGCGCCGCGCGAACCTGCTACGACCATCTCGCCGGCACGGTCGGCGTCGGCCTGCGGGATCGGCTGGAGGCGCTCGGCTGGCTTTCGACCGGCGGGGTCGACGAGCTCACGCCGGCCGGCGCCCGGTCGCTCGAGAAGATCGGAATCGACGTCGCGGCGGCGCGCGGGGAGCGGCGCCGCTTCTCCTACGCTTGCCTCGACTGGAGCGAGCGGCGGGCCCACGTCGGCGGCGCGCTCGGCGCCGCGCTGCTGAGGCTCGCCCTGAAGAGGCGCTGGCTCGTGCCGGACCTCGACAGCCGCGCCCTCGAGGTCACGGGCCTCGGGCGGCGCGAGCTGCGGGCCCGCTTCGGGCTGCGCGTCTGACCGCGACTCAGCCGGCCCGCGCGATGGCAACCTTCGCGGTGTAGTCGCCCGCGCCCTTTGCCGGCGCCACCGTCAGGCTGCCGGTCCAGGCCTTGCCGTCCCGCCCGGTGAACTTCCAGCCGCTCGAGGTCGGAGACGACTTGCCGGGAACGCTCGTCCACTTTCCATGGTCGGAGAGGACGGCGGCAAGCTCCGTCGCGATCTCGGGAGCGGTGCGGTCCGACTTGCCGCGCAGAACGATCTCCCAGCGATCGGTTCCGCCCTTCGTGCTCTCGACGGTCCACTGTCCCTTCCCCTCCGGATCGAGATTCGGGATGTTGCGGTCCGCGAGCGACGCGCGCGCGAAGCCGGGCTCGGGCTTCCACTCGTACTCGTCGCCGAGCGCGGTGAGCTCCGCCTTGCCGTTGCCCTGCATCGTCGCGATCACGTGCAGGGCCCCGTCGATCCCGGCCGAGAGGCCCGCGGTCGTGATGATCTTGCCGTTGTCCACGAACCGGCGGTCGTCCACGACGTGGACCTTCGGATACTGCGCCCGCAGCTTCTCGATGAGCCCGGCGGTCGTGGTGGCGGTCAGGCCGTCGAGCAGCCCCGCCTGCGCGAGGAGGAAGGCGCCGTTGCAGACCGACATCGTGTGTTTCGTGCGCGCCGTGACGTCCACGATCCACTGGATCGTCTTCGGGCTGTTGGACGCCGCGTAGATTCCGCCGCCCGGGACGACGAGGACGTCCGGCGGGGGAACGGTCGCGAAGTCGTACTTCGGAACGACCGTCATGCCGTTGACCGTCGTGATCGGATCCTTCGTTTCCGCCACGGTGTAGACGTCGTAGCCGGCGGTGCCGAAGATCTCGTACGGCCCGGTGAAGTCGATGATTTGCACGCCGGTGAAGACGAGGAGCGCGACCCGGGGCAGCCCGGAGGCCGCCGCGCTGGCCTCTCCCTGCTCGACGAGCTTCATGCCGCAGGTGGGGCAGACACCCTCCTTGTCGTACACCTTGCCGTCGCAGGGGAGGCCGCACGGCGGGCAGACGTAGTGCCTGGCCGCCTGGGCCTGCGCCGCCGTGATCGAGACGGGCGCCAGAAAGAGGAGAAGAAGGAGAAGGAGAGCTGCGGTCGCACCCTTGGCACGTGAGGTCATTGCAGAAGCCTCCCGCCCGCAGGCGCCGGGCCGCCCCGAGCGGCTCATCCCTGTAGGCATTCGACAGGAGATACGCAGGGCGTGGCCGCGAGGTTTCGATGCGAACCGGTTTTCGTCATCCCCGGCTCGGGAGGCGAGGATCCGGCCGCCGGCGTGCTCGATATAATTCGCCTCCGGTGCGCATCCTCGTGGTCGAGGACGATCCTCGGATGTCCAGCCTTCTCTCGCGCGCCCTGCGCGAGTCCGGGTATGCCGTGGACGTGGCGGGGAACGGCCTGGACGCGGTCGAGCGCGCCCGCTCCGGCGGCTACGACCTGGTCGTTCTGGACATCCTGCTTCCGGGGCTCGACGGCTTCTCGGTCTGCACGGAGATTCGCCGGGCGATGCGCGAGACGCCGATCCTCATGCTCTCCGCGCGCTCCGAGATCGCGGACCGCGTGCACGGCCTCGAGATCGGGGCCGACGACTACATGGCCAAGCCGTTCGCCATGGACGAGCTCCGCGCCCGTGTCGCGGCCCTTCTTCGACGCCGGTCGCTGCCGCAGCAGATCACGCTGACGGTCGGCAGCATCCGCCTCGACCGGAGCAAGCGCCTGGCGGAAGTGCGCGGCCGAGCGATCGAGCTGACGGCCAAGGAGTATTCGCTCCTCGAGTATCTCCTGCTCAACCGCGGCCGGATCGTTTCGCGCCGCGAGATCGCGGAGCACGTCTGGGACGAGCACTTCGACCCGTTCTCGAATCTCATCGAGGTGTACGTCGGGCGGTTGCGGCAGAAGCTCGACGCCGCCGAGGGACGCGAGAACGGATCGTTCCTCCGGACGCGCCGGGGCGAAGGCTATTTCGTCGAGGACGTGGGCCAGGAGTCGTCGTGACCCGGCCCTCGATCCGCCGGCGCCTGACGATCTGGTACGGCGCGGCGCTGGCGCTCATCCTCGTCCTCTTCTCCGTCGCGACGTACTGGCGCTACCGCGCCGCCGCCTGGCGCGCCTACGAGGTGGACCTGTCGGTCAACCTCGACACGCTGCAGACGGAGCTGACCGAGGAGATCGGGGAGGCGAGGATCGAGGTCGTGAAGACGTCGCCGGGGGCCG
This sequence comes from uncultured Acidobacteriota bacterium, assembly GCA_963823185.1. GTDB lineage: Bacteria > Acidobacteriota > Thermoanaerobaculia > UBA5066 > Gp7-AA6 > DATBFU01. The sequence goes on from CAWGKP010000016.1 coordinate 267,625, forward strand.
CGACGGCGACCGCGATTCTCCAGCGCGCGGCCACGAACTCGATCGAGGAGTTCCGCCTCAGCGGAATGGCGGCGGAGGTCCGGCGAGGGCGCCGCGGAGAGACGCTGCTCGCCGAGCTGCCGGGGTTTCGCGGGCGCGCGGTCGGATCGCTCCTGCCCGAGACGGTCTGGTCGCAAGCGGCCGTCTCGATCGGCACCCGGGTCGTGCGCATTCCGGGCGGCCGCGCCGCGGTGCGTTCCTTTCGTCTGCCGCAGGAATCCGAGACGATCACGGCGGCGGTCGGCGACCGAACGACGCTCGTGGACGGGACGCTCGCGTCGATCCGCCGCGACCTCGTGCTCTTCGGGACGGCGGGCCTGGTGCTCGCGCTCGTGGGCGGCTACTGGCTGGCGACGCGCGCGCTCCGCCCGATCGACGTCATGACGACGCAGGCCAGCCACATGGCGTCCGCGGACCTCGCTCCCGGGGCGCACCGGCTCGCGGTGAGCAATCCCGACGACGAGCTCGGGCGCCTCGCGAAGACCTTCAACGACCTGCTCGCCCGGCTCGAGTCCTCGGCGCGCCAGATGCGAGGGTTCGTCGCCGACGCCGCCCACGAGCTCAAGACGCCGGTCTCCGTCGTGCGCGCCGAGGCGGAGCTCTCGCTGTCGGGAGACCGGAGTCTCGAGGACTCGCGCGACGCGCTCCGAGCGATCGCACGCCAGAGCGAGGAGCTCTCGCGGCTCGTCAGCGACCTGACGCTCCTCGCGGAAGGAGAGACCTTCGATCATCCGCTCGAGCGGCGCCTCGTGGACCTGAACGAGCTCGCGCACGAGGTGACGCGCTCCCAGCGGGCGCTCGCCGCCGGCCGGAGCGTCGTCGTGGACGTCGAATCGACGGGCTGTGTCGAGTACCGCGGGGACGAGCGGCTCCTGCGTCAGGTCCTGAAGAACCTGGTCGAGAATGCCATCAAGTTCTCGCGGTCGCCGGGGCACGTCGGTGTCAGCGTCTCGGAGGAGCCGCGGGCGATCGAGGTGCGGGTGCTGGACGAGGCGCCGACACTCTCGGTCGCAGATCGGGAGAAGGTGTTCGAGCGCTTCTACCGAACGCAGCAGTCGCGCAGCGCCGACGTCCCCGGAAGCGGGCTCGGCCTCGCGATCGCGCGCTGGGCGGTCCGCCTCCACGGCGGAGAGATCCGGGTGGAGCCTCGCGGGTCGGCCGGCAACGTGTTCGTCGTGACCTTCCCGCTGCGCGCGGCCTCGAGCGTCGGCTGAGACGCCGGCGCTTCCGGGCTCAGCGCCCGACGACGAGGATCGTGAACGTTCCCGGCAGGATCGGGGGCCGCGGGCGCGGCTGATCCGCGGTCGGCGTCGGCGGCGGCCCGAATTCGGCGGTCACCAGGAAGATCCGGTGGGTCTTCTCGTCGAGCGCCATCGTGCGCGCGCCGCGCTGGGTCGCCACGTTGCCGGCGGCGAATTTCCCGGGCGATTCCTCCCGCGCGACGGTCAGCGTGCCCTCGCCATTCGAGCTGAACGCGAGGCCGGTTCCGGGATCGAAGGCGTTGGCGTCCACGCCGGCGCCGATCGGGACGGTCGCCACGACCTTTCCCGAAGCGGCGTCCACGACCGCCATCACGCGGTTGGAGCAGCCGACGAAGAGCCGCTTGTGTTCCCGGTCGATCGCCATGCCCGACGGTTCCTCGCACGGCGCGAGCGGCCAGCGGCTCTCGACGGCGGGCTTGCGGGAATCGATGGCGACGAGCTCGCTCTTGTCCTCGATGTTGACGTAGACGTGCCCCGCGCGGTCGGACGTCGCGAATTCGGGCTTGCCGCCGAGCGGAAGCGTCGCGACGACCTTTCCCGAGGCGGCGTCGAGGACCGTGGCGTCGGCGCTGCGGCCGTCGAAGGCGAAGACGCGCTTGGACGCCGGGTCGTAGAGGATCGCGTCGGGATTCTGTCCGGCGATCTTGACCTCCTCGATCGTTCGGAGCGTCTTCGGGTCGAAGATGGTGATCGAATTCGCCCGCCCGTTGCTCGTGAAACCGCGGCCGAGATCCGGCGCGAGGGCCACGCCGTGCACGCCCGCCGTGTCGGGGATGTCGCCGACCGGCTTGAGCGTGTCGGCATCGAAGACCTGGACGTGCGTTCCATGAGTGACATAGAGACGGCGGGCATCGGCATCGACGATCAGATAGTCCCATCCGCCCTCGCCTCCCACGACGACTTTCTGGCGCACGGCGAGCCCGGCGGCGGGCTCCGCGCCGAAGGCAACGCCGCGAGCCGCCAGCAGAGCGAGACCAAGGATCGCCGCCGCGCGAAGACTTTTCATCGGGTGACTCCTCGAGGCGCGCGATCGTAGCATCGGAAGAGTGCGATTCCTGCGACGCCGACAGACGATAAGGATAAACGGCAGATAAACGGCCCGGGAGCGATCTCTGGCGCGACGCCGGTTACACTGACCGACCCGCGATGAACTCCGCACGCGCCGCGATCGGATTCGTCCTTCTCCTGCTTGTGCCGGTCGGCGCGGGGGCGCAGGCCGCGCTCTCGCTCGACGACGTGCTGCGGGAGGCCCATGCGGCCAACGCGCGGCTTCCCGTCCGCGCCTACGAGCTCACGATCGCGCGCGAGCGAGCGAGCGAGGCGCAGGCGGAGCGATGGCTCAAGGTCGCGCTCGAAGGCGATTTCGTGTACGCGCCCGCGAACGGATACGACCCGGCTTTGACGAATCTCGGGGAGGCGCGGCTCCAGGCGGTCGCCCAGCAGCCGATCTACGCGGGCGGGGCGTTGAAGGCCGGCGCGGCGCGTGCCCGGGCGGACGTCGAGGCGGCGGGCGCGCGCTATCGCATCGCCGAAAAGGATCTGGAGCTCGAAGTCCGGAGCCGTTTCGCGGAGCTCGCGGCGGCCCGGGCCGAGATCCGGGTGCGCCGGGAGAGCCGGGAGCGCCTCGACTCGTACCGGAGTCTGCTGCGCGGCCGCCAGGCGTCGGGGCAGGGCGTCGCGGCGGACGTGCGGAAGACGGAGGTGCGGATCGCGCTCGAGGACGCCGGCGTCGCGGACGCCGAGCAGAAGGAGGAGGAGGCGCGTCTGGATCTCAACGGGCTCATGGGCCGCGATCCCGCGGCGCTCCTCGAGATCCAGGCCCCGGAGGTTCCCGACGCGCCGCCGTCGGAGAGCGCCGCGGCCTGGGAGGGCGCGCCCGAGATCGCCGCGGCGGGGGCGCTGGCGCGGGCGGCCGAGGCGGAGGCCGAGATCGCGCACGCCGAGCGGCGGCCGCGCGTCTCGCTCGGCGGGGATCTGGGGTTCTGGACGTCGGACACCACGCACCTCGACTCCGATTTCTGGGACCGCCTCTGGCGCGACCGCGGCTACTCGTTCGGCCTCGTGTTGTCCGTGCCGCTCTGGGATACCGGCGCGATCAAGGCGCGCGTGGCTCAGGCCGACCTGGCGCTCCAGCAGTCCCGCGCGGAGCTCGAGGCCGACCGGCGTGACGCGCGTCTCGCGTACGCGCAGGCCTCGGCCGCGGCGCGCAATTTCTACCGGCAGATCGAGATCCTGTCGCGCGCCGTGCCGGACGCGCGAGATTCCTATCTCGAGATGGAGAGCCGCTACCGCGGCGGCGCCGCGACGTCGCTCGAGGTCCTGGACGCCTCGGAGGCCGCGGTCGAGGCCTCGGTGCGGCTGATCGACGTCACGGCGCGCTACCGCGTCGCCCGGGCGGTGGCGGCGCGCTGGAGCACGCCGTGAAACGAGCCCTGGCCCTCCTCGCGCTGGCGCTCGCGCTCACGGTTGCCGATTGCCGTCGAGCGGCAGATCCCGAGGCCGCCGAGAAGAAGAAGGCCGCGGACACGGCGCCCCCCGAGTCGGCCGCCGTCAGCGTCGCCGTGGCCCCGCTCGTCCGGGCCACGATCGCCGACCTCGTGACGAGCCCGGGCAAGACCGCGGCCCTCGCGCAGCAGAAGGTGCGGCCGCCGTTTACGGGGACGCTCGTCGAGTTGCGGGTCTCCGACGGCGACCGCGTCCGGCGCGGCGACGTGCTCGCCGTAATCGTCTCGCGCGATTCCGAGGCGGCGCTCGCGGGAGCGCGCGAGATGCTCCGCGAGGCGAAGGACGCGGCCGAGAAGGCCGACGGCGAACGGGCCGTGGCGCTCGCGGAGAAGTCGCTCGTGCGCGCCGAGATCCATGCCCCGTCCGACGGCGCCGTCCTGTCGCACGCGGCCGCGCGCGGGGACCGCGTGTCGGAAGACCAGGAGATCCTCACGATCGCCGACGCGTCTTCGGTCGTCTTCCTCGCGGACGTGCCGCAGAGCGACCTCTCCCGGATCCGCCGCGGCCAGGCGGCGCGCGTCGAGCTCGCGGGACGGCCGGCGGCGATGGCGGGAACCGTCCACGACGTCCTTCCGGGCGCAAACGCCGCCGATTTCACGGCAGCGGTGCGCATCGATCTGGCCGGCCTCTCGGAGATTCCGCCGATCGGCCTCTTCGGCACGGCCCGCATCACGGTCGGCACGCATCGCGACGCGATCGTCGCGCCGGAGAGCGCCGTGGTCCGCGACGACCTGACGGGGGCCGCGCGCCTGGCCCTCGTCGAGAACGGCCGCGCGCATTGGGTGGACGTGAAGGTGGGGGCGAAGGGGCCGGCCGGCGTCGAGATTGCGTCGCCGCCGCTCGAGGCCGGCCGACCGGTCGTGGTCTCGGGACAGGTCGGGCTGCCCGAAGGGGCCGTGGTCTCGCCCCGGCCGTGAGGTTCTTCGAGGCGCTGTCCGAGCGGCGGGTCGCGCTGCTCGCGACCGTCGCGGCGCTCGTCGTGGGCGGGCTCTGGGTCGCGTCGCGCCTCCCGCTCGCGATCTTCCCGTCCGTGACGTTCCCGGTCGTCAAGGTCATCGCGGACGTCGGCGAGGAGCCGGCCGCCCGGATGATGCCGAGCGTCACGCGGCCGCTCGAAGAGGCGCTCCTGCGAGTCCCCGGAATCCGCATCGTGCGCTCGACGACCTCGCGCGGTTCGACGGAGATCTCGGCGAACTTCGCCTGGGGAACCGAGATGCAGACGGCGCTCCAGCGCGTGCAGGCCGAAGCCGCGCGCGTGCGTCCCGACCTGCCGCCCGCGACGCGCATCGACATCGAGTGGATGAACACGGCCGTGTTCCCGATCCTCGGCTACGCGCTGACCTCGGACACGCGCGGGCCGTCGGACCTCTGGGAGCTCGCGGAGTACACGCTGAAGCCGGAGCTCGTCCGCATTCCCGGCGTCTCGCAGGTCCAGATCCAGGGCGGACGGCGGCGCGAGTTCCAGGTGCATCTCGATCCGGAGGCGCTCGCGGCACGGCGCCTCTCCGCGGGCGACGTGCTCACGGCGATCCGGAAGAACAACCAGGTGCTCTCGGCCGGCCTGAGCGAGTCGAACCACGAGCTCTATCTCGCGCTCGTGGACGGGCTCGCCCGAAACCGCGAGGCGATCGGCCGGATCCCCGTGCCGGTCGGGACGGGTGTCCCGGCCCTCGTCTCGGAGCTCGGCACCGTGACCGTCGCCGACGCGGTGTCGTACATCCGCACGACGGCGGACGGGAAGCCGGCGGTCCTCGTCAACGTCATCCGCCAGCCGTCCGCGAATACCGTCTCGATCGCCGCGGAGGTCTCGCGCCTCTTCGAGCAGCGCCCGGATCTTCTCCCGCGCGACGTCCGCTGGACGACCTTCTACGACCAGGCGGAGTACGTCGATCACTCCGTCCGCGGCGTTCGGGACGCGATCCTGATCGGCGTGGGGCTCGCGGCCGTCGTTCTCTTCGTCTTCCTCCGGAGCCCGCGTCTGACGCTCGTCGCGGCGGCGGCCGTGCCCGTCACCGTCGCGATCGTCCTCCTCGCGCTCGGCGCGGCGGGGCAGACGATCAATCTCATGACGCTCGGTGGAATCGCGGCGGCGATCGGGCTGATCGCCGACGACGCCATCGTCGTTGCCGAGAGCATCCACCGGCATCGCGAGGAGGGCGTGTCGCGGCCGGCGCGCGCGGGCCTCGCGGCGATCCTGCCGGCGCTCGTCGGCTCGACGCTCTCGACGATCGTCATCTTCGCGCCGTTCGCCTTCCTGACCGGCGTGACCGGCGCCTTCTTCCGGCCGCTCGCGCTGACGATGGCGCTCGCCCTGGCGGTCTCGTTCTTCGTCTCCGCGGCCGTCGTCCCGGCGTCGCTACCGACCCGGCCCGGGACGCCGCGGGCCCCGGACGCCGCGTCCTCCGGCGGGAAGGTCTCGAATCCGCGCGTCGGAATGCGCGCCGCGCTGGCGGGTCTCGCGTGCCTCGGTCTCCTCGCGGCCGCGGCCCTCCTCGCGGGAGCGCTCGGCTCCGACTTTCTGCCCGCGATGGACGAGGGGTCGATCATCCTCGACTACTGGACGCCGCCCGGAACCTCGCTGACCGACACGGACGCGATGCTCGACGATCTCGAGCGGCAGATCGTGAAGCTCCCGGACGTCCGCGGGTACTCGCGCCGCACGGGGACGCAGCTCGGCTTCTTCATCACCGAGCCGAACCGCGGCGACTACGTGATCCGACTGAAGCCGCGCCGCGAGCGCCGGGACATCGAGGCCGTCATCGCGGACATCCGCGCGAAGGCGGCCTCGACGTTGCCGGCGCTCCACACCGATTTCGGGCAGCTCCTCGAGGACAACATCGGCGATCTGACGGGGGGCGTCCCGCAGCCGATCGACCTCCGGATCTTCGGCGAAGACCAGACGGCCCTCCAGGGGAAGGCGCGCGAGGCGGCGGGGATCCTCCGGGGCGTTTCGGGCGTCGCCGATGTGTTCGACGGCATCGTGATCGCGGGCCCGGCGCTGACGATCCGCGTCCCGCCGGACCGCCCGGGGGAGGCGGGGGCGGCCGCCCGCAACGTCGCGCGGTTCGGCTTGACGACGGAAGACGTCCAGGAAGCGATCGAGCCCGCGATCGTGGGCACGGTGGCGAGCGACGTCCGCATCGGCGAGCGGCTCTACGATCTTCGCGTCTTCGCGCGGGAGCCGCGAGGGCTGCCGGCGATGCGGATCCGGGCGCCGGGCGGCGCGCTCGTGCCGCTCTCCGAAGTCGCGACGATCGCGACCGGAGCGCCGGAGGCGGAGATCGACCGGGAGAACCTGAAGACGTATCTCGGCGTCACCGCTCGCCTCGAAGGACGGGACCTCGGCGGCGCGGTCGCCGAGATCCGCAGACGGCTCGCGGACGGCCTGCGCCTGCCGGCCGGCATGCGGATCGACTTCGGCGGGCTCTACGAGCAGCAGCAGAGCTCGTTTCGCGAGCTCTTCGGCGTCCTCCTCGGAGGCCTCGGGCTCGTCGCGATCGTGCTCCTCTTCGCCTTCGGCGACTGGCGGGCGCCGCTTCTGACGGCCCTGATCTCCGTCGCGGTGCTCGCCGGCGCGTTCGCGGCGCTGCTTGCGACGGGAATGACGCTGAACGTTTCGAGCTTCGTCGGCGCGATCATGCTCGTGGGCATCGTCGGCGAGAACGCGATCTTCGTCATCCACGAGGCGCGCGCGGCGCTGCGGCGCGGCGAGCCGGTGCCCGCCGCCTGGCGGCTCGCCGCCCGTCGCCGGCGCCGTCCGGTGGCGATGACGATCCTCGCGAGCGCCTTCGCCCTGGCGCCGCTCGCGGCGGCGCTCGGCGAGGGCTCGCAGCTCCAGCAGCCGCTCGCGATCGCGGTCATCGGCGGCTTTCTGCTGTCCGCGCCGCTCGTGCTCTGGGTGCTGCCGTCCCTCTACGCGGCGCTCGATCCCCGGGGACGGCTCGCCGGTCCCGAGAGCCGCTGAAGCGCGGCCCCCTCAGTTCGGGAAGTGCAGCCCAAGGGCGTTGGCCAGGAACTTGGCCATCTCACCGCGGGTGACGGCCTGGTCGGGGCAGTAGTTTCCGTTGCCGCAGCCGCTCGCGATTCCCGACGCGGCGAGCGCCTCGATCGCCTTGTAGTAGAGGTAGTTCGACGGCACGTCCCCGAACGTCTGTCCCAACGGCGAGCTGACCTGCAGGTGATAGCCGATGATCACTCCGGCCAGGCTCGTCTGTCCGTCGTTGAAAAGGATCACGTCGAGCATCAGCTCCTTCGTGTTGTTGTCCATCGTGAAAGAGAGCGTCGCGTCCGAGACGTACCCGCAGCCGGTGTTGACGACGGAGCCGTCGCTCGACTTGAGGGACTTCAGCTCCGTGCAGCCCGATCCGACGAAGTTGCATCCGAAGACGTTCAGGTAGACGTCGATGGGATTGCCTGAGAGGGAATTGGGATCGTTGTCGCAGTAGTCGAGCTCGGCGTAGTCCACGAGAGCGCCCGTTGGCAGGTGAACCGTCGCGAAGAAGTTCCCGCCGATCCCGGAAGTCGTCGAGCGGTGGAATTCGGTCGAGCCGTTGAAGTCGTCGGAGTAGGTCGTGTTGCTGTCGGACGGGCTGAACTCGGAGGCCGCGACGCGATAGAGCACGCGATCCTTCGTCCCGAAAGTTCGGGGCGAGGGATCCTTACCGTCCGATTGGGCGAGGGCGCGGTGCGGCGGCGGGAGAAGCAGGCCGAGGGCGAAGAGCGTGACGGAGAGTGTCTTCGTCTTCATCATTTTCCTCCGCGGTTACCGGGGTTGTCGGACTTGAGAACAGGATACGCTAATCTTCAAGCCGATGAGAGTCCGCCTCGTCTCCAGCGCGCACTTTTCGGCCGCGCACCGCCTTCACCGCGAGGACTGGGACGAGGCCACGAACCAGCGGGTCTTCGACAAGTGCAACAACCCGCACGGGCACGGCCACACCTACGGCCTGGAGGTCACGGTCGAAGGCGAGATCGATCCGGAGACCGGCTACGTGATGGATTTCGGGCAGCTCAAGCGGGTCGTGCGCGATCACGTGATCTCGCGCCTCGACCGCCGCCACCTGAACTTCGACGTGGATTTTCTCGCCGGGAAGAACCCGACGGCGGAGAACATCGCCGCCGGCATCTGGGGACAGCTCGCGGGCCGCGTCGGGCCGGCGCGCCTCGTGCGGGTCGCGCTCGACGAGACCGAGAAGAATCGCGTCGTCTACGAAGGGGGAGCGTCATGAGCGCGAATCCGGCTCCCAGGCGCCTGACCCGGTCGAGCAAGTACAAGATGATCGCCGGCGTCTGCGGGGGCCTCGCGGAGTACTTCGTCCTCGATCCGACGATCGTGCGGATCGCGTACGTTCTCGTTTCGATCCTCTCGGCCGCGTTTCCGGGCATCCTCGCCTACATCGTGCTGATGTTCGTGATGCCGCCGCCGGACGTTCCGGCGCCGAGCCCGCCCGTTCCGTGACGCGTCCGCGGATCTTCGTCACCAACGACGACGGGGTCTTCTCCGAAGGCATCGAGCGACTCGCCGCGGCCCTGTCGGAGGTGGGCGACGTCGTCACGGTCGCGCCCGATCAGGAGCGCAGCGCCGCCGGCCACTCGCTGACGCTGCACAGCCCGCTCCGCGCGAAGCTCGTCGGCGAGAAGCGCTGGTCGGTGGACGGAACGCCGACCGACTGCGTCAACTGGGGGATCCTGCATCTGATGAAGGAGGCGCGGCCCCAGCTGCTCTTCTCGGGCATCAACCTGGGCCTCAACCTCGGCGACGACGTGACGTATTCGGGAACGGTGTCGGCCGCCTTCGAAGGGACGCTCATCGGCGTGCCGTCGGTCGCCATCTCGCAGGAGATCGAGACCGGATTCACCTTCGACGCCGCGGCCGCCTTCGCCGCCCGGCTCGCGCGGCGGCTGCTCGAGCGCGGCCTTCCGACGGGGACGCTCCTGAACGTCAACGTGCCGGCCGGCGAGGCCAGGGGAGTTCGCGTCGCGCCGCTCGGCAAGCGCCGTTACGGCGAGGTCGTCGTCGAGAAGCTCGATCCGCGCGGCCGGCCCGTACTACTGGATCGGCTCGTCGCCGCCGGAGAGCGTGCTCGAGCAGGGCACCGACATCGCGGCCGTCGCGGAGAAATACATCTCGGTCACGCCGCTGCATCTCGACCTGACCGACTACCGCGCGATGGAGCTGCTTCGCGAGATCGCCCCGGACGCCTGACGTCCGGGTCTAGGAGGGGATCCCGCGGTGACGATCGATGTCGCGGATCTTGAGAATCAGCGCGGCGATCGCCAGGCCGATCAGCCCGAGCGACACGAGCAGACCGCGGCGCCGGTAGTCCCGCTCTTCGAGCGCCCGAAGCCCCGCCTTGCGGGCCGAACGCGCGATCGAGACTCCGGCCGCGGACGCCTCCCGGACGGCGGAGGCCTGGAAGAGATGGACGTTCGTGCGCGCCTTGACGAGGGCGTCGTCCGCGCGGCCGAGATCGAAACTGGCGCGAGAGACCTCCATGCCGGCTTCCGCGGCCCGCCGGACCGTCTCCCTCGCCGAGCGAGTCTCCGTGTCCAGCCGCACGAGATCCTCCCGGATCTGCGCGGCGGCCTTCGCGCCCGCGGATCCGGGCTCGTGGCAGGAGCCGCACTTGTCCGACGGCCCGGGGGCCAGGAAGGCCTCGGTGGGATGGACGATCTCGTGGTTTTCGTGGCAGGTGACGCAACCCGGCAGGCCCATGTCCTGGAACGCCTCCCAGTGAGGGCTCAGCTTGAACTGATCGGCGAAGACCGCGTGGCAGGTCCCGCAGACGTTGGCGACCGAACCGACTCCGGGGGGCACGGCTCCGTGATTGCCGTGACAGGAGTTGCACGACGGAGCCGAGAGATCGCCTTTCTGGCGCTCGCGGAAATGGACGCTCATCGCGTACTTCGCATAGACGTCCGACGGACGCTTGCGCGGTCCCATCAAGGCGGCGTCGCCATGGCAACGGTTGCACGTCAAGGCGATTCGGGTCGGGGAGACCGGGGAGCGGGAGTCCTTGACGGGCAAGATGCCGTGGGCGCCGTGGCAGCTCGCGCACTGGGCGACGGCGGTGTCGCCCGCGGCGAGCCGCGTGCCGTGCCCGCTCGACCGGTACTCGGCGAGCTGATCGACGCGCATCGAGGGATTGAACTGTTTCATCCGGGCCGCGTCGGCATGGCAGCTTCCGCAGATCTCCGGGATGTCGCGCGGCGCGATCCGGCCGCGGAAGCCCTTGCGCCGATCGTGGGCGAGCTCCTGATCCGTTGCCGAGGCGTCGCCGCCGTGGCAGAAGACGCACGTAAAGCCCGCGGCCGCGTGCACGTCGTCGGCGAATGCCTTGGCGGGGGGAGTCAGGCGGGCGTCGTCGAGAGCGAGGTGGCAGTCCACGCATCCCGATGGGGCGGCGGCCCCCGCCGGCAGCGCGAGCACGACCGAGAGAACCACGCTGGCGATCATCGCGGGCCGCCCGCGGCCGGAAGAAGTGCGAGGATCGTCAGGACGAGCGCGCCGGCGAGCAGGAGCACGGCGAGCCGGTTCCACCAGGCGGAGGGCCTTCCTCGGGAGGCCCCCCGGTCGAGCAGCGGGAGCGCCAAAATCGCGAAGGCAACGACGCCGAAGAAGAAGACGCCCAGCATCTCCCCCGGAAGTCCGGCGATCTTGGCCGGCAGGTACTTCAAGGCCTGAAACATCGAGAGGAAGTACCACTCGGGGCGGATGCCGGAGGGGGCGGAGGCGAAGGGATCGGCCTTCTTGCCGAGCTCCCACGGCAAAAGCGCCGAGAGCGCGGCGAGAAGGCCGACCGCGAGCAGCCAGCCCGCCATGTCGCGGAGAAGGAAGTCGGGAAAGAACCGCAGCGTTCCCTTCCGCGGTTCTCGCTCGAGCCGCGGCGGAACGCTCATGCCCTGCTTCTGGACGAGCAGGAGGTGGAGCAACAGAAGTCCCGTCGTGACCGCCGGCAGGATCGCGACATGAATGCCGTAGAAGCGGGAGAGCGTGGCGCCGGTGACGTCGGATCCTCCGCGCAGGACCCGCGAGAGGAGTGGTCCGATGACCGGGATCTGTGCCGGCACGTCGGTCCCGACGCGTGTGGCGAAGAAAGACAGCTCGTTCCAGGGCAGCAGATAGCCGGAGAATCCGAAGCCGAGAGCCAGGAAGAACAGCAGCGCGCCCGACATCCACGTGAGCTCCCGTGGCGCGCGGTACGCCTTCAGGAAGAAGACGGAGATCATGTGGAGCAGGACGACGCCGACGAAGAGGTTGGCGCCCCAGGAATGGATCGAGCGGATGAGCCACCCGAAGGGCACCTCCGCCATGATGTACTGCACGCTCTCGAAGGCCTCGGAAGAGCTCGGGCGGTAGTAGAGAAGCAGGAGAATCCCCGTCGCCACCTGCACCGTGAAGAGAAAGAGCGCCATTCCTCCGAGGTAGTAGAAGAGCGTCCAGCGGTGGAGCGGAACCTCCTTCTTCGAGGCGATTCGGGCAAGCGCGTCCCAGCCCAGGCGCTCGCGCAGCCAGGAGAGGATGCCGCTCGTCGGCTCAGACCCGCCGGACAACGATCCGATCTCCTCGGACATGCACGTCGAGCTTGGTCAGGGGCCGCGGAGGCGGGCCCGAGACGTTGGCCCCGTTCAGGTCGTAGACGCCGTTGTGGCAGGCGCACCAGATGTCGGAGCGCTCCGGCCGGTACTGAACGGTGCAGGCCAGGTGGGTGCAGGTCGCCGTCAGCGCCTTGAGCTCGCCCGACGGACTCCGCACGAGGAGGAGCGCCTTCCCCGCGAACGGGACGATGCGCCCGGTGTTGGGGAGAATGTCCGAGGCCTTCAGGTCGAGCTCGGCCTCGGACAGGGACGGCTCCGAAGAGACCGGCGGAACCAGGTATTTCAGGACGGGGTAGAGGAAAGACAGGATCGAGGCGCCGAGGGTGGTCGCGAGAAATCGCGTGATCCAGCGTCGGCGCGAGGCTTCACCCGCGAGCGCGGCGGACGAGGTCTCCATCGATATCGTCCCCTCCCGTTTGCGGCAGAGAATCCCATGCGGGCTTCCGGATCCCCTTGATGCGAACGAATCAGAGGGAGAAAGACACTCCGGGGCCGGCAGCAGCGGAACTCAGTATGCCAGAACTTTCCGCGCCGCCTCCAGGACCTTCTCCGGGCTCGGCAGGATCGCCCGCTCGAGGATCCGGTTGAACCCGACCGGCGTGAAGGTCGATCCGACGCGGCCGACGGGAGCGTCGAGCCAGGGGAACGCGGCCTCCTGCACCTGCGAGGCGATCTCGCCCCCGAATCCGCCGTGCACCTTGTCCTCGTGCGCGACGAGCAGGCGGCTCGTTTTCCGGACGGAGCGGACGACCGCGTCGAGGTCGAGCGGCACGAGCGAGCGCAGGTCGAGGACCTCGACGCTCCGGCCTTCCTTCGCGAGCGCCTCGGCCGCTTCGAGCGCGAAGTGGACCGGCGTGCCGTAGGCGGCGATCGTCAGGTCCGTGCCCTCCCGGCGCAGGCGCGCCTTGCCGAACGGCACCGCGAATTCCGCCGGGACGTTCGCGCGCGCCATCGGGTTGTTGTAGAGGAATTTCGGCTCGAGGTAGAGCGTGATGCCGCGCGAGCGAATCGCCGTGCGGAGCAATCCCGCGGCGTCGTCGGCGAAGGCCGGCACGACGATGCGGATTCCCGGCAGCGTCGTCAGCCAGCCCTCGATGTTCTGCGAGTGATAGAGGCCGCCCCCGATGTATCCGCCGGACGCGATGCGGATCGTGATGTTCGGAACGTACTTCCCGCGCGTGCGCCACGACTCGTGGGAAAGCTCGATCATCTGCTCGGCGGCCGGCCAGAAGTAGTCGGCGAACTCGGCGCCCTCGACGACCACGCGGATGTCGTCGGAGAGCCGCGAGAAACCGTCCGCGGTGCCCGTGATGAAGTCCTCGGCGATCGGGCCGTTGAAGACGCGGGCCGGCCCGAATTCCTGCTGCATGCCCTTGGTGACGTTGAACACGCCGCCCTTGTCGCGGTACGCGACGTCCTGTCCCCAGATGTACGTGTGCGGGTTGCGGCGGAACTCTTCCTTCAGCGTCTGGTTGATCGCCTGGACGAGCGTGTGCGGATCGCCGGAGCCGTCGGGCAGGCCCTCGGGCCACTTCGACGGCGCCCAGGGCTCCGGCGACACGAACTCGAAGATGGATTCCGGCTTCGGTTCGGGCGCCGCCTTCGCGCGGTCGGCCGACTCCTCGTAGTTCGCGAGATTCTGGGCCTCGATCGCGGCGAGCTCGGCCTCCGTGACGCCGCTCTCGGCGACCGCGCGCCGGAATCGCGGCAGCGGGTCGGCGGCCTGCGCCGCGGCGAGCTCCTCCGGGGTGCGATACAGCTCCTGGCGGTCGGAGTTGGAGTGCGAGTGGATGCGCACGCAGACGGCGTGCACGATCGCGCAGCCCGCGCCCGAGCGCACGAACGCGACCGCCTCGCGCATGGCGCGGAACGAGTCCAGGACGTCCAGGCCGTCGCAGTGGATGACCTTGACGTTCGCGATGCCGCGGAAGTTGTCGCTCGCGTACTCGTTGGCGGTCTGGTCCTGCTTGGGGACGGAGATGCCGTACCCGTTGTCCTGGACGACGAAGACGACCGGCAGCTTCTCCCGCGACGCGCCGTTGACGGCTTCGAAGAAGTAGCCCTCGGACGTCGAGGACTCGCCGACCGAGCAGAAGACGAGCGCGTCCTTGCCGTAGGTCTTGATGGCGCGCGCGAGCCCGGCGGCGTGCTGCGCGTGGTTCGAGACGCAGGACGAGACGTTCTGGATGCCGATCTCGGGCTTGGCGAAGTGATTCGACATGTGCCGGCCGCCCGACGCGACGTCGGTCGCCTTGGACATGCCGTTCAGGAGGATCTCTTCGGCCGTCAGCCCGGCGGCGACGCAGGTCGCGAGATCGCGGTAGTAGGGGAAGAGGTAGTCGCGGCCCGGCCGGAACGTCATTCCCAGGGCGAGCTGAATCGCGTCGTGCCCGGCGCACGGCGCGTGATAGCTCCAGCCGAGACCCTGCTTGAGATAGTTGGGAGCCCGGTCATCGAGGACGCGGGCGAGATGCATCAGCGCGTACCACTTTTTGAGCTCTTCGCGGGAGACTCCCGCGGCGGTTGGCGCGACTTCGGTGGCGTCTTGTGGGGTCAAGGGCGTTGCACCTCCGGACACAAAGCCCCATTGTAACGGGATCGGTTCCCGGCGAATTCCTTCCTTTTCTTCGGCGGACGCTGACTTTACAATGACTTGCAATGCCCGTGTCCATCGCGACGTCGGCCGCGTCCGTCCGGGAGGAGGCGCGGCGGCACGAGATGGTGGACCGCTTCGTGGCGCCCCGCGGCGTCGCCGACGCGCGGGTCCTCGCGGCGATGCGGGAGGTTCCCCGGCACCTCTTCGTGCCGGAGCCGCTGCGGTCGAAGGCCTACGGCGACCACGGCCTGCCGATCGGCTTCGGTCAGACGATCTCGCAGCCGTACGTCGTGGGCCTGATGACGCAGCGCCTTCAGGTCGAGGCCGGGCACAAGGTCCTCGAGATCGGAAGCGGCTCGGGTTACCAGACCGCCGTCCTCGCCCGCCTCGCGCGCGCGGTGTACTCGCTCGAGCGCATCGACGAGCTCGCGCGCCGCGCCGCGCAGACGCTGCTCGCGATCGGCTGCCGCAACGCCTCGGTCAAGGCTTTCGACGGGACGTACGGGTACCCCGGCGCCGCGCCGTACGACCGCATCCTCGTGACCGCCGGGACCGACGAGGTGCCGGAGCCGCTGCTCGCACAGCTCGCCATCGGCGGCCGGCTCGTCGCGCCGATCGGCCCGCCCGAGCGCCAGCGTCTGCGGGTCATCCGCCGGCGCAAGAGCGACTACGCGCAGGAGGACGGCGAGACGGTCGTCTTCGTGCCGCTCGTGGGCAAGTTCGCGAGGCCGCGCGCGTGATCGCGCGGCGGCTGATCGTGTCCGGGCGGGTGCAGGGCGTCGGGTTCCGCTTCTTCGCGGAGCGGGCGGCGCGCGAGCTCGCCGTCTCCGGTTTCGTGCGCAACCTTCCGAACGGCGCCGTCGAGTCGGTCGCGGAAGGGGAGGAGGACGCCATCGCGCGCTACGTCGCGCGGCTGCGGGAGGGCCCGCGGATGGGCCGCGTGACGGATCTGCGCGTCGAGGAGGTCGCGGTGACTCGGCTACCGCGACTTCGAGATCACCGCGTGACGAACCTCTCCTCCTTCATCCGCGACGTGCCGGATTTCCCGACGCCGGGGATCCTCTTCCGCGACATCACGCCGCTGCTGGCCTCCGGCGACGCGTTCGCCGAGGCCGTCCGCCAGATGGCGGAGCCGTACCGCGCGGCGCGCGCCGCGAAGGTCCTCGGGATCGAGGCCCGCGGCTTCATGTTCGGCGCCGCGGTGGCGCGCGAGCTCGGGATCGGATTCGTCCCGGCCCGAAAGTCCGGGAAAGCTGCCGCGGCAGAGCGTGCGCGTCTCGTACGGGCTCGAGTACGGAAGCGACAGCCTCGAGGTTCACGCCGACGCGTTCGCGCCGGGAGAGCGGGTGCTCATCGTGGACGACGTGCTCGCCACCGGCGGCACGGCGCGCGCGGCCTCGGAGCTCGCGGAGCGCCTGAAGGCGGAGGTCGTCGGCCTGACCTTCCTCATCGAGCTCTCGGCCCTCCAGGGCCGCAAGCAGCTCGGGGGACGGCCGATCCACTCGATCCTGATGCTAGAATAGCCGGACTCCGACAAAGGACGGGTCCCCGAAAAAGATGGCCGGCGAGAAAATTCTCGTCGTCGACGACGACGACGACATTCTGTTGATCGTCCAGACGATTCTGGGCGGCGCTGGCTATTCCGCGCACACCGCGCGCAACGGGCGCGAGGGCGTCGAGACGGCGCTCGAGCTGCGCCCGGATCTCATCCTCCTCGACGTCATGATGCCGGAGCTCTCGGGCTGGGAAGTCTGCACGACGCTGAAGAATGCGCCCGAGACCCGGAGCACGCCGATCGCGATGCTGACGGTCAAGAACGAGATTCGCGACCTCATCACCGGGATGCAGGCGGGCGCGGACGACTACATCACCAAGCCCTTCACGCGCCGCAAGCTCCTCGAGACCGTCCAGAAGCTGCTGCAGGAGCGCGACGCCGCGCCGGCGGATTTCATCACGTCCGAGAACGAGGACGTTCGCTTCAAGAACCTCCTCTTCGATCCGGTCACGCGGCTGCCGACCGTCCCCGTCATCATCGACGCGCTGCGCGACCGCCTGCTCGACAACCGCGACCTGGGAGTGCTGTTCGTGGACGTCGAGCAGTACAGCCACATCGAAGAGGCCTACGGCTGGGAAGTCTTCGACGGCCTGCTGCGCGACACGGGCCAGGCGCTGCGCCGCATGCTCGGCACCGTCTTCGCGACCGAGGACTTCGTCGCGGTCAACCGCGCGGGCGGCTCCGACTTCTACGTCTTCACCAGCCTCGAGCCGGGGCCCGAGCCGGTCGCGCGGTTGCAGCGCAAGGCGCGCCAGGTCGAGGAGTCGCTCCGCGGGACGCTCGACGAGGCGTTCGGGAGCCGCATTCACAAGCGAATCGGCGTCTTCGTCGGGCACGCGGTCATCCACTCGAACCCGCAGATGAGGGTGGAGCGGCTCGTCTACCGCGCTCTCCGCGAGGCGATCAACGTCGCTTCGACAAAGGAGGAGGAGCGCCAGGCGATCCTGCTCGAGACGTTCAAGGACATCCTGCGCCGCGGCCGGATCCGCACCGTCTATCAGCCGATCTTCAGCCTCTCGTCGCTCGACCTCTTCGGCCACGAGGCGCTCTCGCGCGGCCCGATCGACACGGCGTTCGAGAGCCCGGAGCTCCTCTTTTCCTTCGCGGGGGAGAACGAGACGATCTGGGAGCTCGAACAGCTCTGCATCGGATCGTCGGCGGCGCGCTATCAGGCGCACGCGGGGCCTCTCCTCTTCATCAACGTCGAGGCGGACTCGGTCACGGCGCTCGCCGCCCGCGGCGCGCAGGCGCTCCCGGCGCTCTTCGCCCTGCGGGACAAGGTCGTCCTGGAGGTCACGGAGCGGTCCGCGATCCGCGACGTCCCGGTCTTTCGCGACGCCCTGCGGGACCTGCGCCGGCAGGGATTCCGGATCGCGATCGACGACGCGGGGTCGGGCTACGCCTCGCTGCAGTCGATCGCGGAGCTGCGGCCGAACTTTCTGAAGGTCGCGAACACTCTCGTGACGGGCCTCCACACCGACACCATCAAGCGGGACGTCGTCGAGATGCTCGTGAACCTGGCGAAGCGCATCGAGGCCGTCTGCGTCGCCGAGGGCATCGAAACGCCGCAGGACCTCGAGGAATGCCGCCGTCTCGGCATCCCGTACGGGCAGGGCTTCTACCTGGCGGTGCCGGAGGAGGTTCCCGCGGTCAAACCGGCGCGGCGGGTCCAGCCGGCCGTCTCGGTCCCGGACGAAGCGCCGCGCTAGCTTCCGATCCGACGGAAGGCGATGCCGCGCATGTCGCCGGCGTCGAGGCGGAATCCCGTGACCCGGCGCGAGCCGTCCCGAAGGAAAGTGACGGTCGAACCGTCGAGCGTGAACGAATCCTTGAGCGTCGGCCGCCAGGGCGCGTCGTCGAACTCCCGGTGACGGATTCGCAGGCCTCCGTCCGCGACCAGGAATCGGAAGATCGCCGGCACCTCCTCGCTGGTGTAACTGCCGACGAAAGCCGCGAGGTCCTTCGGGGACGGCGTCCACGTCGCGATCGGCTCGAAACGCTGCGTCTCGGCGTCCTCCGGCCAGCTCGCCGTGAAGCCCGAGCGGCCGGCCGACGCCGGCTTGTCGAACCGAATCTCCAGATTGCCGCCACTCCGCGGGACGAAGCGGTCGGGCGCCGCCGCGTCGAGACGGATCCGCGAGCCGCCCGTCGATGCGACGAGGCTTCCGTTCGCGGCGGAGAAGAACCAGACTTCGCCGCTCTTCGGGTCGCGGTAGGCGCCGGCGAGGCGTTCGAGGTCGGCGGGAGGGATCGCGACGGGCGTCCTCGCCGCGGCCGGCGCTTCCGCCGGCTTCGTCATGCGGTCCGCGAGATAGATGTCCGCGATCTGACGCATCCGCTGCATGCGATCGATGCCGGAGTGATTGCAGAGGCACGCGACCGAGAATCTCTGATCGGGGAAGCGATAGAGGAGCGCCCGATAACCGGCCCAGGAGCCCGTGTGACCCACCGTCCGCAGGCCGCGATAGGAGCCGACGCGCTGGCCCGAGGCGTAGTCGATCGGCTTGCCGTTATTGAGGACGCCCGTCTCCTCCATCTGCTCGACGATGTGCTTGTCGCCGACGACGGGCGCGTCGAAGTTGCGGTTCCAGAGGAAGAGGTCCTCGATGGACGTATTGACGCCGCCGTCGCCGTTCTGCTCGAAGTCGGACATGTCGATCGAAAAGGCACCGCCGTCGGCCGGGTCATAGCCGGTCGAACGATTCGGGATGATGCGGCCGTGCTCGTCGTTGTACTGCGTGTGGGTCATGCCGAGGGGCCCGAAGATTCGCTCCTGCGCGAAGTCGCGCAAACTCTTGCCGCTCGCGCGCTTCACGACCCAGCTCAGGAGGAAGTAGCCGGTGTTGCTGTACTCGTAGCGCTCGCCGGGAGCGAAGAGCGGCGCCTTCTGGCGTGTCAGCGTATCGAGCGCCTCCTGGGCCGTCGTTAGGTCCTCGGAGCCGTGGCCCTCGAGCTCGAGCAGCTCGATGTAGTCGCGCAGACCCCCTGTGTGGTGGAGCAGATGCCGGATCGTGACCGGCTTGCCGAAGTCGGGCAGCTCCGGCACGTACTTGCGGACATCGTCGTCGAGCGAGAGTTTGCCGTCTCGGGCGAGCAGGTAGATCGAGAAGGCCGTGAACTGCTTTCCGAGCGAGCCGATGTCGTAGACCGTGTGCGGCGTGTTGGCGACGCCGAGCTCCAGGTTCGCCATGCCGTAGCCCTTCGAGTAGGCGATGCGTCCGTCCTGGAAGATGCCGAGCGCGCAGCCCGGCGTGTCGCTGCGGTCCGCCTCGGCGAAGAGCGCGTCCACGCGGGCCTCGCGGGTCTGCGGGGCGGCCGCGTCGGCGGCGAAGGCGAGCGGGGCGGCGAGAAGAGCTGCGGCGAGCACGGACGCGCGGCGAGCTCTGAGCATCCGATACCTCCGGCCGAGACTCTATACGGTGCTCAGCAGACCGCTTCAGCGGGCGACGACCGAGCTGCGCTGAAGCGAGATCAGCTTTCCCGCCTGCGTGATCTTGACCTCGGTCGTAACGCGAGCCGTGGCGGAGTCGACCGACACTGTGAGCTCCGAGAGCAGGTCGCCGTCTCTGCGCTGAGCCGTCAGGGGCTCGCCGGAGCGAAGTTCGACCCTGGGATTGAAGAGAAGACTCCCGTCCTCCAAGTTCGTGACCGTAAGCGTGCAGACGTAGAGGTCCGGCTGGCTCGTCGAGGAGACGTCGACATCCAAGGCGTAGCTCGTCGATTCGGAAGCGAGCACGGGAGTCGCCAGGAGCAGCACAAGAGGCACGAAGGCGATGCGTCTCATGATTCCTCCTCTCGAAAGAGGGTACTCCCGTGTGCGGAAGCTGGTCAGGCTGGGAGTTAAGCTAGCAGCGCACGGGGCCTGCTGAACGACGAAGAATTGACGATCGTCCTCGTCACCCATGAGCACGACATCGGGCAGTTCGCCCGTCGCATCCTCTTCTTCGAGGATGGGAGAATCCGCGAAGACGAGCCGGTCCGGAATCGGCCGCGGGTCGAAAGTCCTGAAGACGCTGCCGACTCTCGAAGACCGGAATTTATCCAGGATTTATCTCCGCCCAGGATCGGTATACCCGACGAGCTTCTTGTCGGGACCGTGTTAGCGTGATCGAGCGCCACTTTCCCGCCGTGGTCTTTTCAAGGCGAAAGGGCAGACATCGTGAGCCGGGCGAATCGGGTTCCGCAGGAAGTCGTCGGCCTCTTCGAGGCTCTGGTGCTGTCCCCGGATCCGGTCTTCGCCACCGACCGTCACCTGAACATCATCTTCTGGAACCAGGGTTGTGAGCGCCTCTTTGGATTCGACGAAAGCGAGGTCCTGGGAACCTTCTGCGCATCGGCTCTGGAAGGCTGCGACACGTTCGGGAACCGCTATTGCTCGGAACACTGCCCGATCAACGAGATCGCGGTCCGGGGTGAGACGATCCGGCACTTCGGGCTCCGGCTTCGTGCCAAGGATGGCCGCACGATCGCGGCCGACGTCAGCGTTCTTCACCTCGCCGTCCGGCCCCCCGATCACTTCGTCCTCGCGCACATCCTGAAGCCGACCGAAGCTGCCCTGCACGTCCCGGAGGCTTCCCGGGACTCGCCACCCCGCCCGATGCTGGTCTCGGTTCGGGAATCGCCCGACGCGCGGGCACGCAAACTGACCGCTCGCGAGGTCGAGGTCCTGGGAATGCTCGCCGCGGGGCGAACGACGCCGGAGATCGCCGGTCGTCTCCACATCTCGACTTTGACGGCGCGCAACCACATCCAGAATCTTCTCGAGAAGCTCGAGGTGCATTCCAAGGCCGAGGCCGTCGCCTTCGCGTTTCAGCACCGCATCGTCTAGCTTCCCGCGCTGGTGCGCTCTCCCCATCCGATTTGGTGAGGCTGCGGCATTTCCCTGGCGCCGCCCGGGCGCGAGCATTCACCGAGCAGAAGGGAGGCCTCGGTGGAAAACTCGAAGCGTGGTCTCTGCATCGTCTTCGCGTTCCTGTCGGTCGGCTACGTATTCCTCGGCGCCGGGGCGCGTCCCGCCGAAGCCGTTCCCGTGTTCTCTCGCAAGTACCAGACCTCCTGCCAGACCTGTCACACGATCTTTCCGAAGCTCAACCCTTTCGGCCAGGCGTTTCGCCTGAACGGGTACCGCATGCCGGGCGAGACCGAGGAGCAGGTCAAGCAAGTCCCGGTCTCCCTCGGGTCCGAGGCCTACGAAAAGATCTGGCCGAAGATGGTCTATCCGGGCACGCTTCCGGGCAACGCGCCGCTCGCGGTCAACGTCAAGATGGCCGACCTCTACGCCTCGAGTGAGGATGAAGCGGGCCGCGAGATCGTGCACAACGACTTCCAGTTTCCTCAGGAGGCCAACCTCTTCACGGCGGGCACGCTCGGCAAACACATGAGCTTCTTCGGCGAGCTGACCTACGGGGAGCTTCCCGACGGCAGCTCCGAGGTCGAGATCGAGCACGCGCGGCTCGACTTCGTCAACGCGTTCGGCCCGGAGCACATGTTCAACTTCCGAGTCGGAAAACTCGCGCCGAACGCCTGGGACGGCTTCCAGGAAATGTGGATCATGACCGACAGCGGAATCGATACGTTCTTCGACTACAACCCGATTGGTTTCAACGGCGGCACCGGGCTGTGCGAGAGCGACTCCTGCGGCGTCGGCATGCCCGCAAACGCCAGGGCAATCGAGATGTACGGGATCGTCGCACACCGCCTTCTGTACGTCGTCGGCGTCGACAGTCCGATCGGGCCGGGTGGGCCCAACGGCGCCTTCGGCAGCACCACCCAGAAGGATGTCTACGCACGCGTCGACTACAAGCTCGGCGGGCTCGCGCTCGACGGCACGTCGGCGGGCGTCAATCTGCCGCCCGAGAACTGGGAGGAGACGTCGTTTCGGGTGGGCGTCCTCGGCTACTGGGGCAACGGCGGCGGCGTCAACTACGAGGTCACCGATCCCTCCGGCCAGCCCTTCGACGAACAGGACGCCACTTTTCATCGGTACGGCGTCTACGGGTCGGTCTATGTCGGACCCCTGAATGTGTTCGGCGGTGCGCTCGAGGGTCAGGACAACCTTCAGCTCTTCTATCTGTCGACCTCCGACCTCTTCGCCACCAGGCACGCGATCTACAAGTCCTGGTTCGTGCAAGCCGACTACGTGTTCAGTCCACCGTTCCAGGCTTCCTTCCGCTATCAGCAGTTGCTTCCGGCAGATCCCACGGCGCCGGCCACGAAGATCATGACGGGAAACTTCAGTTTCCTCGCTTACGCCAACGTCAAGCTGCTGCTCGAGTACAACGGCGATCCTTCGAATTCCAAGAACTACACGATCTCGACCCTGGTCCGCGCGGCCTTTTAAGAAAGAGGAGTTCAAAACCATGCGAAAAAGCTGTCTGGCCCTGGTGATTCTGGCCGTGGCCTGGCCGGCCGCCGCCGGTGACCTGCACGGAAAGGTCACCTGCAAGGGAGTGCGGGACTGCGCGGACGCCGTCGTTTACATCGGCGCGATCGCCGGCAAGACGTTCCCCGCTCCCAAGGAGCACGCGAGGATCGACCAGAAGAATCTCGTCTTCTCCCCGCACATCCTTCCGGTGCTCGTCGGGACGACGGTGGATTTCCTCAACTCGGACGCCGTGCTGCACAACGTCTTTACGCCCGAGGCGTGCGCCGAGAAGTTCAATCTCGGCACATGGCCCCAGGGCGAGTCGAAGAGCTACACGTTCAAGAAGGAATGCGCCGCCGTGCTGTTGTGCAAGGTCCATCCCGAGATGGAGGCCTACGTCGTCGCGGTTCCGACGCCGTATTTCGCTTCGGCCAAAGCCGACGGCAGCTTTCACATCGGCGATGTCCCGGACGGCAGCTACACGGTCAAGGTCTGGCACCCGAAGTTGAAGGCCGCCGAGAAGCCGGTGACGGTCGCGGGTGCGACCGAAGTCAACTTCGAGATCGCAAAGTAGGTCTCGTGGCCGAGCTTCCCCGCGAGTGGCTCGAGCGCAACTTCCCGTGCAAGTGGGCGTGCCCCGTCCACACGGAAGCCGGGAAGTACGTCTCGATGATCGCCGAGGGCCGGTACCGGGAGGCCTACGCGGTCGCGCGCCGGCCCAACCCGCTGGCGTCGATCTGCGGCCGCATCTGCGCGGCGCCATGTGAGAGCGTCTGCCGGCGCGGCGAGCTCGACGCCCCGATCTCCATTCGGGCCCTCAAGCGGTTCGTCACCGAACGGTTCGGCGTGGAAAGCATGATCGACCTGTCGGTCCTCGCCGAGATCTACGGCCATCGCGAGCAGCGTCATAGCGAGCGCGTCGCCGTGATCGGATCCGGACCAGCGGGGCTCGCGTGCGCCCACGATCTGGCGCTGATGGGATACCCGGTGACGATCTTCGAGGGCGCGCCGGTCGCCGGCGGCATGCTCCGGTTGGGGGTCCCCGAGTACCGACTGCCGCGGGCCCTGATCCAGCTCGAGATCAACGCCATCCTTTCGCTCGGCGTCGAGCTCACGACCAATGCGCGGCTCGGCCATGAGTTCACGCTCGCGGACCTTCGGGCGCAGGGATATGCCGCGATCTTCCTCGGGGTCGGCGCGATGCGCAGCCGCGACCTCGCCGTCGAAGGCATCGAGCTCGACGGCGTGCTCAAGGGCATCGACTATCTGCTCAACATCAACCTCGGGTACAAGGTCGAGATGGGCCGCCGCGTCCTCGTGATCGGCGGCGGTAACGTGGCGCTCGACGTGGCGCGGGTCGCCGCGCGGGGAGGCGAGCAGGACAACCTGCAGCGCAACCTCTCGGTCGTTCAGGCGCTCGACGTCGCGCGCACCGCCATCCGGTTCGGCGCCCGCGAGGTGACCGTCTGCAGCCTCGAATCGGAGAGCCAGATGCCGGCGGCCGCCGAAGAGATCGAAGAGGCCGCCCGCGAGGGGATCTCCTTCCTCCACGGGATCGGACCCAAGCGCTTCGTCGGGAAAGACGGCGTCGTTACTGGAGTCGAGTTTCTCTCCGTCTCGAGGGTCTTCGACGAGAAGGGCCGGTTCGCCCCGGAGTTCATCGTCGGCTCCGAGTCGGTCGTTCCCGCCGACACGGTCATCGTCGCGATCGGCCAGACCGGCGACTTCTCGTTCCTACGGCCCGAAGACGGAATCGAGACGCGCGGCGGCCGCATCGCGATCGACTCCGCCACACTCGCGACGACCGCGCCGGGGGTCTATGCCGGAGGGGACGCGGCGTTTGGCCCCCGCATCGCCATCAGCGCCGTCGCGGACGGCAAGCGCGCCGCCCGGTCGATCGACGAGCATCTGCGCGGCAAACCGCGTCCCGAATTCGACGGTCTGGTGGAGATCGCGGTCCACCCCCGATACGAGCGCGGGCTCGACTTCGAGAGCATTCCGCGCCAGAAGCCACCGACCCGGCCGATCTCCCGCCGGATCGGCATCGCCGAAGTCGAAGAGTGCTTCGGCGAGCGGGAGGCGCGGCGGGAAGGCTCCCGTTGCCTGCAGTGCTGGACCAATACGGCCTTTGCCGAAGACCCGGAGTATGGAACCGAGTGCATCCTGTGCGGCGGTTGCCAGGACATCTGTCCCGAGGACTGCATTGAGATCGTCCCGGCGGCCGGCGTGCGCGCGCTGCCTCCGGCCGCGCGCGAGCTCGCTCCCATTCTGATCGATGGCCGGCGCGCGGGCGCCATTCTGATCAAGAACGAGGAAATCTGCATTCGCTGCGGCCTCTGCGCCGCCCGATGCCCTGCGGGAACCATCACGATGCAGAGTTTTCTCACGAGGGAGGACTCCGTTGCCTGAAAAGCGCGACGCCGAAGCCGCGATCCCGCCGGACCTCACGGACCGGCGCAGCTTCTTCACGCTCGTGGGCACCGGAGCCTGCGCGGCGGCCGCCGTCGGCTCCGGCCTCGTCACCCTCGACTTCCTCAAGCCCAAGGTTCTCTTCGAGCCACCGACCACGTTCCGAGCCGGCGATCCGTCGGATTATCCGGACGGGACCGTTCGGCTCAACAAAGAGGAACGGGCCTACGTCATCGGCGGACCCGGAGGCGTCTACGCGCTCTCCGCCGTCTGCACGCATCTCGGCTGCATCACGCGGTTCTTGTCGGACCAGAACGTGATCGCCTGTCCCTGCCACGGGAGCCGCTTCGACCTCGAAGGCAATGTCGTCGAAGGGCCGGCGCCGCGCCCGCTTCCGTGGCTCGAGGTCGGATTGGACCCTTCCGGAGCGCTCCTCGTGGACACGGCGATCGTCGTTCCCCACGGAAAGGTGTTCAAGGCATGAGGACGTCGTCTCTCGATTCCGCCTTTCGGCGCGTTCGCGAATCGGACGTGTACCGCTCGATCGTCCGCCACGGCGCCGCCGACACGAACCGCAATCGGTCCCTCGTCATCTTCGAGAACCTCTTCCTGCACGTCCATCCCGTCAAGGTGCGCGAAAAGACGCTTCGCTTCACGTAACCTACTGGCTGGGCGGCATCGCCCTCGTCTGCGCTCTGGTCCTGACGGCGACCGGCGTGCTGCTCATGTTCTATTACCACCCCTCCGTCCCGCAGGCCTATCGCGACATGCGAGAGCTCGAGTTCGTCGTCGACAACGGCCTCTTTCTCCGGAACATGCACCGGTGGGCGGCGCACCTGATGGTCTTCACTGCGTTTCTCCACATGATGCGGGTCTTCTTCCACCGGGCCTACCGGCCCCCCCGCCAGTTCAACTGGGTCGTGGGCGTCGTGCTGCTCATCGTGACCCTCCTGCTCTCCTACACCGGCTACCTGCTGCCGTGGGACCAGCTCGCCTTCTGGGGGGTCTCGGTGGGGACCAACATGGCGAAGGAGGCGCCGTTGATCGGCGAGAAAGCGCGCTTCCTCCTTCTCGGCGGCAACATCGTGTCCGAGAACGCGCTCCTGCGTTTCTACGTCCTGCACTGCGTCGTCCTGCCGCTCGCCCTCGTGCTGATGCTGTCCGTGCACATCTGGCGGGTTCGCAAGGACGGCGGCGTCCAGGGCCCGCCGGAGGACGCTTCCGACGGGGAGGAGGTCCGATGAGCACACTCCCGCCGCTCGACCTCGTGGAATCGATCGACCCGCTCGCCACACCCCGGCGCGTGGCCCTCGTGCGCCCCGATCGGCGGCCCGCGGTCCGGACGACCGACGAAAGTACGTCAGACGTTCCCGAACCTGATCCTGCGCGAGGTCATCCTCTTTCAGCTGGTCGTCATCGATTGGCTCTGGCGGCATCGTGCTCGACGCGCCACTCAAGGGAATCGCAAAATCCCTCGAACCCTAATCCCGCCAGACCCCCTGGTACTTCCTCGGACTTCAGGAGCTCCTGCACGACTTCCCGCCGGTCGTCGCGGGCGTCCTGATGCCGCTGCTCGTCGTGGTGGCGCTGGTCGTCATTCCGTATGCGCGCGTCAACCTCACGGCCGGTCATTCTGGGCCGGAGCGGCGCGGGCGCACGCCGCTTCTGGCCGGCCTCACCGCCGCCATTCTGGGGCTCTTCGGAGCCTTCGAGTGCTGGCCGATCGTCATTCCGTCGGCCGGCATCTGGTCGCGATGTTCGCGGCCCGCGGGAGAGAGCGCGGGCGCCTTCGCGGAAGCTCGCGAACCGCATCTCGCGATGGATCATGGTCTGTTCGCGGTCGTCGCCGGCGTCCTCAGGCTGATCGGAACGTCTTCCGCGGACCCGGCTTGTCTTCGTCTGGCCCTGGGCTCCCGTGACGGGCTCTTAGGAGGAGGAGACGCTTGCCGCTGCGACGCCTGTTTGCGCTGACGAGCGTGGCCTTCCTGCTGGTGCTGGCGATTTCGCCGGCGAAGAACGCCTTCCGCGCATACCGAGGTCTCAGCGCCGATTCGGGGCTCTCGGCGCGGTAGAGCGCGGAGCGCGCGTCAGGCGCGCGAATA